>CAWGDJ010000001.1:0-2558970 GCA_963821335.1 uncultured Actinomycetes bacterium
GAGCGCCGGACGCGCGACCACCTGCGTCACCGGCCCTCCGGGGGCCCGGATGCTGTCGGCGTCGATCACGACGTTGCCGAGCTCGCTCGTCATCTCGGTCGGGTACGGGGTCGCCTTGGTGGAGGCGGTTCGCGCCTCGACGTCGTTGCGGAATCGGAGGTCCTCCCAGGCACGGCGGCCGTCCTCGGCCCCCAGCCGCCGCTGGAGCGCCGCGAGGAACTGTGATCTTCGAGCCTCGTCTCCTCCGCCCGCACCGAAGAGACCGCCGATGAGGCCGGCCACGGCAACGACGTCGGCACGTGTCCACGGCGCGATCTGGAGCCCTGCGCGCCGGTACCAGCCGTTGATCCCGGCGATGTACGCGTCGATCACGCGAACAGCCCGCCGGCCCTCCGCGCCGCGCCGTGCCAGCAGGTCGAGCTGACGGGTCAGGCGGGTTTCGGTCTCCGCGCTGGGCACGAACGTCTTGCCCTGGAGCGCGAGCGCGAACGGGTCGATCCCTGGCGCGTCGAGCGCCGCGAGTCGGCCTGGTCCACGGAGCAGCTCCATGATCAGCTGGCGGTCCTGTGCCGTCGCCCAGCCGGCCCCGAACGCGACGTCGACGTCGCGCTTGCCCGTGATGTGCGGCACGCCCCAGCGGTCGCGCTGGATGACGAGACCGGCCCTCGGTCGCTCCGTCGTGACGGCCTTTCCCTGCCCGAGCCCGAGCGGAGCGGGCTTGAACGCCTTCGCCAGGGTTGCGCTCGTGACCCGATCCTGGAGCGGTGTCAGCGCGTCGTAGAGTGCAGCCTGATCGGTCGAGTTGCGGGTGAACTGGACACCACCCGCCTCGCCGGGCGGAAGCACGTTCCAGGCCTGCGCCGCATGCCCCGGGGAGCCGCTCCCGCTCGCCATGGCCGTAGCCCCGAGCGCGGCCGCAGCGACGACCGCGATTGCCGTCCCAGCTCGACCAATCATGCGCTCCTCCATTGGACGCAGGCGATTGACAAGCGTACCCGTGAGCTGGGACGTGAAACGGGTGTCGAGGTTTGCCGACGAGACTACAGTGGCCGCCGTGGACGTCCTCGTCCCTTTGCGGCGGCGATCGTGTCTGCCCGGCTCGCAGCGTCACTGTTCCGCCGTGGCACGGCGCGCGCCGAATCGTCGTTTCTCGCGTGGGCAGCCTCGCTGGGGACATTCGCGCTCGCATCGGCGGCGATCGCCTGGGGTGCGGCCGCAGGCTGGGACGATCGCTCTTTCCGGGCGTACTACCTGTTCGGGGGCCTGCTCACCGCCCCGCTGCTCGGTGCCGGATCGCTCCTGCGCGTCGGTGCCCGGCTCGTCACCCCGGTGATGCTCGCGTATGTCGGGCTCGCGGTCGGCGTCGCCGTCTCGGTTCCGTTGACGGCCGGGGTGAGCGGCCATGCGATCCCCGAAGCACAGGCACACCTGGCGTTCGTTCCGGCCCGACTGCTAGCGGTCGTGGCGAATGTCCTCGGCACCCTCGCTGTGATCGTGGTCGCGGTCCGGGGACTGCGCCGTCGGCCGCTCGGCGACGGCCTCGTGATCGGCGGGGTCGCCGTCGCCGCGGCCGGGAGCACGCTCGCCGGTCTCGGGGTGATCGGGACGAGCGCGTTCGCGCTCGTGACGGCGATCCTGCTGTACGCGGGCTTCGTCACACCTCGCTGACCCTGCGCCTAGTCCCGCATCGCCGCCTTCCCGCGCCGGTCGGAGCGGGCCGCACGGCGTCGCCGCTCCCGCAGCCAGATCGCCCCGAGCAGCCCAACCGTCACCACCGCGACGGCGACCTCGACCCAGAACGACACCGTGCTCGTGTGGTGGGCGATCATCCGCGGGAGAGCACCCACAGACCGCCGACCGTGTAGACCACCATGAGCGCGAGCATTGCGTACTGGGAGCGCAGCGCCGCAGACCGGTCACGGAACACGGTTATGGCGCGGTCGTGCGCGATCGCGAGCCCTGCGACGTGCCCGATCACGAGCGCACCCGCCTGGACGTACCAGACCGTATTCGGCGACAGCACGGTCAGGTTCGGGAACACGCTCGCGGTGCCGAGCAGGTCCCATCCGCGCCCGAACGGGTCGGACAGGAGCGGAACGACGAACTGACCCTGGATCACGAGTAGTGAGAAGTAGTGGGCGACGACGTACGCGAACGAGATCGGGACGAGCGACAGGACGAACTCGGGTGCCAGCGACCTCGGAGCGTCGACCTGACGAGCGGCGATCGCGCACGCGCCGAGGTATGCGAGCCCTACAGCGCAGATCAGCACCACCATTCCGGCGACGTTCAGGCCTGTGACGGCGAGCTCCCCGAGCGTTGGGTGGTCGATGATGAACCTGCCCTCGACCGAGGCCGAGAGGTCCTGCCACCTCGTCGTCCGGGAGTACCCGTCGAACAGCACCGAGCCGAGTGCGACGGAGAGGAACAGCACCGTTCCCCCGCACGTGATCCGGGCCTGCCAACCCGGTTACCGGCCACCGGACGCGGATCCGACCGTCGACTGCGTGCAGCGGTGCGATCCTGGCCTGGTACCCGAACAGCACGGCGAAGCCCTCCCCGTGGGACTCCCACGTCTCGCGCCCGAACGCAGCCATTCCGAACAGCGCGACGTACGTGTAGATCCCGATCGCGAGCGCCAGCGCACGGGGGTCCGACGGATCGGAGTACGCCAGCTCGAGCGCAACGAACCCGAACAGCGCCACCGCCGCCGGCAGCCGACCGGCCCGCTCCGGATACGCGGCCAGCGGTCGCGCCTCACGGCCGCTGCGCTCCCAGACCCAGACGGCGGCGTCCGCGATCGCGCGCCACGGCGACAGCGCGCGCCACACGTTGCCCAGCACGACCGAGACCATCGGGATCGCGATCCAGAACACGACGTACACCCAGGTCGGCGCGAGGTTGGCGAACGGGTCGGTGTCACCGAAGAGCGCGGTCGCGCAGACGAGGACGAACATCCCGACCGAGATCACCTGGACGATGATCCGCACCGGCCCGAGGACGAGCCGGGAGAGCAATCCCGGAACGGCCATGCCGAGCCGATGCTGCTCGAGCAGGGGTCGCTTCCAGAGCGACCCGAGCAGGAGGAACGAGACGACGAGGACGACCGCCGCACCCCAGTAGAACAGCCACGCGGGAACGGGGAGGTCCTGGACCCCCCCGATCCCATGTGCGACGAGCCGTGGCGGCAGGCTCAGGGCTTCACCGTCAAGTTGGCGAGGAGCGCGTCCGGATCGTGGAGCTCGAGCTCGAACCGACCGGGGATCTTCGCCGTGAACTGGATCACGGCCTTCCCCTGCTTCGGCACGCGCTCGATGTTGTAGCCGTGGAGATGGAGCTCGCTGCCCTTGTTCGTCGTGACGACGAAGCGGACGACGGTGCCGCGCTTGACGCTGGGGCGCACGATCCCGCCAACGGGACGGCCGTTGACGACCTTGATCGTGATCACCTTCGGGGGCGTTGCCGCCGTGGCGACGGGCACGACGGCGATCGCTGCGATCGCTACCGCGCAGACCATCAGGAGCTTCTTCATGTCGACCTCCATGCAGGTGGGAGCTGAGCCGTCGGCGACGGCTCGAGGGTCACCGACCGAGGTCGAGCGGTGGGGCCCTGCTCCTCTTCCCACCCGCTGGGGCGAGCGCGGACGCGGCCTCGACGCAGGGCACGGCGAGCGCGAGGCGGAGGCGTGAGATGCGAGGTGGCGAGCGGCGGGCGGGCGCACGGAGCGCGCCGAGCACGCGCCGGACGATCCACGTGCAGGCCACGGCGACCGGCACCTGGAGAAGGAGCCCGAGCAGGAACGTCCGCTCGGTGAGGAGGAAGGGCAGCGCCCCGTCGTGCACCACTCGCTCGACGTGCTCCTGCACGACGAACCCGCCCATCGAGAGCAGCGCGAAGGGCGCAGCCGACGGCGAGCCGCCGCGCGCCTGGAAGGCGAACGCGAAGACCCCGAACAGGACGAGGATCGCGAGCACCTGCGGCGCGTGCGCGAGGTAGGCGTGTGTCGGCCCACCGGCGACGCCCGTCAGCCGGTACGCGAGGTCGTGCGCGACGAGCACACCGGCGGCGGCAACCGGCAGCGTCAAGACCCAGGCGATCAGCCGTCGGCCCACTGCGCTAATGGTAGGCGAGGGAGCCCGCCGTCAGGGTGTGAGCTTTGCGCGAACGAGCTCGCTGACGACCCTGGGGTCGGCGGCGCCTCCGGTCTGCTTCATCACCTGACCGACGAAGAAGCCGAGCAGCCCTTCCTTGCCACCTCGATAGGCGGCCACCTGATCCGGGCTCGCATCGATCACCGCGACCACGATCGGCTCGAGCTCGGTGACGTCCGACACGGCCTCCTGGGCAAGGTAGGGCTCGGCCGTGAACCCGGGGTCGGCGATCTGTGCGAACGCCTCGTCGAGCACCTGACGCGGGATTCGGTCCCGCGCCTCGACGAGCTTGGCGAGCTCGGAGCCGTCGACCGCGTCGATCGGCACCCCCGCACCGACGAGGTTGTTGGCGATCACGTTGGCCGCAGCGACGGGATCGGCTCCCGCGGCGCAGGTCTGCTCCCACAGCCCGTCGAGCCCTCCCGTGACGAGCACCGTCGCGCGGTCGAGGTCGAGCCGTTGCTCGATCCGCCTGATCCGTGCCCCGGGGAGCTCGGGAAGCTCCGTCCGAAGCCGGGCGACGAGCTCCTCGGAAGGCTCGACGGGGACGAGGTCCGGGTCGGGGAAGTAGCGATAGTCGTCCGCCTCCTCCTTCGTGCGCCGCGCGGTGAGGCGGTTGTGCGCGACGTCGTAGTCGAACGTGTGTTGCTCGACGACGCCACCCGACTCCCAGAGCTCGACCTGCCTCGCGACCTCGGCGTCGATCCCCTTTGCGATGTGGGCGAACGAGTTCATGTTCTTGATCTCGCAGCGCGTCCGCAGCTCGTCGGAGCCGGTGGGCCGCACCGAGACGTTCGCGTCCACGCGAAGCGTGCCCTTCTCCATCTCGGCGTCGGAGATCCCGAGCTCGACGATCGTCTGGCGCAGCAGCTGGAGGAATCGCCGCGCTTGCTCCGAGGAACGGATGTCGGGGGCGGTGACGATCTCGACGAGCGGCGTCCCGCCACGGTTGAAGTCGACGAGGCTCGCCGAGGCACCACCGATCCTCCCGGTCTGGCCACCGACGTGCACGGTCTTGGCAGCGTCCTCCTCGAGGTGCGCTCGGACGATCCCGATCACCTCGTCATCATCGCTTGTCGGTATTAGCATATTGCCATTTATGCAAGATGGTAGATCGTACTGTGAGATCTGATAGCCCTTTGGCAGGTCCGGGTAGAAGTAGTTCTTGCGGGCGAACACCGAACGCGGGGCGATCTCGCAGCCGAGCGCCAGCCCGAGCTTGAGCGTCCACTCCAGCGCGACCCGGTTCGGGACGGGAAGCGCGCCGGGAAAACCGAGGCACACCGGGCACGTCTGGGTGTTCTCGTCCGCGCCGAAGCCCACGGGGCAGCGACAGAACATCTTCGTCCGTGTCTTGAGCTGCGCGTGGATCTCCAGGCCGATGACGGGCTCCCAGCTCATGACCGCAGCCGCTCCGGGACGGTGTCGAAGCCGATCGCGCGCTCGAGCGCATGCCCTGCCGCGAACAGGGTGTTCTCGCCGAACTGCGGCCCGATCAACTGGAGCCCGACGGGCAGCCCGTTCGACAGCCCGCACGGGACGTTCAGCCCTGGCAGGCCGGCGAGGCACGAGGGGATCGTGAGCACGTCACAGGCGTACATCGCGAGTGGGTCTGCCGCCTTGTCGCCGAGCGGGAAGGCCACCGTCGGCGAGGTCGGGGTCGCGATCGCGTCGAAGCGCGAGAAGGCCTCGGCGTGCTCTCGGACGATGAGCGTCCGCACCTTCTGTGCCTGGCCGTAGTAGGCGTCGTAGTAGCCCGCCGAGAGCGCGTAGGTTCCGAGCATGATCCGGCGCTTCGGCTCGGGCCCGAAGCCGAGGTCGCGGGTGCGCTCGACCATCTCGCGGTAGCTGTCCGCGTCGACCCTGGGGCCGTAGCGGACGCCGTCGTACCGGGCGAGGTTCGACGAGGCCTCGGCGGGCGCGATCAGGTAGTAGCACGGCATCCCGTAGTCGAACGAGAGCGGCAAATCGCACTCGCCCACCTCCGCGCCGAGCTCGCGGGCGAGGTCGAGCGCGGCCTCGAACGCCGCGCGCACACCGGGCTCGATCGCCGCGAGGTCGGCCAGCTGTCGCGGGACGCCGATGGTGGTGCCGGCGAGGCTCTCGCCGGTGGGCAGCGACACCGGCTCGGGAAGCTCGACCGTCGTCGAGTCCGACTGGTCACGGCCCGAGATGATCGAGTACAGCAGCGCCACGTCGCGAACCGTCTTTGCGACCGGGCCGACCTGGTCGAGGCTCGACGCGAACGCGACCACCCCGTACCGCGAGACCGTCCCGTACGTCGGTCGGAGGCCGACGTTCCCGCACAGCGCCGATGGCTGCTTGATCGAGCCGCCGGTGTCCGAGCCCAACCCCCACGGGGCAAGACCGGCGGAGACCGCCGCCGCCGTACCGCCGCCGGAGCCGCCGGGCACGAGCGCGGGATCCCACGGGTTGCGCGAGGGACCGAAGGCCGAGTTCTCGGTCGACGAGCCCATCGCAAACTCGTCGGTGTTCGTCTTGCCGAGCAACGTGAGCCCTGACCGCTTGCACCGGGCCGTGACGGTCGCGTCGAACACCGGGTGGTACCCCTCGAGAATCCGCGAGCCGGCGGTCGTCTCGACCCCTTTCGTGGAGATGACGTCCTTCAGCGCGATCGGGATGCCTGTGCCACCGTCGTACTCGACGGTGCGCAGGAACGCGTGGAGCTCACCGTCGCGCTCGTCGATCGCACTCCGGTAAGCCTCGTGGAGCTCGGCGGCGGTCACCTCGCCGCGCTCGACGAGCCCGATCGCCTCCTCCGCGCTCAGCCGGAGTGTGTCCACGACCGTGCTCACGTCAGACGGTCGGCGGCACGCGGAACAGGGTGCCCTCGACCGAGGGGGCGTTTGCGAGAACGTCGTCGAGCGGTAGCGACGGCTCGGGCTCGTCGTCGGCCCAGGAGTTCACGACGGCGAGCGGGTGCGAGGTCGGCGGTACGCCCTCGAGATCGAGCTCGGCGACCTTCGAGACCGCGTCGAGGATCGCGCCGAGCTCCTCGGTGAGCCGTGCCAGCTCGTCCTCGCCGAGCTCGAGCCGCGCGAGGCGCGCCACGTGCTCGGCCTGATCTCGTGTGATTGCCATCCGGGTCCATCCTCTCAGAACGACTGCGGGCCCCCTCGGAGGCCCGCCGCCGAACGCGATCTCTTCGCGTGCCTACGCTGCGGGGGCCGTGACGTTCGCGGCCTGAGCACCCTTCGGGCCCTGCACGACCTCGAACTCCACCTTCTGGCCCTCCGTCAAGGTCTTGTAGCCCTCCATGGTGATCGCGGAGAAGTGGACGAAGACGTCATCACCGCTCTCGCGTGCGATGAAGCCGAAACCCTTCTCGTTCGAAAACCACTTGACGGTGCCTGTCTCTACGTCAGACAACGAACGTTCCTCCTACGACCTCTGTGCCACCCGAAAGCGACACCGCTGACACGAAACGCGGGAAACCTAGCTGTCAGGCGCCCGGAAAGGCAAGCTCGCCGCGCCGGTAGCGGGCGGCGGTCAACGTGCTTCGGAGCAGCATGGCGATCGTCATCGGGCCTGTGCCCCCCGGCATCGGCGTGAGGAACCCCGCCACTTCGGCGACACCGGCGTCGACGTCGCCGCGAATCCCCTCGTCCGTGCGCGTCAGCCCGACGTCGAGCACCGCAGCACCCGGTTTCACCATCTCAGCGGTGACGATCCCCGGTCGTCCGACCGCGGCGACGACGATGTCCGCGCGGCGCACGTGCGCGCCGAGGTCGGCCGTCTTCGAATGGCATACCGTCACGGTCGCGTTGGCGTGGAGCAGGAGCAGCGCGGCCGGGCGGCCGACGATCTCGCTGCGCCCGATCACCACCGCCTCCTTGCCGGCCGGATCGACGTCGTAGGCGCGCAGCAGCTCCATGCAGCCGGCCGGGGTCGCGGGCACGTGGATCGGCGTCCCGAGGTAGAGGTTGCCCGCGTTGAGGGGGTGGAACCCGTCGACGTCCTTCATCGGCTCGACCGCGTAGGTCACCGTCGTCTCGTCGACCTGCGAGGGCAGGGGGAGCTGGACGAGGATCCCGTCGACGCTCTCGTCGTGGTTGAGCTCGTCGACGACCGCGAGCACGTCCGCCTGGGACGTGTCCGCGCTCAGGCGGACGTCACGGGCTTCGATTCCCGCCTCGGTGGCGGCGCGATGCTTGGCCGCGATGTACACGTGCGATGCCGGGTCGTCGCCGACCAGCACCGTCGCCAGGCCCACGTGCCCCAGATCCGCGACTTCGAGCGCGACCTCGGCGCGAAGCCGCTCGGCAAGGGCTTTTCCGTCCATCACGACCGCAGTCACGGCGGCGACTCTACCCCGGGGCCGGGCGTGACCGGAGAGGAACCTCAAGGGCGGCGACCGCGACGCCGATATCACCCCAAGGAGCCTCTGCCATGGTGCTGATCAAGACAATCCTCGTCGCCGCCGCTCTCGTCGGGCTGCTCGCGTACGCCCAGCAAGCGCACTGGTTCGAGCGGGCGGGCTTCGTCGGCGGCTGCGAGCTCGCCCCGACGCCGCTCGGCAAGGGCGGACAGTGGTGGTCGTGTCGGGAGGGCGCTCTGACGGGCTATCCGTCGCTGACGAGGGACAACTGCACCGTCCAGAGCGTCACGTCGGACAGGCAGTTCTGGCTCTGCCCGCAGCCGATCGAGCGCCCGTCGGCGCTGTAGCGGTTCACGCCGCCGGCGCTCGACGAAGCGCGATCCCGGTCAGCGTCTCGCGGACGACCCGCTCTGCGACGAGCGCCGTGATGTCGGCCGAGCCGACCCCCGTCGGGATCACCTCGACGACATCCACACCGACGAGCCGAACCCGGCGCGCGATCTCACGACACGCCCAGAGGAGGTCGAGCGAGGTCATGCCACCCGGCTCTGGCGTCCCCGTTCCCGGCGCAAACGCCGGATCGAGCACGTCGACATCCACCGACAGGAACGTCGGCGCATCCCTCACGATCGCGACGGTCTCGTCGACGATCGCCCGGATCCCGCGCTCGTGCACGTCGTGCATGAAGAAGCTCGTGATCCCGTGCTCTGCCTGCCAGGCGAACTCCTCTGGCCCGGGCCAGTAGCCGCGGAGCCCGATCTGGACGTAGCGCGAGCCGTCGACGCGCCCGTCACGGACGAGCCGATACATCGGCGTCCCGTGCGAGTGCTCGACGCCGAACACCTCGGCTCCGGTGTCTGTGTGGGTATCGAAGTGCACGAGCGCGACAGGGCCGTGCACCGCGACGACGCCGACGATGTCGGGCTCGGCGATCGAGTGGTCGCCGCCGAGGACGATCGGGACGACCCCTGCCTCGGCGACCTGCCGGACGAGCGCCTCGATCGCAGCGTGCGACCCGACCGGGTCGGAGGGGACGATCGGGGCGTCGCCGTAGTCGACCACGCGCAGCGTCGACGACCAGTCGATGCCCGCCTCCAGGTGAGGACCTGGAGGGCAACTCGCCGACCGGATCGCGCGCGGCCCGAAGCGGGTCCCGGGCCGGTCGGACACCAGGTCGTCGGTGGCCGCACCGACGATCGCGACGTCGACCCCGTCGAGCTCCGCGGGATCCTCTGTGTAGCCGACACCCGAGTAGGTCAGCAGCCCCGTGTAGTCCGGCTTGTCGGGGAGACCCAGCTCACGCCAACGCCGCTGCGGGTCCAGCATCGCGCGACTCTACCTCTACCCTCGACGTGTGCGGCTCGATCGACACCGCGGCCAGGTCACCCTCCGGCTCGTTGCGCTCGCGTTCGTCGTCGCCTGGCTCTTCTCCCCGACGCTGCAGGGCGTCGTGCCCTGGTGGCTCGCGTTTGCGATCCTGGCCGCGACCGAGCTCGAGTTCCTCGTGCGAGGACTGCGCGAGCCGCGCGGCCCGCGTGTGTCTCACGGCACCACGCGCGCGCCTGGCGCCGAGGACGCCGATCTCGGCTGGGGGACGCTGATCGAGGACGACGACGGCGCGCGCTGGATCCCACCCCCCGCGCGGGCGCCAGGACCACGTCGGTGGCCGGCAGCGCTCGCGACGGCAGCCGTCGCGGCGGTGCTGCTGGTCGTCACCCTCCACGTCGACGACTCACGAACCTGGGACGGTCTCGACGCCGCCTCGCAGACCTCCACCCTGCGCTTGATTCGCGCACAGAGCAGTCGGATCGCACGTCGACCGGTGATCGTGCAGTGCGACCGGGACTACGCGTTCACGGGCGCGCGCAGCGACGCACTCGGGGTCGCGTTCCCCGGGCGCGGCATCGCGTTCCTCGATCCTGCGATCTGCCGTGCGATCGACGACCTCCGTGTCGGCCATCACGTGGCCGACGACCGGGCCGGGGAGGCGATCCTCGTGCTCGCGCACGAGGCCGTGCACCTGGGCGGCGAGCTCGACGAAGGCGTCACCGAGTGCCGTGCCTTGCAGGTCGGTGTCGACCTCGGCCGCCGGCTCGGCCTGCCCGAGGACCGCGCTGCCAGGCTGATGCGCGCTCGGTTCGCGTCGGCGCTCGCGGAGCGCAACGTCGTCCGGGCCGCGTACGCGCTTCCACGCGGATGCGACGACGGCGGCGCGTACGACCTCGATCCGACGAGCTCGCGCTTCCCGTAACCGCGTAGCGCGGATGCTCAGCTGTCGGTGGCGGCCGCCGCGGCCTCGATCCGGGCGCGGACGCTCGCGACGCTCGCACCCCCGAAGCTCTCGCCGAGCACGGCTGCGCCGAGCGCATTCGCCTCGAGAACGAGCCGCTCGCGCTCGGTGTCGATCACGCCGCGGGCAACGACCAGTGCCGCGCGCGCGCCACCGGCCCATTCCTCGATCTCGGCGAGCGTGTCGCCGGTCGGCCCGGCGCGCAGCGTTGCGACCCTCGGCGCGCCCTGCAACGAGGTCGCGAGCGCATGCGCCTCGACAACGACACCCTCCTCCGCTGCGCGCAGCGCTCGCTCGTCGTCGTCGACCTGCGAGAGTCGGGCGTCGGCGCGTGCCTCGCGTGAGACCGCATCGTCGAGCTCCTCGTGGGCGCGACGCAGCTCACGCTGGGCCTGGTCGAGCTCGTCCTGCTTGCGCCGTCGCGACGCTTCGAGCTGCGCAACTCGCGCTGTCGCCTCGTCCAGGAGGAGCCGAGCGTCACGCTGCTCCTCGGCGGCACGGGCCCTGGCGTGCTCGGCGGCCTCACGCTCCACGGGTAGCGCCGCAAGCGCGGCCGCCAGCGAGGCGACCTGCGCGCGGAGGCTCGTGACCCGGTCGGCAAGGTCGCGGATCAGCCGCGTGGCGGCCTCGATCTCGGCGTCGAGCCGCTCGAGATCTCTCGCATACTCGATCGGATCGGCGGGCCCGGCCCCCACATCCGCCATTGTGCCGCGGCTGGCCGCTCAGGGCGACACGTTCCCCGACGTGTCGACCGCCCGGACGATGTATGTCCGCGTCACCCCGGCGGGCAGGGTCTCGAGGTCTGTGAACGTCGAGCGCGTGAGGAGCGTCTTCGTGAGCAGCACGGGTGGCACGGCGGGGTCGGTGGTCCGGAGCACCTGGTATCCAGCCAGGTCGGCCTCGACCCCATCCGGCCAGTCGACCACCACTGTCGATCCGACCTGCGTCGTCGTCGCGACCGGCGTCGCCGGGGGCGTGGTGTCGTCGAAGAGGAACGGCAGGAGCGCGGGCAGCGGGATCGCGCCGATCTCGCGTCGGTCGCTCCGTGGGAAGTCACCCGTTCCGGGGACGAGGTCCTCGAGGCACGTCGCGGTGTCGATCGCCACGGTCGAAGTGTCCGCTGCGATCCCGAGCGCCGTCGAACCGGGTGCCGCTGCAGCGGCCATCGCCTGGCGTCGCAGCTCGTCGGCGATCACCGCGCGGGCGATCGCGCGGCTCGTCTTGCGCGTGGTCAGCTCGGCCAGGTAGGCGTCGCGGTCGCCACCGAAGTCACGCGCGATCGCCTCGTTTTCGACTGCGTCGATCGCGGCAGGGTCGACCGGGTACCGCTTGGCGAGAGCAGCGCGAGCGAACAGCGCATCCACCGCAACCTGACGGCTCTTGGTCAGCCGCGCGAGGTCGTCGACGGACTTCGTCGGCAACTTGCCGAGCACGGAGATGCAGGTGATCCCCGAGGGGATCACGATGGCGCCCTCGACGAGCGAGCGGTCGAAGCCGGCACCGGCCGCAGCGGGACCGTCGCAGAGCTTCTGGTCGCGCGCCCAGAGGTAGACGCAGGCGGCATTCGGCTTGTCCGGGTCGACGCTGGGCGGGCCGCCGGTGTTCCCCCAGCCCCACGACCAGATCTTCGAGAGACCCTGTTCGGTCGCGACCTGGCGCGCGGCGAGCGCGTTCCACTTCACGAACCGGTACCAGGCCTGGCTCGGCTGGAGTCCCTCCCGTCCTGCCTTGCCCGGGGCGACCTGGAAGCCGAGCATCAGACCGAGCCGCTCCTTCGGGATCCCGAGCGCGGAGAACGTCCGAATGATGCTGCGCATCCCCAGCCTGATCCGACGGGGGCCAACGATCCGGCCGAGCTTGTAGACGTTCTGCGCGTTGTAGTACGCCTCGTAGACGACGTCGCCGGTTGCGCCGACGTCCTTCCACCATCCGGCCGCCTCGCCCGTGGTGACGGGGTTCCCGTGCACGAGCAGCGCGGGCTTCGCGCCGCGTGCCACGAGACCCCTCATGAGCGCGAGGACGTTCTGGCGATACTGGCGCACCGACGCGGTCCACGGCACCGGGGCACCCGGGCCCGCGAGCTCGTTGAGCGCGATGATGGGCGTCTGGCACTGAGTCGACTTGACGGCAAGGTTGTACGTCTTCTGCGCGGCCTTCTCGATCGTCGACGGGTCGGCCGGCGCCTCCGGGCTGCCGACGAGGCCCGGGAGCTTGAGCACCCAGTAGGTCGTCTTTGCGCCCTTGGCGCGGTATTGCCCGGGAAGAAACGTCCCGCTCGCCCCGACGACCACGCCCGGCCGCATGAACACGTCGCGGACCGCGACCGGCACCGAGCCCTCGCCGTACTCGATCCACAACGGCCGCGCGGTCGGGATCCCACACTCGTCCTCTCCACCGGCCGAGCGCGCCACCGGGAGCGCCACGGTGGCAAGCAAGGACCCGACTGCAACCAGCCCAACAACCAGACGACGACCGATCCGCGAGCTCATCTGACGACCTCCCAATTGGCGACCACGGCCAAGACGATGCCGTTCGGGTCCAACAACGCGCTAATCGCGAGCCAGGCTACCCCCGTTCATCGATTGCTCACGCGATTCGTACCGCGAGCACGCATCTCGACAATTGCGCCTGTCCGCCGGGTCAGACCGCGCTGGTCGCTGGGTCGAGCGCAACCCCTCCACGACGCGGCCATCGTCGATCTCCACGAGGGGATTTGGGCGAGCTTGTAACGAAGGCGACGAGCGGATTCGAACCGCTGTACGAGGCTTTGCAGGCCTCTGCCTAACCACTCGGCCACGTCGCCAGAACGCGGCCATCGTAGCCCGTCCTCCGTCGAGCCTAGACTCGATTGGCGGTGCAGCCGTTGCCCGCAGAGACGCCGAGACAGGCCGAGCAGGAGGCGACGGAGCCGTGCTGGCGCTGCGGCGCGCCGATGGAGTGGCGTCACGCCACGCTCCAGTGCCCTCGGTGCAGGTTCAAGATCGGGTGCTGCGAAGGGCCGACTGCCGAGTGCTTCCGGGACCGATGACCGACCTCGCCACGGCGCTCGCCCCCGACCGCATCGTCGACCTGACCCAGCCGCTCGGCCCGACCACCGTCCTCTGGCCCGGCTCGACGCCCTTCTCGGCGACAACCGTCTCCGGGTACGCGTCGGACGGCTCGTACGCGCGTGAGCTCGCCCTTCCCGAGCACGCGGGCACGCATCTCGACGCGCCGTCCCATTTTGCGCCCGGCGGTGCGCACGTCGACGAGATCGCCGTCGATCGCCTGGTTGCGCCCGTCGTGTGCATCGACGCGCGGACGGCGGTCGCCAACGGGCTCCGCGAGCTCGGCGCGGCGATCGTCCTCGACGACGAGCGCGAGCACGGCACCATCGCAGCCGGCAGCGCGGTCGTCGTCTGCACCGGCTGGGACGCGTTCACGATCGATGCGTCGCGCTACCTCGGTGAGCCGCTCGACTTCCCAGGGCTCGGGGTCGACGCAGCCCGCCTGCTGGTCGATCGCGGCGTGGTCGGGATCGGGATCGACACGCTCGGCGTCGACCCGGGCTCCTCGCGCGACTACGCGGTTCACAACCTGACCCTCCCCGCCGGTCTGTGGCAGGTCGAAGGACTCGTCGGGCTCGACCGCCTGCCGTCACGGGGTGCGTGGCTCGTCGTCGGGGTGATCCCGGTCGTCGCCGGCTCGGGCGCCCCCGCAAGGGTCATCGCGATCCTGCCCACCGGTCGCGGGTAGCCTCGCTCCATCGAGATCAGACGGGTCAGACCGGACGAGTGGCAACGCTGGCGTGACGTCCGGCTGCGCATGCTCCGTGACGATGCCGCGTTCTTCTCGACCCGCTACGAGAACGTCGTCCAAGAGCCCGACGCGTACTGGCGTCAGTGGGTCGCCGAGGCCTCGGCGGGCGACACGAAGGCGCTCTTCGTCGCCGAAGAGGACGACGCATGGGTCGGCGTCGTCGGCGGATTCGAGCGGGTCGACCCGCTCGAGGTACAACTGATCTCGATGTGGGTCGCGTCCGAGGCGCGCGGTCGCGGAATTGCACGCTCGCTCATCCGCGAGGTGGCGCAATGGGCCTTGGGCCGGGGCTCGACCACCGTCGTGCTGTTCGTGCAGGAGGCCAACGAGCCAGCCCGCGCGCTCTACGAAGGGCTTGGCTTCCGCCCGAGCGGCGAGTGGGCGCCGAGCGGTGGCGGGCGGACGGGCTTCAAGCTGGTCGTCTCCGCCCCGGTCTCCGATCTGCTCGCCTGACCCATCCTTCTGGTACACTTGTACCATAATGCCTTGGTTCACCTTGTTCCTCGCGATCGCCACCGAGGTCGCCGGCACGGTCGCGCTTCGGTCGACGAACGGATTCTCGAACCCGGTGCCGTCGGCGATCGTCGTGATCGGGTACGGGCTCTCGTTCGTGTTCCTGTCCCTCACGCTGAAGGGCCTCTCCATCTCGACGGCGTACGCGGTGTGGGCCGGAGTCGGGACGGCTGCCATCGCGGCGATCGGGATCGCGGCGCTCGGCGAGCCGGTCAACGCGCTCAAGCTCGGTAGCCTCTCGCTCATCGTGGCCGGCGTCATCGGATTGAACCTCAGCGGCTCACACTGATGCGCCCGCGGGGGGAGGCGCGGAGGCGCGCGATCCTCGAGGCGACGCTGCGGCTTCTCGGACGCGAGGGCGGCGGCTCGGTGACGCATCGCTCGGTTGCGTCCGAGGCCGGCGTCCCGCTCGCCGCCACGACGTATTACTTCGCCTCGAAGGACGAGCTGCTCCGCGAGGCGTTCGCGCTCTGCATGGCCGAGGACGTCGCGACCCTGGCCTCGGAACCGCTCCTCGTCCCCGGTGCCCCGGTCGATGTCGACGTCGTGGCCGAGCGGATCACCGCACAGCTGGCCGCACGCCTCGCCGACGAGCGCCACACGCAACTCATCTACTACGCGCTCTCGTTCGAGGCCGCGCGCCGTCCCGAGCTGCAGCCCATGGCACGTGCCTGGACGGCAGCCTATGCAGGCGTCGCAGCACCCGCGCTCGCCGCGCTGGGCAGCACCGCTCCGGAGACCGACGCCTGGATTCTCGTCACGTCGCTCGAGGGGATCGAGCTCGAGGCGCTCGCCTCGGGCGAGCCCGAGCCGCTCGCGACGCTCCTGCCATGCGTGAGACGGTTGCTCGGCGCGCTTGTCGGTGCCCCGGCTCCAGCCGTTGCTTCCGCATCGACGCCCCGCTAGCGTCGGGCCGGGTGAGCTCCGAGTCCCCCTTCGACCTGACCGGCCGCGTGGCGGTGGTCACAGGCGCCTCGAGCGGCATCGGGCAGGCGATCGCCGTCGCGCTCGCACGAGCGGGAGCGGACGTCGCCGGGATCTCACTCGACGATGCGCATGAGACGACCACCACGATCGAGCAGGCCGGTAGGAGGTCGCTGCAGCTCGTCGGCGACACGTCCGACTCCGCTCAAGTCGACGCGCTCGCGACCACGGTGGTCGACGTGTTCGGGGCGATCGACGTGTGGGTGAACAACGCCGCTCGCCTGCTCGTTCGCCCGTTCGTCGAGATCGACGACGACGATTGGCATGCGCTGCTCGGCACGAACCTGTTCGGGTACGTCTGGGGTTGTCGCGCAGCGGCGCGCGCGATGGCCGAGCGCGGCGGGCGGATCGTCAACGTCACCTCTGCAGCGGACGTCCAACCGCTCGCAGATCTCGCCCCGTACATCACGGCCAAGGGCGGAGTCGTGGGCCTGACGAAGGTACTCGCTGTCGAGCTCGCGCCCCAGGGGATTACGGTCAACGCGATCGCACCGGGCGCAACGGACACACCGCTGAACAAGCGCGCGTACACACGCGAGGTGCGCGCAGCGTACGAGACGCGGATCCCACTCGGGCGGATCGCCTCGCCGGAGGAGATCGCGGGGGCCGCGGTCTTCCTCGCGACCGACGCAGCGCGGTACATCACCGGTCACGAGCTGCTCGTCGACGGAGGACTGACGCTCAACGGCTCGGTCGGTCACGCCCGAGACTGACGAATGCGGGCGCCGACCGACCGCCTCGGAAGCCTCGACCAGGTCGCGCTCGCCTCGCAGCGACCGGTCGTCGCGCTCCACCCCTACGACGGGATCCACGTCAGGTTGCTCCCGGATCGGGGCCTCGACATCGGCGCCGCATGGTTTCACGGGATCCCGCTCGCCTGGCTCTCAGCACTCGGCGAGGACGCGCCGCGGGCGGAGGACTGGCGCACGTCGTGGGGTGGCGGGCTGCTGACGACCTGCGGGCTCGACAACGTCGGCGCTCCGTCGGAAGGGCTCGACCTCCACGGCACGTACACATTCCTCGGCGCTTCGGGTATCGAGGTCACCCGTTCGCCCGAGGCGGTGGCCTGCACCGCCACGATCGACGACCCGCGCGGTCTTCGGGTCGAGCGGACGATCCGCTCGGACGTGGGTCGCGGTCGACTCGAGCTCGTCGATCGGACGACGAACACGGGGTCGGAGTCGTGCGAGGCACCCGTCCTCTACCACATCAACCTCGGCTGGCCGTTGTGGGACGACGGTGCAGTGGTCGAGACGGACGCGGACGAGGTCGTGCCTCGCGACGAGCAGGCGGTCACAGGCGATTGGCGTCGCGCACCAGGTCCGACCACCGCGGGCGAATGGGTCTGGGAGCATCACGGAGCGACGGCCGCTACGGTCACGAACGAGAACGTCAGCCTTGCCATACGCCTCTCGTTCGACCTGCCGCGGCTGTGGCAATGGATCGATCCGACACCGGGTGTCTATGCGATGGCGCTCGAGCCGGCGAACTGCTCCGTCCTCGGGCGGGCACACGATCGAGCCGAAGGGCGCTTGCCGTTCCTGGCGCCCGGCGAGTCGAGAATCGCGTCAGTTGTGATCGAGGCAGAGCTGACCGACCCCTGACGCACTCAGGTCGGGTCATGCACCGCGGCGAGGAGCCTGGCGGCCTCCGCGGCGACGTCGTCGGCGTCGCGGAACGAGACCGCAACCGCGACCGCACCCGCGGCAAGGTAGGCACCGGCGTTCTCGGCGGTGACGCCACCCGTGCAGACGAGCGGGACGTCCGGCAGGGGCTTGAGCACGTCGGCGACGTAGGCAGGGCCGCCGAGCCGAGCCGGGAAGAGCTTCACGAGCGCGGCGCCTGCCCGCCACGCAGTCTCGATCTCGGTGGGTGTCAGCGCACCCGCCACGACGGGAACGCGAAGCTCGGTGCCAACTGCCGCCACGGCAGGGGCCAGGACGGGGCTGACGAGCGCCTCGGCGCCAGCGTTCACGGCCGCGCGGGCCTCGTCGGCCGTCCTCACCGTGCCGGCGAGGACGGCGATGTCCCCACGCTCGCGAAGCTGCGTGATCACCGTCAGCGCATCGTCGGAGTCGAGCGTGATCTCGACAACCTCGACGCCCGCCTCGGCGAGCTCGTGCGCGACCCGTTCGGCGCCGGCCACGCGCCGCAGGAGCGCGATCGCCCGGGCCTCGCGCACTCGTGCGACGACCGCGTGGTCGCTCACCATGGGATCTCGTCCCCGTTCGCGTGGAAGAACCGGCCACTGCGGCTCGCATCGAGCTCGTCGATTCGCGCGAGGAGACCGGCGGCTGCCTCGGCGGGGTCCTGGTTTCCGGCTCCGCCCGTCATCTCTGTCCGGATGAAACCGGGATGGAGGACAACGACGTGGACGCCGCGTGGGGCGAGGTCAGCGGCGAGGTTGGCGCCGAGCATGTTGAGGGCCGCCTTCGACATCCGGTAGCCGTAGAGCCCGCCGGACGGGCCGTCGCCGATCGATCCCGCCCGGCTCGAGACCAGCGCGAGCTTCGCACCGGGGCGCAACCGGTCCAGGAGGGCGAGCGTCACGCGAAGCGGCCCGAGCGCGTTCACCTCGTACTGCGCTCTGGCGGCCGCGAGGTCGGGTCGCTCGAGCGGGTCGTGACGGAGGAGCCCGGCGTTCTGGACGACGACGTCGGGGGCCCTGTCCCTCAACGCATCATCGAGCACGGCGCCGACGTCGTCGCTGGTGACGTCGACGCGCTCGACGACCTCGCAGCCAACGGCTCGCAGCTCACTCGAGCCTGAACGGCAGGCCGCAATCACCGTCTCGCCACGTGCATGGGCCTGACGGCACAGCTCCAGCCCGATCCCTCGGTTCGCTCCGGTTATGAGCCACGTCGCCATCTCCAGCACCCTCTTCGTCGTCGGGGCAGAAAGTTCAGCAGTCGCGCCCTGTGCCCGCCTGTTCGAGGCGACGCATGACAGGATGTCAGGTGAGCGAATCCAGGAGGAGGGTCATGGCAGTCGCATACATCCAGGAGTTTGCGTTCGAGCCTGGCGACGTTTCGACGTCGAACTACGACGCAATCGCGGCCGAGCTCGACCTGACGTCGGCGCCCGAGGGGCTGATCGCGCACACGGCAGGGTTCGACCACGCCGACGGGGTGTTCCGGATCTTCGACGTCTGGGAGTCGCGGGAGGCCGGCGACCGATTCGTGACCGAGCGGTTGGGCCCGATCCTCGAACGCTTCATGACGGAGGCCGCCGAGGGTGATTTCGCGCCCCCGACGCACGAGGCCTGGTACGAGCTGCACGACCTGATCCAGTAGCTGCCTCGGGGGGAAGCTCGAGCCACGCGATGAGCCGTCCGCAGTTGGGACTGGCTCGCGATTGTTCAACGGCCGGGCGGGATCGAGTCGCAATCCTCGCCCGGGCAGCCGACACCGCCGGAGGTCCTGATGACGAGCATGCTCACGTCTCACCTCTCCCAGAAAGAGCTCGACCATGCGCTCGAGTCGTTCGTCGCGGCACTCGGGCCTGACGCCGTCCTCACGGCCGAGAACGAGCTGCGGGAGTTCCGCGACCCCTTCGTCCCCCCGACGTGGGACGACTACACCGCTTCGGCCGTGCTGATGCCGCAAACGGTCGAGGAGGTGCAAGAGGTCGTCCGGATCGCGAACACGCACCTCGTTCCGCTGTGGACCCATTCCGCCGGCATGAACAATGGCTATGGCGGCCCGGCGCCACGGCTCACGGGCTCGGTGATCCTGAGCCTCCGGCGGATGAACCAGGTGCTCGAGATCAACGAGGAGTCCGCCTACGCCGTGGTCGAGCCGGGTGTCCGCTGGTTCGACCTGTACGACGCAGTGCAGGCCGGAGGGCACAAGCTGATGGTCTCGATCCCAGATCTCGGCTGGGGCAGCGTGATCGGCAACTACCTCGAGAACGGCGCCACCTATCTGCCCTACGGCTCGGACATGTCGGGGCAGTGCGGGATGGAGGTCGTGCTCCCGAACGGTGACCTGATGCGGACGGGAATGGGCGCAATGCCGGGCAACCGCGCCTGGCACGTCTACAAGCGCAGCCTCGGGCCGACGCCCGACCAGCTGTTCATGCAGTCGAACTTCGGGATCGTCACGAAGATGGGCGTCTGGCTGATGCCGGAGCCCGAGTGCTACATGCCGCTGTGGCTGCGTGTGTGGAACGAGGACGACCTTCCCGCCCTCGTGGACGTGCTGCGGCAGCTGATGCTCGACCGGACGATCGAGAACGTGCCGCAGATCTGGAACACGATCGCGATGGCCTCGGTGCTGTCGACCAGGGCCCCCTGGTACCAGGGCGAGGATCCGATCCCGGACGAGGTGATCGATGGGATGGCGCGGGAGCTCGAAGTCGGCCGCTGGCTGATGCGCTTCGCGCTCTACGGCGACGAGGCGGTGGTCGACCATCGCTTCCGGAAGATCAAGGAGGCCTTCGAGCGGATTCCGGGTGCCGAAGTGTGGGGCGCGAAGCACACGCCGGCCGACATCCCGGGCTTGCAGCATCCGTTCGATCGGGTCCAGGGCGGCGCCCCGAACCTCGAGATCAACCAGATGACCGGCTGGTACGGCGGCGAGGAGGGCGGGCACATCGGCTTCTCTCCGGTCGCCCGTCTCACGGGGCAGGAGGCCGTGGCGGTGCGCGATCTTCTGCGAGGCCTCGTCGAGGAGAAGGCCGGGCTCGACTACGCGGCCGTGCTGATCCCGATCAACGCCCGAAGCTTCATCCACGTGACGATGGTCATCTTCGACACGAAGGACGAGGCTCAGACACGGCGCGCCTACGACACGTCCAAGCTGCTCGTCCGCGAGGCGGCCAAGCACGGCTATGGCGAGTACCGGGCGCACCTGGACTTCATGGACCTCGCCACCGACCAGTACAGCTTCAACGACCACGCGTACCGGCGCTTCGCCGAGACGATCAAGGACGCGCTCGACCCGAACGGGATCCTGTCGCCGGGCAAGCAGGGCATCTGGCCGCGCGCGCTGCGCGAGGCGAGAAACGGGAGCTGAGCTGCGGAAGGCCCCCCACCGGGGGCCTTCCGCACTACACGTTCAGGTGGCCGAGCGGTCGCTGGCGGCGGCTGCGCGCCGCGACGACTCTCTCGACAGCCTCCCGTCCACGCCTCGAGCCCTCGGCGCTGTGCGCCCTACATCGACGAGGCAGTCCGTGACACCAGGTCAGCAGCCCTTTCGACCGAGAGGACGTCTGTGTTGAGGACGAGGTCGTAGTGGGTGGGCAACTCCTCTGCCACGTTGTGGAACCGCTTGAGGTAGTCACGGCGGCTCGCATCCGCGTCTTTCACCGCACGCGTGGCCTGGGTCGGATCGAGACCCTCTGCAGCGCCGATGCGAGCGGCACGCGTGTCGGGCGATGCCGTGACCAGGACTCGGAGCGCGTCCCACCCAGGTGTCGCGGCGTAGGAGGCGGCGTGCGCGACGATCACGACGTTTCCTCGTGCCGCCGTCTGTTCGACCGCCTCGCCGATCAAGGCACGGATGTCGTCGCTGCTCAGCTCGTCCCCGGCTCGCCAATGCGACAAGCCCCCGGCCATCTCGCTCCCTCCGCCCGCGGCCATCGCTTCGAGCAGACGCGCGACGAGCGACTTGCGCTGCTCTTCGTCCGCCACCTCACCGGGGGAGATCCCCCCCTTCGCCGCCGCCCAGGCGACGATGTCGTCGTCGACGTACCTGAAGCCGAGGCGGTCGGCGACGAGCCGGCCCACCTCCTCGCCCTCCGCGCCACGTGCGCGCGAGACACATACGACCCGACATGCCATGGTTCGACGCTAACGAGCCGCAGCCAACGGCGTCAACTCGCTGCTGACTGCATCCCGAGGAGGCTCCAGCAGCGAACCCGTTCGGTCGTCTGGCGTCCTCGAGGATCCTCGGGGCGCTGGTTCATACTCGCGCGGTGATCCCAACCGTCCTCATCGTGGCGGCGGTCGCGACGGCATTGCTCGCAGCGGCTTGCCTGCGGCTCGAGAGCCTGGCCTCCACCATGCTCGCCGTCTACCTCGCGCTCGTGGTCGAGACGACCGTCCTCACGACCGTGCTGTCCCCATTCCGGGCCGTTACCCGCGGCGGACTGGCGGCCGCCGAAGCCGCGCTCCTGGTCGCGGCCGCGGCGGTCTGGTGGGCGCGCGGCAGACCCGGCCTCGGGATCGGAGAATCACGCACACAGCTGGCACGGCTCGCCCGTGACCCGGTCGTCGTGTCGCTCGCCGTCGTTGCCGGCCTCGTTCTCGCGTACGAGCTCGCACTCGTCCTGACCGCGCCACCGAACAACTGGGACTCGCTCACATACCACCTCGCACGGGCGGCGGCCTGGGCACAGCATGGCGGCGTCTATTGGATTCCGAATGCCCCCACGGCTCGAATCAACGAGTTTCAGCCGCTGGCCGAGCAGGAGATTCTCTTCCTGTTCGTGGCGACAGGAACCGGTGCGCTGTTCGCTCTGCCCCAGTACCTCGCTCAGCTGGCGATCGTGGTCGGGATCTACGCTGCGGCACGCCGGCTCGGATACGGACAGGGCGCTTCGGCCGCGGCAGCCCTGCTGTTCGTCACCCTCACGGTCGTCGCCCTCGAGTCGACGACGGCCCAGAACGACCTCGTCGCGGCTTCGTGCGCGGTGGCTGCGACGGCGCTGATCCTGCACGGACGGTCGATCGATCTCGCCCTGGCCGGGGTGGCCATCGGGCTCGGGCTCGGTGTCAAGCTCACGACCGCGTTCGTCCTTCCGGTGCTCTTCGCGCTCGCGCTCCTCAGGGGCCGACGCTCCGCGGGCGTCCTCGGGGTCGCGGCCGCCGCGGCGTTCCTCGCGCTGGGCGCGTGGGGCTATGTCCGTAACCTGGCTGCAACGGGCCATGCCCTCGGCTACGGAGAGGGCCGCGTGGAGCACACCGCCAGTCCTTCGTTTCCCGGCAGCGTTTCGACGGCGTACCGGGTGGTGTACCGGATGCTGGACCTCTCCGGATTCGGAACGTGGACCGTGCTCGTGCTGGGCCTCGCGGCCGCGGCGCTCCTCGCAGCAGCCGTGGGTGCAGCCCTCGGTGCACGTCAGTTCTCGCGCGCGCATCTCGCAGGCACGGCGGTGGGCGCCGCCGCTCTCCTGTCGCCGGTGATCGTGCTCGGAGCGGCCTACGCGTTCCACGGGCTCGCCAGCGTGGTCCGGTTACCCGTCAACTCCAAAGACTCGACCTCGGGAGCGTTCTCCTGGGACGTCGGCAGGCAGGTGGCCGAGGACTACTCGTCGTTCGGGCCCTTGGGAGGTGTCGCGATCCTTGCGGTCGTGGGAGGTGCAGTGCTTGCGCTGAGCCGAGGGATCGATCCACGCCGACTCGTGGTCGCCCTCACGTTGCCGATCTTCGTCGTCCTCTTCGGTTTGACCGCGAAGTACAACCCCTGGGTCTCGCGACTGTTGATCGTCCCGGTCGCCGTCACGATGCCCCTCTGCGCCACGCTCTTCCGGCGCCGGTCGGCGGGCTTGGCGATCGTGACGGTGGCCGCGCTGACCGTGACGCTGGCACACGTGCGAAACGTCCTCAAGCCCATCGGGAGATCCGGGCCCCTCCCGTGGGAGCTGAGTCAGGCGGAGGCGCTCTCGAACCCCTTTCTCCCGCCGGTTGGCGCCGCGACGAAAGAGCTCGACCGGATCGTCCCCGCATCCCAGCGGATCGGCGCGCTTCTCGACTCGGACGATCCGTCCTACCTGCTCTACGGCGGCTCGCGGTCGCGGCCAGTGACCTACCTGCCGATCCCGAACGAGTCCGAGGTGCTCGACCGCGAGCACATCGACCGGGTCGTCATCCACTCGGGCGACTACGGCGACGCGAGCGCCCGATTGCGAAGCCGCGGCTGGCGTTTCCAGCCACTGAGCAGTTACTGGACGCTCGCGACCCGTCCGGGGGCGCGGGACACGCCGCCGTGACCCGTCCGGTCAGAGGCACTACCGACAGGGCCGGCGTCGGCATGTGTAGCCGGCAACCCGGTCGGGCGGCCGTCCCGTTCCGCCGTGTGCCGCCTGATCGCTGTCCGCTTGCAGTCCAGCGGACTCGGCGACGTGGTCTCATCGCCTGCAAGCGACGTCGATCCGTCCTGGCCCGCCGTCTCTTGCATCTGGTTCGACAGCCGTTCATGCTCGCGAGCGACGGTCTTCTCAATCACGACGCCGAGGAGTTAGGAGTTGACGATGGACGCGCGACGGTGGCTTCCGCTGAGTGGGTTGGTGTTCGTGATTCTCGTCCTCGTCACGGTCGTCGGGCTCGGTGGCGACACGCCCGACAGCACGGCCTCGGGGTCAGAGGTGGCGACCTTCTACGACGATCAACAGGCGCGGCAGGTGATAGCGGCCTTCCTCTTCGTGGCGTCGATCCCCTTCCTCGTGTTCTTCGCCGTGAGCATCGCGACAGCGGTGCGCGGCGCTGACTCCCGGGACGTCTGGGGACACGTGGTCGTCGGCGGCAGCGTCCTGACGGGAGCGATCATCGCGCTGCTGGGTGCCATCATCTTCGCGAAGACCGACGGAGCCACCAACGACACCTCACCAGCAGCACTTCAGGCCCTCAACCTCATCGATGGGAACAGCTGGGTCGCGTTCAACGCCGGATTTGGCGTAATGATGCTCGGCGCAGCAGGCTGCCTCATCCCCCGCCTCCACATCTATCGCTGGCTCGGATGGATCGCGCTCGTACTGGGGATCGCGCTGTTCATCCCTTTCGCCGACTTCATCGCGCTGCTGCTGATGCTCGTCTGGATGCTCGTGACGAGCGTGGTGCTATTCCGGGACACATCGGCGACTGGGTCTGCGACTCCTGCGGCACCTGCCGGTAGTTAGGCCCGCGAGAACGAGTGTCTTCACACAGCAGGCAGCGTTTGCGGGCCTTCCGTGAAGCGGATGATCGGGCTCGAACCGACGACCTTCTGCATGGCAAGCGTCCCGGAACGGGTGCGCCAGGTTGCGGGTGCTCGAAAGGCTCAGGAACGAGGCCCAGGACACCCTCCTGTGTGCGCCCGGTTTCAGGCGGCGGTTGACATCGTGTGAGCCGACGCGCCCGCGTCAATTCGGTTGTTGGAGCGGCCCGAGATACGCCGCCGCGGTTCGTCGCTACTTGAGTGTCAGCTTGGTCGAGCCCTTCGACCCCCCACAGCCGATGTCGCTGAGCGTGACCCGCGCGTCCGTCGGGGAGACAAACCGCCCACCCACCTTCCACAAGTTGCCGCTCGCCGCGAACTTTCCGGAGGTGTCGATCGGGACGTTCGGCACAGTGGTCTTGCCGCGACCCGTACCGCATGCCCACACAATCCGGGCGGAGTGCCCGGTGCTGGACACCTTCATGGTCACAGCGAGATCGAAGACCGACTTGATCGTGCCGACATAGACGCCGTTCTTCTTGGGGGCGAACACTGGCGGGCTCGTGGCCAACGCCCCGTTCGAGGCAACCAGAGCGAAGAGCGCAGCCAGTGCTGCCGCCGACGTTGCGAACCTGCGTTTCATGCTGGAACTCCCTTTCCCGAGGGGGTGACCCGACCGGCACCTTGTTGTGCGCGCGGCCAGATCCCCTAGCAACGAGGAGACTATGCGCCAGAGAACGGAAACACGACCAAGGCACGCTCACGAGGACGCGAAGCCGTCATTTTGGAGACGGTGGCGAGGGGTGGCGTCGCGGGCGCGGGTTGACATTCGTGTTGACATCAAGACGATGGGACCGATTTCCGTCAGTTCCCTAGAAAGAAAAGGCCCGCCTGAGCGGGCCTTTTCATGAAGCGGATGATCGGGCTCGAACCGACTACCTTCTGCATTGCAAGTCAGCGCGAACGTTCGCGCCCGTTCGCTTCTGTTCGCTGAAACGTCCGATTTGCAGAGCATTCTGAGAATCGACCGAACACGAGCGAACCCGAACGAACGCCGAGTGTGACCATTGTGACCACGGATGTGGCGTGGTTGTCCGCAGTCACGACGAGACACCGTTGCGGGTGACAGCGTGCGTCACCTCGCGTACGGCATCCTCGGGCATGACCGCGGCGGCTCAATGCGGTCTTTTCGGTAGTTCGCCGCAGCCTGAAATGGGGCCGTTTCCGATGGCGTCGGGCCCCGGGAGCGTCACGCTCACTGTCAGACGAGGTGAGCGAGACGCAGATAACGGTGCCGGCAACCAGGCGTGACACCGCCGCAGTACGCGACGCGGAAGCCGCTGATCGAGCTCGAGGGCGTCGAGAAGGTGTACCGGATGGGCAGGCTCGACTATCGGGCGCTCCGGGGTATCGACCTCACCGTCGAGGCAGGCGAGCTGGTCGCGGTCGTCGGCCCGTCGGGGAGCGGCAAGACGACGATCCTGAACATGATCACCGGCATCGACCGGCCGACTGCCGGCGCGGTGACGGTCGACGGCATGCGCCTCGACACGATGAGCGAGGAGCAGCTTGCAGTCTGGCGCGGTCAGAACGTCGGCATCGTCTTCCAGTTCTTCCAGCTGCTGCCGACCCTCTCCGCGCTCGAGAACGCGGTCCTTCCCCTCGACTTCGCCCACCGCGGCTCGAAGCGTGAGCGGTTCGAGCGTGCGACGCACAA
This sequence comes from uncultured Actinomycetes bacterium, assembly GCA_963821335.1. Taxonomy (GTDB): domain Bacteria; phylum Actinomycetota; class Thermoleophilia; order Gaiellales; family Gaiellaceae; genus Gaiella. The sequence continues at coordinate 26,648 of CAWGDJ010000001.1, forward strand.
CCTCGAGCTCGTCGGCCTCGCAGACAAGCTCGACCACCTGCCCGCCGAGCTCTCGGGCGGCGAGCAGCAACGGGTGGCGATTGCGCGCGCACTGGCGGCCGACCCGAAGCTCATCGTGGGCGACGAGCCGACGGGCAACCTCGACACGGGCACCGCGGCCGAGATGTTCGAGCTGCTCGACCGGCTGAGCAACCAGGGCAAGACTGTCCTCTACGTGACACACGACCGCGAGCTCGCGCGCCGCGCGCACCGCGTGATCACGATTCGCGACGGCCTCGTCGCGACGTGAAGGGAGCGCGCTCGTGTCCGCGCTGCTGCGCAAGTCGATCACCGATCTGACGAGGCGGAAGGCGCGGACGTTCTTCACCGTCGCGACGCTCGCGCTCGCGGTGGCGAGCTTCGGGTTCTTCGCGATTCCGTCGCTGATCGACGCCTCGATGCAGGAGGAGGTGCGCGCCGGTCGCCTCGCGGACGTGGCGGTGTCGATGCGACCGCTGACACTCGATGCCGAGCAGCTCGCAGAGCTGGCGGCGCTGCCGAACGTCGCCGCGGTCGAACCGCGGTCGAGCATGGAGACGCGGGTGCTCGTGGGCGAGCGGCGCGCTCCGGCGCGTCTCATCGGCGTGAGGGACTTCGCGCGCCAGCACGTCGACCTCGTGCGGGTCGACTCCGGGACGCTCCCCGCCCCGGGCGAGGTCGCCGCCGAAGTGCAGAATGCGAACGTCGGCCTCCTCGACGTCGGCGCCGGTGACACGGTGACCCTCGTCGGCGCCGCCGGCGGGCAAGCGTCGCCGGGCGACGGCCGTGTCGAGCTTCCGGTCAGCGGTCGGGCCCGCAACACGACCGGCGGCGAGGACGTCCAGGACGACGACGTGATCGTCCTCTACACGACCGCGGACACCGTCGCAAAGCTCAACGGCGGGGCGGGCTACAACAGGCTCGCCCTGCTGCTCCGTGACCCGAGCCCCGCCGCGGCCGCGAAGACGGTCGAGGCGGTGCGGAGCTATCTCCGCTCGGTGCCCGGGTTCTCGGGCTTCTCCAGCCTGCCGGAGATTCGGGCGCCCGGCGACTGGCCGGGGAAGGCCGAGACCGCCCAGTTCGCGGAGCTCCTGAGCGTGATCACCGTGCTGGCGCTGCTCTCGTCGCTCGTCCTCATCTCGAACACGATGACGACGCTCGTCTCCGAGCAGACCGGTGAGATCGGGGTGATGAGGGCGCTCGGCGCGCGGCGCCGCCAGATCGCATTCGTCTACACGAGGACGGCGGTCCTTCTCGGCGCTCTCGGCGCGGTCGCCGGAGCCGTGCTCGGGATCGTCCTCGCGAACCTGCTCGCCGGCTACTTCGGCCAGACGTTCTGGGCCGTCGACGTCGGCTTCGGCGTCGATTCACGGGTGCTGCTCGTCAGTCTCGCGGTCGGCATCCTCGCGCCGCCTCTCGCAGCTCTACCGGCGGTTCGCCGCGCGACGCGAATCGACCTTCGCGAGGCGCTCGAGTCGACCGGCTCGGCGATCGGCGGACAGGGAGCCGCGGATCGGATTCTGCGCCGCTTCCGCTTCGCGCCGCGGACCATGCAGATCGGGCTGCGCGGTGTGGGCCGGCGCAAGCGCCGGAGCATCGCGACAGCGGTGATCGTCGCGCTCGCGGTCGGCAATCTGCTCGCAACCCTCGGGCTGGCGGCATCGGTGACGCAAACGACAAGGGCCGAGTGGGCCGACCACATCGAGGACCTGCGCGTCTGGACGAGCGGCAGCAAGCTGTTCGACGAACACGCCGCGAAGACGATCCGCGCGACGCCCGGAGTCGCGGCCGCGCAGCCGGCCCTGGTCACCGACGTCGAGCTCGCCGGCGAAGAGGCCTTCGTGTGGGGCGTGCCCCGCGAGCCGCTCTTCCGCTACCGCCTCTCGGACGGCCGCTGGTTCACCGCCGCCGAGGAACAGGGGCGCGAGCGCGTCGCTGTGATCGAGCGAAACCTCGCCCTCGCAACAGGCACGAAGGTCGGCGATCGGATCACGCTCTCGACGGCGGGCGGTGCTGCACCGTTGCGCATCATCGGCATCGCAAAGAATCAACAGGAGAACGGGACCGTGCTGTTCGTCCCGCTGACCACGGTGCGGTCCGTGCTGGGTGCGCCGAGCGGGACGAGTACCTACTGGATCAAGACGACCACAGGTGACCACGCCCTGATCGACCGGACCATGACCGCGCTCGAGGACCGGCTCACGGCTCTCGGCTACGACGTCGGCGGCGAGATCACGTACGTCGAGGAGCGGGACAACGTCGCCGAGAACCGCACCATCACGACCTCTGTCGCAGTACTCGGATTCATCATCGTCGCGATCAGCATGGTCGGGCTCGCCAACGCGATCACGATGAGCGTGCTCGAGCGCACGCGCGAGATCGGCGTGCTCCGCTGCATCGGCGCGCGAGCGCGAGACGTCCGGCGCATCTTCCTGACGGAAGGCGTCGCAGTCGCGGTCGCAGGCTGCTTGCTCGGGATCCCGCTCGGCTATCTGCTCGAGGTCGGCCTCGTCTGGCTCGTGAAGCAGATCGTGAACGTCGAGTTCCCGGTCGTGTTCCCGCCCTGGAACATCGTCATCGCCCTCATCGGCACGGTCCTGCTTGCAGCCTTGATCGCTCTCGTGCCGATCCGGCGCGCCACGCGCCTGCGGCCGGGCGATGCGCTGCGCTACGCCTGAGAACTACCTGTTCATCTTGATCCCGCCAAAGGGGTGCGAAACGAGACGTTCATGCGACAACGGTTACGCCTATTGCTGACGCGCCGATCCGACGAGCTCTTGCGATCGTTGCTCGGCCCCCACGAGGTCCGGGCGCCTCTCGCTGCCGAACCTGGACACAAGAAGAATGCCGTTTCCAGCGGGTTTCTCGAAGCGGATGATCGGGCTCGAACCGACGACCTTCTGCATGGCAAGCAGACGCTCTACCAACTGAGCTACATCCGCGTGGGGGGTCAAGTATAGCCGCGGACGAGCCGGGTAGCGGTCGCCGCCGCGGCGCGTGAGGCACAAACCGCCTGCACGCGCCGCGAAAGTCGACCGCGTCAGATCGCGAGCGCCGGCTCCGACGAGGCAGAGCCCTCGTACGTCGCCGAGTACCCGACGAGCCGGCCGAGCGGCGCGCCGAACACGAGCCCGAGCCGCTGCATCCACACGGGCGGGAACGGCAGGCGCACGTCGTCGAAGTGGTGCTGCGCGATGACCGCGAGCCGAAGGGGGTTCGGCATTCCCTTGTTGTTCGTCTTCCCGTCGGCCGCCAGGGAGTACATGGTGGCGAGGAGCGCTTCGAACTGAAGCGCCGGCCGCACCTCGCAGCGGAAGCGCGCGGGCGTCTCGCTGGCGCCCCAGAAGCGGTGCGCCGTCCCGGGCTCGACCGTGACCGTCTCGCCGGGGAAGGCGAGGAACTCCTTGCCGCCCACCTCGAAGCCGACGATGCCGTCGAGGATCTCGAACACCTCGGTCTGGTACGGGTGGACGTGCTTTGCCGCGACGAACCCGTCCGGCTCGACCTTGACGTCGACGAGGACGTACTCGCCGCCGGTCTCCGAGGCAGAGCGCACGATGTGGACGGTCTCGCCTGTGACGGGGTTGTGAAGTGTGTCTCCGCTGCGGATCATTGTGTGAGCTCCTTCGACTGCGCGGTTGTGTGGTTGCAATCGGAGGCTCACACATGGGGCTCGCCGGGACAGTGCGGCCGCCCCGTGGATGCGGGTTCGGTTAACCGCCCTTCGTCGGATGGCTCAGCCCGATGGTTCGAGGAAGGCGGCTGCCACCGCATCCTGGGCGGCGCGGAGCGCGACGGCACGGTTGACCGCATTGACGACGGCGCGCAGCGACGCGGTGACGATCGACGGGTGGATCCCGACACCCCAGACGACCTCCTCATCGACGTCGACCTCGACGTAGGCGGCCGCGGTCGCGTCCTCCCCCTTTCCCATCGCGTGCTCGTGGTACTCGCGCACGTCGATCGCGATCCCGAGCCGCTGCTCGAGCCCGTGGACGAGCGCGGCGATCGGTCCGTTGCCGCGACCTTCGACCTCGACCGCGTCACCGTCCTTGAGCATCCGGGCGACGAGCCGGTCGCCCTCAGTGCCCGACTCGTGCGTTGTCGAGACGAGCTCCCAGGGCGTCGTCACGTCGAGGTAGTGCTCGCGGAAGGCGGCCATCAGCTCGCCCGCCGTCAGCTCCCCCCCGCGCGCATCGGTGATCGCCTGCACTTTCTGCGCGAAGTCGACCTGTAGCCCGCGCGGCAGCTCGAGGTGGTGCTCGGCCTCCATCAGGTACGCCACTCCGCCCTTGCCGGACTGCGAGTTCACGCGGATGATCGCCTCGTACGAGCGACCGAGGTCCTGCGGGTCGATCGGCAGGTACGGGACGTCCCAGGTGTCGTCGCCCGAGCGCTCCTGGGCGTGCATTCCCTTCTTGATCGCATCCTGGTGCGAGCCCGAGAAGGCGGTGTAGACGAGCTCACCGACATAGGGATGGCGGGGGTGGACCGGCAGCTCGTTGCACTCCTCGACGATCGCGCGGGTCTCGTCGATCGTGGAGAGGTCAAGCTTCGGGTCGACTCCCTGGGTCAGCAGGTTGAGCGCGATCGTGATGAGATCGACGTTGCCGGTCCGCTCGCCGTTCCCGAACAGGCAGCCCTCGACCCGCTCGGCGCCGGCCATCAGCCCGAGCTCCGCGGTCGCGACCGCCGTGCCCCGGTCGTTGTGCGGGTGGACGCTCACGATGACCGAGTCGCGGCGCGAGAAGCGCCGGCAGAACCATTCGATCCGGTCGGCGTAGACGTTCGGGGGGAACTGCTCGACGGTCGTCGGCAGGTTGACGATCATCCGGTCGGTCGGCGTCGGGCCCCAGACCTCGGCGACCTCCTCGCACACCTCGAGCGCGTAGTCGAGCTCGGTGTGGTGGAAGCTCTCCGGGGAGTACTGGAAGACGATCTCCCCGCTCGCATCGGCGGCGAGCTCCTTGCACACCTCCGCGCCATGGACGGCGAGCCCTTTCACGCCGTCGCGGTCCATCCGGAACACGACGCGACGCTGCGTGACAGAGGTCGAGTTGTAGAGGTGCACGATCGCACGCTTTGCACCTGCGACGGCCTCGAACGTCCGCTGGATGAGCTCCGGACGGGCCTGCGTGAGGACCGCGATCGTGGTGTCGTCGGGAACGAGCCCTTCCTCCACGAGCGTCCGGACGAAGTCGAAGTCGGTCTTGGAGGCGGCGGGGAAGCCGACCTCGATCTCCTTGACGCCGAGACGCACCAGGAGGTCGAAGAAGCGACGCTTGCGGGCCGTGTCCATCGGGTTGACGAGCGCCTGGTTGCCGTCGCGCAGGTCGGTCGAGCACCAGATCGGCGCCCGGTCGAGGACGACGTCCGGCCACGTCCGGTCGGGAAGCTCGACGATCTCGTAGGGGCGGTACTTGTGGAACGGCATCGGCATCGCTGGGTTCTCCTTCGCTCGAGGACGCATCTCTCCCTGCTTGTGCGGGAGCACGGCGGCTGTATGTGCGTCGCTTGCTTCCCCTAGCGGGGAAGGAGGAGGCCGCGCATGAGCAGGCCGAAGCCGGCGGAGAGGGGCGTTGCCTGCGCGCGATGCATCGTCACTGAGCGTAGCCGACGGCCCGCGTCGCTACAACGGTGGGGTGACCGAGCGTTCCTTCCGGGCGGCCGTGCGTGCGCTGACCGACGCAGATCCCGCGCTCGCGGCGATCGTCGAGCGGTTCGGGCGTCCTCCGCTGTGGCGGCGCGAGCCCGGTTTCGCGACGCTCGTGCTGCTGATCCTCGAGCAGCAGGTGTCGCTCGCTTCGGCGCGGGCCGCCTTCGACCGCCTGGCGGCCGAGGTCGCCTCCGTCACCCCCGGTGCGGTGCTCGCGCTCGACGACGCCACGCTCAGGGCGGTGGGCTTCAGCCGCCAGAAGACGCGCTACGCTCGGGCGCTCGCCGGCGCGCTGCTCGACGGCAGCCTCGACCTCGACGCTCTCACGACGCTTCGCGACGACGAGGTTCGAGCCCGCCTGGTCGCTCTTCCCGGGATCGGCCTGTGGACGGCGGACGTGTACCTGCTCGCCTGCCTCTCGCGGCCGGACTCCTGGCCCGTCGGCGACGTTGCGCTCCAGACCGCGACTCAGCAGGCGCTAGCGCTCGAGACACGACCGACCGCGGTCGAGCTCGACAAGATCGGCGAGCGCTGGCGGCCGTACCGCTCTGTCGCCGCGCAGCTCCTCTGGCACCTGTACCTCGGAGAGCGGCACCGGCTCTAGGCGGTCGCTACCTGGCGCTCTCCGGCCCAGCCAAAGAGTCCTCATCGAGCGCGTCGTTCACGAGCCGATCCGCCAGCGCGTTGTGCTCGCGCCGCACGTGGGTGTAGGTGACCTTCCCGACCGCGCGCGCGAGGCTCGAAGCCTCGACGAACAGCGCTCGGAGGTCGGCGTTCTTCACGCGGTACTCGCCACGCATCTGCTTCACCATCAGCTCGGAGTCGGAAACCACCTCGAGCTCGCCAAGACCCGCCTCGATGGCACGCGCCAGTCCCGCGACGAGAGCCGAGTACTCGGCCACGTTGTTCGTCGCCACGCCGATCGTCTCGCCGCGTGCGTCGATCACCGTGCCGTCGTCTCCCTCGAGGACGAACGCACAGGCCGCAGGCCCGGGGTTGCCGCGCGCGCCACCGTCGGTGTAGAGCCGCGCGGTCAGGGGACGTCGAAGGTAATGCCCTGGGCGAGCGGGAGCTCGCTCGTGTAGTTCACGGTCGCCGTCTGGCGGCGCATGTAGGCCCTCCACGCATCCGAACCGGACTCGCGGCCGCCACCGGTCTCCTTCTCACCCCCGAATGCGCCGCCGATCTCGGCCCCACTCGGCCCGATGTTGACGTTCGCGATCCCGCAGTCCGAGCCGGCCGCCGCAAGAAAGCGCTCGCCTTCGCGGAGGTCGGTGGTGAAGATCGACGACGCGAGTCCCTGCGGAACGCCGTTCTGGAGCGCTAGCGCCTCCTCGAGCTCGTCGTAGGTGAGGACGTAGAGGATCGGCGCGAACGTCTCCTGCGCCACGACCGCCGTCTGACGCGGCATGCGCACGAGCGTGGGCTCGGCATACCAGGCGGCGGGCCAACGATCCTCGAGCGCGCGGCCTCCGCCGGCGACGATCTCGCCGCCGTCGGCGAGCGCATGACCGAGCGCAGCCTCCATCCGCCCGAACGACTCACCGGTGACGAGCGGCCCGACCAACGTGCCCGGCTCGCGGGGGTCTCCGATCGGGATGCTGCGGTAGGCCGACGCGAGCCGCTCGACGAGCTCGTCTGCGAGCGAGCGGTGCACGATCAGCCGTCTGAGGCTCGTGCACCGCTGACCGGCGGTGCCGACCGCGGCGAACAGGACGCCGCGCACGACGAGATCGAGGTCGGCGCTTGGTGCGACGATGGCGGCGTTGTTGCCGCCGAGCTCGAGCAGTGAGCGCCCGAGCCTCGTGGCAACCCGGGGCGCCAGCGCCTTCCCCATCTCCGTCGACCCGGTCGCCGAGACGAGCGGGATCCGCGGGTCGTCGGCGAGCTGCAGCGCCCGGTCGGCCCCCCCGATCACGACCTCGAACAGCCCTTCCGGCACCTCGCCGAACCGCTGGGCCGCGCGCTCGAGCAGCGCAGTGGTGGCGATGGCGGTGAGTGGTGTGCGCTCGGACGGCTTCCAGATCACGGGGTCGCCGCAGACGAGCGCGAGCGCAGCGTTCCAGCTCCACACGGCGACCGGGAAGTTGAACGCGCTGATCACCGCGACCGGGCCGAGTGGATGCCAGGTCTCCGTGAGCCGGTGGCCGGGGCGCTCCGATGCGATCGAACGGCCATAGAGCTGCCGCGAGAGGCCGACCGCGAAGTCGCAGATGTCGATCATCTCCTGCACCTCGCCCAGGCCTTCTTGCGAGATCTTCCCGACCTCGAGCGTGACGAGCGCACCGAGCGACTCCTTCTCGCGCCGCAGCTCCTCGCCGAGCAGGCGCACGAGCTCGCCGCGGCGCGGCGCCGGCACCTCGCGCCAACTCTCGAACGCCGACACCGCGCGTGCGACACCTGCGTCCGTGGCGCTCGCATCCGTCCGCGGCACGCGACCGATCTCCTCGCCGGTGATCGGCGTCCGTACGGTGAGCTCGCCATCGGAGACGCCTTCAGGGTCGACCCCGAGCCGCTCGAGCAGCCCCGCGACCGAGGTCGCCGTGTCGACTACCGCCACGGGGCTAGACCCGGACGAGGTCGGGGACGAGCCGCCCGTCGTCGTCGACCGAGGCGTTCCACCGGGTGAACGAGGGTTCGATCTCGCTGGCGTCGTGGCCGCGCTCGGCGATCCTGACCGGCTGACCCGACTCGGGCGAGATGCGGTACTGGTACCAGGTGATGTCCCAGGCGAAGGTCACGACCGTCTCCGCGTTGACTCCGGAGAGCGGGACGATCGACGCCGTTGGCGATCCGAGGCTCTTGGCAACACCCGCGATCGTGCGTCGGAACTGACTCTGGTTGAAGAGGTCGGCCGCCTCGACGAGCGCGAGCTCGTCATCGGAGAGGCGCCGTAGGATCGGCTCGGAGGCAACGAACTCTGGCTCGACGTCACGCGCTCCCAGAAGCGTCTGCCAGAGCGTTTTCTGGCGCCGTCGCCGACCCGTGGATTGGATCGCGATCGAGACCGCGTGCCCTTCGCGCACCCACCCGTGATCGAGGGCAACCTCGCTGCACAGCGGGCAGACGTCGACGAACTCGTGCCCGTCCGGCGAGAACCGCGACGTGCTCTCTCCCATCAGGAGTGTCCGGTCGCAAACCGCGCACGTTCGCGTCACGTTGGCCTTGGTCACCCGCATGGGGCGCCAACTATACCCCGGTGCAGGGAGAATGCTCGCACGGTTGCGCGGACGCGCCGGGGTCTGCTACGAGGCGTGCGCCGTCTCGCGTGCCTTGCGGTTCTCGTCGACGATCTTCTGGGCCACGTGGGTCGGAACCTCCTCGTAGCGGAGGAGGTGCATCGCGTAGTCACCGCGACCACCCGTCATCGAGGTGAGCGACTGCGCATAGGTGAGGAGCTCCGCCATCGGCACCTCGGCCTTGATCGTGGTCATTCCCGCCGCCGGTTCCATCCCATGGAGGCGGCCGCGACGCGAGTTGAGATCGCCGTTCACCGCACCGACGGTCTCGTCGGGAACGGTGACCTCGAGCTCCATGATCGGCTCGAGGAGCACCGGGTCAGCCTTCGCGTAGGCATCCTTGAACGCCATCGAGCCGGCGATCTTGAACGCCATCTCCGAGGAGTCGACGTTGTGGTACTGGCCGTCGACGAGCTTGACGCGAACCCCCTGGATCGGCGCACCGGCGAGCTCGCCGTGTGCCATCGCCTCCTGGATCCCCTTGTCGACCGCAGGTCGGAAGCCCTGCGGGATCACCCCGCCGACGATCTTGTCGACGAACTCGTACCCCTCGTGTCCGTCGATCGGCTCGAGCACGATCTCGCAGTCCCCGAACTGACCGCGCCCGCCGGTCTGCTTCTTGTAGCGGTGCCGAGCCCGCGACTCCTTGCGGATCGTCTCGAGGTACGGGACGCGCGGCGGATGCAGCTCGACGTCGACGCCGAACCGGCGCTTGACCCGCTCGAGCGCCACCTCGACGTGCATCTGACTCATCCCCGCGAGGATCTCCTCGCCGGTCTGCGGGTCGCGTCGCAGACGGAGTGTCGGATCCTCTTCGGCGAGCCGCCGGATCGCAGTTGCCATCTTCTCCTCGTCTCCCTTGGCGTGCGGGGTGATCGCGAAGCTCATCACCGGCTCGGGGAACCCGAAGCCCGGGAGCTCGACGCCGACCTCGCGGTCGGTGAGCAGATCGCCGGTCTGGACGTCCTTGAGCTTCGCGGCTGCGCCCAGGTCGCCCTCGTCGAACTCCTTGACCGGCGTGTTCGCCTTTCCCTGGAGCTGCAGGAGCGAGCCGAAACGTTCCTTCCCGTGCTCACGGTGGTCGACGAGAACCGAGTCCGTCGTGACCGAGCCCTTGATCACCCGGAACAGGTTGATGCGACCCGCAAACGGATCGGCGAGGGTCTTGAACACGAAGGCGGCAGTCGCTGCCCCGTCAACGTCGAGCGGCGCGCCCTTCTTCGCCGGCGAGGGCACACCCTCCACGAGCAGGTCGAGCAGCGCGTGGGTTCCGAGGTTCTTCGTCGCCACACCGCATGCAACCGGGAAGATCTCGCCACGCGTGACCCCGAGCTTGAGGGCCGCCGCGACGTCGTGCTCGTCGAGCTCCTCCCCCTCGAGGTAGCGCTCCATCAGGGCCTCGTCGATCTGGACGACCTCGTCGAGCAGCTTCTCGCGGTACTCCTGGGCTATCCCGGCGAGCTCGTCCGGGATCGGTACGGGGTCGGACTCCTTGCCGCCCTCGGGGGACATGTACGCACACATGTGGAGCACGTCGACGATCCCCGCGAGCGTGTGCTCGGAGCCGATCGGCAGGTGGACGGCGACACACCGTGAGGAGAACTGCTCCTGGATCTGCGTCAGCGTGCGGAAGAAGTCGGCTCGTTCGCGGTCGAGCATGTTGACGAACAGGACGCGCGCCAGTCCGGTCTCCTCGGCGAGCTTCTTCGCGCGGGCCGTGCCCACCTCCATCCCCATCACGCCGCTGACGACGACGAGCGCACCCTCGACGACGCGCAGCGCACACCGTGCCTCGCCCTGGAAGGACGGATCCCCCGGGCAGTCGAGCAGGTTGATCTTGCGCCCCTGCCACTCGGTGTGTGCGAGCGACATCGAGATCGAGAGCTGCCGCTTGTGCTCGTCCTCGTCCGAGTCGCTGACCGTCGTCCCCGCCTCGACTTGGCCGAGCCGGTTGACTTGCCCCGTCTGGAAGAGGAGCGCCTCGACGAGCGACGTCTTTCCCGTCCCGCGGTGGCCGACGACTGCGACGTTGCGGATCTTCCCGGGCTCGGTGCTCATGCGCGCTCGTTCCTCCTGGTATTGGGTCCGGGGGCAATCCTAGACCGCAGGGAGTGCTGCCTCGCAGAGAGGGTGCGGTCAGTCCAAGCCAGCAAGCTCGGCGCGGATTCCCGGCAGCAGGATCTCGTGGCCCTTCAGCTCGTGGAGCTCGATCGCGCGGCCGTATCGCTCGCGAGCAGCGTCCATGTCCCCGATCAAGACGAGCGCCCGAGCAAGTGACAGGACCTCGTACGGTGCACTCATGTCGCGAGCCGAGAGGCGAGACTCGGCTCGCTCGACGAGCCCGCGTGTCAGCTCGGCATCCCCGAGGAGCGCGGCAGCCTGAGCGCCTACCGCGTCGAACACCATCTGGTCGGCATGGTCGTCCGGGTGGGACACCCGGCGGCCCTCGTCGACCGCAGCCATCGCCTCGATCGCCTTCTCGCGACCCTCACCGCAGAGAAGGCGACCGAGTGCTCCGAGCCCATTGCCTCGAAAGCCTCGATCGCCGACCGAGGCAAGAAGCTCGATCCCTTCCCTCATCGACGCTACCGCGCCTGCCGCGTCACCGATTGCCTCGTGGAGCAAGGCGAGCGGGTGATACCTCGTCGCTGCCGAGACGAGAAAGCCCGACTCCCGGAGCCCGCGGATGGATTCCAGGATCGCGGCTTCTGCCTCGTCAGGTGGAATCGCCCCTCGGAAGAATCGGTGAAACGTCGTCACGTTTCGGCAGTCGTCCGCGACGAACCGCAGGCCGATCTCCTCTGCGATCGTCTCGAAGCGTGCCGCCGCACCTTCGATGTCGTCACCGGAGAACGGCCCGTGGATGATGGCGGCGAGCGACCAGCGGATGAGCTCTCCGACGTTCGCGCGTGAGTCGTTCGCGAGCGTCAGCTCGAGCGATCGTTCGAATCCGTCGACGGCGTCGGTCATGCGGCACTCGTGAAACGCGCCCCATCCCCGCGCCCGCTCGCACAGCGAGCGTGTCCGCCAACCGACGTGGTCGAGGGCAGCGAGCGCGTGGAGCTGCTCGGACATCACCACGACGGGATCAGGGTCGCCTTCTGCCGGCACCGCGCCCCCGACCAGGCGGAGCGCGGCCGCAGCTGCGACGTCGACGGTCGAGCCACGCTCGAGCTCCGCGACGTAGTCCGCAGATGGAGCGCGAACCTGGCTCATGGCCTCGACGAGGGGCGGCAGCAGGGCGAGCCGTTCGGAACTCGCGGGAGGTAGCAGCTCGACCGCCCTCCCGAGCAGGTTCCTGACCGCATGCAGGTCCTCGCGCTCGAGGGCGGCAAGACCAGCTCGCCCGAGCCGTTCCGCCGCGCGCGAGGCGACCGCGGACGAGGGCTCCGTTTGGCCGAGCTCGCTTCGGTATTTCGCAGCCTGCTCGAAGTGATACCCGACGATCTCGTCCTGCTCGACCAGATCGCCGTGCGCGTCGAGCCACTCCGCGAAGCGCTCGTGAAGCTCGGCACGCTGCGCCTTCGGAAGCGCCTCGTACGCGGTGTCGCGAATCAGCAGATGGCGGAACCGAAACGCGTCGTCACCGGTGATCTGCGCCCGATCCGGGCGCACCAGCTCCTTGCGGACGAGGGATTGCAGGCGACCGGCCACGTCCGCCCGCAGCGCGTCGGGCGCAAGCGCCGTCACCGCCCCGCGGTGGAAGACCTTGCCCTCGACCGCCCCCGTCTCGATCACGCTGCGCTCGTGATCGTCGAGCCCGTCGAGGCGTGCCTGGAGAACCGCATGGATCGTCGGCGGCACGTCCACAGAGCCACGTGCTTCCCGCGCCAGCGCGACCAGCTCCTCGAGGAACAGCGGATTTCCCTCCGCGGTCTCGAGGATGCGCCCCTGGACATCGGCGTCCAGATCCACCTCCGCGAGCAGCTCGTCGACCAGTGCCCGTGACTCGTCCTCGCCCAGCGGCTCGAGCAGGACGGAGGACGCGTTCACCCTCCCCCCGCCCCAGCCTGGTCGCACATCGAGCAGATCGGACCGTGCGACACACAGGAGGAAGATCGGCGTCTCCCGTGACCACTCGGCGACGTGCTCGATGAGGTCGAGCAGCGGTGGCTCCGCCCATTGCAGGTCGTCGAGCACGAGGACGAGGGGGTGCTCTTCTGCGACAGCCTCGAGCATCGCCCTCGTCGCAAGCTGCGTGTCGGGCTGCGAAGGGCGGATCGCCTCGTCCGGGTCGAGACCGAGCTGGACGAGGAGCTCGACGAGCGGCCAGTACGTGATCCCCTCGCCGTACGAGAGCGCCCGACAGCGCGCGACGGTCGCGGTATCGCTCACGTGGTCGAGGAAGTCGGCGACGAGCCGCGACTTCCCGACTCCCGCCGGCCCGATCAATGTGAAGACCCGGCACGATCGGGTCGCGACGACATCCGCGAAGTCGTTGCGGAGCCGCTCTCGCTCGCGCGCCCGTCCCACCATCGGTCGATCGAGCCGGCGCGTAACTCCGGCCGACTTCGGATCCAGCGAGAGCAGCCGATACGCACGGATCGTGCCCGACTTGCCCTTCAGAGTCAGATCGACGGTCTCGGCCTCGACCGCGTCGCGTACGAGCTGCATCGTGTCCTCGCCGATCACCACCTCCCCGGGAGAAGCCGTCTGCTCGAGCCGCGCCGCCACATTCACGGCATCGCCCGTGACGAGCGTGTCGCCCTCTCCGGCGACGACCTCACCGGTGTTGAGCCCGATCCGCGCCTCGAGCCCGAGCTCGTGCACGCTCTCCCGCAGCTCGACCGCGGCCCTCACCGCGCGGAGCGCATCGTCCTCCGTGGCGACCGGGATCCCGAAGACCGCCATGACAGCGTCGCCGACGAACTTCTCGACCGTGCCGCCGTGACGCTCGAGAACGACGCGGGCACCCTCGTAGTAGCGATGCATCAGCGCTCGCAGGGTCTCCGGGTCGGTGCGACCACCGAGCTCGGTCGACCCCGTGAGATCGCAGAAGAGCACGGTCACGACCTTGCGGACTTCACGACCGGGAAGGGCGGCGCCGAGTGCAGCGCCGCAGGCAGGGCAGAACTCGAACTCGTCCGGGCTCTCGCGCGCGCACTGCGCACAGACGACCATCGGGCGAGTCTACGACGGAACCGCGCGCCTACGTCTCGGCCGGCTCGCGCATCCCGCCCGAGAGACGGGCCTTCAGGCGCAACACTGCCTTCGTGTGGAGCTGCGAGACCCGCGACTCGGTGACCCCGAGCACCTCGCCGATCTCGCGGAGGGTGAGCTCCTCGTAGTAGTACAGCGTCACCACGAGCTTCTCGCGCTCGGGCAGCCGGGCGATCGCCTCACCGAGGGCCTCGCGCAGCTCGGTCTGTTCGAGCGAGAACTCGGGATCGGGGCCGTCCTCGTCGGCGATCGTGTCGATGAGCGCAATCTGGTCGCCTCCACCCTGCGGTGTCCAGAGCTCGTCCAGCGCCGCCATGGACGACCGTGAGATCTCGCTCAGGCTCGACTCGAGCTCGTCGGTCGTGATCCCGATCTTCTTTGCGATCTCCTCGTCGGTCGGTGCCCGCATCAACGTGCGCTCGAGCTCCGCGATCGCCCGTTCGATCTCACGGGCACGCGTTCGCACCGACCGGGGCACCCAGTCGAGCGAGCGGAGCTCGTCGATGATCGCGCCCTTGATCCTCGAGATCGCGTATGTCTCGAACTTGATCTCCCGGTCGGGGTCGAACCGCTCGATCGCCCCGATCAGGCCGAGCAGCCCGTAGGAGACGAGGTCCTGCTCGTCGACGTGCGAGGGGAGACTCGCACCGAGACGCCCGGCCACGAACTTGACGAGTGGGGCGTAGGTCAGGATGAGGCGGTCGCGCAGCGCCAGGTCGCGCGTTCGCCGGTAGTCCTTCCAGAGCGCTTTGGTATCTCCCTCGGAGGGCTTCGCCGCCACGTCAGGAGAATACGCCGTTGAGCAGGGAACTCATTCTCGTGGGAATGCGCGTCGGGCAAGGTCGCCCATCCAGACGGCAAGCCCGCCGGCGGCGACTGCCACCACCCACGCTCTTCCGCCGGCGAGCGCTGACCAGATCGCGATCGCACCGAGCGACACGGCGATCACCGTGAAGAGGATCGCAAGGGGTGCGCGCTGCGCGTTCCGCGCCATCGCCGAGCAGCGTAGAGGAGCCTCGCCGCGCGCGGGTGCGCCTGCGAGGCGGCCGGGTACACTGCCCGCGCAGCCCAGGGGCGTGGCGCAATTGGTAGCGCACCGGTGTTGTAGCTATGCAGGACGGCGCTTGTGTGCAGTCCGATGTGGGCGATCGGAGCGCCGATCGGATTGAGGGTTACCAGCGTGGGAACGCTCCACATCGTGTCCCCAACCAGCGGTTTGCTCACCTTGTCGGAGCGGAAGTCGCTGTAGCCAAGGTGGTACACACCGGTCATCGCGAGCGACGCGAGCAGAGCAACTGCTCCGATCGCGATCTTGCCGCCAAGCCGATGGCTAAACGACCTGCCAGCGAACAGGGCGAACACGACCAAGATCGGAAACGCCGACAACAACAAGCCGTCGGTCGCGCCGTACACCACCCCGCGCCATCCCAGTGCGGCAACCAACGCCAGTCCGCTCGGACGATCGGTGGCGTCCTCGGTTCGGACTACCATCACCGCCATCAGCGCCCCGAACGCCAACCCGAGCACGACAGCCAACGGCCAGCGGCGACGCACAGCGGCACGCAAGTCATAACCGGTCGTTCTCGCCCAACCGACGAACAGACCAACGACAGCCAGCGCGTACAGGCCGTAAAACACGTCCCGGTTTAGACCGATCATGTCGGTGAGCAGGAACGGCATCAGGAACGCGACCATGAACCCCACCCCAAGCCACGCCAAATGCGGCGACACATGTAGCCACGTCCGGGTCTCGGCAGCCGAGCGGTCATCGAACGCGTGCGTACCCATCACAACCTCCTTTCACCCCAAACCCTTACACCGACAACCACCTCAGCCATCCGGGACACGCCGGATCGCAATGCGGAATCACCCGCACCGCCGACACTCCGTCACAACGAGGCCGAACCCCACGAGTCAGCGCTGGGCCGGTTGTGGGAACGACGGAGTAAAAACAACCCACTCCAAAACCGGGGGTTGCAGGTTCGAGTCCTGCCGCCCCTGCTGGCGTGAATAGGCGGAATCCAGCAGGCAGAGCGGGGTTGCGTCTGTTTCGCCACAGCGTGCTATCGCCGCTGTGAACCGCTGGGAACCGCTGACAACTGGCGCGCACTGGCGCGCGACATCGGCGCGGCACCACGCGGGTGATTCTGATCCGCTCCGGGCTGCCGAGGACGTGTCGCGTCAGTTCAAGGCTGACGAGATGGTGTTCGTGACGCGCGACGAGGCAACGTGGCTCGAGGAAGGCAACTTCGACGAGTTGTGCGACGTTTGCAGGACCTCGAGATCAGGCGCCTTGTCGTGAGCGACATCGAGTGATCGGCTAGCCGGGCCGGAACGCACGTTGATTCGTCTGGCCGATCCGGCCGGCGAGCACGAGCGTGTACAGTGAAGGTGATCGGCGCCGCATGAATCGGTGCCGCGGATCGTCCGCCGGGTCTCAGCATGATTGACCCGGCCAGCTTCCTCCCACAGGCATTAGCGGGTTGGAGAACCACCGATCAATCGGTGTTCTGTGGCGTCGGCGATCGCACCTGAGGTCGCCCCGCGAGAAGAGGGAGTTGATGCCTGCGATCGACACGGTCAGGAGTCCGACGGAGACACCGGAGGCGCTCCGATGAGGGTGACATCGCAAGCCGACGTCGGCTCAACCACCGCGACGCAGCAAACCAACCTGAGGAGATGACCGTGAGCGGTACCGAAGACAAGATCACGGGCAAAGCCAAGGAGACGCTCGGCGACGTCACCGGCGACGACAGCCTCAAGCGTGAAGGCAAGAACGACCACGCGGTAGGTGTGATCAAGGACAAGCTCGACGACGCCAAGGACTGGGCCGAAGACAAGCTCGACGACACCAGGGAAGACCACGACAAGAGCGCCTGATGACGCCGCTCTTGTGGCTCATGCAACCGCCTAGGCACACCTCGAACTCTCCGCCAACGCCTTGGCGGAGAGGTTCGTTGCCACCCCCGAAAAGGAGACCGAGCGATGATCGCCACAGACCTGACGGCTCGCGCCTACGACGTGGTCCCGTCCCCGAGCCCCGACCCGGCACCGGCACCTCAGCCAGCGCCCGACGAGCCAAACCCCGGACCGAACGCCTAACCGACACCTGGCCGAGGACAGCATGAGTGCTGCGCTGCCACGTTTGAAGAACAACCCTCCAGCCGGCGATACCCGCCGCTGGTCATAGCTGCATCACTGAATGGAGCCGTAATGGAAGCTGAGCACACCGACACCTCCGAGTCAGATGCGGAGACGACTGCATCGGCCCCTCAGGCTGATTCAGTGTTGCCGGCTGCAGCGGACGCGACGACCGACACGACCGTCACCCATCGCGATCTCGCAGAGTGGCACGGCAAGCAGCTCGTCGACAGCGACGGCGAACGGATCGGCAAGCTCGAGGACGTCTACTTCGATGTCGAGACCGACGAGCCGCGATTCGGCACCGTCAAGGAAGGCCTGTTCGGACGCCACCTGGCATTCATCCCGCTCGTCGGGGCGACGATCGGCCCAGAAAGCCTTCAGGTGCCCGTCACCAAAGCGCAGATCAAGGACGCCCCCGACAGCGAACGAAACGAGCTCTCCCAGGCTGACGAGTCACGTCTGTACCACCACTACCAGCTCAACTACACCCCGCTCGACACGGAGAGCGGCCGCAGGCTCGCACGACGATGACTCCACATCGCCCCCGAGCCATCCGCAGTCGACACACGCTCTGACACAACCTCTAGAGGAGGTTGGCCACATGTCGAACGAGCCAGGTATGAATCGGTCCGTCGCGCGGCGGAGCACGAAGATCCGTCAGTCGACTGGAGATGAGGAGCGGGCGAGATCCATGAGAGCGAGCAACGGAAGTCCGGTGGCGCCTGATCGGCGCACCACGCACGTCGACCGCCGTCGAAGAGCGACTCGTCAGGCATCTCGTCAGCGGCGAGCCGGCACGACCCTCCGCTCGAGTGCGGGGCGGAGGGCGTTCTCGGCGCACCGGCTGACGTGGTTTGAGTGGATGGCTGGGAGGCGTGGCAGCGTCAGGCGGAGAACGGAGCGATTGAGTCCGAGCAGCGGATGGCGCTCATCGCGCCGGTGGTCGCGTTCTCGGCGGCCGGCGCGGAACATCTGGGTCGCGAGTATTGGCGCGAGGTGGAGCGCGTCACCAGGCATCTCGTGCGGGCGCGACAGCAGCCGGCCTCGCTCGAGCTGAGGCTGCTCGGGCGCGGGCCGACGCTGTTGCGGTTCGGAAGGCCGACGATCGAAGCGACGGACGAGCTCGCGTCATGCAGCTATACGATCGACGGCGGCGTGCTCGTGCGGCGCCCGGCCGGGCACATCGTCTTTACCCAGGTTGGTGGCTCGAAGCCGGCTGTCCGCTCGACGATCCGCGGCTTCTTCCCGCGCCTGGCGGCGCGCACCGGGAGACCGAGTTGGACCGGTGCGCTGTACAGCCAGGTGCAAAGCCGGATTCACGTTGCGGTCAGCCGGCGTTACTTTGCACGTTTGATCGCCGAGGCTGTCGAATGAAGGTCGCCGTACTTGGCGCCTCGGGGACGGTCGGTGAGCCCCTGGTGGCGACGCTCGCGCGGACTCACGACGTAGTAGCGGTCTCGCGCACTCCACGGCGCCAGAGCGGCACTGCGATCTGGAAGACCGCGGATGCGACCGACCCGAGCGCAGTCGCAAGTGTGCTCGAGGGCGTCGATGTCGCCTACTACCTGATCCACTCTCTCGGCCACACCGACTTCGAAGCGCAAGATCTCAAGGCTGCCGAGACGACCGCGCACGAGGCCGAACGAGCCGGTCTCCGGCAGCTCGTCTATCTCGGCGGGCTCGGCGACGACTCTGCTGAACTGTCGCCTCATCTCCGCAGCCGCCGCGAGACGGGATTCCGGCTCGCTTGCACCTCCGTTCCGGTGACGACGCTTCGGGCGGCGATGGTCGTTGGCCGTGGCAGCGCTGCGTTCGAGACGATCGTCTCACTCGTCGATCGCTTGCCGGCGATGATGACGCCGCGCTGGGTCTCGACGCGCACGCAACCTATCGCGCTGTCGGACGTCGTCGCCTACCTCGCGGGGGTGTGCGGACTCGAGCTTGCGACAGGGAACAGTTATGACGTCGGCGGCCCGGAGGTGATGACCTACCGCGAGATGATGGAACGGGTCGCACGTCTACGGGGCAAGCATCCGTTCATCTTCGAGGTGCCGGTACTGACGCCGTACCTCTCCTCACTCTGGCTCCACCTCGTCACGCCGGTAAACGCTGCAGTGGCACGACCGCTCATCGAAGGATTGCGAACCGAGACCGTCGTCCGAGACGACCGGATCCGCCGCATCTTGCCCCTCGCCCTGACACCATTCGACACTGCCGCGCGTTCAGCGCTCGAACACTGAGGTTCTGAGCCTCGAGGCGTGTTCGCGTCAACTGTGGGTGACGCAGTCAGGTGATAGATCGGCGCGGCGGCTCACACCTCGGCGGTTGGGTTCCCGCTTAGGAACCGGAGATGACGACCAACCGAACCGGTATTCCGTCCACGCTGCGCGTCGACGCGCCCTCGGTCGCCTTCGACTCGACGATCCCCTCCTCATCTTCGGGCCGCACCGCGACCACGATCTCGTCCGCCGCGAACGTCGCGAGCGCGTCACGGATAGCGAGTTCGACGTCCGCTTCCCCAGCGACAGCCTCCACCGTCTCACCGGGAAGTTGCGCCGCCGTACGCTCGGCCACACGCTCCGCATGGGTGAACGCACGCTGGTCGTTAGCGAGCCAGTCGAGGACGCCCTGCCGGACGACGGGCACTACGACCTTGATCGTGTCCGCGGCGCCGACCTGGGCGCGAAGCGCCCCTTCAGCATGTTCAACCGTGCTGACGACCAGGACGTTTCGCACGCCCGTAAGCCTACCCCGAGAAAGCCCGACGCTAGACCGCCAGCACGGCGATCACCAGTCCATCGAACGAAAGAGCGTGCGCATCGTGCGCTCGGTAACGAGCCGGGGCGGACCTGGCTCCGACCTGCTGCCTTCCGACCTGCTGACCTTCGCCGGGCTACTGGGAGTATCCCTCAGTCACCTCGCCCTTGTGTGCGGCAAATGCAGCCAGAACCTCTTCCTTCTCCCGCTCGGTCACCTTGAAAGAGTCAAGCGTTCGCCCAAGTTCAGCCGCAACTTCGTCGAACTCGGCGGGAGAGATCTTCAGTTCACGATGGGCTTCTTCTAGGCCAAGAGGATTACCGCCGGGTTTCGTGGCTGCATAGTGCTGGGGCCCACCGGCAACGTTGCAGACCCACAGGGTGCGCATGAATTTGAGGCCTGGAAGCCTGCCGAGATTGTTGGTGTGCCATTCCCGAAGGGCGGGGTTCTCCGATTTCTGGCCGACGATCGGGTTGCGCACGACCGCTTCGCTGAAGTGGTCGACCACTGCTGCGATGGTGAATGCGCCACCGAGCCGTTCGTACAGACTCGCTTCCGTCATTGTTTCCTCCCAGGTGGTTACCTGGAGCGTCCCACCGGGTTCATCGGTGGTTCACACCAGCGGTGCGAAGGACATCACGCTGTGCCCACCACTACGCCACACCACCCCGCTCGGATTGCACGAGTTTCGGATGAACCTGTACGCCAGTCGTTGGTCGGCAACACGTCGAGGCGGGCAACGTTTGAAGGGCGTCGGAGAGCGCGATCTGGGTAAGCCGCACACGGACCGCGTTCACGGACGGTGGGGCAATCGTGGGGCAACCGGACAGACAGAACCCCACCGAGCGAGATCAGAGCCAGATTCCCCGTGGATACCTTCGCATGGCCTGGCGCCGGTCGCCGACAACGTGGATGCTTGCCGTGGCCCGGCCGAGTCCCGACGACGGCAAGGAGGGCTTGGTCGGGCCACGTCACGCGTTGGGGACTCGAGCGACCACCGCGGCCGAGACCTGTCACAATTGCCCGGTGACCGAGCGTGAGTCGCTAGCCGTCGGGCAACTCGTTTACGAGTCACGCGACGCAGCATCGGAGGGGCGCGCGCAAGGCTGGCGCGCCCCTCTCCGCGTCGAGGGCGATACCCCGCGTTCGGAGTGATCCTGAGTTCCGACTGCTCGGCGTGACGTCGGCAGGGTCGCTCGTCCGACCGACCTCGCCGATCCTCGGTTCGCCCGACATTCCGCCCGACGCTCGTGCGAGGATCATGCTCGTGGGTCTTACGTGCGACGACTGCGGGTGGCAATCGGACGCCCGCGCCGTGGGGTGGCAGGCGTTCCTCGGGGTCGAGGAGGACGACTCGCCGTGCGTCGTGGTGTTCTGCCCCAGCTGTGCCCGAGAGTTCGGGCTGCCACGACGCAGCAGCCGAGCAGAGGACGATGCCGAGGGCGAGGGCTCGTCCCGGTAATACCCTTTGGGGGTATAGTCTGAACTGACGCTCGCACAGGTCGGAAGGAGCCCTCATCGACACGGCCCTCAACACGGTTCTCGGGATGCACTGCGTTCGCCGCGAGCAGACCGTCGCCGCGATCGAGGAAGCCCGGTAGGCGGCGGTCTGATGACGGTTGTGCCCACCGCGCGCGTCCGGCTCGAGCTCCAGGGGATGACCTGCGCGTCGTGCGCGTCGCGCATCGAGCGCAGGCTGAACAAGCTCGACGGTGTCCATGCGACCGTCAACTACGCGACGGAGCAGGCGGCCGTTTCCTACGAACCGGATGTCGTCGGCATCGAAGAGCTCCTTGCTGCGGTGCGGGCGGCCGGCTACCGGGCGGTGCTCCCGGACGATGCGACGGAAGGGCCGGACACGGCGCACGGGCTTCTCGTCCGCCTCGTCGTTGCAGCGGTGCTGAGCACCCCCCTCGTGCTGCTTGCGATGGTGCCGCCGCTCCAGTTCGGCGACTGGGAGTGGCTCGCGTTCGTGCTCTCGACACCCGTCGTGCTCTGGGCCGGTTGGCCCTTCCATAGGGCGGCTGCACGGAACGCTCGGCATCTAGCGGCGACGATGGACACGCTCATCTCCATCGGCACGCTCGCAGCGTGGGGCTGGTCGACGGCTGTCCTCCTGGGCGGGATAGATGCAGACACGTACTTCGAGGTCGGCGCGGTGATCACGACGCTGATCCTGCTCGGCCGCACCCTCGAGGCCCGCGCACGACGTCGCTCGGGCGAGGCGATCCATGCGTTGCTCGAGCTCGGTGCCAGGGACGCGCGGGTGCTGCGTGACGACGAGGAGGTGCTCGTGCCGATCGACGAGCTGCAGGTAGGCGATCTGTTCGTCGTTCGCCCGGGCGAGAAGATCGCCACCGACGGCGTCGTCGCAGAAGGCTTCTCCGCGGTCGACCGGTCGATGCTCACCGGCGAGCCCGTGCCGGTCGAAGTCGTGGCGGGGGATGAGGTGGCAGGCGCCACGATCAACACGACCGGGCGACTCCTCGTGCGGGCGACCAAGGTCGGCGCAGATACCGCCCTGGCCCAGATCGCGCGCCTCGTGGCCGAGGCGCAAGCCGGGAAGGCGCCGATCCAACGACTCGTCGACCGCGTCTCCGCCGTCTTCGTCCCCGTGGTGATCGTGATCGCGCTTGCAACGCTCGTCGGCTGGCTCCTGGTCACCGGCGACGCTTCGGCGTCGTTCACGGCGGCGGTGGCCGTGCTGATCATCGCGTGCCCGTGTGCGCTCGGGCTCGCCACGCCGACCGCGCTGATGGTCGGCACGGGACGTGGTGCGCAGCTCGGCATCCTGATCAGAGGGCCTGAGACCCTGGAGCAGACCCGTCGCATCACCACCGTCGTCCTCGACAAGACCGGGACGTTGACCGAGGGGAAGATGTGGGTCACCGAGGCCGTTCCCGCCGGGAACATCGAGCGGAGCGAGCTCCTGCGCCTGGCCGGCTCGGCGGAGGCGGCGAGCGAGCATCCGATCGCACAGGCAATCGCCGGGTTTGCCCGGGACCAGCTCGGCCGACTCGACCCGGTCGAGAGCTTCGCCAACCGCTCCGGCCTCGGCGTCGAGGCAGTGATCGACGGCCACGCGGTCGTCGTCGGACGCCCCGCGATGCTCGCCGAATGGGGCCTCGGGCTCCCGCCTGACCTGAAGGGCCGGCTCGACACGGCCGAGGAGGAGGGATCGACCGTCGTGGCGGTCGCCGTCAACGGCGCCGCCGCCGGTCTGTTCGTCGTCGCCGACAGGATCAAGGCCAGCTCGGCCGAGGCGATCACAGGGCTCCGCGCACTCGGCCTGACGCCCATCCTGCTCACCGGCGACAACGCGCACACAGCGCGTGCGGTTGCCGCGGCGGTGGGCATCGAGCAAGTGATCGCGGATGTCCTCCCCGAGGACAAGCGGAAGCTGGTCTCGACACTGCAAGCCGACGGCGAGGTCGTGGCGATGGTCGGCGACGGCATCAACGACGCGCCTGCGCTCGCACAGGCAGATCTGGGCCTCGCGATCGGCACCGGCACGGACGTCGCCCTCGAGGCGAGCGACCTCACCCTCGTCTCCGGAGACCTCCGTGCGGCCGTGGACGCGATCCAGCTCGCGCGCCGCACGCTGCGCACGATCAAGGCGAACCTGTTCTGGGCGTTCGCCTACAACGTGGCTGCGATCCCGCTTGCCGTCGCCGGCCTGCTCAACCCGATCATCGCCGCGGCCGCGATGGCGTTCTCCAGCGTCTTCGTGGTCATGAACAGCCTGCGCCTCCGCCGTTTCCACAGCCTGAGAGAGGAGATCAGATGACGGGTTACGCCCAGGACAAGAACGCGCTCGTCAAACGACTGCACCGGATCGAGGGACAGGTGCGCGGGATCGAACGGATGGTGGAGCAGGACCGGTACTGCATCGACGTCCTCACCCAGATCGCCGCGGTCCGCACTGCGCTGGAGCAGGTCGGCGCCAAGCTGCTCGAGGGCCATGTCACCCACTGCATCGCCGACGCGATCGCCGCCGGGGATGCGCAGGCCGCAAGCACCAAGTCAGCCGAGATGCTCGAGGCGGTCCAGCGGTTCGTGAAGACGCAATAGCAGCGCTCCTGTCGGGTGATGCGCTCTCGCAACGGCGCCCCCCGAGGTGTGCGGTCCGGCCGTGGTGTCACCATTCGAGATGAGGGCGGCGTCCCCCTTTCCCACCGCGGCCGTCGCCCTCTTTTACCTTCCCCGGCAGGTCGATCCCTCATGCGGGGATCAAGCGAGGCCGCACCCTGCGCCGATGAGGCACGTGTGGCGCCACTCAGACGGCGTCAGCAGCTCGACAACCCGAGTCGGCCGTGCCCCCGGAGGTCGCGAGGCGTGGGAGGCACGCGCTGATGCTCGAACAACCCAGACGAACCTCGGACGACGGGCAGGAGCTCCGCGCCCTACAGCAGGCGCACGAGGAAACCGTCCTCGCGCTCGCGACCGCGCTCGAGCTCCGCGACGACGAGACAGGCGGGCATACCTCCCGGGTCGCCGACTTGGCGCTCGCGCTCGCCGCGGTGGTAGCCCCGGACCTCGCCGAGGACCCGTGCCTACGGTACGGCTTCCTGCTCCACGACATCGGCAAGATCGGGATCGCCGACGCGATCCTCCAGAAGCCGGGTCGGCTCGACGAGGCCGAGACGCAGCAGATCCAGATGCACACCACGCTCGGCGTACAGCTCGTGTCGCGTGTCCCTCATCTCCGCGGGGTCGCCGAGGAGGTGATCGGGTATCACCACGAGCGCTGGGACGGAAGCGGCTACCCCTGGGGCCTCGCCGGTGAGGACATCCCGCGCGCTGCTCGCATCTTCGCGGTCGCGGACGCGTTCGACGCGATGACGAACGCACGCCCGTACCACGCGCCGATGCCATGGGCGCGGGCGCTGGAGGAGATCATCGAGGGCTCCGGTACGCAGTTCGACCCGGTGGTGGTCGACGCGTTCAGCCAGCTGGTGGAGCGTCTCGAGGCAGAGCGCGGCACAGAGGAGACGTGGGACCCGGTTCACGTCCCCGACGCCCCCGACTGGGCCATCGACGAAAGCCCCGCGGCCTGAGCTACCGCGCGGCGAGCACCAGCGCGGCGGCCTCGATCTCGTCCTCGGACAGCAGCACGAGCCGCGCCGCATCGCCGAGCGGCACGAACGAGTCCTTGCTCGCCACCCGCGCGAGATGGCCGTCGTACCCCGCTTCGAGCAGCTCGGAGACGATCCCCTCCCCCACGCCACCCGTCCTCCTCGTCTCGTCGACGACGAGCACTCGACCCGTGGCGGAGGCCTGCGCGAGAACGTCGCCGACCGGCAGCGGGGCCAGCCAGCGAAGATCGACGACCCGGACCTGGACCCCCTGCTCTACGAGCCGTCGCACCACGCGGAACGACATGCGCAGCCCGTTCCCCCATGTGACCAGCGTGAGGTCGGTGCCCGCGCCGTACGTCCGCGCCGACCCAATCGGGACATGCTCGCTGCCGGGAGACGCGACCCAGAGCTCGTCGCCGTCGTCGTACAGGTCCCGGGTGTGGTACAGGGCGATCGGCTCGAGCAGCACGCTGAGCGTCCCGTCCAGTTTCGCCGCCGCGACGCACGTTCGCATCATGGGAGCGACGTCGTCGGGCCGCGAAGGACACCCCACCACGAGCCCGGGGATGTCGCGGAGGACACCAACCGCGTTGTCGTTGTGGAAGTGCCCACCGAACCCGCGCTGGTAGCCGAGCCCCGGTACCCGGACGACCATCCCGTTTCGATACGCGCCCTGGGAGAAGAAGGGCAGGGTCGCACCCTCGCCGCGAAGCTGGTCCTCGGCGTTGTGGAGGTAGGCGAGGTACTGGATCTCCGGGATCGGGACGAACCCGGTGGTCGCTGCCCCGAGCGCCAGCCCGAGGATCGACGTCTCGTCGAGCAGCGTGTCGAACACGCGCTCTTCCCCGAACCGCGCCTGGAGCCCACGCGTGACGCCGTAGACGCCACCCTTGACGGCAACGTCCTCGCCGAACAGAAGCGTCTCCGGATTCAGCTCGAGCGCCTCGGCGAGGGCCGCATTGATCGCCTGGGCGAGCGTTGCCGCCTCGGGCGGGACCCGGGTCATGCCGCCGACGCTGGCGGCGACGAGCTCCGGCCTGCGCGGTGCGAGTGGGCGAATCACATCCTCGGCGGTCTGCATCTGCGGGCGCTGCATCGCGTCGAGGCCGCGCTGGCGGATGCGCTCCCGATCGGCGAGGTACTCGTCCGCGAGCTCCCCTCCGTCTCGGGCGCCGGTCGACACGAGCCAGCGGGCGGTGGCAAGGAGCGGGTCGCGTCCGTAGTCGGCCCGGATCTCGGCCGCGGCTCGGTACGCCGTCTCGAGGTCGGCGCCGGCGTGGCTCAGGTACCGCACGGTTCGCAGATGGAGGACGGCCGGATGCCGGTGCTCGCGAACCCAGCCGGCGAGCTCGCTCGCGATGGTGAGGGCGGCCTCCGAGTCATCACCGTCGGCACGCTCGATCGCGAGCTCCGGGCGTCCGTGGAGCGACTGCTCGACCCAGGCCTCGGGGGTGGGGACGCTGATCCCGAGCCCGTTGTCCTCGCAGACGAACAGGATGGGTAGCGGATCGCCCCGATAGGCGATGTTCGCCGCGAGGTTGAGCGCCGACTGCGCCGTTGCGTGGTTCAGCGAGGCGTCGCCGAACGAGCACACGACGACGGCGTCGGCGGGCCACGCGCTGGCGAGGCCCGATTCCCGTGCGCGCTCGATCGCGGCGGCGATCCCGACGGCTCGTGGGAGGTGCGAAGCGATCGTCGACGTCTGCGGGATGATCGCGAGGTCGCGGTGACCGAAGACCTTGTGTCGACCACCCGCGATCGGCTCCTCTGCGGCGGCGGCCATCCCGAGGAGGACGTCCCACTCCCCGTCGCGTCCGAGCTGGCCTGCCCGGGCGAGGTAGAAGGCGCCCGAGCGATAGTGGAGCAGCGCGGGGTCGGTCGGCAGCAGCGCGAGAGCCACGAGCGCGTTCGACTCGTGACCCGCGGAGCCGATCGTGTAGAAGCCGAGCTTCTGCGCCTGAAGCCAGCGGGCAGCGTGGTCGATCAGACGGCTGGCGAGCTGTGCGCGCCATGCGGCGGCTGCCTCCACCGGCGCTTCCGCGGGCGAGCCCGAGGGCCCGAGCGCGCGGAGCGACTCGACGAGGTGTTGCTCGAGTGGGTCGAGGTCGTCGGCCACGGGCGGACGCTACCGGGTCAGAGCGGTTCTCCAGCCGAGCTCGCGTCCCAGGAGCTCTTCGAGCCTCCGGTTCGGCTCCGCGAAGATCTGGTCGAGCTTTACCCGCGTCGACCCGGGCATCGGCTCGTACGCACGCTCGAAGAACCGGGGATACGAGCCGAGATCGTGCGGGGCCGCGCCGAGGAACGCCAACACGTGCGCGTAGGCCCCCGCGGTGTCGGCGGCGAGCTCCTCGGTCGTGACCACGAGGATCTGCTCCCGGGGGAAGACGGCGTACCAGCGCTCGAGCTGCTCTGCGTAGCGGCCACGCTGGAGATAGGTGTGGTCCCACCACTCATGGCTGAAATAGGTCGGATCGGAGCACATGCGCTCGATCTCGCCGGCGGTACGCTCCTCCTCGGCCTCGAGCGCGTCCTCGAACGACAACGTCTCACGCCCGAGCGAGACCTCGTGGTGGTACTGGGAGTACGCGCGTTCCGCTGGGTCGCGAACGAGCAGGACGAGCCGGGCTGCGGGCACGACCTGGGCGACGCGTTGGGGTGCGAGAGGATGGAGCACGGTGCTCGGGCTTGCCTCTCCCACGAGCCTGCCGGACGACCGGAGCGGAAAGTTGCCGCGGTACCACCGCGGGCCACGCGACCAGTGACGATCGAAGAAGCTGACCTCCTTCCACGACGGGCCGGTGATGCCCGGATGCGCGCGCAGGTAGGCGTAGAGCGCGGTCGTGCCCGCCTTCTGCGCGCCGATCACGAGGAAGTCGGGCAACGGCCGGGCCCGCGCGGTCGCACGGCCGAACGTCCAGATCGTGTTGCGCACCACCGCCCGCACCGGGTCGGGGATGCGCGGGATCTTCTCGGCGGGGAGCCTCACCGCAACTCCTCCGCGAGAAGGTCGAGGAGCAGGCCGTCGACCCACTCCCCGGTCGTGTGATCGAGCCAGTAGCGCCGCATGACTCCGACGGGGCGGAAGCCGACGCGCTCGTAGCAGCGGATCGCCCGCTCGTTTGCGAGCGCCGGGTCGATCACGACCCGATGGTGACGCCGCTCCTCGAACAGCCAGCGGACCACCGTCCGGACGGTGTCGCTCCCCAGCCCTCGGCCGTGGAAGCTCGCGCCGAGGAACAGGTCGATCCCCGCGTGGCGGAACGCGGCGCCTGTCTCCTCGTACGCCTG
Source organism: uncultured Actinomycetes bacterium (assembly GCA_963821335.1). Classification (GTDB taxonomy): domain Bacteria; phylum Actinomycetota; class Thermoleophilia; order Gaiellales; family Gaiellaceae; genus Gaiella. Next base: position 54,988 of record CAWGDJ010000001.1, read on the forward strand.
GGCGACACCCGCAGCCTCGCCACCGACCAGGATTGTCCACTGCAGCTCGCGCCCGAGCCACTTGCCGACCCGCTCGTTGCGCGGGTCGGTGCCCCACCAGCGCGCGACCTCCGGGGAGGTGTAGATGTCCCACAGGCGCTCGACGTCACCTTCCTCGACGGCCCGGAGCTCGACGAGCGCGCCGGTCAGCGGGGGAGCCCTCATCACCGCCACGCTACCGCGATAGGCTCGGATCATGACCGTGCTCGGGACGCACGTGACGCACGACGAGGTGTTCGCCCGCAGGCGAGCGGCGATGGAAACGCTGGTGGGCGAGCTTCGCGAGCGGACGGCGTCGGTCGCAGCCGGTGGCGGCGAGGCCGCGGTCGAGCGGCACCGCGCCCGCGGCAAGCTGCCCGCCCGCGAACGGATCGACCGGCTGCTCGACCCGGGTAGCGCGTTCCTCGAGCTCGGCGGGCTCGCCGCGTGGGAGCTGTATGACGGCCAGGCACCCTCGGCGGGCATCGTCACCGGCATCGGCTCGATCGAGGGGCGGCTCTGCGTCGTCGTCGCGAACGACGCGACCGTCAAGGGTGGGACGTACTTCCCGCTGACCGTGAAGAAGCACCTTCGCGCGCAGGAGGTGGCGCTCGAGAACCGGCTGCCGTGCATCTACCTCGTCGACTCCGGAGGCGCCTTCCTGCCGATGCAGGCGGAGGTCTTTCCCGACCGCGAGCACTTCGGCCGGATCTTCTACAACCAGGCGCGCATGTCGGCGCTCGGGATTGCCCAGATTGCCGTCGTGATGGGCTCGTGCACCGCCGGTGGCGCGTACGTGCCGGCGATGAGCGACGAGACGGTGATCGTCGCCGGCACCGGCACGATCTTCGTCGGCGGTCCACCGCTCGTGAAGGCCGCGACGGGCGAGGACGTGACCGCCGAGGAGCTCGGCGGCGCCGATCTCCACACACGCCGCTCCGGCGTTGCCGACCACTATGCGACCTCGGACGAGCACGCGCTGGCGATCACCCGCGAGATCGTGCGCCACCTCGGCGACCCCCTCCCTCCCCCGTGGCACCGCGCCCCTGCCGAGGCGCCCGCGCTCGACCCCGAGGAGCTCTACGGCCTGGTCCCCGAGCACTACCGCGAAGGGCTCGACCCACTGGAGGTGATCGGCCGGGTCGTCGACGGGAGCCGCTTCCACGAGTTCAAGGCGGGTTACGGGGACACGCTCGTGTGCGGGTTCGCCCACCTCGAGGGTCACCCGGTCGGGATCCTCGCGAACCGGGGGATCCTGTTCGGCGCCTCGGCGCAGAAGGGAGCCCACTTCGTCGAGCTGGCCTGTGCGCGCCGCGTCCCGCTCGTGTTTCTCCAGAACATCACGGGGTTCATGGTCGGCAAGGCAGCCGAGGAAGGCGGGATCGCGCGGGACGGCGCCAAGCTCGTGACCGCGGTCGCGTGCGCGGCCGTCCCGAAGCTCACCGTGGTGATCGGAGGCTCTTTCGGGGCCGGTAACTACGCGATGTGCGGCCGCGCGTACGGGCCGCGCCAGCTCTGGATGTGGCCGAACGCGAGGATCTCGGTGATGGGTGGCGATCAGGCTGCGACCGTCCTCGGGCTCGTGGGCGACGCCGATCCCGAGGCGATCCGCGCCAGCTACGAGGCGGAGGGATCGCCGTACTTCTCGTCCGCGCGGCTCTGGGACGACGGGATCATCGACCCGCTCGACACGCGCCGGGTGCTGGCGCTCGGGCTGTCGGCTGCCGCGAACGCCCCTGTGCCGCAGACGACGTTCGGTGTGTTCAGGATGTAGCAACCGCTCTGAGAGGAGACGCGATGGCCTACTCGATCGTCGATATCGACGAGATCCCGTACGTGTGGGGAACATTCAAGTTCGTACGCCACCACATCGGCGCGACCGCCTTCGGCGTGAACCAGATCGACTTCCCGCCCGACAAGGTCGGCTCCGAGCACGACGAGTCGGGATCCGGGCAGGAGGAGGTCTATCTCACCCTCGCCGGCAGCGGCACGCTGGAGATCGACGGCGAGACCGTGGAAATGCGGGTCGGTCGTTACGTGCTCGTCGCTCCGGCCGCAAGGCGCCGCCCGACCGCTGGGCCCGACGGCATGTCGTTCCTCGTGATCGGAGGGGTACCCGGCGGCGTCTACGACCCCTGGATACCACCCGAGGAGTAGCCCACTCGCTCAGAGGATCGCGGTCTCGACCGCGAGCGACCCCCCGGCGAACCGCTCGAGGCGATACGGCGCGAGGTCGAACCCCGGGTCGATGCCCAACAGCTCGTCCGCGACGATCCGGCCGACGGCCGGCGCCTGCATGAACCCGTGCCCGGAGAAGCCGCAGGCGACGTACACGCCGTCAGCCACCTGGCCGATCACCGGATGCGCATCGGGGGTCATGTCGTAGAGCCCCGCCCACGAGCGCTCGATCGTCGCCCCTGCCGCGGGCGGGAACCGATGAGCGAGCCGGCGTCGCCAGTCCTCGACGAGCGTCCCGTCCACGACCTCGTCGAATCCCCACCGTGGCGTGGGCTCGCTCATCGCGAGCACGAGCGTGTCGCCGCGGCGCCGGAAGTGGAAGGTCGACTCGGACTCGATCGTCAGCGGGAGAACGCGTGACAGCCCGTCGATCGGCCCGGTCTGTGCCAGCTGTCGTACGAGCGGGCGGATCGGCAGCTCGACGTCATGCGGCTGCGCGAGCTCCGGCGAACGTGCGCCACACGCGATCACGAGCGTGTCGGCGGAAACGGTCGTCGCGTCCACGCCTTCGACCAGCTCGACGCCGAGCTCGCCCGCGCGCCGGACGAGCTCCGCGGTGATGCCCGCCGGATCCGCGATCCCGTCCTCGGCGCAGAACGACGCGCCGACGACGTCGTCGACCCGCAGCCCGGGCACGCGCGCGGGGTCGACCGACTCGACCGGCACGCCGAGCGCACGCTGCGTGTCGCCGCGCCGCTCGAGCTCTTCGAGTCCTGCCTCGGTCGTCGCGAGGAACAGGTACCCCACCGGCTCGAACAGCTCGGGGCCGAGCGATGTGAAGAACGCGACGCTCTCCCGTGCGAGCCGCACCTCGGGCTCCGAGGAGAACTGCTGCCTGACCCCTCCGAGCGCCTTGCCCGTCGCGCCCGACGCGATCGTGTCCCGCTCGACGAGCGCGACGTCCGTCGCGCCCGCGCGGGCGAGGTGGTACGCGATCGAGGCGCCGACGACGCCTGCGCCGGCTACGACGAACCGGCGTCGAGCCATGCGAGGAGCGCGGCCTGCTCGGGCTCGTCGAGATCGCGCAGCGGCGGTCGCACGTCGGGTCGGACGGGTACGCCCTTCCAGCCGACGACGCGCTTCAGCGCGGCGTGGCGCGGGAACGACTCGACCTGGGAGCGCAGCTCGGCGAGCCGCGCAGCCCCGGCCTCGGTCGGGTCACGCACCACGGCGGCGACCTCCCGGGGGAAGGCGGAGGCGAGCGCCGACACAGCCCCGACCGCTCCTGCCTCGCGACCGAGGTGGATGAGCGCCTCGGGCCCGACGAGCACGTCGAGCCCGTCGAGCAAGTACCGCTCGAACGCCTCCCAGGGTGTGTCGGAGACCTTCATCCCGACGAAGTTCTCCGCCTCGTCTCGAAGGCGGAGCAACATTCCCGAGTCGAACGCGTAGCCGGCGGTCGCGGCGAACTCGTACACGTAGAACGGGGTCGGCGCGCAGGCTCGGGCCGCCTGGAGGAGATGGGCCCGCTGTGCAGCCGGGTCGAGCTTGAAGTACGGAGGGCCGATGACGGCGACCGCGTCGGCACCTGCCTCGGCTGCGTGCGCCGCGAGCGCGACCGTCTCGGCGGTGGTCTGCGCACCGCAGTGCGCGGCCACGCGAGCTCGGTCACCGATTGCCTCGAGCCAGAGCTCGAGCCCGCGACAGCGCTCGTCCACCGAGAACAGCACCGCCTCGCCGTTCGTCCCGAAGGCGAGCACCCCGTCGACCCCTGCGTCGAGGAGAAATGCGCCGTACGGCTCGAACGCATCTGCGTCGAGCGACGCGCCATCGTCCCTCAGTGGCGTCACCGCCGCCACGATCGTCCCTTGGAGCCGCGTCACGATCGAAACCTTAGGGTGTCGGCGATGGGCGCGCTCCGGATCGCACGCGACGACGACGTCCTCAGGGTCACGCTCTCCCGCCCCGAGTCGCGAAACGCGTTCGACAACGCCCTGATCGCAGAGCTTGCGGAGGCGTTCGTCGACGTCGGCACCACGCGAGCCGTCGTGCTGTCGGGGGACGGCTCGACCTTCTCGGCGGGTGCGGACGCTGCGTGGATGCGTGCCGCAGCCGAGCTCGACTACGACGCGAACCTGGCCGATGCGAACGCGATCCGCCGGATGTTCGAGTCGATCGACGCCTGTCCCGCCCCGGTGGTGTGTGTTGTCCACGGCCACGCGTTGGGTGGTGGTGCCGGGCTGGCGGCGTGCAGCGACGTCGTCATTGCCCACGAGGCCACGGTGTTCGGGTTCTCCGAGGTGAAGCTCGGGATCATCCCAGCCACGATCTCGCCGTTCGTGATCCGGAAGATCGGTGAGAGCGCTGCGCGACGGCTGTTCGTCACCGGCGAGCGCTTCGACGCGATGACCGCGCTTCGGATCGGCCTCGTCCACGAGGTGACCGCGGATGTCGCTCACGCGGAGGCTCGGGTGCTGGCCGAGCTGCGGACGGCCGGCCCACGGGCGACGCGTCACGCAAAGCGGCTGGTGCTCGATCGGCCCGACGGGCCCGAGACCTCACGGCGGATTGCCGAGCGTCGCACGAGCGAGGAAGGCCAGGAGGGTCTCGCCGCGTTCCTCGAGCGACGATCTCCGAGCTGGGTCCCGACTCCCGGGAAGCGGTGACGGCCACCCTCGCGCCGGCGTGCCGGTTGAGTCGGAGAGCCTGTCTTCGTCAGCGGCGCCGGTCGCGGGCGGCCTCGACGCCCGCCTTGACGAGCGCGAACGGGATCAGGAACGACGCGATGGCCACGGCGATCCAGACGATCAGCGTCGCGAGGAACCAGTCGGTCGTGCCGGAGATCGACAGCCCGTCGGTGACGACGGTCGTGATCAGGAGTGCGATGAACGTCGTCGCGAGCCCGACACCGGCCGAGATCAGCGAGCCGCGGTTGCGCGCGGCGTTCTGAAGGATCGGGCTCACGATCGCCTGCAGCACCGCGAAGATCAAGGCGTCGATGATGAACGAGAGCGCGTCGATGTCCATCCCGTCGACGAGCAGGGCCGCGACCAGCAACCCCACCGCCGCGGCGGCGAAGTAGATCAGCAACCGGATGAGGAATCTGACCAAGGCGCGCGGAGACTACACCGTCGTGCAGGCGCTTTCCAGGACACCCGTAGAGTGCCGCCGTGGCCATCACCCGGCTGCTCGTCGCGAACCGTGGGGAGATCGCAGTGCGCGTCTTCCGCACGTGTGACCGGCTCGATGTCGAGACGGTCGCGGTTGCCGCGCCGGACGACCGTGGAGCACTCCACACGCGACGCGCAGGCGCCACCATCGAGATCCCCTCGTACCTCGATGCGGACGCGCTCGTCGCCGCGGCCCGGTCGGCCGGTGCAGATGCCGTCCATCCCGGATACGGCTTCCTCGCTGAGAGCGCCGCGTTCGCGGAACAGGTCGAGACCGCTGGGCTCACCTGGGTCGGCCCACCGTCCGCTGCGCTCCGCCTCGGTGGGGACAAGCTCGCCGCGCGGGGTGTGGCGCAGGCCGCCGGCTTGACCGTGCTGCCCGAAGGCGACTTCGCCGTGATCGGGTTGCCGCTGATCGTGAAGGCCGCCGGTGGCGGGGGCGGTCGCGGGATGCGCGTCGTCACGACGCGGATGTCACTCGAAGCCGAGCTCGCTGCGGCCTCGCGCGAGGCGGAGGCCGCATTCGGCGACTCGACCGTCTACTGCGAGCGCTACGTCCCGCGCGGCCGCCACGTCGAGGTCCAGCTCGTCGCGGACGTGCGCGGGACGGTCGTGGCGCTCGGCAACCGCGACTGCTCGATCCAGCGCCGCAACCAGAAGCTCGTCGAGGAGGCCCCTGCACCCAATCTGACACCGGAGCTCCGCGACCGGCTGACGGCGGATGCGATCGCGTTCGCAACCGCGCTCGGCTACGTCGGAGCCGGGACGGTCGAGTTCCTCGTCGACGGCGAGGACGCGTACTTCCTCGAGCTGAACGGTCGCATCCAGGTCGAGCACCCCGTGACCGAGGCCGTCACCGGGCTCGACATCGTCGAGCTCCAGCTCAGGGTCGCCGCGGGTGAGCCACTGGCCCTCGACCCGCCGCACGCGGCAGGGCACGCGATCGAGGTGCGGCTGGTTGCGGAGGATCCCGCCTCGTTCGCACCGCGCAGCGGGACGATCGAGCTGCTGCGACTCCCGGGCGATGCGCGGGTCGATGCGGGCATCGAGGTCGGGGACGTCGTCGGCACGCGGTACGACTCGCTGCTCGCGAAGGTCGTCGCATGCGGCGCGACGCGTGAGGAGGCCCGCGACCGTCTCGCGGCGGCACTGTCGTCGACCGAGGTGGCAGGCGTCGAGACGAATCTGCCGTTCCTCCGCTGGCTCGTCGATCATCCGGCCTTCCGCGCGACGCGGCTCTCGACCGCGTTCCTCGTCGATCACCCCCCGCTGTCGCCCTACCCGCTCCGGGAGCCGGATCCGGCGTGGCTGACCCCCTGGCGGCTCAACCTCCCCTCCCCGACCCCCTCCCCTCCGCCCGACATCGCAACCGTTGCGCGTAGCGTCGACGCGGCGGTGAGCGGTGAGCTCTGCTCGCCCATGCCTGGCCTCGTGCTCGACGTGCTCGTGCGCGTCGGGGACGTGGTCGACAGCCGCCAGCCGCTCGTGGTGATCGAGGCGATGAAGCTCGAGCACCCGGTAGCGGCGCCGTTCGCTGGGACGGTCGCGGCGGTCAACGTGTCGGCAGGCGACCAGGTCGCGACCGGCGCGGTGCTGGTCGAGCTGCGCGCTAGCTGAGCCGCTCGTCCGGGCGGGGCTTGAGACCGAGCACCGTCCCGAGCAGCCAGTTGACGAGCGCGATCACGATCGTGGCTCCGACGTACGTCCAGAACCCGTCGATCGAGAAGTCGGGAGTCACCCACTCCGTGAAGAGCAGCATCACGACGCCGACGAAGAAGTAAGCGATTCCGAAGGTGAGGATGATGAGCGGGATCGCGAGGAAGGTGACGAGCGGCTTGAGGAATACGTTTGCGAACCCGAGCACGGCGCCGGCGAGGAGCAGCGGACCCCAGCGCTCGATCGTGAACCCGCCGAACAGCCAGTCGCACACGATGAGCGCGAGGACGTTGATCCCCCACGAGACGAGTGCCCTGACGACCAGATAGAGGTCGAACTCCACGGCCGCAGTGTAGGGGCCGGGCTTGCCCGGCCCCAACCGGCACCACCCACTCAGGTGTCCCGGCATTCGCCGGTACAGGCCGGGCATGCCCGGCCTCTACGTCCGTGGCCCGTAGGTGCGAGGCATGCCTCGCACCTAGCCCTCGCAGTAGAGGGCTAGAACAGCTTCTGGAGCTTGAGGGCAGCGCCCATGTCGCCGTCGATCTTCAGCTTGCCCGTCATGTAGGCGGTCGTGGCGTTCTGCTCACCCGAGATGATCTTGAGCAGCGTCTCCTCGCTCGCACTGATCGTGCAGTCGGCGTCGCCGGCTCCTTCCGACACAGCGATCGTCCCGTCGTCGACGGCCACGGTCCACGCACCGACGTCCTTGATGTCGAACACGTAGGTGTTGGTCATCCCGGCCGTCTTGTCCGCGGCGGCCCGCTCGGGAAGCGTGGCGAAGAATTCCTGGGCGGTCATCTCTCCCCCCTGACTCGACACTTGGCCCGGCGAGCGTACCCGAGCCGAATGCGGTGCGAGGCTCAGGCAACAAGCATGCGGCTGCGAAACCTGTTCGCAGCGAGCTCGTGATCGACCAAGCGATCCGGATATTCGAGGGTGGCACGTCTCGCTGTGCCGAGCATCCAGGGAGTGTGGATGACCGACTCGTCCAGGTCGGCGAGCTCCGGTACGTACCGGCGTACGTAGGCACCATCGGGGTCGAACCGCCGTGCCTGTCGGAGCGGGTTGAGGATCCGCCCAGGACGCGTGTCGGTTCCCGTCCCGGCCACCCACTGCCAGTTGGCCGAGTTGTTCGCCACGTCACCGTCAACCAACCACCGTGCGAAATGCGCGGCGCCCTCGCGCCAGTCGTGGCCGAGATGCTTGGTGAGGAACGTGGCGACGATCATGCGTGCCCGCCCCGGCAGCCACCCCTCCACGAGCAGCTGCCGCATCCCCGCATCGACGATCGGGTACCCCGTCAGGCCGTCGCACCACGCGCGAAGCTCCGCCTCGTCGGCGTGCCTGGCGCGTCCACGCGGTCGGAGGTCACACGAGGCGATCGCCGGGAAACCGAGCGTGGTGTGGTGATGGAAGTCGCGCCACGCAAGCTGGCGGACGAAGGGCTCGGTCCCTTCGAGCTTCGACGCTCGTCGCTCGACTTCGAGCGGCGAGAGACATCCGAAGTGGAGGTGCGCCGAGAGCCGCGTGGTCCCCGAGCGCAGCTCGTGACGCTCGTCGCCGTAGGACGGGATGACGTCCGAGAGCACCCGATCGAGCCTGGCTCGCCCCTCGCGCTCACCGCCACGCAACACCTCCGGCGAGAACGGGCCGGACGAGAGCTCCTCGAGCCTCGGCAGGACTCCGCGCGCGAGTCCCTGAGGGATCGCAACCAGCGCGGGCGGAGCCTCGAGAGGGCGTCGCGGGAGAGCCGACCAAGCGCGCCAGAAGGGTGTGAATATGCGGTAGCCGCCACCGCTGGTGGTGCGTGGCTCGTCCGGCGGCACGACGGTGACGCCCGGGTGGAGGCGGAGCCGGATACCGAGGGCGTGACACGCCTCGCCGAGCGCGGCTTGCCTCTGCAGCGCGGTCGCGCTGACGTCGAGCATCGCATGCACCGACACCGCGCCGACGTCACGTGCGACCTCGACGACCGTCGCGACCGTCGGCCCGCGCCGCACGACCAGCGCGCCTCCGAGCGACTCGAGCCCAGCAGCGAGCTGCTCGAGCGACTCGTGGAGGAAGCGAATCCGGTTCGGGCCGACGAGCGGTGACCGCAAGATCAGGTCGTCGAAGACGAACAGCGGCACGACCTTCGCTTCCCGAGCGGCGGCCGCAAGGGCCGAGTTGTCGTGGACCCGCAGGTCACGCGTGAAGAGGACGATCGCGACGCGGGACTCGGTCAACGCCCGAGCGCGTGCCGTAGCGCGGACTCGAGGTCGGGGTAGGCGAACCGGAAGCCGACGCTCTCGAGCGCCTCGGGGCGCACGCGCTGGCTGCCGAGCAGGGTCGTGCGCCCCATCTCGCCGAAGACCATGCCGAGTGCGACCGCGGGCACCGGAAGGACGGTGGGTCGCCGAAGCACGCTGCCGAGCACCTTCGTGAGCTCGCGGTTCGTTACCGGCGCGGGCGCAGTCGCGTTCACTGGGCCGACGAGCCGGTCGTCGATCAGGGCCTGATGCAGAGCCGCGACGGCGTCGTCGAGCGCGATCCACGAAAGCCATTGCCTTCCGCTGCCGAGCCTCCCTCCCACACCGAACCGGAACGGCCGCAGCATCCGCGGCAGGATCGCCTCGAGCACGACCCCGAGGCGGGGCGTCACGACCCTGATACCGGCGTCGGTGGCAGGGCCGGTCGACTCCTCCCACGCGCGACAGACCTCCGCGAGGAAGTCGCCTCCCCGCGCGCTCCGCTCGGTCAGAACCTCGTCCCCACGCGAGCCGTACGCACCGACGGCAGAGACCGAGACGAGCGTGGCCGGCTTGCACTCGAGTCCTGCGAGCGCGGTGGCGAGCAGTGTCGTCCCTTCCGCCCGGCTGCGGAGAATCGCGTCCTTGCGCTTCGACGTCCAACGGTGACCGATCGGTTCGCCCGCGAGGTGCACGACTGCGTCGACGCCCTCGAGCGCCGAGGCGTCGATCGCTCCGCCTGCGGGGTCCCACACCACCTCGCCCGGGCCGGGAGCGTGACGGACTAGCCGGACGACGTCGTGGCCACCGGTCGTCAGGAACGCACACAGCGCGTCGCCGATAAGCCCGGTCGAGCCCGTGACGGCGATGCGGTATTTCAGGTCGGTCATCGCGTGCCGTTCGAGGTCGTGTCGGAGCCGCCGGTGACGAAACGCAAACAGGCGCTCGAGCTCGGAGCGAGCCAGCCGGCTGCCGACCACGCGCCCCACGGGGCCGAAGGGAAGCCGGTAGGAGACCGTGTCGACGAGCTCGGCCCCTGCCGGATCAGGGAGAAAGCGATGCTCGTGTCGCCACGCTGCGAACGGTCCGTTGACCTGGGTGTCTGCAAACCGGTGCCCGGCCTCATAGCCATCGTGGACAGCGGTCCATCGGCGCCGGAACGGTCCCTTGCGGATCTCGATCGTCTTCCAATCGCCGTCGTGAATGGTCCCCTGCTCTGCGATCAACCGGGCTTGCTCCCAGGCGGGGGTGAGGCGCTCGAACGCTCCGAACCGCTCGTGCCATGCGAAGGCCACCGTGGGCTCGACCGGCAGCAGCGAGCGGTGCTCGAACAATTCCTCGCTCATCAACTCGTATTCGTTGCGAACCGGCGGCGTGGATGAGATGTGCTGTGGCCGGCGTCACGCGAGCGTCGCGCCCGCAAGGCTCGTCCCCGAGTGCTCCGGTGGCCCACCGTTCTCCTGAACCGAAATGTCCATCGCAACGTAGTCCCCGGGCCCCGGCAACGGCAGCCGGAGATTCGCCTGGCCGTCCAGCGGTGTGAAGGCGCCGATGGGCTCCATCTCGGTGCCCTCGCCGGGGCGGAGCACCCAGACCTCGTAGTGGTGCCCGGGAGGCGCGTCAGGGACGTCGCGCAGCGTGATCGAGAGATGACCGTCGGGTGAGTCTGGCGCGAAGACGTCCACGCTCCCGTTGACCGTGCCGTCGGTCGCCGCCGGCACGATCGCCGCGGTCCGTTCCGGCTGCCCGGTGTCGCCGTCCGAGGTGATCCACAGAGTCAGCAGCACCGACGCTGCGATCGCGGCCGCCACCACCACCGGACCACGGAGGCGGCGGCGGAGCGGAATCACTTTCGCACCCGTCTCGTCGGCAGCCGTGATCCGGGCACTGACCGCCTCCCACATCTCGCCCGACGGCGTGGGCGGCTCGTCGCCGGTGAGCAAGGAGAGCGCCTCCAGATGCTCGGCGAGCTCGGCGCGGCACCTGTCGCAGGTCTCGAGATGACGCTCGATTGCCGCGACCTCGTCGGGGTCGTCGATCGAATTGGTCGCAAAGACGCCGAGCAGCTCCTGAACGGCTTCGTGGTCGAAGACGACGCTCACAGCAGTCCCACCACCACGAGCGCCGTGGCTCGAAGCTTGGCGAGCCCGACCCTGATCCGACTCTTCACGGTTCCCTCGGGCTCGTCGAGGATCCGGGCAACCTCGCGATAGCTGTGCCCCCCGAAGTAGGCCAGCTCCACGGCTCGCCGCTCGTCGGGGCTCAGCTCGCCGAGGGCCGCCCGCGCACGGGTCGAGAGGTCGCGGCTCACCACCTCCTCCTCGACCGACGGCTCGCCGAGCCGCACGCGCTCGTCGTGGTCGCGGTGCTCACGCCGACGTCGCGCCTCCTCTGACCTGACGAGATCGACGCTGCGAGCGTGGGTGTCGGCGAGGAGGAACGCCTTGAGCGAGCCCCGATCCGGGTCGAATCGCTCGGGTCGCTCCCAGAACCGGACGAACACCTCCTGGACGGCGTCGAACGCCAGCTGCTCGTCCCGGAGCACCCGGAACGCCAGCGCGGTGAGCGGCGTCGTGTAACGGTGACAGAGCTCCTCGAGCGCGCTTTCGTTGCGCGTGCCCACCGCGAGCGCAACTCCCACGTCCGACGCGCCTGCGAACCGCTGGCTCGGCATGTCTCGATCACGCTAGCGGATTCGCTGCGGAGGGCAATCACGGATGGCGGTCATCCGCTCGGGGAGTCGGCTCCGAAGAGCGTGCAATCCAACGTCCTATCGGAAGGAGTTCCAATGAAGCTGCTCAGGTCGCTCGCACTGGTCGGAGCAACCGTTCTCGCAGGTGCCGTCGTCGCCTCGTCGGCGTCGGCCAGTCCCGCGAGCAGCGGGACGATCGTCGATGTCGCCGCCGGGAACAAGAGCTTCTCCACGCTGGTGAGCCTCGTGAAGGCCGCCGGGCTGGCGCCGGCCCTGTCAGGCCCGACCCAACTGACCGTGTTCGCTCCGACCAACGCCGCGTTCGCCGCGCTCGAGAAGCAGGTGCCCGGCGTGACCGCGGCACTCACCGACCCGAAGAACAAGGCGCTCCTCGTCCAGGTCCTGAAGTACCACGTCGTCGCGGGCGAGGTGAAATCACCGGCAGCGATCAAGGCGGCGAAGGCCGGGGCAATGGTTCCCACGCTGCTCGGCAAGAATGCGAATGGAAGACTGTCGCTCAGCCTCTCCGGGGCCAGGCTCCGGGTCGCCGATTCCGCCGGGATCCACGTCGCGACCGTCGTCAAGCCGGACGTGAACGCATCGAACGGCGTCATCCACGTCGTCGACAAGGTTCTCGTTCCCACCACCATCGCGAAGGCGCTCGCCAAGGCAGGCCTGCTGTAGCCCAAGCACACCGACGGGCGGCCCCGGCACGCTGTGCGCCGGGGTCGCTCAGATCGTCGTCGGCACGGGCTCCGAAACCCTCGTCCTCACGGGAGCTGGGAGCAACAGGGCGAGCACCACCCCGAATGCGGGCGCGAGTGCAGCGACCACGAGCGCGGTCTCGAGGTCGACGGCGTCGGCCAGCCCTCCGAGGGCCACCGCTGCGATCCCCCCGAGCCCCATCGCAAGACCGACCGAGAGCCCGCTCGCCATGCCCATGTGCCGAGGGAGGTAGAGCTGGGACAGCACCATCGTCACACCGAACGTCCCGACGACGCACACACCCGTGAGCATCAGCGCGAGCGTGCCGGCGGCCCCTCCGACCTCGAGGAAGACGAGGATCGCGGGCGGCAACAGCGCCTGGGTCACGACGAGCGTCCGTCGCAGCCCGATCCGGTCCGCGATCGGCCCCACGAGCACTGTCCCCGCCGCACCCGCGAGCAGCATGAGCGACAGCTCGCGGTTTCCTTCGCCCGCCGTGCCTCCCTCGGCGACGACCCAGAGCGGGACGAACGTCAGCAGCGCGAACCAGGCGACGCTCCTGAGCGCGATCACCCCCGCGAGGATCGCCATCGCCCCGACCTTGGTCTCGCCGGTCGAGCCGCGCGCGAGCCCGTCGGATGGTCGGATCCCGGCGAGGTACGGCAACGTTTGCAACAGAGCGAGCCCGACGAAGAAGGCGGGCACCGCCGCGAGCACGCCGCCGCGGAGCCCGAGCCAGAGGACGAGCGGAGTGACGATGATCGGTCCGAGTGCATACCCGGCGTTGCCGCCGACGTTGAAGAGGGACATCCCACTCGCGCGCTTGGCGCCGCTTGCGTACGCCGCGAACTTCGCTCCTTCGGGATGGTAGGCGGCGATGCCGAGCCCGGTCGCGAGCGTGAACACGACCGCGACCTCATACGTCGGCGAGATCGCCACCACGGCGGTTCCCGCCGCCGCGAGGACGAGGCCGGCGGGAAGGAGCCACAGCGCGCCACGGCGATCCGACCAGAGCCCGAACAACGGCTGCACGAGCGACGACGAGGCGGTGACCGCGAGCATCAGGCCGCCGGCGGCCGCGTAGCCCAACCCGAACTCCGCCACGAGAAACGGGATGAGCGCCGGGATCGCGCCCGAAGTGAAGTCGACCGCGCCGTGACCAATCGACAGGGTGGTCATCGCCCGACGGTCGATCGCGGCTCTCATGGAGGAAGGCTACCGTCGAGCGCGACCGGCTCGCGGTGGCCTTGGGGGTAGCATCGTGGCCGCGTGGATCTCGATCTCGGACCCGAGCACGAGCTGATCCGCGACACCGTCCGCGCCTTCGCGCGCGAACGCGTCGCGCCCATCGCCGAAGAGCTCGATCGCGAGAGCCGCTTCCCCGACGAGCTCGTCGACGAGCTGGCCGAGCTCGGCCTGATGGGGATCCCGGTGCCCGATCGCTACGGTGGCGCGGGCGCCGACACGCTCGCCTATGCGATCGCGATCGAGGAGCTCGCGCGCGTCGACTCGTCGGTAGCGATCACCGTCGCGGCCCACACATCGCTCGGGACGATGCCGATTCTCCTCTTCGGCACCGACGAGCAGCGCGAGCGCTGGCTTCCCGACCTCGCCTCCGGCCGTCGGCTTGCCGCCTTCGGGCTCACCGAGCCCGAGGCCGGGAGCGATGCCGGCGCGACGCGTACGACCGCCGAGCTCCGCGACGGAACCTGGGTCGTCAATGGCTCGAAGATGTTCATCACGAACGCCGGCACGCCGCGAACCTGGGGTGTGACCATCACCGCGCTGACGGGTGACGGTGAGATCTCGAACCTCGTGGTCGAGAACGGCGCTCCCGGCTACGAGCTCTCGCCGCCCATCCGGAAGCTCGGCTGGAAGGCCTCGGACACGCGGGCGCTGACGTTCTCGGACTGCGTCGTCCCCGAGGGGAACCTGCTCGGGGAGCGTGGCAAGGGATTCGCCCAGTTTCTCGAGATCCTCGACGGCGGCCGGATCTCGGTGGCCGCCATGGCGGTCGGCCTGGCTCAAGGCGCCTACGACCTCGCGCTCGCCTACGCACGGGAGCGGACGCAGTTCGGCAAGCCGATCGGCGCCTTTCAGGCCGTCGCCTTCCGCCTCGCCGACATGGCGGTCGAGGTCGAGGCGGGGCGACAGCTCCTCTACCGTGCGGCCTGGCTGAAGGACCGAGGGCGACCGTTCGCCCTCGAGGCGGCGATGGCGAAGCTATTCACGGGTGAGCTCTCGCACCGGGTTGCGAGCCAGGCGCTTCAGATGCACGGCGGCTACGGGTACACCGACGAGTTCCCCATCTCGCGCCTGTACCGCGACCAGAAGATCCTCGAGATCGGCGAGGGAACGAACGACGTCCAGCGGATGATCATTGCGCGCCACCTTGGGTTGTAGGCGGCGGGCTTGACGATGCGTCGTCACGCTGCATATGCGGTCGTCGCAGCGGCCGTCACCGGCCACCTCGCAACCGCCGCGTCGGCCCACGTCGTCGTCTCGGCCGACCGCCTCCCCGCCGAGCGGCCGTCGCTGCTCGGCGTGGTCGCACAGGAGGAGCGGAAGGGCCACGCGACGGTCCGCGTCACACTCGCAGCGCCCGCCGATGCCGAGCTCAGACCGGTGAGCGCGAAGCGGGGGACCCTCACGGCAGTCGGTCCGAGGGTGCGGTGGACACGAGATCGGTCGCGTGCATCCGGGTCGAGCCCCACCTTCGTCGTCGAGGTGACCCCGGGGTCCAGGGCTGGCCCGCTCGACCTGAGGGCAGTGCAGACGTACGACGACGGGGTGACGCGCCGCTGGGTCGTCACCGTTGCCGTGAGCCCTCCGGCCGGCGCCGTCGCACCGAAGCAGCACCTTGGGCGCGCCCTCGTCATCGGGGCGGTCGGGCTCGTGCTCGTGCTCGCGTCGTTCCTCGCGCTCCACTGGTTCCGTCGGCCCGAACTTCAAGATTCATAGCGGAGGTCACTGCTACCTTCGCGCCGTGATCTTCCGGCAGTTCGTCAACGAGGACCTGGGGTGTGCGTCGTACCTCGTCGGATGTGATCAGTCGGGCGAGGCGGTCGTCGTCGACCCGCCGTACGAGATCGAACCGCTCCTCCACGATGCCTCCGGGCACGGCGTGCGCATCGTCCGGGTGATCGAGACCCACACCCACGCCGACCACGTGTCCGGTCACGGCCGGCTGGCGCTCGAGCACGGGGTGCCTGTGTCGATCCACCCCGCCGCCGCCGTGGAGTACGCGAACGACGCCATGCCGGACGGCGCGGAGGTGACGGTCGGCTCGGTGACGCTGCGCTGCTTGCACACGCCTGGCCATCGACCCGAGCACTGTTGCCTCGCCGTCGTCGACCACGAGCGGGCCGAGGAGCCGTGTCTCGTCCTGACCGGCGACTCGCTCTTCGTCGGGGATGCGGCCCGACCAGATCTCGCGGTCGGTGCGAGCGAAGGAGCCGAACGGCTCTACGCGTCGCTCCACCGGCTGCTCGAGCTGGCCGACGGCGTCGAGGTGTACCCGGGACACGTCGCGGGCTCGCTGTGTGGGGCATCGATGAGCTCGCAGCCCTCGTCGACCATCGGGTTCGAGCGGCAATTCAACCCGATGGTGCAGCTCCCCACGCGCGAGGCGTTCGTCGCCGAGTCGGCGTCGGTCTCGACCCCGAAGCCGCCGAACCTGCAGCGGATCGTCGCGCTGAACAGCGGCCCGTTCCTCGGCGCGGCGCCGGCTGTCGAGGAGCTGCCCGCGCCACCCGAGGGGAGCCAACTGCTCGACGTGCGCGAGGTGGGCGACCACCTCGCAGGTCATCGCCCCGGAGCGATCAATGTCCCGGTGGACGGCGGCTCGTTCGCGACCAAGGCGGGCTTCGTGCTCGACCCCGATCGTGCCGTCACGGTGCTCGCCGCGTCCGCAGACGAGGCGGAGCGAGCAGTACGAGGGCTTCATTCCGTTGCGCTCCTCGAGCTCGCCGGCTACGTGCTCGGGAGTGGCGAGGAGACGACCCCGTCGGTCTCGCTCGACGAGCTGCCACAGCTGATCGCAGACGGGGCACAGGTGGTCGACGTCCGCGAGAAAGACGACCGGGACTCCGGCTACATCCCGGGGAGCCGGAACATCCCGTACCGACTGATGCGTCTCTGCTGCCCCGACCTCCCCGACGATCGCCCGCTCGTGACGATCTGTAACACCGGCCCGCGGGCGGCGATCGCCGCCAGCATCCTGCGCGCGAAGGGGTACGACGCCCGACCGGTGGTCGGCGGCGGCGTCGACGACTGGCTCGCAAGCGGTGGCGACAGCGTCGTGTTCAGGCGCTGCGGGTCGACGTAGCCGACTTCAACCGGACTCCATGTCCGCAGCTCGCGCCTGCGATCAGGAAGCAGCTGCGCGCAGAGTCGCGCGGACAGTCTCGACGGCTGCAAGGCGGGCGGTCGCGCGGACCGAGTGCCAGAAGTCGCTCGCCAGATCGAGCTGATGCTCGGCTTTCCGCGGGTCTGCCTGCCACCCGACCTCGGCGGCGTAGAGACGGAGCTCTGCCTCGAGGGTCCTTGCACCGATCTCGCCCATGACGTCGGCCGCCCGCCCCACCTCGCCGTCCGCGAGTGACCGGGCCGCGCTCGTCCACGGGACATCCGCGCCCATGAGGAACTCATCTGGCGGCCGCGCACCGAGCTGCCGCAGCCAGGCGAGTGTCGAGGCAACCGTCCAGCTACCGACGCCACTGAGAGCACTCGACCTCGCCGCGAGCGCCGCACGGTAGATCTCGAGGCACGCGGCCGCCTCCTCGCGGCGACCAGCGGTCACGAGCACGCCCGAAGCATCACCGGTTGTCGGGATGACGACCTGCGGGTCACCGATCTCCTGGACGGCGGTCAGCGCGCCGTCGAGCAGCTCGTCCAGCAGCTTGCCGTCGCGCCAGA
This sequence comes from uncultured Actinomycetes bacterium, assembly GCA_963821335.1. GTDB lineage: Bacteria > Actinomycetota > Thermoleophilia > Gaiellales > Gaiellaceae > Gaiella. The sequence continues at coordinate 72,555 of CAWGDJ010000001.1, forward strand.
GGACGATCGACGCCTCGACGATCGCCAGCTGCGAGTCGAGGTAGTGAGCCGCGCCCCGCTCGGCGCGCCCCCGGGAGAGCCCCCGCGCATCCGCCAGCGCCGCATCCCAGTCGCCGGTCACCCAGGCGTCGAGCGCGAGCTCGGCCGACAGCCAATCGACGCCGGAACGGTTTCCGAGCCGCTTGGCGAGCGCGAGCCCTTCCCGGTGATGCTCCACTGAGGCTGCGATCTCCCCTGCCTCGAGCTCGAACGTGGCGAGATTGACATAGGGGCGCGGAAGATCGCTCGAGCCGCATTCGAGCGCCAGTGCGAGCGACTGACGGCCAGTCTCGAGACCGCCCAGGAGGTCACCGCTGCTCGCCCGCACGACGGAGAGGTTGTTCAACGCCTCGGCCTCGGAGTCCTGATCGCCGTTCAGACGCGCGATCGCCACCGCCTCCTCGGCAAGCGGCAGAGCTTCGGCGACGCGGCCCGAGATCGCCCAGCGAACAGACACGAGCCCGAGCACCCGTCCGTGCGCAGACGTCGGCCCGACCCCGGCGACGAGCTCGAGCGCCTGATCGAGCCTTTCGGGGGCGGGATGCCCGGCGTTCCAGAGGCGACGCTCGAGGAGCGTGAGCGCGAGCGCCGCGAGCTCAGGACGGTCGTCGGCCAGCAGCTGTTCGACGGCTTCCTCGAGCTCCTGCGTCCCTCCTTCCACGCCCTCCGCCCATACGCGCGCTTGGACGTAGCGGAAGAGCAGCTCGGAATCACGGCCTACGGTCTCATCGGCCTCGATCGCGCGGCGATAGAAGGACGCCGCACGCTCGACGATGTTGAGTGCGGCCGCCCGGTCACCGGCCTCTCGGAACGCTCGTGCGAGCAGCGGCCGCAGGTCGTCGACCTCGAGCCCTGCCGCATTGCCGTACTCGATCGCCGCCTCGAGGTGGTACGCGAGCGTCTCGGCGCGATCCTCGCCGCGATCGACCGGCAGACGCGTGATCCAGTCGGCAGTCGAGCGGTGCCGGTCGTGCCGCCGCGCACGCGGTATCTGACCGTACGCGACGTCTCTCATGACCGCATGGAGGAACACGTACTGTCGTGCACCCTCGACGGCCGAGCGCCGCTCGCGACGAACGAATTCCTGTCGCTCGAGCGATCGGAGCTCGTCGTCGAGCGGCTGCGGGGCGAGACCGGTGAGCTCGGCGAGCGCATCCGTCCAGAACACCTTCCCGAGCACGGCGGCGTCCTGGAGCACCTCCTTCGTGGCAGCCGGAAGACCGTCGATGCGAGCCGCCACGATCCCCTGCAGCGTGTCGGGAAGCTCGCCTCCGACGTCGCCGCGCTCGAGCATCCGCACGTACTCCTCCGCGAACAGCGGAACTCCCTCGGCCCGCTCGATCAGCGTCGCCTGCGTCTCGGCGGGGAGCACGCTGCGGTCGAGCAACGACTGGAGCAGGCGCGCCGTGTCGTCGCTGGAGAGCGGGGCGAGCGACAGGGTGAGGGCATTGAGCTTCCCTCCGCCCCAACCCTGACGACGGGTGAGCAGCTCGGGCCGCGCGGTGCACACGAGCAGAAGTGGGACCGCGTCGAGCTCGTCGGCCAACTCGTCGACGAAGTCGAGCAGGTCGTCGTCGGCCCAGTGCAGGTCCTCGAACACGAGCACGGCCGGTCGCTCCTCGGCGAGCGCCTCGAGAAACCGGCGCCAAGCCGCAAAGCTCTCGTCGCGCGACGGCGTACCCTCGCTACGCGACAGGCCGACCAACGGGCGCACGTGGCGCTCGATCCAAGCTGCCTCGGTCCGGTCCCGCACGATGGCGGCGACCGTGGCGGCGAGCTTCTCGCCGGCCACCTGGCTGTTGTCGGACTCGAGGATGCCGGCCTCGGCCTTGACGATCTCGCCGAGTGCCCAGTACGCGACGCCCTCTCCATATGGGAGCGACCGCCCGCGACGCCAGGTGATCAAGTCGGGGTCCGCCTCGACGTGCAGACCGAGCTCGAGCACAAGTCGGCTCTTGCCGATCCCGGGCACGCCGACGAGCGTCACGAGCTGTGGTCGCTGATCGGTTCGCACGCGCGCAAGCGCGTCGGTGAGGAGCGTCAGCTCACGCTCGCGACCGACGAGCGCCGCTCTGCCGACGATGTCGTCCTCGAGCCCGAAGCTCGACCGCGTGCCCGTGACGCGCCACGCTCGGATCGGGGCGGCCTTCCCCTTGCCCTCGATCGCGAGCTCGTCGCCGAAGGCAATCGCCCGCTCGGTCGCCCGCCGCGTCTGCTCACCGACGAGAATTCCGCCAGGTGGAGCCGCCGACTGCAGCCGCGCGGCCGTGTTGATCACGTCGCCCGACACCATGCTCTCACCCAGCTCCGGCCGCGCGTCGAGCTCTACCAACGCCTCGCCGGTGTTGACCGCGACCCGCACCTCGAGCGCCAGGCCGGGAGCCGAGTCGTTCAGCTCCGCAATCGCATCGTGGATCGCAAGCGCGGCACGCACCCCCCGCTCTGGATCGTCCTCGTGCGACACCGGTGCGCCGAACACCCCAACGACCGCGTCGCCGATGAACTTCTCCACGACACCCCCGTGCCGCTCGAGCTCGTCCCGGAGTCGTGCATGGAACGGCGCCAGGATCCCTCGCACGTCCTCGGGATCGAGCCCTTCGGCGCGGCCCGTCGAGCCGACGAGATCGGCGAACAGCACCGTGACGACTTTGCGCTCCTCGCGGGCCTCGGTCGGTGCCAGCGCCGACCCGCACGCCGAGCAGAACCGCGCGTCAGCCGTCGTCTCCTGACCGCAACCGGGGCACGTCGCCATCGCCCGAGTCTACGAGCCGGGCTGCACAGGCGAGAGATCGTCGTCAGCGCTGGCGCGTCACGGTGTAGCCGGCCGCGGCGAGCGCCCGGATCACGACCTGCGAGTGCTCCTCGCCACGCGTCTCGAGTGTCAGCTCGGCCTCCGTCTCCAGGATGCCGATGTTCCGACCCTCGCGGTGATGGGCAATCGCGAGGATGTTCGCCCGGTTGTCCGCGATCGTCTGCACGATTCGCGCGAGCTCACCCGGTCGGTCGGGGATCAGCAGCGTGATCACGAGGTGCCGACCCGAAACGGTCAGCCCGTACCGGATCACGGAGTTCAGCGTGGTCGCGTCGATGTTCCCTCCCGCGAGGATGGCGCACACCGGCCCCTCCCCGCCCACGCGACTCGCCAGGATCGCCGCCACCGGGGCGGCGCCGGCACCCTCGACGACGAGCTTCGACCGCTCCAGGAGCATGACGATCGCCTGTGAGATCTCCTCGTCGTCGACGACCACGATATCGTCGAGCAGCTCGCGGAGGATCCCTGCCGTCAGCGCGGCCGGCTGCTTGACCGCAATCCCGTCCGCAATGGTCGTACCGCTCGGCTCACGACCGGCGAGCGGAGCGCACGCTGCCGCCTGGACACCGACGAGGCGAGCCTCGGGACGCAGGGCGCGCAGCGCGAGCGCCACTCCGCTCGCAAGCCCTCCCCCACCGACCGGGATCACGACCGTGGCCGGCCCGTCGGGGAGCTGAGCGGCCAGCTCGAGGCCGAGCGTCCCCTGGCCGGCGATGACGCGGCCGTCGTCGAACGCGTGGACGAACGTGGCGCCGGTCCGCGCCTCGATCGTCCGGGCGACCTCCACCGCTTCGTCGTAGCTCTCGCCGCCGAGCTCGACCGTCGCGCCGTAGCCGCGTGCCGCCTCGATCTTCTGCGTCGGTGCGCCGAGCGGGACGACGATCGTCGCCGGGAGCCCTGCCTGCCGTGCCGCCCACGCGACCGCCTGACCGTGGTTCCCCGCGCTGGCGGTGACGACGCCCTGCTCGCGCTCCGCGCTCGAGAGCTGCGCGATCGTGTTGTATGCGCCGCGGATCTTGAACGCCCCGGTCCGCTGGAGCGTCTCGGCCTTGAGCAGGACCGCCCGATTCGCGATGCGCGACAGCGTCTCGGACGTGTAGACAGGGGTGACGCGCGCGATGTCCTCGAGCCGCGCCTGCGCGGCCTCGATGTCAGCCAGCGTCGGACGCATCGTCCGGTCGGATGAGGGCCACGTGCTCGACGAGGCGGGCCGCGGCGGTCAACGGGTCGAGCGCGCGGTCGGCAACCTGGTCGAGCAGCTGTCGCATCGCCGCATCTTCCTCGATCGCGCCCTCGAGGCGCGCCTTGAGCCGCGCGACGCCGATGTCGACCACCCCGGCGACGAGGTTCCGGCGCCGCCGCTCGATCAGCTCTCCGGACGCCTCGAGCGCGTCCCTGCGCTCGCTCACCGCGCGCCACAGCTCCTCGACGCCGGCGCCGGTTGCTCCGGAGGTTCGAACGACCGCCGGTCGACGATCGACGACCGGGTCGAGGCCAACGACAGAGCGGATCTCCTGGAGTGCCGCATCGGCCCCCGGGCGGTCCGACTTGTTGACCGCGATCACGTCTGGGATCTCCATCACGCCGGCCTTCAGCGCCTGAACCGCGTCACCCGCACCCGGCATGAGTACGAGCACGACGACGTCCGAGATCCCCACCACCTCGATCTCGCTCTGTCCGATCCCCACCGTCTCGACAACGACGAGCTCGTAGCCCGCCGCGTCGAGCAGGAGCACCGACTGAAGCGTCGCCTCCGACAACCCACCCAGATGACCCCGAGTCGCCATCGACCGGATGAACACCCCCTCGTCGAGGAAGTGCTCGGTGAGGCGGATCCGGTCACCGAGGACTGCTCCACCCGTGAACGCACTCGACGGATCGATCGAGAGGAAGCCGATCCTCAGCTGCGGACGGAGGTGGCTGACGAGCGCAGCGACGAGCGTCGACTTGCCCACGCCGGGTGGGCCCGTGACGCCGACGACGGTCGCCCGCCCGGTCTCGGGATAGATCGCGCGGACGAGGGCATCGGCGCGCGGGTCGCCCTGTTCGACCGCCGAGATGGCACGCGCGAGCGCACGTGGATCACCGGAGCGGACGCCGGCTGCGAGCGTCTCTCCGGTCGATCCGGCCGCGTCCATCGCGCCCACTCTACGGCACCCAATTGTCCGAAACGGACAGCAGACCTGGTCTGAACCACGCTGTAGGCTCGTCCGGATGCTCGGGCAGCTCACGGCGCAGTTCGCGATCGTCCGCATTCCCGAGCACCGGTCGTACAACTCGCTCCTGCTCGCGCGGCTGATCTCCGCGTTCGGGACCTGGACGGCCTTCTACGCCGTTCGGATCGCTCTGTTCAACGCTACCGACTCGGCCGTCTGGGTTGGCATCCTCCTCGTCTGCGAGCTCCTGCCCGGCGTCATCCTCGGGATCGCGATCGGGCCGCTGATCGACCGCTGGCCCCGCAAGCAGATGATGATCTTCTCGGATCTCGGGGGTGCATTCACCTTCGCTGCGCTGGCGTTCGTCCACTCCCCGGCTGCAATCTGTGCGCTGTCTGCGGTCGCCGGCTTCGCCGCCGCGTTCTTCCGACCGGCCTGCTATTCGGCGATACCGAACCTCGTCCGAAAGGACTCCGTCGTTGCCGGTAACGCGCTCATGCAGGGCTCCGAGAACCTTGCGACGCTCATGGGGCCGGTGCTGGCAGGGCTGGGAATCGTGCTTCTCGGGCCGTCGCCGGTCTACCTCGTGAACGCGTTCAGCTTCCTGGTCTCCGCGCTGCTGATCGTGCGGATCGGTACGCGGCTCCAGTCGGCGATCCCGGCCCGTATCGGGCGTACGCACTGGCGCGAGGTTCGCGTCGGCCTCTCCCTCGTGAAGCACGACGCGCATCTCTCGTCGATCTTCCTCATCTGGAGCTGGGCGACGCTCGCCTACACGGGGATCAACGTCGCCGAGATCGTGCTCACGACCGACGCCTACGGGGCCGGGAACGTCGGCTTCGGCATCTTCGTCGCCTTCTCGGCCGCCGGGATCGTCCTCGGCAACGTCCTCGCGATGTGGTTCATCGACCGCCTCGGCGTGTACGGCGGCTACCGGACGTCGTTCCTCGTCACCGCAGCCGGCGTGATCGTGTGCGCAGTGAGCCCGGGGCTGGCCCTCGGGTGTGTCGGAGCGTTGGTGTTCGGGATCGGCAACGGGATCGGCTTGGTCACGAACATGACCCTCATCCAGCAGGTCGTGTCGGACGACCGGCGAGGGCAGATCTTTGCCGTGCTCGGCAGCCTCGTGCAGACCTTCACGCTCATCGGCACGATCCTCGCAGGGCCCTTGACCGAAGCGGTCGGGCCGAGAATGGTGTGGGGGATCAGCGCTGCCCTTCTGATCGTCGGCTACCTCAATGCGATCCTCGTATCTGCGGTGCGGCGGACCGGGGAGCTCGAGGTGGTGCAACACGACACGGAGCCGATCACTCGGGTCGACGTGGGAGCGGACACGCCCGCGAGCGGTCTCGATCGCATCGGGAGCCTCATGGACGAGATCGAGCGAACGCGCGAGCGAGAGAGCCAGCGCCCCCACTGGCGCAAGCGCCACGAGCAGTAGCGGCGCTAGTCCCGCCGAGCCGGCTCGTAGGCGAGGTTTTGACGCAACCAGCGCTCGGCATCGGCAACGTCGAGACCACGCCGGAGCGCATAGTCGCGCACCTGATCCTCGCCGATGCGACCGATGGCAAAGTATCGCGCTGCGGGATGGCCGAGGTAGATGCCGCTGACGCTCGAAGCGGGGAGCGAGGCGAAGGTCTCGGTGAGCGAGAGCCCTGCCGTCTCTGCGCCGACGAGCGCGAAGAGCCGGTCCTTGAGCGAGTGGTCGGGGCAGGCCGGGTAACCGAACGCGGGTCGGATGCCGCGGTAGTGCTCCTCGGCCAGGTCAGTGGCAGTCAGCCGCTCACCCGGGGCGTACCACTCCTGGCGTGCCCGCTCGTGAAGCCATTCCGCGAACGCCTCTGCGAGCCGGTCGGCGAGCGCCTTGACCATGATCGCGCGGTAGTCGTCGTGCTCGCCCTCGAAGCGCCGAGCGAGCTCGTCCGCGCCGTGGATAGCGACCGCAAACGCCCCTGCGTGATCGAGGAGACCCACCTCGGCCGGCGCGACGAAGTCGGCGAGCGAACGGTTCGGGCGGGAGTCGCCGTGTGCGGCTTGCTGGCGGAGCATCGGCAGTCGCACCTTCCCGTCGAGCACGATGTCGTCGCCCTCAGCGACCGCGGGCCAGAAGCCGTAGCGTCCGCTGCTCACGAGCGAGCCATCCGCGACGATCTCGTCGAGCAACGTATTGGCGTTCTCGAACAGGTCGCGCGCCGCAGCACCCTTCTCCGGGTCCTCGAGGATCGCGGGGTACCGGCCCTTCAGCTCCCATGCGTGGAAGAAGAACGTCCAGTCGATGTATCCGCGGAGCTCCTCGACGGGCGCTGTTGCATCGCGGGCGCCGAGGAACGACGGGGCATCGAGGTCCGCGGCGTCCCACTCGATGCGCGTCCGGTTCGCCCGGGCTGCGCCTAGCACCAGCAACGGCTTCGCTCGCCCACCCTCGTGGAGTGCGCGCAGCCGCTCCTGGTCGGCTCGGTTGGAGCGGTCGAGCTCGGCGCGTCGATCGCCGTCGAGCAGGTTGCTGACGACACCGGCGACGCGCGAGGCGTCGAGCACGTGCACCGTGGGCCCGCTGTACTCGGGCGCGATCCGCACGGCCGTGTGCTGCCTGGACGTCGTCGCTCCACCGATGAGCAGGGGCAGCTCGAGCGAGCGGCGCTCCATCTCCCGTGCCACGTGCACCATTTCGTCGAGGGAGGGAGTGATCAGCCCGGACAGCCCGACGATGTCGCACCCCTCCTGCACCGCGGTGTCGAGGATCACGTCCATCGGTGTCATCACCCCGAGGTCGACCACCTCGTAGTTGTTGCACCCGAGCACCACCCCGACGATGTTCTTGCCGATGTCGTGGACATCGCCCTTGACGGTCGCGACCACGACCTTGCCCGCAGCGCGGCGGTTCTCGCCGGCCTCCTCCTCCATGAACGGCTCGAGATAGGCAACAGCGCGCTTCATCGCCCGGGCGCTCTTCACGACCTGCGGGAGGAACATCTTCCCCTCGCCGAAGCGGTCGCCGACGATCCGCATCCCGTCCATCAGCGGGCCTTCGATCACGTCGAGCGGTCTGGCTGCCACCTGACGCGCCTCCTCGGTGTCATCCTCGATGAAGTCGACGATCCCGTGGATGAGTGCGTGCGCGAGCCGCTCCCCGACGGGCGCTTCCCGCCACGCGAGGTCCTCTTCGCGGCGGGCGCCCTCACCCGACACCTGCGTCGCGAGCGTCACGAGCCGCTCGGTGGCGTCGGGCCGCCGGTTCCAGATCACGTCCTCGACGTGCTCCAGCAGGTCGGGCTCGATGTCCTCGTAGACCACGAGTTGGCCCGCGTTGACGATTGCCATATCGAGCCCGGCGCGGATCGCGTGATAGAGGAACGATGAGTGCATCGCCTCGCGTACGTGGTCGTTGCCACGGAAAGCGAACGAGAGATTCGACACACCACCGCTCGTCCGCGCTCCTGGGCAGCGCTCCTTGATGAGCGGCAGCGACTCGATGAACGCCTTCGCATACTCGGAGTGCTCCTCGATCCCGGTGGCGACGGCGAGGATGTTCGGGTCGAAGATGACGTCCTCCGCGGCGAAGCCCGCCTTGGAGGTGAGCAGCTCGAACGCCCGCTCGGAGATCGCGACCTTCCGCTCGACCGTATCCGCTTGACCGAGCTCGTCGAACGCCATCACCACGACAGCTGCTCCGTAGCGGTGGATCCGCCGCGCCTGGGCGAGGAACGCCTCCTCGCCCTCCTTCAGCGAAATCGAGTTGACGACACCCTTCCCCTGGACGCACTTCAGCCCGGCTTCGATCACCGACCAGCGGGAGCTGTCGATCATGATCGGGATGCGGGCGATCTCCGGCTCGGTGGCGACGAGGTTGAGGAACCGCGTCATCGCGGCCTCGCCCTCGAGCAGGTCGGCATCCATGTTGACGTCGAGGAGGTTCGCCCCACCGCGCACCTGCTCGAGCGCGACGACGAGCGCACCTTGGAAGTCGTCCGCCTCGATGAGGCGCCTGAACCGGGCCGAGCCGGTGACGTTCGTCCGCTCGCCCACCATCACGAAGCCCGTATCCGGACCGATCTCGAATGGCTCGAGCCCGCTGAAACGTGGTCGATCGGGCCGCCCGGGGATCGACCGCGGCGGGACGCCGTCGACCGCGCGGACGAGGCGCTCGATGTGCTCGGGCGTCGTCCCACAGCAGCCGCCGACGATGTTGACGAGCGCATCGTCGGCGAAGCCCCTGAGGAGGCTGCTCGTCACGTCGGCGGTCTCGTCGTACTCGCCCATCGAATTCGGCAGGCCCGCATTCGGGTAGCAGGCGACATACGTCTTTGCGACGCGTGCGATGTCCTCGAGGAAAGGCCTGATCTGCTGCGCTCCGAGCGAGCAGTTGATCCCGACGACGAAAGGGTCGGCGTGCTCGATCGAGGTGAGGAACGCCTCGATCGTCTGCCCCGAGAGGTTCCTGCCGCTGCGGTCGATCGCGGTGAACGAGAGCCAGCGAGGCAGATCGGGCGCCACGTCGAGCGCCGCCGCGATCGCGGCCTTGGCGTTGAGGGTGTCGAACACCGTCTCGACGAGGAGGAGGTCGGCGCCGCCGTCGGCGAGCCCGCGCATGTGCTCGGCATACGACTCGACGACCTCGTCGAAGGTGGCGGCGCGGTACGCGGGGTCGTCGACCTTCGGCGACACGGACAGCGAGACGTTGAGCGGGCCGACCGCGCCTGCGACGAAGCGCGGCCTGCCGGGGCTCGCGGCCATGGCCTCGTCGCAGGCCTCGCGAGCCAACCGTGCGCCTTCGCGAGAGAGCTCGTATGCGTGCTCTTGGAGCCCGTAGTCCGCTTGTCCGATCGAGGTCGCCGTGAACGTATTCGTCGTCGTGATGTCCGCTCCGGCCGCCAGGTACTGCCGGTGGACGTCCAGCACGACGTCGGGCTGCGTGACATTGAGGAGGTCGGGGTCGCCCCTGAGGTCTCGCGGGTGATCGGCAAACCGGGTCCCCCGGTACTCCTCCTCCGACAGGCCCAAGCGGTGCAGCAACACGCCCCACGAGCCGTCGAGCACGATGATCCGCTCGTCGAGGAGGCTCCGTAGGGTTTGCGCCGCGTTCATCGTGCTCCGTTCCGGTCTCCCGCGGAGTCGATCTCGAGGAGTCGCGCCGCGGCTCTTTAGGCGTTTGATGACCCGGTCGCCAAGCTGCCTTCAAAGCTCTCCGGGTGGTGCGTCAGCGTAGCTGACGCGCTCTCGCACTTCCCGCGCGCCGAGAAGGCTCTTTCGACAATCGGCGCGGGGCCCGCGGCGCGGCGCGGATCCCTGCGCGCTACGTCCTACCGGAGACCGTGAGCTGGTTCTCGGCGTGCTTGATCCGCTGCTCGAGCTGCCAGCGGTCGGCGGTCGACTCACCGGCGTCGACCTTCTCGAGCTCCGCACGGGCCGCGTCGAGCTGCGCCTGCGCGCGGGCGTCGTCGATCTCCTTCACCGCGACGGCGTCGTCGACGAGTGCGAGCGCCCGGTCGAGCTCGACCTTGAAGAACCCCGGGCCGGTGGCGAACTCGAGCACCTCGGTGCCGCCGAGGTGGACACGGGTCGACCCTGCCTTGAGGGTCGCGACGAGCGGCGCGTGCCGGGCGAGGATGCCGATCTCGCCTGCTGCACCCGGCACGATGAGCATGCGGGCTTCACCCTGGAACACCGGCCCGTCGGGCGTGACGAGCTCGACGTCGAACGCCGGATGGGAGTCGACGTCGGCCACCTATGCGGCAACCTGCTCGAGCGATCGCGCCTTCTCGTGCACCATGTCGATCGCGCCGACCATGTAGAACGCGCTCTCCGGCAGCTCATCGCACTCGCCCTTGAGGATCGCGTCGAACCCGGCGATGGTGTCCTCGAGCTTCACGTACTGGCCCGGGGTGCCGGTGAACTGCTCGGCGACGAAGTTCGGCTGCGAGAGGAACCGCTCGATCTTGCGCGCACGCGAGACGACCAGCTTGTCCTCGTCGGTGAGCTCGTCCATCCCGAGGATCGCGATGATGTCCTGCAGGTCCTTGTAGCGCTGCAAAATCTGCTGCACGCTCGTCGCGACGCGGTAGTGGTCGTCGGAGACGATGCCAGGCTGGAGCGCGCGCGAGGTCGAGTCGAGTGGGTCCATCGCCGGGTAGATCCCCTTCTCAACGATCGCGCGCGAGAGCACGGTCGTCGCGTCGAGGTGGGCGAAGGTGTTCGCGGGGGCAGGGTCGGTGAGGTCGTCGGCTGGGACGTAGATCGCCTGGACCGACGTCACGGAGCCGGTCGAGGTCGAGGTGATCCGCTCCTGGAGCTGCCCCATCTCGGTCGCCAGCGTCGGCTGGTAGCCGACGGCGCTCGGCATCCGCCCGAGGAGGGCCGAAACCTCCGAGCCCGCCTGGACGAACCGGAAGATGTTGTCGATGAACAGAAGCACGTCCTGACCCTGGTCGCGGAAGTACTCCGCCATCGTCAGCCCCGAGAGGGCGACGCGGAGCCGCGCGCCCGGCGGCTCGTTCATCTGCCCGTAGACGAGAGCGGTCTTGTCGATCACGCCGGACTCGGTCATCTCGATCAGGAGGTCGGTGCCCTCGCGGGTCCGCTCACCGACACCGGCGAACACCGACAGGCCACCGTGCTCCTTGGCGAGGTTGTGGATCAACTCCATGATCAGCACCGTCTTGCCAACGCCAGCGCCGCCGAAGAGGCCAACCTTGCCACCCTTGATGTACGGCGCGATCAGGTCGACCACCTTGAGGCCGGTCTCGAAGATCTCGATCGTCGGCGAGAGGTCGCGGAACGCAGGCGGATCGCGGTGGATCGGCCAGCGCTCGACATCGCCCAACTCGATGTCCTTCTCGTCGATCGCCTCGCCGATGACGTTCCAGAGTCGCCCGAGCGTCGGCTGACCGACGGGCACCGAGATCGGGGCACCGGTGTCGACGACGTCGACACCGCGAGCGAGGCCGTCGGTCGCGTCCATCGCCACGGCGCGGACGCGATCGTCGCCGAGATGCTGCTGCACCTCCGCGACAAGCGTGCCGCCGGGCACGGCGATCTCGAGGGCGGTGAGGATCTCGGGCAGCTGGTCAGGGAAGACCACGTCGAGCACGACGCCCTTGATCTCGATGATCTTGCCGACGTTGCGGTCGGTTGATTCGCTCATGGATCTCCTCGAAAGCTCAGGTTCGGCCGACTCCGGCGGGAGTCGCTCTGGCTGCAGGCGCGCCGCTGATCGTAGCCGACCACCGTCGAGCGACCGAGGCGTACCGTCGTCCGAACTAGAAGTCGTCGACTGCCTTGAGCTGGCCGAGCGGCAGCACCTGGCGGACGATGATCGGCACGCCACGAGTGGCGGTCGAGGGCGCCACTGGCATGGGGTCGTCGATCGAGGTCGCAGGGCCGTTTCGGAGCTCGTCCGACCGAGACACGGTGAAGACGACGCCGAGGACCGGCGCCGCGACGGCGACCGCTGCTGCGACCACCAGGAGGCGCTGCAGCGACCTGCCCTTGCCTTGCGCGCGGCGTGGTGTCGGGATTCGGCAGACCTCGAGGTCGGCGGACCCCAGCTCGAGGCTCACCGCGGCAATGTCGAGTGCGAATGTCGCGCATTCGGCGCAGGTGGCGAGATGGCGATCGAGCCGTCGGACCTGCACCCCGGAGAGCTCCTGGTCCAGCCGCTGCGACGCCCACGATCGGGCACGCTCGCAGCTTGGCGGTCGATGAGACATCACGTAGTGACTAGGACGTCGGGTCCAGACGAAAGTTTGCCTGCACCGGTTAGGTGACGTAGTGGCCGCGTCAGACCAGGCTCGTTCTCGGGTCGAGGCCGATCCCGAGGAGCACGAGCGCGGCTCCGATCCCGATCAGGATTCCCGAGGCTGCAATCCTCTCGCTCCCACTGTCGGCACCATCACCGCTATTCGGGCTCCATCCGCGGAGGCCGGCACCGAGGCCGACGATCATCACGAGCGAGCCAAAGAGCATGTAGCCGAGCGACAGGGAGCGCAGCGTCGCGGCTCCTGTCAGGAGGCCTAGCAGCAGTGAGACCACCCCGGTCAGGCCGACTGCGAGTCCGACCACGATCACAAGCCGGCGCAGCCCGTGCCTGATCACGAGGGGACGAGCTGGGCCGCCTCGCGGCCGGCGATCTCTGCCCGGACGCCCTCGACGATCGCCGGATCGACCGTCGCGAGCTCGTCAGGCGTCATCGGCCATCGCTCGAGCGGGAAGTAGCAGGCGGTCCGATGACCGTCGGAGACGCTCTCCAGCGGCGGCTCGACGCCGTCGCAGATGCCTTCCTGGGCGCGCGGGCAGCGCGGGTGGAAACGGCAGCCGCTCGGTGGGTTGATCGGGTTCGGGACATCGCCCTCGAGCAGCGTCGTCTTCCGGGCGCGCCCGACCCCCGGGTTGGCGATCGGGATTGCCGACAGCAGCGCACCCGTGTACGGGTGACGTGGGCGGTCATAGAGTTGCGAGGCGCTCGCGACGTCCACGAGCTTCCCGAGGTACATGACGCCGACGCGATCCGAGATGTGACGGACAACGTTCAGGTCGTGTGCGATGAAGATGTACGTGAGGCCGAACTCGCCCTGGAGGTCCTTGAGGAGGTTGAGGATCTGCGCCTGGACCGACACGTCGAGCGCCGACACCGGCTCATCGCACACGATGAGCTTGGGGTTGACTGCCAGCGCACGGGCGATACCGATGCGCTGCCGCTGTCCGCCGGAGAACTCGTGCGGGAACCGGTTGTAGTGCTCCGGGTTGAGGCCGACGACCTCGAGAAGCTCCTGCACGCGTCGCTTCTGCTCGGCTGCGGTCCCGATGCCGTGTACTTCGAGCGGCTCGGAGACGATGAACCCGACCCGCTTTCGTCCGTTGAGCGAGGCGTAGGGGTCCTGGAAGACCATCATCATCTCGCGTCTCACGGGGCGCATCGCGTTCCGGTCGAGCCGAGAGATGTCGGTGCCGTCGAAGATGATCCGGCCGCTCGTCGGATCGAGCAGGCGCATGATGCAACGAGCCAGCGTCGACTTCCCGCATCCCGATTCACCGACGATCCCGAGCGTCTCGCCGCGCTGCACCTCGAAGCTGACCCCGTCGACCGCCCTGACCGCGGCGACCTGCTTCTGGAAGACGATCCCCTTCGTGATCGGGAAGTGCTTCGTGACGTCCTGGACCTGGAGGATGGGGTCGCTCACGCGGCCTCCCCCGACTCCTCCATGTGTGCAACGACCCGGGCCGCCTCCCGGGCCTTGTGCGTGTCGTCGAGAAAGCAGGCGTCGAGATGGGCCGGGTTGTCGGGCGAGGCGAGGAGCGGCGGTGACTCCTCCCGACAGCGCCCGAAGACGTGCACGCAGCGAGGGTTGAACCGGCACCCTTTGGGAGGGTTCAGGAGCGACGGAGGCTGTCCCTGGATCTGGATCAGCCGGTCCATCACGACCCCGGGTCGAGGGAGCGACCCGAGCAGACCCCACGTGTAGGGGTGTCGCGGGCGCTCGAACAGGTCGAAGACGTCACCCCGCTCGACGACCCCCGCCGCGTACATCACGACGACCTTGTCTGCGACCTCGGCAACGACCCCGAGGTCGTGGGTGATCATGATCACGGCGGTGCCACGTTCCTCCTGAAGCCGGCGGATCAAAGCGAGGATCTGGGCCTGTGTGGTGACGTCCAGCGCAGTGGTCGGCTCGTCTGCGATGAGAAGCGCGGGCTCGTTGATCAGCGCCATGGCGATCATCACACGCTGGCGCATCCCGCCGGAGAACTGGTGGGGGAAGTCGTCGATCCGCTGTCGCGCCCTTGGGATGCCCACCTCCTCGAGACCCTTGACCGCCCGATCCCTCGCCTCACGCTTGTCGATGTCCTGGTGGAGCAGGACGGCCTCGACCAGCTGGGCGCCAACCGTGTGCACGGGGTTGAGCGACGTCATCGGGTCCTGGAAGATCATTGCCACCTCGGCACCACGGATCGCCCGCAGCCGATCCGCAGGCACCGTGAGGAGGTCTTCGCCCTGGAACGACGCCGAGCCCGTCGAGAGCGACGTGTACTTCTTCGAGTCGAGCAGGAACTGCGCCATCGATTCGCCGACGTCGTCACCCGGCGCCTGGTCGAGGCGACCTGTCTTCGGATTGAGGCTGAGGATCGACAGCATCGTGACGCTCTTGCCACAACCCGACTCACCGACCACGCCGAGCGTCTCACCGGGCTTGACGGTGAACGAGACGCCGTCGACCGCCTTGACGATGCCGTCCTCGGTCTTGAAGTACGTCCGCAGGTCGCGGACGTCGAGCAGCGGCGCCTCGACGACGCCGGCCGTGGCGCCGGGGTCCTGCTCCGAGATGACGGTCATGCGAGCCGGATCCGCGGGTCGATGTACGCGTACAGCACGTCGACGATGAGCGAGATGATGATGATCGCAAACGTCGCGAACACGACGACACCCTGCACCGTCGGCAAGTCGAGCGTGTTAACGCTCGTCAGTGCGAGCCGCCCGAGGCCTGGAAGGTTGAAGATCGCCTCCGTGAAGATCGCGCCGCCGAGCGCGACCCCGATGTCGAGTCCGAGCATCGTCACGACCGGCAGCAACGCATTGCGCAGGACGTGGTGGCGCACGACGACGTTCTCGGGGGCGCCCTTCGCTCGCGCGGTACGCACGTAGTCCTCGCCGAGGGTGTCCATCACATTGGCGCGCACCATTCGCGCGTAGGACGCAGCAAACAGGATCGCGAACGTCGTCCACGGCAAGATCATGTGGTAGAACCAGTCCCAGGGGCCGCCGCACGATGCGCCGTCAGGCGGGTTGATGACGTCACAGTAGCCGGCGTTTGGTGTCCACCCGAGCCGGAAGCCGACGAAGTACTGCAGCAAGAGCCCGATCCACACGACCGGCGCGGAGATCCCGATCAGCACGAAGATCATGGCTCCCCTGTCCATCAGCGATCTCGGCCTGAGCGCCGACAGTATCCCGACCGGCAACGCAATGAGCATCCAGAGGATCGCGCCGCCGAGGACGAGCGCCGTGGTCACCGGCACCGCCTCCCCGATCATCTCGTTGACGGAGCGCCGGTTGACGTACGAGCGCCCGAGTGACTGTTCGAAGATCAACCGCTTGAGGAAGAGTCCGTACTGCTCGTACACCGGTCGATCGAGGCCGAGTTGCTTGGAGACCCTCACGATGTCCTCCGGCGTCGCCGATCTCCCCGCGGCGAGCGCGGCCGGGTCGGACGGGACGAGGAAGAACAGGACGTACGTGATCAACGTCACGCAGATAAAGAGCACAATCGCCCAGAGGAGACGCCGGATGAGGTAGTGGGTCATTTGGCCGAGATCGTCGCCTGGGGGAGGGCACGAGACCCTCCCCCAGACGTGTTGTCATCGCGCTACTTGCGGCAGAGCAGGTTCAACGACGGGCCGGCAGCGGCGGCCGTGTTCACGTTCACGCAGCCCACGCGGGAGGACAGGAACGTCCGGTCGTTGGAGTTGACGAGCGGTGCCCACGGCGGGTTGGCCTTCATGACATCGCCGTCGAGCTTTGCGAACGCTGCGGCTCGGGCGTCACCGAACAGAAGCGAGGCGGCGTTCATCTGCTTGTTGTACTTCTCGACGTTGAAGTACGCGAAGTTGGTGTGCTGTGGGTTCGTGACCAGCGCACCGTCCAGGAGGACGTTGTAGAAGTCATACGGGTCGACGTAGTCAGCACCCCAGCGCTCGACCGTGAGGTCGTAGTTGTTGGTCTTGGGGTTTCCTGCCTCGAGGAACTGCTGACCGCGCGGCATGAGCCTGATCTCGGCGTCCAGCCCCATCTGCTTGAGGTTGTACTGGACCAGCTGAGCCTGAAGCGGAGCCTGTCCGGCGTTCGACGACCACAGCATGGCCTTGCCGCCACGGAGGTTGCCCTCGGCGAGCTTCTTCGCGACCTTGAGCGTGTTCGACGTCACCTTGAGTGGATAGATCCCCTGCGGCTTGTAGCCCGGCATACCGGGCGGGAAGATCTGACCCGTCCGCTTCCCGTAGAGATAACCGCCCTGGGCGGAGAATGCCTGACGATCGACCGCCCAGTTGACGGCCTTCGCGAGGCCTGGGTTGTTCTGGAACAACGGTCGTGCATGGTTCAGGGCGAGATAGCGGATGTCCATCAGCGAACGGATCTGAACACGACCGTCCTTCTTGTTCAGGCCGTACTTGTCGACGAGGCCCTTCCACTCGGTCGTTGGGATGCCGCCCGACGGGTAGTCGGTCGCGCCGCTCAGCGTGTTCTGGTAAGCGACCTCGACGGTGTTGCCGATGTTGACCTGGATCACGTCGGCGTTCGCGGCGCGGGTCCCCTTGTAGTTCGGGTTCCGCTTGAGGGTGATCGAACGGTTGGGTGTCCGGGCAGAGAAGTAGTACGGGCCGCACGACGCATAGTCGTTGATGCCGTTGGCGTCGATCTGCGTCGCGAGCTTCGTGTCGACCGCCGCGAAGAACGGCATCGTAAGCCGCGCGAGAAAGTCGGGCGCCGCAGCCGTCAGCTTCACCTGGAGCTTGTTACCGACCACCTTCACGCCTGAGATCGACGACGCCTTCCCGTCGATAACCGCTTTTGCGCCCTGGACGATGTCGAGGAACGGTGTTCCCTGCGACTGCATCTTCGGGTTCGCGAGCCGGTTCATGGCGCTGGCGAAGCTTCGGGCCGTCACGGCTTGACCATTGTTGAACTTGAAGCCGGGCTTGATGGTGAACGTGTACGTCTTACCGTCCTTGGAGACGACGGGAAGGCCGTTGGACACCTCGGGTGTCGCAACCGCTCCTGCCGCACCCTCCTTGTCTGGCCAGTTCATCAGCTTGCAAGCCGCAGCCTGCTCGAGCTTCCACGTCTCACCGTAGTAGCTCAGCTGGGGATCGATGTAGTCGACGTCGCTCGTGAACTCGACGACGATAGTCCCTCCTTTTGCACCCGATGCCTTGGGCGCTGCGGTTGCCGAGGTGACGCCGAGCGACAGCACGCCGATCGTCGCCAGGGCGAGCAATGCGTTGCGCCTGACTTTCACAGACTCTCCTTTCGATTGTCCACGGCCCACGCGGCCGGTGCTTGCTGGGTGATGCGCGGGCCGTTGCCCACGACAGTGAAATCGGTCATCTCGATGCGCGGGGGTCGAATGCGTCACGGAGCCCGTCACCGAGCAGGTTGAACGCAAGTGTCGTGAAGATCAGCGCCAACCCTGGCCAGAGCATCAGAAGTGGCCGCTGCGTGTAGTACTGCGGCGCCTGAGCCAGCAGGCTCCCCCAACTCGACGTCGGCAACTGCACCCCGACGCCGAGGAACGACAGCCCGGCCTCGGCAAGGATGAAGGCGGCGACGCTGAGGGTCGCGAGAACGATGATCGGGCCAACCAGGTGGGGCAGGATGTGCGAGCGAATGATGCGCGAGTTACTCGCGCCGACCATCCGCGCTGCTTCGACGAACTCCTTCTCACGGAGCGAGAGCACCACGCTGCGGAAAACCCGGGCCGTATAGAACCAGCCGAGGAGACCGAAAATGAGAACGAGTGTCACGACACCCTGACCGAGGAACCCGAACGTCACATGGTTCAGGCTCGTGCCTACCGTTCCTGCCAACGTGATCACAAACAGCAGATACGGGAACGCCATCGTGATCTCGATCGCACGGGAGATCAGCGTGTCGCTCCAACCTCCGTAGAACCCGGCGATGGCGCCGAAGATCATGCCCAGGACGATGACGAGGAAGGTCGAGCCGACCCCGACCTCGAGCGACACCTGAGCGCCGTAGAGAATCCGTAGAAACTCGTCTCGCGCCAGTGTCGAGTCCGACCCGAGGATGAACAGCTGCTCGTCGAGCGTGCCGTCTTCCTGGAGCTTCCCCACAGTTGTCATCGGCCCTGCCGGCAGCTGATCCGAGTCGAGCCCGCCCGATACGAGGAATGGCTCGTTCGGGCCGTGCCCGAGGATGTGAGCGGCGAGCGGCGCGCCCGCAAATGCCACGATGAACAGCACGACGATGAAGACTCCACCGGCGAGGGCAAGCCTGTCCCTCTTGAGCCGCCTCCAGATGCCTTCCCAGTAGCCGCGAGCTTTGACGTGCTGCTCATCGCTCGTCCGCGTGTCCTCAACCGTCCATTCGAGATCCGGCGTGACAGCACCGTCCCCGGCGAGGATCGGCGTCCTGGAGGACTGGTCCTCCGGATCCGTGTCGAAGGTTTTGTCGAAGAGGTTCGTCATGGACGACGCGGGAGCATAGCCACTCTCGGGTGGTACGACGTCCCGATCCCAAGCAGAGTTAGTGGCGGCGCGCCGTGATCCTGCGTGATCTGGTCAGCGCGGCGTGAGAACCGAACTGCGCGGAACCCAGTTGTCGACCACCCAGTGGGCCGAGGCGCCCTTGCCAACTCTTATCAGCGCGAGAAAGAACAACTGTGGCTTGATCGTCGCGCTCGATTTCGGGATGAGCACGACCTCGATCAGGGCGCTGTCCGTGAAGGACTCATCAACCTTGAAGGGAGCCACGTCGAGCTCCGAGATCGGGTACGGAACGACCGGGTTGTTCCCGGTGAGCCACTCCTCGCGCGTCAGACCGCCCCGGAGGTTCGGCCCAACCAGGGTCCAGGCCTCTTCGAGATTCTTCCGTGCGACAGCGGTTTGGATGAACCGCACGGCTGTCCGCCGCGCCTCGTCGGTGATCGGTGCAGCCACCTGTTTCGGGGGTAGATCGGCAGGGAGCGTGCTGACGACATCCGGTGCGGGATCTTTGTTCGGCCCGAACACGAACAACCCGACAATGGCAGCGACGACAGCCGCTCCAATCAACGCGTAACTGGCACGGCGACGCCTCTTTCGACTGTGGGGCTTGCGTCCCGACGATGCCGCTGCACTTGACACGACGTCGCAATTTAGCCGACACGCGCGACGACGTTTGTGAGGAATCGTGCACGAAGCGTGACGTTCGTGTTGCGCGCCTCCGCTACAACAGCGCAGGATGAGCGATGGAGGCCCTACGACAGCGCGTCGGCGCCCGCGACGACCTCGAGGATCTCCTGGGTGATCGCGGCCTGCCGCGCCCGGTTCATCTGCAGTGTGAGGCGGTCGATCAGCTCGCCCGCGTTCTTCGATGCGTTGCGCATCGCGGTCATCCGCGATCCCTGCTCCGATGCCGACGACTCGAGCAATGCACGATAGAGCTGCGTCTCGAGGTAGACGGGGAGCAGCCGCTCGAGGATCTCCTCGGGCTCGGGCTCGAAGAAGAAATCGCCCCGCAGCGCGTCGGCCGCACGCTCCTCGTCGTCGGTCTCGAGGATGTCGGCGGAGATCGGGAGGATGTCCTGCTCGGTGACGGTCTGGGTCAACGCGCTGAGGAACGTGTTGTAGACGAGCACGACACGGTCGACCTCACCCGCGGTGAACAGCTCGGCCGCGCGGTGTGCGATCGCCTGCGCGTCGGCAGTACCGCGGGCTGTCGGTGAAGCCCGACGAACGCCCCGTCGATCGGACGGCGACGGAAGCTGAGGGTCGAGCGGCCCTTCTTGCCGACCGCGAGAAACCGCACCGAGGCTCCCTCGGATTGAAGCTGTCGCTCGAGCGCGAACGTCCGGCGGGTCACCTGGGCGTTGAAGGGGCCTGCCAGCCCGCGATCGCCGGTCAGTGGGATGACGAGGACGGTCTCGATCGACTCTCGCTGCTGGAGCAGCGGCAGCCCGCGCACCGACGAGGCGGCGCGACCGACGCCCGCGACGAGCTCGCCCATCGTGTCCGCGTACGGGCGCATCGCCTCGATCCGGGTCTGTGCGCGCCGCAGCTTGGCCGCCGCGACGAGCTCCATCGCACGGGTGATCTTCCGCGTGTTGCGCACCGACTGGATGCGGCGCTTGTAGTCCTGAACGGAGGCCATCCGCTACAAGCCGCGATCGAGGCGCCGTTCGAGGGCGGGGCAAGCCCCGCCCCTACAACGGGGCGTGGCAAGCCGATCACACAAGGCTGGTCTCCTCCACGTTGAAGCCCTCGAGGACCTTGGCGAGCGCGGCTTCGAGCTTCTCCACCGTCTCGTCGGAGAGGTCGTTCGACTCGCGGATCGCATCGTAGATCGCCACCCTCGGCGCGGAGCGTCTCGCGGACCTGCTCCTGGAAGCTCGGCACCTGGGGCACGGGGATCCGGTCGAGGTGCCCGTGGATCCCGGCGTAGATCGCGACCACCTGCTCCTCGAACGGCCACGGCTGGTACTGCGGCTGGTTCAGCGTCGCAACCATCCGCTCGCCGCGTCCGAGCGTCTGCTGGGTCGCGGCGTCGAGCTCGGAGCCGAACTGCGAGAAAGCCTCGAGCTCGCGGTATTGCGCCAGATCGAGGCGAAGGCGACCCGCCACCTTCCTCATCGCCCTCGACTGCGCGTTGCCGCCGACCCGCGACACCGAGGTGCCGACGTTGATCGCCGGGCGCACGCCCGAGAAGAACAGGTCGGACTCGAGGAAGATCTGCCCGTCGGTGATCGAGATGACGTTCGTCGGGATGTAGGCGGCGATGTCGCCGGCCTGCGTCTCGATCACCGGAAGCGCGGTCAGCGAGCCGCCACCGAGCTCCTCGGAGAGCTTGCAGGCGCGCTCGAGCAGTCTCGAGTGGAGGTAGAAGACGTCGCCGGGGAACGCCTCGCGGCCCGGCGGCCGCCGGAGCAGCAGCGAGAGCTGGCGATAGGCATCGGCGTGCTTGGTCAGGTCGTCGTAGATGACGAGCGCGTGTTTCCCGTTGTAGAGGAAGTACTCGCCCATCGCTGCGCCCGCGAACGGCGCCATCCACTTGATCGGCGCGGCCTCCTGCGCAGGCGCCGAGACGATGATCGTGTAGTCCATCGCGCCCGCATCGCGGAGCTTCTCCACCACCTGCGCCACCGTCGAGGCCTTCTGCCCGACCGCGACGTAGATGCAGATCACGTCGCCACCCCGCTGGTTGATGATCGTGTCGACCCCGACCGCGGTCTTACCCGTCCCGCGATCGCCGATGATCAGCTCGCGCTGACCGCGTCCGATCGGGATCATCGAGTCGATCGCCTTCAGGCCCGTCTGCAGAGGCTCGGAGACCGGCTGGCGCTTCACGACCCCCGGCGCCTTGAACTCGAGCGGGCGCCGCTGGGTCGTCCCGGTTGGCCCCTGGCCGTCGAGCGGATTGCCGAGCGGGTCGACGACACGGCCGAGGAGCGAGTCGCCCACGGGCACGCTCATCACCTCGCCCGTCCGGCGCACCGGCTGCCCTTCCTTCACGTGGTGCCACTCGCCGAACAGCGCGACGCCGACGTTGTCCTCCTCGAGATTGAACGCGATCCCCACCACCCCGTGCTCGAACTCGAGCCGCTCGAGCGCGACGCAGTTCTCGAGGCCGTGGACGCGGGCGATGCCGTCGCCCACCTGGAGCACGGTCCCGACCTCCGAGAGATCGGTCTCGACGTCGTACTGCTCGATCCGCTGCTTCAGGATCGAGGTGATCTCTTCGGGACGGAGCTTCACGGGCCTGGTTCTCCTTCGGGGTCTCTAGGTTCGGGTGACGAGTTCGCGACGGAGCCGGTCGAGGCGCCCGCGCACAGAGGCGTCGACGCGCAGCGAGCCGGCCTGCAGGATCATCCCGCCGATCAGGTCGGGGTCGACCGCGCGGGTCGCCTCGACGGCACGACCGGAGGCAGCCTCGATCTGCTTCACGATGGCGGCGGCCTCGGCTTCCTCCAGGGCGTGGGCGGTGGTGAGCTCCACGCTGATCCGCCCCTCGGCCGCATCGGCGAGCGCTTCGAGCTCGACGCTCATCGAGCGGAGCCCTGCGGCCCGCCCCTTCGACGCGACGAGCCGGACGAAGTTCCGCACGAACGGGTCCGCCCCTTCGGTGAGCTCGGCGAGCAGTTCGGCCTTCGCACGCGGATCGAGCTGCGGGTTCGCGAGAAACGACTCGAGCTCGGGGGATTGCTCGATCGCTGTCGCGAGCTCGCCGAGCTCACCGCGCACGACGGCGACTCTCCCCTCGTCGCGCGCCGCCTCGAACAGGGCGCGCGCATACATGCGCTCGGCGACGGCCACCGCTCAGTTCCGCCCGCGCTCCAGGGCGCTGAAGTCGAGGCCGGCGATTGCCTCCTCGATCAGCCGGCGCTGGTCGTCGGCGTCGAGCACCCTGCCGACCACCCGCTGCGTCGCCTCGAGGGTGAGCTCGGCGACCTCCGAGCGGATCTGGTCGAGCGCCCGGACGGTCTCGGCATCGATCTGCTTGCGCGTGTCCTCGAGTCGCCGCTGCCGCTCGGTCTCGGCCTCCACCTTCACCCGCGCGATCTGCGCGTCCGCCACCTTGCGTGCCTCGGCGAGGATGTCGGCCGACTCGGACCGTGCCTGGGCCAGGATCGCGCGGTTCTGCTCGAGCAGGTCTCGGGCCTCGTCGCGTGCGCTGTCGGCCTCCTCGACCGCCTTGCGGATCCGGTCGCGCCGGTCCTCGATCGTCTTCTGGATCGGGCCGAACGCAAACTTCCTCAGCACGAAGAACGTGATCCCGAACGCGACCAGCGTCCAGATCATGAGGCCGGGGACGACCTTGATCAGGTCGTTGCTCGACTCTTCTGCGATCAGATCGAGCATCGCTCAGACGAGGACGTAGGCGAGCAGGCCACCGATCAGGCCGTAGAAGACGACCGCCTCGGTGAGCGCGAACCCGAGCCACTGGATGCCCTGCAGCTCGCCGCGGAGCTCGGGCTGCCGAGCCACGGCCTGGATCATCGAGCCGAAGATGTTGCCGATGCCGACACCGGCGCCGAGCGCGCCGAGGCCGATGCCGAGCGCGAGCGCGATCGCCTTGCCGGCGTCCGCGACGTCACCGGTGGTCTCGGCGAGGAAGAAGATCGAGGACAGCATTGGCGGAGCTCCTCCTTAGTGTTCCGGCTCGATCGCCGAGCCGATGTAGATGGCGGACAGGGCGGCGAAGATATACGCCTGGATCGAGACGACGATCACGACCTCGAACAGGTAGAAGATCGCCGCCGCAGGGACTGCGATCACTGCGAGGAACAGGTTGCCGATGATGAAGATCAGGCCGAGGAAGGTCAGGATCAGCATGTGGCCCGCGAGCATGTTCGCGTAGAGGCGGACGGAGAGGCTGATGAGGCGCATGAACTGGCCGAGGATCTCGAGCGGGACGATCAGCGGGTACATCGCCTTCGGCACGTCGGGGATCCAGCTCTTGAAGTACTTCACCGTGCCGTTCGCACGGATCCCCTCGACGTGCGTGAAGACGAAGGTCATGAGCGCGAGCGCGAGCGTCACCGACAGCGTCGAGGTGGCGGCGAAGAGCGCGAGCGTCGGCAGCTCGACGCCGAAGATCTCGACCTTCTCGTCCGAGAGCGGCAGCGGGATGAACCCGAGGATGTTGACCACCCAGATGAAGATCATCAGCGAGGCGACGTAGGGGAACCAGCGGCCGATCGCATGCGTCGGGAGCCCCTGCTCGGCGACCTGGACCTGTGCGACCTCGTAGATCGTCTCGCCCAGCGCCTGTTTTCGGTCGGGGTCCTTCCCGGTCTTGACACGCATGAACACGATCCCGATCACGCACGAGACGAGCGCGCCGAGGAACAGGTAGGCGACGGCCTTGTTGATCGAGAGGTCGAGGGGACCGATGTGGATCGGGACCCATTCGTGGAGCGTCCACTCCGACGCCGGGTTGAACTTCTCCTCGTCACCGCTCGACTCGTCGGCTGCGAGCGCCACCGCAGGGAGGAGCAGCAGAAGCGTCGGGACGAGAGCGGCCAGCCGTTTCACGTCCGGGGCTCCGAGCCGAAGTACGTGATCAGCGAGATCGACAGCTCGAGCGTGAACGCGAGCACGTAGAGAAGCGCCGCGGCGATGCCGACCGTCTCGTTGGAGGCCGTGACGACGACGAGCGGGATGCCGACCGCGATCGCCCTGAAGCTGGTGCCGATGCCCCGCATGCTCGAGGCCGCGACGTTACCGGGGTCGAGCGGGAGGCGCGTCAGTAGCCAGGCGAATGCCTGCCCTGCGACCCAGAGGACGGCGGCAAACGCCCAGCCGGCCAGCGGCCAGCCGGCGACGAGAAACACCGGCAGCGCCAGCGCGATGACCAGGGAGCCCGCAAGAGCGGGAGCCAGCCGGCTCGGGATCGGCCGCGGTGTCGCGAACGTTCCGGTCCCCGCGCTCACGAGCCCGACCCCGAGTACACCTTGTAGACGACCGCCACACCCAGCGGGATGCCGATGAGCGCGCCGATCAGGAGGCCGATGCCCAAGCTTCCGAACACGGCGCCGATGAGCGCGCCGACGAGCATCGCGGCTGCGAGCGACCCGAGCAGGAGGCCCGACGCGGTCGCGAGCGAGTGCGGTGACGTCGAGCCGGCGGCGGCCATCGGCCGGAGCATATCAGGGAGTTTGTGACAGAGATTTCCCATTCTGGAAGCCGGAAAACGGTAAGTTCGTTACATGGGTCGACTCGTGCTCGTCCACGGCAGCCTCGTCGGGGGACGGGCAACCTGGAGCACGCAGCGACGCGGGCTCGAGGGTCGTGTCGACCTGCTCATCGTCGACCGGCCCGGCTTCCCACCCGGCCCCCCGGTCGAGCGCATCGACTTCGAGCGCGACGCTGCCTGGCTGGCCGACCTCCTGCTCCCCGGCGACCATCTCGTCGGCCATTCCTACGGCGGGGTGGTCACCCTGCTCGCAGCGGCCCAAAACCCCGACACGGTGGGCTCGCTCACCGTGCTCGAGCCTCCGTGCACCGGGGTCGCGGCCGGGACCTCCGAGGTCGACGCGTTCGCCGCTGGTGGTCGCGACTGGTGGGACAACGGCCCGCGCGAGCCGGAGGCGTTCCTCCGTGGCTTCCTCGACGCGGTCGGATCGGACTACGAGCCCCCCTCGCCGCTGCCGGCGGAGCTCGAGCTGGCCGTGCACGGGCTGATGGGCGAGCGAGGCGCGTGGGACGCAGTGATCCCACTCGACCGCCTCGCCGCCGCCCCCTTTCCCAAGCTCGTCGTCTCGGGGGCACACCACGCCGCGTTCGACGCGATCTGCGACACCCTGGAGCGCGAGCTGCCGGCCCAGCGGCAGGTGTTCGCCGGCTTCGGTCACAACCCGCAGCTCCACCCCGACTTCAATGCGGCGCTGTTCGCGTTCGTCACGGCGGCCGAACGCCGAGCCATGGGCGGCGGTGGCTCGTAGCAACCTGCTGCAAGCGCAGCTTCGGCCTACCCGGCGCGGCGATGCTCGTCGACCGACGCGCTGCGGACCGGAGGATCCTCTGCGCGCCGCCGGAGGCGCGGGTTGGCGAGCTTGACGATCTCGAGCAGGTAGACGACGTAGATCGAGAAGCCGACCGCGCAGGCCGCGATCAAGACGACCGCGATCGTCTCCCAGAGATGCCACTCGCCGCCCTCGCGGAAGGGGATGAACCGCGTCGCGAGCGCGGCGGCTCCGAGCGACGCCGCCCAGGCCCACATCGTCAGCGCCGCCCGCCGCTGGGAGAACCCGATGTTGAGAAACCGGTGGTGCAGATGCGACCGGTCGGCCGTCGAGATCGGCTGCCCGTGCTTGAGCCGTCGCGCGACGACGAACGAGGTGTCGAGGATCGGCACCGCGAGGACGAGCAGCGGTAGGAACAGGACGACCGTCGACGCGGTCTTGAGCAGCCCGGTCACCGAGATGCTCGCGAGGGTGAACCCGAGCACCATCGCACCCGAGTCCCCCATGAAGATCCGGGCCGGGAAGAAGTTGTGCCGCAGGAAGCCGAGGCAGGCTCCCGCGACGATCGCGGACAGGATCGCCGCGTCGGACCGGTCGAGCGAGAGCGCCAGGATCGCGTACGTCAGGCCCGCGATCCCGCAGACTCCGGCCGCGAGCCCGTCCATCCCGTCGAGGAAGTTGACCATGTTCATCACCGCCACGATCCACACGATCGTCAGCGGGATCCCCACCCACTCCGGCAGGTCGACCGGCCCGAGGAACGGGAAGGTGAAGTGGTCGACCCAAACGCCGAACGCCGTCGGGATCGCGGCGGCGACCACCTGACCGGCGAGCTTCCAGTGCGGGTCGAGACCGCGGAAGTCGTCGACCGCGCCGACCACACAGGCGACCGCGGCACCGAGCAGGATCCCTCGCATCTCACCCGACAGGTCGAGGAACGCGAGCGAGGGGACGAGGATCCCGAGGAAGATCGCGAGCCCACCGAGCCGTGGGATCGGGCGCTTGTTGAGCCGTCGCTCGTCGGGGTTGTCGACGACGCCGAGCAGCCGCGCCATCCCCCCCACCGCCGGGGTCAGGAGAACGACGATCCCGAAGGCGATCAGTGCACCCCAGAGGACCTCGGGTGTCGCCCGCAGGTCGGTGAGCATCCCGGAAGGCTACTTCGTGCCGTACAGGCGATCGCCTGCGTCGCCGAGACCGGGCACGATGTAGCCCTTCTCGTTCAGCGCGCGATCGATCGACGCGACGACGATCGCGACGTCGGGGTGGTCGCGGTGGATCCGGGCGATCCCCTCCGGTGCGGCGATCAGTGCGATCAGACGCACCGAGGTCGCACCGGCGGCCTTCACGTGCTCGACTGCCGCAGCGGTCGAGTTGCCGGTCGCGAGCATCGGGTCGAGCAGGATCACGTCGCGATCGGCGATGTCACCCGGGAGCTTCACGTAGTACTCGACCGGCTGGAGCGTCTCCTCGTCGCGGTAGAGGCCGATGAAGCCGACACGTGCTCCCGGGATCAGCGACAGGACGCCGTCGAGCATCCCCATCCCGGCACGCAGGATCGGGCACACCGCGACCTTCTTGCCCGAGATCCGGCGGGCGCTCGTGCGCTCCAGCGGCGTCTCGATCTCGACCTCCTCGTCCGCGAGGTCCTTCGTCGCCTCGTACGTGAGGAGCAACGTCAGCTCGTTGACGAGCTGACGGAACATCTGGGTCGTCGTCGTGACGTCCCGGAGCAACCCCAGCTTGTGCTTGACGAGCGGGTGAGGCACCTCGACGACCGGCCCGGTCGTCGAAGTGCTAGGCGGGTGTGCGGTCTCCATCGGCGAGATACGACGTGTGGCCGGCAAAGCCGGGGTAGAGCGGGCGCGCGTCGCACAGGGCCAGGCTTTGCGCCCGGAGGGCGGCGAGGTCGGCGTCGTCGGCGAGCGCGGCGGCGATGAGCTGCGCGACAGCTCGGAAGTCGTCGGCGTCGAACCCGCGCATCGTCGCCGCCGGGGTGCCGAGCCGCACACCCGAGGCGATCGTCGGCGGCCGCTCGTCGAACGGCACGGTGTTCCGGTTCGTCGTGATGCCAATCGCATCGAGGCGCTCCTCGGCGTCCTTGCCGGTCCACTGGGTGCCGCGTAGGTCGAGCTGGACGAGGTGCGTGTCGGTGCCGCCGGTGAGCACGTCGACTCCTCCCCCCAGCAGCCCGTCGGCCAGCGCGTCGGCGTTCGCCCGCACCTGGCTCTGATACCCGCGGAACGCCTCCGAAGCAGCGACCCGGAAGCACGTGGCCTTGGCCGCGATCACATGCTGCAGCGGGCCACCCTGGAGACCGGGGAACACCGCGCGGTCGATCGCCTTCGCATGCTCCTCCCGACACAGCACGAAGCCGGCGCGCGGCCCGGCGAGCGTCTTGTGGGTCGTCGAGCTGACGACGTCGCAGTGCTCGACCGGGTTCGGGTGCAGCCCGGCGGCGACGAGCCCGGAGAAGTGCGCCATGTCGCACCAGAGCAACGCACCGACCTCGTCGGCGACACGGCGGAACATCGCAGTGTCGACGACGCGCGGGTACGCGGAGCCGCCGCAGAGGATCAAGCGCGGCCGATGCTCGCGTGCGAGCGCCAGCACCTCGTCCTCCTCGACGAGGCTCGTCTCCCGCGAGACGCCGTAGTGGACGATGTCGTAGTACCGGCCGGAGAAGTTCGCCTTGAGACCGTGGGTGAGGTGGCCACCGTGGTCGAGTCGCAACGAGAGAACGGTGTCACCCGGCTCGAGCAAGCCGTGGTACACGGCCATGTTCGCCTGTGCACCGGAATGGGGCTGGACGTTCGCGTGGTCGGCGCCGAACAGCGTCTTGGCGCGGTCGATCGCGAGCTGCTCGATCTCGTCGACCACCTCGCAGCCCCCGTAGTAGCGACGACCCGGGTACCCCTCGGCGTACTTGTTCGTGGGCACCGACCCGACCGCCTCGAGCACCGAGGGCCAGGTGAAGTTCTCCGACGCGATCAGCTCGATCTGACCCCGCTGGCGATCGAGCTCCCGCCGCAGGAGCTCGGCGATCTCGGGGTCGACGTCGTCGAGCCCCGCCGACCGTAGGTGCTGCAGCTGGTCCTCGGAGACGGCCATCGTGCCGGCATCCTACGGCCTCGGGCTGGAGGCTTGATGTGAAATGGGCGCCCCGTGGACGAGTTTCACATCAAGCTTCTAGCCGAGCCGGTGCTCGATCGAGATGCGGCGGTCGATCAGGTCGAGCGCGCCGGAGTCGGGTCCCGGGCCACCGTCGGCCTTGTCGCGCTCGCCGTCGCGCACGGCGATCGCATCGGCTCCGCCACCGCCGAGCACGTGGTCTCTCCCGGATCCCCCGAGCAGCTCGTCGTTGCCGTTGCCACCCCGGAGGACGTCGGCACCGGGCCCACCGAAGATCAGGTCGCGGCCGTCGCCGCCGTCAAGGGTGTCGCTGCCGGCTCCGCCTTCGATCCGGTCGAATCCGGCACCGCCGTAGACGACGTCGTTGCCACCGAGCCCTGCGATCCGGTCGTTGCCGCCGAGACCGCAGATCACGTCGCGTCCCGGTGAGCCACGGAGCACGTCGGGGCTGACCGTCCCGACGATCGTGCAGTAGACCCGGCTCCCGTTCGGGTCGCGCACGACGGGGACCGTGGCGAACGACTTCGTCGCCCCCAGCGAGCGGCCGCCCGCGTTCTCGGCGACGACGCGGAAGTACCAGCGGACACCCGGTGTGAGCGCCGTGAGCCGTTGCGACACGGCGACCGCGGTGCTCCCGCCGTTGAGCGAACCGCCGCCGATCCGGGTACCGAGCGACGTTGTCCGCCCGAGCTCGATCCACCAGGTGGTCGAGGAGCCGACGGGGTTCACGGCGCCGTTCACCGTGGCGCGGGTGATCCCGAGCTCGGTCACCACGCCCGTCGTCACCGTCGGCGGGCCACTCGTCCGGAACGCGATGTCGCTGCCGTACACGCGACCACCCGAGCTGTCGGCGACGAGGCGGTAGTGGATGTCCGTGTTCGCCGGTAGCGACGTGAGCCGGGCTTGCACCTGGACCGTCGAGCGACCCGAGCCTGCCGGGGAGCGCGGCGTCGTCGCGCCGTACTGCGTGGTCGTCCCGTACTCGAACCACCAGCTCGTGCCGCGCCCGTTCGGGTTCACCGACCCGGTCGCGCTCGCGCTCGTGCCGGAGATCTCCGCCGCAGGCCCCGTGACCACCGTCGGGCCGGCGGTCGTCTTGAACGTGCGGTCGTTCCCGTACGTCGTGCCCGCATCGCTGCGACCGGCGATCCGATAGTGGTAGGTCGTCCCGGGCTGGAGGCCGCTCAGCGACTCCTCGAAGGTGATCGACGACGTCCCTCCCCCGACGCTCCGCTCGGGGGTCCGCAGCCCGTACCCGTTCGTCGTCCCGACCTCGAACCAGGCGACCGAGCCCCGACCGTTGGGGTCGACCGAGCCGCGCACTCGTGCGCCCGTCGGGCCGATCGAGCTCGCCGAGCCGGTCGAGACGCTCGGGGCGGAATCGGTCTTGAACGTCTTGTCGCCACCCTGGTCGGTGCCGGCGTCGTTCGTCGCGACGATCCGGAAGTGGTACGTCACCCCGGCCTTGAGCCCGTCGACGTTGACCGAGACGCCGGTTGACGACGAGCCCGAGCCGGCGCTCTGCGAGGGCGTCCGCGAGCCGTAGGACGAGGACGTCCCGTACTCGGCGTACCAGCTCGTCGGAAGCCCGTTCGGGTCGACCGTCCCCGACAGA
This sequence comes from uncultured Actinomycetes bacterium, assembly GCA_963821335.1. Classification (GTDB taxonomy): domain Bacteria; phylum Actinomycetota; class Thermoleophilia; order Gaiellales; family Gaiellaceae; genus Gaiella. The sequence goes on from CAWGDJ010000001.1 coordinate 103,479, forward strand.
TAGGCGTGACTCGGACCGATGCCGCTCGCACCAGTCGTGGTCGCGTCGGGCGCGGCGACCGTCTTGAAGGTGGCGTCCGCGCCGTGCGTCACACCGTCGACGTTGGTCGCCACGAGCCGGTAGTGATACGTGACTCCGGTCTGGAGTCCTGTCAGCTGTGCCGAGACGTCGACCGCGCTGGTGCCGTTGCCCGCGCTCTTCGACGACGTCTTCGACCCGTACGCCGTCGACGTGCCGTAGTCGACGTACCAGCTGGTCGCCTCGCCTGCCGGCAGGACCGTCCCGGTGACCGTCGCGCTACGAGCACCAACGGCCGAGGTCGGACCGGTGGTTGCCGCCGGCGCGGTGGCAAGGGCGCTCCCCGAGGCTGCCAGCCCGACGATGACGACGAGTGCCGTGATCCGCCTCACGTTCGCGAGTCTCCTCGACCGGAGTTAGGCGGACATCGTCCCGGGGTTAGGAAGCTGTAAGTGTCGCCTCGATCCGCGCGAGGACGTCGCCCGACGCGACCGCCCCCTCCCGGAGGACCCGTGCTTCGGCCCCCGTCAAGTCGACCACGGTCGACGGAGCACCCGCCAGCCTTCCTCCGTCGACGACGCACGCAACCCGCTCGACGAGCTCGGCGGGCAGGTCGGCGACCGATCGGCACTCGGGCTCTCCCGGGAGGTTGGCGCTCGTCGCGGCGACAGCACCGACCGCCGCGAGGATCTCGCGCGACGGGTCGTCGAGGAGCGGGACCCGGATTCCCAGCGTCCCGGGCCGATCCCCACCGAGCCATGGGTATCGCTCTGCGGGGTTTGCCAGGACGAGTGTCAACCGAGCGGGCAACAGCACCTCGAGGAGCAGGCGAGCCCGCTCGTCGAGCTCCGGCACGAGCTCGACCACCCGGGCTACCGAGGAGGCGAGCAGGGCGGTTGGCTGACCGGTCTCGCGGCCCTTCGCAGCGTAGAGGGCCTTCACCGCCGTCTCGCGGTCGGCCCGGGCGACGAGCCCGTACACGGTGTCGGTCGGGAGGACGACCACGTCGCCGCGCTCGAGCGCCTCGATCGCCCGCCCGGCGCTCGTCATCGCCGACCCTCGACCACGCGCTCCCGGCCGGTCAGGTCCCGCGTCGTGGCGACGTGGGCGTACCCGAGCTCGACGAGCGACGTGACCACCCCTGGTGACTGCCTCTCTCCGATCTCGAGCACGAGCCAACCGTTCGGCGCGAGCACTGCGAGCGCGTGCCCCCCTACGAGCTCGTGCAGGCCGATTCCGAAGAGCGCCACCTCGGGCTCCCATTGCGCAACCTCCGGCTCGAGCGCCGGTCGGTCGTCGGGATCGATGTAGGGCGGATTCGACACGACGAGGTCCCACGTGCCCGATGGGAGTCCAACCGTGAAGTCCCAGTGACGCAGCTCGAGCGGCAGCCCCGTTCTGGCGACGTTCTCGGCCGCGAGCTCGAGCGCCTCGGCGGAGCTGTCGATACCCGTCACCCGTGCTCCCGGATGCTCGTCGGCGATCGCCAGGCCGATCGCGCCGGTGCCGGTACCCACGTCGAGGACCGTGGGCCTGTCGAGCTCGGTGATCAGCGCCAGAGCGCGCTCGACGACGATCTCGGTCTCCGGTCGCGGAACGAGTGCGCGACGGTCGACGGCGAGCGTGAGCCGACGAAAGCCCCACTCCCCGAGCACGTGCTGGAGCGGCTCACGGGCGACCCGCCGGTCGACGAGCGTGTCGACGGCGACGAGCTCGCGCTCGTCGAGCAGGCGGTCGCGCCCGAGGTAGAGCTCGCCCCGATCGACGCCGAGCGCCGACGAGACGAGCCGTTCCGCATCGATCCGGGCGGTGGTCACCCCTGCGGCGGCGAGCCGCTCGGTCGACTCGCGCAGGACATCCGCGAGCGTCGGCGCCACGGGAGTCGGGGTCAGAGCCCGCCGGCCTCGAGGGCACGGCGGTGCTCCTCCGCCTGGAGCGCGTCGGTGAACTCGCCCAGCTCGCCGTCGAGAATCTGGTCGAGGCGGTGGACGGTGAGCTTGATCCGGTGATCGGTGAGCCGGTTCTCGGGAAAGTTGTAGGTGCGGATCTTCTCGGCCCGCTCGCCCGTGCCCACCTGGGCCTTGCGCGTCGCCGCGATCTCCGCCTGCTGCCGTTCGCGCTCGGCCTCGTAGAGGCGCGCGCGGAGGACGCGCATTGCCTTGTTCTTGTTCTGGAGCTGCGACTTCTCGTCCTGCATCGCGACGACGATCCCGGTCGGAACGTGGGTGATCCGGACCGCTGAGTCGGTCGTGTTCACCGACTGGCCGCCGGGGCCGGTCGACCGGTAGACGTCGATCTTGAGGTCCTTCTCCTCGATCGTGACGTCGACCTCCTCGACCTCGGGCATGACCGCGACCGTCGCGGTCGACGTGTGGATCCTCCCCTGCGACTCCGTCGCCGGGACGCGCTGGACGCGGTGCGTGCCGCCCTCCCACTTGAACACCGAGTACGCCCCGTCGCCTTTGACCGCGAACACCGCCTCCTTGACGCCACCGGCGTCGCTCTCGTTGACCGAGAGCGATTCCGTCCTGAAACCGCGACGCTCGGCGTAGCGCGTGAGCATCCGCGCCACCTCGCCGGCCCAGAGGGCCGCCTCGTCGCCGCCAACACCCTGCCTGACCTCGACGAGCACGTCCTTCTCGTCGGCAGGGTCGCGCTCGACGAGCGCGAGCCGCAGCTCGTCCTCGATCCCGGCGATCTCGATCTCGAGGTCGGCGGCCAGAGTGGCGAGCTCGGGGTCGGCCTTGGCGTCGATCAGGTCGAAGGTCGCCTGCTGCCACTGTCCGGCGAGCCTGTGCGGGACCTCGAGCTCCTTCAGACGCCGACCGACCTCCGCCGCCTCGCGGTGGTCGTTGTACACGGCAGGGTCGGCCAGCCGCTCCTGGAGCTCGCCGTACGAGCGCTCGAGCTCGTCGACGAGTGTCTGCAGCGTCGCCATGACCGGCCGATCGTAGCCGGGCCCGTGTCCTGCGCCGGTAACGCGTCGCTACGCCAGCGTCGCGTCGAGCGTAACGTCGGGGATGCCGGTCAGCGCCTTCGAGACCGGGCAGTTCACCTTCGCGCCCTCGGCGGCCTCCAAGAACCCCGCTGCGTCGACGCCGGGCACCGTGCCGACGACCGAGATCGCGCCCTTGATGATCCCCTCGCCGGGCTGGAAGGTGACCGTGACGGACGTCTCGAGCCGGTCGGGCGGGTTGCCGGAGCCTGCGAGGCCGTGGGAGAGCGCCATCGAGTAGCACGACGCCCAGGCAGCGGCGATCAGCTCCTCGGGGCTCGTTCGACCGTCCGGTGACTCGGCACGAGAGGCCCAGGTGACTGCGAGCGGCCCGAATGCGCCGCTCCCGACCTCGTCGATCGTCCCGCTTCCCTCCATCAGTGATCCCGCCCACGTCACCGCTGCGCTTCGCTTGGCTGCCAACGTCGCTCCTCTCTCTGGCACGTCCCGCAGGGACGTGGCTACGCCATGACCTCGACCTTCGGTTCCTCCGCACGCTGCTCGGGCGACTCGACCGCCTCGCGCCGCACCACCTCGTCGATCGCCCTGATCGAGACCTCGATCTGGTCGAGGGACGGCTCGCGGGTCGTGAGCCTCTGGAGCCAGAGCCCTGGTGCGAGCAGCGTCATCAGCACCCGGTTGTCCTGATGCCTGCCCGCGTAGCGGATCAGCTCGTACGCGAGACCGGCGATGACGGGGAGCAGCGCGATACGGCTGATGATCAGCCAGTACCACACCGGCCGCCCGACGAGCGCGAACACGAAGATTCCGATCACCATCACCCAGAGCAAAAAAGCAGTTCCGCAGCGTGGGTGAATCAAACTGAATCTCTGCACACGCTCGGGCGTGAGCTCCTCCCCCGCCTCGAGCGCGTTGATCGTCTTGTGCTCGGCGCCGTGGTACTGGAAGACGCGCCTCAGGTCGGGCAGGAGTCCGATCAGCGCGATGTACAGGATGAAGACCGAGACGCGGATCAGGCCCTCGACGACCACGAACCAGGTCGTCCCGTCGATCGGAAGCCACGAGGTCAGAAGCGCCGGGCCGACCTTGAACAGCATCAACGCGAACCCGATCGCGATCGCGAACGAGAAGATGAGCTGACCACGCGAGATCTCGGTCACGATCTCGCCGTCGTCGTCCTCCTCACGCGAGGCGACGTTCGCCGAGATCGCGAGCGCGCGAAACCCGATCGCAAGCGACTCGCCGAGTGCGACCACACCGCGGATCACCGGCAAGCGCCAGATGCGATGACGCTGCATCGGCGAGCGGACCTCCCGCGTCACCTCCTCGATGCCACCGTCGGGTCGCCGCACGGCGACCGACCAGCACGAAGGGCCGCGCATCATCACGCCCTCGAGCACCGCCTGCCCGCCGTACGAGACGCTCACGCCGTCACCGTACCTGCGTCATCAGCCGAGACGAGCGCCGGTGTCAGGATGCGGCGCGGGACTTCTCGAGCCTGCGCTGGAAGCGCTCGACGCGGCCGCCGCTGTCCATCAGCTTCTGCTTGCCCGTATAGAAAGGGTGGCAGTTCGAGCAGATCTCGACGTGGAGCTCCGCTTTCGTCGAGCGCGTCATGAACTCGTTGCCACACGAGCACGTCACGTGCGAGACGACGTAATCGGGATGGATGTCGGCCTTCATCGGAAAGCCAGGATACCAGAGGCCTGATCGGGCCCGATGTTGCCTCCCGAGACGACAACGGTCGGCCGGTCGCCCTTGACCTTGTCCGACAGGAGGGCGGCAACCCCCGCCGCTCCGGCGATCTCGCACGCGAGCTTCGCGTCTCGATAGACGGCTCGGGCCGCCTCGACGATCTCGTTGTCCTCGACGACTACCCACTCGACACCCGACGCGACTGCCGTGGCCAACGCGTTCTCGCCCGTGAACGGCGCGTCGAGCCCTCCCGCCACCGTGTCCGGCTCGACGGGGACGATCTCGCCCGCCCGCAGCGCGCTGCCGAGCGCGGTCGACCCGAGTGGCTCGACCGCAACCACCCTCACCCCCAACGGAGCCACGGCAGCTGCGATCCCGCTCACGAGCCCTCCGCCACCCGTGGGCACGACGATGACGTCGGTCTCGGGCGCGTCCTCGAGGATCTCGAGCCCCACCGTTCCCTGTCCCGCAATCACGAGCGGGTCGTCGAACGGGTGGACGACGACGCGTCCGCTCTCCGCGACGAGCTCGTGTAGCCGTGCAAAGGCTTCGGGTGGCCCGCTGGCCTCGAGGTCGACCGTTGCGCCGTAGGACCGGGCGAGGTCGAGCTTGAAGCGGCTCGCACCGGCCCACATCACGACGAGCGCAGACGTTCCCGCCTGCGCGGCCCCCCAGGCGAGCGCCGCCGCATGGTTCCCGGCGGAGACGCCGATCACTCCGCGTCGCAGCTCGTCGGCGTCCATCGCGGCGAGACGGTTCGTCACGCCGCGGACCTTGAACGACCCCGCGTGCTGGAACAGCTCTGCCTTGAGCATCGCTCCGGGCACGAGGTCGGAGCCGTCGAGCAACGGCGTCCTGCGGACACGACCGGCGATCGTCGCCGCGGCGGCGAGCACGTCGGCCCGCGTGACGCTCCGTCCAGCCATCGCGCGATCCTAGTCCCGTGCCGATTGCCGGCGACGACCCCGCGATGGCCGCACCCGGCGCCCGTCGGAGCACGCTGCGGACGGCCGTTGGCATCTGCCTCGTCGTCGGCTGGGTGATCGCAGCTTGGCTGCTCCAACGGACGACCGTCCCACGTCACCTTGACCTGGGGAGCGTCGACGTCCGCCGCGTGTTCGGTCCCGGGCTCGTCGACGAGGCACGCCGGTACGAGCGGGTGGCGCTCGGCGTCTGGGTGCTGAGCGAGGCGGCGCTGATCGGCGTCCTGTGGGCCTACGCGCGGCGTGGCGCGGCGTTCACCCGGGAGTCGGCCGCAGGCCCCATCGGCACCGGGATGCTCCTGGGAATGCTCGGGCTCGGGATCCTCTGGTCGGTACAGCTCCCGTTCGGGCTTGCGGCTCTCTGGTGGGACCGCCGCAACGATGTCTCCGAGATCAGCTACCTCGAGTGGGTGTTCGGGGGATGGCTCACGCTCGCGGGAGCGTTCGTCTCGATCTGCATCGCGCTCCTGATCGTCATGGCGCTCGCCCGCTGGGTCGGCGAGTGGTGGTGGCTTCCCGGCGCCGCGGTGTTCGTCGCGATCGCAACCGTCTTCGCGTTCGGAGCGCCGTACCTGACAACCGGGCTCGGCGCCCCCGACGACCCGAGGCTCGTCACGCGCTACGAGCGGCTCGCTGCGCGCGAGCGCGTCAGGGGCGTGCCGCTGCGCGAGGAGTCGGTGAGCGGCGACACGAGCCAGGCGAACGCGTATGCATTCGGGCTCGGCTCGACCCGGAAGATCGTCGTCTGGGACACGCTGCTCGACGGGCGGTTCTCCACGCGGGAGGTGGACGTGGTCCTCGCCCACGAGCTGGGGCACCATGCGGCGCGGCACATCGCGAAGGCACTAGGGTGGTTTGCGCTGTTCGCGCTCCCGGCCGCGTGGGCTCTGATGCGCGTGACGCGCTCGCGTGGCGGGATGGGAGAGCCGGCGGCGATCCCGGTGGCGCTGTTCGCGGTCGCGCTCATCACGCTCGTGCTCGCGCCAGCACAGAACTGGATCAGCAGAGGGATGGAGAGCGACGCGGACTGGCGGGCGCTCGAGGCGACGCGCGACCCCACGGCGGCGCGCGGGTTGTTCATCGAGTTCGCCCGCACCTCGCTCGGCGACCCGTCGCCGCCGACCTGGGCGTACCTGCTGCTCGCCACGCATCCGACGCTCGAGCAGCGCGTCGCGATGGCCGACGCGTGGGCGCGTCGCACCGGCGGATGAACGTCCGTATGGATGTGCGCCGCCTCACGGCGGCACACGGGCCGGGCATGCCCGGCCTCTACGTCGTCGTGTACTCGGGGCCCGAGCCACCTTCGGGCGGCGTCAGGCGTCCTCCCTTCGCTGTGATCGCGCCGCACTGGACACAGTTTGATGGGGTCGTCCGCACGGTGACGGTGCCGTCGCCGTTGTCCTCGCCCACCTCGTAGACCTGCGCCGGGCACATCCAGGCCCAGGCCTCGGCGAGGTCGCGCGGGACGTGCTCTGCGATGCGGATGTGGCCCGGCTGGTCGTCGCGCGTCCGGTTGCCTGACGCGAACACCGACGAGAGCTTGTCGAACGTCAAGGCCCCGTCGGGCGCCGGGTAGGAGGCGCCACGCCCGGTCCGGATCAGCGCGGTGTCGGCGTTCCGATGCGTGTCGAGCTCCTTCGGTGGGAGCTTCCCCTTCGTGACCGTCATCGCGCTGGCGAGGGCACCACCGACGAAGAACCCCTTGTCGAATGCCTGTCGCATGTTCCGCACCTCGCGAAGCTCGCGCCACACATAGCTCTCGCGGAGCGCCGCGTCGTAGCTGTCGAGCGCCCCGATCCTGCCCGGCACCTCGCCTCGGCGGAGCGCCGAGAACGTCGCCTCGGCCGCGAGCCGCCCCGATTCGATCGCGTAGTGGACACCCTTCAGCCGGGGGACGTTCACCAGGCCGGCGCTCTCTCCCACGAGCAGCAACCCCGGCGCGTTGAGCCGGGAGGGGACCGAGTGGAAGCCACCTTCGGTGATCGTCTTCGCTCCCCACGCGACCCGCTCACCTCCGGCCAGGATCCCGCGCACGAGGGGATGCGTCTTGAACTCCTGGAGCACGTCGTGGGCCGACAGCTCCACGTCCGCGTACTCGAGACCGAGCACGAAGCCGAGCGACACGTGGTCCTCACCCATCGGGTAGATCCACGATCCTCCGAACTCCCGGTACCTGGCGGCCTTGCGGAGCGGCCAGCCGAGGGTGTGGACGATCTTCCCGAGCGGTTGGGGCACCCGCCAGACCTCCTTCACGCCGAGCGCCCAGATCTGCGGGTTGCGCCCCTCGAGCCCGAAGCGCTCGATCGCCGCGCCGGTGAGGTGTCCGGCCGTGCCCTCCGAGAGGACGGTCACCTTCGCCGTCACGTCCACGCCGGGCTCGAAGTTCGCCAGCGGCGCTCCGTCGCGGCCGCGGCCCTTGTCGCCAGTTCTGACCCCGACGACACGGCCATGGTCGACCAGGAGCCTCTCACCGGCGGTCTCGGAGAGGATCATCGCGCCGGCCGCCTCGGCCTGCTCGCCGAGCCAGCGACCGAGCTCCGACACGGAAACGATCCAGTTGCCGTGGTTCATCATCGTCGGCGGCGGTGGGATCCGCAGCGCGCGGCGGCGGGTGAGCAGGTACACGGCCTCGCCGTGCACCTGGCCGTACGACGGGACGTCCTCCATGTGCAGCTGGCCCGCAAACAGCCTCCGGATCGCACGCGGGTTCATCACGGCACCCGAGAGCAGGTGCGAGCCGGGCTGCTTCCCCTTCTCGAGCACCGCGATCGGAACCTCGCCCAGCGGCTCCCTGACCTCGGGATGCTCCTCGAGGAGCTGGCCGAGGCGGATCGCGCACGCGAGCCCGCCGGGCCCGGCCCCGACGATCAGCACCCCGACTTCGATCCGCTCGTCGACCGGATCGGACGGCACCCCGACTGCCTCGGACGAAACGAACGGCGGTGGATGGTCGAGCGGGCGAACGCCGCGATCGGCCATGTCGCTACGCCTTGCGAGCGCGAACGAGCTCGGTCAGCCTCGGCGCGATCTGCTGGAGATCACCGACGACGCCGAGATCGGCGAAGTCGAAGATCGGCGCGTTCGGATCCCTGTTGATCGCGACGATCGTCCCGGACGACTGCATCCCGACCTTGTGCTGGATCGCACCCGAGATCCCGAGCGCGACGTAGAGCTTCGGCGAGACGCTCTTCCCGGTCTGGCCGACCTGGGTCGAGTAGGGGTACCAGCCCGCGTCGACGACCGCGCGCGTCGCCGCGACAGCGCCGCCAAGGGCGTCGGCGAGCTCCTCGCAGAGGCGAAAGCCCTCCGGGGCGCCAAGCCCGCGACCACCCGCGACGATCACCTCGGCGTCCTCGATCGACGGCCCGCTCGCCTCCTCCTGAAGGTGGTCGACGAGCGTCGCGGCGCTCGAGAACGGCCGGAACGTCGCGGCGACCTTGGTCACCGAGGCCTCGCCGCCGCTCTCGACGGGGTCGAACGAGCCCGACCGCACGAGCGCCAGCCTGGGGGTGCTCGTCCAAGCGACCTCGACGAGCACCGAATCGCCGAGCGCCGTCCGCGTCGCGACGAGCTCGCCACCTCGAAGCTCGAAGTCGGTCACGTCCCAGTTGAGCCCCGCACCGAGCCGCGCGCTCAGCCCTGCCGCAATGTCAGCGGCGAGCACGGATGCGGCGAACAGGACGTTCTCGGCCCCTGTCTCGGCGATCACCGCCGCCAGTGCGTCCACGCGAGGCTGCGGGAGCGGCGCCGCAAGCGCCGGGTCGTCCACGACGAAGACCGAGGTCGCCCCGTGGCGACCTGCGCCGGTCGCAACCGTGCCGACGTCGTGACCGAGCACCACGCCCGCCACGTCGCCTCCCAGGGTGGTCGCCTTGGCAAGCACTCCGAGCGAGCCGCGTGTCAGCTCGCCCTCGTGGTGCTCGAGGAACACGAGCGTGGTGGCCATCAGAGCAGCCGCCGCTCGGCGAGGTACTCGACGATCTTCTCCGCCGCCGTGCCGTCGTCCTCGAGCTTGACCTGGCCGCTCTTCGGCGGGGGCGGCGACGCCGACCGGACGACCGTCCGTGACCCGGTCTCGCCCACGTCGGTCGCGTCGACGCCGACGTCGGCGAGCGAGACCATCTCCTGCGGCTTCGACTTGGCCCCCATGATCCCCTTGAGCGAGGGGTAGCGAGGCTCGTTGATCGCGTCCGAGACCGCTACGACCGCGGGGAGCGGCGCCTCGATCACGTCGTACCCGAACTCCGTCTGGCGCTTGCCGCGAACCCTGTCGCCGGACAGGGTCAGCTCGGCGACCTGCGAGACCAGCGGCCGCTCGAGCAACTCCGCGACGGATGCCCACAGAACCGCTCCGTCGCCGTCGCTCGACTGCTGCCCGAAGAGCACGAGTCCGGGCGCCTCGCGCTCGAGCGCCGCGGAGAGAATCCGTCCTGTGGCCACGAGATCGGAGCCGGCGGCCTGGTCGTCGCTGACGAGCAGGGCGCGGTCGGCACCCATCGCGAGCGCCTTGCGCAGCGATTCCAGCGCCCGCTCGGGGCCGAGCGAGACGATGACGACCTCCTCGGCACCGCCTGCCTCCTTGAGGCGCAGCGCCTCCTCGACGGCATTGAGGTCGGTCGCGTTGAGCGCGCCCTCGCCGCTCCGATCGAGCCGGTGCGTCGCAGGGTCGAGGTGCTTTGCGGCGGTCGTGTCCGGCACCTGCTTCACGCACACGGCGATCTTCATCGGGCGGGACTCTAGCGGCGCTCCGGAACGCGACGATGCAGTCGCCGGAGGGCAGTGTGGTAGGGTCGCCCCTTCGCGCGCCGCACCGGAGCTCCATGTCACGCCACCGGACGACAGCCCTCCTCCTCTGCATCTCCGCTCTCGGTCTCGGTGCTGCCGCCGCGTCCGATGCTGCACCAGCTGACGAGGAGCCGATCGTGTTTCCGCTGCTCGGCAGCTTCCCGATCGACGACAACTACGGTGATCCTCGGGCGAACGGCCATCACGCCGGGATCGACACGATGGCGCCGCGGAGGACCCCTGTCCTCGCCGCGGAGGACGGCCGGGTCAAATGGTGGACGACCTCGTGGCGGGCCGGGTGCATGCTCTACCTCTACGGGCGCAGCGGCACGACCTACCTCTACATCCACCTGAACAACGATCGCACGCTGGGCAACGACAACAAGGCGGGGTGTGTCGCCGGCCTGACCTACAGCACGGCGGACGGCGCACGCGTGACCGCGGGACAGCAGATCGCCGTGAACGGCGACTCGGGCGATGCGGACGGGAACCCGCACCTCCACTTCGAGGTGCACCCGAACGACGGCGGCGACGTCAACCCCTTCCCGTACCTGCAGCGCGCCACGCACGTGCTCTTCCCGGCGAAGCTCGGGTCGAAGTTCAACGTCGGGCTCCGCGGTATCCCCATCGCCGCCGGTGGTGGGAGCCTGACGATCGAGGTGTCCTCCGTCAGGTGGTGGCCCGGTGGTCGCTGGACGACGGTCGACCCGCGGGTCGTCGAGCTCCGCGTGAAGCCGGGTGCGACGATCGACGCGTCGATCGCGGGCGCGGTCGAGCGACCCGAGCAGCGCGAGCTCCAGGCACGCACGGCGGATGCGGTCGTGACCGCCTTCACGGCGCCGGCCAAGGCCACCGCAGCCGCCCTGCGCGGCGAGCCCGGTGCGCTCGTGGTGGCTCGCGTGACGAAGCCGGGGTCCCTGACCAGGATCACCGACCGGCCCGATCCCGACGACGACCCGCCCGACGAGGACGGCGTGTGGATCCCGCCCATGGAGGACGACGCGCCCTGAGACGCGGTTCGCGGTGCCGCGCGACCCGCGGCAACGTCGAAGCCTCAGGCGCGCGTCGACAATGCGCCCTGCAGGAACTCGACGATCTCCGACGTGGGTGCGCCCGGCGTGAAGATCGCCGCGACCCCGAGCTCGCGGAGCACCGCGGCGTCGGCGGCCGGGATCGTCCCGCCGACCACGACGAGCACGTCGCCCGCATCCCCGGCACGGAGCCCGTCGAGGATCCGCGGAACGAGCGTCATGTGCGCCCCCGAGAGGATCGAGATCCCAACCGCGTCCGCGTCTTCCTGGACGACCGTGGCGACGATCTGCTCCGGTGTTTGATGGAGACCGGTGTAGATGACCTCCAGCCCGGCGTCGCGCAGAGCGCGGGCGATGATCTTCGCCCCGCGGTCGTGCCCATCCAGCCCGGGCTTGGCGATGACCACACGCATCGTCCTACCCACGTGGTCAGTATAGAAACGTGAAGCTCACCGTCATCGGATGCTCCCCGGCTTGGCCGAATCCGGGTGGGGCTCACGCCGGCTACCTCGTCGAGCACGAGGGCCACCGGCTGCTCCTCGACTGTGGCCCCGGGGTGCTCGGCCGCCTGCGCGAGCGCGAGGACTGGCCGACCATCCACACGATCGCGATCACGCACTTCCACCTCGACCACTGGGGTGACCTCGTGCCCTGGGTCTGGGGGAGCTTCTACCGAGCCGACCACGGCGACGTCATGCCTGCCCTCTGGGTGCATCCCGGTGGCGAGGAGCATCTCGCCGCACTCGGCGACCGACTCGGCTTCCCCGACATGTTCGAGCGCGCCTTCGACCTCCACGAGTACCGCGAAGGCGCGCCGTTCGCGGCGGGCAATCTGACCGTCGAGCCACTCCGGCTCCCGCACTACACCCTCGAGACGTACGGGTTCCGGGTGACGGACGGCCGCTCGACGCTTGCGTACTCGGGTGACACGGGGCCGAGCGACCTGCTCGTCCAGCTCGCGCAGGACGCTGACCTCTTCGTCTGCGAGGCGACGCTCGAGCGGGGAGACAAGGACGGGCTCCCGCGCGGCCACCTCAGCCTCGACGAGGCGCTCGCCGCGCACGAGGCGTCGGGGGCACGCTCACTGCTCGTCACGCATCGACCGTCCGAGCTGTCCGTGCCCCAGGGCATCTCCCTCGCCTTCGACGGCCTCGAGCTCGAGATCGCTCCCTGACGCCACTTCTTGACCGTGAGGATCGACACGGAGGGTCGCGCAGACCGTGAAATGGCCTGGACGGGGTACCGTGGATCCCTCGATCGAGGGACGACACGCCTGCCCGACGCCACCGATTCTGTGTCGGTGCGGCGCATTTTCCGACTGCTCCTTGCGCCACTCGCGATCGCAACCGCTCTCGGGGTCGGGGTCGCCAACTCCCCCGGTGCGCCGCGGGCGGGAAGCGAGACGGCCCAGGACGCGTCGCTCGCGATCGCGATCGTCCACGCCGCCAACGCGGTGCGGGCCGCCGAGGGCGTTCCGACGCTCGCGGTCTCACCCGCGCTGACACGTGCGTCGGTAGCACACTCGCTCGCGATGGCACGGGATGGCTTCTTCTCGCACTCCTCGCAGGACGGCACACCGTTCTCCCAGCGGATCGTGCGCTTCTATCCCCGCTCCGGATCGTGGACGGTCGGCGAGAACCTCGCCGCGTTCGGTGGCGTCGAGCCGACCGCAACCCAGGTGGTGGACGCCTGGCTCGGATCTCCACCACACCGCGCGAATCTCCTCCGGAGGACGTTCCGCGAAGCCGGGGTAGCGGTCGTCCGCTCCTCCAGCGGCCCCGGGCGGTTCTCGGGGATGCAGACCTGGGTCGTCACGCTCGACCTCGGCGCACGCGGCTCCGGCGGCTGATCCCGCCGGGCCTGTTGTGACACTGTGGGGATGACCGAGGCGTCCGTACCGCTGACGTCCCCGAGCTCCACGTCCGCGCACCCCACCGTGACCCGTCGGCTGCTCGAGTCGATCGAGGAGAACGCGCTGGCGGTGATCGTGCTCGGGTCGTTCACCCTCCTGATGCTGCTCGCGCTCGGGCCGCATCTGATGGTGATCGACGGGTGGATGACGCTCGTCGCAGGTCGTGAAGTTGCGACGGTCGGGATCCCGGATCGCGATACGATCGCGGTGCTCACGCACGGCGCGCAATGGACCGACCAGCAATGGCTCGGCCAGCTCGTGCTCTACCTCGGTTGGCGCATCGGCGACCTGGGGTTGACCGTCGTCTCGACGACCGCCGCCGTGATCGGCGCGTACACGCTCACGCTCGTGGGCGCTCGGCGCCGCGGCGCGACGCCCCTCGCATGGTCGGTGGTGTTCGGCCTCGCGGTGTTCGCGGCCCCCTGGAGTTGGCAGGTGCGCGCGCAGACGCTGGCCCTCCCGCTGTTCGCGGCCGTGACGTGGCTGCTCGTCGAAGCACGCGACGGGGTGTCGCGGCGCACCTTCGTCGTCTGGCCGCTACTTGTCGTGTGGGCCAACATCCACGGTTCCGTGGTGCTAGGGGTGGGCCTCACGGTCGCACTGGCGCTCACGCAGCTCGTCCGCCGTCGGGCGACCGCGGCGACCGCGCTGCTGGCCGGAGTCGCGTGCCTCACCCCGTTCGCGACGCCGTACTCACCCGGTCGCATCCTCGACTACTACCGGCTGTTCCTCGTCGACCGACCGTTCGCCGGGATCGTGCGCGAGTGGGAGCGAACCGGGCTCGAGGTCATCACCGTCGTGTTCTGGGCGCTGGCCCTCCTCGCCGTGGTCACCGTGGCCTTGCGCTGGCGACGGCTCTCGGCTTTCGAGCTGGTCGTGCTCGCCATCACCCTCGTGGGCGCCGTCCAGGCGTTGCGTGGGATCGTGTGGTTCGTCCTCGCCTGCATGCTCGTGCTCCCGGCGGCGCTCACTCGGACGACGGGTCGCACCGCCCCCGTGCGCCGGGGCCCGAACCGCGTCATCGCGGCTGTGATGCTCGTGCTCGTGCTTGGCGGCGTCGGCTTCGCCCTCGTCCGCACGGACGAGCGAGTCGCGCGCGCCACGTCGCTCGAAGGGCTTGCCGCGGTCCGCGCCGCAACGGCCGATCGGGGGGTCACGGTATGGGCGGCCAACGGCGTCGCGGACTGGCTCCTCTGGAGCGCTCCCGATCTCCGCGGACGAGTCTCGTCAGATGCACGCTTCGAGCTGCTGACACCCGACCAGTTCGACGCGATCGTCGCCTGGACGCGTCAGACCGGCCGGAGTTGGGACGCGGTCACGCGGCCGTACCATGTGATCGTCCTCGACGAGGATGCCAGTGAGAAGCGCCTGCGGATGCTCGCCGCCGAGCCGGGGACGCGGATCGTGTTCCACGACGATTGGATGACCGTTGCCCTCCGGCGCCCTTGACAGGATCGATTCCGACAGCGTCGAACCACGCACCACACCGGCGGTCCCGATCCGAATTCGACGGCTTAGGTCGAGGCCGCCGGTGCCACATCGGGAGACGTGATGACAGAGCAGCCGGGCGGAGATCGCGAATGGGAGCACTGGCCGGGACGCGGTCAGGGCGACGACGGGATCCGCCACCGCCTGCGCGGTCTCTTCGCATCGACCGACGACACCGCGGAGATCGAAGCGCTCATCGCGGAGCGCGGACGGGAGCTCGAGCAGCGGACGAGCCAGCTCACCTCGACGATCGCCGACCTCGAGCGACGCGAGGAGCGCGCCCGCCAGCTCCGCGGCGCCGTGGAGGAGATGCTCCGCAGCGGCTCCGCCGAGCTGGACGTCCGTCAGGCGGAGCTCAGTGCGTTCGCCGACGAGCTCGCGCGCCGCTCGGATGCGCTCGCCGAGACCGAGCGCGAGCTCGAGCTGCGCCGGCAGGAGCTGGGCGCGGTCGAGCTTCGGCGGGCCGCGCTCGAACGACGCGAGCTGGCGCTCGAGCAGCGCATCGCCGAGGTCGAGCAGGTTCGCGCGCAGCTCGACACCCGACTGTCCACGGCGGCGGAGGCGGACGCGCGAGTCCGCGAGCTCGACGCGCTCGAGACCGAGCTCGCGGGGCGTGCGACGCAGCTCCAGCACGGGTTGGACGAGGTCGTCGCCGCGCGGCAGGCGCTCACCGCCGCCCAAGCGTCGCTCGTCGAGCGCGAGCGGAAAGTGTCGGAGCACGAGGCGCGCGACCGCGAGGAGCGACCGGTCAGTGCAGTCGTCGAAGCGGTGCACCTCGTGTTCGTCGCGGGTGACCGCTACCGGCTCGAGGAGCGAGCAGGGGCCGCACCGGGTGCGGGACAGCGGGTCATGCTCGAGGACGGCATCTACGAGGTCGTGCGCGTCTCACCCTCCCCGCTCCCCGGTGACGACCGGCGGTGCGCCTTCCTCGTGCCTGTCACCGCCGCCTCAGTCGCGTAGCGACGACGCGCCGGGCAGGCGGAACAGCGGCAACCGCCGGCGCGGCGTCGCCGCTCCGAGTGCCTCGATCCGCCGTCCGGCGTGGGTGATGAGGAACTCCACGATCGACTCGTCCTCGCGCGAGAACCGACGCATCCGCATGTCGTAGACCTCGACGAGGCCCCATGGCCGCTCGGCGACGGTCAGCGCCGCCAGGAGACAGCAGTTCATGCGTACCTCGCGCAGCACGAACGCCTCGGCCCGATCGAGGTCGTCATCGAGGAACGAGATCGACCGCGAGCGGCCGGTCTCGAGCACGTCGCGCGTGAGCGGGAAGTCGTCGATGAGGTAGGCGACCTCGTCACCGAAATCGACATCGCGGAGCGCATGGCGTACCGCATCGGTCAGGCGACCGTGCTCGACGATCGAGACGAGGCAGCCGGTTGCGCCGACGACGAATGTCACCGACTTCGCCAGGCGATCGAGAACGCCCGCGACCTCCCGCTCGACGGTGATCGCCGTCGCCGCCTCGAGCACCTCGCCGAGCGCGCCCTCGCCGCGACCGGTACGACGATCCGACTGACCGGCGACGGCGAGCGACGTCGCGCTGCCGCGCACGAGGTCGCGGTACGCGATCGCGCGCCCCTTGCCCTGCTCCTTTGCGCTGTAGAGCGCCTGATCGGCGGCGCGCAGCAGCTGCGACGCGGCGCCACCGTCGTAGGGGTAGGTGGCCACACCGCCGCTGAGGTGCAGCGGGAAGCCGGCCGCGTCGAGCCCGGCACGGAGCTCGATCAGCAGTTGCCGTGCGCGGTCGAGCGCGGACTCCGCGTCCACGCCCGGGAACACGACGACGAACTCGTCACCCCCCACCCGCGATGCGGATCCACCGGCCGGCGTCACCGTCGTCAGCACGGCGCCGATCTCGCGGAGCAGCGCGTCGCCGAACTCGTGACCGGCTCGATCGTTGACGTCCTTGAAGTCGTCGCCGTCGATCACGAGCAGGCTGAGCGGGGCCCGGACCTCCTGGGACGCGGTCAGCTCCTGCTCGAGGCGCTCCTCGAGCCCGCGGCGGTTGAGGAGGCCGGTGAGCGGGTCGGTGAGGGCGCTCCGCCGCTCCCGCGACAGCGCGAGCGACGCGTCGATCGACGCCGCCACGTGCGCGCCGAGGAGCGAGGCGAGCTCCGCGTGGCGATGGTCGTGCTCGCGGGGGAATCGCGACTGGCCGACCAGCACGCCGAGCTCCTCGCCGTTCGCCCTGAGCGGCACGATCACGATCGTCCGAGCTTTCGACCCCACGAGCTGCGGGACGCGTATGCCCGCGGTGTCGAGCAGCTCGAACACCGCGGAGGGCTCGAGCAGGCCGCGCACCGCCTCGAGCGCGCGGGGTGCGAGCGGCTCGGGTGCATCGCCAGCTGCCTGCCACGAGGCCACGTCGGCGAGTCGGCCCGGCGCTTCGACGAGGGCGATCTGGCACGTCTCCAGCGGGATGACGCGCGCGAGCGAGCGAGCGCCGATGTCGGCGATCGCGGTCGCCTCGCGGAGCGACCCGAGCCGGACGAACAACCGGGCGAGAGTCGACAGGTCGATCGTTCGATCAGACCGCATCGCTGCAAACACGGGCACGAGCCGAGCCGCGAGCGGCTCGAGCAGCCGCGGCGCCTCGTTCGGCAGTTGCGCGGTGCTCTCGACATCGAGAACGCCGAGGAGCTCGTCCCCATCGCTCACCGAGAGCACGAGCTCGGAGCGCACGCCCTGACCGACCGGGATGAAGTCCGAGTCGGTGTCGACGTCCGGTACGAACTGCGTAACACCGCTCGACGCAGCCCGCCCCACGATGCCCTCGTCGAGCGGGATCCCATCGGGGATCGTCGTGTAACCCCTGGTCCCGATCAGCCAGAGGTGCTCGTGCTCGAGAACGAGGGCGCTGACGAACCCATCGGCGAGCGCATCGTGGAGCTCGCCAAGGGCTGCGTCGAGCGCAGCCGCGGGCTCCGTGTGACGCTCGAGCGCCACAACGGCTCGAGCGCACGACAGCTCGAGCGTCTCGGGTGCGAGCACGCCAACCGGCAGCCGCAGAGGTTCTGGCGCCATCGAAGCTGCATCGGCATGTGCGCTGTCGCACTTGATCGCAGTGGAGGCTCGATGTGAAACGGGCGCCCCGTGGGGCGCGCGAGTTTCACATCAAGCCTCTAGCCGAGCCAGGCGTCGAGCACCGGCTCGCCGATGAACAGTGCGATCACGCCGCCGAGGGCGAGGAACGGCGCGTACGGGATACCGAGCTTCCGCGCCGCTGATCCGTGTCGAATCAGGAGCACGAGCGCCGGGAGCATCGCGAGCAGCGACCCGGCGAGCAGCGCCACGATCACGTCGCGACCGAGCCACGCGCCGAGGAATGCGGCGAGCTTCACGTCCCCCATCCCGAGCCCTGCCGGGTACACGAGCGCGAGCACGAGGTAGAAGCCGCCTGCGCCGAGCGCGCCCAACGCCCACTCGGGGCTCGGGTCGCGGATGGTCTGGACGACGAGCGCCACCGCGAGCGCGGGCAGGACGATGCGGTTGGGAACGATCCGCCGCTCGAGGTCGGTCACCGTCACCGCCGTGAGAACGGCGCAGCCGGCGACGTCGACGAGCGCCTCGACGCGTGAGACCGAACACGGCGAGGCAGGCGATCGCGAGCCCGACCCAGACGAGCACCGCTGCGACGCGGAGATGGGACATCGGGTCAGCTTCCGTCTGCCGCGAGCGGATCCTCCGTCAGAGCACGAGCTCACCGACGAGCGCGGCCACGATCACCACCGCCCATACCGGTGCTACCCGAAGCGCGAGGACGAGCGCTGCAGCGAGCACGATGTCCCAACCGGAGTCGATCGCCGTCCGGATCACGGGGTCGACGAGCGCGGCCGCCAGGAGCCCGACGACGACTGCGCCGATCCCGCGGATCGCGGCCTGCACGAGCTCATGCCTCCTGACGGCCGCCCAGAGGGGGAGCACGCCCCACACGAGGAGGAACGACGGGAGGAAGATCGCGAGCAGCGCGATGGCCGCTCCCGTGATCCCGTTCGGCTCGGGGCCGGAGACCGCCCCGAGGTAGGCGGAGAAGGTGAACAGCGGGCCCGGCATCGCCTGCACCGCGCCGTACCCGGCGAGGAACGTCGGCTCGCTCACCCACCCGGGATCGACAACCGACTGGTCGAGGAGCGGAAGGACGACATGACCACCACCGAAGACGAGCGACCCGGCGCGGACCATGGCGGCCGTGAGCGCGACCGCCTGGCTCCCCGTCCACTCACGGAGCACGGGCAGCGCGACGAGCAGGGCGCCGAGCATGGTGAGGCAGCCGATGGCGAACCGCCTGCCAACAGTGGCAGGGAGGCGAAGGTCGAGCGAGTCGACCTCGTGCCGGAACAGGAGCAGCCCGACGAGCGCACCGGCGAGGATCGACAGGGATTGCCCCGCAACGCCCGTCACGGCGAGCGCGACGACCATCGCGGCCCCCGCGAGCACGAGGCGCTGTGGGTCGGGCGCCAGCGATCGCTGCATCGAGACGACCGCCGTGAGCACGACCGCGACCGAGACCAGCTCCAGCCCATGAACCCACCCTGCGCCGGCGACGTCCGTCCTGGTGAAACCGAGCCCGATCACCGTCATCGCGATCGCGGACGGCAGCGTGAAGCCGAGCCAGGCCGCGATCCCGCCGGTGCGACCGGCCCGCAGCGAGCCGATCGCGATCCCGAGCTGGCTCGACGACGGCCCCGGCAAGGAGGTTGGTGACCGCTACCAGCTCGGAGAACGACCGCTCGTCGAGCCAGCGGCGGTCGCGCACGTACGCGTCGCGGAAGTAGCCGACGTGGGCGACAGGCCCTCCGAACGACGTCAGCCCGAGGCGCAGCGCCGTCGTGAAGACCTCGAGCGCCCTCCCGCGGTGCGCTACCGGGTCGCGCCTGGCTTCCAGAGCGGCTCGTCCAGACCCGACATCGCGTTCGTCGCGCGCGAGAGCACGAAGAGCAGGTCAGCGAGCCGGTTCAGGTAGACGATCGCGAGAGTGCTCACGTCGTGCTCGCGCGAGGCAGCGAGCGCCTCTCGCTCCGCACGCCGGCATACCGTCCGAGCGACATGGAGCGCGGCGGCGGCCGGTGTGCCACCGGGGAGGACGAAGCTCCGAAGCTCGGGGAGCTCCGCGTTGAAGGAGTCGCAATCCCGCTCCAGCGCGTCGATCGCCGGCTGCTCGACGCGCAACCGTCCCTCGATGCCCGCGGGCACGCAGAGGTCTGCGCCGAGATCGAAGAGCTCGTTCTGCAGCCGCTCGAGCACCGACCGGATCGGCTCGGGGACGTCACCCGCCAGGGCGATGCCGAGCACGGCGTTGAGCTCGTCGACCGTGCCAAAGGCGCCGATGCGCCCGTCGAGCTTCGAGACGCGCGAACCGTCGCCGAGCGATGTCTCGCCGGCATCGCCACCGCGCGTGTAGATGCGCGTCAACCGGACAGGCTCGTCCCGCGCGCGTGCCATGGGACGAGCGTACGCGAACGGTCACTCGGGCGTGGCGCTCGGCGCGTCGTCCGCGCTCGAGCCACGGTGCCGGAGGCTCCGGGTCCGGCGGCGGAGCGTGCGAGAGGCCCCGTCGGCGCTCAGCAGTCGTCGCAGCCGGCGAGGCGACAGCGCCGTGCAGAGGACGGCGGCCGCTGCCGGGCCGCGCTCGCCGTACCGCACCCCGTCGGGGGTGAACGCACGGCTCGCACGCCAGCCATCGGGTGTGAGCTCGTATGCCTCCTGCTCCTCCACGAACCAGCCCGCATCGGTGAAGGCGGAGGTCCAGCCGCTCACGTCGTCCTGCCGGAACCAACCGTGATCCCCGGGCTCGCCGAGCGGGACGGTGACGAGCAACGAGCCGTCGGGTCGCAGCACCCGCCGCAGCTCGACGAGCGCGTCGCGCCGGGCACCCGGATCGGGCTCGTCGTCGACGCCGTAGACGCTGTTGTCTGCGCCGACGTGCTCGAGGGTCGACACGAGCAGCGCCTGATCGATGCTCTCGTCGGGCAGCGGAAGCCGGCGAACGTCGGCAACGAGCCGCTCGACGTCGTCGAGCTCGAGCTCGACGAGATCGACGCCGACGAGCTCGACCTCGCAGCGAAGCAGGCCCGCGAGGTACGCGGGCTCGGCGAACGCGTATCCCACCTCGAGCACCCGGCCACTCGGGACGACGCGCGAGAGGACCCACGGGATCTCGATCATCCGCTCGTCGGTCGCAGGTGGTGCCTGGAGCCAGGTGAGCGCCTCGGCCCGGCCTCGCGCGCCCAGCCCGAGCGCAACCGCATCGTCGAGCTGACGCACCCGGACGAACTCGTCCGCGCACGCGAGCTCGTGCACGAGCGTCGCGCGTGACAGCGTCCCCGCACCGAGCTTCCCGAGGGCGCGAGCGAGCGCCTCCGGCTCCGGCTCGCGCCTGAGGACGAGTCGGAACGCGGCGACGACGAAAGCCTCGTCGTCACCGGTCTGCGCGTCGAGCTGCGCTGCGACTCGCTCGTCCATCAGGTGTAGTCGTAGAAACCGCGACCGGTCTTGCGCCCGAGCTCTCCCGCTGCGACTTTCTCACGGAGCAACGGGCAGGGTGCGTACCTCGGGTCACCGAGACCCTCGTGGAGCACGTCCATGATCGCTACACAGGTGTCGAGGCCGATCAGATCGGCGAGCGCGAGCGGCCCGAGCGGGTGCGCGAACCCGAGGCGCGCGATCGTGTCGATCGCTTCCTCGTCCGCGATCCCCTCCATGAGCGCGTACACGGCTTCGTTCAGGAACGGCATCAAGATCCGGTTCGAGACGAAGCCGGGTGAGTCCCTGACCTCGGCGGGCACCTTGCCGAGCTCGCGGGCGAGCTCGACGACCGCGGTGTTCGTCGCGTCGGAGGTCGCAGGGCCACGGATCACCTCGACGAGCGCGAGCACCGGGACGGGATTGAAGAAGTGCATCCCGATCACGCGATCCGGGCGAGTCGTTGCCGCTGCGAGCTCGGAGATGGGGATCGACGACGTGTTCGAGGCGAGGACCGCCACGCCGGGCAACACCCGGTCGGCGTCCTCGAAGATCGAGCGCTTGACGTCGAGATCCTCGACCACCGCCTCGATCAGGAGGTCGGCCGGAACGAGCCGGTCGACGACCTCCATCCGACCGAGCACCGCGTCGGGGTCTGCCCCGCCCTTCGCCGCGAGTCGCTCCAGGCTCGTGCGCATTCGCTCGCGTGCGGCCTCGGCTGCGCCGGGGAGTGGATCGAGCAGCGAGACACGCCGCCCCGACGCTGCGACGACCTGGGCTATCCCGCCGCCCATCTGCCCGGCGCCGACGACGAGGACGTGCTCGAACGACATCGCCGCAGGCTAACGCGCTAGAGCCCGTCGGGACGTGGCAGCGAGGGACGTGTCCCTCGACGGCGCCGCGCGATCGAGTACACGAGCACGATCGCGAGCAGCGCGAGCCCGATCACGATCTTGATCGCATTGCCCCGCGGCTCGTCGAAGGATGCGAGCAGCGCCCCGGGGTCGGTCAAGTCACACGAGTCGGTGACGAACGTCGACCCGTCCAGGCGGGCCATCACGCCGACGGCCACGTCGCGCCGGAGCGGCGTCCCCTCGCTGTCCGTGAGCCGCCGTGCTCGGATCTCGACCTCGCTCCCGATCGGCCCCTTGACGAGTTGGTCGATGGTGAAGCGGTAGGAGCGCCCTCCCTGCGCCGGTCGCGCCGAGACGAGCCGACCGACGAACGCCGCGTCCGAGGCGGCGAGCCGATCGGGGATCGGGATGTTGCGGCACGTGGGCGCCGTCGCGCCCCACGCGGGGGCGGCCACCAGCGTGGCCAGCACTAGACCGACGAGGACGGCACGCATCGGCGCAACGTACCGCGAGCGGGTCGCGCCGCCCGGCGCCGTCAGCGATCGCCGTCTCAGCGGGTGAGATCGAGGTCGTCGGTGAGCGAGCGCGCGTAGGCCTCGAGCAGGCGCGCAACGGCGTCGACATCGGAGAGCTGAACGACCTCGATCGCCGTGTGCATGTAGCGCAGGGGGATCGAGACGAGCGCTGTCGGCACCCCCTCGGCCGCCACGAACACGTCGTCGGAATCGCTCCAGGTTGCCTGTCCCGCCTCGACGACGAACGGGATCTCGTGCGCCTCGGCGACCGCGAGCAGCCCGTCGACGACGAGCGGGTGGGTGACCGGGCCGCGGAACACACAGGCTCCCGCGCCGAGCCAGGTATGCCCCCACGTGCCAGGGTCGCGGCCGGGCTCGTCGGAGGCGTAGGTGACCTCCGCGGTGATCGCGATGTCGGGACGGATCCGCTCGGCGACCGCCCAGGCGCCGCCGACCGGGCTTCCCTCCTCCTGCACGGAAGCAACCAGGACGACGTCCCACGCAGGAGGATCCGCCGCCAACCGGCGCAGCGCCTCGAGCGCCGCGAACACGCCAACGCGGTCGTCCAGCGCGACCGCGGTCAGTCGGCCGCCGTCGAGCTCGACGGGCTCGGCGACCATGACAGCGCTGTCGCCCGCACGGACGATCGACCGCGCTTCGTCGCCGTTTCGCGCGCCGACGTCGACGAGCAGCTCCGACCACTCCACCCGCGACCCGTCGCCATCGCGGTGCACGACGCCGGTCACAGCGCCGTCTCGGCCGAGGATCACGACTCGCTGCCCGACCGCGGCGGCCGCGTCCCAGTTCCCGAGTGGCGTCACCCGGGCAAGCCCACGATCGTCGACGTGCGTCACGATCATCCCGACCTGGTCGACGTGCGCCACGAACGCCACCACGCGACCCGCTCCCGACCCGCGCACACGCGCCACGGTCGATCCGAGCACGTCATGCTCGACCTCTGCGAACGTGCCGCACTCCCGCCGCACGATCGCGGCGACCGCCGACTCCGTGCCCGGTGGGCCGGGTGCCCGCAGGAGCTCGTCGAGGAGTGGTGGGATCGTCATTGCACGAGGATCCAACCAGACGCTAGGCTTGCCGGCGATGAACGATTTCCCGCAGACCTGGTGGTGGATCGACCAGCGAGGCGGGAGCGTGCGCTGACACGAGCACATCCCCGCTTCGCCGAGACCTCCCGTGTGGAGGTCTTTTCGTTTCCTGGATGACCATGACCGACACCATCGTCAACACCGACCTCCTCACACCGCTCGGCGCGTACCTGCGCCTGCGGGCGATGGGTCGTGCGAGCTTCGTGCTCGAGTCGGTCGAGCGCGGCCGGCTCGGGAGGTACTCGTGGCTCGGCGCTGGATCACGGATCCTGCCTCTCGACGAGGCGGAGACGCTCGGCCTCCCGCTCGTCGGCTACGTCGGCTACGACCATGTCGTACGACTGGAGCCGACCGTCCCGCTTCCGGAGGCGGGCAACGGGTTCGACGAGAGCCGCGTCGTCGTGGCGGACACGCTCGTGCGATTCGATCATGGCGCCGGAGTCGCCGAGGTGATCGCCGGCGATCCCGACGAGATCGCCGGCCGGCTCGAGGGCGGGATCCCCTGGCAACGCGAGACCCGCGGGATGAGCGGCCCCATCAGGCGTTTTCCCGACCAGGCGCGGTACGAGGAGATGGTGCGGGTCGTGAAGGAGCACATCGTCGCCGGCGACGTGTTCCAGTGCGTCCCGTCGCAGCGAGCCGAGCGTTCCACCTCGGCCTCGCCGATCGAGGTCTATCGCGCTCTGCGGCGGGTCAACCCGTCCCCGTACCTCTTCCTGCTCGAGCTCGACGGCGTCGCGCTCGTCGGCTCCTCGCCCGAGCGGCTCGTGGCGTGTGAGGAGGGGCAGGCGAGCCTCTGCCCGATCGCCGGGACGACCGAGCCGACCGAAGGGGACGTCGAGCGGCTGCTCTCGTCGGAGAAGGACCGTGCCGAGCACGTGATGCTCGTCGACCTCGGTCGCAACGACCTTTCGCGGGTCTGTCGCGGCGGGACGGTGCACGTGTCGCGCTCGATGGAGGTCGAGCGCTTCTCGCACGTCTCGCACCTCGTATCCGAGGTCGTCGGCGAGATCCGGTCGGGAGTCGGCCCGTTCGACGTCCTGCGAGCCTGCTTCCCGGCGGGCACGGTCAGCGGCGCGCCGAAGGTCAGGGCGATGCAGCTGATCAGCGAGCTCGAGGGGTATCGCCGCGGCCCGTACGCAGGCGCCGTGTTCTACGCGTTGCCCGACGGGACGATGGACGCCTGCATCGCGCTGCGGACGATGGTGATGCGGGACGGGGTCGCGTACCTCCAGGCAGGCGCGGGTGTCGTCTACGACTCCGACCCGACCGCCGAGCACGAGGAGTGCCTCCGCAAGCTGGCCGCGCTCGAGGCGGCGATCGACCTCGCCGAGACGGAGTTCGGGTCGTGAGCGGTCCCGGCGCGAACGGCGAGAATGGATGGCGCTGATGAGGCTGCTCATGGTCGACAACTACGACTCGTTCACCTACAACCTCGTCCACCTCTTCGAGGAGCTCGGTGTGGACGTGGTCACGGTTCGGAACGACGCGATCACCGTCGACGAGGCGCTCGCGGGCGGCTTCGACCGGCTCGTCGTCTCGCCAGGCCCCGGCCGCCCCGAGGATGCGGGCGTCTCGATCGCTCTCATCTCGGCTCTCGGACCGACGGTCCCCACCCTTGGTGTCTGCCTCGGCCACCAGGCGATCGTCGAGGCGTTTGGCGGTGAAGTCGGGCAGGCAAAGGCGCTGCTGCACGGGAAGGCGAGCGTCATCACCCACGATGGCGCCGGTGTCTACGCCGAGCTGCCCGACGAGATCGAGGTCGGCCGCTACCACTCGCTCGCCGCGGTCCGCGTCCCCGACGAGCTCGAGGTCACCGCGCGGACGGCGGACGGCGAGGTGATGGGCGTCCGGCACCGCTCGCTCCCGATCGAGGGAGTCCAGTTCCATCCCGAGAGCGTCCTCACGCCGCTCGGCCCGCGTATGGCGCGGACGTTCGTGGAGCAATCGTGATCCAGGACGCGATCGCGAGGCTGCTCGACGGCGCCGACCTGACCCGTGGCGAGGCGCGGGAGGTGATGGCGACCGTCATGGACGGCCACGCGACATCGGCCCAGATCGCCGGTCTGCTCGTCGCGCTCGGCGCGAAGGGCGAGACCTCGGACGAGATCGCCGGGTTTGCGGACGCGATGCGCAGCCGGGTGATCGAGGTGACCCCCACCCGAGCGCCCTGTGATCGACGTCGTCGGGACGGGTGGTGATGGCCGGCGGACGATCAACATCTCGACCGCAGCGGCGATCGTCGCCGCCGCCGCCGGCGCGGTGGTGGCAAAGCACGGCAACCGCGCGGCGAGCTCGGCGGCGGGGGCCGCCGACGTGCTCGAGGCGCTGGGCTTCGAGCTCGAGCAGCCGCCCGACCGGATCGCCCGCTCGATCGACGAGCTCGGCTTCGGGTTCATGTTCGCGCGCACGCACCATCCGGCGATGCGCCATGCGGCCCCGGTCCGGGCCGAGCTCGCGGTGCGGACGGTGTTCAACGTGCTGGGGCCGCTGTCGAATCCAGCGGGAACGCGTGACGGCGTGTTCGGCGTCTACTCCGCCTCTCTCGCGCGCACCTACGCGGATGCGCTCGCCGAGCTCGGCTCGCGGCATGCGTTCGTCGTCCATGGCGACGGCGGAATCGACGAGCTGTCGCCCTCGGGCCCGAATCTCGTCCTCGAGGTTCGGGCCGGCAGCGTCGAGGAGTGGGAGCTCGACCCGCGGTCGCTCGGCATCTATCCGTCCGACCCGGGTGAGCTCGTGGGCGGGAGCCCCGAGGAGAACGCCGCCGCGATCCGTGCCGTCCTGGGTGGCGAGAAGAGCGGTCGCCGCGATGCGATCGTCCTCAACGCGGCTGTGGCGCTCGTCACCGCTGAGGTCGCCACCGACGTCGGAGACGGGCTCGAGCAGGCAGTCGCAGCGATCGACTCCGGCGCCGCGAGCGAGCGCCTCGAGGCACTTGCCGCCTTCTCGCAGGAGAAGGGCTGATGGGTCGGTTCGCCGAGGCGCTTGCCCGGGACGGCCTCCAGGCGATCGCGGAGATCAAGCGCCGCTCGCCGTCCGCGGGCGACCTGCGACCCGACGCCGATCCCGCTGCGATCGCAGCGAGCTACGCGACGCACGGTGCGGCCGCGATCTCGGTGCTCGTCGACGAGAGGTTCGGCGGCACATGGGACGATCTGCGCGCCGCGCGGGCCGCCACCGACGCGCCGTTGCTCGCCAAGGGCTTCTTCACGACGATCGACCACCTCCGTACCGCGCGGACGGCCGGAGCCGATGCCGCACTGCTGCTCCTCCGCGACCTCGACGACGACACCGCGCGGCTGCTGCTCGCCGCGGCGGCCGAGCTCGGGCTCGACACGCTCGTCGAGGCGCACGACGCCGACGAGCTCGAGCGCGCGATCGCGCTCCCCGCGCCCGTGGTCGGCGTGAACGCCCGTGACCTGACCACCTTCGCGATCGACCGTCGGGCGCAGCTCGAGCTCCTCGCCGGGATCCCCGCCGACCGCATCGTCGTCGCAGAGTCGGGCATCGCGACGAGAGCGCAGGGCGCCGCCGCCGAGCTTGCCGGCGCGGATGCGGTGCTCATCGGGTCGGCGCTGATGCGTGCGCCCGACCCTGGCCGCCATGCTGGCCGACCTGATCGCGCGACCGCTCGTGAAGGTGTGCGGCCTGACCCGCGACGAGGACGTCGCGGCTGCGGTCGAGGCCGGCGCCGATCTGCTCGGCTTCGTGCTCGAGCCGAGCAGCCCACGCGCCGCGTCGCGCATGCTCGACGTGCCAGAGGCCGTCCTCGGGGTGGCGGTCTCGGTCGGCGAACCGGCGGACGCCGTGGCCGACCTCTACCAGGTGCACACCGTGGAAGAGGGTGCCGTCCGCGGGCGCGAGGCCGCCGTCCTCCGCGACGGCATCGAGGTCGCGCGCCTCCTCGACCTTCCGTGGGAAGGAGAGGATGCAGACCCACTGGGACCGGGCTGCGACCGCTACGGGGCGGATCGTCCTCGCTGGGAAGCTCGGCCCCGAGAACGTCGCTGCGGCGATCAGCGCGGTGCGACCGTGGGCGGTCGACGCGTCGTCGTCGCTCGAGCGCGAGCCGGGTGTGAAGGACCATGCGCGCGTGCGCGCCTACGTGGAGGCTGCCAAGTCATGACGAGCCTGGAACCGCTCGAGACGTACGGGCCGTACGGCGGACGCTACGTCCCCGAGACCCTGATCCCGGCGCTCGACGAGCTGACCGCTGCGTGGGAGGAGGCGCGAAGCGATCCTGCCTACCTGGCAGAGCTCGACGAGCTGGGCCGGACGTACGTGGGTCGCCCCTCGCCCCTGACGCGGGCTGCGCGGTTCGCGCCGGACAAGCGCGTGTGGCTGAAGCGCGAGGATCTCAACCACACCGGCGCCCACAAGATCAACAACGCGATCGGGCAGGTCGTGCTCGCCCGCCGGCTCGGCAAGCGGAGGATCATCGCGGAGACGGGCGCGGGACAGCACGGCGTCGCGACCGCGACCGCCTGTGCGCGGTTCGGGCTCGAGTGCGTCGTGTTCATGGGCGTCGAGGACATGCGACGGCAAGCCCCCAACGTCGAGCGGATGCGCCTGCTCGGCGCACGGGTCGAGCCGGTCGAGTTCGGCACGAGGACGCTCAAGGAGGCGACGAGCGCGGCGATCCGCGACTGGATCACGAACGTCGAGACGACGCACTACGTGATCGGCTCGTGCGTCGGGCCGGCGCCCTACCCCGAGCTGGTGCGCGAGCTGCAGGCGGTCATCGGCCGGGAGGCGCGCGCCCAGCTCCTCGAGGTCGAGGGACGGCTGCCGGACGTCGTCGTCGCCTGCGTCGGCGGAGGCTCGAACGCGATCGGCATGTTCGCCGGCTTCGTCGACGACGCCGAGGTGAGGCTCGTCGGCGTGGAGGCAGCAGGTGCGGCCTCGCTCGGCACGGGACGACCCGCTGTCCTCCACGGCGCCCGCTCGTCCGTGCTCGCGGACGAGGACGGCCAGATCGCCGACGCACACTCGATCTCCGCAGGGCTCGACTACCCGGGGGTCGGCCCGGAGCACGCATGGCTGCGGGACGAAGGCCGCGCGACCTACCTTCCGTGCACGGACGACGAGGCACTCGCGGCGTTCGTGCGCCTCTCCCGGACGGAGGGGATCATCCCTGCCCTCGAGTCGGCGCATGCGCTCGCTGTCGTCGACCGGATCGATGCCGAGGTGGTCGCGGTCTGCCTGTCGGGTCGTGGCGACAAGGACCTCGCGGAGGCGCTTTCCGCTCTCGGTGGGACGGTGACCGGGTGACGACTGGACGGCAAGAAGCTCGTCATCTACCTCGTGTGCGAGCCGGAGACCCCTGACCTCGCCGCCGCGGCAGTCGCCGCCGGTGCCGACGTGATCGAGCTCGGCTTCCCCTTCTCCGACCCGCTCGCCGACGGCCCGGTGGTCCAACGGGCCTCCGAGCGGGCGCTCGGCCGCGGGATGCGGACGCGGCAGTGCCTCGAATGCCTCGCCCGGACGCGTGAGCTCCTCCCGGAGACGCCGCTCGTCCCCATGACGTACGCGGCGCTGCTCGAGGCCTACGGCTGGGACCGGTTCGCCGACGACGCGCAGGCCCACGGCGCAACGTCGCTCATCGTCTCCGATGTCCCTGCCGGTCAGCGTCCTGGCCTCCGTCGCATCCATCTCGTGGCACCGACGTCGACCGACGAGCGGATCCGCCTCGCCTCGGAGTCGACCGACGGCTGGCTCTACCTGGTGACCCTGACCGGGACGACGGGCGTCCGGACCGAGCTCTCGTCGTCGCTCGAAGGGCTCGCCGCCCGCGTGCGCGCGATTGCGCCTTCGACGCCGCTCTACGCCGGGTTCGGGATCTCGACACCCGATCACGCGCGCGCGGCGGGCCTGCTCGTCGACGGTGTGGTGGTGGGCTCGCGCGCGGTGCAGGTCGCCGAGGAAGGGCCGGAGGCGCTCGCGGCGTTCGTCGGGTCGCTCCGCGACGCGCTCGCCACCTAGAAACGAGGCGCCCATTTCACATCAAGCCTCCAGGCCTCGCCGGCGGAGTCCCTCGATCGAGGGACGAGAACCCCACCGCCAACGCCGACAACGTCAAGCGTGAAGCGTCTTCTCGCAGCTCTCCTTCTCGCGACGGCCGCGGCGGCACTGCTCGTCGCCCCCGCGTCGGCGTACAAGATCGAAGACAAGCCGATGCCCGACGCACTCCAGGGCACGAGCTACACGTATCAGTTCGGCGCGGTCGGTGGCAGCGCACCGCACAAGTTCGTGATCCAGAGCGGCGCACTTCCCCCCGGGCTCTCGATGTCCGACGAGGGAGCGGTGAGTGGATCCCCGACGACGAACGGCACGTGGACGATGTGGGTCCAGGCGCGTGACTCTTTCGGGCTCACGAGCGAGCGTTTCTTCAGCCTCACGGTCACGCCGCGGCTGATGGTCTCGACCCCCTCGCTGCCGTCCGGCACCCTCGGCGCGGCGTACTCGACGAAGCTCTCGGTCGTCGGCGGTGTCGCCAAGACCTGGTCGGTCTCGCTCGGCTCGCTTCCCCCTGGTCTCAAGCTCGGTAACGACGGCGTGATCAGCGGGACACCCAGCTCGCAGGGCACCTGGACGTTCACCGTTCTTGCAAGCGACGGCTCGAAGTCCGACACCAAGCAGTTCACGATTTCGATCGTCCAGCCGGTCGCCATCGGCTCGGGCTCGCTCCCGCCCGCGGTCGTGGGCGTGCCCTTCGCGACGCAGCTGGCTGCGAGCGGCGGAGTTGGCGCCTATCAGTATCGGCTGCTGTCGGGCTCGCTTCCGACCGGCCTGACGTTCGACGGGGCGAGCGGCGTCATCGCCGGTGTCCCCCGTGCTGCCGGCTCGTACGTGGTCACGATCGGTGCGACGGCCTCGGGTGGCGGCGCAGCCGAGTGGAAGCTCCATCTGATCGTCAAGTCGCCGCTCGGCTTCTCGGCCTCGACGCTACCGCGGGCCAAGGTCGGCCGGGCGTACTCCGGGCGGGTCGTGGTACGCGGTGGTGTGGGGACGGTCACGCTCTCCTCGACCAGCCTCTTCCCGCCGGGCATTCGGCTCAACGGCGACACCGGGACCCTGTCGGGACGCCCGCTGAAGGCCGGGACGTACCACGTCCAGGTCACGGCACGGGACTCGTTCGGCGGCGCGGTCTCCAAGCGGTTGACGATCACAGTCGGTCGCTGAACCGCGGAGCCGACGGCTCCGCCCTTTACAGAAAGTTCAGCAGGTCGCTGCTACGGTCGGCGCTTCTTTGTCTTCCCGACCTCCCGACTTGCCGGTCGTCCCCATGAGGACATCCGGTGATCGAGTCGAAAGGACCCGAATGCGCCGACCGAAGCTTCTCCTCATCGTGGCCGCGATTGCGGCGATCACCGCCGTCGTCATCGTCCCGAGCGCCGCAGCCCTCGACATCGTCGATACCCCGCCGCCGAACGGCCAGGTCGGGACCCCCTACCTGTTCCAGTTCGACATGGTGCCGGGCAGTGGCAGCGAAGGGATGACGTGGAAGATCTCCTCGGGCTCCCTCCCGCCAGGGCTCTCGTTGACCTATGAGACCCAGCGCTGGGCGCGAGTCGTCGGCACCCCGACAACCCCCGGGACCTACAAGTTCTACCTCCAGGCAATCGACATCCCGGGGCCCTGGGTGTGCTGCACCGAGGAGGAGTACTCGATCACGATCACGACGAAACTCACGGTGACGAGCAGTTCGCTGCCGGACGCGAGCATCAACCAGCCGTATTCGGCAGGCCCGCTCACCGCCGGCGGCGGGACGGTGAGCTCGTGGACGCTCGAGCCGAACCTCGGGTCACTCCCACCGGGGATCACGATGGCGTCCGATGGTCGTTTCTCGGGGACGCCGACCCAGGCCGGCAACTTCACCTTCACGGTGAAGGCGAACGGCACGCCGAACTCGGACACGAAGCAGCTCTCGATCTTCGTGATCGCCCCGCTCGAGCTGCAAACGCTCACCGGGACCGTGCCGAAGGGGACCGTCAGCTTCAGCGGCACCGTCGGCTCCCCGGTGACCTTCGGGTTCAAGGCGGCCGGCGGCCGGGAGCCGTACACGTACGAGATCGGCGCGAATCTGCCCACGACGATCGGTCTCACGTTCGACAAGACCACCGGCCTCCTGACCGGTACGCCGACCGCGCCGTTCGGCGGGAAGGTCGTGTGGAAGGTGACCGACGCCACGGGTGCCACGAAGTCGATCGAAGCGACGGTCAGCATCGCCCCGCTGCTCGCCTTCGACACGACGAAGAAGCTCGGGCCGGCCAAGGTCGGGAAGCGCTTCAGCCAGAAGATCCCCACCAAGGGCAAGGGGAAGGGCGTCTACTACGCGAGCGGGCAGTTCCCGTCAGGGCTCTCGCTCGACGAGACGACGGGCATCCTGAGCGGCGTTCCGACGACAGCAGGCTCGTTCAAGCTCAAGATCAGCGTCTTCGTCGACGGGTCGGGCAAGCCGGTCCAGAAGACGTACACGTTCAAGGTCACTGCCTGATCGCGAGGTCGCCCGCCCGGCCACAGGCCGGGCGGGCGACAATCGCATGGTGGAGACGCTACGCGGTCAGCTGCTCGTCGCCGGGCCTGCGCTCGACGACCCGAACTTCCACCGCACGGTGGTTCTCGTCGGCGAGCACGGCGAGGAGGGCGCGATGGGCGTGGTCCTCAACCGTCCGGCGCCCGTGACCGTCGACGAGGCGGTGCCGCCACTCGCAGGGCTCGGGTCGAGCGGCGAGCTCGTCCACGTCGGCGGCCCGGTCCAGCCCCAGGCAATCGTCGTGCTGGGCGACTTCGTCGACCCGGCCAACGCGGGAGCGCTCGTCTTCGACGCGATCGGGTTCCTCCCCGGCGAGATCGAGAGCGCAGACGACGTCGGAGAGCTGCGCCGTGTGCGTGTCTTCGCCGGGTACGCCGGCTGGGCCCCCGGGCAGCTCGAGCTGGAGCTCGAGAGCGAGGCGTGGATCGTTGTCCCCGCCCTCGCGGACGACGTCTTCACCGACGAGCCCGAGCAGCTCTGGAGCACCGTCCTGCGCCGCCAGGGTGGGCCGTACGCGCTGCTCGCGCTGCTCCCTGCGGACCCGCGCGTCAACTAGCGTCTCTCCATGTCGGGTCTGCCGACACGGCTCGAGCGACGCGGGATCCACTACGCGTGGGTCGTTACCGCAGTCTCCCTCCTGACCCTTGTCACGGCCGCCGGCTTCCGCTCGACGGTGGGCGTCCTGATCGTGCCGCTCCAGGACGAGTTCGGCTGGAGCCGCGCAACGATCTCGGCTGCGGTGGCGATCAACCTCGTGCTCTACGGTCTCGGAGGGCCGTTCGCCGCCGGTCTCTACGACCGCTTCGGGATCCGGCGGGTGATCGCCGTCGCGTTGGCGACGATCGCCGTGAGCTCCACCCTCACGACGCAGATGAGCGCGCCATGGCAGCTCGACCTGCTGTGGGGGATCGCCAACGGCCTCGCGACCGGCGCGATCGGCGTGACGCTCGCGGCGGTCATCGCGGCCCGGTGGTTCGTCGCCCGTCGTGGGCTCGTGACCGGGCTCCTCACCGCGAGCAACGCCACCGGTCAGCTCGTGTTCCTGCCTCTCCTGGGTTGGATCGTCGTTGCGCACGGCTGGCGGACCGCGGCGCTGACCGTGTCGCTCGTGGCCTTCGCGTTCGTCCTGCCGCTCGTCCTGCTCCTGTTGCGCGACAGCCCTGCCGAGGTCGGGCTCCGCGCGTTCGGCGCAACCGAGGACGACCCGCCGATCGTCGTGCGAAACCCGTTCCGGGCCGCGCTCGAAGGGCTGACGTTCGCTGCCCGGACGCGCACGTTCTGGCTGCTCGCCGGGAGCTTCTTCATCTGCGGCGCGACGACGAACGGGTTGATCGGCACGCACCTCATTCCCGCGTCGATGGATCACGGCATGTCGGAGGTGACTGCTGCGAGCCTGCTGGCGACGATCGGCGTCTTCGATCTCGTCGGCACGCTCTGCTCTGGCTGGCTGACCGACCGCTACGACGCCCGCTGGCTGCTCCTCTGGTACTACGGCCTCCGCGGGCTGTCGCTGCTCGCGCTGCCGTTCGTGATCGGGTCGGCGAACCTCGGGTTGATCGCGTTCGTCGTCTTCTACGGGCTCGACTGGGTGGCGACCGTCCCGCCAACCGTCGCCCTCACTGCGGAGGCGTTCGGTCGTGAGCGTGTCGGGGTTGTGTTCGGATGGATCTTCGGCGCCCACCAGGTGGGAGCGGCGCTCGCCGCATGGGGCGCCGGCGCGGCGCGAACCTGGCTCGGTGACTACCAGACGGCCTTCATCGGCGCCGGTCTCCTGTCGCTGGTCGCCTCCGGCCTCGTGATCCGGATCGCGCACCGCTCGACACACCAGCTCGTCCCGGTCGAGCAGCCTGCGACATGAGATCCCGGGTGGCGCTGGTCGCCGCCGTCGCGCTCGTTCTCGCACCCTCGGCGCTCGCCCATCCGCAGGCGCAATCGTCACGCCCGGCTCCCGACGCCGTGCTCGACACACCGCCGCTCTCCGTGTCGATCACGTTCAGCGAATCCGTCGACCCGGTTGGCGAGGGCATCGTCGTCTACGGGCCGTCGGGCGAGATAGCGTCGACGGCGGCGGCGAAGCTGAGCGGCGACACGCTGACGCGCGTCGTGGATGCGCGGGAGCGCGGTAGCTACCTCGTCCGCTGGACGGTCGTCGGCGACGACACCCACCCGGCACGGGGCGCGTTCCTGTTCAGCGTCGGAGAACGCACGCGGACGGGTGTCCCGGGGGAGGGCCGGACCGGGATTGGCCTGCAGGCGCTCGCGCGCTGGCTCTCGGTGCTCGGCGTCGCGCTCGGCTTCGGGATCCCGGCGCTCGCGCTGCTCGCGCTGGACGGCGCGATGCGATCGCGCGAGTGGAGGCTCGCCGGTGCCGGTGTCGGCCTCATGCTCGTAGCCGAGCCGATCGGGCTGATCGGGCAGACCGCGACGCTCGCTCCCGGCTCGAGTCTCGGGCTCGACCTCGCAGGCGACGTGTTGAGGACGAGCTACGGGCATACCGCCGGGCTGCGGCTCGGGGTCGCGCTCGGTCTGTGGGCGCTGCTGGGCGCGACGCGCTCGTCGGGCCGCCGAGGGCTCGTTGCGATCACCGCTCTCGGAGCAGCCGCGTGCCTCGTCGAAGCCGCCTCGATGCACGGGCTCGCCTCGCTGCCGGGATGGGTCGGGCTGGTGATCGGCGCGGCACACGTCGGTGGCGCCTGCGCGTGGCTCGCCGCGATCGTGCTCGTGGTCGCCGGGATCCCCGTTGCCCGGCTGGCGTCCGCCGCAGCCGGAGCGGTCATGATCGCGGGCGCCTCGGGGGTCGGGCTCGCGCTCGGGCACCTCGGGACGGTCGGCGACCTGCTCACGACGGGATACGGGCTCACCCTCTCCGTCAAGGTGACGCTGGCGGCTGTCGCGCTCGGGCTCGGGCTCGTCGCCCGCCGTCGCTCCGGCGCCCGCCGGCTCGAGCTCGCCGTCGCTGCGGTCGTCGCCGGACTCGGCGCCGTGCTCGCCACGCTCGTCCCACCCCTGTAGGAAGATCACCGCGTGGGGATGGTCGCGGCAGTCGGAGAAGGGCTCGTCGAGATCGGTCTCGAGCCGGGCAACACGCGCACCGCGGTGCTCGGCGTCGGCGGTGATGCGCCGAACGCCGCAGCGATGGCGGTGCTCGCCGGAGCCCACGCCCGGCTCGGTGGCCGAGTCGGCGCAGATGCCTTCGGCGGGATCCTCCGAGCGGCGTGGGACGAGATCGGGATCGACACGTCGTCCGTCGTCGTCGACCCGGTGGCCCCGACCGGAATCTACGTCAACCTGCGCGGCACCGAGGGATTGCGACGGTTCGACTACCACCGGGTCGGGTCAGCCGGGTCGAGCCTCCGCGAGGGTGACCTCCCGAAAGCCTTCCTCGACGACGTCGACGTCGTCCACGTCACGGGCATCACGCTCGCCGTGTCGACGACGTCGCGTGACGCAGCGCTGGCGATCCTCGGGGACGCTCGCTCTCGCGGGATCGGAGTGTCGCTGGCCGTCAACCATCGTCCTGCGCTCGGTGGCGACGTCGGCCTCCTCCGGGAGGCCGCACGGCAGGCAGCGATCGTGTTCACGTCAGACGAGGAGGTGACGAGCGTCTTCGGCACCGGGTCGCCGGATGAGCTCCGCAAAGCGCTCCCCGACGTCGACGAGATCGTGGTCACACGCGGCGGCGCGGGCGCCGTCGTGCTGACGTCCGACGGCAGCACCGCGGTGGCCGGCGTCGAGGTCGACGTGGTCGACCCGACGGGCGCGGGTGACGCGCTCGCCGGCGCCTATCTCGCTCGACGTGTGCTCGGTGACGATCCGGTGACCTCGCTCGAGCTCGCAACCGCCGCGGCGAGTCTCTCGTGCCGCACACGAGGCTGCATCAGGTCGTACCCCACACTCGAGGAGGCCAAACTGGCGCTCGCGACGAGATTGTGACACACTGTTACAAGCAGGGAACGCGCTTGCGCCTGCGAAAACCCCCGCACAACGATCGTAAACGTTTCGTTCGGAGTGCCTACCAGGGAATGACAGGAACGTCCTAACCGTTCAGACTATGTACACCGCGCCGCGACGTCGCCACGTGCGCAGGCGCTTTTCTACGGGAGCTATGAGATCGACCCGCGCTGGGCAACCGCCACGGCGCGCGCGCTGAGGAACACAACGGAAGAGGAGAAGTGGAGAACACGATCATCGATATCCCTGCACTCGACGCGTTCGTCACCGAGATGGAGGAGCGCGGCAAGGTCGAGCAGCAGGAGCTCGAGGCGCTCGCGCTCGAGCACGATCTCGACGAGGACGCGATGCGCGGTCTCGTCGCGATGCTCGGTGAGCGCGGCGTCGAGCTGCCGACCGCCGACGAGGACGAGGACTTCGAGCTCGATCTGACCCCCGGGTCGGGCCCGGCCACGAGCGACTCGCTCGGCCTCTTCCTGTCGGAGATCGGTCGTTACCCGCTGCTCACTGCCGCCGAGGAGATCGCGCTCGCAAAGCGTGTCGAGCGCGGCGACCTCACCGCCAAGGAGCGGATGATCAACTCGAACCTCCGCCTGGTCGTGTCGATCGCCAAGCGGTACCGCGGTCACGGGGTGCCGTTCCTCGATCTGATCCAGGACGGCGTGATCGGGCTGAACCGGGCGGTCGAGAAGTTCGACTACCGCAAGGGGTTCAAGTTCTCGACGTACGCCACTTGGTGGATCCGCCAGGCATGCCAGCGGTCGGTCGCGAACCAGTCGGCAACGATCCGCGTGCCGGTGCACGTCCAGGAGCGACAGCAGAAGCTCAACCGGGCGCGCCAGCGGCTCGAGGTGTCGCTCGGACGGCAGCCGACGATCGACGAGCTGGCGAAGGCAACCGGTCTGAAGAAGCACCACGTCGAGGAGGCGCTCGACGCGGTCGAGGCATCGGTCTCGCTCAACCAGGCGGTCGGGTCGGACGGTGACGGTGAGCTGGGCGACCTGTTCGCCGATCGCACCGCGGTCGATCCGGTCGAGGAGGCAGACGAGACGATGCAGCGCGAGAAGGTACGCACGGCGCTCGCCGGGCTCCCCGAGCGGGAGCGTCGGGTGCTCGAGATGCGGTTCGGCTTCGACGGGCAGGAAGGGCTCACCCTGGAGGAGATCGGGCGCCGGCTCGAGCTCACCCGGGAGCGTGTCCGCCAGCTGGAGAAGTCGGCGCTCACGCGGCTCCAGCACGCGCTGGATCACGACGCGACACCGCTCAAGCGTCGTCGCGACCTCGCCGACGCCGCCTAGCCACCGGCGTCACACAGCACCCGACGGGGCCTGCTCACGCGGGCCCCGTCTCGTTCCTGGAAGCGCTCGCGCCTGATAGGTTCGCGTTCCTGACCGCGTGGTCAGGAACGCGAGACACGATGCGCGAGCCCCGCTTCGACATCCTCTTCGAGCCCGTGCAGATCGGCCCGGTCGTGGCGCGCAACCGGTTCTTCCAGGTGCCGCATTGCAACGGGATGGGTCACCGGGATCCGACAGCGCATGCGGTGATGCGCGGTGTGAAGGCCGAGGGCGGCTGGGCGGTCGTGTGCACCGAGGAGGTCGAGATCCACCACTCGAGCGACCTTGGCGGGTACATCGAAGGGCGGATCTGGGACGACGCGGACATCCCCGCCCATGCACGCCTCGTGGAGCAGGTGCACGCTCACGGCTCCCTGGCGGGAATCGAGCTCGTCCACAGCGGGATGACGGCGGCCAACCTGTGGTCCCGCACCCCGCCGATGGGGCCTGCGAACCTTCCCACGACCGGCACCGACCCCGTTCAGGCGCGACGCATGACGAGTGACGACATCGTCGCGCTCAGGCGCTGGCACCGGCAGGCGGTCGCGCGGTCGCTGAAGGCCGGATACGACCTGGTCTACGTCTATGCGGGGCACGGGCTCCCCACGATCCAGCACTTTCTCTCGCGCCGCTACAACGACCGGACCGATGCCTACGGAGGGTCGGTCGAGAATCGGGCGCGCCTCCTCCGCGAGATCCTCGAGGACACGCTCGAGGAGGTCGACGGCCACGCCGCGGTCGCCTGCCGGGTCTGCGTCGACGAGCTGATCGGGGAGGCTGGGCTCGAGCGCGCGGAGATCGAGGAGGTCCTGGGTCTCGTCGGCGAGCTGCCCGATCTCTGGGATTTCATGGTCGGCGACTGGGATTTCGACTCGATCACCTCGCGCTTCGCCGGCGAGGCGGCGCAGGAGGAGTACGTCCGCGGGCTCAAGCGGCTGACGACGAAGCCGGTCGTCGGCGTCGGGCGGTTCACGTCGCCGGACACGATGGTGCGGATGATCCGCGACGGGGTGCTCGACCTGATCGGTGCCGCACGCCCCTCGATCGCCGACCCGTTCCTCCCCGTGAAGATCGAGGAGGGCCGCTTCGAGGACATCCGCGAGTGCATCGGCTGCAACGTCTGCGTCACCGGCGACGCCCTCGTGACGCCCATCCGCTGCACACAGAACCCGAGCATGGGCGAGGAATGGCGGCGTGGCTGGCATCCCGAGCGGATCCGCCCGCGGACGAGCGAGGCGAAGGTGCTCGTGGTCGGGGCAGGGCCCGCCGGGCTCGAAGCGGCGATGTCCCTCGGCCGCCGCGGGTACGACGTCGTGCTCGCCGAGGCGAGCGACGAGCTCGGTGGGCGCGTGCTCGGCGAAGCCCGTCTCCCGGGGCTCGCCGCGTGGATCAGGGTGGTCGACTACCGGGTCGCGCAGCTCGCACAGCTGCGAACGGTCGAGGTTGCCCGCGGCAGCGAGCTGACCGCGGCGGAGATCGCCTCGTATGGCTTCGACCACGTCGGGATCGCGACGGGTGCGTGTTGGCGCGCGGACGGCGTCGGCCGCTGGCACCTGCGGCCGCCGGCCCTCGAGGGGGTCGAGGTGCTGACCCCTGACGACCTGCTGGCCGGCTCACGACCTCGCGGCGAGCGGATCGTCGTGTTCGACGACGATCACTACTACCTCGGTGGCGCGCTCGCCGAGCTGCTCGCGGCCGAAGGTCGCCGGGTCACGCTCATCACCCCCGAGGCGCGCGTCTCGGAATGGACGACGAACACGATGGAGCAGACCCGCATCCAGCGTCGGCTGCTCGAGCACGGCGTCGAGCTCCACACGTCACGAGCGTTGACGGGGACGACCTCGGGCGTCGCGCTGACCTGCTGCACCTACACCGGCCGCGAGGAGGAGCACCCGTGCGATGCGGTCGTGGTCGTGACGGCGCGACTCCCGCGCGACACGCTCGGTGACGAGCTTCGTGAGACCAGCGAAGGGCCGGTCGTTCGGACGTTCGGCGATGCCTGGTCACCCGGGACGATCGCGGCCGCGGTCTGGGAAGGCAGGCGGTATGCCGAGGAGCTCGACGTGCCACCGAGCTCCGACGACGTGCCCCCGTTCCGCCGCGAGGTCGTCGCGCTCGCGGCGCTCGACGCGCCACTCGGGCGGTAGCGTCAGACCGCGTGCCGCGGCTCGCAAACACCGACCTCGACGTCTTCCCCCTCTGCCTCGGCGGAAACGTGTTCGGCTGGACGTCCGACGAGCCGCAGTCGCAGGCCGTCCTCGACGCCTACGCCGACGCCGGTGGGAACTTCGTCGACACGGCCGATGTCTACTCCGAGTGGGCTGCCGGCAACCGGGGCGGCGAGTCCGAGTCGATCGTTGGTCGTTGGCTCGCGAGGCGCGGCAACCGCGACGAGATGATCGTCGCGACGAAGGTTGCCAAGCTCTCGACACGACGTGGGCTCTCGGCCGGGAACATCCGTGCGGCGGCCGACGACTCGCTCCGCCGGCTCGGCACCGATCGGATCGATCTCTACTACGCCCACGAGGATGACCCGTCGGTGCCGATCGACGAGACGCTCGGAGCGTTCGACGAGCTCGTGCGCGAAGGCAAGGTGCGATACGTCGCGGCCTCGAACTTCACCGCCCAGCGCGGCTCGCCGAGGCACTCGACATGTCCAGCCCGCGGGAGCCGCATCCCGTACGTCGCGCTCCAGCCCGAGTACAACCTCGTCGCGCGCGGATACGAGGACGGGCTCAGGTCTGTGCTGTGCGTCGCACGGGCTCGCGTGCATCCCCTACTTCGGGCTCGCCCGCGGCTTCCTCACCGGGAAGTACCGGCGAGACGGCACGCCCGTGGACAGCCAGCGGGCGGCGGGCGCTTCCGGACTACCTCAACGACCGCGGCTTCGGTGTCCTCGACGTGCTCGACGAGCTCGCTGCGGCACACGACACGACGGTCGCGGCGGTCGCGCTGGCCTGGCTCGCAGCGCAGCCGACGGTCGCGGCGCCGATCGCCAGCGCGCGCACGCCCGAGCAGCTCGCCGAGCTCCTGCCGATGGCAGCGCTCGAGCTCGGTACCGACGACCTCGCCCGGCTCGACGCTGCCAGCGCCTGAGTTCCATCGAACGACGAAGGCTGCTACCGTTCCGGCGTTAGCGAGCGAGTACCGGGTTGCGCGTGATCTGCGCCTCCCTGCCCGTTCACGAACAAGGGCAAGGAGGTGGATACAGCAATGGCAACCGGAACCGTGAAGTGGTTCAACGACGCGAAGGGGTACGGCTTCATCACGCCGGACGACGGCGGCAAGGATCTCTTCGTGCATCACAGCGGCATCGCCGGCACAGGCTTCAAGTCGCTCACCGAGGGTGCGAAGGTCGAGTTCGAGGCCGAGGAGGGCGAGAAGGGCCCGCAGGCCCGCAACGTCGTCGCGCTGTAGGGCGGGGGTATACCCCGCCCGCCGAGCGGGCTCTCGCCGGCTCGGGCGGCAACCGCGGGCGCGCCGAACGGCGCGCCCGCACTACCAGGAGGCAGGGTGGCGGAGCAGGAGGCCAAGGTCGAGCTTCAGGGCGAGATCGTCGAGGCGTTTCGCGGCGGGATGTACCGCGTCGAGCTCGACAACGGACACGAGACGCTCGGGTACGTGAGCGGCAAGATGCGCCGGTACCGGATTCGGATCAACCCGGGCGACCGCGTGACCGTTGAGCTCTCCCCGTACGACCTGACGCGGGGCCGCATCACCTTCCGCCAGCGGTAGGCGGCTCCCCGCCGCGGCGACGTCGACGATGCAGGCAGATCGCGTTCGGGTCGACAAGTGGCTCTGGGCCGCGCGGTTCACGAAGACGCGAGGGCTGGCGACCGAAACGGTCGACGCGGGACGGGCGCTCGTCAACGGCGAGCGGGTCAAGCCGGCGAAGGAAGTCGTCGTCGGCGACCTCGTCACCGTGCGGGTCGGCGAGACGCGCTGGACGGTCGTCGTGCGCGGGCTCGCCGAGAAGCGCGGCCCGGCCGCAGCCGCTGCGGCGCTCTACGACGAGACCGCGGACTCGATCGCTGCGCGCGAGGCGCGGGTGCTCGAGCGGCGTGCGTCGGCGCCCCTCGGCGCCGATCTCGGCGCCCGACCGACGAAGCGCGATCGACGCCAGCTCGAACGGTTGCGTCGCTCGCAGCGCGGTTCGTGACACGACCGGGGTCGACCCCGACATTCGAATCGATTCCGACATTCGAACGCGCTATGCTCGGGCGCAGGAAGGTTGCGAGTCGGCGTCTCGTGCTCGAGGCCTTTGGTCGCGGCAAGCAAGAACACTCCCCGGGATGCGGCGCCGGGGTGCTTGCCTCGGCGCAGTGTCGGGGCGGATCGTCCGGGGGGATTGTGTCCGCCCCGGCACACTACAATCGTTCCTGACTCCACGGTCAAGGCCCGGGCTTCGAGCGAGCTGTGGCGAATCACCGACCGCGGATCCGGTACAGCACGGATGCGTCGAACCGACGCCGAGCCGACGATACGGGCATGGCAGAGATCGCCGGCGCGCCGTCGAGCCTCGATGCGCTCCCACCCGTCGAGATGGCGCGAAAGGCCGAGTTGGTCGGGGCGGCCAAAGCGACGATGCCGCTCCTCGAGCTCTTCCTGCTCGCCGTCCTGGCCGGCGCGTTCATCGCCCTTGGGGCGATGTTCGCGACGACCGTCGCGACCGGTGGGAGCGAGCTCCCGTACGGGGTGGTGCGGCTGCTCGCAGGGCTCGTCTTCTCGCTCGGGCTGATCCTCGTCGTGCTCGCCGGGGCCGAGCTGTTCACCGGCAACAACCTCGTGGTGATGGGATGGGCGAGCCGCAAGGTCAGCACGGCTGCGCTCCTGCGCAACTGGGGCGTCGTCTACGCCGGGAACTTCGTCGGCGCGCTCGGCACGGCTGCGCTCGTCTACGTGAGCAAGCAGTACACGTTCGGTGGCGGCGCGGTCGGGCAGACCGCGCTCACGATCGCCAGTGGGAAGACAGGGCTCGGGTTCATCCAGGCGTTCGCGCTCGGCGTGCTCTGCAACGCCCTCGTCTGTCTTGCCGTCTGGCTCACCTACGGGGCCCACACCACGACCGACAAGATCCTCGCGATCGTGCCTCCGATCGCCGCCTTCGTCGCGGCCGGGTTCGAGCACTCGGTCGCCAACATGTACTTCGTGCCCGAAGGGCTGCTGATCGAGCGCGACACCGCGTTCGTCGATTCGCTCGAGAGCCCACCCGATCTCTCGGGGCTCACGTGGGGAGGCTTCCTCGAGCACAATCTTCTGCCCGTGACGCTGGGCAACATCGTCGGGGGCGCCGTGCTCGTCGGGATCGTCTACTGGCTCGTGTACCTGAGGCCCGGACGAGCGTAGAGCGCAATCGGCAGGATCAGGCCCGGCGGCCTGGTCGGCTCAGATCGTCTCGGGCACCATCTCGATCGCGCCACAGGGGCACTCCGCCGCGCAGATGCCGCAGCCCTTGCAGTAGTCGTAGTCGAACGCATACGGCTCGGTCGCGTCGACGAGCTTCAGGACGGCGTTGTCGGGGCACATCCCGAAGCAGTTGTCGCACTGGAAGCAGTTGCCGCACGAGAGGCATCGACGCGCTTCGAACAGCGCGTTCGACTCGTCCAGCCCACCGACGACCTCGTCGAACGTCGAGCGTCGCCGTGCCAGCTCGAGCACAGGCTGAACCGACCGCTGCGCGTCGGCGTAGTACCACGTGTTGAGCCGCTCGAAGGAGACGGGCTCGGTCCCGGCGCTCACGATGCCGGTGGTCGCGCGAAGCCACGCGTCGATCTCACGCGCCGCACGCCTCCCGTGCCCCACCGCGACGGTCACCGTCTGCTCGCCCCGCACCACGTCGCCGCCGGCGAAGATCCCCGGGTGACCGGTCTCGAGCGTCGGTCGCACCGTCACGCCGCCGCCGTCGAGCTCGACTCCCGAGACGCCGTCCACGAGTGAGAGGTCGGACTCCTGACCCACGGCGAGCACGAGCGCATCGGCCTCGAGCTCCTCGAGCTCTCCGGTCGGTTG
This sequence comes from uncultured Actinomycetes bacterium, assembly GCA_963821335.1. Classification (GTDB taxonomy): domain Bacteria; phylum Actinomycetota; class Thermoleophilia; order Gaiellales; family Gaiellaceae; genus Gaiella. The sequence goes on from CAWGDJ010000001.1 coordinate 147,126, forward strand.
CGGGGAAGCCGTGCTCGTCCAGCTCCATCCGCTCCAGCACGAGCCTCCCCGGCTCCACCCGTTGCACCGTCGACAGCCACTTGACGAGCACACCCTCCTGCTCTGCCTCCTCGACTTCGAAGTCGTGCGCAGGCATCCGGTCGCGGGTGCGGCGATAGACGATCACTGCGTCCTCTGCTCCGAGCCGCTTCGCGGCGCGGGCGGCGTCGATCGCGGTGTTTCCGCCCCCCACGATCGCGACACGGCGTCCGAGTTGCGGCGCCTCACCGTCGGCGACCGAGTGGAGCAGCGAGATCGCGTCGAGCACCCTGGCCGCGTCGCCTGCGGGGATCTCGACCCGCTTGCCGAGCTGTGCCCCGACCGCGAGGAACACCGCGTCGAACGAGCCTTCCTGCTGCGCGTCCAGCACGTGCTCGACGGTCGACGACGTCTCGATCGTCACACCGAGCTCCGCGATTCGCCGGATCTCGGCGTCCAGCACATCACGTGGAAGCCGATACGTCGGGATCCCGTAGCGCATCATCCCGCCCGGCATGGCTCCCGAGTCGCGCACGGTGACGTCGTGGCCGAGCCGTCGGAGGTGATACGCAGCGGAGAGACCGGCGGGCCCCGCGCCGACGACCAGCACACGCTTCCCGGACGGAGGAACCTCGACGTCGACACGCCAACCCTGTTCGATCGCAGCGTCGCCGAGAAAGCGCTCGACCGCGTTGATCCCGACTGCCTCGTCGAGCGTACCGCGGTTGCAGGCCGTCTCGCAGGGGTGGTAACAGACGCGACCCATGATCGCCGGGAATGGGTTGTCCTCCACGATCCTGCGCCAGGCGCGCTCGTACCCGGCTCCGCCCGACTCCGCCTCGTAGAGCCAGTCGCGAATGCTCTCCCCGGCGGGGCAGGCATGGTCGCACGGAGGCAGCCCGTGCACATAGATGGGCCGCTCGGTGCGCCAGCTTCCGGTCTTGTTGGCCCGACTCGACCCGACATCGAGCGTGATCGCGAACGGCTTCTTCACGAGACCGGCTCCTGGAGCAGGCCGAACCGTTCGATGTTGCGATCGGCTATCGCCTGGATCCGCGCGATCACGTCCGTGCTCGGTGGATCGCCGAACAGGTGAGCGAAGCGCCGCTGCGGCCGCAAGTAGGACTCGACGGGCTCGCGCCGCCTGAGCTTCGACACGGAGACGATCTCACCGGCCTCGGCCTCGATCACGGGGAAGAGCCCCGTCTCCTTCGCAAGCCGCGCGATTCTGATCGTGTCGCCGGCGGCCGTACCCCAGCCGAGCGGGCAGGGAACCAGCACGTGCACGTACCGCGCGCCACGCAGCTCCATTGCGCGCTCGATCTTGGCCTCGAGGTCGTGGAGCTCGGCCACCGTCGCCGTGGCGACATACGGGATCTCGTGCGCGATCGCGATCAGCGGGAGGTTCTTCCCCTGCCCGAACGCGTTCCCCGGCGCCGGCCCGAGGGCCTTCGTGTTCGCGGTCCGCGCGGCCGGTGGTGTTGCGCCCGACCGCTGGACCCCGGTGTTCATGTAGCCCTCGTTGTCGTAACAGATGTAGAGCACGTCGTCGTTCCGGTCGAACATCCCCGACAGGCAGCCGAACCCGATGTCGACCGTGCCTCCGTCGCCACCCTGTCCCACAACCCTGATCTCGGTTCGGCCCTTCGCCTTGAGCGCCGCCGCGATGCCCGAAGCAACCGCGGGTGCGTTCCCGAACAGCGAGTGGATCCACGGCAACTGCCAGGACGACTCCGGGTACGGGGTAGAAAAGACCTCAAGGCACCCGGTCGCGTTCGCTGCGATCAGCTGACCGCCGGTCGCACGCATCGCGGCGTCGAGGGCGTAGCGCGCACCGAGCGCCTCACCGCACCCCTGACAGGCTCGATGCCCCGAGGTGAGCGAGTTCGAGCGTTCCACCCGGGACTGGACCGAGCGCTCGTCCGCGTCGAGCAGCCGGTTCCCGACGGCAAAGCTCCCGACCTGGGAGAACTTGACTTGCTCGCGTGGCATACGGGGTTCTCCTCAGTGCATTCGGGCGGCGACGACGCCCAGGTCGCGCAGCATGTTCTCGGCGTGCGGCCCCGACCGGCGCTTCTGCTCGAGCCGTTGGAGCTCGCGCTCGACGAGGCGCCAGTCGAGGTCGAGGAACTCGAGTCGGTTCGGCTCGAGCCGCCCGCCGATCACCCGTCCGAGCAGCTCGTGCAGCGATCGCTTCATGATCGGACGCCCCCCCAGGCCGGCCACGACGTCGAACACAACCGGCTCGAGTCCGGCGAGCGCGAGACGGACGTTCTGCCCGACGATCCCGCCAAGCCCGACCGCGAACGCCTTCTCCACGACGACCACGCTCCTCGCATGGCGCACCGCCTCCCGGAGCTCCTCGAGCGGGTAGGGACGGAAGCACTTGATCCCGACTGCGCCCACGCTGACGCCCTCGTCGCGAAGCTCGTCGACGACCTCCTCGATCGTCCCGAGCACCGAGCCGAGCGCGACGACGATCGTCTCCGCGTCCTCGCTCCGGTAGCGGCGCAGAAGCCCACCCGACGATCTCCCGAACGCCTGGGCGAACTCGTTCGCGAGCTCGGGGATCACGTCCAGCGCCTGGAGCTGCTTCGCGTGCGCCAGGTAGCGCACCTCGGTGAAGGCCTCCGGCCCGACCATCGCGCCGATCGTCACCGGCTCGTCGGGATCGAGCACTTGGCGTGGCTCGTAGGGCGGGAGGTACGCGTCCACTTCGCTCTGTGCCGGGACGTCCACCTCCTCGTAGGCGTGCGTCAGCACGAACCCGTCCATGCACACCATCACCGGGAGCGAGACCTCCTCGGCGAGCTTGAACGCCTGAATGTGGAGGTCGAGCGCCTCCTGGTTCGACTCGGCGTAGAGCTGAATCCAGCCCGAGTCGCGTTGCGACATCGAGTCCGAATGGTCGTTCCAGATGTTGATCGGGGCCCCGATCGCGCGGTTCGCCACCGTCATCACGACAGGGAGCCCGAGACCCGACGTGTTGTAGAGAGCCTCGGCCATGAAGAGCAGCCCCTGGCTCGCCGTCGCGGTGTACGCGCGGGCGCCTGCCGCCGAGGCTCCGATGCACGCGGACAGAGCAGCGAACTCGGATTCGACGAGGAGGTACTCGCACGGGGCGAGCGCACCCGTCCGGACGAGATCCGAGAGGCTCTCGACGATGTGCGTCTGGGGCGAGATCGGGTAGGCCGAGATCACCTCCGGACGGCAGAGGGCGACTCCCTCGGCCACAGCCAGCGAGCCCTCGATCTGCCTACGCATGAACGGCTCCGATCGTGGTCTCGGCGATCGCGAAGGCAGATGCCGCCGCCGCCGCGTTTCGATCTCCGGTCGTTCCCGGGAATCGGTCACGGATCGCAGCCAGGAGCGAGGCAAGAGAGACGATCCCCGTCTGAGCGGCGAATGCACCGAGGAGCGCGGCGTTCGGCAACGGTCGTCCGAGATGCTCGAGGGCGATCTCGGTTGCCGGCACCGCGAGCAAGCGCTCTCTGCGCAAGCGCCGGCCGAGACCGTCCAGGCCGAGCTCGTCGAACGTCCTCGAGGTGTTGACGAGCAGGTACGCGTCCGGCCCGAGACCGGACAGCAGGTCGACCTGGTGGAGGAGCGTCGGGTCCTGGACGATCACCGCGTCCGGCTCGGCCACCGGCTCGCGGGAGCGGATGGGCCTGTCGTCGATCCGACAGAACGAGACGACCGGCGCGCCCGTCCGCTCGGAGCCAAAGGTCGGGAAGGCCTGTGCGTGTCGGCCTTCGTCGAAGGCGGCCACCGACAGGAGCTCGGCCGCAGTCACGACCCCCTGCCCTCCGCGTCCATGGATCCGCACCTGAAACACGTCGTCTCCCTCGATCACTCCTCGTGCGGAGATCGTCGTCGCATCGACCGTCAGGTGCATCGGAGTGCGCCCGGAAGGCTCGTACGGGGAACTACCGACCCCGCGGGGCGCCTCGGCACAGGCACGGTCAGCCAGCCGTGATCGGTAGTTCGCCGAACGGCGATCCCGGGCATCCCCGATGCCACGCTCGCACCGGTGCCCGACGATAGGCCCAGGATTCGAGTCGGGAGGTACGCGATGGCGACCACGAAGCAGCGCTCAAGGCGGAGGACGGTCGACTTGACCGTGTCCTTCGAGTCACTCTCTCGCGCCGATGTCGCGCAGGCTGGTGGCAAGGGCGCCAACCTCGGGGAGCTCACGCGCGCCGGATTCCCGGTCCCTCCCGGCTTCGTCGTCACGGCCGCCGCCTACCGCTCCTTCTGCGACGGCGCCGGATTGCGCGAGCGGATCACGGAGCTTCTCGGCGGGGTCGACGTCGATGACGCACGAGCGCTCGGCGAGGCAGCGCACACGATTCGCGCGCTCGTCGAGGCCGAGCCGATTCCAGCTGACGTCGCCGATGCGATCCGCATCGCGTACGCCTCGCTCGGTGACGGTGACCCGGACGTTCCAGTCGCAGTCCGATCGTCCGCGACCGCCGAGGACACGGAAGCGGCGTCGTTCGCGGGCATGAACGAGACGTTCCTGAACGTCCGCGGGAGCGACGACGTGGTGGACGCAGTCAGGCGATGCTGGGCCTCGCTCTTCGGGGCGCGCACCGTCTTCTACCGCGCCACGCGCGGCTTCGGTCAGGCCGAGATGGACATCGCAGTGGTCGTTCAGCGGCAGGTCGTGCCGACGCGCGCGGGTGTGATGTTCACGATCGATCCTGCGAGTGGCGCGACCGACCGGCTCGTGATCGAAGGCGCGTTCGGGCTCGGTGAATCGGTCGTCAGCGGGAGCGTCTCGCCCGACCACTTCGCCGTCGACAAGACGTCGTTCACGGTTGTCGAGCGCGAGTTCCAGCGCCAGGGGGTAGCGATCTTCGCCGATCCGGCAGGAGGCACACTCACCCGGGAGCTCACCCCCGCCGAGGAGGCACAACCGGTTCTGACCGATACGGAGGCGGTCGAGTTGGCACGCATCGGGGCGAGGATCGAGGCGCACTACGGCGCCGCCCAGGACACAGAGTGGGCGATCGACGACGACGGTGAGATCTGGATGCTCCAGTCCCGTCCGATCACGGCCGCGGGCGAGCTCGAACGGCCGACCGAGGCTGCGACCGAAGCCCGCAACGAGACAGTGCTCGTCCGCGGGCTCGGCGCCGCGCCCGGTATCGGAAGCGGGCTCGCACGGGTACTCACCTCGCTCGCCGATACCGACGCGCTCGCAGCGGGCGACGTGCTCGTCACCCACATGACCGCGCCCGACTGGGTGCCGCTCATGCGTCGTGCGGCTGCGATCGTGACCGACTCCGGCGGGATCACGTGCCACGCCGCGATCGTGTCGCGCGAGCTCGGGATCCCGTGCGTGGTGGGGACGCGAGATGCAACCGCGGTCCTCTCCGACGATCAGCTGGTCACGGTCGATGCGACCCGCGGCATCGTCGTCGAAGGTGTCGTGGCGCCACCACCGCCGACGGGTGCAGCCCAGGTCGCGGTCACGGCCGGCGCTCCCGTCACGGCGACGACGCTCTTGCTCAACCTGTCCGAGCCGTCGCAGGTCGCTCGCGCCGCCGCGCTCGACGTCGACGGCGTGGGGCTGCTCCGCGCCGAGCTGATGGTGATCGAGGCGCTCGACGGTCGTCATCCGCGACTGCTGCTCGAGGAAGGTCGGGGCGACGAGTTCGTGACGCACATGGCGGATGCGCTGACGACGTTCGCCGACGGGTTCGCTCCGCGCCCGATCACGTACCGAACGATCGACTTCCGAACGAACGAGTTCCGCGGCCTCGAGGGTGGGGAGCGATTCGAGCCGGAGGAGGCGAACCCGATGATCGGGTACCGCGGCGCGCTGCGCTACACGCTCGAGCCGGATCTGTTCGGGCTCGAGCTCGCAGCCATCGAACAGGTCTGGGACGCCGGACATCGGAACCTCCACGTGATGCTGCCCTTCGTCCGCACCGCGCGCGAGCTCGAGCTGTGCCGACGAGAGATCGAAGCGACGTCACTGCTCGACCGGCGGGACTTCGAGCTCTGGATCATGGCCGAGGTGCCGTCCGTGCTCTATCACCTCGAGCGGTATGCGGCGATGGGCGTGGCCGGGATCTCGATCGGCTCGAACGATCTCACGCAGCTGCTGCTCGGGGTCGATCGCGACTCCGAGCTGCTGGCCGGTCGCTACGACGAGCGCGATCCCGCGGTGGTCGCGTACCTCGAGCAGCTGATCCCAGCGGCACGTCGACTCGGCCTGAAGACGTCGATCTGCGGGCAGGCCCCGAGCGTGCACCCCGAGTACGCGGACCTGCTCGTCCGGGCCGGGATCGACGCGATCTCGGTCAACATCGACGTCGTCGACCGGACGCGCAGGCTGATCGCGGCCGCGGAACGTCGGGTGTTGCTCGACGCTGCCCGCTAGAGGCCTGATGTGAAATGGGCGCCCCGTGGGGCCGTCTCAGGCCAAGCCAGGGTGGCGCGCGGCGTCCGCGGCGCAGGCCGGTGGCCTGTGCAAGGGCGACGAGACGGCTGGCGACGCGCCTGGGGCGGCAACCACGATCGCGCACGAGTCTTACGCAAGCCTCTAGCCCTCCATCGAACGCGCGACCTGCTCGAGCAGGTCGAGAGCATCCTGCATGCCGTCCTCCATCCCGGATTCGATGTGCGCATCGCGATGGGCCTTCGTCTGGTGCTGGACGAGAACGGTCATCGTCGTTCGTCCTGCGACCTCCGTGAGCGTGAGCGTGTCGAGCGCCTCCGCGTCGGGGAACCCCTCGTACACCTCGGTCGAGACGATCCGCTCATGGGGAACGATCTCGTGGTACTCGCCGTGGAACCCGACCTCGAGCCCGGCGTGCGTGACCATCACATAGCGCCACGTCCCGCCGACGCGGAGGTCGATCTCGATGCTGGTCGCCTGGCCACGCCCCGCATGCCACCATCGCGCGACGAGCTCGGGGGTCGTCCAGGCCCGGTAGACCAGGTGCTTCGGTGCGTCGAACTCACGGGTGATGAGGATCTGCTCGTCCGTCGGGAGCGTCACCGTCGCCGTCCTGCTACTCGCCATTGCCACTCTCCTCGCGCTTGAGATCGTCGAGCACGCCATCGAGCTGGTCGAATCGCTCCGACCACGATCGCTCGTACCGCGCTATCCAGTCGTGGATCGGCCGGAGCGCCTCACCGTGGACACGGTAGAGACGGCGTCGCCCGTCGTCGCGGACCGCCACCACCCCCACCTCACGCAGGACCCGCAGGTGCTTCGACACCTGCGGCTGCGCCAGGTCGAGCACGAGCACGAGGTCACCCACGGCGCGCTCGCCCGCAGCGAGGACGTCGAGGATCTCGCGCCGTCGTGGCTCCGCCACGGCAGTGAAGGCGTCTGCGGTCGCAGGCGATCGGGCCATCGGCTCACATCATATTCCTATATAGGAATATATTGCAAGTCGGGCTGTTGCTCGACCTCGTCGACCCACTCCGCCGCCGCGGCCTAGCGACTCGACACCGACACCTCGAGCTCGCCGACGGATGACCCGGCGGGCTCGGGAGCCCCGTAGAGCTGTCCTCCGGGGCAATGCTCGGCATCGAGCGATGCCCGTGGGTTCTCGATCCCGACGAGCGCGACGACGCCCCCGGCGGCCATCAGCACGACGCACACGACGAGGACCTCATGGAATGCGTGGACGGACTCGGCGTTCGGCCCGAAGGTGTCACCCACGAGCGTCGTCGCGACGAGCACACCGACGAGCGCCACGCCGACGAGGCCGGCGACCCGTGCGACGGCGTTGTTCACGGCCGAGGCAATTCCGGCCTCCTGTTCTCCCGCATCTGCGAGAACCGCAGCGACGAGCGGTGCAACCGTGGCGGAGAGGCCGAGCGAGAACACGACCAGTCCGGGGAGCACCTCTGCCACGTACGACGTCTCGAGGTCGGTCATGAGCAGCAGCGCGATCCCACCGGCCGCGACGAGTGGTCCGAGGCCCATGAAGAGCCGCGGCCCATGACTGTCCGCGAGCGCGCCGAATCGCCGGGACAACACGAACATGATCAGCGTGGTCGGTAGCGTCGCGAGTCCCGCCTGCAACGCGGTGTAGCCGGCTGCCTGCTGGAGGAAGATGACGAGGAAGAAGAACACGATCGCGATGGCCGCATACATCACCAGCGTCTGCAGGTTCCCGACCGTGAAGTTGCGGCGACGGAAGAGCGCCGGGTGGAGCATCGGCTCACGCGTGCGCCGTTCGTGGACGACGAACACGACGAGGGAGAGCACCCCGACGGCGAGCGATGCCACGATCCCAGGGCTCGACCAGCCGTACTTCGGTTGCTCGATCAACGCGACGACGACCCCTCCCAGACCCAGAGCGCACAGGGCGGCGCCCGCGTAGTCGACGCGACCTCCCGCCCGGGCCCTGCGAGGAACGGCGGCGAGGATCAGCAGGATGGTCGCGATCGCCACCGGGACGTTGAGGGCAAAGATCCAACGCCAGGACGCCTGGTCGACGATCACGCCACCGGCGAGCGGGCCGATGATGCCTGCGATGCCGACCCATGCGGTCCAGGTCCCGATCGCAGGGCCACGGAGGCCCGCGGGGAAGGCGCCGACGATGATCGCCAGGGAGCTCGGCGTGAGAAGTGCTGCAGCGACTCCCTGGAGCGCCCGCGAGGCGACCAGCAGCTCGCTCGTGGGCGCAAGCGCACACATGACCGAGAACACCCCGAACGCACCGACGCCGACGGAGAACACGCGGCGCTCGCCGTAGATGTCCCCGAGCGAGCCGCCGATCAGGATGAGCGACCCGAGGGTGAGCAGGTAGGCGTTCGAGACCCACTGCTGGACGACGAGCCCTCCGCCCATGTCGCGCTCGATCGCGGGCAACGCGACGTTCACGACAGAGCCGTCGAGCATCGCCATCCCGGAGCCCAGGATCGCGGCGACCAGCGTGAGCCTCCGACGTCGCGTCATCCGCCCTCGTCAGGCGGCCTCGTCAGCCGTCGACGTCCTCCTGGATCGTCGCCGCGACACCCCTCCACCGTGGCCTTCGCCCTCGAGCGCGACGCTGCCGCTCGGTGCACGACGGATATCCGCCGCGCGCGTCACGCTCACCTGGGGGGTCGACCTCGCTCGCAGAGCCCACGTCGCGAGCATAGCCCTCGACCCCTGTCGTACCGCTCCTCTCTTCGCCTACAGTTCCTGGGACGAGCGTGGCCACGAGGACCACATCGAGGGTGTCCTGCTCGACCTTCCGGGGCGCCGTTGTCGGGGGTCTGATCGCGCTGTTCAGCAGCGTCGGCGCCTTCGCCTCCGATGCTGTCTGGAAGCCGGGAACTCCCGTCCTCATCGACGAGGACGACATCGCGGACCTCCTCTGGGAGACGCACGACTACGCGTACTGCCAGGGCGTGCGGCGCTTCGGGCACCGCGGGTCGTATCCCCACGAGAGCTTTGTGGTGTTCGACTGCAGTGTCACCGCCAACGGCGAGACCTGCACCGGACGGCGGTACAAAGCGCTGCGGGCGACGCGGAGGAACTACTTCCGGCTCCAGCTCTTGCGCCCTGGCTCGTGCTATTGAGTCGAGCAGCGCCGGGAGTGCGACGCTCGAGGCGGGCGCACGCCGTTTGCGCGAACCCGAGCCGAGGTCGTGAGCGGTCAGTGCGTGATCACGACCTTGAGGCCGACGACGAGCGACCCGAGCGCGAGATTGCCCGCGACGACGACGAGCATGCCCGTGCGTCCCAGTCGTTCGATGCGCGCAAAGCGGACCCCCTCCACCGCAAGCGTGACGAGACCGACCGCGAGCGCGAGCCACACCGCCCGACTCTCCTCGATCAGCGCGAGCGCGCCGACGACGAGCATCAGGATCGGCGCGACCGCCGCGAGCACGATTCCGACCTCTGCCACCGCGATCGACCCGAGCTCGCCGAGCGAAGGGCGCCTGCCACCCGTGATCGCTCGCGCCAGGGTGTGTGCGTACAGATGGGCGATCCACAGCACGACCGTGGTCACCGCCACGATCAGCGCAAGCTTCCACGGGTCCTTCTGGCTCGCGTACGCAGCCGTGAGCGTTGCCATCACGACCACCGTTCCGTAGACCGTGCTCGCGAGCCTGGCCCCCGTCCCGAGGACGGCGTGGGCGACGGTCAGCCCCACCACGTGCCCTGCGCCGGGCTGCTCGGGGTCGGATCCCGGCGCTGGCCCCAAGTCAGGAGCTCGGCGACTCGTCGTCGCGAAGCTCTCGTGCTGTCGCGGAGGTCGAGTAGACGTCCTTGCGCGCGATCCGCCCGTCGCGGATCGGCATCACGTCTACGCCGTCCCATTCGATTCGCCGCCCGCTCGGCGTGGTCGCACGCGCCGTCCACTCACTCACGCAGAACCCGTCCGAGACGTAGAGCCGCCGCGAGCTGAAGCGCATGTCGGGCCACCGCTCGAAGATGGCGCCGATGTGCTCCCGCACGGCCGCCGTGCCGGCAACCGGAGGCTCCCCTGCGGTGTGGTTCTGGAACACGATGTCGTCGGTGTAGCTCGCCATGACGGCGTCGAGGTCCTGGGTGTTCCAGCCTGCGTCGTGGCGGGCGAGCAGCTCGTCGATCACGGTCACACCCGGAGTGTGCTGGTCGTCACAGGTCGCAATCAAGCTCGGGCCGCGAAGAACTCGAGCGTGGTGCGCGTCTTCGCGGCCTGCTCGGCGGTGAGGTCGACCCCGCGCCGCGCGAAGAACGCGCGGGTCTCGGCGGCCACCTGGAACGCCTCCGACGTGGCGCAGCGCGTCGACAGCTCGAGCACGCGGGAGAAGTCGGGGTAGAACCACATCTCGGCGACCATCTTCCGGTCGAACTCGGGTGGAAAGAACGGCAGCTTCATCACGAGCACCGGCCCGAGCACTCCGAGCTCGTCGAGCTCGATCCCGGCCGGCGCATGCGCCTCGTAGAACGCCTGCTGCTCCTTCGAGAAGAGGTGCGAGATCGGTCCACCGGCGTCGATCGTCTCCTTGATGATGCCCGTCTCGAGCGTTGCCTTGAGCGATCCCGAGCACACGTACCCCTCTGGGCTCGCGTCGACCTCGACGTTGAACGACGGCGCGGCCCGGAGCTCGTCCGGGAGGGTCGCCGGCATGACGGGCCTCAGCTTCATCACCGAGTCGTCGCCCTTTCCCTGCTTGCGCCGCGCCCTGACCACGAGCCCGGCCTCGTCGAGCGTGAGGTCAGGCGTGTCGAAGAAGTAGACGTGGCGAAGCTGGGCGTCGAGCGTGTCCATGCCAAGCGCCCTCACGGTCCCGTAGTGGTCGGACTCGGCGAGCGTCACTTTCAGCTCGACCGAATCGGCCTGGCCGATGATGTCGAGCAGTTCCGTGAGCTCGGTGTCCGTGAGTGAGGTGGCGAGAGGTGGCATGCGTCAGCTCCGAAGGGTTGGCATGAGCGGTGGCCCGACAAGCTCGGCGCGCAGCAGCTTCAGGAACCGCGCTGCGTCAACCGTACAACACGCAGAACGGACATATGCTGCAAGCGTCAATACGAGCCTCAGCGTACGACGCGATCGTGGTCGGGGCGCGGTGTGCGTTTGCGCTCGTCTTGGAGCATCCGTAGCGTCACGACCAGATGCGTTTCAGCTGTCAGTTGTTGCCCGACCATCCGCTGGACGGGTTGATCGATTTGATCGCGTTCGCGGACGAGCTCGGTCTGGACGGCTGTTACAGCGCCGACGAGACGTACCACAAGGATCTGTGGGTGCTCTTTGGGGCTGCCGCCGGGCGGACGCGCCGCATCCGCTTGGGGCCGGAGGTCACGCATGTGATCCTGCGTGACCCGACGATGATCGCGCAGCAAGCGGCGACGCTCGACGAGCTGACGGGTGGGCGCGCGGAGATCGTTTTCTCGATCGGCAACCTCGGCATGCTCGACCAGTACCACGTCGAGTGGCGTGGCACGCGGCCGCTGGCGCGTCTGCGCGAGGCCCATCATGTGATGCGGACGTTCCTCGATGAGGGTGCGATCGACTTCGAGGGCGACTTCTACCGCTACAAGGGGTTGTTCACAGCCGCGAGACCGGTGCAGGAACGGCTGCCCCTCAAGATCGGAGCGATGCGTGGCCCGGGGTCGTTTCGGCTTGCAGGCGAGATCGCGGATGGCGTCCACGTGGCCTGCGCTCACTCGGACGAGGCCTTGCGATTCGCAGCCGAGATGGTGCGGGAGGGAGCCGCCCGCGTCGATCGGACGCTCGACAGCGACTTCGACTTCTGCGCCTCGATCCTGGGCGCGATCTCACTCGACGGCGAGGCTGCGCGCGAAGGCGCCCGCGTCGCAGCCGCCTTCTACATCTCCTCGATGCCGTCCGAGCTCATCGAGCGGCACGGCATCCCGTACCAGGAGGTTCAGCCAGTGGTGGAGGCGTTCGGCCGTGGAGACGTCGACCGTGCCCTTGCGCTGGTGCCGGGGAGCGTTGGCGCGCAGCTCTCACTCGCGGGAACGCCGCAGGAATGGATCGATCGCATCAAACGCGACTTCCTCCCGCACGGCTACAACCACATCGCGCTCGGACTTGCCGACCCGTTCCTCGTCGAGCGCTGGTCAGGCAGCCCTGCCGACGGGCTACCGCCGCTGCACGAGCAACTCCAACTCCTCCACGACCACGTCCTACCCGCCTTCAACTGACAACCACTGCCCTCGGCGCAGTCCGATCCAGAAGCTCCGCTGAGCGTCCGGCGATCGAGCCGGGGGTCGAGCGGCGAGGGCTCAATCGACGCACGGAGGTGCTTCGCAATGGCTGAGAGGAAACCCGCAAACAAGAGCACGAAGAAGCCCGCAACGACTACGACCGGCAAAGCGTCCCAGGGATTTTCGGACGAGGAACGAGCCGCAATGAAGGAGCGCGCCCAAGAGCTCAAGGCGGCCGCGCGACGCGGCAAGAACAAGGCGGATGGGGAAAGCGACGTGCTCGCGAAGATCGCCGAGATGCCGGAACCGGATCGCGCCATGGCCGAGCGGCTCCACGCCATCATCAAAGCCAGCGCGCCGGACCTCACGCCGAGAACCTGGTACGGGATGCCCGCGTACGCCATGGGCGACAAGGTCGTCTGCTATTTCCAGAGCCCGCAGAAGTTCAAGACGAGGTACGCGACACTCGGCTTCAGCGACGTGGCGAACCTCGACGAAGGGGCGATGTGGCCGACCGCCTTCGCGCTGAAGAAGTTGACCGCCGCCGAGGAGAGGAGAATCGGCGCGCTCGTCAAGAAGGCCGTCAGCTGAGGAGGTCGCCGGACGCTCCGCAGTGTCGTAGCCGAACCTTTCACCGTCCTTCGGCCAATTGGGGTTAGTGAATGAGCGCTGAACACTTGAGCCGTGAGCGATGCAGACCTCATCGAGTCATCGCTCGTCGACCCCAGGCGCCTTCGTCAGCCGGGGTGACGTCTACGTCGTGAACGCTGACGGCGGCGGCCAGCTGAAGCTGACGCACCCGGCCCGTAACCCCGTAGCTGGAAACCGAGGAGGTCGGGCTGCTCGGCGACCTCATGTGGGTAAGCGAGCCATCGAGAAGCCGAAGGCCCACCATCATCGGCTGTGCGCGCGTGCGGGAGTGTCCTTTCGACCTCGATCGCGCCGAGGCGGGCGCCGGTGCATCCCGCCTCTGTTCAATCTACGAACATTCAGGGTAGGGTTCTCGCGATGTTCGGCTTCGCTGCACGTACGAGGGCGGTCACCCGGCGGATTCAATCTCTCGCCCAGCTCAACATAGAACTGGCGAAAGCCGAAGGGAAGCAGAAGGCGACTGCCCTCGGGATGGCAGGTGCCCTTGGTGCGGTGGCCGCAGTTCTGGTCATCTACGGGATCGGGTTCGCCCTGGCGACGGCCGCGGCAGGGCTCAGCGAGGCCCTTCCGCTGTGGCTCTCGCTCTTGATCGTTACGGCGGTCATCCTGGCGCTCGCCGCGGTCGCGGGACTGCTCGCGGTTCGATCAGCACGCAAGGCGTCGCCACCGAAACCGTCCCAGGCGATCGAGGAAGCGCAGCAGACCGTCGAGGCTTTGCGAAGCCATGTCTGAACGGACGCCCGAAGCGATCCGGATGGAGATCGCGGCGGAGCGCCAGGCTCTCGACGAGGATCTGACCAAGTTGCAGTCCGAGGTCCGTTCATTGGCTGTGTTCGTCGCGGCCGGCCTCGTCGTGGTTGGGCTGGTTTCCTGGCGCAGCGGCAAGCGAAAGGGCGCTGGGACCATCTGGAAGTTCGTAAAGTAGTTCGCCCAACTGCGCCGAGGAACGAACACGGCTACGTCTCGGGCGCGCCGTGCTCGAGCCGGCGGTTGTGCTCGTCCTGGTCGTGGTTGCCGCGCGCAGCCGCTGAGAGAGAGGAGAGACCATGCACGCAGTCGTCGGACGAGTCGAGCTCAAGCCGGGGCGGGCTGACGAGGCGCTTTCGATGATCGCCGAGAGGGGTGTTGCGATGCTGCAGGGGATGGCGGGCTCTGCCGGTGGCTATTGGGCGCGGAACGTCGAGGGTGACGACATCCAACATTCCCTCTGGCTGTTCAACACGGAGGAAGACGCTCGAGCAGCGGAGGCGACCTTCAACCGGCTTCGCGACATGCCTGATGCGCCGGCAACGTTCGTCAGCGTCGATGTCTGTGAGGTTGTCGGGCAGGCCTAGGCGGGATCGGCTGAAGTCCCCGAACCGCGCCACGTCGACAGGCGTATCACGGTGCACGCGGCGAGGAAATCACGCGCGATAGAGGACACTGCTGAGGTTGGACGCGTTCGCTAGTGACGGCTCTCGTCGTGTTGGGCGGCGCCGTCGACCGGCGGAATCCAGCTCTCGCGACGTTTCACCCAGATCTCTGTTCGTGGCATCAGTTCGAACGGTGCATCGTCGAGGCTTCCGATTCGGATCTCGATGATGCTGTCCTCGAGATCGGTCGTATCGAGCAGCCTGGATCCGCATCGAGCACAGAAGCCGCGACCGTCGTAGCTTGCGACCTCGCCTGTCAACTCGAACACCTCGACCGGCCATTGCGCGTAGACGCTGAACGCGCTTCCGGATTCCTTTCTGCAGTCTGCGCAGTGGCATCGACCGACGTGCAGTGGGTCGCCACGGACGCTGTAGCGGACTGCTCCGCAAAGGCATCCACCGGTGTGCACTTCTCCCTCCATGCGGCGAATCGTGGCACACCAACGCGGCGCGAGTGATGACGCCCGGACGAACCGATGCACCGGGAATGCGTTCTTACACCGTTGCGTGCCCGCTGGGCGTCAGCGCGAGCTGTGAGGGACCGACTCGCTCACGGGATGGCATTCGAGAGCCTGCGGCTCCGACATGAGGACCGGCCTGAAACGGGTCGGTGGAACGTTGCCTGCGATGCGCCAGGTGTGGCCGAACGCCTCGAACTCCTGTCCTATCTCGAGCGGACGTTCACTTTCGTGGTGGAGGTCGAAGCTGCGCCCGTTGGGGTACCAGAGCTTCAAGGCGTACTCGTACATGGGTCTCTTATCGGCCGCCGCGAGGCGCGACTCAAGTGTCGCCGCGAGTGATAGACGTGACGTAGCGCGGTCGCCCAGGTTCGGGCAGGCGGTCGTCAGTTCTCGGCTGTCTCTCCGTTCCTCGCTCAGGACGGAGTCAGTCGACCAGATCAGGCAAGATCACATCCACGGCAACGTACCCCGCACCCCTCGAGGCGGAGCTCGTCCAGCATGCCCTCGCAACTCGCTACCTAGCGCATCAATAGCCCGTCCCCACGGAGAGGAAGCAACAGCAATGGACGAGTTGGGAAAGCATTTCTGGTGGAAAACAGCCGGCCTCGTGATCGGTCTCGGACTCCTGATAATGATCAGCTGGCTGCTCATCAGCGGCCTGGCGTTCAGGTTCGGCGCGATCGCAGCACTCGTGATCGTGTTCGGGATCGTGATTGCGATCACCCGCCACTTCGACGTGCAGAAGCAGCGGGAGTACGACGAAGCTGCGTAGCGCCACGCGGAGAACCACGCGAATTGGGCTGTGAGCAACGCGAGGATGCGAGTGAGACCGGTCGGGGCAGGACCGGGATCGGTGAACGCGAACCGACAGTCAGTGGGACGCGAAATCAGAATGGAGAGGCGTTTGGACCGCGAGCTAGCCCGCGCCAAGACCGTACGGGGGGCAGTCATCGTGATCGCGACCGTGTCGACCTCGGTGACGCTCATAACCGGAGTCTTGATGACGTTCGTCGACCCAGACAACTTTCCGACGATCGGATCCGGTCTCTGGTGGGCCGTGCAGACGGTCACGACCGTGGGATATGGCGACCACGTCCCTACGAGCATCGGCGGCCGCATACTCGCTGCGCTCGTGATGCTGGCCGGGATCGGGTTCATCACGGTGATCACAGCTTCCATCACGAGTGCGTTCGTCTCGCGCTCACGTGTCGAGGAGGCAACCTCCGATGCTCAGACAGCCGACGTGCTCCAGCAGATGTCAGCGCGGCTCGAACGAATCGAGGCCACGCTGACACGTCGGACCTAGACGGCGTCGTCGAGAGCAACACTGCGTGCCGTCGGGCTCGGTGACGAGCTTCCGGTCGACGCAATCGGGACTGTCGACCGAGTAGGGTCGTGTCGTGCGTCGCTGGCTCCCGCTGATCATTCTCGCCGCGGCGCAGTTCGTGATGGTGCTGGACTCGAGCGTGATGAACGTCTCGATCTCGCAGATCGTGGACGACCTCGACACGACCGTGACGGGCGTCCAGCTCGCGATCACGGCCTACACGCTCGTGATGGCGGCGTTCATGCTGGTCGGTGCCAAGCTCGGCGACATCCTCGGGCGCGACCGGGCGTTCGCGATCGGGCTCGCGGTGTACGGGCTGGGATCGCTGACGACTGCGTTGAGCCCCAACCTGTACGTGCTCCTGTTCGGTTGGTCGCTCGTCGAAGGACTTGGCGCGGTGCTCGTGATCCCTGCCATCGCGGCCCTGGTCGCCGCGAACTACGAAGGGAAGGACAGGGCTTTCGCCTACGGGATCATCGGCGGTGTCGCCGGGGCGGCGATCGCCGTCGGTCCGGTGATCGGCGGTTTTGTGACGACGTACTACTCCTGGCGCTACGTATTCGTGGGGGAGGTCGTCGTCGTCATCGCCGTCCTGCTGGTGCGCAACAAGATGCAGGCGGCGCCACGACCCGACCATCCGCCGCGGCTCGACGTGGTGGGCGCGGCCCTATCGGCAGCGGGCCTGGGCCTGATCGTCTTGGGCATCCTGCAGAGCAGCAAGTGGGGCTGGGTGACACCGATCGACGCGCCCACGATCAACGGTCACGACATCACGCCGTTCGGGTTCTCGGTCGTGCCGTTCTTGATCGTCGGGGGCGTCTTCTTCCTCTGGTGCTTCGGGATGTGGGAGGAGCGGCAGGAGCGGCTCGGCCAGGACACGCTGCTCGAACGCGCCCTGCTGGGCATCAAGACGCTCCGGGCCGGTCTGACGACGCTGATGTCGCAGCAGCTCGTGCTCATGGGGACGTTCTTCGTCCTGCCGGTGTACCTGCAGGTCGTTCTCGGGCTCGACGCCTTCGAAACCGGCAAGCGGCTGCTGCCGATGTCGGTCACGATGCTCATCGCCGCACTTGCCGGCCCGAAGCTCGTAACCCACATAGCCGCCAGGACGATCGTACGGATCGGTCTCGTCGCGATGATGATCGCCGCGTTCGTCATGGCCAGCACGATCGACGTCGAGCTGAACGAGACAGGATTCAAGCTCTCGCTCTCGTTGTTCGGCGTCGGCGCCGGCCTGATGATGTCGCAGCTCGGCAACGTGATCATGTCGTCGGCGCCACCCGAGAAGACGAACGAGGCAGGCGGTCTCCAGGGCACAGCCCAGAACCTCGGCGCCTCGCTCGGGACTGCCCTGATCGGCTCCGTCCTCCTCACCGGCCTGCTCACGGGCTTCACGACTCGGGTCATCGAGAACCCGGCCTACTCGGAGTCCACCAAGGCGCAGATCACAGCCGCCACCGAGCAGGGGATCGAGATCGTCACGACCGAGCAGGCTCACGCAGCCGCCCTCGAGGCAGGGCTCAGCCCTTCCGAGGCAGACGCACTCACGGCCGACTACGCAGACGCCGAGCTCGATGCACTGAAGAAGGCGATGTTCGCGGTCGGGCTCCTCGCGCTGGTCTCCCTCGTCTTCACACGCCGGCTGCCGAGCAAGCCGACAGCACCGGCAGAGACCCCGGTCTCCGCCTAGCGTCGGAGGTGATCTCGACCCCGACAGGGTCATGCGGATTCGCGGTAGCGGGCCAAGCTCTCATGCCGCGCGAGGTCTGAGGAAGCCGGGGAGACCCCGCCGCCAGGCATGGGGCCTCTCCGGCGAACGTGCGGTTCAGGGCACCAGGTTGAACACGAGGCTTGTGTTGCCGCTGGGAAGGTCACGGACCTTCAGGGTGCCACGGGCGTTGGCGTAGATGCCGGTGCCGCCGAGAACAGGGAACGTGGCGGTCAGCGGGGCGTTGGGATCGATTCGGCCGAAGCCCTCGATGTACACGCTCCCGCCGGGGATCCAAATCTGGGCGTTGAAAAGCGCCAGTGCCTTCTTGTTGAAGTCGGGGCCGAAGCCGGTGATGAACGTGATCACGCCTTGGTCGTGCCCGACTCGTGCGCCCCGGGCGGCTCCCTTCCAGGCGTAGAGCGTGCTCTTGAAGCCGATCTGGTCGCCGCCCTTGGGTGGCCGATCGAAGTTGAAATCGCCGAGCTGCTGCTCGCTGTTCGGCGCCTCCACCTCGATCACGCTGATCGTTCGCGGGCTCTTGATCGCCGAAGCTGTCGAAGCCCAGACCGCGACCGACAGCACGAGCGATACGAGCACCACCGCATATCTCCACACAATGTCCTCCGTCATCCGAGGGATGGGCCGACCATCATCGCATGCTTCGACGCCCGGTTCCGAAGGCAGGGGCGGCGGACGTGTCGGCGTTCTAGCCGATGGTCTCGATGATCTCGACGAGTTCGTCGACGCGGTAGCCGTGGCGGCGGGCGAACTCTACGAGTGCCCTTGCTTGCGCGATCACGGCGCCGCGTTCGGGGGTGCCTGCCACGGTGATGCCGCGGCCGCGGCGGAATTCGAGGAGCCCTTCATCCCGTAGCTCGCGCAGCGCGCGCAGGACGGTGTTGGTGTTGACGCCGAGGATTGCGGCGAGGTCGTTGGCTGGGGGGAGTCGTTCGCCGGGTGTTGGCCTCACCGTCGGCGATCGCGCGGCGGACCTCGGCGGCGACTTGCTGGTGGAGGTCGGTCGGATCCTGGCGGTCGACCTTGACAATTCTCATGAGACTATTGATAGTAGCATCATCAATCAGAGGTCGAACATCCTGTGAGCGTCGTCGCTCCTCCTCGTCCTCCTGACGCGGACGAGCGCAGCCTCGACGAGCGCGTCGCGGAGCTCGAGGCCCTGATCGAGGAGGCGCGCCGGCGTGCGCGTCGGCGGCGCCAGCGGAACGCAGCCGTTGCGCTGCTGATCGGGCTCGCCGCCTTGGCGGCGACCTACGCCGGTGGCGACGGGGTGCGGGTGGGCGCGGCGCGTTCTGCTGACTCGTCGTCTCCACGGCCCGCGGCCAATGTGCAGAACATCGGACGCTGGAGCGTCCCGTACGGGCCGCCGGGCTCTCGGCCTCTCGGCGATCGTCGTCGATCCCCGGAGCTCTGCCAACGTCTACGTCGCCGCCGAAGGGCGCGTGTTCCGCAGCACGGACGGCGGATCGAGTTGGACCGGCGGACCGCAGATCGACCCCCGCGTCGACGTGTTGGCGGTCGATCCGCAGCGGCCCTCGATCTTCTACGCCGGCGCCGGAGCCGGCGTGTTCAAGAGCGTCGACGCCGGACGAAGCTGGGCATGGTCCGGGCTCGGGCAGACGCCAAGGAAGCCCGGGGGCTTCCGCGGCGAAGGCAATGTCTTCTCGCTCGTGGTCGACCCCACCGACAGCAGCGTCGTCTATGCCGTTGCGGGTACCGCCGCCGCCCTTTCAGCAGGTCAGCAAGTCGGTCGATGGCGGCAGGACGTGGCGCACGCTCCCGGGATCTCCGAGTCTCGTCAGTGCTCTGACGATCGACCCGGCGAATCCGCAGGTCCTGTTCGCGACGGTGGAGGGCACCTGGACGGGCGGAAAGGGGCACAGCTCGATCGCGATGACCTCGGACGGCGGGGTGACCTGGCGTACCGTGCTGAGCCGCGACGGCTATCTCTGGGCGATCGCGGTCGACCCTGCCAGCCCCGCAACCGTCTATGCCGTGGGCGACGCCGGTGTGCTCGTGACCGATGACGGCGGGCTGACCTGGCAGTCAGCGGGCACAGCACCCGCCGACAACCTCACCGCTCTCGCGCTCGACCCCCATTCTCCGGGAACGCTCTATGTCTCCTCTTGGAAGAAGGGTGTCTTCCGGACAACCGACGGTGGGCGCACCTGGAGCGCACTCGGCGCGACCCTCGGCGCGCCGATCGCGATCGACTCGCAGGCGCCGTCGACGCTCTACGTGGGCGCCGCAGAAGGGATCGCGAAGACCCTCGACAGCGGGAGGACATGGCGCCCAGCCGACGCGGGCATCGTCGCGTCGGACGTCCTCTCGACCGCGACCGACCCCCGCGACAACAGGGTCGTGTACGCGGGAACCGACCATGGCCTGTTCCGCAGCGGCGACCGAGGTCGCACCTGGAAGGCGCTCGAGCTCGGAGTCAACGTCCAGGCGGTAGCCGTGGATCCTGCGAACACCGCGCATCTGCTCGCCAGCGGGTCACGCGGGATCCTCATCAGCACGAACAAGGGCCGAACCTGGGCGAAGGCAGCAGGCAGCACGAAAGGCAAGGGCCGCGTCGGCGCGATCGTGTTCGACCCCGGTCACCCGGGCACCGTGTTCGCAGCCGGATGGGGAGCCGGCGTGCTCCGAAGCGGCGACGGTGGCATCACCTGGCACCGGGCGGCACGCCGCCCCGCATGGATCGGAACGATCGGCGTCGACCCACTCGGATCCGGGACGCTCTACGGCAACTTCAACGGTGCGCTTCTCCGCAGCACGGACGAGGGCTCCTCCTGGAAGTGGCTCTTCTCTCACATCGGTGCAGTCATGGGAGTGCTCGCAATCGATCCGTCCGAGCCGCAGACGCTCTACGCCTCGATCGGCGACGCCTCGAGCAGGCTTCGCCCAACGCACCTGGCAAAGAGCATCGACGGTGGCAAGCACTGGCGATTCCTCGAGCCGGGCACGCACGACGCCACCGCAGTCGCCATCGAGCCCCACCACCCGAACACGATGTACGCAGCGACACAGTTCCAAGGCGTCTTGCGGACGACCGACGGCGGAGCCACCTGGCGACCATTCAACACGGGTCTCCCGGCACGCGCGATCAACACGGTCACCCTCGACCGGACCGGCACGTCGCTCTACGCCGGAACCAACGGCGCCGGCCTCGTCCGTATCCGCCTCCACTGAACCGGGACCTCGCCTGATCGCACACGCCAGGGCGCCATTCACGGCTCCGCGCGGAGGTTGGCCGAGGGCTCCTGTGTTGTCTTGGGGCGCTCCGACCTTCGATGCTCCAGCCAGTCGAGAAAGATCACCTGGATCGATCCTGCGATCGGGATCGCTCCCAGTGCTCCGATGATTCCCGCGAGCTCGGCGCCGAGCAGCACCGAGATCAGAACGACAAGCGGTGACAGCTTCACGGTCCTGCCGTATACGAGGGGTTGGAGGACGTGGTTCTCGAACTGTTGGTAGACGACGAAGAACACCACGAGCACGAGCCCGGCAGTGGTCGAATGCAGGAAACCCACTGCGCTGACGAGGACCGCTGCGATCGTGGCTCCGGCGAGGGGGATCAGGTCGAGTAGTCCGACGACGAGTCCGAGCGCCACGGCGTATGGGACTCCCAGACCGAGGAGCACTCCCGTGGAGGTAACTCCGGCGATGAGGCTGATGGCGAGGTTGCCGGTCACGTAACCGCCGACGGTGCGGTAGATGTCGCCTCCGACCTTGCGCCAGCGCGGCTGCTTTTCCTCGGACAGGAGGCCGTAGAACCGCTCGACCCAGGCGGGACCCTCGAGCAGCATGAAGAGTGTGAGGAATGCGATCGTGACGGTCGCGATCACCGCGTTGAGGATGCTCTTCGTGATCGAGAGTGCGGTGCTCGACAGGCCGAGGATCCCGGCCGCACCGCTCTTCTCGATCGCCTCGCGGGCCTTCTCGACGATGTGGTACTCGCGCTCCAGGAATCCGAGCCGTCCGCGTCCGCGCGTCAGGTCGTCGATGTAGCCGGGCACGGCATCCGCCAGGTCGTTGACCTCGGCGACGAGGGTGGGAACGAACGTCGCGGCGATCGCTACGACCACAAGGATCGCCCCAACGAACACGATTGCAACCGCCACCCCACGACGCACGCCCCGTCGGACGAGAACCTCCACGGCAGGGTTCAGTGCCATGGCGAGAAACAGCGCGATCAGGATCCAGATGACCACCGAGCGAGTCACCCAAATCACCCGGACTGCGACAGCCGCGGCGAGAAGAACGCCGACAACGATCAGAATCGCGCGGGGCCGAAACGAAACAACTCGCGTGTCGGCCACCCACAGAGCATAGGCCGGGCGCACTCCCACCGCGCCCACTGCCCTGCCATGAGTGTCTTCCTCACTTTCTTGTGCTGTTGGCGGTTGCTCGCGCCCTAGGCGGCTGTTCTTTGTGTCGCGCCGAGCCGCTTGGCGATCGTCTCCAACGTCGAGAGCGCCTTCTTCTCCTGCGCGAGGTTCTCCTCGAGCAGCGTGACGGCGTCCGTTTCGCCCAGCGACTTGGCCAGGTTGATGGCGCCGGATGCGGGAATGTCGCCCGAGCACGTCTTTGGCCGGAGTAGCATCGAGCGGTGCAGTCACGCGGGATTCACCATCTCGACCTGGTAGTGACCGACGTCGAGCGAAGCAAGCGCTTCTATTCGGAACTCCTCGGCCGACTCGGCTGGTCTGGTGTCCTCGATCTCCGGGGCGAACGGGGCGAGATGATCTGGTACTTGCAGGCGCAAGACACCTGGATAGGCCTGCGCGAGAAGCAGTCAGACGCGCACCCTGTGCCGTACGACCGCTACGCCGTCGGTGTGCATCACGTGGCCTTCGAAGCATCCTCACGAGAGGTTGTCGATCGCTGCTGGCAATGGGTGCTCGCCCAGAACGTCGAGACCGAGACCGCTCCGAGGGAGTTCCCCGACTACGTCGATGGCTACTACGCGGCCTTCTTCTACGACCCCGACGGGATCAAGCTCGAAGTCGTCCACGAACCAACCCGAGCCGCCCTCACCTCCACGTAAACCGTCCCGTATCCCCGGGCAGGGATTGTCGTGTGCGCCAGCATTCAGGAATGTCACCCGACGAACTCGGGCGGAATCGCGTCGATTTGGCGTCGGTCAGCGCAAGCTGAGCACGTCCGCGACCGAGGCGAGATAGTCGATGTGCGTGTCGGTGGAGTCGAGGCCGAGTCCCATCGTGACAAGCGAGATATGGGTGCCGCCTGCCTCGCGCCAAGCGTCCACGTCGACCGCAACGGTTTCGACGCCACCGTCGGGAAGCGCGACCCAGTCTGCGCCAAAGTCAGCGGCTGATCTATCGAGGCCGCGCAGGCGCCCGCGCAACTTGTCCCAAGCGTCGACCGTGTAGTCGACGCCGCCCCCGAAGAAGATGAAACCGTCCGCGATGCGGGCGGCTCGGTCGAACGCAACCTCGGAGGAACCACCGAGCCAGATCGGGATTGGCCGCGTTGGCTTCGGGTTGAGGGATACCCGGTCGATGCGGTGGAAGCTGCCGGTGAAGTCGACCACGGGGTCTGTGAACAACCGCCGGAGAACCTCTATCTGCTCCTCCTGACGCGCCCCGCGACCTCGGAACTCGTAACCGAGGGCCTCGTACTCGACGTGGTTCCATCCGACGCCGACACCGAGCCGCAGTCGACCGCCCGACAGAAGGTCGACGTCAGCCGCCTGTCGCGCGACCAGTGCTGTCTGGCGCTGCGGAAGCACCATCACCCCCGAGCCGAACCCAATCCGCTCCGTGATCCCCGCGAGAAAAGCGAACATCACGAGCGGGTCATGAAATGGGTCAAGCTCTGAGTAGGGGCCCGGTAGCGGTCTCTCCCGATCGGCGTGAACGGCGCCAAGCACGTGGTCGTAGGCAAGGAGGTGGTCAAAGCCCAGACGTTCCACCGCCAGACCGATGTCTCGAACGGCGGACGGATCCCCTCGAAGCTCGGTCTGGGGGTAGACAACGCCAATCTGCATCCAAGGAGTATGACCCGCTCGCCTGCGCCAGCGTTCATGAATGTTGCTTGAGAACGGCCGATGCGAGTGCTGCTGTATGAAGAGCGCATGAACGTCAAGCGGATCTGCTTCCTCGGCACCCGAACTGGGAACTTCGACGCAACTGTGTCCTTGTTTCGAGACGTACTTGGGCTCCACGGCGTGCACTCGGAGGCTGGCTGGTCGATCTTCCAGCTTCCGTCTGGCCGTGGTGACTTCGTCGAGGTCTTTGGCCCCGAGCATGCGAACTCGAAGGTCTTCCCGGCCGAGGTGAGCGAAGGGACCGTCGTTGCCTTCGCAGTGGACGACATCGTCGGTGCCCGGGAAGAAGTGGCGGGTGCAGAGGTCGAGCTGATCGGCGATCTCGTGTGGGCCGACGAGCTGTTCGAGGATCCGAGCCTGGAAGGGTTCGGCTGGTTCTTTTTCCGCGGACCCGATGGGAACGTCTACGTCATTCAACAGGACGGCCGTCCCGACGCAACCTGAGGTTTTCGCGTAGAACGCTCTCGCCCTAGCACCGCCGCATACCCCAGTGCGCGGGAATGTTCCTCGAGGCTGGGTTGGGCGGATGACGCTATAGAGCAAGAGGGGTCAGGTCGCGCACTTGAACCATGAACGCGGTCATCCCATTGTCGCTGCCTTTCGAGTGCTGCTCTCCTCGAGAGATGAAAGCCGCCTCGCCTTCGGCCAGCGCGACACGCTTGCCGTCCCCACCGGCAACCCAACCGTTCCCCGTAACAGCAAGGAAGATCTGACCGAAGCCTGCCTCGTGCTGCCCGATCACGCCACCCGGCTCCAAGTAGATGACGTAGGCCTTAACCTCACCTCCTCCCTCAACCAGCTTGATTGACGAGGCGAGCTGCACGTCATACGGTCGCCAGCCGATCCGTTCCGCAAGAACCGGGCTGAATCGAAGAATCTGCATGGTGAGATTGTGTACGAACCCTTCGCTCGCCCCCCCAAGGAGATGGCTGTCCGGTGCGCAAGCGTGCTCTCGCCTGATCTGCAGCCCTTGGAACAGCCCGCCTCGGAGGCTGCAAGCACAACGCTTGCAGAACGCTTGCAGGCAGCGTCATCGGCCGCAGATTCGTTGGGAGCCCCTGCGATTGGAGGAGTGAAGGTGGGACATCACCTTCGCATGGGTCGAAACCAAGGCGCCCGCGCCGACAGACGGTGTCCGTGATTGGGCGCAAGCCCGGCCGCTAGGCCTTCATCAGGTTATGGACCTGCCACGTCTGCGGTGCGCCGCGTGTGATTCCGTGTTCCTCGAGCACCGGTCCAAGAGTCTCACCGAAGCGCTGTTGGTCCTCTGCCGTCTCCCAGACCTCCACCACGCGCCAGCCACCATTCGGGCTCGGGCCCGCGAAATGCAAGAGCCCACCCTGCGGGAGGTTGTTCTCGTCGACGCCAAGCTTCTCGCGGATTGCGTCGTAGCGCTCCTTCGTCCCGTCGGGTGTGTCATACAGGAATGCAACCGGCATGCCGCCCCTCCTTCCACATCGGGAACCAGAAGCCCCAACCGTATAGCGTTTCAACCGCCCCGCCGGCACCAGTAACGAAGCCCTCGTCGCCGAAGCGTCTCCGCGCATTCGCCTCAAGCTGGGAATCTGGGGTTCGCCCAGGTTCGTCGAAATGCCTAGTCGCCGATTCGCTGGCGGGTCCTACCAAGAGAAGCTAGACGACAGCCCCAACTACTCTCCCGGGCTCGAGCTGGTCGTGCCCTACTGGGACTGCCTGCAGGACGACCTTGAGTGCCTGCGTCTCGGCGGCGGCACCAAAGACGTCGTAGGCCTCTTCGGTGTCGGCGAGTGTGAAGTGGTGTGTTGCGAAGACTGTCGGGTCGAGGCGGCCGCCCTCGATCAACCTGAGGAGGGTCGGTGTGGTGTTTGTGTCGACGAGACCGGTCGTGATCATTACATCGCGGATCCAGAGTTTCTCGAGGTGGAGCGTGGCACACTCGCCGTGCACGCCGACGTTGGCGACTCGGCCGCCGGGTCGGATCAGTTCGGTGCAGAGCTCAAAGGTGGCGGGCACTCCGACGGCCTCGATTGCAACGTCCGCGCCGAGTCCGCCGGTCAAGCTCCATTACTCGTGCGACGGCATCTTCGTCGCCGTTGTTGATGATCTCGTCGGCGCCGAACTCGAGCGCCTTTGTCGAGGCGCACGTCGGCGAGGTCGATTGCGATGATCTGGCTCGGCGTGTGCAGCTTCGCGGTCATGATCGTTGCGAGCCCGATCGGGCCGGCGCCGACAATCGCGACTGTGTCGCCGGGTGTGACTCGCCCGTTTAGGACGCCGACCTCGTAGGCGGTCGGCAGGATGTCGGCGAGGAACAGCACCTGCTCGTCGCTCAGGCCGTCTGGGACCTTGTAGACGGAGTTGTCTGCGAATGGCACGCGCGCGAGCTCGGCCTGGAGGCCGTCGATCAGGTGGCCGAAGATCCAGCCGCCGCCACCGACGCAGAGGCCGTAGTGGCCTTCCTTGCAGAAGCGGCAGCGTCCGCACGGGTGATGCATGAGACGAGCACGCGGTCACCGACTGCGATCGTTGTCACGGCCGCGCCGACTTCGATGACGGTTCCGACTGCCTCGTGGCCGAGGATCGTTCCCGGTTTCACCTCGGGGACATCGCCCTTGAGGATGTGCAGGTCGGTGCCGCAGATCGTGGACGAGTCAATGCGAACAATGGCGTCCGTCGGGTCGATGATGGATGGATCAGGAGCGGACTCCCATGCTCGTTCGCCGGGCCCGTGGTAGACAAGTGCTTTCATCGGATCGCCTTTCTCAGCTTGGGAGACAGGTGGATGAGGCGCGTGCGAGGCGGACGGCCTGCTCGCGGTCTGCCTTCGACACGTAGCCGGTAGCGGCGACTGGCGTTGTGCGACGCGCCGCAGACAACGCTGAGTCCGCTGCCTCCGCCGTGTGGGTGCAGCCTGTGATCGGCGGCGAGCTGATGACGAAGTGGACTCCGTGGGCTTCCTCGAGCGACATGCTGGAGCCGGAGCCGGGTGCGACGTCGAGCACGAGTGCGGGTCGGTTCCAACGCTCGTACTGCTCGGCGTCGATGTGGAAGGGGCAGCCGTCGATCTCGCCGAGCAGGAAATCGTTCGGGCCGAGGAGTAGCTCGCCGTCGGCGAAGCACATCGGGGAGCTGCCGTCACAGCAGCCCCCCGACTGGAAGAACATCAATGGACCGTGCTCATCCCTCAGGCGCCTGAGCTCCGCGATTGCGGCGTCGGTGGCGACGATCCCGGGAGCACGATCCGCTTCCATGGCCTAGAAGAACCCGAGCGGCTTCGGGTCGTAGGAGACGAGCATGCACTTCGTCTGGGTGTAGTGGTCGAGCATCATCCTGTGGTTCTCGCGCCCAACGCCCGAGCTCTTGTAGCCACCGAAGGCTGCTCCCGCCGGGTAGAGGTGGTAGCAGTTGGTCCACACGCGCCCGGCCTTGATGCCGCGGCCCATGCGGAACGCCTGGCTCGTGTCTCGTGTCCAGACGCCTGCGCCGAGACCGTAGAGCGTGTCGTTGGCGATCCGGAGCGCTTCGTCCTCCGTCTTGAACGTGGTGACCGCGAGCACCGGGCCGAAGATCTCCTCCTGGAAGATCCGCATGTCATTCGTGCCCTTGAAGACGGTCGGCTGGAAGTAATAGCCACCCTCGAGCTCGCCGCCGAGATGGGTGCGCTCGCCGCCGATCAACAGCTCGGCGCCCTCTTGCTTGCCGATTTCGACGTAGCTCGCGATCTTGTCG
Source organism: uncultured Actinomycetes bacterium (assembly GCA_963821335.1). Classification (GTDB taxonomy): domain Bacteria; phylum Actinomycetota; class Thermoleophilia; order Gaiellales; family Gaiellaceae; genus Gaiella. The sequence continues at coordinate 175,121 of CAWGDJ010000001.1, forward strand.
AGCTGCGCGGTCGAGACCTGGGCGCCGAGTTGTGTCGAGAGGTCGAGCGGGTGCCCCTGCCGGATCGCGGCGATCCGCTCAAGACAGCGGCCCATGAACTCGTCGTAGATCGACTCCTCGATCAGAGCGCGCGACGGGCAGGTGCAGACCTCACCCTTGTTGAAGGCATAGAGAACGAGCCCTTCGATTGCCTTGTCGAGGAACTCATCGTCCTGCGACATGACGTCGGCGAAGAAGATGTTCGGCGACTTGCCACCGAGCTCCGTCGTCGACGGGATGAGGTTCTGGGCGGCGTACTGCATGATCAGCCGCCCGGTCACCGTCTCACCGGTGAACGCGATCTTCGCGATCCGCTTGCTCGTCGCGAGGGCCTTTCCGATCTCTGCGCCGGGGCCGTTCACGACGTTGACGACGCCCTCGGGGAGGATCTCCTCGAGCAGCTCCATCAGCTTGAGAATCGACCAAGGCGTCGGGCTCGCCGGCTTCAGCACGACGGCGTTCCCGGCCGCGAGAGCCGGCGCCAGCTTCCATGCCGCCATCAGTAGCGGAAAGTTGAACGGGATGATCTGCCCAACCACCCCGAGGGGCTCCTTGAAGTGATAGGCGACTGTGTCCTTGTCGATCTCGGAGATCGCTCCCTCCTCGCCGCGGATGACCGAGGCGAAGTAGCGAAAGTGATCAGCCGCAAGCGGGATATCGGCGGCGAGCGTCTCCCGCACGGGCTTGCCGTTCTCCCAGCTCTCGACGACCGCCAGCATCTCGAGGTTTTCCTCGATCGCGTCTGCGACCTTGTTCAGGACGCGTGAGCGCTCCGTCGTCGACGCCTCGCCCCAAGCGTCCTTGGCGGCATGAGCCGCGTCGAGAGCGAGCTCGACATCCTCCGAGGTGGAGCGTGGAACCTCGGTGAATGCCTCGCCGGTCGCAGGCGTCAGATTGTCCGAGTACTCCCCCTGCGTCGGCGCAACCCAGTGGCCGCCGATGAAGTTCTCATACCGTGACTTGAGCTCCACCGGGCTATCGAGGCCCCCGGGCGCCGTGAAGGTCGTGGATTGTTCGACCGTTGCCATGTCGGCTCCTCCTCCTGGCGGGTTTCGAGTCGTTCACAAATCACTGTCACACCCGAAACGACCATGCGCATCGGGGGATGCGTGCGGCCGGATGCGGGAAAGCCGTACGCAATCGTCAGCCGAAGCAGGCGGGACCGACCAGGCGGAGGTCAGCCGAGCAGGAGGTTGACGATCGCTGTGGGGTGACGAGGAACTTCGCAATCAACCCGTTCGCCACGATGCCCGTCGTTCCCAGGCGACGTTCGCCGAGATGCCGTGCTCGCAGGCCGAGGATGATCCCGACGAGCGCAGGTGGCACCATCAGCGCGAGGAGCAAGAGCCCAGCGAAGGAGACCCAGGTGCCCGCCTCGGCACAATCACGACGTCCTCCTCACCCGTCCGGGAGGCAAAGTTCGAGGCCCTCTACTCCCACCAGAAGGCCTCGCCGAGCAGGAGGAAGGCAAGTACTGCCGGGAACACCGAGAGCGGAAGCCACAGCGTCAGCCATGGCTCGTGCTTGACCTTCGCGGCGGCGGCTAGCACGAATCCGGCGAGCGAGGCCAGTAGTCCACCGAACAGCGCGATCTCGACGAGGACCCCGACCCAGTTGTCAGACGTGGCGTTGGATCCCCCGATGGCAGTCGAGACTCCGAAGAGCGTGAGCGCGGCCACGATCGCTACCAGGGCGGCTGCCGCAAGCCCGTACGCCCGCCATGCCAGCTGGCTGTTCGACGAGCCCGTCGAGAACCGCGAGTGAGGGGGGAAGCTGTGATCCGTCATCCAGCTCACCGTACGTTCAGTGTCCCGCCGACGAGGGGTTCGCGCATCGGTAGTCGCTGGCAAACCTGCAGCATGTTTTCGCCGAGTGGCATTCCCGAACCCTGACGCAGGTGTTTGCGCCTCTTTGAAGTCAACGTCGAGAGCTCGACGTCACGCGTACCGCCGGATTTCCATGCTCCCCGAGTAGGGGTGGCCGTGGCGTGCCGCGATCGCGCGGTCGACGGAGATGGTGGATACCCGATCGTGTCCGTTTCGCGCCTCGCAATGGCACCTCGGCCTCAGTTCCGTCTACCGGCCGCGCTCTACGAGTCCCGCGTGGTGAGCATCCGCACGTTGAACCGGGAGGCTGACGCTGACACCTGTGCCGCTGTCGAGCACGGTATCGATGTTGATGATGCCCCCGACCAGCGTGACGCGTTCGGTCATGCCGACGAGTCCGAACCCTTGCGTGGGTTGCGTGGCGTCGAATCCTTGCCCGTCGTCTCTGACCTCGATCTCCAGCGTTTCGGCGCTCTCCCGGATGGTCACGGTCACTCGGGACGCGTGAGCGTGCTTGACGACGTTGTTGAGGCACTCTTGGACGAGTCGGTATGTGGTTTCCTCGAGCTCGCGCGTCAGGCGACTCGTCTCACGACCGCCCTCAAGCGCCAGGTCGGTTTCCACGGTGACTTGCAGGCCGCTCGCCTCGCGGACGCGAAGGCTGAGCGCTTCCAGGGCGGGTTCGAGACCAACATCATCGAGCGCTGGCGGCCGGAGATCCGTGATCAGGCCTCGTAGTGACCGTACGGCGTAGTCGATCCGGCCGCTCGCTTCTCGAAGGATGTCTTGGCGTTCGAGGGCAGTGTCCGAGCCATGGATGGATGCAAGGAGCAGCTTGAGCGCGGCGAGCTCTTGCAGCGTGTCGTCATGTAGTTCGCGCGCCCAGCGGGCGCGCTCGCCCTCTGCTGCCGCGACTGTGCGGCGCTGGGTGCGCTCGGCAACGTCCTGCGCGGTGGCTAGCGCTGCGGCCGCACTCGCCGCGAAACCGACCATGTCTTGCTCGTCTCTCGCCGAATATGCCGCTCCGGTACCGAGCCGATCGAACGCTGCGAGCACACCCAGGACCCGACCACGGAACCGTAGCGGCACGAACAGGCCGGTTTGTGCTTCGGTCTCGAACGCGGAGCGCAGCCTGCCAACGTCAGCGACTCGGTCTGGTCGTCCGCTACGGAAGACCTCCCCGCAGATGCTGCCGTCGATTGGAACGAGCTCTCCGAGCCGTGTGTGATCGACGTCACCCGCGACCGCCGCGACTATCAGCCCTGGGCCGCGAGGGACCATCACGACCATCGACCGCGCGTCGGTGAGGGCACGGCCGCGCTTCACGATCAGCTCGAGCACATGGTCGAGATCGGTTTCGCCAGCCAAGGTCTGAGCGATCGCCGTTGTCGCTTCCAAGCTCGACACCGCGCGCTCGAGCTCGGCACGACGGCTCTCGGCGGTGGCGTAGGCACGGGCATTGTCGATCGCAACAGCCGCCCACTTGGCCAGGACCACGGCAGTCTCCTCGTCCTCCGCCTCGAAGACACCCCCCTGTTTCTCCGTCAAGTACAGATTCCCGTAGACCTCGCCACGTACGAGGATCGGGACACCGAGGAAGCTGCTCATCGACGGATGCCCAGCCGGGAACCCGAATGAGTGGGCGTGACGACCGACATCGCCGAGTCGGAGGGGGCGCGGATCGCTGATCAGAACTCCGAGAACACCTCTGCCGCGCGGCAGATCACCGATCGCACGATGGCTCTCATCGTCGATGCCTGACGTGATGAACCGTTCCAGTTCCTGGCGACTCTCGTCGAGAACTCCCAGCGCCGCGTACTGCGCCCCGGTCAGCTCCCGAGCGGCGGCGAGCACACGCTGAAGGATGACGTCGAGCTCGAGCTCCGACACCAACGAGCGCCCAACTTCCAACAACCGCACGAGCCGCTGCTCACGCTCTGAACCAGCCGGATCCACGCTGCCGAATTTGGCACCTCCGGGCTCAGGCACAGCTCACCCTCTTGTTGTCGGGACCGAGTCCTCTGGCGCAAGGATAGGTCACGTCCATTGTGTCGGCCGCGAAACGGAAACGCGTATTTCACCGCAACCACCAGGGCGCACTGCACCGATGCAACCACCCGACCTTGAAGCGACACTTCGGGACCCGACGAAGGGCCGGGTCCACATTGGATGACCGTAGACGCCTTCACCATCTCCGGGTCGGCGACTGGATGCACAACGGCGTGATCACCTGCGTTCAGGAGACGCCGCTGTTCGAGGTCGCCAAGACAATGGCCGACCTGCGGTTGCACTGCGTCGTCGTCACGGATGACCACGACTGTCTGGCCTGGGGCGTCGTCTCCGACCTCGACCTCGTCGCAGCCGCGAGCATCCGTGCGCTCGACGATCAGACCGTGGGGACCGCAACCGCGGCTCCGATCGTCACGGTGTCACCCGACGACACGCTCGAGCGCGCTGCACGGCTGATGACGACCCATGCGACCGCACACCTAGTTGTCACAAACCCGCAGACGACGCGTCCCCTCGGCGTCCTCTCGACACTCGACATCGCAACGGCGCTCGCGCGAGCGTGACTGCGACCGGCCGCTCTCAAGGCCCGACGAGGCCGTTGTCGAGCGCGTAGCGGACGAGATCAGCCCGGGTGGAGAGTCCGAGCTTCTGCATGATGTGCGCCCGATGCGTCTCGGCCGTGCGCACGGAAATGTAGAGCGATGTAGCGATTTCCTGGTTGGTATGACCGAGCGCCAGCAGGCTGAGGACCTCGCGCTCACGCTCTGACAGCGGATCCTCCTCGGAACGGCGGCGCTCCGCAGCCTCGGCCGTCACCAGCCTGGCTCCCAAGGCGGGGTTGACATACTTCTCGCCACGGGCAACCGACCGAACCGCTTCGACTACCTCGGTGTCCGCCGCGTCCTTGAGCACGTAACCGCTGGCCCCAGCCTCGAATGCCCGCCGCACATACGTCGGAGCTTCTTCCATCGAGAGCACCAGCACCCTCGCCTCCGGAACCGCTTGAAGCACTTCCGGCGTCGCCTCGAGCCCTGACTTCCCCGGCATTACGATGTCCATCACGACGACATCAGGCTTGTTCGCGATCGCCTCGAACACTGCCCGCTCACCGTTCTCGGCTTCGCCGACGACCTCGATCTCAGCTTGGGCCTCAAGGATCCGCCGAAGCCCTGATCGCACGACCGCATGATCATCCACCAGCAGCACACGGATCGTCACGGCGCACTCGAGACCGGACCAGCATGCACATGACGATCCTAGGCGATTGGCCGACCGCCCAGGCGAAGCACACCGGCACGAGGGCGATCGACACCGGGTGCTGACCACGTCTCGCACCCGTCGCTGATCTCCGGCGTCACCGGAAGACGGGGAAGGCTGGTGCCGGCGAGGAGAAGCGATGAGCCGTTGTCAGCCGCCGTGTTGCGTCGGGCCGGTGCTAGGCGGCCGTTCTTGCCTGAGCCGGGACCACGCTGCCAGCACTAAACGCTTGCAGCCAGCGTCATCAGCCGCAACTCCGATTCGTCGTGATCGCCTGTCTCGCACGCGGCGGCTTCGACCGACGCGAGAAGTCGACCGTCTCACTCGGCGGCCTCAAGGGGGCCGTCCCGCTTCTCCTCGCCGGCTACCCCGCCCTGGAAGCGCTCCCCGAATCCGCTCGTACCGAGGCGATCGTCCTCACCGCGACCGCAACATCACTTAGCGCACAAGGACGAGCGCTATCCACAATGCAAGGCCCGAAAGGGGACGACCTAACCTCGTTGCGGAGCAGTCGCTTGCGGCGCCTCAAGGGCTCGTTGGCGACAAGAGGTGGTGCTGGACGATTTCTGCGAGTCGGTCTCGTTCGTCTGCGAGGACCGCGTGTGCGGCTTTGAGGCGTGTGAGCCCTTCGTCGGTGAGGTGGAGATGGTGGCTTCGCTTGTCGGTCGGTGTTGCGGTTCTGCGCACCAGGCGGGCGCCCGCCGCATTGGCTACCAGCTGGGTGACGCTGCCTTGGGTTGTCTGGAGAGCGTCACACAGCCCGGTGATCGTCGCGGGCTGGCCTGACTGGTCGGCGCTCTCGATGAACAACAGCAGCTCGTAACGTCTCGGAGTGAGCCCGTGCGCTCTCGTGATCTGCTCGGTCGAGTGAGCAAATCGCCGCAGGGCGGCGCGGAGCTGCGCTGCCGGCCCAAAATCAACACTCTCGCGCGACAAGTTGTCATCGCCTGCACCAAGCACCGCTCCGCGGTGACAGGAACCGTTCTGCGTGACGCCGAACGGAAAGCTGCGGCTCGATGTCTCAGCTACTTGCACTTGGCGTTGTTCTTGAAAGAGGCACTTCCGATCCCAGGGCCGAGCGCGCTCCAGGCGTTCCCCTTCTGGGTATCGGTGAGGCAATACGCGGTCGCGGTTGTCTTGCCTGACACGACCGCAAGCGATTCGGAGATCCCCGCGTCGTATTTCGAGCGCAGCAGCGCTGCGGTCATTCCTTTGTAGCCGCTCGTGTTCGCCTTGTTGTCAGCATCGCCCTTCACCCCGGTGTTGTCGGCGGCGAACGCCTCGACAGCGGGCAGCGCGGCGCGAATGTTCGACTTCGCGGTCGCGTGTGCTGCACGACTCTGCGCCCCCAGATACGCCGGAACCGCGACCGCCACCAGCACGCCAATGATCACCAGCACGATCAGGAGCTCGATCATCGTGAACCCCTGCTGTGCCCGAACACCGGTGTTCAACCCGGATCCGATTTGGGTCCTCTGTATCAACATCGTGGTCCGCTGTATCGGCCCGTCTGGCCGTCAGCTTGAGCCCACAGTCGTCCGAGCTCAAGTCCAAGGAGCCAAGATCGACACGTAAGGGCAGCGCTCAGCCGATGAAAAGGTCGACCGATCCGTCTTGGCACAGCCGCGGATAGAAGTCTCTCGCGTCGAGCGCGATGGCGATGGCTTGTCGAGTCGGCGAAATCGCCATAATCGCGTGGGTTGGGACGTGGTAGTAGAGGAGTTCCGTCATGCCGCCGCAGACGATCAGATGATCTGGCGGAGTGTGGCGACCTGAGCGTCGAGCTTCGACGACGGTTCCTAATCGGCCGTCGCGCGCGATTGCCTCGAATCCGATCAGGCTGGGTTCGTCAACCACGACACGCAAGCCGATCGGCTAGAGAACGATGGGAATGCGGTTCGATGGCTTCCTGATTGTCCGGCCGTTGCCTCGAACCTTGACGAGATGCCGTTCGCCGTCGATTGCGGTGATCAGATCGAAGGTGACCACCGGGTAGCGGCGCAGCATGCGCCCGACCCCCGACGACGAGCTGTCGCCGGATTCCTGCATCAGTTCCGAGGACACGGACCACGCACCCGACGCGTCCGTCGCGGGCTACGACGGTGTCACCTGGCGCAGGCGCGTGCGGGACGCGACCGCCTGGCGGCGACTTGGGATGGGGATCGTTCGACGCCATGGCACCGATGATTGCCTCGACATGTGTCCCGGGGAGCCGACCTCACGAGAGAAGTGTTCGGATCGTGTGGAGGTTCCCTCACACGATGTGGCCCGCCCGTTCGCGGCCGCAGTACTTGAGATAATAAAAAAACAACGTGCAGTTCTTCGTCAAGGCCTACAGGGTCGGCGACCCCACCCTCGGCGGCGTCTCCGGCACGCGACTCGTCCAGGTCGCCCTAGCCCGCTAGCGACCTAATACGACTCGTGCGGGGCGGGTGACACACCCCGCACGAGTCGTCGTTCCTCCTCTCCCTCGTCGCCGACCAGACCATGGCGAGAGGCTCTGTTCGTCACAACACATTGGGTGAGCATTGCGTCTGATCTGCTTGAGGGAACGTTCACAAACCCTTGCGAAGCGCCGCATGATCCCAACGAGCCCTAGAGGGCTCCTCGCGGATCGGGAGACACACGGTGCAGCCTGTCCGGGCGACCACGAGAAGGCTCGCCCAAGCAGTAACGAGTGTCCTATCCCAAACGACTGTCCTATCCCAGCAGTGCACCGGTACCCACGCCATGAACATCAACGCGGTACTCCACGGTGCTGCGGACTTCTGCACCGACCAACCGGGCAGCCTCGGTACGCAAGCGCGTCGCACGAACACGGCTCGCCACCATGGCGGCATGGGTCTCCCACAATGTGATGGTCACGGCGTCGGAACGGTCTGGGGCTGACGAGCATGATGCATCGAGGAGGCCGGGCGCGCGTTCGCGGGGATGCAATCGCAGCTGACCGTCCGAGGAGATGGGACGGCAGCAATGCTCCGTTCTCGGGAGCAGCGCCTGGCCAGTACCGAACGACTCGGCTCCGGACGGGCTGCGGCAATGCCTCCACAAGCTTCCACTCGTCTCCGCGCACGTACAGGGCCGGGCCGCCGCCCCGGGGGAAGACGGACTGCTTCAAGACCCCGATCCCGCATGAGGTGTATCTCTGCTCTCGAATCAGGCGCGAGACCGCTGCCTTGGTGCTCTCGGTCAAGCAGACCACCTCGGCGTCACCTGTGAACGTCCTAAAGCCAAGGATCTTGCTGTTCAGGATGATCGACAGCAGTCGCGCTCGCTGCGGCCGTCGTCTCCGTCGCTCTCGCCTCCGGCGCAGCGACTGCGCGCCAGGATCGCGCCGCCGACGGCCGCACTCTCACCTTCTACCAGGGCGACGACTCGTCGCAGACCTCCGTGGACGCAGTCACGCTGTCTCCGACGCGCGATACGAACTCACCGGGCTTCCGCTCGTCCCCCGGCGACCGCCTCTATTTCGGCGGACCGCTGTTCACCCGCAAGGGCGGGTCCCGAACGGGGCGGATCGACTTCGAGCTCACCGCTCTCCGCGGACAGGGCGACAAGATCGTGACCTGCCTACGCGGCACTATCGTCCTCAAGGACGGCATTCTCGCCCTCGAAGGCGTCTACCCGCATTCCGGCGGACTCGCGGTCACCGGCGGCTCGGGCGCCTGCGCCGGCGCGCGCGGCGTGGCCCGGCAGGCGGACAACGGCACCGACACCATCACCCTCCTCCCGTGAACGGCCCGCTCGCAAGCCCGCACGGTCAGGTCATGGATGTCCCGCCGCCTGGCAGCTCCTCTACTTCTTCGTCCCGCTCGACCTCGAGGGGCTGATCCTCGGCCCACTAGTGGTCGCGATCACGATCGCACTCTTCTGGCTCATCGGCGGCTGGGCCGTACGGGACGCCAACGAACGCAACCGTCCCGCCCGCGTCGGGCTCGTCTGCGGCATCCTCGGCGTCGTCCTGTTCTGGCTCAGCATTCCGATCATCCTCGGCGGACTCGCAATCCTGCTCGGCCTGCAAGCACGACACCTGCATGCAACCGAGGGCCGAGGCAGCGAAGCCATCGCAGCACTCATCACCGGTACAGCCGCAATCACCGTCGGCGCAATCATGTGGTCGTTCATTACATAGTGGACGCTCGCGACAACCCCAGCCTTAGAAACCTCGGCTGCGCCAGTGTGCGGGATCGTCACCCGAGCGGGCCGGCCCGAAGGACGTTACGCGCTCTCGGCCAGGCGAACCATCAGCTCGATCGCCTGGTCGTCGCCGAGCTGTTGCTCTCGGGTGAGCGTTCGGTGAGTCTCGAAGCTGAGCGCGAGTGCGATCGCGGCCTTGAGCCTCGCGCGGCGCTGCCCGCGGAGGTGCCATGCGGCTGTGAGGAGGTCTGCGGCGTTGTCCCAGAACTCATGGTAAGGGGCCATGACGGGAAGGTCGCGGGCCTCCGCGAGCGCCATTGCGATCATTTGCCGGTTCGCGTCATACCACGCATAGCTCTCGCGGAGCGCCTGCCGGAGGCGATCGGGCGGATCGGAGATCTCTTCCCAGCGTTCGATGTCGGGGAACGGGTGTTGTGAGAAATAGTGCCCACTGCAGGCTGCGAACAGGCTTCCCTCGTCCGGGAAATGCCGGTAGACGGTGACCCTTCCGACACCGGCGCGCTGAGCGATTTCGCTGATCGTCGTCTGAGCCGCGCCGATCGTCTTGTGGAGCTCGATCGTCGCGTCCACGATCCGCTGCCGGGTTTCGTCCCGAAGTTCGGCGCGACGCTTGAGCTCGTATCGACGGCTCACGTCAGTCACGATACAGACTGTACCGCGAAATTTGACACGGTGTCGAAGCCCTAGTACGGTCGACCCAAATGAGATACATGGTGTATCTCGAAATATGGGAGGAGAGATGATGTCCAAGGCAGCCACCGCACAACCGATTGTTCTCGGCCGGGGTGAAGGTGAGGCCCGTTGGTTCCTCGGCGCACTCGCCACGATCAAATCAACCGCGGAGACGACAGGCGGTCGGGTCGCCGTCACCGAGAACTGGGCGCCGCGTGGGCACGGATCACCGCTTCACGTCCACCACAACGAGGACGAGTGGTTCTACGTCCTCTCGGGCGAGCTGACGTTCTGGGTCGACGGTCAAGTAACCCGCGCCACAGAGGGCTCGTTCGTGTTCGGCCCGCGGGACGTGCCGCACACCTTCACCGTCAGCTCCGACGAAGCACACTTCCTCCTGGTCGTCGAGCCCGCCGGGTTCGAGAACTTCCTCCTCGAGCTCTCCGAGCCGGCCCAGGCACCAACGCTTCCGCCCCCATCCGCAGAACTCCCCCCACTCGAGGAAATGATGGCAACCGCAGAGAGGTACGGCCTCGAGATCCTCGGCCCTCCCGGCATCCCCGCTTGACAGGCGTCAGCGCCGTTCGACGGCCACACACGCGTCCCCCGTCGGGCAAATTGCGACGAACACGCGTCGCGGACCAGACAGCTGACTCGCATGCGCCAGTGTTCGCGAATGTCACATGAGCCGCGCGGGCACGCCCCTATCATTCGTAGATGCTCCGCGAGCCTCACCGGCACCGGCTTCGTGTCGGATTGGTGTTCTCGCTCATCCTCATCTTCGCTGGCATCGTGATCGACTCGCTCTTCAGCGCCAGTTGGGCTCTGGATGACGGCCTTCTCCTGGCGGCGGCGGCAGTTATCGCGCTGGCTCTCCTCCGAATACGCGGTCGGGGCCCGGCCTGAGGCGAGACGATCGCCGCCTGCCCCAGTGTGCGGGAATGTTCCCTGAGTAGCCGGCTGCCGCCGCTAAAGCGTGCGCCGCTAGCGCGTCAGCGACCCAAGCTCGTCGAGGTAGTCCATCGAAACGGACGCCAGGTCGACACCGTCACGCACCATCGCCTCTTCCATCGCCGGATTTGTAGCGTCCGCCTCCGCCACATCGCGGGAGTCGTACGTCTCCGCGAGAACGACGACGTTCGGGTCGTCCTGTCCGCGCCAGATGCGCGCGGAACGTACGTGGCTTCCCAGCGGCGAGGCGAAGAACTGCTCATAGCTTTGCCGCCACGACTCATAATCGGCTACCCGGCAGCGAACAAGAATGGTCGTCATGTCGCCTCCTCGACTAGGTTTGCGACACCGTACGATGGCACGAATGGCGACACAAGCCACGAGTGCGCCAGTGTTCGGGAATGTCACCCGAGCAGTCGGGAACGCGGCTGCTTCTCAGGAGATGACTCGAGGTGTGTCACACTCGCGGCATTTGGCGGGTGTGTCGGTTGCGGTGGTAGGCGGCGGGATCGGCGGGCTCGGGGCGGCCCTGTCTCTGCTTGAGCTGGGGTTCGATGTGAACGTCTTCGAGCAGGCGGCGACGGTCAGCGAGGTCGGGGCAGGGATCCAGGTGAGCCCGAATGCGTCTCGGGTGCTGCATGGGTTAGGCCTAGCCGATGCATTGGCAGGGATGGGCGTGCGGCCGCTCGCGTTCCATCAGCGGCGCTGGGATGACGGGCGCACGTTGCTCCGCGCCCCACTCGGCGACGTGGTCGTCGAAGCATTCGGGTTCCCCCACTACCAGACGCATCGCGCCGATTTGTTGTCGGCGCTCGTCGCCGCGCTACCCCCCGAGCGGCTGCACGTGGGGCACCGGCTGGTCGGGCTAGCTCAAGACGCCGATCATGCCGAAGCGACCTTCGAGAACGGCATCCGGGTACAAGCCGACGTCCTCATTGGCGCAGACGGGATTCACTCATTCGTGAGAGAGGCTCTCTTTGGTCACCAAGAACCCCATTTCACCGGGTGCGTCGCCTATCGCGGTCTTGTGCCGGCTGAGCGGCTTCGCGACCTCGAACTCGAGGTCACCGCGCAACTCTGGCTTGGGCCAGGCAGCCACTTCATCCACTACTACGTGCAGAACGAGCGGTTGGTGAACTTTGTCGCGGCCATCGAGCAGGACAGCTGGATGCGCGAATCATGGGTCGACCGCGCCGACCTTTCCGAAGCCCTCGCTGCCTATGAGGGATGGCATCCGCAGATAGCCGCCATCCTGGGAGCGGTCGACGAGCCATTCGTCTGGGCGCTGTTCGACCGGGAACCGCTGGAGCGATGGACCGATGGACGCATCGCGCTTCTTGGTGATGCGTGCCATCCGATGCTGCCGTTCATGGCCCAGGGCGCCGCACAAGCGCTCGAAGATGGCGCCGCCCTCGCCGCCTGCCTCGCAAGCGCCGGCAACGCGGACCCCACTCCCGCACTGCGCCGCTACGAAACGCTGCGCCAGCCGCGCGCAAACCGCGTCCAGGCACTGTCAGCCGTGAACAAGACCCGCTTCCACCTACCCGACGGACCCGAGCAGCAAGAACGCGACGCACTCATGGCCAGCGGATCAACCGATTTCTCACTCGGCGCGATCGCCTGGCTCTACGACCACGACGCACGGCAGCTCGACACCCCCTAACACCGAGACGGCTCCACGTCTGGCCAGCGCGAGCGTGCTCTCGCCTGATCTGCAGCCCTTAGAACAGCCCGCCTCGGACGCTGAAAGAAGTGAACATGGCGCTGAGCAGGGCTTTCTCGAGCAGCCGGGGCGGGAATTGACCCCGCGACCTCCAGGTTCGCGGATCGTCGGCGTTCCATGAGGCATATGGTACGAGGCACGGATGAGTGGTTCTGGATACGACGCGATCGTGGTCGGGGCGAGGTGTGCTGGGTCGCCGACCGCGATGCTTCTGGCTCGCGCGGGTTATCGGGTGTTGCTGGTCGACCGGGCGACGTTTCCGAGTGACACGGTCTCGACGCATGCGATCCATGCTCCGGGCGTGGCGGCGCTGGCACGCTGGGGGTTGCTCGAGCGGCTCGAGGCGACCGAGTGTCCACCGTTTGGAACCTATTCGTACGACTTCGGTCCGTTCACGATCTCTGGTTCGCCGGCACCGGTTGACGGCGATATCGCGCGTGGGTATTGCCCACGACGGACGGTCCTGGACAAGCTGCTGCTCGATGCGGCGGCGGAGGCGGGAGCCGAGGTGCGTGAAGGGTTCGTAGTCGACGAGCTCGTGTTCGACGACGACGACGTGGTCACCGGGCTTCTCGGTCACGTAAAGAACGGTGAGCCGGTGTCGGAGTCGGCTCGCGTTGTGATCGGAGCGGACGGGCGAAACTCGATGGTCGCGAAGTCAGTTCAAGCACGTCAGTACGACGACCAGCCTGCTCGGGCAGTTTGGTACTACACCTACTGGGACGGGCTGCACGTACCGGATGGCGCTGAGATCTTCATCCGACCCGGCCGTGGCTGGGTCGTCGCACCTACCCACGACGGGTTGACGCTCGTCGGTGTGGGCTGGCCGATCAGCGAGTTCGAGACCAACAGAAAGGACATCGAAGGCGCATATCTCCGAACGCTCGAGCTGGTGCCTACGTTCGCCGAGCGAGTCCACGCAGCGACCAGGGAGGCGCGATACGTCGGTACGACCGTCCAGGGCTTCTTCCGGAAGCCGTACGGCCCAGGGTGGGCTCTCGTCGGCGACGCGGGCTACACGAAGGACCCGGTCACCGCGTACGGGATCATGGACGCCTTCCTCGACGCGGAACACCTCACGGAAGCACTCGGCTACTGGTTCACCGGCTCGCGGGGATATGACGAGGCGATGGCCGCCCACCAGCAAGGCAGGGACGAGCATGTCCGGCCAGGGTACGAGCTCACCTGCGACTTCGCGACGCTGGAGCCACCGCCGCCCGACACCCAGCAACTCCTCCATGCGGTCTCCGCCGACGCAACGACGATGGGCGAGTTCGTCAGCATGATGACCGGCACACTCGCGGTACCTGACTTCTTCTCCCCCGGCAACGTCGATCGCATCCTCGCGGCGGCCAGTTGAACTAGCCGCCAGCGACCCGAACAGCACAAACGCTTGCCGAACGCTTGCAGCCAGCGTCATCAGCCGTGACTCCGAAAACGAAAAAGACCCGCCTGGCACGTGACGTTACGAGCCGGCGAGAAAAGGATGAGATCGAACCAACGGCCAACTCGGCGACGTATTCACCTAATCCGGATCGCCCGCCCTTCTACGTCGACCTGCCTGTGGCCTGGCCCAGTGGCGAGCTGATCCAGGAGGTCTGGGACCGCTGGCTCGCCTTCGACCCGGTTGTCAACGTGCACGAGCGGCTCAAGAACCTCAGGCAGCTGTCCGGCATCCTGCTCGATGCAGGCTCCGCCGACGACTACAACCTCCACTGGGGTCACCGCCTGCTCAGCCACTACCTCCACGAAGCGGGCATCGCGCACGAGCACAGAGAGAACCCCGGCAACCACGGCGGTCGCGCGAACGAGCGCTACCAGGTCGCGCTGGAGTGGCTTTCACACGTTCTCGAGCGCGACTGATTCGTCCTGCAACTAGGGATCGGTCGCCGCTGTGTGCGAGTGTGCGGGAATGTCGCTTGAAGGCGTGACTCTCAGACTCGCCGAGATGCGGCTGCCTTGAAGTACAGCCGGCGGGTCTACGTCGCGGTCGTCTGAGGGAGCCTGGCCAGGTCGATCGCCTCTTCGATCGTGAGATGCCGGCCGGCCTCGGTGGCCCGGGCGACTTCGTCGGCTGAGAGCGCCGCTCGCGCCAGGTCGACGAGCTCACGGCCGGGCGTTTCGTCGGAGTACACGACGACGATGCCTTCGTCCTGGGCGTAGACCTCCGCCGCGGCAGCGATCTGGACGGCACGCTCGGGACGGTTCTCGACCGCCTCGGCGGCTGCAAGCCCGACGAGCGAAAGCCCCACGCCGCGCACGCTGGCGACGTCGGTGTGCGCCTGCACCGAGTCGAAGAAGTAGCGACGGGCGAGCGCAACCTCGCCGCCGCCGAGGCAGGCCCAGGCCATCTCGGACAGGATCCGCGCGACCTCGCCGCGATCGCCGACCGCCTCGAACGCGGCCAGCGACTGTCGGTACAGGTCGAGGGCCGCCGTCGATTCGCCGCGGCCGGCGGCGAGCTGCGCGAGACCGCCAAACGACGTGCCGATCCCTTCGCAGTCACCGAGCCGCTGTTGGATCCGGAGCGCCTCGAGGTATTGCGCCTCTGCCACGTCGACCTCGCCGCTCAGTGCGTGGGCGATGCCGCTGAAGCTCAGGGAGAAACCCAGCGCCCAATCGAAGTCACGAGCGCGGCCCAGCTCGATCCCGCGCGCCGTCCACTCCAACGCGCCCCCGGTGTCCACTCCGAGCAGCCCGAGCCCTCGGCACAGGGCGGCAAGGCACAGCTCACGTCCGGCCCCCAACTCCTCGGCGATCCGGTACGCCTCACCCCATTCCTCGTTCGCGCGCTCGAGCTGCGCGGTCATCCAGAAGGCAAGCCCGACGTTGAGCAGCGCCCCGGATCTACCCACGCTGGGAGGCAGACCCTGACCCGCTGCGAGAAATGCCTCCGAGTACTCGCGCGCGCTGACGTTCTTCCCGCGGATGTGCCAGTACATCCACAGGTCGCCGCACAACTGCATTCCCGCCTCACAGGCGGCTGGGTCACCCCGCTGGGCGCCGCCGAGGAGCGTCTCGAGCGCTGTCTGCAGGTTGCCTTCCTCGGCAATGCCGCGCTCCACGGATCCGATCTGGCCGGGCCCCTCGATCGCGTCGCGAATCTCGCGTGCGACCCCCGCATAGCGGCGTGCGTGCCGCCCCGCGATCTCGCCCGACTCGCCGGCGAGGTCGAGCCGTTCCGACGCGAACTCGCCGATCGTCTGCAGCATCCGAAGCCGATCGCTCTGTCCGTCCACCTGAACGAGCGCCTTGTCGACGAGCGACTCCAACTCGTCGAGACAGGCTGAGCCAGGGTCGGCACAGACCGCCTCGACGTCGGCCAGCGTGCACCCGCCGGCGAAGACGGCCATGCGCCGGAACAGGCGCTGCTCGTGCTCGCTCAGAAGCGAGTGGCTCCAATCGATGGTGGCGCGCAGCGTCTGCTGCCGCTCGTGCGCATCCCGACGACCGGAAGTGAGCACGTCGAGCGCATGATCGAGCCGCTCGAGCAGGGCGTCCGGCGACAGGAGCCGAAGGCGGGCGGCGGCAAGCTCGAGCGCGAGCGGCAGGCCGTCGAGACGCCGGCAGATGGCCGCCACGGCCTCCTCGTTGTCAGGCGATTCCGCTGCCGCCCCGGCGCGCTCGACGAACAACGCGACCGCAGAGTCGATCTGGAGCGGCGCAAGCGGGTACTCCCGCTCGCCGTCGATTCTGAGCGGCGTTCTGCTGGTGGTGACGATCCGGAGCTCCGGGCAGCGGTCCACGATCCGCGCGACCTCGGGTGCGGCGGTGACGATCTGCTCGAGGTTGTCCAGGAGCAGGAGCGTCTTTCTGCCGCCGATCAGCGCGATGATCCCCTCGCCGAGCGTCCGCTCCTCGGCCTCCTTCACGTCGAGTGCCTCGGCGAGGGCCGGCAGGAAGCCCTCTGCCTCGGTGATGTCGGCCATCGGCACGAACGCGACACCGTCCAGGAACTCGGGGGCGAGGCGCCGGCCGAGCTCGGAGAGGATGCGCGTCTTCCCGACGCCGCCCGGCCCGGTGATCGTCACGACCCGGTGCTCGCGCGCAAGCTCGAGCAGCGCGGCCAGGTCGTCCGTCCGCCCGACCAGCGGTGTCGGCGGGTCGGGGAGCGTGGCGGGCAAGCTCACCAGACGTTCGCCCTTTCCCTCCAGCGCACCTGGATCCGGGACGACGATGCCGTCTGCCGAGACGGCGTAGAGCTCGAACGGCCGGCCGACATGCTTCAGCCTGAAGCGCCCGAGCGCGACGACGGCGACGTCGCTGCGGTTCCTGATCTGGTCGTACGCGGAGTCGGACAGCATTACGCTCCCGGGCACGGCGAACGATTCGATCCGGGCGGCGATGTTGACGGCCTCGCCCGTGAGCCGCTCGGGCTCGACGACGACCTCACCGACATGCACGCCGATTCGAACCGGGACGCCCTGCGCGCCGAGCTCCTGCTGCATCGCGACCGCGGCTTCGACCGCGGCGAGCGAACTCGGAAACATGCTCATGCTCCCGTCTCCGAGCCGCTGGATGATCGTCCCGCCGAAGGTGTCGTGGTGGCTCTCGAGCGCGACTCATGTACCGGTCGCGTTTGTCGACGTGCCACACGCTCGTCCGCCTGGATGAGCGCCGTGTAGCCGACCATGTCGGTGAACATCACCGCGACGAGCCGGCGATCTAGCGGCACGGTCGCATCCCCTTCGGCCCACTCGGAGGGACGGGATATCGCCATGCGATGACCGTATCGCAGCCCGGTGGCGAAGGCACGGGCAGGCCGGACGTGGACGACCACGAACCCCGCTTCCTCAAGTCGCTGGTGAACTCCGCGCGCCCCTGGACGGCTCGAGTGCTGAGGACCGACGGGCGAGCACCGAGCAGGCCGGCCACCTGCCTGCCGGCCCTCGCTCGATCGGCGACCAGGCGATAGGTGCCTGCGCTGGGCCAGTGTTCGGGAATGTCACCCGAACGGGGCGGTCATACTCCGCGCGTGGGTGGACGCTGCGAGAGCGACCCGCCGGGGCCTGACCCGGAAGGAACCAGTCTTCGAACGGCACGGCTGAGGCTTCTCCCGCTGACAAGCCGCGACGAGTCCGACCATGCTCGTGCATCGAGGAATGCAGCGGACGCCTTGCGCGACACCCGCGCGGCCGATGTCCAGTGGCGCGAGCACGGCTTCGGCCCGTGGGCCGTCCGGGACAAGCAGGGCAGCTGCTTCCTCGGCTGCGCCGAGCTGCGTCTCGCCGGCGACGGCATCGAGGGCATCGCCCCCGACGAAGTCGAGGCGGGCTGGTGGGTGACCGAGGACCGGCGGAGTGACGGCATCGCGACCGAAGCGATGGAAGCGGCGATCGACGATCTCTTCAGCCGCACCGACGTCGAGACGATCTCGGCGTACATCTCGGACGGGGGAAACGAAGCATCCCGCCGCGTGGCAGCCAAGCTCGGATTCTCGGTACGCGGCCGAGGCCACGGGCGCTCGGGCGAGCCGATGACGGTTTACACGCTTCCCCGCGATGATTGGCTGCGACAACGGCCCTGAGGCAAGCGCTCGGAGTAAGGACCGCCTCGCCTGCGCCAGCGTTCGCGAATGTCACATGACGGAGGAGTGGGGAGACCGCGATCGGACGGTCTCCCCGACCCGGAAATCCCTCAGAACGAGACCGCGACTTCTCCGGCTGTCGTCTCTGGCGGAGCAGCCGCAAGGCCTGGAAGGTTGTCCCGGACCCACCCCGCAGCGGCGGCGTTGGAGGCGTCCGTCCCGGAGGCATCGTCATAGACGCTGATCGACACGGCGCCACCGTCGGCTGTTCGCAGCATGTGGTAGGCACGGAAGCCGGCGATGCCGGTTAGTAGATCGCGAACCTCGTCCTTGTTGGCGGCCACTGCATCGACAAGACCTCCGTCGGATGCATAGCTTCGTACGGTTGCGTGCATGTGCTCTCCTTCCTGGACCCGCTCACGAAAACCTCGCGGGATCGAGCGAGTTTCGCATCCTGCAACGTCATCAGTCGAGGAGTCTCGCCTGCGCCAGTGTCCGGGAATGTCTCTGAGGCGTGGCCTCGGTGGCGGCGGTAGCCGGGATGCTTTATGCGGGCCGAGAGGCCCGTTCGGCCGGGCGGGCCGGCAGGTGGGCGAGTCCAAGCTGGAAGAGGGTGCCGAGTCGGTCGGGGACGCCCCAGTGCTCGACGATGCGGTCGTTCTCGACCCGGAGGCTGTCGAAGACGTCCGTGCGCATGGTGCGGCCGGTGGGAGGGTTGCCCATGAAGGAGCCGTCGTGGGTGCCGGTGCCGGTCATGCGCAGCCAGACGGTGTCGCCGTCGACGGTGAGGTCGTCGATTTCGAGATGGAAGTCGGAGAATGCGCGCCGCAGCGAGGCGATCACGGCTTTGACGCCCTCGGCCCCGGGTGCGTGGTCAG
Source organism: uncultured Actinomycetes bacterium (assembly GCA_963821335.1). Lineage (GTDB taxonomy): Bacteria > Actinomycetota > Thermoleophilia > Gaiellales > Gaiellaceae > Gaiella. The sequence continues at coordinate 194,162 of CAWGDJ010000001.1, forward strand.
GGCCGAAGTTCTGGTGCTCGACCATGTCGGGCGAGATCAGCTCGTCGGCGACGTCGGGATCCCCCTGGTTGAAACCTTCTTCGATAAGGCGGCGAACGAGCTCTTCGGGACTGCGCGACACGATGCTCTCCTTTCGATAAAGTATTACCTTATTGAATAAACTGGTACCGTAGTGAACGTGGACGGCGAAGTCAAGCCTCGCTCCTACCGATCCGAGCGCCGCCTCGAGCAGGCCGAGCAGACGCGGCAGCGCGTGCTCGACGCCGCCGCCACGCTGTTCGAGCAGCGGGGATTCGACGGTGCCAGCGTCTCCGCGATCGCTGAGCGGGCGGGCGTCTCCGAGGAAACCGTCTACGCCCGCTTTCAGAACAAGCGCACACTCCTCGGCGAGCTCGTCGGTCGTGCCGTTCGCGGAGACGACCCGAGGCCGGTCCCCGAGCAGGACGGGCCTCGCGCGCTCGCCGCCACGACCGACCAGCACGAGCAGCTGCGTCTCTTCGCATCCGACATCGTCCTCCGCCTCGAACGTGCCGCCCCGATCGTCGCGATCGTCTCCGGCGCCTCCCGATCCGAGCCCGAGCTCGCTGACCTCCTCGCCCGACTGCACGCCGTGCGCCTGAAGAACCTCGCCGTGCTCGTCGATGCCCTCGCCGCCAACGGACCGCTACGCGTCCCGGCCGACGAAGCCGTTGAAACCGTCTGGGCGCTCACCTGCCCCGAGCTGCATCAACTCCTCGTCCGCGTCCGCGGCTGGACACGCCACCGCTACACCGACTGGCTCGCCGACAGCCTCGACGTGCTGCTCCTCCGATAGAGAGAGCAACAACGTTTCGAGTCCATCCGGACAGATGAGGCGAAGTGAGCCTCGCCTGCGCGAGCGTGCTCTCGCCTGATCTGCAGCCCTTAGAACAGCCCGCTTCGAACGCCTGCCAGCACAAACGCTTGCAGAACGCTTGCAGCCAGCGTCATCAGCCGTGACTCCGAAAACGAAAAAGCCCCGCTGAGCAGGGCTTTCTCGAGTAGCGGGGGCGGGATTTGAACCCGCGACCTCCGGGTTATGAGCCCGGCGAGCTACCTGACTGCTCCACCCCGCGTCGCAGCCAGCGATGATAGCACCGCGGTTCGCGAACGGCGGCTGCGGTCGGCTCTCGCCGGGCGGCGTAGGATCTGGGCGGTGATCTGGCTCGCACTGCTCGTATTCCTGCTCGGCCTCGCCGCCGGGGCGACGTACGCCGTCCTCCGCGGGCTCGCGCTCTGGCGCCGGTTCAAAGCCGCCAATAGTGGGTTCGGAACTGAGCTCGACCGGATCGCGCAGGCAACCGCCCAGATCGAGGAGCAGCTGGCGCGCGCCGATGAGAGCAGCGCGCACCTCGCCGAGGCCGCCGAGCGGCTCCGCGTCTCGAAAGCTCGTCTCGAGATCCAGCTCGCCGCCGCGCGCGAGGCCCGCCAGTCGGTCAGGCGGATGCTCTGGTTCCTGCCGGGAACCTGAGCCGAGCCCGAGGGGACTAGGCTCCGACCGGATGGCGCTCGCCGACTTCCCACGCGTGCCGCTGCTGTTCGGCCCTTCGCCGGTGCACAGGCTCGAGCGGCTGAGCGAGCATCTCGGGGGACAGGTCGAGATCTGGGCGAAGCGCGAGGACTGCAACTCCGGACTGGCCTACGGCGGCAACAAGGTTCGCAAGCTCGAATACCTCGTAGCCGACGCGCTCGCCCAGGGCTGCGACACGCTCGTCTCGATCGGGGGCGTGCAGTCGAACCACACCCGGCAGGTCGCGGCCGTCGCCGCCCATCTCGGGCTGGGGTGCGTGCTCGTGCAGGAGCACTGGGTCGACTGGGACGACCCCGTCTACGACCGCGTTGGGAACATTCTGCTCTCACGAATCATGGGCGCCGACGTGCGCCTCTCCACCGCGGGCTTCGACATCGGGTTCCGCGAGAGCTGGCAGAAGGCGCTGAGCTCGGTCGAAGAGGCAGGCGGGAAGCCATACGCGATCCCCGCCGGTGCAAGCGACCACCCGCTCGGTGGTCACGGGTTCGCAGGCTGGGCCGACGAAGTCGCCGACCAGGAGGCGGAGCTCGGCGTCTTCTTCGACACGATCGTCGTCTGCTCGGTGACGGGCTCGACGCAGGCCGGGATGGTCGCCGGGTTCGCGGGACAAGCCCGCGGCCGGCGCGTGCTCGGGATCGACGGCTCCGCCACGGTCGAGCAGACCCGGGACCAGGTCGCGCGCATCGCGAGGCACACCGCGGAGGCGATCGGGCTCGACCGCCCGCTCGCCGACGAGATCGTCCTCCTCGACGAGTGGCACGCCGGCACCTACGGCATCCCCGACGAGAAGACCATCGACGCGATCCGGCTGTGCGCCCGGCTCGAGGGGATGCTGACCGACCCGGTCTACGAGGGAAAGTCGATGGCGGCGCTGATCGACCTCGTTCGCGACGGCCGGATCGAGCCGGGGTCGCACGTGCTCTACGCCCATCTCGGCGGGCAACCCGCGCTCAACGGGTACGCGGGCTCGTTCGACCCACGGTAGGCGGCGCGATGGGCCAGCCCGAACCAGCACGCGCGACCCATACCACCCCGACGGACGTCGACCTCGCCACGCTTGCAGCGATCGAGCGCCGCGTGCTGTGGCTGGCGGTGCGGATCGTCGACTACGCGAACCGTGAGCGGCCGAAGGGCGACGCGCTGAAGGTCGGCGGCCACCAGGCGTCGTCGGCGTCGATGGTGACGCTGATGACGGCGCTCTACCTGGCCGACCTGCGACGCGCGAGGACCGGGTCTCGGTGAAGCCGCACGCCTCGCCCGTGCTGCATGCGATCGAGTACCTGCTCGGTCGGCTCGACCGCTCGTACCTGACGCGGCTGCGCGACTTCGGCGGTCTGCAGTCGTATCCGTCGCGGACGAAGGACCCGTACCCGGTCGACTACTCGACGGGCTCGGTCGGGCTCGGCTCGGCCGCGCCGCTGTTCGGCGCGCTCGCCGACCGGTTCGTCGCAGACGCGGCTCGGCACCTCGACCGGCGGCCGCTTCATCTCGCTGCTCGGCGACGCCGAGCTCGACGAGGGCAACATCTGGGAGGCGCTGGCGGATCCGCTGACGCGCCGGCTCGGGAACGTGCTCTGGATCGTCGACCTCAACCGGCAGTCGCTCGACCGCGTGATCCCCGGGATCCGGGCGGCCGAGCTCGAGGCGCAGTTCCGGACGAACGGCTGGGACGTGATCGAGCTCAAGTACGGGCGGCGCCTCCGCGAGGCGTACGCCCGCGACGGCGGCGAGCTGCTGCGCCGCCGGATCGACGAGATGCCGAACGAGCAGTACCAGGCGCTCTTCGGCGCCTCCGAGGAGGTCGTGCACGCCACCGTCCTCGACGGCGCGCAGGGCGACCGAGCGCGCCGCGCTCGAGCGTCTGCTCGCGGACTACGCCGGCCGCGGTCGGGCTGCTCGTCCGCGACCTCGGCGGGCACGACCTCGCCGACGTGCTCGACGCGCTTCGGCCGCGCGCGCGAGACGACCGACCGTCCGACGGTGATCTTCGCCTACACGATCAAGGGCTACGGGCTCGAGATCGCCGGGCGGCCCGCAGAACCACTCGGCCCTGCTCGACGGCGACCAGATCGAGCGGCTCCGCGCACGGTCGACCGGGTTGACCCCGGAGAACGAGTGGGACGGGTTCGACGCCGGACTCGAGCGAAGGCGCGCTGCTCGCCGAGGCGCGGCGCGCGCCTCGACCGCGGCGACCGCGGCCCCGCGCGCGATCGTCGAGGTGCCCGCGACGCTGCTCGACACGCGACACCGCCACCGACCTCGACCCAGGCGGCCTTCGGACGCGATCCTGCTCGACCTCTCGCGCGTCGACGGCGTCGCCGAGCGCCTCGTCACGGTCGCGCCCGACGTCTCGACGTCTCACCAACCTCGGCGGCTTCATCAACAAGACCGGCGTCTGGGGCCCCGACGAGGAGCCCGTCTACGACGCGATGGAGGACTCGCCGCTGAAGTGGCGCGTCGGGCCCGGCGGCCAGCACATCGAGATGGGGATCGCCGAGATGAACCTCGTCCTGCTGCTCGGCCAGCTCGGGCTCACGCTGGGACTTCCAGCGCGAGCGCCTGTTCCCGATCGGCACGCTCTACGACCCGTTCGTGATGCGCGCGCTCGAGGGCATCGTCTACTCGACGTACTCGGGGTCGCGGTTCGTGCTGGCCGGCACGCCGTCCGGGCATCTCGCTCTCCCGCGAGGGCGGCGCGCACCAGTCGCTCTCGACGCCCGGGATCGGCATCGAGACACCCGGGCCTCACCTACTGCGGAGCCGTGCTACGCACGCGAGCTCGAGTGGCTGCTGCTCGACGCCCTCGCCCGCATGCAGAAGCCGGAGGGCGAGGCGCTGTACCTGCGGCTCTCGACGACGCCGATCGACCAGGCGCCGTTCCCGGCTGCGTCGCCACGACTCGGCGAGGAGCGGCTCCGGGCCGACGTCGTCGCGGGCGGCTTCCGGCTCCGCGAGCGCCGGGCCGAGGCGCTACGACCGCGTGATCCTGCTCGCCGCCTGCGGCGCGATCGTGCCGGAGACGCTCGCGGCAGCCGGAGCTGCTCGCCGAGCGAGGAAGGCGTCGAGGCGACCGTGCTCTGCCTCTCCTCGCCCCGACCGGCTCTACCGCGACTGGCAGGCGCGCCGCACGCGCGCCGCTGCGCGGCGGCACCGTCGTCGGCGTCGCACCTCGAGCGGCTCGTCGCACCCGACCGAGCGCGGCCTGCCCGTCGTCACCGTGATCGACGGCGCGAGCCACGCGCTCGTCGTTCGCTCGGCAGCGCCCTCGGCGCCCGCTCCGTGCCGCTCGGCGTCGACCGCTTCGGCCAGACGGGCAGCCAGCCCGAGGTCTACGCCGAGTACGGCATCGACGCCGCCGTCGATCGCGACCGCGGCGCTCGTCGCGCTCGAGCCATGACGGTCGTAGACTCCGCGCCGCAGGGTCACCGGTGGCAGCGACCGTAGGAGGTGCACACGTGAGCCTCGAACCCCAGCTCGTCGCAGACCTCGAGCGCAACCTGACCGGACATGCGCTTCAGCCGGGGCACGCCGAATACGAGGCGGCCCGACGCGTCCACAACGGGCTCGTCGACCGCCGACCGGCGCTCATCGTCCGCTGCCGGAACGCGGCCGACGTCGCAGCCACGGTTCGGTTTGCGACGACGTCCGGTCTCGAGGTGTGCGTCCGGGGAGGCGGCCACAACGTGGCGGGCCGGGCTGTCGTGGACGGCGCGGTGATGGTCGACCTGGCCGAGATGAAGGGGATCGAGATGGATCCCGAGGCACGAACCGCCCGGGCCGAAGGCGGGCTCGTCTGGTCGGAGCTCAACAATGCGACCGCCGAGCACGGCCTCGCCGTGACGGGTGGCGCGATCTCCACGACCGGGATCGCCGGGCTGACGCTCGGCGGCGGGCTCGGCTGGCTGATGGCGAAGCACGGCCTTGCCGCCGACAACCTGCTCGGCGTCGAGCTGGTCACGGCCGACGGCGAGATCCTCGACGTCTCGGAGGATTCGCACCCCGACCTCTTCTGGGCGCTTCGCGGTGGCGGCGGCAACTTCGGGGTCGCGACCACGTTCACCTATCGACTCCACCCGGTGTCGATCGTCACCGGCGGGCTCGTCGCCCACCCCCTGGATGCGGCTCCCGCCCTCCTTCGGTTCTACCGGGACGCTGTCGCCGACTGCTCCGACGACCTGACCGTGTTCGCGGTCCTCGCCCACGCTCCCGACGGGTCGGGGCACAAGATCGCCGCGCTCGTGGTGTTCCATACGGGGGAGCCGGAGCAGGCGGAGCGCGACCTGGCGCCGTTCCTCGGCTGGGGCGAGCCGCTCGTCACGCAGGTCGGGCCGATGCCGTACCCGGTGATGAACACGCTCCTCGACGCCGGATTCCCGGCCGGCTCGCTCAACTACTGGCTCTCGAGCTTCACCGGCGGGCTCTCGGACGGGTTGATCGACACGATGACGGAGCGGTTCGCGTCGGTGCCCTCACCGATGAGCGCGATCCTCCTCGAGCACTTCCACGGGCAGGTCACGCGGGTTCCCGTCGACGCCATGGCTGTCCCCCACCGCCAGGAGGGCTGGAACCTGCTCATCCCAGCGGTCTGGCTCGATCCCGCCGCCACCGACGAGAACGTCGCGTGGGCGCGCGAGACTCATGCGGCGCTCGCACCGCACCTCACCGAGCGGCGATGGCTCAACTACCTAGGGGACGACCAGGGCGACGACGCGGTCAGGGCCGCGTACGGCCCGAACTACGCACGCCTCGCCGAGGTCAAGCGCCGCTACGACCCACGGAACGTCTTCCGGCACAACCACAACATCGCGCCAGCCTGAGAGCAGGCGCGAACTGGCTACGCCGCCGGGTCGAGCTCCGGTGGCTCCTCGTCCTCGGCGAGCCGGCGTTGCAGGACCGAGCGGGAGAGCACCCCGACGAGCCGGCCCGCCTCGACCACGGGCACCCGCTCGGCATCGTGCTCCTCGAGGAATCGGAACGCGTCGTCGAGGGTCTCGTCGGCGTCGATCGTGTAGTACGGCGGCTCGGCGAGCGACCCGACGGTCGTCGAACGGGGATCGAGCCCTCCGGCGATGACCTTCGAGACGAGCGTCTTCCGCGTCACGACGCCTGTCAGCCCACCAGCGTCGTCGACGACGTACACCGCTCTGACCTCGGTGGGCGTGAGGATCTCCCCCGCCTCCTGCGCCGACGCTCCGGCCGGCAACGATCGCGGCTCGGCGATCATCGCGTCGCGGACGCGGTCCATCACGGGTAGAGCCCGCGCGCCTCGAGCGCGGCGGACACGTCGCGGATCCCTGCGACGAGCGCGGCCGTCCTGAGGGGGAGCGCACGCTCGTTCGAGATCTCCCAGACCCGATCGAACGCGTCGTTCAGCTTCTCCGCGAGCTTCGCGCGGATCTCATCCCGCCCCCAGAACAGGCGGCCGAGGTCCTGGACCCATTCGAAGTAGGAGACCGTGACCCCGCCAGCGTTCGTGAGGATGTCGGGGAGCACCGGGATCCCACGCTCACGCAGGACGACGTCCCCCTCGAGCGACGTGGGGCCGTTTGCACCCTCGGCAACGAGCCGGCACCGTAACCGGTACGCGTTGTCGCCATGGATCTGATCCTCGCGCGCGGCGAGCACGAGAATGTCGCACTCGAGCTCGAGCAGCTCCTCGTTCGAGATGCGCGCCCCGGCCGTCCACCCCTCGAGCGAGCCGTGCTCGCGCGCGTACGCGCTCATCGTGGGGATATCGAGGCCGGCCGGATCGAAGACACCGCCCGAGATGTCCGACACCGCGACGACGGTAGCGCCGCGATCGACGAGCTCCTGGGCGGCGATCCCACCGACGTTGCCAAAACCCTGCACGACGCAGCGCTGCTCGGAGAGCTTCCAGCCGAGTCGCTCGCAAGCGCGCGCGACGACCATCACGACACCGGCCCCGGTCGCCTCGTGTCTGAACACGGAGCCGCCGATCGAGATCGGCTTCCCCGTCACGATCTCCGGGACGGCGTGGCCGCGCTGCATCGAGTAGGTGTCCATCATCCAGGCCATCGTCTGCTCGTTCGTCGCCATGTCGGGCGCAGGGATATCTTCCTGCGGCCCGATGATCGGCAGCAGCTCGCTCGTGAAACGGCGGGTGAGCCGCTCGAGCTCGCCGCGCGACATGGCGCGCGGTTCGCAGCGAACGCCGCCCTTTGCGCCGCCGTACGGCAGCCGCAACAGCGCGCACTTCCACGTCATCCACACCGCGAGCGCGGCGCACTCGCCGAGCGACACCCCCGCGTCGTAGCGGATCCCGCCCTTGGTGGGCCCGAGCACGCTCGAGTGCTGGACGCGGTAGCCGGGGAAGACGACCCGCCGTCCGTCATCGAGCTTGATCGGGCAGGCGACGATCGTCGAGCGCTCGGGATGGCGGAGACGCTCGGCGATCCCAGGATCGACCTCCGCGTGCGGCACGGCCTGATCGAACTGCGCGATCGCGGTCCGGTAGAGCGGCGTGTCGTACTCGAGATCGTGGTACGACGCCGCTTGGTCGATGCTCGCCATGGCGCGAGGAGTCTACCGCCGGGTCATCGCTGGATCGCGGCTGCGGGACCGTAGACTTGAGCCCCCGCCGGGGTGGCGGAACTGGTCAGACGCGGTCGGCTTAAAACCGGCTGTCCACGGACATGGGGGTTCGAATCCCTCCCCCGGCATCGCTATCTCAGTTGCCCGGTGCGAGCGCCGAAGGCGGGAACCGCTCCGGCCCGTAGAACTGGTAGGCGTCGAGGAACGCCCCGAACGCCTTGTCGTCGTACGACGGGCACCGGGCGAGGACACCCTTGCCGCGCTGGTTGCCGTGCACGCTCCCGGACGGAGTGATCCAGGCACCGAGGGCGATCGTCCGGCGGAGACGGGGAAGGGGCGCGAGCAGCGTCCCTTCCGGATGGCGGGTCGCGAAGCGGCGCAGCTCGTCGACTTCTGCCGCGTCGATCTTCGATCCGTAGAGGATGTACACCCCGCCGTGCTCGAGGTTGTGCACCGCGCGCGCGAGTTGGAGCGGCGTGTCGTAGGTCCCGAAGAGCGCCGGAGTGCCGTAGTGCGGCCCGCTCGTCGGGGGATCCGTGTTCCAGAGCGGCGAGATCGTGTCGGGCGTTGGGACGTCCGAATGGTCGGACTTGTTCAGGACGCCCGGGACGACCTGGAGCGTGCAGCCGGCGGCCTCGAGCTCGGCCCGCGCGTCGCCGGGCTCGCCCGTCTTGCCCTTGTCCCGACCGAACGCGGTGTACGCCCAGACGCCACCGACGAGCAGGACCGCGGCCACGATCAGGGCACTGACCCAGATCGGGCGCCCGCCGGGAGCGCCGGGTGGCCGGGTGGGCTTGGGCTTCGCCCGGGCCGGAGGGCCCTTCGCTCCCTTCGCGCCCGGTGTCTTGGACCCGTGGGGACGCCGCTTCGGAGGCATCGCGGCACGATAGCGGCGCTCCGTGTCGTCCGACCCGCGAGCTACGGTCACTGGCCCTCATGACGATCCTCGCGCTCGTCACCGGTCTGGTCGTCGGCCTCGCGCTCGGGGTCGGAGCAGCCCTGCTCGCGTTTCGCAGCCGTCACGCGCAAGAGCGTGCGACGGTCGAGCAGAACATCGTCCTCCGCGAGCGCCTTGCCGACGTGACCGCGCGGCTCGATGCCTCGGAGGCGGGGTTCGACGAGCGGCTCGCACAGGCCGTGCGCACCGCATCGACCGAGGCCTTCCAGGCGACGAGCACGCAGTTCCTCGAGCTTGCGGGCACGCGATTGGAGACGACGGTCGCGCCGCTACAGGAGTCGCTGGCGCGCGTCGGGATACAGGTCGAAGCGGCCGACCGGGCCCGGGCGCAGTCGTACGGCGCCCTCCAGAAGCAGGTCGAGACTCTCGCCGACCGCACCGGCACGCTCGCGAACGCGCTTCGCTCGCCGAACGTCCGCGGTCGGTGGGGGGAGTCGCAACTACGCAACGTCGTCGAGCTCGCGGGGATGCTCGAGCACTGTGACTTCACCGCGCAGAGCTCGACGAGGAACGAGGACGGCGACCTCCTGCGCCCCGACCTCGTCGTGCGGATCCCCGGCGGGAAGTCGATCGTCGTCGACGCGAAGGTTCCCCTGCAGGCGTACCTCGAGGCGTTCGAGACGACGGACGACGACATGCGACGCGAGCGGCTCGCGTCGCACGCTCGCCAGGTGCGCGACCACATGACGAAGCTGTCCGCCAAGGCGTACTGGCGCCAGTTCACGCCGGCACCGGACTTCGTCGTGATGTTCGTCCCGGACGAGACCCTGCTGCGGGTCGCCCACGAGCACGACCCGCGCCTGACCGAGGACAGCTGGGCGCAGCAGGTGATCATCGCCTCACCGAGCACGCTGATGTCGCTGCTGCGCACCGTCGCGGCGGTCTGGCAACAGGAGACGATCGCCGAGAGCGCCCGGCAGGTGAGCGACCTCGGGCGCGAGCTCTATCGACGGCTGTCGACAATGGGCGCCCACGTCACGAAGCTCGGCAAGTCGCTCGACACCGCGGTGAAGGCGTACAACGAGACGGTCGGCTCGCTCGAGACACGCGTGCTCCCACAGGCCCGGGCGTTCGAGCGGCACGGGATCACAGGCATCGATGTCCCGGAGCTCGCACCCGTCGATCGCCAGACACGTGCGCTCAACGCGCCCGAGCTCGTAACCGACGAGCAGCCCTCGCTCGAGGTGGTCGCGCACGACGTGCACGCCGCCTAGGCACCTCTCGTCCTCTGTTCGAGACGTGCCGGGGTGGAACAGGGCGCGAGGCAGGGACGTTGACTACGGTAGAGCCACGACATCGAGGAGCAGGGAACGGACGTGAATGAGATTCGGAACGTAATCGTGATCGGCGGCGGCCCCGCCGGCTACACCGCAGCGCTGTACAGCGCGCGAGCCAACCTCGAGCCGCTCGTAATCGAGGGCTTCCAGTGGGGTGGGCAGCTGATGATCACGAGCGACGTCGAGAACTACCCCGGCTACCCGGACGGGGTGATGGGGCCTGTGATGATGCAGGAGTTCCGTCACCAGGCCGAGCGCTTCGGCGCCGAGTTCGTCACCGACGATGTCACCCGGGTCGACTTCTCGGAGCGACCGTTCCGCGTGTGGGTCGGCGACGACGAGTACCGGGCCGAGTCGGTGATCATCGCCACCGGCGCGAGCGCCCGCCAGCTCGGGCTCGGATCGGAGGTCACGCTGCAGGGTCGGGGGGTCTCGTACTGCGCCACGTGCGACGCGTCGTTCTTCCGCGACCGGGTCGTCGTCGTGGTCGGGGGCGGAGACTCGGCAATGGAGGAGGCGACGTTCATCGCCCGGTTTGCGAGCAAGGTGTACCTCGTCCACCGACGCGACGAGTTTCGGGCATCGCCGATCATGGTCGACCGCGCGAGCGCAAACGAGAAGATCGAGCTCGTCCTCAACAAGACGGTCGAGGAGGTGCTCGGTGACACGAAGGTCACGGGGGTGCTGCTCCGCGACACGGTGACAGGCGAGACGAGCGAGCTCTCGACCGACGGGCTCTTCGTCGCTATCGGGCACGACCCGAACACCGCACTGTTCCTCGACCAGCTCGACCACGAGCCGGACACCGGGTATCTCGTCACGCGTGGCAAGAGCACGGAGACGAACATCCCCGGAGTCTTCGCCGCGGGCGACGTGCAGGACCACGTCTACCGGCAGGCGGTGACGGCCGCAGGATCGGGATGCGCGGCGGCGCTCGACGCCGAGCGCTGGCTCAGCGAGCAGCGACACGCCGCGGTCGCGGCGGCGTCGTAGAGCCCCGCCGGGCGGACGGCCCGGCCGATCCGCGCGCTAGCCTCGGTATGAGGTGACGGTGCCCTGGACCGACCTCGTCGACCCGACCCGGGACGAGCTCCTGCGGACGATCGCCGGGGCGCTCGATGCCGATGCACTCGAGCTGCTCACGGAGCCGGCCGGTGACGGTCGCGATGCACGTCCGGTGTTCGAGTCGCACGGCCGCCACCTGGTCGCCGTGCTCCTCGTGCCACGCCCGGCGGATCACGACGACACGTTCGACTACCTCGAGCTCGACGTCGTAGCGACGACGGACACGATCGTGACGATCCGGAAGCAGAGCCCGGGCGGAGAGCTCGCCTCGCTCGGCGCCTTCGACACGGCGGTCGAGAGCGGTCGTAGCGTCGGGATGCTCCTCCATCGGCTCGTCGACGACGTCACGGACGCCTACATGCACCTCGTCGATGCCGTCTACATCTCGATCGACCGACTCGAGGACGACGTCGAGGCCATGACCGGCGAGGAGATCCGCCGGCGCATCTCGAACCTCCGGCACGAGATCCTGATCGGGCGCAGGAACGTGACCGCGACCCGGGCAGCGACGCGACGCGTGCTCGACGGACGCCTCGACCTGGGCGACAACCGGCTGTTCCCCGACGAGGTGGAGTCGGCGTTCGCCGACACGTACGACACCCTCGTCCGAGCCTCCGAGGAGCTCGACATCGCGCGCGACCTCCTCGGGGGTGTCCGCGACTACGTTCAGTCCCGGGTGGCCGAGTCGCAAAACGAGGTCGTCAAGAAGCTCACCGTCGTCGCGTCGCTCGTGCTCGTCCCGACGCTCATCACCGGCTTCTACGGACAGAACTTCGCCGGCGAGTTCCGACGCTGGTGGTGGACGGTGGGGATGTCGGTCGGCTTGATCGTCCTCACGACGCTCGCGCAGCTCGCCTTCTTCCGGTGGAAACGTTGGATCTGAGCCAGGTTCCGGGGTCGGCGAGACCGGTGAGCGGTAGCGTCCTCCCCGTGACCGCCGAGGTGACGCCCTCCCGCGCCGACGTGGCCGGGGCAAGGATCGCCACCATCCTGGAGGGTCTCTCACCGCTCATCGCGGGCGGCGTCGCACTCGCGCTGGGCGCGCTCCTGCTCGGGCAGAAGCCGCTGACGGCCAACGAGGCCGCCACGGTCGCATCGTCGTCCGAGACACTGCCGGACGCCTTCCGCTCGGTGCTCCACGAAGAACCTGGCGCGCTCCTCACGACCCTCCTGTTCCGGCCGCTGGCGGCGGTCACGACGAACGCATGGCTCGTCCGGATCCCGTCGGTGGCGGCGTTCGTCGCGGCGGCGCTCCTCGCCTACATCGTCGGGCGACGGCTCCACGGACGGCTCGCGGGCGTCGTCTCAGGGCTCGTGGTGGCGACCGCCGCACCGGGTGTCGTCGCCGCCCAGCGGGTCGGTCCCGCCGCGCTGTCGCTCGCGGCGGTGCTCGCGGCGACCTGGCTGCTCCTGCGAGCACTGGACGGCGGAACCCCGGGTCGCTGGGCGGAGTACGCAGGCCTGGCCACGCTGCTGCCGCTCCTGCACCCCGCCTGCATCGGAGTGCTCGTGGCACATGCCGCCACGACCGCGCTCAGGACGAGCCGGGACCACCGCCGGCTACCGCTGCTCGCCTTCGCCATACCGGCTCTCGTCTCGCTCGTGCTCGGCGCCTCCGTTGCCGCCGACCGCTGGAGCGATGCGTCGGGAGGATCCGTTGGCGAGCTGATCGACGGGCCCTGGACGGCGCTGGCGTGGAACGTCGCCCTCGCCGCGCTCGCGGTCGTCGGTCTCGTCGCGACCGCGCGCGGTCGTGGGACCGAGCCGGCGCGGTGGAAGGTCACCCTCGACGGAGCGCTGATCGTCGCGCCCCTGGCGATCGCCTTGCTCGCCGGGGCGCTCGTCCCGGTTCAAGCCGAAACGACCGGGACGATCGCTCTCGCCGGGGTTGCCCTCGCCGCAGGCGCGGGCGTCGCCGCGCTCCCACGTCCCGAGCTCGTCGCCTACGCGACTGCCGCTCTCGCAGGGCTCGCCATCGCGGGACTGGCATGGTGGTATCTCGCGACACCGGCCGAGGACTGGCGTGGCGCGGCGCGGGCGGTGCAGCACGGACGGGCCCCCGACACGGTCGTCGTCGTGCCGGATCGCGCGTCGAGCGCGCTCGAGCGCGAGCTCGGCGGGACGCAACCGCGCCTCCGAGCCGGCGGGGACGTCGTCGCGGTCGTCGTGCTCGGCGATCCCGACCGCGCTGCCGATGCTGCGCGGTCAGCGGTCCCGACTCCACGGTACGCGCTCCTCGAGCAGCGCCGCGTGTCCGACCGGATCGTCGTCCAGCGTTGGGTCAGGCCATAGCGGGCACGCGAGCAGCTGGGCACAGGTCGACGAGGACGCACGCCTCGCAACGGGGTTTCCGCGCGTCGCAGACACGGCGCCCGTGCCAGATGAGCAGGTGCGGGAAGCGTGCCCAGTCGCCGCGGGGGACGATTCGCACGAGATCGCGCTCGATCTTCACGGGGTCGTCGTTCCGTGTCAGCCCGAGTCGCTGAGACAGGCGACGAACGTGCGTGTCGACGACGATTCCCTGGGCGTCGCCCAGCTCGGCGGCCACGACGTTTGCGGTCTTGCGGGCCACGCCCGGGAGCCGGGTCAGCTCCTCGATCCTCCGCGGGACGCGGCCGTCGAACTCCTCGAGCAGGACACGCATCGCGCCCTGGATCGCGCGCGCTTTCTGGCGGTAGAACCCGGTCGCGTAGATGTCCTGCTCGAGCTCCTCGCGAGGCACCGCGAGGTAGTCCTCCGGTGTCCGGTACTTCCGAAAGAGCGCGGGCGTGACGCGGTTCACGTTCGCATCGGTCGTCTGGGCCGAGAGCATCACGGAGACCAGGAGCTCGAGGTCGCTGCCGAACCGCAGCGCGATCTCGGCGTCCGCATGCTCGTCGGCGAGCCGGGAGACGATTGGCCCGATCCGCTCGCGTCGCGTGCCCAGCCCGCGGATGCGCGCCTCGCGGACGTAGCTACGCGCCACGGGAGCTCACCAAGGCTCGTCTTCGCCCTGCCCGAGGGCCGGCCCGGCGCAGACGACGTCGAGCGCGGGGCAGCCCGAGCACGCGAACGCGCTCGGGCTCGGGGTGAACGTCCCTGTCCTGATCGCGGCGATCCGCTCGGAGAGGCTTGCCTGGAGCGCGGGCAGGTCGGCCTGCGTGAAGGTCGCGGTCACCGTCTCCTCCGGGCGCTCGAGGAACTGGTAGACGACCTCGACCTGCTCGAGCCCCGTGAGCAGGCAGGCGAGGGCGTACACGGCGCGCTGCGACGCGTACTCGTCGTCGACGATCTCGTTGGTCGTGCGACCCTCGACGAGGTTCGTCTTGAAGTCGAGAACGAGCCCTGCACGGCGGTCGTGGTGGACGACGTCGAGCCGACCGACGAGCAGCACCTCGTCGTGGAGGAACGTGAACGACCGCTCGGGATGCGCGCCGTCGAGCTCCGCCACTCGGCGTGCCAGTGACGAGCGGCAGTACGCCTCGACGAGCGTTGCGATTCGCTCGAGCTCGTCCGGGCTCACGGTGGGATACCAGCCCTCGACGGTGGCGGCGATCTCGTCGCGCGACGGGGCGGTCGGCGTGGACAGGTCGACCGCTTCCAGCAAGCGGTGGACGGCGTCACCGATCTCGGTCGCATGGAGACCGCCGGTTCCGTCCTCGACGACGAGCGGCCTCGGCCGCATGCCCGCGACCCGCTCGGCCCAGAAGCGGTACGAGCACCGCTCGTGCAGCGAGATGGCGCTGTACGAAAGCCGCCTCGGCTCGAAGCCCTCGGGCTGCGGGAGCTCGGCGAGCGACGGCAAGCCGCAGCCCCTGCCGCGCAGGACCTGTCGACAGCTCCTCGAACAGCGCGAGCTGCGCGCCGGGCTCCTCGGGCTCCGGCTCGGCCCCGGGCGCGGGGTCGATCGCCTCGACACGGTCCGTCTCGGGCTCTCCTCCCCGCGCGACGCGCGCGAGGAACCGGGCATCACCGCGGACGAGCTCGACCGGAGTCGCGGGCGCCGCGGCGAGCTCGTCGTGCGCGTCGAGCCGGTCGAGCACCCACCCGATCGGCGTGACGCGATCGGCCGTCCGGTCGAAGTCGATCGCCCCCGACACGATCAGCCGGTCGATCGCCCTCGTCATCGCGACGTAATAGAGCCTCAGGCGCTCGGCACCCTCACGCTCCCCGTGCGCCTCCTCGACGGACTCGTAGTCGAACACGGGCTGCCGCTCGCCACGAGCCGGGTTGACCGCCCGAAACCCGAAGCGGCCATCCGACAGGGCGAGGATCTCATCGGGATGTACCGGCCCCGACGTGTCGCGACCGGCGTCGGCCACGATCACCACCTTGAACTCGAGGCCCTTGGCGGCATGGATCGTCAGCAGCCGGACAGCGTCGGCCCCCTCCTCCTCGGAGACCGCCTCGATCTCCTTCGCACCGAAAGCGCCGAGGTCGCGCACGTACCGGACGAAGCCGCCGAGATCGGCCCCACGCGCGGCCTCGAACTCGCGGGCCATCCGAGCCAGCTTGCGCACGTTGGCGTAGCGGCGCGTCCCGTCCCAGCGGACGAGCATCGCCAGGTCGTAGTCGTGCTCGACGAGGATCCGCTCGCACAGATGCTCGAGGCCGATCCGGCGCGAGATGCCCACCAGGCGCTCGTAGCGCTGGAGGAACGCGCGCAGGAGCCGCCGGTCGTCCTCGGTGAGCCCGTCCGGGAGACCCCGCTCGATCGCCGTGTAGAGCGGGCGCCGGGTCGCGTTGCGCCTGATCGTGACGAGCGCATCGTTGGAGACGCCCACGAGCGGCGACGCGAGCACGGTTGCCAGCGCCCGGTCGTCGTACCGGTTCTGGAGCAACGCGAGGTACGCGAGGAGGTCCGCGACCTGCTGCTGGCCGAAGTAGCTCTTGCCCGTCGCTCGCGAGGTCGGCAGGCCGACCCGTCTGAGCTCCTCCTCGTACAGCTCGGCGTCGGTTCCCGCCGCGAACAGCAACACGATCTCACCGGGGAGCGCGGTTTCCGTGTCGACCAGCTCGCGCACGCGTCGCGCGATCTGCCTGGCCTCCGCGTGGCGCCAGCTGACGGACCCCTCCCGGTACGAGCCCTTGTCCGTGACGAGCAGCTCGACCGGGTGGCCCAGCGTCGGGCTCGAGAACGTCCCGGACGCGGTCAACGGCTGGAACTCGTCGCCGAACGCCGTCGAGAAGAGGTGGTTGACTGCGTCCAGCACCTCGGGCCGTGAGCGGTAGTTCTGACGCAGCACGTGGACGTTCGCCGCGGCCGCACGACGCTCCCGGAACACCTCGACGTCGGCGTGCCTGAACCCGTAGATCGACTGGAACTCGTCGCCGACGAAGAAGACCTCGGTCTCGGAGTCGGCGATCGCATCGACGATCTCGCACTGCAGGCGGTTCGTGTCCTGGAACTCGTCGACCATGATCAGGCGGAATCTGGCCGCCTCACGCGCGCGGACGTCGGGGTGCTCGACCAGCAGCGTCCGCACGAAGAGCTGGAGGTCCTCGAAGTCGACGACGCCCTCGCGCTGCTTCGCGGCAGCAAGCTCCGCCGCGTACCCGTCGAGCAGCTCCTGGAGGAGCTCTCTGTCGCTCGCCGCCAGCGTCTCGAGCGAGCCACGCTCCACCCCACGCCGCGCCTCCTCGTAGCTTGCTGCGCGCGCTCCCCTGCACGCGATCGACGCGAGATCGAGCAGCCGCTCGGGCGCCGCGCCCAGCGAGACGAGCTCGAGCGCGCGTGCGGCGTTTGCGCGCTGGTTGTCGGTCGCGCCGGGATCGTCCTCGAGCTGCCGCGCCGCCTCGCGCAGGGCCGTGATCGCGTCGTCGAGCGGCGGGTGCTCACCCAGCGCGAGGACGAGGTCACGACCCGCGGAGCGGAGCGTCTCGTGGACGCGTGTGAGCATTCGACGCAGCCCTGCCGAGCCGTAGGTGGCGAGCAGCCGGAGCCTCTCGTCGCCCCCGTCCCGCACGAACCCCGACAGCGCGCGGTCGAACGCTTCTCCACGGAGGACGACCGCGGTCGCCTCGTCGAGCTCTCGGAAGCGGGGATCGAGACCGACCTCGAACGGATGCTGTCGCAACAGGCGGCTGCAGAAGCCATGCACGGTCGAGATCCAGGCACCGTCGAGCTCCCGCGCGAGATCTGGGCGCCCCTGCGCCAGGAGCGCGGCGCGGATGCGTGCCCGCAGCTCGCCCGCCGCCTTGCGCGTGTAGGTCATCACGAGAATCGAGCCGACGTCGATCCCCCGCTCGCACGTCGCCCGGACGAACCGATCGACGAGCACCGCCGTCTTGCCCGTTCCGGCGCCCGCCGACACGAACACGACGCCCTGGGCGTCGGCCACCAGCTGCTGCTCCTCGTTGAGGCGGCGCTCGGCCACAACCGCGCTCATGAGCGCTCGACCCTGCACATCGGCCAGAGGTCACACCACGACGGACAGCCGTCCTTCGGGTCGTGACGGACGTCGCCGGTCCGGATCCGACCGGCGTACTCGAGCGCACGCCCGCGCGCCGTCTCGACCTGCTCCCAGAACCTCTCCTCGTCCAGGTAGTCGGTGGACGTGAACCCCGGGAGATCGTCGGCCGCCGAGCTGCGGAGGATGCCACGCTGGTCGCGACGGCGGGAAAGGGAGCGATAGAGCCCTCCGATCGGCTCGATTCCCGCGAGATCGCGCAGTACGAGCAGGTAGAGCGGGATCTGCAACCGCAGCTCGCGATCGATCTCGGCGGCCGAGGGCGCCCGCCCCGACTTGTAGTCCTGCACGATCCCGCGGGCGCTGAACGGGTCGACATCGACCCGGTCGATCTTGCCCGAGACGGTGAGACCGTCGCCGATCGCGAGCCCGCGCTGGAGCTCGGGTGCCGCGCGCTCGCTGCCGAATGCAAGCTCGAACCGCCGCGGAACGAGCGCGAGCTTCGTTCCGAACTCGTCACCGACGAACCCCTCGAGATCGCGCAGCAGCGTCTCGCGCAGCTCGGCGAACTGCACGTCGGTGAGCTCGAGGCGCACACCCGACTCGAGCGCGTCGGCGACACAGCGTCGCATCAGCGCCAGCGCGTCCTCGAGGGGGGCGTCGGCCACCCGGTCGACGCCGAGCTCCTTCGGCACCGCCTGCGAGAACCGATTGAGCGCCGTGTGCGCAAGCGAACCGCGCAACAGCGCGTCGGGCTCCGCGTCGATCGTCTTGGGGTCGACGACCCGTTCCATGAGCCAGGCAGAGGAGCAATCGGCGAAGCGCTCCAGCTCGGTGACGGAGAAGCTCGTGCGCTGCGACAGCCACCGGGTGGTCGTCTCGCCGAGCTGCGTGGCGCGGCCCCAGGCGCCGGTCGCACGCTGCAGCCGCCGCGACCAGCCGTTGGCATCCGCGAGCGCACGCGCCTCGTCCACGTCGTGCGACGCGAGGCGGGCGAGAGCGCGCAGGCGCTCGCGCTCGCTCGGCGCCTGCTCGATCCGCCAGGTGGTTGCCGAGAGCGACCGGCGACGAGTGGCCCGCCCGATCTCGTCGGGCTCGAACAGGCCGAGTACCTCCGTCCAGAACGGGCTCGGCTCGCGCGGGACGCCGTCGTCGGTCGCGGCTTCCCGAGCGAGCACGAGCCGCCGGTAGGGCCGTGTGCAGGCGGTGTAGAAGAGGTAGCGGTCGCGCGACACGGGATCGGGCCGATCGAGGCGCCCACCGAGGCTGCCGCGCAGCTCGTCGTCGAGGACCGGGGAACCGACCGTCCGGCGCGGGAACGCACCCTCCTCCAGACCGACGAGCACGATGACGTCGAAGCGGCGGGTGCGGGCCCTCGGGTAGTCGAGCACCGCGACCCGTCCGCGTTGGCCGACAGCGGCGGCGCGGACCGTCGCCCGCTCCAACGCCGAAAGAATCTCCTCGGCCGAGACCTCCTCGAGACCGGCCAGCTCTCCGAGCACGCGGAGTGCGGCCTCCGCTGCGAGGAGATCCTCGGCGACAACCTCCTCTGCTCGCGGGTCATCCGTGCCGTACGCCGCGGTGACGAGACCTCTGATCGCGGCAGTGGCCCGGTCGAGTGGCGTTCCAGGGCCACGCAGGCCCGCGACGAACGGGATCGCCTCGCCGCGCAGTCGCTCGGACTCGCTCTCGACGCGCTCTGGCTCGTGCACCGCGCGACCGCGGAGTCTGCCCTCGACGAAGTCGACACTCGCGCGTTGCAGACCGGAGTACGGCGACCGCAGGAACCGAAACAGGTCCGCGCGGCCACCACCGGCCCATGCGAACCGCAGCAGCGCGAGCGTCGCCGCGCCAAATGGCGTACGCCCGAGCGCGCGCGGCTCCTCGACGACGAACGGGATCTCGAGGGCGCCGAAGGCGGTCTCGAGCGGCACGCGCCACCGTTCGACCGAATCGCACACGACCCCGATTCGGTCAGCTGAGACACCATCGCGCAGCGACGATGCGATCTCGTCCGCGACGAGCTCGATGGTGCCTCTCGACCCGGCACCCTCGAGCAGCCGGAGCGCCCCGTCGAGCGGGGGAGCGGCAGTCTCGGCCTCGACGAACAGCGACCGCTCGACGTACGCCAGTGCCGGGGGCAGGTGCGAGGCACTCGCGGGCGTCAGCGCCTCCACCTCCGGCCCTGCCAGCCGCGCGAGGTCGCTGGCGGTGCCCTCGAGCGATGCGAAAGCGGCTCGCCCGGCCTCGTACGGGAGCGTGACGGTCACCTGAGAGCGGGCCGCGAGGAGCTCGAGCCCTCGCCATTCCGTCGCGGTGAAGTCCTCGAACCCGTACGCCAGAACCGGTGCCGTGTCCCACGCGGAGAAGTCGTCTGCCAGGCGCTCGACCGCCGCGCGGCGGAGCAGAGGCCGATCGACGACGCCGGCGGCGTCGAGCTCGGCTCTGTAGGCACGCCAGAGCGTCCCGAGGTCGCCGTCGAGACTGGCAGTCTCGATCAGCCCTCCCTCGAGCTCCCCCAACGCCACCGCGAGCGCATCCGAGAAACCCGAAGAACGCGAAGAGGCGGCCAGCGAGCGGAGCGTCACGCGGGTAACGGCGCGCGCAACCAGCACCGACCTCTCGGCGCGGCCGATCAGCCGTGGGCGGTCAGGCAACCCGGCGGCCACCGCCTCGAAGAGATCGTCGAACGTCGCGACCCGCCCTGCCAGCAGCGACGGGCATCGCGCGAGCAGCTCGCGCTCGAGCCGCTCGACATCACCCCGGTTCGGGACGAGGAGCCAGGGATCGGCATCCGTCTGCTCGAGGTAGGCCCCGAGCAGACGGTCGATCTTGCCGGAATGTGCCGGGCCGATGACAAGCGTGAGCCCCACGAGCTTGGCCCATCGTAGTCCCGGGTCGGGTTACGCCGGACGGACGGTGGCCCCGGTGCGGCGTGCGCGCCGCCGCGAGCGTTACGACAGCGACTTCGGCTTGCGGCCCCTGCGGGCCACCGCGGCGCCTGGCATTCCGCCGGCGCAGCTGTCGCACAAATCCGCTTGCTTTGCACCCCGGCGCGCATCGTTGAACGTCACGCGCAACACAGCGCCCTTTCCCTCCCCTACTTCCGCGCCACAACTGTCACAAACGAGAACGGTCTTTCGAGCCATGATTTCCTCCAGCTTCCGAGGGTCGACTGCGACATTTCCTCCGAATGTCCGGCGGATCATATCGCATCGAATATCGGCGAAGTCAGAGGTGCGAGCTGTGCGCGAGCCCGGCTCTACAATGCTCGAATGGAGAGCCGGACGATCGTCGTCCTCGAGGGCGACCAGACGGGACAGGAGCTGCTCGAAGCCGCGCTGCGGGTGCTCGCCCCCGACGTGATCGCGCTCGAGCTCGACCTTCCGCGCTTCGACCTGTCGCTCGAGCATCGGCGCGAGACCGAGAACGCCGTCGTGAGCGAGGCCGCCCGTGCCGTACGCACGCACGGTCTCGGGCTCAAGGCTGCGACCGTCACGCCGGAGGAGAAGGGGGATGTGGGCTCTCCGAATCGGATCCTGCGCGAGGAGATCGGGGGCAAGGTGATCGTGCGAACCGGCCGCAGGATCCCCGGTGTCGTGCCACTCGGTGGCGTCCATTCTCCGATCTCGGTCGTGCGGATGGCGGTTGGCGACGCGTACGGCGCCAAGGAGTGGCGCGAGGGCGTCGGGGATGCCGAGGTGGCGTTCCGGACCGAGCGGATCGAGCGAGGGATCTGCCGTGCGGTCGCCGAGTTCGCGTTCCGGCAGGCCGAGCGAATGGGAGCCAAGGTCTTCGGTGGGCCGAAGTACACCGTCAGCCCGATCTACGAGGGAATGTTGAAGGAGGAGATGGATGCGGCCGCGGAGCGGCATCCCGAGGTTCCGTACGAGCCGCAGCTCATCGACGCGACGTTTGCGCTCCTCATCTCCTCGAGCGGCGCGCCGATGGTCATCCCGGCGCTCAACCGCGACGGGGACATCCTGTCCGATCTCGTGCTCCCGCTGTTCGGCTCGATCGCAGGGTCGGAGTCGCTGCTCGTCGCGTTCGGTGAGGACTACGTCCCGTCCGCGCTGATGGCCGAGGCGGCGCACGGCACCGCGCCGTCGCTCCAGGGCAAGGACGTGGCCAACCCGATGGCGATGATCCTCGCCGCGGGCGCGCTGCTCTCCCACAGCGATGATGCCAGCCACCCAAGCCGCCGGTCGCGCGATTCGGGAATCGAGCCTCGAGGCGGTCGCGGAGGGCGTCCGCACCGCCGATCTCGGTGGCCACCACGGGACGACGGAGTTCACGGACGAGGTGATCCGGCGCACCCGCACCAAGCTCGAGGTTTGGTCGGCGTTGTAGAGGCCGGGCATGCCCGGCCCGTGCCGACGCAAAGCGGCGGCACCCCAGGCCGAATCGCAACTGGGGGACCGTAACGGCAACCGAACGAACACCAACCGGCGATCGGCGATGTCCCGGCTTCGCCGGGACAGGCCGGGCATGCCCGGCCTCTACGGGCGTGCGGCGATGGGCCGAGCGTTACGCGGCGGCGGAAACCTGCCCCGACTCGACCGCATCGATCAGCGCCTCGACCGTGTCGGGGTCGAACTGGCTTCCAGCGCATCGTCGCAGCTCGGCCACGGCCTCGGTGACGTCACCGGCCGGACGGTAGGGGCGCGGCGAGGTCATCGCATCGAACGCGTCAGCGGCAGCGATGATCCGACCCTCGATCGGGATCTCGGTCATCCGGCGGCGTGTCGGGTAGCCAAGCCCGTCCCAGCGCTCGTGGTGGAACAGCACATATGGCAGCGCCGCGGTCAACGACGGCACGCCAGCGATGAGCCACACGCCTTCGACCGGATGCGCGCGGATCTCGGCAAGCTCCGCCTCGTCCAGCCGGCCGGGCTTGCTCAGCACCTCCGGTCGCACGTTGATCTTGCCGACGTCGTGCAACGCGGCCCCGAGCTTGAGCTCTTCGAGGCGATCTGCCTCCCAGCCGAGCCGGGTCGCGATCGCCTCTGCGTACGACTCGACACGCGCGGTGTGCGCGTCGAGCCCGGGGTCGCAGACGCTCATCGCCGCGGAGAACGTGGCCAGGCGGGTCATCGGAGCTTCTGGTTCCCGCTCCGGCGGTCGATCCCTTCCCAGTAGATTCTCGGCGCCATGAGAGTCTGCGTGCCTCGGGAGTCCGCACCCGGCGAGAGTCGGGTCGGCCTGACGCCCGAGGCGGTGACACGGCTGACGGGGAACGGCTTCGCCGTCGCCGTCGAGCGCGGCGCCGGGGCTGCCGCCGGGTTTGCCGACGAGGCGTACACGGACGCAGGCGCCGTGGTGGCGGAGCGCGCCGCCCTGTTGCAGGACGCAGATGTCGTCGTGCGCGTCGGTCGCCCGACGGGAGACGAGGTAGCGGCGCTCGAGCGCGGGACGATCCTGATCGGGTTCCTGGCACCACTGACCGACCCTGACGGGATCGCACGGCTGGAGAGCCAGGGTGTGGTCGCATTCGCGATGGAGTCGATTCCACGGACGACGCGAGCCCAGTCGATGGACGCCCTCTCCTCGCAAGCGACCGTCGCCGGCTACAAGGCCGCGCTGATCGGGGCCGATCGCGTCCCGAAGCTCTTCCCGCTGCTCATGACAGCAGCCGGGACGGTCGCGCCGGCGCGCGTGCTCGTCCTCGGCGCAGGGGTCGCCGGGCTGCAGGCGATCGCGACAGCGCGACGCCTGGGCGCGGTCGTCTCCGCGTTCGACGTTCGACCCGCAGTCCGCGAGCAGGTCGAGTCGCTCGGCGCGAAGTTCCTCGAGCTCGGGGTAACGGGCGAGGAGACCGAGGGTGGCTACGCGAAGGAGCTGACCGCGGACCAGCAGGCGGCGCAGCAGCGAGCGCTCGAGGAGCGGATCCCGGACTTCGACGTCGTGATCACGACCGCGCTCGTTCCCGGCCGCCCGGCGCCGAAGCTCATTCCCGCCTCCGCGGTCGCGCAGATGCGCCCCGGCTCGTGCATCGTCGACCTCGCCGCCGAGACCGGCGGGAACTGCGAGCTCACCCATCCCGGCGAGGAGATAGTGCGCGAGGGTGTCACGATCGTGGGTCTGACGAACCTCCCGGCCGAGATGGCGGCCGACTCGAGCCGGCTGTACGCGCGCAACGTCGTCGCGCTCCTCGAGCATCTCGCCCCGGGAGCCGTGCTCGCGCTCGACTGGTCTGACGAGATCACCACCGGAGCCTGCGTTGCCGGCCGCGGCACCCCCGACAGCCCTGAACCGGAGGTGAGCGAATGACCGACCTCTCGCTCGTCGTCGAGCTGACGATCCTCGTGCTCGCCATCTTCCTCGGCTTCGAGGTGATCTCGAAGGTTCCGACGATGCTTCACACCCCGCTCATGTCGGGGACGAACTTCATCCACGGGATCGTCGTGGTCGGCGCGATCATCATCCTCGGGACGGCCGACGACACCTTCACGAAGGTGATCGGGCTCGTCGCCATGATCCTCGCGAGCGCGAACGTCGTCGGTGGCTGGTTCGTCACCGACCGGATGCTCGAGATGTTCAAGCGCCGGCCCGAGCCGCGGAAGGACGACAGGTGATCTCGGATCCCGACGTCGTCGGGCTGCTGTATCTCGTCGCGATCATCTGCTTCGTCCTCGCGCTGCGCTTCCTGTCGTCGCCGAAGCGTGCGCGGCAGGGGAACTGGGTCGGCGGCCTCGGGATGATCGTCGCGATCGGAACGACCCTCGCGCTGGAGGGGATCGGCAACTGGTGGCTGCTCGCTCTCGGGGCTGCGATCGGCGCCGTCGTCGGTGTGATCGGCGCGCGGACCGTGAAGATGACGGCGATGCCGCAGATGGTGGCCCTGTTCAACGGGGTCGGGGGTGGAGCGGCAGCGCTCGTCGCGGTCGCCGAGTTCCACGAGGCAAGCCAGAGCCTCGCCAACGACGCGATCGTCTCGACGGTGTTGTCGGCGCTCATCGGCTCGATCTCCTTTGCCGGGTCGCTCGTCGCCTTCGCCAAGCTCCAGGAGCTCCTCAGCGGGCGCCCGATCACCTTTCCCGGTCAGAACGTCGTGAACGTGCTCGTGCTCGGCGGCGCGGTCGCCCTCGGGGTCGCGCTGATCGCGGGTGCCGAGGACGAATGGGTGCTCTGGGCACTGATCCTGCTCGCGCTCGTGTTCGGGGTCATGTTCGTCCTTCCGATCGGCGGCGCCGACATGCCCGTCGTGATCTCGCTTCTCAACGCGTTCACCGGGCTCGCGGCCTCCGCGACCGGGTTCGTCCTCCACTCGACCGTCCTGATCGTCGCCGGGATGCTCGTCGGCGCCTCGGGCACGCTGCTCACGCTGCTGATGGCAAAGGCGATGAACCGGTCGGTCGCCAACGTCCTCTTCGGCGCTTTCGGACAGGTCCAGTCCGGTGCTGGCAGCGGGATGCGGGCCGACGACGGGCGCACCGTGAGGGCAACCTCGGCCGAGGACGTCGCGGTGCAGCTGTCGTTCGCCAGCAAGGTGATCGTCGTGCCCGGGTACGGGCTCGCTGTCGCCCAGGCGCAGCACGACGTTCGCCAGCTCGCCGAGCTGCTCGAGGAGAAGGGAGTCGACGTCGCCTACGCGATTCATCCCGTCGCGGGCCGGATGCCAGGCCACATGAACGTCCTGCTCGCAGAGGCGAACGTCCCGTACGACCAGCTCAAGGAGATGGACGAGATCAACCCCGAGTTCCCGCAGACCGACGTCGTGCTCGTGATCGGGGCGAACGACGTCGTGAACCCCGCCGCGCGAAGCGACCGGTCCAGCCCGATCTACGGGATGCCCATCCTCGACGTCGACAAGGCCTCGAGTGTCGTCGTGATGAAGCGGTCAATGGCGCCGGGCTTTGCAGGGATCGACAACGACCTGTTCCTCGAGCCGCAGACGACGATGCTGTTCGGCAACGCGAAGGACTCGATCGTCAAGCTGATCGCCGCCGTCAAGGCGTCCTGACGCTCGCCAGGAGGGCGAGCGCTATCCGGCGCGGAGGGCCACGAGGTAGTCTCGGGGCATGGCATCGACGCGCGCTGCCCACGCGTTCGAGGACGAGGCGGGCCTGCGCGAGGTACTCGGCTTTCCGAACGACGTCGTCCGCGGGAAGATCACCGATCGGCTGAACGAGCTCACGCGGCGCTTCGTCGAGGCATCGCCGTTCGTCTGCCTCGCCACGGCGGCAACCGACGGGTCATGCGATGTGACGCCACGCGGCGATCCGCCCGGCTTCGTGCAGGTGCTGGACGACCGCACTCTCCTGATGCCGGAACGTCCGGGAAACCGCCTGGCGGACTCACTCCGCAACGTCCTCGGCAACCCGCACGTCGGGCTGCTGTTCATCGTGCCGGGGGTGACGGACACGCTGCGCGTCAACGGCCGAGCGTCGATCGTCGACGACCCGGAGCTGCTCGCGCCGTGCACGATCGAGGGGAAGACCCCGCAACTCGGATTGCTGATCGAGGTCGAGGAGGTGTTCACGCACTGCTCGAAGGCATTCCTGCGCGCGCAGCTCTGGGACCCGTCGCGGTTCGTCGACCGGTCGGAGCTCCCATCGCCTGGCGCGATCATGGCGAGCCTCAACGAGGACGTCGACGCCGAGACGTACGACGTCGAGCGCTCCGAGCGATATGCGAAGCGCGAGGGCTTCTATTGATCATGGCGTCCGGCGGCGTAGCGTTGCCGCCCCCAGGACGAGCAGCAGAATCGTCGACCCGACGGTAACGGCCACATCGAGCCAGAACCGGGCGCCGAGGTCGGTGTCGGCTGCGGCACGTGCGAGCGCGTCGTAGGCGTACGTCATGGGGAGCACCGCCGAGACCCACTGCAACCACTCGGCCATCTGATCCCGAGGCACGAGCAGCCCGCAGACGAGGATCTGCGGGAGGATCACTGCGGGCATGAACTGGACGGCCTGGAACTCGGTCTGCGCGAAGGCGCTGAGGAACAGACCGAGCGCCATGCCGAGGACGGCGTTGGCGATGGCGAGGGCGACGACGATGGCGGCTCCGTTCACGACCGTGAGGTCGAGGATCCCGATGCCGACCACCGAGACGAGCAACGCCTGCACGGCGGCGAAACCAGCGAAGGCAAGCCCGTAGCCGCCGAGCACGTCGAGCTTTGCGACCGGCATCGTGAGCAGGCGCTCGAGCGTCCCGGTCGTTCGCTCTCGCAGCATCGTGATCGACGTGACGAGGAACATGCTCACGAGGGGGAAGAGCCCGAGCAACGGCACGCCGACCTGCTCGAACACCTGTGGCTCGTCGGCGAAGAGCTGATCGATGAGGATCACCAGCACGCACGGGACGACCAGCAGCAGCGCGATGGTGCGTGGGTCTCGGCGCAGCTGCGCCAGCACGCGGAGCGTCGTCGCCCAGGTCGCGATCCCGATCATTCGCTCGCACCACCCTCGACCAGTCGCAGAAAGGCCTCGTCGAGGCTTTCCGCGCCCGTGGCTGCCCTCAGCTCGTCGGGCGTCTGGTCGGCGAGCAGGGCTCCGTCCCGAAGCAGGAGCAGGTGCGAGCACCTGCCCGCCTCGTCCATCACGTGGCTCGAGATGAGGAGCGTGGTGCCTGCCGCCGCGAGCTCATGGAAGAAGTCCCAGAGGTCGCGCCGGAGCACCGGGTCGAGTCCTGCCGTCGGCTCGTCGAGAACGAGCAACTCGGGCTCGTGGAGGAGCGCGGTCGCAAGCGAAACACGCGCCTGCTGCCCGCCGGACAGCCTGCCCACGAGGTGATCGCCCTCGGCACCGAGCCCAACGCGGGTCACGATCTCCTCGATCCGTCCGCGTGACGCCCCGAGGATGCGTGCGTAGTAGCGGAGGTTCTCGTGAACGCTGAGGTCGCGATACACGGACGCGTCTTGGGTCACGTACCCCACGCGGCGGCGGAGCGAGCCCGTCCCCGCGGGCAGCCCGAGCACCGTCACCTCGCCGCCCTCGACGACCTGCGTGCCGACGATGGCGCGGAGCAGCGTCGACTTCCCGCTGCCGCTCGGTCCGAGCAGGCCGGTGACGGCTCCGGCTGTCACTTCGAGCGACAGGTCGGCGAGCACGACCTTGCCGCCGCGAGCAACGCGCAGCCGGCGGACGGCGATCGCGGCTCCCATCGTGGGCAACTCTACGGCCGCGGCTAGGCTCATCGCGTGCCGGTCGTCTTCAGCGCACGCGCCGTCGAGGAGGCGGTTTCCCCGCACGAGGCGTACGACGCCGTGCGCGACGCGTTCGTGGCCCATGCGCGCAGCGAGTGGGTGATGCCGCCGAAGGTCTACGTGACGAACTACCCGGCGGGCGACTTCCGCGCGATGCCGGCGCTCGGGGGCGGGTATGCGCTGCTCAAGTGGGTGACGTCGTTCCCGGGGAACCCGTCACGTGGGCTCCCCACCGTCACCGGACTCGTCGTCCTGTCCGATGCCGAGACGGGACAGCTGCTGGCGATCCTCGATGCAGCGGCCGTGACCGCGTTGCGCACCGCCGCTGCCGCGGTACTCGCCGCCGATACGCTGTGCCGTGCAGGCGCCTCCTCGTACGGGGTCGTCGGTTGCGGCGTCAACGGCGCCGAGACGGCCCGCATGCTCCTCGCACACGGGCAGGCGCCGGTCGTCTGGGATCTCGACCAGGGACGGCGCGAGTGGGTCGCCGAGCGGCTCGGCGTGGCCGTCGCGGACTCTCTCGACCAGGCGCTCGGCTGCGACGTCGTCGTCACCGTGACCCCGGGTCAAACGGTGCTGTACCCGGAGGGCTCGCTGCGCGCCGGGCAGCACGTCTCGCTCATGGGCGCCGACGGCCCGGGGAAGGCAGAGGTGGCCGTGGCGGAGTTGACCCGCGCCGACCTGTTCTGCGACGACTGGGAGCAGGCTTCACACGGAGGCGAGCTCGCCGCCGGTGTCGAGGCCGGTGCCTTGACGCACGACCGCGTCACGGAGCTCGGACGTGTCCTGACGAGCGACGCCGAGGGACGTCGCTCTGCCGAGGACATCACGCTCTTCGATTCGACTGGGCTGGCGATCCAGGACCTCGCGATCGCCAAGGCCGCATTCTCGAAGGCCGACGAGCTGGACCTTCCGCGACTCCCGCTCTGACGGCGTGCGCACTCACACTCGGTACGGCGAACTGAGCCAGGAGAAGACCTCGATCCGAATGCCGTCCGGATCGAAAGCGAAGAACGCGTAGTACTCCTCGCCGTCTTCCACGTAGTGCTGCTCGGGCGGCGACTGGATCTCGCCGCCGGCGGAGACGCACCGCGCGTACGCCTCGTCGACCTCGTCCGGTCGGTCGACCTCGAACGCAAGGTGCTCGATCCCGACGTCGTAGTGACGGTACTCGCCGCCGTCCGCGGGGCGCAGGCCAAAGCCCTGCACGCCAAACTCGAGGTACACGACGTCCTCGCTGCCTCGATAGGTCGGGACCCGGTACTTCTCGGTGAGGCCGAGTGGTCCCAGCACCTCGCTGTAGAACGCAATTGATCGTTGGACGTCACCGACGGCTAGGTCGACGTGCTGGATTCCTCTCCCCGGCAAGTCACTTCCTCCTCCGTGCTGCGATCGAAGTCGAAGACTACGAGATAGCAGAGGCGGATCCACCAAGCGGGCGAGCCCGGACAAGAACACGCCCCCATCGCGATGCTCGTCGGCGCCTCAACACGAGTGGCTCCGGATCGAACGACGATCGATCGGTAGGACAGCGCACACCCGGCGCGAAGGGTGCGGTGCCCGCCGCATGCGCCGCCCACGGTCTGACGGATCGCTTACACCCCCGGAGCGGTTCGTTAACAACGGCGGACTAGCGTCGTCCCGGTCACCCCACAAGGAGGGCATCCGTGAAGCGATTCATCCGTCGCCCGTCACCCGCAATGGTCGTGGCCTGCTTGGCGCTGCTCGTCGCGCTCGGTGGGACGAGCGTGGCAGCAGTCCAGGCTCTGGCCCCGAGCAGCGTCGGGACGATTCAGCTCAAGGCGAACGCCGTCACGAACGCCAAGCTCGCCGGTAGCGCTGTCACCGGCGCCAAGGTGAGGAACGGCTCGCTGACCGCCGCCGACTTCGTGTCGAGCTCCGTCCCGCCAGGCCCGGCTGGCCCGACCGGTCCTGCCGGCCCCACCGGCGCTGCCGGCCCCGCAGGCCCGGCAGGGACGATCGGCGCCATCACCGTGCGCCAGGCCGGCGTCACGGTTGACGGTGGCACCGCTCAGAACGGTGCGTACGTCACCGGTGCGGTCACGGTGAACTGCAACTCGAACGAGCGGGCCATCTCGGCCGGAACCGGCTGGAGCGACGACGACGCCAACCTCGAGCTGACCATGTCCCGGCTCACGCCGATCCTGAACGGCAACAACGTGGTCGGCTACCGGGCCTCGGGTGGAAACGACAGCGGCCAGTCGAGCACGTTCACCCTGTACGTGCTCTGCTACGTCGCCTGAGGAAGCATCAGGCTGCGGGGGAGCCAGGGCTCTCCCGCAGCCTCTCGCTCACCGTCACCCGTCGAGCAGCCGGGCGGGATCGAACCGCCCGGCGAGCGGGTCGGGATCGCCGAGGATCGCGCGCGCCACGAGGCGCCCACACGCGAACCCGAGCACGTTCCCATGCCCCGAGTACCCCCCGGCGACCCACAGGCGGTCGTCACCCGGGACCTGGCCGACAACCGGGAGGAAGTCGAGCACGAGCCCGAAGATCCCGGCCCACCGATAATCGATCCGCAGCTTGCGCCCGACGAGCTCCTCGACGAACGATTCGAGCGCCGCCTGCACGGGCTCGGTCAAGGCCTCGTCGGCCGTGAACTCCTCATCGAGGCGGACGTCGCGAAAGCCACCGGCCACGATCCTGCCGTCCGGCGTCTGGTGCCAGTAGTCGTAGCCGTGGCGACCGTAGTGTGGAACCTCGAACCATCGCTCGGGGATCGGCTCGGTCGCGATCACCTGTCCTCGCGTGGGCACGATGAGCCCTTCGAGCTCCCGCAAGAGCCCGCTCGGGTAGCCGTCGGTGGCCACGACGACTGTGCCCGCCTCGAGCTCGGCCATCGAGGTGACGCGATGATCCTCGACGATCTCGACCCCTGCGGCCGCCGCGAGCCACGCCAGCTGCCTCACCCACCGGGCAGGCTGGAGGGCGCCATCCCGAGGGTGCCTGAGCGCCGCGGTGAACCGGCCGGCGAGCGGGCCGGAGGGCTCGTCGACCCACTCCGCTTCGATCCCGTCCGCCCACATCGCCTCGGCTTCCGTGCGCAGCTCGTCGCGCTCCTCCTCGTCGATTGCAAGCCGGAGGCTTCCGAGCCGTCGGAACGACTCTCCCGCCAGCTCGCTCATCGCCTCGAGCTCGCGCTCCGTCCAGCGCCAGAGCGTCGTTGCAGCCTCGCTCCCGATCGACGCACAGACGACGTCGTACGGCGCGGCCGCCCCACGCAACGCGAAGCCACCGTTCCTGCCGCTGGCACCGCCCGCGATACGACGCTCCTCGAAGAGGCGGACGCGAAGCCCTCCTTCGGCGAGCGCGAGCGCGCACGCACAGCCTGTCACCCCCCCGCCGACGACGGCGACGTCGACCGGCCCGGTCGACGCGCGTGGATACGACGGCGCCTCCTCGTCGAGCCAGTACGGCAGCGTCACCGCGCGATCGTACTGCGGTACGTGCCGTCGCCCGTCGAGACCCGTCCGAGGAGCTCGAGCTCGACGAGCGCGGCGGCCACGGCACCCGGCTCCAGGCGAGTCACGTGGGAGAGCTCGTCCGCCGACCGCTCACCATCCTGGAGCGCCTTCAGCACCGCCGACGCGCTCGGCCCGAGCGGCTCTCCATCCCCCTCCTCGACGATTTCCCGGTCGATTCCCAGCGCCTCGAGGACGTCTGCGGCGCTCGTGACCGGCGTCGCCCCGAGACGCAGGAGAGCGTTCGTCCCAGCGCTCAGCCCGGAGGTGATCTCACCCGGCACTGCCATCACCTCGCGACCGTCCTCGAGCGCAAAGTCGGCGGTGATGAGCGCGCCCGAGCGCTCGCGCGCCTCGACGACGACCGTCGCCGTGCAGAGACCGGCGATGATGCGGTTGCGTGCCGGGAAACGCCAGGGAGCGGGCTCCACCCCGGCCGCGTACTCGGACACGACCAGCCCACCCGCCTCCACGATGCGCTCCGCCAACGGCCTGTGCGCGGACGGATAGTCGCAGTCGATCCCGCAGCCGAGCACCGCGACGGTGTGGCCACCCGACTCCAGCGAGCCCAGGTGCGCCTCGCCGTCTATTCCGCGGGCGAGACCGCTCACGACGATCGCCCCGGCCGCGGACACCTCCCTGGCGAGCGAACGTGCGACGGCACGGCCGTAGTGCGAGCAGGCACGTGCGCCGACGATCGCGACCGCGGGGTCGGCGAGAAGAGCGACGTCTGCCTCACCTCTGAGCCAAAGGCTGTGCGGCGGGTCAGGGATCGCGTCGAGCAGCGGTGGGAAACCTGGCTCGCTGCGCCGCAGCCGTCGAATCGTCATCGCGCGCCCATCTCGACCGGGCCTCGATACGAGAGCGCCTCGGCGACATGCTCGGGGAGCACTTCGTCGACCGTCGCCAGCGCGGCGATCGTGCGGGCAACACGGGCAACCCGCGCTCTGCCCCGCCCCGACAGGGGGAGCCGGTCGACCGCGCGATCGAGGAGCTCCGACGCGGCGGCGACACGAAGCGGCGCACGCGCGGCAAGCCGCTCGGCTGCCGCGGCGACACGATCGCGCACGGGCTCCGAGGCCTCGCTCGCGGGAGCGGCGAGCTCGTCCGCGCGCGGTCGCGGCATCGCGACGACGAGATCGAAGCGATCGAGCAACGCCCGTGACACACGACCGCGGTACCCGGTGATCTGAGCCGCGGTGCAGGTGCACTCCAGGCGGGGATCGCCCCGTCCTCCGCACGGGCACAGGTTCATCGTCGCGAGCAGCCGGAAGGTAGCTGGAAACGTCGCCCGGCCACCCGCGCGAGCCACCGACACGACTCCGTCCTCGAGCGGCTGGCGCAGCGCCTCGAGCACGGCGCGAGGGAACTCCGGCAGCTCGTCCAACAGCAGGACACCTCGATGGGCGAGGCTCACCTCACCCGGGCGCGGGGACGCACCACCGCCGACGATCGCGACCGCGGACGCTCCGTGATGCGGTGAGCGGAACGGCGGCACGCCCACGAGACCCGAGCCCGGCGTGCGCATCCCTGCGATCGAGTGGATCCGCGTCACCTCGAGCGCCTCCACACGGGTCAGCGGCGGGAGGATCGACGGGAGCCGCCGCGCGAGCATCGTCTTGCCTGTCCCCGGCGGCCCGGCGAGCAGCAGGTTGTGACGACCGGCCGCAGCGATCTCGAGCGCGCGTCGCCCCCGCTCCTGACCGCGGACATCGCGCAGATCGGGCACGACTGCCGGTGACGCCGGCTCGTCGGTGGCCGTGACCGCAGAGAGCTCGGCGTCGCCGCGCAGGTACGCCACCGCCTCCCCGAGATGCCTGACGGGTAGCGCCGTGATCCCCGCCAGCGCTGCTTCGGGAGCGGCCTCGGCGGCGCACAGGAGCGATGCGCCTCCCGCGCGAGCAACGCCCTCGGCGACCGCGATCGTCCCCGACACCGGTCGCACTCGCCCGTCGAGCGAGAGCTCGCCCACGCATGCGTGCGCGGCGAGCCGCTCCGCGGAGAGCTGACCCGACGCCGCGAGCACGGTCAACGCGATCGACAGGTCGAATCCCGACCCCTCCTTCCGGAGCGAGGCGGGCGCGAGGTTCACCGTCACCTGCTGTCGCGGCCACTGCAGGAGCGTCGACTGAACGCCGCTCTTGACCCGGTGCTTGGCCTCCTGGCACGCACGGTCGGCGAGCCCGACGATCGTGAACGCAGGGCTCTCTCCACCGCGGAGGTGCGCCTCGACCTCTACCCGACGCGGCTCGAGCCCGACGAGCGCGTAGGTGATGCTCCGCGCGAGCACGTGACCGACGCTACGGCCGGTCCCGTCACGCGTGTGTGCCGGCTTCGTGTCGAGATCGTGGCGCGGGTCAGCGGATGCCGCAGACGAGCACGGACTCGAAGTACTCGCCGGCCCGACGACCCGTCCGCCGGTTGACATGCCGCTCGAAGCGATCCTCGAGGCGCAGCCCGGCGCGCCGGAGGATCGCCGGGTAGAGGTCGCGACGGTCGTTCACGACGATCAGGATCGGGCCGCGGCGCTCGAGCGCACCGCGCGCGTTCTCGAGCACGTCGGCCACCCCTTCGACGTACTCGGCGATCGCAGCCCGCCCCGTGCCGCGGGCGGGGCGTCCCAGCTCCTCGTCGCTGTGCGCATCGAGGCCGAGGAGCTCGTACGCGTACCGGTGCTGCTCGTGGTAGTCGATGAGGCCGGGATACGGCGGCGAGGTGATCACGGCGTCGTACCCCCCGCCGAGAACCGCGCTGCGCCCATCGCCGTGGACCACCTCGGCGAACTTCCCGTCACCTCGCACCGCGGCGAACGTCTCGATGCGATCGAGCGTGTCGAGCAGATAGCGGAGGAGGAACCTGCGCGCCGACTCGACGGGCCGACAGGTCCGCTTGTGCTTGTGGCACCAGTACGGCTCGGTCTGAGGTTGTCGCGGGAAGTCGAGGTCGAAGTGGGTCGTGCGCCTCGCGGAACGCGCGGCACGCGCGAGGACGACCCTCAGCACGTCGGCGGAGCCCACGTGCTCCACGAGCGATCTGAAGTGCAGGAGCTCCTGCGCGGCCACTGGCGCGTACCACGACCGAACGTAGGCGGTCGCCTCGTCCGGATACCCCTGGTCGGGCTCGAGCTCGTCGACGCGTGCGTGCGCCCACAGCACGTCTCGACGGAGCGCGTCGAGGTTGTACGGGCGCGTCTTCACGCGCATCAGCAGGCAGTTGAACCCCGCGATGTCGATCCCGCTCGCGTCGCAGCCCGACTCGAGCGCCTGGACGAGCGTTGTCCCCGACCCGGCGAACGGGTCGAGCACGCGACCGCCGACGGGCACGTATCGCTCGACGAGCGCCTCCACGAGCTGTGGGACGAACTTGCCGAGGTACGGATGGAGCCGGTGCACGTGCTTTGTGCGCTCCCGCTCCGGGAGCTCGGCCTCCGACCACGACAGAGACAGGTCGAGGGTGCGGTACAGCGTCTCCTGGGTGGCGGCCATGGGGACACGTTCGGCGCCCCGCGACCCGGTCCTACCCGGTGCACAGAGCTCGTTTCAAAATGAGCCTTGAGTCGTCGGAACGTGCTGTCCGGGCACGCCAACGAAGCGTCATTCTGAAACGAGTTCTTACTCCGGGACGAAGGCGAGCCGCTCGACCTTCCCGTGCATGACCGCGCAGATCTCGAAGCCCACGTCGAGCTCGTCCGCCTCGCGGTGCGCGTTGAGCCACGCTCGGGCCGCGCGCCCGACGCGGCGGCGCTTCTCGGTATCGACCGCGCCGACAGGGCCTCCGAAGAGATCGCTCTGCCGCTCCTTCACCTCGACGAAGATCAGCCTGCGCCCACGCCGGACGACGAGGTCGAGCTCGTAGCCTCCGGCCCTCGCATTCGCCGCCAGGATCCGATAGCCGCGCAGTCTGTAGTGACGGGCAGCGCAGCGCTCGCCGCGGTTCACGCGGCTTCGGCGGCGTACGCACGAGCGTTGAACGAGCGACGGTGCTGGGCACAGGGCCCGTGACGCCGGACCGCGGCGCTGTGCGCGGTCGTGATGTAGCCGACATGGGACGCGAAGCCATAGCGTGGATAGACGCCCGCCATCCTGATCATCAGGCGGTCACGCGTCACCTTGGCGACGATCGAAGCGGCCGCGATCGCAGCGCTCTTCGTATCCCCGTCGACCACTGCACGATGCGGCGGAGCGAGCGGGCCGAGCCTGAAGCCGTCCACGAGGCACACCTCGGCGTCATCGGCCAGCTCGGCCAGGACCGTGCGCAGCCCCCACAGGTTCGAGCGATGAAGCCCTTCGCGGTCGATCGTGCCTGGGGAGATCACCCTGATCGAGAGCGCAGCCGCGGTGCGCAACACCGCGTGGAAGAGCTCCTCGCGCAGGTCGGGAGCGACCTGCTTCGAGTCGTTCAGCTCCGTGAGGCATCGCACTCGTGAGCCGCGGGCGGTATCGAGATCGAGCAGCACGCCGGCGACGACGAGCGGCCCGGCCAGCGATCCCCGGCCGGCCTCGTCCGCCCCGGCCACCCACCGGGCTCCGAGCCGCCGGTCGTACCGGAGCAGTCGCTGACCCGAGGAGCCCACGGGGCGAGGATATCTCCCGAGCACGGACGACTCCGTGCCGGGTTCGCGCCGGGAATGTGGCGCGTCAGGAGCCCTGCGAGGGCTCGCGCAGCTCGCGGATCCGCGCCTTCTTGCCGACCCGGCCGCGGAGGTAGTAGAGCTTGGCGCGATTGACGTCACCGATCTGGGCGACCTCGAGCTTGTCGATCTTTGGCGAATGGACGGGAAACGTCCGCTCCACCCCGACACCGAACGAGTTCTTGCGAACGGTGAACGTCTCGCGGATGCCCGAGCCCTGCCGCTTGATGCAGACGCCCTCGAACACCTGGATGCGCTGACGGCTGCCCTCGATCACCTTGAAGTGGACGCGCAACGTGTCACCGGCCTTGAAGACCGGCACGTCGTCACGCAGCTGCCGCTGCTCGATGCTCTGGATGATCGTGCTCATGCTCGCTCGCGCCGCCCGACCCGGCATGTTACCTGGCACTTCGGGCGCGGAGCGCTCGAAGTGCCATCACGAGAGGCCGATCCGGGTGGGCGGCCAGTACGTCGCGAACACCTTGCCGATCAGGTTCGCCCGCGGCACCGGCCCCCAGACGCGCGAGTCACACGACTGCGAGCGATTGTCCCCCATCATGAAGTACTGTCCCGCCTTCAGCTTGAGCGGCCCGAACGGCTCGACCGCGGCCCTACGAGCCTCCTCGACGTAGGGCTCCGAGAGCTGCCGCCCGTTGATGTAGACGTAGCCGTCGCCGTTCCTGACCCGCACGGCAACCGTCTCACCCGGGAGCCCGATCAGCCGCTTCACGAACGTCCCGCTGGCGCCGCACTGCTTCTGGGCCGCGGGTGGGGTCTTGAAAACGATGATCTCTCCTCGACGCGGCGAGCGCAGGTGGTAGATGAACCTGTTGGCCAGCACCCGGTCGGAGAAGCGAGCCTCGCAGCCGGACTCGGGCTTGGCGCAGTGCAGCGTCGGCTCCATCGACGACGACGGGATCCGGTAGGGGTTGACCACGAACGCCTTGACGAGCAGCACGATCGCGACCGCACCAACGATCGTCACGATCCAGTCGACCGCGATCCGAACGGGGTCGGGCAGGCGTCGCGTCAGCCGATCGATCGGGTTGCGCGAGTGATGAGCCGGCCGTGCGGATGTCACAGGCCGCTCACCGTCCTGCGCAGGCGCACCCCACTCGTGCGCGAGCGGCGCCGCCGGTGCCGGCTCGGCCAGGCTGCCGTCGACGTGCGTACCGGGCCATCCGGTGTCGTCGCCGGCCGGCGGTGCCGTTTCGGCCGGGCCGCGGACCTGCTGCCCGACCTCGGGCTCGGGATCGGTCACCGGAGCGTCCTGATCAGGCTCTGCTCACGCCGCCAGGCGGCGATGCGCGAGTGATCACCCGAGAGGAGGATCTGTGGCACCTGCCAGCCGTTGAACTCGGCCGGTCGTGTGAAGTGCGGGTACTCGATCCCCCCGTCGAGCGCGTCCGAAAAGCTCTCGTGCTCACCGGAGCCCTCGGCGAGCGCGCCGGGGAGCCTGCGGGCGATCGCGTCGACGAGCACCATCGCCGGGAGCTCGCCGCCGGACAGGACGTACGGCCCGATCGAGATCGCATCGGTGGCGAGGTTGGCAACGATCCGCTCGTCGAACCCCTCGAAGCGCGAGGACAGGATCGCAATGGCGGGTTCCCTGGAGAGCTCTTCGATCAGTGTCTGGTCGAGCTGCCGACCCTGTGGGGTCAGCGCGACGATCCGCCTCGGCCGGTCGGCCCCGTAGACCGCGTCGAGCGCCGCGGCGACGACGTCGACCCGCAGCACCATCCCTGCGCCGCCACCGTAGGGCTCGTCGTCTACCTGCCCCGAGCGCAGCGGGGTCGTGTCACGATAGTTGAGGAGCCGCAGCTCGAGCTCACCGCCGAGGACCGTGGCGACCGGCTTCTGCTCGGTCAGCCAGCCGAACGCATGCGGTACCTGCGTGAAGACGTCGAGACGCACCGGAGCAGGGTACCTCTCGTCCCGTCCGAGCTCGCCGGCCTATTGCCCTGTGAACGCAGGCGCAACGATGACTGTGCCGGCGTCGAGGTCGACGGACACGATCGCATCCTCGATCAGCGGGATCAGCCTGCCGTCGTCGAGCTCGAGGTTGGCGTTTGCGACACCGTCGTGCACCTCGCGTACGACACCCAGCCCGCTCCCGTCCGGGAGCTGGACACGCAGGCCGACGAGCTGGAAGACGTAGTAGGTTCCCTCCTCGACGGTCGGGAGCTCGGAGCGGCGAACCGCCAGGTCGCTCCCCCGCGCGGCGGGTCGATCGAGCTTCACCGCACGCTTGCCACCCCCGACACGTCGGCTCGCCACGATCCGAGTGGGGACGCCGTCGACGATGACCGAGGCGCCGATCTCCCATCGACGCTCGTCGTCGCTCGCGCGGTCGACGACAAACGATCCGTCGAGCCCGTGAGCCCGGCCAACTCTCCCGATCGAGACGAGCGGGTCGTCCGCGGTCACGCTACTCGACGATCTCGAGCAGGGTGCGTCGCTGGGAGCGCCCCCCGCTCGACCGCACGATCGTCCGGAGCGCACGGACGATCCGGCCTTGACGCCCGATCACCTTGCCGACGTCCCCCGGAGCGACGTGGAGGCGAATCACGGTCGCATCGAGCTCCTCCGAGCGGTCGATCCAGACCGCGTCCGGCTCGTCCACGAGGCGCCGCACGATCCAGAGGAGGAGCTCGTCCATGGTGCTCTGCTCAGCGCCGATCCGCGGCGCGCGATCAGTCGGTCGTCGACTCTGGCGCCGCGCCGGCCGTGATCCCGGCGGCCTTGATCAGCCGCGCTACCGGGTCGGACGGCTGAGCACCCTTGGCGAGCCACGAGGTGACCTTCTCCGCGTCCAGGTCGATGATCGACGGGTTGGTCTGCGGGTTGTAGCGACCGACGATCTCGATGAACCGCCCGTCACGGGGCGAGCGAGAGTCGGCGACGACGACCCGGTAGATCGGGTTCTTCTTCGAGCCGACACGCGTCAGCCTCATGCGAACTGCCATCTCGTCTGTACCTCTTCGTTCGGTGGTCTGGTGTCTCGCCGCGAGTCACCTGGTTCTCGTAAGGCTAGCGGCGACCTCGTCGGCGCGGCGCCTTTCCTGCCGGCGAGGGTCCTGCGAGCTCTGGCGGCAACGTCGGCAGCTTCCCCTTCCCGAACTGCTTCATCACCTTCTCCATCTGCTTGCGCGCCTGGAGCAGTCGGTTCACCTCGTCGATCGTGGTGCCGCTGCCGGCGGCGATTCGACGCCGGCGCGAGCCGTTGATCGCATGGGGTGTGCGCCGCTCGTGCGGGGTCATGGACAGGACGATCGCCTCCACACGGCCGAGCTGCCCCTCGTCGACGTCGAGCCCGTCCAACTGCTTCCCCATACCCGGGATCAGCTTCATCACGCCCTGGATCGGGCCCATCTTCTTCAGCATCCGGCTCGACGCCAGGAAGTCGTCGAACGTGAACTGACCTGCCCGCACGCGCGCCTCGAGGTCGGCCTGCTCATCCTCCTCGACCGCCTGCTCCGCCTTCTCGATGAGGGTCAGCACATCGCCCATCCCGAGGATCCGCGAGGCCATCCGGTCTGGGTGGAAGAGCTCGAGTTGGTCGACCTTCTCACCGACGGAGGCGAACTTCACGGGCTTGCCCGTGATCGCGCGTGCCGAGAGCGCGGCACCACCACGCGCATCACCGTCGAGCTTGGTCAGGACGAGGCCGTCGAACGCGACGTGCTCCTGGAACGCACGGGCAACCGCGACCGCCGTTTGACCCGTCATCGCATCGAGCACGAGGAGCACGTTCGTCGGCCTGACGGCATCGCGGACGCGCGCCAGCTCCTCCATCAGGGCGGTGTCGACCTCGAGCCGGCCGGCAGTGTCGACGATCACCACGTCGCATCCGTCGGCGGTCGCCCGCTCGAGACCCGCACGCGCCGCCTCGACGGGGTCCTGTGTCTCGGTGCGGTAGACCGGCACCTGGAGCTGGCGCCCGAGTTGCTCCAGCTGGTCGATTGCCGCGGGACGCTGAAGGTCGGCGGCGACCAGTCCTGGCGTCTTGTGCTCGTTGCGGCGCAGCCAGAGGGCCAGCTTGGCCGAAGTCGTGGTCTTGCCCGACCCCTGCAGCCCGACCATCAGGACTACTGTCGGCGGACGACCGAACGCGAGCCGCGAATCCGACGAGCCCATCAGCTCGGTGAGCTCGTCGTGGACGATCTTCACGACCTGCTGGCCCGGCTCGAGCCCGCGAAGCACCTCTTGTCCGAGCGCGCGCTCGCGGATTCGCGTGACGAGGTCGCGCACGACCTCGAAGTCGACATCCGCCTCGAGCAACGCCAGGCGGATCTCGCGTGTCGCGCGGGTGACCGTCTCCTCGTCGAGACGGGAGCGCCGACCAAGGTCGCCCATCGCGTCCTGGAGCCGGGAGGCGAGCGCGTCGAACACGGCGCCAGTGTAGATCCCGAGGCTTCGAGCCCTGGCGAAGCTACCCGACGAGAGCGCGTGCGTAGTCTCGGGGATCGAACGGCTGCAGGTCGGCGAGGCCTTCACCGATTCCGACGAGCTTCACCGGGATCCCCAGCTCATGCGTGATGGCGATCGCTATCCCCCCTCTTGCCGAGCCGTCGAGCTTCGTGAGCACGATCCCCGTCACGCCTGCCGCCTCGACGAACAGCCGAGCCTGTTGGAGCCCGTTCTGACCCGTGGTTGCATCGACGACGAGCAGCGTCTCGTGAGGGGCGCCGTCGACCCGCGAACCGATCACGCGCCTGACCTTCGCAAGCTCGTCCATCAGGTTGGACTGGGTGTGGAGACGCCCGGCCGTGTCGATCACCACGATGTCCCGGCCGCGGGCCTTTGCCGCCTCGACGGCGTCGAATGCGACGGCGGCCGGATCGGCCCCGTTCGCCCCACCGACGAAGTCTGCGCCGGCGCGCTCGGCCCAGATCTCGAGCTGTTCCTCGGCTGCCGCTCGGAAGGTGTCTCCCGCACCGACGAGCACCGTCCGGCCATGACGACTCAGCGCGTCCGCGAGCTTGCCGACCGTTGTTGTCTTGCCGGTCCCGTTCACGCCGACCACGAGGACGATTGTCGGAGCCTCCGGTGCTCGCTCGAGCACCGGGGCCGGGCCAAAGAGCGTCTCGACCTCCTCGGCGAGGGCCTCGGCCAGGTCGGCCACCTCGCCGCGCGCTTCGAGGCGCCGGATCAGCTCCGCGGTCGCCGGGATGCCCACGTCCGCCCGGATGAGCGCGATCTCGAGCTCCTCCCAGGCGGCCTCGTCGCCCGGCGCGATCCCCGACACCAACTCGGCGGTGAGCGCCCTCCTGCTCTTCGCAAGCGACTCGCGAAAGCGCGCGAACCTGCCCGCCCGTTGCTCCTCGGGCTCGACGACAGGGTCGTCCCCGAGCAGCTCCTCCCACGACCGCGCCACGGGACCAGGGTAATTCGTCAGGCGGTTGCGGCGACGCGCTCGTCGCGCGGCAGGCGACGGGAGACGATCTGCGAGATCCCGTCCCCGGCCATCGTCACCCCGTACAGCACGTCGGCAGCCTCCATCGTGCGCTTCTGGTGGGTGATGACGACGAACTGCGCGCGATCGGCGTAGCGACGGAGCAGCTCGACGAAACGCGCGATGTTCGTGTCGTCGAGCGCAGCCTCGACCTCGTCGAGAAGGTAGAACGGACACGGCTTCGCCAGGAACAACGCGAACAGGAACGAGATCGCCCCGAGCGCCTTCTCGCCGCCCGAGAGCAGGCTGAGGCGGGTGATCCGCTTGCCGGCCGGGCGCAGCTCGACCTCGATGCCCGGTTCGCCACCCTCGTCCTCGGGCTCGACGAGGCGGAGCTGCCCCTCGCCACCCGGGAAGAGCGTCCCGGCGACTTCCTCGAAGTTCGCGGCCACCGCTGCGAACGTCTCGTCGAACCTCCTGGCCACCGTATCGGCCAGCTCGTCGCGCAGGCGCTCGAGCTCCGTCAGCGAGTCCTCGAGGTCGCGCCGCTGGACGCTCAGCGCCTCCAACCGCTCCTTCTCGGCCTCGTATTCCTCCTTGGCGAGCGGGTTGACCCGCCCGAGCGCCTCACGGCGCGACTCGAGACGGACGAGCCGAGCAGACAGCTCGAGGCTGTCCTCGGTCGCCACGTCGGCTTCGGTGGTCTCCTCCGCGCCCGCAGCGAGCGCCTCCTCCAGCCGCCGCCGAGCCTCGTCGGTCTCGCCCTCGAGGCGCGCGAGCTCGACCTCGACCGCGGTCAGCCGCTCGGCCGCGCGGTCGGACTCCTGGCGCAGCTCGAGCTCTGCCGCTCCGAGCTCACGCAGGCGCCCGCCGAGCTCGGAGGCACGATGGGCTCCCGCGTCGACGCGGGCCCTGACCGGGGACTCGAACCGCTCGCCGAGGCTGCGCGCCGCAGCGACGGCGACGTCGGTCTCCTCGACGAGCCTTGCGAGCCGTCGGGCGAGGTCGATGTCCAGACCTGACCGTCGGGGAGCCCGCTCGGCCAGCTGGGCCTCGACCGCGCGCGCCTCGTCCGCAGCTGTACGCGCTTCTGCCCGTGCCTGGTCTGCCGCCAGCAGCGCCGCATCCACCTCGATCTGCAACGCCTCGCTGTCGGCCTCCGGCGCACCCGAGACGGGCGCGATCCCACCGAGGCGGACCAATGCGAGCTCGGCTTCGCGCGCCTGGCTCGCCGCCTGCTCCAGAGCGGTGCGCGCCTCGACCTCGACCGTGGCGAGGCGCTGCAGCTCACCGGTGAGCTCGCTCGTCCGGGTTGCGCCCGCCCGCATCCGCGCGGCGAGCGGGAGCTCGAGCCTGTCGATCGTCGCGAGCGCTCGACTCAACGCCGCTCCGAGCGCGGCAGTCACCTCGACAATCGATCCGAGCACGGCGGGGTCGGTGGGACGACCCCGAAGATGCGCAACGGCGGAGTACGCCTCTTCCGCGGCGATCGCAGCCGCAGCGGTCTCGGACGCAGCCGCGGTCGCGGTCCTCATGCGACCTTCGAGCTCGTCGAGCTCGTCGACAAGGTCACGCCGTCGGGCCTCGAGCTCGAGGAACACCGTCTCCGGGGTCGAGCCCGCAAACCACAGCTCACCTCGATCAGGGTCG
Source organism: uncultured Actinomycetes bacterium (assembly GCA_963821335.1). Lineage (GTDB taxonomy): Bacteria > Actinomycetota > Thermoleophilia > Gaiellales > Gaiellaceae > Gaiella. The sequence goes on from CAWGDJ010000001.1 coordinate 237,259, forward strand.
TAGCCAAACCCCTCCGGAGTGACCGATGCGCGGCGGGCACTGAGCAGCTCCGACAGCGAGACGATGGGGAGCTCGGCGACGAGGTCGGCCGGATCCCTCCCCGCGACGACGACGAGGCTTCCGAGACCTTCGTCCGCGGCCCGTCGGAGAAGCTCCAGACCGGCGGCCGGGTCGCCCGCGAGGAGCGCCGACGCGCGCCAGCCGAGCGCGGCGCTGACCGCCCGCTCGCTCCCCGCCTCGACATCGAGTGTCGCCAGTGCCAGCCGCTCACCGCGGTCGGCCAGGGCGCGGGCGGCCGGCGGGAGCCCTTCCCGCTGCGCGAGGGCGTCGTCGAGCGCGTCGAGTCGCGATCGGGTCGCACGCGTCCGCTCGAGGAGTTCATCGCGCTCGGACGCGGTCGCCCGGGCGGCAACCTGTGCCGCGTTCGCAGCCTGCTCGAGCTCGGCCGGGGTGACCTCGCTCGCCCGGCGCAGCGCCTCGAGCTCGTCCCGCTCGGCCCGCGCCGCGCCGGCCGCCTCTGCGACCCGCTCGTGGCGTGCGCCGAGGCGCTCGCGCGCACGACCCAGCCCGACGAGTGCCCTGCTCGCGGTCTCGCTCCCGGCCCCGGCGGCGAGCTCGCCCTCGACGATCGATCGTTCGCCGCGAAGCTTCTCGAGACGTGCTTCGGCGGCTGCCGCGACGGCGTGGCGCGCGAGGACGAGCCGACCCAGGACACCGCGTGCCCGCTCGGTCGCCTGCCCGCTCGCCACCGCCGCGTCACGCGCTCGCGTCGCCGCCGCGGTCGCTACCTCGTGCAGCGCGGCAAACGGCTCGCCGTCGGCGAGGCTCTGCGCATGCTCGCGCTCGCGAACGAGCTCGGTGATCCGGCCGGAGAGCTCGCGGATCGACTCGTGCCGGAGCGTGAGCCGCTCACCGGCGCCCTGGAGCCGGTAGAGCGCGCCGAGCGCCTGCTCGCGGCCGCCCGCGGCGCCGGCGAGCTCGACCTCGACCTGCTCGCGCTCCTCCAGGATGCCCTGTAGGCGACCTTGCGTCGTCCGGCGCGCGAGCGCCGCAGCGTCACGACGACCTGCGGTCTCGTCGCGCCGTGTGCCGATCGTCGCCAGGTCGAGCCGGGCGATGGTCGCGCGCAGCCCTGCGATCTCGACCGCGAGGCGCTCGGCGCGCTCGGCCGCCGTGGCCTGGAGCGCGAGCGGTCGGAGCCGCTTGCGCACCTCGTCCTCGACGTCGCGGGCGCGTTCGACCTGGATCGCGACGCGCGCGAGCTTCAGCTCCGCACGGTGCTTCCGCTGCTTGAACTTGCCGAGCCCTGCCGCTTCCTCGATCAGCGCACGCCGATCCTCGGCTCGTGAGGCGAGCACCGCATCGACCTTCCCCTGGGAGACGATCGAGTGCATCGCCCCGCCGAGCCCGACGTCTGCGAGCAGCTCGACGAGATCGGTGCGCCGGACGGGCGCATGGTTGACGAGGTACTGCCCTTCCCCGCCGCGCACGAGCCGGCGGGAGATCGAGATCTCGGAGAAGTCGATGTCCCCCCCGAAGCCGCCGTCCTCGTTGTCGAACACGAGCTCGACCTCGCAGTGGTCGGCCGCCGCACGGTCGCCGCCGCCCGAGAAGAGCACGTCGTCGGGTTTCTCCGCGCGCATCGCGGACGGCGTCAGTGACCCTGCCGCCCAGACGATCGCGTCGGCGACGTTCGACTTCCCCGACCCGTTCGGTCCGACGACGACGGCGACGCCCGGCTCGAGTGCGACTTCGACCGCGTCCGGGAACGACTTGAAGCCGCGCAGCTTGATAGTGCGCAGGTGCATGCGCTCGCGAGGCTATCCACCGCGGCGGACGGCCCGGTGCAGTGGATCAGAGCGCCTGGATGGTGTGGCCGATGGCGTCGAGCGCCTGGGCGGCAGCCTCCTGCTCGGCCGCCTTCTTCGTCGAGCCGCGGCCGATCCCGACCTGCTCGTCATCGAGCATCGCGGCGCAGACGAACCGTCGGTCGTGTGCAGGCCCTTCGACGTCGAGCACGGTGTAGTGCACCTGGCGGCCTGTACGCGCGAGCGCCTCCTGGAGCTCGGTCTTGTTGTCGACGTGACCCGTCCGCGCGTAGGCGATGCGACCGTCGAACGCATCGACGATCGCCGCTTCGGCGAGCTCGAACCCGAACTCGAGGTAGACCGCCGCGATCGCCGCCTCCAGAAGCGCGGCCAGGACGTTGCGGCTCCTCGAGATGCGCTGTAACTCGGGCTCGGGGATCTCCTGGGCGTACTCGACGAGCCGCACGCCCAGATCGAGCTCCTTGGCGACCGCGGCGCAGCTCTGGCGGGACACGACGTGGGCCCGGATCTTGGCGAGGCGCCCCTCGGTGTGGTCGGGCAGGCGGTCGTACAGCGCACGGGCGATCGTGAGCTCGAGCACCGAGTCTCCGAGGAACTCGAGCCGTTCGTACGACGAGGCCCGATCGGGCGCCCACGACGTGTGGGTGAAGACCTGTTCGCGGCGCTCGGGGGGAAGGGCGTCGATCAGGCGTGCGAGCGCCGGCCCTCCCCCCGCGCTCACGAGCTCACTGGTGCTGGACGACGTAGTCGACTGCCTGGCCGACGGTCGTGAGCTTCTGGGCATCCTCGTCGGGGATCTTGATCCCGAACTGGTCCTCGAGCTCCATGATCAGCTCCACGAGGTCGAGCGAGTCCGCGTCGAGATCCTCCTGAAACGACGCCTCCTCGGTGATCTCGTTCTCGTCGACGCCGAGCTGCTCGCCGAGTGCCGCCTTCACGCGCTCGAAGACTTCTTCACGTGCTAGTGCCACTGCAGGAACCTCACTGGTCAGGGGGCGATATGAGGCGCCGACTCTACAGCACCAACGGGTCGTCCACCTCTGATTCCGAGCCGACCTCGCGCCCGGTAGCGACCCCTCCGCTGGACGAGCCGCGAGCGGGAACCCGGTTCGCGAGCGCGTCGACAACCCCGTGCTCGACGCCGGTGGCAGCCAGCCGGATCGCGTTGGCGATCGCGCGGCGCGAGCTCGAGCCGTGACCGATGACCACGAGCCCTCGCAGACCCAGCAGGTAGCCGCCACCGTAGGTGTCCGGATCGAGCCGGTGCCGCAGGTGCCGCGCGGCGGGTCTCACGAGGAGCCCGCCCAGTCGGCCGCGGGCGCTGGCCATGATCTCGGCCCGCAGGGCTCCGACCACGGTCCGGATCGTCCCCTCGAGCGTCTTCAGCGCGACGTTGCCCGTGAAGCCGTCGCAGACGATGACGTCGCCACCCCCCTCGAGGAGAGCCCGGCCCTCGATGTTTCCCGCGAACGGAAGCTCCGCCGCGGCGAGCAGCGCGTGAGCCTCGAGCGTCAACTGGTTCCCCTTCTCGGGCTCCTCGCCGATCGAGAGCAGCCTGACCGTCGGCTCGGCAACGCCGAGCAGGTCGTTCGAGAACAACACACCCATGTGGGCGAACTGGAGAAGGTGCTCGGGGCGCGCGTCCGCGTTCGCCCCCGCGTCGATCAGCACGGTCGGCCCCTTGACGGCAGGGATCACCACGGCGATCCCAGGACGGTGAACCCCCGGCAGCCGGCGAATCTCGAGCAGCGAGGCGGCGAGCATGGCCCCCGTGTTCCCGGCCGAGACGACCGCATCGGCCTCCCCCACGCCGACGGCGCGCACGGCACGCACGAGTGACGAATCCGGCTTGGCCCGAACGACGTCCACGGGCTTGTCGTGCATTGCGACCGTGTCGGCCGCTACGACGTGGTCGAGACCGTGAGTATCGAGATCGTCCGGTCCGAACAGGATCGGCCGGATTGTCTCGGTGGCGGCTTCGAGGGCACCCGCGACGATCTCCTCCGGGCCACGATCACCACCGAGGGCGTCGACCGCGACCCTGACGATCACGCGTGCTAGGGGGCCGGTGTGCGAAGGGGTGCCACGTCGCGTCCGCGATATGTCTTGCACGTCGGGCACACGCGATGCGGCTGCTTCGGCGCCCCGCATTGCGGGCACGTGTTCGTCCGTGGCGCCTCGACGCCGTGCTGAGCACGACGCTTGTCGCGACGGGACTTCGACGTCTTTCGCTTGGGGACGGCCATGAGCGACTGCGCATCGTAGCGCAGACCCCAGCTCAGGCGTTGTCCCCTCGCAGCGCCTCGAGCGCGGCCCATCTCGGGTCGACGCTCTCCCCGTCGTGCGTGTGCGGGTCTGCGTTGAGATCCCGGCCGCACACCGGGCAGAGCCCTGCGCAATCGGGTCGGCAGAGGAGCTGGTGCGGGATCGCGAAGGCGATCTGATCGCGCACCCAGCTCGTCACGTCGACCGTGCCGTCGGTCACGTACTCCGACTGGAGCTCATGGTCGTCGTCCGGGTCGTCGGCCTCGTACTCGCGCACGTGGACCGTGATCGCCTCCTCTGCCGGTGCGAGGCAACGCATGCAGGGCCCGGCCAGCCGGGTCGCGAACCGTAGCCCGAGGACGTGCCCCGTGACCGCACGCTGGATCGCGAGCTCGGTCTTCACCGGCTCACCGATCGTGTAGATCTGCCCCCCGAGGAGAAAGGGCTCCACGGCCACGTCGAGCACGACCTGCTGCTCGTCGCCGGGACGGAGAAGGAGCCGACCGAGCTGAATGGACGTCACGCGCCGAGGGTACTCGACGGTCGATTCAGAGCCCATGGCATGCTGATAGCTCGCCGTCGACTCCGAGGAGGTCACTCATGCCCCGTCAGCATCGCTGCAGGCTGCTCGCGCTCGTCGTCTCGGTGGGATTGATGCTCGGGATTGTCGCCGTGGCAGGTGCGCGGTCGACAGCCGTCCCGTCGAACACGACCGAGCCGACGATCACGGGGGTCGCGATCGTCGGCCGGACGCTCGAGGGAACGAACGCCACGTGGACCGGCGGCCCCGGGCTCACCTACCGCTATCAGTGGCTCCGCTGCACCGCCGCAGGCGGCGACGACTCGTCGGATGCCACGTGCACGGGGATCGCAGGCGCGACGACGAAGAGCTACGAGCTCACATCGGCCGACCTCGGCAACCGGATTCGGTTCCGGGCGCAGGCGAGCAACAACCAGGGCTCGGGGCAGGCAACCTCCGCCGCCACCTCCGTCGTGACGACCGAGGGTGGCAAGCCCGCCAGCTCGTCGGCGCCTGAGATCTCGGGCACGCCGACCGTCGGCTCGTCGCTGAGCGGGACGACCGGCAACTGGGTCGGTGACGCGCCGATCACCTACCAGTACCGGTGGCTCCGCTGCGACTCCGCCGGCAACGCCTGCGCGGCGATCAACGGCAAGACCCAGTCCACGTACAAGGTCGTCAATGCCGATACGGACAGGACGCTCAGGCTGCGGGTGATCGCGAAGAATTCGCGCGGTCAGGCCGACGCATTCTCGACTGCGACCGACGTCGTGAAGGACACCGGCGGCGGGAGCGGTGGTGGCGGAGGCGGTGGCGGCGGGAGCGGCATCATCACGCTCCCGAACGGGGAGAAATCCGTCGACGCCAAGGACGTGCCGAAGGAGCAGCGGCTCGTCGTCGACCAGGTGCAGTTCAGCCCGAACCCCGTGACGTCGCGAAACGGCACCATCACGGTGCGGATCAAGGTCAAGGACACGCGCGGCAACGTCGTCCGCAACGCCATCGTGTTCATCCGCTCGACACCCAAGGTGACCTCCGGCGGTGATCATTCGTCGACGGCGACCGACGGGTGGGTGCAGTACGCACTCCAGCCGGAAGACGAGTTCCCGCTCAAGACGGGCTACAACGTCCAGTTCTTCGTGAAGGCGTACCGGGCGGGTGACCCGACGCTCGGCGGGATCTACGGAAGCCGACTCGTCCAGGTGGCGACCAAGACGCCGTAACGCTCCAGGCCCGGGTGCGGTGTGGCGGCGCGCCGCACCCGGCCGTTACAGGTAGGAGTCGGCGTCGACGATGCCCGAGCTCGGGCCGTCGCGGTCGGACGGCCCGATGCCGGCCACGACCGTCTCCTGGGAGCGCTCGTGGAGCCGCTCGCGGCCGCGGCGAACCGCGCCGAGGAACTTGTCGAGGTTGACCTCGAGCGTCGAGAGGATCCCGTCGGCCCAGTCCTCCATCTCGAGCCGTGTCTCGCGGGCCTGACGTCGTGCCTCTTCCACGATGTCGGATGCCTGCCGCTCGGCGATCTTGACGATCTCCGTCTGGGACGCCTCACGTACCGCCTGCTCTCGCGCTTCCCCGATGAGCCGGTCGCACTCGCGCTTTGCCTCCGCGAGCATCTCCTGGCGCTCCTTGACGATCCAGCGTGCCTGCTTGATCTCCTCCGGGATCGTCGCGCGCATCTGGTCGAGGATGTCGTAGATCTCCTCGCGGTCGATGCGGACCTGGTCGGTGAGCGGCACCGCCTTGGCGTTGTGCACGAGATCGTCGAGCTTGTCGATGAGAACGAGAACGTCCATGGGGTCGGATGGTACTCGCGATTTCGGATGCGGGCGACGACTGCGGGCGGTTCAGGCGTCCGGCCCGAGCGGCGCGCCGGGCCTGCCATCGGGGTAGAGCTCCCGGAAGCGGCGCGCGACGGCGGGTGGGACGAGCTCGTCGACCTTGCCGCCGAAGGAGGCGATCTCCTTCACGCCGCTCGACGAGATGAAGGCGTACTGCGGGCTCGACATGACGTACATCGTCTCGACCTCGGGTGCGAGCAGATGGTTGAGCCGGTTCATCTGGAACTCCCACTCGAAATCCGCGATCACCCGGAGCCCCTTCACCATCGTCCTCGCGTCGTGCTTGCGCGCGAAGTCGACGACGAGCTCGCTGAAGACGTCGACGACGACGTTCGGGATCTCGGCAAGCGCCTCCTCGAGAAATGCGACGCGCTCCTCGACGGAGAACAGCGTCTGCTTGTGGTGCGGCTCGCGAACGACGCCGACGATCACGCGGTCGAAGATCGCGGCTGCTCGACGGATCACGTCGATGTGCCCGAGCGTGACGGGGTCGAAGGTGCCGGGGTTGATCGCAGAGGTCATGGGTGCCGAAAGAGGGTCAGACGGGCGGAACCGTACCGCCGGGTGCCGATCAGGTCGAGTCGGAGCGCCGGCTCGACGCGTGCCTCGGTCTCGATCACCAGGATCCCGTCCGGCGCGAGCACCTCCGCGAGCGGCTGGGCGAGCTTCGGCTCGAGCGCGCTCCAGCGGTCGTAGGGCGGGTCGGCGAGGACGAGGTCGTAGCTCTTGCCCCGCGCCACCTCCGCTCGGACGAGCGTCACGGCATCCCGGCGTTGGACGCTCGCTCCCTTCAGCCCGAGGGCGGCGAGGTTGTCCTCGATCATGCGAGCGGCCGCGCCGTCGCTCTCGACGAACAGACAGCGTCCGGCGCCGCGCGACAGTGCCTCGAGCCCGAGCGACCCCGATCCGGCGAACAGGTCGAGCACGCTCGCACCCTCGAGCGGCCCGACCATCGAGAAGAGCGCCTCGCGCACCCGGTCGGAGGTCGGGCGGGTGAGCTCCCCCTTCGGTGCGCGGAAGCGGCGTCCGCGGTGCGACCCGGCGATGATCCGCATCGCGCGAGGGTACGCCCTCCGGCGCGCTCAGGAGTCCCCGGCATGCTCGGCCTCCCCGAGCAGCCGGTCGACCGCATCGTCGAGCAGGCCGCCTTCCAGCGCCGCGGCTGCGAGCCGCGCCTGCTCGAGCAGGTCGCGGTCGGCACGAAGCCGCGTGAAGCGGAGGTCGGTGAGCCCCGACTGTCGCGCTCCGACCAGCTGCCCCTCGCCGCGGAGCTCGAGGTCGCGCTCGGCGAGCTCGAACCCGTCGGTCGTCGCGACCATCGCCTCGAGTCGCTCGACCGCGTCCTCGGTGAGCTCCTCCCGTTGCCGCGAGACGAGGAGGCAGTACGACTGCTCGGCACCGCGGCCGACGCGTCCGCGTAGCTGGTGGAGCTGGGCCAGCCCGAAGCGGTCGGCCTCCTGGACGATCATGATCGTCGCGTTCGGCACGTCGATCCCGACCTCGATCACGGTGGTTGCGACCAGCACGTCGAGCTCGCCCGCCGCGAACGCACGCATCACGGCTCGCCGCTGGGCCGTCTTGAGCCGGCCGTGAACGCAGCCGACACGGTAGCCCGCCAGCTCGCCGGCGGTGAGCCGCTGCGCCTCGTCCTCGGCGGCTCTCGCGCGCGTGGTCTCCGAGCCCTCGACGAGCGGGCACACGACATACGCCTGGCGCCCGTCGTCGAGGTGCCGACGCAGCCGCGTATACGCCTCGGAGCTTCGATCCTCGGTCACCCAGGCGGTGACGATGGGCTTGCGGTTCGCGGGTGGTGCGGAGAGCTCCGAGACGGAGAGGTCGCCGTAGACCGTGAGCGCGAGGGTCCGAGGGATGGGAGTCGCAGTGAGATGGAGCACGTGCGGGCTCCTGTCGTCGGCGAGTGCGGCGCGCTGCTCCACGCCAAAGCGGTGCTGCTCGTCGACGACGGCGACCGCGAGGTCGGAGAAGCGGACGTCACGCTGGATGAGCGCGTGGGTTCCGACCGCGATCGCCACGTCGCCCGAGGCGACGAGCTGGCGCACGGTCGCTCGCTCGCGGCTCGTGAGCGAGCTCGTGAGCAGCGCGACCCGGACACCGAGCTCCGCGCACAGGCCCTCGACCGTCAGGAAGTGCTGCTCGGCCAGGGTCTCGGTCGGCGCCATCAGGGCCCCCTGCCTGCCGGCCTCCGCCGCGCGCAGGAGCGTGTAGAGCGCCACCGCGGTCTTCCCGGAGCCGACGTCCCCCTGGAGCAGGCGTCGCATCGGCGTCGTGCGGGCGAGATCGGCGTCGACCTCGGCGATCGCGTGCTCCTGGGCATCGGTGAGCGTGAACGGCAGCGCCGCGCGGTACCGGTCGACGAGCCCTCCGGGCGGTGGGAGCGCACGCGCGACGAGGCGCTCGCGCTCGGCCGCCCGGCGGCGCAGCGCGAGCTGGAGCGTGAGCAGCTCGTCGAAGGCGAGCCGCCGGCGGCCACGCTCGGCCTCGTCCTCGGAGCGCGGATGATGGAGCGCGACCAGCGCGTCACCGCGCAGCGCCAAGCCCTCCTCGGCGCGTAGACCGGCCGGGAGCAGGTCGCCATCGGCCCTGGCGAGCCCGAGGGCCGAATCGACGATCCCACGGAGCTGCCGTTGGGCGAGATCGCCCGTCGACGGGTACACGGGCGCGAAGTCGGCCGTCTCGGCGGCGTCGCCGAGGTCGTAGGACTCGACCTGGAACCCGTAGCGGTTCGGCCTGCCGCGAAGGCGGACGCGCGTGCCGGGTGTGAGCTTGTCGGCAAGCCACGGCTGGTTGAACCACGTCGCCCGGATCTCCCCCGTCGCGTCGACGACGTGCGCCGTGAGGATGTGGAGCCGACCGCGCCGCCTGCCCGACGACCTCCGCACCGTCACGTCGAGCACCGCGTGGTCGTCGCCGAACAACGCGGCGATCGTCCGCTCCTCGACCGCGCTCTCGTAGCGGCGTGGACGGTGCGCCAGGAGATCGCCAACGGTCGAGATCCCGAGCCGGCCGAGCTTCCGCCTGACCCCGGGCCCGACGCCGGGCAGCGTGTCGACCGGTGCGTCGAGCAAATCGGGACGCGGAAGCGCGTGTGTGCGGGGCCAGCGTGCGGGCGGGTCCAGACCGGCAAAGCCGACAGGTCGTCGGTCAGTGTGCGCCGCGCCAGGCACCACTGTCGAGTATAGGACCGGCGACGGCGCAGACGAGGTCGCCGTCGCCGCGATGACGTCAGGGATCCTGGAACCAGAAGAACCCGACGGCTCCCGGGCCGGCGTGCGTACCGACGACGGCGCCGAGCGTCTCGACCAGCTCGAGCGTCGCCCGCGGGCGGAGCCGCTCTGCGAGATCGGTGATCACATCCACCCACTCGGGCGCGTTGGCGTGGGCGATCGCCAGGCGGAGGCCGTCGCGATCCTCGGTTGCGTCGGCGAACACGCGGGCGAACTCGGCGAGCGCCTTCTGCCGGCCCCGCACCCGTCCGATCGGGAGGATCTCGCCGTCCTCGACGGTGAGGATCGGCTTCACATTGAGGAGCGAGCCCGCGATCGCCTGCGCCTTGCCGATCCGACCGCCCTTCTGGAGGTACTCGAGCGTGTCGACCGTGAACACGACGCGGTTCTCGCGCTTGAACCGCTCGACGAGCGCGGCTACCTCCTCGTCGGTCGTGCCGACGTCGAGCCGGCGGTCGATCGCCTCGGCGAGCAGGGCACAAGCGAGCGACGCGGTCTCCGTGTCGACGAGCCGGACCATGTCCCCACCGAGCAGCTCTGCGGCCTGGGTGGCCGAGGCGAGCGTTCCCGAGAGCTTCGCGGACAGGTGGAGCGACCAGATCCGCTCGTAGCCCTCGGCGCGCAGTTCCTCGTAACACGCGAGGAAGTCACCCGGCGTCGGTTGCGAGGTCGTCGGCAGCGAGGCCGCGGTCGCAAGCCGCGCGTAGAACTCCTCGGGCCGGATGTCGACGTGATCGCGCAGCGACTCGTCCCCGAACAGGACGTACAGCGGGACGATCCGCAGGTTCGCGTGCCGCTCACGCGCATCGAAGAAGTCGGAGGTCGAGTCGAGGACGACCGCCGTGTTCGCGCGCGTGAGCTCCATCGGGAGGAGGAGCCTACGCGACCGCGGCGCGGATCGCCGCCACGATGCGGTCGATCGGCTCCCCCTTCTCGACGATCGCGACCGCGCCCGCCGACCTGACCATCGCTCGGTCGTCGTCGGAGGCTTCTGCGGTGAGGCAGATGACCGCGAGCTCGGGGCTGAGCGCTCGGAGCTCCTCCGTCAGGGCGGCGCCGTCCGTGCCCGACAGCCGAAAGTCGACGAGCGCGACGTCGACCCCTACCCCGGTCACAGCCGCGACCGCCTCCGCGGAGGTCTCGGCGGAGGCGACGACGACGATCCCCTCGTGCAGCGCGAGGAGGAGCTCGAGCGACGAGCGGTAGACCTCGTTGTCGTCGACGACGAGGACCCTGGTCACGCTACTCCGCGGAGAGAAGGAGCGGGTAGTAGGGCTGACCGCCGTGGTGGACCTCGACGTCGACCACCGGGTGGTCGGCCGCGACACGACCGAGGAGCTTCTCGAGCGCCGGCTCCTCGGCGCCCGTCAGGAGGGTGAGCAGCTCCCGCTCGCCCTCGAGGAGGCGGTCGACCACCGACCCGGCGACGAAGTCGAAGTCGTCGCCCGAGGCGACTGCTGCGCCGTCGACGAGACCGAGCCAGGCCCCTTTGACCACATCGACGCCGTCGAGCACCACGTCGCGGGAAGCGATCGTCACCTCGCCCGTCGAGATCGACTCGGACGCGGCGAGCATCCGGGTCTCGTTCTCTGCAGCTGGTTGCGACGCGACGTAGACCACGATCGCCGCGAGCCCGGCCTGGACCGACGTCGTGGGGACGACCCTGACCGGCTTGGACGAGAGCTGCCTGGCCTGCTCGGCGCTCAGCACGACGTTCTTGTTGTTCGGGAGGACGATCACCTCGGTCGCCGGCGTGCGCTCGATCGCATCGACGATCTCCTCGGTCGAAGGGTTCATCGTCTGCCCTCCCTCGATGACCCGAGTGGCGCCCTGGTCGACGAAGAGCTGTCGATTGCCCGCGCCCATCGCGACGGCCACGAGCCCGGTCTCGAGAGCGGGAAGCCCGTCGGTCACGGCGGGCGACGAGAGACGCGCCTCGCGGGCCGTGGTCTGGCGGTGCATGTTCGCGATCTCGATGCCCTCCACGATCCCGACCCGGGTGGCAAGGCTGAGCGCCGCTCCCGGGTCATCCGTGTGGACATGCACCTTGAGCGCGCTGGAGTCCCCCACGACGAGCAACGAGTCCCCCAGTCGCTCGAGCTCGCTCTCCAACACCCGTCCGTCGAGTGCCTCGCCCTCGACGAGGAACACCGTGCAGTACCTGAACTCCGAGAGCTCGTGGTGGATCGCCTCGAACGGAACGCCCTCCGACGCGACCGCCACCGCCGGCAGCTCCTCTCCCGCGACCGCCGCTGCCAGGCCGCGTACGATCTCGAGCAACCCCGCGCCGCCTGCGTCCACGACCCCTGCGTCTGCGAGGACCGGCAGGAGCTCCGGTGTCCGGGCGAGCGCCTGCTCGCCGCGCGCGACCACGTGCCGCAGCAGCTCGTCCTTCGGCAGCGCGCGAATCTCCGGTCGCTCGGCCTCCTCGGCCATCTCGCGCACGACGGTCAGCATCGTCCCCTCGACAGGTCGCCGCACCGCGCGGTACGCGGCGTCGGCCGCGGACCTGAACGCAGCAGCCAGGATCGGCCCATCGAGCTCCGCGTGCTGACCGAGCACCTCGGCGAAGCCTCGGACGATCTGGCTGAAGATCACACCCGAGTTCCCACGCGCGCCCATGAGCGCTGCCCGCGTGAGCTCTTTCGCAGCCGCCTCGGCGCCCTCGGCCTGCGAGGCATCGAGCGCCTCGACGATCGCCCGGACGGTGAGGGTCAGGTTCGTGCCGGTGTCGCCGTCGGGGACGGGATAGACGTTGAGGTCGTCGATCCGTTGGCGGTTGGCCTCGAGGTTGGCGAGCGCCGCCCGCGCGAAGGCCCTGGCCCTGTCGACGTTCATCAGCGGACGCCCTCGATCCGCACCTCGACGGCCGCGACCGGAAGACCGGTCATCCGTTCCACCTCGTATGCGACCCTGGAGCGGACCGTCGCACCGACCTCGGCGAGGTTCAGCCCGTACTCGACGACGATCGCCAGGTCGAGCTCGAGGCCCTTTGGTGTCGACCGGATGGTGATCCCGTCGGTGAGGCGCTCACGCCGGCGACGAAGCCCTCGTCGCCGCATCGCCACGATTCCGTAGCTCTCGGCTGCGACGTGGCCCGCGATCTGGGCAACCGCGTCCGAGGTGATCGCGATCGTCCCGCGCTCGGTCTCGCGCACGAGCAGTGCACCGCGCTCCACAGCGCGAGGTTAGACGACCCGTCGCGCGGCCGGCACCAGCCGGACGCGATCAGACGGCCTTGACGACCTTGCCGGCCTTGAGGCAGCGGGTGCAGACGTAGTCGCGCGTCGGCTTGCCGTCGAGCACGACCCGCACCTTCTGCAGGTTTGGGTTGAAGCGACGCTTCGTGGCGACCATCGAGTGGCTGCGATGGTTGCCGGCCGAGGGCTTCTTGCCGCAGATGGCGCAGACGCGAGACATGGCGACCGGCGATGGTACCTGACGTGCGCTCGTCCGAGCTACGCGCGAGCCGCCGCAGCGCGGAGATTCGCGAACAGGTCGGCCATCTCGAGCGCCGTGCGCACCGCCTCGGCGCCCTTGTCGTACCGCGCCTCGGCCTGGTCCTGACGATCGAGCGTCAGCACGCCGAAGGAGACCGGCACCCCCGTCTCGATCGCGGCGAGCTGGAGCCCGGAAGCAGCCTCGCTCGCGACGTAGTCGAAATGCGGGGTGTCGCCGCGGATCACGCAACCGAGCGCCACCACGCACGCGAAGCGGCGCGTCTTCGCCAGCGCCATCGCCGCGAGCGGCAGCTCGAATGCGCCCGGGACCGGCATCACCGTCATGGAGCCCGGGTCGACCCCGAGCCGCTCGAGCTCCTCGAGCGCGCTGTCCAGGAGCCGGGCCGTCACGTCGCCGTTGAACCGGCTGACGACGATCCCGACCGCGCGACGCTCACCGCGGGGCTCGCCTTCGAGCACCGGCACCCCCGGTGGGAACGTCAGCTCGCCCGGGGCGTGCTCGCTGGTATCGAGCACGGCGAGCCCGTGCTCGTCCGTCTCCTCCGCGGTCTCCGGGACGTCGGCATCCTCGTCGATCACGTCCTCGTCGAGCACATCCTCGTCGAGCGCGTCCTCGTCGGGCTCCTCCGACACCTCGACCTGCGGTGAGGCGTCTTCCACCACGGCCCAGCCGTCGGATGCGGGCTCGCCGGTCGTGTGCTCGGGCTCCTCGTCGATGTCTACGTCGACCTCGACCTCGGGCTCGGGCTCGGGCTCGTCGGCGGACGCCTGAACACCGCCCTCAGCCGGGAGCACGATCGTCTCCTCGACCCTGATCGGGACGCGCGGATCAGACGGAGGGTCGTCGAGGAGCGGCGTCGGCCAGCCCTCGAGCACGTTCTCGGACGCCCGGTCGACGTCGTCGTCCGGGGCTGCGTCCTCATCGGATGCGTCCCAGCGATCCCGCGCGTCCCGTTCGTCCATCTCGCCCCCTACAGGTCAGGGCCGAAGCGCTCGCCCTGGTGGGTGAGCTTCCGACCGATCGTGTGCCCCAGCTTGTCACGCTTCGTCTCGAGGTAGCGTCGATTGTCGTCGTTCGCCGCAACCTCGATCGGCTCCTGCGAGACGACCGACAGCCCGAACCCGCCGATCCCGGAGAGCTTCTTCGGGTTGTTCGTGAGCACGCGGAGCGTCGTGAGGCCGAGATCGGCCAGGATCTGCGACCCGATCCCGTACTCGCGCGCATCTGCCTTGAACCCGAGCTCGAGGTTGGCATCGACCGTATCGAGCCCTTGTTCCTGGAGCTCGTAGGCGCGCAGCTTGTTGAGCAGCCCGATCCCTCGCCCCTCCTGGGCGAGGTACAGCAGCACGCCCCGCCCTTCCTCCTCGATCCGCCCGAGGGCCCATTCGAGCTGCTCGCCGCAGTCGCAGCGACGGGAGTGGAAAACGTCGCCCGTCAGGCACTCGGAGTGGACCCGCACGAGGACGTTCTCGGCGCCGTCGACGTCGCCCCTGACGAGCGCCACGTGCTGCTTCCCGGTCAGGATCTCGCGATAGGCGACCGCCTGGAACTCGCCGTAGTCGGTCGGGAGCCTGACCGAGACGACCCGCTCGACGAGATTCTCTCTGCGCCGCCTGTACTCGATGAGATCGGCGACCGTGACGAGCTTGATCCCGTGGATCTCGCAGAACGGCACGAGGTCGGGAACGCGGGCCATCGTGCCGTCCTCGTTCATGATCTCGCAGACGACGCCCGCCGCGGTCAGGCCGGCGAGCCGCGCGAGGTCGACCGCAGCCTCGGTCTGCCCCGCCCGCTGGAGCACACCACCTGTGCGCGCCCTGAGAGGGAACACATGCCCCGGCTGGACGAGGTCACGCGGGCCTGAGGTCGGGTCGACGGCGACCTGGATCGTGTGTGCGCGGTCGGCGGCGGAGATCCCTGTCGAGACGCCTTCACGCGCCTCGATCGAGACCGTGAACGCCGTCCCGAAGCGCGTCTCGTTCTGCTGGGTCATCATCTGCAGCCCGAGCTCGTCGCAGCGCTCCTCGGTGAGACAGAGGCAGATGAGCCCACGACCGTGCGTCGCCATGAAGTTCACCGCTTCCGGGGTCACGAACTGGGCGGCGATGGTGAGGTCGCCCTCGTTCTCGCGATCCTCGTCGTCGATCACCACGACGAAGCGGCCCGCCCGGAGCTCGTCGAGCGCTTCGTCGATGGTTGCGAACACGGTCTCCTGCGCGTTCGTCGTCACGCCGGCAATGGTACCCCTGCGGTTGGGGCCGCTAGTCGGCCTCGCGTGCCGCGAGCAGCCGTTCGACGTACTTCGCGAGCACGTCGACCTCGAGGTTCACGATCCGCCCCGGAGCCAGCGTGGCCAGGGTCGTCACCTGCAGCGTGTGCGGGATCAGGGCCACCGCGAACGCGCCGTCCGCCATCCCGGCGATCGTCAGCGACACGCCGTCGACGGTGATCGAGCCCTTCTCGACGCAGTACCGTAGAAGGTCGGCCGGCGCCTCGATCTCGACGCGGACGCCCTCACCCGCGGGTGTCACGGCACGGACACCGCCCGTGCCATCCACGTGCCCCTGGACGATGTGGCCGCCGAGCGGATCGCCTGCCTTGAGCGCGGGCTCCACGTTGACCGCGTCACCGACCGTCAACCGACCGAGCGAGGTACGGCCGAGGGTCTCCGGCACGGCGTGGAAGCGGAGGCGCGTCCCGTCGACGGACTCGGCGGTGAGACAGACACCGTCGATCGCGACGGAGCCGCCGACCTCGATCCCGGGCGCGGTCCCCGGCGCGACGACGAGGAGAGCGACCCCGCCGTCCGGCCCGTCCTCGCACGCCGCGACCCGGCCGACCTCCCTGACGATGCCCGTGAACACCGCCTTCAACCCTACGCCGGGTGGAGATCGACGCGGAGCAGGAGATCCGGGCCGAGCGACTCGACCTCGATCGCGTCGGCTTCGATTGGGGTGGCGAACTCGCCGAGGAGGTGTGGTCCGGCGCCGGCCAGCACAGGAGCCACGAACAGGAGCAGCCGGTCGACGAGACCCGCGGTGAGGAACGCTGTGGCGAGCTTCGGCCCTCCCTCGAGGAGAAGCGACTGCACCCCCTCCGAGCCCAGAGCGGCCAGCTCGTCGGCCAGCGGCCCTGACCGCAGCTCGAGTGCGCTGCCCGCGGGGAGCGGGCCGCGGCCGAAGGCGAGCCGACGCGGCTGGCGCGGCGCTTCGACGTCGCGTGCGTCGAGGCGCGGAGCGTCGGCACGGACGGTTCCCATGCCAACGGCGACCGCATCGGAGACGGCACGCAACTCGTGGACCCGCCGGCGCGACTCGTCGCCGGACACCCACCGCCTGCCCGGGACCACCACCCGTCCGTCGAGCGTGACCGCGAGCTTCAGCGTCACCCACGGGCGCCCCTCGGTCACCCAGACCCTCCAGGCCGCGTTCACCGCGTGCGCCTCCTTCCGGTCGTCGAGCTCGACCTCGACCCCCGCCGATCGGAGCCGCTCCAGCCCGCCCGCCGCCACCGGGTTCGGGTCCCGGGAGCCGGCGATCACCCTCGCGATCCCCGCGGCGAGGATCGCGTCCACGCAAGGGGGTGTCGAGCCGTGATGCGCGCACGGCTCCATGCTCACGTACAGGGTCGAGCCCTTCGCCAGCGGGCCGGCAACTTCGAGCACAACAACCTCGGCATGCCGGCCGTTCGGCTCCGTCACCCCTTCGGCGACGATGGCTCCGTCGCTTTCGACGACAGCGCCCACGGTCGGCTTCGGATAGGCGACGCCTGCTGCCGCCGCGGCGAGCTCGATCGCACGGTCGAGGCTCAAGCTGCAACCGCCGCGGCGAGACGCGCGTACGCCGCGGCCGGATCGCCGCCGCCGAAGACGGCGTTCCCGGCGACGAACATGCTTGCGCCGGCCGCACGGAGCGCTCCGGCGTTCTCCTCGCCCACGCCGCCGTCGACCTCGATGGGAACGTCGGCGAGCTCGCGTAGACGCGCGATCCGGCCCAGGGCCTCGGGCATGAACGCCTGCCCCGAGTACCCCGGATGGATGCTCATGCAGAGGATCAGCTCGGCTTCGGCCCGCCGGGCGAATGTCGCCGCCACCTCCGGATCGGTCCCTGGGTTGAAGGAGATCCCGACCGCGAGCCCCAGCTCGCGCGCCTGCGAAGCGACCCCTTCCGGGTCGGCGGTCGCCTCGACGTGAAACGTGACCGAGTCGGCCCCCGACGCCGCGAACTCGGTCAGGTGATGGGCCGGATCGTCCACCATCAGGTGACAGTCGACGACCCCACCGCGTGAATGGATCATGGGCGCGATCGACCTCAGCACGACCGGCCCGATCGTGACCGGCGGGATGAAGTGGCCGTCACCGACGTCGAAGTGAAAGACCCGGCACCCAGCAGTGAGCAGCTCGTCGACCTGGGCTCCGAGCCGCCGGAAGTCGGCCGCATAGAGCGACGGCGCGACTTCGACGCCACGAATCCACTCCCGCCATCCCATCCGACCCATCCTAGGCTCCGCGTCTCCGTCAGGAGATGCGGAGCCTGGCGACGAAGAAGCCACTCGTACGGTGGACGTGGGGGAGCGTCTGCAGGAACTCCGGTCGGGAGGTGTGGCGGAACGCCGGCCACTCGTCGCCGAGGTCGTCGAACGGGAGCCCGATCGCGTCGACCACGTCCTCTGCCTCCGCGCGATGGAGCGTGCAGACCGAATACGTCACCGTTCCCCCCGGTCGCACGTGCTCGATCGCCGAGCGGAGCAGCGCGAGCTGGAGCTCCGGGAGCGGCATCGCCTTCCACCGGAGGTCAGGCCGGGCGGCGAGAACACCAAGCCCCGAGCACGGAGCGTCGACGAGTGCGCGATCGAACGTCCCCGTCCCCTCGGGGAGGTGGCGACCATCGGCCTGCACCACCGTGACGCGCGTGGCGCCGAGCCGTTCGACGTTGGCGCGCAGCTCGCGCGCGCGATCCTCGTTCGCCTCGACTGCGACGACCTCGCCCTGGAGCATCGTCGCCTTGCCACCGGGCGCGGCACAGAGGTCGAGCGTCCGCTCCACCGGCTGCGAGCCGACGCACAGCCCGGCGAGCTGGGAGCCGACGCTCTGCGGCCAGATCCGACCTTCGGCGAGCGCGTCGTCGTCCACCCGGTCGACATGGATCGCCCCCGGCACGTGCTCGTCCGGGACGCCGAGGAGCTCGCCGCGGACGAGCCGGACAACGAGCGGCAACGGCTCGTTCTGGGCACGCATGAGCGCCAGCGCCTCGTCGGCCCCGAGCTCTTCCCACCACACCTGCGCGATCCAGTCGGGATACGAATGGCGCAGCGCGGCCTCCTCGGGCGTCGACTCGGGCAGCTGCTCCACGAGCCCACGGGCGCCGTCCGCGAGCCGGCGCAGGACGGCGTTGGTGAAGGGCACCGCCCGTTCGAGCCCCGTCGCGCGCACGAGCTCTACGGACTCGTTCACGGCTGCATAGCGGGGAACACCCTCCAGATATGCGAGCTGGTACGCGGCGAGCCGAAGCGCCGCCGTGACGGGCGGGTCGAGCTTCGCCACCCGACGCCGGGCGAGCACTTCGATCGCGTGGTCGAGCGTCCGTGCGCGCTGGATCGTCCCGTACGCGAGTTGTCGCGCCAGCGCCCGGTCGCGGGCATCGAGGCCTTCGACCGCCGTCCTCAGCGCCCGGTCCGCATACGCGTCGTCCTCGAACACGCGCCGAACGACGTCGAAAGCTGCGCGACGAGCCGGCGCGACCGCCCTGCTCACCCGCGCAAGCCTCGACGCCAGTCCGGATACGGCATCCGCCGGCCTCCATCGGGCTGGACCTCGACCGGCTCGAAGCTCCCGTCACCGGCCACCTGCGCCTTCCAGACCGTGACGGGACGCCCCTCCAGCTCCGTTCGGGCTCCGATGTGCGGCGAGAGCGCCCGCACGATCCGTACGCGCTCCTCGGCTGGGAGCGCGGGGTCGAGCGCGCGGTCGGCGGCCGCGATCTTGTCCGCGTAGGTGACCCCGTCACTCGACTGCGGGGTGAAAGTCGGCCGGGGGTCGGCCAGCACCCCGTCGAGGAGGCGCGCGGCGAGCTCCGCGGCTCGCTCGAGCACCGAGCCCGTGTCGTCCTCCGGCCGGATCGGGAACGAGTCGACCGCCGCGATCGGGCCGGCGTCGAGCGCGGCGACGGTCTCGTGGATCGTCACGCCGGTCCGCTCGTCGCCGGCCATGATCGCCCGCTCGACGGGCGCTGCGCCGCGCCAGCGTGGCAGCAGCGAGGGGTGGACATTGAGCCAGCGACGCTGGGCCAGGAGCTCCTCCGGGACGAGCAGCCCGTACGCGCAGACGACCACGGTCGGCGCGGCCAGTTCGACGTCGCCCGCGAGCGTCTCGGGTTGGAGCACGGGGATCCCGAGCTGCTCAGCGACGACCTTCGCCGGGGGCGGCCCGGTGCGCCGCCCCCGTCCCTTGGGCGCATCGGGACGTGTGAGCACGGCCGCCACCTCGTGACGCTCGGCCAGGCGCGCGAGGACATCCGCCCCGAAGGGCGCCGTCGCCGCCACCGCGATCCGCGCCATCGGGCCTCTAGCGCAGCTGCAGCCGCGGACGGAGCAGGCGAAGCGCGTTGCGGCGGCTCTCGTCGTCTGTCCGGTCGATCGTGAGCACCCCGTCGAGATGGTCGAGCTCGTGCTGGACGCAGCGCGCACCGATGCCGTCAAGGGCGAATCGCACGACGTCCCCGTTCACGTCCTGACCCTCGATCTCGACCTCGAGGTGCCGCTCGACAGGGACGCGGACCGGGCCGAGGGAGAGGCATCCCTCGTCGTCGGTCTCCCGTTCGCCGCGAGCCGACACGATCGTCGGGTTGACGAGCACGTGGTCGGCGTCGTCGTGGTGGAAGACGAAGAAGCGACGCACGATCCCCACCTGGTTGGCGGCGAGGCCGATCCCCTCCGCGTCGTGCATGAGACGCGTCATCCGCTCGGTGACGCTCTTCAGCTCGTCGTCGAACACGTCGACCTCGCCCGCTCGGATGCGCAGCGCGGGATCGCCGTACTGGCGGATCTGTGCGAGTGCCACCTGACGACGCAGGTCACGCTCGCGCTCCGCGCGCACCTCGTCGTCGAGCGGCTCGTGGTCGTGCTCGTGGTCTTGCTCGTGCGCATGGTCGTGCTCGTGTACTTGCCTGGCCACGGCGCGAGTCTAGAGGCTTGATCGACCTCCAGCTCAGAGCGACTGCGGATCGACGTCGACGACGACCGAGAGACCGTCGCGACGCATGGCAACCGTCGCACCCGCCAGGAGCGTCGCGACGTCGCGGGCAAACCGCCGCGGTTGGGCGGTCTTCGCCACGAGCTGGACCCGGTGGCGGCCCCGTCGTCTGAGCAAGGGCGCCGGGCCGAGAAGCGTGTCGCCGAGCGGCTCGAGGCGTGTGCGCAGCTCCGAGAGCACACGCGTCGGGCCGACCGCATCGGGCCCCGAGACCACGACCGAAACGAGGTGACCGAACGGCGGGTAGCCGAGCGCCTCGCGCCGTTCCATCTCACCGGCGAGGAACCCGGCCACGTCGTGGCGCGCCGCGTACGAGATCGCGGTCGCATCGGGCTGGAAGGTCTGAACGAGGACCCGCCCGGGACCGTCCCGTCCACTGCGGCCCGCGAGCTGCGTCACGAGCTGGAACGTCCGCTCCTCGGCGCGGAAGTCCGGGAACGCAAGGCCGGTGTCGGCATCGACGACGGCCGCGAGCGAGACCCCCGGGATGTGATGCCCCTTTGCCACCATCTGCGTGCCGACGAGCACCCCGCGGTCGGACTCGCGGAACCGTGCGAGCACGTCTCGCACACCACCGGGCTGCGTCGACGTGTCCGCGTCGAGCCGGAAGCGCTCGAGCTCGGGGACCGACTCGGCGAGCACGGTCTCGAGTCGCTGCGTCCCCGCACCGATCCGCGCCACGTCCACGCTCCCGCAGCTCGGGCACGCGGTGGGAACCGCCTCGGTGAGCCCGCAGTGGTGGCAATGGAGCCGACCGTCGGCGTGCAGCGTCAGCGACACGTCGCAGAGATGGCAGCGGCGCGACGTCCCGCACGCGCGACAGTGGATCGCGGGCGCGACTCCGCGCCGGTTCAGGAGGAGGATCGCGCGACCGCCCTGCTCGGCGAGCGTCGCAAGCGCACGCAACAGCGGCGCCGACAGCGGATACCCCGCCTCACGCCGTAGGTCGACGATCGTCACCGGTGGGAGGGTCGCGCCGATCCGCGCCGGCAGAGAGAGTCGACGGAGCCGGGCCCAGCTCTCGGGTCGTGGCGTCGCGCTCCCGAACACCGCCACCGCGCCCTCGAGCGCGGCGCGCTTGGCGGCGACGGTGCGCGCGTCGTACCGTGGGTCGGACTCCTGCTTGTACGCCGCGTCGTGCTCCTCGTCGACCACGATCAGCCCCACACGACGCATCGGGGCGAACACGGCCGACCTCGCGCCGACCACGATCCTGGCCTCGCCGCGCGCGATGCGATCGCGCTCGTCGCGTCTCTCGGCGTCACCGAGCGCCGAGTGGAGGATCGCCACCTGGTCGCCGAAGCGGGCCCGAAACCGCCCAACCGTCTGTGGCGCGAGCGCGATCTCCGGGACGAGCACGATCGTCCCGAGCCCTCGCTCCAGCGCGGCGCCGCAGGCACGGAGGTAGACCTCCGTCTTGCCGCTCCCCGTCGGTCCTTCCAGGAGAAGGTGCTCACCGACACCCTCGTCGAGGGCGGCGACGATCGCACCGATCGACGTGAGCTGCTCCGGTGTCGGCTCCGGGACGGAAGAAGCCCCTTCGTCCAGCGACTCGCGCGCGGCGGGGGAGGGAAGCTGCCGGCGCGGCGACCGGCGCGTAGGAGCGACGAGCTCGAGCGCGCGTGCGGGAGTCGAGCCGTAGTACTCGGCGAGCCACAGTGCGAGATCGACCAGGGTTGGCGGGATCTCGTCGACCTGGCGCCCGACCGCGACCATCTCGACCCCGGGCGGAGGTTCGACCCCCACCTCGGTCACGACGCCACGGGTCGACGAGCGTCCGAGCCGCACCGAGACCACCGCGCCCTTCGCCATCCCGTCCGGAACCTCGTACGTGAACGACCGCGCGAGCGTACGGGTCGAGACGAGCGGGTAGACCGACGCGAGCGGCATCGATCGAGGGTACCCCCGCGCGTGGCGCGACCGTCCTCCGACGAGGGGATAGACTCGACCCATGGCGCACGGGCACGGGCACGGGATCGATGAGTACCTCGAGACGATCTACTTCCTCGCGTTCCCGATCGGCGAGTACCGACCCGCCGGCGAGAGCGCAATCGCAGCGCGTGTCGCCGAGATGCTCGGTGTCTCACGTGCCTCGGCGGGCGAGATGCTGAAGCGGCTCGAGACCGAGGGCCTCGTCGAGCGCGGCGAGCAGAAGGAGGCGATCCTGACCCCGGCCGGGATCGAGCGAGCGGAGCGTGTCGTTCGCAAGCACCGCATCATCGAGCGCTTTCTGACCGACTTCATGGGCTACACCGCATCCGAGTCCCACGTGCAGGCCGACCTGATGGGCGACACGTTCACGGATGAGATGATCGAGCGGATCAACGACAAGCTGGGCCGGCCGGCGCGGTGCCCCCACGGGTGGCCGGTCGAGCCGAGCGTCGAACAGCAGGAGAACGCAGGCCTCGTCGCGCTCGCCGAACTCCAGGCCGGGCAGTCCGGCGAGATCGTGCGGCTGGCCGAGCACGACGGCGACCTTCTCCACTGGTTCTACGACGAGGGCTTCGCACCCGGCACGCTGGTGGTCGTTCGCGAGGCCCAGCCGGCGGCCGGCCAGTTCAAGGTCGACCTCGACGGCGACGAGCGATCGATCGCGGAGAAGGCAGCGCTCGGGCTCTACGTTCGCCTCGCCGCCTGACGCGGCACCGCACGGGGCTTCCGCCGGCGTTACATAGGCCTTACGCTGTGCTCACGGGACACGTACGGATCGCTGGTTCGCTGTGGCGTACCGGTTTTCGACAAGGGGAGAACGTGACGTGAGAAGGATCGCCACCATCACCACCGTCGTCGCGGTCGTTGCGCTCGGCGCAGGGGCGTCGGTTGCAACCGCGGCGGACACGCCGACGACGACGCCGAGCCTCATCGACGCCGTCGCAGCGCAGCTCGGGGTCACCCCGGACAAGCTCCGCGACGCGTTCAAGAACGTCGTGAACGCCCGCATCGACGCGGCAGTCGCCGCCGGCAGGCTGACGCAGGAGCAGGCCGACAAGCTGAAGCAGCACATCGCAGACGGGAAGGGTCTCGGCCTCGGCGCACGCGAGCGCTTCAAGGAGCACCTCCAGGACTTCCGCAACCGGCTCGTGCACAAAGCGAAAGGGCTCGGCCCTGCGGCCGCCTACCTCGGTCTGACGAATCAGCAGCTCCGCGAGCAGCTTCGCGCGGGCAAGTCGCTCGCCGAGCTCGTGCCTTCCGGCAAGACGGTCGACGGGCTCGTGGCGGCGATCACGGCGCCGGCGAAGGAGCGCATCGCCAAAGCCGAAGCGGACAAGAAGCTCACCCCGCAGCAGGCCGACAAGCTGCTCACGAGGCTGACCGAGGGCGCGCAGAAGCTCGTGCAGCTCAAGCGGCCGGCGAAGACGACGAAGCCGGCCTAGTCGAATCGATCGTGCGAGGCGGCTCCGCGGCGCGGGGCCGCCTCTCGCGCGTCAGGTCAGACGGTGCTCGGCGCGGCGAGACCGGCGGCGTCGCGGAGCGCGTCGACGCGATCGAGGCGCTCCCACGTGAAGTCGCGGTCGTCTCGGCCGAAGTGACCGTAGGCTGCGGTCTTTCGGTAGATCGGGCGCCGCAAGTCGAGGTCGCGCACGATCGCGCCCGGTCGCAGGTCGAAGTGCTCCCGGACGAGCGCCTCGACGCGCTCTCGGGTCAGCCCGGTCGCCTCGGTGCCGAAGCAGTCGACGAGGACGCTCATCGGGTGCGCGACGCCGATCGCGTAGGCGACCTGAACCTGGCACCGATCGGCGAGTCCCGCCGCGACGACGTTCTTGGCTGCGTGGCGCGCCGCGTACGCGGCCGAGCGATCGACCTTCGTCGGGTCCTTGCCGGAGAACGCCCCGCCGCCGTGTGGCGCCGCGCCCCCGTAGGTGTCGACGATGATCTTTCGCCCCGTGAGCCCGGTGTCCCCCATGGGGCCGCCGACCACGAACTTGCCGGTCGGGTTGACGTAGAGGAAGTCCTTCGCGCCGAGCCTCGCCGGGTCGTAGAGATTGCGATAGTCGGCGAGCAGGACCGGCTCGACGACGTGCTCGAGCAGGTCGGGCTTGATGAGCGACTCGGGGTCGAGCCCGTCGCGATGTTGAGTCGAGATGAGCACCCGCTCGATCTCGACCGGCCGCTGGATTCCGTGCTCGTCGATCTCGTAGCGCACCGTGACCTGCGACTTGCCGTCGGGGCGAAGGTAGGGCAGCACGTCGGCCTTGCGCACCTCGGAGAGTCGCCTGGCGAGCTTGTGCGCGAGCGTGATCGGCAGCGGCATCAGCTCGGCTGTCTCCTTGGTCGCGTACCCGAACATCATCCCCTGGTCGCCCGCGCCCATCCGGTCGATGGGGTCGGTGTCGCCGTGCTGGGCCTCGAACGACTCGTCGACCCCCTGTGCGATGTCGGAGGACTGCTCGTCGATCGCGACGACGACACCGCAGGTCTCCGCGTCGAACCCGTACTTCGCACGCGTGTAGCCGATCCCGGCGATCGTCTCGCGCACGAGAGACCGGACATCGACGTAGATCGAGGTGGAGATCTCGCCCGCGACGACGACGAGACCCGTCGTGATCAGGGTCTCACAGGCGACGCGACCGTCGGGATCCCCGCTGAGCACCGCATCGAGCACGGCATCCGAGATCTGGTCGGCGATCTTGTCGGGATGACCCTCGGTGACCGACTCCGAGGTGAAGCTGAACGTCCGGGTCGCCATCGGCCGGGAACGATACCCCAGCGCGTCGTCACCAGAGACGCGGGCTCACTCGATCGTCGGCTCGCGGCGCATCAGCTGGGCCAGAAGGTCGCCGAGCGGGACGCCGTCGAGGACCGCGCAGACACCCTCGGTGATCGGCATCTCGACCTCGAGGCGGTGCGCGAGGTCGCGAAGCAGCGGCGCGGTCGTCAGCCCTTCGACGACCATCCCGATCTCCTTCGCCGCAGCCTCGGGGGTCGCCCCGCGAGCGACGAGCTCGCCGCAACGCCGGTTCCGGCCGGTCTCGGCCCAGCAGGTCACGATCAGGTCGCCCATCCCGGCGAGCCCGGAGAACGTCTCGGGGCGCCCGCCCGCCACCTCCGCGAGCCGGCCCATCTCGGCCAACCCGCGCGCGACGAGGGCGGCCTTCGCATTCACGCCGAGATCGAGCCCGTCCGTTCCCCCGGCTGCGAGCGCGATCACGTTCTTCGCAGCCGCGCAGAGCTCGACGCCTGTCACGTCGTCGTTGACATACACGCGGAAGGTCATCGTGTTGATCGCGAGCTGGAGCTGGACGGCGAGCGGGAGGTTGTCGCACGAGATCACTGCGGCCGCCGGGAGCCCGAGCGCGATCTCGTCGGCGATATTCGGGCCCGAGAGCACGGCGACCGGGCGGTCGGTGACGAGCTTCGACAGTCGACCGCCCGTGATCGGGTCGAGCCCTTTCGTGAGGCTCAGAATCGGCGCCCGACCCGGCACCGATCGCACGACGTCGCCGAAGGCAGTGCTCGGAACGGCGACGACGACGAGGTTGGCGTCCTCGAACGGGGCCTCTTCGAGGCTGGTCACGGCGACGTCACGCAGATCGACGGACGGGAGGTAGCGCGGGTTGCGACCGGTCTCGGCGATCGCGCGCGCCTGATCGGCGTCGCGGCAGGCGAGGATCACCTCGTGCTCGTTGGCCCGAAGCACGCTTGTGAATGCCGTGCCCCACGATCCGCCACCGACGACGACGACCTTCACTCGCTCTTCCTGAAGTCGATCGAGACGGGCACCCCGTCGAGCTCGAAGCGCTCGCGCAGCTCGTTCTCCACCCAGTAGGCGTAGTCACGCGTCACGAGCCCCGGGTCGTTGACGAAGATCCGCAACCGGGGCGGGCGCGTCCCGGTCTGGGTCCCGTACCGGAGCTTGAGCCGGCGCCCCCGCTGACCCGCTGGCCCCTGCCGTGCCTCGCCGAGCTCCCCGAGCGCGCGGTTGAGGGCGGGTGTCGGGATCCGCGCGGTGTGCTTCTCGAAGAGAGACTCGACGTGGTCGAGCAGCCGCGCAAGCCCGCGCCCGGTCTTTGCGGAGACGGCGATCGTCGGAGGACGCTGCCGCAACCGCCGGCGCAGGTGACCACGTGCTTCGTCGAGGTCGAGCTCACCGATGTCCCACTTCGAGAGGACGACGAGCGTCGAGCACCCCGCCTTGCGCGCCACGTCCGCCACGGCGAGATCCTGTTCGACGATCCCCTCCGATGCGTCCACGAGCACGAGCGCGACGTCCGCACGGGAGGCGGCATCGAGCGCTCGCAGCTCCGAGTAGTACTCGATTCCCTGTCGCTGCCTGCGCTTGCGGCGGAGCCCGGCGGTGTCGACGAGCAGGAAGGTCGTCGCGTCCCGCTCGAGTACGGTGTCGATCGCGTCGCGAGTGGTGCCGGGGACGTCGCTGACGATCACCCGCTCCTCGCCGACCAGCGCATTGAGGAGCGACGACTTGCCGACGTTCGGGCGACCGAGGATCGCGACCCGGATCGCCTCCTCGCCCGGGATCGGCTCGTCTCGGCCGGGCAGGCGGGCGATGATCTCGTCGAGCAGGTCGCCGGTGCCGTGACCGTGGAGCGCCGACAGCGGCCATGGCTCCCCGAGACCCAGCCGGTGGAACTCGACCGCCTCGAGGTCGCGGCGGGGGTCGTCGAGCTTGTTGGCGACGACGATCACCGACGACTTGGCCACCCGGAGCACCGCCGCGAGCTCCTCGTCGCCCGGGGTGATGCCCGCCCGCGTGTCGACGACGAACAGCACCAGGTCTGCCTCGTCGATCGCGGCGCGCGCCTGCTCTGCGATCGACTTGCCAAACGGCCCCTCGTCCGCCTCGTCCACGCCACCGGTGTCGATGAGCCTGAAGGTGACGCCGCTCCACTCGCACAGGAGCTCCTTGCGGTCGCGGGTCACGCCGGCGGTCTCGTGGACGACCGCCGCCCGCCCTTGCGTCAGGCGGTTGACGAGGGTCGACTTGCCGACGTTCGGGAACCCGACGATCGCGACGGTACCGGCGCTTCTGAGCCGTTCTGGCTCGGAGCTGCCAGGATCGTCGTCGCTCATCCCGGCACTCCTGTGCCGGGAGGAGTTCCATCCGGTCGGCCGAGCTCGTGCATCTCGACGAGCCAGTCGAACAGCCGGCGAATCTCGAGCTGGACGATCGCCGACGCCTGCCTGTAGCCCTTCCCGCCTGGGGGTAGCCCGCTGAACGTGAGCGGCTCGCCCCACGCCACCGAGACCGGCGAGAAGTTGCCCGGCTTCCAGATCTGCGTCCCGTGGATCGCGACGGGCACGACCGGCACGTGCTCCTGGATCGCAACCATCGCCGCGCCGGGCTGCACATCGCCCGGGACACCCGATCGTTGGCGCGTCCCCTCGACGAACAGCCCGAGCGCCTTTCCCTCCGCGACGAGCCGGCGCATCGTCCGCACCGCCTCGCGGTCGGACTCGCCCCGGCGAACGGAGAACGTGCCGAACGCGCGGATCAACGACCCGAGCCCCGGCACCCGGTGCGCCTCGATCTTGGCCATGTAGTAGATGACGCGGGGGCTCGCGGACCCGAGCACCGCCGGGTCGAGCCAGTGGAAGTGATTCGCCGCGAACACGCAGCCGCCCTCGCGGGGGACGCGGTCGCGACCGTAGACCTTCAGCCGTGAGGTCAGCCTGGCGGCTCCGCCGATCGTCGGCCGCCCGATCGCCCAGCTGATGTCCGTGGCGTTCATCGCACCGAGTCCACGAGCTCGGCGATGCGCGCGACGACCTCATCGAGCGCCAGATCGGTGGTGTCGACCTCGACCGCGTCGCCCGCCCGATGCGTGTTCGCAGCGTCGCGCTCGTCACGGCGGAGCAGCTCCTCGGCAAGGGCCTCCTCGTCGATTCCGTCCCGCTCTGCATGGCGTCGGCGAACGCGGGTCGACGCATCCGCGACGAGCCAGACCTTGACGTCGGCGTCGGGTACGACGACGACCCCGATGTCGCGCCCCTCGATCACGGAGTCGCCCGCATGCCCGAGCAGCCGTTGCCGCTCGCGCATGACCTCCCTGACCTCGGTATGGCGGGCGACGACCGGCACCGCGGCGTCGATCTCGGGCTCGCGGATCGCCGCCGTCACGTCCTCGCCCGCGATCGAGACCGCGTCCCCGGGCCCGAACGTGACTGCCTGGTCGCGCGCGAGCGCAGCGAGCCCCGGGCCGTCGTCGAGCGCGACGCCGTCGCGCAGCGCGAGCCAGGTGAGCGCCCGATACATCGCCCCGGTGTCGAGGTAGTGGAACCCGAGGCGCGTCGCAAGAGCGCGCGCGACCGAGCTCTTCCCGGCCCCGGCGGGCCCGTCGATGGCGACGATCATCGCGGCGGAGCCTATCGCCGGTCCGGCGCTTCGACGGCCGAGGCCCGGCGCAGCTCGTCGAGCATCTCGAAGAACCCGGGGAAGCTCACCGAGACCGCGTCGGCATCGGCGATCCGCACCCCCTCGCGCGATGCGAGGCCCGCGACCGCACCGAGCATGGCGATCCGGTGGTCGCCCCGGCTCTCGATACGTCCGCCGCGGGGGCGCGCCGGGACACCCGTGACCACGAAACCGTCCTCGGTCGCACGGGCTCGCGCGCCAAGCGCGCGAATGGCGTCCACAGACGCCTCGATCCGGTCGCTCTCCTTGGCTCTGAGCTCGGCCGCCCCGACGAGAACGCTCTCGGCCCGGGCGCACGCCGCGGCCAGCGCGAAGAGCGGCAGCTCGTCGATCGCCAGGGGCACCTCACCCGCCTCCACTGTCGTCCCGACGAGGTCGGCCGCATGGATCTCGAGGTCGCCACCGGGCTCGCCGCCGATCGCACGCCGGTTGTACACGGTGATCTGTGCCCCCATCCGCACGAGGATCTCGAGCAGCCCGGTGCGTCGCGGGTTGAGGTTCACCCCGTGAACATGGAGCTCGGAGCCAGGCACGAGCGTTGCAGCGAGGATGAACGGAGCCGCCGACGAGAAGTCGCCGGGCACCTCGACGGGTCCGAGCCGGAGCCGCTCGGCGGGCCAGACCGAAACGCTCTCCGGTCTGCGGACGACGCGAGCTCCCGCCTCCTCGAGGAGCCGCTCCGTGTGGTCGCGTGTCGGGACCGGCTCGACGACGGTCGTCTCGCCGTCCTCCGCGTAGAGGCCTGCGAGCAGGATCGCGGACTTCACCTGCGCGCTCGCGACCGGGAGGCGATACGTGATCGGCTGGAGCGCTCGTCCCCTGATCAGGAGCGGAAGGTGACCGTCGTCCGTCTCGATCCCCGCGCCCATCGACTCGAGCGGCTCCGCGATCCGCCCCATCGGCCGGGTGCTCAGCGATTCGTCGCCGGTCAGCTCGAACTCCTGGTCTGCCTGTCCGACGAGGATCCCGGCGAGCAGGCGGACGAGCGTCCCCGCGTTCCGGCAGTCGATCGGGGCTGCCGGGGAGCGGAGCCCGCGAAGCCCGACCCCGTGCACTCGCAACGTGTCGTGACCTTCCTCGTCGACGACCACCCCGCAGGCGCGCACCGCGCTCAGGGTCGCCTCCGTGTCGGCCGAGCGCCCGAAGCCCGTCACCTCCGTCACGCCCTCGCAGATCGCGCCGAGGAGCACCGCGCGGTGGGAGATCGACTTGTCGCCCGGGACCGCGATGTGCCCTCGGAGGCGTGGCACCGGCTCGACGACGAGCGCGTCGCTCACTCGTCGATCACCGGAGCCACCACCGCGGAGTAGCCCTGGGCCTCGAGCAGCCCGGCCGCTCGCTCGGCCTCGGCCTCGCCGCTGACGAGCACCGTGAGCGTGCCGCCACGGTCGTGGGAGAGGTGCTCCATCTCGAAGTCGGAAACGTTGATCCGCTCGGCTCCGAGCGCCTGGAAGATCCCGGCGAGCACCCCCGGGCGGTCCGGGATGTGAACGCGGAGTCGATGGAGCGCGCCGGGATCCTCGTACGCGGTCGCGAGCATCCGGCGGCGGTTCCCGGCGGCCTCGCCGATCCAGCGGGCGAGGAAGCCGGCATCGCCCGTGCCGAGGGCGGTCTCGAGCTGCTCGACGCGCCGCCGGTGCTCGGCGAGTGCTGCCGCGAGCGCGTCGCGGTTCTCGAGGAAGATGTCGACCCAGATCCGCGGGTTCGCGCCCGCGACGCGCGTCATGTCGCGGAGCGAGCCACCCGCCGCTTGCAGCGGGTCGTGCCCCTCGACCCGCGTGGCACCGGCCTGGTTGAGAAGCAGGTTCGCGAGTGCGTGCGGGAGATGGCTCGTCATCGCGACCACCCGATCGTGGGCGGCGGCGTCGATCGCGACAGGCCTCGCACCCAGCGACGCCACGAACGCATGGGCGAGGCGGAAACGCTCGGGGTCGGTGCTCGCCGACGGTGTGAGGAACCACGTCGCCCCCTCGAACAGCTCCGCGCTGGCACGCTCCGGTCCACGCGTCTCGGCGCCGCAGATCGGATGACCACCCACGAAGCGCGGGTCGTCGGCCGCGACGGCGCGCACACCACCCTTCGTCGAGCCGACGTCGGTGACGGTGCAGGTCTCCCCGGCGAGGTCGAGCACGGTGCGCACCGTGGCGGGAAGCGCGGTGACGGGCACGGCCACGACCACGAGCTGGGCCCCGGCGACCGCGGCCTCGAGCGAGGGTGCACCGTGCACCGCGCCGCGTTCCTCCGCCACGCTCAGCGCGTCGGCGTCCGGGTCCCAGCCCACGACCGACGACACGTCTGCCCGTCGAGCAGCGAGCCCGATCGAGGCCCCGATCAGCCCCGTGCCGACGACGGCAACCCTATCGACCCCGGCCACTCCCATCACACGTGCAATCTAGGTTCCTGGCACCCGGAGGGCGTCAGGAACCTCGCATCAGCTCGGCGATCCGGAATGCGAGGTCGAGCGACTGGCGGGCGTTGAGACGCGGGTCGCAGAGCGTCTCGTACCGGTGGTCGAGCTGCTCCTCGAGGACCTCCTCGGAACCACCGAGGCACTCGGTGACGTTCTCGCCGGTGATCTCCAGGTGCACACCGCCCGGCCACGTCCCGACCTCCCGGTGAGCGGCGAAGAAGCCCTCGATCTCCTCCATCACATCGTCGAACCTGCGCGTCTTGTGCCCCGATGCGGTCACGAAGCCGTTCGCATGCATCGGATCGCAGATCCACAGCACGGGGACCCCCGACTCACGCACGGCCCGCAGCAGCGGCGGCAGCGCCTCGCGCACCCGATCGGCGCCGAGTCGAGCGATCAGCGTCAGCCGCCCGGGCGCCCGTTCCGGGTTGAGCCGCTCCGCGAGGGCGACGACGTCGTCGGGGGTCGCGTCGGGCCCGATCTTCGAGCCGATCGGGTTCCCGACCCCGGACAGGAACTCGACGTGGGCCCCGCCGAGCTGTCGGGTGCGCTCACCGATCCAGAGCATGTGTGCCGAGCAGGCGTACCAGTCGCCGGTGGTCGAGTCCTTGCGGGTGAGTGGCTCCTCGTAGTCGAGCAGGAGCGCCTCGTGACTCGTCCAGACGTCGACCTCGTGGATCGAGCGCTCGTCGCCGAGGTCGATCCCGATCGCCTGCATGAATCGCAGCGCCCGCCCGATCTCGTTCGCGATCGTCTCGTAGCGGCGCCCCTCGAGCGAGCTCGAGACGAACTCCAGGTTCCACGTATGCACCTGTGTGAGGTCGGCGAACCCGCCCTTCGTGAATGCCCGCAGCAGGTTGAGGGTCGAGACCGCCTGGTAGTAGGCCTGCACCATGCGCTCGGGGTCGGGGACGCGCGCCTCGAGCGTCGGCTCGTCGGAGTGCACCGCATGCCCGCGAAACGAAGGGAGCTCGAGGTCGCCGACCCGCTCCATCGGAGACGAGCGAGGCTTCGTGAACTGGCCGGCGATCCGCCCCACCTTGACGGCGGGCAGCGTTGCGCCGTAGGTGAGCACCGCCGACATCTGGAGCAGCACCTTGAGCCGCTCCCTGATCGTGATCGCGGACACCTCGCGGAACGACTCGGCGCAGTCCCCGGCCTGGAGGAGGAACGCCCTCCCCTCGGTCGCCTCTCCGAGCGCGCGACTCAGCGCGCGGGCCTCGCCGGCGAACACGAGGGGTGGCAGCTGGCCGAGCCGGGCTCGAACCGCTTCGACGGCCACGGCGTCGGGCCATTCGGGCTGCTGCAACGCCGTATGAGCGCGCCACGAGGTGGGCGTCCAGGTCGAATCCGTCACCGCCATCCCGTGATTGTATGGGCCGGCTCGCGGGGCTCCGGCGCGGCCGGTCGGGAGGCCGGGCCGACGGGCGGTGACGTACGCTGTCGCGGCGGGAGCCGCACTGTCATGAAGATCTTCTCGGGAATCAAGCCAACCGGCGAGACGACGTTCGGGAACTACTCGGGCGGCTTTCGCCAGTACGCCGCCACCCAGGAGCAGGGCGAGGGGTTCTTCTGCATCGTCGACCTCCATGCGATCACGGTCGAGTACGACCCGGCCCTGCTGCGGGAGCGATCGCTCGACCTGTTCACGATGCTCCTCGCGACGGGTCTCGACCCGGAGCGCTCGACCGTGTTCTGCCAGAGCCACGTCACGGCGCATGCCGAGGCCAGCTGGCTGCTGTCGGCGGTCACGAGCTACGGCCAGCTCGGCCGGATGACGCAGTTCAAGGAGAAGGGCACCGATCAGGGGTTCGTGGCCGCTGCGCTCTTCAACTACCCGATCCTCATGGCGGGCGACATCCTGCTGTACCAGGCCGACGCCGTCCCGATCGGAGACGACCAGCGCCAGCACCTCGAGCTCGCACGCGACATCGCCGAGCGGTTCAACACGCGGTTTGGCGAGACGTTCACGCTTCCCTCGGGGATCTACCCCGACATCGGCGCGCGCATCATGGACCTCCAGGACCCGACGGGGAAGATGGGCAAGACCGGGAGCTCGGAGCTCGGGACGGTACGGATGCTCGATAGCCCCGACACGATCCGCAAGAAGTTCAGAAGCGCGGTCACCGACTCGGGTCGCGAGGTGCGACGAGGCGATGAGAAGCCCGGCGTGACGAATCTGATCGACATCATGTCCGTCGCAACCGGTTCCACGCCGGACGAGATCGAAGAGCGGTACGGGGACGGCGGTTACGGGCAGTTCAAGCAGGACGTCGGCGACGCCGTTGCCGAGCTCCTGACGCCGATCCGCGAGCGCTACGAGGCACTTCGCGCCGACGAGCCCGAGCTGCACCGACTACTTGCGATCGGTGCCGAGCGAGCACGCGCCGCAAGCGCGCCGACGCTCGAGACGATGTACGACCGGATGGGCTTCGTCCCACCGTCGCGCTTGCGCTGACCGTGTCGAGAACGCTCACGCTCGTCGGCATCGTGCTGGCCTTCGTGGTGGCCGGTGTTCTCGGCGTCCTCCACTACACGACCGACTCCGCGGTGCTCCAGTTCGTGGTCGGGATCCTGGCGTTGTCGGGGCTCGCCTGGACGGTTGGCGTCGGCACCGAGTCGGTCGGAGCCCGATTCGGCCCGGCGATGACCGGAGTGCTGCAGTCGACGCTGGGGAACCTGCCGGAGCTGTTCATCGTGATCTTCGCGCTCCGAGCGGGCGAGGTGCTCGTCGCCCAGACGTCGATCATCGGCTCGCTGCTGGCGAACGCGCTGCTCGTGCTCGGGCTGACGATCGTGGCCGGCTCGTGGCGGTCCGAGGGCGGCGTGATGCGGTTCGGGAGACGGCTGCCGAACGACACGGCGACGCTGCTGCTGCTCGCCGTGTTCATGATCGCGATCCTCGCGACGTCGGTGACCCTCGAGGACGCAGCGGCCGACGACGCGGTCACGATCTCGGCGATCGGGGCGGTGTTGCTCCTGGCGGTCTACGCCGCATGGATCGTGTCGTACCTGCGTGCGGGAGGCGAGCAGGAGCCGGCGCTCGAGCACGAGCACGGCCCGCCCCTCGCGTTCGGCCCCGGGCTCGCGGTGCTGGCCTGCGCGGGCATCGCAGCGGCGTTCACGTCCGAATGGTTCGTCGACGCGATCGACCCCGCTGTCGAGGAGCTCGGCATCTCGAAGGCGTTCACGGGTCTCGTCATCGTTGCCATTGCAGGCAACGCAGTCGAGAACATCGTCGGCATCCAGCTCGCGCTCAAGCGGCAACCCGAGCTGGCGATCTCGGTGGTGAAGAACTCCGTCGCCCAGATCGCGGCGTTCCTCTACCCCGCGCTCGTGCTCATCTCCCTCGCCTTCGCCAACCGCCTGACGTTCGCCTCGCCGCTCCTCCTCGTCGTCGCGCTTGCGTTCGCCGCCCTCGCGATCTGGCAGATCACGGGGGACGGCGAGGCGGCCGGGTACGAAGGGTTTGCGCTCGTGGCGCTCTACGTGACGCTCGCGGCGGTGTACTGGTTCGAATGAGTCACAGCCCGACGAGCCCGCGCAACCGTGCGACCTCGTCGCGGGTGAGCTCGCGCCAGGCACCGGATCGGAGCGAGCCGAGCCCGATCCCGGCGTAGCGCACGCGCTCGCAGCGTGCGGACCGGGCAGCCGATCGCATCGCACATCCGTCGCACCTGCCGGTTCCGCCCCTCGTGCAGGGTCAGCTCGATCCGGCGTGGCCCGAGGCGTCGCACCCGGGCCGGTGCCGTCCGCCCGTCGTCGAGGTCGATCCCGGTGGCGAGCTGCAGCAGCTCACGGTCGCTCGGGCTCGGCCCCGAGTGTCGCGACGTACGTCTTCTCGACCCCGTAGCGCGGATGGGCGAGACGGTGGGCGAGCTGCCCGTCGTTCGTCAGCAGCAGGGCGCCCGTCGTTTCGACGTCGAGCCGCCCGACCGGGACGATGCGCGACTCGTGGCGCACGAGGCCCACGACGGTGGGCCTTCCTTGCGGGTCGCTCGCGGTCGTGACGACCCCGGCGGGCTTGTGGAGCAGCACGTGAGCGAGAGCCTGCCGCTCGACCGCGCGCCCGTCGACCGTGACGCGGTCACGGGAACCGACGAATGTGTCGAGCCGCCCGGGCTCGCCGTTGACGGCGACCCGGCCCGCCTTGATCAGGTCATCGGCGCCACGCCTCGAGGCGATCCCTGCGCGGGCGAGGTAGGCGTTGAGTCGCACCCGCCCATTCTCGCGTCGGTACCCTGCCTGCGGTCGTGCTCGACCGCACTGCCCTCTCACGTCGCCTCGCCGACCTCGTCGTCGGCTTCGGGGCGAACGTCCAGCCCGGTCAGATCGTCGGCATCACGACGTTCACCGGCAAGGAGGACCTCACACGCGACGTCGCGCGGGCCGCCTACGAGCGCGGCGCCAAGTGGGTCGACGTGCTCACGTTCGACCCGTGGGTGAAGCGGTCCCGGCTCGAGCACGCCGCCGACGACACGCTCGACTTCGTCCCTTCGTGGCTCGTCGAGCGGCTCGAGTGGCTGTCGGCCGAGGGCGCGGCACGCGTCACGCTCAACGGCCCGGTCGCGCCCGACGCGCTCGCGGGGATCGACCCCGCTCGAGCAGCACGCGATCTCCTCCCGTATCTCCCCAACACGGGCTCGGTGGTCAACCGGATGACGACGAACTGGTGCATCGCGCCGGCCCCGACCGCGGGCTGGGCCCGGCTCGTCTACCCGGAGCTCGGCGAGGACGCCGCCCTCGACCGGCTATGGGAGACGATCGCGCACATCTGCCGGCTCGACGAGGACGATCCCGAGGCGGCCTGGCGAATGCGCGCGGCGACGCTCGACGGACGCGCGCGGCAACTCACCGAGCGCCGCTTCGACGCGATCCGCCTCACCGGCCCCGGGACCGACCTCACGGTCGGCCTGCTTCCCTCGTCCACGTGGCTCGCGGCCGACTTCCACACGAAGGACGGGCTGCGGCACTTCCCGAACCTCCCGAGCGAGGAGATCTTCACCACTCCCGACCCGCGTCGCGTCGACGGCCACGTGACCGCGACCCGTCCTCTCGAGGTGTACGGCGCGCTCATCGAGGGGATCCAGGTCACCTTCGAGTCCGGTCGGGCGGTCGCCGTCGAAGCGACCTCGGGAGCCGGGACGCTGCGCGGGATCGTCGAGAAGGATGCAGGCGCCGCGTTCCTCGGCGAGCTCGCGCTCGTGGACGGCCACGGCCGGATCGGGCCCGCTCGGGACCGTGTTCTTCGACACGCTGCTCGACGAGAACGCTGCGAGCCACATCGCGCTCGGGAGCGCCTACCAGATGGGCGTCGACGACCCCGCCGATCGGGAGCTGATCAACGAGAGCGCCGTCCACGTCGACTTCATGATCGGCTCGCCCGAGATCGATGTCGACGGGATCACGTCCGACGGTGACGTGGTGCCGCTGTTGCGCCAGGGCGCCTGGCAGATCTGAGCGCGACGCGACCGTTCACTCGTCCGGCACCTCCTCCCAGTCGTCCCAGTCGACGTCGTGCTCGTCGACGTACGCGTGGACTGCACGGCCGATCGTCGAGTAGAACCGCTGGGATCCGAGCCGGTCGAGAAGCCCGTAGCGCTCGAGGTCGTCCTTCGCGGGCCCCTTCAGCTCGGCGAACCACAACCCGATCCCCCTAGCGCTCAGCTCCTGATGCAGCTCCGCGAGGACGTCGGCTGCCGTCGAATCGACATCGGTGATCGGCTCCGCGGCGACAACAACCACCCGTGCGGGAGTCGGCGAGCTGTCGACGGCGTCCTCGACCCGCTCCCTGAACACCTCTGCGTTAGCGAAGAACAGGGGCGCGTCGAACCGGAAGAGCACCAGCCCGGGCACTCGCTGGCCCTCGGGATGGCGTCGTGTGTCGTGATACCCCTTCCGTCCGGTGATACGACCGAGCACCGCGCTGTACGGTCGCCAGGCCCGAGCGAGGACGGCGACGAGCGAGAGTCCGATCGCGACGCCGATCCCGGGTAGCACGCCGACCAGCGCGACGGCGAAGAACGCGGCGAGCGACAGCGCAAAATCCGTGTGATTGACATGGGCCAGCCGATGCAGGCCCGGCAGGTCGACGAGGGTGATCACCGAGGCGACGATCACCGCGGCGAGGGCGCTCTGCGGCAGGTCGGCGAGGAGCCCGGCCCCGGCGACGAGCACGACCGCGAGACCGAGCGCGGCGACGACTCCTGCTACCTGGGTGCGGGCGCCTGCCGCCTCTGCGACGGGGGTGCGCGACGAGCTGCTGGAGATCGGGAAGCCCTGGAACAGCCCCGTCGCGAGGTTTGCGCCACCGAGGGCCAGGAGCTCACGGTTCTGGTCGACCCGCTCGCCGAGACGCGATGCGTACGAGCGCGAGAGCACGCTCGTGTCGGCGAATGCGAGCAGTGCGAGCGCAAGCGCGGGGAGTGCGAGATGGCCGAGCTCCTCGAGACCCGGTGAGGGCACTGTTGCGCGTGGCAGTCCCTGCGGGAGGGCCCCGACAGTTGCCACCCGGTCGGCCAGCCCGAACGCCCAGGTGACAATCGTCGCGCCCACGACGCCGATCAGGACACCCGGGATTCTTCGATCGACCCTTCGCAGCGCGAGGATCACGACGAGCGTCCCCACGCCGATCACGCCCGTGACCAGATCGGCCTGTCCCGCCTCGTCGCCAAACGCTCGCAACTGGTCGAGGAGGCTCCCGGAGCCCGCATCGATGCCGACGAGCGCCGGTAGCTGGTCAGCGAGCACGGTGGCGACGATCCCTGCGAGGTAGCCCAGACGGATGGGCTTGGAGAGCAGGTCGGTGAGGAACCCGAGGCGGATCAGCGCCGCGAGCACGCAGAATCCCCCGACGAGCAGCGCGAGCGCTCCGGCCAGCTCGACCCGCTCCCCTGTGTCGGAGCCGGCGAGCGGGATGATCGTGGCCGCGACGACGGGAGCGATCGCGGAGTCAGGCCCGAGCACGAGGATCCGCGAGGGGCCGAGCAGGGCATAGGCGACGAGGGGCACCATCGTCGCGTAGACGCCCAGCACCGGTGGGAGGCCCGCGAGCTGCGCATAGGCCATTCCCTGCGGGACGAGCAAGGCCGTCAGCACGAGCCCCGCGACCAGATCGTG
Organism: uncultured Actinomycetes bacterium; assembly: GCA_963821335.1. Taxonomy (GTDB): domain Bacteria; phylum Actinomycetota; class Thermoleophilia; order Gaiellales; family Gaiellaceae; genus Gaiella. Next base: position 275,570 of record CAWGDJ010000001.1, read on the forward strand.
CCGCAGCCATGAGCGCCGGTAGTCGCGAGCGGTCGCCAGTCCGGGAACGATCGGCGTCCGCCGACGGGGGTCGGCGTGCTCCCGGGTCGGTGTCGGATCGTCGACGGGCACGTCGGGCCCGCTCACGCGGGCACCACGATCCTACGAGGCGCGAGCTTCGGCGACCGCGATGAGCCGGTCGCGGATCGCCGCCTCGTTCTCGCCGACGTCGTCGAGGCGCGGAAGCGCCGCGAGCGACTCGAGCCCGAACACCCGCTCGAACAGCGGTGTCACCCGGTACCTGACCGCCCCACCAGGCGCCGACTCGCGCCCTGCCTCGGCGATGAGACCTCGCTCGACGAGCCCGGCGACCGCCGAGTCGGCGGCCACGCCGCGGATCCTCGCAATCTCGGGTCGCGAGACGGGGCCGAGGTACGCGACGATCGCGAGCGTCTCGAGCGCCGCCTGTGACAGCCCTCGCTCGACGGGTCGCTCGAACAGTCGTGCGCACGCATCGGCTGCCTCCCGTGACGCCCTGAAGGCCACACCGCCCGCAACGTTCTCGAGCACGATCCCGCTACGACCTTCGCGATAGCGCTCGCGGAGCAGCCCGAGCGCGCTCTCGACGCGCTCGGTGTCGTCGTCGGTCGCTTCGGCGAGCTCCGCGACCGTGAGCGGCTGGGAGGCGACGACGAGCAGCGCTTCGATCGTGCGGGCGAGCGCGTCGACCGGGTTGGACGAGATCAGGCGGAGCGGGCGGTCCACGTGAGGATCCTTTCGGAGTCGGTGCGTGCGATGCGGATCGGTGCGAACGGCGCTGCCTGGGCGAGCGAGACCTCGCCGGACTTGCGCAGCTCGAGCAGAGCGAGGAAGGCGACGGCCTGCTCGACGCGCTCGAGCCCGGCGACCTCCTGGTCGAAGTCGAGCAGGCGACGGCGGCGGAGCGCGGCCCGGAAGCGCTCGACGAACTGCGAGACGGGTGGGAACCGAAGCGCCATGTGGGAGAGCGACACGTTCGGCGGCTCGACCGCCAACCCTCTCAGAGCGGTTGCGAGCCCTGCGGGGTCCTGCGCGGCGAGCCGCCGCTCGAACCGTGGCTCGAGCGGCGCCGGGCCGAGCCGGAAGTAGCGGTCCTGCTCGTGCGAGAGCCGCTCGCGGAGCCAGCCTGCCGCCTCCTTCATCCGCCGGTACTCCGCGAGCCTCCGCGCCAGCTCCGCCGCTGCCTCCTCGGGCTCGAGCTCGGACAGCTCGGCCTCCTCGTCCGGGAAGAGATGCCGCGCCTTGAGCTCGAGCAGCGCCGCGATGAGCACGAGGAACTCGCCGCACGCATCGAGGTCGAGCCGATCCTCGGCGGTGAGGTGCTCGACGAACGCCACGACGATCGCCGCCATGTCGACGTCGGCCGGCGCGAGCTGATCCTTGACGATCAGGGTCAGCAGGAGGTCGAACGGCCCCTCGAACGCATCGAGGTCCAGGTCGAGGTCACGGACCGCGCTCGCCACGTGACGACCCTAGCGACGGCGCCGGATGAGGGCCGGTCGTGTTCTCGTTACGCGGGGCGTGTCGTGGCGGGCGAACGACGCTGCGACCTGACGTACCAGATCGTCCCGGCCGCAACGCCGAACAACGCGACCCACGCGTTCAGCCGCATCCCCCCGAGCTCGTGCGCGGGGTCGACCCGGAGCAGCTCGACCCAGAACCGGCCGAAGCTGTACAGCGCCACGTACGCGGCGAAGAGCCCCGGGGGCCGCGGGCGGAAGCGCCGTTCGAGCACGTAGACGAGAAACGCGGCAGCGGCGAGGTTCCAGAGGGCCTCGTAGAGGAACGTCGGGTGATAGGTCGCCTGGTCGAGGCTCGCGAGCGGGCGGTGGATCGGGTCGATCTCGAGCCCCCACGGCAGGTCGGTCGGGCGACCGAACAGCTCCTGGTTCCACCAGTTCCCGATCCGCCCGATCGCCTGCGCCAGGAGCAGGCCGGGCGCGAGGCAGTCAGCGAGCAGCCACACGTCCGCGCCGGCACGCTTCGCGACGATCCCGCCGACGAGACAGCCGGCGGCGATCCCGCCCCAGACGCCGAGCCCACCCTTCCAGATCGCGAACGGGCCCCACCACGCATCCGGCACCTCGCTCCAGCTCGTCACGAGGTGGTAGAGCCGCGCGCCGACGATCCCTCCGGCGACGCCCCACACCGCACACCGGAACACGAGGTCCCAGTCACCCCCGCGGGCCACCCACCGCCGACCGCACACGTACGTCGCAACAGCGATCGCAGCGAGGAGCATGAGCCCGTACATGTGCACGGTGAACGGCCCCAGCTCGAGCGTGCCCGAGCTGGGTGACGGGAGCGAAGCGGTCAGGCGCATCGCGCCATTCTGCCGGGGCACTTCCCTCGACGCGGGGAGTGCGAGCTACAGGAGGATCTGGAGCGCCAGCCCCACGGGGCAGCCGCGCGCCAGGAGATCGGTTGCGCGATGGAGGTCGACCTCGTGCGAGGCGGCCAGGATGGCAGCCGACTCGAGGTCGTACCCGGCGCGCTCGAGTGACTCGAGCCGCCAGCGCTCGACCACCTCGAACTCGAGCTCCGGAATCGTCGTGAGGTCCGCCGCAGACATCGCCTCTCCTCGTACGCCGTTCTCTGCCCTGATATTCGTCCGGTTGACCCGGTTGGATGTCCCCCTTTTTAGGGGATCCTCGTTGGCGAATTGGCGACGTGCGGTGAACGTTGCGTAAAGGTTCGAGGCCGGGCGCCCCTCGCGCCCGGTCCCCGAACCGGTCAAGCGGCCTCGCGGGCTCCGATCTCGACCGGGTAGTAGTCGTGGATGCGAGAGAACCCGTCGTCGACCTTCCAGCTCCATGTCCCGGCAGCCGGGAAGACCACGCGAGCGCGGTACACACCGGTTGTGCCGGTCGGTCGGGCGGCGTAGCGGAGCCTGACGCCGCCCTTCTGGATCAGGACGACGGGCTCGACCCCGGCCAGCGGGGTGACGCCGTGCCGGAGCACCGTCAGCCGAACGATCCAGGGTTGGCCCGCACGCTTGCCGTCGGGTGTCGAGCTGAGCCTGACGGTGGCCCAGCCACCCGCCGAGGCGGCGGTGACGGCGGCGAGCGAGACGAGCGTGACCACGAGCACGATTCGCTTCATGTGCAACCTCCTCGGGAGGAGATACACCGGCGCCGATGCGACGGTTCCCTAGCGAAGCTCCCCGGCCAGGGCCAGAGCGCGGTCGCGCCCGATCCTGCCTTCGAGCCTGAACGTGATCCCGTCGTTCGTCCAGAGCAGCACGTTGCCCGCGAGGCGGCTCCTGGCGGAATGGAAGCCACCGTCGCGGTCGACGAAGAGGACGATGTGTGGCGCGCCCGCGATCCAGTAGCCACGCTCTCCGTCGACGGTGACGGGGGTGATCGTCGTCGTCGGCCCGGCGAGCTTCCGGACGAACTGGAGCGTCTCCGTGCCCACGAGCTGGGTCAGCACGAGCCGCGGCCGGCAGCACCAGGCGATGGTGACGACACCACCCGGTACCGAACGATCGAGCAGCACGCGGGCGGGCGGGTCGTCAGTGGGAAGAAGTCGGATCGGGTAGTTCACGGCTTCCTTCGCCTCGGCGAGCGTCACGACCTCGCCCGGCAGGTACGCCGGTGGCGCACCGGGCCGCGGAAGCTCGTCGACGCGGGCGACGCTGATCCCGCCGATGCCGAGCAGCTCGCGGAGCGCGCTGCGCGCACCCGGCGACAGCGCAAGCACTGCGCCGAAGGCGAAGGCGACGGTTGCGAGCGCCACGACCGCAACTCGACGCCCGCGACGCGGCGTCGGGTGCTCGTGGACGGCAACGCGATCGAGGAGATCGGGGGTCGGCGGGAATGCGAGCTCGTCGCCGACGGCGCGCAGCAGCCCTTCGAGCTCGATCATCGGTCGACCTCCTCCCGTAGTCGGTCGAGCGCGCGGGACAGGCGGGACTTGACGGTCCCTGCACGGACGCCCGCCACGGCTGCGGTCTCCGCCTCCGAGAGCCCGAGGAAGTACCTGCACGCAACGACGAGCCGCTGGTCGTCGGGCAGACGCTCGACGGCGTCGAGCGCGCGCTGGCGATCCTGCCGGGCAACCGCCTCACCCTCGGGGGACGGGGCCGCGTCCCCCGAGGGGAGCTCGTTGGCGGCGCGGAGCGCCAGCGACGCGCGTCGCGACTCGGCACGCACACGGTTGCGCGCCTCGTTGGCGACGATCGCGAGCAGCCAGGGGCGGAACGGTGCCCCCGCGCGGAAGCGGCCGAGCGCACCGAGCGCCTTCACCAGCGCATCCTGGGCCGCCTCCTCGGCGTCGGCCGCGTTGCGCGTGATGAGGTAGGCGGTGCGGAAGGCGACCTCCTGGTGGTCTCGCACGAGCCGCGTGCGCGCCGCCGCATCGCCACGCCGCGCCGCCGCGATCGTCCCGTGCTCGTCAGGTGGCCGGCCCGCCACTGGTCCTGTGTACACCGCCCGCACGCCCGTCGTTCCGTCGAGCTGAGAAGATGTCGAGGGTGCGGGCCGGAAAGAACGCCAAGGCGCGGCTGATCGCCGGTGTCCCACTGTTCGCCGGCTGCTCCAAGACCGAGCTCGAGAAGGTGGCAGCGATCGCCGACGAGCTGGGGCTGCCCGACGGCGCCGTGCTCATCGCGGAGGGCGATTCGGGGCGTGAGTTCATCGTGATCGTCGACGGCACCGCACGCGTGACGAGGAACGGTCGCAAGCTGGGCGAGCTCGGGCCGGGGAGCTTCGTCGGTGAGATCGCGCTCGTCGCGAACGTGCCGAGAACCGCCACGGTCACGGCCACCTCACCCGTCCGGGTGCTCGTGATCACCGAGCGCGCGTTCCGCGAGCTCCTGACCAGGAGCCCTGGGATCTCGACGAAGGTGCTGCAGAGCCTCGGCGAGCGGGTCCAGCAGCTGGAGCAGCGCTAGCGTCGTCGCCGCCGACGTGAGGCGGCGCTCAGGCCAACACAGCGCCGCCGAGCAACGCTTTCGCCTCGGCGATGAAGTCTGCGTCAGGGCTGACGCGATATTCGGGCCCGAGTGCGAACGTCTTCGGGCCTTCCGAGGTGTCGACGGACAGATAGACCGGCGATTCCCCGGGGAACTCGCGCACGAGCCGTGCCAGCTCGCGGATCGCGCCGGCAGGAGCCTGACGGGCATCGAGAGAGAACCGCACCTCGCGCCGCTCGGCCACCGCCTCGAACGCGGTGAGCTCGCTCGCGACGAGCTTCGTCTCGCCCGCCTGCTTGTGATCGACGCGGCCCTTGACGATCACGATCCGGTCGGTCACGCAGAGCTCCCTGGCCGCGAGGTACGTCGACTGGAAGACAACCACCTCGGCCGAGCCGGTCGGGTCGTCCAGGGTGAGGAAGAGCATCAGGTCGCCACGCTTGGTGGTCACCTGCTTCACCTCCGAGACGAGGCCGCCGACGGTCACCGTCTCGCCGTCTCGCCGGCGCTCGAGCTCGCTCAGGGGAGCGTCGGTCTTCCGCCGGAGCTGGTCGCGTACACCGGAGAGCGGATGCTCGGACACGTAGAGGCCGAGCGTCTCCTTCTCGAGGCGGAGGAGCTCCTGACGATCGAACTCGGTCGACGGGATCGGAGGATGCTGCATCTCAGCGGCGGTCTCTGCATCGCCGAAGGCGCCGTCGAACAGGCTCGACTGGCCCATCAGCCGGTCCTGGGCGAGCTTCTGCCCGTGCGCGAGGGCCTGCTCGAGCACCGCGAGCATCCCCAGGCGTGAGCCACCGGTCGAATCGAGGGCGCCGCATTTGACCAGTGATTCGAGCGACCGCTTGTTCACGACCGATGGGTCGACGCGCTCCGTGAAGTCCCAGAGCGAGGCGAAGGGGCCGCCCTCCGCGCGGGCGGCGACGATACGTACGGCGGCGCCCTCCCCGACGTTCTTGACGGCGTTGAGCCCGAAGCGAATCGTCCCGCTGTCGACCGCGAAGTCGACCGCGGACGCGTTGACGTCAGGTGGGAGCACCTCGATCCCGAGCTCGTCGCAGGCGTTGACGTAGACCGGGACGCGGTCCTTCGTGTTCATCACGCTCGAGATGAGCGCAGCCATGTACTCGCACGGGTGGTTCGCTTTCAACCATGCCGTCCGGTAGGCGATCAGCGCGTAGCAGGCCGCGTGCGCCTTGTTGAAGGAGTAGTCCTGCGACGACTCCATGTCCTTCCAGAGCTGGTCGGCAACCGCAGGCGTGACGTCGTTGGCGGCGCAGCCGTCGAGGAACTTCCCCTTGAGCGACGCCATCAGCTCGTGGATCTTCTTGCCGATCGCGCGCCGAAGCGTTTCCGCCTCGGCGGGGGAGAAGCCTGCCAGCTGCTTCGCGATCTGCATGTACTGCTCCTGATAGATGCAGATGCCGTATGAGTCACCCGTGATCGCCCGGAGCCGAGGGTCGACGTACGTGACCGTCTCGCGTCCGTTCTTTCGGGCGGCGTAGGTCGGGATGTACTGCATCGGGCCCGGGCGGTAGAGCGCCACGAGCGCGATGAGGTCCTCGAACTCGGTCGGCTTCACCGACCGGAGCGCGTCGCGCATCCCGGACGACTCGAACTGGAAGACACCCGTCGCGTCGGCCCGGGCGAGCATCTCGTAGGTCTTCGCGTCGTCCATCGGGATGGCAGCGATGTCGAGGCCGTTCCCGACGAGCGCGACCGCCTTGTCGATCACGTCGAGGTTCCGCAGGCCGAGGAAGTCCACCTTGAGCAGCCCCAGCGCCTCGACGTTCTTCATCGAGAACTGGGTCACGACCTCCGCGTCGGGCCCTTTCTGCTGGAGCGGGACGATGTCGATGAGCGGCTCGGCGCCGATCACGACGCCGGCGGCGTGGATCGAGTCGGCTCGGGTGAGCCCCTCGAGCGGGCGTGCGAGCTCGACGATCTCCTTCGCCACCGGATCTGTGTCGACGACCTTGCGCAGCTCGGCGCCGGGTTTCAGCGCCTCCTCGAGCGTCTGCCCGGGCCCCTCGGGGACGAGCTTCGCGATGCGGTCGACGACGCCGTACGGGACCTCGAGCACGCGGCCGGCATCCCTCAGCGCGGCGCGGGCGGCCATCTTCGAGAAGGTGATGATCTGCGCCACCCGGTCGCGTCCGTACTTGTCGGCGACGTAGTTGATCACGCGCTCGCGTCCCTCGACCGCGAAGTCGATGTCCATGTCGGGCATGTCTTTGCGAGCGGGGTTGAGGAACCGCTCGAACAGCAGCCCGTAGCGCATCGGGTCGATGTCGGTGATCCCGAGCGTGTAGGCGGCGAGCGAGCCCGCTGCCGACCCGCGGCCCGGTCCGACGGACACGCCGTTCGACTTCGCGAAGCCGATGAAGTCCGCGACGATGAGGAAGTAGTCGGCGAAGCCCATCTCGCGCACCGTCCGCAGCTCGAAGCGGAGCCGCTCGTCGAGCTCCGGCGTCGACGCCCCGTACCGGCGCACGAGCCCGTGCTCGCACTGCTCGACGAGCTCGTCGAAGGCATCGCGACCCTCGGGGAGCGGGAAGTGCGGCAGCCGGATCCGGCCGAGCTCGATCTCGACGTTGCAGCGCTCGGCCACCTCGAGCGACCGGCGCAGCGCCTCTTCGTGCCCCGGGAAGTCGAGGGCCATCTCATCGGGAGTCTTGAAGTAGAACTCGTTCGCCCCGAACCGCCAGTGGTTCGGGTTCTTCAGCGAGTCCGCCGACTGGATGCAGAGCAGCGCCTCGTGCGCGTATGCGTCGCTCGCATCGAGGTAGTGGACGTCGCCGGTCGCGACGAGGGGTAGCCCTCGCTTGGCGGCGAGACCCGGGAGCGCCTGGAACACGGGCTGCTGGACGTCGAGACCCGCGTTCTGCAGCTCGACGTAGACGTTGTCCCGCCCGAAGAGCTGCTCGAGCCGGTCGAGCTCTGCCTCGGCGTCGCGCTCGCGCCCCTCCTGGAGCGCACGCGAGACACGGCCCGAGAGACACCCCGACAGCGCGATGATCCCACCCGCGTGGCGCTCGAGCAGCTCCCAGTCGACCCGCGGCTTGTAGTAGTAGCCCTCGAGGTAGCCGAGCGAGCACAGCTTGACGAGGTTCGCGTAGCCGCCGTTGTCGGATGCGAGCAGCGTGAGGTGCGCGTGCCCCTTGTGCTGCTTCGCGCGGTCGTCGACGACGTACACCTCGCAGCCGACGATCGGCTTGATCCCCTGGCTCGAAGCCGCCTTGTGGAGGTCGATCGCACCGGCCATCGAGCCGTGGTCGGTGAGCGTGACCGCGGGCATCTCGAGCGCCGCCGCCTTCTCCGCGAGCGAGGGGATCCGGCAGGCCCCGTCGAGGATCGAGTACTCCGAGTGAACGTGGAGGTGGACGAACGGAGCGCTCACGGGAGGGCCATCGTACTGTCCCGGTTGGACGGCTCCCGTTGATGCCGGAACGCACGAGCCGGCGCGATCGACACCCTCATGCGGAAGGCTGACGCAGCCACAGCTCGGCCGCGAGGAGCTCTGCGACATCGGTCTCGACGAGGTTCGCGCCGATCCCCTTCGGCATCTCGCCGATCGTCAACGCCACTGCGGCGATGATCCTGGCGATCTCGCTCGGTGCGGTCGTGCTCGCGTACCTCGTCGTGCGCCGCAGCGGCTCGGAACGATCGACCGGACTGCCTGGTCTCTGAGCGACCTCAGACCGCCGCGGCCGTCTCCGGTGGTGCGAGCTGGATCACGCTGAATCGCGCGCCCTGCGGGTCGACGAGACTTGCGATCGGACCGAACGGCGTCTCGGTCGGCCCGTGCTCGAGCGCTCCGCCGAGCTCTTGCGCGCGAGTGAGCGTCTCCTCGAGGTCGGCGACTGCGAGGTAGGTCGCCCAGTGCGGCGGAACCGAGCCGCGCAGCCCGTCGGGCATCGTCCCGATCCCGGCCATCGGCCCGTTGCCGACGTCCTGCCCCCAGTAGTCGTCGCCCATCGGCTCCGGCTGCCAACCGAAGACCGCGGTGTAGAAGGCCTGCATCGCGGTCGGGTCGGGGGTGACGAGCTCGTTCCAGCAGAACGCGCCCGGCTCGTTCGCAAGCGCCGCTCCGGGATGCGCCTTGCCCTGCCAGACACCGAACGTCGCACCGCCCGGGTCGGATGCGAGCACCATCACCCCGGCATCGAAGACGTCCATCGGCTCGACGAGCACCGCACCGCCGCTCGCGGCGATCGCCTCGGCCGTCGCGGCAGCGTCATCGGATGCGATGTACGTCGTCCAGGCGGGAGGTGCGCCTCCCTGCGCCGGGCCGAGCGCCCCAACGTCCTTTCCTCGCAGCCTGAACATCGTGTAGCCGCCGGCGTCGGGGACCACGACCGCCTCCCACCCGAACAGCCCGGTGTAGAACGCCGTCGACGCCTCGAGGTCGTCCGACGAGACGTCGACCCAGCTCGGCGTGCCATGGGCATACGAGGTGAACTCCGTCATGCGTCCGCTCCTTCCGCGATCGGTCGCCCGAGCATACGCCCGCGCGGGTTACGCGGGGTCGATCCGGATCGCGGCCCGCACGCTGTCTCCGACGCAGAGCCACGCGTCTGATCCCTCGGTCACGACCTCGACCTCGTCTGTCTGCTCGAGTGGCTCGCGGTACTCCAGGTCGACGCGCAACGGCCCATGTGCAGACGCCTCATCACGCGCAAGGATGTCCTCGACGGCCTGCCAGTGGACCGCGTTGTTGACGTGCCCGTGAAGGTCGACGTCGCTCGAGCGGAGCTGCCAGGGAGCGCGCGCTGCACATGGAGGTGGATCGACCAGCGCCAGCCGCGTCGAGACCGACCGACCCGCGGTCGCCTCGGCGTAGACCCCGAAGTCGACGATGCGAGCCGGGCGCTGGTCGGCGTCGAGGTGCACCCAGATGCTGTCGATCTCGGCTCGACCGCCGCGGTCGCCGACCACCGACCACCGCCTGCCGGCCGCGAGCGTCGCGACGCCGCTGCACCAGGTGGTCAGCTCGAGCTCGCGGTCCTCGAGGAGCGGGACGACGACATCGACCCGGATCCTGCGGACGAACCACAGGTGCTCGGGGGTGCCCCAGCCCGTCTCCTGGACGTCGTCGATCGCGATGTCCTGCAGGAAGCGCGCGAGCGCGTCGAGGCGCACCCGCCCGGTCGCGTCCATGTCCGCCAGCCGGATCCGTCGATGTGCGGCAAACGTCCGGCCGTGGTCGGGTCTCGGGATTCCCGGGTCGAGCATCAACGTGCTGCGCGGGTCGAGGCCTCGCGAGACGTGGCGCTCCACGCGAGCGAGCCGGCGAGGACGGCATCGACCCTGGTTTGCATCGGCGCCAGCCTATCCGGCTGCGCGCGTGGCGCTCGGCGCCCGGCGTACGATCACCGCGTGGCGACGATGGCCGACCTCGACCGGCTCGCGCTCGAGTTGCCGGAGGTGGTCAAGGACGTCTCCGAGGACGGACGGCCGTCGTACCTCGTCCACGGGAAGATGTTCTGCTTTCACCGGAGCCAGCGGCCCGACGCGGTCGACCCGGCGACCGGGCAACGGCTCGCCGACGTCCTCATGTTCCGGGTCGCCGATCTCGAGGAGAGAGGACCTGATCCTCGCCGACGACCGAGGCGTCTACTTCACGACACCGCACTTCCGCGGTTACCCGGCGGTGCTCATGCGCATCCCCGACCTCGAGCGGATCGAGGGGGCGGAGCTCCGCGATCTCGTCGTCGGCGGCGTGGCCGACCCGCGTGCAGAAGCGGGTCGCGAAGCGGTGGCTCGCCGAGCACGAGACCGAGGACGGAGGGTCGCGAGAAGCAGCTCCCTAGCTGCGTCGCGGGCTTGCGTTCCAGCGGGCGAGCGTCGCGGCGACGTCGAGCCGCTCGACGGCGTCGAGCGACCTGCCGGCAGCCTTGCCCGTCTCGCGCCCCCACGCGCCGCGCCACAACCACCGTCGCAGGACACGTCCGAGTGGCAGCCCACCCCCGAGGCTCGGCGCCCGCTTCGGCGAGAGGTAGAGCTCGAACGCAAGCTTCTTCACGAGCGCCGGGTCGGCACGCTCGCCCGTCTCCGCCTCGAGGCGGTACGCGAGGAACGACGCGATCACCCGGAGCTCGCGGAGACCGACGCGCAGCGTGACGGTCGTCGACGCCACCGTCGAGGCGACGAGCACCCAGGGGACACGAGTGACCATCGCGCTCCGAGCGAGCGTGCGAACCACGGGCACGGCAAGCACCGCGACCCGCTGGATACGGTCGGCGAGCTCCTCGGCATCGTCGTCCATCGCGAGGATCCCCTTTCCGTGCCGCGCGGACGTGATCCGCTCGTCGCTCTCGAGCAGGCGGTCGATCGCGCTGTCGTAGAGCGCACCGAGTGCCCCGAGGAGCGCCCGCTCGTCGACTCGCGGCGTCATCTGCAAAGGACGGTAGCGGTCTCGCTGTCGTGCGCGGCGAGAACGGCTCAGGACGCCTCGAGCTCGACGATCAGCCGGGCTGGCTCGGTGCTCGTCGTGATACGGAAGGGAACCCGCTCTTCGACACCGATTGCCCAGATGAGCACGGCCTCGAAGCCCCCGACGCGCGCAACCTCGGCCACGAGCTCGCCGCCGGGCGCGATCCGCGTCGGCCCCGTGTAGGTCAGTGGGGCACCGTCCTTCGTCAGATCGGCGTCGAGCGCCGGCTCCATGCGGACGCGGAGCGCCGCCGCCCCGGCGAGCGGGACGACCGCCGCCCGAGCCGTCGGCCCGAAGAGGCTTGGTCGACGTAGCGAACGTCGTATCCGGGCGTCCCGTTCGCGAACGTGAACGTGATCCGCGCGATCCCGTCGTCCTCGGTCGACGTCCACATCGGTGAGCAGCGCCGTCTCGGTGATCGTCGCCGTCGCGGTGACAGGGCTCGTCGAGGCGCCCTCGAGCGAGGCGGTGTCGCTCCCGCATCCCGCCAGCAGGACGACCAGGGCGAGTGCGATACCGATCCGGACCACGGCGTGAGTGTAGGGGTCGGATGCTCGATCTCCCCGTGGGCCTACCCTGTCCCGGTGCAGCCGGGTGCCGATTCGCGACAGCTACTGGGTCGAAGAGGGGAAGCTGCTCGCCGGCGAGTACCCCGGTGCGGACGTGGAGTGGGACGCCCGCAGGAGAATCGCGAGCTTCGAGGAGCACGGCGTGACGCTGTTCGTCGACCTGACGCATCCGGCGGACGGCCTCACGCCGTACGCCCCGTACCTCTCCACCGGGCGACACGCAGCAGCGCCGATCCCCGACATGGGCGTGACGACGCTCGGGCGCTACTCGGAGATCCTCGACCTGATCGACCGCGAGATCGGTGCCGGCGGCGTCCCCTACGTCCACTGCTGGGGCGGGATCGGCCGCACCGGAACCGTCGTCGGCTGCTGGCTCGTACGGCACGGGGTAGACGGCGGCGACCCGATCGCTCGCCTGTCCGAGCTCCGACGGCGCGTCCTCGACTCGTTCATGCCGTCGCCGCAGACGACCGCGCAGCGCGATGTCGTGCTCGGCTGGCGTCGCGGGCGCTGACGGGTCGACACGCGCACGAAGTCGGCGCAGAAGCCGGCACCGAGTCGTGACGGCTCGCCTGGCACGGTCTGGAGATGGGACACCGTGCCCGGGCTCCGTTTCGACCACCGCTCCCGGGGACGTATCTCGTGGTCTCGACCGTCCTCGCAGGCCCCTACCCCGGCGGACGATCGGTGCTCGACACCAGGCGTCGCGTCGCGCGGCTGCTCGACATCGGGTGCGACCGGTTCATCGATCTGACCGAGGACGGGGAGCTCGAGCCGTACGCCGAGCATCTCCCACCGAGCGCCCGCCACGCTCGCGTCGGTCTCGCACGTGGCAAGGCACCCGAGCGGGGTGCTGTCCGGGCCGTCCTCGACGCGATCGCCGGCGCGACGCGGGACGGCTGGCTCGTCTATCTCCACGACGACGCAGGGGTCGGTCGGGTCGGCACGGCGGCCGCATGCCTGCTCGCCGAGTTGGGGCTCGCCGAGGGTGACGCACTCGGCCAGCTGGCGCGCCTGCGTCGGGACGTCGATCGGGCCGCGATCGCCTCTGCTCGAGTCGCAGCGCGCGACCGTGCGCACCTGGGAGCACCGCTGCTCGACGCCCAGCATCAGACGCCTGGTGGCCGAGGTGCGCGCTGTGGGAGGGCTTCGTCGACGGCCCGGGCGTCTTCGATCCGCGTCGCGAGCGCGACGTCCGCAGGCTGCTCGCCGAGGCGCTGCTCCTCGAAGGGCGGATGACGGGCGGGGAGGCTGCAGGCTCGCGCTGACGCCTGACGGCCTATCGCACCAGTACCCCGGCGCCACCACGGCGTGGGTCACCCGCAGCCGCGAGCGAGCCATCGGCACGCGTCTCGACCGCGGACGCACCACCGAAGAACAGGTTCCGCCCGCTCCAGCGAACGACCTCCAGCCCCGACGCGGCAACGCGCGCTGCCGCCGCGTCGCTCCAGCCGCCCTCGAGGTGCGCGACCCCGTTCTCGACGTGGACACGCGGCCGCTCGATCGCCGCGGCACACGTCGAGCCCTTGCCCGACGACGCCCGTCAACACCTGCGACGATCGCTCCGGCGAGCCTCACCGATCCTGCGCTGCCGACCACGAGGCGTGGCGCCCTCCTTCGAGCGCGAGCGTCGGCGCCATCATGCTCGGCAGCCGCTCGCCTGCCAGCGCGCTCCGCGGTCCCGATCACGTCGAGCTCGCCGAGCATGTTGTTCAGCTGGAAGCCATGGCGGAACACCCCCGAGCCGGAGCCGAGCGTCGACGAGAGCCCGGCCGCCTGTCCGTCCGCGGTCGACGACCGACACGTGTGTCGTCCCGGTGGGCCGAGAGCTCGTTGAGCGCGCCGTAGCCAGCGGCGAGCGCGGCGACGAGCCGCGCCGCCTCGTCCGGGCTGCCCGACGACCCGCCGAGCCCTCCGGTCTCGAGGATGCTCGAGCGCCCGGGTGACGACGGTACCGCCCCGCGACGGCGCAGGAGTGGTCACGATCCGCGCATCCCTGAAGCTGCCGCATTCGAGGGGCGTCGTGATACGCGCCTCGTAGCCGCGCGAGATCGTCGGCGAGCTCGGGGAGCAACTCGGCGATCGCGTCGACGCCGACGTCACGAATCCGCTCGAGCGCCGGGACGAGGTCGCAGCAGTCGACGAGGTGCGGGGTCTGCCGTAGACGCGCTTGCCGCCCTCCTCACGCTGGAGGATCGGCACGAGGATCTCGTGGAGGAAGCGTTGTGCCTCCGATGGGACGACCCCACGATGCGCGAGGTCGAGCGCCGGCGTGGCGAGCACTCGCCACGGAAGGACTCCGTGCCGGGCGTGCGCCTCCGCGAGGCCGTGGACGATCCCGGGTACCGCAACCGATGAGGCCCCGATGTGGAAGACCTGCGTCGACGCGTCGGCGAAGTCGATCACCACCTCGTCCATCGCCGCCGGAGGACGCGACGGCACCGAGAAGAAGCAGTCGACCAGCTCGGGCTCGTGCCCTGGACGGGAGACGAGCAGGAAGCCTGCCCCGGCAGGCCCGGTGAGCGGGCCTTCGGCCACGAACGCCGCGAGCGCGGCGGCGACCACCGCATCGACCGCGCTCCCGCCTTCGGACAGCGCCCAGGCGCCCGCCTCGGCGGTGTGCAGGTTCCCTGCGGCGATGGCGCCTCGCATCCCGGGAGCGTAGAGCGCTTCGCGCCCACCGGTCGGCTCCGACCGAACGAGGGGTCAAGCCGTCGGCCGGCCTTGCCGACAGCTGCGGTGCGGCCCGATGTCTCTCCCTGCCCTCTCCCGATCACGGCTCCTGCTCGCCTGCCTGTCGACGGCGGCGCTCGTCGTCGCGATCGCCTGCCCCGGGCTACTCGGCGATCGGTTCACAGCCGGGATCGAAGGGCTCGGCAGCGCCGATCCGCGCTACCTGTGGGCGGCGGGTGGATCGCTCGCGACAATGCATCTGCTCGGTGCGCTCGCGTGGTGTATCGCGCTGCGCGCGTGCAACTCGCCCGTCTGCTGGGGTGACGGCGTCGCGCGCTACTCGGTCGGCTCGGGGCTCAACGCGGTCGCCCCGGCACATCTCGGCAGCGCCGCTCGCATCGCGCTCCTGTCACGCGTCGGTGGTGAGGGCGGGGTCTGGTGCGTGGGTGGCGCCGGCGTGGCGGTCGGGGCGGTCAGGTCGCTCTGGTCGGGCGGGCTCGTCCTGCTCGCCGTTCTGTCGGGCGCGATGCCCCTCTGGCCGATGCTCGTCACGGTCGGCGTGCTCGCCGGGCTTGTCGGCGCCGTCGTCGCGTCACGGCGCGTGGCCGCGCGCTCGCGACTCGGCTTCACGCTGCGGGCGTTCCGGGAGCTCGGGCGGCAGCCTCGAGCACTCGCCTGGGTCGGTCTCGCAACGCTCGCGAGTGTGCTCGCGAAGATCGGTGGGGCTGCGCTCGTCGCCGCGTCGCTCGGGATCGACCACCCCCTGCGTGCGGCACTGCTCGTCGTTCCCGCGGTCGAGCTCGCTGCGGTGATGCCGATCACACCCGGGAACGCTGGCCTTGCCAGCGCGGCGGTCGCGATCGCACTTGGTGCCCACGGTGTCGGGCGCGACACCGCGCTCGCGGCGGGGATTGCGTTCGGTGCGGTCGAGTTGCTCGCCGCGCTGACCGTCGGCGCCCTCGGCGTTGCCGCGCTCACGAGGCCGCATGTCCGCCCGGCGAGGTGGGTCGCCGCGGCCGGGATCGCTGTCTCGCTGGCCACGGTCGGGGTCGTGTCGACGGTAGTGGCGTCGCTCGTCTGACCCCTGACGGCGAGGCTACTGCAGGAACGTCGGCAGCTCGCGGTCGTCCGCGCCCTGCCGTGACGTCGAACCCGCTGCTGCCGAGAGGCTCGGCGCAAACGCGTGCCGTCGTGGACCACCGAGCCCGGTCGCCACGACGGTGACCCACACCTGGCCGTTGAGCCGCTCGTCGACGGTCGCGCCGAAAATGATGTTCGTGTCGTCGGTCGCTGCCTGGCGCACCACCTCGGCGGCCTCGTTCACCTCGAGCAGCGTGAGGTCGTCGCCACCTGCGACCGAGAGCAGGATCCCGCGGGCGCCGACCAGCTCGGTGTCGATCAGCGGCGAGCGCAACGCTCGTTCGGCTGCCTCGCGCGCGCGGCCGTCCGACTTCTCGGAGTACCCGATCCCCATCAGCGCCGATCCCGCATCGGCCATCACCGTGCGAACGTCCGCGAAGTCGAGGTTGATCAGGCCGGGCATCGTGATCAGGTCGCAAATGCCCTGCACACCCTGGCGGAGGACGTCGTCCGCGATCCTGAACGCATCGACCATCGACGTCGACCGGTCGAGCACCTCGAGCAGCCTGTCGTTGGGGATCACGATCACGGTGTCGCACGCCGCGCGCAGCGTCTCGACGCCGCTGTCCGCTGCGGTCCGCCGCCGGGTGCCCTCGAACTTGAACGGGGTCGTGACGATCCCGACCGTGAGCGCGCCGAGCTCGCGTGCGACCGCCGCCACGATCGGCGCCGCTCCCGTACCGGTCCCGCCGCCTTCGCCGGCGGTCACGAACACCATGTCACTGCCGCGAAGCGCGGTCTTGATCCGATCGTGCGCCTCCTCCGCCGCCTGTCTCCCCATCTCGGGGTCGGAGCCCGAGCCGAGCCCTTGCGTCAACGCCTCGCCGATGTGGAGCTTGACCGGGGCGTCCGAGAGCTCGAGCTGCTGTGCGTCCGTGTTGACCGACACGAAGTCGACCTGCGCGATCCCGGCGTCCATCATCCGGTTCACGGCGTTGATCCCGGCGCCGCCCACACCGACCACGCGGATCACGGCGAGGTAGGACGCGACGTCACCGGAGACGTTGAGCCGTGGCGCGCCCTCGGGCATCGGGGTCACGAACCGGCTCGCCGGCGGCTGGTACGGCGGCTCCTCGGGCTCCGGTTCGACCACCGTCGGTGTGATCGGCGTCCAGCCGCCCGATGCGACCTCCTCCGGCTCGTCACCGCCGGGTTCGTCGGGCACCGCGTCCGGAGCCTCGATCGTTGCCTCCGCACGAAGCGGCTCCTCCGCGGGCTCGTCGAAGTCGTAGACGTGCTCGACGGTCTCGTCGAGAACGGCGGGCGCCTCCTCGGACGCGCGCAGGCGCCACGTCGATCACCTGCTGCTCGTCCTCGGTGGCACGGCGCGTCGACGGGCGACCCGGTCTCGCGGCGTCCGGGGCTCGCTTCGCCGCCTCGGTGGCGCGGAACAGCTCCGCGAGCGGGCCCTCACGCATGCTCGCGCGCTTGCGCGCCACGCTGCTCCTCCTTCGCGAGAAGTCTCCTTGGCCAGGTCTCGGTACGCCTGTGCGGCCGCGCCGGTCGGGTCGTACTTGAGCACGGAGCTGCCCTTCACCGGTGCTTCGGCGTAGCGGACCGTCTTGCGGATGCGGGTCTCGAACACGAGCTCGCCGAAGTTCTCCTCGAGGATCTCGATCGCCTCGCGCGCGTGGAGCGTGCGCCCGTCGTACATCGTCGCGACGATTCCCTCGACCGCGACGTGCGGGTTGAGGTTCTCACGCACCATCGCGAGCGTGTTCTCGAGCTGGACGAGACCACGGAGCGAGAGGTACTCGCATTGCACGGGGACGATCACACCGGTCGCCGCGACGAACGCGTTGATCGTCAGCAGCCCGAGCGACGGCGGGGTGTCGACGAGGATGAAGTCGTACGTGGCGCTCACATCGACGAGTGCCTTCTGGAGCGCGCGCTCGCGACCGATCAGCGCGCTCAGCGCGAGCTCGGCGCCCGGCGAGATCGATCGAGGCGACGGCCACGTCGACTTCGCGCGCCGCGATCACGTCCGAGATCGGGATCCGGTGGACGAGGACGTCGAACATCGACCGGTCGATCGCGTCCGGGTTCATCCCCTGGCTCATCGTCAGGTTGCCCTGTGGGTCGAGGTCGACGAGGAGGACTCGGTGACCGAGCTCGTGCAACGCGACACCCCAGGTTGAGGGTGGTGGTCGTCTTCGCCACGCCCCCCTTCTGATTCGCGAAGACGATGACGCGCGTCGCGGCGCGCGCAGGCACGTCGACCGGCGGCGTGGCGGCGACGTCGAGCCCGGCCGGCTCCGGCTCCGGCGCGGCAACCTCGGACGCCGACGACGGCGATGGGTCGCTCGTCCTCGACGATCTCCGGCAGGTCGGTCACCGTCGGTGGGTCTGCCTCGCGTGGCGAGGGGCGCGGGAGCAGGCGGATGAGACCCATGACCTCGCCTCGTTCACCGCGGTCCGCTCGACTCCTTCAACCCGTCAGTCCTCGCCGTCCCAGTAGTCGAGGTGCTCGATCCGACCGATCACGCCGACACCGCGGAAGCTGATCTTGTTCGAGCGCGGGTAGTAGGTCATATCGCGCGGGTCGCGCTGACCGTAGGCGAGCACCGAGAGACCACCCGTCCCCGGCACGAAAGGTGTGCGCTCGGCCGGTCCCGGCTGGGCGCGCGATGGTCGTACCTCGCGGACCGGGTGGCTCTCGTGCTCGCCGCCGAACCGGGGATGCGGCCAGAGCTCGAGCGCGCCCGACTCCCTCGAGCACGACGAAGATCTCCTCTTCCGCGCTGTGGGCGTGCGGGGGGTTCAGGAGCTTGTCCGGGGTGACCTCGTAGAGCCTGAGACCGGTCTTCAGCGACCCGGCCGCGACCCCGAGGTTGCGCATGCGGTGCGTGACACGTGCTCGCCCGTGCGCTCGGTCGCGTCGAGATCGGCGATGTTGACGATGCGCTGCGGTCGGGGCAGGAGCTCGCCGACGGTCGGCGGCCCTGCCGCGGCCTCGCGATCCCATGGGTGGTCCTCGGGGTCGCCCTGTCGCACCCAGGTCGCGCCCAGCCAGGAGACCTCTGCCCGTGGCAGGAACGTGTTCGCCGGGTAGTGCCGCTCGCCGAAGGCGAGCACGGACAGCCCGCCGTCGTCCGCGCGGAGCGTATGTGCGTGCTCGGAGGCGAGGTGGACGAGACAATCGCCCTGGACCGACCGCGAAGGCCTCCTCGTGTCCCGCCCGTCCCACTGCAGCGAGACGCCGGTGCCCTCGAGGACGTAGAAGATCTCCTCCTCCGATGCCTCGAGGTGGAGCGGTGTCGCCCACTTGCCCGCGGTCGATGTCGATCCGTCGGACACCAACCCAGAGCGAGCTCTGACCGGTGAGATCGCGCCAGTCGCCCGTCGATGTGACCGCGCTCCTGATGGCGCACTTCGACCTCGTCCCAGTGGGTGATCACGCACCGATCATGTCACGCTCGAGCGAGGCCCGCAGACGCGCGACGACCTCTGCCTGGCGCTCACCTCCTTCCTCTCCGACCCACCGCTCCGCCTCGTGGAGGAGTGCGCGCAGCTCCGCGAGGAGCTCGGTCGGGCCCGCGTTCGCCCGTCGCATGGTGTCGATCCGATCGAGCCGCTCGAGGACGCTGCGCTCACTCTCCATCACCCGACGGTACGCGGGCACCAGTGACGTATTCGTGCCAGGTTCGTGCCAACTCAGCGACGAGGCCGGCGCGAGCATTGACCCTCGGGGAGCAGGCGCCCGGGATCAGCCGGCGAGGCTCGGCGCGCGTTCGCTGCCGGCGAGGAGCAAGCGGTCGACCTCGCGCAACAACGCCGTGCGGTCGCCGTGCGAGAGCACGACCACGAGCGCCCGACGCACGCTGTCCGCGACCGCGATCCGTGGCAGCCTCGCCGCTCTCGAGGGCGACCAGCTCGATGTGGAGCCGCTCGCGCGCCGCAGGGGTGTCCTCGAGCAGCACGGCCGCCCGCAACGGCCACGTGTCGACCGAGGAGCGCAGAGACGGCGCCGCGAAGCTGCTCGGAGCGGAACGGCTCGTTCTGGAAGAGCGCGAGCTCCCACCGGTCGAGCGCCTCGGCGAGGTGCTCGTCCGCATCGGCGAGCGAGAGCCGGCCGAGCAGCTCGGCCGCGACGCCACCACGGAACTCGTCCAGCCTGGTCGACTCACCGGGCGGCTGCGTAGCCGCGATCGGGAGCACGGGCCGGATCCCGTACGGTCGCCCGTCGAGGGTCTCGAACAGGACCGGGCCGGCGGCGAGCGGCGCTGCGGTGGCCAGTCGAATCGCGCTGACCGCGTCGGCCAGCTCGGCGGGGGCGTCCGGGACGTCCTCGCCGACGCCAAGCGCCTCGCGGAGCTCGAGCACGCAGAAGCGGTCGGGCTCCCGGCCGAACCCCGACGGCAGCAACCCTCTCGCCTCGGGCCAATGCCGGGCGAGCTCGCCATCCGAGGCGGCACGGATCCGGAGACCCGGTGCGAGCTCGCGGAAGGTGCCGACCGAGAGCCCGACGAGCGGTGCGATCGCCGAGTACGTGCGGCGTTCCCCGAACAGCGAGCGCTCGAGCTCCGCATAGGCACGCTCGAACGCATCGTCGTCCCAGTCGAAGCCCCCGCACGCCTCGGCGACGCGGAGCAGCAGGTCGACGAGCACCGTCCGGAACAGCGCTTCGTCCTCTGACGGGCGCCCGCCGGCGTGCGCTCGGGCGTAGATCGCGGTGGCCGGCTCCCGCCGCAGCTCGTCGAGCGCGATGGTCGCGTCGTCCCGGTCGCGCAACAGCACAACGCGCTCCTCGACGAAGTCCCGAACGAGCGGGCGGTACTCGTAGAGCGTCGGCCCTGCTCGCCGCTCGTGCTCCTCGAAGGCGAACGGCAACGACTCGCCGGCGGCCTCGAGCTCACGCAGGAGGAAGCCGAACGCACCGAGCGTGAACGACCGGAGCACGAGGTGCAGGTGTGGAGCGCGCACTGCCATGCCTTGGAGGTACGCGGAACGTCCGCGGACTCCTCGTCTGGACGAGGTCGCGGGAGTCGGTCCTCAGCAGCGCGTGGTCACGGCCGCAGGACCGCGCGACGCGGGCCGGCAAGGAATCCAGCCTCGACGAGCAGCGGCATCACCTCGGTCTCGATCACGGGCCGCCCGTCGAAGCGCTCGACCGACAGCCTGCGACCACGCTCCGCCCGCACCCACGTCGACGAGCTCCTCGAGCGCGACTCGCAGCCACCCCGGCTCGGGCTCGCGCAGCGGGCACGAGCGAGCGCCCGCCGCGTTCGACGAACAAGGCCGCAGCACCGCCGAGCAGGACGACGTGGGCGCCCGCGACCCTGGCCGCCCTTCCCCCGGCACGCCTGGGCCACGGCAGGACGCCACCGTACGGCTGAGCGGGGTCGGCTGCGGCGAGCACGAGCGGCGCGTCGTCCTCCAGCCGGCGGAGCTCGCGCAGGCGCTCGACGGCGCCCGGCACTGCGAACTGCGCTCCACCGAGCCCTTCGACGAAGTAGCCACGGCGGCAGACACCGATCGTCTCCAGCGCTCTCAGCTCGCCGTACACGGCGCCGTACCCACCGGCGATTCCCTCCGCCCGGACACCATCCCGCGTGACGATCCCCTGTCGCTCGAGCACGAGCTCGGCGAGCGCGCGCCGATCGCGCTGCGCCGTGGGGTCACCGAAGAGCCGCCGCGTCGGCGACCACCTGCCGCTCGTCGCGGTCTGGGACGCGCCGCGCGTGCGCGAAAAGCGCCGCGGAGCTCGCTGTGCGGTCGGCGTCCCGTACCGGCGTCCCGCACGAAGCGGCGCCCAACTGTCGTTGGTCACCTCACCGGCCCAGACGAGCTCCCAGAGCACGACCAGGGCCTCTGCCGGGTCGAGCCCTGCCGCGCTCACCAGGTCCGGCCAGAACTCGGCGCTTCGCTCCAGCGCCGCTCGGAGCGCGACGTGCGCCTCGCCATCGAGCGGCTCGACGCCGGTGGGCGCGCCGAGCACCGGTGCGTCCTCGCGGAAATAGACGGCAACCCGATCGAGCCCGGCACCGGCCCACACCACCTCGCCCGAGGCGCAGAGCGCGTCGAGCGCGATCGGCTGGTAGCCGGGCACGCGGCGCGGCAGGACCTCGGTCTCCCACAGCCCCACGGGAAGAGGGAGGCCCTGCAGAGGGACAAGCGCCTCGCGCAGAGTGGCGCGCCGGTCGATCCCGTGCCAGGTTGGGAGGAAGCGGGCGAGCGCGGCCTGGTCCGCGGGCTCGACCTCGCGCCGCAGCGCGGCCAGCGAAGCGCGGCGAATCCGTCGCAGCACGTCCGGGTCGCACCACTCGCGCTCGGTCCCACCGGGCCGAAGCTCCCCTCGTACGAGCAGGTCACGATGCTCGAGCCCTCTGAGGAACAGCTCGACCTCCGACGACTCGATCCCATAGCGCGTCGCAACCTCGATCGTCGTGAAGGGCCCGCGCGAGCGCGCGAAACGGAGCAGCACCCGCTCTCGCGCGTCGTCCACGGGCTCGAGGAACGCGTCGGGAAGACCACCGGGAGGCATCACCCCGAACGCGTCCCGGAACAGACCCGCGTCCTCGGCCGCGAGCAGGACATCCGTGCCCGCAAGCCGTGCCCGAATCGCCCGCCGCTCACGGACGAGCGTCTCCGCGAAGCCGGCGTCGTGCTCGCCCGCGCGAAGGTCACCCGCCCGGCGGAGCAGGTCATGGAGCTCGTCCGCATTCCGCGGGGTCGACCGCAGCGACGCTTCGACATCGGCGAGCGCGGCCGGATCGAGCAGCTCGCGCAGCTCGTCCTGCCCGAGCAGCTCACGCAGCAGCTCGCGATCGAGCGACAACGCCTGGGCGCGGCGCTCGGCGGCGGGGGTGTCGTCCTCGTACATGTAGGTGGCGACGTAGTCGAAGAGGAGCGATGCCGCCATCGGCGAGGCAGACGGCGTCTCGACCTCGACGAGATCGAGCTCCCGCGACGTCAGACCGCGCAGGATCCCCTTCAACGCGGGGAGGTCGAAGACGTCCTGCAGGCACTCGCGGTACGTCTCGAGCACGATCGGGAACGACCCGTACTTCCGCGCGACCTGGAGCAGGCTCTGCGCCTTCAGCCGCTGTTGCCAGAGCGGCGTCCGCTGCCCCGGGCGGCGACGCGGGATCAGCAGCGCGCGGCCGGCGTTCTCGCGGAACCGCGCACCGAACAGCGCGCTCTGGCCGACCTCCTGCGACGACGAGCTCCTCGAGCTCCTCCGGATCGAGCACCAGGTCGGCGAGCGACGGGGCCGTATCGGCGTCGGGGAGATGGAGCGCGATCCCGTCGTCCGACCAGAGCGAACTGCACCTCGAGACCGAGCGCGGCCCGGATCCGCGCTGCGAGCGCCATCGACCACGGTGCGTGCACACGACCACCGAACGGCGTCAGGATGCAGACCCGCCAGTCGCCGATCTCGTCGCGGAAACGCTCGACCACGACCGTCCGATCGCTCGGCACGACACCGGTCGCCGCCTCCTGCTCGCGAAGGTAGGTGACGAGGTTCTGCGGCGGCCCAGTCGTCGAGGTGGTACTCGGTCTTCAGCCTCTGCCCTGGCACCTTCGTCGGAACGTGCCGACAGACTCCGGGTTGCCTCACCGATGCGCTGCCCGAGCTCGTACGGTCGTCCGACACCCTCGCCTTTCCAGAACGGGCACCGCACCGGGAACGCCCGGCGCCGGCGAGACGAGCACGCGGTCGCGAGTGATCTCCTCGATCCGCCAGGTCGACGCTCCGAGCATGAACGTCTGCCCCTGGCGGGCCTCGTACACCATCTCCTCGTCGAGCTCCCCGACGCGCCCGCCACCGCCAGCCTGGAAGACGCCGTACAGCCCGCGGTCGGGGATCGTCCCGGCGTTCGTGACGGCCAGGCGCGCGCGCCGGAGCGCCCCCTGATGACACCCGCCGTTCGATCCCAGACGATCCGCGGGCGAAGCTCCGCGAACTCGTCGGATGGGTAGCGACCCGCAAGCATGTCGAGGACATTGTCGAGCTGCGCGCGCGACAGGTCGGCAAAGGGATAGGCGCGGCAGACGAGCGCGTGGAGCTCGTCGACCGCCAGCTCCCGCTCGGCACAGATGGCGACGACCTGCTGGGCGAGCACGTCGAGCGGATTCCGCGGGATTCTCGTCTCCTCGATCGCACCGTCGCGCATCGCCTTCGCGACGACGGCGCACTCGAGCAGGTCGGCCCTGAACTTCGGGAAGATCCGGCCCTTCGAGGTCGCCCCGAGGTCGTGCCCGGCACGGCCGATCCGCTGGAGGCCGCGCGCCACGGACTTCGGGCTCTCGACCTGGATCACGAGGTCGACCGCACCCATGTCGATTCCCAGCTCGAGGCTCGAGGTCGCCACGAGACACGGGATCCGCCCGAGCTTGAGGTCCTCCTCGATGAGCACACGTTGCTCACGGGCGAGCGATCCATGGTGGGCCCGTGCCACCTCCTCCCCCGCAAGCTCGTTGATGCGCACCGCGAGCCGCTCCGAGAGGCGCCGGTTGTTGACGAACACGATCGTCGATCGATGCGCCCTGACCAGCTCGAGGATCGCCGGGTAGATCGACGGCCAGATCGACCGCGCGGACGCCTCGAACCCCGAGGTCATCTCCACTCCGTCCGGCATCACGGGCTGGCTCGACTCGCGACCGGCGCCGAGCTCCCGAAGGTCCTCGACCGGGATCACCACCTCGAGGTCGAGCGCCTTCCGGATCCCCGCGTCGAGCAGTGTGATGTCGCGACCGCGACCCGAGACGAACCGTCCGATCTCCTCGAGCGGTCGCTGCGTCGCCGACAGGCCGATCCGTTGGAGCCCTTCATCGGCGAGCAACTCCTCGAGCCGCTCGAGGCTGACGCTGAGGTGTGCGCCACGCTTGGTTCCGGCGAGCGCATGGACCTCGTCGAGGATCACCGTCTCGACGCCACGCAGCGTTTCGCGCGCCTGCGAGGTGAGCAGCAGGAAGAGCGACTCCGGCGTGGTGATGAGGATGTCGGGTGGGTTCCGGAGCATCTGCTGGCGCTCGCGCTGCGGCGTGTCGCCCGTGCGAACACCAACCGACAACTGTGAGCCGATCCCGGCGAGCGGTCCGCGGAGGTTGCGCTCCACGTCGTAGTTGAGCGCCTTGAGTGGTGACACGTAGAGCAGTCGCAGCCCTTCACCGGGCTTGTCGTTCAGCCGGTCGAGGCCGATCAGGAATGCGGCGAGCGTCTTACCCGAGCCGGTCGGCGCCTGGAGGAGGACGCTCCCGCCCGCTGCGATCGCCGGCCAGGCCAGCTCCTGAGCAGGGGTCGGGCCGGCGAAGGCCTGCTCGAACCACCCCCTCGTCCGCGGCGAGAGCGAGGCGAGTGCGTCCATCGAACGAGCGTAGCGCGCCGCGGACGGGACGCAGCGGGATGTCGGCTGGCCTATGCTCGCGCCGTGAACGACCGCTCGATCGCTCCTTACGACGTCGTCGTCGTCGGAGGCGGGACCGCGGGCTGCGTCCTCGCGGCGAGGTTGTCGGAGGAGCGGTCTCGCCGCGTGTGCCTCGTCGAGGCAGGGCCCGACTATGGGCCGTTCGGGAGCGGGCGCTGGCCGGACGACCTCCTCGACGCCCGCGCGCTCGCGTTCTCACATTCCTGGGAGACCGACCGAGAGGACCGCTCGCAGCTCCGGGCACGCGTGATCGGCGGGTGCTCCGCACACAATGCCTGCGTCGTCCTGCGTGGCACCGCAGAGGACTACGACGAGTGGGGGCCGGGCTGGAGCGCGGCCGAGCTGACGCCTCACCTCGACCGCGCCGAGCGCCAGCTCGAGACGCGGGTCTTCTCCGAGGACGAGCTCTCACCGTGGCACCGCGCATTCCGCGACGCGGCGGGCGACGACGCGATCGTCCACAGGGTGAACGCCAGAGGGGCAGTCCGCTGGCATCTCGGGTTCGCCTACCTGGACGAAGCCCGGGGGCGGGAGAACCTGACGATCGTCCCGGATACCATCGTCGATCGCGTCGCCCTCGACGGCACGACAGCCACGGGCATCGTCACGGTCGACGGCGAGATCCCCGCCCGCACGGTCGTGCTCGCCGCAGGTGCCTACGGCTCGCCAGGCATCCTGCTGCGCAGCGGCATCGGGCCGGCGACCGGCATCCCGGTCGGGGAAGGGCTGCTCGACCACGTCGGCGTCGGCCTCGGGTTCGAGCCGACCGATGAGCTGCAAGCGGCGGCCGCGCGCTTCGCAGCCGACCACGACGTGTTCATGGCCCAGGTCACCGTCGCCGCCCGCTCGCGGTCGTGCCACGCCGAGTCGTTCGACCTCTTTCTCTTCCCCGCGATCGAGCGTGGCTCCGAGGGCACGCTTCGAGATCACGTGCGCCGCGTTCGCGATGAAGCCGACCTCGCGAGGGCAGGTGACTCTGACCTCGCCCGACCCGAGGGCACCGCTCTCGGTGGAGCACGGATTCCTGTCGGACGAGGCCGACGTCGGGCGGGTGACCGACGCCGTCGAGCAACTCCGCGCTCTCGTCGCGAGCGAGCCCGTCTCGGCGTTCGCGATGCGGGAGACGAGACCCGGTGCGGAGGTCGACGCCGGCGTGCACGTGCGCTCGGCAGCGCGCGGCTTCTTCCACCCGACCGGGACCTGCGCGATCGGGGAGGTCGTCGACCGGCACGCTCGTGTGCTCGGCTTCGATGGGCTGCTCGTCGCGGACGCGTCGATCATGCCGACCATCCCGCGCGTGAACACGAACCTCACGACCGCCGCGATCGGCGAGCGGGTGGCCGAGGTCATCGGCTGATGCCGGAGACACCCGAGGAGCTCCACGCACGGTCGGCCGACGCACTGCGGATGCCTCCGCTGGAGACATGGGAGACGTTCCCGTTCGACGGCGCGCTTCGACCACGATCGCTGTCGCCGCCCGTCCCGGCCGAGCCGGCCCGCGCAGGCGCGGGGGGCGTCGAGTGCGGCGCATGTCGTGCCTCTGACAGCGACTACGCGTGGGTGGACGACACCTGGCGGCTGAGATCGCTCGACGAGCCTTCCGGGCTACCGGTCGTCCTGATCCTCGAGCCACGAGCCCACTTCGCCGAGCCCGGCGATCTCCCGATCGACCTAGCAGGCTCGCTCGGGATCCTGCTCTCGCGTGTCGAGCGTGCCATCCGCTCGATCGGGGAGATCGGGCGCGTTCACATCTGTCGCTTCGGCGACGGCAGCGAGCACCTCCACTGGTGGTTTCTCGCACGCCCAGCGCGACTCACACAGCTGGTGGGGAGCTTCGCCGCGATCTGGGACGACGTGCTGCCGCCCACTCCCGTCGACGTCTGGCAGGCGAACATCGCCGCGGTCGTCGCGACCCTCGACCGGGAGGCGTGAGCCACGCCCGACGGCTGCTTCGTCGGACGGTGCTGGGGGTGGGAAAGCTGGGGAGGATGGAGTTGGCACGAAGCGCCTAATCGGTGTTACATCGACCTCGGCGACGCCAGCAACCACGCAAACCCCCGTTCTGATGCGCAAAGTCGTGCGACGGAAGTCGGTGTAACACCGGTCATGGTCGCGACGGGCTCGCCGCGGGCGTACGATCGCGTGATGGAGGCACCCGACGCGATCCACTTCACGGGCGATCCGGAGGCCGATCGCCTGCTGGCCGAGAAGCCGCTCGCGCTCCTGATCGGGTTCGCGCTCGACCAGCAGGTGCCTGTCCAGACCGCGTTCGCAGGCCCGCTCAAGCTTCAGCAGCGGCTCGGCACGCTCGACGCAGCCCGGATCGCCGCGTCCGACCCGGCCGATCTCGAGGCCGCATTCCGGGAGCGCCCCGCGATCCACCGCTTTCCCGGCGCGATGGCGAAGCGCGTCCAGGCGCTCTGCGCCGCGGTCGCGGACGACTACGACGGGGACGCCGCGAGGCTCTGGGAGACGGCGTCCGACAGCGACGAGCTCGAACGGCGGATCCGGTCGCTGCCCGGCTTTGGCGACATGAAGGTGATCGCGCTCGGCTCGACCCTCGCGAAACGGTTCGGGGTCGCGGCGGCCGACGGGCTCGTGCCGTCGTTCCCGACGCTCGGCGACGTCGATTCGGTCGAGGCGCTCGAGACCTACCAGGCGGCGAAGCGCGCGCACAAGGCCGCCAAGCGCGCCGCTGCCGCTTCGTGATTCAGTGATCCACGTTCGCACGCTGACCGACGGCGGGCAGACAGCCGACGAGGTCGCAAACGAGCTGTTCTCGTTCCTCTCGGCCGCCGAGCGCTCGCTCGACATCGCGATCTACGACATCCGCGTCCGGGCCGAGCTCGAGCAGAAGGGTCGCGACATCCTCCGTGCCGCGGTCGACCGCGGCGTCCGCGTGAGGATCGTCTACGAGATCGAGCGCGAAGGCCGAGACCCCTTGCCTGCACCCCCCGACGTCGACGTCGAGCTCCTGGAAGCCGAGCCGTTTCCCACGCACGGCGTCGCGACGACCGACGGGCTCATGCACCACAAGTACGTCGTTCGCGACGGCCGCTCGGTGTGGACCGGGTCGATGAACTGGACGGAGGAGTCGTGGTGCCGCCAGGAGAACGTCGTCGTCACGGTCGACTCCGAGTCCCTTGCCTACGCGTACACGCTCAACTTCGAGGAGCTGCTGCAGCATGCGACTGTCGACGGCACCGGCGATGTCGAGCCCCGCCCGGTCGAGGTCGACGCGGCGGTCGTGCGCCCCTGGTTCTGCCCGGGTCACGGCGACGAGCTCGCCCACCGGATCGCAAAGCACCTCGGCAAAGCGCGCCGACGGATCCGGATCGCCTCCCCCGTCCTGACCTCCGGCCCGATCCTCGCGACACTCGTCGAGATCGTGAACGAGGGCCGCTGCGACGTGGCGGGTGTCGTCGACGACACCCAGGTCGACCAGGTCTTCCACCAGTGGAAGACGAACGGTGTCAGCGAATGGAAGATCCCGTTGCTGCGCACGGTGCTGGAGAAGGCCGCGTTCTCGGGGAAGATCTCGACCCCCTGGTCGCCGACCTCGACCCACGACTACATGCACGCGAAGGTCGTCGTCGCCGACGACACGACGTTCGTCGGCTCGTTCAACCTGTCTCGGTCGGGCGAGCGCAACGCGGAGAACGTGCTCGAGATCCGCAACGCTCCGATCGCCGACCTGCTGGCGACGTTCATCGACGGCGTCCGCACGCGCTACCCGAACGCGACGCCGCCGGGAGGTCACTGAGACGAGGGCTCCGGGGTCTCGTTCGGGTGTCGATCGAGAACAGATGCGACCGCTGATCGTCAGCGTTGCGGCCCTCGCGCTGCTCGCGGGCGTCGCGGCTGGCGCCTCTGCATCGAGCCCGCAGCTCGCCGGCTGTCCGCTGTTCCCGCCCGACAACGCCTGGAACCGTCGGGTCGACCGGCTTCCGGTCGCCGCTGGGTCGACGGAGACCGTCCGTGCGATCGGTGACGGCCACCTCCACGCGGACTTCGGCTCAGGGCTCTGGGAGGGACGCCCGATCGGGATCCCGATCACCGTCGTCTCGTCGAAGACGCCGAGGAGCCGCGTGTCGTTCGAGTACACGTCGGAGTCGGATCGGGTGGGCTACCCGATCCCGACGTCGGTGCGGATCGAGGGCGGCGGCGACCGGCACGCGATCCTCGTCGACCGCACGGCGTGCCGGCTCTACGAGCTCTTCGCCCTCGAGCGCACCGCGACGGGCTGGAACGCGGGCTCGGGTGCCACGTGGAGCCTCCGCTCCAACCGACTGCGTCCCAAGGGCTGGACGAGCGCCGACGCGGCCGGGCTGGCGATCCTGCCCGGGCTTGCGCGCTACGACGAGGTTGCTCGGGGCCGGATCGACCACGCGCTGCGCTTCACGGTCTCGCGCACGCGGCGGGCCTATGTCTGGCCAGCGCGGCATTTCGCCTCGAGCGAGGTCGACCCGACGCTCCCACCGATGGGGCTCCGCCTGCGCCTCCGCGGCGACTACCCGATCGACCGCTTCCCACGCCAGGCCCGCATCGTGCTGCAGGCGCTGAAGGAGTTCGGGATGGTGGTCGCCGACAACGGCTCGAGCTGGATGATCTCCGGCGCTCCCGATCCGCGCTGGTCGAACGACCAGCTCCACCGGCTCCACGACGTCCCGGGCTCGGCATTCGAGGTCGTGGACCCGGCCGCGATCCGGCCCTGACCACAGGCCCTCTGTTACAAGTGAGCCATGAGCCTCGACGAGGTCGCTCCGCCCACCCCCACCCCGCGCGGTCGCGTCACCCGGGCGCCTGTCATGGTGGTCGAGGACGGGATTTCGAGCTCCCGCCGCGACGACCTCGCCACCGAGGAACCGCTCGAGATCCGCGCGGGCGGGCCCGGGCAAGAGGCGGTCAGCGTCGCGGTCACGATGCGCACACCGGGGAACGACTTCGAGCTCGCGGCGGGCTTCCTGTTCGGGGAAGGGCTGGCCGAGCAGGGCGAGATCGCAGGGATCCGGTACTGCGAGGACGTCGAGGGAACCGAGCAGCAGTTCAACATCGTCACCGTACGGCTCCGTGACAGCTTCGACGAGGCGCTCGTACGGCGGAACTTCTACGCGACCTCGAGCTGCGGGGTCTGCGGCAAGGCCTCGCTCGATGCGGTCGAGGTCAGGTTCGCGCCGCTCGCTCCAGGCCCCACGGTCTCGGCCGAGCTCCTCGTCTCCCTCCCCGACGCGCTCCGGGCGCGTCAGGCAGTGTTCGAGCAGACCGGTGGTCTCCATGCGACCGGGCTCTTCGACCTCGAGGGCAACCTGCTCGAGCTCCGCGAGGACGTCGGTCGCCACAACGCGATGGACAAGCTGATCGGCTCACGCGTGCTCGCCGGCGAGATCCCGCTCTCGAATCGGATCGCGCTCGTGTCCGGGCGGGCGAGCTTCGAGCTCGTCCAGAAGGCGGCGGTCGCAGGGATCCCGATCCTGTGCGCGGTCTCGGCGCCTTCGAGCCTCGCCGTCGACCTCGCCCGCCGTGCCGGCATCACCCTCGTGGGCTTTCTCAGGGGGGCGCGGTTCGTGATCTACACGCGTTCCGAACGAGTGGGCGACCACACCTAGCCGACGACGCGGTCGCGTCCCTGTCTCGTGGCGCGCTGAGCGCCCCGGTCAGCGCGCCATCCACCCGCCGTCGACGGTGAGGATCGTGCCGTGCACGTACGCCGCAGCGTCGGAGGCGAGGAACACGACCGCACCGGCGACGTCCTCGGGGGCACCCCACCGCCCGGCCGGGATCCGCGCGAGGATCTGGGCCGACCGCTCCGGGTCGGCGCGCAGCGCCGTCGTGTTGTCGGTTGCGATGTAGCCGGGGGCGACGGCGTTCACGTTCACCCCGTTCGGCGCCCATTCGTTCGCGAACGCTTTCGTCAGCTGGGCAATGCCCCCCTTGCTCGCGGCGTAGCCCGGGACGGTGATGCCGCCCTGGAAGGAGAGGAGCGAGGCGATGAACACGATCCGGCCGGATCGTCGCTCGAGCATCGGGCGCGCGAGCTCGCGCGTGAGGACGAACTGCGCCGTGAGGTTGACCTCGAGCACACGGTCCCAGTCCTCGTCTCGGTGCGTCACAGCCGGCTCTCGGTGGATCGTGCCCGCGTTGTTGACGAGCACATCGATCGTCGGAACCTCGTCGAGCAGCGTTGCCGACAGTCCCCGGACGTCGTCTCGATCGGCGAAGTCGCACGCGTAGCCGCGGAAGCGCCGACCCAGCGCCTCGACCTCTCGCTCGACGTCGCTGCCCTCGGGCTCGAGCGAGACGCTGACCCCGACGACGTCTGCACCGGCCCCCGCGACTGCAACCGCGATTGCCTTGCCGATGCCGCGCCGACACCCAGTCACGACGACGGTCTTGCCGTCGAGACCGAAGCGTCCTGCCACGCGCTCCTGCCAGCTCACGGCCGGCAGTCGACGAGGACTTTCATCGTCGTCGGGCTCGCATCGAGAGTCGCGAAGAGCTCGGGAAGCCGCTCGAGCGGCTCGACGGTCGTGATCAGGCGTTCGAGCGGCAAGGCGCCTTCGGCCGCGAGCTCGATCGCCCGCTCGTAGTCCTCGTACTCGTAGACGCGTGCACCTGTCATCGACAGCTCCTTCCAGAAGAAGTCGAACAGGCGCACCGGCTGTGGGGTGGGGAAGATCGCGACGACGACGAGTCGGCCGCGAAGTCCCGCCAGCTCGGTCATCTGCTCGGCACCGGCGGGCGACCCGGAGACCTCGAACACGACATCCGCTCCGGCACCGTCCGCCAGCTCCTCGATGGTCGAGGCGAGCTCTGCGGCCCCAGCGTCGACGACCGTCAGCCCGAGCTCACGCGCGAACGCGACCCGATAGGGGTTCAGCTCGGCGAGGACGACCCGCGCACCACGGTGGCGAGCAACGAGGGCGACGAGGAGCCCGATCGGGCCACCGCCGATCACCACCGCGAGCTCGTCTGCTTTCACCTGCCCCAGGCGGACATCGTGGCAGGCAACCGCCAAGGGCTCGACGAGCGCGGCGACACGAAGGTCGAGCTCGGGGAGGAAGGCGATGGATCGTGAAGGCCGGCACCGTCCACGAGGACTGGAACGCACCTGGTGTGTCGATCCCGAGGAAGCGCAGGTTCCGGGCGATGTGACTGAGCCCCTTGTCGGCCGTGGTCTCCCCCCGCGCGTCGAGCGGACGAACGACGACCGCGTCACCGATGGAGAGGCCGTGGACATCCGAGCCGAGCTCCGCGACAGTGCCGGACATCTCGTGGCCGATGACCTGTGGCGCACGAACGCGGTGATCCATCGCACCGTGGGCGATGTGGAGATCGGTCCCGCACACCCCGCAGTAGGCGACGTCGAGCCGCACTTCGCCTTCTCGCGGCGCGACGACGTCGCTCGGACCGAGGCACGAATCGTCCCGGCCCCTCGTAGTAGACCGCGCTCACGGTGCCTCGGGAGTGTCCGACCCCACGTCCTCGCCTCGCTCGATCGCCTCCTCCTGCTCGATCAAGCAGCGGAGCCAGTGCTCGCCCTCCGAGAGGTGGATGAGGTCGGCCGCAGAGGCTCGCTCGGCGTCGCCGTCGCGCAACGCGTCCAGGATGTCGCGATGGCGCTTGCGCGTGATCTCGATCGCTCCCTGCTCGGTCACCGAGCGCCAGAGGCGGGCGCGGATCGTCCCGCCCGAGAGGTTCTGGATCAGGGACGCGAGCGTGGAGTTGCCCGACGCGACGGCGATGATCCGGTGGAACTCCTGGTCGGCCTCGATGAACGACGTCGTCGTCTCGGCGACGTCCATCTCGCGCGAGGCAGCGCTCGAGCGCATCGAAATCAGCCTCGGTCAGTCGGGTCGTTGCCATTCCGGTCGCGACCGGCTCGAGGATCCGCCGCACCTGGTGGAGCTCGAGGAGCGTTGGGCCGGTGAGCAGGTCGCTGATGAAGCCCATCCCGGTGAGGAGCAGCTCCGGCTCGAGGCTCGTCACGTACGTTCCGTCGCCGACGCGCGGCTCGAGCACGCCGACGAGCGTGAGTGCCTTCACCGCCTCGCGAAGCGAGTTGCGCGAGAGACCCAGTCGCTGAGCAAGCTCCGACTCCTTCGGCAGCCGCGAGCCCGCAGTGAACTCGCCCCCGATGATCAGGCTCTTGATCGTCTCGATTGCCTGGTCAGTGAGGGCGACCACGGACCTCTCCTGTCGGTCGGATTGGTGGAGAGCCGATGCCGTCCAATCGGTAGAGGCTACGCGCCGTAGTCGCCGAGCACGAGGGGTGCGTCGTCGCCAGCGACCGACTCGATCGCTTCGACCAGCGTCTCCCACACGCGGTCGTAGGTGCCATTGAGCAGGGCGACCGGCCAGTCGCTACCGCACATCAGCCGCGCCGGCCCGAAGCAGTCGACGGCGACCTCGACGGGACGGCGCAGGTCGTCGGCACCCCACTCCGCTCGAGGGATCGCGGTGTTGAGCCCGGAGACCTTGGCGACGACGTTCGGGTGGTTTGCGCAGGCGCGGATCAGGGTCTCCCAGTCGGCCATCCGGGCCGTTCCGATCGGGGGTTTCCCGAGATGGTCGATTACGATTGTCAGCTCGGGGAAGCTCAGGGCAAGCTCCGCCGTGTCATCGAGGTGACGCGGGAAGACGGCCGGCAGCTCGAGCAGGAGCCCGCGCTCCTCGAGCAGCGCAAGGCTGTCGAGCACGGGTGGTCGCAGGATCCAGTGCGGGTCGGGCTCGTCGTGAATGAGGTGTCGAATCGCCCGGAGCTTCGGCCACGTGACGAGCTCGTCGAGCCGCTCGCGACACCGCTCCGGGTCATCGAGCGCCACCCACGCCGTGACCGCGCCGATCCGATCATGCGATTCGGCGAGCTCGAGCAGGTAGTCGGTGTCGTCGTCGCTGCACGCACCCTGCACGAGAACCGTCCGCTCGATGCCGTAGGCGGCGAGGTGCGGCTCGAGGTCCGCGGGCTCGAACGTCCGCGCGATCGCGGCGTGCTCGGCGGTCATCCACGGCTGTGGAGCCCGTTCGAGGTTCCAGAAGTGGTGGTGTGCGTCGACGATCACGGTGTGTCCTCGGGGAAGCGGAGCCCCCGGTGGGTGCAACCGGGGGCTCCTCGTCCGTCTCCAG
Organism: uncultured Actinomycetes bacterium; assembly: GCA_963821335.1. Taxonomy (GTDB): domain Bacteria; phylum Actinomycetota; class Thermoleophilia; order Gaiellales; family Gaiellaceae; genus Gaiella. The sequence goes on from CAWGDJ010000001.1 coordinate 309,815, forward strand.
GAGGGGGAGACGTCCTCTAGCCGAACTGACCGGCGTTCGCCTTGGTGACGAATGCCGTGCCCGTATCGACGTTCTTGGCCACCTTCTTGCCCATGACGGCCTTGTAGAGCGTGTCGATCCCGAGCAGGCCGATCTTCGACGGGAACTGCGCGACGCTGCCCGTCTCGGTTCCGGCCTTGATCTGCGCCACCTCGTCGGGGAGCGCGTCGAACCCGACGACGATGATGGCGTCCGGGGCGATACCGGCGTTCTTGATCGACTGGATCGCCCCGAGCACGGGCGGGCCGCATGCCGCGTAGATCGCGGTCAGGCCCTTGTTCGCGGTCAGGATCGTCTGTGCCGCGGTTGCTCCCTTGGTCTGGTCACAGTCCGTCGGGAGCGTGGCGACGACCTTGATCTGATCCTTCAGAGGGCCGAGCCCGGCGAGCATCCCGTTCACACGATCCTCGAGCGCGGGCACCCCGAGCACTCCCTTGAGGATTCCCAGCGTGTCGCCCGCCTTGAGCTTCGTGGCCAGGAACTTCCCTGCCAGAAGACCGCCTTTGTAGTTGTTCGTGGCGACGACCGACGTCTTCTTCTTCCAGGCGGGAATGTCGTTGTCCATCAGGACGACCTTCACGCCCTTCTTGATGGCCTTGTCGAGCTCCGCCGACACCGCTGCGCTCGTCGGAGTGATCGCGATGCCCTTGACGCCCTGGGCGACCAGGTTCTGGATCGCCGCGATCTCACCCGCGTCGTCCGTTCCGCTCTTGCCTTGCGCGAAGATCACCTTCGCGCCCGGATGGGCCTTGTCCCACTTCTTCGCAGCGTTCTGGAGCGTGAAGAAGAAGTCGACCGGGAACTTGGTGACGAACCCGAGCTTGACGGGGGCCGCCTGCTGCTTGTTCGACTTTGCGGTCGCGCTCCCGGCCAGCAGAGCACCGACGGTGAGCGCACAGAGGAGGAGGATCCCTCCCACATACCTGTTCCTGAACATCGTCGTCCTTTCAGGCACGGAGAATTGACACCGACAATCGAAGTGACTCTGAGCGTCGTCTCCGCTGCCCTGCAGTAGCGGCGGAGGGCCTGCCACGCCTCTCAGACCGGCGCGGCAGGCGACAGAACTACTGTCCTCTCACTCGCCACCTCCCACGATCAACGAGACGATCTGCTGGTAGGTCTCGGACGAGGGGATGACCTCGCCCACGTTGCGGCCGCGGCGCAATACGACCGCCCGGTCCGCGACCTCCATCACGTGATCCATCGCATGCGAGACGACGACGACCGCCTTCCCCTCGCTGCGCAACCGGGAGATCAGGTCGAGCACCCCCCGGGACTCGCGAACACCGAGCGCGGCGGTCGGCTCGTCGAGGATCACGATCTTCGAGGCGAACGCCGCGGCGCGGCTGACCGCGACCGCCTGCCGCTGTCCGCCCGACATCAGGCCGACAGCGCCGTGAATGTCAGGGAGCCCGACATGGAGGCGCTCGATCACCTCGCGCGTCGCCGCGGTCATCCGCTTGCGCTTCAGGACCCTGAGCGAGCGCGGCGCCCAGGCCGGCCCTGCAAGCTCGCGCCCGGCGAAGAAGTTGTCGGTCGGCGTGAGGTTGTCGAAGAGCGCAAGATCCTGGTAGACGGTCTCGATTCCGAGCGCCTGGGCATCGGACGGGGTGTGGATCGAGACCGGTTCGCCTTCGATCTCGAGCGACCCGGTGTCGAGCCGGTGCGCGCCGCTCAGGCACTTGATCAATGTCGACTTGCCAGCCCCGTTGTCGCCGAGGAGCGCGAGGACCTCGCCGCGGTGGACGTCGAGGTCGACACCGTCGAGAGCGGTGACGGCACCGAAGCGCTTGACTGCGCCTCGCACCGACAGGACGGGCGCGTCGAGCTCGGGGCGCCGTGCGTGCTGCTCGAGAGCCGCGCTCATGCGAGCGTCGCCGCCTTCGCGACCCGGACGCGTGCCTCGACGATCCCGCGGAGGACGTCCGCCTCGACGGCCAGGAGCACCACGATCCCGATCACGATCAGCTGGTAGAAGGCGTCGATGTTGTGCAGGTTGAGGGCGTTCCGGATCACTCCGATCGTGAACGCCCCCACGAGAGCGTTCCCGACGTTTCCGCGCCCACCCGCGAACGCTGCGCCGCCGATGATCACTGCCGCGATCGAGTCGAGCTCGGCGAGCTCTCCGGTGGTCGGTGACCCGCCGTTGATCAAGCCCGCGGTGATCAGTCCGCCGACCCCTGCCGCAAGGCCGCTGAGCACGTAGACCGTGACGAGCACGCGCTTCACCGGGATGCTCGAGCGCCGCGCCGCATCCGGGTTGCCGCCGACGGCGTACAGCCAGCGCCCCCAGACGAGGCGTGTCGTCAGCAGAAGGCAGAGCACCGCAAGGACGGCGACGAGGACGATCGAATACGGCAACCAACCGATCGTCCCGCCGCCGATCGTCTGGACGCTTTGCGGCATGCCGAAGATCAGCGTCCCGTCCGAGGCCCAGAGCGCGATCCCTCGCGCGATGCTGAGCGTCGCCAGGGTGACGATGAACGCGTGCGGGACGCGGCCGTACACGAAGACGAGCCCGTTGAACGCGCCGACGAGGATCCCGGTCGCGAGGATCGCCCCGATCACGAGGACGCTCGAGCTCGTGTGACCGAAGACGAGGGCGCCGACGACCCCCGACAACGCGACCGTGGCGCCGACCGACAGGTCGATCCCCCGGGTCACGATCACGAGGAGCTGTCCCAGCGCGAGCACGGCGATCACGGAGGTCTGTGAGAAGACGTTGCCGATGTTCGTGCTCGTGAGGAAGACGGGTGTCGTCAGCCCGATCGCGATGATCAGCAAGAGCAGGATCAGCGCCGGCCCGGCACGGAGCGCAAGCAGGCTCGCCTGGAGCAGCCTGAAGCGATCGACGACAGGCGACCGTCGACCCGTCCCACTCCTCGGTGTCTCCGACTCGGCGACAGCCATCACTCTCTCTCCGGGGCGGTTCCGACCGCAACGTCGGCCCAGGCCGGGCCGGTCGGGAACGCGTACTCCTCCAGCGACTCGGGGAGCATCTCGATGCTGTACCCGGGTGCGGTCGGGGCGACGTAGCGCCCGCCGCGCACCTCGGCCGGGTCCCGGAAGTGCTCGTGGAGGTGGTCGACCCACTCGACGACGCGGTTCTCGAGCGAGCCGCTGACCGCGACGTAGTCGAACAGCGCGAGATGTTGGACGTACTCGCAGAGGCCGACACCGCCGGCGTGGGGGCAGACCGGAACCCCGAACCTCGAGGCGAGCAGGAGGATCGCGATTGCCTCGTTGACCCCGCCGACCCGGCACGCGTCGAGCTGACACACGTCGATCGCGTCGGCCTGGAACAGCTGCTTGAAGACGACCCGGTTCTGGATGTGCTCCCCCGTCGCGACGCGAATGGGCGCAATCTCCCGTCGGATCCGGGCGTGGCCGAGGATGTCATCGGGGCTCGTCGGCTCCTCGATCCACCACGGGTCGTGGGCGCCGAGCGTCCGCATCGCCGAGATCGCCTCGTCGACCCCCCAAACCTGATTTGCGTCCATCATCAGGACGCCGCCCGCGCCGAGCGCCCGCCGGATGAGCGCTGCGCGCCGGTCGTCGGACTCGAGGTCGGCGCCGACCTTCATCTTCACGTGCGTGAATCCCTCGGCGACCGAGGCGCGGACGAGCGTCTCCACCTTGACGTCGTCGTAGCCGAGCCAGCCGGCGGAGGTCGTGTACGCGGGGTAACCGTCCCGCGTGACCTCGAGCTCGCGCTCGTCCCGACCGCGGCGCAGGTCGCGCAGGAGGTCGAGGGCATCCTCCGGCGGGAGGACGTCGGCGATGTACCGGAAGTCGACGCACGCCGACGAGCTCCTCGGGCGACAGGTCGACGAGGAGCTTCCAGAGCGGCTTGCCCTCGAGCTTCGCCCAGAGGTCCCAGACCGCGTTGACAACGGCTGCGGTCGCGAGATGGATCACGCCCTTCTCCGGGCCGAGCCAGCGGAGCTGGCTGTCCGACACGAGGCGGCGCCAGAAGCCGCTCATGTCGGCCCGGATCCGGTCGAGGCTCTCGCCCACGACGAGCGGCTCGAGGGCATGGATCGCGGCGACGCAGACCTCGGTGCCCCGGCCGCTCGTGAACGTCAGCCCGTGACCGTCGATCCCGTCGTCACGATCGGTGCGCAGGATCACGTACGCGGCGGAGTAGTCCGGATCGGTGTGCATCGCGTCGGACCCGTCGAGCCAGCGCGACGTCGGGAAGCGGACGTCGTGCGCCTCGAGCCCGATGATCGTCGCGCCGCTCACTCGCCCCGCCAGATGGACAAATACCCGATCTCTCTTCCCGAAATACGGGGGTCAGCGACGACCACGGCGGGATTATGGGCACAAAGATCGGATCTTTGCAACCTCCAATCTCACCCCACGACGGAGGAACCGGTCTCAGGCGGCTTCGATCTCGGCAGGGAACGCGGTGACGAGCGGGAGGCCGGCAAGTGCCTGGCCGACGGTGACGACGTCGCCGACGACGAGCAGCGCGGGGCCTGGCAGGCGCGCCGCGACCTCGGCGATCTCGCCGAGTGGGGCGATCACCGACTCCTGATCGTCGTAGGTGCCTCGTGAGACGACAGCTGCCGGAGTCATGGCCGCAAGCCCTTCCTCGACGAGCCCGCCCGTGACCCGCTCGAGCCGGAGCCCTGCCATGAACACCACGAGCGTCCCGCCCACCCGGGCGAGCCGGCGATAGTCGGGCTCCCCACCGGTGGCGGTCGTGCCGGTGGCGATCGTGACCGTGTCCGCGAGCCCGCGATGTGTGACGGGAATCAACGCGCTCGCGGGAACGGCCGCGATCGACGAGATCCCGGGCACGACCTCGAACTCGACACCCGCGGCCAGCAGCGCGAGCGCCTCCTCGCTGCCGCGGCCGAAGACGAAGGGATCGCCGCCCTTGAGGCGCACGACCCTGCGTCCCGCGAGCCCGTGGCGGACGAGCAACCGGTTGATCTCCTCCTGCCCGAGCCCTGCGCGCGAGATGACGAGCGCGCCGGCCGGTGCCTCCTCGACCAGCTCGGACGAGACGAGCGTGTCGTGGACGAGCACCTCGCAACCCCTGATCAGCTCGAGCCCACGGACGGTGATCAGCCGGGGATCGCCAGGCCCCGCACCGATGAGCGACACGGTCATCGGAGCGCCGCGTCCACGACCGCTTCGAAGTACGCCTTGCGGTCGTCGTACGTCGAGAGGTTCGCCTTCGCCCAAGGCCGCTCGCGCCGCAATCGGCGGGCGAGCTCCGCGTGCTCGGGGCCCACGACGCGTGCGATCTCGTCGCGGAGGTGCTGTGCCAGGGCTGGCGAGGCGCCCCCGGTCGACACCGCCACGGCGATCGGGCCCTCACGGTGCACGGCCGGGAGAATGAAGCTGCAGAGGTGCGGGACGTCGACGACGTTGCACAACATTCCGCGCGCCTCGGCGTCCGCGTACACGCGCTCGTTCACCGCCGTGGTCGACGTCGCCGCGACGACGAGGAACCGGCCGTCGAGCAAAGACTCCCGGTACGTCTCGCGGACGATCTCGATGTGCCCCGCCAGCGCGAGCTCCGCCACCGGAGCCGACACCTCGGGTGCGACGACCGTGAGGCGCGCACCCACGTCGAGCAGGCTGCCGAGCTTCTCGTTGGCGATGCGACCCGCACCGACGACGAGCACCGACCGGCCCTCGAGGTCGAGGCACGCCATGTAGTAGCGCTTCTCCGCGTCCAACGTGTCAGGCCTCGACGCTCGCAAGCCTTGCTCCCTGCCGATCGAGCCTGATCGACAGCTGGGTCCCGTCCGCCGCGATCGAGAGGGTGAACGCGCCCGGACCGTTCGCGCCGATCGAGACCCGGTCGAGCGTCTTTCCCGCAAGCGACTCCAGGGCGCGGGTGACATCGGCGACGGTCGCCGCGAGCTCGCGTCCGCTCGGCAGCTTCCGGAAGGCCTTCAGCGCGGCCTGCTCGCCACCGGGGCCGTAGAGCGCTCGCGCGCGCCCGGACTGGAGCGCGAGCATCAGCAGCCGGTCGAGCTCCTGTTCGTCGTCGACGTCGAGCGGCACGCCCTCGTCGAGCCGCACGGCGATCTGGTCGAGCCGGGCGCGATAGTCCCCGCCCGCGACCACGTTCCGCACCGCGTCCACCTCGGCGCGTGCCACCTCGAGCTCGTCGCCCGTGAGACGAACCGGCTTCCCCGTCTGGACCGCCGCGGTCATACGTGCGCCTCGTCGCCGAGGATCGCGTGGAGCTCATGCTCGAATCCACCGGTCTCGATCGAGCAGTGCATCCCGCACTCCTTCGGTGCGTCGGACTCCCACCACCAGCGACCCGCGCGCGTCGGCTCACCCGGCCCGATCGCACGGGTGCAGGGCGCGCAGCCGATGGAGGTGTAGCCCCGTGCATAGAGCGCGTGGGTCGGTACCTCGTTGTCGCGGAGGTAGTCCCAGACCTCGTCGTGCGTCCACTCGGCGAGGGGATTCAGCTTCACGATCGCGTCGTGGTCGTGGTCGATCTCGACCTTGCGGATGTCGGTGCGCGACGCCCACTGGTCACGCCGCAGACCGGTGATCCACGCGTCGAGCCCGGCGAGCGCGCGGTTCAACGGCTGCACCTTGCGCACGTTGCAGCAGAGGAGCCGTTGCTCGACCGAGCGGCGGAACAGGTTCGGGCCGTTCCGATCGACGAGCCGCTGCACCTGGAGACCGTCGGGCGAGAGCAGCTCGAGGCGCAGACCCTGATAGCGCTCCCGGAGCTCCTCGATCAGGTCGTGGGTCTCCTGCGGCAGGCGGCCGGTGTCGATCGAGAACACCCGCACCTCGGGGTCGACTCGATAGGCCATGTCGATGAGCGCCACGTCGCCGTCCTGGAAGGCGGTCGAGAGCGCCAGCCGGTCGCCAAACCGCTCGATCGCCCACTCGAGGACGTCCCACGGCTCGAGGCCTTCGAACTCGACCGACAGCTCGCCGGCTTCGAGATCGTCGAGTAGCTCGGTGCTGCTCATGCGGCTGCTTCCTCCTTCCGGCTCCGGGCGGGCTCACGCCCAACCAGCTCTCCGAGCCGTTCGTCGCTCGTGTCGTCGAGGAACTCCCTGAATGTCTGGCCTGCGGCACGTCCGTCGAGCCAGCCGACGACGAGCCCGTGCACGACCTCGTCGAGCTCGGCCGTGGGGACGCGCCGGAACACGGGGCGGCCGATCGCTGCGCGCGGCCCGACCGCACCGCGCAGGTACACGTCGTAGGCCTGGCCGCGTTGGCCGTCCTCGTCCCGGGCGGTCGTGCCCTGGAAGCCGAGGTCGCCGACCCAGTGCTGTCCGCACGCGTGCGGGCACCCGTCGAGGTTGAGCCGGAGCGCGGCGACATCCTCGCCGAACCTGCCCTCGAGCCCGGTGATCAACGCATCGAGGCGCGTCTTCGTCTCGGTCACCGAGTAGTTGCAGTGCGGCTCTCCCGTGCAGGCGATCCCGTTCGCCCGAAGCCCGTTGACCTCGAGGGTCAGCCCGAGCGCTTCCAGTCGCTCGATCACGGCCTCGACCGACTCCGCCGGGACGTTCCCGAGCAGCAGGTTCTGATGCCGGGTGACGCGAGCGTCGGCGCCGAGCGGCTCGACGAGATCCGCGAGCGCGACCAGCCGCTCACCACCGAGGAGCCCGACGTGCACCGGGACACCGATGCTCGCCAGTCCGTCCTGGGGCTGCGCTCGGACGCCCATGTGGGTGTCCGGCTCGACCGCGAGCGATGGCAGCGCAAAGTCGGGAAGCGGGTAGCCCAGCCGTCTCTCCATCTCGGCGCGCACGCCGTCAGGGCCGAGCGCGTCGACCATGAACTTCATCCGCGACTTGACCCGTGAGACGCGCCAGCGGAGATCGTCGCGCCACGTGTCGAGGATCGCCCGGAGCACCGGGATCGCCTCCTCGACGCGGACGAACACACCGAGCTCCTTCGCCACCCGCGGCACCGACGAGAGGCCTCCGCCAACGAGCACGCAGAAGCCCGGCTCGCCGTCGCGGATGACACCGACGAGCGAGATGCAGTTGATCTCGGGCGCGTTGCAGCGGCTCCCACACGCCGAGATCGAGATCTTGTGCTTCCGCGGCAGGTCGGTGTAGTCGGGGTTGCCGGTGAAGAACGCGTGAGCCTCGTCGAGCACGGGGGTGACGTCGAAGAGCTCGTCGTGCGCGATCCCCACCGCCGGGCAGCCGGTGATCGCACGCACCGTGTCGCCGCAGCCACCCAGGCTGGTGAGCCCTGCGGCGTGGAGGCCGTCGAACACCTCGGGGAGCGCCGCCAGGTGGAGGTTGTGGAGCTGGATGTTCTGGCGGGTCGTGAGCTCGGCCTCGCCCTTGCCGTGCTCGAGCGCGAGCCGGCCGACGGCGCGGAGTTGGGCTGCGGTGAGGCGGCCGGCTGCGAGCTTGATCCGCAGCATGAAGGTGCCGACCTTCGGCTTGTCGTGGTAGAGGCCCCACCACTTGAGCCGAACGACGTCCTCTTCGGCGACGTCGGCGTACCCGGCCGCGATCAACGCAGGCAGCTCGTCGAGCATCCCGAGCGGGCCCTTCTCGCGCTTCAAGCGCTCGACGGGGTTGCGCTTCAGCACGAGGTCGAGCGTCGGCGCCTCGGTGGGTCTCGCTCTGGTTGCCTCGGTCGCCATCGGCCTCCTCTGTTCGGTGCCCGGAATGTTCGGGTGCCACCGCCGAGGGGCGATCGCGGCGCTCTCCCATCTCCCCGGCCGCCGCTCCGGGACGAACGGCGATCGGCTGGAGGTCGCACCTGACGGAAGCCCTCGCGGGGATCCCCGGTTGCGGCGGTGTCGTCGGGCCAGGTCCCTCGACCGCTCACGATGGGTTAACGCTTCAGAACGTATAGCAACATCGCTTCATTTCTGCAAGCAATGCCGCCAGGTGCAACGTCGTACACTCGCGCCCATGGCCGTCTGCGCCGCCTGCGGTCACTCGAACCCGGACGGGGCGCGCTTCTGCAACGCGTGCGCTGCCGAGCTCGCACCGACCACGACGCGCCGTGAGGAGCGCAAGGTCGTCACGGTCGTGTTCGCCGACCTCGTCGGGTCGACGGCGCGCGCCGAGCATGCCGACCCAGAAGACGTCCGCGCGGTGCTCGCGCCGTACCACGCGCGCTTGCGTCACGAGCTCGAGCGCTTCGGCGGCACCGTGGAGAAGTTCATCGGCGATGCCGTCGTGGCAGTCTTCGGCGCGCCGGTCGTTCACGAGGACGACCCCGAGCGCGCGGTGCGCGCCGCGCTTGCGATCCAGGATGCGATCGCCGAGCTCAACGAGGCCGACCCGGCACTCGCGCTCCAGGTTCGCGTCGGCGTGAACACGGGCGAGGCGCTCGTGACGATCGACGCCTCACCCGCCGAGGGGGAAGGAATGGTCGCCGGGGACGTGATCAACACGGGCGCGCGGCTTCAGGCGGCGGCGGGCCCGGGTGGTGTGCTGGTCGGCGATGCGACGTACCGAGCCACGGATCGGGTGATCGACTACGAGCAGGTCGAGCCCGTGACCGCGAAGGGCAAGGCAGAGCCCGTCGTCGCCTGGCGTGCCGTTGCCCCCCGCGCACGGTTCGGAGTCGATCTCGGTGGCGCCGGTCGTGGACCGCTCGTCGGCCGTGACCGGGAGACGTCGCTGCTCGCCACTGCTCTCGAGCGAGTGCGCGCCGAGCACGAGCCACAGCTCGTGACCCTGGTCGGCGTGCCGGGGATCGGCAAGAGCCGGCTCGTGCAGGAGCTGTGGCGCCTCGTCGACGCCGACGAGCAGCTGATCGTCTGGCGTCAGGGTCGCTCGTTGCCATACGGCGAGGGCGTCGCGTTCTGGGCGCTCGGCGAGATGGTCAAGGCGCAGGCCGGGATCCTCGAGTCGGACTCCTCCGAGGTCGCATCCGCGAAGCTCGAGCGGGCGGCCACCGACCTGCTCGCCGACGACCGCGAGCGTGCCTGGGTCGCGCGGCACCTGCGCCCGCTCGTCGGGCTCGCCGCGGACGTCGCGGGCAGAGGTGACGAGCACCGGGCCGAGGCCGCAGCCGCGTGGCGCCGCTTCCTCGAGGCGATCGCCGAGCAGGGGCCTACGGTGCTCGTCTTCGAGGACCTGCACTGGGCCGACGACGGGCTGCTCGAGTTCGTCGACGCGCTCGCCGATCGCGTCTCCGGCGTGCCGCTGCTCGTGGTGGGCACCGGGCGCCCGGAGCTGCTCGAGCGCCGACCTGGTTGGGGCGGCGGCATGCGGAACGCCCAGACGGTGTCGCTCCAGGCGCTGTCGGACGAGGACACTGCGCGGCTGCTGCAGGCGCTCCTCGAACGGAGCGCCCTGTCCGCGAGCACCCAGTCTGCGTTGCTCCGCAACGCCGGCGGCGTGCCGCTGTTCGCGGAGGAGTTCGCGCGGATGCTGGGCACCGGCGCCGGTGGGGACGCCGTGCCACAGACCCTTCAGGGAATCGTGGTCGCGCGCATCGACGGTCTCCCGGAGGAGGAGAAGCAGCTCCTCCACCACGCGGCTGTCCTCGGCAAGGTGTTCTGGACCGACGGCCTGGCGGCGATGGGTGGCGACGAACCTCGGGTCCTCGACGACCTGCTCCACGGTCTCGAGCGGAAGGAGTTCCTGCGCCGCGAGCGACGCTCCTCGGTCGAGGGCGCCCGCCAGTACGCGTTCGTCCACGCGCTCGTGCACGACGCCGCCTACGGCCAGATCCCTCGCGTCGAGCGCGCCCGCGCACACCGACTCGCCGCCGAGTGGATCGCCTCGCTGCCCGGCGACCGCTCCGAGGACCGCGCCGAAGTGCTCGCGCACCACCTCGGTCGTGCGATCGAGTACGGGACCGCCGCAGGGCTCCCGATCGACGACCTGCTGCCCGACGCTGTCCGCGCATTTCGCGAGGCCGGTGATCGCGCGTGGGCGCTCGGGGCGCTGCGCGAGGCTGCCCGGTTCTATCGAGCCGCGCTCGAACGAGCCGGGGCCGATGCGGACCCGCAGCTGCTCTTCCTCCTCGGACGGTCGCTCGTCTACACCGAGAACGCTGGCGAGGAGGAGCTGACGCAGGCGGTCGACGGGCTCCTTGCCACCGGAGACGTCGAGACCGCCGCAGAGGCCCTGATCGCGCTCCACGAGGTCCGCTGGGTGGGTGGCAGCACCGGCACCGCGCTGCTCGAGCAAGCGAGCGAGCTGATCGGCGACGAGACCGAGACACGCGCAGGGACCTACGTCATCGGCAGCCTCGGACGCTTCTACGGGCTCGCAGGCCGCTCGGCAGAGGCAGTAGCGCTCGACGAGCGGGCAATGGCCGGCGCGCAACGAATCGGCGACCGCCGCCTCTACGCCTGGGCGCTGAACAATCGCGGGGTCGCGCGCTCCAACCTCGGAGACGAGGCGGGGATCGCCGACCTCGAGCGGGCGCTCGAGATCTCGCTCGAGATCGGCTCGGTCGACGTCGGTCGATGCCGGATCAACCTCGGCTCGGTCCTCGACGATCGCGGCGACCTCGATGCCGCGTGGTCGCACCTCTCCGCCGGGCTCGAGTTCGCGCAGGCGATCGGCATCCGTCGCTTCGAGCGCATCATGACCTCGGAGCTCGCGCGGAACCGGCTTCTCTCCGGGCGCTGGGACGAGGCACTCGACCTGGCGGCGACGTTCGCCAACGACGTGCGGGACGGCTACCACGAGTCCGAGCTACGGGGCGTCTCGATCGTGATCGCGGCCGAGCGAGGCGAGCCGCTCGACCTCGAGGACATCAGCCGGGTGTCGCAACGCGCCCACGAGATCGGCGACTTCCAGGTCCTGATCCCGTGGCTTGCCGCGATGGCGCGCGCCCTTGCGACCGCGGGTGAGGCGGCGGAAGCGACCGCCTCCCTCGAGGAGCTCGTGCGGACCTGCCGGGGGGACGCAGCGACGTACCTCCGGGGCTCGTGGTTCTACGACGCCGCGGTCGCCGCCGCGCTGGTCGGAGGAGGCACACAGCTCCTCGAGGTCGCGCACCGCGACCGCGCAACCCGCTGGGGCCAGGCGGCGGTCGCGCTGCTCTCGGGCGACCCGCTCCAGGCGGCCGAGACGCTCGAGGCGATGGGTGCTTTCGACGAGGCGGGCGCGCGACTTACCGCGGCGGAGGGGTTCCTCGAAGCAGGCAGGGACGACGAGGCGACCACACAGGCAGAACGCGCGCTGGCGATCTACCGCTCGCTCGCCGCAGCCCCCGGAATCGCGCGAGCCGAGGCGATCGCCGGCGTTGCCCGTTAGGCCTCCCTCACCATTTCCCGCGCGATCACGAGACGCTGGATCTCCTGGGTGCCCTCGTAGATCTGCGTGATCTTCGCGTCGCGCATCGAGCGCTCGACGGGATACTCGGTCATGTATCCGTACCCCCCGAGGATCTGCACCGCCTCGGTCGCGACCCACATCGCGGTGTCGCCGCATGCGAGCTTCGCCATCGCCGAGGCCTTGGTGAGCTCCCGCTCTGGGACACCCTCGTCGCACATGCGACCGAAGCGGTAGAGCAGCCCACGTGCGGCCTCGGTCCGCGTCTCCATGTCTGCGAGCTTCGCCGCGATCAGCTGGTGCTCGACGATCGGCTTGCCCATCGTCTCGCGGGTACGCGCGTACGCCAGCGCGTGGTCGATCGCGCCCTGGGCGATACCGAGCGCCTGAGCGCCCACCCCTGCCCGTGACCGGTCGAGGACGCGCATCGCAAGCTTGAAGCCCTCGCCTTCCGCTCCGAGCCGGTTCCCGACCGGGACACGCGCGCCGTCGAAGACCAGCTCGCCGGTCGTCGAGCCGGTGATCCCCATCTTCTCCTCGAGCCTGGCGACCTCGAGCCCGGGTGTCCCTGCCTCCACGAGGAACGCCGACACACCCGAGTGGTCGCCACCTGGATCGGTCTTCGCGAAGACGGCGTAGAGACCGGCGACGCCGGCGTTCGTGATGAACCGCTTCGTGCCGTCGAGGACGTAGGCGTCGCCGTCGCGGCGCGCGGTCGTCCGCATCGCCGCCGAGTCCGACCCGGATCCCGCCTCGGTGAGCGCGTAGGCGGCAAGGAGCTCACCGCTCGCGAGGCGCGGGAGCCACTCGGCTTGCTGCTCGGGTGAGCCGGCGAGCTCGAGGCTGAGCGCCCCGAGCGATTGGACAGCGAGGATGAGGCCACTCGTCGCGCAGGCGCGCGATACCTCCTCGATCGCGACGAGCGAGACGAGCGTGCCCGTGCCCGTCCCACCGTGCTCGGCGGGGAAGAACAACCCGAACACGCCGTGCTCGCGGAAGAGCTCGACCACGTCCCACGGGAACTCGTGGCTGCGATCGATCTCCGCCGCGCGCGGGGCTATCCGCTCCCGTGCGAGCGTCCGCACGAGGTCCCGGACCTCGCGCTGCTCGGCGGTGAGCGGGTCCCACGACACGGATGGGGAGTGTAGACCCGCCACCCCGTGCCGATATCGATCGGAATGCGGCTCCTCATCGTGGTCCTCGCGATCCCGACGCTGGTCGTCGGCTGGCAGTGGTGGAGTGATCGGTCGACCGAGCACCTCCTCGCGCCCGTGTCGTCCGAGATCGCCGGGCGGGAGGTCGCGGTCGACTGTCAGACGGTCTGGGGCGCACTCGTCGACACCCTTCCCCGGCACGGTGAGGTGCGCTTCGATGCCAGCGGGATCCCGGAGAACCGGATCTTCCTCACGCATGACACGTGCGACCGGCTCGACGCCTTCGCCGGCACGAGCCATCATCCCGAGCTCGACTGCCTCCAGGCGATCGACTGGTCCGCGCCTCGCCCGCTGGCTCCGGGGGACCCGTGCTACGCGCGGTCGTCGAGAACGATCTATGCGCTGCTGACGCTGGCACACGAGGCCTACCACACCGCCGGTGTCCAGAACGAGGCGCTCGCGAACTGCTTCGCGGTCCAGGGGATGGGATATGCCGCTGCAGGGCTCGGCGCCTCGGTCGAGGAAGCGACCCTCGTCGCACGGGCGATGGACAGGTTGCTTCCCTATCAGGGCGATGCGTACCGCACGACCGAATGCGTCCGCGGCAGCCCGCTCGACCTCCACCCCGACACCCCCGCGTTCCCGACCGAGCTCCCGCTCGCTCCACCAAAGGGGCGTGGCGGCACGCACGGGCTCGCGGTCGGCGCCTGACGCGGGCGCACCCCGAGAGGGGTAGCGTCCGGCCGTGATCCTCGACAACGGCGTGATCCGCACGCTCGACCCGGCGCTGCCGACCGCAGCCGCGCTCGCAATCGCCGGGGACCGCCTCGCAGGCGGGGTCGGGACGCACGAGTCCGCGCTCCCGTCACCCGAGCGTGTCGACCTGCGCGGACGGTGCGTGGTGCCGGGTTTCAGCGACGCCCACGTCCACTTCCCGACCTGGTCGCTTGCTCGTTGCGATGTCCGACTCGAAGGAGCTGGCTCGGTGGACGAAGCGCTCGCCCGCGTGGCCGGGCACGAAACCACCGGCGCGTGGCTCAGGGGAACCGGTTGGCGTGATGCGGACTGGGCGGAGAAGCCAGACCGTCACGCGCTCGACCGCGTCACCGGCGACCGGCCCGCTGCGTTGTGGGCCAAGGACTACCACTCGCTGTGGCTGAACACCGCGGCACTCGGCCGGGCAGGCGGCGACCTCCGAGTAACCGGCGGGGTGGTCGAGCTGGACGAAGCGGGCGAGCCGACCGGGATCCTCCGCGAGGAGTCCGCCTGGCGCTTCCGCGACCGGTTCGTCACCGTCTCGGAGGACGAGTGGGTCGCCGCGACCCGCACGGGGATCAGGGTCGCAAACGAGCGCGGCGTCGTCGGGGTCCACGACAAGGACGGCTGGCTGGGCGCACCAGCCATCTTCCAGCGGATCCACGAGTACGAAGGGCTCACGCTTCGGGTGTGGCAGTCGCTCCCAGCCGACCGGCTTCCCGAGCTGAAGGCACTCGGGCTCCGTTCTCGCGTCGGCGACGACCATCTCCGGCTCGGGTACCTGAAGACGTTCATGGATGGCACGCTCGGCTCGCAGACAGCGTGGTTGCTCGACGGAGGCGGGGTCTGCCTCATGGATGGCGAGACGCTCGCCGCGCTCGTCCGCGAGGCAGCCGAGGCAGGCTGGCCCGTCGCCGTCCACGCGATCGGCGATCGCGCGAACCGCGAGGCGCTCGACGCTTTTGCCGCGACGCGCGACGCCTGGCACGCGCGCGGATTGCGACCGCGGATCGAGCACGCGCAGTGCGTGCAGCCCGTCGACCTACCACGGTTTGCCGAGATCGGTGTCGCGTGCTCGGTGCAGTTCTCGCACGCGCCTTCCGATCGCGACCTCGCCGAGCGCCGCTGGCCGGATCGCCTCGACGGCGCGTACGCGTACCGGACGCTGCTCGACTCCGGGGCGGTGCTGGCAAACGGATCGGATGCGCCCGTGGAGGAGCTCGATCCGCTCGGCGGGCTCCGCGCCGCAGTCGTGCGCACGATCGACGAGCGGCCCGCCTGGCGACCCGACGAGCGACTGACCGTCGAGCAAGCGCTGCATGCCGCGACAGTCGCCCCCGCGTGGCTTGCCGGCGACGAGCGCCGTCGCGGACGCCTGCTCCCCGGCATGCTCGCGGATCTCGTCGTCCTCTCGCGTGACCCGGTGACGTGCCCCACCGACGAGCTCGAGAGCGTCGAGGTGGTGGCGACGATGGTCGGCGGCCGCTGGGTGCACAACCCGCCGCCCTGGGACTAGAGGCTCGAGCTCGACAGGGCCACCGGGGCGGCGTTGGTCGTACACTGAGAGGGTGGCGACCGACTCCGTGCCACGCACGATGCTCCCCGTTCACCTCACGGGTCAGTGCTCCGTGGCGGCGACCGCCGAGATCGTCGGCTCGAAATGGACGGTGCTCATCGTCCACGACCTGACCGAGGGCCCGCGGCGGTTCACCGAGCTCGAGCACGCCTGCGCCGGGATCAGCCCGCGCACGCTCGCCGAGCGGCTTCGCTGGCTCGAGGCGGAGGAGATCGTCGTGCGCCGCAGCTACGCCGAGTCGCCCCCGCGGGTCGAGTACGAGCTGACGGACAAAGGGCAGGCGCTCCGACCGATCATCGAGGCGATGCGCGGCTTCGGTCACGATTGGCTCGGCTGCGAGGTGCACGAGCACCCACCCGCGTCGTAGCCGAGCGCTCGCGCTCAGCCGGGAATCGGCTCAGCCCGCTCGCCCCAGACGCGCAGCAGCTCGACGACGGTCGCCGCCGCGGCGCCCATGTCCTGCACGGAAGCCCATTCCCGCACCGAGTGGTAGTGCTGACCGCCGGTGAAGAGGTTCGGTGTCGGCAGGCCCAGGTGGGAGAGTCGAGCGCCGTCGGTGCCACCGCGAATGATCGTGCGAACCGGCGCCACACCCGCTCGCCTGATCGCCTCCTCTGCGGCGGCGACGACGTCCGGATAGCGGTCGAGCACGCTCCGCATGTTGCGGTACTGCTCGGCGACTGCGATGTCGAACGAGGCGCGGGCCTCCCGGCCGACGACGTCGGCAGCAAGCCGCCGCAGGAACGCGACGTGCTCCTCGAGCAGGTCGTCGTCGTGGTCGCGCACGATGAACCACACGGTCGCCTCGCTCGCGGTTCCTGAGATCCGGGTTGGGTGGACGAACCCCTGTCGGTCGTCGGTGGTCTCGGGTGACAACCCATCCCGTGGAAGCGAGGCGACGACGTCGGCTGCGAGCTTGATCGCGTTCACGAGCTGCCCCCTGGCAGAGCCGGGGTGCACCGCGACGCCCCGAACCGTCAGCGCCAGCTCGTACGCCGAGAACGACTCGAGCTCGAGCTCGCCGAGCCCCGAGCCGTCGAGCGTGTACGCGAGGCTCGCGCCGAACCGGTCGAGGTCGAAGTGCTCGGTGCCCTTGCCGATCTCCTCGTCGACCGTGAACGCAATCCGGGCAGTCGCCCGAGGCAGGTCGTCGCCGACGAGGTAGGCGGCTGCCGCGATGATCTCCGCGATCCCCGCCTTGTCGTCCGCACCGAGCAGCGTCGTGCCGTCGCTCGTCACGAGGTCGTGACCGACACGCCGGGCGAGCGCCGGGAGCTCCACGGGGTGGAGGATCTGAGCCGGATCGCCCGGAAGCTCGATCGGGCTCCCGTCCCAGCGTCGATGCACCAGTGGGCGCACATTCGTCGCCGGGGCGTCGGGGCTCGTGTCGACGTGAGCGATGAGCCCGACGACCGGAGCGCCCTCGACCGTTCCCGGGAGTGTCGCCAGCACGTAGCCGTGCTGGGTCAACTCGACGTCCGGGAGCCCGAGCTCCTCGAGCTCGCGGACGAGCAGGCGCGACAGGTCGAGCTGCTTGGCCGACGACGGGTAGCTCGTGCTCTCGAACGATGCCTGGGTGTCGATCACGACGTACCGCAGGAACCGCTCGAGCACCGCCTCGGCGAGCTCCTCCGCGAGCGGGCTCGCGTATCGCGGATCAGGCAAGATCGGCCAGCCGCCGCAGGAGATGGACGGTCGCCTCGACACCGGTGCGAAGCGCCGGCGCCGGGAGATTCTCGTTCGGCGAATGGATCTGCGCTCGGGGTGTCGCGAACCCACCCACGATCACGGGGATGCCGCGATCGGCGAGCGCCCCGACGATCGGGATCGAGCCACCAGAGCGGACGAGCACCGGCCGGGTACCGAGCGACTCCTCGAACGCATCGCGTGCCAGCACGAGCAAGGGCGAGGCGGGGTCGACCCAAGCCGGGTCGCCCGAGGCCATGAGCTCGAGCTCGACGTCGGCGCCAGCCGGTGCCGATTCACGCAGGAGCCGCTCCACGACCGCTGCGATCTCATCGGCCCGCTGACCCGGTGCCAGCCGGAAGGAGAGGTTGGCGTGCGCCTCCACCGGGAGCACGGTCTTCTGGAGCCTGGGCGACCCGCCTTCGATGCCGTTGATCTCGGCACTCGGCTCGGACGTCGTGCGGAGCGTGAAGTCGCGAGCTGCGGTCGGGTCCATGGGCCGCGCCCCGGCGTTGTCGAGCTCCTCGTCACCATCGGGCAGAGCAGCCCAGCCGGCGAGCTCGTCGTCGCTCGGGGCGATCACACCGACCCGAAGCGCCTCCGGCAGCCGACCGTCGGGCCTGGCGAGGACCCCCGAGACGGTCTGCACCAGCGCGTGCAGCGCGTTCAGCGCGGCGCCACCGAACGAGCCGGAGTGGAGATCGCGTGCACCGGTGCGAACGGTGAGGTGGAAGTAGCAGAGGCCGCGGAGCGCGGTCACGAACGCCGGCTGCGTGTCGCTCACGTAGCCGCCGTCCCAGACGAGTGCCGCGTCGACACGTCCCTCGTCGCCGGCGACCCAGTGGACGGCCGAATCCCCTCCCACCTCTTCCTCGGCATCGAGCACGAACCGCACGTTGACCGGCAGCTCACCCGCCGCAGCCAGCAGCTCGGTCGCCTTCAGGAGCATGAAGAGGTGCCCCTTGTCGTCCGCGATACCGCGCGCCACGAGCATCCCTTCCCGCTCGACGAGCGTCCACGGTTCGCTGTCCCAGAGCTCGAGCGGGTCAGCCGGCTGGACGTCGAGGTGTGCATAGGCAAGGATGGCCGGCGCCGCTCCGGGATCGGCGCTTGCAGACTGCTCCCCGATCACCAGCGGTCGCCCGGCTCGCTCCTCGATCCGCGCTGTCCCACCCATCGCCAGGATCCGGCCGACGACCCAGTCCGCTGCCCGCCGGACGTCTCCCGCGCGCGCGGGGTCGGCGCTGATCGACGGGATCGCGATCAGCTCTGAAAGCTCTGCGACGAGCTCTTCGTGTGACGGGATCACGCGGGCGATTGTAGGCGCCGGGCCTGCCCGGCCCTCGGACCTTGCGAACGACAGGAGAAGGCCGGGCATGCCAGGCCTCTACAGGCATGTCGCTTCGCGAAGTGCCTACGCGACGTCGCGGACGTTCGCGGCGTCGGCAAGCGCGCGGAGCTTCTTCAAGCTCTGATGCTCGATCTGGCGGATCCGCTCGCGTGTCACGTTGAATGCCCGCCCGACCTCGTCGAGTGTGCGCGGCTGCTGACCGTCCAGCCCGTAGCGCAGCTCGAGCACCTGGCGCTCACGCGGGGAGAGGGCGCCGAGGATCGCCCGGAGCGACTCGCGCCGCAGCGCCACCTCGGCCTCCTCGTCGGGCAGCGGCGCGCTTTCGTCGGTGAGAAAGTGTCCGAACTCGGACTCGTCCTCGTCACCGACCGGCTTCTCCAGTGAGACCGGCGTCTGCGCGCTCCGCTTGATCTGCTCGACCTCTTCGAGCGAGAGGTCGAGATCGATCGCGATCTCGGCGACCGTCGGCTCGCGCGCGAGCTCCGCGCGGAGCTTTCGCTCCGAGCGATGGATCTTGTTGAGCTTCTCGACCACGTGGACGGGCATCCGGATCGTCCTGCCCTTGTCGGCGATCGCGCGCGCGACCGCCTGCCGGATCCACCACGTCGCGTAGGTCGAGAACTTGTATCCCTTGCGCCAGTCGAACTTCTCGGCTGCGCGGACGAGCCCGATCGTCCCTTCCTGGATCAGGTCGAGGAACGGAAGCCCCTGGTTGCGGTAGCGCTTTGCGATGGAGACGACGAGTCGGAGGTTCGCCTCGACCATGGCCTGCTTGGCGCTGTGGTCGCCGGCCTCGATCCGCTTCGCGAGCTCGACCTCCTGCGCCGCGGTGAGCAGCGGCACCTTGCCGATGTCCTTCAGGAAGAGCTGCAACGTGTCGGTCGAGATCTCGGCCTCGGACTCCCACTCCCGCTCGGTCGCCGCGGCGGCGCGGGTGGTCTCGGGTGTGACGACCTCGATCTGCTCCTCGTCGAGCGCGCTGTAGAACGCGTCGAGCTGACCCGGGTCGAGGTCGAGCTCGTCGAGCGCCAGCGCGAGCTCGTCCGCATCGAAGCGACCGCTTGCGCGGCCTGCCTCGAGCAGCGCCTTGGCCTCCTCGGAATCGAGGCTCAGGTCGGCCGCCGCAACCGTCGCTCCATGCTCCCCTGCTGCGCTCAGGACCGCCCCTTTCCGTCGCGTGCGCTGAAACGGTAGCCACCGCGGGCGGCGCACGTCAAAAGATCAGATTCCACGCGCCCTCAGCTCGGCCAGGTACTTGCTCGCCTCGCGGGCCGGAACCGAGCCCGGTTCCGCCTCGACCGCGAGCCCCAACTGCCGCTTCGCCTCGGTCACCTCTCCGCTCCAGAGGAGCAACAACCCGAGGTGGAAGCGCACCGTCGCGCGCTGCGGAAACCGTCGCGTGAGCGGCCCGAGCCGCGAGAAAGCGGCCGCCGGTTGCGCCTTGTCGAACGCCCCCACCGCCGCTGCAACCTGGGCTTCCGCATCACCGGGCGCCTCTCGTGCGGCAGCGCGGAACACGCGCTCGGCCGACACGGGACGCGATAGACGCTGAAGCGCGGTTCCGAGGAGGAGCTTCCCGGCGACGCTCGAGCGGGCGTCGAGCTCGAGCCGTGCGAGCTGCTCCGGCGGAGACAGCCGATCGAACCCTGCCGGCAGGTCGACCGACCCGACGAAGATCGGGATCCCGGCTGCGAACTCCCGGTGCAGCAGGTTGCCCGCGGCGATTGCGTACGCCGAGTCGGGTTGGGCGGCCGCCGCCGCGCGCCATGCATCCTCGGCTCCCGACACACCGGCCCACGTCTCTGCGATCCCTAGATGGAGCTGCACCAATCCGCTCCTTGGATGGAGCGCGGCGAGCCGACCCAGCCGATCGAGGGTTCCTTCGGGCCAACGGGAGAACGCGTCACCCACCCTGGCCTCGAGCGAGCCACCGCGGGCGAACAGTGCCGCGGCCGCCGTGCGCCGCCCCTCCCGGTAGAGCCTGAGCCCGTTGCGCAGGAGCACGGCCTCGTGGTCGCGTCGCACGCCGAGGTCGAACGTCAGCGGCGGTGGGCCTGTTGGGCGGGCGGGCGTCGCCTGCTCGAGCGATCCCGGACGGTCGCCCTGGAGCGCCCCGACGGCAACTGCCCCGGATGCGGCAACCGCCGCGGCGAGCGCGGTGAGCAGGACGACTCGACCGTGCGGCGTCATCCCGGGACGGTAGCCGGGAAGGAATCCGGTCGCATGACGTTTCACGTTGGGCGCACAGTTTCTCGTTCTCTCCCGCAGTCGCTATATTCAGGAAAGTAATGCCGACCTACAGAGAGCTCCTCGCCCAGGTGAAGGCCGAGATCGACGAGATCTCGACCCGGGACGCGTATGCGCGGCTCCAGGAGGCGGCGCCGCCGCTCTTCGTCGACGTCCGCGAGACGAACGAGTGGGACGAGGGACACCTCCCCGGCGCCGTCCATCTCGCGCGCAACAACCTCGAGTCGCGCGTCGAGACGCTGATCCCGGACAAGCAGCGGGAGCTCATCCTGTACTGCGCCAGCGGCGCACGCTCGAGCTTCTCGACGAAGACGCTCCACGAGCTCGGGTACGAGAACGTCGCGAACCTCGCGGGTGGTTTCGTCGACTGGAAGCGGAACGGGTACGAGGTCGTGATCCCGGCCGCTCTCACCCCCGCGCAGCGGACGCGGTACGCCAGGCACCTCCTCATCCCGGAGGTGGGGGACGACGGCCAGCAGAAGCTGCTCGACGCGCGGGTGCTGCTGATCGGGGCGGGTGGGCTGGGCTCGCCGGCTTCGCTGTACCTCGCAGCGGCGGGGGTCGGGACGCTCGGGATCGTGGACGCCGACGTGGTCGACGACTCGAACCTCCAGCGACAGATCGTCCACTCGACCGACCGACTCGGAGAGCCGAAGGTCGACTCGGCCCGGAAGACGATCGAGGCGCTGAACCCCGACGTTACCGTCGTCCCGTTCCAGGAGCGGATCGACTCCGAGAACATCGAGCGGATCCTCGCCCACGGGTGGGACGTGATCGTCGACGGCACCGACAACTTCCCGACCCGCTATCTCCTGAACGACGCCTCGGTGTGGCACGGGATCCCAGTGGTGCACGGGTCGATCTACCGCTTCGAGGGTCAGGTGACGGTTTTCCATCCCGGGAACGGGCCCTGCTACCGCTGCCTCTACCCCTCCCCACCGCCTCCCGAGCTCGCCCCGAGCTGCGCCGAGGGCGGCGTGCTCGGCGTCCTTCCGGGAATCGTCGGCTCGCTGCAGGCAAGCGAGGCACTGAAGCTGATCCTGGACATCGGCGAGAGCCTCGCCGGGCGCCTCCTGCTGTTCGACGCGCTGCACACGACCTTCGACGAGGTAGCGATCCGACGGAGCCCCGACTGTCCCGTCTGTGGAGAGCATCCGACGATCACCGAGTACATCGACTATGTCGAGTTCTGCGCCGGCCCGGTGGCTCCCGAGCAGAACGCCGAAGGCGAGCCGGTACACGCATGACCGCCGTCCGGATCCCACCGACGCTGCGAGGCGAGGTCGGCGGCGCCCGCCAGGTCGAGGCCGACGGCACGACCGTGCGCGAGGTGCTCGACGATCTCGTCGAGCGCCATCCGGCGCTCGGCCCTCAGATCTTTGCCGACGGCGAGATCGCGCCGTTCGTCAACGTCTACCTCGGCGGCGAGGACGTCCGTACGCTCGACGGCCTCGACACGGAGGTCACCGACGGCCAGGCAGTGATCCTGCTCCCCGCGATGGCCGGCGGGTCGACCCCACCCTGGTCGCGACCCGTCGTCGCCTCGAGCCTCCTCGACCTCGTCGGCAACACCCCGCTCGTCGAGCTGCGGCGGATCTCGCCCAAGCCCGACGTGAGGATGTTCGCCAAGCTCGAAGGGCAGAACCCGACCGGCTCGATCAAGGATCGGGTTGCGAAGTCGATGATCGAGACCGCCGAGGCGACAGGCGAGCTCGAGCCCGGTCGCGCACTCCTCGAGCCGACGTCGGGTAATACCGGGATCTCGCTCGCGATGATCGGAGCGCTCAAGGGCTATCCCGTGACGTGCGTGATGCCCGAGAACGCAACCGACGAGCGCAAGCGGCTCCTGCGCCTCTACGGCGCGGGGATCGTGCTCTCACCCGCCGCCGAGGGATCGAACGGCGCGGTCCGCACGGCGCTCGCTATGGCCGAGGACGACCCGAAGTGGTTCATGCCGTTCCAGTACGCGAACCCGGCCAACCCGCGTGCCCACTACGAGGGGACGGGGGCGGAGATCGTCGATGCGCTCGACCGGGTCGACGTGCTCGTCGCCGGGCTCGGCACGGGTGGGACGCTGATGGGCACCGGCGACCGCCTGCGCGAGTCCTTCCCCGATGTCGTCGTCGCCGCAGCCGAGCCGCTCCCGGGCGACCCGGTGATGGGTCTCCGCTCGCTCGACGACGGCTACGTCCCACCCATCCTCGACGTGACGAAGCTCGATCGAAAGGTGCTCGTCTCGAACGCCGAGTCGGTCAACGCCGTCCGTGCGTTGCTGCGACTCGAAGGGATCTTCGCCGGCGTCTCGTGCGGCGCGGCGGTGCATGTCGCCCGTCGGCTCGCCGAGGAGCTCGACGAAGGGATCGTGGTCACGATCCTCGCCGACGGGGGCTGGAAGTACATCAGCGCCGATTTCTGGGACCTGGACGACGACGACCTCGAGGCATCGATGGAGCGCACCATCTGGTGGTAGTCCCTGCGGCCGTGCGCGCGGCGCTCGTCGAGCATGCGCAGGCCGAGCTTCCGAACGAGGCGTGCGGGCTCGTCCTGTTCGACGGGGACACGGCGGTCGAGTACATCCCGGGAGAGAACGCGTCGCCGTCGCCGACCTACTTCGAGCTACGGATCGACCCGGTCGCATGGGCCGACCTGGGCGACCGCGACCTCGAGCAGGCGGTGTTCCACTCGCACGTCAGCTCACCGCCACGGCCGTCCAGGACGGACGTCGAGCGGATCGGCCTCTGGGCCGGCAGGCCCTACCTGATCTACTCCGTCCGCCTGGACGAGCTCGCAGCGTGGACGATCGGCGACGGGATCGCGCCGATCCCCCTCGACTCCGTCTGACCACCCTCGCCTTGGAGGCAAGTCTCCTACTTGACGGTGAAGGAGCCCTTCATGCTCGAGGCGTGGGGGTCGCAGACGAACGTGTACTTCCCCTTCTTCAGCGTCACGGTGAAGGTCTTCGTGCCTTTGGTCGAGACGCCCGTCGTGACGTTGACCCCCGGGCCGGTCAGGTGGAAGTTGTGATCCGTCGCCTTGTCACTCACGACGAGCTTGATCTTCCCCGCCTTGGTCGGCTTCTTCGCCATCGCGATCGTGAAGCCGGGGCCGACCGTCCCGTTGAAGGTGGGCGTGGCGGCAGCCGCGGGCAGGGCCCAGACGAGGGCGGCGGCGATCATGGACACTGCGGCAAGCATGCGGCGCATGTGGTCTCCTCGGTGGTTGGTCACTCGCGTCGACACACAGTGTCGCGGACCGCGAGGGGTCACGGTGCGACTGCGCGCCCCTCGGTCGCCGAGCGGTAGAGCGCCTCGATCGTCCGCGCCTGCCCCAGGGCATCGTCGCGGCCCAGTAGCTGCGGCGCCTTGCCCGCCACCGCGTCGGCCAGGTTGTCGAGCTGGAGTCGGTAGGAGTTCGCCCCCACGACCTCTACCACCTCGATCTCCGAGGCCTCCTCACCCCCGGCGCGCCGCGCGATCGTGACCGCGCCGCCCCAGTCGACGCGCCAGGGCGCGTCGACGACGAGCGTGCCGTCCTCGCCGACGACCTCGAGCGACTGCCGTTTCGGCGACCGGAACGATGCCTCGAACTGCCCGACGACGTCGTCAGCGCAGCGCAGTGTCCCGTGGAAGCCCATGTCGATCCCGCTCGGGCCGACGACCTGCTCACCACGGACGTGCTCGGGCTCGCCCGCGATCAGGCGAATCCCGCTCACGCAGTAGCAGCCGACGTCCATGAGCGCGCCACCGTCGAGCTCGGGTAGCGCCCGCACGTCGGAGAGCGACGCGAGCGGGAAGGTGAACGTCGTCTTGACGGCGCACAGCTTCCCGATCGCACCACCCGCGACGAGCTCGGCAACCCGCGCCGTCTGCGGATGGTGGCGGTACATGAACGCCTCCATCAGGACGAGACCCCCGGCGTCGGCAGCAGCAAACGCCTCCTCGACCTCGGCGGCCCGGCGGGTGTATGGCTTCTCGCAGAGGACGTGCTTGCCCGCCGCAAGGGCGTGCATCGTCCATGTGTGGTGCATTCCGTTGGGCAGCGAGATGTAGACCGCATCGATCCCGTCGTCGGCAAGCAGCGCCTCGTACGAGCCGTGCCAGCGGTCCAGCCCGTGCTCCGCCGCATATCCCTCGGCCCGGGCCGCGTCGCGGCTCGCGACCGCGACGACGTCGACGAGCTCCGACTCGGCGGCCCCGGTGAGAATCTGCCGGTTGATGTTCGCGGTGGAGAGCAGGCCAAGTCTCATCGGGCTCCTTCGAATCGCTGAGGCTCGATACGGGTCTGGATGTGCGGCGGCGGTGCCGGTGGTGTGTCCGAGCCGGCCCCCGTGGCGACGATGGCGTCGTCGATCACGCGCAACGTCTCCGCATCGAGCTCGAGCTCGGAAGCCGCCACCCAGTCCTCGACGTGCCGCGGCACCCGGGCGCCAACGATAGCCGCGGTCGTCCCGGGCTGTGAAAGCACCCAGGCGACGGAGAGCGCCGGCAGCGTCGTACCCAGGTCGTCTGCGAGCCGACGCAGCCGCTCGGCGAGCTCGAGTGTCCGCGACACCGCCGGCTCCTGGAAGGCGGGTGCCGCGCGCCGCCAGTCGTCGTCGGCAAGGCCGTCGACTCGGGCTCGGTCGAACGCGCCCGTGAGGAGACCGGATGCCAGCGGCGAGTAGCAGAGGATGCCGCTGCCGTGGTCGCGTGCCCACGGGAGCACCGTCTGTCTCGCCCCTCGGGCGAGCAGGGACAGCGGCGGCTGCACGGAGTCGACGTGACGGATCGCTTCGCATCGCTCGAGCTGCTCGACGTCGAAGTTCGAGACACCGATCCAGCGCACCTTGCCCTCGTCGACGAGCTCGGCCATCGTTCCCCACGAGTCCTCGAGGGGCGTACCGGTCATCCGGTCGGGCCAATGCACCTGGTAGAGGTCGATCCGCTCGAGATCGAGGCGTCGAAGGCTGTCCTCGCATTCCGAGCGGATCCACTCGGGGCGCAGGTCGTTGCCGATCTCGCCGTCGGGAAGCCCTTGCCAGCGCCGACCGCACTTGGTGAAGACGAGCACCTCCTCACCCACCCGATACGGCTGCACGGCGCGGCCCACCACCTCCTCCGAGTGACCGAGCCCGTACACGGCAGCGGTGTCGACCCAGTTGACACCGAGCTCGATCGCGCGACGAATGGCCGCGACCGAGTCGCCGTCGTCGACCTGGCCCCACCCGAACCGCCACGGGCCACCGATCGCCCAGGCTCCGAAGCCGACGGTGGTCAGCTCGGGACCTGCGTCACCGAGGTGTCGTCGCTTCATCGCTCAGAGGTAGGTGGTCGGGTCGACGACGACGGGTGCGCGGCCCCTGAGGAAGTCGAAGTCGCATCCCTCGTTGGCCTGCATGACGTGCTCGACGTGCAGGCGCCGGAAACCGCGCTCGTCGGCTCGCGCAGGTGGCCGCCAGTCCTCCCGCCGTCGTGCCAGCTCGGTCTCGTCGACGAGCAGGTCGAGGCTCCGCTGCGACACGTCGAGCCGGATCTGATCGCCGTCCTGCACGAGCGCCAGCGGGCCACCGACCGCCGACTCCGGGGACACGTGCAACACGACGGCGCCGTACGACGTGCCGCTCATCCGGGCGTCGGAGATGCGAAGCAGATCGGTCACACCCGCGCGCAGCAACGCAGCGGGGATCGGCAGGTGCCCCCATTCGGGCATCCCGGGCGCACCGACCGGGCCGGCGTTGCGCAGCACCATCACGCTCGCCGGGTCGACGTCGAGGTTGGGATCGTCGACCCGTGCAGCGAGGTCGTGGATGTCCTCGAACACGACCGCCCGCCCCTGGTGGTGTTGCAGCTCGGGTGCGGCTGCGCTGATCTTCATCACGGCACCGTCCGGGCAGAGGCTGCCTCGGAGCACGACGAGCGCGCCACCCGCGTCGAGCGGGTCATCGGCCGACCGGATCACGTCGTGGTCGATGATCTCCGCCCCGGCGATGTTCTCGCCGACGGTACGACCGGACACCGTCGTCGCGTCGCGGTGCAGCAGGTCGGCGATCTGCGCCATCACCGCCGGGACCCCGCCCGCGTAGTAGAAGTCCTCCATCAGGTAGCGGCCCGCCGGCTTGAGATCGACGAGCCAGGGAGTCGACACGCACAAGTCGTCGAACAGCTGCAACGGCAACTCGACCCCGACGCGTCCTGCGAACGCGAGCAGGTGGAGAATCGCGTTCGTCGACCCGGAGATGGCGTGCAGGACGCGGATCGCGTTCTCCAACGCCTCGCGGGTGATGATGTCCGACGGCTTCACATCCGCCTCGACGAGCGCAACGATCTGCCGACCCGCCGCCTCCGCCAGCTGCGCCCGCCGCGAGTCGACAGCCGGGATCGCCGCACCACCGGGCAGCGTGAGACCGAGCGCTTCGGTCACGCAGGCCATCGTCGAGGCAGTACCCATCGTCATGCAATGCCCGTGCGAGCGCGACATCGAGCTCTCGATCTCCTGCCAGTCCGACTCGGTGATCCGCCCGGCCCGGAGCTCCTCGTGGTAGTGCCAGCAGTCGCTGCACGACCCGATCTCGCGTCCGCGCCAGTGACCGTTCAGCATCGGTCCACCGGTGACGACGATCGCCGGGATGTCGGCGCTCGCCGCGCCCATGATGCTCGCCGGGTTCGTCTTGTCGCAGCCCGTCAGCAGGACGACGCCGTCGAGCGGATAGGAGCGGATCGACTCCTCGACGTCCATCGCCATCAGGTTCCGATAGAGCATCGTCGTCGGCTTCATCAGCGACTCGCCGAGCGAGAGGACGGGGAACTCGAGCGGGAACCCACCCGCCTGGAGCACGCCGCGCTTGACCGATTCGGCGAGGCCGCGCAGGTGGACGTTGCAGTTGACGAGCTCGCTCCAGCTGTTGCAGATGCCGATCAGCGGCCGATTGCGGAACGTCTCGTCGCTGACACCGGTCGACTTGAGCCACGACCGGTGCAGAAAGCCGTCGAGGTCTTGCCGATCGAACCACTCGGAGCTGCGCCTTGCGCCGCGCGGCCCGGGTTTGGAGGGGGCATTTCTCACGCGTGCGTCACTCCTCGTTCGATGCTCGGGGGCCGGATAGAAGGCGTATCATATGATTATTGTGCCGAGGCAGTCAGCGACCCGACGGCGCATCTACGATCCCCTCATGCTGTTGCGGCGGGCCGCGTGACACGGCCTCACACGTACCCCCGCCGCGGGCTGCACGGCGAGGTGGTGCACACGATCGGAGTGCAGATCCTGAGCGGCACGCTGAGACCCGGCGACCCGCTGCCGCCCGAAGACGACCTGACGTCCAACCTCGCCGTGAGCCGCACCGTGTTGCGCGAGGCGGTGCGCGTGCTCGCCGCGAAAGGGCTCGTCGAGGCACGACCGAAGACGGGGACTCGGGTGCGACCCCGGGCCGAGTGGAACATCCTCGACCCGGACGTCCTGAGCTGGCGGATCGAGGCGTTGAACGATCGGCAGCTCTACGAGGAGACGACCGAGGTTCGTCTCGCGATCGAGCCGCTCGCCGCGCGGCTTGCGGCCACACGGGCGACGAAGGACGAGATCGCGGCCATCGAAGAGGCCTACGCGGGAATGGAGCAAGGAGCCAACGACCAGGCGACGTACCTCGCTGCCGACCTCCAGTTCCACGAGCGCATCCTCGGCGCGAGTCACAACGAGCTCCTCGCCCATCTCGGGAGTGTCCTCCGAGCCGTGCTGCGCACGACCTTCGAGATCACGACCACGCCGCAGCGCTCGCGACGACGGGCGCTCCCGTTGCATCGAGCCATCGTCGACGGCATCGTCGCGCACGACGAGGATGCCGCGGAGGAGGCGACGCGGACATTGCTGGCCGACACCGCCGCGGACATCAGGCGTCTGGCGCCCGGGACGGACGGGCGGTCGCGCCGGCGTTAGCGATCGAAGCCGCAGGTCGCTCACGGCTCGAGCGGCGTGAATCGAGTCGGAACGGTGACCTCGATGCGGCCAGCGGCGGCCTCGCCGACCGTCTCCGGTGGCACGGTGTTGCCCGCGAAGCCGTCCCAGTGATACGGGACGAGCCGCGTGGCCCCGATCTCGAGCGCGAGCTCGACCGCCTCCGCTGCATCCAGGTTGCCGACGATCCCACGGGACTCGCGGTCGGCGTCGCGGCCGTTGACCGGCAAGAGCGCCGTGTCGACGGCGAGGTCGCGCAGCGCCTCCGACAACCGCTCGTCGGGCACCGTGTCGCCCGCGTGGTACAGCCTCGTCGCGGCCCCGAGAACGTAGCCGACGAACCGCGGCCGGCCGCCGACCGCCGAGCCGTCCCCGTACGCGTCCGCCATCGACACGCCATGGAAGGCCGGTACCACGCTGACCTCGAGCCCGTCGAGGTCGAGCGTGTCGTGCGGTTGCACGAGAACCAGCCGCCCGGTGGGCACCACGCCGTCCAGCATCGGCGCGAGCGGCTCGGGCACCACGACGCGGGCGCCCGGTGAGCGGTCGAGAACCACGGGCAGGAACGGGAGATCGAGGTGATCGAGATGCTCGTGCGTGATCAGCACCCAGTCGACGTCGTCGGCGACGAGGTCGAGCGGAGCTGCGGGGATGAGACGTCCCTCGTGTGGGCTCTGCCACGGATCGATGACGACCCGCTGCCCGTCGAGCTCGATCCGGAACCCCGCCTGGCCGAGCCAGGTCACCCGTCGAGCGAGGCCCGGTGAGCGGGTGTCAGGCACGCCCGAATCGCCCTTCTCAGACAAGTAATACTATGATAGCTTTTTCGACCAGGGTCTGGCTCTTTCCTCCTGGCCTGCCTGCCTCACACCGCCCCGGCGTCACAAGCCCTCCGCCGACGCCGGGGGCGGGAGGCTCGGGCTCCCGGTCGCGCCGCTGCGTTCGATACTCCCGCGCCACGAGCTCGGTCAGCTCCTCGGCGGTGGTCTCCGAGGAGAGCCGATCCAGCGTGATGCGCCCGTGCTGGAGGAGGTTGACGCGGTCGCACACCTCGAGCACGTGCACGTAGTTGTGGGCGACCACGATCATCGAGTGCCCCTCCGCCTTCAGGTCGCGGATCAGGTCGAGGATCATCTCGCCTTCCTTGGCACCCATCGCGGCGAGCGGCTCGTCGAGCAGCAGGATCTTCGCTCCCGTGTGGACCGAGCGGGCGATCGCGATCGCCTGGCGCTGACCACCCGACAGCATCGAGACCTCGGAGTTGACCGAGCGCAGCGTGCGGATGCCGATGTTCTCGATGTACGTGCGCGCCCGTTGGCGCATCTCGCGGTTGTCGAGCCACCGGAACGGCCGTATTCCCCTCGTGATCTCCCGGTTGAGGAACATGTTGTGCGCCACCGAGAGGGTCGGCACGAGCGCGAGGTCCTGGTACACGGTGTCGATCCCCAGCGACCGTGCGTGATCGACCGAGCGGAGCACCACCTCCTCGCCGTTGACGAAGACTCGACCGGTGTCCGGGCGGTGAAAGCCGCTGAGGATCTTGACGAGCGTCGACTTGCCGGCGCCGTTGTCACCGATGAGACCGAGGCACTCCCCATGCCCGAGATGCATCGACAGGTCGACGAGCGCGGTCACTGCGCCGAAGCTCTTGGCAGCGCTCTCGACCCGGATCGCCTCGGGTGCACCGGTGCTCACTGGAGCTTCCCGAGGTTTCGCAGCCGGGCAACCTGGACGTTCGCGATCATCGAGAGGATGATCGCGATCCCGATGATCAGGTCGAACGTGAACGCGCTCACGCCGATGATGTTGAACCCGGTCCGCAGGATCACGAGCACGGCGACGCCGATGAAGGCCCCGATCACCGAGCCGGAGCCACCGAACAGCGAGGTGCCGCCGATCACCGCTCCCGCCACCGCCAGGAACATCAGGTCGGGGCCGCCCTGGAGCGGCACGATCGTCGTCACCCGCGTCGAGTCGAGGATCCCCGCGAAGCCGGCGAGCAGGTTGGCCAGCACGAAGTTGCCGATCTTGATCGTCCGCACGTTGACGCCCGCCTCCGCCGCGCCGATCAGGTTCCCACCGGTCGCGATCGTATGCAGACCCCAACGCGTCATCGTGAGCACGAACTGCAGCGCGAGGATGATGCCGAGCGCCCACCAGAACGTCGAGTTGAAGTAGAGCGGGTAGAGGTCGGGCTGGGAGCCGAAGATCTTCTGGAACACCACACCACCCGGCATGAACACCTGGGTGCCGGCCAGCAGATGCAGCGTGATCCCGTTGAGCAGGAACAGCATGCCGAGCGTGGCGATGAACGACGGCACGCGGAACACGGTCGTGATGACGCCGTTCGTGAGACCGACGAGGCACGAGCACCCGAGGGCTGCGAGAACCCCGACCCAGATCGGGAACCCGTGCTCGTCCGGCGAGGAGACGACGTAGACGATCGCAGGCGCAAGCGCATAGACGCGTCCGACCGCGAGATCGATCTCGCCACAGATCAGCAGCATCACCTCGCCGGCCGCGACGAGCGCGATCGGCGCCAGCGTCTCGGTCATGTTCTTGAAGTTGTCGCCCGAGTAGAAGGCCTCGCTCTTCACCGAGAAGAAGATCGAGAGCCCGATCGCGACGACGAAGATGCTCGCCTCCCGCCGGCGGACGAACGCACCGGCGAGGCGCCAGCCGAGGCTGGCGCGTTCGTCCGGTGCGCTGACGTCTGCTTCCGGGATGCTCAAGTGTTGCTTATCCGGCGGCGGTGACCGGGTACTTCTGCTTGCTCGAGCTCCCGTGGTAGCGGGTCTTCGTCGTCAGGTACGGCTTGACGTTGTCCTTGGTCACGAACAGCAGACCGGTGTTGGTGTCCGAAGGTGCCACCAGACCACCGGACAGCTTCGACAGGAACAGCTGGATCTGCGGGTAGAACCCCTGCAGGTACGGCTGCTGGTCGATCGTGAACTGCAGCGCCCCGCTCTGGATGAGCTTGAGGGTGCCCGGCAGCAAGTCGTAGCCGCCGCCCTTCATCTTGCCCTGGAGCTTGTACTTCTCGATCACCTGACCGACCGCCTGCGTATCGCCGGCGTCGACCGCGAACATCCCCTTGAGGTTCTTGTGGCCGACGTAGTACGCGTCGATCATCGAGAGCTCCGTTGCGAGGTCAGGGTTCGTCGCGATGGCCTTCGCCTTCACCGGCTTGCCGGACTGCTTGATCGCAGCCAGTGCCCCGTCGATTCGGGGCTGGATGTTGAGCGCCCCCGGCGTGGCGATGAAGATCGCCACGTCGCCGCTCGGCACGAGCTCGACGATGCGTTTGCCCATCTCGAACCCCGACACGTACAGGTCCTGGCCGATGTACGACAGGCGGGCCTTCGCGCCCTCCCGCGCACCGTCGGCGTTGTAGGAGACGACCGGGATACCGCGGTTGAGCGCCCGCTTGATCGGGGCCTCGAAGGCGCCCTTGTCGACGACGCAGACCGCGATCCCGTCGGCCTTGGCGCTGACGGCGGCGTTGAACGCGTTGATCATCTCGGCGACGTCGGCCTTGGTCGAGCCCGTCCACGTGTACTTGGTGTCGGTGAGCGCAGCCGCGTCCGCCGCCCCGTACTGGGTCGGGACGAAGAACGGGTTCGTCGTCACGTGGTTGATGAACGCGAACGTCCACTTCGGGTGCTTCGGGTACGGCGTCGCGGCCGCTCCGACAGGTCCCGCGAATGCGCCTTCCGCGGCGATCAGCGACGGAATGGACAGCGCGGCGCCGCCGACGGCGACGCGCTTCAGCAGCGATGCGCGATTCAGGCCCGCGTGCTCCTCGTCGAGCCCGCTGCGCTCGTCATCACTCACAGCTTCCTACCTCCTTGTGATGGGGCGACGGTGGGCGACACTAACATCGTGCTTTCGAGATGTCCAGTTATTGAAATATCGTATGACTGTTGCCTCGTTGCACGGCGACGAGCACCTTCGGAGCTGCGGGATCGTCGCGGTGCCTGGCTCAGTCGGTGACGTGCTCGAGCAGCACCTTGGCGACGACGCCACGGCGCTCGTCCATCACCGCGAAGGCCTCCTCGAACCGGGAAACCGGGAAGCGATGCGTCACGATCGGCTCGAACTCGACGAGACCCTGCTCGAGCAGGCGCATGACGCGCGACCAACTCGACGTCGGGTACGAGCAGCTGCCGATCACGTCCAGGTCGCCGAACATGATCCTGTCCGCGGGTAGCTCGAGCACCTTTCCCTCCCCGGCGATCCCGAGCAGCACGACGCGCCCTCCTGGCCGGACGAGCCGCGTCGCGAGCTCGACGGCCTCGACTGCGCCCGCCGTCTCGATCACCAGGTCGAGGCCATCGCCGGCGATGCGCTCCGTCGCTGCGACCGGGTCCTCGCCACCGACGTCGACCGTCGCGTCGGCACCGAGCTGCGCAGCGAAAGCGAGCTCCTCGGGGCGCACGCCGTAGGCGACGAGCGCACCGGGGCCGTGCAACCGCGCCAGCATCAGCGCGAGCGAGCCGAGTGTCCCGATGCCGATCACGCCGATCGTCTCTCCGGGTTCGGGTCTGCCGCGCTCGAGCCCGCGAAGCACACACGAAGCCGGCTCGACCAACGCCCCCGCGGCGAACGGGACAGCGGCGGGCAGGTGATGCACGACGTGGCGCGGGACGAGCACGTACTCGCCGTAGCCACCACCGCGCGTGAACCCGACCTGGTCGTAGTTCAGGCAGCGGTGCGTCGCCCCCTGCCGGCAGTTGCGGCAGCGATTGCAGGGGATCATTCCCTCGCAGACGACACGATCGCCCACGGTGAGGTCATGAACGCCCTCGCCGAGCTCGGCAACGGTCCCGCTCCACTCGTGCCCCGGGACGACCGGGAAGTGCACCCAGCGTGGGTCCACGAGCCCGCCGTGGACCATCTCGAGGTCGGTGCGGCACACCCCCGTCACATGGCTACGGACGACGACCTCACCGGGGCCCGGCGACGGCCGGTCGAGCTCGACATAGGCGACCTCGTGCGGGCGCTGGATCACGATCGCCTTCATCGCTCGACAATACCGCCCTGCGACCGGGGGTCGTCGACGGCCCGAAGCGCGGGGTAGAGCCGCCGGTAGCGCTCGTGGAGCTCGCCGTACGCCTCGGCCTGCCGGAGATCGGGCTCGATCGTCTCGCGAACCCTGACACAGCGGTCGACGGCGTCGTGCACGTCTTCGAAGACGCCGCCTGCGACTCCGCCGAGGAGCGCAGCCCCGAACGCCGATCCCTCCTCGGACTCGGTCAGCTCGAGCGGGATCCCGAGCACGGCCGCGACGATCGCGAGCCACGACCGGCTACGGGCGCCCCCACCCGACACACGCCCGACGGTCGCGTCGACCCCGAGCGCGCGGATCAAGTCGAGCGAGTCGCGCAGGCCGAACGCGACCCCTTCGAGCACCGCCCGGACGAGCGCCCCGCGATCGTGGCGGAGAGTGAGACCCGTGAAGGCGCCGCGCGCATCGGGGTCGGCGTGTGGTGTGCGCTCGCCCGCCAGGTATGGCGCAAAGAGCAGGCCCTCGGCGCCCGGCCCCCATCGCCCTGCCTCCGCGACGAGCGCATCGAACGGGACGTCCGGCGCGAGCGTGTCGTGAAACCACTGCAGCGAGCCAGCCGCGGACAGCATGACGCCCATCGTCTGCCAGGCGCCGGGCACCGCGTGGCAGAACGCGTGCACGCGCGCCTCGGGGTCGTGCTGGTAGCCGGGCAGCGCCGCGAGCACCACCCCGGACGTCCCGAGCACGACGGACAGCGGGCCGGGTCGGTCGATCCCGACCCCGAGCGCGGCCGCGGGCTGGTCTCCTGCGCCGATCGCGACCGGCACCCCGGCCAGGAGTTCGCGCGACCGCCCCGCGCTGTCGGGCGACTCGCCGACCGGGGGCAACCAGGCGGCGGGGACATCGAGGCGCTCGAGGACCTCCTCGCTCCACGTGCGCCGCCCGACGTCGAGCAGGAGCGTTCCCGAGGCGTCCGAGGCGTCGATCTGCCACTCACCGGTGAGCCTGAGCCGGACGTAGTCCTTTGGCAGCATCACGCGCGCGATGCGGGAGTAGGCCTCCGGCTCGTGGCGGCGCAACCAGAGGAGCTTGGGAGCGGTGAAGCCCGTCAGCGCACGGTTGCCCGTGAGCTCGATCAGGCGCCCCAGCCCGACCCGCTCCTCGATCTCGGCGCACTCGGCGCCCGTCCGCTGATCGTTCCAGAGCATTGCCGGCCGGATCACCCGGTCGGAGTCGTCGAGCGTCACGAGCCCGTGCATCTGACCGGAGAAGCCGATGCCGAGCACCTCGACCCCGGCGGCCACCTCGCGGAGCGCGGCCTCGGAAGCGCGCCACCAGTCCTCGGGGTCCTGCTCGGACCATCCCGGTGCAGGCGTCGACAGCGGGTAGCCATGCTCGGTCCTCGCGACGACGGCCCCGTCCGGCGTGATCGCGATCGCCTTGACCCCCGTCGTGCCGACGTCGACCCCGACGACCACCGATGTATCGTCACCCGCGATGGAAGTGCTCCGGATCACCGAGGGGCTCTGGCGCTGGACGACGCTCTACGGTGAGTGGGGTGAGCCGGTCGGGTGCGTCTACTACGAGGCAAGCGACGCTGTCGTCCTGATCGACCCGCTCGTCCCCGAGGACGAGGCCGGCGCGGCCAGGTTCTGGGCGGCGCTCGACGCGGACGTCGAGCGTGCGGGTGCCCCTGTCCATGTCCTCATCACGGTGTTCTGGCACACGCGGAGCACAACGGAGATCGCCGAGCGCTACAGCGCGCGGGTGCATGCGGCGACGCGAGCTCGGCAGGCGATCGGTCGACGGACCGAGACGATCACAGACCTGTTCAGGCCGGGTGACACGCTGCCGGGTGGTGTCGTCGCGTACCCGAGCGGGCGCGCGACCGAGGTCGTGTACTGGATCCCCGAGCACGCCGCGGTGGTCCCCGGCGACGTGATCCTCGGCGCTGACGGCGGAGGGATCCGCCTCTGCCCGCAGTCGTGGCTCCCCGCGAGCCTCGATCACGCACAAGTACGCGAGGCGCTGCGGCCGCTGCTCGGGCTCCCGATCGAGCGAGTTCTGGTCTCGCACGGCGAGCCGGTTCTGCGAAACGGTCACGCCGCCCTCGAGCGGCTACTCGGCGCCTAGCGCGGCATAGACGAGCTCGTAGGCGCGCACGGCGTCCTTGCGCCCCTGCGCTTCGCGGAGCGCTGCATCGTCGATCTTCGCAGCGACCCCGTCGATGAACCGCCACTGCAGCACCGACCGCCTAACCGCCGCGACCGCGTCCTCCGTGTACGGGTAGAGGTCGAAGCCGAGCCGCTCGCCGTTCGCGCCGTAGCTCGCCCGCCGGAGCTCGAGCGCGAGCTCGAGCGTCTCCATGAACGCCGTCGCGCCGACCATGTTGTCGTCGTCGAACGTCCCCCAGCCGGAGTTCGCATGCTGATGGCCGAGGAGGCCCTCCGCGGCGAGCATCGCGGCGTACTCGCCGAGCGACTCGCCGTTCATGATCAGGTGCTGCCAGTCCATGTTCACCTGGACGTTCGTGATTCCCTGGGCGCGCAGCGTGTGGATCACGTGGAGCGTCATCCCGATGTTGCGCATGAAGATCTTCATCGCGGGCTCGGAGTTCTTGTGCTCGAGGAACAGCTTGACGCCGTGCTTCGCACAGATCTCCGCTGCCTCGGCCATCCCCTCGATGAACCATTCCCACGACTGCGCGTACGGCGTCTGGAAGGGGTAGTTGTAGCCCTCGATTCCGGGCCAGCAGATCATGTTCGCCCCGACAGTGCCGGCGAGCTCGGCGGTCTCGCGTGTCAGTCGGCGCGCCTCCGCGCGAACCGTCGGGTCGACCGAGGTGAGCCCACCTTTGCCGAAGCGCGAGTCGGTGTGCAACCCGGTGCACACGGTCGCGATCCCGTGCCCGTCGAGCGCGTCCCTGACCTCGTCCAGGTTGTCCGGGTTGAGCTCACCCGGGTAGTGGAACTCGTAGTCGTCCATCAGGTCGCCGAGCCCGTCGACCGCGCGGCGCACCTTCACCGGCATCGGCTCGTTCGCGTGCTCCGGCTGGTAGCCGCCGGGAACGAAGCGGGTGATCATCGGGCCGAATGCCCAGATCCCAAGCGAGGTCTTCATGCGTGTGGTCTCCTTCGTTCGACGAGGCCACGCTAGCCGAGCGCGACCTGGAAGGTGTGCGCGTTCGGCGGAGTGTGGCGAGAGTACGGGAGGACGGCGATCTCCTTCGCCAGGCGCCGTGAAGGGCTGGCGGGCGCGGGGTTCAGCGGCCGGACTTCACCTGCAGTCTGCGTGCGATCGTATCGAGCGTCACGGCAAGGAGCAGGATGATGCCGGTGACGACGTAGATCGTGCCCGTGCTGTACCCGCCGATGTTCAGGCCGTTCGCGATCGTCGCGATGACGAGCGCGCCGAGCAGGGCGCCGCGGACCTCGCCGCGGCCGCCGAAGAGGCTGACCCCGCCGATGACGGCGGCCGAGATCGAGTCGAGGAGCAGCGTCCCGCCGCCGACGTTCAGGTTCACCGACTGGAGGCGCGCGGAGAGGATGATGCCTCCGACGCCGGCCATGAGGCTCGAGATCATGAAGACGATGATGCGGACGCGCGGGACGCTGATGCCGGCGCGGCGCGCCGCCTCGGCGTTGCCGCCGACGGCGTACACGTGGCGTCCGAACGCGGTTCGCTTCGCGAGGTACGTCAGCCCGACGAGGAAGATCACGATCAACAGGCCGGCGAGCGGCAACCCGACCGACTGGGTGCAGCTCACGGTGAGCGGCGTGCCCTCCGGGCACGGCTTCGGCCTCGTGGCGTGGTTGCAGATCGCAACCACGCCGAAGCTCGCGACTGCGACGCCCACGAGCTTCACGATCGTCATCGTGGGGCGGAGCGCCAGGCCCGCCCTGCGCTTGCCGACGAGGCTGCTCACCGCGACAAGGGCGTAGAGCCCTGTGATGACCGCGGCGATGAGCCAGCTCTGCGCGGCCGAGAAGTAGTAGGTCGCGGTGTTGTTGATCCAGTTGTCCTCGATGATGATCACCCCGCGCAGCTCGAGCACGCGCAGGATCATCCCCTGCCAGATGAGGAGACCGGCCAGCGTGACGACGAACGACGGCACGCCGACCTTCGCCACGACGGTGCCCTGGCCGAGACCGATCGCGGCGACGATGGCGAGCGCGAGCAGGATCGCAAGCCAGCCCGGGTAGTCGTGCGAGCTGCTGGGCAGCTGGAACTCCGCGGCGGCCAGTGCCGCGATGCCGCTGACGTACCCGACCGAGAGGTCGATCTCCCCCAACAGGAGGACGAAGACGACGCCGTAGGCGATCATCGTCACACCCGCCATCTGCAGGATGACGTTGACGAAGTTCGAGGCGGTGAAGAAGTTCGTCGCCGTCAGGCTGAAGAAGAGCACGATCGCGAGCTCGCCGATGACGACCGGCAGGACCCCGAGGTTGCCCGACTTGAGGTCGTCACGCGCCTGTCGCCACAGGCCACCGCGCCCTTCGTCG
Source organism: uncultured Actinomycetes bacterium (assembly GCA_963821335.1). Lineage (GTDB taxonomy): Bacteria > Actinomycetota > Thermoleophilia > Gaiellales > Gaiellaceae > Gaiella. Next base: position 348,278 of record CAWGDJ010000001.1, read on the forward strand.
CTGTCGCCCGAGAAGCCGACCCCAGGGGACGTGACGTCGACGTCGGAGCTCACTGGACGACCTCGGTGTCGGTCGCGGCGATGCCCGCTACCTTGGTGGGGATGCCGGCGGTGATCGCGGTCACCACCTCCTGCTGGCTCGTCGTCGCACGCTCGTACACCCCGACGTCTCGCCCGAGCCGGAGCACCGTGATGCGGGTCGAGACCTCGAAGATGTCGTGCAGGTTGTGCGAGATGAGCACCACCGCGAGCCCCTGGTCTGCGAGCCGCTTGACGAGGTCGAGCACCTGGCGCGTCTGCGCGACGCCGAGCGCGGCGGTCGGCTCGTCGAGGATCACGAGGCGCGAGTTCCACTGCACGGCCTTGGCGACCGCGACCGACTGCCGTTGACCGCCCGAGAGCGAGGCGACCGGTTGGCGCACCGAGCGGATCGTGGTGACGGAGAGCGAGCGCAGCGTCTCGGTCGTGCGCTGCTCCATGATCGGTTCCTTGAGCCGGTAGAGCCAGTCACGCTCCTCGCGGCCGAGATACATGTTCTGGACCACGTCGAGGTTGTCGCAGAGCGCGAGATCCTGGTAGACGAACTCGATCCCGAGCCTCGCTGCGTCCTTCGGGCCGTGAATCGTCACGGGCTGGCCGTCGAAGCTGATCTCGCCGCTGTCGTAGCCGTGGATCCCGGCGATGCACTTGATCAGCGTCGACTTGCCGGCGCCGTTGTCGCCGACGAGCGCCATCACCTCCCCCGCGCGGACCTCGAAGTCCACGTCGGTCAGTGCCTGCACCGAGCCGAAGCTCTTCGACAGGCCGTGGATCACGAGAAGGGGGGTGTCGTCGGTGACGGTTTCGGTGGCGAGGTCGGTCACGGGGCGCGCTCCCACGAGGCACGGGTGGAGGCGCCGAGGCGCCTCCACCCGTTCAGTCGTACGGCTACTTGCAGTACTGCTTGTACTCCCCGGCGCAAACCTCGCTCCGCTTCAGGAACTTGTCCCTGAAGAGGATCGTGTAGTTCGCCTTGGTGATCGACTTCACCGGGATGGTGAACGTCGGCTGTCTCTTCGAGCCGTTGGGCCGCGTCGTGTTCGACGCCGGCTTCTTGCCCTTGAACAGCGCGATCGCGGCGGCAGCCGTCGCGTTCGCCTCATCGGGCACGTACTTGTAGACGGTGTTCGTCTGCCAGCCCGAGATGATGTTCTGCACGCCCTGCACCGTGGCGTCCTGACCCGAGAGCGCGATGGGATCCAGGCCCTTCGCCTTCAGCGTGGCCACGACGGCGCCGGCGATGTTGTCGTTCGCCGCGACGGCGCCCTGGATGTTGTTGTTCGTCTGGACGAGCATCTGCTCGAAGATCGTCTGAGCGTTCTTCGCGTCCCACTCGGGCACGAACTTCGCCGGGCCCTTCGTCACCTTCTTCACCTTGAACAACGGGTTGAGGACGTCGTCGTTCCCGCTCTTGAACCAGAAGGCGTTCGCATCCGTCGGGCCGCCCCAGAGCTGGGCGATGACGCCCTTCGGCCCGTACGTCTTCTTCGCCACCATGCCCGCGATCACTCCGCGCGCCTGCTGGCGCCCAACGAGGTTGCCGTCGAACGTGATGTACACGGAGCCCGTCCCGCCGACGATCTGGCGGTCGTAGTCGATCGTCTTCCCGCCCGCCGCCGTGAACTTCTTCTGGATCGCGATGGACGTGCCGGTGTCGAGCGACACGATGACGCCGACCTTGGCACCGTTGGAGATGCACTGCTCGGCCTGCGCGAGCTGCTTCTGCGGGTCGTTCAACGCGTTGACGACCGCGGCCGGGATGCCGGCTTTCTTGAAGGCCGCGACGAACGCCGGCTTGTCGAACTGCTCCCAGCGGACCGACGACTTGGTGTCGGGCAGCAGGACGCAGACCCCGGTGGTTGCGGTCCGCTTCGCGAACGCGCCGCCGACCATGAGCCCGAGGGCCAGTACGACGACCCCGAGCCCGATTGCATATTTCTTCACGTCATTCTCCTCCTGGAGGACTTGGTCAACTGTCCTTGTTCAAACGTGGCGCGGGAACGCTACTACCCGTACGCCCTCCCTGCCACCCAGTGCTGCTCCCTGTGTGGATCGAGTCCCTCCTTTCGCGTCCTCCGCCTCACGAAACAAGCTCCTGCGAACGGGCTGCACGCCCTGCGACGATCCACGGCGAGGCGAGTGCGCCCCGAATCACCATCGCAGCTGCGCCACGCACCGCCGCACCCTCGCCAAAGGTGGCCGTCCGCACTTCGCAGGTCGACCAGTCGGCGAACAAGAGGTGGTCCGCGAGCGCCGCGCGAACCTCGTCGACGAGCCACGGTGCGAGCGGGCCGTAGGCGCCACCGAGCACGATCGCGTCGAGATCGAAGACGTTGATCGTCGAGGCGAGCGCGGTGCCGAGCACCCGGCCCGCGTCCCGCAGGCTCTCGAGCGTTGCCCGGTCGCCCGCCTCCGCACGTCGCACGAGATCGTCCGTCACGTGGCGCGTGAGCCCTTCGGTCGGCGTAGGCAGGCCGGCGCGGCGCGCGATCGCGTCCTGTCCGACGAACGTCTCGAGGCAGCCGCGGCTCCCGCATGCGCACGGCAGGCCCTGCGGGTCGACGGTCACATGACCGAGCTCGCCGCCGTAGCCGTGCGAGCCACGGAACAGCTCGCCGTCGACGAAGATCCCGGCACCCACACCGACATCCGCATACACGCAGATGAAGCTCCGGAGGCCCCGACCTGCGCCGTACCAGTGCTCGGCGAGCGCGGCGAGGTTGGCCTCGTTGTCGACGCGCACCGGCAGCTCGTCGCCGAGGCGCGCCCGCAGCTCTGTGGCAATGTCGAGGTCGGACCAGCCGAGGTTCGGTGCATGCAGGAGCACATCCGACCCGAGGCTCACGAGCCCCGGCACCGCGACCCCGATCCCGACCGGGTCGTACGACTCGGCGCGGAGCTCGTCCAGCACCGCGGTCGCCAGACCTGCGAGCCGGTCGAGCACAGCAGCAGGTCGCGCCCCGCGGTTGTCCCGGCGGTTGACGCGCTCGATGACGACTCGCCCTTCGAGGTCCTCCGCGGATACTGCGAGATGGTCGACGTTGATCTCGAGCCCGATCGCCACGACGCGATCGCCGAGCCTGAGCCCGACACCCGGCCGGCCGACCCGTCTCGGGGTTGCCGACTCGCCGGTCTCGATGAGCAGACCCAGGTCGATCAACTCGCCGACGAGGCTCGAGACCGTGCCCCGCGTCAGCCCGGTCTCGGTCGCCACGTCCGCGCGGCTGCACGTCGTCCGCTCGGCGACCTTGCGCAGGACGACCCCGAGGTTGGCGCGGCGCACCGTGGTCTGGTCGGCGCGTACGTATGGGCCGGCGAAGCTCACGACCCGGCCTCCGGCCGACGGGATGGGACGAGAACGGCCACCCACCGCGGCTGTGCCACGGGACAGGCAGCGCCTGCGTCGGCGTCGTGTCGTCTCATCGTCTCCACCATTTGTATGGAGGCCGACCAAACTAGAGGCTCGCCCCCCCTCTGTCAACGGCTACGCGTGCCCGGTGCCCGCCTTCCGCCTCCCGGCGAGCAGGCTCGCGCCGATCGCTCCGCCCATGTCGCCGAGCTCGGCCAGCCGGTACGTGGGCGGTTCCTTGAAGAACGTGTGCGTCCGCGCGGCCTTCTCGATGCGCCGCAGCCACGTCGGGCCGAGGCGCTCGCCCAGTCCGCCGCCGACGACGACACCTTCGACGTCCAGGAGGGTGACCGCCGAGCCGATCCCGATGCCGAGCGCCTCGACCGCCTCGTCGAGGAGATCGCGCGCGACCTGGTCGCCCGCGTCGAGAGCGCGGAGCCAGATCCCGCTCGTCAGCCGGTCACGACCGCGCTTGCGCATCAGGTCGAAGAGCTCGGTGTCCCGCTTCCGCGCCTCGTGTCGTGCGCGGTCTTCGAGCGCGCCCCTCCCGGCGTACGCCTCGACGCACCCGCGTAGCCCGCAGTTGCACTGGCGCCCCCCGGGCTTGGCGCAGACGTGTCCGATCTCGCCGGCCGAGCCGCGGCCGACGAGCAGCCTGCCGTCGACGACGAGCCCACCCCCAACCCCGGTCCCCCAGAAGACGCCGAGAAACGAGCGAAAACCGCGGCCCGCTCCGTAGCGGCGCTCGGCCTCGACCGCAACGTTGACGTCGTTGGCGATCACGACGGGTTTCCCGAGTTGCTGGGCGACGGCCGGGCCCAGCGCATAGGGAGCGTCCCAGCCCTCGATGTTCGCCACCTGCATCACCGTGCCCGCCGTCGCGTCGATGCTCCCCGGCGCGCCGATCCCGACCGACGTGAGCTCGTCCGGGTCGGCACCCGCGTTCACGACGGCGTCGTGGATCGCATCGACGATCTCCGCGACGACCGCCGGCGGCCCACCCCGTGTCGGGGTATCCCTCCGGGCCGCGCCGACCACGCGCGCCCCGCGTCGCACCACGACCGCCTGGACCTTCGTTCCGCCGAGGTCGACACCCGCTCTCATCGGAGGTGTCGCACCACGTCGGCGAGCGATCGGCGGTTGGCCGCTGCGCTCCACTCGGACGCGCTGCGGACGCCGATGTCGCGGGGCCGCTCCGGGAGACCGAACGTCAGCACGATGACGACGCTCTCGTCCGGGCCTGCGTCGAGCACGTCCCGCGCACGCTCGGGGTCGTCGACGCCGTTCGGGCAGGCCGCCACACCCTCGTTCCACGCGGCGAGCAGCATGTTCTGGGTCGCCCGGCCTGCGTCGAAGGTGATCGGCCCGCGCCCGGAGACGAGCACGGCGACGACGAGACCTGCCGCACGGACGTTGGCAGGCACGTTGACGGTCTCGGCGAGCTGCTCGACCCGCTCCCGCGACTCGGGCAGGACGAAGGCCCAAGGCTGTCGGTTCCTGCCGGAACCAGAGAGCCGGCCGGCGTCGAGGATCCGCTCGACCACCTCGGACGGCAGCGGGTCGGGGAGGTAGCGTCGCTCGTCCCGCCGGCTCGCGATCGCAAGAAACGTGTCCACCGTGAGTAGCCTAGTGCCGTGGCGACGGGCACCGACCAGGCGGCAGTGAGCCTGCTCCGCTGGCTCCACCGCCAGCTCCGACAGCCAACGCCAGTCCGCGAGCACCTCGAGGCAGCGGTCGCGAACGACGATCCTGCCGAGGTACGCCGGCTCGTCGCCCTGTTCGGGTTCACGGACGCGCAGCGACGGCATGTCGAAGGGCTCATCGACCGCTGGGAGCGCGACCGTGGCGGCGGCTGAGAACGCCGCGCTCGTCACCCGGCTGTTCGACGGCGTTCGCGAACAAGGACGGGTTTGCGCTGCGCGGGCTGTTCGCGGATGACGCGGTGTGGGTCGTCCCCGGCCGAGGCGTGATGGCCGGGACCTTCGCGGGGCGCGACGCGATCTTCAGGTTCCTCGGCCGGCTTCCGAAGGAGACCACCGGCACGTACGCATCCGAGCTCGTCGACGTGCTCGCCTCCGACGACCGGGCCGCCGCGCTCTACCGCGCAACGGGCGAGCGGAACGGCAACCTGCTCGACCTCGAGCAGACCCTCCTGTTCCGGATCGAGGGTGGTCTCGTGCGTGAGGTGATCGCGCTCCCGAGCGACCCGATCGCGTTCGACGCGTTCTGGTCGTGAGAGACTCTCCGGCGTGAGCGAGCTGCGCTTCGCGGACGGTGTCCGGTACCGGATCGAGATTCCCTCCGTCGAGGGACCGCGCGTGATGCGCGCCGTGCTCGAGGAGGCCGACGCACGACGCGTACCCGTCCGTCGCATCTCGCAGGGCTCCGGCGTGATGATGCTCACCGACACCGAGCTGGACGAGATGGCGACGCTCGGCGCCGAGCACGGCGTCGAGGTCTCGTTGTTCCTCGGTCCGCGTGGTGCTTGGGACACGGGTGGTCAGTCGCTCGCGACGTCGGCCGTCGGTGCAACCGCGAGAGGCGACGCCGGTGTCGAGCACTGCATCGCCGAGGCGAGGCGGGGAGTCGACCACGGGATCCGCTCGTTCCTCGTGGGTGACCTCGGCGTGCTGGCGGCCCTCGGGCGGCTCCGGGCCGCCGGAGACCTCCCCGCCGAGCTCGTCCTGAAGACCTCGGTCCTGTTGCCGTGCGCAAACGGCGCCACGGCAGCGGTGCTCGAGGTCCTGGGCGCCACGACGATCAACGTCGCAACCGACCTCTCGGTCGCCGAGCTCGCGGAGCTGCGCGCGACGTGCACAGCTCCGCTCGACGTGTACGTCGAGGTTCCCGACGACCAGGGCGGCTTCGTGCGCTTCTACGAGGTCCCGGAGCTGATCCGCGTCGCGGCTCCGATCTACGTCAAGCTCGGATTGCGGAACGCGCCGAACATCTACCCGACCGGGGCGCACCTCGACGATCTCGCGATCCGGCTCGGTCGCGAGCGCGTCCGACGGGCGGAGCTCGTGCTCCGGCTCGTCGCCGAGCGCACGCCCGAGCTGGTCGAGGGGCGCGGGGCCGACACGCCGCCGGATCTCGCGATCCCTATCCCGCGGTAGGCGCGATCGGCTCTCCCCGCGCGTCGAACGCCTCGTACGGGGTCGACATCGCGCTCGAGCCCGCGAGCTCGTCGGTGAAGAGCGTGAACACGACCGAGTCGCGAAGCTGGCGCCCGACCCGGGTCGGGATGCGGCGCCGGAGCGTCGCCTCCTCGCGGTAGCCCAGCTTGCGCGGGACGGCGAGGCTTGCGACGTTCGCGGGATCGATCCTGATCTCGACGCGGTCGGCGCCGCACACCTCGAACGCGGCCCGCGTGAGCGCAGCGGTCGCCTCGGTCACGAAGCCGCGCCGCACGCGGTTGCTCCTGATCCAGTAGCCGATCTCGAACGCGTCGTCACCGACCCGCCGGTGCAGCCCGGTGCCACCGATCACCTCCGACTCGCCGCGATCGAGGATCGCGTAGAGGTAGTCCTCGTCCTGGTCGAAGGCCGCGCGGAACCGCCGCAGGAGCGCGATCTTCTCCTCGATCGGCTGCGGGTCGTCGTGCGCCCACGGGATCCACGGGCGGAGGTGCTCGAGGCTGCTGTCGATCGCGACCTTGAGGAGCTGCGCGTCCGCCGGGTCCCAGCACCGGATGCAGAGGCGGTCGGTGAGGATCCGGTACGGCGCGGGCGTCATCCTCTGAGCCTACCGGTGACAGTTGTGTAGTTGTGTAACAATATCGCGATGACACAGGCGCGCCTCCAGGTGCTCCTCGCAGCGATCCTGTTCGGCACGACGGGCACCGCGCAGGCACTCGGCCCCGACGACTCCACCCCGTTGACGGTGGGAGCCGCGCGGATCCTCGTCGGGGGTGCGCTGCTCGCGCTCGTGGCGCTCGCCGGCGGCGGTCTCCGCGGTCGCTGGCCGCTGGGCCTCGTCGCGATCGCGGGGGTCGGGGTCGCCGTGTACCAGCTCGCGTTCTTCGAAGCGGTGGCACGCACCGGTGTGGGGATCGGCGCGGTCGTTGCGATCGGGTCGGGCCCGGTGCTCGCCGGCGCGCTCGAGCGCGTCCTCGACGGCGTCTGGCCCGGGCGCGCCTGGGGTGTGGCCACGGCACTCGCGACGAGCGGTGTCGCGCTCCTGACGCTCGCGGCGGCCGGAGATGCGGCGCTGAGCGTGCCCGGCATCGGGCTCGCGCTCGTCAGCGGCGCAGGCTACGCCACGTACACCGTGGTCGCGAAGCGCCTCCTCGGGCTCGGTCATGAACCGATCCCGGTGATGGGCGTCTCGTTCGGCGCAGGCGCGCTCCTGCTGCTCCCCGTGCTCGCGCTCGGCGAGACGAGCTGGCTCTTGTCGAAGGACGGGCTCCTCCTCGCGCTCTACCTCGGTGTCGTGCCGACCGCGATCGCGTACGTCCTGTTCGCGCGAGGGCTGCAGCACCTGTCCGCATCCGAGGTGACGACGCTGGTGCTCGCCGAGCCGGTCACCGCGATGGTGCTCGGCTGGCTGGTCCTCGACGAGCGGATCGGCGTGGCCGGTGCGGCCGGTGCGGCGCTCGTCCTGGCCGGTCTCGCAGTGCTCGCACGACCGACGCGCGCGCATGACGTGCGGGTGGTCGAGGTCGCGCCGTGAGCGCCGGCGAGACCACTCCGCTCCGCAGGACATCGGTCGTCGACGAGCTCGCCGGCTCGCTGCGGGCACGGATCCTCGACGGGGAGCTCGATGCCGGTGCGGCGCTGCGGGAGGTCGAGCTCGCGGACGCCTACGACGTCTCGCGCCACACGCTCCGCGCCGCGCTCCGTGTCCTCGCCGGTGAGGGGATCGTCGAGATCGAGCCGCACCGGGGCGCGTCGGTTGCGACGCTCGACCCACAGTCGCTGCCGGCGCTGTTCGAGCTCCGGACGGCGCTCGAGCTCGAGGCCGCCCACCTCGCGCTCGAGCGGAACGGGGGCAGGCTCCCGGCGGCCGTCCACGTCGCGCTCGACCGCCTCGTGGCGACCTGCGGCCGCGCACGTCCCCCCTGGCAGGCGGTCGCCGAGGACCACGCCGGGCTCCACGGCGCGATCGTCGCCGCCGCCCAGAGCCCTCGGATCGAGGCCGCCTACGGGTCGCTCGCGAGCGAGTTGACCCTTTTTCTCGCCCGTCTCCGCCCCACCTGGTCGCTCGAGCGGATGCGCACCCACCACGAGAGCCTCGTCGCAGGGCTCGAGCGGCACGGCCCGGAGGTCCTGCGCAAGCATCTCTCCGATGGAGTGGAGTCCGTGCTCGCCCCACCCCGGTGACCGGCACCGGGTACGGCCCCGTCTACAACGGACGGAGAACGTCGAGAACGGTCTCGATCAGCCGACCCGACGAGAGCACGTGCTCGCGCGCAAGCCCGCGGGCGGCCTCGACGCTGCCCGCCGCCACCGCACCGAGGATCGCCCGGTGCTGGAGGTCGTTCTTCGCGTACAGCTCGTCGAGCTCGGCCCGGGCGCTCCAGACCTTCTCGCCGATGAACGTCCGGCGCGCGCCCTTGGCGAGACGCTCGACGTACGGGAGCGAGGCGACGCGGTAGATCACGTCGTGGAACGCATAGTTCGCCTGCATCCACTCGACGAACAGCGATGCGTCCCGCTGCCCACCGCGGAGCGACTGCTCACGGAGGTCGAGCGTCAGCTCCGAGAAGCGCTGCTCGGCCGTCTCGAGCTCGTGGAGGTCGGCGGCGGTCATGCGGGGCGTCGCGACACCCGTCGCGAGCGCCTCGAGCTCGGCCCGTACCAGGAAGGCCTCGTGGAGCTCTGCGGGCGAGATCGACCGGACGCGCACCCCGCGGTTCGGCTCGAACGACACGAGCCCGAGGGCCGCGAGGCGCCTCAGCGCCTCCCGCACCGGTGTTCGGCTGACCGCGAACCGCTCCGACAGCTGCTCCTGTCGCAGCACCGTCCCGGGTGCAACGAGCCCCGCGACGATCTCGTCCTCGAGCACGCGGGCGATGTCGTCCGCCTTGGTTCCGGCCTCGACGCTCACGAAGCGAGTGTAGACCGCGAGCAAGCTCGCATCCCATCGAGAGTTGTTTGGGATCCGAAAAGATGCATTCTTGGCACTTGCGCGTGTAATACTGCTCATCTAGGATCCGAAATCATTAATCTTGGATCCGAAAGGAGCTCGTTGTCATGACCCTCACCGTCGCGCGCCCGTACTCCAACGACGACGTCGCCCGCCTGCGCGGCTCGGTCGTGGTCGAGCACACGGTCGCGCGGCTGGGAGCCCAGCGGCTCCGTTGGCTGCTCGCCGAGCGGGAGTGGGTGCCCGCGCTCGGCGCCCTGACCGGTGGTCAGGCGGTGCAGATGGTGAAGGCGGGGCTCGAGGCGATCTACCTCTCGGGGTGGCAGGTTGCCGCCGACGCGAACCTTGCCGGCGGGACCTATCCGGATCAGAGCCTGTACCCGGCGAACTCGGGGCCCGCACTTGCGCGGCGGATCAACAGCGCGCTGCTGCGAGCCGACCAGATCGCGCACGCGGAGGGTGATGACGAGACCTACTGGCTCGCGCCGATCGTCGCCGACGCCGAGGCCGGGTTTGGTGGCCCGCTCAACGCCTTCGAGCTCATGAAGGCGTACATCGAGGCGGGCGCGGCGGCCGTCCACTTCGAGGATCAGCTCTCGTCCGAGAAGAAGTGCGGCCACCTTGGGGGCAAGGTGCTGATCCCGACGTCGCAATTCGTCCGCACGCTCGTCGCGGCACGGCTCGCAAGCGACGTGCAGGACGTGCCGACGCTGATCGTCGCCCGCACGGATGCCCTGTCGGCATCGCTCCTGACGAGCGACGTCGACGAATGCGACCGGGAGCTCTGCACCGGCGAGCGCACCGCCGAGGGCTTCTTCCGCGTGCGCGACGGGATCGAAGCCGCGATCGCCCGCGGCGTGGCGTACGCGCCGTATGCCGATCTCGTCTGGTGCGAGACCTCGACCCCGGACCTGGACGAGGCCGAGCAGTTCGCCGCCGCGATCCACGAGCGTCACCCCGGCAAGCTGCTCGCGTACAACTGCTCGCCCTCGTTCAACTGGCGCAAGCACCTGAGCGACCGGCAGATCGCGGGCTTCCAGCGCGACCTCGCGTCCCTCGGCTACCGGTTCCAGTTCATCACGCTGGCCGGCTTCCACGCGGTCAACCTGTCGATGTTCGAGCTCGCACGCGGCTACCGCGACGACGCCATGAGCGCGTACGTCGAGCTGCAGGAGCGCGAGTTCGAGCTGGAGGACGACGGATACACCGCGACCCGACATCAGCGCGAGGTCGGCGCCGGGTACTTCGACCAGGTCATGCAGACGGTCACGGGTGGCACGAGCTCGACGCTCGCCCTGACCGGCTCGACCGAGGAGCAGCAGTTCGACCACGAGAGGAGCGCAGCATGAGCCCTGCCCAGACACGCGAGAAGCCGGTCATGCCCCGTTCGCTGCTGCCCGCGCCGCGACCGCAGCAGGTCGTCACCTGGGCCGAGCAGGCGGACTGCACCTGCCCGGAGACCTGCGAGCGCGATCACGAGCGCGATTAGGCGCCTCTTGCCGGCGCGTCAAGCGCCAGATGAGAGGATGTCGGGATGAGCCACGACGTGCTCACCCCCGAGGCGGTTGCGTTCCTGACGGACCTCGAGCGGGAGTTCCGCGACCGGCGCGCCGAGCTGCTGGCCCGACGGGCGGCGCGGCTCGAGCGACTGCAGGCCGGCGAGCTCCCCGACTTCCTCCCGGAGACCGCGTCGGTGCGCGAGGGAGCCTGGGTCGTCGCGCCGTATCCAGCGGAGATCGCCGACCGGCGGGTCGAGATCACCGGCCCGGTCGACCGGAAGATGGTCATCAACGCGCTCAATTCCGGCGCGCGCGTCTTCATGGCGGACTTCGAGGACGCCAACTCGCCCACCTGGGAGAACTGCCTCGCCGGGCAGCAGAACCTCTCCGACGCGCTCGACCGCACCATCGAGCTCGATACCGGTGAGAAGCGCTACGTGCTCGGGCCCGACCCGGCGGTGCTGTTCGTCAGACCACGCGGCTGGCACCTCGAAGAGCGTCATTTCACAGTGGACGGCGCCCCCAGCTCGGGGTCGCTGTTCGACTTCGGTCTCACCTTCTTCCGCAACCACGCACGGAACGGGCGGTACTTCTACCTCCCGAAGCTCGAGTCACACCTCGAGGCCCGGCTCTGGAACGACGTCTTCGTCTGGGCGCAGGAGCAGCTCGACGTGCCGCAGGGGACGATCAAGGCGACCGTTCTGATCGAGACGATCCTCGCAGCCTTCGAGATGGACGAGATCCTCTACGAGCTGCGCGATCACTCCGCAGGGCTCAACGCCGGTCGCTGGGACTACATCTTCAGCGTGATCAAGAAGCTCGGTCATCGACCCGAGATGGTGCTGCCCGACCGCGCCGCCGTGACGATGGCGGTGCCGTTCATGCGGGCCTACTGCGAGCTGCTCGTCAAGACCTGCCACCGGCGCGGAACGTTCGCAATGGGCGGGATGGCTGCGTTCATCCCCTCGCGACGCGACCCCGAGGTGAACGAGGTTGCGCTGACCCGGGTGCGTGAGGACAAGGAGCGTGAGGCCTCGCAGGGGTTCGACGGGACGTGGGTCGCCCACCCCGACCTCGTCGAGGTCGCAACCGCCTGCTTCGATGCGGTCCTCGGCGCGCGCCCAAACCAGATCGGACGTCAGCGCGACGATGTCGCCGTGACGGCGCGCGACCTGCTGGACGTCGCCTCGACGCCGGGGGAGATCACCGAGCAGGGTCTGCGCAGCAACATCTCCGTCGGGATCCGCTACCTCGCTGCCTGGCTGCAGGGGTCGGGTGCGGTTGCGATCGACAACCTCATGGAAGACGCTGCCACCGCCGAGATCAGCCGCTCGCAGATCTGGCAGTGGCTGCACCACGGACGCGTCGACCACGAGACCGTCAGCCGGATCACCACAGAGGAGCTCGAGCGGCTCGGCCCGGGCTTCGACGACGCCGGCGCGGTCTTCGAGCAGGTCGCCACCCAGCCCGACTACGTCGAGTTCCTCACCCTTCCGGCCTACGACCGGCTCGTCGCGCTCGAACCCGCCTGACCCGCTACCCCACCTGGGGGAGGGGATGCAGCGCCGCCGCTCCGATGACAAGGAGCGATGCTCACGACCGGTCGTCTCGTCGCTCTCGTCGCCATCGCCGCCGTCGCATTCGGCGTGTGGCGGATCGCGGCGCCCGCGAAGCAGACACGGGACGAGGTTGCCGCGACGGCGACCCAGCTCGTGTCCCAGCCGGACTACGCCCGCCTGACCGTGGCGGCGACGAACCTGCAGCTCCAGAAGAGCTCGACCGGGTCGTACGTCGGCGCGACGATGCCCGAGGGCGCGGCGCTCGTCCGAGTAGACGACACGAGCTACTGCGTCCAGGTGACGACACCAGGGCCGCAGCTGCACCTGGCCGGCCCCGGGGGCACCCCGACGGCCGGCGGCTGCTGAGCACTCCCCGACCGCGGCACTTGTGGACCGCAGTTGGTGGTCTGAGAGAATGCGCGAGTGCGCGCAGTGTTCATCGGCGGCTCGTCCGGCATCGGTCTCGCCGCGGCCCGGCGAGCGGTTGCGGCCGGCTGGGAGGTCGTCCTCGCATCGCGCGACCCCGAGCGGGCCGAGCTCGACGCCGAGCGAGTCGCGCTCGACGTCACCGACCACGACGCCGTCCGCTCGCTCTTCGCGCGTCTCGGCCCGATCGACCACCTCGTCTGCTCGACGGTGGCACGCGCAGGCGGCCCGATCAAGGAGCTCGACCTCGATGCGGCCCGCAACGCGTTCGAGGTGAAGCTGTGGGGACCGCTGGCCGCCGTCCAGGCCGCGGACGTCCGCGAGTCCATCGTCCTCGTCTCGGGCGTCGCCGCCACGACGCCGATGCGCGGCGGCACCGCTACAGCGGCCGTGAACGGCGCGATCGACGCGCTCGTCCGCACCCTCGCGGTCGAGCTGGCACCGGTTCGGGTCAATGCCGTCTCCCCCGGGATCATCGACACGCCGACCTGGGCCGCCATGCCCGACGCCGACCGCGACGCGATGTTCACCCGGCTCGCGGGTGTCTTGCCGGCACGGCGTGTCGGCACGCCGGACGATCTCGGCGACGCGATCTGGCTCCTCCTGACGAACGGCTTCGTGACCGGGACCACGCTCTACGTCGACGGTGGGCACCGTCTGGCAGCGCCCTAGTGGTCGGGAGCCACCGCTGGAGACGATGACGACGGGCCGTGCGATCGTCGACGCGCTCGTCGCCGAGGGCGTGCGCACCGTGTTCGGTCTGCCCGGAGGTCATGTCCTCGGGATCTACGACGCGCTCTACGACACGCCCGAGATACGGCACGTCCTCGTGCGCCACGAGCACGCGGCGGCGTGCATGGCCGCCGCACAGGCGCAACTCACCGGCACACCGGGTGTCTGCCTCGTCACGGCCGGCCCCGGGTGCACGAATCTCCTCACCGGGATTGCCGAGGCCTACGTCGGCTCGCTGCCGATCGTCGTGCTCGCCGGTCGAGGCGCCACCGCGACCGCCCATCGCGGGGCGTCGCAGGAGATCCCCACCGAGCGGGTGTTCGCCCCGGTCACGAAGTGGTCGGTACGCGTCGACCGCGCCGACCTCGTCCCCGACATCGTCCGGCAGGCCTTCGCGATCGCCTGCACGGGGCGGCCCGGCCCGGTGCTGATCGACATCCCGCGCGACCTCGTCGACGCCGAGATCCCGCGGTCGGCCTACCGCCCCGCGCAGCGGCCGCAGCGGCCTGCGGCCGAGCCCGACCTCGTCGCGCGGGCCGCCGCGGCGCTCGCCGGTGCCGAGCGACCGCTCCTCGTCGCGGGTGGCGGCACCGTGATGTCGGGCGCCTGGAACGAGCTTCGCGCGATCGCCGAGCTGCTTGCCGCGCCCGTGCTGACGAGCCTCGCCGGACGCGGCAGCATCCCGGACGACCATCCGTTGTCGGCAGGTGGGCTCGGCGCACATCGCAACCGACTCTCCAAGCGCCTCCTGTCCGAGGCCGACGTCGTCCTCGTGCTCGGCAGCCGGTTCGAGGAGATGGAGACGACCTGGCGGCCGGGATCGGTGCCCTCACCCGAGGCGACCACGATCCAGGTCGACATCGAGCCGAGCGAGATCGGGCGGAGCATCTCGGTCGAGATCGGTCTCGTCGGAGACGTTCGCGCCGTCCTCGAGCAGCTCGTGGACGGCGCTGGGGCAGCTTCCCAGCGCTACCCCACCGACGCTCGCCGAGCATCCAAGGGCTCGCGAGATCGCGAGCGAGCTCGAGCAGATCGACGCCGAGATGACGGCGCTCGCCGCCAGCGACGAGCGCCCGATCCACCCGGTTCGCGTGATCCGCGCGATTCGCGACACGTTCCCGCGCGAGACGACCGTGGCGCTCGATGTCGGCTGTATCACGCAGCACATCGCCGGAGGGACGCCGTTCTTCCGAGTCTTCGAGCCCCGCTCGCTGATCGTCCCTTCGAGCTTCTACGGGATGGGGTTCGCAACGGCAGGGCTGCCGGCCGCCCGCCTCGTCTATCCCGACCGGCCGGCGGTCGGGTTCGTGGGCGATGGTTCGTTTCAGATGGTGATGAGCGTCCTTCCCACTGCGGCGGAGAACGGGCTACCGGTCACGTGGTGCATCTTCGACGACCAGGCGCTCGGGTCGATCCGCGACCTCCAGCAGTACCGCTTCGACGAGCGATACCTCGGGACGGACTTCGTCGTACAGCCCGACTTTGCACGGATCGCCGAGGCCTGCGGCTGCCACGGGGAGCGCGTGGAGGATCCGGATGAGGTCCAGGCTGCGCTTGCCCGCGCGCTGGCCGCGAACGACGCAGGCGTGCCCGCGGTGATCGATTTCGTGGTCGCACGCGCTCGCCTGCTCCAATCGCTCGAGCACTTCACCGCCTACCCGGCCGAGCTCGTCGAGCGGCACCGCCTGTCTGACGCACCCGACCAGACAGCGGTCACGACGGGTCGATGAGCGTCCTCCTCGGGTTTGGTCAGCCGCTGGGCGGCATCGTCCAGTTCGCCTACGTGGTGGAGGACATCGACCGGGCGGTCGTCGAGCTCAGCGACCGGCTCGGTGTCGGGCCGTGGTCGGTCCGCGCACGTTTCCAGCCGCGGACGGCTCGCTACCGTGGCCAGCCGACCGAGGCGACGTTCAGCCTCGCGCGGACGTTCAGCGGGCACGTGATGCTCGAGCTCATCGAGCAGCACGACGACTCCCCGTCGGTCTTCCACGAGCAGCCCGGGCCGCGGCGGTACGGGTTTCACCACTGGGCGGTGATGACCGACACGTTCGACGCGGACGTCGCGCGCTACACCGCGCTGGGATACGAGGAGGCGTTCTCCGACACGCTCCCCTCCGGGGCGCGGGTCGTGTACGTCGACGCGACGCGCGACCTGCCGGGGATGATCGAGCTCGTCGAGCGAACGGAAGCGCAGGAGCGCTTCTACACCCAGATCTACGAGGCCTCTGCCACGTGGGACGGGCAAGAGCTCGTCCGCTACGAGAGCTGACCAGACCACAGGAGGAGCGCACATGCCGTCCGTCGAGACCGTCCGTGGCCCCGTCGACGTCGCCGAGCTCGGCACGACGCTGATGCACGAGCACGTGTTCGTCCTCGAGCCCGAGGCGCTCCAGAACTACGCCCACGTTTGGGGCGCGAGCTACTGGGACGAGGAGGAGCGGGTCAGGGACGCGATCGACAAGCTCCGCGCAGTGCGAGAGGCCGGGATTCGCACGATCGTCGACCCGACCGCCGTCGGATTGGGTCGATACATCCCGCGGATCCAGCGGATCAACGCCGAGGTCGACCTCCACATCGTCGTTGCGTCCGGCGTCTACGCCTTTCTCCAGCTCCCGAACTTCTTTCACTACCGTGGCACCGAGGGAATCGTCGAGATCTTCGTCCGCGAGATCCGCGAGGGGATCGACGACACCGGGGTGAAGGCCGCCTTCCTCAAGTGCGCCGTCGAGGAGCATGGTCTGGTCGGCGACATTCCGCGGATCCTCGACGCGATCGCGTCGGCGGCGATCGAGACCGGGGTGCCCGTGATGGTCCACACGAACGCCCGCGCGCTGACCGGGACGCTGGCGCTCGAGGAGCTCACCCGTCGTGGCGTCGAGCCGACGAAGATCGTCGTCGCCCACGCCGGCGACAGCAACGACCTCGATTACCTCCGCGCGATCGGCGACACGGGTGCAGCACTCGGCTTCGACCGCTTCAACATCCCGTTCTTCAACCCCGACGCCGATCGCATCCGCACGCTCGTCGCCCTGCTCGCCGAGGGCTACGGCGACCGGATCCACCTCTCGCACGACGGTGGGTGCTTCTACGACTTCATGACGGGCGACCCGAACTTCGCCGACGAGAAGCCCGACTACCTCCACATCACCAACCGGATCCTGCCGCAGCTGCTGGAGCAGGGTGTGACGCAGGAGCAGATCGACGAGCTCATGGTCGACAACCCGCGCCGCTTCTTCGCGCAGAGCTAGATCCGCTACGAGGCCAGAAACGCGGCGATCGCGTCCGCGGTGGCGCCGAAGTCGTCCCACAGGACGCTGTGGCCTCCCGGCACGACGATGTGGCGGATGGTGGCGACCCTCGGCACCTCGATCCGGATCCACGAGCGCTCACCCGTGACGACGAGCGTCTCGCAGCGCGGCCACGCGGGTGGCGCGCTCGCCATGATGCTCCACGCGACGGTCACCGCCGGAGCGGAGTAGCGCCAGCGGAAGCGCCCGTCAGCACACTGCTCGAGGTGGTCGGCGGCCTCCTGCTCCAGGATCGAGCGCGGCGTGGAGAACAGGCTGCCGTCGGTGAGGCGTGCCTCGATCGCTTCGTCGGCGCTCGCGAACGAGACGTCGGCGCGGAGCAGCTCGGCGCGCTCGAGGGCCACCTCCGGCTCGATGAAGAGCGCCGGGTCGAGCAGAAGCGCCCGATCGACGAGCTCGGGGTGACGATCGGCGAGCTCCGCCACGAGCCGCCCGCCAAAGCTGTGCCCCAGCCACGCAGCGCGTTCGATCCCGAGCGCGGCGGCTGCCTCGACGAGGTCGGCGACATGCTGCTCCACCCCCCACGGCGGTAGGAACGTCGAGGCTCCGTGACCACGAAGGTCGAGACCGACGACGCGATGGCCCGGCAGCCTGCCGGCGAGGTCTGCGAACCGCCGCCCGTGCCCCGTGACACCGTGCAGGCAGACGACCGGGGCCCCAACGCCGGAGCCGAGCTCGTACGCGGTCAATGGCACGTGAGGACCAGCTTGCCGAAGTGGTCACCCTCGAGACGGTCGTGCGCGGCCTCCACCTCTGCCAGGGGGAGGACCGTGTCGATCACCGGTCGCCAGGTCGCCTCCGCCATCATCGCGAGCAGCCCGTCGAAATCCCTCGGGCTTCCCATCAGCGTCCCGAGCAGTGACTGCTGGCCGAAGTAGAACGGGCGCACCTGGAGCGAGACCTCGGTGCCTCCCGTGGCCCCGAGCACGACCACGCGGCCGCCCGGAAGGGCCGAGCCGAGCGACTGCTGCCAGGTCGAGCCGACCGAATCGACCACGACGTCCGCACCGCCCAGATCCTGGATGGCCGCCGGCCAGTCGGGGCTCGTCACGTAGTTCACTCCGGTCTCGGCACCGAGCCCGCGAGCTCGCTCGAGCTTCTCGTCCGAGGAGGACGTGACGAGCACTCGTGCACCTGCCTGGACGGCGAGCTGAACCGCGAAGGTCGAGACCCCGCTCCCGGCACCGAGCACCAGGACGGTCTCCCCCGCCTTGAGCCCGGCCCGCGAGAACAGCGCACGATAGGCGGTCAGCGCGGCGAGCGGGAACGCGGCGGCCTCCTCCCAAGAGAGCCCGGTGGGCTTCGGGTAGAGGCACTCCGCCGGCAGGGCGACGAGCTCGGCGTATGTCCCGTCACGCGGGCCACCGAGGATCTGGTGGTCGGGGCCAGGGGCGGCCTCTCTCGCGCCCCAACCGAGCGACGGGAGGACGACCACCTCCTCGCCCGTGTCACGCCGGACACCGGCACCGTCCGAGCCTGGGATCAACGGGAGCGGGAAGGGGTAGGTGCCCTTGCAGACGAGCAGGTCGCGCCGGTTGAGCGCGGCGCAGCGCAACTCGACGAGCGCCTCACCCGCCGCCGGGACGGGATCCGGGACCGACTCGTACCGGAGCTCGCCCCCCTCGTGCACGCGGACGGCCTGCATGTCAGCGGAGCGACGACCAGGGCGCCTCGCCGGAGACGTCGACGGTCATGTAACCACCGTCGCCGACCGGTGGAGCGAGGATCACCTGGAGCTGCGCGTCGACGTCGCCGTCGTTGTACGACCCGTGGACGACCGCCTTGTCGATGTAGACGGAGTCGCCCGGCCCCAGCTCGCGCGACTCGGACTCGAGGAACTGGGTCACCTTCCCCGAGACGACGATGACAACCTCGTCCTGATCGGGGTGATGGTGGAAGGCGTGAGACCCGCCGGGGGTCAGGATGACGTCCATGACCACGAACGTCTCGCAGCCCGTGCTCGGCGGATCGACGCGCATCCCGGCGCTCCCCCAGTCGAACGTCGCGATCTCGACGTCACTCTTGGCTACGAACCTGCTCATCGGTCGCCTCCTCGGTCAGACGGGAATGGACTTGAAGCGCTTCATGTTCTCGGTCATCGCGACCTCGGTCGGGAGCCGCTCCATCGACGACGCGCCGAAGAACCCGACGATCCCCTCGGTCCGGGCGAGCACGTAGGCAGCATCGTCCGGCTCGGCGATCGGCCCGCCGTGGCAGAGGACGATCACGTCGGGGTTGACGCGCACCGCGGCGTCACGCATCGCCTGGATCAACGGAATGCAATCGTCGAGCGTCTTCGCCGTGTCGGCCCCGATCGAGCCGCCCGTTGTGAGACCCATGTGCGGGACGAGCACGTCCGCCCCCGCCTCGGTCATCGCCACCGCCTCGTCGACGGTGAAGACGTACGGCGCGGTCAAGAGCTCCTTCTCGCGGGCGAGTCGGATCATGTCCACCTCCAGCCCGTATCCCATCCCCGTCTCCTCGAGGTTGGTGCGGAACGTCCCGTCGAAGAGCCCGACCGTCGGGAAGTTCTGGACGCCGGAGAAGCCGATTCGCTTCAGCTCGTCGAGGAACACGTCCATCAGCCGGAACGGGTCGGTGCCGCAAACCCCGGCGAGCACCGGTGTCTCCTTCACGATCGGCAGGACCTCACGCGCCATGTCGACGACGATCGCGTTCGCGTCGCCGTACGGCAGGAGCCCGGACAGCGAGCCCCGGCCCGCCATGCGGTAGCGGCCCGAGTTGTAGATGATGATCAGATCGGAGCCGCCGGCCTCCGCGCACTTCGCGCTCAGCCCGGTGCCCGCGCCGGCCCCGATGATCGGCCGCTGCGCCTCGATCTGGCCCCGCAGCCGGGCGAGCGCCTTCTGCCGGGTCACGCGCGAGCCTCACGAGTGCTCGGGTGCGGTGTCAGACACCGCCGCACCGCGATCGCGGTCATTCCGCTGCCACGTTTGGGGAAAAGCGCTTCTCGACGCACGTTGCGCCAACATCGAGGCGGTGGAGCAATTGGCACGAAGTTGGCGCGCCTTGCCCTTGACGGGAAACGGTGTCTGACACCGTTTGTCGACGGTGGAGCAATTGGCACGAAGTTGGCGCACTTCGCCCTTGACAGGAAATGGTGTCTGACACCGTTTCCTGTCAACGGCGCCTCCGCCCTCACCGGGCGGCCTCGATCAGCTCGTGCAGGCGGTCTGCCATCGCAAGCGCGAACGACTCGTCGTTCACGTCGACGTCGAGCTCGTGCAGCGTCACCTTCGCCCGATCGAGCTCCGCTCGCAGAGCGTCGAACAGCGCGGCGTCCGCCTCCGGATCGTGGAACACGCCACCCTCGGTCGCGATCATCGACACCCCGCGGAGCGGGATGAACAGCTCGGTCGGGCCTGTCGCCGCGTTGAGCTTGGCCGCGATCAGCGAGGCGATGGCACGACACTCGTCCGGGTTCGTACGCATCAGCGTGATCGTCGGGTTGTGGACGTAGAGGTTCCGCGCGCGGTAGCGCTCCGGGACGCTGTCGACCGGGCCGAAGTTGACCATGTCGAGCGCACCGAGCGACACGACCTGCGGGATCCCGCGGGCCCCGGCCGACTCCAGCCGGTCGGGAACCGCCGGGAACACGCCACCGGCGACGGTGTCACAGAACTCGGTCGTCGTGACGTCGAGCGACCCGGCGATGAACCCCGCCTTGATCAGCTCCTCGAGCGACCCGCCACCTGCCCCTGTCTGATGGAACACGAGCACCTCGTACCCGAGCTCCTCGAGCCGCTCCCGGGCCGTCGTCACACACGGTGTCGTCACCCCGAACATCGACGCGACCACCAGCGGTCGCTCGGCACCGAGCGACGGCAACGTCGCGGTCGCCATCCCCGCAAGCGCACCGGCCGCGTTCGCCAGGATCCGCGCCGAGATCTGGTTGATCCCGGAGATGTCGACGACCGAGTACATCATCGTCACGTCGACCGATCCGACGTACGGCGTCGTGTCGCCCGATGCGACCGTCGAGACCATCAGCTTCGGGACACCGACCGGAAGCGCACGCATCGCGTGCGTCACGAGCGCCGATCCACCCGACCCACCGAGCCCGCCGATCGCGTCGAGTCGACCTTCGGCATGGAGCCGGGCGACGACCTTGGCCGCGCCACGAGCCATGGTCTCGACCGCCGCACCACGATCGCCTCCCGCGGCGAGCGCAGCAACGTCGGCGCCGACCGCGCTCGCGACCTCCTCGCGCGGGATGTCCGCAGCGAGGAGCGGCTCCCCGACGATCCCGGCGTCGACCAGGAGGACCTCGACGCCGTGCTCGCGGATCCGGTCGGCCAGGAACGCGTACTCCCGACCCTTCGTGTCGAATGTGCCCAGCAGGACGACGGTCGCCATCAGCCTCCCTCCTCGTCGGATGCGCTGGACGGGAGCCAGGCAGGGCTCGAGTCGTTGTCGGCCGGATCCGTCAGCACGGTCTCCGTGCCGAGCGGATCGGTCAGGACGATTGCGCCATCACGCGAGAACGCGATCAGGTTCCCCTCGGGCGACCAGGCGGGCTCGAATGCATCTGCCGAGCCCTCTGCCGTCACCCGGTCGAGCCCCTTGCCGTCGACCCCGATCTCGAAGATCCCGAACTTCGTCCCCTTGTAGTTGGACGAGAACGCGAGCGTCAGACTGTCGGGCGCCCACGCGGGGGTGTAGCTCTCGGCGTCGAGGCTCGTCACGCGATGGGCGTTCTTCCCCTCCGGCGTCACGAGCCAGACCTCGCGTACGGGTGTCCCTGGCGTGCGCTGGGTGTACGCGAGCCACTTCCCGTCCGGTGACCACGCCGGTTCGAACTCGGGCTTCAGCGTGCTCGTCACGCGGTGCAGGTCCGAGCCGTCCGCGTTCATCACGTAGATGTGGTCGTCCCCACGGTGGAACGCGATCCGCTGCCCGTCCGGCGACCACGTGGGATGGTCGTCGTTGTCCTTCGTCGAGGTGAGGTTGCGGGTGTTGGAGCCGTCCGCGTTCATGACGTAGATGTCGAGTGTCCCACCGCGAGCGCTGGCGAAGGCGATCTGCTGCCCGTTGGGCGACCACGCCGGGTCGATCTGGAACAGCAGTCCGGTTGTCTTGCTCGCGTCGCCACGCTCCTTGCTGATGCGCCCCTGGTCGCTTCCGTCGGGGTTCATCGTGTACAGGGCGTAGTCCCCGTCGCGGGTGGAGACGAAGAGGATCCCTTCCCCGCGCGCGTTGGAGCCGCAGCCGGCGACGAGCGCGACACACGCGACGGAGAGCAAGGCTGCGACGAGGTTGCGGCGAGCGCGCATGCGAATCCCCTCCGGGCTAGTGGGCCAGCGGCTCGACGCCGAGGTAGCGACGTTGGAGCTCGGGGTCGCCGGCAAGCTGATCGGCCGTCGTCTCGGCGGCGATATGCCCTGCCACCATGACGAGCTGGCGCTGGGCGAGTGCGGTCGCCACGCCGAGGTTCTGCTCGATCAGGAGGATCGCGAGCCCTTCTTGCTCGAGCTGGCGAAAGGTGTCGATGAGCCCTTCGATCACCGCCGGGGCGAGACCCTCGGAAGGCTCGTCCATGACGATCAGCCTCGGATTGGTGACGAGGGCACGGCCGATCGCGAGCATCTGCTGCTCTCCGCCGGAGAGCTGCGCGCCGCCGTTGCGCTTGCGCTCCGCCAGCCGCGGGAACTGCTCGTACACGCGCTCGCGGGTC
The DNA here is from genome assembly GCA_963821335.1 of uncultured Actinomycetes bacterium. Classification (GTDB taxonomy): domain Bacteria; phylum Actinomycetota; class Thermoleophilia; order Gaiellales; family Gaiellaceae; genus Gaiella. The sequence goes on from CAWGDJ010000001.1 coordinate 370,971, forward strand.
CAGCCGTCGCCGTCGGACGAGGCGGCCCCACGCGCGGCGACCCGCAGGTGCTCGTCTACCGTGAGCGACGGGAAGAGGCGTCGTCCCTGCGGGACGTAACCGATCCCGCGTCGCGCGATCTTGTACGACTGCCCGCCGACCAGCTCCTCCCCCTCGAAGCGGATCGAGCCGGTTGAAGAGGGCGGCGTGATCCCCATGATCGCGTTGCAGAGCGTCGTCTTCCCCATCCCGTTGCGACCGACGATTGCGATCGACTCGCTGCCCATCGTGAAGGAGACGTCCTCGAGCGCCGGCGCACTTCCGTAGAACGCGCTCAGCCCTTCGACCTCGAGCAGCGGCGTGCCTGCTCCGGTCTCACTCATGACCGTAGCCGCGCCCCAGATAGAGGTCGTGCACGGTCTGATTCGCGCGGATCTCGTCTGGAGTGCCCTCGACGATCACCCGTCCGTCGTGCATCATCGTCACCCGCTCGGCGACACGGAGGGCGATGTCCATGTCGTGCTCGATGAGGATGAGCGTGATCGAGCGGTCGAGATCGAGCAGGAGGTCCGTGAGCAGCACTCGCTCGCCCCTCGAGAGACCTGACGCCGGCTCGTCGAGCATCAGCATGCGCGGCTCGGCCGCCAGCGCCATCGCGAGGGCGACCTGGCGATGCTCGCCGTGTGAGAGGGAGCCGACGAGCTCGCCGAGCTTCTGGTCGATCGCGACCTTCCCCGCGGCCAGGCGTGCTCGCTCGCGGATCTCGCGCTCGCGCCCCGGGAGCACCACGGGCCGCAACCGGCCGCCATCGACGCCGACGATCGACAGGTAGATGCTGTCCTCGACCGTGAGGCCCAGGAATTGCCGCGACTGCTGATAGGTGCGGGCCAGGCCGAGCTTGACGCGCGCGCGGGGAGCCTTCCGCGTCACGTCCTCCCCGAAGAGCTCGACGGTACCGCTCGTCGCGGGGATGTCCCCGCAGATCAGATTGAAAAGAGTCGTCTTCCCCGCGCCGTTCGGCCCCAGAATCGCGCGTCGCTCGCCATGCGGGACGTCGAGGTCGACGTCCCGCACCGCGAGCAGCCCACCGAACCGCCGGCCGACCCCCCGTAAGCGGAGGGTCGGCTCGGCGTGCTCGACGGACGGTGCTGCTTCGGTCATCGACCTACTTGAGGATCTGCTTCGTGATCACGCCGTTCTTGACGACCTGGATCTTGCCCTGCCACGGCAGCGTCGCCTTCTTGCAGGGCGGGTAGTTCCGGCTGGGAGCCGGCTTGCTCGGGCCGAAGTAGCCGCCGAACGTCTGGTCGACGTTCGGGACGAAGCCCGCGACCGTCGCAGTGACGGATCCTTCACCCTCAGCCTTTGCGATCTGGAGCGGGTACTGATCCTGGATCGCCTGACGGCGACTGTCCAGGCTGAGCACACCCTTGTTCGAGACCTGGAAGCCAGGCTTGAGCGTCCGGGGAAGCGCAGCCTGCAGCGCCGACCCGACTGCACCACCGGACTTGTTCAGGCCCTGGACCATCGCCCAGGCGGCGTTCCAGTAGTTGTAGAAGAAGCCGTCGTTCACGTTCTGCCCGTCGAACCACTTGTTCGCCTGGGCGACGTACGTGATCGCCTGCTTGTTCTTCAACCCACCGGTCTGGAACGTACCGAAGCCGCCGAAGTACGCGCCGACGAGACGCGGCGCGACGGTCGTGTTCGCACCGAGGAAGTAGAGGAACAGGTTCCCCGAGTGCTGCTTCGGATTCAGTGGGCCGTACGCCTGCTCGAACGCGGTGAGGGCCGCGCTCGTGTTCGCACCACCGACCAGCCAGAAGTAGCCGTCGACCTGGTCGGGTGGCGGCAGCTGGCGGATGAACGGTGCGTAGTCGCCCCCGGCGGGTGGTGTCCACACGCGCTTCGTGATCTTCCCGCCGATCCCGCAGAAGTCGGCGACGATGCCCGCCGCGGAGGTCCACGGGAAGCTGTAGTCGTCCCCGATCAACGCGGCGGTACGCCAGCCGAGCTTCTTGTAGACGATCTCGCCGAGGCCTGCGTTCCACTGGGCGCCGTCGCCGTGGTAGCGGAACAGGTTCTTCGGTGCGATCTGCATCGTCGGATCCTGCGACCCGGCGGTGCCGATGATGACCGTCTTGCTGGGGTTCTGCTTCGCCCAGTTGGCGATCGAGACCGCCTCGTCACCGGACAGCGGACCGATCATGATGTCGGCACCGAGCTGCGTCATGAGACGGCGGGTCTCCTTCAGTGCGAGCGCCGGCGTCTCGTCACCGCAGCCGATACCCACGAGCTGCAGGTTCTTGCCACCTGCCGAACCCCCGGTCATGCCTGCCGAAGGCTTCTTCTTGTTCTTCGGCTTCGCGCCCGCATACTGCGAGAGCGCGGCGATGGTGCCGGCCGTGTCGACCTCGTACCCGAACGCGAACGCGCCCTTGCAGTCGGTCATGATCGCGAACTTGACCGTGCCGCTCGATGCCGCAAACGCCCCGGCACCGGTGGCCAGCAAGGTCCCGCCCACGAGAAGCACAGCCAGAGGAAGCACGAGCTTCAGCCTCCACCTACGTCCCTTCATTGTCCCTCCTTTGGGAGCTGCAGTTTGTCCCTGCATTGGGAGCTGCACACATTCCGCCTCCTGCCGATGACGAGCCTACGCCAGGTTGTGTCGTTGTTCCACCCTCCTAGGACGAGCTCGGTCCCGCCGTCGCCGGCCGGTGGGTGTCCGTGGGAAGCTGGGGGGTGCCGCCGCGTCGGCGCGCTGCGTCCCAGATCTTGTCCCAGAGCCCCATCAGGCCGTCGGGCGAGACGATGACGATTGCGAGGAAGATGAACCCGATGATCGTGTTGAACGATCCCCCGATCACCGGGAGCCCGTCCGACGGGATGCGGTTCGTCACCTCGTTGTTGATCCAGACGAACGCGATCGCTCCGAGCCAGGCGCCCTCGATCCGCCGCAGACCTCCGATGACCGCGATGATCAGGAGCTGGATCGTGGCGTCGAGCCCCATGGTCGTCGGCGAGAGCTGACCGAACCACCACGCGTACAGCACTCCGCCGATCGCCGCGATCAGCGACCCGACCCCGAACGCGAGCGTCCGGTGCAGCCCGACGTTGTACCCCAGGGAGGCCATGCGATCGGGCTCGTCACGAATGCCCTGCAGTGCGATCCCGAACGGCGTACGGATCAGGTAGCGGATGAGCAGGTAGACGACGACCGCGCTGATCAGGGTGATGTAGTACAGGCGCTGACGGTCGCTTGCGATCTCGCCGATGAAGCCGGGGGTGTAGCGATCGACGCCCGCAACGGGTGAGAAGCCGCCGATCAGCGTGACCGACCCGACGAACAGGAAGGCGATCACGGTGTAGGTGAGCGTCAGCATGAGGAAGTAGATGCCGTAGCTCCGCGAGGCGACCGCACCGAACAGCAGCCCGATCGCCACGGTGAGGAGGATCGCGGCGACGAGCGCGAGGGTCGGGTTCCAGCCGAGCAGGAGGCCTTTGGTCTCGCCACCCGGCTCGCGCTTGGTGACCATGTTCGCCAACGCGTAGCCCGCGATCCCCATCAGGCCGGCCTGCGCCAGCGAGATCATGCCGCCGTACGCCGACAGGAAGATCAGGCTCGCGGCGCCGATCCCGAGGATGAGGCCCTGCGTGAGGATCGAGTTGAGCCCGAAGTCACTCACGAGGAACGGTGCGACGACGGCAAGCGCGAGCGCCGCGCCCCCGATTCCGCGCTCGGTGAGGGTCTTCGTCGCGTCGAGCGTCATGCCGCCCGCCCGAAGAGCCCTTGCGGACGGAAAGCGAGGACGAGCGCCATGAGCGCGAAGGTGAGCACCACCGAGTACTGGGTGCAGCAGTTGCTCCCGGTCGTGGGCAGGTACGACACCGCGAAGGCGAAGACGAGCCCGTAGAGCACCGAGCCGACCGCCGCCCCCGCCAGCGAGCCCATCCCGCCGATGATCACCACGACGAGCGAGAAGAGAAGCCATTCGCCGTCGCGACCCTGCGCGATCGAGCTCTGGGAGCCCCCGACCACCGCTCCGAAGGCGACGAGCGCCGACCCGACGAGGAAGGCGATCGCGAACGTCGTCTGGATGTTGATCCCGATCGCGGAGGTCATCTGCCGGTCATCGACTCCCGCCCGGATCACCATCCCGGTCTTCGTCCGCTGCAGCCACAGCCAGAGGACGATCCCGACGGCAACCCCGAGGAACAGCATCACGAGCCGCGCGAGCGAGTAGCTCACGCCTGCGACGTGGAGGTCGACGAGACGGCTCGTCCAGCCGGGCCAGCTGATCGTGACGGCGTTGCCGCCGAACCGCTGCGTCCCGAGGGGGACGGTCCGCGGGAAGTGGGCGATCACCTGGTCGGCGATGATCACGGACAGCGCGATCGTGATCAGCGCCTGGCGAAGGTCCTGGCCCTGGTTCCAGCGCAGAAGCAGCTGCTGCACCGCGAGGCCGAAGACCCCGATGCAGGCCATCGCCACGAGCCACGGGACGATCCACTCCCAGGTGTTGATCTCGCCGGGCTGGAGCCCGAGACCCGACCCCGTCATCCGTTGCTGCACCTCATAGGCGATGTAGCCGCCGAGGAGGTAGAAGGCACCGTGCGCCATGTTGACCACGCGCATCAGGCCGAAGATGAGCGAGAAGCCGCTGGCAACGATGAACAGCAGCCCCGCGAAGGTCAGGCCGTCGAGCACCGTCCTGATGAAGGACCCGGGGTCGTGAACGGCGGAGCCCGTGTTCGTCGTGCGCCAGCTGCCCGTGCCGAACTCGCCCTCGGGGATCGTGATGACGAGGACATAGAGCAACAGGAAGACGACTGCGACGCCCGCCACAACTCGCGGGACCAGCCAGCGCAGGTCCACGTGGCGCAGACGTTCGCTCATTCGGGCGCGAGCCTATCTATCCCGGGATGGCGATTCAACGTGTAACCGATAATCGATTCTTGACCGCTTCCCGCTCCCGGCTCTAGCCTGCCAGGTGAACGCTTCCCGACCGACCACGGAGGATTCATGAGCGACTCGACCCGCGTCGTCATCCCGTACGAGTCGATGGACCCCCTCGCGATCGGGGCGACCGACGACGAGTCCAAGAAGCATCGCGACACGCTCACGCTCGAGCTCCCGACCCGGAACCTCATCGCCGACATCCGGCCCGATGAGCCGGACCCGGTCGTCGACACGACCGCAGCAGCGCGCGAGGCGCTCTCGAGCCCGGTCGACGGGCCGAGCTTCGCCGCCCTCCTGGCAGGGAGGTCGAGTGTCGCCGTGGTGATCGACAACCAGTTCAGGCCAACGCCCTCCTCGAAGCTCCTCCCTGCCGTATTCGACGCCATCGAGGCCGCAGGAGTTGGCGACGTCCGCGTGTGCTGCGCGAACGGGAAGGTCTTCCCGATGTCCGAGTCCGACACCGAGCAGAAGGTCGGCCGCGACAATCTCGCGCGGATGGAACAGCGCGGCTGGTCGTTCTCGCAGAACGACCCGCAGAATCCCGACGCCTACACGTTCGTCGGCGTGTCGTCGGGCGGCACACCCGTCTGGCTTCTCAACGAGGTCGCGTCGGCCGAGCTGACGATCACCATCGGCCAGGCGCAGGCGAACCACTGGGGCGCGGGCGGCGGTGGCAAGCTGATCCTCCCCGGAGTCGTGTCCGACGAGACGATCGAGTCGAACCACTGCGCGTTCGTCACCTCCCCGCAGACGCACTACGGCGCGTACTGCGGCCCGATGCGGTCCGACATCGACGAGGTCGCGTCGATGTGCGGTCTCGACTGCACGATGAACGTCCTGCTCGACACGCACGGTCGTGTGATCGACGTCGTGTTCGGCTCGCATCCGGAGGCGCACCGCGAGGCGATCCGGCGGTTCAACGCGATCTACGCGTACGACTCGTTCGTGCCCGAGCACGGTCAGGCGGACATCGCGATCTGTGGTGTCTTCGCCCCGACCGACCACCTCTTCTTCCACACCGGCTGGGGGTGCATGTCGGCCGACCTCGTGGTGAAGGACGGTGGCACGCTGATCTACTGCTCGCCGTCACCCGGCGTATCGACCGCGATCGGCGACTTCCCCGGGTTCGCGCTGATGGACCTGATGAAGCCATACATGCCCGCCACGCCGGAGAACTACCAGCGCGTGTTGCGCGACATCCATGCCCGCGCGATCCAGATGTGGGCTGGTTGCATCTGGGTGCCGATCTACGAGGTGATGACCCGCAAGCACCTCACGGTCGTCACGCTCGAGGAGAACCTCGAGCTGGCGGCGGACATCGGCCTCGACGCGACGACCTCCCCCGACGGAGCGCTCGCCGCCGCGATGGAGCGGCACGGCCCCGACGCGAAGATCGCCGTGCTGCCGTTCGCCCGCTACCAGCTGCCGCGCAACGCGGTGCGGATGGACAGCGCCGACGCTCACGTGTTCGCGCACGCCGGCGCCCACGCGTGACGGCCGTCGCGGTCGCGGTTTCGATCGCCCGCCGGGATGCGTCGCGTCGATCGTGATGCTCGTCCGCCGATCCTGATGCGTACGGGTCGGGTCGGGGCTCGCGCACCCGACCCTCGACACGGCAGACTCCGAGGATGACCGTTTCGTCGCGAACCACGATCCCGGGGCTTCGCCCTGCCGAGGGCCTCGACGCGTCGCGACCCGAGAGCGAGATCCGCGGCTCGACCACGATTCTCGAGCTGCTCCGCATGTTCCCCGACGGTAGCGCCGCGCGCCTGATGGGCGAGATCCAGTTTCCCTGCGCACACTGCGGGGGAGCCGTCCGCGAGCCGCTCACGCTCGCGGCGAAACGGCACCGGCGCGATCCGCGCGCTGTGCTCGAGGCGTTCAGGGCCCTGGCGACGGGTGGGCCTTCCGCCGATCAGCTGATCGCGGCTCGCGAGCGTCGGACCGGGTGAGACCCGACGCCGACCGCTGGGTTGGCCGCTCGGTCCCGCGCGTCGAGGACGCGGCGCTCCTCCGCGGTCGAGGGCGGTTTCTCGACGACCTGACACCCGTTCCCGGTGCCTGGCACGCGGCGATCGTGCGCTCGCAGCTCGCACACGCCCGCGTCACCGTCGATCCGAGGGCCGCCGCAGGGCTCCCCGGGGTCGCCGGCGTGCTCACGGGGGCGGACATCGTCGAGCTCACACGCCCTTTCCCGGCGGGGATCGACGGCGGCCCGCCGCACCACGCGCTCGCTCTCGAGGTCGCGCGCTACGTGGGTGAGCCGGTGGCCGTCGTCGTGGCACGCGACCGCTACCTCGCCGAGGACGCCGCCGAAGTGGTGACGGTCGACTACGACCCCCTCCAGGTGCTCACCGACCCCGCCGAGGCGGTCTCCACCGCGTGTGTCCACGAGCGCTCCTTCTCCTATGGCGACGTCGACGACGCCCTGTCCAGGGCCGACCTCGTCGTCCGCGAGCAGTTCCGGTTTCCACGGTTCACGTGCACGCCCGTCGAGTGCTTCGCCGTCGTGTGCGACTGGGACCCGGCTGAGGAGCGGGTGACGGCGTGGGCGAACTTCCAGGGCCCGTTTTCCCTCCACGGGGTGGCCGCCGCCGCGCTCGGCCTCACCGGCGGCCAGCTGCGCCTGCTGACCCCGCCGGACTCGGGCGGCTCGTTCGGGATCAAGGCAGCGGTCCTCCACTACGTCGTCCTGATGGGTGCTGCGTCGCGTCGGTTCGGGGTACCCGTGCGGTGGACGGAGGACCGGCTCGAGCACCTCGCTGCAAGCGCCGCGGCAACCGGGCGCGTCACCGAGATCGAGGCGGGATTCGCAGCCGACGGCGAGCTGCTCGCGATCCGCTACGACGCGATCGAGGACGTCGGTGCGTACGTCCGGGCGCCGGAGCCCGCAACGCTCTACCGGATGCACGGCTCGCTCTCGGGCGCGTACCGGGTGCAGAACGTCGCGACGCGAAACCGGGTGGTGGTGACGAACACGCTCCCCTCCGGCCTCAACCGTGGCTTCGGCGGCCCTCAGCTGTACTTCGGGCTCGAGCGGGTGATGGCGATCGCCGCTCGCCGGCTCGGGCTCGACCCGGCCGAGCTCGCACGCAAGAACCTCGTCCCCGCGGAGGCGATGCCGTATCGGACGCCGTCCGGGGCGCTCTACGACTCCGGCGACTACCACGCAGGCCTCGAGCGCGCGCTCGAGGTCGCGCGCTACGACGAGCGGCGCGAGCTGGTGCTCGCCGCCCGCGACGAGGGAAGGCTGATGGGGATCGGACTGGCCTGCATCGTGGAGCCGTCCGTGTCGAACATGGGCTACATCACGCTCGCCCAGACGCCGGACGAGCGGGCGGCCGGGCTCCCGAAGTCCGGCAATGCGGAGGGCGCGCTCATCGTCATCGACCCGTCGGGTGGGATCAGCGTTCGGATCGCCACCACGCCGCAGGGCCAGGGACATCGCACCGTGTGCGCCCAGATCGTCGCCGACGAGCTCGGCTGCCTCCCCACGCAGGTCAACGTCCTCTCGGAGATGGACACCGCCTCGGTGCCTTGGACGGTCGCGTCGGGCAACTACTCGTCGCGGTTCTCGGCCGTCGCGGTCGGCGCCGTCCGCGACGCGGCCCGCGAGCTCCGTGCAAAGGTCGATGCGATCCGCGAGCACCTCGGCGATCCCGATCTCTCGCTGCGGCGGGTCGCGGGAACCGTGCACTGGAACCCCGAGAGCCTGCCCGAGGGGATGGAGGCCGGGCTCGCCATGACCGCGTACTGGTCGGCTCCGAACCTCGACCCGCCCGACGAGTGCGACCGGGTCGCGTCATCCGCCGCCCACGGGCTGATCGTGGACGTCTGCACCGTTGAGGTCGAGCGCGAGACCGGGGTGGTGCGCGTGCTCGACTACGTCACCGTCCACGACGCGGGCACCCTGCTCAACCCTGCGCTCGCCGATGGGCAAGTCAGGGGAGGGCTCGCACACGGTGCCGCGGCGGCGTTGTTCGAGCGCCACGTCTGGGACGAGGAGGGCAACCTGCTCACCGCCTCGTTCGTCGACTACCTCGCCCCGACCGCACCCGATCTGCCGACACCGCGGATCGAGCACCTTTCGTCGCCGTCGCCGTTCACCGCGCTCGGCGCCAAGGGCATCGGCGAGGGAAACACGATGAGCGCCCCGGTCGCGATCGCGAACGCAGTCGCCGACGCGCTCGGACGTGACGACGTCGAGCTGCCGCTGACCCCGCCGCGGGTCTGGGCGTTGATCGGCGCAACGGCGGCGGGGACCGTCTCGTGAAGCCCGTCGCACTCGACTACGTCCGCGCGACCTCGGTCGAGGAGGCGATCGCGATGCTGGCCGGCGACGACGACGCGAAGCCGATCGCCGGCGGCCAGAGCCTCGTCCCGGCGCTCAACCTCAGGCTCGTGCGACCCACGCGCCTCGTCGATCTGAACCGGGCGGGTCTCGACACGATCGAGCTGAACGGCGAGGTCACGATCGGGGCGACCGTGCGGCAGGCCGCCGCTGCCCGCGACGCGCGCGTCCACCCGTTGCTGCGCGAGGCACTCCCCCACGTCGGTCACCATGCGACGCGCAACCGAGGGACGATCGGAGGATCGCTTGCTCATGCCGATGCCGCGGCCGAGATCTCCGTTTGCCTTGCCGCGCTCGACGGGAGGGTGGTCGTCGCCGGGCCACAGGGCGTTCGGGAGGTCCCCGCCGAGGCGTTCTTCGTCACGCACTACACGACGACGCTCTCCACCGGAGAGCTCGTCGTGGCGAGCAGGTGGCCGCTCCCGACCGCCGGCAGTGGCTTCGCCTTCGAGGAGCTCGCGCTCCGTGCCGGCGACTACGCGCTCGCGACAGCGGCGGTCGCCCTGCGTCGCGTGGACGGCGTCGCCAGCGACGTGCGGGTCGTCGTCGGCGCCGTGTGCGACCGGCCGCTCGTCGTGACCGCCGCGGGGGACGCGCTCGCCGGCACCGGGGTCGAGCCCGCCGAGCTCGAGGCCGCCGTCGGCGCGGTCTCGGACGCGATCGACCCGTACGGCTCGATTCATGCGGGGCCGGAGTACCTGCGTCACATCACCGGTGAGCTCGTGCGACGCGCCATCCGGCGGGCGTGGGAGAGCGCCGCGTGAACGAGCTGACGCTCACCGTGAACGGACGGCAGGTGACGGAGCTCGTCGAGCCGCGCCTGCTGCTCACCGACTTCCTGCGGCACCGCCTCGGGCTCACGGGTACCCACGTCGGCTGCGAGCACGGTGTGTGCGGCGCGTGCACGGTGCTCGTCGACGGCGTCTCGGCGCGCGCTTGCTGCCTCCTCGCGGTACAGGTCGACGGGTGCACGGTCGAGACCGTCGAGGCGCTCGCCGGGACCGGCCCGCTCACGCCACTGCAGGACGCCTTCGCGCGCCACCACGCGGTGCAATGCGGCTTCTGCACCCCGGGGATCCTGATGGCGGTGGACGACTTCCTCAGGACATCGCCCGAGCCGACGCGGGACGAGGTCGTCGACCTCCTGTCCGGCCACCTCTGCCGCTGCACCGGTTACACCCCGATCGTCGATGCGATTCTCGACCACGTCGAGAACGGGTAGAGGGAACGGAGCGTGAATCTCGCACTGTCGCTGCTCGCCGCGTCCGAGCGCCATCCCGAGCTCGAGGCGTTCCCCGGGCTCACGTACGGCGAGCTTCTCCCACGCGTACGGCGACTCGCCGGAGGGCTCGAGCTCCTGCCGGGTGAGCCGGTGGCGATCGTGCTCGACAACCGGTTCGAGACACCGCTGCTGCTCTGGGCCTGCTGGTGGGCGGGGGCGATCGCCGTCCCGCTCTCGTGGCGCCTGTCCGAGGACGAGCTCGGCTACTGCATCGCCGACTCGCGCGCGAGCCGGGTGATCCGCGAGGGTGACGAGCTGCCCGAGGGGGACGACCATCCCGGCGCGCTCGACCGCGACGAGCGCGAGACCGGTCTGATGCTCTACACGTCGGGGACGACCGGCCGCCCGAAGGGGGTGCCTCGCTCGCATCGCGCCGACCGTGCCGGCGGCTGGTCGCAGGCGCTTCAGCACGGGTATGCGTTCGGCGACCGCACGCTCGGAGTGATGCCGCTCTACCACACGATGGGGATCCACTCGCTCCTCGCGATGCACCTCGTCGGCGGCTGCTACGTGCCGCTCGCTCGGTGGAACTCGACCAGGGCGCTGGCGCTGATCGAGTCCGAGCGGGTCACGTCGCTGTACCTCGCTCCGACCCTGTTCCACGACCTCGTCACCGACCCCGAGCTGGCACGGACGGACGTCTCGTCGGTGCGTGCGCTCGGGTACGCCGGCGCAGCGATGACCTCGACTCTCGTCGGCCGGTGTCGCGACGCGTTCTCGCCCGAGGTCTTCGTGAACCACTTCGGCTCGACCGAGATCTACACCTACTCGATCGGTCGCGACCAGGCACACAAGCCCGGCTGTGCAGGCAGGCCCGCCGTGAACACCAGGCTGCGATTGGAGCCCAGCGGCGAGATCTGCGTCCACCTCTCGTCGGAGGAGGCGTTCACGGGGTACTGGAACCGCCCCGATGCGGACGCGAGGTCGATCAGCGACGGCTGGTACCACACCGGCGACACGGGCCATCTCGACGAGGACGGCGACCTCTGGATCGACGGCCGCGTCGACGACATGATCAACTCGGGTGGCGAGAACGTCCATCCGCTCGAGGTCGAGGACGTGCTCGCGAGCCACCCCGGTGTCGCCGAGGTCGCGGTGATCGGCGCCCAGGACGACCGCTGGGGGCAACGCGTCGTCGCCGTCGTGGTCGGGACGGCGACCTCCGAGGAGCTCGACGCGCACTGCCTGGCATCGTCGCTCGCGCGATTCAAGCGACCGCGCGAGTACCGTTTCGTCGACGCGCTCCCGAAGAGCGCGTCGGGGAAGATCCTCCGAAGGGTGTTGCGCGAGGTCGAGAGCAGATGACGGACTACGACGGATTCAGGGTCGATCGGGACGAGGAGCGCGGTGTCGCGACGCTGACGCTCGACGTACCGGGGAAGTTCAACCGCGTGACCATGCTGGCGCGCGATCAGCTGTCGAGCGTGTTCGCCGAGCTCGACGCCGACGAGTCGGTGCGATTCGTCGTGTTGACCGGCGCGGATGGTGCGTTCACCGCGGGCGGCGACATCGCGGGGTTCCTCGAGCAGAGCCCGTGGGTCGTCTCGCAGCTCGCACGAAACGTGGCATCGCCGGAGCGCTGTTCGAAGCCGGTGATCGCGAAGCTCCGCGGCTACGTGTTCGGCGTGGGTCTCGAGCTCGCTCTCGCATGCGACTTCCGTGTGGCGGCCGACGACGTGCAGCTCGCGCTACCCGAGGTGACGATCGGGATGATCCCCGGCTCGGGTGGCACCCAGCGTTTGGCCCGGATGGTTGGGATGGGACGCGCGAAGGACATGGTCATGCGTGGCCGGCGCGTGCACGCGGACGAGGCGAAGGCGATCGGGCTGGTCGGTGATGTCGTGCCGGACGACGAGCTCGACGCCGCCGTCGATGCACTCGTGGACGAACTGAGCCGCCACTCCCCGCTCGCGCTCGCGATGGCGAAGCGCGTGCTCGGGCACGCCTACGACGGGCCACTCCACCTCGGTCTCGAGCTCGAGGGCCTCGCCTACGGGCTCCTCCGCCAAACGAGGGACTTCCGCGAGGGAGTCGAGGCGTTCGGCGAGAAGCGCCGACCCGAGTTCGACGGGACGTAGCGGGCTCAACCGCGCTCGAGCGCCAGCCCGGCGGCAAGTACGACCTCGTCGGTCGGTGCGACGAGCTGGAGGTTGCCGATCGCGAGCCCGGCCCAGCCGAGGAGGTTCACCCACCGCAGGAACGAGCTGATCGGTAGCCGCACCTCGAGCTCGTCGGCGTCCTCGGCCGGGAGGTCGATCCCGACACACGGGCAGAGGTAGAGGTCGACATCGGGGCGTAGCCGCCGCCACCGCGCGATCGCCTCCCGACCCTCGTGGATCGCCTCGTCCCGCGCGGCGAGCGCCGCTTCGAACTTGGGTCGGACGAGGTCCCCGTACTCGTCGGCGCGGGAGGGGAAGGTCGCACGATGAGACTCTCGCGCCTCGTACTGGAAGAAGGGCCAGGTGTCGGCGGTCGCGCCGGGAAGCTCGCGCTCGACGACTCGTGCGCCGAGCCGTTCGAGGGCCGGTACCCAGGCCTCGCCGGCATCGCTCGTCTCGGTCTCTCGTCCGTCGCCGATCGCCGGGGCGCGACGGAGCAGCCCCACCGACAGCCCGTCGAGGCGCGGCTCGGGGACGACCCGGCCGCTCATCACCGACCACAGCAGCGCGACATCCTCGACCGAATGCGCCATCGGTCCGACCGTGTCGAGCGTCGGGCAGAGCGGGAAGATGCCGTCCATCGGGATCAGCCCCCATTGCGACTTGAGCCCGACGAGATCGCAGCAGGCCGCCGGAAGCCTGATCGACGCGCCGGTGTCCGTCCCGAACGCGAGCTCACAGAGGCCGGCCGCCAGCGCGGCTGCGCTCCCGCTCGATGACCCACCGGTCGTGATTCCCGGCCGGACGGGGTTGTGACACATCCCGTACCAGTCGTTCCCACCGAGCGTGCCCCACGCGAACTCGACGAGGTTGCTCTTCCCGACGATCGCGGCCCCAGCGGCGAGCGCCCGCTCGACGACGGTGGCACTGCGGGCCGGCACGTGATCGGTGTAGATCCGCGAGCCGTAGGTGGTCCGGATCCCGGCCGTGTCGATGAGATCCTTGACGATCAGCGTCCGCCCGGCGAGCGGCCCGACGGTCGCGATCTGCAGGGGCTCGTCGAGCCACGTGATAACGGCGTTCCAGTCGTCCGTCATGGGATCAGCGCGATGGCTTCGACCTCGATCTTCGCCCCGGGGATCACGAGCGCGGACACCTCGACGAGCGTCGACGCCGGTCGTGCCGCTCCGAAGACCTCCTGTCGGACCGGGTTCACGAGCGGCCGATCGTCCACGTCGGTCAGGTAGACGGTCACCTTGACGACGTCCGCGAGCGCACAGCCCGCGGCCGCGAGCACGGCGCGCATGTTCGCGAACACCTGGCGCGCCTGCGCGACGACGTCGTCGCCGCCCACGAGCTCGCGGTGCTCATCGACCGGGACGATCCCACTGACGAACAACAGGTTCCCGGCCTGCACCGCATCGGTGAAGTGCGAGATCGGCTCGGCCTGGCCCTCGACCCGGAACTCGCGGCGCACGCTCATGCGCCGACTATCGCAGGTGCCGTGCTAGGCAGTCTTGCGAGGCGTGAGCTGGAACGACTCGGCCACCGCGAGAGCGTCGGCGATCGTGCCTGAATCGGCCCGGTCCCCCACCATGACGTTCACCTGGAAGTCGCGACCCCGCCGGGTGACCTGCCCGACCGCACCGCGACCGGTGAAGCACTCGAACGTCGGTCGGCGGAGCCTCGAGAGCTGGAGCACCGGCTGCTCGGCGATGCTGTCCTTCCACCCGATGACGACCACGACCGCGCCGTCGGACGGGACACGATACGCCGCGACCTGGCAGCGGGACGCGATCGGCTTCGCTCCCTTCGTCCCGACCACGAGCAGCGTGCGCGGGTCGACGACGGTGCCGTCGCCGGCGATGTCGACGGAGTCCCAGCCGTCGGGCACGGCGAGCTGCACCCCACCGCTCCTGACCGGTGAGCGGTTGTCACCGGCGAACGCGGACGCAGCGAGCATGCTCGCCACGAGAGCGATCGCCACCGCCAGTGCGCATCCCCTACTCATCATCTCCCCCTCCAGATGGTAGCGCCGCACGGGCTGATTGTGTAGCTCGTCACAAGATCTTCACGGAGGAGTCGCGCCGTCATATCCATAAGATCGGCCCGCGGGTCGCCCAGCTTGAGAGAGCGGTCGCTCGCTCAGCTCGCCTGGAAGGGCAGCAACGCCTTGTGGATGCGCTTGAAGCGTGTGTCGACCTTCTGCTGGTCGCCGTACCACCAGAGCACGACGCTCGTCCCGTACCGCTTCTTTCCCAGGTAGTAGGGCGTCCCGCTCAGGAACCGACCGGGCTCCCAGTAGATGTTCGACGGCCCTGGCGTCCCGGGCGCGCCCGTATGGGTGTTGACGAGGAGCCCTGCAGCGTCCGCCTCGTTCCCGCTCGTGACGACGTACAGGGTGAACGTCCCGAACAGCGACCGGTTCGTGACCGAGTCGGTCATCGTGTAGGCGGTGTACTTCCCGGCGCGCGAGTGGAGCCGGTCGGGCACGAGTACCCGACCGGTGACCTTCTTGAACTGCGCGGCGACCGCGGCCGGGGTCGGTGGCGCCGCCGGCGCCGCCCCGCTGGACGCGACGCCCATGGCCATCACCGCGCCTACGAGGAGCGCGAGCACGACCTGGAGACGCCGACCGGTCATCCTCCTACTGTAGGCAACCCCTTCCGTGGCGCAACCAAGCCTTACGGTCGCCTTACACCCTGTCGCGGAGCGCCGCTTCGCGAATCTCGGTCAGCGTCTGGCGCGGTGTCAGCGCCTCGGGGTCGACGGGGAGGACGAGCACGGCGGGCACGTCCGCGGCGAGCGCACGGTCGAGCGCGGCCGGGAAGTCGGCCGTCCGATCGACCCGTTCTCCGTATGCGCCGAATGACCTCGCGAGCGCGACGAAGTCCGGGTTGACGAGGTCGGTGCCGCTCACCCGACCGGGGTAGTGCCGCTCCTGGTGCATACGGATCGTCCCGTACATGCCGTTGTCGACCACGAGGACGACGACTGCGGCGCCCGACTGCACCGCGGTGGCGAGCTCGGGCAGGCTCATCGTGAAGTCGCCGTCCCCGGCGACGCACACCACGTCGCGCCCAGGGTGCAGGAGCTTTGCGGTGATCGCCGCCGGCAACCCGTAGCCCATCGCACCGCTCGTCGGAGCGAGCTGCGTCGGGAAGCGACGGAACGCGTAGAAGCGGTGCGCCCAGACGGTGAAGTTCCCGGCACCGTTCGTGAGGATCGCCTCCGGGGCGAGCCGATCGCGGAGCGTCGCCATCACCTGCCCGAGGTCGATCGGCCCTGGCAGCGGTCGCCCCTCGAGCGTCTCGAGGAACACGCCGTGAGCCTGGTCGGTTTCTTCATGCCAAGGCGTGCCATCGAGCGGTTCGGTCCCGGCGAGCGATTCGGCGAAGGCGATCCCGTCAGCCACGATCCCGAGCGCGGGGGTGTAGACCCTGCCCAGCTCGCCGGCCTCGGGAAGCACATGGATGAGCGACCGCCCAGCACCGGGAGGCTCGATCGTCGTGTACCCGAGTGTCTCGATGTCGCCGAGCCTCGAGCCGAGGACGAGGAGGACGTCGGCCTCGCGGAGCCGCCGTGTGAGGCGCGGATCCGGCCCCAAACCCAGGTGGCCGACGTAGACCGAGCTGGTGTTGTCGACGTGGTCCTGGCAGCGCCAGCCGGCGGCGATCGGCAAGGAGCCAGCCTCGCACCACGCCGTCAGCGCCCTTCCGGCCGCTTCGCTCCACGGTTGACCCCCGACGACGACGAGCGGCCGCTCCGCGGCGGCCAGTCGGGCGCGCACTGCCGCGACGTCGTCCGGACGGGGGTCCAAGCGGGCGCGCGCGGCGGGCGCGGCGTCGGCGACATCGACCTGCTCGACGAGCATGTCCTCCGGCAGCGAGAGCACGACTGGCCCGGGTCGACCGGATGAGGCGGTCGCGTACGCGCGCTCGAGCAGCTCGGGGAGCCGTTCCGCGGCGGCTACCTCGACCACCCATTTCGCCATCGAGCCGAACACCGCCGGATAGTCCAGCTCCTGGAAGGCCTCGCGTCCCCGGAAGGCGCGCGGGACCTGCCCGACGAGCAGGATCAGTGGCGTGCCGTCCTGATGTGCAGTATGGACGCCGACCGACGCATGGGTTGCACCGGGGCCGCGTGTGACGATCGCGACACCCGGGCGACCGGTCAGCTTCCCGTATGCCTCGGCCATGTTCGCCGCGCCGGCCTCGTGGCGACAGGTGACAAAGCGGATCGGGCTGTCGACGAGCGCGTCGAGGATCTCGAGGTAGCTCTCGCCCGGCACCCCGAACACGAGCTCGGTGCCGTTGAGCTCGAGCTGATCGACGAGGACCCGCCCGCCGGACCGGGTCATCGACGAGGCAGCACGAGCGGATGATCGAAGAACACCTGCGCGCGCTGGAGCTTCGGCAGCGCATCGTCGGCGGGGTCGACGTAGCGAATCGTCCGCTTTCCCTCCCACTCGGCCGGCAAGAGCATCACTCGCACGAATGCGGTCTTGCGATGGCTCGACGCGCGCGCGAGCACCGGTTCAGGGCCACTCTCGAACCACGCCCCACCAGGCCCGTAGAACGCCGTTCGTCCCTCGGTCTCGATCTCGATCTCTCCCGCGACCAGATATCGGAGCCCCGGCCCCGGATGCGTGTGACGGTGCGCGATCGCTCCGAGCGGGAAGTCGATCCGATCGCACCGAACGATCCAGTCCGCGTACGGGTCGAGCTGGATCCGCGCCGAGAGGAGCGCGTCCTCCGCGTCGCGCTCGTCATCGTCGACCTGCCAGACGAGGGCGTGCCCCTCGACCGCTGCGGCGCCAAAGCTGGCTGTGCCCTTGTCGATGTCGAACACGACCCGGTTGCCGCCGATCGTCTCGACGCCGGTCCGGAACTCGTAGAGCGAGAACCGCATGGCGCGAGCGTACAGCGGCGCGTTCCGCCGGTCCACGGCTCACCGTCACGCATCCGGTCACGATCGCGTCCACGACCGTCGATCACGCGCGGATCCGGTTAGTGGAAGGTCTGACCGCCGTCGATGACGATCGTCTGCCCGGTGACGAACGACGCGGACGGCCCGGCGAGGTAGACGACCGCCCCGACGACGTCCTCCGGCTCCTGATCGCGCTGCAGGGTCCGCGCGGCAACCGACACGTCGCGGAGCTTTTCGACCACCTCCGGGTTGTCGAGCACCCCCTGCGACATCGTGAAGCCGGGCGCGACGCAGTTGACACGGATCTCGTCCTTCCCGAGCTCCTTCGCGAGCGCGCGGGTGAAGGCGACGATCGCGCCCTTGCTCGTGACGTAGTGGAGGAGGAATGGCACGCCGCGAAACGGCGTCCCGGACGAGATGTTCACGATCGCACCCCCTCCCTGGTCGCGCATCGCGGGAACCGCGGCGCGACAGGTGAGGAACATCGACGCGACGTTGACGTCCATCACGCGACGCCACTCGTCGAGGGGGATCTCGGTGAACGATCGCATCGCGAGCGTCGCATACAGACCCGCGTTGTTGACGAGGATGTCGAGCGTCCCGCAGGCGCTCAGCGTCTCGTCGACCATCCGCTGCGCGGCGAGCTCGTCTGCGACGTCGACGGTGATCCCGACCCCGCCGGGATAGGCGGTCGCCGCCTCGGCCGCCCCTTTGAGGTCGGCCACGACGATCCGTGCGCCCGCCGCAGCGAGCCCGTCTGCGATCGCACGACCGATTCCCTGGGCGCCACCCGTCACGATCGCGACCCTGCCGTCGAGCGCGCTCACCGGATCGGCGAGAAGGCGGTCGGCAGCAGGATCCGGTTCTGCTGGGTGTGGATCAGCGGCTGGATCTTGGCGAGGAACGCCTTCCAGTCGTCACGCGCCTGGAGCTCGGCCCTGCGGCGGACACGGTCCTCGAAGCTTTCGTAACGCCAGAGGTGGGTGTACGTCGAGAGCGTCCCCACCTCGGTGGTGAAGGCACCAACGAGCCCCCCGAGAACCCCCTCCTGGATCGCGATCCCCTCGCGCTCGTAGAGCCCGACGAGCTCGCCGAGCTTGCCCGTGTGCACGTGGTAGTCGCGCTCCTCGAGGATCACGTAATCACCGCCCAGTGCGTGACCCGTAGGGGCCGGGCATGCCCGGCCCGGGCGAGGCATGCCTCGCCTCTACGACGTACTGGGCAGTCGGCACTCACGAGCCGACCGCCCAGTACTTCAATTCGACCCAGTCGTCGACGCCGTAGCTCGATCCCTCGCGACCGATCCCGGACTCCTTCACGCCGCCGAACGGCGCGACCTCGGTCGAGACGAGACCGGTGTTGACACCGAGGATGCCGTACTCGAGCGCGGCGCCGACGCGCCAGGTGCGTGCGAGGTCGGTGGTCATGAAGTAGGCGGCCAGCCCGTAGGGCGTGTCGTTCGCGATCCGGATCGCCTCGTCCTCGGTCGCGAAGCGCGCGATGCCCGCGACGGGCCCGAAGGTCTCCTCGCAGCTCATCTGCATGTCGGGCGTGACACCGGTGAGGATCGAGGGCTGGAAGAACTGCCCTTCGATCCGCGACCCGCCGACGACGACCTCCGCTCCCCGGTCGACGGCGTCGGCGACATGCCTCTCGACCTTCTCGACCGCGGCCGCGTCGATCAGTGGGCCCACCTGGACGCCGTCCGTGAACCCGTCTGCGACGACGAGCGCCTCGACAGCGGCGCTGAACTGCTCGAGAAACGCGTCGTAGATCCCCTCCTGGACGAGCATCCGGTTCGCGGAGATGCAGGTCTGACCGGAGTTCCGGTACTTGCACGTCAAGGCGGAGGAGACCGCGACGTCGAGGTCGGCGTCGTCGAACACGATGAACGGCGCATTGCCGCCGAGCTCGAGCGAGACCTTCTTCACCTGGGCCGCGCACTGTGCCATCAGCAGCTTGCCGACCTCGGTCGAGCCTGTGAAGCCGAGCTTGCGGACGAGCGCGCTCGAGGTCAGCTCTCCCCCGATCAGCGGTGCGTCGAGGGCGTCACCGGTGACGACCGAGAGCACACCGGGCGGGAGGCCCGCCTCCTCGGCCAGCGCTGCGATCGCGAGCGCGCAGAGCGGTGTCTGCTCGGCCGGCTTCAAGACCATCGTGCAGCCGACCGCAAGCGCCGGCGCGGACTTGCGCGTCGGCATCGCGGCGGGGAAGTTCCACGGTGTGATCCCCGCGGTGACGCCGATGGGCTCGCGCGTGACGAGAATCTGCTGTCCGGCCCACGGCGACGGGACGATCGAGCCGTCCAGCCGCTTCGCCTCCTCGGCGAACCACTCGTAGAAGGAGAGCGCGTATTGCACCTCGGCCCGTGCCTCGGTCAGCGGCTTCCCCTGCTCGGTGACCATGAGCGCGGCGAGCTCCTCGGCGTGGTCGTCCATGAGGGTCGCGAGCCGCCGGAGGATGGCGGCACGGTCCTTCGCCGTGCGCGAGCGCCACGCCGGTAGCGCCGCCTCGGCCGCCTCGATCGCGCGCCGCGTCTCCGCGACGCCCAGGCGCGGCACGTCGGCGACGACCTCGCCGGTCGCAGGGTCGACGACGGGGAACGTCTCACCCGAGTCCGCCTCGATCCAGGCGCCGGCCACGTAGGCGTGCCGACGCAGAAGCTCTGTGGCGGCGCTCACGCGGAGGACGATACCGGGTGAGCTGCGCACCCAGGCCGGGCTTCCGGGTTAGAGTCGCCTGCATGGAGCCTCAGTTCGTCAGCTTCGACGGGCTCGCCGCGTTCGAGCTCGCACCCGGCGTCAGCGGGCGACCGCTCTTCGGCGAGGGTGCGATGATCAACGTGATCGAGTTCGAGCCCGGTGCGACCGTCCCACTCCACTCGCACCCGCACGAGCAGCTCGGGATCGTCCTGCGGGGCATGCAGGCGCTCGTGGTGAACGGAGAGGCCCGCGAGCTCGGCCAGATGGAGGGGTATGTCCTCCCGGGTGGTGTCGAGCACTCGGCCTACTGCGGTCCCGAGGGCGCGCTCGTCATCGACGTGTTCCAGCCGGTGCGCGAGGACTATCTCACGCGCTGGCGAGAGGCGACGCGGCCGTAGCCCTGCTCACGTCGCGCGTCCCTCGCGGCGTGCGAATTGTCGATTCGCCACCGCTCCGCTCGTCGTACGGGCACAGATGCCCCGTAGCTTCCGTGGAAGGAGACGTCACATGCAGTTCCTGCTCCTGATCTGCAACGACCCGACGGGCGAGGAGCACGCGCCGGCCGAGGACACCATCGACGAGTGGCTCGAGGAGGTGACGAAGTCGGGTGCCCGGATCACGGGGAATCGGCTTCGCCCGATGAGCCACGCGAAGACCGTGCGGCGACGCAAGCGCACCACGCTGGTGACCGATGGCCCCTTCGCCGATACGAAGGAGCGGATCGGCGGCTTCGACCTTGTCGAGTGCGCGAACATCGACGAGGCGATCGAGATCGCGGCGAAACACCCGATGGCGACCTTCGGGTGCGTCGAGGTGCGCCCGATCTGGCCGTTCGACTGAACCGGTCGGTCATGGATAGGGGGGTCCGGGCATGGCCCGGTCCCTCCTATGCATCCTGTTGCATGGTCGCCCAGAGCCCGTGGGCGTGGAGGCGCGAGACGTCGAACTCGGCCTTCTCCTTGGTTCCCGACGAGACGACTGCCTTCCCCTCGTTGTGCACCTGCAGCATGAGCTTCGTCGCGCGCGACCGGTTGTACCCGAAGAGCTTCTGCAGGACGAAGGTGACGTAGCTCATGAGATTGATCGGGTCGTTCCAGACGACGACCACCCAGGGGCGATCCTCCTCGCGCGTCTCGTCGTCACCGGGATGCGTGACCTCCACGGGTGCTTCGGCGATGTGCGTCCCCACGGCCGGATTGTCGCGTGCCGTACCGTGTCGCGCCATGGGGCCCCGTCGTGGCATCGCGCCGGCGCGCAAGGGCGGCTATCGGGTGAGGCTGCCACGCGAGGAGCGCGAGGTGCTCGCCGTCCTCCCCGGGCAGATGCGGGCCGCCTTCGCCGACAACGAGCCGACGCTCTACCGGCTCTTCCCGCCCGCCTATCTGGGCGACCCCGCCGCCAACGAGGACTACCACCGGCTCGTCGGCGAAGGGCTCGTCGACGGGCACGTGGCCGCCCTCGCCACGTTCGAGCAGACCGTGTTCGCCGACGAGCTCAGCGACGAGGAGCTCGTCGCCTGGTTACGGGCCCTGGAGAGCTTCAGGCTCGCGCTCGGGACCGAGCTCGACGTCACGGAGGAGACCTACGTCGGTGGGATCGACCCATCCGATCCGAACGCGCCGCGCCACGCGTTGTACCACTATCTCTCGTGGCTACAGGAGGAGGTCGTCGCGGCACTCGCCACGACCCTGTCAGCACGGGACGACGACCCGGAGGCTACGGCCTGACGAGCACGCGACCCGCCTCGCCCGCGAGGCTCGCCGCGATGGCGGCGTCGATCTCGTCGAGCGGGAACGACGGGCCTACGAGCGACGCGAGCTCGAGCCTGCCTTCGGCCAGGAACGCGAGCATCGCCGGGAGCGAGATCGCCGGGTCCTCGGATCCGTACAACGTCCCCGTGAGGCGCTTCTCGCGTCGGATCAGCTCGAACGGATCGAGCTCGAGGCGGAGCCCGGCCGCGGGAAGCCCAACGATCACGCAGAGCCCACCGTCGCGCGTGAGGCGAAGCGCCGTGACGGTCGTCTGCGGGTCGCCGACGGCGTCGAAGCCGACGTCTACCCCGTCGGGCGCGACAGCCCGCAGCCCTTCGAGGACCTCGTCGGGGGCGAACGCGTGGGTGGCTCCCAGCGCGAGCGCCCGCTCGCGGCGACCCGCGATCGGATCGACCACCGCGATCTGCGACGCGCCGGCGATCCTCGCGCCCTGAACGACGAACTGGCCGACGCCACCGGCCCCGACCACGAGCACGCTCGAGCCCGGCTCGACCCGAGCGGCGAAGATGACCGCCCCGACCCCGGTGAGCGCTGCGCAGCCGAGGAGTGCGGCCTGCTCGAGCGGCACGCCGCTGACCGGCAGAGCGACCTGCTCGGACACGACGACCCGCTCCGCAAGGCACCCGGTCGCGGTCCCTCGGTAGACGGTCTCGCCCCGGAGCGACATTCCCGTCGTCCCGTCGGGGAGCGTGCCGTTCGGGATCGCCGCGTTCAACGCCCGACAGGTCGCGGGACGCCCACGACGGCAGCCCGCGCACTCCCCGCACGACGGTGCCCACGACAGCACGACCTCGTCCCCGGGAGCGACCTTCGTGACCGCCTCCCCCACCGCCTCGATCACCCCGGCGCCCTCGTGGCCGAGGACCATCGGCGTCGGTCGGCGGAACTCGCCCTTCACCTGATGCAGGTCGGTGCCGCAGATTCCGACCGCTGCCATGCGGACGACGACGTCATTCGGCCCCGGGTCGGCGAGGTCGATTTCGGCGACCTCGAACGGCTCGCCGACGGCGTGGAACAGCGCGGCGCGCGTCTTCATTCGCTCGAGGCGCTCCTGTGCCCGGGCGATCGCCGCGAGCCCCGGAGCTCGCCTCCTCAGCCTCCGAGCGCGTCCTTGACGTCGGCGCAGCTCGTCACCGTCGCGACGTTCTGGAGCGCGTAGTTGATCGACGCGTTGTGCCACTCGGCGTTCATCGTCGAACATCCGTCCTCGGGAACCACCATCGCGTAGCCCTTGTCCGCGCCGGTTCGAGACGTGTGCTCGATCGACATGTTCGTCCAGGCACCGGTGACGATGACCGTGTCTCGACCCGTACCCTGGAGCAGCTGCTCGAGCTTCGTGTCCTGCCAGGCGCTCATGCGCATCTTCTCGACCACGAAGTCGCCCGGCTGTGCCTCGAGCCCGGCGGCGGGCGCCGCACCCCACGTGCCGCGCACGAGCGCGCCCGTGTCCTTGACGCCGTTGAAGAGCGGCGCGTTGAGCTTCATCCCGGCGGCGCCCTCCTCGACGATGTACCAGACGTGGATCACCGGGATCCCCTTCGACCGGCAGAGCGCCGCGAGGTCCTTGACGTTCTCGACGACGTTCTGCTCCTTGGCGTGCTCCGGCGACCCGGACTCGGCGAAGGCGCCGCCTTCGATGATGACGTCGTTCTGGAGGTCCAGGATGATCAGCGCACAGCGGCTCGGGTCGAGCGTGAAATCGGCCATTGGTGTCTCTCCTTCCTCTGATCCGCTAGCGCATGTACGACTCGCGGCGCGGGCCAACGGTCGTGCGAATGGTGTAGACGGACGTGGACGAGGGAATGAACAGGGTGTGCCAGTCGGGCCCGCCCCAGGTGTGATTGCCGACGGCCTCGGGGACGAGAACCGTGCCGAGGTGCTCGCCCTCGGGTGAGATCACCCAGACGCCGCGCGGGCCGGTCACCCAGACGTTCCCCCGCTCGTCGCACTTCATCCCGTCGGGGATCCCCTCCTCGATCACCCCGGTGCCGATGCCCTCGAAGAACATGCGGCCATTCGCGAGCGTGCCGTCGGCGTTCACGTCCCACACCTTGATGTGGGCGCGCGGCGTGTCGTTGACGTAGAGGAGCGACTCGTCGGGCGAGAAGCAGAGCCCGTTCGGCATGTCGAACTCGTCCTCGGCGACTGCGAGGTCGAGCTCGTCCTGACCGCCGCCGGGCGGGATGCGGAACACGCCCTGCCAGCCCAGGTCGCGTGCCCGCTCGATCCCGAAGCCCGGGAAGCGCCCGTACCACGGGTCGGAGAAGTAGATCGTGCCGTCGGAGCGGACACAGACGTCGTTCGGGCTGTTCAGGTACTTGCCCCCGTAGTGGTAGGCGAGCGTCTCGCGGACGCCGTCGGTGCGCTCGCGGACGAGCGAGCTCGAGACGTGCTCGCAGACGAGCAGATTGTGGTCCGCATCGAGGGTCATGCCGTTGCACTTGAAGGACGGGTTCCGAACCTCGGTCACTGCACCGTCGAGCGTGACCTTGCGGCGGATGTCCGCCGGCATGTCGGAGAAGTACAGGACCTGGTCGCCGGGATGCCAGATCGGCCCCTCGGTGAAGGTGAAGCCGGTCGCGAGCTGCTCCACCGCCGAGTCACGCTCGACCAGCTCGTAGATCGCGTCCGAGTTCGCGTCGATACCCGACACGGCGGCTCTCCTTTCGTGACAGCGTCGTCGACGGCGACTCTACAAGGAACGCGACGGGTACCCAGTACCCTCCGTTCTGTGACAGGAGCCGACACCGTGGTCTTCATCCCCGCGTGGAACGAGGAGGCCGGGCTGCCTGCGGTGCTCGACGAGCTCGCCCGCGAGCTGCCGACCGCGGACGTCCTGGTGATCGACGACGGCTCGACCGACGCGACGGCCGATGTCGCCCGTCACGCGGGTGCGATCGTCGTCTCCTTCGGGGAGAACCGAGGGCTCCGCGCCGGGATCGCCGCGGGATACCGCGAGGCGCTCGACCGCGAGTACGCGTTCTGCGGTCGCGTCGACGCCGACGGTCAGCATCCGGTGGACGAGCTCGTCCGGCTGCTCGACCTCGTCCGTTCCGGCGCGTGCGACGCTGCGATCGGCTCCCGGTTCGCCGAGGGCCAAGGGTACGAGGCCGACCGCTACGAGCCGAGCCCTGCACGGCGGCTCGGCATCGGACTGCTCCAGTCAGCGATGCGTGTCCGCCTCGGGCGCCGGTTTCACGACCCGACCTCGGGGATGGCCGCGGTGAACCGCTCCGCGATGGCGATCATGGCCCAGCCGTACGCGAGCGGGGCCCCGGAGGTCGAGGCGCTCCTGCGGCTCAAGGAGGCCGGGCTCCGTGTGGAGGAGGTCGCGGTCCACATGCGCGAGCGCGAGCACGGCGAATCGAAGCTCCAGGGGAAGAAGGCGGTCAAGCTCGTCCTCACCGTGATCGCGACGCTTCTGTTCTTCCGCTGGTTGCGACGCCGCAACGGATGAGCGCCCGCGTCGTGGTCGTCCTCGGCTACTCGGATGGCCGCGGACCGGGGCTGCACCCGATCTGCGCGGAACGGCTCGCGCAGGCCGCCGCGCTGACGACCGCGGACGACGTCGTCGTCCTGTCGGGCTGGGCGCGAAGACCCGGCGGCCGCTCCGAGGCCGCGCTGATGCGCGAGGCCTGGAGTGGCCCGGCGCGCAGAGTCGTCGTCGACGAGGACGCGCGCACCACGGCCGAGAACGCGGCGAACGCGCTGGACGACATCGCGGCCGCCGAGGCGACCGAGGTGGTCGTGGTCACCTCGCGCTGGCATGCCCGGCGCGCCCGGGCCGCGTTCAGGTGGCTGCTACGCGGGAGCAGGGTGGGCGTCACCGTCGCCGCGGCCGGCGAGGGGTCGGTTCGCGCCACGCTCCGGGAGCTCGCGCTGTGGCCGCTGTTACCCGCCCAGATCAGGCACGCGCGGCGCGGCGCCCGGGCGTGATCGGCAACGCACCGTTCGCAGGGTCGGAGCCACCTGCCACGCGACGGTGGTCAGGGCCGGGCATGCCCGACCTCTACATCTCGACGTGGATCCGCTGCTTGGCGTCGCGCAGGGGCCCGCCGCTGCGACGCCCACGGACCGCGAGGATCTCGGCGAGGATCGAGAGCGCGGTCTCCTCCTGGGTGTCGGCGCCGATATCGAGCCCGCACGGGCCCTGGATCCGCTCGAGCGCCTCCTCGGCGACACCCGCCTCGAGCAGCCGCTCTCGTCGCCGCTCCTGATTGCGTCGCGACCCGAGCGCCCCGATGTAGAACGCCTCGGTCTCGAGCGCCGCGATCAGCGCAGGCTCGTCGAACTTGTCGTCGTGGGTCAGCACCACGATCGCCGTCTGGTGGTCGGGCGCGACCCGGGCGATCGCCTCCTGCGGCCACTCGCCGATGAGCTCGTCCGCCGACGGGATGCGCTCCTTCGTGAGGAACTTCGCCCGCGCATCGGCGACGATCGCCGTCCAGCCGAGCAGCTTGACGCCCTGCGCGAGCGCCTCGGCGGTGTCGACCGCGCCGTAGACGAGCACGCGTGGAGGCGGCCCGTACCACTCGGCGAACACCTTGACTTCGTCCCGGACCAGAAGGCGATTCTTGCCGCGCCGGACGAGCTCGTCGAACTCGTCGAGCGCCCACGCGGGGACGCCGTCGCCGAGCGTCTCGCCGTCCTCGACGACGAGCGCCTTCGCACCGACGCCGTCACCCTCGACGACGGTGAAGAGAACGCCGCGCACGCCCGTCTCGCGTAGCTCGGTCAGCCGCGCGAGGAAGGTCACTCGACGGGCTCCACGAACACGTCGATCTCGCCGCCGCACGGCAGCCCGACCGACCAGGCGAGATCGTCGGTGATGCCGTACGACAGCATCCGCGGCTCCCCGCTCTCGAGCACGCCCATCGCGTTCTCGAACACGTCGCTCTCGACGCATCCTCCCGAGACCGAGCCGCACATCTTTCCGGACTCCGAGATCGCGAGGCTCGTGCCGACGGGTCGCGGCGCCGAGCGGCGAGTGGCGACGACCGTCGCGACGACCACCTTCTCCCCGTCGGCCCGCCACTTCTGCACCTCGTCGAGAATCTCTTTCACGCTGCATGCCTCCTTTCGATGCCGGCGAGCACCGCCGCCAGCTCTTCGAGACTCCTCAGATTATGGCCGGGGACGAACCGGTCGACGAAGGGCAGCGCCGCGCGCATGCCCCCGGCGAGCGGCTGGTAGTCCGGGTTCCCCTTGAGCGGGTTGACCCAGACCACCGCGTACGCGGCCCGCGCGAGCCGGGCCATCTCCCGGCCGACCAGCGACGGATCGTCGCGCTCCCACCCGTCCGAGACGATCACCACCACGGCTCCGCGCGACAGCGCCCGCCGGCCGTAGACCTCGTTGAACTCTCTCAGCGACGCGCCGATCCGGGTCCCGCTACCCCAGTCGACGACCGCCTCGGTGCACTTCTCGAGCGCGGCCTCCGGATCACGTGTCGCGAGCTCGGGCGTCAGCCGCGAGAGGCGCGTCCCAAACGCAAACGCCTCCACCCCTCGACCGCTCCCGACGACCGCGTGGAGGAACAGCAGCAGAGCCCGCGCGTAGCTGTCCATCGAGCCGGACACGTCACAGAGGACGACGAGCTTCCGCGGGACGTCCTTCCGGGCGCGGTAGGGGCGGTCGACCGGGTCGCCACCTGTCCTCAGCGATCGGCGGATGAGCCGACGCATGTCGAGGCTGTCACCACGCCGATCGAGCGAGCGGCGCCGCGACATCCGCTGCGGGCGCTGCCGTGCGATCGAGCGAATGAGCTCCCGGATCCGGCGGAGCTCGTCACCCGTCAGCTCGGCGAAGTCCTTGTCGCGGAGCAGCTCGTCCGCCGACGCGCCGAGCTCGAGGGGGTCCTCGCCTGCGCTCTCGTCCGCATCGCCCGGGCGCAGCCGGTCGACCGGCGACTCGCCGATCCGCACGACGGTATCGGCCGAGGTGCCGGTCCGCACCGGTGGCAGGACGGGCGCCCGCAGGAACCATGCCCCGAACGCCCGGTCGAACAGGTCGAGGTCGTCGTGCCGCGAGACGAGCGTCTGGCGCAGCGAGAAGTAGACGTCCTCCTGCCGCGTCAGGTCGACGGAGTCGAGCGCACGCAGCGCATCGGCCACCCGTCCGGGGCCGATCTCCAGGCCTGCCTCGTGCAGGACACGCCCGAACGTGACCACGTGGCCCGTGATCGCGTCGCCGCTCGCCATCGCTACCGCGCCGACGCGGCGCGAGCGGTCTCGACGAGCCGCGAGAGCGTCTCGTCGCGCACGGTCTCGATGTCCTCGCGGTACTTCAGCACCGACCCGAGCGTCTGCTCGACGACCTCGGCGTCGATCTCCTTGCGCCCCAGCGCGTTCAGCGCCATCGCCCAGTCGATCGTCTCCGCGACCCCGGGCGGCTTGGCGAGGTCGAGCCCGCGGAGCTCGCGCACGAATGCGGCGGCCTCGGCAGCAAGCCGCTCCGGGACGCCCGGGACGCGGATCCGTACGATCTCGATCTCGCGCTCGACCGACGGGTGTCCGATCCAGTGGAACAGCGCCCGGCGCTTGAGCGCATCGTGGAGCTCGCGGGTGCGGTTCGAGGTCAGCACGACAGCGGGCCGGCGACGGGCGCGGATCGTGCCGAGCTCGGGGACGGTGATCTGGAAGTCGGAGAGCACCTCGAGCAGGAATGCCTCGAACTCCTCGTCGGCTCGGTCGATCTCGTCGATGAGCAGCACGACGGGCTCGTCGCTCTCGATCGCCTCGAGCAGCGGGCGCCGGATCAGGAACTCGGGCCCGAACAGCTCGTCCTCGGAGACGGTCCCCTCCTGCGCTGCGCGGATGTGGAGGAGCTGACGCGGGTAGTTCCACTCGTAGACCGCGTGGGCGACGTCGAGCCCTTCGTAGCACTGCAGTCGGATCAGCCGCGACCCCGTGGCGATCGCAAGCGACTTCGCCGCCTCGGTCTTGCCGACGCCCGCCTCGCCCTCGAGCAGGAGGGGCTTCTCGAGGGTGAGCGAGAGGAACAGCGCGGTCGAGAGGCCGCGGTCGGGCAGGTAGTCGGCCGCCCTGAGCGCGGCCTCGAGCTCGTCGATCGTGTCGAAACCCACCGCCTGAGGGTACAGGCGCGGGTGGGTCAGGCCGCTTCGTCGAGCAACGCGGCGGCGAGCTCGATCGAGCGGTCGAGCGTCCCCAACTCGCTGAGCGCGTGGAGACACTCGCCGGGGTCGGTGTACTCCGACGCGCTCGCGTCGAGCACGC
Source organism: uncultured Actinomycetes bacterium (assembly GCA_963821335.1). GTDB lineage: Bacteria > Actinomycetota > Thermoleophilia > Gaiellales > Gaiellaceae > Gaiella. The sequence goes on from CAWGDJ010000001.1 coordinate 400,277, forward strand.
GCAGCACGACGAACGTCACCGGGTCGAAGTCGAGCCCGACCTCCGCGAAGGTGCGGCTCACGGCAAACGCCTCCCGCGCGAGAGCGAACTCCGCTGCGGCGAGGGCGTGCGTGAGCTGCACCTCGCGCTCCTGCTCCTGACGGAGGAGGATGCGCTGGGCGTCCCAGGTCTGATCGGCGCTCCCGTGATCGGGCATCACCAAGCTGAGACGACGCCGAGCGGGAAAAGGTAGGGCGCAACGCGGTATACGTGCCCCATGTCGCTGGATGAGCCGGGCAAAGCGGGCGAGCAGGTCGAGGTCACGTACCTCGAGGCGATCACCGCCGCTCTGCGCGACGCGCTCGAGGACGACGATCGCGTGTTCCTGCTCGGCGAGGACATCGGTCACTTCGGTGGCGCGTTCGGGGTGACGAAAGGCCTGCTCGAGGTCTTCGGCGAGGATCGCGTGATCGACACGCCGATCGCCGAGGAGGGCTTCGTCGGCGCCGCGATCGGAGCCGCGTGGATGGGCGAGCGACCGGTGGTCGAGCTGCAGTTCGCCGACTTCGTGGCGTGCGCCTTCGACCCGATCGTCACGGTGGCGGCCAAGACCCACTGGCGGAGCGGTCAGCAGATCCCGCTCGTCGTGCGGATGCCGTCGGGAGGCGGGATCCGCGGCGGCCCCTTCCACGCCGGCTCGCCCGAGGGCTGGTTCGTCGGCGAGCCCGGGCTCAAGGTCGTGTGCCCGGCCACCGTCGAGGACGCCTATGGCCTCACCCGTGCCGCGATCGACGACCCCGACCCGGTGCTCGTGTTCGAGCACAAGGCGCTGTACCGCAGGCTGACCGGGCCGCTGCCACCGCGGGGGCACCGCACGCCGATCGGCCGCGCGTGGGTCGCCCGCGCCGGCGCCGATGCAACCGTCGTGACGTACGGGTCGGGGCTCGAGGTTGCGCTCGGGGCCGTCGCGCAGCTCGGCGTCGACGTCGAGATCGTCGACCTCCGGACAGTGTGGCCGTTCGACGAGGCGGCCGTGCTCGAGCTCCGTCCGGCGTACCTCACGCCTGCTGGTCGTGCAGGAGGCACCACGCTCCGCGGGGGTCGCGAGCCTCGTCCTCGCGCTCGTCGCGCGGCACGCATTCGCGGATCTCGACGCGCCGCCGGCGGTGCACGCGCCCCCCGACACACCGGTGCCGTTCGCCCCCGAGCTCGAGGACGCATTCCTCCCCGACGTCGACACCACCGCGCGTGCGCTCGAGGAGCTCCTTGCCTACTGATCCCTGCCGCGACGTCGCCACCGTCTCGCGCGAGGAGCGGATCGCAGCTCCATCGGCTCGTGCTGCTCCAGCGCCTGTTCGAGGAGCGCGCGCTTGCGCTCTACCGCCAGGGTCGGATCCCGGGCTCGTTCTACGACGGCCGCGGTCAGGAGGCGGTGGCGGCCGGCGCAGGGCTTGCACTCGGCGACGACGACGTCGTCTGCCCGCTGAACCGCGAGCTGGCCGTCCATCTCGCGCGCGGCGCGACGACCGCAGACGTCTTCCGAAACTTCCTCGGCCGGGGCGACTCACCCACGCGCGGCCGGGACGGGAACATGCACTTCGGCGCCCCGCACCGCGGGGTGTTCCCGCTCGTCTCGATGCTCGGCGACCTCGTCCCCGTGACGGTCGGGGCGGCACTCGCGTTCAAGCGTCGCGGCGCTGCGCGCGTCGCGCTGACGTTCCTCGGGGAAGGCGCGCTCTCTGTCGGGGACACGCACGAGGGCTTCAACCTCGCAGGGCTCTGGCGGGTGCCAGCCGTGTTCGTGATCCAGCGGAACCACTACTCGTACTCGACCCCGATCGAGCGCCAGATGGTCAACACGCAGATCGACGAGCGCGTCTTTGGTGGCTGGTCGATTCCCTGTGACAGCGTCGACGGCACCGACGCGGTGACGACGTTCGACGCGGTCCGGGCCGCGGTCGAGCGCGCGCGATCGGGGCAGGGGCCTCAGGCGGTCGAGGCGGTCACGCTGCGAATCCACGGCCATGCGGCTCACGACGACGGCCGCTACGTTGCACGGGAGCTGCGAGCTGCGTTCGCCGCACGTGACCCGGTGGAGCGGATCGAGCTCCGGCTCACGCTGGACGGGATCACCCGAGACGAGCTCGAGCGCCTCCGCGCCGGGGTCGCGAACGAGGTGGCGGCCGGCCTCGCAGCCGCCGAGGCGTCACCCCCGCCCGACGGGGCGATGCTCGAGGACGGGGTGTGGGCCGCACCGCCCGGTTGAGAGACAGTGGCTCGGCACCGACCCCTGGCGACGGTGTAACACTCTTCCGACAACCGACGAAGGAGGACACAGGATGCCGATGATCGAGGTCAAGCTGTACGACCGGCGGGTCACCGCGGACTCCGTGCCGAAGATGATCTCCGCGCTCACCGATGCGCTGGCGGAGACGAGCGGCGCCGCCAAGGAGCACATCCAGGTCGTGATCACGGGCGTCGACCCCAAGCACTGGGGGATCGCGGGTGAGCAGCAGTCGTGACCGACCGGTCACGACTGCCTCGTAGGGGCCGGGCATGCCCGGCCCTTCCACCGGCGCCTAGCGCCCGGCTCAGCGCGACCAATCAACCGATAATCGATTCTTTTCGGTCGGCGGGGTTAGACTCGCAGCGAAAACGACGAGTGAAGGAAGGTCGATGACACAGACCACGGAGGTCCTCCTCCCCGGGTCGGCGGACGAGGCGGTCGCGCAGTTCGGGGACGGGGACGGAGTCACGGTGATCGGCGGTGGGACGATCGTCGTCCCGGAGCTCACGGGTGGACGGACGAGCGTGACGAAGGCGCTGCTCCTGAGGGACGCTGGCCTGGCAGGCGTCACGCGCGACGGCACGCGGATCACGATCGGAGCGGCGACCCCGGTGCAGGAGCTCGTCGCGCTCGGGGCGCCGATCGGCCCCTGCGCTGCAAACGTCGCCGACCTCGAGGTGCGGTCGCAGGGCACGCTCGGCGGGAACCTGTGCGCCGGGAAGGGCGTGGACGTGCCGCACGGCGACCTCCAGGGACCCTTGCTCGCCGTCGGGGCGACGGCCCGCTCGGCCGGGGCCGGCGGGATCACCGAGCAGCCGCTCGACGACTTCCTGGCGCATCGCGATGGACGGCTCCTGCTCGACGTCTCGTACGACGAGCCGGCCGCCGGCGCGTTCGCCGCGCTCGACCGTCCGCACGCCCACGCCTACACGACGATGGCGGTGTCCGCCGCGCGGCTCGCGGACGGGTCGGTCAGGGTCGCCGCGACCGGGACGGGCTCGCACGGGGTGCGGCTCCCGTCGGCCGAGAGCGCTGCCGACCCTGCAGCTGCCGGTGAGGCGGCGCTCGGTGACGTCGCACCGCACGATGACGCCCTGGCCTCCGCCTGGTACCGGGGCAAGACCCTCCCCGTGCTCGTCCGCCGGGCCCTGTCGACCCTCGAGGAGAGCGCATGAACCTGACCGTGAACGGGGCGACCCACGCGATCGAGAGCGGCCCCTTGACGACCCTGCTCGACGTGCTCCGCGAGGAGCTCGGGATCACGAGCCCGAAGGCCGGGTGCGAGCAGGGCGGCTGCGGAGCCTGCACCGTGCTCGTCGACGGCGCACCGCGGAGGTCGTGCCTCACGACCGCCGCCATGGTCGACGGAGCCGAGATCACGACGGTCGAAGGGCTTGGGACACCCGAGCGACTCGCACCGATCCAGCAGGCGTTCACCCACCACTACGCGGCCCAGTGCGGCTTCTGCACGTCGGGTCTGCTGATGGCTGCGCACGCCTACGTCGAAGGCGGTGGAAGCGACGACCGCGTCGAGATCCAGGAGGCGCTCGCCGGCCACGTCTGCCGGTGCACCGGGTACGTGAAGATCCTCGATGCCGTGGCCGCTACGGCGCGCGGGGACGAGTTCGACCTCACGGTGACCGCCGCGGGCGCGTCGATGACGAACCTCGGAGGTGTCCAGTGAAGGCCGTAGGCGCACGTCTACCCCGCTACGACGGGATCGAGCACGTCACCGGTCGCACGATCTACGTCGACGACGTCCGCGCCCCGGGCGCGCTCTGGGTCAAGGCGCTCCGCTCCCCCGTCCACTCGGCGACGATGTCGGAGCTCGATACGGCGAAGGCAGAGTCGCTGGCCGGCGTCCACGCGATCGTCACCTGGAAGGACGTCCCGCTGCTCGAGTACGGGCACCTGTCCGCGCTCGGGATCCCGGCGGACGAGCCGCTGCTCGCGAAGGGCGAGGTGCGGTACAAGGGCCAGCCGATCGCGGTCGTCGCAGCGGAGAGCGAGGAGGCGGCACAGGCGGCGGTCGAGGCGATCGGAGTCACCTTCGAGGAGCGGCCCGGGCTGTTCGACATTCGCAAGGCGTTCGACGCCGACGCCCCGAAGATCCATCAGTGGGGCAACTGGTACCCGCACTTCGAGGGCGAGATGGATCGTCGCCAGATCAGGAAGGGGAACATCGAGGAGGCGTTCGACAAGGCCGACCTGATCGTCCAGGGCGTCTACCGGCCGGCCGCGATCGAGCATGTCCCGCTGGAGACCCAGGTCTGTCTCGTGGTACCCGAGGCGAACGGGAGGCTGACGATCTACTCGTGCACACAGGCTCTCTACTTCTCGATGGGCGTCGTCGCCGCGCATCTCCAGGTGCCTCTCAACAAGCTCAAGGTGGTTGGCGGCACGGTCGGCGGCGGCTTCGGCGGCAAGGTCGACACCGCCACCGAGACGCTTTGCTCGCTGCTCGCGATGAAGGCGGGGAGACCGGTCAAGTGGCGCTGGACGCGTGAGGAGGAGTTCCTCTGCTCCTCGACGCGGGCACCGTGGCACATCGAGCTCGCGGACGCGGTGACGAAGGACGGCTGGATCCTGGGTCGGAGGATGCTCACGCTCCACGACTCCGGCGCGTACGCACGCTTCTCGCCGTACGGGCTCACCAAGCACTCGTTCCACCACACCGGCGCGTACACCATCCCGAACCTCGAGTTCGACGGGTACGTCGTGTTCACGAACCGCGTCCCGACGACCGCGATGCGGGGCTTCGGCGTGACCTCGGTGTCGTTTGCGACGGAGACCCACATCAGCCGGATCGCGCACGAGCTCGGTCTCGATCCGTACGAGATCCGGCTGAAGAACGCGAACCGGATCGGCGACACCTCGCCGAACCGTGTCGTGTACACCGACCCGTCGACCGTCCCCGTCGTCAAGGCCCTCGCACAGGGCATGGAGGTGGAGCTCCCACCCGCCTACGCAGGGATGACCCGCGACCCACGCGACGGCGACATGCTCCCGGAGCACCTCGTGGGCCAACTCGGCAACCCGGAGGATCATTGATGCATCGCTGTGCTCGCATCAGGGCCGGGCATGCCCGGCCCCTACACGTTTCGATCGCGTCCGGCGGGAGGAGATAGATCATGGCCAAGCACACCGGCCGCGGGATCGCGGCGATCGAGTACCCGACGGGCATGAACCAGAACGGCGATCCGTCGCAGGCCTGGATCAAGGTGAAGCCGGACGGGCGCGTCGACGTGTTCGCCGGGACGTCGGACATCGGCAACGGCTCGAAGACGATCCAGTCGCAGATCGTCGCCGAGACGATCGGCGTGCCGTACGACTGGGTCACCTACGACAACTCGAACACGGACTCGTCACCGGTCTGCACCGGGACGTTTGCCTCCCGGGCGACGTTCGTGGCCGGCAAGGCGGTCGAGAAGGCCGCGGAGAAGGTCAGGGAGAAGATCCTCGAGATCGCGGGCAAGGAGCTCGAGATCGACCCCGCCGACCTCGAGATCGTCGACGGCGAGGTGCTGGCGAAGGGCGCGCCGCAGAAGAAGATCGCCGTCCCCGACGTCGCTGCGGCAGCGACGTGGGGCTACGGCGAGCTGATCACCGGCACCGGGGCCCAGCTCAAGCCGTTCGCGGCGATCGTCGACCCCTCCACCGGTCAGGTCGACCTGCCGCCCCACTCCGCGATCTCGTACGCCGCGTGCGCGGCCGAGGTCGAGGTCGACGACGAGACCGGCGAGGTGACGGTGACCCGGCTCGTCCAGGTGTACGACGTCGGTCGGGCGCTGAACCCGACCCTCGTCGAGGGGCAGATCGAGGGTGGCGCGATCCAGGGTCTCGGGCTCGGCGTACTGGAGAGCTGCTACCCGTACTACCCCTCGCCCGAGCACCGGGGCGACGCGTTCGGCTCGTATCTCGCGCCGGGTATGGAGGACATGCCGCAGATCGACACGATCCTCATCGAGAACCCGTCGGCCGACGGGCCCTACGGGGCGAAGGGGATCGGCGAGATGGCGAACAACGCGCAGCCGCCGGCGATCGCCACGGCGGTCTACGACGCGCTCGGGGTCTGGGTGACGGAGCTTCCGATCACTCCGGAGCGAGTGCTGCGTGCGCTCGAGGCGAAGGCGGAGCCCCAACGCGACGGCAAGACGGTCGTGTTCGATCAGGAGCTCTCGGTCAACACCGTCGCCAGCGGCGGGATCTCGTTCAACGCCGCATGAGCACTCCGTTCGGCACGTTCAACGGTCGCGAGCCCTACGCCATGTTCGACGGCGTAGGGCTCCATGCGATCGCCGGCGACCAGGTGTTCCTCGGCCGGGTGACATACGAGCCCGGCACGACCGTCGCGCGTCACAGCCACGAGGCGACCGAGCAGGTGATGCTCGTCCTCGACGGGTCGCTGACGATGACGATCGGTGACGAGTCGCGCGAGCTCGGCGCCGGCGATGTCTGCGTCGTGAACCGCGGGGTCGAGCACGAGCTCTTCTCGGCCGAGGGGGTCACGTTCATCGAGGCGCTCGGCCCGGTCCCGCTCGACCATATCCCCGACCGCGCGCGCGATCTCGTGCTCGGGGACCTCGCGGGATCCCTCCACGTCGAGCGCTGAGATGGCAAAGGTGGCGCTCGTCACCGGCGCCTCGCGCGGGATCGGTGCCGCCACCGCCGAGCGGCTCCGGCGCGACGGCTGGCACGTCGAGACCGCGGAGCGCGCGAGCGGCGTCGACCTGCTCGACCCGGCGGCCACCCGCACGGCGGTCGAGCGCCTCGAGCGGATCGACGCACTCGTCGTGAACGCAGGGACGATCGTCCGCAAGCCGTTCCTCGAGCACACGCTCGAGGAGTGGGACACGGTCGTGGGGGTCAACCTCCGTGCCGCGTTCGTCCTCACGCAGGCAGCAGCGGCGCGGATGGTGGCACAGGGCGGCGGCGCGATCGTCCTCCTCGGCTCGATGATGTCGCTGACGGGCGGCTACAACGTCTCGGCCTACGCCGCCTCGAAAGGCGGGATCGCTCAGCTCGCGAAGGCGCTGTCGAACGAGCTCGCCGCGCAGGGTGTCCGCGTCAACGCCGTCGCGCCCGGGTACATCGAGACCGACATGACGAGCACGCTCGAGGACTGGCGACGGCGCGAGGTCGACAGCCGGATCCCCGCGGGTCGCTGGGGCGCTCCCGAGGACGTCGCCGACGTGATCGCGTTCCTGCTCTCGGACGACGCGCGCTACGTGACGGGCGTCCTGCTACCGGTCGACGGCGGCTACGCCGCCCGCTGAGGACGTCATCCTGACCGCGCGGTCAGGATCTGCAAAGATCACGGCATGAAGACGACAGAGGTCGATGTCGTCGTCGTCGGAGCCGGGATCGCCGGCCTCACGGCTGCGACCGAGCTCGATCGGGCCGGGCGCAATGTCGTCGTGCTCGAGGCCCGCGAGCGGGTCGGTGGACGGGTGCTGAACACGGAGATCGGCGGCGAGCCGAACGAGCTCGGCGGCCAGTGGGTGGCGCCGTACCAGTCCGAGATGCACGCCATGCTCGCCGGTCTCGAGCTCGAGCTCTTCCACGCCTACCGCGAGGGCGACCACGTCTACCTCGATGCCGGCGGCACGCTCCATCGCTACCACGGCGACGACGATCCGCTCCCCGAAGCGTCGGCGCGCGCCTATGGGGCGGCAGTTGAAACGCTCGACGCGCTCGCCTCCGAGCTCGACCCCGAGGCGCCGTGGGCCCACCCGCGTGCCGCCGAGCTCGACGCGATCAGCTTCGAGCAGTGGCTCGACGCCGAGGTCGACGACACGCTGGCCCGCGACCTGCTGCGGGCGTTCATGGCCGGTGGCTACATGACGAAGCCCGCCGGGTCGTTCTCCGTGCTCGGGGCGCTCGCCACTGTCGCTGGCGCCGGAAGCGTCGCGAACCTGTTCGAGCCCGACCTCTGCCTCAACTCGCGCGTCGTCGGTGGGTCGCAGCTGATCCCGCTACGCCTCGCAGAGCGTCTCGGCGACCGCGTGCGCCTCGACGCACCCGTCCGGACGATCACCTGGACCTCGAGCGGGATGACGATCGAAGTGGACGGTGGCGCCGTCGCCGCAGCTCGGGCGATCGTCGCGGTGCCGCCGAACGTCGTCGGTGCGATCCGCTTCGCCCCCGCGCTGCCCGCGTGGCGGGCGCGGCTGCACCAGGCGATGACCCAGGGTGACGTGATCAAGGTGCTCGCGGTCTACGACGAGCCGTTCTGGCGGGCGGACGGGCTCGCCGGTGAGGGCTTTGCGCCGTACGGCTTCGTCCGCGAGGTGTACGACAACACCCCTCCTGCGGGTCGACCCGGCGTGCTCTGCGTCTTCCTCGCGGGCGAGAAGGCGCAACTCGCCGAGCGGCTCCCGGCCACCGAGCGCCAGCAGCGCATCCTCGGAGGGCTCGCCGACCTCCTCGGCCCACAGGCACTCGGCGCCCGAGAGATCGTCGAGCGCAACTGGTCGGAGGAGGAGTGGACTCGTGGCGCGTACGCGGCGACGTTCGGCGTCGGCGGTCTCTCGCGCTACGGGCCCGACCTCACCCGTCCTGTCGGCCCGATCCACTGGGCCTGCACCGATCTCGCGGGGATCGGTCACATGCACATGGAAGGCGCGATCCGGTCGGGCAAGCGCGCGGCGGCGGACGTGCTCGCCTCGTAGGATCGTCCGGCGTCGTCTACGAGCCAGGAGGCACTCATGCCATTGATCCGCGTCGAGCTGTTCGACTACCGCGTCAACGACGAGGTGAGCGCCGCACTGATCGAGAAGCTCACCGACGCGCTCTGCGAGGCCGTCCACCCCGGGCTTCGAGACCACACCTGGGTGATCGTCGAGGGCCACAACCCGAAGAACTGGGGGCTCGGCGGGAAGCCCTGGCCCGTCGGCGAGATGCCGCCCGGGCCGGCCGCCACCTGATCCACGACGCTGCGCCGGCGGCCGACGCGTCGTCGGCGCGCTAGCGTGTGCCCGTGCTCGCGGTCACCCCGCCGGACGACCTCTGGCGCGCGTGGTCGGCCGACCCCATCGCACTGACGGCGGCGGCCGTCGCGATCGGGTTCTTCCTCCAGGGGTGGAGACGCCTCCACCGACGTCGGCCGGAGCTCGCGCCGTGGACGAGGATCCCGCTCTTCCTCGCGGGTGTCGTGGTGGTGCTGCTCGGTCTCCTGAGCCCGCTCGACACGATCGCCGAGGAGTACCTCCAGTCGGCCCACATGCTCCAGCACGTCCTCATCGCCGACGCAGGCATCGCGCTCACGCTGCTCGCGGTTCGCGGCCCGCTCGCGTTCTTCTTCCTCCCGCGCGACCTGTTGGCTCCGCTCGCGCGCGTCGGCTGGCTCCGACGCGGCCTGTCGACCCTCCTGCGACCGGTCGTGGCAATCCCGCTGTGGCTCTGCGTGCTGGTCGCCTGGCACGTTCCCGCGCTCTACGAGGCGGCGCTCCGGAATCCGCTCGTACACCGGCTCGAGCACCTCTCGTTCGTCATCGTCGGCCTGCTCGTGTGGACGCTGATCATCGATCCAACACGACATGGGCGCCTGACGGTGAACGAACGTCTCGGTGTGGCGGCGCTCGTGTTCTGGTCGGGGCAGGTCCTCTCGTACGTGATGATCTTCAGCTTCGAGCCGTTCTACGAGACCTACAGCGACCAGCCCCACCGATTGCTCGGTCTCTCGCCCCTGACCGACCAGAAGCTCGCCGGTGTCGTGATGATGGTCGAGCAGGCGATCACGCTGGGGATCGCACTCGTGCTGCTGTTGCGCTTGGCGCGTCGGTCGCGAACACCCGCGTCGCCCGCGGTCGACGTGCGATGAGCCCGAGCCCGTGGCGGTTCTCGTTCGAGCCGGTGTTCGTCGTGCTCGCTGTGCTCGCAGGCTGGTGGTACCTCCGGGCCTGGCGCGCTACACCGGGCGAGCGATGGCGACCCTGGGTGTTCGGCGCGGGGGGCCTCCTCGTGGTCGGCGCCCTCAACTCGCCGCTCGGGACGATCGCGACCGAGTACCTCGTCCTCTTCCACCTCCTCCAGAACGTGATCATCAGCGACTGGGCCCCGCCACTGCTGCTGATCGGCCTCACGCCGCGGATGCGAGCCGATATCGCCGAGCGCGGTGGCCGCGCGTTCGCATGGGTGACGCGACCGGTGGTCGCACTGCCGATCTGGCTCGTCGGCTGGTACGTCATCCACCTCGGCGGGGTCTACGACGCGGCCGTCAGGAGCCCCGTACTGCTCGCCGTCGAGCATGCCTTCCTGATCGCAATCGGGCTGCTCTTCTGGTGGCCCGTGCTCTGCGACTCGCCGCGCTCGGTCCCGACGCTCGCACGGATCGGCTACGTGCTCGCCGCCTTCGTCGGATCCGCGTTCCTCGGGCTCGCGCTGACCTTCGCACCCCCCATCTACGACTTCTACGAGACGCTTCCCGTGCGCCTGTGGGGAATCGGAGCGGCCAAGGATCAGAACCTCGGTGGGATCCTCATGTCGGCAGAGCAGGCACTCGTCTTCTTCGCGACCATCACGTGGCTCCTGCTGCGGCTCCTGCGCGAGGAGACCGAGGCGGAAGAACGGCTCGCAGCCGAGCAGCGGGCCGCCGGACTGCGCGATCACTGACCGACAGGCACCGTCGCGCGTTCGTCACCCGGACGAGCCGCCGCGGGACCGACCCGCATCCTCAGGCGACGTGTGCGCGTTCGAACGAGAGCTCGAGCGCCGGCGCACCCGGAACGACCGCGCGCGTCTCGCGCGCATGCAGGAGCGTCGTCCGCACGATGAGCTTGGCACGCGCGAAGTTGTCGAGCTCGGTCGGGACCGGGCCCACCCGCTTCCCGAGCGCATAGCCGGCGGCGTTCCGCCCCATCGCGCGATAGCTGTCGAGCGAGTACAGCGGGCTCATCCCGAACAGCTCGAGGTTGTCGAGCGGCTGGAGGTCGGCCCGATGGATGACGGCGGTTCCCTTCGACTGGAGACCGAGCGCGATCCCGGAGCCCGACAGCTGCGCTCCGTCGTGCGCGATGAAGGCGACGTCCGCAACCCGCTTGACCCGGACGATGCGCGGCACGCCGCCACCCTCGCGCACCCCGTCGACGACCGCCTCGAGCACGTGGAGGTGCGGCAGTCCGTTGATCGTCTCGCTCAACGTCTCGGCGAACGCCGGCCCGACGGCGACCACCACCTCGATCGGGTCGTGACCCACCACCGCCTCGCCGACCGACTCGAGCTCGCTCGCGCCGGGCATCCCGGCACCGAGCTCACGCGGGTCGACCACGTGTGGGAGCGACTGCAGCAGCTCCCAGCGCTCACCCTCGAGCCGGTACCCCGTCCCCGGGCCGAGGTACGCGTTCGGGTCGTTGACCGCCGAGCGGACGAGGCCGTCGGGCTCGATCACGGCGGCGGTCTGGAGGTAGTCGGCGGCGATGCGCTGGCGCAGCATTCCGATCACCGCCTCCGCTTCATCCGCGAAGCCGGTGCGGTCGAGCGCGAGCGCCACCTCGAGCGCGGACACGCGTCGCTCGAGCATCGCATCCGCTGCCTCGACGTCGGCCGCCCGGTCGCGGTCGGGAAGGTCGTCCGAGTCGTAGCCGAGTGTCGCCGCCTCGACCTCGTCCTCGGTCACGGGTGGCAACCCGAGCTCCGCGAAGACGGCCTGCACGGCGCGCGCACCCCGCTCACGGACACGAAGGACCTCGGCCTCACCGACGGGCTCGATCCCGCCGTCGACCTGCCAGTCCCGCTGGATCGTGAGCCACTCGTCGATGTCGTCGGCGTCGTAGTTGCCGCCGCCGAACGTGTTGTCGCGACGCGGCATGACCGAGTAGCCGGACGTGACGAAGTCGGTGCCCGGGAGGAACTGACCCATGAGCTTCGCGGTCTTGCGGATCGCGGAGTGCGACGCGATCGCGTCGTTGCCGGAGGCGACCTCCAGATCGAGCCAGGCGGCGAGGACGTTCTCCGCGAGGATCGCGCGCGTCCCACCGGGAACCGACAGGGCGAGCGCAACACACGAGATGGACCCGTTCTGCACGCCCTGCGACCCGGCGGCGCGGACAACCGAGACGCATCGGGCCTCGAGGTAGAGCATCGACATCCCCTGCGCGTGGCCCATCAGCGCCTCGGACCCCGTGCCCGAGGTGAACCTGACCTTGACCCCCCGCGATGCGTAGGCGGCCCCGAGGAACGACTTCGACCAGGGGGTGTCGTCGCCGTCGACGAACACGGGCTCGGTGCCGTACACCGACAGCGTCTCGGCGTAGGTGACGAGCCCTCGGATCGCCAGCTCGAGGTTTCGTCGCTCCTCCACCGCGCACTGCGTCATGACCCCGGGCCGCCCGACCTGCGAGCCGACGATGAGCGCGAGCGCGTTCAGCGGGGCGTACCGCGCAACACCGACGGTCGTCTCCAGCTCGTCGAACCCCCGCCGGGCGGCCTCAGCCGCGTCCGCGGCCAGGAGAGCCGGGTTCTCCTTGAGATTGGTGACATGCGCCTGGTTCCCCGGGTCGCGCCGGGCGCGGAGCTTCTTCATCGCGAACATCAGCTCGACCGGGTCGAGGCTGCCGACGACGCGCGCGAGCTTCGCCGGGGTGAGCCCTCGTGCGAGGCGGACGAGCTCGTCACGGGGAACGTCGACGTCGACGAGCATGTGCGCGAGCCGATCGTCGGGGAGCGCCATGGCCTCGATCGCGACGTCGAGGTCGAGCCCGTGCGCGACGAGGAACCGGTCGATCACGTCGAACGACGACGCTGCGCGGCCGTCCAACCGCGTCACCGTCCCCGCCTCGACGACCAGCTCGGGCTCGGGGTCGGTCGGGCCATTCGCCGCGACCAGGCCGAGCTCCGCCCAGGGCTCGACGAGGAGCTCCTTGCGAAGCTCCTTTCCGGCGCGGGACGCGAAGCGCCCGGAGCGCGGGTCGCTCACGCCAGCAGCCCTCGCTCCGCGCATGCGGCGGCGGCCTCGCGCACGAAGCCGGCCGTGGCGACGGCACCGAGCTCCTCGAGCCGGACGGCCCATCGCTCCAGCGCGGTCGGTGTCGAGCGGCCCGGGCGCAGCGCCGTGTAGATCTCGAGCAGCTCGTCGTCCGGCACGGCGGTGAGCTCCGCCGCTCGCTCGAGGTTGTCGGCCAGCTGGCGTCGCCCGGCAGCCCGAGAGACCGCCGCCTGACGGGCGAGCGTCTCGGCTGTGGCACGGAGATCGTCGGGGTCGAGGCGTCCCTCGCGCGCGGCGGCGATGGTCACCTGCTGCAGCGGGATCCCCGCCGGGGTCGTCACGAGATCGGGCCGCCGGGCCCCGATCGGGTAGTCGCTGAGTGGATCGAAGCCCACCACGACAATCTAGAGGCTTGATGCGGGTTTGGAGTGCGGCTGGGGTGGTCCTGCGCCAAGGAGCGTGTTCGACGAGAGCGGCGTCAAGGCTGGTTGCCTTGATGCCGTTCTCGGCGAACGCGATCCGCAGTGTGCAGGGCCGCATCCAGACGTGCTTCGAACCCGCATCGAGCCTCTTGAGGCTTGATGCGGAATGTTCCCGGGCCGGATGGCTCCCTGGGCGCGGCCTCGACCACCGAGGTGTGGATAGGGTTGCCGCGATGACCGAGTCCGGCCGTTTCTCGGGTCGCGTGGCACTCGTGACGGGCGCGTCGAGCGGGATCGGCGCTGCCACCGCGACCCGTCTCCTGCGAGAGGGAGCACGCGTCGCGGCACTCGACCTCGCATCCGGTGCGCCGGACGGCGTGGCGTCGTTTGCGGCCGATGTCGCCGACTCGAAGCAGGTCGACGCCTGCGTCGAACTGGTCGAGCGCGAAGTCGGGCCGATCGACATCCTCGTCTGCTCGGCCGGGATCCCCGGCCGCTCGCTCCGTACCGTGGACGTCACCGACGAGGAGTGGAAGCGCGTGCTGGCCATCGACGCCGACGGGGTGTTCTTCTGCAACCGCGCGGTGCTGCCCGGAATGGTCGAGCGCGGCTACGGCAGGATCGTCAACGTCGCCTCGATCGCCGGGAAGGAGGGGAACCCGATGGCGGCCGCGTACTCGGCCGCGAAGGCGGCGGTGATCGGGCTGACGAAGGCGATCGGCAAGGACGTCGCGCGCACCGGTGTGCTCGTCAACTGCATCGCGCCAGCGGTGATCGAGACCCCGATCCTCGACGGGATCACACAGGAGCACGTCGACTACATGGTCGAGCGGATCCCCATGGGCCGCATGGGCTCTGCGGACGAGGTCGCCGCGCTCGCCTGCTGGCTCGCGAGCGAGGAGTGCTCCTTCTCGACCGGCGCCACGTACGACATCTCGGGCGGTCGCGCCGTCTTCTGATGCGGACGATCCGTTTTCGGTCGGGAGACGGGACGCTCGGCGAGGTATCGCTCGCCGACGACGACGTGCTCGAGCGGGCGCTGCCACCCGACGGGGTGCTCGTGCGTCCGGTTGACCCACCCGAGGTGTGGTGCTCGGGAGTGACGTACGAGCGCAGCCGTGACGCGCGGATGGGCGAGAGCACGGTGAAGGACGTCTACGCGCTCGTGTACGACGCGCCACGACCCGAGCTGTTCCTCAAGGACGCCATGTGCCGGCGCACCGTCGGGCCGGGCGAGCCGATCGGGATTCGCGCCGATTCGCACTGGAACGTCCCGGAGCCCGAGATCGGCCTCGTGCTGGGGGAGCGTGGCGCGATCGTCGGCTACACGATCGGCAACGACGTCTCGTCCCGCGACATCGAGGGGGCAAACCCGCTCTACCTCTCGCAGGCGAAGGTGTACGCGGGTGCGTGCGCGCTCGGCCCCGCCGTCTACACGACCGAGACCCCGCCGTCGGTGTTCGAGCTGACGCTCCGCGTGCTCGACGAGGCGGGCGACGAGCTCTATTCCGACGCGGACGTCGACCGGTCGGATGACCCGGACGTTCGAGGAGCTGGCCTCGTGGCTCGTCCGGGACAACCCGGTGCCCGCGGGCAGCGTGCTCCTCACGGGCACCGGCCTCGTCCCGCCGGACGACTTCACGCTGTTACCCGGTCACGTCGTCGAGATCCGCGTACCCGAGATCGGGACGCTGAGGAACCCCGTCGTCGTCGCCTCGACGCTCGTCTGAAGGAGAGATCATGACCGACACGCTCGTCGACACCCCGGCCCAGAACTTCGTTGGCGGCGCCTGGCAGGACGCGGCTGAGGGAGCGACCTACGAGAAGCGGAGCCCGTGGCAGCCCTCCCGGGTGACGGGCATCTTCCAGGCGTCGAGCGCCGAGGACGCGCGCGCAGCGGTCGAAGCCGCACAGGCGGCCTTCCCCGGCTGGGCGGCTACACCCGCTCCCGGGCGCGCGGCGTTCTTCTACAAGGCCGCAGACGCGTTCGAGTCACGAGTCGAGCAGATCGCCCAGGACATGACGGCCGAGATGGGCAAGCCGCTCCGCGAGGCCCGCATGGAAGCCGCGCGCGCAGCCGCAATCCTCCGCTTCTCCGCCGGCGAGGCCTGGCGGCCGGCAGGAGAGCTCTTCGAGCCGTCGGTCGCGAACCAGACGCTGTACACCCGCCGACGACCGGTCGGCGTGGTGGGTCTCATCACCCCGTGGAACTTCCCGATCGCGATCCCCGTCTGGAAGCTCGCACCGGCGCTCGTCTATGGCAACACGGTTGTGCTGAAGCTCGCCTACGAGGCCCCGAGGACCGGGCTCCACGTCGCCGAGTGCTTCGCAGAGGCCGGTCTCCCGCCCGGTGTCCTCAACGTCCTGACGGGCGCCGGGTCGAAGGTCGGCGCGGAGCTCGTGGCACATCCCGGCGTCCGGGCGATCTCGTTCACGGGCTCTGTGCCCGTGGGACGCGGCGTCCGGGACGTGGCGACCGCCCGCAACTGCCGTGTCCAGCTCGAGCTCGGCGGGCACAACCCGATGGTCGTGATGGCCGACGCGGAGCTCGACCGAGCGGCCGAGGCGGCGTACGCAGGCGCGTTCTGGTCGGCCGGCCAGAAGTGCACCGCCACCCGCCGGATTCTCGTCCAGGATCCGGTCTACGACGCCTTCCGCGAGCGACTGCTCACGCGGATCGCCGCCGGGAAGGTCGGCGATCCGGCCGACGCGACGACCGAGGTCGGCCCCGTCGTGAACGAGTCTGCGCTCGAGGAGATCCTCGCAGCGATCGATCGCGGCAAGCGCGAGGGTGGAACCGTCGCCGTCGGAGGCGATCGCGGCCACGACGACGCGCTCCTGATCGAGCCGACGGTCTTCGAGGGGGTCGCCGACAACGCCTTCCTGTCGTGCGAGGAGGTGTTCGGGCCTGTCACCTCGCTCTACCGCTTCACATCGCTCGACGAGGCCCTGGCGCGCGCCAACGGGGTCGAGTTCGGGCTCGCCGCCGCGATCTTCACGCGCGACCTCCACACGACCCAGCGTTTCGCGAACGAGCTGCAGGCGGGGATCCTCCACGTCAACTCGCAGACGGCAGGTGCCGACGTCCACGTGCCGTTCGGCGGGCTCAAGGGCTCCGCGTGGGGCCCGCACGAACAGGGTCGTGCGGCGCTCGAGTTCTACACCGAGACCGTCACCGTCTACCAGGACGCGCCGCTCGACTGACGCTCAGGGCGGGGCGGGAACGACCGGGTCGCCGACCGCGACCCGTCCCGGTGTCACGACCGCCCCGAAGACGCCGAGCGGGAGCGGTTCGGCCTGCCCGTCCGGCCGGTAGTGCGCCAGCGCGGCGAGGGTGTCGACGTCGGTCACGCCGGTGTCAGGGTCCTGCGAGGTGACGACACAGCGACCGACGTCACCGTTGATCACGACGCGCGCTGCGCCGACCTGCACCTCCGACCCGACCCACGTGTCCTCCTCGTGCGGGTCGAGCCCGTCGACCTCGAGCAGCATCCGGAACCGCCGACCGTCGAGCGGCCCACCCGCGCCCGCCTCCCCACCGAGACGCGCGAGCGACCCCTGCGACACGAGGGACATCGTCCCGCCGCCGCGACCACGGTCGGTCGCTCGCGGCTCCGACCACAGCAGTGTCAGCGGGCGCCCGATGAAGGTCGAGAGCGCTTCCTGCCAGGGGCCGAGCACGCGTCGCGACGCATGGGGCTGACCGTAGAGCTCGATCGGCACCGGCTCGCCGAGCTCCACCTCCCCCGTCGCGCGCGTCCCGTCGGGAAACGACAGCGTCAGCACGCGGGTCGCCTCGTCCCACTCGGGGCGAATCGTCACCAGCGGACCGTCCCGCTTCCCGTTGAAGAGCCGCCCGTCCGCGTCGACGAGCCAGAAGCGTCGGTCGCCGGGCACACCGTCGAGACCGAGCTCGATCACCGCCGGGTGGACGAGACCGAGCGCCTTGACGGGCGCGATCGAGAGGCGGACGACGCGGGCGCTCCATGCGGGCCGACGTAGACCGACGCACCGGGGCGCTAGACCCGGTACTCGATCTCCTGTCGCATCCCGCGTCTCCGCCGATCGGACGATCGCGTCGCACACCTCGGAGGCCCGGTAGCCGTCCTCGAGCGTCGCGCCGTGCGGCGCCACCGCATTGCGACCGGTGATCGCACCGAGCAGGTGCTCGAGCTCGTGCACGAAGCTGTGCTCCCAGCCGATCATGTGCCCGTGCGGCCACCACCAGCCCCAGAACGGGTCGTCCGCCTCGGAGACGAGCCGCGTGCGGAATCCCGAGGTCCCCTCGCTGATCTGCAGTTCGTTGAGCCGCTCGAGGTCGAAGACGAGCGAGCCCTTCGAGCCGTTGATCTCCCAGCAGAACGAGTTCTTGCGCCCTGGCGCGAATCGTCGTCGCCTCGATCGTGCCGACCGCCCCGTTCGCGAACCGGACGGCGGCCTCGAAGCCGTCGTCGACCTCACGACCGGGCTTGAAGGTTGCGACGAGCGCCGCCACGGTGTCGATCTCCCCGACGAGGTAGCGGGCGAGGTCGATTACATGGGTGCCGAGGTCGCCGAGCGCACCCGAGCCCGCCAGCGCCTTGTCGAAGCGCCACACCTCGGCGTCGGTCGTCCCCCACTCCTGGAGGTACCGGCCACGGAAGTGATGGATCTCGCCGAGCTCTCCGGCCTCGATGAGCTGGCGTGCGAGCCTGACGGCCGGCACGAACCGATAGTTGAAGGCGCACATGTGGGCGACGCCGGTCTTCGCGACCCGCTGCCAGATGTCGTAGGACTCGGCCGCGTCGCGGCCGAGCGGCTTCTCGCAGATCACGTGCTTGCCCGCCTCGGCAGCGGTGATCGTCGGCTCGGCGTGCAGGTTGTTCGGCCCACCGTTGTCGAAGAGGCCGATCGCCGGGTCGGAGACGAGCTCCTTCCAGTCGGTGACGTACCGTTCGTAGCCGTAGCGCCGCGCAGCCTCGGCCACGGCGACCTCGTCACGACCCGCGATCGCGACGAGCCGAGGGATCAGCGGGGGTGGCCACGCCATGTACGAGAGCTTGTGGAACGCGTTCGAGTGGGCCTTGCCCATGAACGCGTACCCGAGCATCCCTACCCCGATCGTGTCGATCGCACCGGAGGAGTCGACCTGCCCCATGGTGGTGAACCCTGTCTCGTCGCTCATCCCTCGCTCCTCTGCATCGCTGCGTCGAAGGCCAACGTCGAGGGCGCGAAGTCCGTCCGGCGGACGAACGCGAGCGCATCGCGTGCCCCGTATTCGCGCTCCATCCCGGAGTCCTCCCACTCGATCGAGAGCGGCCCGTCGTATCCGATCCGGTTGAGGGCGCGGAAGAACGCCTCGAAGTCGACGTCGCCGTGCCCGGGCGAGACGAAGTCCCAGCCGCGGGCCTCCTCGCCGAAGTTGAGATGGGAGCCCAGGATCGAGCGACGCCCGTCGAGACGCAGCTTCGAGTCCTTGACGTGGACGTGGTAGATGCGGTCGGCGAACTCGAGTGCGAACTGCGCCGTGTCGAGATGCTGGTGCGCGAAGTGCGAAGGATCGAGGTTGATCCCGAACGCGGGCCGTCGACCGATCGCGTCGAGCGTCTTCGCCGTGGTGACGAAGTCGTAGGCGATCTCGGTCGGGTGCACCTCGAGCCCGAAGCGGACCCCCTCGGCGTCGAACACGTCCATGATGGGATCCCACGCCTCGGCGAACTGCTCGTAGGCGCGATCGATGTCGGCGAAGTCGTTTGGCGGGAACGAGTAGATCAGGTGCCAGATCGACGAGCCCGTGAATCCGTTCACCTGGGTGACGCCGAGTCGCGCCGCGGCGCGGGCGGTGTCCTTCATCCGCTCCGCAGCTCTCGCTCGCACACCGGTCGGGTCGCCGTCCCCCCAGACCTCGGGTGGGAGGATCGCCTGGTGACGCGGGTCGATCCGATCACACACCGCCTGCCCGACGAGGTGTGCCCCGAGCGCCCAGCAGCCGAGCTCGTGCTGCTCGAGCAACGCACGCTTGTCACGGCAGTAGCTCTCGTCGGCGAGCGCTGAGTCGACCTCGAAGTGGTCGCCCCAGCAGGCGAGCTCGAGCCCGTCGAAGCCCCACGCGCCGCAAGACGCTGCCAGCTCGGCGAGCGGAAGGTCGGCCCACTGGCCGGTGAACAAAGTGACGGGACGGGCCATGGCTCTCCTTCGACTCGGCGTTGCGCACAGGGCTGCGATGCGCGACGGAACGCTACACCGGTCGACCGTCCCGGTGCCGGGATCAGCCGTCGCCGGCCGATCGAGCTCCGCTAGCGTCCCGGGCCATGGCCGAGCGCATCCTCGTCACAGGCGTCCTCGGCTGCCTCGGTGCGTGGGTTGCCGGGCTGGCCATCGAGGACGGAGATGTGGTGATCGGCTACGACCTCGGCGACGACCGCAGCCGCCTCGAGCTCGTGCTCGGCGACCGAAGCGACACGGTCGAGCTCGTTCGCGGCGACATCACCGACCTCGACCAGCTCGCGCGCGCCCTGGACGAGCACCAGGTGACGCGTGTCGTCCACCTCGCCGCTCTCCAGGTGCCGTTCGTGCGTGCAAGCCCATCGCTCGGGATGCGTGTGAACGTCGTCGGAAGCGTGAACGTGTTCGAGGCGGTGGCGCAGCGGCTCGATCGGATCCCGGCGGTCGCCTACGCGAGCTCCGCAGCCGTGTACACCCGAAACGACCCCTCGCCTGCGCCGGAGAGCGGCGGCACCGCGCCGGCGACGCTCTACGGCGTCTCGAAGCTCGCAGACGAGGGCATGGCCCGCGTCTACCACGCCGAGCGCGGGCTTCCCTCGATCGGATTGCGCCCGTACGTCGTGTACGGGCCCGGCCGCGACCAGGGGATGACGGCAGGCCCGACACTGGCGATGCACGCGGCCTCCCGTGGTGAGCCGTACACGATCGCCTTTACTGGCCGCGCGCAGTTCGACTACGCACCGGACGTCGCGCGCGGGCTGCTCATGGCCACGCACGCCGAGTCGAGCGGTGCCGCGACGTACAACGTTCCGGGAACGCGTGCGTCGATCGACGACGTGATCGCGGCGATCACGTCCGTCGTCCCCGGGGCCCGGGTCGAGGCCGAGGGGGAGTCGCTGCCCTTCCCCGTCGAGCTCGAAGCCGTCGGCTTCGAGCTCGATGTCGGCTCGTTCCCGCGCACCGGGCTCTCCGACGGGGTCGCGGCGACGATCGCCCGGTTCCGCGACACTCGCTGATCTCGACGCCGGCGGACGGTTCCACGACGGGGGTCGGAGCAGGCTCGGCTAGCTTGGGGCCCGTGGGACCGACGCGACTGGTGGACGTCTCCGTGCTCGCCGGAGCGCGGGAGGCCGACGAGCGCGCGTCGCAGCTCGCGTCGCGACTGCCCGCCGAGCTCGCCCCACTCGCCCACGTCGCGCTGGACTATCGCTGGGCCTGGACACCCGACGGTGCCGACGTGTTTCGCACGCTCGACCCGCTCTCGTGGGAGATCAACCACCACAACCCCGTCCGCCAACTCGTCGACCTCTCACCGCACACGGCCACGGTGGCCGCCGCCGACCCAGAGCTCGTCGCACGCATCGGACGGCTGGCGGAGACTCTCGCAGCCGACGCGGAGCGCCCCGAGCAGGAGATCGACGGGCTCGACGGGCCGGTCGTGTTCATCTGCGCCGAGTTCGGGATCCATTCCTCGCTGCCGATCTACGCCGGCGGCCTGGGTGTCCTCGCGGGCGACATCCTCAAAGAGGCAAGCGACCTCGCGCTGCCGATGGTCGGCGTCGGGCTCCTGTACCGGAAGGGCTACTTCCAGCAGCGCCTCGACCTGACCGGTCTGCAGCACGAGTACTGGACGCAGACGGTTCCCGAGCGTCTGCCGGCGGTCACGGTGCTCGACGGTGACGGAGCGCCACTGCGGCTCACGTTCCCGTTCTTCGATCGCGAGGTCGCGTTCCACGTGTGGCGCACCGGTGTCGGGCGGGTGCCGCTCTACCTCCTCGACACCGAGCTGGACGAGAACGACCCGGTCGACCGCTGGATCACCGCGAGGCTCTATGACGGCAACCCGCGCATCAGGCTCGGTCAGTACGCGTTGCTCGGGATCGGGACGGTGCGGATGCTGCGAGCGCTCGGCATCGATCCCGGTGTGCTCCACTTCAACGAGGGTCACCCCGCGCTCGCGGCGCTCGAGCTCGCCGCCGACGCGATCGAGGCTGGCGCCACGCTCGACGAAGCGCTCGAGCAGGCGCGCGAGCGGTGCGTCTTCACGACGCATACGCCGGTTCCCGCCGGCAACGAGGCGTACGAGCCGGGCTCTGTCGCCGCCGCGTTCGCCGACCTGCCGACCAGGCTCGGGATCGACACGGGTCAGTTCCTCGACCTCTGTCGCACACGCCCCGGGACGGATGAATGGCCGGGGATGACGCCGCTGGCGCTCCGGCTCTCACGCCGCGCGAATGGCGTCGCGCGCCGTCACGGGGAGGTTGCTCGCGAGATGTGGCGACCGCTCTACAACAACGCACCGGCGGACGAGGTGCCGATCACCCACGTCACCAACGGCATCCACCTCCCCACGTTCCTGGCGCCGCCGATCCGCGAGCTCCTCGACCGCCACCTCGGCGAGGCCTGGCTGGAGCAAGCCTCCCGCCCCGAGACCTGGGAGCCGGTGCTCGACATCCCCAACGACGAGCTGTGGGCAGCTCGCTGCGCTGCCCGAACACAGCTGGTCGACTACGTCAAGGTGAAGAGTGTCCAGGACCGGCTCCTCCGCGGTGATGACCCGGAGACGGTCATGGCGGTCGCGGAGACCTTCGATCCCGACACGCTCACGCTGGGGTTCGCGCGACGCGTGGCGGTCTACAAGCGGTTGTTCCTCCTCACCTGGGACGCCGAGCGCGTCCGCCGGCTGTTCCAGGACGGGCACCCGCTCCAGCTCGTGATCGCCGGCAAGGCCCACCCCCGAGACGACAGCGCGAAGCGGATGCTCGTCGACGTCTTCGGATTGCAGAGCTCCGTGGCGATCACCTCGCGGGTCGCGTTCCTCGAGAACTACGAGCTGTCCATCGCCGCGCCGATCGTCGGCGGCTGCGACGTGTGGCTCAACCTCCCGCGGCCCCCGCAGGAGGCGTCGGGCACGAGCGGGATGAAGTCGGCCGCGAACGGTGGGCTCAACCTCAGCGTGCTCGATGGGTGGTGGGCCGAGGCCTATGACGAGGAACGCCCGAACGGCTGGGCGATCGACGCCGGCTTTCCCGGAGAGGGCGAGCACGTCCAGGACGCCCGCCACGCCCATGCGCTCTACGACCTGCTCGAGTACGAGGTGATCCCGCTCTTCCTCGACCGCGACGAGGCCGGCGTTCCCAACCGGTGGCTCGAGCGGGTCAAGGCCTCGCTCGTGTCGAACGGGCCGCGCTTCTCTGCGATGCGGATGGTCGAGGAGTACGCGGGCTCGATCTACCCACCGGCTCGGGCGTAGCGGACCGAGGCGCGTTCTCGTCCACGACCGAGAAGCAGGACCCAGAGGACGAGCGCACCGGCGAACGACGTCGCCATCCACAGAGGGCCGTCGAACGAGCCGGTCAGGTCGCGCACAGCACCGAGCACGAACGGGCTCGTCGCGGCGAGCGTGTAGCCGAGCCCCAGCATCATCGCGACGAGCCCTGCGAGCCGTTCCGGCTGCGACTCGAAGTCGAGCGGGGTGAGCATCACGAGCGCGAACATCCCGCCCTGAGCGATCCCGGACAGGAGGCTCCAGCCGAAAGCGAACCCGGGGAAGGCGACAAGTGCCGCCGCAGTGCCGAAGTACCCGAGGCTCAGCGCGATCATCCACCGCTGGCGTCCGCCGTGTCGCCTCGAGATCCATGGGACGACGAACGACGCAGGTATGGCCATGCAGTTCATCGCGGCGAGCAACAGCCCGGCGGAGGTGTCGCTCCAGCCGTGTTCCGCATACGCGTCCGGCAGCCATGCGTTGAGGCCGTAGTACGCCGACCCCATCGACGCGAAGATCGCCACGAGCAGCCACGCGGTGCGGCTCCGCAACGGGAAATGCGGCAGGCTGGCGCGCACGTGGGGATCGCCACCGCGCATGAGACGGACCCAGGCGACGAGGATCCCACAGGCGACGATCGAGAACGCCGCGAGCGACCAGCGCCAGCCACCGAGCAGTCCTGCGATCGGGACGGCCAGCGCCGCGGTCACCGTCGAGCCGACCTGGATCCCGCCGGTGTACACGCCGGTGCCGGTTGCCGCGTCGTCTGGGACGCTCTCGTTCACGGCGATCGGCGCAAGCGCGTTCCCGAGCCCCATGCCGACCCCGACCGGGATGGTCAACAGCACGAGCACCAAGGCCGACGGCGAGAGCGCGCGGGCGACGCCGAAGCAGCCGATCAGCACGAGCGCGAGTGTCATCCCGTTCCTGCTCCCGATCCATGCGGCCAGCACCGCGGCCACTGGGGCGAGCAGTCCCATGCAGAGCACCGGGATCGTCGCTATCAGCCCGACAAGCGCGTGCGAGCTTCCGAAGTCGTCCTGGATCTCCGGGATCAGCGGCCCGGCCCCGACGATCTGGGGGCGGAGGGTGAGCGCCGCCAGGAAGAGCGCCGCGAGCGCGCCCCGACGGCCGCTCAGCGCGGCTGCTTCCCGGTCCCGCGCACGAGCTTCGCGAAGAACTCGACGTGACGGCGGGCCTCGCGGCCAGCCTTGTTCGCGTTGCCGGCGCGGATCGCCTCGAGGAGCGGTACGTGCAGCTCCGCCGCCTCCTCGGGCTCGACGTAGGTGCCGTAGAGGGTGAGCGTGATGCGGCCCTCGACCCCGAGGAGCTTCCAGCACTGCGTGAGGATCGGCATCTCGGCGGCCTCGACGATCAGCCGGTGAAACGCGAAGTCGTGGTCGACGAGCGCCTGGATGTCGTCGGCGCGCGCGGCCGAGCGCATCCCCTCGACCTCCACCTCGAGCAACGCGACGTCGCCGTCGATCTTCTCGGCTGCGAATCGTGCCGCGACCTCCTCCAGCGCTGCGCGCACGGGGTACACCTCGACGAGGTCGTCGTCGCCGAACTCTCGGACACGCGCACCGCGGAACGGCTGGGACTCGACGAGCCGGAGGAGCTCGAGGTCTCTCAGAGCCTCGCGCACGGGTGCCTGGCTCGTCCCGAGCTCCTGCGCGATCCGCGTCTCGACCAGGCGCTCGCCGGGCTTGAGCTCGCCCCTCACGATCCGCTGCAGCAGGATGTCCTTCACCTGCTCGCGGAGCACCGTGCGGGAAACCGTGCTCATCGGCCGCGACGCGTCTCCGGGGCCTGCCCGATGCGTGACACGCTCAGCTGCTCTCGGCGACGACCGGGTTCGTGATCGCCCCGACTCCGTCGATCTCGATCGTGATCTCGTCCCCCGCCTGGAGAAGCCGCTGCGGGTCGCGGAAGATGCCGACTCCGGCAGGCGTCCCCGTGAGGATCAGGTCACCGGCCTCGAGCGTCGACGTGCGCGACGCGTAGCTGATCACCTCGTCGATCCCGAAGATGAGGTTCGCGGTCGTCGAGTCCTGCAGCGTCTCGCCGTTGAGGATCGCGCGAATCGGAAGCGCGTGCGGGTCTGCGACCTCCGCGGCGGGGACGAGCGGCCCTACCGGGCAGAACGTGTCGGGCGACTTCCCGCGCGTCCACTGCCCGTCGGCGAACTGGAGATCGCGAGCCGAGACGTCGTTCGCGACGACGTAGCCCGCCACCGCCTCGAAGGCGCTCTCCTTCGACACGTTTCGCACGGTCGTCCCGATGACGACACCGAGCTCGGCCTCGTAGTCGGCCTTCTCGACCACGGCCGGGATCACGATGGGGTCACCCGGTCCGATCAGGGCAGTCGTGTACTTCGCGAAGAACAGGGGTGCCTTGGGCAGCTCGGTTCCCTGCTCCTCGGCATGGTCTCGATAGTTGAGGCCGACGCAGATGATCTTGCCGGGTCGCGAGATCGGAACCATGGAGCGACCCTACCGCACCATCACCGGCGAAGCGACATCATCGATGATCGATGAAGCGACCACTAGACTCGCTCGCGTGAGCCTCCCGGAAGGACTCCTCGACGAGCTGCGCGAGGCAGCCGGGCAGGAGCACGTGCTGGTCGACCCCGCCCAGCTCGCAACGTACGACTGCGACGGGCTGACGGGGTGGCGCGCACTGCCGCAGGCGGTGGTGCTGCCGGGGTCCACCGACGAGGTGCAGGAGGTCGTCCGGGCATGCGCGAGGCACCAGGTCCCGTTCGTCGCTCGCGGCGCCGGCACCGGCCTGTCGGGCGGGTCGCTGCCGGTCGCCGAGGGGATCGTGATCTCGGTTGCGCGCATGAACCGGGTGCTGTCGATCGACCTCGCGAGCCAGCGGGTCGTCGTCCAGCCGGGGGTGGCGAACCTCGACGTGACCCGAGCCGTCGACGTCGACGGGCTCTTCTACGCACCCGACCCGTCGAGTCAGCAGGTGTGCACGATCGGCGGCAACGTCGCGGAGAACTCCGGTGGGGCGCATTGCCTGAAGAGCGGGTTCACCGTCAACCACGTCACCGGCGCGACGATCGTGCTCCCCGACGGCGAGCTCGTCGAGCTCGGTGGGGCGTCCCTCGACCAGGACGGGATCGACCTGCTCGGCGTGTTCGTGGGGTCGGAGGGGACTCTCGGGATCGCGACCGAGATCACGCTGCGGGTCCTACGGCGACCCGAGACGGTCACGACCCAGCTCGCTGCGTTCTCGTCGCTCGAGGCCGGCGGGACCGCTGTCACCGCGATCATCGGCGCCGGGATCGTGCCGGCTGCGATCGAGATGATGGATCGGCTGACGATCGAGGCGGCCGAGGAGGCGTTCCATCCCGGCTATCCCTCGGGTGCGATGTCGGTCGTGCTCGTCGAGCTCGACGGGGTGGCGGCGCACGTCGAGGACGACGCGGCCGACGTCGAGCGGCTCTGCCGCGAGTGTGGCGCGTTCGAGGTGCGCGTTGCTCGCGACGACGCCGAGCGGGCGCTGCTCTGGCTCGGCCGCAAGGGGGCGTTCCCCGCGATGGGGCGCATCTCGCCCGACTACTACGTGCAGGACGGCGTCGTCCCGCGAACCCGGCTTCCCGAGGTCCTCCACCGGATCGCCGCGCTGTCTGACGAGTACGGTCTTCGGGTCGGCAACGTGTTCCACGCGGGCGACGGCAACCTCCATCCCCTCGTGCTCTACGACGCCGCGGTCGAGGGTGAGGTCGACCGCGCGAAGGAGCTCGCGGAGGAGATCCTCGCGGCGTGCCTCGATGCGGGCGGGTCGCTCACGGGGGAGCACGGGATCGGGGTCGACAAGGCGTGCTCGATGCCGAAGATGTTCTCCGAGCGCGATCTCGAGGTCTTCGAGCGCCTCCGCCGGGCATTCGACCCGCACGGTCTCGCAAACCCGGGCAAGGTGATCCCCACGCCACGGCTGTGCGGGGAGCTGCCCGGGCCGTACCGGATCCACCCACTGGAGCGGATCGGTGTCGCCGAGCGTTTCTAGCGCGATCCGCCCTACGTCACTCGACGAGGCTTCGTCCGCGCTTGCGGCCGCCACCGCGTCGGGCAACAGGGTGCGGATCGGGGACGACCTCGTCACCGACGGTCTCGACCGGATCCTCGAGCACGAGGCGGGTGACCTCACGTGCACCGTGGAGGCGGGGGTCAGGCTGTCGACGCTGCGCGACTCGCTGGCCCGCCACGGACAGCGGCTGTCGCTCGATCCTCCCGGCGACCCGACCGTCGGCACGTGCCTGGCCGCCAACCTGACCGGGCCGCTCCGTCATCGATTCGGCGCCTCGCGCGACCTCGTGCTCGGGGTGACGCTCGTCCTCTCCGACGGCACGGTTGCGAATGCGGGTGGCAAGGTGGTGAAGAACGTCGCGGGCTACGACCTCGGCAAGCTGGTGTGCGGGTCGCTCGGGCAGCTGGCGCTGATCGGCCGGGTGTCGCTCAGGCTCCACCCGCTCCCGATCGCGAGCGCCACGGTCGTGGTCGAGACCGACGATCCCGCGTCGGCCGCCCTGGCGATCCTCGCCTCCCAGCTCGAGCCGAGCGCGCTCGACGTCCTCCACCCGGGCCGTGTCGTCCTGCTCTTCGAGGGTCGGCCGCGAGCGGTGGAGGAGCAGGTCGTGTCCGTGCGACGGCTGCTCGGAGGGGAGCAGCACGACGAGTCCGCCTGGGACGAGTCCCGCTCCCGCCAGGCACGCTCGCCCGGTGTCATCCGCTTCGCCCCCGGCCACCTCGCCTCGGTGCTCAGCCCGTTGCGCGAGGCGGTTGCCCGCCCCGGCCCCGGGATCGCGTACACGCCCACCCGGCAGGGCGGGGTCCCGTCGGCGGCGGTCAGGCGGCTCCGGAAGGCGGTCAAGGCGCGGTTCGACCCGACGGGAACCCTGCTGTGACGGGAGCGCGCTCTTGCTGAAGGATCTGACGAAGGACTGCGTCCACTGCGGGTTCTGCCTCCCGAGCTGCCCGACCTACGTCCTCTGGCAGGAGGAGATGGACTCACCGCGCGGGCGGATCCAGCTGATGGACAAGCACCTCGACGGGACGGTGACCCTCTCGCCCGAGGTCGTCGAGCACTTCGACCGCTGCCTGGGCTGCATGGCCTGCCTGTCGAGCTGTCCGTCCGGGGTGCAGTACGACCGGTTGATCGAGGAGACCCGTCACGTCGTCGAGACGGAGACGCGCCGCCCGCGCGGCGACCGCCTGCAGCGGAGGTTGCTGTTCGCGACGCTGCCGTATCCCCGCCGAATGCGCATCGCGCTGCGGCTCGCTCCGCTCGGACGTGCCCTTCCCTCCCCCGGTTGGGCGAGACCGATGCTCGACCTCGCGATCCCGTGGCGGTCGCAGGGCCAGGCGCCTGCGTCGCTCGCGGCTGTCGGGCCCCCGCGTGGCACGGTGGGGATCCTCACCGGGTGCGTCCAGCGGGTCATGTTCGGCGACGTCAACGCGGCCACCGCCCGCGTGCTCGCAGCCGCCGGGTTCGACGTCGTCGCACCGCCGCAAGGGTGCTGCGGTGCGCTGTCGGCCCACGCCGGCCGCGCGGCCGAGTCCGAGCGGTTCGTGGGGCAGCTCGCCACGTCGTTCGCCGACGTCGAGACGATCGTCGTCAACGCGTCGGGCTGCGGGTCGCACCTGAAGGAGCGCGGACTACCGGCGATCGACCTCACCGAGGCGCTCGCGGGAGTCGAGCTGCCGCCACTCAGCCCTCTCCCGCTCAGGATTGCCTACCAGGACTCCTGCCATCTCCGCCACGCGCAGAAGCTGCCGACCGCCTGGCGTCCCCTGCTCGAGCGCATTCCGGAGCTGCGGGTCGTCGAGCCGGCCGAGCAGGAGCTGTGCTGCGGCTCGGCCGGGATCTACAACGTGACGCAACCCGACGCGGCGCGAGCGCTCGGCGACCGCAAGGCAGGCCACGTGCTGGCGACGGCACCCGACGCCTACGCGAGCGCGAACCCCGGCTGCCTCGTCCAGGTGGCCCAGGCGCTCGGACGGGCGGGGTCGCCGCTCCCCGCCTTCCATCCGGCCGAGCTGCTCGACGCCTCGCTCCGCGGCGTCGCATCGCAGGCGCTGCTCGCCGCCGCTCGGCGCTAGAGGCCTGATCCGAAATCGCCCGATCAAGCCTCACGCGTCAGCCTGTCGCCTCGGCGGGCCGGAGCTCGTCGAGGCGGTCGACGCCACGCAGCGCCGGGAACGCGTGCCACCAGACGGCAGCCACGGTGATCGTGAGTACCCCACCGATCACGACGGCGGGCACGGCACCGATGAGCGCCGCGGCGACACCCGACTCGAACGCGCCGAGCTCGTTCGACGCGCTGATGAACACCATCTCGACGGCGTTGACGCGGCCACGGAGCTCGTCGGGCGTGACGAGCGGGAGGATCGTCTGGCGGAGCACGACGCTCACCATGTCGACGGCCCCGCCCGCGGCGAGCGCGAGCAGCGAGAGCCACATCGTCTCGGACAGCCCGAAGACGATCATCGTCACGCCGTAGAGGGCCACCACGGTCAGCAGCGTCTTGCCGGCGCGTTCGTGGACGGGCCGCCGTGAGAGGACGGTCGCGCACACGAGAGCGCCGACCGCAGGCGCGGCGCGCAACACGCCAAGACCTGCGGGCCCGACATCGAGGATGTCCTTTGCGAACACGGGCAGCAGGGCGACCGCGCCACCGAACAGGACCGCGAACAGGTCGAGCGAGATCGCACCGAAGAGCACGGGCGTGCGCCGGACGAGCCGGACGCCGCCGAGCACGCTCGCGAGATCGGGCGATCCAGCGCCTGCCCCGTCCCGCCCCGCTCGGAGCGCGAGCACGGCGCCGAACGCGAGGAGCGACAGGAGCGCAGCGACGCCATAGACGAGCTCGGGCTCGATCGTGAACAGGAGCCCGCCGAGCGCCGGGCCGAGGATCACCGATGACTGCCACGCGATCGAGCGTTGGGCGAACGCCCGTACCAGGATCGCCTCGGGGACGAGCGACGGGGTCAGCGCCCGGCCCGCCGGGGCGCCGAGGGCCGTGGCGACCCCTGTCCCGAAGGCGAGCACGAAGAAGGGCCAGGTCTCGTCGGCACCCGCCCGCGTGACGGCGATCAGCCCGACCGCGACGACGAAGTCGACCCCGACCGAGATCGCGAGGATCGTCCGTCGGGGGAAGCGGTCGGCGAGGTGGCCCGCAGGGAGCGCGAGGATCGGCAGCGGGATGAACATCGCGAGCCCGACGAGCCCCAGGTCGAGCGGGTTGCTCGACACCGAGTACACCTGCCAGCCGATCGCGACGAACGACATCTCGATCGCGAAGCCCGTCGCGACCGTCGCGAGGACGTACAGCGCGAAGTCCCGATGCCGGATCGGGGAGGTCAGGCTGCTTCCGGCGTGTCGTCTACGCCGACGGGGGTGGGAAGGAACTCGACCTCGAGCCGCTGGATCCGCGACCCACTCGTCTCGAGGACGGTGAAGCGCAGACGATGGTCGACCACCTCGTCGCCGACCTCGGCGGCCCGTCCCAGGTGCCCGAAGACGTACCCGGCGACGGTGTGGAAGTCCTCGTCGTCGACCTCGGTCCCGAACTCCTCGTTGAAGTCGTCGATCGTGAACGTCCCGTCGATCCGGATCGTCGTGTCGTCGACCCGCTCGATCGACTCGTCGGGGAGGTCGAACTCGTCCTCGATGTCGCCGACGATCTCCTCGAGGAGGTCCTCGAGCGTCACGATCCCCATCGTCGCGCCGTACTCGTCGACGACGACCGCAAGGTGCTGGTTCGTGCGCCTGAACTCGCCGAGCAGCGCACCGAGGTCCTTCGTCTCGGGGACGACATACGCCGGTCGCAGGAGCTGCTCGAGCACCACGGGGGCGCCCTCGGGCCCGTTGAGCGCGCCAAACAGGTCGCGCACGTGCAGGATCCCGACGATGTCGTCGAGCGACTCGCGGTAGACGGGATAGCGCGTGAACGGCGAGTCGAGCACCGTGCGGAGCGCGTCCTCGGCTGCGACGTCGACCGACAGCGCCACGAGCTCGGGGCGCGGCACCATCACGTCGGCCGCCTCCTTCTCGGCGAAGTCGAAGACCTTGTAGAGCATCTCCTCCTCCGCGGTCTGGATCTCGCCGGAGTCCTCGGCCGCCGCGACCGACTGGCGGATGTCCTCGCGGGTGAACGCGATCATCCCCGCGGGCGCAGGCTTGACCCGGAGCAGGCGGAGGACGGCGTTCGAGGACACCTGCAGCACCCACACGATCGGGTAGCAGGCGCGCGACAGCACGTCGAGCGGGATCGCGAGCGCCAGCCCGAGCTGCTCGGCCTTCTGGAGCGCAAGCGCCTTCGGCACGAGCTCGCCGAGGACGACGCTGAGGTAGGTGAGGATCGCGAACGCGACCGCGAAGGCGGCTCCGCGTGGGAGGAACTCGAAGTACGACGAGACGAGAGGCTCGCCGACGGCACCGAGCACGATCCCGATCACCGTGATCCCGACCTGCGCGGTCGAGATGAACCGGACGGGCTCGTCCATCAACCTGAGGGCGGTGCGCGCGCGGCGGCTCCCCGCCTCGGCGCGCTCCTCGAATCGCGACCGGCGGGCGGTGACGAGCGAGTACTCGGCCGCGACGAAGACCGCGTTGGCGAGCACGAGCGCGACGATGACGAGGGCCCGCCCTGCGTCACTCATGACGCGTGAGCGCCGGCGCGGCTGCCGGGCTGGTCGTGTCCGAGAAGAGGAACGCCCCGTTCACCGGGGCGCCGGTACTGGGCGGTAGCTCGCCGTCCACTCAGGCGGAAGTATAGGAGACGAGCCCGACACGGTCGTGGCGGCGCGCGCCACCCTCGAGGACGAGGCGCTCGAGGTGCGAGAGCGTCTCCGCGATCGCGAACCGCCGCGACGCCGCGGTGAGCTCGACGCCGAAGAGCGGAAGCGACACCTCGAAGCCGGTTCTCGGCTCGTCGGACAACGCCGCCGCGACCTCGCCGAGCCGTTCGTCGTGGTGCGCCACGATCGCGCGAGCTCGACCGACCGGGTCGTCGATCGCCTCGCCGTGACCGGGGAGGGCAACGGTCGGCGCGGCCTCGATCGTGGCCTCGAGCGCGGCGAGGTAGTCGCCGAGGGGGTCTGGTCGGCTGGAGGGCCAGAGCCCGACCGTCGGCGTGATCGGGTCGAGGACGTGATCCGCGGCCACGAGCACCCCGTCGCGCAGCAGCGTCAGCTGCCCGTCGGCGTGCCCCGGAGCTGCGATCAGCTCCCACCCGTCGATCTGGTCACCCGCCTCCACGGGGATCGCGTCTCGTGCCCAGCGGACGAGTGGCCGCCAGGTCGCGCCCTGCTCGACGAGCTCTCGCGTGACCTCGGTCGGCGCGCCGTGCCGCCCGAACCAGTCGACGAGCACGGAGGCCCAGTCGACGTCGTCCCACACGAGCCTGCACTGGGCGAGATCTGCGGCACCCTGGAGCACGGGTGCCCCGGTCAGCTCCGCGAGGTCGGCGGCAGCGCCGACGTGATCGGGATGGAAATGCGTGACGACGATCCGCGCGACGGGTCTCTGGAGGGATTCGAGCTCGGCCGCCCATCGGTCACGTGCATCGGGCAGCCCGAGCCCGGTATCGACGATCGTCCATCCGTCATCACCGGGGACGAGATAGCTGTGGACGTGACCCGGTCTCGTCGGGAGCGGCAGGGTCACGCGCCGAATTCCGAGAGGAAGCTCGTCCACCGGGTCAGCCTATCCCCATCGGATTACTCGACAACTTATCTCTGTGATAAGGAACGCTCATGAGTGGTACCGTGGACATGCGATGCAGCCCGACCTGACCGAGCTCGTCGGGGAACGCGACGTCGAGACGCTCGCTGCGGAGGAGATCGTCGAGACGATGCTGTCCCGACTCCACCCGCGCATGTCGCTCGCCTGCTCCTTCCAACGGGAGGAGAGCGTGCTCCTCGACATGCTGCTGACCCGCGAGCCGCAGGCACGCGTGTTCGCCCTCGACACCCACGTGCTCTTCCCCGAGACCTACGACGTGTGGCGCGAGGTCGAGCGGCGGTACGGGATCCGGGTCGAGGTCTTCGAGGGCCCGTCGCTCGGGCGCCAGGCAGCCGCGCACGGAGACGCCCTGTGGGAGCGCAACCCCAATCTCTGCTGCGCGATTCGCAAGGTCGAGCCGCTGGGCCGCGCGCTCGTCGGGCTCGACGGCTGGATCACCGGGCTCCGCCGCGACCAGTCGGCCGCTCGTGCGACCGCGCCGAAGCTCGGCTGGGACGAGCGCCACGAGCTGTGGAAGGCGAGCCCGCTGGCGGATTGGTCGATCGCGGACGTCGACCGTTACATCGCGGAGCGCAAGCTCCCCGTCAACCCGCTCCACGACCGTGGCTATGCATCGATCGGCTGTACGCACTGCACGACGCCGGGAGCGGGACGGGAAGGTCGGTGGGCCGGGACGGGCAAGACCGAATGCGGTCTGCACACGTGAGGGTCACCCTTACGCACCTCGACGCGCTCGAGGCGGAGGCGATCCACATCCTCCGGGAGGTGGCTGCCGAGCTCGAGCGCCCCGTCCTGCTGTTCTCCGGCGGGAAGGACTCGATCGTCCTCCTCCGGCTGGCGGAGAAGGCGTTCCGTCCCGGCCGCTTCCCGTTCCCGCTGATGCACGTCGACACGGGGCACAACTTCCCGGAAGCGATCGACTTTCGCGATCGGCGCGTGGCCGAGCTCGGAGAACGTCTCGTCGTCGCATCCGTCCAGGAGTCGATCGATCGGGGTCGGGTCGTTGAGCAGACAGGCCCGCGGGCATCGCGCAACCAGCTGCAGACGACGACGCTGCTCGACGCGATGCTCGAGCACGGCTTCGACGCCGCGATCGGCGGAGCGCGACGCGACGAGGAGCGGTCCCGGGCGAAGGAGCGCATCTTCAGCTTCCGCGACGACTTCGGGCAGTGGGACCCGCGCGCGCAGCGCCCGGAGCTCTGGAACCTCTACAACGGCCGGATCCGGAAGGGTGAGCAGGTCCGAGTCTTCCCGATCTCGAACTGGACCGAGCTCGACGTCTGGCAGTACGTCGCCCAGGAGCAGCTCGAGCTCCCGCCGATCTACTTCGCGCACGAGCGTGCCGTGTTCGAGCGCGACGGGATGCTCTACGCCGCGAGCGAGTTCGTCGAGCGGTACGACCACGAGGTGCCGTTCACGGCATCCGTGCGGTTCCGCACCGTCGGCGACATGACCTGCACCGGTGGCGTCCGCTCGTCGGCGGCGACCATCGACGAGGTCGTCGCAGAGATCGTGACCACCCGCGTCACCGAGCGCGGCGAGACGCGTGCCGACGACAAGGTCAGCGAGGCGGCGATGGAGGACCGGAAGCGTGTCGGGTATTTCTGATCGCTTCGCGATCAGGTGCGGGGCATGCCTCGCACCTACAGATCAACCGGGATCGGCGCATGCCACTCGCGGATAGCCTCGACGCGGCCGGGGCGGAGCTCCTGCGCCTCGTGACGTGCGGCTCGGTCGACGATGGCAAGTCGACCCTGATCGGACGGCTCCTCTTCGACACGAAGCAGGTGATGGTCGACCAGCTCGAGCACGTCGAGGAGACGAGCGAGCGCCGCGGCGACGGCTACGTCAACCTCGCGCTGCTCACCGACGGGCTCCGCGCCGAGCGTGAGCAGGGCATCACGATCGACGTCGCCTACCGGTCGTTCCTCACCCCCCGGCGGCGCTTCCAGCTCGCCGACGCACCGGGCCACGTTCAGTACACGCGCAACATGGTCACCGGGGCCTCGACCGCCGATGTCGCAATCGTGCTCCTCGACGCGCGGAAGGGCGTCATCGAGCAGACGCGCCGGCACGCGTACATCGCCTCGACGCTCGGCATTCCGCACCTCGTGTTCGTCGTGAACAAGATGGACCTGGTCGACTTCGACCAGACCCGGTTCAGCGACCTCGAGGTCGAGCTCGCGGAGCTTGCGACACGGCTCGGCGTGCGTGACGAGGTCGCGATCCCCGTCGCAGCGCTGCACGGCGACAACGTCGTCGAGTCGTCCGAGCGGATGCTGTGGTGGACGCGGGGGACGCTGCTCGAGCACCTCGAGTCGATCGAGGTCGCGGCCGACCGCGACGCGACCCATCGACGGTTCCCCGTGCAGTGGGTGATCAGGCCGATGAGCGACGAGCACCACGACTATCGCGGGTATGCGGGGGAAATCGCCGGCGGCGAGTGGCGCGCAGGCGACGAGGTGGTCGTGCTCCCGTCCGGGCTCCGGACACGGGTTGCCGCGGTCGAGCTGAGCGCCCGGCCGATCGACGTTGCGGTTCAGGGCCAGTCGGTCACGATCCGGCTCGAGAACGAGCTCGACGTTTCGCGAGGCGAGATGCTCGTCGGCCCGGCCGACGCACCGGTCTGCGCGCGCTCGCTCGACGCCCGCGTCTGCTGGATGAGCGAGCGGCCCGTCCTGGTCGGTGCGCGCCTCGCCGTGAAACACACCACGCGGTGGTCGCGCGCGGTGCTCGACGAGATCCAGGCGAAGGTCGACGTCGACACGCTCGACGACGTGCCCGCGACGGAGCTCCGGCTGAACGACATCGGCCGTGTCCGGCTGCGGCTTGCCTCGCCGCTCGTCGTCGACCCGTACGCCGTCAACCGCCAGACCGGCTCGTTCATCCTCGTCGACGAGGCGACGAACGAGACGGTCGGCGCCGGGATGGTCCTGACGGCCGAAGCCTGAGCGCGGTCGGCCCAGAGGCTTGATGTGAAACTCGTGCGGGTCGTGGTTGCCGCCTCAGGCGGCGTCCGGGGCGCCCATTTCACATCGAGCCTCTAGCTGCGGCCGCCGAAGATCCTGAGGAAGAACAGCATGAGGTTGACGAAGTCGAGGTAGAGGCTGATCGCACCCATCACCGCGAGCTTCTGCTTCGACTCGCCCTCCTCGACCTCGGCTCCGATCTTCTTCACCCACCACACGTCGTAGGCGGTCAGGAGCGTGAACAGGACGACACCGCCGTACGTGATCGCCCAGTAGAGCCCGGAGCTCGCCCAGAACAGGTTCACGATCGTCGCGGCGATCAGCCCGATGAGCCCGACGAGGAGCACCATCCCCATCCGCGAGAGGTCGCGCTTGGTGGTGAAACCGACCGCCCCCGCACCGATGAACGCCGCGCTCGAGGCCCCGAACGCCTGGGCGATGGACGCGCTCGAGTACTGCTGGAAGATGAACGAGAGCGTCAGCCCCTGCGTGAAGGTGAACGCCGCGTAGAGGACGGCAACCGAGGCGAGGCTGAGCTTGTGGAGACCGAAGCTGAGCACGAGCAGGATGCCGAGCGGCGCGAGCAGGACGATCCACCGCAGCACGCCTCCGGAGAGCCAGAGCTGCTCGTAGAGCTCGTCGTTCGTGCCGACGTACGCAGCAGTGATCGCGCTGACGACGAGACCGCCTCCCATCCAGAGGAAGACGCGCGCGACGAAGGTCGACGTCCGCCCAGCGGTCGCAGCGACGTCGGTCATCGGTCGATCGACGGGTGCGAGCTCGGTGTCCATCGGCGCACTCTACGCACCACACGGGTTGGACGTATACGAACACCTGTTCTATCATCGCTCGATGCGGGTGGCGTACCTCGAGAGGCCCTGCAAGACAGCGCTCAACCGCGTGCGCGGGATGCCGTTCGACTGGTCGCTGAACCCGTACACGGGCTGCGCGCATCGCTGCACGTTCTGTTACGTGCGTGCCTTCGAGCTGCGCGCCGAGCGCCCGAGCGACGACCGCTACGGCCGCTCGATCCGGATCAAGGTGAACGTCGCCGAGGTGCTCGCGGCCGAGCTGCGTCGGTCCTCCTGGCGACGCGAGGCCGTCGCGATCGGGGCTGCGACCGACCCGTACCAGCCCGCCGAGGGTCGGTACCGGCTGACGCGTGCATGCATCGTCGAGCTCGCGCGAGCCCGGACGCCTTTCTCGATCATCACGCGCGGTCCCATGATTCGACGGGACGTCGACGTGCTCGTCGACGCGGCTCGCCGTGCACCCGTCCACGTGAGCTTCTCGGTCCCGACGCTCGACGAGCGGGTCTGGAGGGCGACCGAGCCTGGCACCGCCCGACCGGAGCGCCGGCTCGAGACGGTTCGCGTGCTGGCCGACGCCGGGCTCGACGTCGGCGTCGCGATGGCGCCGATCCTGCCGGGGCTCACGGACGCTCCCGACTCGCTGCGCGCGGTGGTCACAGCGGCGCGCGCCGCCGGGGCCCGCGGGATCTGGGCGGGTCTCGTCCACCTCCGACCGGGCACGCGAGAGCACTTCCTCGACGCGCTCGCCGCGGAATGGCCCGAGCTCCTCCCCGACTACGAGCACCTCTTCGCCGGGCGCGCATACCTCCCGGCGACCCTCACCAAGCCCGTCACCGAGCAGGTCCGCGCGCTGGCCCGGGAGATCGCCCTCCCGCACCGACCCGTGCTGCGCCCGACATCCGAGCCGCGGCAGCTCGCGCTCCCGGTCTGACACGGAGGAACCGTCCCATCGCTCTCGTACACTCCCGTCGATGTCCGAGAACGGGAATCCGGACGAGATAACCGTCCTCATCGCAGACGACCACGAAGTGGTGCGCGAGGGCCTTCGACTGGCCCTTCTCCGCTCGCCGAACATCCGCGTCGTCGGGGAGGCATCCGACGGCGAGACCGCCGTCGCGCTGACGGAGCGCCGTCGACCCGACGTCGTGATCATGGACCTCCGAATGCCGCAGATGGACGGCATCGAAGCGACGGAGGAGGTTATGCGGCGCGTGCCCGACGCGCGCGTGCTCATCTTCACCGCATACAGCGAGCGAGCGCTCCTCCAGCGCGGGCTCGAGTCGGGCGCCCGCGGCTATGTCCTCAAGGAGGCGCAGCACGAGACGCTGCTCCGCGCGATCGAGAAGGTCTCGGGTGGCGAGACGTTCGTCGACCCGTCGTTGATCCCGGCGCTCGCCACCGGTCGCGACGGCCAGGAGATCCTCACCCAGCGTGAGCGCGAGATCCTCCAGCTGCTCGCGGACGGGATGTCGAACGCCGATGTCGCGACCCAACTCTTCATCTCGCAGGAGACGGTCAAGAGTCACGTGCGCCACATCCTCGCCAAGCTCGAGGCGGAGACCCGCACCCAGGCGGTCGCCATCGCGCTGCGCGAGGCGATGATCGATTGAGCGAAGACGCGCTTCGCGAGCGGCTTCGCGGCGAGCGGGACGAGCGTCGACGGATCGGGGAGCTCGTGCACGACGGGCCCGTCCAGCACGTCGCGGCGCTCACACAGATGCTCGATGCGGCCGTGGTCGCGAGCGACACCGATCCGGCCGCTGCGCGGGCAATCACGGTACGCGCGCTCGAGGTTGCCCGCGACGCCGTCGCGGAGCTGCGGGAGATCGCCGCGGGCCTCGAGCCCATCGCCCTCCACGAGGACGGTCTGGCAGCCGCGGTCGGCGAGCTCGGAGCTCGGGTCGCACATCGGCACGGAGTCGACCTCGAGCTGCGGCTCCAGGGCCACGAGGACCTCGGCGAGGGCGCACGTTCGGGTCTCTACCAGATCGTTCGCGAAGGCCTCGACCAGGCGATCAGGCGCGGCCCACCCGCGACCGTGCGGATCACGCTCACGCCGACCCCGCCCGGCGGCGTCGTCCTCGAGGTGACCGACGACGCTGCCCCGGAGCGTCGTCAGGCGGTGCTCGACGGCCTGGCTGAGCGTGCGGCCGACCTCAATGCGACGTTCAGCGCGAGCCGCCAGGGATCGACGACGATCGTGACCGTGACGCTACCCCCGTCCGCGACGACGCTCTAGCGTCGGGCCTGCACCCGCTCGAGCGCGGCTACCGCTCGTCGAGCGGAGGGTTGTTGACGTCGTTCGCGACCGCGTACTCCTGAGCGAGCGCGTTGATCACGTCAGCACCCTCGGGGAAGGCGTAGTTGATCTTGACGAAGGGCTCCCACTTGTCGGGGAGCGCATCCTCGGGGAAGATCGCCTCGACCGGGCACTCCGGTTCGCATGCCCCGCAGTCAATACATTCCTCGGGGTCGATGACGAGCATCCGATCGAACTCGTGGATGCAGTCGACGGGACAGACGTCGACGCACGACTTGTCCTTGATGTCGATGCACGGCTCGCTGATGATGTACGTCATCGGTCCGGCGAGACTACCAGTCTGCCCTGCGGGCTCGGGCCGTCAAATGTCGGTGCCTGCGAGCTCGTCGACGATCGTCGCGGCGCGCTCGACGAGCGCCGATTTGACCACGACCTGGTCGAACCCGGCCGCGAGCCCTCGTTGCAAACCCGCGGTGTCGGTGTGGTTCGAGAAACCGAGGATCGGGACGGTCGGCCACGCCTCGGCCACGTCTTCCGCCTCGACACGCGTCAGGTCGCAGATGACGACCGACGGCGCTTCGGCGCTGTCGCGCGTCACCAAGCGGTGGCCCGGAAGCAGGCCCTCGAGCTTGGTGCGGAAGAACAGATCGACCCCAACGAGCAGCACCGTCGCCATCGACCGCGTTGTACCACGGAGCCGGGACACATGAGCCTCCAGCACGGTCTCGAGCTGATGCGGGACCGGCGCTGGTTCGATGCGCACGAGGCGTTCGAGGCGGAGTGGCGGGATGCGGCGGAGCCCGAGCGGGACTTCCTCCAGGGGCTCGTCCACGTCACGGTCGCGTGGCACCACGCGGCGCGGGGGAACGCCGCCGGAGCCGGACGCCAGCTGGAGAAGGCTCACCGCCGGCTCGGCCCGTACGCGCCCACGCACCGGGAGGTCGACGTCGCGGCGGTGCTCGGTCAGGTCGACGCGGCGAGCGCGCGTATCGGGACCGGTCTGCTCGACCTCCTGCCCGTCCGCATCTGACTCAGAACGACGGCTCGACTCCGAGCCGCTCGAGCGCCCGGTTGAGGTAGATCCGCAGCACGTAGAAGCGATCGAAGAAGAGGAGCAGCCCGACCGCGACCATCACCGCCCCGCCCCCGAACTGGATCGCGCGGTAGTGGTCCCGGAGCCAGCGAAACGCACCCATCGACCGCGTGAACGCGGCACCGACGAGGACGAACGGGATTGCGAGCCCCAGCGAGTAGGCGGCAAGCAGCACGCCTCCCTCCAACGCGGTGTCGGACGACCCGGCGAGCACCAGGATCGCGGCGAGCACCGGACCGATGCACGGTGCGGCGCAGACGGCGAAGGCGCCGCCGAGCAGCAGCCGCGAGCCGCGGCCGCGTGCCTGCTGGACGAGCCCGGCTCCGACGAGGCGCTCGGGCCACGGCAGCAGGCCCATGAATGCGAGCCCGAACACCACGAGCACGAACCCGGCGATCTTCTCGAGCAGCAGCTGGTCGGCGAGGAGGCCGCTCCCGACGAGCGAGGCACCGACGCCGAGCAGGACGAAGACGCAGGTGAAGCCGAGCACGAACGGCACGCTCGCCGTGACGACCCGCCGTGCCTGACCGGGCGTGCCGAGCTGCTCCGCGTCCACGGCAGAGACAGCCGACAGATAGCCGGGCACGAGGGGGAGGACGCAGGGCGCGAGGAACGACAGGAACCCGGCCAGGATTGCCACGGGGATCTCGGACACCGACACCCGCAGCCCTACCCTTCGAACCGGGCGAGCTCCTCGTCGACCCGCCGCTCGAGCTCCGGGTCGAGCGGAGCTTCCGGATCGCTCCTCGCTGCGCGGCGCCAGGCCCAGGCGAGCCCACCGACGACGACGAGACCGAGGATGCCGATCCCGAGGGGCAACGCCCACGCGAGCAAGTCGAAGCCCCGCCTGGGCGGCTCTGCAAGCACGCCTCGCCCGAACTGGTCGACGAGCTCCGACTTGATCTGTTCCGCGGTCGCGCCGGCCGCTAGACGTTGCCGGATGTAGGCCTTCATCCTCGTCGCGACCTCCGAGCTCGACATGTCGAGCGTCGTCTGGCAGGTGGGACAGACGAGCTCGGACTCGAGATCGGCTGCGCTCGGCCCGCCCGCGTTCGCAAGCGGCGCGGTGACCGCCAGCACGACCACGCCGAGCGCGACGAGGCGCCTCACGGCGTGGAGGCGAGGATGAGAGCGAGCCCTCGCTGGAAGGCGTCCGCGTTGCGGTCGAGGTGGACACCGCCGTACAGCGGCTCGCCGACGACGAGCCCGGAGCGGTCGACGAAGTAGGTCTCGGGGACGCCCTTGAGCCCCCACTTCCCCCCCGTCGAGCCCTTGCCGTCGAACACGTTGGGGTACTTCAGGCCGTAGCGGCTGAGAAACCGCTTTGCGTCCGCCCGGAAGTCGTGGAAGGCGACCCCGACCACGACGAGCCCTTGCTTGCGATATCGCTCGAACGTCCGCTGCAGCGCCGGAGCCTCCTCACGGCACGGCCCGCACCACGAGGCCCAGAAGTTCACGACGACCGGCTTCCCGCGGAGCGAGGCCAGCTCGAGGGTTCCCTTCCGATCGAGCCGCTCCAGCTCGAAGTTGGGTGCCGCGACGACCTTGCCGGCCCGGACGTCGGCGGCGACACCGCCCTCGCGGTCGAACGCAACCTTCCAGACGAGCAACGCGAGCAACGCCACCACGCCTGCGACCGCAAGCCCCTGCGCAAGCCGGAGCGCGCGGCTCGACCCGCGGTCCCCACTCACGCGGCGACGATGAAGACCGGCGTCCCGACGGATACTCGCTCGAAGAGCCATTCGACCTGTGGGATGAGCATCCGGATGCAGCCGTGCGAGGCCGAGTAGCCGATCGAGGCGGCGTCGGGCGTTCCGTGGATCCCGACGTACGGCGACGAGATCCCCATCCACCGCGTCCCGAGGGGGTTCCCAGGACCGGGTGGCACAGGCTGCTTCCCGCGTGCCCAGGCGGACGTCGTTGGCGGGTACCACCACGGATTGCGCTGCTTCGTGACGATCTCGAACTTACCCAGCGGTGTCGGGTACGACGACTGCCCGGTGGCGACGCGGAAGGTGCGCTTGAGCGTCGGGCCGTTGTACAGCTGCAGCTCGTTGGAGCCGCGCCTGATCACGATCACCTTGCCGATATCGCTCTCCGTCACAGCGGGTTGCTTGACCTCGAGCGGCAGCTGAAACGGCTCGCGGAGCTGCTTCCGCAGCGCGAGCGAGAGCTGCCGCGCTGCGACCACCTGCTCGAGGCGCCGACCCGGCACCGAGGCGGTCGGCGTGGGCACGAGCTGCACGAGCCTGACCCGAGCATCGACGGGCGAGCGGTCGACGTCCCGCGCGAGCTTTGCGAGATACCGGGTGAGCGCTCCTTCGTCGATCCGGACATCGAGCGGGACCGCGAAGCCTTCCTTGCGTCGGGATGCCTGTGACACCGCCCGTCCGATCTGTGCGTTCGCGCCCAGCTGCGCCGGTGCGACCCGCCGCTTCCAGGTCTTCGAGACGACGAGCTCGAACGACTTGGCGAACCGCCGTGTGACGACGTCACGGGCCTCGCGCTGTGTGAGCCCGCCCACGAGCGTCCCTCCGATCGTGACACCCGCGGCGATCAGCGATTGCCCGGGCTGGTCGGGCTGGTCGACGATCGGCGTCGGCTCGGGAACGGACGTCGTGGGGTCGGTCGGAACCGGTGTCGTCGGCGTGTCGTCGGAACGGGCGATCGGTGGAGCGGCGAGCGCAAGCACCGCCACCGCGAAGCCCGCGGCGACGAGCGCGACCCTCGACCCGGCCGTCGTGCTCACGCGGATCAGTGTAACCAGGGGATTCGGCCGCCTCGCGGACGGTGCGTCACGGCTCGAGCGTCGCGAAGATCGTCGGGTCGTTGGTGATCACGCCGTCGACACCGGTCGCGACGACCCGCGCGAGCTCGGAGGGGTCGTCGACGGTCCACGCCAGCACCGGGACCCCGATCCGGTGGGCGTGCTCCACGCTCGCGTCGGTCACCAGCCGGTGCTGGAGCATGACCGCGGTCGCGCCGGCACGCCGGACGAGCCGCGGCAGGCGCAGCGGCACCGATGCCCGGAGCGTCGCGAGCCCCAGCGCGACGAGCGGCCACAGATGCGGGCGCCGTGAGATCGACATCCGGTCCTCGGGATACGTGAAGCCGATCCGGATCCCGGGCCCGTAACGCGCCACCTCGTGGAGCCGTCGGGTGTGGAAGGCCGAGACGACCGTCCTCGTCTCGAGCCCGAAGCGGCACACCGCGGAGGCGAGCTCGTCGAGCCGCGTGTCGAGCTTGAGGTCGATGTGCAACCCGACATCCGGGGCGGCGTCGTGGAAGAAGGCGAGCGCCTCGTCGAGCGTCGGGAGGTCTGGCGCCACCTCGCGAAGCTCGTCGAGCGTGCGTGCCCTGACCGAGCCCTTGGCAGTCCCATGACTGACCTCGTCGAGCCGGTCGGAGTGCGCGACCACGAGCGGCCCGAGCGGCAGGTCGAGCACGTCGAACTCGACGAGATCGACACCTGCGGCGACCGCTGCCTCGAACGAGCGGATCGTGTTCTCGGGCGCCAACTTTGCGGCCCCGCGATGGCCGATCCTGAGCGGCCCGCGGTCGGTTCGATCGAGCGAGATCATGCGATCCTCGGTCGGCCCACCCTGCGGGCCCAGAGCCAGCCGAGCGGAGCGAGGACGAGCGCCTGCGCCACCGCGATCGCGGAAACGAGGCGGGCGGTGTCCTGCCAGAAGCGTTCGGGGTAGAGCCGTAGCAGCGTGTCTGTGCGGGAGAACCGCCATGTGTCGCCCGCGAAGAACAGCTCGTGGAAGCGGACGAAGAAGCTGTCGAAGCCGAGCAGGATCAGCGGCAGCGCTGCTGCCGCCACCACCAGCGTCGTGACCGCACCGATGACCAACCCCAGCGGCACGGCTCTCCTGGCCCGCCCCTTCCGTGTCAGCCAGGCGCCGATCGCGATCGCCACGACCACGACGAGCTGTAGCCGGAACGCCCAGCCGATGAGCCGACGGACGTCGCGCATGTGCTCGATCTCGCGTCGATCGAACGCGCGCCCGCCGCTCGGGAGCTCGGCCCGCTCGAGCAGCACCACTCCTGGCGAGCCGGGCAGAATCGCCTCGAGGCCGACGAGCGCGAGTTGCTCGCGCTCGTCGCGCGTCAGGCCGTAGCGGTCGGCGGGGAACCCCGGACGGTCGTACTCCCACCCGACGAACCAGTGGTGCGTGAGCACCCGGAACCCGGTCACCACGAGCATCGGGGGTGTCACGAGCGCGACGAGGGCGACCAGGCAGATCGTGAGTCCACGGCGAACCACGCGCTTGGGGCGGGCTGCCGGCTCAGAGCCCGAACACGTCGCCGATTTGCTTCCAGGTCGTCAGCGCGAGCAGGACGCAGATTGCCAGCAGCAGGACGAGCACGAGCCAGAACCGGGCGCCGGCCCGCTTGGTGCGACGCCGATGCGCGACCTTGGCCGAGCGGCGGGCACGATGGTGGCGATACGACCGTCGTACCGCCTCCGGATCGAGATCCGGGGGTGTCTCACGGAGCATGTCGGGTGTCCCGTCCGCCACGGTCTCGCATTGTATGGGCCTCGACCGCCCCGTCCGAGATACTCTCTCCGCGCGATGGTCGGTGGACGTGAGCGATTCGAGGCGCCGTTCGGGCTCCGTGGCCTCGGAGACGGGCTCGGGCTGCTCAGCGGAGTCGTCCTCGCGGTTTCGGCGTTCACCGGCTGGTACACGGGCTCGGGTCAGGGAGTGAGCATCTCGGTACTCGGCTGGGACACCGGAACGCTCGGCAAGCTCGTGCTCGTCATCGGGCTGCTCGTCGTGGCGGTCGTCGTCCTGCGCGAGCTCGGGATCGAGCTACCGGCAGCGCTGCCCGAGAGCCTGGTGACGATCGCGCTCGGGGGCCTCGCGACGGTCTTCGTCCTCGTCCGCCTCATCTCGATCCCGGACGACTTCTTCTTCGCCGGTCGAGGGGTCGGGATCTGGATCAGCCTCGTCGCGGCGGTCGGCGTGATCGTCGCAGGGTTGC
Source organism: uncultured Actinomycetes bacterium (assembly GCA_963821335.1). Lineage (GTDB taxonomy): Bacteria > Actinomycetota > Thermoleophilia > Gaiellales > Gaiellaceae > Gaiella. The sequence continues at coordinate 445,243 of CAWGDJ010000001.1, forward strand.
TGCAGGCATCCGAGGAGATGTAGCGAGGTCGAGCCGCTCCGCCACGGTGCCTACGGCGCCTGCTGCGGGAGGGGCTCGAGTGTCCGGACGATCGTCTGCGTACCACCCGGGCTCGGGCGATCTCCGAGCGCCAGACCGAGCGCGACGCCGACCGCGAACACGAGGACCGCGCCGAGCACCAGAGCCACCACCCGGGGCCAGACCCGTCGCGGCCGAGCGCGGCGGACCGACGATGAGGGCTGCTCGATCACGGCACGTAGTCGACCGCGCCGCGGCTGTAGAGATGGAATGCGGCATCACCGACCAGCGTCAGGGTCGGCGCCCAGTCGCGGGACGGGATCCGATCCTCGAGCGCCGCGCGCGCCCATCGCTCCGAGTCGGTGTACGCGTCGGCGAGCTCCTGGAGGGTGAACTGGCCACCGACGCGCTTTCGGAGTGCGCCGCTCACAAGCTCGAGCTGGACGTGCAGTGTGTCGGTGCGCCGGGGCTTGCGCGCCTCCTCGAGGAACCGCCGATACCCCTGCTCCCACTCCGCTCGCGTGCCGTCGACCCTTGTCACGCCCGCGATGCTAGTGGTCGCGCTGCCCGCATCATGCGAGCCGCGTGCAGCAGCGATCCGGCCAGGTACGACCCAGCTCGGCGAGCACGCCCTCCCCGATCGCATAGCCCGGCTGGGCCAACGCGAATGCGACGTGCGCGTGGAGACATTTCAGCTGCGCCGGGTGACGCGAGCCGCCGATCCCCGTCCGGAGCGAGGCACCGTCGTCGACACCCGTCCGCCCCGCGGCGAGGGCGGTCCGGATCGCCGCCTGCTCGGCGGTGGCGGCAGCGAGGGCGGTCTGCAACGCCGGGTCGTCGGCAACGGCCTGCGTCCACCGTTCGACGCCACCTGCTGCCTCGATACGCGCGACCGCGGCCACGAGGTGCGGGCAGGTGAGGTAGTACGTGGTCGGGAACGGCTCGCCGGCGTCATCGTACGGGTGCTGCTCGGTCACCGCGGGGAGCCCCCACGGGCAGCGTGCGGCAACACCGCGGAAGGCACGCGGCTGGCGCCCGAGTTGGAGCGCGACGACGTCCTCGTCGCTCACCCCGTTGGGGTCGCCGCCTCCGCCCCGTGCGTCCGGCGCCATGCCGGGATCCCCTTCACGATGAACAGCTGCTCACCCGGCGCCACGTAGCCGATCGCACGCGCGTCGCGTGCAAGCACCTCGAGGCTCGAGGCACGCGCGAGACGCGCCTCGTAACGCCGCTTCTCGCGGCGAAGCACGATCACTTCCGCGCGACGCTCCCCGAGCTGCGAGCGGGTGTCGACGTAGCTCGTCAACGGTCGGTAGTAGAGGAACCCGACCACCGCGAGGACGACGACCGGGAGCACCCAACCGAGGCGCCGGCGCGCGAGCCGCTGCCTGCGGCGGGACGTCGGGCGGCGCCTGGGCACCCCGTGAGCTTCACCGTCTCGGACCGATCCCCTGCCGCAGTCACGATCAGGCGATATCGACCTTGATCACGTTCGTCGAGCCCGCGATGTTGACCGCGGTGCCCGCTGTGATCACCACGCGATCGCCGGCTGCGACCGTGCCAGCGTCACGTGAGGCGGCGACCGAGATCTGCCAGAGATCCTCGACATTTGCCGTCTCCGGGATCGCGATCGGCGTGACCCCCCATTCGAGCGCCATGTGCCGCAGCGACTCGGTCTTGTGGGTGAGCGCGACGATCGAGCGCCGCGGTCGCAGACGGGCTACAGCGGACGCGGTGCTGCCGGTGAACGTCGGCACGAGGATCGCCCGCGCCGACAGCGCCTCGGCGATGTCGCAGGCCGCGTTCGACATCGCATGGCCGATCGTCGGCCGGTCGCTCGCCTGCGGGATCTCGTGCCGGTAGTCGAGGCTCGGCTCGACCGCACGCGCGATCCGATCCATCACCGACACCGACTCGATCGGGAACGAGCCGACAGCGGTCTCCCCGGAGAGCATGATCGCCGATGTCCCGTCGAGGATCGCGTTCGCGACGTCGGAGGCCTCGGCACGCGTCGGCTCCGGCGCGTGGATCATCGACTCGAGCATCTGGGTCGCGGTGATCACCGGCTTTCCGCGCTCGAGCGCGCGAGAGATGATCCGCTTCTGGAGCAGCGGGACGTCCTCCGCCCCGATCTCGACCCCGAGGTCGCCGCGGGCGACCATCACGGCGTGCGACTCGGCGAGGATCTCGTCCAGGGCCGCGATCGCCTCGGCCTTCTCGATCTTCGCGATCACGTGGGCGTGCGAGCCACGCGCCTCGATCAGCGTGCGCAGCGCCTGGACATCCGAGGCCGAGCGCACGAACGACAGGGCGACGTAGTCGACGCCGAGCTCGAGCGCGAACTCGAGATCCGCGAGGTCCTTCCGCGTCAGCGACGGGATCGGGAGCGGGACACCCGGGAGGTTCACGCCCTTGTGCGACGACACCGTCCCACCGACGATCACCTGACAGAGCGCCCGCCCGCGGTCGACCGACTCGACGCGCAGCCGGACGTGGCCGTCGTCGATGAGGATGTCGTTCCCCACCTGGAGCACCGAGCCGAGCACGGCCGGGCTCACGGCCAGATCTTCTTCACGGGCCGCGTCCTCGCCCGCGATGACCACGGTCGTCCCGCGCTCGAGATCGCGTGGCTCGGCGAGCTCGGCGACGCGGAGCTTTGGCCCTTGCAGATCTGCGATGAGCGCGATCGGCCGACCCGAGTCGGCCTCTGCTTCCCTGACGGCGCGCGCGCGGGTGGCGTGGTCCTCGTGCCCACCGTGCGACATGTTCAGCCGCGCGCCGTCCATGCCAGCCTCGATCAGGTCACGGATCGTCTCCCGGGTCGAGGACGCCGGCCCGATCGTCGCCACGATCTTCGTCCGTCGCGCGGTCTCGGTCACGGCGCAACCCTACCGTTCGCGCAGGAGTTCGTTCGACGTCCGACCAAACTCTGGGCGGATGTCACTCCGGCGCGAAGCGCGGGAAGGCCGACCAGCCGGGGAAGGCCGCCTCGTCACCGAGCTCCTCCTCGATGCGGAGCAGCTGGTTGTACTTCGCGACGCGGTCGGAGCGGGTCGGCGCTCCCGTTTTGATCTGCCCGGCGTTCGTCGCGACCGCAAGATCGGCGATCGTCGCATCCTCCGTCTCACCCGATCGGTGCGAGACGATCGCCGCATACCGATTGCGATGCGCGAGCTCGATCGCGTCGAGCGTCTCCGTCAAGGTGCCGATCTGGTTGACCTTGACGAGGATCGCGTTGCCGACACGCTCATCGATCCCGCGCCGCAGAAAGTCGACATTCGTGACGAAGAGGTCGTCCCCGACGAGTTGCGTGCGCGCGCCGAGGCGGTCGGTGAGCGTTCGCCATCCCTCCCAGTCGCTCTCGCCGAGCCCGTCCTCGATCGAGACGATCGGGTAGCGGTCGCAGAGGTCGGCCCACAGATCGATCATCCCGGCGGTGTCGAGCGTGCCTCCCTGGCGCTCGAGCCGGTAGGCGCCGTCGCGATGGAGCTCGCTGGTGGCAGGATCGAGCGCGAGCGCGACCTTGTCGCGATGCCCTGCGCGCTCCGCCGCGTCCAGGATCACATCACAGGCCTCGAAGGCCGAGCCGAGGTCGGGAGCAAACCCCCCTTCGTCGCCAACGGCCGTCGAAAGGCCGCGCTCGGCGAGGAGCTTGCGGAGGTGGTGATACGTCTCGGAACCGATCCGGAGCGCTTCGGAGAACGTCTCCGCACCGCCCGGCACGAGCATGAACTCCTGGAAGTCGAGCGAGTTCTGGGCGTGGGCGCCGCCGTTGACGACGTTCAGCAGCGGCACGGGCAGCACGTGCGCATTGGCGCCCCCGATCCAGCGGTAGAGCGGCTCGCCGGCATCGGCTGCCGCGGCCCTGGCGACACCGAGCGACGCACCGAGAAGGGCGTTCGCGCCGAGCCGCCCCTTGTTCGGTGTCCCGTCGAGGTCGACGAGCACGCGATCGACCGCACGCTGCGCCGAAGCGTCGAGACCCACGAGGGCGTCGGCGACCTCGCCGTTGACGTGGTCGACCGCCCGGGTAACCCCCCTGCCGAGCCAGCGATCGCCTCCATCGCGGAGCTCGACCGCCTCGTGCTCCCCGGTCGACGCTCCGGAAGGCACCGCCGCAAGACCGAACGCACCGGACTCGAGACCGACCTCGACCTCGACGGTCGGGTTGCCACGCGAGTCGAGCACCTGCCGGCCGTGGACATGGACGATCTCGCTCACGGTGTTCTCCTGCTCACGCCGGGGAACACTAGACGTGAGACACCCGTGGCCGCCTACGGGTCCGCGCCGTTCTCCAGTGCCGACTTGGCACGCTCGTACCACTCCTCCTGCCCGTCGAGCCCCAGCGAGGCCCAGTCCACTCCGTCGGCAGCCGCCAGCCGTTCGGCGAGCTCGACCCGTGCGACGAACCGCGCGGTGGTCGCACGGATCGCGAGCTCGGGGTCGACGTTCACCGCTCGCGCGACGTTCACGACCGTGAACAGGAGATCGCCGATCTCGGCGACGACCCGGGGATCGGGCTCGGTCTCGGCCGCCGGTCGGCCTGTCGCGCCGATCGCCTCGGTCAGCTCGTCGAGCTCCTCGACGACCTTCTCGAGCGGCCCGTCGAGGTCGGGCCAGTCGTAGCCGACCGCGGCGGCGCGTCGCTGCACCTTCCGGGCGCGCAGGAGCCCGGGCAGCGCGTCGGGCACGTCGTGGAAGATCCCGCTGCGCCCCTCCTGCTCGGTCTTGATCGACTCCCACCGGAGCCGGACGGCACCCGGGCTCTCGAGGTCGACCTCGCCGAAGACGTGCGGGTGTCGGCGGACGAGCTTTGCGTGGATGCCACGCGCGACCTGCTCGAGGTCGCCGTCGCCGGTCTCCTCGAGCAGCAGCGCGAGGAACGTGACCTGGAAGAGGAGGTCACCGAGCTCGTCGACGAGCTTTGCCCGATCGTCGGCAAGTGCGGTATCCGCGACCTCGTACGCCTCCTCGACGGTGTGAGGGACGATCGTCGCGATCGTCTGCGCGCGATCCCACGGGCACTCTGCTCGAAGCCGACGCGTCAGCTCCACGAGCTCGAGAAGGGCCGCGTCGAGAGCCACGCAGCGAATCTAGCGAGACTCTCTACCCGGACGTGGTGTCGGTCGTGGTCGACGTGTCCGGCGGCTCGTACCCGATGGCGTAGTCGACCTTGTCCTTGTACTTGGCCTCGGTCTCCTTCAGCCAGTTCGCGGGCGCCTCGCTGCGGCGCTGCGCCAGCAAGTCCGTCTGGATCTGCTTGGCGACTGCCGAGTACGGGGTCGTCTTGGCCGGCTCGACCGGGGTGAGCGCCTGGATCACGTGGTAGCCGTAGTCTGTCTTGACCGGCTTCGAGATCGCGTTGACGGCAAGCGCGAACGCGACCTTCTCGAACGGCGCAACCGTCTGCCCCTTGGTGATGGTGAGCTTGCCACCGACGTCCTTCGAGCCGGGGTCGAGCGACTTCTGCTTCGCGAGTGCCGCGAAGTTGCCGCCGCTCTCGAGCTGCTGGTAGATCGCGTCCGCCTCCGGCTTCGTCTTCACGAGGATGTGACGGACAGTCCTCGACTCCGGCTTCGAGTACTTCGTCGGGTTGTCGTCGTAGTACTTCTTCGCGTCCTCGGGCGTCACCTTGACCGCAGCGACGACCTGCTTCTGGATCCCCTGTGCTTCGAGGCTCGTGCGCAGTTCGTCCCTCACGGCCTGCTGGGTGTAACCCTGCTTCTCGAGCTGTGCGGTGAGCTTCTTCGGGTCTCCGCCGAAGGATTCCTTCGTGATTCGCTCGAGCTCCGCGTCGATCTGCTTGTCGGTGACCTCCACGCCGAGCGCCTCCGCCTCGCGGGCGATCTCCTCGCGCTGGACGAGGAGCGAGACCGCCTGACCCTGGATGGCCTGGTACTCCTGGGTGCCCGCCTTGGGGAACGACTGGCTCGACGACGTGATCGTCTTGCGAGCGCGGGTCATGAGCTGCTCGAGCTCGGCCTTCGTGATCGGCGTGCCGTCGACGATCGCGACCGCGTCGGGCGGAACGTCGTCGGAGCCGCCGCCGCCGCAACCGGCTGCGACGACCACGGTGGCCGCGGCGAACACCGCAGCGACGGAAGCTAGGGCACGCGAGCTCTTCATCAGCAGGACCTCAGTTGTAGACGACGGGCGGTTGCGGCTGGGTTCAGAGATGTTCGGGATTCGTCAGGCCGGGCCAGCGGGCCGCGAACCGTGCTGCTATGCGGCCCGGCGCGCGGCCAGGATAGCATCGGCCAGCTCGAGCGCCCCGTCGAGGCTCTCGGTTCGCAACGCGAGCTCGCGCTTTGCGGATGTGTAGACGGCGGTCTCGATCCGGGAGCGCACCGCGCGCAGCTCGGCTCCGTCGAGCACCACCGGGCCGACGGTGACCCGCCCAGCACGGAACACGAGGAACTCCGCACCGACGAGAGCGAGCTTCTGCTTCGCCTCCTGGATCTGGAAGAGGCTCGCCACCGGCTCGGGGAGCGGCCCATAGCGGTCCTCGATCGCTACGCGGAGCTCGCGGAGCTCGTCCTCGTCCCCGGCGAGGGCAATGCGGCGGTGGAGGTCGATCTTCAGCGGCTCGGACTGAACGTAGGTTGCCGGAACATACGCATCGATCCTGGCGTCGACGCGCACGGGGCGCGCGACCGCGCGCGCCTGGCCCGACAGCTCGGCCACGGCCTCGTTGAGCATCTCGACGTACAGCTCGAATCCGAGCGCTGCGACGTGCCCCGACTGCTCGGCGCCGAGCAGGTCGCCTGCACCGCGGATCTCGAGGTCGCGCATCGCGATCTGGAAGCCGGCTCCGAGCTCGGTGTGGTCGGCGAGCGTGGACAGTCGCGCACGCGCCTCGGCGGTCAGCTCGTTTGCGTCGGGGTAGAGGAGGTACGCGTGCGCCGTGACGTCGGAGCGTCCCACGCGACCGCGGATCTGGTACAGCTGGGCGAGCCCGAGGGTGTCGGCGCGCTCGACGACGAGGGTGTTCGCCTGGGGGATGTCGATCCCCGACTCGATGATCGTCGTCGACACGAGCACGTCGGCGTCGCCCGCGAGGAACGCGTGCATCCGCTCCTCGAGGTCGCGCTCGGCCATCTGCCCGTGGGCGACGAGGAACCGCAGGTCCGGGCACAGCTGCCGGAGGGCGGTCGCGCGCTCATCGATCGTCTCGACCCGGTTGTGGAGGTAGAACGACTGCCCCTCCCGCGCCGTGCTCGCGCTCGAGCGCCGCCTTGATCAGCTCGTCGTCGGCCTCGCCGACGGTGGTACGGATCGGACGCCTACCGACGGGTGGCGTCTCGATGAGCGAGATGTCACGAAGACCGGAGAGCGACATGTGCAGCGTTCGGGGGATCGGTGTCGCCGAGAGCGCGAGCACGTCGACCTCGAGCCGCAGCGCGCGGAGCAGCTCCTTCTGCTGGACGCCGAACCGTTGCTCTTCGTCGACGATCACGAGACCGAGCTCTCTCGGGATGACGTCGCGCGACAGGATCCGGTGGGTGCCGACGAGGACCTCCACCTTCCCCTCGGCGAACTCGCCGAGCACGCTCTTGACCTCGGCGGGCCGGCGAAACCGTGACACCATCTCGACCCGCACCGGGAAGTCGCGGTATCGCTCGCGAAAGGTGTTCCAGTGCTGCTCGGCGAGGATGGTGGTCGGGCAGAGGACCAGCACCTGACGGCCGTTGACCGCGACGGCGAACGCCGCTCGTACCGCCACTTCGGTCTTCCCGAACCCGACGTCACCGCACACGAGCCGGTCCATCGGCCTCGGCGAGACGAGGTCGTCCTCGACGGCCTCGATCGCCCGCTGCTGATCGTCGGTCTCGCGGTACGGGAACGAGGCCTCGAGCCGCTCGAGCCAGTCGCTCGACAGGTCGTACGCCACCCCCTCGGCCCGCTGACGCTGGGCGTAGAGCTCGAGGAGCTCGCCGGCGAGCTCGCGAACCGACGCACGCGCCCGCGCCCTGAGGTTTTGCCAGGCTTTCCCACCGAGCTTCGAGAGGGTCGGCGCACTGGCGTCGGCGCCGATGTACTTCGTGACCTTTCCAAGCTGCTCGTGCGGGACGTACAGGCGGTCATCGCCCTTGAACGCGACGTAGAGGTAGTCGCGGGTGACGCCCGCGACCTCCTTCGTCTCGAACCCGAGGAGCCGGCCGATGCCCTGGTCCTCGTGGACGACGTAGTCGCCGACACGGAGATCGGCGAACGTCGCGAGCGCACGTCCGAGCCGGGCGTCCGTGCGCGACGGCTTCTTGCGGAAGACCTGCGTGTCGGGCAGCACTGCGATGCCGAGGTCGCGCCAGACGAGCCCGCGCCGGGCCGCCGCGACGACGAACGACAGCCCCGCCTGGTCCGGCAGTGCTTCGCCCGGCTCGAGGAGAGTCGCCTCGACGCGGCGGAGCAGCGCCTGCTGCCGGAGCGCCTCGCCGCGGTGTGCGAACGCGACGACGACGCGGTTCCCGGCCCGGACGAGCCCTTCGAGCTCGTGCTCCGCTTCGGCGAGGCCGCGCGCCGCGATCGCGGGACGCTGTGCCTCGAGCGCGTGCGGCTGCCCTCGTGGGAACGAGTCGAGGACGGTCGTGTTGTCGAGCTCGAGCGGGGCAGCGCCCTCTTCCTCCCACACCCGCTTCACCTCGTCGGGATCCCACACGACGTCGGGTGTGTGGTCGAAGCCGACGCTGGCCGGCTCGTCCGCTCGGTCGGCGAGCGTTGGCTCACCGTCGCGCGTCGAGGCTCGCTCGCTCGCCGGGTGGATCACCGCCTCGTCGAGCGGATGAAGCGCACGCTGGGTGAACGGGGAGAACGCCCTGACCTGCTCGATCTCGTCGCCGAACAGCTCGACCCGCAAGGGCTCGCGCCCGGTCGTCGGGAACACGTCGACGAGACCGCCGCGGACGGCGAACTGACCGCGCTCCTCGACACGGTCGACGCGCTCGTAGCCGGACAGGGCGAGCATGGTCGCAAGCCCGTCGAGACCGGGCTCGTCACCAACTCGGATCGTCGTGGAGGTCGCGCGCTCCCCGACCGGAGGAAGCCCTTCGGTCAACGCGAGCGCCGAGGCGCACACGAGCCCACCGGACTCGAGCATGTGGAGCGCGCGATAGCGCTCGCCGACCAGGTGTGGCGGAGGCGTCAGCCCGGACCCGGCGGCGACACCGCGGCTCGGGAGGAACGCGACGCGCTCCGAGCCCAGGTACCAGCCGGCAGCCTCGGCCGCGTCGCGCGCATCGGCGTCCTCGGGCAGCAGGACGAGCAGCTGTCGGCCGAGCTCCGCATGGAGGCCTGCCAGCACGAGCGGCAGAGCCGGCTCGGAGACCCTGACCCGCGCGGGGAGCGCGCCGACGACGCCGAGGAAGCGCTCGCTCCGGCACAGCTCCTCGACCACGCCCGCAAGCGGCCCCGACGCGCGGCGGGAATCTGGCATCAGGGGCGGTGGTTGGGCAGCAGCGCGGTCCACGCGTTCGGCGGGAACGATGCCCCGCGGGCCTATCGTAGCGAGCCGCGCACGTACGCCCCCAACCGCCCCCAGGGGCACTCCCGTGTCCCTACAGCAACGCTATCGGCGATCTCGTGCCGAGACTGTGCCGAGAGCGTGTCGACAGCGAGACAGCGCGGCGCTGGCCTCGCAGTCGACGCACGCGGCCGATCGAGGGTGGTGCCCGTCCCGGGGCGCCTTCGAGCGTGTCCGCGGGCCACCGACGGCCGAGCCGCGTGTCAGTTGAACTGCCGTTGGGTCTCTTCGAGCCCGACGAGTGCCAGTGACTCGCTCGCGTCCGCGGCACGCGCGACGATCGCGTCTGCGTCGTCCTCCGGCACGAACGCGGAGAGGACGTAGTCAGCGACATCACGTGGGTCGCCCCGACCGGGCCGACCCACTCCGATCCTCAGCCGGCAGAAGTCCTGCGTCCCCAGCCTGGTCGCGATGGATCTGAGGCCGTTGTGCCCGGCCAGCCCGCCACCCAGGCGTGCTTGGAGCCGACCGACCGGAAGATCGACGTCGTCGTGGACGACCAGGAGCCGATCCGGCTCGACCTTGAAGAACGCCGCCGCCGCCTGGATCGACGCTCCCGACTCGTTCATGTAGGTCTCCGGCTTGAGCACGGCGATCCGCGCGTCGCCGACCCTCAGCTCGGCGATGCGCCCCCGAAACTTCGCCTTGAACGACCCGGAGTGGCGGGACGCGAGCAGGTCGACGACCATCCAGCCGACGTTGTGGCGATCCTTCCCGTGCTCCGACCCGGGATTGCCGAGCCCTGCGACGAGCAGGTCGAGCGTCGAGGCTCGGTCGCCTCGACGGAGGAAACCCACCTACTCCTCGGCGGTCGAGTCGTCCGCCGGTTCGGTCGAGCCGGGCTCCGCGCCCTCCTCGCCCTCGATCTCCGCTTCCTCGAGCTCGTCCTCGCTCGCGCCACGCGGCGCGACACAGGTGGCGAGCACCGTCGTCGGATCGTCGAGGAACGTGACGCCCTCGATAGGTGAGACCTCGTCGAGCCGCACACCGCCGCCGATCTCGAGCCCTTCGATCGACACCTCGACGTGCTCGGGGATCGCGGCCGGAAGCGCCTCGACACGCAGCTCGCGCGTACCTTGCTGGACGATGCCACCCATCTTCGCGCCCGGGGACTCGCCGACGAGCAGCAGTTGGACCGTCGCCTGGATGGGACGATCGAGGCGCACCTCGTGGAAGTCGACGTGCGTGACCGTGCCGCGGATCGGGTGCCGCTGGTACTCCTTGAGCACCGCGTGGTGTGTCGTCGACTGACCCTCGAGCACGACGTCCACGATCGCATGGAGCCCCGACGGCCCGCTCAGCGCCGTGCGCAGCGCGCGCTCGCGGACGACGAACGGCCTTGCCGCGCCCTTGCCATACAGCACACCGGGGATCAGTCCCTCGGCGCGCAAGCGGCGCACGTTGCGAGAGCCGAGCTGGCTCGCCTCACGCTCCGTGACCTCGAGTGTGATTCTGTCCGTCGACACGGCGGTCAATGGTAGCGGAGCTTCGCCCGCTCCCCGACCGCTCTAGAAGAGCTGGCTCAACGCCCGTCATCCCGATTGGTACCGGCTAGTTCGTTTAGTGCGCCACCATCACGGATCCTGGGGTCAGCCATTTCGTCCAGTTCCGTCCAGTACGTCTGGAACGCCGCAGTTCGTTAGCGAACGCGTTTGCAGGGCGACGCATGAACGATCAGAAATCTTGGCTGCTGACAGCGTGGTCGCCATCGGGCGATCGGCACGTCGCCGACACCTGTCCCTCGTCGACGTCGCCCAACGGGGCGAACCCCAGACGAGTTCAGTGGCGGAAGGGGAACGTCGCCCGCCAACTCGCTGCCGCGACCTTGCGTTGTCCCGAGATCGAAAGATGGATGAAGTCCGTGCCCATGTCTGCAAGACCGAGGTGGATGCGGGAGACCGCGCCGCCGTCGTATCGGCAGCGGCTGCCGTAGGCGCGGCAGGCGGCCGCGAGCGCGTCGTTCAACGCCTTGACGCTCTGCGACGCGGCCGTGATCTTCGCGGGTGACGCATCCGATGCGGGGGTCGTTCCGAGCGTCATTGCGCAGATTGCTGCTCCGTATCGGGAAGCCTTGAACACGGCCGCTCGGTTCGCCTGCAGCATGCGATAGGTGGGGCCTGGGTCGATGATGCTCGCGACGAACACGAGCGGCTTCGGATTGCCCTTGGCGAGCGTCGCGAGAACGGCCGAGAAGTCGCGCCCGAAGCCTGTCACGTCCGTCGTTCCGCATGCATCCTCGCCACCCCAGATCGTCACGTAGCCGACGTGCTTCACCACGGCCTGGCGGGCTTGGCTCGGCGTGCCGAAGCCGGCACCGCCGACGGCGAGATTGAGTGCGTGACCTTTGATCGCCGGGTTCGCCGCGAGGATCCGCAGGTACTGGCTATTGACGCGGGGATTGGTGCCGGTCGACCACGAGTTGTCGATACCACCGACGGTCGCAACCGCGAGCGTCATCGAGTTTCCGATGGCCGCCATCGAGTTGGGGTACGGAAGGCTCGCATGCTCGGCCGCTTCGGTCGACGGAGCAACGAGAGTGGCGACCATCGCGACGGTTGCCACCACCTTTGTAACCATCGATGCGATTAAACCAACGCTCCGGTCGGTTGCCAACCAGAGGCGGTAGAAGTGCGGAAGTTCGGGGTAGAAACCAGCCCGGAGCCGAGGCCCCGAGCTGACCCCGTCAGAAGAGCTGGTTCTCGCCGGCGAAGATCGCAGACACGGAGTCGTCGGCGAACACGTTGTGGATCGTCTCCGCCAGGATCCCGGCGATCGAGAGCACCTCGACCTTGTCGGGCTTCGTGACGGGGTCGACCGGGACGGTGTCGGTGACGACGAGCCTGTCGATCGCGCTGCCCGCGATGCGCTCGAGCGCCGGGCCGTTGAAGAGGCCGTGGGTGGCGCACGCGTAGACCTTCGTGGCCCCGGCCTCCTTCAGCGCGGCCGCCCCGGCGACGAGCGTCCCTGCCGTGTCGATCACGTCGTCGGTCATCACGGCGACCTTGCCGTCGACATCACCGATCACCGTCTTGACGCTCGCCTCGTTGTGGGCTGGACGCACCTTGTTCAGGATCACCAGGTCGCCGCCGATCATCTCCGCGAACTTCCCGGCCAGCTTCGCGCGACCCGTGTCGGGCGAGACGGCAGCGAGGGCCTCGCCCAGATTCAGGTCGCGAACGTACTGCGCGAACATCTTCACAGCGGTCATGTGGTCGACCGGGATCTCGAAGAATCCCTGGACCTGGCCGGCGTGAAGATCCATCGTCAGTACCCGATCGACCCCGGCCGTCTGCAGCATGTCGGCCACGAGCTTGGCGGTGATCGGCTCACGCGGTCGCGACTTCTTGTCCTGGCGACCGTAGAAGTACCAGGGGATCACGGCGGTGATCCGCTTGGCGGACGCCAGCTTCGCCGCGTTCACCATCACGAGTAGCTCCATCAGGTGCTGGTCGACGGGTGGCACACACGTCTGGACGATGAACACGTCGGAGCCGCGGATCGAGTCCTCGTACCGGCAGTACGTCTCGCCGTTCGCGAACGTCTTCAGGGTCACGTCTCCGAGCTCGCACCCGAGCTGGGCGCTGATCCGACCGGCGAGATCCGGATGCGAGCGGCCCGAGAACAGCGCCAGTCGCTTCTCGGGTGTCATCCCGATCACGCTTCCCACCTCGTGCGTCGCCGGCGTGCCCGAGGCGCCTAGGCCGGGCAGTGTCTGCTCAATCGTCCCGCTTTCCACCTCGCCCCTCCTTGATCGTCTGGCGCGGCGGGAACCCCACGAGCGCGTTGGGCGGCACGTCCTCCGTCACCACGGTACCCGCGGCGGTCCATGCGTCGTCCCCGACCTCGACGGGCGCGACGAGCATCGTGTCGACGCCGATCCTGACATCGCTCCCGATGACGCTCCGTCCCTTGGGTCGACCCGTTGCGTGGGGGAAGTTGGCCGTGATCGAGCCGGCGCCGACGTTCGTGCGCTCGCCGATTTCGGCGTCGCCGATGTATGACAGGTGCGGCACCTTCGACTCGTCACCGACGAGCGTGTTCTTGAGCTCCACGAACGTGCCTGCCTTGGCGGATGCACCCAGCACGGTCCCGGGGCGAACGTAACAGAACGGGCCGACCGTCGCGTCGGGGCCGATGCGCGCATCCGCTACGACGGCGTGCGGGCCGACGGCTGCACCGCGAGCGACGTGGGTCTCGCCCGTCAGCATGGTGAAGGGGTGGACGACCACATCGGGCTCGAGCACGACGGTTGGCTCGATCCAGGTCGAGCCGGGGTCGACGATCGTGACACCGGCGAGCATGTGACTGCGATTGATCCGGTCTCGGAGCATGCCGCCGGCCGCCGCCAACTCGACCCTCGTGTTCACGCCCTCCGTCTCCCAGGGGTCGGGTGCAACGTGCACCGCCACCCGGTGACCCGCCGCGACGAGGTCGCGCACAGCATCGGTCAGGTACAGCTCCCCCTGCGCGTTCGATGGGGCGAGCCGCTCGAGCGCCGGCCAGAGCAACGCCGCTTGGATGACGTAGATCGACGAGTTGACCTCGCGAACGACGAGCTGCGCCGGCGTCGCATCGGCGGCCTCGACGATCGACGAGAGGTTCCCGTCCGCATCCCGGATGACCCGACCGTACGCCAGGGTGTCGTCCGGCAGGAACGAGAGCACTGTCGCTGCGGCGTTGCCGGAGCGGTGGCCCTCGACGAGCGACTCGAGCAGTGCCGTCGTCAGGAGTGGAGTGTCGCCAGAGAGAACGAGGACCTCGTCGGCATCGCCCACGGCGTCCTTTGCGCACCGCACCGCATCTCCTGTTCCGAGCGCGCGCGCCTGGATGGCAACGGTGAGTCCCTCGAAGGCGTCGGCGGTGTCCGGGGAGGCAACCACGACCACGCTATCCGCACCGAGCGGCGCGGCGGCCGCGAGGACCCAGTCGACCACGCGCCGCCCGAGCAGTGGGTGGAGGTGCTTGGGCAGGGCCGACTGCATGCGGGTCCCACGCCCACCAGCCATGACCACCGCTGCGAGTGTTGGAGAGCTCATCTGAATGGCTGGGGCGCCAGGATTCGAACCTGGGATCACGGGACCAAAACCCGTTGCCTTACCGCTTGGCCACGCCCCATCGAAACGGGGAGGGGAGTCTACCGTCGGGGTCGGGCACCCATGCGGGCGAGCGAGCGGCAGCTCGCTGACTCGACGGTCGCAGGCCTACACCATCGGTCGGCAGACCCACGTGGCCGCGCAACGCGAGAGCGCCGCAGCAGCCCGGCCTGCACGGTCGGGCTCGACGAACAGCCCGTACACGGCCGGCCCTGCTCCCGAGACCTCGGCCCGAAAGGCTTCGTGCTCGAGCAGCTCCGACGCGAGCTCCGAGGACGCGAGGTCGTTCGCGGGAAGCGCAGCGAGGTCCTCGGGACTCGAGATCCGCGGCAGGACATCGAGCAGCGCCCTGCTTCGCTCGTCGAAGCCGGCCTGCCCGTTGCGACGGTCGAAGGCCCTGTAGACATCCGCGGTCGACGCCTTGACGACGCCGTGTGGGAGCGCTAGCACGATCACATAGCCGATCGGGAGCTCGATCGGCTCCAGCACGCTCCCGTCTCCCCGACCCAGGCAGGCCCCGGCCGGCTGCGCAAAGAATGGCACGTCGCTTCCGAGCCCGGCAGCCAGCTGTTGGAGCTCACCGGCCTCGAGTTGCTCGGGAAGCAGCTGATTCGCGAGCCGAAGGGCTGTCCCGGCATCCGATGAGCCGCCGCCCAGCCCTGCGCTGACAGGGATGCGCTTGTCGATCCGCGACTCGAACGCAAGACCGGTCCGTTGCTCCAGCTGCAGCAGCGCCTCTCGCACGAGGGTGTCCGCCTCGAAGCCGGTGACATCGACAGCAGCTGCGGGACGGACTGCGACGGTGTCGGCCAGCTCGATCCGCTGGAGGACGGTCACCACCTCGTGCTTGCCGTCCGACCTGGTGGGCCCGACCGACGAGCCCAAGGTTGAGCTTCGCGTGCGCGGGCGCGTCGAGCCAGCCCTTCATCGAGCCAGCGCGTCCCGCAGTGCCACGAACTGATCGGGATCGAGCGCCTCTGCTCGCACCGACGGTGGATGGCCGAGCCCGGCGAGCGTCTCCGCGACCTCGGCTCTCGTCGCGAGCCCTGCAAGCGCGACCGCGTTCGCGAGCGTCTTGCGACGATGCCCAAATGCGGCGTCGATCAGCCGACGCAGCCCGGCGAGGTCGGGTGGAGGCGTGATCCGCTCGAACGCGACGAGCGCAGAGTCGACCCTGGGAGGCGGACGGAACACATGGCGCGAGACAGGATGGAACCCCGTTCGGCGCGCCGTCAGTCTCACGATCACCGAGACCGCCCCGTACGCCTTCGTCGAGGGGACGGCGAACAACCTGTCCGCGACCTCACGTTGGACCATCACGCACCACGACTCGAGGCTCGACGGCCGTGAGAGGCCCTCGACGATGAGCGGGGTCGCGATGTTGTACGGAAGGTTCGAGACGAGCTTCGTCGGTTTGGGGTCGAGGTCGCCGAGATCGAGCCGCATCGCATCGCCGAAGAACAGCCGCACGTTGTCCCGGCTCCCGAGCGCTTCACGGAGCGGACGCTCGAGCGAACGGTCGAGCTCGACGGCATGGACAACCTCGACGCGGTCGGCGAGATGGGTGGTGAGCACGCCGAGCCCCGGCCCGACCTCGAGCACCACGTCGTTCGGCTCCAACTGCGCGAGCCGCGCGATCACCGCGAGGATGTTGGGGTCGGCCAGGAAATGCTGACCGAGCGCCCGCTTCGGGACGACCCGCGTCACAGCCCGAACACAGCAGCGGCGTTCGCGTCGATCGAGTCCGCGAGCTCGCGCACCGAGACCTCGCGTGCCTCGGCGAGCACGGCAACCGTGTGCACCAGGTTCGCCGGCTCGTTGCGACGTCCGCGCACCGGCTGAGGTGAGAGGTACGGGCTGTCGGTCTCGACGAGCAAGCGATCGACCGGGACCCGAGCGGCCGCGTCCCGGAGCTCTCCCGCGCCGGGGTAGGTGACGTTGCCCGCGAACGAGACGTAGTAACCCCGCTCGAGTGCGGGCTCGAGAAGCTCGGGCGACGAGAAGCAATGCAGCACGACCCTCCCATCGAAGCCCTCGAGCATCGCGGCGGTCGCCGACACGGCGTCGCGGCTGTGAACGACGATCGGGAGCCCCACCTCGCTCGCAAGCGACAGCTGGGCGGCGAACAGCGTTCGCTGCTCCGCGAGCGTGTCTGCTCCGTGGTAGCCGTCGAGACCGGCCTCGCCGACGGCAACGACGCGAGGATGCGCGACCAGCTCACGCAACTCGTCGACTCGCTCGGCCTCGGGCGTGGCGGCCCGATGCGGATCGATGCCGATCGCGACGCTCACGCCGGCCTCGCGATCGGCTATCTCGAGCGCCTGCCGGCACGAGTCGATGCCCGTCCCGATCGTCACGATCCGCGTGACACCGGCGGCTCGCGCGCGAGCGACGACGTCGGCGACCGGGCCGTCACACGCGTCGAGGTGCGCGTGACTGTCGGTCACGAAGCGAGGGTCGGAGCCTCGATCCGAGGGAACAGCGGTGGTGCCGCCTCGACACCGACCGCGGCGCTCGTCCGGCCGTAGCCCGTGCCCTCCCAGTCGAGCTCGGGAGGTTGACCAAGCGCATCGAGCATCCGCGCCGACGTCGATGGCAGGTACGACGCGAGTGCGATCGCGATCACCCGCAGGCCGTCGGCGAGGTCGTAGAGGACCGCGTCGAGGTCGGCCGCGCGATCGTCGTCCTTCGCCAAGACCCACGGCGCGGTTGCCTCGACGTGCCGGTTGAGCGCACGGACGACCTCCCAGACCCGCTCGAGCGCCCCGGTGATGTCGAACACGTCGAGTCGCGCTGCGACGTCGGCCCCGAGCGGCCCGACGATCGCGGCCACCTCCGAGTCGGAGCGGGGCGCGAACGGGAGGGCTCCGCCTCGATACCGCGCGATCATCGCGGTCGTGCGCGACAGCAGGTTCCCGAGGTCGTTGCCGAGCTCGCGCTCGTACCGCTCGTGGATGCTCTCGAGCGAGGCGACGCCGTCCTGGCCGAACGAGACCACGCGCGCGCACCAGAACCGGATCGGGTCCGGCCCGTACGTCTCCACGAGGTCGAGCGGGTCGACAACATTCCCGAGCGACTTCGAGATCTTGCGATCGTCGCGGAGCAGGTAGCCGTGGACGAACAACTGATGCGGGACGTCGTAACCCGCGGCGAGGAGCATCGCCGGCCAGTACACGCAGTGGAAGCGGAGGATGTCCTTGCCGAGCAGATGCCTGACGGCGGGCCAGTAGCGGTCGCGGAGGTCCTCGCCCGGTCGGGCATAGGTCAGCGCGCTGACGTAGTTCACGAGCGCGTCGGCCCAGACGTAGGCGACCTGATCCGTGTCCCAGGGGATCGGGATGCCCCACGATTGACCCGCCCTGCTGATCGAGAAGTCCTGGAGCCCGCCCGCGATGAAGCTCCGGGCCTCGTTGGCACGGAACGCGGGCAGCACGAAGTCCCGGCGCTCGTCATACACCCGCAGCAGGGCGTCCTGGTAGGCCGACAGCCGGAAGAACCAGTTCTTCTCCTCGATCCACTCCGGCTCCCGGTCGTGCTCGGGGCATTTCCCGTCGACGAGCTCGGACTCGGTCTTGAAGGCCTCGCAGCCGACGCAGTACAGCCCTGCGTAGACGTCCTGATAGATGTCGTCGCGACCGTTGTCGCGGATCCGGGTGAGGAAGTCCGACACGAATCGCTTGTGGCCCTCGTCGCTCGTGCGGATGAAGAAGTCATTCGAGGCGTTCAGTCGCGCCGGCAGGTCACGCCAGATTCCGGCGATCCCATCGGCGTACTCCTGCGGCTCGAGACCTTGCTCCGCCGCGACGCGCGCCACCTTCGACGCGTGCTCGTCGATCCCCGTCAGGAAGAACGTGTCCCGGCCACGCTGCCGCTGATGGCGCACGAGGATATCCGCCGCGATCGTCGTGTAGGCGTGCCCGATGTGCGGCGTCGAGTTCGTGTAGTAGATCGGCGTGGTGACGTAGTACGGCTCCATCGCCACCGATTCTACGGGCGGCCTTCATTCCGACCGTGGCCGGCGCCCGGGCGACAGCTCGGCCGGCCATGGCCGGCCGAGCTGCGCCGACGGAAACAGTGCTTCCTTCGTTCAGCCCGCCTGCCGGGCCGGCGAGCCCGTGTGCGGTTTCGGCCCACCCGGACGCGCACCACCCGCTCGTGCCGCGAATGGCGCGAGCAGCGCGAGGCCAACGGCGACACCGCAGAGCGCGGCGAACATCACAGCGCTGCCGATCGGCCCGGTTCGCCCGTTTCGAGTCACTTCACCGACCCATTGGCCTGCTCTCTGTTGACGCGAGGCGACGACGCCGCGACGGACCGCGAGGTGCTGCGTCCGGCTCGTCCGGTCTCCGGTGGTCATGCGCGCCCCGTCGCCACGACTCCTGGCGGCCGCGAGCACACCGTCAGTTGCCTCTGTCGTACCCGGGTCGGCAATCGTCGGCGCGGCGACGTCCTCCTGGCCCTGGCGGGCGTGCTCTCCGCGACTCTCGCCGGCGACAACCGGCGCAGGCTCCAGGCGAGGGGCGCCGCCGACGAGACGTACCGCCGAACGGCTGATGGTCGCGACCCGATCGACCGGAGCGAAGTCCAAGCTCGAGTCGGGCCGTGACCCCGTCCCGGTCACGAGCGGAGGCCCGGACCGGGTCGACGCGCGACCGTCGGCGAGCACGTCGTCGGGAGCATCACCACCCGGCTGGCCCACGGCCGGACTGCCCGGCTCGAGGGCGATGACGGCAGGCTCCTGTCCCTGCGGCGGAGAGCTTGCGGCCGGGGACGTCGAGGCCGGATCGGGCTGTCCACGAGCCGGGACCGGCGCAGCCGGTGGCTGAACGATGATCGGTGGGAGTGGCGCCGCCTCGCTCGGCACGGCGCCCTCGGCACCTCCGGCGGCCGTCCCGACGGGCTCGGGCGCGCGAGGCGCGTCTGCGCCCGTCGACCGGTCCGCAACCGCCACATCGTGCGGAGGTGCCTCGGAACCCGCTCCCACGGTCGCCGTCGACGTGCTCGTTCCAGCCGATTCCGAGCCCTCGGGTGTCGCGTCGGCCGCCGCCGGTTGTGGGCTCTCCTCGGCGGCGGCCGGCGCCTCCGACGGCTCGACGGGTGCGGGCACGGGCGCGGCCACCGTCGCCGGGGTCGGGTCCTGCACCGGCTGCGGTGCAGAGGGAACCGGTCTCGGCGGGAGGAATCGCATCGGGTCGACGTACCCCTCCGACTCGGCGGCGACCCGCACACCGAGATGGACATACGTCCCCGCGTGCTCGCTCGTCCCGCTCGACCCCGCAGAGCCGATCCGTTCGCCCTCCGCGACGGACGACCCCTTCGCCACCGCGGTCTCGCCGAGATGAGTCACCGTGACCGAATAGCCGTCCTCGGTCAGGATGGTGACGGTGCGGCCGTGCGTGGGCACGGTGCCGACGTACGAGACCGTGCCGCCGACAGGTGCCAGGACGGGATCCCCGACTCCACCCGCGACGTCGACCCCACGATGGAGCCCGCCGGCGTAGGGGTCGCCGGAAAACGAGAATCCACGGAGGACATCACCCCCGAGCGGCCACGACCAGGCCGCCGCCGACCCGGTCACCACGAGTGCCAGGGTTGCCGCGATCAACCGAACGGCGCAGCGCGTGCGAGTGTGCACGCGAACCACCTCCTTGTGTTCGCCGCACGGGCAACGCGAGCCGAACCACAGTAGCGCCTCGATCGGATGTCGTCAAAACAGGCTACAACGACTGGTCGTAGAGCGTCTTCCGACTCGAGCCCAGTGAGCTCGGCAACGACCTCGGCTGCCATACGTCGGGACGCGCCGGCCTCGACGAGGCGCGCGACGGCACGCGAGGCGAGAGCGGTGTCGGGCGGAAGCTCCGCTGCTCCGACGACCACGGTCACCTCCCCTTTCGGAGGCTCCGCGAACCGCTCCACGAGCTCGCCGGCCGTGCCCCGGACGACCTCCTCGAACCGCTTCGTCAGCTCCCGGCAGACGGCGACCGGCCTGGCCGGGTCGAGCGCGGCGAGCCGCCCGAGCGACACGGGGAGTCGCCGCGGTGACTCGAACGCCACGGCCGGGTGTGGCCAGCGAGCCAGCTCGCGCCAGAGCGCATCGAGCTCCGCCGCCGCGCCGCGGGAGGTAACCGAGGAACCGGTATTGAGCTCGCCCGCGAGACCGCTCGCCACGAGGGCGGTCTCGACCGCTGACGCTCCGGGCAGCACCGTGACGGGCACGCCGCCGGTGATGGCGGCGCGAACGATCCACTCTCCGGGATCGTTGACCCCAGGTAGCCCGGCATCCGAGACGAGCGCGACGAGCTCACCCGCCTCGAGCCTCGGGATCAGCTCGGGCACACGCCGAGCCTCGTTGTGGCGGTGATAGCTGAGGAGCTGCCGGGCGCGGATCCCGTGACGCGCGAGGAGGACGGCCGTGTGTCGCGTGTCTTCGCAGAGGACGACATCGGCCGCCCGCAGCGTGGCGAGCACGCGAAGCGTGACGTCTTCGAGGTTGCCGATCGGCGTCGCGCAGACGGCCA
This sequence comes from uncultured Actinomycetes bacterium, assembly GCA_963821335.1. Lineage (GTDB taxonomy): Bacteria > Actinomycetota > Thermoleophilia > Gaiellales > Gaiellaceae > Gaiella. The sequence goes on from CAWGDJ010000001.1 coordinate 466,389, forward strand.
GCGGCACGTCAGCGGATCCCGTCGAGCGCCTCGAAGCCGACGAGCGCCGCACCGACGAGGCCCGCCTCGTCGCCGAGCTCGGCAGGCACGATGCGGAGCTCCGTGTCCGCTGGCTGGATCGCCTCGCGACGCGCAGTGGCATCGGTCGAGGGCAGGAGGAGATCGAACGCCGCCGCGCCGAACCCCCCGCCGATCACGAAGACATCCGGCGCGAAGACGTTCGCGAGCGAGCCGATCGCGACCCCGAGAAAGTGGCCGATGCGCCGGAGCGCCTCGATCGCCGAGGCGTCTCCCGCCCGCGCCCGCCCGACCAGTGTGTGCGCGTCCGCCTCGGGCCGTAGAGAGCGACGGCAGCGCGGTTCGCGGCGTGCCCCGACGACACCGCCTCGAGATGCCCGCGCCCGTGGCAGTTCCCCTGGCACGGCGGCCCGTCCGCGTCGACGACCACATGGCCCAGCTCGGCCCAGCCGCGATAGAGCCGCTCGTCGAGCACGATCCCTCCACCCACACCCGTCCCGAGGGTGATCGCGATCAGGTCGGTCGAGCCGCGCCCGGCACCGAGACGCCACTCGGCGAGCGCTGCGGCGTTGCCGTCGTTCTCGATGCCCGCCGGGAGGCCCGTTCGCTCCCGTACCCGCCCGGCGACGTCGACGTGCTCGAGCGGCAGGTTCGTGGCGCGGTAGCCGATGCCCGTCCGCCAGTCGAGGTTCATGGGGACGCCCAGCCCGACTGCCAGCGGCGCTCCGTGCAGCAGATCGACCGACGAGGCCATCGATCGCCCCGAGGACCGCCTCGCCCGATTCGAGCGGTGTCGGGACCTCGACGGTCTCGCCGATCGTGCCGTCGCGAGCGACGAGGCCGGCGAGGATCTTCGTCCCGCCGAGGTCGATCGCGATGACCTGTTCCGTCGACACCAGGCGGCTACCATACCCGGCCTCATGCCCGGGTCCGACAAGCCCTATCGGGTCTATCGGGGCGGTCGGGCCAAGGGTCGCGTCCCGCTTGCGCGCCATGCCGAAGGCCCACGGGCCGACGGGGCGGCGGGGGCACCCGGCGGCCCTCCGCCACGCCGCCGCCGGAAGCGGTGGATCGTGCTCGGGCTCGTCTCCGTGCTCGTGCTCGCGATCCTGTGGGGGATCGCGGGCTATCTGAGCGTCGCGGGTGGGGTCGGTGAAGCGAACGCGCGGGTTCCCGAGGGCGTCAAGCGGCAGCTCACGGCCTGGATGGGATGCTGGTCTCGAACCCGACGACGATCCTCGTCCTCGGCACCGACGGCGGCGTCCCCGGGCGAGAGGGCGCCAACCGCTCGGACTCGGTGATGCTCCTCCGAACGGAACCGAGCACGAAGCGGCTCGCATTTCTCTCGATCCCGCGCGATCTCCAGGTGGAGATCCCGGACTACGGCACGGCGAAGATCAACGCCGCCTTTCAGATCGGCGGCCCGGCGCTGGCGCTGCGGACGGTGAGGGAGCTCACCGGGCTCGAGGTCAACCATGTGGTGATCGTCGACTTCGCCCGGTTCCGCGAGCTCATCGACGCGCTCGGGGGGATCGAGGTCGACGTGCGGCGCCCAATCCTGTCGAAGCCGTTCGACTGCCCGTACGCCGCGAAGCGTTGCGCGTCGTGGAAGGGGTGGCGGTTCGAGAAGGGGTCGCAGACGATGGACGGCCTCCGGGCGCTCGTCTACTCGCGGATCCGCACCAACCTCCTCGACCCATCGGAGACCGACTTCGACCGGGCTCGTCGCCAGCAGCAGGTCGTCCAGGCGACGCTCGACCGCGCGACGAGCCTCGGCACCGCCCTCCGGCTGCCGTTCGTCGGCGGCGATCTCGTCAAGCCGTCGACGACCGACCTCAGCGCCTGGCAGCTGACGCAGCTCGGGTGGGTCTACTTCAGGGCAGACGAGGCGAAGGCTCTCCACTGCCGCCTCGGCGGCGACCCGGCGAACGTCGGAGGCGAAGCCGTGATCCTCGGCTCCGAGGACAACGTCGCCGCGATCTCGATGTTCACGGGTCGCTCCACCCCGCTCCGACCGCCCAAGGGGCTGCCGTACGCGCCCGGCTGCGTGATCGGCAACCGCGACCTGTGAGCGATCACTCCGACGTCGACGGCTTCGGCTTTGGCGACGTCTCGCCCTTCGCCGGAGTGGACTCGGGCTTCGACTCCGTCTTGCCCTTGTCCGTGTCGGAAGACGCTTCCCCGTCCTTCGCGCCCTTCCGACCCCCGCGACCGTAGTCCGTCGAGTAGAACCCCGAACCCTTGAAATGCACCGCCACCGGGTACAAGACTTTCTCCACCGGGCTCGCGCCGCACGTCTCGCAGCGTTCGACCGGTGCATCCGACATCCGCTGGAAGACCTCGAACGTGTGCCCGTTCGGACAACGGTATTCGTAGATCGGCATGTCGGCTGAATGTAGATGATCCCACGGGTGTGATGAGCCAAGGCGTCGAGGCGGCAGGTGCGGATCGGGCGGGTCGAGGGCTCGCCGTCCGAGCCGTGCTCGTCGAGCGCTCCTTCGCCCTGGGCGTGGCCGCGATCACGACCGCTGCAGGGTTGTTCCTGGCTCATCAGCTGATGGCGTGGCCTCCGCATGAGGACGAGGTGCTGGCGCTGTTCGTCGGACGGGACAACCTCCCCGGGGTGATCGAGCACGTGACCCGCGATCGCGGCGGCGCGCCCCTGCACTTCCTCGTCGCATGGCTCGTCGCGCACCTCGGGCTCGGCCTCGGAGCGCTCAGGCTCACGTCGGCCGCGTTCGCGGTGGCCAGCCTCCCGCTGACAGCCACGCTCGGCCGCCGGCTCGTAGGGGGCCGCGTCGCTCTCGTGGCCACGGCGCTCCTCGCCGGAGCCTGGATCGTGCTCTTCCACGGCGTCTACGGCCGGATGTACAGCATGTTCCTGTTCCTCTCGCTCCTGACCTTTCACGCCCTCCTCAGAGCACTCGACCGACCGGGTCGGCGCGAGTGGGCGATGTGGGTGCTCGCGACCCTCACGATGGTGGCCGCGCACCCCTACGGAGTACTCGTCCTCGCCGGCCAGCTGGCCTTCGTCGTGCTCATGCGACGCGATCGGCTCGGGTCGCTGACGAAGGCGACCTGCGCGGTCATCGTGCTCGGGATCCCGTTCTGGCTCACCGATCTCGTGCTGGCGAGCCGCTTCGACGTCGGCGTCGGAGCCGGTGGCGATCGGCTCGGAGGCCCGCTGGCGGTCGGACGGTACTTCTGGAGGACTGCAGGCGACATGAGCGCCGGCTGGTGGCCGCTCACCGCGGTTGCCGTCGCGCTTGCGATCGTCGGCCTCGCGACCGAGACGAGGCGCGCACGGGCGCTGACGCTCTGCGCGATCGGCGCCCCGGCGCTCGCGTTTCTCCTGTCGCGGATGGGCGGGTCGGCCTCACCCGAGTCCCGCCATCTCATCTTCCTCGCACCGCTGTTCGCGATCGCCGTCGCCGCCGGGCTCGTCCGGCTCGTCGGGGGACGGCCGCTCGTGCTGGTCGGTCTGACGCTCGTGCTCGTCGGGACGGAGCTGGCCTGGGCCCGAAACCGCACCCCGGCGCTCTTCGACTGGGAGCCTGACCAGCGTCAGGCGGCACGGAGCGTCGCGGAGCAATGGCTCGCGACCACCGGGCGCCCGAACGACGTCCTGTTCGGCTACGAGCCGCTCTACCTCGGGGCGTGGGAGCGGAACCGGCAGGTCTCGCAGATCGTCGTTCCCCGCGCCGACTCGGTGCTGGCCCTCCGGCGGCTCCGGCAGGGAGCGCCGCTCGGTCGCGGCGTCTGGGTGCTCGACGCGTCGCGGCACAACAACGAGCGTCCTCGACTCGAGCTCGATCCGTCGCTCCCCCGGGGAGCAGCGCGCTTCGAGGCGCGTGCGTTCGGCCCGTTCCTCGTCCTTCGCTCGCGTGAGCCGACGGTCACGCCGAAGCGCTTCCTCGCCGATTCCGCGCGGGCCGAGCTGATCGGCCGCAGCCTCGGGATCGGCGACGCGGACGTGAACCTCCAGACGGTCGAGCGCGCTGCGCGAACCGAGCGCGGCTACGGGCCGTCGCGGTGGTTGCGCTCCGTGAGCTCCCGGTAGCAGGGCGCGCTCTCGAACGCCGCGAGCCCAACCTGGGCCGAGCGGCGGCGGCGCCTGCGCGATCGCCGAAGCCCCGCCGCGACCGACGCGCCGAGGACGCCACCCAGCACGAACGAGCGCATCTTGCCGCGTCTTCTTCCCTCGCCGCTTTCGGGCGCGCTCATGCGACGATCGTAGGCGATGCGTGTCGTCTGCCTCGGTGATCTCGTGCTCGACGTGATCGTGCGGCTGCGCCAGCCGCTCTCCCGCGATGCGGACGCGGTGTCGGAGATCACCCTCGGCACCGGTGGACAGGCAGCGAACGTCGCCGCCTGGGTCGCCGCGCTCGGTGGCTCCGCGCGCTGGGTCGGGACGCGCGCCGACGACCTCCCCGGCCGAGCCGCCCGCGCCGGCCTCGACACGCTCGGGGTCGAGCTCGTCGGCCCGATCGCCGAGCGCGGCGGTGGGGTGATCGTCTCGCTCGTCGACCTCGACGGGGAGCGGACGATGTGCCCCGATCGTGGGGTCGCGACCGGGCTGGCGCCCGACGATCTCGAGCCCGCGTGGTTCGAGGCCGACCACCTCTACGTGTCTGGCTACGCGCTGTCCGGGAGCCCGCTGCGGGAGGCGGCGACGCGGGCGGTCGAGCACGCGCGGAGGTACGGGGCGTCGGTGAGCATCGACCTTGCGTCGTGGAGCACCATCCGCGACGTCGGCCCCGATGTGTTCCGGTCGCTGCTGGCCGCGATCGCACCCGACGTCGTCTTCGCGAACGAGGACGAGGAGCGCGAGCTCGGCGGGTCGCTCTCCGGGCCGCTCTGGATCAGCAAGCGCGGCGCTGGCGGCTGCTCGTTCGGCGACGACGCGCGTCCTGCCGTCCCCGTCGCCCGTGTCGTCGACACGACCGGGGCGGGCGACGCCCTCGCGGCAGGTTGGATCGTCGAGGGCCCGGAGCTGGCGCTCGAGGCGGCCGCCCGCTGTATCTCCCAGGCCGGATCGATGCCCAGCCGCCCCGGAAGTACGATCGGCTGATGGTGGCGCTCCGCCTCTCGGACGAGGTGTCCGCGGCGCTCGACCGCGGATCGGCGGTCGTGGCGCTCGAGACGACGCTCGTCGCGCACGGCTTCCCGGCGCCAACCGGTGTCGAGGTCGGTCTCGCGAGCGAGGCAGCCGTGCGCGACGCGGGCGCGGTGCCGGCGACCATCGGGGTGCTCGACGGCGAGATCGTGGTCGGGCTCACGCGCGAAGAGCTCGAGCGGTTCACACCCGCGGCGCGGAAGCTCGGGCCACGCGATCTCGCCGCCTGCGCCGTCCAACGCGCGGTCGGCGCGACGACCGTCGGCGGAACGTTGGTCGTCGCCGCCTCGGCGGGGATCCGCTTCATGGGCACGGGCGGCCTCGGTGGTGTCCACCGCGGCTTCCCGGATCCGCCCGATGTGTCGGCCGACCTCGCCGTCTGCGCACGCACCCGGGCGGTCATCGCCTCCTCGGGCGTCAAGTCGCTCCTGGACGTGCCGGCGACGATGGAGCTGCTCGAGACGCTCGGCGTCCCGGTGCTCGGCTATCGGGTCGACACGCTCCCGCTCTTCTACCAGGCGGATGGTGGTCCGCCCGTCTCGGCCCGCATCGACTCGGCGGAGGAGCTCGCGCAGATCGCCGACGCGCACTGGCGGCTCGGTGGGAACGGGATCCTCGTCGGTCGCGCACACGACGAGAGCCTCGACGTCGCCGACCTGATCGAGAGCGTCGTCACCGAGGCGGATGAACGCGGGATCACCGGGCAGGCGGTGACCCCCTTCGTGCTCGGTGAGCTCCACGAGCGCTCGGATGGGGCGACGCGCAGGGTCAACCGCGACCTGATCGTCGGCAATGCCCGTCTCGCCGGCGAGCTCGCCGTCGCGTACGCAAGACTGGAGAGCTGATGCTGTACGACCACGTTCGTGACCTTTCGCTCGAGATCGACACGTATCGGCTCGAGGGTCGCTCGGCGGAGGTGTCGAGCGGCTTTCTCCGGAAGACCACGATCGTCGTGCTCGAGGGCGGCGGATGCGAGGGCGTTGGCGAGGACGTGACGTACGACGCGGCGGAGCACGACCGCACGGCCGAGCGTGGCCCCGACCTACCGCTCGCAGGCACCTGGACGCTCGACTCCTTCTCGCGGCACCTGGCCACGCTCCCGCTCTTCGACCATGAGCCCGACCAGCACGCCTACCTCGACTACCGCCGCTGGGGATACGAGAGCGCGGCACTCGATCTCGCGCTGCGGCAGGCCGACCGCTCGCTGGGCGCGGTCGTCGAGCGGCCCGTCGAGCCGCTCTCGTTCGTGGTCTCGACCCGCCTCGGTGACCCCGCTTCGACCGAGCGGCTCCGCGCCTGGCTCGAGCTCTACCCCGGGCAGCGCTTCAAGCTCGACGCGACCTCGTCGTGGAGCGACGACCTCGTCGAGGAGCTGGCACGGCTCGGCTGCGTCGACTCCGTCGACTTCAAGGGTCAGTACCACGGCACGGCGGTCGACTCGGCGCCCGACGCGAGCCTCTACCGGCGCGTCGTCGAAGGGCTTCCCGAGGCGTGGCTGGAGGACCCCGCCCTGACCGCGGAGACCCTGCCGATCCTCGAGCCGGTTGCGGAGCGGATCACCTGGGATGCCCCGATCCATGCCGTGGCGGACATCGAGGCACTCCACTGGCCCCCGCGCACCGTGAACGTCAAGCCGTCCCGGTTCGGGACGGTCGAGCGCCTCTTCGCCGGGTACGACTACTGCGCCGACAGCGGTATCGCGGCCTATGGGGGCGGGCAGTTCGAGCTCGGCCCGGGGCGAGGGCAGATCCAGCTCCTCGCCGCGCTCTTCCACCCCGGGCACCCCGAACGATGTGGCGCCGACCGGCTTCAACGCACCCGAGGCGACGTCCGGCCTACCGGTGAGCCCGCTCTCGGTGCGAGCACGCACGACAGGGTTCGCCACCGAGTAGCCTCGCGCCGTCACGCGTTCGCGGAGGCCGCTGAGGCCTCGTGACCGATGGGCGCTGCCGGCGGGGGCAACTCCCGCGACGCGACTCACGTCAGCGCATCGAGCAGCGCCTCGACCGGGAGGAGCGACAGCGTCTCGATCTTGACGCTCCCGCGCGCGCCGAGCTGCAGCGACAGCCTCGCGATCGTGAGGTCGTCGGGCGCCTCGACGATCGAGACGAAGTCGTACTCCCCGAGCGCAGCCCACTGGTGGAGGACGCGTGCACCCAGCTCCTCGACGTCGTGATTCACCTCGCGGAGCCGGCCGGGGTTGGAGTTGAGCGTCTGGGTGCCCTTCTCGGTGAGGGTGGTCAGCATCAGGTACGTCGGCATCGAATCCTCCTCGGTCGCGGACGAATCTACTCGGTGGAAGGACTCAGCGCCTCGGCGCGCATGCGCGCACGCTCGTCGCGACTCAACCCGACGCGCGCGACCAGGTCGACGTAGAGGATCGCCGCCCCGAGAAACAGGATCGGCGAGATGACGAGGTCGGCAAGGAAGATCGACACGCGCAGGGTGTTGTCGGCCTGGCTGCGCAGCAACGCGCCCATCACGAGCCGCGTCAGCCCGAACAGGATCGAGAGCGTCGCGAGCCCACCGGCGGAGTGCACGTAGTCCGCGCGACCGAGCGCGATTCCACGACGGAGGCTCGTGACCAGCCCCAGGCTCTCGTTCATCGCGGCCGGGACGGCGTTCCCGACGAGCGCGAGGTACAGCACCCCGGCGAGCGCGAACCACGGGAGCAACGCGGCTGCGGGAAGGAACACGACGGTGCCGGCGACGACCGCCGTGACCCAGTACCGAAGCGGAGGTCGGGCCCCTTGCCGGATCGCCGCAGCGGCGGCGTAGGCGAGTGACAGGACCGGCGCGGCACAGGCGAGGATCAGGACACGACTCTCGATGGGCGCATCGACGAGAAATTGATCGATCACCGCGACCGGGAGCCCGAGCGCAAGGCAGAGCCAGAAGCGGCGGGAGTAGAGGCGCAGCGACTCGGCCACGACCTGACCGACGGTGCGGATCGCCGGGGGCAGCGCGGGTGGCAGCGGGCCCTTCGAGCGGGGATAGCGTGGGCGCGCCATGGCAGAACAGGCTAGAGGCTCGACGTGAAACCCGTGCGCGGTCGTCGGTGCCGTCTCAGGCGCGGCCCTGCGGGCCCGTTGCAGATCAAGCCTCTGGTGGCTCATGCGCGCGTTAGGCTGTCGTCCTGCACCCTGGCCAACCGCGGAAAGGAGTCCGGTGGAGCCCCACCGAGCCGTGAGGAACGCCGAGGTCGCAGCCGAGGCCGCCGCCGACCTGACCGCCGGCTACGACCTCGGAGACTTCTTCGACGAGATGCTCGAGGCGCCGGGCCGTCCTCGCCCCCACTACGCCGCGCTGTACGACCAGCTCTCCGCGCTCACGCCCGAGCAGTTCACCGAGCGGATCCGGACCGCGAACTCGTTCTTCCTGACGCAGGGGATCGGGTTCACCGTGTACGGCGACGAGGCGGGCACCGATCGGATCTTCCCGTTCGATCTCGTGCCGCGGATCGTCCCGGCCGACGAGTGGGCGCGGATCGAGCGCGGGCTGGAGCAGCGGATCACTGCGCTCAATCGCTTCATCGGCGACCTCTACGACCGGCAGCGGATCCTCACGGACGGCGTCATCCCGACCGCGCTCGTGCTCGGCTCGCGCAACCTCCGCCGCGAGATGATCGGGGTCGAGGTCCCCGGCGGTGTCTATGCGCACATCGGCGGGGTCGACCTCATCCGGGACGAGTCGGGGCGCTACCTCGTGCTCGAGGACAACCTGCGCACCCCGTCCGGGGTGAGCTACATGCTCGAGAGCCGGCAGGCGCTGAAGCGGATCTTCGCCACGCTCTTCGACCATTACGGCGTCCGGCCGATCGACCACTACCCGCGCGCGCTGTTCGACACGCTCCGCTCCGTTGCCCCGCGATCGACCGTCGGAGACCCGTCGGTCGTCCTGCTGACCCCGGGCCCGTACAACTCCGCGTACTTCGAGCACTCGTTCCTCGCGCGGCAGATGGGGATCGAGATCGTCGAGTCACGGGATCTCGTGGTGCACCGCAACCGCGTTTTCAACCGGACGACGCGCGGGCTCGAGCGGGTCGACGTGGTCTACCGGCGCATCGACGACGACTACCTCGACCCGCTCGCCTTCCGTGGGGACAGCCTGCTCGGCGTGCCCGGGCTGTTCAACGCCTATCGCTCGGGGAACGTCACGCTCGCGAACGCGATCGGCACCGGCGTCGCCGATGACAAGGCGATCTACCCGTACGTCCCTGAGATGATCCGCTACTACCTCAACGAGGAGCCTCTGCTCGAGAACGTCCCGACCTACCTCGCAGAGAATCCGGACGACCGGGAGCTGATCCTCGACCGGGTCGAGGAGCTCGTGGTGAAGGCGGTCGACCAGTCGGGCGGCTACGGGATGCTCATCGGGCCGGCCTCGACCGCCGAGGAGCGGGACGAGTTCCGCCGCCTGATCGTGGACGAGCCGCGCAACTACATCGCTCAGCCGACGGTCGCGCTGTCGCGCCATCCGACGTTCGTCGCGGGCGAGCTGCGCGGGTGCCACGTCGACCTGCGCCCGTTCGTGCTCAGCGGTGCGGACGGCGTGACGATCGTGCCCGGCGGGCTGACACGCACCGCCCTCCGCCCCGGCTCGCTCGTGGTCAACTCGTCACAGGGCGGTGGCAGCAAGGACACGTGGGTGCTGACCTCGTGAGGATGACCGGTGCTCTCTAGGGTTGCGGAGTCGCTGTACTGGACGGCGCGGTACGTCGAGCGTGCGGAGGACGTGACGCGCCTGCTCGACGTGAACTTCCACGCGCTGCTCGACGCGGAGCTCGACGATCGCTCGAAGGCGTGGCACAGCCTCGTCGCGCTGCTCGGGGACGAGCCCGCCTTTGCGGAGCACTACGACGAGTTCACCGCGACGAACGTCGCCGACTGGGTGCTCTGGCACGAGGGCAACCCCAACGCGGTCGCGACCTGTGTGACGTTGGCGCGCGAGAACGCCCGCTCGGTGCGCGAGCAGGTCTCGGGCGAGATGTGGGAGGCGATCAACAACCTCTTCCTGCTCGTTCGAGGTGCGAACCGGCGTGCGGTCTCACGCGGCCCGCACGCCTTCTTCGAGCAACTGCGCAACGGCGCGCATCTCTTCCAGGGCACGGCCGCGGCGACGATGATCCATGGCGAGCCGTACGAGTTCATCCAACTCGGTCTCGCGCTGGAGCGCGCGGCGATGACCGTGAGAGCGGTTGCCTCGCGCTACCCACTGGCGGTTGCGGCCGGACCGGGCGACCCCGCCCGTACGCAGCACCTGATCGCGCTGTTGAAATCATGCAGTGCCTTCGAGGCGTTCGTCCGGCGTCACGGGGCGTTCTTCGAGCCTGTCCCCGTGGCCGAGGAGCTCATCCGCTCGCGCGATCTCCCCCGTGCGGCGCTGTTCTCCCTCACCAGCGCGCTCGCGGCGCTGACACGCATCACCTCGGAGCCGACATCGCCGCATCGCGTCCTCGGGCGGCTCTGTGCGGAGCTCGAGTTCGGCGAGGTGACCGATGTCTCGGCGCAGGCGGTCCATGCCACGCTGACCTCGCTCCTCGCCGGGATCCACACCGCGGGCGAGGCGGTCGCCAAGGTGTACTTCACGAGCCGCGCTCTCCCGGCGAGCGCCGTCGCGGTGCAGGAGGCACAGCAACAGCAATGTGGCTGATCGTCGAGCACGTGACGCGGTTCTCGTACGAGACGCCGATCAACGAGGCGTACACCGAGATCAGGCTCAAGCCGATCCACGCCGACGGGCAGCGTTGTTCGTCGTTCGCGCTGGCGACCGAGCCGCGTGGCACCGTCGTCAGTGAGTACGTCGACCGGTTCGGGAACCTCGTCCACCACTTCGACGTGCTCGAGCCGCACGACCGGCTCGGCGTCTCCGTCCGAAGCGAGGTCTGGACGCCGGACGCGTTCGTGGCGGAGGTGAACGAGCTCTCGCCGGTCGACCGCTGGGACTTTCTCCACGCGACGCGCTACGTCCAGCTCGACGGAGGCATCGCCGACCTGGCCGGGGAGATCGGGCCCGTCGACGGCGCGCGCGCGGCAACCGACGAGGTGATGCGCGTCGTGCGGCGACGGCTCACCTACGAGCAGGGATCGACCCATGTGCACACCACCGCGGAAGAGGCCCTGAGCGACGGCCGCGGCGTCTGCCAGGACTTCGCGCACGTGTCGATCGGTGTGTGCCGGGCACTCGGCCTGCCCGCGCGGTACGTCAGCGGCTACCTCTCCGACCCGAAACGGAACGGCTCGGAGAGCCAGTCGCACGCGTGGGTCGACGTCTTCGACGAGGAGCATGGCTGGGTCTCGTTCGACCCCACCCACGAGCGTGAGCAGACCGAGCGCTACGTCCGGGTCGGGGTCGGTCGCGACTACGCGGATGTGGCGCCGACACGCGGGATCTACAAGGGGTCGTCGGAGGAGACGCTGGAGGTCACGGTCACCGTTCGCGAGCCGTGAGCTCCTCGGAGAGCGCATGCACGAGAACGGGCAGCGCAGTCGCGAGCGCGGCGAGTGCCTCTGTGACACGCCATCGGGCGCGGTCGCCCTCGCCGACGACGTTCGACACGGCCCGCACCTCGAGCGCCGGGACACCCGCGATCGCCGCCGCGCGGAGCACCGCGAACCCCTCCATCGCCTCCACGGGCCCTCCGTCTCGGACGACCTCGCTCGTCGCTCGACCGACGGTCGCGCTCGTCATGATCGGCGCCGTCACAGCCTGCGGGAGCGCCGTTTGCGCGACTTCGAGCAGGAGCGGATCCGCTTCGACCCTGTCGATGACGGGCCACTCGGCCTCCAGGTCGAGGTAGCTCGCTTCGGAGCCCAACACGAGCGTGCCGAGCTCGGGGCCGCCCGCGAGACCGACGTGGAGCACGGCGTCCACGGGCGCCATCGCCAACGCGCGCGCCGTCGCGATCCCCGCCTCGACGGGGCCAACCCCACAGACGACACCGTCGAAGCCACAGAGCTCGGCCTCGGTCGCTGCGACGAGGAGGATCATCACGCCGAGTGTACGGCGGGCCACCCTCGGCCCGGCAGACGCTCCATGGTGAGGGCCCGCCATGCGCGGGCCCTCGTCTGCGGCGATGATCGTGTGCGCGCTACGTGTGCGCGGGCGTCCCCCGTCGACGCGTGACGAGGATCACGGCACCGAGAGCACCGATCCCCAGGATGAGCGCGGCCGCGGTGCCCAGGGTCGTCCAGCTCGCCCCGTCCTCGGCAATGCCCGGGCTGGCGACCGACTGCGTCTCGGGAGTTGCCACGGCAGGGCTGACGACGGTCTGCGGGATCGCGAGCCTCGCGCCGTGGGCGGTCGGGACGACACCGGGCGAAGCCGCCGGTCCCGACCCGTCCTCCGCACCGACAAAGGCGAGCGCGGAGGCCGGAAGAACGGCGATCGCGATCGCCAGGCCGAGCACCACCGAGAGGCGCTTCGTGAATGTCATTGATCCGTCCTCCTCGCGTCGTGTGAACATGACCGGAACGCTACGACCGGGCAGAACGGTTGTCGTTCGCCCGCGTCACGCTCAAAATGTGACGGCCGTCACACTCGACGGGTAGGGTCTCGGGGTGGCCAGACGACTGCTCGAGGACGTCCCGGAGGCCGAGGTCCACCGTGTCCTCTCGGCGGCCCGCCGACGGACGTTCGCTCCAGGGGAGATCGTGTTCCACGACGGTGACCCGGCAGACGCCCTTCACCTCGTCGTGCGCGGCCGGTTCGCGGTACGCGTCGTCACCCCGCTCGGCGACTCGATCACGTTCTCGATCCGGGGGCGCGGCGAGGTCTTCGGCGAGCTCGCGATCGTCTCGGACGAGCCCTACCGCTCGGCCACGGTCGAGTCTCTCGACTCGGGCGAGACACGGTCGATCAGGCGGCCCGAGTTCGAGGCACTCCGGGCCGAGCATCCACGCGTGACGGACGTGCTGATCGCAGTGCTCGCCGACGAGGTGAAGGCCGCAAGCTCCCGACTGGTGGAGGCACTCACCGTCGACGCCCCTCGGCGGGTGCTACGCCGCGTGCTGGAGCTCACAGCCGGGGAGACCGGCGACACCGCTCGCATCACGCAGGAGGATCTCGCGAGCCTGGCCGGGGTCTCGCGCGCCACCGCCAACCGCGTGCTGCGGCGTGAGGAGCACCGCGGCACCGTCGCCCTCGCCCGTGGGCGCGTGACCGTCCTCGATCGAGCAACGCTCGAGCGACGGGCGACCTAGCGCAACACGCTTCGTTCTCACGCGATCCCTAGACGGCTCTCAGGGATCTCTCACGATCGTGGGCTTTCCTGGGCGTCATGACCACGAGCATCCACGACCCACTGATCGAGATCGTCGTCCCCGTCCACAACGAGGAGGCCGTGCTCGAGGCCAACATCGCGCACCTCACGGCGTTTCTCCGGGACGAACTGCCCTTCCGGGCGATCGTCACGATCGCCGACAACGCGAGCACCGACCGCACGGGCGAGGTGGCAGAGCGGCTCGCCTCGAAGCACGACACCGTCGAGGCCCTCCACCTCGATGCCAAGGGTCGCGGGCGCGCGCTCCGCCGTGCGTGGCTCGCGAGCTCCGCCGACATCGCCTGTTACATGGACGTCGACCTCTCGACGAACCTCGAGAGCTTCCACCCGCTCGTGGCCCCGCTCGTCAGCGGTCACGCCGACGTGGCGATCGGGACGCGGCTCGCGCGCGGCTCGCACACCACCCGTCGGGTCAAGCGCGAGGTGCTCTCACGCGGCTACAACGGAATCGTCAGAGCCCTGTTTCGGCCGCCGTTCGGTGACGGGCAGTGCGGGTTCAAGGCGGTTCGCGCGGACGTCGCACGGTCGCTGCTCCCGCTGGTCGAGAACGAGAACTGGTTCTTCGACACGGAGCTCCTCCTGATCGCAGCGCGCAACGGCTGCCGCATCTTCGAGGTGCCGGTGGACTGGGTCGAGGATCTCGACTCGCGGGTGGCTCTCGGCCCGACGATCGCCGAGGACCTGGCGGGACTGTGGCGCGTGCGCCGCGCTTTCTGGCGTGGCGAAGGTGAGCTCGGTCGCTCCGCGCGTCTGGAGGGCGTTCATGAGTCAGCCTGACGCAGCCGTTACGGCGATCCCCACCAGCACGCTGACCGACCGACTCGCGGCGACGTGGCACCGCTTCGCCCTCGCCGGGATCCTCGGTCTCGCGGCCCTGCTGAACCTCTGGAACCTGGACCGAAACGGGTACGCGAACGAGTACTACTCCGCCGCGGTCCGCAGCATGCTCTCCAGCTGGTCGAACTTCCTGTTCGTCTCGTTCGACCCGGGTGGACTCGTCTCGGTCGACAAGCCGCCGCTTGCGCTCTGGCTCGCAGCAGGTAGCGCAAAGCTTCTCGGCTACTCAGGCTGGACGATCATCCTGCCGAGCGCGCTCGCCGGGATCGCGGCTGTGTGGGTGCTCTACCTGCTGGTCGCGCGCGTCTTCGGGCACGTCGCCGGGCTCGTCGCGGCGCTCGCGCTGGCCGTCTCCCCGGTGAGTGTCGCGATCAACCGGGACAACAACCCGGACGCGGTCTTCGCACTGCTGCTCGTCCTCGCCGCGTACGCCGTGGTTCGTGCGCTCGAGCAGGGCAGCCTTCGCTGGTTGCTCGGTGCCGCCGTGTTCGTGGGACTCGCCTTCAACACGAAGATGCTGGCGGCATTCATCGTCCTCCCGGCGCTCGCGCTCGCGTACCTCGTGTTCGCCCCGCTCGGCTGGCGCTCGCGGATCCTGCGCCTGCTCGCCGCAGGCGGGGTGCTGACGCTCGTCTCGTCGGCGTGGGTGCTCGCGGTCGAGCTGACCCCGGCCGCCAGCCGCCCGTATGTCGGGAGCACCGAGGACAACAGCGCGCTCTCGCTCGTGCTCGGCTACAACGGGCTCGGTCGGATCACCGGCCAGACCGGCGGGACCTCGACGGGCGGCGGCCTGGGCGGCGCGTTCTCGGGCCAGCCCGGCTGGCTGCGTCTCTGGAACGAGGCGCTCGGCGAGCAGGGCGCCTGGCTGCTGCCACTGGCGATCGTGGGCGGCCTGTCCGCCATCGTCGCGGCAGCGCGCCTGCGCAGCAGGCTCGAGCTCGGGACCCTCGTGGCCGTCGGAGGCTGGTTCCTGACGGCGGCCGCGGTCTTCAGCTTCGCGAGCGGGATCATCCACACCTACTACCTCAACGCACTCGCACCGGCCACGTCCGGGCTCGTCGGGATCGGAGCCGTCGCGCTGTGGCGCGATGTGCGCGCCGGCACCTGGCGCCTCGCGCTCCCGGTCACGGCGCTGGCGATCAGCGCGTGGCTCCAGCTCGATCTCCTGCGGCGGTCGGGATACCTCCCGTGGCTCCAGGGCGCCGTCGTCGTCGGCACCGTCGCGTCAATCGCCTTGATCTTCGTTGCCCGGCTGCGCCCGACGCACCGACGAAGGCTTGCGACTGCCGCCGTGGCGACCGGGGTCGGCGTGCTGTTGCTCGCGCCCGCGGCGTGGTCGCGGACGACCCTCCTCGGAGCGGTGAACGGCGTCTTCCCCGGCGCTGGCCCCAGCTTCGTCCCGGGTCTCGGGTCGGGCTCCGGGTTCTCGGCGATGGGTGGCCCTGGCGGTCGGCGCGGCTTTGGCGCCGGCGCCTTTCCCGGCGCCGGCACGGGCGGAGCACCGCCCGGCATGGGCGCCGGCGGCACTGGTCAGGGTGGCTTCTTCGGCAACGGGAGCGGTCCCGGCGCTCCACCGGCCGGTCGAATGCCCGGTGGCGGCTTCGGTGCGTCCCCACCTGCCGGCGGGATGCCCGGCGGCGGTGGCATGTTCGGCGGCTCCGACACGACAGCCCGTGCGGCGCTCGCCTACGCCGAGGCGAACGGCGCCACCGACCCCCTCGCGCTCGTCGTCTCGAGCGAGCAGCAGGCCGCCGGGCTCGTGATCGAGGGCGAGGCAGTGGGCTCACTGGGCGGCTTCACGGGCCGCGAGACGGTTCTCACGCCCGAGACGCTCTCGCGGCTCGTGCGCGCGGACAAGGTGCGGTACTTCTTGCTCGGCGGCAGCCGCGGTGGGCCGGGTGGCACGGCGAACGCGGCTGCCGACCTCATCTCGTCCACGTGCACGCTCGTGCCGGGCGAGAGCTGGCAGAACGACTCGGCCGGCAGCTCGACCGCGCAGACCGGCGCCTTCGGTGGGACGACCGAGGCGGCGCTGTACGACTGCGGTGGAAAGGCGGACGAGCTTGCGGCGGGCTGAGCGCGCACCGAGACAGCTCCTGCGCTACTGCCTCGTCGGCTGCGCGAACACGGCCGTGACGCTCGGCAGCTACGCGCTCGGGCTGGCGCTCGGGGCTCCATACCTCGCCGCAGGCGTCGTGGCATTCGGATTGGGCGCCGTCAACGGGTACGTCCTGAACCGTGCCTGGACGTTCCGGGCCCGCGACACCTGGCGGGCCCGGACGACCTACCTCGGAGTACAGCTCGCCGCCGTGGCCGCGAACGCAGCGCTCCTCCACACCCTCGTCGGCTCGTTGGACACCGACCGGCTGCTCGCCCAGGTCCTGGCCCTGCCACCGGTCACGATCGCGACGTTCGTCGCCAACCGGCTCGTGACGTTCCGGCGGCCGGCCACTCCCGAGGGTGCCTACACGACCTGCTCGACCTCGGCGACCGGCTCCGAAACGGCCGGCTCGCCGGTCGTGAAGCGGATCTCGCCGAGCTCGGCGTACGCCTGGACGACTGTTCCCTCGACGAACCGGCCCTCGAGCAGCTGAAGTGCGAGCGGGTTTTCGAGCAGCCGCTGGATCGCGCGCTTGAGGGGCCGGGCCCCGTAGGCCGGGTCCCAGCCCGCCTCCGTCACGAGCTCGAGCGCGGCGTCCGACAGCTCGAGCGTGATCCCACGCTCCGCCAGGCGTGCGTTCAGCCGGTCGAGCTGGAGTCGCACGATCTCGCCGAGCTGCTCTCGGGTGAGCTGCTCGAACACGACGATCTCGTCGATTCGGTTGAGGAACTCGGGCCTGAACCGGTCGGCGAGGTCGTCTGCCGAGCGGATGTTCGAGGTCATGATCACCACGGTGTTGCGGAAGTCGACCGTCCGCCCGTGCCCGTCGGTGAGACGGCCGTCGTCGAGCAGCTGCAGGAGGGTGTCGAACACCTCGGCGTGCGCCTTCTCGATCTCGTCGAGCAGGAGCACCGAGTAGGGCCGCCGCCTGACCGCCTCGGTCAGCTGGCCGCCTTCCTCGTACCCGACGTAGCCCGGGGGCGCGCCCACGAGCCTCGAGACTGTGTGCCGCTCCTGGTACTCCGACATGTCGAGCCTCACGATCGCCCGCTCGTCGTCGAACATGAACTCCGCCAGCGCCTTGGCGAGCTCGGTCTTGCCGACGCCCGTCGGGCCTAGGAACACGAACGAGCCGATCGGGCGGTTCGGGTCCTGGAGCCCCGACCGCGCCCGCCTGAGCGCGTTCGAGACCGCCTCGATCGCGTCGTCCTGCCCGACGACGCGCTCGTGGAGCCGCTCCTCCATGTGGACCAGCTTCTCGACCTCCCCCTCGAGCAGCCGGTCGGTGGGGATCCCGGTCCACTGGGCGACGACGGCTGCGACGTCGTCCTCGTCGACCTCTTCCTTGACCAGGGGATCGACCTGTGGTCGCTCGTCGAGCCCGGCCTCCAGCTCGGGGAGGAGGCCGTAACGGATCTCGGCGACGCGCGCCAGGTCGCCGCTCCGCTCGGCCCGCTCCGCTTCCATGCGGAGCTCGTCGATCCGGCGCGTGATCTCCTTGATCCGGTCGAGCGTCTCCTTCTCGGTTGCCCAACGCGCGGCGAGCTCGTCCCGGCGCGCCTTTGCGTCGGCGAGCTCCTTCTCGATCGGCTCCTTCGTCGCCGGCGTCTCCTTCGCCATCGCGGCGAGCTCGATCTCGAGCTGACGGGCGCGCCGGTCGGCTTCGTCGAGCTCGACCGGGGACGAGTCGATCTCCATCCGCAACCGGGAAGCGGCCTCGTCGACGAGGTCGATCGCCTTGTCGGGGAGAAAGCGATCGGCGATGTACCGATCGGAGAGCACCGCAGCGCCGACGAGCGCTGCATCGCGGATCCGGACTCCGTGATGGGCCTCGTAACGCTCCTTCAGGCCGCGCAGGATCGCGATCGTGTCCGCGACGGTCGGCTCGCCGACGAGGATCGGCTGGAACCTCCGCTCGAGCGCGGGGTCTTTCTCGAGGTGCTGGCGGTACTCGTCGAGCGTCGTGGCGCCGACCGCGCGAAGCTCGCCGCGGGCGAGCATCGGCTTCAAGAGGTTGCCCGCGGAGACAGCGCCCTCGGCGGCGCCGGCGCCGACGATCGTGTGGAGCTCGTCGATGAACAGGATGATCTCGCCGTCGCTGGCGGTGATCTCCTGGAGCACGGCCTTGAGCCGCTCCTCGAACTCGCCGCGGTACTTCGCCCCGGCGACGAGCGCTCCGACGTCGAGCGCCCAGACGCGCTTCCCGACGAGGCCTTCGGGGACGTCGCGCGCCACGATCCGCTGCGCAAGCCCTTCGGCGATCGCGGTCTTCCCGACCCCCGGCTCGCCGATGAGCACGGGGTTGTTCTTCGTCCGGCGCGAGAGCACCTGGATCGTCCGCCGGATCTCGTCGTCGCGGCCGATCACCGGGTCGAGCTTTCCCTGCTCGGCGAGCGCGGTGAGATCGCGCCCGTATTTCTCGAGCGCCTGGTACGAGCCCTCCGGGTCGGGCGTGGTCACCCGCTGGCCGCCGCGAACCTGCTGGAGCGCGGTCAGGAGGTCGTTGCGCGGGACGAGCTCGAGCACGAGCACGAGATGCTCGACCGAGACGTAGTCGTCCCCGAGCGCCTTTGCCTCCGCGAAGGCGCTGGCGAAGACCCTTTGCAGGGCCGCGCCCGCCTGCGGGGCTGCGTTCCCGCCGCTCACCGAGGGCAGCTGGCGGAGGCGTGCCTCCGCCTCCGCCCTGGTCGAGCTCGGGTCTGCCCCCGCGCGATCGAGGAGCGTGCGCGGCAGCTCCTGCTCGAGCAGGGCGACGGTGAGGTGGTCGGGCGTCAGCTCGGGGTTGCCCAGCTCGCGCGCGAGCTGCTGGGCCGCGGCGACGGCCTCGCCACTCTTGATCGTCAGCTTGTCAAAGTCCATCTCGGGTCACCCTCCGTGCGTTCGGGCTCGCGGTCATCTAGCTCTCGTTGCCGGTGGTTGGGGTCGGTAGACGACGACTTCGCGCCGATAGTGGCGGTGGGTCTCGCGGATCTCGTCGCGGAGCCGGGCCTCGAGCTGCTCCATGCGTCCCCGGAGCCTGCGCAGCTCGTCCTCGAGGCGGAGCACATGCTCGACACCGGCGAGGTTGAGGCCGAGCTCGGTGGTGAGACGCTGGATGAGCCGAAGCCGCTCGACATCCCCGTCCGAGAAGAGGCGCGTCCCACCCGGTGTCCGCGCAGGGCGGACGAGGCCCTTCGCCTCGTACATCCGCAACGTCTGCGGATGCAGGCCGGCGAGCTCGGCGGCGACGGAGATCATGTACCGCGGGCGGTCGCTCATCCGCCGACCCGCTCGAACTGCTCGCGTGGCCGCTCGCGCGACGCCTTGGCGTACGCCTCGAGCGCCTCGCGCTCGGTCTTCGTCAGCTTCTTCGGCACCGTGACGAGGACGCGCGCGAGCACGTCGCCCTTCCCCGACCCCTTCAGCTTGGGTGCCCCGCGCCCCTTGACGCGGAGGAGCTTGCCGTGCTCGGTGCCCGCCGGCACCTTGAGCGCGACGGGCCCTTCGGGGGTCGGGATCTCCACCGTCGCACCGAGCGCCGCCTCCGCGTATGTCACGGGAACGTCGAGCACGAGGTCCGCGCCCCGGCGCTCGTAGAGCGCGGACGGCTCGACCTCCACACGGACGAACAGGTCGCCGGCCGGGCCGCCGCTGCTCCCGGCACCACCCTTCCCCTTCAACCTGATCCGTGTACCGCTCCTGGCACCGGGTGGCACCTTGACCGCGTACCGCTTCGTGGCGCGCTCGTGACCGGTGCCGCGGCAGGTTCGGCAGGGCTTCTCGACGACGACGCCGTTCCCACGGCAGCGCGGGCACGGGTGCGACAGGGAAAACAGGCCGTGGCTGTCGGAGACGACCCCGGAACCACCGCACTGCGGGCAGGTGATCGGTGCGGTACCGGGCTCGGCCCCGGTCCCGTGGCAGACGTGGCAGGCGGTGTCGACCTCGACGGGCACGCGAACCTGGACGCCGGACAGGGCTTCCTCGAACGAGACGCTGACGCGGGACTCGAGGTCGATCCCGCGCTCGGGGCGCGGACGCGCCTGCCTGGTCGACCCGCGACCGAAGAACGAGCCGAAGCCACCGAGGATGTCCCCGAGGTCGACGTCCTCGAAGCGCGTCCCCTGGAAGCCACCCGCGCCGGGACCCGGGCCGTTCGTGCCGAAGCGGTCGTATTGCTCGCGCTTCTCGGGATCGGAGAGAAGGTCGTAGGCGGTCTGGACGTCCTTGAACCGCTCCTCGGCCGCCTCGTCGCCCGGGTTTCGATCCGGGTGCAGTTCACGCGCGAGCTTGCGGTACGCCTTCTTGATCTCGTCGTCCGAGGCGGTCTTCGCCACCCCCAGCGTCTCGTACGGGCTCTTCATCTTCTACTCCGCGACGATGACCCGAGCCGGTCGCAGGACCAGTCTCCCGAGGCGGTAGCCGCGCTGGACGACCTGCACGACCGCACCGCTGGCGGCGCCCTCGACCGGTTGGCTCAGGAGCGCCTCGTGCAGGTGGGGATCGAACAGTCCGTCCGTGGGGATCTCGTCGACCCCCTCGGAGGCGAGCAACGCAGCGAGTGCGTCCTTCGTCATTCGCACGCCGCCGATCACGCTGGCCTCGTCGTGCGCCTCGGCGGCCTCGAGCGCCCGCTCCAGGTCGTCGAGGATCGGGAGCAGCTTGGCGACGACACGCTCGCTCCCCCGGGCGACGACGAGCTCCTGGTCGCGGAGCGCCCGCTTGCGGTAGTTGTCGAAGTCCGCGGCCAGCCGTCGCAGGTCGTCGAGGTACTCGTCGCGCTTGGCCTCCGCGTCCTGGAGACGTGCGAGCAACTCGTCGACGTCGTGCTCGACGACCGCGATGTCGCGCTCGACCTGATCCGCGGAGCCCTCGGGAGAGAGCGATCGCTCGCTCTCTCCCGGTGCGGTGGTCGATGCCGTGACGTGATCGTCGCTCACGACGTCTTCGCCGCCTCGTCCTCGTCGATCACCTCGAAGTCGGCGTCCTCGACGACCTCGTCCTCGTCGGCCGGCGATCCGTTCGTCGGCGTGCCCGTCCCGGGCTGGGACTGGGCGTACAGCGCCTCTGCGAGCGGCTTGGCGGCCTCGTTGAGCGCCTCGGTCTTGGCCGTGATCTCGGACAGGTCGGCGGCCTCGACCGCGGCGCGGAGCTCCATGATCCGCCCCTCGATCGTGGCGGCGTCCGCCGAGTCGAGCTTGTCGCGATGCTCGGCCAGCGCCTTCTCGGTCTGGTAGGCGAGCGTCTCGCCCAGGTTCCGCGCATCGGCGAGCTCGTGGAGACGGTGCGCCTCGTCCGCATGCGACTCGGCTTCCTTGATCATCCGGTTCACCTCGTCCTCGGACAGACCCGAGCCGCCCTCGATCTTGATCTGCTGCTCGTTGCCCGTGCCGAGGTCCTTGGCGGTGACGTGGATGATCCCGTTCGCGTCGATGTCGAACGTGACCTCGATCTGCGGCATGCCGCGGGGTGCCGGGGCGATACCGATCAGCTGGAACTTGCCCAGCGTCTTGTTGAAGGTGGCCATCTCGGACTCGCCCTGGAGGACGTGGATCTCGACCGACGGCTGGTTGTCGTCCGCCGTCGAGAACGTCTCGGCCTTGCGCGTCGGGATGGTCGTGTTCCGGTCGATCAGGCGCGTGAACACGCCGCCCTTCGTCTCGATCCCCAGCGAGAGCGGGGTGACGTCGAGCAGGAGCACGTCCTTGACCTCGCCCTTGAGCACGCCGGCCTGAATCGCTGCGCCGACGGCGACGACCTCGTCCGGGTTGACGCCCTTGTGCGGTTCCTTGCCGATCAGCTCGGCGACCTTCTCCTGCACGGCGGGCATCCGGGTCATGCCGCCCACCAGGACGACATGGTCGATCTCGGCGGCCGACAGGCCTGCGTCGGCGAGCGCCTGCTTCGTCGGGCCGACCGTCCGCTCGAGCAACTCGTGCGTCAGCTCCTGCAGCTTGGCGCGTGTGAGCTGGAGGTCGAGGTGCTTCGGCCCCTCGGCGGTCGCGGTGATGAACGGGAGGTTGATCTGGGTCGTCATCGTCGACGACAGCTCGATCTTCGCCTTCTCGGCGGCCTCGTAGAGACGCTGCAAGGCCATCTTGTCGGCCGACAGGTCGATCCCCTGGTCCTTCTTGAACTCGCTCGCCATCCAGTCGACGATCGCCTTGTCGAAGTTGTCGCCACCGAGGTGGTTGTCACCGCTGGTCGACTTCACCTCGAACACACCGTCGCCGAGCTCGAGCACCGACACGTCGAACGTGCCGCCGCCCAGGTCGAACACGAGGATCACCTGGTCGGCGCCCTCCTTGTCGAGGCCGTAGGCCAGGGCTGCGGCGGTGGGCTCGTTGACGATCCGCAGGACGTTGAGCCCGGCGATCCTGCCGGCGTCCTTCGTCGCCTCGCGCTGGGCGTTGTTGAAGTACGCGGGCACGGTGATCACGGCGTCCGTGACCGGCTCGCCGAGGAACGCCTCGGCGTCCGCGCGCAGCTTCTGGAGGATCATCGCGCTGATCTCGGGCGGTGCGTACTCCTTGCCCTCCGCCTCGACGCGCGCGTCGCCGTTCTCGCCGTTCACGACGGTGTACGGGACGATCGTCATCTCCTCGGAGACCTCGTCCCACTTGCGCCCGACGAAGCGCTTGATCGAGAAGATCGTGTTCTCGGGGTTCGTCACCTGCTGTCGGCGCGCGGGCGCGCCGACGAGCCGCTGGCCGTCCTTTGCGAACGCGACGACGGACGGCGTCGTGCGCCCGCCCTCCGCGTTCGGGATCACCGTGGGCTCGCCACCCTCGAGCACGGCCATGCAGCTGTTCGTCGTGCCGAGGTCGATGCCGATCGTCTTTGCCATGGGTTCCTCTCGCTCCTTGTCTCGGATCCAGAACCTTGAGTCTGATCGACTCAGGAAAATCTGAGTCGAACTATATCAGATCATGAGTGAGACAGACCGATGAGGACTCCCCCGATGACCACGAGGGTCACACCGGCCAGGAGCCGCCGCCCGACTCCCTCGACCCGACGCAGGAACAGGGCGGACAGCCCGACCCCCCAGAGCGACTCGGTCGCGACGAGCGGCGCGACGACGCTGAGCCGACCGCGGAAGAACGCCTCGTAGAGCGAGACGTAGGAGAGGCCGAACAGGAGCCCGGCCGGGAGGAAGGCCCGCCACGTGGCCGCATCGATCCGCCGGCGGGTGAGAACGATGGCGCAGAGGATCGTCACCGCCCCTCCTCCGAGCGTCGCGCTGATCGCGACCTCCGGGGTCACCGCAGCCTCGAGCGAGAAGTGACGCGCCAGCGTGTCGCGAAGCGCAAACGCGAGCGCCGCGCCGAGCGCGAGCACGAGCCCGATGCGCCGCACGTGGTCGGGACGCGACCCCTCACTGGCGAGCAGGAGCCCTCCCGCGACGATCAGGATCGCGCCCGCCGCGATCCCGGCGACGAGCGGCTCGCCGAGGAGCACGACGCCGAAGGTGACAGCGAACAGCGGCGCGACGCCCACCGTCGCCGAGGTCCGCGCGGGTCCCGCGTAGCGAACACCGAGGGTGAACAGGATCTGCGAGCACCCGGGCGCCAGGATGCCCGCGAGGGCAAAGCGCCATGCGCCCGCGAGCTCCGCATCGCCCGCGACGACCGCCGCGGTCACGGCGACCATGAGCGCGGGGAGCACCGTGAGGAGCGCACCCACGAGCGGGTCGGCGCCACGCGCGAGCGCGGGCTGGAGCGCCACCGTCATGGCCCCGAACAGGCAGGCGGAGAGGAGCGCGAGCAGGACTGCGTCCATCAGACCCGCCCGACGAGCCGCCTGAGCGTCGAGCCCGCCGCAGGCTCCGCGAGGACGATCCCTGCGAGCATCACGCCGCATCCCGCCCAGCCGAGCCAGCCGAGCCGCTCGTCGAGGAGCAGCACGCCGAAGAAGGCGGCAAACGGCGCCTCGAGCGTGTAGACGAGCGCCGCGCGCGCTGCGGTCGTCCGCGACTGCACCCACGTCGCGACGAGGTAGCCGAGTGCGCCCGCGAACACACCTGTCACCACGAGCGCATACCAGGTGCTCGCGCCGTGCGGCCACGACAGCTGACCGGCGAGCACCGCGATCGCGGTGAAGCCAACCGCGGCGACACCCATCTGCAGGCAGGTCAGGGCCCTCGCGTCGTATCGCGGGGCGAACCGCTCCATCGCCACGATCTGCAGCGACTGAGCGAGCGCGTTCGCGAGCACCAGGAGGTTGCCCGCGACCGAGCCGCCCGGGATCCCGCTCAGCATCAGGAGCCCCGCGAGCGCGAGCGAGACACCGACCCACGCCGCGGCCGGAACCGGCGTGCGGAACACGGCGAGCGCCAGCAGCGGGGTCATGACGACGTAGAGCCCGGTGATGAACCCGGTGCTCGAGACGGTCGTCAGCTCGAGCCCCGCCGTCTGGAGCCCGTATGCAGATGCGAGCAACACTCCTGCTCCGAGACCGCCGACGACACCGGGCCACGGCAGCTCGCGGAGCGGGCGAGCCGCGAACGGCGCAAGCACGATCGTGGAGATCGCGAACCTGACCGACAGAAAGGCGAACAGCGGGTAGACACCGACGGTCTCCTGGACAGGAACGAAGGTGTATCCCCAGATCGCTGTCACGCCGACGAGCGCGAGGATCGAGACACCCGGGCGACGCGCCATCGCGGGTACCTATCACGCTCTCGCGGGAGGCGCGCCGGTCACGATAATGGGGGAGGCGCTCATCACCGGGAGAGCGAGCAGCGCCGAAACCTATGCTTTCGACTTCGACCCATATCGGCGAGCTCATCGCGCGGCAGGCCCGGGAGGCACCGACCGGCCCTGCCATCGAAGCCCCGGGGATGGCGCCCCTCACGTACGCCGGGCTCGAGTCCCTGGTCACGCAGACGCAGCAGGCCCTCGCCCGGTACGGCCTGGGCCCAGGGGATCGAGTCGCGATCATGCTCGACAACGGCCCGCTGGCAGCCACCGCCTTCCTCGGCGTCGCGACGGGGCTGAGCTGCGCCCCGTTGAATCCCGCGTACCGAGCATCGGAGCTCGCCTTCTACCTCGACGATCTCCGCGTCTCGGCACTCATCGTCGAGCGGGGCGCGGGGGAGCACGCTCGCACGGCCGCAGCGAACGCCGATGTGACCGTCCTCGAACTCGTGCCGACCGGCGATGCGGCGGGCACCTTCGAGCTCCACGGCGGCGATGCGCACCGCGCCGCCCGTGGCTCGAACGGCCGCGAGGGCGACCACGAGATCGCGTTGCTCCTCCACACGTCTGGCACGACCTCGACGCCGAAGCTCGTGCCGTTGACGCACGCGAACCTCACCGCCTCCGCGCACAACGTCGCACACTCGCTCGAGCTCACCCAGATCGATCGCTGCCTGAACGTCATGCCGCTGTTCCACATCCACGGCCTCGTCGCCGGGCTCCTGGCTCCGCTCGCGACGGGCGGCACGGTGATCTGCACCCCGGGCTTCGAGGCGAACCGGTTCCTCGACCTGGTCGAGCGCCTTCGCCCGACGTGGTACACGGCCGTCCCGACCATCCACCAGGCGGTGCTCGGACAGGTGGCGTCGCGTGGCGGGACGATCGACTCGACTCTGCGCTTCGTCCGGTCGTCGTCCGCGGCGCTCCCGCGCACGGTGCTGGAAGGGCTCGAGGCGAGCTTCGGCTGCCCGGTCGTCGAGGCGTACGGGATGACCGAGGCGTCGCACCAGATGGCGGCGAACCCGCTCCCCCCGGGAGTGCGCAAGCCCGGGTCGGTCGGGCTGCCGTCGGGGACGTCGGTTGCGATTCTCGATCCCGAGGGGACGCTGCTCGAGCCGGGCCGAACAGGTGAGGTCGCGGTGCGCGGGCCGGGCCTGTTCGGTGGCTACGAGGCGAACCCGGAGGCCAACGCATCATCGTTCACGGACGGGTGGTTCCGGACGGGCGACATCGGAGCGCTGGACGACGACGGATACCTCACCCTCCAGGGACGCTCGAAGGAGATCATCAACCGGGGCGGCGAGAAGATCGCGCCGCTCGAGGTCGAGGAGGTGCTGCTCGAGCATCCGGCGGTCGCCCAGATCGCGGTGTTCGCGCGACCGCATCCCACGCTCGGCGAGTACGTCGCGGCCGCGGTCGTGGTGGCCGATGGTGCACCGCCGCCGACGGTGCGCTCGCTCCGTGAGTTCGCTGCGGGCCGGCTGGCCGATTTCAAGTTCCCGTCGTCGGTCGTCGTCCTCGACGAGCTTCCGAAAGGCCCGACCGGGAAGGTGCAGCGCGTGGGGATGGCGGAGCGCCTGGAGCTGGACGGAAGACCGGCGTCGAGCGCTCCGTCCCCGGAGCCCGACACCGCGCTGGAGCGGGAGCTGGTCGAGATCTGGCGGGAGGTGTTCGAGCGGGACGACATCGGTGTGGACGACGACTTCTTCGAGCTCGGCGGAGAGTCGCTGATCGCCGCCCAGCTCCTCGCCTGGATCGGCGAACGAGGGCTCGGACCCGACGACCTGCCACTCGAGACTCTGCTGCGGACGCCCACCGTCTCGGAGCTGGCCCGCTGGCTCGAGGGGGGCGCGATCGACGGCGACGACCGCGTGGTCGTCGCCAAGCCGGGGGAGCCGGGCATCCCCGCGTTGTTCTACATCGGCGGCCACGACGGCGAGATCGTGCGTTTTGGCCCGCTCGCGTCGCGGCTCGGCACCCGCCGACCGTGCCTCGCGCTCGTCCCGCCCGACACGCTGCCACCGAACGACACGCTGACGGTCGAGTTGCTCGCGACCGACTACACGGCCGCCGTCCGTGCCGTCCAGCCCGAGGGCCCATATGCCATCTTCGGCCGCTGCATGGGGGCCTCGGTCGCGCTCGAGGTTGCAAGACGGCTCGATGCGGCGGGGGAGGAGGTCGCTTTCCTCGGTCTGCTCGATCCCGTCGGCGACCACCCCGGGACGGTTGTCCACTACTGGCGCCGGTTCCAGAACTTCCGTCGACAGAAGTACCTCGTCGGTGCCGCCAAGATCTTCGTGCGAACCCGCCTCTCACGTTCGACCCCCTCGGTCGTCGAGACCCCGTTCGCGCGCGGGATGCTCGACGCGGGTGCCCGCTACGTCCCACAGCCGTATCGCGGATCGGCGACGCTCTACCGCACGATCAGCTACATCACCCCACCGTCGTTCTGGCGGAAGATGGTCCTCGGCGATCTCCGGACACCACCGCCGGTACTCACCACCACGCCGGAGCAGTTCGACCAGCTCGCGCCCCAGGTCGACGAGGCGCTCGCGGAGATCGAGCCGTCTCTCGATCCCGACGCTCCAGACCTTTCGGGTCGGGCTACCCTAGGCGGATGAGCGTGAGCGACACCCTCGGTCGCCCGATGCGCGACCTGCGGATCTCCGTCACCGACCGCTGCAACTTCCGCTGCACGTACTGCATGCCGAAGAGCGTGTTCGGCAGCGACTACCGGTTCATGGACCGCAAGGAACTGCTCACCTTCGAGGAGCTCGAGCGCGTCACCCGCGCGTTCGTCGCCCACGGCGTCGAGAAGGTGCGCATCACGGGTGGTGAGCCGCTTCTCCGCCGCGATCTCGAGAAGCTCGTCGAGCGGCTGGCGTCGATCCCCGACCTCGACCTCACCCTGACCACCAACGCGTCGCTCCTCGCACGCAAGGCCGAAGGGCTGCATGACGCGGGCCTCACCCGCGTGAACGTCAGCCTGGACTCGCTCGACGACGAGACGTTCCGGGCGATGAACGACACCGACTTCCCGGTGGCGCGCGTGCTCGACGGGATCGACGCGGCCGCGGCAGCCGGGTTGCGCGTGAAGGTGAACGCGGTCGTCAAGCGCGGAGTCAACGACGAGGGAATCCTCGACCTCGCCCGCCATTTCCGCGAGACGCCGCACGCACTGCGGTTCATCGAGTTCATGGACGTCGGCGCGACGAACGGCTGGCGCCTCGACGACGTCGTCGCCGCGGCCGAGATCGTGGCGCGGATCGACGCGGTCTTCCCGCTCGAGCCCGTCGAGCCTGCGTACCGTGGCGAAGTCGCTCGGCGGTGGCGGTATCGCGACGGGGCCGGCGAGCTCGGCGTGATCTCGTCCGTCACCCAGCCGTTCTGCGGCGACTGCACGCGGGCGCGAATCTCGGCGGAGGGGAAGCTCTACACCTGCCTGTTCGCGGCGCGCGGCACGGATCTGCGTGCGCTCGTTCGCGGCGATGCAACCGACGACGACCTCGTCCGCGCGATCGGCGACGTGTGGCGTGTGCGCGCCGACCGGTACTCGGAGGTGCGCTCGGAGCGGACACCGGACACGCCGAGGGTCGAGATGTCGTACATCGGCGGCTGACCCCGCTGCGGAAACCCCGAACCCGGGATCGGCGCCTGCCCCGATGCGCAACCGGCCTCCCGCGCGCGATCGTGGAGACAGCGAACCGGGAGGAATCATGGCCGACCTGCGCACCACGTACCTCGGGCTCGAGCTCTCGTGCCCCATCGTCGCCTCGGCGTCGCCCCTCACCGGCCGCATCGAGTCGCTACGGGCGCTGGAGGAGGCGGGAGTCGGTGCGGTCGTGCTGCCCTCGCTGTTCGAGGAGGACCTCGCGGGCGGGCGCGAGCTCGCCGCGGACGTGCTCTGGCATGCGGACGAGCAGGCCGGCGAGGCAAAAGCGTACCTCGACCCGCTCGACACGCAGCGACCGAGCGACTATCTCGACCTGATCAGGGCTGCCAAGCGCGAGCTCGGCGTCCCCGTGATCGCCAGCCTCAACGGCAGCACCCCCGGGGGCTGGACGCAGTACGCCGAGATGCTCCAGCTCGCCGGCGCCGACGCGATCGAGCTCAATGTCTACTCCGTCGAGGCCGACCAGTACGCGTCGGCGAGCAATGTCGAGGAACGCGTGCTGCGCCTGCTCCACGCGGTGCGGCACGTCATCACGGTGCCGGTGGCGGTCAAGCTGTCGCCGTACTACACCGCTCTCGCGCATCTGACCAGCCGGCTGGCCGATGCCGGGGCGGATGGGGTCGTGCTGTTCAACCGCTTCGTCCAACCCGACGTCGATGTCACCGCGATCGCGGTCCGACCGGAGCTCCGCCTGTCCTCCCACGACGAGCTGCGGCTGCCGCTGCGGTGGATCGCGATCCTGCGCGGACGGGTCGATCTCGACCTTGCCGCGACGAGTGGGGTCCACTCGGCAGAGGACGTGGCACGCGCGACGCTCGTCGGCGCCGACGTGGTGATGGTCGCCTCGACGCTGCTCCTCAACGGAATCGGCCGTCTCGCGACGATGCGACGCGGTTACGAGGATTGGCTCGACCGCGCCGGCTTCGAGTCCGTCGGCGACGCCCAGGGTCTCCTCAGCCAGGTGTCGACGCCCAACCCACGGGCCTACGAGCGGGCCCAGTACGTCAGGGCCGTCGACGCGCTTTCCAACGCGACGACGACGCCAGCCGCCTGAGCGGGCGCGCGGGCGCCGCCCAGGTGGTTAGAATCGGGCGCTTCGTGGCGAGCTACGCGGACACCGGTAGACGCTTGCTTCCTCGCGGCTGGGCGCATTTCGCGCTCCAGTTCGCGATCTGGTTCGGCTTCTATGCCGCCTACCAGGCGGCGCGCGGTGCTGCGGACCGCGGGATCGGCGAGGCGTTCTGGAACGGGACGCTCGTGATCGAGGCGGAGAACCGCTTCGGCGCGCTGTTCGAACCCACGGTCCAGCACGTCGTCGAGAGCTCGCAATTCCTCATCACCGCCACGTCGTTCACGTACTGGCTGTCGCAGTTCGCCGTCGTCGGACTCACGCTGCTCTGGGTGTACTTCCGCCACCACGAGCGGTTCGCCGACTTCCGGAACTGGCTCATCGCGGCGAATCTCGTCGGTCTGGTCGGATACGTCCTGATGCCGACCGCGCCGCCGCGCCTGTTCCCGGAGTGGGGCTTCAGCGACACGCTCGCCGAGTACGCGGCCGTCAACCACAACAGCGGGCTCGTAGCGTTCGCCGCGAACCCGTATGCGGCGATGCCGAGCCTGCACGCAATGGACGCCTTGATCGTGGCTATCGTCATGGTCGGCGTCTGCCGCACGCGGCTCGCCAAGGTCCTGTGGGCGCTCTGGCCGGCATGGGTCAGCATCGCCGTCATGGGCACCGGCAACCACTTCTGGCTCGATTGCGTCGCAGGCTTCGCCGTCGCGATGATCACCGGCCTGGTGCTGTTCAGGCACCGGTTCCGAGCGATCCTCCGCCCCGCTCGCACATGACCGACCCCCCGCGGGTCAACCAGCTCGATCGGGTCAAGCAGGAGTACACCCAGGCCGCACGGGAGATCCTCCAACGGTCGATGCGCGGCGTCGCACGGACGAAGCTCACACCGGACATGCTCACCCTCGCCGGCGTGTCACTGTGCCTCGCGGGCGCCGTCCTCGTGGGCTTCGAGCAGCGGAACGAGTACCTCTTCTTCTGGCTCGGCGGAATCCTGTTCGTCGTCGGCTCGATCGCCGACATTCTCGACGGCGCGCTCGCGCGGGCGGCTAGCAAGGGCACGGTGTTCGGCGCCTTCCTCGACTCGACCTTCGATCGCGTGGGCGAGGCCGCGATGCTCGCCGCGATCGGGCTCTCCTTCATGCACGACGGGAACGAGGTCGCTCTCGTCGCCGCGTTCGCGGCCGTGATCGGATCCTTCCTCGTCTCGTACACACGGGCGAAGGCAGAGGCGCTCGGCCTGCGCGGCGACGTCGGCTTCGGCTCGCGGGTCGAGCGCGTCGTGCTCATCTCCGTCGGGCTCGGGCTCGCTCCGTGGGGGCTCCTGCAATGGCCGATCTACCTCCTCGCGGCGATCGCGTGGCTCACGGTCGCCCAGCGGATCCTGTTCGTGCGCCGGCAACTGCGCGAGCTCGCGTCGAGCCCGACGTAGGGAGCGAGAGCCCGAGGTCGAGAAACCCGGGTGAGCACCGGCTCGCCCGGTATAGTGCTAGCAGTTTGCGTGATAGCACTTCTAGACGAAACGTCCTCGTCAGGACGCGACCCCACCTCAAAGCGGCGCTCGTGCGCGAGGCGGCGCGGCGCGGCGCATCGCTCAACGATGTCGCCGTAGGGCTGCTAGCGGCCTCGTTCGAGTGTTCCCTACGAGCCCTCTGGGCGCAAGAGCCCACTCCCCGGCTCGAGCCCGGTGATCCTCCTCCGGATGCCGGAGGAGCTCAAGCACGCGCTCGACCGCGAAGCGTCTCGCACGGCCACCAGCGTCAACGACGTCGTCCTCAGGGCACTCGCCGAACGGCCTCGGTGTGCCCCTTGCACCGAACCGAACGGGAAAGGAACCCATGGCAACGACGAACGGCTCCAAGAACGGCACCTCGCGCAAGAAGGACAAGGTCCGTGTCGCGCTGATCGGCGTCGGCAACTGCGCCAACTCGCTCCTCCAGGGCGTCGAGTACTACAAGGACGCAGACCCGGGGGAGGAGGTTCCCGGGCTGATGCACGTCGACCTCGGCGGGTACCACATCTCCGACATCGAGTTCGTGGCTGCGTTCGACGTGGTCAAGGGCAAGGTCGGGGTCGATCTGGCCGACGCGATCTGGGCACACCCGAACGACACGATCAAGTTTGCCAACGTCAAGAAGACGGGCATCACCGTGTCGCGCGGGATGACCCACGACGGGATCGGCAAGTACCTCGCGGAGGTCGTGGAGAAGGCGCCGGGCGAGACGGACGACATCGTCGGAATCCTCAAGGAGACCGGCGCCGACGTCGTGGTCAACTACCTCCCGGTCGGGTCCGAGGCGGCGACCAAGTGGTACGCAGAGAAGATCCTCGAGGCCGGTGTCGGGATGGTCAACTGCATGCCGGTGTTCATCGCGCGCGAGCACTACTGGCAGAAGCGATTCGAGAAGGCCGGGGTGCCGATCATCGGCGACGACATCAAGTCGCAGGTCGGCGCGACGATCACGCACCGCGTGCTGACGACGCTGTTCGGCGACCGGGGTGTCCACCTCGACC
Organism: uncultured Actinomycetes bacterium; assembly: GCA_963821335.1. Classification (GTDB taxonomy): domain Bacteria; phylum Actinomycetota; class Thermoleophilia; order Gaiellales; family Gaiellaceae; genus Gaiella. The sequence continues at coordinate 498,673 of CAWGDJ010000001.1, forward strand.
GCACGATGCAGCTCAACGTGGGTGGCAACTCGGACTTCCTCAACATGCTCGAGCGGGAGCGGCTGGAGTCGAAGAAGATCTCGAAGACGAACGCCGTCACCTCGATGCTCGACTACGAGATCGGCGAACGGAATGTCCATGTCGGCCCGTCCGACTACGTGCCCTGGCTCACCGACCGCAAGTGGGCCTACATCAGGATGGAGGGCTCGTCGTTCGGCGACGTCCCGCTCAACGTCGAGCTCAAGCTCGAGGTCTGGGACTCGCCGAACTCGGCCGGGATCGTGATCGACGCCGTCCGGCTCGCGAAGCTCGCGCTCGACAACGGGATCGCGGGGGCGCTCGAGGCGCCGTCGAGCTATCTGATGAAGTCGCCGCCGAAGCAGATCCGCGACGACGAGTCGCGCGAGCTGATCGAGCGCTTCATCACGAAGAACGCGAAGACGGCGCAGAAGCCCGTCACCACGTAGCGCGTTCTCGCAGCGGCGCCGCCCGGCACTTCCCGGCGTCAGCCGGGAAGTGCCCTGGGTGCGGTGTCCTCCGGCGCCCAGCCGATCTCCCTGTGTGTCGTGTCGCAGAAGGGCTTGTTCTTCGAGTGCCCGCACCGGCAGAGGACGATCGACGTGCCGGCCGGTAGCTCGAACTCCAGTCCATCGCCATCGACGATTGTGACCGGGCCCGTCACCTTGAGCGGGCCGTTCGGACGCGCCTGGATGATGACGTCGCTCATCGCGTCGAGCCTAATCACCCCGACCCGCGGCGTGCAGAATCCTCTGGAATGCGCATCGCGCTCGTCACCCCCTTCGCCTGGTCGCAGCCGCACGACGTCAACGAGCACGTCGCCGGTGCTGCCGAAGGGCTCCGGTCACTCGGCCACGAGGTGACCGTGATCGCTCCCTCCACCAGGTCTGCCGACTTGCAAGCGGGCCGGCGCGCACTCCAGCGCGGGGAGCTTCCGTCGCTCCTCGCGATCGCGCCGGCGGTCCCGATCTCGCGCGTGAGCACGGTTGCGATCCCGGTCGGGACGCGGGCGAACATCGCGCATGCGCTGGCCCTCGGCCGCTTCGACGTCGTCCACGGCTTCGAGCCCGGGCTCCCGAGCCTCGGCTACCTCGCGCTAACGGAGGCCACCGCGCTCACGGTCGCCAGCTTTCTCTCACCCGAGCGGCTCGGTGGAGTCCCGGGGCGTGCCGCGCGGGACCGGTTCCGCGCCCGCGTCGACGCACTGCTCGCGACGTCCGACGAGGCGGCGGCCGCCGCCACCGGCGAGTTCCCCGGCACGTACCGTCTCGTGCCGGGCGGGATCGATACCGAGCTCTTCACCCCGGGCGCGAAGCGGAACCTGATCGCGATCCAGCTCGAGCTGTCGGGACGACCGATCGCACGTGCCGCGCTCCGCGCGCTCGACGAGCTCCCGGGCTGGAAGGCGGTGTGCGTCCACACGAAGCCGCTCGGGGTTCGCCCGGCGATCCCGACTCGGCTCCGCGACCGCGTCACCGTCAGGTCGGCACGACTGCCCGCCGAGCGAGCCGCGCTGCTTGCAGCGGCGTCCGTGTTCGTTCCCGTCCACGGAGGGCACACCCGCCTCGCCCTCGAGGCCGCGGCCGCGGGGTCAGCCATCGCCGACCCGCCCGGAAGCGATGCGCAGCCCGAGCTCGTCACCGCCGCCATCGCTCGCCTCGGCGAGGACGAGCGTCACCGGACGAAGGAAGCGGCGCGCGCCCGCAAGCGAGCGACAGAGCAGAGCTTTGCGGCGCTCGCGGCCGAGCTCGACGCCGTGTACGGCGAGATCGGGCGCAAGCGCAGGTCGCGCCGACCAGCCTCGCCTCTGGGCGACCGGGAACGGATCCTCGTCGACCTGCACATGCACACGAGCGCCTCCCACGACTGCTCGATCGATCCCGTCGAGCTCGTCGAGCACGCCGAGTCGATCGGGCTCGGGGCGATCGCGGTGACCGATCACAACGCGTTCGACGGAGCGCTCGCCGCTGCCGACGCCGCGCGAGCGCGCGACCTTGTCGTCATCCCCGGCGAGGAGATGAAGACGGACGGGCAGGGTGAGGTGATCGGGCTGTTCCTCCGCGAGCGGATCCCGAAAGGCCTGTCGTTCTCCGACACGATCGCCGCGATCCGCGAGCAGGAAGGGATCGTCTACGTCCCACATCCGTTCGATCGCCGTCACGCGATCCCGGACCCCGCCACGCTCCACCGACACCTGGCCGAGATCGACGTGTTCGAGGTGTACAACGCACGGCTGCTCAAGGAGGCCTACAACGACGAGGCGCTGCGATTTGCGCGGAAGTACGGGCTGCTCGAAGGCGCCGGCTCCGATGCCCACGTCCTCCCGGGCGTCGGGACGGGGGCTGTGCTGATGCCACGGTTCGACGGGCCGGAGGAGTTCCTCGTCGCGCTGCGCACCGCCGAGATCGTCAGGCGCCCGAAGTCGCTCGCCTACCTCCAGTCCCTGAAGTGGGTCGCACAGGTGAAAGAGAAGGTCGGAGACCGCCGCTAGTCACCCATGCCACGCGACAACGCAGCCGGCCAGAAGCAGGAGCACCCCGCGCAGCCTCCAATACGTGATTGGGCGCCCGTCGCCCACTCACCCGTGCAGACCGACGAGATCCACGAGCGCTACCTGCAGAAGGCGATCGCCGAGATCAACGAGCTCGGTGACGAGCTGCAGTCCCTGGGCGACGAGACTCACGTCCCCGTGCTCGGCTCCGGTCACCCGCTCGGCGACATCTTCCTCCTCAAGCTGCAGACCGCGACCGACGGAGATCGAGGAGGGGGTGGCGTTCTTCGGTCGCGCCGGTCAGGCGTTGCTCAAGTCGCTCCAGCGACTGACTCGTCGACCCGCTCGCCGTCTACGGCACCAACTGCTTCAAGTTCGGGACCGAGGAGCCGGAGCAGGCGCGCCGCGTGGCTGACGCGCGAGCTCCATATCGTGCAACCGCGCCTCGTGGTCGCGATGGGCGAGGAGACGGTCGGCTTCCTCGCGTCGCTCGCGTTCCCGCTCGCGGATCCGCTCGACACGGCCCGGATCGGTGAGGTCCAGCGCTTCACCCCGACGATCGACGGGCTCGTGACTCCCGACATCGACGACTGCCTCGACGAGCAGGCGGCGAAGACCCGGTTCTGGAACGCCTTCAAGGCGCTCGGCACGTGGTGGTCCGAGCTTCCCCCGTACTAGGCGGCCGACCGGGCCGCGCCGAGGTGCCGCTCGTCGCGCTCCTCGCCGGGCTAGCCCTGTGGGAGGCCTTTGCCGGCGAGCTCCCGTCGCAGGGGGACCGATGGGACGTCGCGCTCACGGCGCTCGTGCTGATCCCCGCGACGTTCGGGGTGGTCTGGCTCCTGCTCCCGCTCTCGGGCACGCCGCGAGCGGTCGCCTGGACGGCGATCGCCGCCGCCGTGGCCATCGCCCTCGGGGTGATCGGCGCCGGCGGACTGTTCAACGTGGCCAAGCTCGTCACCTACGCGCTGGTCGGCTTCTGCTTCCTGCTCCTGTTCGAGACGCTCGCGTGGGTCGTGCTCGTGAGCGTGATCATCCCCTGGGTCGACATCGTGTCGGTGTACCACGGCCCGACGAAGGTCGTCGTCGAGGAGCAGCCGGGGTTGTTCGACCATGTCGCGGTCTCGTTCGCACTCCCCGGCGAGGACGCATCTGCGAACCTGGGACCGCCCGACGTCCTCTTCTTCGCGCTGTTCCTCGCGTCTGCAAAGCGGTTCGAGCTGCGGGTCGGCGCGAGCTGGATCGGGATGACCTCACTTCTCTCGCTGACGCTCGTCGCGACCTACGCGTTCGACCTGAACGGGCTCCCGGCCCTCCCTGCCGTATGCGCCGGCTTCCTCCTGCCGAACGCCGACCTGCTGTTCGACCGCTGGCGGACGGCACGCACCGCCTGAGCGCTCGCCCTCAGATCAGCTCCAGCACCGACACGCTCTCGATGTGGGGGGTGTGCGGAAACATGTCGACGGGCGTGCAAGTCACGAGCCGGTACCCGTACTCGTCGCGCAGCACGGCGAGGTCGGACGCGAGCGTCGTCGGGTTGCACGACACGTAGACGATCCGCTTCGCCTGAAGAGCGCCGGTTCGCCGAAGCGCCTTGCCCGCGAGACCGGCTCGCGGTGGGTCGACCACGACCACGTCGGGGCGGCCGGCGCGCTCCTCGAGCTCCTCGAGCGACTGGCCGACGTTACCCGCGAAGAACGAGGTGTTCCCGACCTCGTTGACCTCGGCGTTCTCGATCGCGCAGGCGACCGACTCCTCCGAGATCTCGACCCCCCACACCTCGCGCGCACCGCCCGCGAGCGCGAGGCCGATCGTCCCGGTCCCGCAGTAGAGGTCGAAGACCACCTCGGTACCGGTGAGACCGGCGGCCTCGCACGCAAGACCGTAGAGAACCTCCGCCATCGCGGTGTTCGTCTGCATGAACGCGTTCGGTCGAACGCGGAAGCGGAGCCCGAGGATCTCCTCCTCGATCCATCCGTCACCCCAGAGCAAGCGCGAGGGGAGGTTGGTCACCTCGGCAGGCTGGTCGTTGACCGCCCAGTGGATCGACCTCAACTCCGGGAATCGGCGGAGCGTCTCGACGAGATAGTCGGCGTCGAACCGCTCCCCGGGCGCGGTGACGAGCACCGCGAGCGCCTGGCCCGTGTTGCGCCCCTCGCGCACGACGAGATGTCGAAGGTAACCCGCCTGCGTCTCCTGGTCGTACGGCTCGAGCCGCTCCTCGAGAGCCCAGGCTCTGACCGCGTCGCGGATCGCGTTCCCCAGCGGTGTCGTGAGCAGGCACTCCTCGATATCGATCACCTCGTCCCACCGGCCCGCGCGGTGGAACCCGAGCACGAGCCCGTCGTCCCCTGCCGCGAAGGAGTACTCGAGCTTGTTGCGGTATCCGTACTGCTCGACCGCCGGCACGATCGGCTCGATCGGCGGCTCGGCGAACCGACCGAGCCGCACGAGCGCGTCGCGCACCTGACCCGCCTTCGCCTCGAGCTGTTGCTCGTAGGCGTAGTCCTGGAACCGGCACCCGCCGCAGATGCCGAAATGCCGGCAGGGCGGATCGACCCGGTTGGGACCCGGCTCGAGCAGCGCGGTGCGCGTCGCCTCGGCGAAGCCGCGCTTCACCTTCGTCGCGCGCGCACGCACGAGGTCGCCGGGCAGCGCCCCGCGAACGAAGACGACGAACCCGTCGTGGCGCGCGACGCCATTCCCGCCGTAGGCGAGCGAGTCGACGCGGAGCTCGAGCTCCTCACCCTTGCGGACGGGCGCGGCCATCCGACGCAGCGTACCGTCGTCCCTGTGGAGCGATTGGCACACACCTGGGACGAATGCCCCTTGACAGAATCGGTGTCTGACACCGGAACCGCCCCGGAACCCAGTCTCCACAGCCAGTGGTCAGCCCTGCCCGAGTGTCTGTGGATCGTCCGACACAGAGTCGACACCGATCAGCTGCGCCGGTGTCTGACACCGCCTGAGACGAACGTAGGCCCGAAACCCACCGCGGATGTCAGCGAAGCACGCTGACGTGCACCGACCGCTCGCGCGGCCCGTCGAACTCGCAGAAGAAGATCCCCTGCCAGGTGCCGAGCGCGAGCGTCCCGTCATCGTGGAGCGGGACGAGCACCGAGGGTCCCATGAACGCCGCCCGAATGTGGGTCGGGGCGTTCTCCTCGCCCTCCTCGATGTGCTGCCACGGCCAGTCGGCTGGGACGATCCGCTCCAGCGCGCTCTCGAAGTCGCGCGCGACCATCGGGTCGGCGTGCTCGTTGATCGTCACTCCGGCGGTCGTGTGAGGGACGAACACGAGCACCGCCGAGCCGCTTTCGCCGGCGACGGCGGCGGTCACCTCACGCGTGATGTCGACGAGCTGGCTCTGCCGCTGGGTGTGGACCGTGACGGTGGTCACGATGGGTCAGAGCGCGCCGCCGGCGGCGGGTGGCGCACCGACCTCGAGCGGGTTCTCGCCGCCTGATTCGCGCGCGAGGTAGTCCTCGATCTGCATGACGTTGTCCTTCGACCGCTCGACCACGTCGAGGAGCGAGGACATGGAGGAGACCTCCTCCCGTTGCTCCTGGAGGAACCAGTGCATGAACTGCTCTGCAACGAGGTCGCCGCCCTTCCGGGCCGTGATCGCCAGCTGCTGGATCTGCGCCGTGACGCGCCGCTCCTGGTCGAGCGCAAGCTGGACCGGCGCGACGACGTCCCCGAACTCGACCTGCGGCGCGGCGACCGCCGGGATCACGATCTCGTCGTCGGCGTCGAGGAGGTACTGCACCATGATCATCGCGTGGTTTCGCTCCTCGACCGCCTGCCGGTAGAAGTGCGCCGCCAGCTGCGGCAGCGTCTGGCCGTCGTAGTAGACGGCGATCGCGACGTACTGCTGTGACGCGGCGAACTCGTACGCGATCTGCTCGTTGAGCGAGTCTGTGAACTTCGACATGGCGTGATCCTACTCGCGCCGGATCGCTCACAGCGGGGCAGCAGCACGTCGCTCGACGGGCGGCGAGGACATCTAGCATCGGTGTATGGCGGGCATCCCCGACCGGCTGAAGGGCCGCAGCCTCACGCGGATCGGCACCTGGACACGCGACGAGCTCGAGACGGTGCTCGACCTTGCCGACGAGCTGAAGGTCGAGCGCGCGCGACGGCACGAGCTCCGCGTCCTGCCCGGGCGGACGATCGGGCTGATCTTCCACAAGCCCTCGACCCGCACCCGCGTCGGGTTCGAGGTCGGGATCGCCGAGCTCGGCGGGATGGCGCTCTACCTCCCCGCCGCCGACCTTCAGTTGTCTCGGGGGGAGAGCTATCGCGACACGGCGCTCGTCCTCTCGCGCTTCGTGAGCGCGATCATGATCCGCACCTTCGATCAGGCGGAGGTGGAGACGTTCGCCGAGTTCGCGACCGTCCCGGTCATCAACGGGCTGACCGACGAGGCTCACCCGCTGCAGGCGCTCGCCGATGCGATGACGATGCGCGAGCGGTTCGGGCGGCTCGACGGGCTCCGCTTGACGTACCTCGGCGACGGCAACAACGAGTGCCATTCGCTGATGCGGATCGCCGGACGGTTCGGGATGCACTTCACCGCCGCGTGCCCACCGGGGTACGAGCCCCGCGCCGACGTCGTCGCCGCATCGCGCGCCGATGCCGAGCGCCAGGGCGGCAGCGTGACGGTAACGGCCGAGCCGATCGCGGCGTGCGAGGGGGTCGACGTGCTCTACACGGATGTCTGGACGAGCATGGGTCAGGAGGCGGAGCGCGAGCAGCGCGTGCGAGACCTCGAGCGGTTCCAGCTCGACGGGGAGCTGCTGTCGCTCGCCTCGCCGAACGCAATCGCAATGCATTGCCTTCCGGCGCCGGGTCGGGGAGGAGATCTCGGAGGAGATCCTGTACGGCCCGCGATCCGCGGTCTGGGATCAGGCGGAGAACCGCCTGCACACGCAGAAGGCCGTGATGGCGCTCGTCATCCGCTGATGCGATTCGAGGACGTCGTGCGTGCAGCCCTCGACGAGTTGCCTCCGGAGCTGGCGGCCGGGCTTCGCAACGTCGCGGTGGTCGTCGAGGACGAGAACGCCGAGGAGCCTGACCTGTACGGGCTGTTCGAGGGCATCTCGCTCGCGGACGGCGAGCCCGCCGCAGGTGAGCTGCCGAGCCGGATCGCCCTCTATCGCCGCCCACTCGAGCAGGACTTCCCGCGATCCCGACCGGCTGCGCGAGGAGATCCGGATCACCGTCCTCCACGAGCTCGGTCACTACTTCGGGCTGGACGAGGATCGTCTCGACGAGCTCGGGTACGCGTGACGCCTGCGCTGGAGGTCGTGACGTGGGTCGCGCTCGTCGCCGGCGCGATCGTGGTGGCCGTCTACCTCTTCTCCCGCCGGGACTGAGTCGTCGTCGGGAATCCCAGCCCGCCCTCGCGCGTTTGACCTGACATGACTGACACCATCGCGCATATCCATACCGAGATCGACGAGCTCAGCGAGCAGCGCGTGGAGCTCTGGAATGCACTGTCCGACGGGCGTAATCCCGACGTCGTCGAGAGCATCAAGGAGCTCGACGCTCGTCTTGACGGGCTGTGGGCGCAGGTCAGGGCCGAGCGGGCGCGGATCCGCTTCGGGGAGCGCGAGGAGATCGTCCGTCGCGCTCGCGCCGACGAGCGACTCGAACGCGCGGCGTAGCCATTCAGCGCGCCCGGAGGCGGAGGAGTCCGGCTCGTCCTCCCTAAGATTCGGGTGTGCGCAAGCGGAGTAAGGAGCTCGACCCGGTCGAGGCCGAGCGACAGGCGCTCGTCGAGCAGCGGATCGCGCTCGAGGAGCTTCGCGGCGAGCTCGCCGAGCGGGTCGCGTCCGTTCAGGATCGCGAGCTCGAGCTTCGGGCCGCGATCGCGCAGGCCGGTGGCTCGCCGCTCCCGGCGGCGCAGCTCCGTGCCGCGGGCCAGGACGACGTCGCGCTCGATCAGCGCCGTGCCGCTCTCGACCGTCGTGAGCGCGAGCTCGCCTCGCGCGAGGCCGACGGCTCACCCGACCTCGAGCGGCGCATGACCCAGCTGGACGAGCGGGAGCGCGAGCTCGAGCGGCGTGAGCGGCAGCTAGAGGCGGCGCCGTTGCCACCGATCGACCCGGCGAGCGCGCGGCTCGGGGAGATCGAGGCGCGCCTGGGGGAGCTCCGGGACGCGGAGCAGGCGTTTCTCCGCACCCAGCAGGAGCTGGCCGGGCGGAGCGAGGCGGTCGCGGCGCGCGAGCGGCTCGTCGCACAGAAGGAGCGGGAGCTCGACGAGCGCGAAGACGGCTGGGGTGGCGCCACGGAGATGCGTGAGCTCGAGTCGCGGCTTCGCCGGCTCGAGTCACAGCGGGTCGCTGCCGAGCAGGCTCAGGGCTTCACGGGTGGGTTCCGCAAGCTCGCGGACGAGGGGTCGCGGAAGCGCGACTGACAGTTGCAACAAGGCGCGGCTGGAGAAACGACCGGGAACCCGAGCCGTACAATGGAGGGCAACCCGGGGCGTTAGCTCAGTTGGGAGAGCACCAGCTTTGCAAGCTGGGGGTCGCCGGTTCGAGCCCGGCACGCTCCACTCAGGAAACAAGCCGAAACCCGCTTGAATAGGCGGGTTTCACGCCGGTGTAGCTCTATCGGCCGTTTCCGCTCAGATCCGCTGGAATCCGCTGATTTCTGGCCCGCACTGGCCCGCAGACTGGCCCGCAGCGGCCGTGCGCCGAGGGGTCAGCGAGTGCGAGCTTCTTCCGTTCTGCCCGGAGTGCTTGGCAGCGGGAGTTCGGGGCCGAGAAGGAGGAAGGCCCGCCGTGAGGGCGGGCCTTCCCGTGATTCGTGTGTTGGCTTAGAGGGCGGAGGCGAAGCCGGAGAGTTGGTTGGCCTGCGCGTTCGTCAGCCAACCACCGGCGGCGAGGCCCTTGACGCCGAGCTTGTAGGCGGCGATCAACAGCGCCTTCGCTGCCGGTTTGGTGGTCGGCTTGATCTGGTTCAACGTGGCCGCAACAAGCGCGTTGACCGTCTTGGTGATCGCGGTCTTCTGGGCCGCAGTCGAACCCAGGTATTTCGCTGACCCTTGCACGTACTGCAACGTCAGCGAACCCAGGCTGGTCGCGGTAGCGGTCACGGTGAAGCTACCCGAGCCGTTGCCGGTGTTGCCCGCGTTGTCGGTCGCGGTCGCACTGAACGGATGGGCGCCGAGGCCGAAGCCTGCTGCTGGGCCAACCACGTTCTGGCAGGTGGTCGAGGCGATCCCCGAGCCGCCGGGTTCGTCGGCTGCCACACAGGTGATGTTCACCTGCTGGTTGACCGTATAGGTGCCCGCGTTGCCGGTGTAGGTGACGGTCGGATCGGTCGTGTCGGTCGGCGCAGGCGTGATCGTGATCGCGATCCCGTACGGGCGTGCCGACGCTGATCGGGGTGCCGGCCGTGTTCGTCGCCACGTCGATCGGCGTCACCGAGTCGCTGCCGATGTGGTGACGTAGGCGGTGGCGCCGTCCGGCGTGATCGCGACCCCGATCGGGTCGCTGCCGACGCTGATCGGGGTGCCCGCCGTGTTCGTCGCCACGTCGATCGGCGTCACCGAGTCGCCGAGCGTAGTCGGTGACGTAGGCGGTGGCGCCGTCCGGCGTGATCGCGATCCCCGGCGGGCAGCCGCCGATGAAGATCGGGGTGCCCGCCGTGTTCGTCGCCACGTCGATCGGCGTCACCGAGTCGTCGCAGTGTGTTGGTGACATAGGCGGTTGCGCCGTCCGGCGTGATCGCGACTCCGTACGGGTCGGAGCCGACGGTGATCGGGGTGCCCGCCGTGTTCGTGGCCACGTCGATCGGCGTCACCGAGTCGCTGTCTTGGTTGGCGACGTAGGCGGTGGCGCCGTCCGGCGTGATCGCGACCCCGAGCGGGCTGACAGCCGACGGTGATCGGGGTGCCGGCCGTGTTCGTCGCCACGTCGATCGGCGTCACCGAGTTGCCGCTCGTGAAGTTGGTGACGTAGGCGGTGTGCGCCGTCCGGCGTGATCGCGACCCCGATCGGGTTGCGGCCGACGGGGATCGGGGTGCCCGCCGTGTTCGTTGCCACGTCGATCGGCGTCACCGAGTTGCCGCTGAAGTTGGTGACGTAGGCGGTTGCTGCCGTCCGGGGTGATCGCGATCCCGTACGGGCTGATGCCGACGGGAATCGGGGTGCCCGCCGTGTTCGTCGCCACGTCGATCGGCGTCACCGAGCTGCCGCCGAAGCGTTGGTGACGTAGGCGGTCACGGCAGGCGGCGGCAACGCGGCAGACGAACCAGCAAGCAACGTCGCCACCCCCGCGCACGCCAACACAACCAGCAGCCCGAGCCGGACGCTGCTGAGATGAATATTCCTGCTCATCACTCCCCATTTCGCAGGTGGCCGCAATGTTGAGTCAGCGAGGAAGGCAACTTGGCCTTACCAGAGGCCACCACAGATGCGGCTGCCAAAGAGGCGTGCTTGCGCGACCCCACCGCTGAGCACAACCCTACGAACTAGTGACAGATGAGTCAACCGCAGCGACCGCTAACGCCGTCCTTTGTTCGCTGCGGCGCGGCAGTTGACCCGACCGACACGCGGGCGTGGTGCGGGTTCGGCTTACGGCTTGATCGCGAGCGCCAGGTTCTCGCGGTAGCCCGCCACGATCTCCTTCGTGCGCCCGCCGAAGCGCAGGGTGATGGGAGCCGCCGCCGATGCCGTGTTCCCATTCGAGGAACTCGCACTCGACTAGGCGGGCCATGTCGGTTTCGCGGTAGGTGATGTCGCCGTCTGGGCTGGGCCAGTGGGGCGCGGTGCCCTGGGCATAGCTCGCTTGCTCGCCTCCGGCCTCAGCGATCAGGTTGGCAGCCCACCACAGGTGCAAGACCTGCCTTCCGGTGAGGAGTTGCGAGTTGACGAACGCTCCGGTGCCGTCGTCGTTGAGCCGCTGCTCGTTGTAGTCCCAGAGGGTGGAGCAACTGAACAGGGCCGCGACCGCATCGCCGCCGCCTTGCCCGACCGGTTCGTAGAGCAGGCCGGCCGCTCGTTTGCGTTCGAGCTCGGCGGCGTTCTGCTTGGCGCGCTCCTCCGCGAGCATGGCGTGAAACGCGACTCTTTCGGCTTCGGCTTCGGTCGGAGTGTTCTCCTGGCGGCGCTTCCTCGCCTTCTCAGTGGCCCACATGCGTCCGAAGAAAGTCTGTCTTTCCGTCTCACGCTTCGCGAGCTCGGCCCGTGCCGCCTCGGCTTCGGCCTTCGCGGCCTGCAACGCCTTGATTCGTTCGTCTCGCAGCTTCTGCGCCTCGACGCGGGAGCGCCCGCGGGCGGGGTCGCCTGCGGCCGCGAGCTCCGCCAGACGCCTAGCCGCAGCCCGCTGCTGACGCCTCAGTGCCTTGTCGCTCATCGCCTAAGTCTCGGTGCTCATCGTTCACCTTTCCGTTCGAGAGAGGTCGCGGTTTGGGCGGCGGCGGCGTCCACCTGCGCTCCCGGGGGGAGAGAGGCACGCGTCCAATGCGCGCCCGCTTGTGCACCTTCGCCCGTCGTTTCCAGCCGCCGCTCACCGTCCCCAGCCCCTCCTTGTTTCGAGCCACCCCCGAGGGCGGCTCACGCGGTGGTTGGTGGCGGGGAAGCCGAGCAACCGTTCGGCCTCCGAGGCGCTCAAGTTGCGCCGGGCCCGCGGATAGCGAAGTGCGGACGCGGTGTGCAACGGCGAGTCGGCGACGTGGGAGTCGAGAGCTCTGACGCCGGCACCGAGCGCAATAGCGAGGTCGCCGTGGCTGTCTCCGACGCGGCCGAGCTCGACCACGGACGCTCCCGCCCTGAACTTTGTTCGGCGCGACCCCCGACTCGGCATGTCGGTGATCTGTACTCGCCCCTCCCCCCTCGTCATCGTCCTCGCAGCGGGGCCTGATCCCGGCTTGACCAGCCCTCAGCAGTCCCAGGTGCGTTCATTCCGAATCCTGGCGGCCACGTTCTCTCGGAATAGGTGCCCCCTCCCCACGAATTTGCAAGCTGGGGGTCGCCGGTTCGAGCCCGGCGCGCTCCACTCAGGAAACAAGCCGAAACCCGCTTGAATAGGCGGGTTTCGGGCCTTCTTGCCTCCGCAGTCGTTTCCGCTCAGATCCGCTGGAATCCGCTGATTTCTGGCCCTCACTGGCCCGCAGACTGGCCCGCACCCGCCCCGGCCTCGACAGGAGGGGCGCGCCGACACCGGCCGGGTAGCCTCGACCGTGGCTGCGTGAAAGGTGCCGACCTACCTGCCGATCGAGGGCGGCGACGATGGCGAGAGCAAAGCGATCCCAACGACCGCGACGGTCGCTACGACGGCACCGACAAGCAGCCTGGCAACGCTGCTCATGCTCATGATCCTCCTACGTCTGCGCGGGCGACCAAACGGGCTGGCTTTCGCGACGGCCTGCGTCTTGCGTGAGGTTCCGCTGTCCGCTTCCGTCGGCTTTCACCACGTAGATGTCGGACTGCCTGTCGAACGCGACCGTCTGGCCGTCAGGCGACCAGGAAGGTCGCGCGCCATCTTTCGCCAGCGTCCGCTCCTTGGTGCCGTCGGCGTTGATGACGTGGACCTCGAAGTTCGTCGCTCTGCCGCACCCGTTGCATGGGCCGTATTTCTTTCTTCCGAGCCGGCGCTCGAATGCGATCTTCTGCCCGTCGGGTGACCAGGCAGGAGCGAAGTTGCGAGCTCTGTTGCGCGTCAGCCTTCGCTGCGCGCTCCCGTCGGCGTTCATGACGTTGACCTGCCAGTTGTTTTCGAAGGCGATCCTGCGACCGTCGGGCGACCAGACGGGGTTCCTGTCTCCCACCGTGTTTCGCGTCAGGTTCCGCTGCTGGCTGCCGTCGGCGTTCATGACGTAGATCTCCGCGTTGCCGTCGCGGCGGCTCATGAACGCGATCTTCTGCCCGTCTGGTGACCAGGCAAGCTCGCTGCTTGCCTCGCTTGTCAGCCTCCGCTGGTCGCTTCCGTCAGCGTTCATGACGTAGATCCCGGAGTCCCCCCCGAAGCCACGAACGAACGCGATCTTCTGTCCGTCGGGCGACCACGCCACACCGCTTTCCCAGCTCTCGCCGCTCGTCAGCTTCTGCTTCCCGCTCCCGTCCGCGTTCATGACAAAAACGTCGCTCGTTGCGCCGCTCCAGGCCGTGAAAGCGATCTTCTGACCATCGGGCGACCAGCGCCCCCCAAAGGCAGGGGCCAACCTTCGTCGCCCACTCCCGTCGCGGTTCATGACCCAGAGTTCGCCTGCGTAACCGCCGAAGGGAGGCTCGCTGATGAAGGCGATCTTCGAGCTCACCGCTCCGACCAGGCCGTTGGATCGTGCGGCGAGCGCAGGCGCAGCGGCATCCGGCTGTGCCGCACGGTCGACAACCGACGAGACAGCGACCAAGATCAGCGCCAAGGCCGTCACGGAAGCCGCGTAGATCCGCCGGCGACGGCGTGCGCGCTGCCTCGCCTCCTCGAAAAGAGCCTCGACAAGAGCCTCGATCTCCTCGCGATCGACCGGATCGCTCGGACGCGGCGGGCGAGGTGGGGCGCTGACGTTCACGGCTGCAATTGTGCCACAGTTGAGCTACTGTTACTAGCATCATGCTGAAAGTGAAGATCGACCGGCGGGACCCCACCGATCTGTACGAACAGGTCGCCGGTGAGATTCGACGGGCGATCGCCGACGGAGAAGCGAAGCCAGGGGAGCGTCTCCCACCCGCCAAGGACCTCGCCGCCATCCTCGGCGTCAACACCAACACCGTGCTCCGCTCACTACGGCTCCTGCGAGACGAAGGGCTACTCGAGTTTCGCCGCGGACGAGGGATCTCGGTTGCCGGGACGCCCGAACGCGGGGCAGTCGTCCAACGCGCACGCGAGCTCGTCGACTTCGCCCGCAGCCAGGGCTACCGCGTCGACGAGCTGGTCGAGATCATCGAAGCGGTCGACTAACGACGACCCGCAGCATTGAGCCGACCTGCGATTGCAGCGAACGAGTGACCCTTCCTTCGCTCGGTGGAATGCGTCGGCGAAGAGAGCCTCGTCGCGAACGCCCACGACTTCCCATCGCGCGCGCGCACGCGAGGACACACAATGCGGGTAGCCCGCGGCTCGGCGCCGTGATCTGACAAGCGTCTGACACGCCTCCAGGACGCCAGCATCCATCGAGTATCCCTGGCGACCTCCGACTTGCAGGGTCGGTCTCAGCTCGGGCTGGAACCCACCCCACCCCTCGCCTTGTTTCATCGACGTGGGGCCTGGTCGCGGGCGCGCTGGTCGGCCCGCACAGCCGCGAGGTGTTCGCGTTCGTGCCGCAGGTCGTGTCGGCGAACCAGGTGCAGTGAGGCACTTCGGTGGCAGCACTGTGGCTGTCGGCGCCCGTGCGAGAGAGAATGGCGGCGTGCACATGGCGCCGCGCTTGATCGCCTGCGGCCTTGCCGTGACGGCCTTCGTCTTGACCGTCGTGGGGCTTGTGCTCGATCGCGTCGCCGCCGCGGAGGACGTGTCCGGGTCCGGGGCGTGGTGGCTGTACCCGTTCCTGCTCGCGGCGATCTGTTCGCCGGCCGCGGTCGGCGCGCTGATCGTTGCGCGGCGGCCGCGCAACCCGATCGGCTGGATCCTCGTCGTGGGCGCGCTGTCGCTCGCGGCGGTACTGGCGGCGGAGCCGTACGCGTGGGTGGCGCTGGAGGCGCATCCGGGCTCGCTCCCCGGCGGGTCGTGGGCGGCGCTCGTCGCCTCGCTGTGGCCGGTGTTCTTCGCGTGGCCGCTGGCGATCACGTTCGTGTTCCCCGACGGCCGGCTGCCGTCGCGGCGTTGGCGGCCGTACGCGATCTTCGCCGTCGGCTCGATGACGCTCCTCGTCGTGATGCTCGTGATGTCGGAGAGGCTCGAGAGCCCGTTCGAGGACGTGGCGAATCCGTTTCCCGCCCGCTGGCCCGACTCGCTCGGCTTCCTGAGAGGCCCGGCATGGCTCGCGGTCTTTGCGAGCCTCTTCGTCGGCGCGGCCGCGGTGCGAACGCGGTACCGCCGCTCGACCGGGATCGAGCGGCTGCAGATGCTCTGGCTGGCGTACGCGGCGCTGCTCGTGCCGCTCGGCGTCGTGTGCTTCCTCGTCTGGGGCTTCGTGCTCGGCGAGCCCGGCGACGCGGTGCTCGCCGTGTTTCTCGCGTCGCAGGCTGCCGTCGCGCTCGCGGTCGGCGTCGCGGTGACCCGCTACCGGCTCTACGAGATCGACCGGCTGATCAACCGGACGCTCGTCTACTCGGCTGTGACCGCGTCGCTCGGGCTCTTGTTTGCCGCCGTCTCGCTGCTCGCGGGTGTCGCTGTCGGCCGCGGCTCGACCTGGGTCGCGGCGCTCGCCGCCGTCCTCGTCGCGTGCGCATTCGGGCCGCTGCGCCGACGGGCGCAGGCCGCGGTCGACTGGCGCTTCGACCGGCCGCGCTATGACGGGCTGCAGCGCGTGAACGCGTTTGTCGACGACGTCCGCGAGGGGAGGCGCGAGCCAGAGGATGTCGGCGCCGTGCTCGCCGTGGCGCTGCGGGATCCCGGCGCCGAGCTGCTCTACCGGCTCCCGGCGAGCGAGGCGTATGCCGGCGGCGCCTCGAGCGTCGTCGGCGACCCTCCCGCCGACGGGCGCGCCGTGACGAAGGTCGAGCACCGCGGCCAGGAGATCGCCGTCCTCCTCCACGCGCCCTCGCTGCTCGACCGCCCCGACCTGCTCCGCAGCGTCCTCGCCGCGGCGAGCCTCGCGATCGAGATCGCGCGCCTGCGAGTCGAGGTGCGCGTCCAGCTCGCCGAGGTCGAGGAGTCGCGATCGCGCGTCGTCCAGGCCGGGTACGAAGAGCGCCGGCGGCTCGAACGCGACCTTCATGACGGGGCACAGCAACGGCTCGTGACGCTCGGGATCGTCCTGCGGCGGCTGCAACTCTCGCTCCCGCGCGAGGCCCGGATCCTCGGACCGGCGCTCGACTCGGCAGTCAACGAGGTCGGGAGCGCGATCGACGACCTGCGCACAATCGCCGCGGGCGTCCGGCCGCCACGCCTCGACGAGGGCCTCGCCGCTGCTCTCGCCGACCTCGCACGGGGGACGCCCGTTCCCGTCGAGCTGGAGGCGACCCAGGAGCGGCTCGCTCCGCAGGTCGAGGCGGCCGCCTACTTCGTCGCGTGCGAGGCGGTCACGAACGCCGTCAAGCACGCGACAGCGTCGCACGTGCGGATCGAGGTGACCGTCGTCGAGGGAGCCCTACGGCTGGTAGTCGCCGACGACGGCATCGGCGGCGCGTCGGCTGCCGGCGGCACCGGGCTGACCGGCCTCGCCGACCGCATCGAGGCCCAGGGAGGGACGCTCCTGATCGACAGCCCGCCCGGCGCCGGCACGCGGCTCGAGGCGGAGATCCCATGCGGATCGTGATCGCCGAGGACACGGTCCTCCTGCGCGAAGGCCTCGCGGGCCTGCTCGAGGACGCCGGACACGAGGTCGTTGCGCGGGTCGGCGACGCCGACGCGCTTCTCGTCGTCGTCGCCGAGCACGAGCCCGACCTCGCCGTCATCGACGTGCGCATGCCGCCCGACTACGACCACGAAGGAATGCGCGCCGCCGCCGAGATCCGCCGCGACTACCCGCAGACGGCAGTGCTCGTCCTTTCACAGCACGTCGAGACCCGCTACGCGCTCGAGCTGGTCGCGACCGGAGGCGGCTTCGGGTACCTGCTCAAGGAGCGCGTGCTCGACGTGGACGACTTCCTCGATGCGGCGCGGCGGGTGTGCGACGGCGGCTCGGCGCTCGATCCGGAGGTCGTCGCGACGCTCCTCTCGCCGCAGAGGCGCGACGACCCGCTCGGCGAGCTGACCCCGCGCGAGCGCGAGGTGCTCGCGCTTATGGCCGAGGGACGCACGAACGCGGCGATCGCGAAGCGGCTCTGGCTGACCGAGCGCACCGTCGAGACGCACGTCCGCTCGATCCTCGGCAAGCTCGGCCTGCCCGCGGGCGGCGACGACCACCGCCGCGTGCTCGCGGTCCTGACCTACCTGCGCGCCTCCGCACGCATGAACTCCGGTGCTGGCACCGAGGCGCATCTCAGTGCCCGTCACGACGACTTCCGGCGGGTTCGCTCGTAGCTTCTGAGCCAGCGCAAACCCGCGCTCGACAAGGAGGACGAGGTGACGGCAACAGCAGCGGTCGGAGCCCAGGCCACAACCACGACGAGGACGGCAGGCAGGCGGCTCGGTGCGCTCGCCGGACTGGCGTTCACGTTCCTCTTCTTCATGGGGACAGCGACGCTGAACATCCCCCACGGCGCGAGCGACGCAAAGCTCGTCGCGTGGTGGGCCGAGAGCGGGAATCAGACAACCGCGATCGTCTCGATGTACCTCTTCATCGTCGCCGGGCTCTGCTTTCTCCTCTTTCTGACGAAGCTTCGATCGCGGCTGCTCACGGCGGAGGGCGGCACAGGTGAGCTGACCACGCTCGTCGTCACGAGCGGGGCGGTCTTCGTCGCGATGCTGCTCGTCGCCGCCGCGTCGCGCGGAGTGATCGGCTTCGCCGTCAAGTCGCCGGGCGACAACGAGTCGCTCCCGGGAGCCGACACGCTCCGGTACCTGCCGCAGACCGGCTACGCCGCGCTCGGCATTGGCGGCCTGCTCGCAGCCGCCGTCGCAATGGCGACGACGTCGTGGCTGATCGTGCGGACGGCGGTGTTCGGCCGTTGGCTGGCGTGGCTCGGCGCCGCGACCGCGCTCGTCGATCGTCGTCGCGGCGGCGGCGCTCGTGGGCATGCTGGCGATCCCGGCGATGCTGATCTGGGTCCTGGCCGTCAGCGGCGCGATGTGGCGCGCACCGCGGTAGCTCGATGCGGGCGTCCATTCAGCACTCGTCGGCCGCGCTCGCCGAGCGCGGCGTCAGGCCCGTCGAAGGACGCGCCCGCGCGCAGTTAGCCCTGAATCGGCGTCCTACCCATCGCCGCCTCCGCCACCGAGACCGTGAGGAAAGTCGTATTCACCGTAGCGCGCCAGAAACGACCTGGAAACGTCTTCCCGCCAGATTGGCCCTCGATGTCCCACGACTAAGGAGCACTCCCATGAGCAGGCTCAAGGTGGCACTGACAGCCGCGGCTGTTCTGCTGGTCGGTGTTGCCGCGATCCCGGCGTACGGAGTCGACGCAGTCGCGAACGGAAAACTCGCGTTCGTCGCCGACGAGGCTGGAAAGCCTCAAGTCTTCACCATCAAACCCGACGGAACCGGTCTGACGAGGCTGACCAACCGCCCCAACGGAGCGGGGGAATGGGGGCTCGCATGGTCACCTGACGCCTCGAGTCTGCTCATGGTCCTGAGCGGCAGCCACGACCTGATCTACAAGGCAGACACGGACGGCACAGCCGTCCAGCGGCTCAGCCCTCGGTGTGCCGGCAACTGTCTAGGAGACAGCTCCCCGACGTACACCCGCTCGGGAGCAAGAGTCGCATTTGAGCGGGCGTTCGGGCCGGTAACGAACGACACCGCGGCTGTCGTTGCCATCCTCACGATGACCGCCGATGGAAGTGGTCTGAAGCAGTTGACGCAAAAGAAGAGACCGACCTCGACCGAGGACCACAAGCCGAGTTGGTCTCCGGACGGAAAGAGAATCGCCTTCCAGCGCTACAACACCACCGCGCAACCTGCCCGCCTAAGCGCGATCTACGTCATGAATGCCGACGGGACAAAGCTCCGCCGACTGACGCCGCGCTCCATCGACGCCAGCAATCCCAGGTGGTCCCGCGACGGGACGAGAATCGCCTTCAACGACTACGCCGAGGACGTCCCGAACAAGAGCGCGAACGTCTACACGATCCGCCCCGACGGCACGAGCCTGCGAAAGGTCACGCACTACACCGGCGGCACAAAGCGTGCGTTCGTCAACGACTGGTCACCCGAAGGGCGGCAGATCGTGTACCACCTCATCGGGGACGCCGTCAACGACCTCTATGTCGTCAACACAGACGGGACAAACCCCCACGCGCTGACCCACCTCGGCCCAGAGGCGAACCCGCGCCACTCCACCTGGGGAACAGCCCACTGACGTCCTCGGAGAGGGCTCGTCCCGAACACCTCTCACACCCCGCGCGCGCACGCCCAACGATTGAGTCCGGCGTGTGCTGCCGAGGTCGTCCGGGGGGTGGTAGGGCTCCCCCCGCGGACATCTCTCGTACACGGGGCCTAGTGCCCGGGCTCGCAGTAGCGCCTGATCCCTGGGGAGCCGAGTCGGCTATTGCGTCCTGATCAGCCTCCGGGACTGGAGCGGAGGGCTTTGCGGGAGAGATCTTCCGGGGATACACCGCTCTCCCTGGTCACCACGTGGGGCAGAACCGGCTTGAAGCCGATGCTTCCACACGCGCGCGCGAGCGTGGGGAGAACGGGCTGGGGATAGGATTCACGCCAGCGAACAGGGGGAGGTGGACGGATGCCAGGTCCGTTGCAGGTGATAGCCGTGAGCTTTGGTTCCGGTGCCGACTTCCAGGGGCGAGTCCTGGCTGAAGTCGATCGGCTACAGGGCCGAGGAGTGTTGCGCCTGCTCGACGTGCTCTTCGTCGCGAAGAACGAGGACGGCACGATCCAGCGCGTGGTCGTTGTCGGCGACGACGACTTTGGCGCGCTTCTGTCGAGCATCGTGCCTCTGGACGCCACACAGGAACCCGCGGCGGATGACGGCTCGTCGGGTTTCGATCCGGCTGAAGCATGGGCGTTGGCAGAGTCCTTACTCCCTGGGACGGCGCTCGCATTCCTGCTCATCGAGCACACTTGGGCGCAGCCGCTTTTCGACTCGATAGCCGAGACCGGGGGCGTGTTGGTGGGCGAGGGCTTCCTCACCTCTAAGGCCGGATCGCTAGTCGGAACTGAGGTCGCAGCGATGGAGGAGGCGGCTCAGGTAATTGCGGCAGCCCAGGCCGCCCAGGCCCACGCAACGCTCCTCGCCATGGTGGCAGAGACCGAGGCAGCCGACGCGATCGCAGCCTCTGAGGCGATCCGTGCCGCTGCCGCCGCCGGCGCCATCCGAGCGCTGATAACCGCAGGCATCGTGGAGGAGGCAGCCGCCCACGAGGCCGTTGAGGCCTTGAGGGCCGCCGGTCTCATCGTCGCTGCGGCCGACCAGGCCGCGGCGGAGGCTGTCGCCGAGGACACAGCGATAGTGATCGCGGCTGACGAAGCCGCTGCGGAGGCTCGCGCCACCCTCCGAGCTGCGTCCATCACCATGGCTGAGGCGCGGGTCCTGCGCTACTTACCCACCCGGCTGACCTTCGCGCTCATCGCCGACAAGCTGGGGATCTCCCGCTCGGCAGCAAAGCAACGAGCCGAGCGCGCCTACAAGAAGCTCGGAGTTCACAGTCGCTCCGAGGCAGTCAGCCGGTCCCGTGAGCTCGGGCTCATCGAGTAACTGTGGTCTGCCCCCCGTGGCCATCCCGTCCGGAACCCCTACCACCATCTCTCGCCCGCACGCGCCTCTCGCCCGCACGCGCGCGCGAGGCCTGGCCGAT
Source organism: uncultured Actinomycetes bacterium (assembly GCA_963821335.1). Classification (GTDB taxonomy): domain Bacteria; phylum Actinomycetota; class Thermoleophilia; order Gaiellales; family Gaiellaceae; genus Gaiella. Next base: position 519,644 of record CAWGDJ010000001.1, read on the forward strand.
CGTGGCTACCCCACCCCTCTCGATGTGATCATGGTGGTGGGGCCTGGTCGGCGTACCCGCCCGGTTTCCTCCCGCACGTGACACGGGGGTCCCCCTTACGGTCGGGGCCTATAGTCGGCTTTGCTTTCTTGCGGTTGACGGTCCGCCGGATCAGCCGTGAGGGCGGAATGCGAGGAGTTCGGGTCCGTGGTCACGCAGCCAATCGCGCTGCTGGCGCCAGTGCGGGCGATGCCGTTCGACGAGCGCCCAGAACTGTCGCGAGTGGTTCGGGACGCTCAGGTGACAGAGCTCGTGCACGACCACGTAGTCCAGCACCTCGGGTGGCGCGAGCACGAGCCGCCAGTTGAAGGAGAGCGTTCCGCTCGGAGAACACGAGCCCCAGAGAGTGCGTTGCCCTCCGATACGGATTCGCCGATACTCGACGCCGATTTGCTCGGCCTCATCCTTGGCCAACGTCGAAACAAGCTTTCGCGCCGCACTACGCGCCTGCGACTCACTGACCGCGGATGGGTCAAGGCAGAGTCGCGGCACCTGGCGCCGCCGCTGATCCACAATCCACAGCCGCTTCTCCTCGAGCAACCGCTGGACGCCGGCATGACTCATTCCCCGTGGCACGGTAAGCCGTGGCGCCTCTCCCCACGGCACCTCCAGTCGCCATCGCCGCGCCCGCGGCGACCACCGCACCTCAACGGCCTCCAAGGCGCACGAGGCTAGCGTTCGAGTCGGGTGTTACCGATTCGGCACGTCGGCCGCGCCGTGAACACGTGATCTTCTCGTGCGCGCAGACGCCAGAAAGATCGTCGCGTCATACTTGTAGGTATGACCGGAGCGCTCTGCTCCGCCCGTCCGTGCTCCGAAACCAGCTGGCGAGCCAGAAGCCGCGTGCCGCACGGGGAGCGCCAGAGCTTGGTCGGGATTGGGCGTAACTAGCGCCAGCCGAGCTCGGGCGCGACGTACTTCAAGACGCTTTCGATGACGTGCGTGTTGTACTCGACTCCCAGCTGGTTGGGCACGGTCAGCAACAGCGTGTCGGCGGCCGCGATCCCCTCGTCCTGGGCGAGCTGCGACACAAGCTCATCGGGCTCCGCCGCGTAGGTGCGGCCAAAGACCGCCCGCGTGTTCTCGTCGATGAAACCGACATGGTCACCGTCCTCGTCGCGGCGGCCGAAGTAGGCCCGATCCATGTCACTCACGAGAGCGAAGATGCTCCGGCTGACAGAGACGCGCGGGTCGCGCTCGTGGCCAGCCTCGCGCCACGCCTCGCGGAATGCGCGGATGTGGCGCGCTTGCATGACGTGGAAGGGGTCGCCGCTCGCATCGTCGAAGACCAGCGTCGAGCTCATCAGATTCATGCCCAGCGCGGCCGTCCACACCGCGGTCTCCGGCGACGCCGCTCCCCACCAGATCCGCTCGCGCAGACCCGGCGAATAAGGCTCGAGGGCCAGCAGCCCTGGCAGATTTGGGAACATCGGTCGCGGATTCGGCTCAGCGAACCCCTCGCCCTTGACGAGCTCGAGAAACACCTCGGCGTGGCGTCGTGCCATGTCGGCGTCGGTCTCACCCTCGGCCGGCTGGTGGCCAAAGTAGCGCCAGCCGTCGACGACTTGCTCGGGCGACCCACGGCTAATGCCGAGCTGCAGCCGGCCGCCGGCGAGGAGGTCGGCGGCCCCAGCGTCCTCCGCCATGTAGAACGGATTCTCGTAGCGCATGTCGATGACGGCTGTGCCGATCTCGATCCTCGACGTCCGTGCGCCGACCGCCGCAAGCAGCGGGAACGGCGAGCCGAGCTGACGCGCGAAATGGTGCACGCGGTAATAAGCACCATCTGCGCCAACTTCCTCGGCCGCGACTGCCAGCTCGATCGACTGGATCAGCGCATCGGACGCGGAACGCACATGCGATGACGGTGACTGCGACCAGTGGCCGAAGGACAGGAAACCAATCTTCTTCACACAACGGATCCTGCCCGCAGCCCACGAGGCCATGTCGGTCGAACGCTCGTGGTCGGGAACACAGAGACCTCCGGCTTTCGGATCGAGGTGGGGCTGTCGGGGGTGAGTCGGGGGACGAGAGACGGGTGCCCTCCCCATCGCCTGGTGTTCGTCGAGGTGGGGCCTGGTCGCGGGGACTGCCGCGCTGGAGCCGCGACAGTCCGGAGGCGGAGGGGAACCGGAGCCCGATGACGATCTTTTCTGCGAGGACTTCCTCGTCGACATCATGCCGCTCGACCCTCAGCCCGAATGCCTCTCCAACTCGCACACGCACGGGCGCGCACGAACCCGTCCGGCACCCACCTCTCAGCTTCGTCGACCTGCTGGGGCCCGCATCCGGGCAGGCTTAGGGGGACGCCGTGGCGAGTCGCCAACCGCGGTTCCGCTCCGGTGGGCCGTGAGGTTGTGCGACCATGCGCCGCCCGCAGTTCAAACGAGGAGGAAGTACGTGCGGAGATATGGGGTCGTATTTGTGCTGGTCCTCTCGTCGGTCGCTGTATGGGCTTCAGCGGCTTCGGCGATCAAGAGCCCGCAGACATTCAGCCTGCTCGAAGTGAGCACCCCGAACAGCGATCAACCACTGGGTGATTTCACGTTCGACCGCCCGCCTGTCGGCGGTGACCGGATCGCGTTCACGAACGCGCTCTACCGATGGAAGGGAACCCAGAAGGGCGCGAAAGTAGGGCACGACCAGGTCATGATCAGCTTCATCACCGGCTTCGGGCCCGACTTCTCGAAGAAGGCGACAGCGCTGTTCAGTGCGCAGGTCTTTCTGCCGGGCGGGACCATGTTCGCCGAGGGGTACGGGCGGGTGAACCCCAACGGCCCGTCGAAGTTCACCTTCCCCATCCTGGGGGGCACGGGCACGTATGCGAACGTCCGTGGTTACGTCAACGTTCGCGACCTCAGAGGCGGCGGCACGAACATTCAGTTCCACCTACTGCCCTAGCAAGTCGCTGGCTGAGCGTAGGGCCTGCTGTCCGCAGGCCTACGCTCTCCCACTTGCAGCCCCCGTGAGGCGCACGCTGCTGAGAAGATCAAACGTGCCACTCTTCTCTACCGCGCTAACGCGCGCTACGAGCGAGCGTTCTCCTGGATCCGCGCCTTCACGAGCCTTGTCACCAGATCTGCCGGGAGCGGTCGCCCCGGCTCGAAACGGATCGTCCCCTTGCCCGACCGGAACGGCTCGAGTTCCTTGGCGTAGCGCTCGATCACCCGGGTACTCATGGGGAACAGGCTGCAGTGATGCTTGAAGGCACCGTAGGCAACCAATGATCGACCGTCGTACTCGAACGAAGGCATTCGGTAGCTGATCGTCTCGGTCGCCTCGGGCGCAGCGGCCCGGATGATCGCCCGAAGCGCCTCCAGAGCGGCACGCGACTCCACCGGCAGCGCTGCGAGGTACTGCTCGACCTCGATTGGCTCGGTCACGCCGGTTCCGGCCGACGAGTCATGGGGCGGACGTCCTCACGATCACGGTATTGGCAGGAGCGAGCTTGCTTCTGGTGTATACGCGATCGCGGACAAGTCGACGAGGTTCGAGACGACGAGCACGATCGCTGGGACGCTCGACGTCGAGTGGCACGCGCAGGTCTGGATCAAGCGGAGGCGTCAGGCGTTGGCTTGTCCCGTCGGGCGCTCGAACGCCTCCACGGCGTGCCTGACGGACGGATAGAAGTGGTCGGCTCCGATCTCGTCGATCAGGCCGGCCACGGCGAAGTCGTCTCTCATCCGGCTTCGCAAGCGTGCGACGACGAGCGTGATGCCCTCCTGCCGCAGGTCGCGAGCGAGGTCGAGCAACGCCTCCATGCCGGTCGAGTCGACGTGATTCACCGCCTCTGCGTCGAAAACGAACCACGACGTCTCGGTCGGCGCAGCCCGGATCGCCTCACGGACACGTCCCTTGACATAGCCGGCGTTCGCGAAGAAGAGCCGATCGTCGAGCCGGTACACGACGACGCCCGGCGTCACGAGCGCCGACGGGTAGACCGCGACGTTCCGATATCCCCCGATGCTCGGGACCCAACCGAGCACCGCATCGTACGGCCGGGCGCTCCGTCGCACCGTGTCGATGATCGAGAGCCCCACGGCGACGACGAGCGCCTGGAGCACACCGAAGACGACGACGCAACCGGTCGTCACGCCGGCGATCGCAACCTCGACACGGTCGATCGCCGCCAGCGCCCGCCAGGCGGCCGGGTCGACGATGCCGATCCCGGCAACGACGATGACCGACGCGAGGATCGCCTGCGGGAGGTACTGGATCGGGCCTGTGAGGAAGAGCAGGATCGCGACCACGGCGCCCGCAGCAAACAGACCGGCGAACTGGGTGCGCACGCCCATCGCGTCGTTCACGGCGGTTCGCGCGCCGCTCGCCCCGATCGAGAACGCCTGTGTCAACCCGGCCGCGGCGTTCGCCACGCCCATCGTCAGAAGCTCCTGCGATGCGCGGACGTTCTCCCGCCGTTTCCCCGCGAACGCCCGCGCAGTGAGGATCTCGTCCGCGAACGACACGAGGAAGAGACCGACGGCGGCGGGCAGGAGCTCGACGACGTCGCCGAGCGGCGGGGTTGGAAAGGTCGGGCGCGGGAGGCCGCCTTCGACAGGTCCGACGAGCGCGATTCCATGGTCGCCGAGGTCGAACGCCCATGAGACCCCGATCGACACGACGACGACGATCAGCGCACCTGGAAGTATGGGCATGAACCGGCGAAGGCACAGCAGCGCAGCGAGCGCAAAGGCGCTGAGCGCTACGGTGGCGCCGCTGACGTCGTCGAGCTCGTGCGCCATCTCCCAGAGCCTGTCGAGCGGCTCGCTCGCGTCGACCTCCAGTCCGAGGAGCTTGGACAGCTGCGTGACCACGAGCGTGATCGCCACTCCGTGCAGGTAGCCGATGAGCACGGGCCGCGAGAAGTAGTCGGCAATCCAGCCGATCCGGAGCACGCGAGCGAGGAGAAAGCACGCGCCCACGAGCAGGGCCAGCATCGATGCGAGCTCCACCGCCTCCTCGCTCCCCGCCACTGCGAGCGGCAGGATCGCGGCGAAGACGAGGGTCGAGGTCGCGCCCTCCGGCCCGATGACGAGGCGGCGCGAGGAGCCGAGTAGGACGTAGGCGACGGTCGGCAGGAGGAGCGCGTACAGACCATTGACAGGAGAAAGTCCGGCGAGTTGGCCATAGGCCATCGCGGAAGGAACGGCGAGCGCGGCGACCGTCAGCCCCGCCAGGAGGTCGCGGGCGGCACTCGCTGGTCGGTAGGTGGGAACCTCCTGCGAGACGGGCACCATGCGTGTGAGCAGCGGGTCCTTGGTCGCAGGCCGAAAGGCAGCGGTGCGGCCATATCCCGTGTCACCGTCCCCCCCGGAAGCGGGAAGGGGTGCCTCGTCGTCTCTCGTCACCGTCGTGCGACCGGGTCGCAGCGCCCCCTCCTCTCGCGGCGGGGGGCGCTGCGACTCGTGAGGCTCAGGCCTGGTCGAGCTCTGCGAGGCTGATCTCGAGCCCGAGCGCTCGGACCATCTTGCCGGCCGCGGAGGCCACCCTGGCGGAGCCGACGATCGGGGCGATTGCGGCAAGCATTCCCTCGATCTGCGCGGCGTCGACGTCCACGTCGCCGGCCATCTGGAGGTTCAGCATGTAGGAGACAGGCGGTGCGTCGACCGCCACGAGAGCGGCCATCCGCACCAGCATGAGCGACTCAGCGTCTAGGGTCGATGCCTCGATTCCCGCCAGGTTCATGGTGGCGAGGAGATCGAGGATAGGTGACTCGGAGGCTTGGTCTGCCATTGCGACTCCTTCTTCCGGGTTGGTCAGTGGTGTCCGACGCCCTGATGCTGACAGATCGACCTCGACGCAGACGGCAGTGGCGCGGAATACTCCCTGGGCCGGATCGAGATCGACCGCTCGACGGCACCGGCTCAAGCAGAGCCCCCGAGACGTGCGTTGCGACTAGGTGCCTCGGCCGCGCCCGTGCCATGTCGGGCGCGGCCGTTCCGGAACCGGGCTTCAGCTCTCGAAGTTGACCGCGACGAGTCGCCTGGTCGAGACACCGGCGAGGGGGTCCTCGCCCGGCTTCGTCGCGCGGATGAAGAGCGTCAGCTGCTGCTGTTTGTCGCTCGCAGGGAAGTTGGCATCGCGGCGGAAGACCAGGGTCGCGGTGCCCTCGTCACCGGTGAGCTCTTCCGCCGGGACGCTGAACTGGTTGTACGGCACAGCGGTCACGTAGACGCTCGCGCCTTTGACGTCGACGCTGCAGGTGCTCCCGACGCGTACCTTCAGCGTGAAGGTGTCGGTCTGCTCGTTGACCGGCCCGGACAGCACGTCGAACGCGACGATCTGGAGCCGTGCGGGCGGTGAGAGGTCGGCGATCGGGGCGGTCTTCAGGCTCTTGTTGGTCGGACAGCCGTTCGGGGTGGCCGACGTCGCGGCCATCCCCACCGCCGCCAACACCACCAGCGTAAGCACGGCAACGGCAGCGATCACGAGACGTGTGGCGAATCCGGCGTGCCGCAACCGTGGATTCCAAGGAAACCGTTCCATGGTGTCCTCCTCAGTCGATTAGGCGCTTGCACCTCGCCACAGGGCGAAGGTAATCCCCTCACACGACACGTGGAGGGCCAGCCCGCAGGCAACAACCGTAACAAACGCGGCCATCCCGGTCTGACGGGAGACCCCGGGGCCTTGGTCGCGGGAGAGGACGCCTAGCTCGTCCGCGCACACTTGTGGAGCTGCCGGCTCGTGTGCGACCCTGCCCGTGGTGGGATCTTGACTGAGGGGGTGGCGGCGATGAGCCGTGAAAAGATTCCTCGGGCGTTGGGTGACTCGCCGACCCAGGCGGGCTCCGTCGAGCGCCCGATCGAAGTCCCCGACACGATCGATCCGTCCGACGTACTGGAGGCGGACGCCCCGTGGCGTGTCATCGACGAGTACCCAGACCTGCGCGCGATCTTCTGGCCGCCCGAAGACTGAGCCAGACTCGGCCGCCGCCACCCGTGCGGGCGATCCGCGACAAGCCGGAAAACCGTTTGGTTCCGTCAGCCAGGTCGAGCAGCACCGCGTTGGCTCGCGGGCCGGCATTCGTGGCCGGTCGGCCGGGCCGTGAGCTGGCCGATGCCGACACCAACCACGCGGGACGCCGTGACATCTGGCGCGAGCTGTGGGGCCTTGATGCGTGCACCGCTCAGGGCAGTGATCGCAATGTCTGCGGGCAAGAGAGCCGCGATGCAGATCTGCAGCTCTTCGTCGCGGCCCGACGCGGGCGCGAGTCGCGCCCGGGGTGCCATGCCCGGAGCGGTGAGGCTGTAGCGCGCCCCTCGTGAGCTCGGCGCAATGGCGCGGAACCTGACATCGAAGAGCATGGGGCGGTCCGTGCGGTTGTAGACACGGATCGTCGCCGGCCGGCCGGGCCGAGTCCATCCGTCCGTGTCGAGACCTCGGGTCGCCCAGGCGGCGCGGTATGGTCGCTCGACCGAGTTGACGACGAGCCCGAGGTTGGCGGCGTGCTCGCTGCCCGCGAGTGCGAAGCGTGGGTCTCCGGGTGCACTCACCACGAATGGAGGCGCGTTGTCCGTGCCAGGGACCAGCCCGGTCGACCAGTCGATCGTCAACCTGTGGAGCGGAAACGGGGTGTAGCTGAAGTTGCCATCCGCCGCGGCGTAGCTGTCCACGATGCTCCGGTTCCAGAACTCGACGTCCCACCAGCGGATCGCGGACGTGTCCCACGCGGTCGAGACCGGGAACGGGAGCAGCGCCGCGGTCGCGCCCCGGGGCAGCACAGCATCCACCCAGTCGAGCACGAGCCCGGGTTCGTCAGCCAGCGGGCGGCCGCTCAGGCCGGTTCCCCCGAGAACGCGATCGATCTCGCTGCGCAAGGTCAGCAGCGAGAAGCCGACGACCGCGGCCAGAACAGCGACGGCCAGCGGAACTCGCGGTGCGACCAGCACGCCGAGAACGACCACGACGCCGAGGAGCAGTCCCAGGATGGCGACGAACGTACCGGTGCCCAGCCCGCCGGACTGGTCGATCAACAACTCGTTGAGCACGTTCGCGGGCGGGGAGTCGACCGCGAGCCCTGCGGTCGTCGGGAACGAGAGCTGAGGAACGGTTGCGACGAAGAAGACAGTGACGGCCGCCGCGCCGATCGCGACGCGCCGCCGAGACTCGTCGAGGAGTGCCGCTGCGGACCCGATGAGCAACAGGGGGACGATGTAGAAGAGGTAGCGGTCACGGACAACGTCCGCGCCGCCGAACCGCACGTCGAACGACGCAGTCTCGACCGCGAACACGACCACCGTCACCAGGGAGAGGATCGCGAGGGCGTGCTGTCGACGGTCGCTGGGCACCGCGATCGCCGAGAGCATCCAGCCGACTCCGAGAACGAGAGGGATGAGACCGCATCCGATTCCGATCGCGTCGAGATGCCGGGCCGCCGCCAGCCAAACCTCACCCGGTAGGACAGGCCCCTCCCCGACAGTGACGGAGTACGCGCCGAGCAGCCCGCCAACGGAGCCGAGGATGGCGACGAAGGCCGCAACGGCGACGCCGACCGCATACAGCACTGCGAGCAGCCGGTGGCGCCGCACAGCTTCCCTGCCACCCGAGGTGAGCCTCTGCCACGTCGAGGCGGAATCGGCCGTCATGAGCGCCTGGCCGATCTCGTGTCCGACGATGGCGAGTGGCAGGACGAGGAGGAGCGCAGTGAACTGCGTCCGCGCGAGCACAGCGACGCCGAGCGCAACCACCGCAAGTACGTCGTTGCGCCGATTTGGGGCGACTATCGTGCGCTGAAACCCCAAGAGCGCCCAGAGAACAGCGGGATATGCGACCGACTCGGTCATCAGGAAACCCGTCAGCACCATCCACGGGACGACAACCGACAGGCCAGCGACGACGAACGACCAGCTGCGTGGCAATACCTGGCGCCCCAGCAGGTAGACAGGGAAGACGGCGCTCGCCATCACCACGGCGTTCAAGACATGAGCCGCCCTGAAAGCCGCCGGTACAGCAAGCGAACCGAAGAAGGGCGCGATCAGCAGCGGGTACAGCTGATTGATCGTCGACACCGATGTCCCGTGGATCTCGGGCAGCGGCGAGCCCGTCCCCCCGATCGCGGTCGCCAGCTTCGCGTACAACAACTCGTCCGTCATCACCGACCAGTCCCGTATCCGGCCCGAGAACCAGACCGCGAGGCCCACGCTCGCGGCGATCCAGAGGAGCGCCAACCCAGCTGTGACGAGCACGGGCTGACGCATGTTCACGATCCTGGAGATCACCCGGCACATACTGGTGGATGCCTCGGGTCGCCGGTTCGAGCCCGGCACGCTCCATGGCTTCACGATCGACACGCCGGCGCGACCCCGCGACAGGAGTCGTCGCCTCCCGGACACGATCCGGCAAGCTTCGCGCGGCGACGCTGGTCGGTGTCGTTTGCACAATCGGTGCCGTGATGCGCAAGGAGGCCGTGTCGTGAACATGCACCAGGCAATCTCCGAGGTCGCAGCCTGGGTCAGAGCCGGAGTGAGCGAGCACCGGGCCTGACCGATGGTCGAGATCGTCTCCGTCGACGTCGACACGGCCGCCTTCGCGCGGATCGCCAGCACGGTCGCGCGCTGGTGGAACATGACGGCGGAGGAGGTCGAGCACAGCCGTCGCATCGAGCCCACATGTCGCGAATGGCTCGCCGTGCAGGACGGCGCGCCGATCGGGGCCGCACGCTGTCGTGAGCTACCCGACATGAAGGAGAGCGCAGCCGCCTTCGGCGAGGTCTGGGTGCTGGCCGACCAGCGGCGCAAGGGAGTCGGAACGACACTCTTCTCCGAGGTCGCTGAACACGCCCGCGCGCTCGGAAAGAGCGAGCTCGAGCTCTTCACGTTCGCCGACGACCCGGACGGGGTCTCGTACCTCGAGCACCGCGGATTCTCGCCGGTGATGAGCCTGCGGTCGCTGAGGCTCGTGCTCGCGAACTGCACGCGACCCGACGGGGCCCCACCGCAGGGCATCACGATCACCACCCTGGCAGACCGTCCCGAGCTCGCGCACGAGCTGTGGGACACCGCCTGCGAGGTCGTGCCCGACATCCCCTACGACGGCGATGTCCCGCTGAGTCCCGGGACCTTCGAGGAGTTCACGCAGTACGACCTCTCCGGCCCGTCGTTCATGCCCGAGGCGACCTTCCTCGCGATGGTCGACGGCACAATCGCCGGCTACGGCCAGCTGCACTGGAGCGACCGTGAAGGGGGGATCGCATTCCACGGCATGCTCGGCGTGCGGCGACGCCATCGAGGCCGGGGGATCGCGAGCGCGCTCAAAGCGACGCAGATCGCGTGGGCCATCGACCACGGTCTCACCGAGCTGCGTACCGCGAACGAGGCGCGCAACACCGCCGCGCGGGCGGTCAATGCGAAGTTCCCGTACGAGGCGATCCCGGACGAAGTGCTCCACCGCGGGCCGATACCTGCGCTCTGACCGGCACGAGCTCTGCTACCACTCTCCGTCGTGCCCGCGGGTCTCGACACCGGTTTCACCGTCTGGCTGACCGGGCTGTCGGGGGCGGGCAAGTCCACCATCGGCCATGCGCTCGCGGCCGAGCTCGAGCGTCGTGGTGCGCACGTCGAGCTGCTCGACGGCGACGTCGTCCGCACCCACCTCTCGAAGGGGCTCGGCTTCTCGCACGAGGATCGCGACACGAACATCGAACGCATCGGCTGGGTCGCCTCGCGGCTGACCCGGCACGGCGCCGCCGTGGTCGTCGCGGCAATCTCTCCGTACGACGCGACCCGCAAGAAGGTGCGCGGATGGGTCGAGGAGCACGGGCCGTTCGTCGAGGTCTGGGTGAAGGCACCGGTCGAGGAGTGCGCCCGACGGGACGTCAAGGGCCTCTATGCGAAGGCGTTCGCGGGCGAGATCCAGCACTTCACCGGGGTTGACGACCCGTACGAGCCACCGGACGACGCCGAGGTGATCGCCGACACCGTCGCCCAGAGCCCGGCCGAGAGCCTGCGCCAGGTCGTCGCCGAGCTGGAGCGGCGCAAGCTGATCGCAGCACACGCGTCCTCATAATGGTCGCGTGGACGATCCCGAGACGCGCCTTCGCGCACTCGTAGAGGCCGGGATCGCGCTCGGCTCCGAGCCGTCGCTCGACACCCTCCTCCAACGCCTCACGCGGACTGCAGCCGAGCTCACCGGCGCGCGCTACGCGGCGCTCGGCGTCATCGACCCGACCGGCGACGCGCTCGAGCGGTTCGTCACGCACGGGCTGACCGACGAGGAGCGAGCCGCGATCGGGCCGAGCCCGCGCGGGCACGGGATCCTCGGAGTGCTGATCCGCGAGGCGACGCCGCTGCAGGCTCGACGACATCGCCGCACGACCCGCGATCGGTCGGCTTCCCGCCGCGGCCACCCGCCGATGCGGAGCTTCCTCGGCGTGCCGATCCTGATGCGGGGCACGGCGTACGGGAACCTGTACCTCACCGAGAAGCAGGGCGAAGCACAGTTCGGCGACGAGGACGAGGAGATCGCGACGCTCCTCGCAGCCCAGGCCGCGGTTGCGATCGAGAACACGCGGCTCTACGAGTCGGCCACCCGGTGGCTGCGACAGCTCGAGTCGCTCGACGAGATCGGGAACGCCCTCACGGCCGAGCTCGACCTGCCTCGTCTCCTGTCGTTGATCGCGGCCCGCTTCCGCGAGCTCGTCGGTGCTCGGCTGGTGCTGATCGCGCTCCCGGTCGGAGCGACGCTCCGGGTCGAGGCGGCAGACGGCGAGGGAACGGAGGCCGCTCGTCGAGCTCCAGCTCGCAGTCGACTCGTCGAAGGCCGGCCGGGTGCTTCGTCGTCGGCAAGAGCGAGCTGGTCGACTCGATGGCCGACGATCCCGAGGTCGATCAGGCAACCGCGCAGCGGTTCGGATTGCGCACCGCGTTGTACGTCCCGCTCGTCGCCCGTGATCGGGTGATCGGCGTGCTGAGTGCCTACAACCGCGAAGGGGCCGACGAGCGGTTCTCCGAGGACGACCTCCGGCTCGCCGAGGCGTTCGCCGACCGCGCCTCGCACGCGGTCGACCTGTCCGAGCACGTGAGCCGCGATGCGCTTCGGCGCGTCGTCGAGGCCCAGGAGCTCGAGCGGACGCGGCTCGCCCGGGAGCTCCACGACGAGACGGGGCAGGCGCTGACCTCGGTGCTCCTCGGGCTGAAGGCGCTCGAGTCGGTGGCATGAGGCTGACCGGGCGCAGGCGATCGGCGATCTTCGCGAGCTCGTCGCCGAGACGGCCCGCAACGTTCGCCGGCTCGCAGTCGAGCTCCGCCCAGCGGCTCTCGACGATTTCGGGCTCGTGCCGGCGCTCGAGCGACTCACACGCGTGTTCGCCGAGCAGGCCAGGATCGCGGTCGACTTCGAGTCGAGGCTCGATGCGACCCGTCTCGATCGCGAGACGGAGACCGCGCTCTACCGGATCGTCCAGGAGGCGCTGACGAACGTCGCAAAGCACGCGGAGGCAGACTCGGTGAGCGTGTTGCTGACCGAGAAGCCCGGAGCAGTGGTTGTCGTCGTCGAGGACGATGGGCGGGGGAGGTGGTCGGGAGCACGAACGTCCGGCGGCTCGGGCTCGGCGGCATGGAGGAGCGGCTGCGACTCCTCAACGGGCGGCTCGCGATCGAGTCGTCGTCCGGCGGAGGGACGACGATCGTCGCTGAGGTGCCGCGCCCGTGACGATTCGAGTGCTGATCGTCGACGACCACGCCGTCGTGCGAGCCGGGCTACGCAAGGTGCTCGAGGCCGAATCGGACATCGAGGTCTGCGGCGAGGCACCGTCCGCCGAGCGCGCCGTGTTCGAGGCGATCGACAGCCAGCCGGACGTCGTGCTGATGGATGTCGTGATGCCCGGCAAGTCGGGCATCGAGGCGATCCCCTCGGTGCTGTCCGCGTGCCCGATGCACACGTGCTCGTCCTGTCGATGCAGGACGATCCCCGCTACGTTCGCGAGGCGTTCGAGGCGGGCGCGAGCGGCTACGTCCTCAAGGAGGCCGCCGATACCGACGTGGTGGCAGCGATTCGGGCGGTCGCGGCGGGGGAGCACCACGTCCACCCCGCGCTCGGCGCACGGTTGGTCGCGGCGGAGGCGGCCGAACGGAGACGCGCGGCGGAAGACCCGCTCTCGGACCGCGAGCGCGAGGTGCTGCGACTCCTGGCGCTCGGGCATACCAATCAGGAGATCGCGGGCATGCTTTTCATCTCGGTGCGCACCGCCGAGACCCACCGCGCGCACATCATGCAGAAGCTCGATCTCAAGAGCCGCGCGGAGCTCGTGCGGTACGCGCTCGCCGAGGGGATCCTCGAGCCCGATTGAGCCCAGAGCTCAAAGGGGGAGATCCCCCCTAGCCCTGCGGACTCTCCGCAGCCCGGTTCCGTCCCAGCGCTGATGCCGTACACCTCGCAGCCGGCCAAGCTGCCGACAACGGACGACCGAAGGGAGCCTCGAATGAACAAGTGGTTCGGCTATGGCGGGATCGCCGCGAGCATCGTGTTGATCGCAATGGGCATCGGAGCGGTCGCCATCGGTGCCACGGGGGTCAACGAGGTACGAGATGACATCGCCCGCGAGGGCATCGTCGGCACCCCGGATTCGACGATTCCCGGGCAGAAGGTCGACACGGGCTCCGAGGCGAAGGCGTTTGCCGCGGTGATGCGGAAGCACACGCTCGAGATCTCGGGCGGCCAGACGTACGCGGAGATGGGTCGGTTCCTCGACGCGAACGGAAAGCCGACGTCGGACGAGGCTGCGGCAGCGAAGGGTGACAACGGCCAGCCGGTCGAGAACCCCGTCCGGCAGGTCTGGGTGACCGAGACCGCCCTGACGACGGCGCTCAACACGTCGTACTTCGCGGAGCGCGTCGCCATGTTCTCGATCGTGATGGGGGTCGCGCTCGTGCTGACGGGCATCGGCTTCCTCGTCCTCACGCTCGGTGGGGCACTCAGCACCAAGCCGGTGCAGAACACGGAGTCTCAGCTGCCGACACCGGCGGCATCCCACTCGTAGCTCAGCGTGCGAGGGACCTGGGACGGCCCGGGTCCCTCAACGCGACGAAGGGAGATCTCGTGATGACGAGCGTCGCACGGGCTGCGGAGGTCGTCAGCTCGTCGACAGCGGGTAGCCGAGCCCCTCGAGCAGATCTCCGCACTCGCGCTCGACATCGGCGAGCTGCTCTCCCGAAAGGGCGGCTCGCCAGCGTCCTGCCGAGCGGTCGTGGACCTCGCCGAAGGCGACCGCCAGCGGCTCCACCGGGGCATCGAGCCGCGCTGCGATCGCTTCGGCCGCAGCGCGCGGGTCGGCCACGAGCCGCTCGTAGCGGAGCTCGATCGTCCGCTCGGGGACGGCCCTGGCCGCCGTGACGTACGTCCGCCACGCCCACGCGCACCGCGTCGCGTCGCTGACACTCGCAAACTCCTCCTCCCGGCCGGGCTCGACCCAGAAGCGAGCGTGCGAGCCAAACGCGAGCCGCGCGTCGTCATCGCCCTCGCGTCCCGAACTGAGCCACCCGCGCTCGAGGAGCGAGGCGACCACGTCCCGCCCGTCGCGGACCACGTGTACCGCGAGCGCCTCCGGATACGCGACGAGGGCCGCTTCGAGGACGAAGCTCGTCTCGGGTGTCTGCTCGACGCCGCGCAGGCCTCGTGCGAGACCGAGCAGTCGGACGCGCTCGAGAATGCGGCGGAGCTCGGGCGCAACCTCCTCGTCCGGTTGCCCGACGAGCTCGGGTATCGCCGCCTTCCACGGCTGGACCTCGTCGAGATCGACGAATCCCGGCAGCGAGCCGATCGCCCCGGCGGTGAACGTCGTACCCGACCGGGGCGACCCGACGACGAACACGAGGCGCTCCTCACGACCGGTCGCTCGTGCCCGGCGAAGGACGCGGAGGCTGCTACGAAGGTACAGCGAGGCGGAGACGACGCTGGAGCGGACGGGCACCGCGGAACCGTACCGCGCTCCAACGCGCCCCGGCGTTCCAGCCGCCCTCGATCTCCTCGAGCCGAACGGTGAACGGCAGGCGCCAGTCGTCGTCGGACTCGTCGTCGATCGTGAGGCGCCACTCGTAGCGACCCGGCGCGAGCGGCATCGGGCCCGAGTTGACCGCGACCGGGAAGTCGAGAGGCGTTCCCGGCTTGAGCCCTGCGGGGCGGCCCACCTCGAACTCGACGTCGTCGAAGAAGACGACCGGTTGCATCCCTTCCTCGGTCTCGACCTCGACCGCCTGACCGTCGGCATCGAGCAGCTCGAGCCGCATCAGGTGCTTCTGGTTCGCGCGATCCCACGGCACGCGGATGAGGATCGCGATCCCGAACGGGACTGGCTCCGGCCCGGTGAGCGACCACCCGCCGCCGACGACGGTGAGCTTGCCGTCGCTCACCTGGGCGAAGTCGGCCAGGAGCATCGTCGCGCGCATCCCACGCGAGTCTTGCAGAACGCGCGGGATGCGACGACGGGGTCGCTACACCGCTCCGCCGACCGCGACCAGGCTCCGGTCTCCCGTCGCCACGAGCTCGTCTCCGATCGCCGCGACAGCCTCGCGGAGCTCGTCGTCCGGTGCCACCAGTCGCTCGTGTGCCTTCGCCACCCCGAGCTCGACCGGGAGGACCTGCGCACCCATCACGCCGAGCACCTTGCGGAGCTCAGCCTGCGCCCAGACACCACCGAACTGCCCCGTGCTGGCGCCGATCACGGCGACCGGCTTCCCCCGCAGCGGGCTCCGAGCGAGCGGGCGCGAGACCCAGTCGAGCGCGTTCTTCAGCTGCCCCGGGACCGAGCCGTTGTACTCGGGAGTCGCGAAGAGCACGACATCGGCCTCGGCAAGCTCGTGCTTGAGGCGTCTGACATCGAACGGCGGGCGCTCGTCGCGCTGCTCGTCGTAGGGCGGGATGAGCCCGAGCCCGGTGAACACGTGCAGGTCGACGTCGGCCGGCAGCTCCTCCGCGACCAGACGGAGGAGCTGCGTGTTGTGGGAGCCCTCCCTGAGGCTCCCGGAGAGTCCGAGGACGCGCATCGGGCTACGCCTCGGCCTGCTGGACGAACACGAGGGTCGCTGCCAGCTCGACCTCGTCGGCGAGCATCGCGCCACCGTCCGGCAGCGGCGCGTTCCAGCTCAGACCGACGGCGTTCCGGTCGACGCGGCCGGCGAGCGTCAGACCCAGCTTGCTGTTACCCCACGGGTCGGCGACCGGGCCGCTCTGCGTGCCGGTGAGCGTGACAGGGGCGAGGTTGCCCTTGATCACGAGCTCGCCGTCGACCGTTACGCGGCCATCTGCGCCCGTCTCGATCGACTGCGTTCGGAACTCGAGCTCTGGATGCTTGTCGGCCTCGAAGAAGTCCGGACCTGCGAGATGCTCGGCGAGCGTCTCGTTGTCGACGTCGATGCTCGCGGCGACTGCCGTGCCGCGCAGCCCTTGCTCGTCGAGCGTCGCCGAGAAATCGCGGAACTCGCCCTTGAACGGCGCGACGCCCATGTAGAGGACGGTGAAGCCGACCGTCGAGTGGACCGGATCGAATGCCCAGGTCCCGGTCGACGCCGCAACACCGGTCGCGGTGGTGGTGGTGCTCATTGTGCTCCCCCTTTTAGTTGCTAGTACAACCCTTGCATAGACAACAACTTGGAGGAGGACTCGGTTATTCCCGCTTGCTCGTCACCCGTCGAGAAGCAGGAGCCGAGGGACGCGGTCGCGGTCGGCAGGAGCAACCGGGAACATCGGCGACACGACCACCGCGCTCGCTCCGGTGCACAGCGCGAGCGAGCGCTCGATCGCCTCGTCGATGGAGTCGACGACCACGTCGGCACCCCACAGCTCGGCGCAGGCCACGCCGGCCGGGCCGAACCCGACGACCGCCCGGGCGGCACGACGGAGCGCGACGCTGGCTGCCTCGAGCAGGGCGACCTCCTCCGGGCTCGCGTGCACGCGACGGCCTGCGCTCTCGAGCTCGCCGCCCGCCACCACGACCACCGACCGCTCCCGGAAGCCCGCAAGGGTGGTTGCCCCCTTCGTGGGGGTCGTGGCCATCGAGTCGTCGACGAGCATCGTCCCGCTGCGCCGGCCGACGACGGTTGCGCGATGTAACGGTGGCTCGAGCGCCTCGAGGGCGCCCGCCAGCCGGGTCGGCTCAGCACCGGCGGCGAGCGCGCCGGCCGTGGCGAGCAGCGTCGCGTCCAGCCGCGCTCCACGCGCGCCGGCGGGCCCACCTGCACGGCGCCGCGCTCGTCGTAGACCGTGACGATTCCGTCGTCGACGCCAACCCCGTGCTCGACCGGCCCGACGCGGCTCACGTCCCAGCGACGTGCGGGCGTCAGACCGGCGAACCGCGCGACGTCAGGATCGTCGACCATCACGACGATCGCGTCGCTTGCGAGCTGATGGCGCACGATCGTCTCCTTGGCACGGCGGTAGGCCGCGACCGAGCCGTGCAGCTCGACGTGATCGGGCCAGAACGAGGTCACGATCGCGACGCGCGGGCTGCTCGCGCAGAACGCCAGGTGAGAGCTCGTCAGCTCGAGCACGAGGATGTCGGGCCCAGCCTGCTCGTCGAGCATCGACACGAGCTCGTCGGTCGCCCAGAGGTTGCCGCTCCGCGCGGTCGTGCTCGACACGACCGGAAGGCCGGCTGCGCGGAGCAGGTGCGTCACGTACGCCGCGGTGGTCGACTTCCCCGCCGTTCCGGTGACGCCGACCGTCATCGCACCGTGCCGCCCCACCAGGAGGTCCGACAGGCAGCTCAGCCGCGTGCCGGCTGCCCGCCAATGCCGCACGCGCGGCGCGACCTCGGGCGTCCAGACGTCGAGGTAGGCGACCTCAGGCGCGCCCGGGTCGGCGTCGAGGTCGGCGTGCGAGACGACACGAACGCCGCGTTCGTGAAGTGCGGCCGCAGCGTCAGGCGCCTCGCCCTGACCCGCGAGGACGACCTCGGCGCCGCGACCCCTCAGATGGCCGGCGAGCGCGACCGCGTCGGGCTCGAAGCCTTCGACGAGCACATGCACGCGCGCATGGTGCCCGCTCGGGGAATGGCTGGCGACCGGGGCGGCGCCGCAGACCCGCCCCGGTCGACCCGCCGGCAGATCTTGCACGGTCTGCCCCGGCGGGTCAACGACCCGTCGGCACCCGTGTCAGCGCGTCTGCGGGAAGCCGAGGTCGACCTTCGACGTGGCCGGATCGGGCCAGCGGCTCGTGACGACCTTCCCGCGCGTGTAGAAGTGGATCGACTCGGGACCGTAGGCGTGGCTGTCACCGAACAGCGAGGCCTTCCAGCCACCGAACGAGTAGTAGGCGACGGGCACCGGGATCGGGACGTTGATCCCCACCATCCCGGCCTCCACCTCGAACTGGAACTGCCGCGCCGCGCCGCCGTCACGGGTGAAGATCGCGACCCCGTTCCCGTACGGATTGTCGGCCACGAGCTGAACCGCCTCGTCGTAGGTCGGGACGCGCACGACCGACAACACGGGGCCGAAGATCTCGTCGCAGTAGGCGTCCATCTCGGCTGTCACGCCGTCGATGAGCGAGACACCGAGGAAGAACCCGTCACCTTCCGGGGCCGTCTCGCGGCCGTCCGCGACCACGGTCGCGCCCTGGGAGGCAGCCGACTCGATGTAGCCCGCGACCTTGTCGCGATGCTCACGCGTGACGAGCGGCCCCATCTCCGAGTCCGCCTCGAGCCCATCGCCCACCTTGACGTTCGGCAGCCGCTGTTGAATCGCCGCGATCAGCGGATCGGCGATGTCCCCGACCGCGACGAGCACCGACACCGCCATGCAGCGCTCGCCGGCCGACCCGTAGGCCGCGCTGACGGCGGCGTCCGCCGCCATCTCGATGTCCGCGTCCGGCAGCACGATCATGTGGTTCTTGGCGCCACCGAGCGCCTGGACCCGCTTGCCGTGCCGCGTGCCGGTCTCGTAGATGGAACGGGCGATCGGGGTCGAGCCGACGAACGACACGGCGCGCACGTCCGGATGCTCGAGGAGCGCGTCGACGGCGACCTTGTCGCCCTGGACGACGTTGAACACGCCGTCTGGGAGGCCTGCCTCCTTGAGCAGCTCCGCGGTCAGGAGCGAGGCCGACGGATCCTTCTCGGACGGCTTCAGGATGAAGCAGTTACCGCACGCGAGCGCGGGAGCCCACATCCACATGGGGACCATCGCGGGGAAGTTGAACGGCGTGATGCCGGCGACGACGCCGAGCGGCTGGCGAATCGAGTAGACGTCGATCCCGGTCGAGGCCTGCTCCGAGAAACCGCCCTTCAGCAGCGTCGGAATGCCGCACGCGAACTCGATCACCTCGATCCCGCGCGCCACCTCGCCCTTGGCGTCCGACAGCACCTTGCCGTGCTCGGCGGTGAGGATCCGTGCGAGGTCGTCGCGGTGCTGGTCGAACAGCTCCCGGATCCGGAAGAACAGCTCCGCGCGGCGCGCAACCGAGACCGCACGCCACGACTCCGAGGCGGCGCGGGCAGTGGCGACCGCCTCGCCGACCTCCTCGACCGACGCGAGGTCGACCGCACCGGTCTGCGTCCCGGTCGCCGGGTTGAACACCGGACCGCTCCTCCCGGACGTCCCGTCGCGACGGGCGCCTCCGATCCAGTGCGGGATTCTCGCGATCTCGCCGCCCTGTGGACGGGTGGGTGCGTCGGCCAGCTCGGTCATGTGCGCCTCCTCGGGTTCAGCTGTGGAGGGTATCGCGGACCGGCCCCGACCGCGGTCAGAGATCCTGGCGGAACGTGTCGCAGGCTCCGGAGTCACCGCTCTCGAAGCCCTTGCGAAACCACTTGACCCGGAGCGCGGACGACCCGTGCGTCCACTGCTCAGGGCTCCGTGCGCCGAGCCGGTCGTCTCCGACCGCGGCCGCGGCGCGGAGCGCCTCGTCGACGTCTCCGGGGTCGAGGTCGCCACGCGCGGCGACGGTGTGCCCCCAGACACCGGCGAGACAGTCGGCCTGGAGCTCGAGCCGCACCGAGTAGTCGTTCGCGCGGTCGGGGTTCTCCCGCTGGAGCCGTCGCATCTCCTCCTCGATCCCGAGGACGGTCTGGACGTGGTGACCGAGCTCGTGGGCGATCACGTAGGCGATCGGCGAAGTCGCCGGGTGCGCCAAACCGTCGGCGAGAGCTCGTTGAAGAACGCGAGGTCGAGGTACACCTTGTTATCCGCCGGGCAGTAGAACGGCCCGGTCGCGGCCGACGCGACCCCGCACGCGGTCCGCGTCCCCGAGCTGAACACGACGACCTTCGCACGCGGATACGTCGTGTCGGACCGAGCGAACGCGTCGGCCCAGAAGTCCTGCGCGTCCTTGACGACCGCCTTTGTGAACTCGAACGCAGCTGTCGTTCTCGGGGAGCGTGCTCGTCGGCGCACCACCGCTGTCGATGCCAGGTGTCAGCCCGCTCGTGCCGTCGTCACCGAGCAGCTGGGAGCCGAAGAACAGCAGCGCAACGCACGAGGATGACCGCACCGAGTCCGCCGCCCATGCGGATCGGCGGGATCCCGCCGGGGAAGCCGCCACCGCCGTAGCCGCCACCGCCGCCGTCGCCACCCTGGCCGCGACGATCCTCGAGATCCCCGGCTCCGTCGACCTTCCGCCAGCGCACGGCGAGAGCCTGCCGCGACAGTGCAACCGGCGGTGGGCAGGGCAGGACCGGTCATGACCCGTGGGCCGGGCCGGCCCGTGCCCCTACAACGTGAGACCGGCCTCCGCGAGCGGTCGCCGACCCCACGCGAATCGCTGCGCATACCACCCGTCGAGCGGGCGCAGGGCCACGCCGACGTTCGACGAGTGGACGAACCAGCCGTTGCCGACGTAGATGCCCATGTGGTTGATCTCGGTCGGCGACGAGCTGGGCCCGCGGGCACCGAAGAACACGACGTCACCGGGCAGCAGGTCGTCGCGCGCGACCCGTTGCGTCCTTGGGAACTCGCCGCTCATCTCGTAGGTCGTCCGCCCCTTGAGCACGGTCGAGAGCGTGCCCGCACCGTCGAACGGCTGCAGCTTGAACACCCGCCAGACGAACCCGGAGCAGTCGAACCCTGCGGGGACGTCCGCCAGCCCACCCGCGGCGGTCGCGCTCCAGATCCGTTGCGGCCGCTCGGAGACGCCGGCAAACACGTACGGGAAGCCGACGAAGCGAAGCGCACGCGAGAGCGACGAGTCGCTGCCAGCCGTCGAAGGACGGCAGAGTGAAGGTCGCGACGGTCGTCCGTGACGCTCTCGATCTCGGCGGGTGTGAGCGCCATGACCCGGGCGAGCGAGAACGCAGCCTCGGCCCGCGAAGCCGGCTGGAACGGTGTGCGCTCGAGCGCCTCGTCGGACACGGGGTGATTGACGCTGAGACCGAGCAGCCGGGCGACGGTCTCTGTCCCGAGCGAGTCGCGTGGGTCGAGCTCCGCCCCACGCGCGGCCAGCCGGATCGCGCGCGCAGACGGGAGCAGCCCGACCGCCGCCACGAGCTGCGCGTCGAGCTCGCGGATCGTGACCAGGCGATCGGGATCGAGGGGTGCGCTGTGAGGCCGGCCCAGCGCGAGGATCGCCTCATGGAGCTCGCCACGCGTGATCGGGTCATCCGGCCGGAAGCTCGAGTCGTCCGGGCCCATCGCGCCCACGGAGACGACCGCGGTCACCGCCGAGGTAGCCCAGCCCTGCGTCGACCGCGCCGGTGCGGACGAAGCGGTGACGGCGGCGAAGAACGAGGGCGAGCAGCAGCAGACGACCCATCTGTTGTCCTATCGGACGAGCCACGCCGTCCCTTGATCGCCCGACCGCGAATCATTCACAGGATCCTTACGATGCGCTCGATGGCACGAGCGAGGCGCGGGACTGGGTGCGCTCCGTCGAGCGGGCCGCACCCGAGGAGCAATGGGCGATGATCTGCTTCGTCGCCGGTCGCGGGATCGACTTCGACCGCCGGCGAGCTCAACGGCGCGATCCGCCGGGCCGAGCTTCTCCTCGCGGCCGGAGGCGATCCACACCGGCTGCTCGAGCTGTACGGACGAGCCGTGTCGGCCCTCGCGGCCGACCTCGACCGCCCAGAGCGCCGCACGGCGCTCGCCGACGGGCTTGCCTCGCTCACGGGCGAGCTCCGTGGGCTTCGCGGGGCGGGCGAGGCGCTCCGCGTGCTCCGCTCGGACGGCGACCTCGCCTGGCAGGCGCTCGCGATGGCGCTCCTCGCGGAGGCGCTCGCGAGGCGTGATCGCACGCCGCCCGCGCCCGGCCGGGTGGCCCCGAGGCGCTGGTAGTGTGGGCTCGTTCGGCTCGAGGCACACGCCCGTCGAACGACCGTGCCGTCCGCTCACGCGCGAGACACGGCCTCCGGCACCCGTCCCACCAGCCCAGCGCGACCGCGCGGAAGGCGAGCGACCTGAGCACGATCCCTGCAACGAGCCCTGTCGACCCACCGGATCTCCCGCTCGGCTCGACGCTGCGCCACCTCTACCCGCTGTGGCGTGAGCACGGGCGCCTCGTCGCGCTCGGGCTCTCCTGCGCCCTCGTGTTCACCGGGCTGTCACTGCTCATCCCGATTCTCGTCCAGCACACGATCGACGACGCGATCGATGGCAACGACCACTCGCTGCTCGCCCCCTACCTCGGCGCGATCGTGGTGGTCGCCGCGCTCCGCTTCTTCTTCAACTACACCCGGCGCTTCGCCACGGCGCGCATCGGGATCGCCGTCGAGGCCCGGCTGCGGGGGATGCTCTACGACGCCTACCTGAGCTACCCGCGGGCCTTCTACGACCGCCACGCCACGGGCGAAGTCATCTCGCGCGCGACGAACGACATCTATCCGGTGCGCTACTTCATCGGCTGGGGTGTGATCCAGGCGCTCCAGAGCGTGATGATGCTCGTGGGTGCGGCGATCGTGCTCGTGTCGGTCAACGCGAAGCTCGCGCTCATCGCGGCGCTGGCGATGCCGCCGATCGCGATCCTCACATACGTCTTCGCGCATCGGGTGTTCCCCATCTCGCGCGTCGTCCAGCAGCGCAAGGGGCACCTCACCGAGGCGTCGGACGAGGCGGTCGTCGGGATCGAGATGGTGCAGGCGTTCGGCCGCGAGGAGGACGTCCGCGACCGCTTCCACGGCCGCGCGGAGGCCGTGCGCAGCGAGACGATGCGCCAGGCGTCGGTCGAGGCGCGGTTCCTGCCGGGGCTCATCTTCCTCCCCACGCTCGGGATCGCCGCCGTCCTCTTCTTCGGCGGGCGCGCCGCGATCGAGGGCTCGCTGACGATCGGCCAGTTCACGCTGTTCGTGACCTTGCTGCTCCAGCTCGTCTGGCCGCTCGAGGCGCTCGGCTGGATCATCAACCTCGGTCAGCGTGCAACCGCCGCGGCGTCGCGCTCGTTCGCGTGGCTCGACGGGATCTCGCCGCTCCCTGAGCCGGCCGACCCGATCGCGGTTCCGAGCGGCCCGCTCACGGTCGAGCTCGACGACGTGCACTTCTCGTACGCGACGGGGACCGAGGTTCTCTCGGGCGTCGATCTCACCGTCGAGCCGGGCGAGATCGTCGCGGTCTGCGGCGCCACCGGTGCAGGCAAGACGTCGCTCCTCAACCTCGTCGCCCGGTTCTACGACCCAACCGTAGGGACGGTGAAGCTCGGTGGGGTCGACGCGGAGCGGCTCGGGCTCGCCGACCTGCGACGCGCCGTGGCGATCGTGACGCAGAAGCCCGTGCTCTTCTCGGTCACGCTCCGGGACAACCTCCTCGCGGCGCGCCCCGACGCCGACTGGCAGGACGTCCTCGCGGCGTGCGAGGCGGCCGGCGTCTCGACCTTCGTCGACGAGCTTCCCGAGGGCTACGACACGCTCATCGGCGAGCGGGGCGTCAACCTGTCCGGCGGTCAACGCCAGCGGGTCGCGCTCGCACGCGCGCTGATCGCAGGCGCGCGAGTCGTCGTACTCGACGATCCGATGTCCGCCGTCGACACGGAGACCGAACGACATCTCGTCGAGCACCTCCGCCCGGCGCTCGCCGGTCGCACGGTGCTGATCTCGGGGCAACGCCTCTCGACCATCCTCGTCGCCGACCGCGCCGTCGTGCTCGAGGGAGGCAAGATCGTCGAGAGCGGCGTCCCGCACGACCTGATCCGCGAAGGTGGCACGTTCACCGCGCTCTTCGGAGACGAGGCTCTTGCCGCGTAGGCAAACAGGGCTGCTGCGCCTCTGGCGCTACACGGAGGGACGCCGGCGGCGTGCCTTCGCCGTGATGGTGCTCGCCGGCATCGCGGCCGCAGCGCCCGTGGTCGGATGGCGGATCGTCGGCGACGCGATCGACAACGGGATCCGTGCCGGCAACGAGCACCGGCTCGCCCTCGACGTGGTCGCCTACATCGGCATCGGCGTGATCGCGTGGGCGATCGGCACCACGACCTGGCTCATGCTCGCCGGGATCGGGCAGCGGATGGTGCTCGACGTGCGCCGCGACCTGTTCGAGCACCTGACCTCCCTGTCGCTCCGCTACTTCTCCCAGCAGAAGGCCGGGTGGATCATCGCCCGTCTGACGAGCGACGTCGACGCGCTGTCGGACGTGCTGAACCAGGGTCTCACGACGCTCGTCGTGAACTCGATGACGCTGCTGGCGGCGATCGCAGGCCTGTTCCTGCTCGATTGGCGACTCGGGCTCGTCGCGCTGCTCGTGCTTCCTCCGGGAATCGTCGTCACCCGCTGGTTCCAGCGCACCTCACACGTTGCCTTCGCCGAGGTTCGGACACGCATCGCGGCGGTCACCGCCCAGCTCGCGGAGTCGGTGTCGGGCATGGCGGTCGTCCAGGCGTTCAACCGGGAGACAGCGTTCCAGAGCGAGTTCTCCGAGCTCAACGAGGCGAACCGGTGGGCGAACGTCAAGGCGCAGAAGCTCTCCTCGTTCTTCTTCCCCGCAATCGAGTTTCTCGGCGTGGTGGCGACGGTTGCCGTGCTGTTCGCCGGCGCGATGCTGATCGATCGCGACATGCTCGAGATCGGCACCTTGATCGCCGCCGTCGGGATGCTC
This sequence comes from uncultured Actinomycetes bacterium, assembly GCA_963821335.1. Lineage (GTDB taxonomy): Bacteria > Actinomycetota > Thermoleophilia > Gaiellales > Gaiellaceae > Gaiella. Next base: position 544,624 of record CAWGDJ010000001.1, read on the forward strand.
CAGCTGGTGTTTCAGCCGCTGCAGGAGCTGTCGGAGCTGTACGGGCAGGTGCAGTCGGCGAGCGCGGCGATGGAGAAGATCTCGACCGTCCTCGACGCGGAGCAGGATCTCGTCGACAAGCCAGGGGCGCGGCGTCTCGGCCGGGTCGACGGGCGGCTCGAGCTCGACGGGGTCGTGTTCGCCTATGGCGACGAGCCCGTCGTCAACGGGCTGTCGTTCGCGGTCGCGGAGGGAGGCTGCATCGCGCTCGTCGGCGAGTCGGGCGGTGGGAAATCGACCACCGCGAAGCTGATCGCCCGCTTCTACGACCCGCGCGAGGGAGCGATCCGTGTGGACGGTGTCGATCTCCGCGATGTGCAGCTCCGCTCGTACCGCCGACAGCTCGGGGTCGTCCTTCAGGATCCGTTCCTGTTCAGCGGCACGATCGCCGACAACATCCGGTTCGCTCGCCCCGAGGCGACCGACGACGAGGTCGAGGACGCAGCGCGTGCGATCGGCGTCGACCGCGTCGCGGCGCGGTTCGAGGAAGGGCTCAACCATGTCGTGCGCGAGGGCGGCGCAGGTCTCTCGGCTGGCGAGCGCCAGCTCATCTCGATCGCGCGCGCCCTGCTCGCCAACCCGCGGATCTTGATCCTCGACGAGGCGACGTCGAACATCGACCGTCCGAGCGAGCTGCTCATCGAGCAGGCGTTCGACACGCTGCTTCGTGGAAGGACGTCGGTCATCATCGCCCACCGGTTGACGACCGTCAGGCGGGCCGACGAGATCCTCGTGCTCGACCACGGCCGCGTCGTGCAGGAAGGCACCTACGACGAGCTGCTCGCCGCGGACGGGCAGTTCCGCCGGCTGGCGACGACCTTGCACGGGGCCCCGGCGCGTCGCGTCGCCTGATCGGCGCGTTCCTGCGCCGTCCGGGCCGCGCGATCGTCACAATCCCTACTCATGGCCGACACCCTCACGGTCACCGACAACCGCACCGGGCTCACCTACGAGCTGCCGATCGCGGACGGCACGATCAAGGCGACCGACCTGCGCCAGATCACGACCGGGCCCGGCGACTTCGGGCTCATGACGTACGACCCGGCATTCATGAACACCGCGGCCTGCCGGAGCGGGATCACGTACATCGACGGCGACGAGGGGATCCTTCGGTATCGCGGGTACCCGATCGAGCAGCTCGCCGAGCGCGCCAGCTTCCTCGAAGTCGCCTACCTGCTGATCGAGGGGGAGCTGCCGACGGCTTCCCAGCTCGTCGCCTGGACGGACGAGGTCAAGAGCCACACGTACGTCCACACGAACGTGATCAAGTTCCTCGAGGGCTTCCGCTACGACGCGCACCCGATGGGGATGCTGCTCGGAGCGGTCGGGGCGCTCTCGACCTTCTACCCCGACGCGAAGCAGATCGGCGACCCGGCGAGCCGCGCGATCCAGCGCGTCCGCCTGCTGGCGAAGATGCCGACGATCGCCGCGTTCCTGTTTCGCCACTCCCGAGGCCTGCCGTACGTCTTCCCGCGAAACGACCTCGACTACGTCGCGAACTACGTGAACATGATGTTCGCCATCGGCGGGCAGCACGAGCCCCGGCCGGTGTTGCAGCGTGCGCTCGAGATCCTGTTCATCCTCCACGCCGATCACGAGCAGAACTGCTCCACGAGCGCGGTGCGGTCGGTCGGCTCGTCTCAGGTCGACCCGTTCTCGGCGGTCTCGGCCGGGATCGCGGCGCTCTACGGGCCGCTTCACGGCGGCGCGAACGAGGCGGTGCTCACGATGCTCGACGAGATCGGGGACGTGAAGAACGTGCCGGCGTTCATCGAAGGGGTCAAGAACCGCGAGCGCCGACTGATGGGGTTCGGCCACCGCGTCTACAAGTCCTACGACCCACGCGCGAGGCTCGTCAAGCAGACCGCGGACGAGGTGTTCGCCGAGACAGGTCTCAACCCGAAGCTGGAGATAGCGCTCGAGCTGGAGCGGATCGCGCTCGAGGACGAGTTCTTCCTCTCGCGCAAGCTCTACCCGAACGTCGACTTCTACTCCGGGCTGATCTACCAGGCGATGGGCTTTCCAACCGACTACTTCACCGTCCTCTTCGCGGTCGGACGCCTCCCCGGCTGGCTCGCGCAGTGGGACGAGATGCTCGAGGACCCCGACACGAAGATCGCCCGTCCACGACAGATCTACACGGGGCCCGAGGAGCGCGCGTTCGTCCCGATCGACGAGCGCGCCCCGGTCCTCGCATCGGCGGCGCCACCGGACATGTAGAGGCCGGGCATGCCCGGCCTGGCGAACAAGCCAGGTTGGACCAAAGCCGAGGCCGGGCATGCCCGGCCTCTACGGCTGATCGAGGAACCCGCTTCGCGCGTTACTCGATCAGCTGCAACATCTTGAACATCGGCAGGTACATCGCGACGATGATCACGCCGACGACCATGCCGACACCGATCATCATGATCGGCTCGATGATCGAGGTCAGCGACTGGATCGCCGCGTCGACCTCGTCCTCGTAGAAGTCCGCGACCTTGCCGAGCATCTTCTCGAGCTCACCGGTCTCCTCACCGATCTTGACCATCTGCGAGACCATCGGCGGGAACACCGCCGAGTCGATCAGCGGCTGCGCGATCGTCGCGCCCTCCTGCACCCGGATCCGCATCTTCATCGTCTCGTCCTCGATGACCCAGTTACCGGCCGTCTGCGAGGTGATCTCGAGCGCCTTCACGATGTCGACACCCGAGGCGACGAGGGTCGAGAGCGTCCGCGACCAGCGCGCCAATGCGACCTTGTGGACGACCGTCCCGATCGACATGGGGACGCGCAGCTTGAACCGATCCCATGACTGCCGGCCGCTTTCGGTCTTCTTCCAACGGAAGAACGTCCAGATCAGGGCTCCCGCGATCGGGAAGATGATGTACCAGTAGGAGCGCATCGCGTTCGAGGCCGCGACCACCCACTGTGTGAGCATCGGCAGCTCGCCGCCGAGGGTGTCGAAGATCTGGACGAACACCGGGACGAGGAACATCAACATCCCGCACAGGACGAGCGTCGCGAAGCAGAGCACGACGGTCGGGTAGACCATTGCGCCCTTCACGCGCCGCTTGATCTTCTGCTCCTTCTCGATCTGGGTCGCGACGCGGTCGAGGACCACGTCGAGGATTCCCGCCGCCTCACCTGCCTCGACCATCGAGACGTACAGGCGGTTGAAGGCGTCCGGATGCGTCGCCATCGCCTGCGAGAGCAACGCGCCGGTCTCGACCTGCTCGCGGACGTCGGTGATCACCGCCGTCAGCGCCTCGTCCTCGGTTTGCTGCTCGAGGATGACGAGCGCCGACACGACCGACAGACCGGCCTCGATCATCGTCGCGAACTGGCGCGAGAAGATCTGGAGCGCCTTTGCCTTCGGCTTCTTGACGCGACCGAACAGCCCGGTCTTGGTCGCGCTCTCCTTCGACGCGCCCGCGCCGCGCTCCTCGATCCACTGGGCGAGCAGCCCGTCGCCACGGAGGGAGTCGCGCGCCGCCGAGAGATCCGTCGCCTGGATCTCACCGATCGACTCGACTCCCTGGGCGTTGATCGCGCTGTATGCGAAAGCAGGCATGGCGGCTCCCTATCGACTTGTCGGACGTCGGCGTCGGGCGGGCCTGACGCTCATCCGCCGTTCTCGGCTGAGGCTGCGTCGCCCGACGTGAACTCGGCGGTCTGCTCGGGCTGGACGCCCGTGTAGAGCAGGGCCAGCGTGTACCGGGCGCCGGTGGCGCTGTTCACCAGGGTGACCTTGTCGTCGAGCCCCAGGGTCAGGGTCTGCCCCTTCTCGAGCTCGCCGCCGGCGATACCGAGCTTGACCGCCTTCGCCTTGACGGCGACGAGGACGAACATCGGATCGCTCTTCGGGAACTCGTCCTTCGTGGTCAGAGCCTCGGACTCGCCGTCCACCGAGATGGTGGCGTACTGGTAGTCGGGCTTTTCGGGAGCAGCGCCGCCACCTGCGGGAGCGCCGCCTGCGCCGGCTGCGACGACTGCGGCGGGCGCCTCGGGCGCCTTGCCTCCACCGCCACCACCGGTCGACTGCTCCTTCACGACCTGGACGAACGGATCCTTCGTCGAGAAGAGGCTGAACGACGCGAGCTGGGTCACAGCGGGCTTCGGCGCACCGGCGGTGGCCACCTGGACACCGACGAGCGTTGCACTCGGACCGGTGCCGGCGGCGCCCGTGGTCGCCCCGGGCACCGACGCGGCCGCGTATGCGGTCGGTTCCGCCGGAGCCGGGGTCGTGCCGGGGGTCGCCGTCGCAGGTGCCGCCGCGGGTGCCGGCGCCTCGTTGCCGCCGAGCAGCTTCGGCAGCTGGAAGGCGAGCAGGCCCGCGAGAACGACGGCAAGGACGATCAGTATCTTCTTCTGCTTCGCCTGCTTCTCGCCGGCGGCATTGTCAGTCTTGGCGGCCATCAGGGAGTCGCTCCTGCCGCGACCGTCCCGGAGGACGTGTCGGTCGGGGTTGTCGGGGTCGTGCCCGGTGCCGCAACGGGCCCCGGATCGGTGAAGCTGAACGCGCTCATCCGCACCGTCGCCTGGACGTTCGGGAAGTCGAGCTTGCCGCCACCGGTCGACGGCTTACCGACGTCGACACCGTCGATCGTGTACACCTGGCCCTTCACGACGAGGCGCTTGTGCTTGACCATGACGAGCGACCTGAGCTGGGTCACGAACCTCGACAGGTTCGAGAAGCGGCCCTGCACGATCACCTCGTATGGGTGCTGGAGCGCGCCGACGCCGGTCACGGCTGCGCCGGGCAAGATCGAGACGAAGCTCAACTTGTTTCGCTTGGCGAGCCGATCGATGTCCAACATCACGTTGGCCCCATCGGTCGCGTCAGGCATCGCCTTCGTGAGCCTGAAGAGGTCGGACGCCTTGATCTCGACGTTCGCCGACGGGCGCGCGAGCGCCGCCTGCTTCTCGGCGAGCTGTACCTGCGCGGCCGCGGTGGCCGCCGCGAGCTCCTTGGCATCCGAGCGCTTCGGTGCCACGCCGAAGAACCAGCCGGCGGCGAGCACGAGCACCAGGGCAACAGCGCCGAGGGCGATCTTGCCCCGCGTCGTCTGCAGCTGGTCCTTCATCATGAACCTCCCGACTGATTGAGATTCGCGTGGATCGTGAACCGCACGATCGGCTTGCCGTTGAGATCCTCCGAGGCCGACGACACGAGCTCGACGTTCGCCAGGGACGGAATCGTCTCCATGCGCGAGAGGAGCTGGGCGACGACGTCGTGGTGGAAGGCGTAGCCCTCGACCTCGACCGCCTGGACGGTCGTCGGCAGCGGTGCCGCCGTGACGCCCGTTGCGGCCGTCTGGGGTGCGGGTGCCGGCGCGGTCGCCGAGATGCGGACGAGCGATACCTCACTCGGCAGCACACGCGAGACGTCGCCGAACATGCGCTCCCACGCAACCCGGCCACCGAGCACCGAGGCGAGAGCCGTGGCGCGGGCCGCCTGCTGCGTGGCGAGAGCGGGGTCGATCGTCGGGCGGGTCGGCTCGGGGAGTGCGGCGATCTGCGCCTGCACGGCCGAGAGCTGGCTCTGCTGATCTGACGCATCGCTGTTCGCCTGCGTGTACATGAAGCCGAGCGCGACGAGCGGGACGACCGCGACGAGCGGGGCCGCGATGGCGAGCGCGCTGGGGCGCTTGCGACCCTGCCTGCGGAAGTCCTGTGGGAGCAGGTTGACGCTCCGCGACGCCTCGTCCTCGATCGCGAGCCCGATCGGCACTGCGAGTGAGCCGAGAGTCCCCTCGACGGTGGGGTCGATCTGGGTGCGGACGATGATCCGCGAGAGCGGGTCGCCGACGCGGACGCTGACGCCGATCATCTGGTTCAGCGCACCGGCGAGGCCCTCGAGGTGCGAGGTGCCGCCGGTGATGACGATCTCTCCGATGCCGAGCGAGTCGGTCTGTGCCTGGTAGAACTGGAGCGAGGCGACGAGCTCGCGTGCGAACGGCGTGAGCCGTGAGCGGACGGCGTCGAGCGCCCTCGCGCGAAGCGCCTCGTCGAGGTCGCCCTTGCCGGGGCCGGACAGCGAGAGCCCCTTGAGGATCGACGCGGCCTCGGCCGCCGGCACCTCGAGTGCCTGTTCGATCGCCTCGCGGAGCGCGCCGCCACCCCAGTCGAACACACGGGTGAACTCGGCTGCCCCGGCGCCGGCGACCAGGAGGGTCGACGACTCGTGCCCGATTGCGACAACCACGGTGGCGGTGTCGCTCGTGGAGCGGAGCGCAAACGACTGCGGGTCGACGAAGGTGCGAAGGAGCGCGAGCGCCTCGAGGTCGATCCCTGCGAGCGAGAGCCCGGACTCCTGGCACACGTCGACGAACGGGACGACCTGGTCACGGGGTGCGACGACGAGCAGGACGCGCTTGATCGTCTCGCCCGTCTCCGTCACGCGCTCGTCGATCACGCGGTAGTCGAGCACCGACTCGCTGACCGAGACGGGCAGGACCTCATGAGCCTTGAACCGGACGGCATTGTCGAACCTGACGTGGTCGTCGATCCCGACGATGTCGAACGTGCGGACACCGACGCGGTTCGACGCGACGCCGACGCGGATGTCCTTGCGCGGAAGCTTGTGCTCCTCGAAGAACTCCTTGAGCGCGATGCGCAGCGCCTCGGAGTCCCTGACCTCGCCGTCGACGATGACGCCGTCCTCGAGCGGTCGGCGCGCAAGCTGCACGAGCTCGCTGCCTGCCTCGCCCTGGACGATGACCGCGGCCGCGATCTGTGACGCGCCGAGCTTGAGACCGACGACTCGCCGGCCACCGCGCTTGCCCTTGCCACCGCCGGACCGCGGAGCGGGCTTGGGGCCACCGCGACGGGCCATGACCGACCCGCGCTTACCGGTGGAGGGCTTCTCGACCTCGTCCGGGGCGACGTTCTCGGCAGTGTCCTCGATGTGCTCGACGTCCGTCTCGGGCTCGTCGGCGTGCGCCAGGATCTCGACCGGCTCGTCGTGGCTCGTCGAGTCGGGCTCGTGTGCCTCGACCTCGTCGAGCTCCGGCTCGTCGGCTGAATCGAGCGCGGCCAGAACCTCGAGGGCGTCGGTATCGGCACCGTCGTGCTCCTCGACCGGCTCGTCGACGAGGTCGGCATCGGCGGCCGCAGCCACTTCGACGGCCTCGTCCTCGACTGCCTCATCCGCGACCTCGGTCGCGCCGTTCGACACCGGCTCGAAGCCGATCAGCCGCTTGACGACATCTGCCTGCTCGACATCGTCGAGGTTCTCGGCGACGTCGTCGTCTGTTGTCTCGACGACCTCGGGCTTCTTCTTGCGGAGCGACAGCTCGCGCTTGTAGAAGGGCACCTTCGCTTCCGAGACGGGAATCTCAGTGCCGGGATCCCCGGCCGTCTGCGGCTCGAACACCTCGGCGTGCCCCACCTCGGGTGCAGTTGCCTCGGGCCCGTCGAACGTACCGCGGGCCGACGGCCGCTCCCAGGCGGTGGTGCGGCGGAACGACAACTCTGTGACGAAGGTCGCCTCGGCAGGAGTGAACCCGAAGCCGAGCGGACCCCGGCGATGAAGGGGCTCGGGGATCTCCGTCGAGCGGACATCGGCGAAGCCGAGGGGATGGCTCGAATGCAGCGCCCCTGTGTCGAGCCCCTGTGCCCGAGGGCCGTCGGGTGAGCGGTGCAGGAAAGTCCTAGGATGCATGGCGGCTAGCTCCCGGCCACCCGTAGCCCGGCTCCCATGGCGCTGGAGCCGGTGGCGGGCAAGCCATCGGTGGACAGGGACGGAATCGGAATGCCGGCCCGCTCGAGAGCGGACACGAGTGCCTCCGGCCGGCTCGACCGGGTCATCGCTTCGGGGACGGTGACAAGACGCTTCTGGACGAGCTCCATCAGCGACTGCTCCATCGTCTGCATGCCCCGCCGGGTGCCGGTCTGCATATAGGAGTAGACCTGCTCGATCTTGCCCTGACGGACGAGGTTGCGGATCGCGTCGTCCATGAAGAGGATCTCGAGCCCGCACACGCGGCCCTGGCCATCTGCTCGCGGCAGGAGAGTCTGGGTGACGATTCCCTGCAGCGAGTTGGCGAGCTGCATGCGCACCTGATCCTGCTGGGCTGCGGGAAACACGTCGATCACGCGGTCGATCGTGCTCGGTGCGCTCTGCGTGTGCAGGGTCCCGAAGACCAGATGGCCCGTCTCGGCCGCGGTCAGAGCAGTGGCGATCGTCTCGAGATCGCGCATCTCGCCGAGGAGGATCACGTCCGGGTCCTGGCGGAGAGCGCCGCGGAGCGCCTCGGCGAAGCCGAGCGCATCCTGGCCGATCTCGCGCTGGTTGATGATGCAGCGCTTGTGGAAGTGGAGGAACTCGATCGGGTCCTCGATGGTGATGATGTGGTCTGTTCGGGTGCGGTTGATCTCGTCGATCAACGCGGCGAGCGACGTCGACTTGCCCGAGCCGGTCGGCCCCGTGAAGAGGACGAGCCCGCGCGGCTTGTCGGTGAACTCGTGGAGGCTCGACGGAAGCCCTAGCTCCTCGATCGAGCGAATGTCGGTCGGGATCGTGCGGAAGGCCGCGGCGATCGCCTCGCGCTGGTAGTAGGCGTTGACGCGGAACCGGGCGAGACCACTGATCCCGTAGGCGAAGTCGAGCTGGCGCTTGAGCTCCAGCTGCTTCTGCTGCTCGGTGGTCGTGATCCGGTAGATCAGCTGCCTGGTCGTATCCGGGTCGAGCTCGGGAAAGTCCTCGAGCAGCTCGATCCGTCCATGGAGCCTGACCGCCGGACGCGACCCCGCGGTGATGTGCAGGTCCGAACCGCGCATCTCGACGGCGCGCTCGAGAAGCGCGTCGACAGACAGCGGCGTCGCAGACGTTGGCGGCGAATGCTCCACGGGGCCGTCTATCGGCACGTGTCGGCGAGACCTTGAGCCTCGTCTTCGTGACGCTCTCGGCCGGCTTCGAACCGGTGCGACACGGCGGAGAGCCCGCCCCGTCGGCATATCCCCCAGCGTGAGGGATGCCTCTCCCTCACGAATCACCCGAAAGGGGAGTGCCAGCCCGTCGGAACCCCGCCGATAGTGGGGCTGTCGGTTCCACCCCTCTTCATCCACGGAAGGAGCAACACGTGCTCACTGCCATCAACCGAGGTCTCAGCGCAACGCGCCGGCGCCTCGCTCACGAGGAGAGCGGCTTCACGCTGATCGAGCTCCTCGTCGTGCTCGTGATCATCGGCGTCCTGCTGGCGATCGCGGTGCCGTCGTACCTCGGCTTCAAGAAGCGCGCCGAGAAGAGCGCGGCTCAGTCCAACGTCCGCGCTGCCATCCCGGCAATGGAGGCCTACTACAGCGACAACGGCACCTATCAGACCGCGTCGCTCACCTCGCTGAAGGCGATCGACTCCGGCATCGCGTCGGTGACGCTCTCGGGCCTCGGCCAGAGCGCGTACACGATCTCGTTCACGCAGGGCCAGTGCTGGGCCAGCATCAGCGGCCCGGGCGGCACGATCAGCACGAACTGCTAACCGCAACCACGAAGCGACCGAGTAGGGGGGCACGGAGCATGTGCCCCCCTACTCGTTTCGGGACATCCTCGCGGCCTCTTCGCGGCACGTTTGCGACGCGAACGAGGTACCTCAAGTAAGGGAACAGCACGACCGATAGGTCACGTGGACAGATGACGACGATCTCGGTTCAAACCCGCTCCCAGTCTCGCTTCCTCTCCCGGATCACGACGGTTCCGGCGGCGCTCACTGCCATCGTGGCCGTGAGCGCGATCGCGAGCTTCGTCGCCGCGATCCCGAGGGCGACGGTCGCGTATCTCCCCGACGAGTATCTGTACGCGCAGCTCGCGCGCTCGCTCGGGCACGGCCAGGGCTCGACCGTGCTCGGACAGACGGCGGCTCTCCCGGCGATGCTCGAACCGCTACTCACGGCGGGGTTCTGGAGCCTGTCCGACGCAACCGTCTCTCTGCACCTCACCCAGGCCTTCCACAGCGTCGTGATGTCGCTCGCGGCCGTGCCCACGTACCTGATCGCGCGTGAGCTCAAGATCTCGACGCGGGCAGCGCTTGCCTGCGCGATCGTCTCGGTCGTGTCGCCAGCACTGGTGTACACGAGCTATGTGACCGCGGACTCGCTCGGGTACCTGCTCGCCTTGGTGGCGATCCACGCGGCGATCCGGATGTGCGCACGACCGACGATCCTCGGTCAGGTGTGGTTTCTCGCGGCAGCTGGCCTGGCGACGTTCACCCGGCTCCAGTACGCGGCACTGATCCCTGCCACCCTCGTGGCGATCGTCGTCGTCGAGCGGCTCAACCCGGTACGGGCGGTGCGCCGCTTCGGCGTCGTGGCGATGGTCGTCGGGCTCGGTCTCGTAGCGATGGTCGCATCGGGCGGCAGCGTCCTCGGTCGTTACGAGGCGGTTACCGGATTCGGCGTTTCGGGCCGGACGCTCGACTGGATCTTCCGAACCGGCGCGCTTGCGCTCGTCGCCACCGGGGCTGCCATCGCACCGGGCGCGATCGCGTGGGCCTGCTCCACCGTCGTTCGACCGGGTGATCGCGCACGATCCGCCTACGCAACCCTGTCGCTGGTCGGCGTCGGAGCGCTCGTGGTCGCAGCGGCAATGGTCAGCGCCGACACCCACTCGGACCGATTCCTGGAGCGGTACCTCATCGTCGCGTACCCCTTGGTCGCGATTGGGTTCTTCTGCTGGATCGACGAGGGACGCCCCGCACGTGCTGTGGCCATCGCGACGGCCGCTGGGGTCATCGTGATCGCGGCCAGGGTGCCCGTCACAGGCGACCTGTTCGGCCAGGGTGCAGCGGACTCCCCCACGTTGAACGCGCTGAGCCGGCTCGGCGGGATGATCGGACTCGTCGAGGCGAGCCTCGTAGCCGCTCTCGTGGTCAGTGTCCTCGCAGGCCTCGCGATCTGGGCGGCGCTGACGCCGCGGCTCCCCGGCCCTCCTCTCGTACTCGTGTCCATGGCAGTCCTCGGCATCACTCTCGTCGGCGCGCACTGGGCGGATCTCCGCGGGTCCGAGCGGGCCTATAGCAACGCCTTCGGTGAGAGCGCGACCTGGGTCGAAGCCGCGAAGCCGGGACCGACGCTGTTGGTCCAGACACCGGACAGCAACCCCTACATCTCCATGGTCACCGCGTTCTGGAACCCGACCATCGTTCGGGCTGAGCCGTTCGGCCGGGAGCGGATCAGCACTCTCGACGGGCTCGGCAAGGCTCCGGTCTCAGCCGGTCAGGACGGCGTGCTTCGTGATCCGGCCGGCCGCGCGGTGGACCAGGCAGTCCTCTTTGCCCTCGGAGGGTCGGAGGCGGTGTTCTCCCGGTCGAACGAGGTCTTGCGCGACCGATTCTTCGCGCTCGTACGGCCGCACGGGAGCACACCACGTCTGCAGGCATTCGCGGCCGGCGTTCGCTCCAACAACACCGTCGCGCCTGTCGGGTGGTTCACCGCGTACGCTCCGGCGACGGGTGGCTGCACCCGCGCGAGCCTCGCCCTTACGCTCCCGCCGACCTTCCCGTCGACCGTGCTCGAGTTCCAGGACTCGACGGGTCGTCGATTCACCCGTGCTGTGCGGGGTGGCGAGGTCACGACTGTCTCGGTCGTTTCGACCGCGAAGCGGTCGCGCACGCTTCGATTCAAGGCCATCCGGATCGGCGGTCTGCGGGACGGATCGACAATGAAGCTCACGAACAGCCAGATCGTGACAAACGTCTCCAACGGCACTCTTTCAGCGCAAAGAGTCTCGTGCCCGATCGAGTCGTAAACCCTCAAGGGATCGCTTTTGCGTGCCGATAGAGGGCTCATGACCGCCACGCTTCCGATCCCGACACGCCTGCTCCTGCTCATCGGCGTCGCCGCCCTCGCCGGGTTGGCGTTCCTCGTCGCACGGCCGCTGCTCCTCTCCGACGACTCGACGTCGCCGAATACCGCGTACCCGTCGACCCCCACCAAGCCTTCCACGTCGGCGCAGACGCCGGCGAAGCCGGCCGCTCCGAAGGTGCACCTGCTGGCCGGCATTCCAAAGCCGATCGCGAGCAAGCTCATGCACTCGCGCGTCGTCATCGTCTCGGTGTACGCCGGGACCGCCGAGGGCGACCGCGCCGCTGTTGCGAGCGCACGCGCCGGCGCGAAGGATGCCGGGGTCGGGTTCGCGACGGTGAACGTGCTCGACGACAAGCGTGCCCAGGAGCTCCAGGCGTTCGCGGGGACGGTCAACACCCCGACGATGCTCGTTGTGAAGCGGCCGGGTCGTGTGATCACGCGGCTCGATGGCCCCGTCGACGCGAAGCTCGTCGCGCAGGCCGGTCTCAACGCGCGCAAGAACGGCAAGTGAGCGCCTCTCCCGGCGCTGCCCGCTCGCGCGGTGTCGAGCCGGCTGACGACGTGCTGTTCGAGCACCAGGCTCGCGCCGGCGGCAAGGTGGTCGCCATCCTGCGCGGAATCGCCGGGGACGGAGGCGCGGTGACGGTAGAGGCCGAGGTCTACAACACCACGAGCAAGAAGGCGCAAGGCCTCGCCCGACCGTTTCCCTTCCCAAATCGCGTCCAGGCGGAGCGGTTTGCCGACGAGACGCTCCGGTGCCTCCAGTACCTCGGGTGCGACGTCGTCGATCCGGCCGAAGCGGCGTAGGAGCCCAGCCGGCCTGCTGGCGCACGCTGCCTCGTAGTCCTTCGAGGCGAACGAAGACCTCGAGGCGAGCAGCCTCGACCAGGGTACGAGGCCGCGGCGATCAGGATCCGACGCTCGCCAACGGCTTCCCGTCGATCACGCGCGCGACCTTCACGACACCGATCGCTACGCGGGCCCGGGGTCGGTGAGTCGTTCGAGCGCGTCGACGGCTTGCCGTGGGGTGGGCAGCGCGGCGAGCTCGTCCTCGATGCGGTGAGCCGCGCTCTGGAATGTGTCGTCGTCGAGGAGCACGCGAACGGCTTCGCGAGCTGAGTCGGCGGTCAGGTGGTCGGGCATGACTCGAACTCCGGCGCCTGCAGCGACGACGCGGTCGGCGTTGTAGAACTGATCGGCGCCCTGCGGGACGATGAGGAGCGGCAGGCCGAATGCGAGCGCCCCGAGCGTCGAGCCGGCGCCACCGTGCGTCACGACGGCGGTGCAGTGAGGAAGCAGCAGCTCTTGCGGGATGTACCGGTGCACGTGGACGTTCGACGACTGCGCACCGAGCACGGCAGGGTCGTTCTGCTTGCCGACCGTGACGACGAGGTTCAGCGCTTCGTCGCGGAGGCCGTCGAGCAGAGCCCGGAACACGTCGAGGTTTCGGTTGTAGACGGTGCCGAGCGTGATGTAGACGATCGGTAGGTCCCTCAGCGCAGCCAGCCACGGGAGCTTCTTCTCCGCTGGCCCGGTCTCGACCGTACGGATGCCCTGCACCGCCCCCGTAGCCGCGTCGGGTACCTGGAGGCTGGGTGGGCAGACGTCGAGGTACAGGTAGCGGTAGAAGCCACCGAGGGGGTGTGGCGTGAGGCCGTGCGAGCTCCAGAAGGGCGCCGTTGCCTCGCCTGCGGCACGAATGACCTCGTTCTCTATGGCAGGCCCGTAGCTGTGCTCCACATACGGGATGCCGACCAGCGTTGCAACGAGCGGTGCGGCGAACTCCGCCACGTCGTGTACGACAACGTGGGGCGCCCACTGCTCGACGCTCGTGAACAGGTCGTTCGCGCGCGGCTCCAGCTCACCCCGGACGAACAGCTCGGTGAAGACGAAGGAGCGGACTTGCGAAGGTGGGAGCGAGGCAGCAAGACCTCGAATGCGGTTGGCAAACGGCTCCGCGGAGTCCACGCCCGGCCCAACCCGAAACGCCGTGAAGCCATCCGCTTCCGCTTCGTCGGCGACAGGTTCGCCCGACGCGAACGCCACGTCGTGTCCCGCTTCGGCCAGGGCACGTGCGAGTGGCAACATCGGCCGGTAGTGACCCGCCAACGGTCTGCAGGTCAGGAGTGCACGCATCGCACAAGGCTATCCGGGTCGTCCGGAGCGATCCCCGCCGCGCGTGCGTGCGGTTCCTACATCGTCACGACGCGGGCGAGCTCCTCGATCGAGGTGAGCCCGGCGGCGGCCTTCGCGATGCCGTCGTCCCACAGCGAGCGCATGCCTGAGGCCGCGGCAACGCGCTCGATCTCCTCGCGCGCGGCGTTGCGAGCGGCGAGCGCCTCGATCTCGTCGTTCATCATCAGGAGCTGGAAGATCCCGATCCGCCCGCGATAGCCGGTGCGGTTGCACCGAGGGCAGCCGACCTTGCGGTACAGCGCCATACCCTCCCGGGCCTGAGCCGTCTCGGGTGCGATGCGCGCAGCGACGAGCTCGTCGACGGTCGGCATGTACATCTCGCAGCAGTTCGCGCAGAGCTTGCGTGCGAGACGTTGCGCGACCACCGCGGTGACCGCCGACCCGGTGAGGTACGGCTCCACCCCCATCTCGTTGAGACGTGTGATCGCGCCCGCGGCGTCGTTCGTGTGCAGCGTCGTGAGGACGAAGTGCCCGGTCAGCGCCGACTCGATCGCCATCTTGGCGGTCTCGGTGTCGCGGATCTCGCCGACCATGATCACGTCGGGGTCGGAGCGCAGGATCGACCGGAGCGCGCTCCCGAAGGTCAGATCTGCCTTCGGGTTGATCTGGACCTGGTTGATCCCCTGGAGCCGGTACTCGACCGGGTCCTCGACGGTGATGATGTTGATGTCCGGGTCGTTGATCTCGGCGAGCGACGCGTAGAGCGTCGTCGACTTGCCCGAGCCGGTCGGGCCCGTGACGAGCAGGGCGCCCGTCGGGCGGCGGATGACGCGCGAGATGGTGTCGCGCATCGCCTCCGAGAGGCCCGAGGGACTCGAGCGTCGGTGTCTTCCGCGACTTGTCGATGAGGCGCATCACGACCTGCTCGCCCTCGACGGTCGGGAGCACCGCGACGCGAATGTCGAGCAGCCGACCGACCGCCCTGGCGTTGAGCGCAATCCGGCCGTCCTGCGGCTTCCGACGCTCGGCGATGTCGAGCTTGGCGAGCACCTTCAGGCGCGTCGTGACGCCGTTGGCCATGCGCTTGGGGATCCGCTGCACCTCGTTCAGCACGCCGTCGATTCGGGTGCGGACGATGAGCGCGTCCTCCTGTGGCTCGAAGTGGATGTCGCTGGCACCGTCGGTCGCCGCCTGCATCACGATCCCGTTGACGAGCCGCACGAGCGGAGCGTCCGAGACGCCGTCGTCGGCCTCGAGGTCGTCGTCCGCATCCTCGTCGACGACCTCGAACTGCTCCATTGCCGACTGGGTCTCCGTGACCTCTGCCTGGCGGGAGAGGCGCTCGAGCTCGGCGACGATGTCCTCGCGCGAGCCGACGACGAGGTCGATCGCGTACTTCGTGGCGATCTTCAGCTCGTCGAGACCAAGGATGTTCGTCGGGTCGGCGACGGCGACGACGAGGCGGTCGTCGCGCAGCGAGATCGGGATCGCGACGACGCGCTGGAGCGTGCGAAGCTGGATCTGCTCGATCGCGCCGGGCGAGGGTCGGTCCTCGGCGATGTCGAGGTACGGGCATCGAATGCTCGCGCGCGAGCGCCCGGGCGACGCCCTCGGAGGTGGCGACACCCTCGTCGATCAGCGCCTCGGCGAGCGAGCCGGCGCCCGCGCGACCACGGGCCGCCGCGAGCCGGTCGCGGGAGACGAGCCCGGTTGCGTCGAGGAGCTCCGCGACGAGATCGGAGAGGCTCTCGAAGCCGGTGTCCTGGGCGTCAGGGGCGGTCGGCTCGGCTGTGGCTCCTTGCCGAGCGGACGTTCGCAGTCCTTTTGCGTTCTCGAGCTTCACTCGTTGTCCCTCGAATGGGGTATCGGCCGGTCCGACCCGAGGCTTGAGCCGGGCACGGTCAGATGCCCGGGCTCAGGACGGGACTTCGCGGAAGAGGCCGATGACGAGGAAGTCGTCCAGCACCGGGAACCACGGCGGCGTCAGGTACTGGAGCGTGTCGTCGTAGTCGTAGTTCCGGGTGTTGAAGTCGAAGCTACCGCCCCGCTTCGTCGCCGCCGAGCCGGTGAAGTTCATCGTCGTCTTGCTGGGGGTCGAAGGGCCGGCAAGAACCTGAGACCCAGGCGTATTCGGGTCGAGATCGACGTTCGTCGTACCCCAGGTCTGACCCTGGGCGAGGAGCGACGCGCCCCACGTCAACGTCGAAGGGCCATAGTCGGCGATGAAGACGAAGTTGTAGGCGACCAGCCCGAGAACGTCGGTACCGGGCGCGACAGGCGCGAGGTTGTTCGCGATCACGATGTCGTCGTTCGAGCCGAGGGTGACACGACCCTTGACCTGGCCCTCGACGATCGCGGTCTGTCCCGTGTAGATCGCGCCGTTCGCGGGCACGTCGTACTGCGTCGCCGCGCCGCACGTCGGCGCGACCTTGGCAACGTCGTACGAGCCGGCGGTGCACGACTTGACCGTGAACTTCCCGTCGTTCGTGAACACGAACCGCCACGCATCCTTCGAGGGATCGTTGAGGAAGACGCCACCGGCCTGGGCTGCCCGCGACAGATCCGAGAACGAGACGAGGAAGCGGGAGAAGTCGATCGGGGTGGGGATCTTCGTCGTGATGCTCGGGTTCGTCGTCGTCGTGTACTTCTTCGCCCCGGGCATCATCGTGACACCCCCGGTGATCCCGCCCCAGGCGTAGATGTCGGCGTAGGCGGTGCCGTCGTGGCTGACCGTCCCGTTCGCGTAGATCTTCCCGTATGTCGTCGCGCCGCTTCCGAGCGGGACGTCGTCGTCGGAGAAGCGGTAGTAGTCCGCGAGCGACGACGGCCTCACCTGGACCTGGATCGTTCGAGCGCCCGTCGTCTGTCCTGTCTTCCTACCGGTGGCGAGGATCGTGGTCGTGATCTGCCCTGGCGCGGGCGGGTACACCTGGAGGTTGTACTCGTACCCGTTGGTGAGTGCCTTCCACGTGTTCTTCTCGGTCGGGTAGCTCCACTGGTTCGTATACGGCCACACGTTCCCGCCGGCGACGTCCGAGCCCGACGGCAGCGGATGCCGGGTCGACTCGGCCGGGTGCACGCGGTGGAGGTAGTAGGCGCGGTCCTGGACGAGCTTCGCGAGGTAGTCGTCGAGCCCGGCTTCGGCCGCCTGGAACGACTCCTGGCTCTTGACCGATGCCGAGCTTCGCGTCTGCTCGTTCGCGACGAGATCCAGCAGCGCCACCGACGAGCACGCTCAGGACGACTGTCGTGACGACGACGAGGATCATCGCGATGCCGCTCTCGTCGCGACGGAGCCTGCTCAGGTGGCTGCGGATGGAGATCATGTGGGGGTCACCCTCGGTGTGATCCGGGTTGTGAACGTGAACTTGCGGGCCGACTGCCCGGTCGTGGCGACCTCGAGCGTGACCTTGACGACGCGGACGTCGTCGGGGTTCGTCGTCGGGGTGATTCCGTCGTCCTCGTACCCGGTGAAGAGGGCTGTCGACGTGTTCCGGATCGACCGGGCACGCGTGTCCCACGCCGCGCTCGTGATCGCGCTCGGCCAGATCCAGGGGTCGCCGTCCGTGTCGGACGTGGTCACGAACCGCCGCTGGAGGTTCGTGCCGTTGAGCTGCCACTGGACGCGCTGGAGCTTGAACGGGGTCAGCCGCTGCGGGGAGAGGAACTGGATCGAGGTGTTGTTGATCGACTCGATCGGCCACGACCCGTCCACCCCGGAGTACGCCTGACGGAGGTCGCGCGCGAACTGCTCCACCGACGCCCGCGCCTCGGTCTGGACCGCGGTGATCTCCTGCTCCTGCGCTCCCTGCGTGAGACTCGTCGAGAGCACCGTGGCGAACGCCGCGAGGATGATCGCCAGGATCGCCATCGAGGTCATCAGCTCGACGAGCGTCATGCCGCGCTGGTCGCGACGGAGGTGTCGGAGGGCGCCGGTCATGGCGCCGGGCACGTGTTGACGTTGTAGACCAGGTTGACCGTCGGCTGACCGGTCACGACCGACTGGCCAGTGGACGTGATGCTCTTCGGGTTGGTCGAGCCGCACGGGTTGGCGTACGCCTTGTACGTGTAGCCGGTACCGATCGGGAGGTTGCTGATCGTGTAGTTGCCGCCCGATCCGAGGCCGGCCGTGTTGTTCCCCGTGAGCGTGAGGTTGACGGCCGTCGGGCCACCGCTGACCTTGACGATCGCCGTGGTCTGGTTCGTCGAGCTCCGCTTGACGTTGATCGTGAACGTCACCGTGAAGGAGAGAGAGAGGTTGTTCGTCGAGCCGGTCGCGACGGATGCGACGGAGCCCGTCACGGTCACGCCGGTCTTCACCGCGCTCACGGAGTAGGCCGTGGCCGAGGTGGGTACCGTGATCGAGGCGACCCCGCTGGCGTTGGTCGTCCCGGTGTAGGTGCCGCCCATCGGCCCGCCGGTGATGCTGACCGCAGCACCGCTCGAGGCTGCTCCAGCCCACGTCGTCGTAACGTTGATCGTCCCGACCTGAGTGAACGCGATGGTCGTAGAGGCGCCCCCAGCGGGCACGCTCGTCACGGTCGACGAGCCACTGCCACCGTTCTTGGAGACGTTGACGGTGTACGGGTACGCGGTCGTCGTCTGTGGGACGGTGATCGTCGCGACACCGCTCCCGATCGTCGACCCTGTGTAGGTGCCGCCACCGGGACCGCCGGTGACCGTCACATTGTTCGTGCCCGAGCCGATCGAGGCGCCAGCCCAGGTCGCTGTGACCGTGAGGGTGGCCGTCGGTAGCGGGATCGTGACGTTCGTCGTCGTGCCGGCGGTGACGTTCACCGACGACTGGTTCGCACTCGTCCCCTTCGTGGCGGTGACGGTGTAGCCGCTGCCCGCAGGGATCGCGTTCGTGAAGTCCGCGACTCCCGAGCTGTTGGTGTTGAGCGTCCGCGTGAAGCCCGGATACGGCCCGCCCGTGACCACGACGGTCGCCCCAGAGACGTTCACCCCGCCGGCCTGGACGAGCGCGTGGATCGTCCCGAACGGCGGGTCGGCGAGCGCGATATTGGAGGTGGTGGTCGCACCGGTGGCGATGATGGCGGTGCCGGACCCCGTCACGTTACCCGCGGCGTCGGTGACGGTGATGTTGTATTGGTCCGTGCCAGAGGGCAGGCTCGTGAAGGTCGTCTGGCCGCTCGAGTTAGTGGTCTGTGAGATCGGCGTGTAGTCGTTCGGCCCGTCCTTGATGGTGACCGTCGCGCCCTGCGCCGGGCCGCCCATCTGCGTGACGTTGACGATGAGCGTGCCGGACGGGCAGGGCAGTAGCTGCAGCGTGAACGTCGTGGTCAGGGTGGTCGGGTAGTTGTCGGGCACATACTTGGGCAGCGGGTCGGCGCAGAGACCACCGGTGGGCGTGAACGCGCGCAGGGTGAAGTCACCCGGTACGACGGGGTCACCCGCGAAGTTCGCGATCGGAAGCGAGCCCGTCGAGGTCGTGAACGTCTGCGTCACTCCGGTGCGCTGCGACGTCGCCTTGATCGTCGCGGGCGAGGTGTACGGGTTCCCGCTCGCGTTCGTGAGTGCGACGTTGATCGTTGCCCCCTTGTACAGGCGGATCACCTGCGGGCCGACCGTCAAGCTCGGCGCCAACTGGATGTGGCAGCAACTCCCGGGGACGCGGTCGTCGACGTAGGTGAGGTAGCCGCTCTTCGTCGCGGTGATGTCGTAGTACGCCTGAGGTCCGGAAACCGGGTTGGCGGTGAGGCCGGCGAATGTGACGAGCCCATTCGAGTCGGTGGTGTTCGACAACGGTGCGCTCGGGCCGGTCGCGAGGCTGACCAGGGCACCGGCGACGAGGTTGTTCGTCGACAACCCCATGTCCTGCACCTTGACGTTGATCCTCGCGTTGTTGATGCCTCCGAGCGGGTCACGCCCGGGGGGGGCGACGAACGTCTGGACGGAGGTGAGGACAGCACCCGAGCGGTTGCTCGTGAGTATGACGCTGACCTTCATGTAGTCCGTGCCCGTCGAGAAGCCACCGGTGAGAGTCGGGTCGTCGACCAGGCAGATGTTGGTCGTCATCGTCGCGTCGGTTCCTCTGACCGTTACTGCCTTGGTCGGCGGGACGATCCCCGCCACGGGCGACAGGCCCTGCGAGGACGGACAATTCCAGCCGGTCGTAAGACCGATCTCCGTCTGGTAGTCGAGCTTGCGGATGTACTCGACCTGGTCCTGCGCCATCTGCTGCGCGACCGTCTTCTGTCGCGCGAGCCCGTTCGCAGCGACCGCCGACTGGAGCAGCCCGATGAGCGCGGTGGCGAGGATCGCGAGCACCACCGCGGCCATCGTCACCTCGATCAGGCTGAACCCATCCTCGGCCCGAACCACGCCGAAACGGCGCCTCATCGGCGCCGCGGTGCAACGAATCGTGGCCAGGAGCCTGTTCATGCCGCTCGATCGCATATCGACACGGGTCGTGGATACCTGCCATACCCCGTATGGGGCATCCACCGCGATCTCATCCGAGACCCTGGTACCAGTCGAGGATCGGGCCGGCGAAGAAAAGCGTCACGACGCTCCCGAAGGCGAGGAACGGCGCAAAGGGAATCGCGACCTTGCGCGCGTAGAGCCCGTGCTTGAAGGCAAGCACGATCGCCGGCACCGATCCAGCGATGAGCGCGATGAAGATCGCAAGGAAGACCGACCAGCCGAGCATGGCGCCGAGGAGCAAGCAGAGCTTGACGTCCCCCATCCCCATCCCGCGCGGGTTGATCAGCGCGATCGCGAAGAAGACACCGAACGCGGCAGCGGCGCCGGCGGCCCACTCGATGCTCGGGTCGATGAGCGTGTGCGCGACGAGCGTGATCGCCGCCGCGGGGATCACGATCTTGTTGGGCACGATCCGCGCCTCGAGGTCGATCGCCGAGATCGCCACGAGGACGGTGCAGAAGAACGCTGCCAGCAGCGCCTCGGCGGTCGCGCCGAAGCGGAGGAAGCACGCGACGATGAGCACCGCGGTCGTCGCCTCGACGGCCGGGTAGCGCCACGGGATGCTGGCGTCGCAGTCCCTGCAGTGGCCGCGAAGCACGAAGTACGAGACGAGCGGGATGTTGTCGTACCAGCGGATCGGCGAGTCGCAGGCCGGGCACGCCGAGCGGCTGTTCCCGATCGGGATGTGCCGCGGCAGGCGCGACGTGACGACGTTGAGGAAGCTGCCGATCGCGAGTGCTGGTGCCGCGACGATTGCTGCGAACGCAACGTCCACGAGTGCCTAGCGGAGCCCGGATGTGATGGGCTCGAACCCCGCTACCTCGCCGCCGTTGTCCGCGACTGCCTCCCGGTCGGTGGCGGCAGCATCGGCGCTGCGCTTCTCCTTCTCCGCCCGCTCGAGCTGGACGAGGAAGTCGTGCTTGTTCGTGGCGGCGTTGGCCGCGACGTCGCGCTCGACCTTCCCGTCGAGAACGAGCTCGATGAGCGCCTGCGCGAACGACTGCATCTGGAAGAACTCGCCGGCCTCGATCGCGTCGGTGATCTCGTCTGGTCGGTTCTCCCGGATGAGGTCCTGGATCCGCGCGTTCGTGATCATCAGCTCGATCGCCGGGACGCGACCTCCACCGGCGCGCGGCAGCAGCCGCTGGCTGACGACGCCACGCAGCGTGCCCGCGAGGATCGAGCGGATCTGCGGCTGCTTCGCAGCCGGGAAGAACTCGATCAACCGTCCGAGCGTCTCCGCCGCGTCGATCGTGTGCAGCGTCGAGAACACGAGGTGACCGGACTCCGCAGCCTGGAGGGCCGTGTGGGCGGTCTCGGTGTCGCGGAGCTCGCCGATCAGGATCACGTCGGGGTCCTGGCGGAGCACGCGCCGAAGCGCCTGCTCGAAGCTGGCAGTGTCGAGCCCGACCTCGCGCTGGTTGACGATGCAGCCGCGATCGGGGTGCAAGATCTCGATCGGATCCTCGACCGTCACGATGTGCGACCGGCGTGTGCGGTTGATCTGGTCGAGCATCGACGCGAGGGTCGTCGTCTTCCCCGAGCCTGTCGGACCGGTCACGAGGACGAGCCCGCGGTGCTCGTCGGAGAGGCGCCGGACACCTGCAGGCAGCCCCAGCTCTTCGAAGGTCGGGATCTGGCTCGGGATGACCCGGAATGCGAACGATGTCGCGCCACGCTGTCGGAAACCGTTGACGCGGAAGCGCGGCAGGGTCGGATGGGAGAACGCGATATCGAGGTCACCGTGCTCGTCGAACGCCTCACGGCGCCGCGGCGAGATCTCCGTGACCGCGTCGAGCACGACCGTCAGGTCGCTCTCGCCGAGCGGGCCCCAGTCCGGGAGTGGCTCGAGCTCACCGTCGAGGCGGACGACAGGTGGCTGGCCGAGCTTCAGGTGGACGTCGCTGGCCCCTGCTTCGACGGCACGCGTGAGGAGGGTGATGAGCTCCATCGCGATGCATGCATCGGCAGGAACCGCTCAGGTCTTGAGGCCATCGCGACCGACGGTGTAGGGGCGGGGCTTGCCCCGCCCCACCATCCACGCCCCCGCCGGCGCCCCGATCTCAGCTCGCCAGGCGCGCGATCATCTTCAGCGGCCCACGCGCCAGGCCACGGGCCTCGGCCGGATGGCCGAGGTCTCCGCAGAGCAGGTCGGCGACCACCCCGAACACTCCCGGGGCACGGGCGGCGGCGAACACGGCCCGCGGGTGGCGATCGAGCGCACGCTTCGCAGCCCACGATGCCGCGGCATGATGGTCGAGCGCCTGCGCGAGACGCGTCGTGTACCCCTCGAGGTCGCCGCCGGTGATCGCCTCGGCTGCGAGCCGCGCGGAGGTGAATGCCTCGTACATGCCGTCTCCCGACAACGGGTCGACGAGCCCGGCTGCGTCCCCGACGAGCAGCACGCGCCCTTTGCCGGACGGGGTACCGAGCCGCCGCATCGGCAACCGGTGGCCACGGAGGTCGGTCAACGCCCCGGGCTCGACTCCGTGTGCGGTCGCGAGCCGCGCGAGGTGCGAGCGCAGCCGCGGGCCCTCGCTCCCCCACCCCCCGACGCCGAGGTTGGCGTGATCTCCTTTCGGGAACACCCAGCCGTAGCCGCCGGGGACGACGGCGAGCTCGATCACGGCGGTGCGCGAGAGCTCTTCCGGATCGAGCGCCTCGAGCGGGATGTTCCCCTCGAGCGCAACGCCGTGGACGATCCCGGCGTCGAGCGACGCGGATCGAGCGACGATGCCGTTGGCGCCGTCGGCTCCGACCACCACCGGAGCGGAGACCTCCCTGTCTCCGACACGCGCGACGACGTGGCGCTCGCCGAGCTCGAGTCGATCGACGCGCGATCCGAGGCGCAGCTCCGCCCCGGCGGCGGCGGCCTGATCGACGAGGAACGCATCCAGCCGCAGTCGCTGCGTCATCCGGATCAACGGCCTGTCGTGGGCGCGGGTGAACGTCCGCCCGTAGCGAAGCCGGAGCTCGAAGCGGTCGACGTCGCGCTCGACGACCGGGCTCGGGTCGACCGGGATCTGCTTCAGGGCGCGACCGGTGAGCCCGCCGCCGCACGGCTTGTCCCGCGGAAACCGCGCTCTGTCGGCGAGCAGGACGCGTGCACCCGCTCGCGCGAGATGGATCGCGGTCGAAGACCCGGCCGGCCCGGCTCCCACCACGAGCACGTCGTAACGCTCCACGGGCACGATGGTACGACGTTCGCGGTGGTGGGGTTCGGCAGCGCCGGCCCGGCTACAATCCGCCGTCGCGCAGGGGTTCCCGAGTGGCCAAAGGGGGCGGGCTGTAAACCCGCTGGCTCAGCCTTCAGAGGTTCGAATCCTCTCCCCTGCACTTCGTCCCGGCTCGTCGTGTGATCACTTGACGGCGAGCACGAGCCGGTTCCCGGATGGATCGACGACCGATGGCTCGTCATCGCCGTTGACGGCGTACCCGGCGTGCTCGAGCCGCGCGACCACCCGTTCCCGCTCACCGGTGTCCGGCAGGACGAGCGTCGCGTGCCTCAACGCCGCCGTCCCCGGCGGCGGCGGCCCTGCACCGGCGCTCTCCCACGTGTTCGCTCCGACGTGGTGGTGGTAGCCGCCCGCACCGAGAAACGCCGCCTGATCACCGAGCTGCGCCATGAGACCGAGCCCGACCACGTCGCGGTAGAACACGACCGCGTCGGGGATCGACGCCACCTTGAGGTGGACGTGACCGACGACGGTCCCGTCGGGAAGACCTGCAAACGGCGTCGCTTCAGGGTCGTCGAGCACCCCAAGGAGATCCGGCACGTCGAGCGGAAGCGTTGTCACGGACGAGCCGACCTGCCCCTCCCACAGCTCGCGCGGCCGATCGGCGTAGATCTCGATCCCGTGACCGTCCGGGTCGCTGAGGTAGATCGCCTCGCTGACCCGGTGGTCCGAGAGACCGACCAGCGACACCCTGTCTCGGGCCCCGTGCGCGAGCCAGGTCGCGAGCGCAACCCGGTCAGGGACGAGGTAGGCAACGTGGAAGAGACCGGTGTATCCGCGCCCAGGGCGCGCATCGGGCTCCTCGACGAGCACGAGCAGCTCACGGTCACCGGCACCGATCCTGGCGAGCCCCGGCCCTCGCGCGAGCAGCCGGAGGCCGATTGCCTCACCGTAGTACGCGACCGAGCGGTCGAGATCGGTGACGGTCAGGTGGACGGCACCGGGTCGTGTGAGCGCCGAGATCTGCCCGTTCTCCGTCATGAGCTCCCGCCCAGGGTAATCCTCCTCGTACACTCGCCGTCGATGCCCCGTCGCAACCGGGTCACCCCGCTCGGCGAGCTGATCGCGCACCCGGCCCGCGGATCGATCTACGGGAACCGCGGCTGCCTCCACGACCGCGAGGGCCTGATCCGTCGCACGCACGACGGTCGGCGCTGGATCTCGTGCAGGCTCGAGTTCGGGAGCCGGCGCCGCACACCGCTCATGCAGCCCGGGCGGTACACCGAGCTGTTCTTCCTCGACGAGGCCACGGCGCTCGCAGCCGGGCATCGTCCCTGTGCCGAGTGCCGCCGCGACGACTTCACCGTGTTCGTGTCGCTCTGGACCGACCTGCACGACGGCGAGACGCGCGTGCCAGAGATCGACCGGCGGCTGCATGCCGAACGGCTCGACCCGCTGTCCGGCAGGCGTCGGCTCCACGAGCTCGACGCGCGTGAGCTCCCGGACGGGACGATCGTGCTCGAGGACGGTGAGCCATGGCTCGTCGCCGGCGAGCTCGAGGCGCGCTGGACACCAGGCGGTTACGTGGACCATCGCGAGCGCCGCACGCGCGGGCTCGGGATCGTGGTGACACCTCCCTCCCTGGTGCACGTGCTTCGGGCCGGATGGGCTCCGGCCGTGACGCTGGTCGACGAGTCGGCGTTTCTCGGCGTCGTAGCTCCTCGGCCTACGAGCCCAGCACGTTCACCGCACGGGCGGCGACGAGCAGGATGGTGACAGCCGAGATCGCGGACTCGAGCCCCATGGTCGCCTTGGCTCGAGTCGAGACTGGCATGGTGTCCGTCGGGCTGAACGCGATGGCGTTCGTGAGCGAGACGTAGAGGTAGTCCGAAGCCTTGGGCCGCCAGCCGGGATCGTAGAGCTGCGCGTTCTCGTCCTGGGGGAACTGGAAGTCGAGCGGCCGTCGGTCGCGCGCCCGCTGGCGCGCCACCGGACCGCCGGCCTCGAGCTCCCAGAACAGGATCCCGAAGACGGCGACGTTCGTGACCCAGATCGCGAACGCCGTCAGGAGGAGCTCGCCACCCGTGAGCTCCGACGTGTCGGCGCTGATGAGGCCGGCGACGAGGATCCCGAGCGCGCCTGCGTTGGCGAGGACGAGGATCGCGAGCAACACGAGCGCCGCCCCTCGCGAGCGGACCAAACCGGAGCCGTACCGCGCCAGCACGAGATCGATTGCGAGGAGGAACGCTGGGATGCCGACGAGGAGCCACGTCCACCACGGGAAGTCGAGGAGCGCCCACCCCTTGCGCTCGCTCACGACGGCGAGGAGCACGAATGCGAGCAGGACGAGGATCGCCGCCGGCGCGGCCTCACGTCGCCCCTCGGCCCGGGTCGACGCCTCGGTCTCCATTCCGGCCTATTCGCGGCGCCGTACGACGGTTCCTCCGACGAGTCGGGCGTGGTGCGAGAACCGTCCGACGCCGTGCCGCGTAGTCATGATCACGCCCGAGACCCGACCAAGGAGGACAAGGTGCGCGTTGACCGTTTCGTGCCAGTGGTTGTCATCGCAGCAGCGCTGCTCGCGTTCACGAGCGTCGGGCTCGCCGCGGCGCCCACCGTCAAGCTCGCGACGGTGAGTGTCCCCGCGCTCAGCAGCACGATTCTGGTCGATGGGAGCAAGCGACCGCTGTACCACTTCACTACCGAGCATGGGAAGGCGATTCGCTGCACCGGCACGTGCGCGAAGACGTGGCCCCCGGTGCTTGTTGCCAAGGGAGCACGCGTGGTCGCCGGCCCTGGCGTCAACCGCTCGAAGCTCGGCTCGATCGTGCGCCCCGACGGTCGGTTTCAGGTGACCTACGCCGGTCTCGCGCTCTACCGCTACGCGTCCGACCGGGGATCGAGTCCGCGCGGTCAGGGATTCGGCAAGGTGTGGTACGTGATCTCTCCGGCAGGGAAGCTCGTCACGAGGGTCGCGGACGACTCGGCAACGCAAGATGCTGGACAACCCGGGGGAACCGACGGAGGCACGACCACCGATGGTCCGGCGACCGGTGGAGGCGGGTACGACGACGGCTACGACGACCGGGGCGGGTACACCCCCTGACGGAAATCGGCGGGCGCCTTGGCGCCGCCCGCATGGAGCCTGAGAGTCCCAGGGAGGTATCAGCCCGCCACGCAGGCCTCGGAGTCGGCTCGGGAGACAGCCTCGCAGCGGTGTAGAGTCCACTGCCACCGGCTTTGCGGCACGGTCTCTCATACCCCCCGGAACGGCGTCTGCTTCTCACCGCGCTCATCGTGGGCGTGGGGGTCATCGCAGGCGCAGCTTGCCTCGTCGAAGCGCCTCGGGCTGCACCGGGGCAACTCTGCGCCGCACCGGGCCGGGACGGCGCCGGGGGCACGCTCGCGGGTGTTGTGAACACGTACTACCCGGGGACGGGGCCGGTGGCGGCGGGCGCTACGACGATCCCGGTGGGAGCGCCGACCGGGGCTGCGACGCCGGTGAGTGCCGGCGACCTGCTGGCGGTGATCCAGATGCAGGGCGCGGACATCGATTCCTCCGACACCGACGCGTACGGCGACGGGAGCGCAGGGGGCACGGCGAGCGGCGCGCTGTCGGGAACCACGGTCGCCGGCCGGTACGAATACGTGGTCGCCGCGGGACCCGTCACCGCCGGGTCGGTTCCCGTGGTCGGGAAGGGCACCGGGAGCGGGTTGGTCAACTCCTACGCGCAGGCGGCCGCGACCGCGGCGACGGGCGCGCGGACGTTCCAGGTTGTGCGCGTTCCCCAGTACGCAACGGCATCCGTGGGGCCAGGGGTCACGGCGTCGGCCTGGAATGGATCGACCGGAGGGGTGCTCGCCCTGGACGTGACCGGGGTGCTCACGATGACGGGCACGGCGAGCGTCTCCGCACTCGGGTTCCGCGGCGGGGGCAACCGCCAACTGGGTGGCAGCGCCGGTCTCCCTGCGGGCGCCTTCCGGACGAGTGCCTCGAGCCCCACGAACGGCGCGAAGGGTGAAGGCACCGCCGGCACTCCGCGGTGGGTGCAACAGGGTGGCGGCGCGGTCGACACCGGCGGGGAGGGCTACCCGAACGGAAGCCAGGGGCGAGGGGCGCCCGGGACCGCGGGGGGAGGCGGCACGGACGGCAACGAGCCGGCGAACGACCAGAACACGGGCGGGGGCGGCGGCGGCAACGGGGGCGCAGGAGGTCGAGGCGGCGATGCGTGGTTCTCCAGCCTCCCGTACGGCGGAGAGGGCGGCTCCGCATTCTCGGCATCCGGGGCGGCGCTCGCCCTCGGCGGCGGCGGTGGCGCGGGCACGCGGAACAATGCAGGACCCTCCGGCGGCGCCGCGGGCGGTGGGCTCGTCCTCGCCCGTGCAGGCGGGGTCGCAGGGAGTGGAACGATCCAGGCGGACGGCGGGAGCGGTGCAGCGGCCGCCAACGACGGTGCCGGCGGGGGCGGCGCGGGCGGTTCCGTGCTCGTCGACGTCGCAAGTGGCTCGCTTGCCGCGACTCACGGTCACCGCAAACGGCGGCACCGGCGGCCTCTCCTGGCCGACACAGCCACCGGGCGGGGCCCCGGGAGAACGCCACGGCCCGGGTGGCGGCGGAGCGGGGGGTGTCGTGCTCACGTCGGTGACACCGGCGGCGGCCTCGGTCGTAGGCGGCGGACCCAACGGCACGACCACAACGGTCGCGGATGCCTACGGGGCGACCGCAGGAGCGGACGGCGTCTTGGGGACGCTCGATCCGAGCTCGGTGCCAGGAGCCGATGCCGGGGCTCGCTGCACGCCTGTGCTGACGGTGACGAAGTCCACCTCGACCCCGAACGTCGTCAACAGCTCGTCCGGCACGACGGCGACCTACACGATCCGTGTCGAGAACGAGATCGCCCGCGCGCCGGCGACGGCAGTCTCCATCGCGGACGTGCTCCCGACCGGCTTCTCGTACCTCTCGACGACGACGGTTGGCCTCACCGGCAGCGCGACACGGGACACAACGGTCGACCCGGCGCCGGGTGCGACGACGCCCGACGTGGGGCTCGTTCTCCATTCCCGGAGGTGGTGCGGTTACCGTCACCTTCGTTGCAAGGGTGTCCGCGTCGGTGCCTGCCGGAACGGTTCAAAACCCCGCGACGGCGACCTATGACGACGTCGCATCGCCGGGCGGGACCGCGACCGCGTCGTACGATCCGGCCTCGAGCACGGGCGAGGATGTGACGGTAGGTCTGCCGGGCACACCCTCGAGCCCACCCTCGCCTTCCCCGCCGACCACGACACCGCCCCCTCCACCCACGCCCGTCCCTGTGGCGGACCTCAGCGTCCGCATCGACGGACCGGCGATTGCCGCGCGCGACGATGTCGTGCCGCTCGTCGTCACCGCGACCAACGGCGGTCCAAGACGATTCGCCCGGAACCACGCTGTCGATCACGCTACCCCCGGGGTCGTCGTCTCCGGCCCGATCGTGCTCGACGGCGCACCCGCGAACGCAAGCTGTACGGCAGTTGGCACGCTCATCCGCTGCATCCTCGGCCTGGTCCCGACCCGCGGGGTGGTCGTTGCCCGGCTCAACGTCCAGCTCGGCCCTCCGACGGCAGGGGCATGGATCGTGCAGGCTTCCGTCGCCGGCGACGCGACCGATCCCGTGCCGTCGAACAACGCCGCATCCCACACGATCAAGCCGCGCGTGAAGCCAAAGCCCAAACCGCCGGCCGCCGGGCACGGACGCGCGAAGCTCGTGCTCGCGAAGGCTGCGCTCACCCCGCGAGTGAGGCCGGGTGATCCGGCGCGCTTCAGGATCACGGTCCGCAACACGGGGACCGCGGCTGCGCGGGGCGTCGTCGTGTGTGACGTGCCGCCCCGCACCACCACGCTCGTCTCTGCACCGGGCGCGTCGTTGAATCATGGCCGGGCCTGCTGGCGCCTGGCACGTCTGGGTGCCGGACACAGCACACGGCTCGACCTGGTGCTGCGCGTCGACACGGCCGCGCGCCCCGGCGTCGTCCGGAACGTGGCGATCATCCAGGGCACGGCGCGGGTTGCGGCACAGTTCGTCGTGTTCGGAAAGCCACGCCCGGGTCAGGGCGGAGGAGTGACCGGCTGACGAGGGCGGCGATCGCTCTCTGCCTGGCGGTGACGGCGCTCGGAGCCCAGCCAGCCGGTGCCCTCGCCTCTCACGGCCCGACCTCGAGAGTCGCGAAGATCGTCGCGGTCACCAGCGTGCGCGAGCAACCCGGCTCGGGGCGAGTGCTCTGGCGGGCGGAGCCGAGCACCCGCGGTGGCAACGCAACCTGGCTGCAGGTCACCGGTGAGCGAACGACCCCGTCCGGCAACTGGGTTCGCGTGCTGCTCCCGGTACGTCCCAACGGCAGCTCCGGCTGGGTCAGCGCCGATCGTGTCTTTCTCGCACAGAGCCACTGGCGGATCGTGATCTCGACCGGCCCCCGCACACTGGCGCTCCTCCGCGACGGCGCCGTCGTCGAGACGGCGCGCATCGTGGTCGGAGCACCCGCCACGCCGACCCCGCACGGCAGTTTCGCGCTCTACGACTCGGTCGCGCAGCGCGATCCGCGCGGTTTCCTCGGCTCGTGGATCCTCCATCTCACGGCGTTCTCGAACGTCCTCGACGACTTCGGCGGCGGGCCGGGTCGAATCGCGATCCACGGTCGTGGGGGCGCAAGCCTGCGAACACCCCTCGGATCCGCGGCTTCGCACGGCTGCATCCGCGTCGACAACCGAGTCGTCGACCTGCTCGCACGCCTGCCACTCGGCACTCCGGTGATCATCCGCTGAGACGTACGACATCCAACGTGCCACGCCCGCCGGCGTGCGGCCGAGGATCGAGTCGACCGGCTAACCTTCAGGCCTCGCCCTCTTAGCTCAGTCGGTAGAGCACCTCCATGGTAAGGAGGGGGTCGACGGTTCGAGTCCGTCAGAGGGCTTGCAAAATCCCCGCTCTCGAGGCTTTTCCTTTCGGATCGACTTGCACGAGGCGGCGTATGCGTCGGGTATGGAGCCGTTTATGGAGCTCCCAGATTCGCGAGTGACCGCTCTCTTGATCGGGTCGCCGGGCGTCGGAGCCGGGTAGGGCCAACCGGTCGCCCGTCAGACCGGCGGCTCCTTGGCCTCCCGCATCAGCAGTGCTCGGCATATCCGACAGCAGAGCCACCTCCTGAAAGGTCGCAAGCGGAGACGGCGACAGTTCGGACCTCGTGCGCCTCCTGCGGAGCGTACAGAGGCCTCTTGAGCGCTCCCCGCTACCCGACACACTGCGTTCGCACGGGAACATGCTCGCCGCGGCGCCCGCCGTCACGGCAAGCGCGTTAGCCTAGAGCGATGGTTGTCCAGCCGCCGCGACCGGCATGAGCGATCCGTTCCAGGATGTGACGCCGCTGCCGGATCTGCTGCACGGACGCTCCCACACAGGCCCGGTGCGCGAACGCCGACCCCTTTACGTCGATCTGCTGCCGCCGTGCAATTCCGGTTGCCCGGCGGGCGAGAACATCCAGGCCTGGCTCTCGCATACCAAGGCGGGCCGGCACGAGGAGGCGTGGCGTCAGCTTGTCGCTGACAATCCGTTCCCCGCGATCCACGGGCGTGTCTGTTACCACCCGTGCGAGAGCGTCTGCAACCGGGCTGATCTCGACAGCGCTGTCTCGATCCATTCGGTCGAGCGGTTTTTGGGCGACCTGGCGCTGGAGCAGGGATGGCTATACGACCGTCCCGCGGTCAGCAGCGGCAGGCGGGTGCTCGTGGTTGGCGCCGGGCCGTGTGGTCTGTCGGCTGCCTACCATCTCGCCCGGCTCGGTCACGAGGTGGAGATCCGGGACTCGGGCGAGGAGACGGGCGGGATGATGCGGTACGGGATCCCGGCCTACCGGCTGCCTCGGGACGTGCTCACCGGCGAGCTTGACCGGGTCGCGGCGATGGGCGTGCGGGTGACTTGCGACCACAAGGTCGAAGACCTGGTCGCCGAGCGCGAGGAGGGCGGCTTCGACGCCGTCTTTGTGGCGGTGGGAGCGCACCTCTCGAAGCGGGTCGATATCCCGGCGCGCGATGCCGGCAGGATCGTCGATGCGGTCTCCTTCCTGCGGAGCGTCGCCTCCGGCGAGCGGCCGGTGATCGGCCGACGCGTTGCGGTCTACGGCGGCGGCAACACCGCGATGGACGCAGCCCGCGTCGCCCGCCGGATGGGCGCCGACGAGGCGCTGATCGTCTATCGGCGCACGCGGGAGCAGATGCCCGCCCATCTCGACGAGGCCGAAGACGCCGAGCGGGAGGGCGTGCGGATCCACTGGCTGCGCACGATCACCGCCTTCGACGGTCCGGAGCTCGAGGTCGAGCTGATGGAGCTCGACGAGTCCGGCTACCCGCAGCCGACCGGCCGGTTCGAGACGCTCGCCGCGGACACGGTGATCCTCGCGCTCGGCCAGGAATCCGACACCGCCTTCCTCCGCCGGGTGCCGGGCGTGGAGTTCGAGCCCGACGGCACCGTGCAAGTGTCGACGTCGCTCCAGACCGGCAGCCCCGGCGTCTTCGCTGGCGGTGACATGGTGCCGAGCGACCAAACCGTGACGGTCGGCGTCGGCCACGGCAAGAAGGCCGCCCGCCACATCGACGCCTGGCTCCGCAGCACCGCTGCCGCGAGCGCGCCCAAGCACGACCTAGCGAGCTTCGACAAGCTGCACCTCTGGTACTTCGGCGACAATCCCCGCCGGCAGCAGCCCGAGCTCCCGGTCGAGAATCGCGTCACGGATTTCGCCGAGGTCGTCGGCGGCCTCTCGGCCGAGGAGGCGGTGTACGAGGCGGGCCGGTGCCTGTCGTGCGGCAACTGCTTCGAGTGCGACGGCTGCCTGGGCGCGTGCCCCGAGGATGCGGTCATCAAGCTCGGTGAGGGTCACCGCTATCGCTTCGACTACGACCGGTGTACCGGTTGCGGCGTCTGCTTCGAGCAGTGCCCGGTGCACGCGATTGAGATGATCCCGGAGCCGGGCCGCTGATGCGCGCGACGGTCGATGGCAACGAGGCGGCGGTCTCGGTCGCCTACCGGCTGAACGAGGTCTGCTGCATCTATCCGATCACGCCTTCCTCGCCGATGGCGGAGCTGGCGGACGAGTGGTCGAGCCGGGAACGGACGAACGTGTGGGGCAGCGTGCCGGCGGTGGTGGAGATGCAGAGCGAGGGCGGGGCTGCCGGCGCGTTGCACGGTGCGCTGCAGAGCGGGGCGCTCGCGACGACGTTCACCGCTTCGCAGGGGCTGCTGCTGATGATTCCGAACATGTACAAGATCGCCGGCGAGCTGACGCCGGCGGTGCTGCACGTCGCGGCCCGCTCGCTCGCGGCGCAGGGGCTGTCGATCTTCGGCGACCACTCGGACGTGATGGCCGTTCGCCAGACGGGCTTCGCGCTGCTGGCCTCCGCGTCGGTGCAGGAGGCCCACGACTTGGCGTTGGTCGCGCAGGCCGCGACGCTGCGGACGCGGGTTCCGTTCGTGCACTTTTTCGACGGGTTCCGGACCTCGCATGAGCTGAACACGATCGAGCTGCTCACCGACGACGATCTGCGCGCGCTCGTGCCGGAGGAGCTCGTCCAGGCTCATCGCGGCCGGGCGCTCTCGCCGGAACGCCCCTTCATCCGCGGCACGGCGCAGAACCCGGACGTCTACTTCCAGGCGCGCGAGACGGTCAACCCCTTCTATGCCCGCGTCCCAACTGTCGTCGAGGAGACAATGGCGGGCCTCGCCACGCGCACCGGACGCCGCTACCACGTCGTCGACTACACGGGGCACCCAGAGGCCGAGCACGTCCTCGTGGTGATGGGATCCGGCGGGGAGACGGTGCGGGAGACGGTCGCCTGGCTGAACGCCCGCGGCGAGCGCGTCGGGGTCATCCAAGTGCGTCTTTACCGTCCGTTCCCGGCGCAGGCGCTCGCCGAGGCGCTGCCCGCGACCGTGCGCCACGTCGCCGTGCTCGACCGGACGAAGGAGCCAGGGTCGATCGGCGAGCCGCTCTTCCTCGACACGGTCGCGGCGCTCACCGAGTCGTACGGCGAAGGCGGGCGGGCGGTGATGCCGAGGATCGTCGGCGGCCGCTACGGCCTCTCGTCGAAGGAGTTCACGCCCGGGATGGTTGCGGGCGTGTTCGCCGAGCTCGCGGGAGAGCGGCCGCGACGGCAGTTCACGATCGGCATCAAGGACGACGTCTCGGGGACGAGCCTCGCCTACGACCCGTCGCTCGACATCGAGCCGCCCGACACTGTGCGCGCGATCTTCTTCGGCCTCGGCTCCGACGGGACGGTCGGTGCGAACAAGAACACGATCAAGATCCTCGGCGACGAGGGCCTGAATGCGCAGGGCTACTTCGTCTACGACTCGAAGAAGTCGGGCTCGCAGACGGTTTCGCATCTGCGCTTCGGTCCGCAGCCGATCCGCGCTGCCTATCTCGTGCAGCAGGCGGGCTTCGTCGGCTGTCACCAGTTCGGGCTGCTCGAGCGGGTCGATGTGCTCCGTGCCGCGGCGGACGGCGCGACGCTGCTGCTCAACTGCCCGCGCCCAACCGACGAGGTGTGGGAGGCGCTGTCGCGGCCGGTTCAGGAGCAGATCCTCGCCAAGCACATCGACCTGTACGCCATCGATGCCGGCCGGATTGCGCGCGAGGTCGGTCTCGCCGGACGTACCAACATCGTCCTGCAGACCTGTTTCTTCGCGCTCTCGGGAGTCTTGCCGCGTGAGCAGGCGATCGAGCGGATCAAGGCGGCGGTCGAGAAGACGTACGGTCGCCGGGGGGCCGAGGTGGTCAAACGCAACCAGGCCGCTGTCGACCGTGCCCTCGAAGCGCTGAACCGAGTCGAGGTCCCCGAGCTGGTGACCGCGAGCCGCGGGCTGCCGCCGGTAGTACCCGCGCATGCTCCCGAGTTCGTTCGCACCGTGACCGCGGAGATGCTGGCCGGCCGGGGCGACGAGCTGCCGGTCAGTGTGCTGCCGGTCGACGGCACCTATCCGAGCGGCACCGCAGCCTATGAGAAGCGCAACATCTCGGAGCTGGTCGCGGTCTGGGACTCCGACCTGTGCATTCAGTGCGGCAACTGCAGCTTCGTCTGCCCGCACAGCGTGATTCGCTCCAGGTACTACGACCAGGCCCGCCTGGACGGCGCCCCGGACGGGTTCCGGTCAGCGCCGTTGGAGGCCGTGGGCCTGCCCGACGCCCGCTACACGCTGCAGGTCTACGTCGAGGACTGCACCGGCTGCGAGCTGTGCGTCCAGGCGTGCCCGGTCGTCGCGCCGGGCGACGCGGGCCGCAAGGCGATCAACCTCGCGCCGCGCGAGCCGCTGGTCGCCGCCGAGCGCGACAACATCGCGTTCTTCGAGACGCTGCCCACGAGCGACCGCTCGCGGGTCGACTTCGGCACCGTGCGCGGCACCCAGTTCCTGGAGCCACTGTTCGAGTTCTCCGGCGCCTGCGCCGGCTGCGGCGAGACCCCCTACCTGAAGCTCCTCTCGCAACTGTTCGGCGACCGGCTGATGGTCGCCAACGCAACCGGCTGCTCCTCGATCTACGGCGGCAACCTGCCGACGACACCGTGGACAACCGACGCCGACGGGCGCGGCCCGGCCTGGTCGAACTCCCTTTTCGAGGACAACGCCGAGTTCGGGCTCGGCTTCCGGCTCGCCGCCGACCGGCACACCGACCTGGCCCGCCGGCGCCTTGGCGAGCTGCGCGAGCAGGTCGGCCCCGAGCTGGTAGATGAGATCCTGGCGGCACCGCAGCTGCGCGAATCGGAGCTCCGATCCCAGCGAGAGCGGGTGGCCGAGCTCCGGCGGCGCCTCGACGGCCTCGACGGAGCCGCCGTCGCCGACCTACAGAGCGTCGTCGACCACCTCGTCCGGCGCAGCGTCTGGATCGTCGGCGGCGACGGCTGGGCCTACGACATCGGCTCAGGCGGGCTCGACCACGTCCTGGCCAGCGGCCGCAACGTCAACGTGCTGGTGCTCGACACCGAGGTCTACTCCAACACCGGCGGCCAGATGTCGAAGGCGACCCCGCTCGGCGCGGTCGCCAAGTTCGCCGCCGCCGGCAAGACCGTGCCGAAGAAAGACCTCGCCCTGCAGGCGATCGCGTACGGCAGCGTCTACGTCGCCCGGGTCGCGATGGGCGCCGACCCCCAACAGACGCTGAGCGCGTTCCGCGAGGCGGAGGCCTACGACGGCCCATCGCTGGTCCTCGCCTACAGCCACTGCATCGCACACGGGATCGAGATGCGCGACGGGCTCGACCAGCAGTACCGCGCCGTCGCCAGCGGCTACTGGCCGCTGATCCGCTACGACCCCGAGCTGCGTGCCGTCGGCGGCAATCCGTTCCTGCTCGACTCGCCGCGGCCGCGGATCCCGCTCGCCGACTACACCAACCGGGAGCTGCGCTATCGCACGCTGACAAACAGCGACCCGGCCGAGGCCGAACGGCTGCACAGCCTGGCCGAGCAGGCGGTCGACCGACGCTGGGATGTGTACGAGGAGATGGCGACCCACGGCGCCGAGCACTTCGCAGCGGACGCCCGGAAGGACAGCGGATGAACCTCTCGACGAGCTACATGGGGCTCGCGCTGCGCAACCCGCTCCTCGCGTCCGCCTCGCCGCTCTCGCAGACGGTGGACGGTGTGCGGCGGCTGGCCGACGCAGGCGTGGGCGCGGTCGTTCTCTATTCGCTCTTCGAGGAGCAGCTGCGCAGCGAGGCGGCCGAGAACGCGCGGCTGGTCGACGCGGGTAGCGAGAGCTTCGCCGAGTCGCTCTCCTACTTCCCGGCGGCCGCCGAAGACGAGGCCGGCCCGCGGCGCTACCTGAGCCTGCTCGAGCGCGCCGCCGCCGCCGTCGAGGTTCCGGTGATCGCCAGCCTGAACGGCATCACCCCGGGAGGCTGGACCGACTACGCCCGCGCGATGCAGGAGGCCGGCGCTGCCGCGATCGAGCTGAACATCTACTACCTCCCCGGCGACCCGCGCATCTCCGGCCGCGACGTCGACCAACGGCACCTCGACATCCTGGCCCGCGTCAAGGACGCGGTCAGCGTGCCGGTGGCAGTCAAGCTGAGCCCGTACTTCAGCTCGACCGGCGAGATCGCGCTCCGGCTCGACGAAGCCGGCGCGGACGCACTCGTGCTGTTCAACCGCTTCCTGCAACCCGACATCGACCCGGACAAGCTCGCCGTCGTACCGGGTGTCAGCCTCTCCAACCCGGTCGACGCCCGGCTGCCACGCACGTGGATCGCACTTCTGCACGGACGGGTGCGCGCCTCGCTCGCCGCGACCACCGGCGTCGAGACCCCGGACGACGTCGCCCGGTACCTCCTCGCCGGCGCCGACGTCGTGATGACCGCCTCCGCCCTGCTACGGCACGGCCCCGAACACGCAACCGTGCTCATTGACGGGCTAAAGGACTGGATGGAACGCAAAGGATTCGCAACCGTCGACGAACTACGCGGGCTGCTCGCCGTGCCGCCCGAAGCGGACGAGGCGGACTACGAGCGAGCGGGCTACGTCAGCGCGTTACGCCAAGCCAACAGCGGCACCTACGGACCCTGGTGAGCTGACCGTCGGCCGCCCCGCGCATCGCGGCACCAGTTCATCGTCGAGCTACTCGGATTCGTCGTTGATAGCGCTTGGCCCCGCGGCGACCGGACGCTAGGCAGAGCCCGCGACCGCGACCACATCAGACGGGAATGCCTTGTTCACGGGGATCGAGGCCCGGACAGTGGTTCCTTCGCCGACGGCGCTGTCGATTGTGACCGTCCCGCCGACGAGCGCGAGGCGCTCCCGCATCCCGAGCAGCCCGAAGCCGGCGGTTTCCGCATCCGAGCGAATCCTTGGCCCTCGTCGCGGACCGAGAGCTGGACGGCCCCGTCGGTTCCTGCAGGCGCACGTGGGCTCGGGTCGCGGCGGCGTGTTCAGTGACATTCGCAAGCGCTTCTTGGACGACGCGGTAGATGGTGTCCTCGACCTGTGGGACGAGCCGGGTCTCGCGGCCCGACTCGTCGCCGAGCTCGACCTGGAGATCGACAGTGAGGCCGCTGACCGCCTGCAGCCGTTCGGCGAGCGTCTCAAGTGCGGGCTCGAGTCCGTGGTCATCGAGCACGGGCGGACGCAGGTCGGTGATCAAGTTGCGCAGCGCGCGAACGGCAACGTCGATCCGATCAGCTGCGTGTCTGAGCTGCGTTTCTCGCTCAGCCGGATCAGTCGCGATCCGCACCGTGGCGAGCAGCAGCTTCAGCGCCGCCGGCTCTTGCAGCGTCTCGTCGTGGAGCTCGCGCGCCCAGCGGGTGCGTTCTTGTTCGGCAGCCGCGAGGCTGCGCTGCAACCCCTTGCGCCACCACCTCCCGGGCGGTCGCGACCGCGGCGGCGGCGCTGGTTGCAAACGCACTCAACAGCCGCTCGTCTCCCTCACTGAACTGAGGTCCCTCGCGCAAGCGATCGAAGGCAGCCAGCACACCAAGGGACTTGCCGCGGAAGCGAAGCGGGACTACTAGGCCGGTCTCAGCGTGTGTCTGTTTCGCAAGCGCGAACCGCAGGCGGCTCGGCGCACCGGCCAAGCGCTCAGCTCTGCCTGAACGGAGCACATCACCGCTGATGCTTTCCTTCACCGGGATCCGCTCCCCAAGCAACGCATCGTCGAGATCGCCTGCCAGTGCAGCGACAACGAGATCCAGGGGCGTAGTTGCGGCGAGGGCGCCGGTGCTAGGCTTGGCGTGCAGCGCCTCAGCGGTCGGCGCAGCGACTTGTCGCGTGAGGCTAGCGAACGGCCTCGCGGAAGGTCCGCCCCTAGCAGAGCGGGTTGGAGCCAGCACTCGGCCGACCTCAAACCTTTCGGTCGGCGATGACGCCTGACCCGGGAGGACCTGATGGTGGAGATCTATGTCGCGGTCGACGACCCGACCTGCGCGCACGGCCTGATGCGAGCTCTCGCAAGGCTCTTCGATCGCTCGTCGGTCTCGTTCGACCGCACGCGCAGCGAGGTCCGCGTTTGCTCGGAGTGGGAGTCGCGCGCGGTCATGCAGGTCATCGACGTCGTCGACGGCTGGTTGGCGTCCGACGGCATCGCCTCGGCGAAGCTCTCGATCGGCGACCGCTCCCACACGCTCCTCGGCGCAACCTGGCCGGCAACGACACGCGGGCGCGCGGCATGACCGGCCTCACCCCACAGCTCTGCCTCGTGACGATCGCCGCCGCGGCGCTGATGATCCGACTCGGCGTCACGCGAGGACTGCTCCAACCACGCAGAGCGACACGTCGCTGCCCCTCCTGCGGCCGTCTGATCGACGGCAGCGTCTGCGCGACCTGCACACGCACCACCCGCTGATCTAGCGGACAAACCAAGGAGGCTTGATGAAAGCGCTCGTCTATTGGCTCCGGATACACGAGTCGGAGGTGTGATGGACACGGTCGTGGTCGGCGTCGATGGATCAGAGTGCGCCCGCGTAGCACTCGAGGCCGCGGCCCAGGAGGCGGCACTGCGGAACGCTCGGCTGCGCGTCGTCTCAGCCTGGGACATCGCACCGGCGGTGTACTCAGGTGGCTTTGCCCCGGGCCTCGATCAGGAGACGATCGACGCCTACTGCGAGAGCGCCGAGACCGTCGTTCGCGACGCTCTCGCAGAAGCAAAGCGGCTTCAGCCAGCGCTGGAAGCTGAAGGTCGCACGCGCGAAGGCCAAGCGGCGGAAGTGCTCTTGGATGAAGCGCGCGACGCAGTCCTCATCGTGGTCGGCAACCGCGGCCGCGGCGGCTTCGCCAGCCTGCTGCTTGGGTCGGTCAGCCAGCAGGTGGTCCACCATGCCCAGTGTCCTGTGCTTGTCGTCCGCGAACCCGGAGCAGCGGCGAGCGATCCGGCATGAGCGAGGGCCAACCGTCGGCATGAACGTCAGCGCCTCATCGCGGACTTGGATTGATCTGTACTGGCTACCGCTTGGTGCGGGCGGCCACTCAGTGCGCCTGAACGGGCTCGTGTTCGAAGCGCTTGCGTCGCGCCTGCAGCATCGGGACCGCGCCGATCTCTACCACTCGGCACTCGAAGTACATGTGCCCGAGGGCCGGTTCGTGATCGAGCAGGCGCCGGCATGGGGCACAAGCGGAGAGCGAGGGGTCGTCGCCGAAGGCCCGGTCGGGATCGGCGCAGCCGGCCGCTTCCGGCTCTTCCGCTACGAGGTCCGTCGCTGGCGAGACGGCGTCATTCCTGACGTTGCCGAGGCGGTCGAGAGCCCGCAGCGCCTGGGCGAGGGCACTGAACAGGCGCGACGGCTGCTCGAACTGGTGCCGGAAATGCCCACGCCGGTCTGGGGCCGCGACGAACTGCGGACC
The DNA here is from genome assembly GCA_963821335.1 of uncultured Actinomycetes bacterium. Taxonomy (GTDB): domain Bacteria; phylum Actinomycetota; class Thermoleophilia; order Gaiellales; family Gaiellaceae; genus Gaiella. Next base: position 584,548 of record CAWGDJ010000001.1, read on the forward strand.
GGGGAGATGTGGAACTCGAACTCGTTCATCTCTTGGCTGATCGCGCGAAGCGACCTCGACGTCGACTCGGTTCGCCTCCCGCCGGGCGGCCGCGCCCCCGGCTGGCACGCCGGCATCGTGCTCGCGAAGCGGCAGCTGGGCGAGAAGGCTCGGCCGCGCCCGAGATGAGACTCGAACGCGCTCGCACCGCAGCAGCGACCGCCGCGGCCGCCTTCCTGTACCGGAGGTTCCTGCGGCAGCCGATCCTGACCTGGGGCGCAACCGCCGACGAGGCCGCAGCGCGGCTGCCATGGCGCCGCCGCGAGGGGAGGGGCCCATCTGGGCGATTCACCTACGACTGGATCGAGAACCTGCTCGGCCTCAACATGCACAGCACCGACCGCGTCCTGCCCGACAATGAAATGGTAAGGAGGGGGTCGACGGTTCGAGTCCGTCAGAGGGCTTCAGGAAAGGGCCCGCTACGGGCCTTTCTTCTTCCGACCACGCCGCCGGTCGCCCTTCGGATAGCCCAGGATCTGGTGTCGCCGATATGTCCCACACCCGCGAACGACTGCGCCGCTTCCTGATCCGTGCCATCTCGCGCACGCACGGCGGCGTCTACCGTGCCAGCCGAGGCCGCCTCCTAGGCCGCGTGGCCGGGATGCCGGTGCTCCTCCTGACGACGACCGGGCGGGAGTCAGGCAAACCGCGCACGGCCGTGCTCACGTACTTCCGCGACGGCGCAGACCTCGTCGTGATCGGCTCCTTCGGCGGCTCAGACCTGCCGCCCGCCTGGTGGCTCAACCTTCAGCGCGATCCCCGGGCAAGCGTGCTGATCGGTGCGACGACCTCGAGGGTGACGGGCAAGGGCCGCGACCGCCGAGGAGCACGACCGGCTCTGGCCCCTCGTGACGACGACGCACCCCGGGTACGCCCGCTACCAGGAGCGCACGGAGAGACTGATTCCCATCGTGGTGTTGATGCCGAGGACGCTGGACGCCAACGCAGCGAGCCCGGCGGACCGCACGTCTCCCGTGTGAACTTGATCACAGGTCAACCAGCCTCGGCTGCACCAGTGCTCATGCCGAATTCCGGCTGACTCCACAACTTTCGGTGTAGGTGCTCAGCGACACCCCCACCCCCGCGCCCATCGAGCAGGCGATGGGGCCTGGTGGGCGACCCTGTCACACTCGATCTGCGAGGACAGGGCCTGCTCTGAGGACGGCCACCGTCCGCCGATTCACCTAGCTTGCGCTCGCAGTGTTCTTCTCCCTGAGCAGCTGGGAACTGGGGTTCCTCATCTTTGCGGTAGTCGGAGGCGCATCCGCCCTTGGCGTTCTTGCCGGCCGCTACATGCGAGCGCACTCCGACAGGTATCGCGAGTCGATCGGTGCACTACAGGGGGCGTTGCTCGGGGTGGTCGGTTTGATCCTCGCCTTCGGCCTCTCACTCGCCGTTGGCCGCTATCAGGATCGCCGTGCTGACGTTGTCACCGACGCGAACACGATCGGCACCGCGTACCTCCGTGCGCAGACGATCGCGGAGCCGCAGCGCAGCCGTTCGCTACCTCTGCTGCGGAGCTACAACGACCTCGCGATCCGCATCACGTACGAAATCCCGGGGAGCGCAGCCATCCACGCTACTGCCGCCGAGCAGGGAGAGTTGCAGCGCCATCTCTGGCGTCTCGCCGGCGAGAGCCTTGACGCCCGCCCACTCGACAGTGCACCTCGGCTGTATGTGGACAGCCTCAACGACATGATCGACCAGCAGACCGTTCGACTCGCCGGCCTCAACAACCGCGTACCCGACGCCGTGCTCTGGCTCGAACTGCTCGGGGCGGCGGTCGCACTGGGCCTCCTGGCGCTCTATCTCTCGGTGCTTGGCAAGGGCCTCATTCCGATCGTCGCCGCCGCTGGGATCGTCGAGCTTCCTCGTGCTCGTCACCTTCGACCTCGACCGCCCGACGCGGGGCCTTATCGAGATCCCAGCCACGCCCCTTCTGGCCGAGAAGGCCGCGATGAACTTGCCGCCCGCCGCCACGGCACCCCGCTGAAGACAGAAACCGCCCCCTCCCCGTCGCCAGGTGCTGAGCCCACGATCTCGGGCCACCAGGATCGTGTCCGCCGCGACGATCGGGGGACTGGTTGGACTCGACCTCACTCGAAGCCGAAGAGCGGCGGCAGCACGACGACGACCGTGGCCGCCCACACGGCGAAGACCGGGAGGTAGCTCGTCTGCCAGCGCTCCAGCCGGTGGAGCGTGCTGCGCCCTGCGAGGAACCTGACCGAGAGCCAGGCCGCACCGGCCAGGTTCACGAGGAGGACGAGGTTGAGACCGACGGCCGCCGTCCGGTTCGGGGTGAACCCGAGATCGCCGATTCGGGCAATCATCGAGCCGAGCACCATGACGTCGAGCACGAGGGCGCTGACGACGGCGACCAGCTGAATGCGGTCCATCCAATCCGGCGAGGTCGAAGGCTCACGCGCAGACATCCCGTAGAGAACGAGTGCGAAGACGACCAGCAGCAGGGCGTCGAAGACGCCGACGAGGTCGCGATCGAACCCCTCACCGAGCCCGTTCACGGCGTAGACGACGACCGCGCACGTCAGCATCAGAGCGAACAGCGGCGTGAAGAGCATCGTGAGCACCGGTGCCATGTTCTCCACGACCCGCTGCTTCGACTCGACGAGCCACGCGGCCACGATCACCGCCCCCGCGGCACCCGACGGCACCACCCAGGCGGCGACCGAGTCGACGTCGACGGTCGTGGGATCGAGGATCGCTGCGGTCAGACCCATCAGCACCCCGCCACCGAGCGCGATCAGCACGTAGTAGATGAACCATTCGCCCGTGAAGCGGACGAAGTCCATGCGTCTCTCGTGCGATCGGAGGGTGCCGCCCATGTACGGGTAGGCGACGGCGAACCACAGCACGACGGGCAGGTGGAACGTGACGAGGGCCTCGGTGTCCGACATCCCCGTGTCGAACACCTCCGTCGTCGAGTCCGCCTCGTACGGGTAGAGGTTGACCACCACCGCAGCGACCACGAACGCAACCGCCGTCAGCACCCACCGTCGTCCATCGAGTTGTCGTCTGCGCACGAAGTACGCAGCGAGGAACGGCAGCACGAACAGGCTGAGGTTCCGCACGAACCAGTTCGACTCCTCGGCAGGGACGTCCGCTGCGAGTCGAGCCACCTGGATGGCGACCGCCGCTGCGACCGCGAAGACGAGTGCCTCGACCACGCCGCTCGACGCGAGCGAATGCTCGTCCTCTTCTCCCAGGAGCTGCTTCCAGAGCCGACCGCTGTGCTCGCGTGCGAACTCCCGGGACAGAGGCGTCGACGTCCCCCATCCGCTTCACGGCGACGAGGAACGCCTCGTCGTCCGCGAGGCCCGCCGCGTTCAGCTCGGCAATCTGCTGCCGGAGGTGGTCCTCCAGCTCATCGACGTCGTGCCCGTTGACGCTCGGCGTGTTCGTGACGAATGCTCGCCATTCTGCGATCTGGGAGTCGACGCCCTCCATCGCTCACACCTCGCCGACGGCCGGCAGAGACCCGCCCGATCCGGGCCAAACGTCGTTCAGCGCACGCGTGACGGCAACCCACTGACGTTGCTGATCGGCAAGCGCCGTTCGTCCGTCGTCGGTCAGGACGTAGTACTTGCGACTCCGCCCTTCCGGCGACGTGCGCCACTCGGTCGTCACGTATCCGAGCCGTCGGAGACGATGGAGCAGCGGGTAGAGCATCCCGTCGGTCCACTCGAAGTCGCCCCCCGAGAGCGCACGCACGCGCTTCAGGATGCCGTAGCCGTAGCTCTCATCCTCCGACAGGATCGCGAGCACGAGCGGCGTCGCCGATGCAGCGACGAGATCCTTGTCAATGCGCAATCCGCGTCCCGCGGCTCGAAGCACTATGCATAGATCTACAATGTATCTGACCCACGTCGTGCCGGGACGGGGTCACGTCGCACTCGAGGTCTCCACGGCCGGCCGAAGGCCGAGAAACCGGCCCAGCCGTCGCGTCACGGCGTCCAGCGACCGGGAGTCCGCGTCGGCGAGCGACCCGAACAGCGTCGCTTCGACGGTCACGCTGCCCGGCGTGAGGCGGCGCTTCCAGCTGCCAACGGTCCGACCGTCGATCACGATTGCCCGTTCGAGCGCGCCCCGGTGAGGAACGGGGTGCGCAAGCACCACCCGCAGGCCACGGTAGGCGACGACCGTCTCGTCGTACATCGGGATCAGCAACGCCCGTCTGGTACGGCGCCTGGTCGTGTCACCGGACGACGCCGCGGCGTACCACGAGGTCCCCGAGTCGTCGACGACGACCTCGAGCTCGTGAGCGACGAGCTCGAGCGCCGTCCTCGTCTCGGCGACGGTCAGGCTCGACCAGGTGGTGAAGTCCTTGACCGTCGCCGGGCCGTGGCTCCGGAAGTACCGTCGGACGAGCTCGGCCGCCGCGCGTTCGCGCGGCATGTCGTCGATCGGGGAACGCGGAGCCCGATGGTCGAGCAACGCATACGTCTGCTGGTTGCCTCGACGCGGGCCGCTGCAGACGACCTCCTCCAGCTCGGCGTGCATGAGCAGGTAGGCGAGGCGCGGGCCCTCGAGCTCGATCCGGCTCAGCGCGAGGCGCTCCCCGAGCTCGCGTCGAGTCGACGGCTCACCGTCCTCGAGCGCCTTCGCCAGTACACGCTCGCCGCGGGCGAGAAGCTTGGCGTCGAGCCCGTGCTGGCGGTACCAGTAGCGATTGAGCGCATGGACGCGGGGGCGGGTCAGGCGCAGGAGCCACCGAAGGTCCGGCCGGGCCACGAAGTGCCACGTGGGTCGGAGCACGTGCGTCCGGAGGATCTCGCCGCGGGCGAAAGCATCCTCGACGTCCCCGTCGGCGCAGCTCCGTGTCCGCTCACCCAGCGACCACTTCGCCTCGTCGAAGACCTGTGCCTGAACCGCTCCGAGCCATGCCACGACCTGGGCGGCGTCGTCGAACGGGTCTGCGACGAGACGCTGGGCGGCGAGCCGGCGGCGCACGGCTTCGAGCGCGTCCATCAAGGGGGCATCCTGCACCAGCATCGTCCTCGTGGGAGGGATGGTCGAGGGCACCAGGCTCACCGATGGATCTCACATGGAGGACGCGGCCCGAGCCTTGCTGCTCGACGACGGTGTGACCATCCTTGCGGCGGTGTCGTTCGAGAAGACCCCGATCGAGGAGATCAGTGAGACGTACGAGAGGATCCTCGACTCGGGCTGGGCGTGCTCAGAGCGGCTGTCCGACCGTTGGAGCGCAGAGTTCGAGAAGAGCTTCCCGTTCGGCACGAGAGTGTCGGTCGCCGAGGGCGAGCTCCGCTCGATCTTGGGTGATCACTGGGCTGACCCGCCGATCGCCGCGTAGCCCGCGTCTGCTCACCGTCGGCCGACCGCGTTCATGAGAAGCGCGTCAGTCGCATCGTCCGCGAGACCGTCGAAGAACCGGTCGATGACGGCGACGAACAACGGCTCGGACGGAGCCGCACGAGCGAACAACGTCATCGACGACCGAAGCTTCGACGCGTCGATCGATCCCAGGATGTCATCCGCTGTCCCGCCGCGCTGACCAAGGAGCGCCCGAGCGCACTCGGCAAGCCTTGCACCGAGGATGGGGTGTGCGAGATATGCCCGCGCCTCCTCGAGCGAGGAGATCGCGTACCGACGAGACATCGGGCTCGTCCCGAGCCCGGCGAGCTGTGGGAAGACGAACCACATCCAGTGGCCGACCTTCCGCCCGGCACGGAGCTCGCCGAGCGCAGAACCGTACGTATCACCCGCGTCCTGGGCCTCGACGAATCGCTCGAGGTGGTACGGGTCGTCCACCCCTCAGCGGAAGACGATCACCGCGCGGCCGCGCAGGCCACCGGCCTCCATCAGGGCGTGCGCGTCCGCGATCCGCTCGGGCGGGAACGTCGCGGCGACACGCAGCGCGAGTGCTCCTTCCGATGCGAGGTCGCGCAGCTCGAGCAGCCAGTCGGTCCGCTCGAGCACGTCGCCGACCCAGACGGGGTGGATCCGGATCTCCTCCTCGACCTCGTCGCCGTCCCAGGTTCGCACGACGACGAGCCCTCCTCCCGTCCGGATCGCCGGGTAGAGCTCGCGGCGGAGGAGCGCGGTGTCGTACGCGGCGTCGACCTGCTCGGAGGGGAGCTCACCGCGCGGCAAGACGACGTCTGCACCGAAGCTCTCCACGAGCTGCACGTCCTCCGGCTTGGCGTCTGCGATGACGTGCAGCCCACGGCGCTTCGCAAGCGGGATCACGTAGGAGGCGAGCAGCCCGGCGCCGCCGGTGACGAGCAGCGTGGCACCGGGCGGCAGGGCGAGCAGCTCGAGCCCTTGCAGCGCAGTCAAGCCGTTCATCGGAAGCGTCGACGCCTGCTCGGGCGTCGCACCGGAGGGGGGCGGCACAACCGACGCGGCAGGCGCGACCACGAGCTCGGACTGAGCGCCGCCTTCGGGCCGGCGTGGGCCGACCACCACCATCACCTCGTCGCCGACCGCGAGCCGGTCGACCCCGGCGCCGACGGACTCGATCGTCCCGGCGGCATCCCAGCCCGGAACCCACGGCGGGGGCACGCCCTGGATACCCCTCTCCCGGAAGGCGATGTCGGACGGGTGTACCGAGGCGGCCGCGACCGCGACCCGCACCTCTCCTGCGCCGGGGCCGGGTATGTCCCGCTCGATCACGCGCATGACCTCCGGGCCGCCCGGCTCGGTGATCGCGACCGCTAGAGCCATTCGAGCATCCCCGCGACGGTATCGAGAACCGCATCCGGCCGCTGCGTCTCGGGCACAGAGCCCAGGTCGAGCGAGCCGCTGATCCCGCTCCGAACGAGGACCGTGGTCGACCGACCGAGACGCCCCAGGGCGACGTCGAGGCGGATGTCGTCTCCCACGACCGCGAGCTCCTTCGCGGGCACACCGAGCCGACGGGCCATCTCGCGCACGGCCGCGTGGGAGGGCTTGCCGACGATGATCGGCCTCACGCTGCTCGCCTTGGCGATCGCGGCAGTGACCATCGCGCCGCGGCTCAGGATCGGCCCGTCGGCGCCGGCGTAGGCGGGCACGTAGCTCCCGGTGAGCAGGCGGGCTCCCGCGATCACCGCTCGGGCGGCGTGCTCGAGATGCTCGAAGTCGGTCCAGTCCGTGTGGGCGACGAAGACTGCGCCGACCCGTGCACCGTTGCGCCCGTCGACGAGCCGAACGCCTGCGCCGCGGAGGTACTCCTGGGCGGCGTCGGTTGCGAACGGGAGGACGGCTGGGTCGCCGGGGAGGCGGTCGAGGTACGCCTGCACGGAGCAGAGCGGAGTCAGGACCTGCTCGTCCTCGACCGGGAGCCCGGTGGCACGCAGCTCCCGGGCGAACTCGGACGGCGCGATGTGGCTGCCGTTCGTGAAGAGCGCGTAGGGACGCCCTGACGCGGCGATCCTCTCGAGCACCTCGTGCGCGCCCGGAATGACGTGCACTTCGGACCCGGCTCGGTGGACGAGAGTGCCGTCGACGTCGAAGACGAAGCCGCGGACAGTGTCAAGAAGCACGACGCCACACCACCAGGTCGTCGCCCTTGCGGACGCGGAGGTACGAGATCGAGCGTCGCCGCTCGACCTCGCGCAGAAGTCGGACAACCGGGGCACCGCCGGTGACCGGTTCCCTCAGCGGCCGTTCGGCGATGGGCGGGGCAGCCCGCATCGCATCGACCTGCTCCTGCGGCATGGTCAGTCTCAAGAGGAGCTCTTCGTCGGAGATCCCGGCACCGAAGCGCGCGCGGGCTCCCTCGAGGCTGACGGGCTGGGCGTCACGCAGCGTCTCGACCTTCGAGAGCGAGAGAACACGGTCGACCACCTCCGGGTCAGGTGGCGCTGCGGGCTCGCCGTAGTGGCCGAGGAAGTACCGCACCGTCTCGTCGGAGACGTTGAGCCAGCGCTCGGAGTCGATCACGTTGCGCGTCGACTGGTACGCGACGAGCTGGGATACCGGCGTCACGAGGATCGGGTACCCCATCTCCGCCCTGACCCGCACGACCTCGTCGAGCACGGCGTCGAACAGCTCGGGACGCCGGATCTCCTCGAGCATCCGGCGCGTGGTCGTGACCATCCCGCCGGGAAGCTGGTGGTGGTAGTAGGCGGCGTCGTACTCGCTCGGCGCACCGGGCGGCAGGCCCTTCTCCCGAACGAGCTCGCGGAAGTACTCGTCGGCGCGTGCGAGCGCCTCGGTGTCGAGCCGGTGCGCGTATCCCTCGGCCTCGAGGTTCCGGACCGTCGACGCGACAGTGGGCTGGGACGTCCCGTTGCCAGCAGGCCCGATCGCCGTGTGGACGACGTCGAAGCCCGCCTTCACACCCTCCACGTAGACGAGCGGCGCCAGCCCGATCGTGCAGTGGCTGTGGAGCTCGACGGTGCGCCCGGTCGCGACGAAGTGCGGTGCCAACTCGCGCACGGCGTCGGTCGTCAACAGACCGCCCGGGTCCTTCAGGTAGAACCGGTCGATGTCGGCGCAGTCGGCCAGAGAGCCGACGCGCTCTGCGTAGTAGGCATGCGTGTGCACAGGGCTGATCGAGTAAGTGAGCCCGACCACGATCTCCTCGACGCCTTCCTCCCGGGCCATCCGGGCAACACGACGGAGCGCCTGCGGGTCGTTGGCAGGCTCGGCGAACTGAAAGCGCCGGATCCCGTTGCGCACGACGCAGCGGAAGGCAAGCCGCATCACGTCCTCGTCGCACGGCTGCCACGCGATGAAGCGCATGCCGGTGGTGATGAAGTTGAGGAGCGTGTCCGGCATCGCCGCGCGCATGAGCCGGATCAGCTCCCAGGGGTCCTCGCGGTGGAAGCGCACCGACACCGCCATATGGGTGCTCGAGGTGAAGTCGAGCGCGTGGAAGCCTGCGCGCTCCAACGTGGGGGCGACCGCCAGGATGTCGCCTGCGGTCAGGCCGGTGGCGCCCCAGAGGCTCTGGTTGCCGTCCCGGGTCGTCGTGTCGACGATGTCGACGACGCGCGTCATTCGACCTCGACACGGAAGAGCGGCTGCTCGTACTCGACGGGCTGCGCGTTCTCGACGTGGATCTCGACGATCGTCCCGGTGAGCCCGGCGGGGATCGAGTTCATCATCTTCATCACCTCGATGATGCAGACGATCGTGTGGGGCTCGACGCGCGTCCCGACCTCGACGAACGGCGCCTCTCCGGGAGCCGGCGCGCGGTAGAAGACGCCGATCGTCGGCGACGTGATCGTGCGCCCATCTTCCGGGCTCCCCTGCTCGGGTGACGGCGTGCTCGTGGCGGATGCTGGTGAACGAGGCTCGGCCGCGGGCGCCGCACCACCGCGGAGGACGTGGAGCGAAAGCCCGTCCGTCTCGACCCGGAGCTCGTCGAGCTCCGACTCGTCGATGATCCGCAGGATCTCGCGGACGTCGTCGTCGCTCAGGGCCATGTCTACTTCTCTGCCTCGGCGGCGCCGAACATGCCCATCACGAGCGCCATCGCGGAGTCGTGCTTCGGGGGCGGGTCTCGCTGTGGGAGCGCGGTCACCGGTCGAGACTGGACGACGAACAGGCTCGCCGGAAGCTCCCGCTCTCTGGCGATCGCCCACTCGACATCCTGGTGCGACCCGAAGTAACGCTCGATACGTCGACCGACGTCGACGAGCACATCGAGGGCGGAGCGGTCGAGACACGAGAGCTCGCGTCGCGCTGCCGGCACGTCCATTCGGACGGCGCCGCGGCCCCCGGGGTCGGGCAGGTACTCGACGTCCTTGGCGTGGACGTGCTCGCGGACGACCTCGCGCGTCACCTTGCTGATGAGGTAGTCGTCGGGGGTCACCTCGCCGCCGACCACCGCCAGGCCGAGCCCCCAGCTCGCGTTGACGGCGACCATGCTCGGGTCCCCGCTCACCGGGTTGCAGGTGAACATCACGCCCGAGACCTCGGCGTCCACCATCAGCTGGACAGCCACCCCCATCGCCGGCTCGCCTGCAGCCTGCCCGAGCCGGGCACGGTACGTCATCGCCGGCACGCCGAACAGGCTCACCCAGCAGTCGCGCACGGCGTCGCAGACGTGATCGGCTCCGCGCACCCAGAGGTACGTCTCCTGCTGTCCCGCGAACGTCGCGTCCTGACTGTCCTCCCCGAGCGCGCTCGAACGCACTGCGACCGGCGGCTCGTCGACGCCGGACTCCTCTGCCAGCTCGGCATACCGCCGGGAGATCTCCTCGCGAACGACGTCGGGCACGGGCGCGAAGCGCATCGCCTCGCTGATCGCGTGCGACGCCGCGCCGACCGAGTCGACGTCATCCATCGACATCCGCCCCGTCTCGGTGTCGATCCTGCCCTGGAGGCCGGCCTCCTCCACGAACACGCGATAGGCCGACGTGGAGACGGCGAAGCCCGGCGGGACCGGGATCTCCGCCACGATCAGCTCGCCGAGAGTCGAGCTCTTGCCGCCGAACGACACGCTGTCGGCAGCGCGTAACTCGCCCAGACGCCGGGTATGCCCCGGACCGCTCACTCGAGGATCGTCACCGTGCCGGCGGTGCCGTCCACGCGGATGCGCTGTCCCGTGCTGATCTGCGAGGTCGCACGACCGGTGCCGACGACGGCCGGGAGGCCGTACTCACGGCAGACGATCGCGGCGTGGGACATGACGCCGCCGATGTCGGTGACGGCGGCCTGGATCTTCGAGAAGATCGGCGCCCAGGCGGGCGAGGTGATGCTGCAGACGAGGATCTCGCCCTCGCGCACGTCGCCGATCTCGCGCACGGTCTTGACGACGCGGGCAGCGCCTTCGACGACGCCGGGCGAGGCGGCGGTGCCACTCAGCTCGGAGCCTCCCTCCTGGTTTCTCGCCCACTCGTGGACCCGCTGCGTCGTGACGCCCCAGAGCATGATCAGCGCCGGGTCCATCATCACCTCCGGCACGGCTCCGACCGCGGGCGGCGGTGTCCAGTCGGCGAGCCGCTCGAGCAGCTCCCGCCGCTTGGCGACGATCGGCGGCCAGTACGTCGGACCGCGGGGGAGCCCGCCGGTCGCCCACGTGAGCAGCAGCTCGTCGAGCGCCGAGTACACCTCGAGGCGGGACAGCTGGAAGATGCCGTCGCGGTCGTCGAGGAACCCGTGGGCGACGAGAAGGTCACCGAACTCGCGGATCTTGTTCCACCAGCTCGTCAAGAACCAGTAGTCGCAGATGAACTTGTGCTCCTCGACGTACGGGAACACCGTCCGCGACAGAGCGAGCAGCTCGTCGAACCCCTTCCGCGCATCGTCGGCGAGAAGCGATCCGTACTCGGTCGCCAGGCGCTCGCGCTCTTCGGCAAGGTGGTGGGACGGGCGCTCGATCTCCTCGCCGCCCTTGAGCGCGCCGACGTATCCGATCAACGAGGCGTACGGGATCGTCGGGTCGTCGAGCCAGCTTCCGTACGTGTGGTAGAGACCGTCGCCGGTCGCCATGTGGAACCACGGGTCCTTGACCTGTTCGAGCTCGGCGAGCCACGCCCGGCCGGCGTCGCTCTCGGCCAGCGCGGCGTCGATCTCCTGCGGTGACCGACCCTCGACGAACGCCGCGTCGACACCCGTGTCGATTGCGAGCCGTGCCAACCGACGCAGCTCCGCATCGGGCTTGAAGAGCAGCACGTCCAGCCCGGCGACCATCTGCGCGATGTGCTGGTCGGGGATGTCCGGCAGGTTGGCCTTGCAGAGCTCGGAGAACGTCATATAGGCCCCGTAGCCGAGGAGCAGGAACTCGAAGTGGTTCTGCCACATCAGGTCGGCGAGCCTGAGCGCCGTGCGATACGCGTCGAGGACGGCGCAGTAGCTCGTCTCCTGATCCTCGAAGGCGACCGCATCGGGCTCGTACTCGAGGAGCTGTGGCACCTCGAGGGCGTCGAGCTCCGCGATCAGCGCGTCCATCTTCGTGCGCCACTTCGCATAGAGGTCGTCCCAGTTCGCGTAGTAGTAGCCGGCCCGCTTCTGGAAGAACTCGACACGCTCGCCGATCTTCGCGGGGTCGGTGACCGGGTTGCCGGAGATGTAGATGTAGCCGTTGATGCAGCGCCAGTCGATGCCCATCGCCGGCGGCACCGCGAAGACCCGGTTCTGCCAGGTGCCGAGCGCCTGGTAGGCGGTGTCGATGCAGATCGCGTCGAACGCGGGCATGGGCACGGGGAAGTGCATCGAGTTCCAGAACCAGAAGCGCTGCTCGTCGCTCTCACGCCGCTCCTCGTCGAAGCGCGCGTAGTACGGGTACATCGCCTCCCAGCCCTCGCAGCCGGGTGGCGTCTCGACCTCGTGCGGGCTGGGGAACGATCCGACTTCCGACGATGCCGCCATCTGACCTCCCTCTCGAAGCAGCCGACCCCTCGGCCGAGGACGTTCCTCGACACCACCGCGCATTCTGAGCTGTCGAGGCACACCTGCCAAAGACGAACCGTCGCCGGCGCGGGCTTACACCGTTCAGCACGGGTTAAGCGCCTCGTGGGCCGACGAGCCGTGACGGTGGCTCACTAGCATGGTCCGGGTGCGACCGAGCACCGAGCCCGGAGAGCCGACGCCAGCCGCACCCGAGCCCGAACACCGTCACCGGCTCGGCGGCCGGTGGCTGCTCATCGCGGCAGCGATCATGGTCGCGGTCATCGCCGCCGGCGGGTTGCTGCTCGTCACGCGGGACGACTCGAAGTCGCTCGATCGCTCGCAGGTCGGGACGATCGCCTCGGGGGTCGTCAAGGACGCGATAGACGATCTCCGCTCGGCGCCCGCGACCTCGGCGGTCGTCTACCAGCAGATCCTCCCGTCGCTCGTCCAGATCGAGGCCGACGGCGCGACCGGAACACACGGGGAGACCGCGCTCGGAGCCGGCGTGATCGTCAACGCTCGCGGGACGATCCTGACCGCCCTCCATGTCGTCGACGGCGCGTCACGCGTACGGCTCTCCTTCGTGGACGGGACTCGCTCGACCGGGCTCGTCGCCTCCACCGATCCCGAGAACGACATCGCCGTCCTCATCCCCGTCCGCCCACCGAGTCCGATCGTCCCGGCCGTTCTCGGCGGCGTAGGCCAGGTGGGCGACGAGACCTACGCCGTCGGGCATCCGTTCGGTTACGTCGGCTCGCTCAGCGCGGGGGTCATCTCCGGGCTCGACCGCACGGCGAGGACCAACGCGGGCAGGACGCTCAGGGGGCTCATCCAGTTCGACGCAGCCGTGAACCCGGGCAATTCCGGAGGGCCGCTGCTCAACCGCGGCGGGCAGGTGATCGGGATCGTCACGGCAATCGTGAGCCCCGCTCGCGACGACCATTTCATGGGCATCGGCTTCGCGGTCCCGATCGGGGCCGCGGGCGGTGCCGCGAATGCCCCACCCAAGTGAGAGGAGAGGCGATGAGGCCACAGCCGACGCTCGACGAGTCCCTGGAGCAGGTGCTGTTCGAGATCAAGCGCGTGATCGTCGGCCAGGACGCGTTGCTGGAGCGGATGGTGGTCGCGCTCCTCTCCCGCGGCCACCTGCTCGTGGAAGGCGTGCCCGGGCTCGCCAAGACGATGGCGGTGAAGACTCTCGCCCAGGCGATCGGTGGCGAGTTCCAGCGCATCCAGTTCACCCCCGACCTCGTGCCGGCGGACATCGTCGGGACACGCGTCTTCAACCAGAAGCTGGGTGAGTTCCAGGTGTCGCTCGGACCTGTGTTCGCGAATCTCGTGCTCGCCGACGAGATCAACCGCGCGCCCGCGAAGGTTCAGAGCGCTCTGCTCGAGGGGATGCAGGAGCGACAGGTGACGATCGGTCGCGAGACCCATCGCCTTCCGGACCCGTTCCTCGTGATGGCGACGCAGAACCCGATCGAGTCCGAGGGCACCTACCCGCTCCCGGAGGCGCAGGTCGACCGGTTCATGCTCAAGGTGCTCATCGGCTACCCGACTCCCACCGAGGAGTTCGTGATCGTCGAGCGCATGACGGCCTCGCACGAGCCGGCCGGGCGGGCGATCGATGCCGAGCAGCTGAAAGGGCTCCAGCACGCGGCCGACGCGGTGTTCGTCGATCCCGCACTCGTCGAGTACGCCGTGAAGCTGACGAACGGGACCCGTGACCTCTCGGCGATCGGGCTCGGTGAGCTCGCCCCCTACGTGGCGTACGGCGCCAGCCCGCGAGCGTCCATCAACCTGATCCTGGCGGGTCGTGCGCTGGCGCTCGTTCGCGGCCGTGAGTATGCGCTCCCGCAGGACATCCAGGAGATCGCGCACGACGTGCTCCGGCACAGGCTCGCCCTCTCCTACCAGGCCCTGGGGGACGGAGTCGACGCGGACACCATCATCGCGCGCATCCTCGCGACCGTGGCGGTGCCCGAGCTCGCGTTGAGGGAGCGCATGGCGCGCGCCTGACGCATGGAGACGAACCAGACCCTCGGTCGCCCGACCCCCGAGCAGATCCTCCACCGGCTGGAGTGGCAGGTGATCCGCCGGCTGGACGGCATCCTGCAGGGCAGCTACCGCACGGTGTTCCGCGGGACCGGCACCGACTTCCTCGACCTCCGCGAGTACGAGCCCGGAGACGACGTCCGCCACATCGACTGGAACGTCACCGCGCGGATGGACACACCCTTCGTGCGCGAGTTCGTCGAGGATCGCGAGCTCACTGCTTGGCTCGTCCTCGACCGCTCGCCCTCGATGGGCTTCGGCCCGATCGAGCGCCCGAAGGAGCTGGTGCTGTGCGAGCTCGCGACGACGTTTGCGAGGCTGCTCACGCGCAGCGGAAACCGGGTCGGGGCGATCCTGTTCGACAGCGAGGTCGAGGAGACGATCCCCCCACGAGGCAGCCGCAACCAGGTGCTCGCGCTCGCCCGGAGCCTGCTTCGATCGACACCCGAGGCGAACGGGGCGATCACGGACCTCGCGGGCGTGCTCGAGACCGCGGTTCGCACGATCAAGCGTCGCTCGGTCGTGATCCTCGTCTCCGACTTCATCACTGCCCCCGGGTGGGAGCGCCCACTGCTCGAGCTCGCGGAACGTCATGAGGTGGTCGCGATCCGCCTGGTCGACCCGCGGGAGTACGAGCTTCCCGATGCGGGCCTGATCGTGGTCGAGGACACGGAGACCGGCGAGCAGCTCGTGGTCGACTCGAGCGACGCGGAGTTTCGTCACCGTCTCCGCGAGGCGGGCGAGCTTCGCGAGGCGGAGCTCCGTGCAGCGACGCTGCGTGCTGGCGTCGACATCTGCGAGGTTGCGACGACGGACGATCTCGTCCCCGCGTTCGTGCGCATCGTCGAGTCACGGAAGCGATGGCGGCGCCGCTGATGTCGCTGGGCGCGCCCTGGATGCTGCTCTGCCTCACCCTGGTTCCGCTCCTCGTCCTGCTCTACGTCGACATGACGCGACGACGTGCTCGGCGCACCGAGCGACTGGCTTCCGAAGGCCTCGTGACCGCGCGTGCACGGAGGACCCGCTGGCGTCGCCACGTCCCGTTCGCACTGTTCACCGCTGCGCTCGCCCTGGTCTGCTTCGCGCTCGCGCGACCCGCAGTCAGTCTCGCGCTCCCCCAGCGCGAGGGAACGGTGATCCTCGCCTTCGACGTGTCGAACAGCATGCGCGCCGACGATCTCGAGCCGAGCCGGATCGAGGCGGCGAAGCAAGCTGCCACGGCCTTCGCCGAGCAGCAACCACGCTCGATCCGGATCGGTGTGGTCGCGTTCGGCGACAGCGCGATCACCGTGCTCCGCCCGACGAACGTCAAGAAGGAGGTGCTGGCGGCCATCGACCGGCTCTCGGCCAACGGCGGGACCTCGCTCGGGCAAGGGCTCTACACCTCGCTCGGGGCGATTGCGGGGAAGCCGTTGACCATCGACGAGTCCGCGCTCGACAGCGACGGCGGGGACGTCGACGTCGGCTACTTCGGCTCGTCCGCGATCGTGCTGCTGTCCGACGGCGAGAACACCTCCGCGCCGGACCCGCTGAAGATCGCCGACATCGCGTCGACCGCCGGCGTACGGGTCCACACGATCGGGCTCGGGACGAAGGAGGGAGCCGTCGTCCAAGTCGACGGGTTCAACGTCGCGACCGCGCTCGACGAGGACCTGCTGAAGGAGATCTCGAAGACGACGGACGGCACATACGACGCGGCGTCGAACGCGGCGTCGCTCACGCAGATCTACAAGTCGATCGACCTCGAGTTCGAGAGCGTCAAGCGACCGCGCGAGGTGACAGCACTGTTCGCAGCGGGCGCCGGGCTCCTCCTGGCGATCGGCTCGCTCCTCTCCGTCGCCTGGTTCGGGCGGGTGATCTGAGTGTTCCAGTGGCCTCTGGCGCTCATCTCGCTCGCGGTCGTCCCTCTACTGCTCGCGATCCACTGGTGGCTCGGCCGTCGGCGGCGCAAGCAGGCGATCCGCCATTCGGATGTCGCGCTGTTGCGCTCGGTGCTCCCGCGCCGCAAGCGATGGCAACGCCATCTCCCGGTCGCACTGCTCCTCGGCGCGCTCGCGGCGCTCGCGCTCGCAGCGGGGCGCCCGCACCTCGAGCGGAACGTCCCGTACGCCCGCACCTCGGTGATCCTGGCGATCGACGTCTCTGGATCGATGTGCTCGACCGACGTCGACCCGAACCGACTCTCGGTGGCCCAGGAGGCGACGCGCACCTTCGTCGAGAACCAGCCCAAGGGCGTGCGGATGGGTCTCGTCGTGTTCTCCGGGTTCGCGGAACTGGCGATCCCGCCCACGACCGACCGGACGGCGTTGCTCGAGACGATCGACACACTGACCACGGGTCGGGGCACGGCTATCGGCGCGGCAATGCTCAAGGGCCTCGACGCGATCGCCGAGGTGAACCCATCGGTCGCCCCGGTGGGAGATCCGTCGGAGACCGGGATCGACCCGACCGTCCCCTCCACCACGCCGCAGCCCGACGCCGACGGGCGTGAGTACACGCCCGACATCATCGTGCTCCTCACCGACGGGAGGAACAACCGGGGCATCGAGCCGCTCGATGCCGTCCCGTATGCCGTCGACCGACGCGTACGGGTCTACACGATCGGGTTCGGGACGACCCACCCGGCGGAGCTCTCGTGCACCCGGGAGCAGCTCGGCGGGCGGGTCTTCGAAGCCGGCGGCTTCGGTGGCGGCTTCGGCTCGAACTTCGGTGGCGGCGGGGGAGGCGGAGGCGGATTCGGCCGATTCCTCGTCGCAGACACCCCGACGCTGCAGGCAGTCGCCGAGCAGAGCGGAGGCACCTATCACGCAGCCGAGGATGCCGACCAGCTGCAGAAGGTGTTCTCCGACCTGCCCAACGAGGTTGCGAAGCAGAAGCAGCCGACCGAGATCACGTGGTGGCTCGCCGCGCTCGGTGCCATGCTCGCGATCGGTGCGGTCGCAGCGGCGATGCGGTGGAGCCCGTACCCGTAGGCATCTGCGCCCGCGATGGTCGAAACAGCGGGGTGAGGTGACTACACGCCCGGAACGTCGAGCCCGGCCTTCGGCACGCACCCGGATGCCGAATCCTTCACGGATGTCATGCACTCGCCGAGCGCGGGGCCGTCGACACCGTGGTCGTCCCAGAGGCTCGTGGTCGCCACACCGAGCTGACTCAGGAGATCGCCGGAGACCGCGGCGACCCTGGGGTCGACCATGCCGCCGACCGCTACGACGACGGCAGCGAACGCAGCAGCGATGAGCCCCCTCCCCACTTCCACACCGTGGCCGACGGTCACCCGTTCGGGTATCCCTGACTCGAGGGATCGGAGCGATCGAGCAGATCAGAGGATCAATGCGATCCCGAGCTTCCAGCCGTCCTCAATGTCGTCACGTCGCGGCTTGGGTGGATCGCGCTGCCGATCGGAGCCTCGTCGGCGAGATCGGTTGCGACGACCACTGCCCCCTCGGCTGCGAGCGCGCGGGCCTCTGCTTCGCCCTGGCCCCCTGCGGCGCCCGTGACGACCACCACCTTGCCGGCCACGCGTCCCACGGCGAGATTGAATCAGCAGGACAAAGCGACCTCGCGGGGGCAGGGCGACGTCGGGGCGGCGAGCGCCGCTACTCGTCCTCGAGGAAGGCGAGGACGCGCTGTCGGAGCAGCGCGGCCGCCTGCGCGTCGTGCTCGGCGAAGTAGTGCTCGGTGCCGGGGTAGAGGAAGAGCTCGCCGCCGTCGACGGTCGCCGCGAGCCCTCCGGCGATCTCGACGTCCTCGTCTCCCTCCATGAGGTGCAGCTGCAGCCGAACGCCCTCGGGCCACTCGGCCGGCCAGTTGTCGCCCCACTCCCCGAGCGGAAGGGCGGAGTAGCACAGGACCGCGCCGCGCGCGCCGGCGCGCGTCTGGGCGAGTGACTGCGCGACGAGCACGCCGAGCGAGAAGCCGAGGTAGACGACGTCGCGTGGCAGCGCCTCGACGGCCACGCGCCCGCGCTCGACGACTCCCATCGGACCGCCGAGCTCCTCCGCATAGGCAAGACCATCCTCGATCCGGGCGAATGTCCGGCCTTCGAACAGGTCAGGCGCGTGCACGGTGTGCCCGACGTCGCGCAGCGCTTCGGCGAAGCCGTTGATCCAGGCGGCGAGCCCCAACGCATGGTGGAAGACGACGACCTCGGCCATGCCGGATCCGTTGCTATCACATGCCGAGAGCGTGGGTATGCAAACATATGTTCGTATGGATCGAGCAACGATCCTCCACGCCGACCTCGACGCCTTCTACGCCTCCGTCGAGCAGCGCGACCGCCCAGAGCTCCGTGAGCGCCCGGTGATCGTCGGCGCCGGGGTCGTGCTCGCGGCGAGCTACGAGGCGAAGGCACACGGGATCCGCACCGCGATGGGGCTCCGCCAGGCCCGCGTGCTGTGCCCGACGGCGACCGTCGTCCGACCGCGATTCGAGGCGTACTCGGCCGCGAGCAAGGCGGTGTACGGCGTGTTCGAGGACACGACGCCACTCGTCGAAGGACTGTCGATCGACGAGGCGTTCCTCGACGTGCGCGGCTTCGAGCGGACTGCCGGGACGCCGGTCGAGATCGCAGAGCGGCTGCGAGGACGCGTTCTCGAAGAGGTCGGGCTCCGCCTGACGGTTGGGGTCGCACGCACGAAGTTCCTTGCCAAGGTCGCGAGTGGGGTTGCGAAGCCCGACGGGCTACTCGTGGTCCCGCCGGACGCCGAGCTCGCATTCCTCCACCCCCTTCCCGTCGAGCGACTCTGGGGCGTCGGCCGGGTGACCGCGCGACGCCTGCACGCGATCGGGCTCACGACCGTCGGCGACGTCGCCGAGCTCGACGAGGCGAGCCTGGTCGCCATCCTCGGCCGCAGTGCCGGCCGCCATCTCCATGCGCTCGCGCACAATCGCGACCCGCGGCGCGTCCGTCCGCGGCAACGTCGCCGGTCGATCGGCTCGCAGCGCGCCGGCCGGCGATCGCCCCGCGACCTGGCCGCGATCGACACCGATCTGATCGCCCTGGTCGAGCGGGTCACACGGAGGATGCGACGCGCCGGACGCGTTGGTCGCACCGTGGTGCTGCGGCTCCGGTTCGACGACTTCACCCGTGCCACACGGTCGCGAACGCTCGTCGATCCCACCGCGGACACCGCAGCCGTCCTCGCGACCGCGCGCGAGCTGCTCGGGGCCGCCAGGCCGCTGATCGAGCGGCGCGGGCTCACGCTGGTCGGGATCTCGGTCACCAACCTCGACGACGCTCGCGCGGTGCAGCTCAGCTTGCCGCTCGATCGACGCGATCGCTCGCCGCTCGACACGGCGCTCGACATCGTGCGGGAGCGCTTCGGAGCGAGCGCGGTGACCCGGGCCGTGCTCCTCGGCCGCGAGCCCGGCCTGAGCGTGCCGCTGCTCCCCGATTGAGGCGACGAGGCTCGCCGCCGAGCAGCTCGGTGTCTGAGCTTTCGGACGGGTGTCAGCCCGCCTGTGACTTGACGTAGTCGAGATACCCGCGGACGTCGGCGGCCGGCTCGGAATACGCGTCGCCGAGCGTCGTCTCCATGCGCTCCATGTACGCCGAGAGCCACTCGGGGAACGGGTAGTCGATCGCGTGCAGGAACTCGAGCGTCGCGGCGAGCCGGATGTCGGCGATCGACGGGCGCGAGCCGCCGATGAAGTCGCGGCCGTCGAGGAAGAACTTGCGGTAGACGTCGAGCGGCTCGGCGAGCGCGGCCTCTGCTTCGGAACGAGCCCTTTCCTTGGCGGTGTCGTCGGCATCCGAGGTTGCGACCTCGCCCGGGTACTGCGGGAACCCGAGCGCCGGATAGGTCGCCCGCGCCACGAGCGGGTAGAGGGTGCCGATGAGGTAGAACATCGCGCTGTCGACCATCGCCCGCTCACCCGGCTCGGTCGGGTAGAGCTCATCGAGACCGTGGCGATTGCAGAGGTACGTCATGATCGCGCAGCTCTCCCAGAGCGAGCCCCGCGGCAGGCCCTCCTCCTCGAGCATCGGTGTCAGGTGCGCCGGATCCTTGGCCAGGAACTCGGGCGTGTCCGTCTTTCCCCAGACATCGAGTTCCTCGCACTCGAGCCCTGCGGCGCGCATGAAGATACGGGCTGTGAGGTTGTTGACGCTCGGTTTGAGGATGCTCAGCGTGTTCGTAGCCATTCTCGGCCTCCTTAGCGGTACGGGTTCTTGGGTGATCGATCGTCGGACAGGGAGAGACGCGACCGTCGCACGAGGTTCTCGATCGCGTCGGCGAGGTGTTCCTGGTCGATGTGATGGTCGCCGGATGCGGCGCGTAGCGTGTGGGCCTCGAGCAGCACCTCGCCGTGCGTGAAGCCGACGGGAGGCTCGAACCGGTAGGCAGAAAGCTCGATCAGGAGCCCGAGCGGGTCTTCGAAATAGAGCGAGTCCATGAACCCACGATCCTTGACGCCGCTGTGACGGATGCCGCGCTCGTCGAGTCGCTCCACCGACTGCGCGAACACAGCCTGGGAGACCGAGAAGGCGATGTGGTGGACACATCCCTGGTCGGTCGAGGTTCGGGTCGGATCGGGAACTCGTTCCTCGTTCGTGAAGACCGTGATCAGACGCCCGTCGCCTGGGTCGAAGTACAAATGGCTTTCGCTCGCGTTGTCGAGATTGGGTTGCTCGAACACGAACGGCATCCCGAGCACGCCTTCCCAGAAGTCGATCGAGGTCTGCCGGTCGGCGCCGACGATCGTGATGTGGTGCACACCCTGGGTCTGTAGCTTCCGCAACGGCGTTCCTCAGCGCTCGACGAGCTTCGACTTGTACTCGCTCCGGGGCAGGCTCCCCCAGGGAACGAGCTCGACGCTCGTCTGGACGACGAGCATCGCCCGGAGTCTCTCACGGATACGCGCCGCGAGCGCCTCGTCGGCGACGCCGTCCTCGGCGAGCTCCACGACCACCGGCAGTGGCGGTTCCTGCTTCACACCGGGCGACCGCGGCCGCACGACGAGATGGCCGCTGACATCCGGCACGAACTCGCTCACCACCTCGCGCACCGCAGAAGGGAAGACGTTGACGCCTCGCACGATCAGCATGTCATCGGTGCGGCCGACGCATCGCACGCGTGGGCCTGTCCGACCACAAGGGCACGGGCCCATGGTCACCTCGACGTGGTCGCGGGTCCGAAACCGCAGGAGGGGAGCGGCGCGATGCCGCAGGTGCGTCAGGACGAGCTCACCGGTGGCACCGTCGCGGAGCTCGATCGGAGCGGAGGTCTGGGGGTCGACGAGCTCGGGATACACGAAGCCTCGGGCGCCGAGGTGCATCCCGTCCTGGGACTCGCATTCGCCCCAGAGCGAGGGGCCGATGTCGCCGATTCCCATTGCCTCGGTGACCTTTGCGCCCCACCCGTCTTCGAGCTGCGCTCTGAACGCAGGCTCGCCACCACCCGGCTCGCCCGCCACCAGGACGCGACGCACACTCGACGCCCGGAGGTCGACGTTGTGCGCTGCGGCTCGCTCGACGAGGTAGGCGGCGTATGACGGGGTCAGCACCACGATCTCGGGTCGGAGGAGCTCGATCGCGAGCATCAGCCGGTCGGTGTTCCCGGTGCCGACGGGGACGTGCGAGAGCCCGATTCTTCCGAACGCATCGAGCGCGGCGCCGGCGACGAACGGGCCTGCGTTGTATGTCGAGACAACCCGCTCGCCCGCGATCGCGCCGGAGGCCGCGTAGCTGCGGGCGGACCCCGTCACCCAGTTGTCGAGATCGGAGGCGGTCAAGGGGATGTAGCTCGGCGTTCCGGTCGTTCCGCTCGTCGAGTAGATCCGGACGACCTCCGCGCGGGCGACGCAGAGGTGGCTCCCCACAGGATTCTCCGGCGTCGCGGTCGCCTTGAGCTCGTGCTTCTCTGTGAGTGGTAGCTCGCCGATCAGTGCCAGGCCGCCTGCGGCGTCTGCGCTGTCGACCCCGACGCCGACGAGCTTCTCCTTGTAGAAGCGACTGTGCTCGAGCAGGTACGCGAGCTGGGCGCGGTAGCTTGCGTCGTCGAGCGCGAGCTGTTCCTCCCAGGGACGGCTCTCGACCTCGGGCTCGAGCATCAGAGGGCGTCGTCGGACTTGGGTGCGTAGCCGGTCGATTCCTCAGCCGCGGCGGCGAGGACGAACCCGATCGGCCGCTCGCGCTCCTCGGCGAGGTGAGCGAGGAGCCCGGCTGTCCGGGCCAGGATCGGCACCGACTTCACGGCGGCCGGCTCGAACCCGAGGTCGAGCATCACGGCCGCGATCGGCATCGCGACGTTCATCGGCAACGGCTTTCCCCAGACGGTCGCCACCGCCTCGCGGTAGGCGCGGGCGAGCACGACGTGCGCGCCCGCCACCCCCCGTGCATCGGCGAGCTCGAGGATCCGTTCTGCCCGTGGGTCGACGGGACGGTGAATCGGATGCCCGAAACCCGGCATGCGCATGCCAGCCGTTCGATGTGCGGTTGCGATCTCGGTAGCCACCGAGGTCGGCTCGCGACCGGCCTCGACCAGGGCCTGACCGTCGGAGAGGACACGCGCACACGCCTCCGATGTCCCGAGAACCACAGGCCCGCAGCCGAGGATCCCGGCGGCGACCGCGCCGTGGAGCGAGTCGGGGTCGGCGGCCAACGTCATTCGCGCCGCGACGTTCGACGGCATCATCCCGTGCTCGGCGATCGCGACGAGAAGCAGATCGAGGAAGAAGCGCTCGTCGTCGGTCGGCTCACGTCCCGTGAGCAACAGATGAAAGTACTCGGTGAAGCCGAGCCTGCCCATCAGGTCACCGCAGAGGTCGCGACCCCTGATCTCGACCCTGTCGGGCTCGACGAGCGCGATCCCGCTGACCGCCTGCCCGGTCTTCACCGGCAGGTCACCGTGACGGGCACGACCATCGTCGAGAGCCTACCGGGTCAGAGAAATGCGTTCCGCTGCAGCCAGCGCATCGCAAAGAACCCCCAGACCGGCGGGAGGTAGAACGTCGCCGCCCGGTAGAGCAGCACCGCGGCGAGCGCGGCTTCCTCGGTCATCCCGGCGGACACGAGGCCGACCACCAGCCCGAACTCCGCGACGCCGATCCCGCCCGGGACCGGGACGAAGCTCGCGAGGAGCGAGACCGAGATGTTGATCACGAGCAGATCGGCGAGCCCCACGTCGAACCCCATCGCGTTGGCGAACATCCCGAGTGCGATCGCGAACAGCACCTCGGTCGCGAGGCTCCCACCGATGAGCTGACCGAGCTTGTGCGAGGCGCGTAGCCCACCGAGGGCTGCCCGCACTTCGGGCCACCAGCGGCGGACACGACTGACGATCGCCTGACGTAGCCGACCGACGAGCAGGACGATGGCGACGCTGCCCGCCGCAAGTGCGATCACCACCACGCCGAGCCACAGCGTCGCCCCCGAGGGAAGGTCGAAGCTGAGGTCGAGGCTCGCCTCCGAGAACACGAGCAGCGCGGCCAACATGACCGCCTGGATGACGGTGCTCGCAAACGAGTCGATCGCGCCGGCCGTAACCGCCGCAGCCGGGACGATCCCCTGCTTCTGGAAGAACCGGATGTTGATCGCCATCCGGGCGAGGTTCGAGGGAAGCGCGAGGTTCATGTACCCGGTCGCCAGCTGCATCGCGTACACGGGCCGAAACGGCAGGCGAGCCGGAACCGAGCCGAGCGTCGAGATCGCCTGCGAGACGCGCGGCAGCTGCGCGACGACGAGACCGACCGCGACCCACCACCACGACGCGTCGTCGAGGGTCGCGCGGAGCTCGTCGAGGTCGAGCCCACCGACCGCGGCGAGCACCGTCCAGACCGCGAGCGCGAGCAACCCGAGCTGGACGAGCGTCCACGGCGTAACGCGCCTCAACCGCACGAGGCCCGGGGCGTCGACCCCTGCCGCCGCCGCGGCCGCGTCCCGCAGCTCGTCGTCGTCGATCCCCGCCGCTTCGAGTGCACGCCGCAGCGGGACGTCGAACGCTGCCGTCTGGAGGTACGGAAGCAGCGCACCAAGCTCGTCGGCCCCGATCGAGTCGAGCGCCGCGGCGATCGCACGCTCGGAGCCGACGAGCGCGGCGGTCGTCGCAAGCAGTCGCGAGCGATCGGTGAGGAGTTGATCCGGACGCGGCGCCAGCGTCGCGCGGTCGAAGTCGACGAACCCGGCCTCCCCATCGACGACCACGAGGGTCGCGGGCTCGATACGGAGGTGTGCGATACCGGCCCGCCCCAGCCGGACGAGCGCCGCCCAGCAGGATCCAAGCAGGCGATCGTCGAGCTCGACGAGCCGCCCGGCCGGGTCGCGGAGCACGAGCACCGCGTCACCCAGGCTCGTCTCACCGGCCGTGACCACGTCCCGCGTCGGGACGCCCGACTGCCGCGCGAGCAGGGTGACGAGCGCCTCGTGCTCGACCGCCTGCGCGCGACTGAGGCGCAGCCGCGGCGCAGTGCCCTGGTACCAGAGCGTTCGCCACAGCTTTGCGAGCAGCTGGTTGTCGTAGGCGTCCCGCCCGTAGACCTTCACGAGCAGCGGCACGCCGTCCTGACCCTCGCCGCGCGCGACGAACACCCCCGCCGACTGACGCGAGACAGCCCCGACGGCACCGATCGCAACACCGAGCTCCGCGAGCGTCGCGACGATGTCGCCGGGCTCGGGCTGCCCCGCAGACGTGCCGAGCATCAACCGGGCGACGGCCGCCGCGAGCGCGGCGATCGCCAGCGCCGCCAGGCATGCGCTCGCCGAGACAGGGCTCACGAGCAGCGCCGCAACGAGCCCGAGCCCGAGCACCCACCTCCCGAAGAGCTGCAGCGGTCGGACGAGGAACGGCGAGAGCGCGAGGATCACGGCACCGGAGAGCGAGACGCGGAGGACCGGGAACGTCGCGAGCTCTCCGTCGTCGCGCAGGAACGACTCCAGCTCGGGCCACCCACCCGATGCGACCCGAGCAGCGCCGAGGGCGAGAAGCACGGCGATCACGGCCGACGCAACCGCCGCCATCACGAGCGTCCCCCTCCGGGCGAGAATCGCCCCGATGACGAGCACGAGCGCCCAGACGGTCAACGCGGAGTAGACAAGCTCCCAGACGGGATCGAGCCAAGCAGGCGCGGTGGCGAGCAACCGGGCCAGGGAGCGTTCGAAGCGCGAGGGTGGATATGCCGCGGCAAGCCCTACGAGTACGAGCCCGGCGGGAACGAGTAGCAGGACGTCGCTCGCCCGTCTGAAACGGGGCTCGCTCGACGACGAGGAGAAGACCCGGACGCGCCGTCCCCCGAGCCGGGGCATCACGAGCCCAACCCGGCTCGTGCCGGGCTCGGGCGGCGTCGGCGCGCTCACGCGTGCACCTTGCCACGTCGACCTGCGGGACACGGCGCAGTCGCGGGGCCGTCGGCGGCTACCCTCGCACCCTTGAGCGCAGCAACCCCCAAGCCACCGGCCGACGGCTTCGTTTCATCGTTCCCCGACGAGCGCTTCGACGCCCTGCTCCTCGTCTCGTTCGGCGGCCCCGAGGGACCGAACGACGTGATGCCGTTCCTCGAGAACGTCACACGCGGCCGGGACGTGCCGCGCGAGCGACTCGAGGAAGTGGCCGAGCACTATGCGCAGTTCGGCGGTGTGAGCCCGATCAACGCGCAGAACCGAGGCGCTGGCCGCGGCGCTCGCGACCGAGCTCGCCGCGCACGCGATCGACCTTCCCGTCTACGTCGGCAACCGCAACTGGCATCCGCTGCTCGCCGACACGCTGCGCACGATGGCAAACGACGGGGTCGAGCGAGCGCTCGCGTTCTTCACGTCCGCCTACTCCTCGTACTCGAGCTGCCGCCAGTACCGCGAGAACATCCACGTTGCCCAGCGGGAAGTCGGCGTTGGAGCGCCCGAGGTGTTGCGGACCCGTAGCTTCTTCAACCATCCGGGCTGGATCGAGGCAAACGCCGATCATCTCGCCGATGCGCGCGGACGGCTTCCGGCCGAGCAGCGCGACGAGGCCCACGTCGCGTTCACAGCTCATTCGATCCCGACCGCGATGGCGCGCCACTGCCGCTACGAGCCGCAGCTCGCCGAGGCTGCGGCCCTCGTCGCAGAGCGCGCCGGGGTTGCGAGCCACGCGGTCGTGTTCCAGAGCCGGAGTGGCCCGCCGCAGGTGCCGTGGCTCGAGCCGGACATCCTCGATCACCTCCGGTCGCTGTCGAGCACGGGGACGCGCGCGGTGATCGCGCACCCTCTCGGTTTCCTCTCGGACCACATGGAGGTCGTCTACGACCTCGACGTCGAGGCGGCGGCGGAGGCGGCGCGACTCGGTCTCGCCTTCGAGCGGGCATCGAGCGCCTCGACCCACCCCGCATTCGTCGCGATGATCAGGGAGCTCGTCCAGGAGCGCCTGCTACCGGGCTCGGCGCGTCGCGCCGTAGGGCGGTTCGGCGCGAGCCCCGACACCTGCCCAACGGACTGCTGCCTGCCCGGAACGGGGCGCCCAAGCCCCTGGGCTGTGGTCGGCGCCGACGTCTAGGGTGGACGCATGAGCAACCGCTCATCCGCGCCGTCGCAACGGACACGTGTCCGGCGGATCCACGAGCGGGCCCGCTACGACCGCGAGGCGATCGACTCCGTGCTCGACGCCGGCCTCGTCGCCCATCTCGGGCTCGTCGAGAACGGCCAGCCGTTCGTGATCCCGACTCTCCATGCGAGGGTCGACGACCACGTCTACGTCCACGGGTCGTCCGCAAGCAGGACCGTCCGCGCGCTGGGAGAGGGCGTCCCTGCCTGTCTCACGGTGACCTTGCTCGACGGGGTCGTGCTCGCACGCTCCGTGTTCGAGCACTCGATGAACTACCGCTCCGTCGTCGTCCTGGGGATGGCCGTCCCCGTCGACGACGCCGACGAGAAGCGCGAGGCGCTGCACGCGTTCACCGAGAAGCTACTCCCCGGTCGCTGGGAAGACGCGCGTCAGCCGACCGCCAAGGAGCTGAAGGCGACCGGCGTGCTGCGGCTTCCGCTCGACGAGGCGTCCGCCAAGATCCGGGACGGTGGCGCAGAGGACGGCGACACCCCGGACGCCGACCTCGACGTCTGGGCCGGTCACGTCCCGCTCGTCGTTCACGCGCTCGACCCGGTACCCGATCCCGACCTCCGCGACGGCATTCCGGTGCCGTCGTATGCACGCGGCTACCACCGCCCCGGTCTCACCGACTAGAGACCGCCACGCGATGCCACCGGAAGCTGGTTTCGACACGATCGTGATGAAGTTCGGCGGCTCGTCGGTCGCCGACCCCGACAAGGTGCGGCTCGTCGCCCGTCGGTTCGTCGACGCGAAGCGACGCGGGCTCCGGGTCGTCGGGACGGTGTCGGCGATGGGGAAGACCACCGACAGCCTGATCTCACTCGCCCACGACGTCTCGCCCGTCCCGGACCCACGCGAGCTCGACATGCTCCTCTCCACCGGGGAGCGGATCGCGTGCGCCCTCGTCGCGATGGCGATCCACGACCTCGGTGAGGAGGCGATCTCGTTCACCGGGTCGCAGGCCGGCATCCTCACCGACGCGGCGCACACGAAGGCGAAGATCACCGAGATCCGCGCCGACCGCGTGCGCAAGGCGCTCGACGAGAACCAGATCGTGCTCGTCGCCGGGTTCCAGGGGTTCTCGCGCGACACGATGGACGTCACGACGCTCGGCCGCGGCGGCACCGACGCGACGGCGGTCGCGCTGGCGGCGGCGCTCGGCGGCGCGTGCGAGATCTACTCCGACGTGCCCGGTGTCTTCACCGCAGACCCGCGGATCGTCCCGGAGGCTCGCAAGCTGCCTCGGATCTCGTACGAGGAGATGCTCGAGATGTCGGCGTCGGGGGCCAAGGTCCTGATGCTGCGGTCGGTGGAGCTGGCCCGCAACCACGGCGTGCGCGTTCACGCCCGTTCGACGTTCTCCGACGAGGAGGGCACCTGGATCCAGGAAGGAGTTGGCATGGAACAGCCGATCGTGTCGGCCGTTACGCACTCGGAGACAGACGTCGTGTTCACCCTCACCGGGATCCCTGACCGCCCGGGGGTCGCCGCGCTCGTGTTCGACACGGTCGCCGCCGCCCACGTGAACGTCGACACCATCATCCAGAACACCGTGCACGGGAAGGCGGAGATGTCGTTCTCCGTCCCGGACGAGGACGTCGCCGCGACGCAACGTGCGCTCGAGGCAACCCAGCAGGAGCTCGGCTCGTACTCCGTCGAGGAGAACCACGGGCTCGGGAAGATCTCGCTCGTCGGAGCAGGGATGCGCTCGCACCCTGGGGTCGCGGCCAAGATGTTCAGGACCCTCGCCGACGAGGAGATCAACCTGCAGATGATCTCGACCTCGCCGATCCGGATCTCCTGCCTGATCGCCCGAAGCGAGATTCCGCGCGCGGTGCGCGCGCTGCACGCCGCGTTCGAGCTCGACCGCGAGCCCGAGATGGAGCAGGTCCGGTGAGGGCCTGACGGCCCTCAGGCCGGGCATGCCCGGCCTCTACGGCCATCGGCTACACGGAAAACCCATGTCCGCGCCGCCGAGGGGAGGCACTCGCGCGCAAGCGCCGAAGACCGTGCGGTGAGCGGTCGTACCGTCGAGGCGCTGATCTCCGCCGGCGTCGGCCTGGTCGCCGTGGTCGCGCTCCGCTGGCTGCTCGGCCGGGCGTTCGCGAAGTACGAGCAGAAGCAGGACGCTCGCGACCCCGAGGGGGCGGCACGACGGCACACGACGCTCGGGTTCGTCCGCAAGGTGATCGTCGCGTTCGCAATCGGGATCGTGGTGTGGCACGTCCTCTCGCTCTACCCGCAGACCGATCAGCTCGTGGACGCTCTGCTCGCCTCGAGCGCCGTGCTCGCGCTGTTCGTCGGTCTCGCCTTCAACACCCCGCTCTCGAACCTCGGGTCGGGGATGCTCGTCGCGTTCGCCCAGCCGCTCCGCCTGGGCGACCGCGTGACCGTCGCCGACCAGACCGGGTTCGTCGAGGAGATGAGCCTGCTGTACACGACGCTCGTGACCGACGACGAGCGACGTGTGTTCATCCCCAACAGCCAGCTGACGAGCTCGACGATCGTCAACCGGACGATCCGCGACCCCCGGCGCGCGATCAGCGTCACGCTCCCGATCAGGCTCGATGCGCCGATCGCGACGGCACGAGAGACGTCGCTCAAGGCGCTCGACAAGCTACCCGGGCTCCTCCGCGACACACCCCGCGTGGCGGTCGGCGAGATCAAGGGCGCCGCGGTGTTGCTCGAGGTGACGGCGTACGCGCCGCTCGACGCGGATGTCGCCCAGCTCGGGAGCGATCTGCGTGAGTCGCTCCTCGGCGCGCTCGCAACCGAGAACGTCCTCGCCGCGCAGTCAGCCTGACGTCCGGCCGACCTCGCCGCCCTGGATCCGCGAGCCGCGGAGCACTGCGGTCCCGAGGCGCGTCCTGACGTAGCGGACCTCGTGCCCGTACCGCGCCGAGCCGATGAGCCCTGCTTCGCGGAGAGCGAGGAGGTGGGCCGAGATCGTCGCGGGGCTCTTGTCGAGGCGCTGCGCAAGACCCGTCGTCGAGCTGGGCGACCCGACGGACGCCAGCACGAGCGCACGGGTACGACCGAGGAGCCGGCCGACGGCCCTCGAGGGCTCCTCGGTGTCGCGCCACATCGCCGCCACGCCACGTGCCGGGTAGGCGACGGTCGGTTGCCACGGCCGCTCGACGATCGCGACCGCTTTCGACCAGAAGAACGCGCTGGGCAGCAGCACGAGCCCGCGTCCTCCGAGCTCGACCACCTCGCCGGAGCCGTCGTCGACCTCGATCGCACCACGGACGTGGCGCGCGCTGGGATGGAGCCCGGCCAGGACCGCGGCGAGACCGCGGCGACCGAGCAGCCTCGTCCGGTAGGCGATGTCTGCGTCGAGGACGGTGGACACGGCAGGCCAGACCGGGGCGACGAGGACCCTCCAGGCATCCGCGAGGCTGTCCACGAGCACACGGAGTGCGACCGCGGGGTCGGCCAGGAGCTCGTCGAGGACCGGGAGGTACGCGTCGCTCCTCGCTGCGGCCCGGCACCGCGCGAGCTCGGCCTCGACCCTGTCGAGCGGCGTTCGCGCGATCTCGCGCAGTTGCCGGTAGATGTCAGGGCTGGGCGTGGTTGGCGGCGGCGCGAGGAAGTCGGGCACCCAGCGTGACGCGGAGCCGACTGCGGCCAGAGGCCCGAGCTCGAGGCCGCGGGCACGGTCACGCACGGCCGCGACCCACGCGGCGTGCGGCGCCGTCCCCCGTGAAGCAGGACATCGACGGCCGCCTGGGCCTCCCAGACGGGTGACCGCGCGAAGCGGATTCCGAGCAGGTCGTCCTCTCGGCTCACGACGAGGCGTGTCACGGCTCTACAAAGATACGGTCAAGGACGAATCTCTCGCATCCTCCGCGATGCCCGTCGATGCTGCCTGCGTGTCGCCGCAGGAGCCACGTGCCGCTGGGTCTCGTTACCGCGACGCCCTCGCCTCACCCGAGTTCCGGGCGCTGTTCGCCGCGTACACGATCTCGATGGTGGGCTCGGTCGTCGCGGCGGTCGCGCTCACGGTGCTCGTCTACGAGCGGACCGGGTCACCGTTTCTCTCCTCGCTGACGTTCGCGCTCGCGTTCGCGCCATTCCTCGTGACGGGCATGTTTCTCAGTGCGATCGTCGATCGCGTCCCGATCCGACGGCTGCTCGTCGTCTGCGACCTCGGCTGCGCGGCGACGGTCGTGCCCATGGCGGTCCCTGGGATGCCCGTCGGCGCGCTCCTCGCGCTCCTGACGCTACTCGGGCTACTCGCCAGCATCTCCGGCGGAGCGCGAAGCGCGCTCATCCCGCGCCTCGTACCGCACGACGCCTATGTCCCGGCGCGCTCGCTCATGCGCATCACGGGTCAGACCACCCAGATCGCCGGGAATGCCCTGGGTGGCGCGTTGCTTCTCGCGCTGTCGCCGACCGGTGTCCTCGCGATCAATGCCGCGACGTTCGTCTTCTCCGCTGCGCTCGTCGGGACCGGGCTCGTCGCGAGACCCACGGCCCATGCAGCCGCGGGACGCCCCGCGCTCGTGGGCGACTCCCTCAGCGGGCTTCGCGCGGTATTGCGCCGGCAGCCGCTCGGCCGGCTGCTCGCACTCAGCTGGCTCATCCCCACGTTCGCCGTCGCCCCCGAGGCACTGGCGGCACCGTACGTCTCGTCCCACGGAGGCTCGGCCGCGCTCGTCGGCATCTGGCTCGTCGCGATCCCGATCGGGTTCGTCGCAGGCGACCTCGCCGGAGTCTGGGCGCTCTCTCCGGAGCGCCAGCGGCGGCTCGTCACGCCGCTCGCAGTGGTCGTCTTCGTCCCGTTGCTCGGCTTCGCCGCCGACCCGTCGTTCGCGGTGGCGTTCCTGCTCCTCGTCGTCTCGGGGATCGGAGCCGCGTACGGCCTTGGTCTCGACGCGCTCATCAGGAACGCGGCGTCGGGAGAGCTCCTCGGCCGGGCGCTGGCGATCAACACCTCGGGCCTCGTTGCGCTGCAGGGAGCCGGCTTCGCGGCCGCGGGGGCGCTGGCCGAGGTGGTGCCGCCCGCCGCGACGATTGTCGCGGCAGGCGTGGCAGGTCTCGTGGTCGTCGCGCTGCTCCGGCCGGGCGCGGAGGGCATCGCAGCGGCGACGGTGCCTACACGCAGTCCTTGAGCGCCTGGGCCTCGGGCAGGCCCTCGAGCTTCTTGAGCGTGTTGTTCTCGATCTGCCGGATCCGCTCGCGCGTCACTCCGAACGCCCGCCCGACCTCCTCGAGGGTGCACGGTGGCTCGCCGCTGAGCCCGAACCGGAGCTCGATCACCTTGCGCTCGCGATCGGGGAGCGACGCCAGCGCCATCTCGATGTCCTCGCGCCGCAGCGAGAGCGACGCGGTGTCGAACGGCGACTCGGCCTGGTCGTCCGGGACGAAGTCACCGAGCGAGGAGTCCTCCTCCTCGCCGACGGGCTTCTCCAACGAGACGGGGAGCTGAGCCATGCGGAGGATCTCCCTGACCTCCTCGGTCGTCATTTCGAGCTCCTCGGCGATCTCCTCCGGCCGCGGCTCGCGTCCGAGCCGCTGAACGAGCTGGCGCTCGATGTGAACGACCTTGTTGAGCTTCTCGACCATGTGCACCGGGATCCGGATCGTGCGCGCCTTGTCGGCGATCGCCCGCGTGACGGCCTGTCGGATCCACCAGGTGGCGTACGTCGAGAACTTGTAGCCCTTCCGGTAGTCGAACTTCTCGACGGCGCGGATCAGACCGAGCGACCCCTCCTGGATGAGGTCGAGAAACGACAGCCCGCGCCCGAGGTACCCCTTCGCGATCGACACGACGAGGCGCAGGTTCGCCTCGATCATGTGCTGCTTCGCCGCCATGTCGCCGCGCTCGATCCGCTTCGCGAGCGTCACCTCCTGGTCGGCCGTCAGCAGCGGGCGCTTCCCGATCTCGCGGAGGTAGAGCCTCAGCGAGTCGAGCGACGGCTCGACGGTGAGGTCGAGCTTCGGTGCCGTCTTCGCCTCGTCCTCGGGTGGGGCGAGCGGCTGCTCGTGGGGGAGCGTCTTGTGTTGCTCGCCTTCGACCAGCTCGATCGAGTGGTCGATCAGGTAGGTGGTGAAGTCCTCGAGCTGCTCCTTCGTGAGATCGATCTCATCGACGGTCTTGACGATCTCGTCGTACGTGAGAAAACCCTTCTCCTGGCCGTGCTCCACGAGCTTGTGGAGCTCCTCGACGTCCGGGAGGGCAATGTCGACGGAGAGCATGGACCTCTCTTTCGTGCTCGGCGGTGAACGAAGACAGACCCCTACAAACACTTCGAGCCGGACCTCCCCCCGGTCGCGGCTCCGACCCATCGGCGGCGCATCGTATATACGACTCCGGGCTTTGGGAAGGGGATCCGTGGGTGATCCTCGGCCGCGACCGGCGGTCACGCGACGCGCGCTGCGCCGACGGTCTCGCCGCGACTGTTGACCACCGTCTCGAGGTCGACGTCACCCGGATCGATGCCGAGACGGCGAAGCGCCTCACCGAGCGCCGGCCGGATCGCGCGAAACGCTCCGTCCTCGACCTTGAGCACGAGCCCGAGCCCGGTGGGACCGCTTGCGCAGAGGAGCCCTTCGGCCCCGCCCTTTGCGACCCAGCCCTCGAGCGATCGGTTGATCGCGACGTCGGCGGCGACCGGCCCGCGGAGGAGCTCGGGACGGGTGTGCATCGCGGCGATCGCGCGGTCGGCAGCTGGCAGGGTCGGAAAGCGGCCGAACAACCCGGCGATCCGGTCGAGCCGGAACGCGAACGTCGGCACGCCACATCCGTCGACGCCGACGGGAATCGACGCGGGATCGACATCCGCCGCCGCGGCGACCTCGGCCAACATCGCCTGCTGGCACGGATGCTCTCGCTGGTGGTACCCCGCGACAGGCCAACCCTCGGCGCGGCAGAGCAGGATGAATCCTGCGTGCTTGCCCGAGCAGTTGTGCCGGATCCTTGTCGGCGCGGGCCCACACTCGAGGTCGTCCTCGGTCGCTTCGGCGGTCGCGAGGATCCGCTCGACGATCGCCACTTGCTCGGGCTGCCCGAGATGCGAGGCGCACAGGAGCACGATCTCCTCGTCATCGAGATCGGGCCGGGCGCGGAGGACGGGTAGCGCCTGGATCGGCTTGGACGAGGAGCGCAGGAATGTGACGAGCTCCGGATCGCCGAGCTGGAGCTCGAGCCGCCCGTCCCGCACAGCGACCACATGAACGCGGTGCTGCGCCTCGACCACGTCGCCGCGGGTCACCTCGACGAGCAGCGGCTCCATCGGGCGAGAGCCTAGCGGGGAGATCCCGCAGTACAGTCAGCTCGATGCCCGAGCTGCCCGAGGTGGAGGCGTGGGTTCGCGAGCTCGATCCGCTCGTGCGCTGCTCGCCGGTCGCTCGGGTGCTCCCGGGGCACATCGCGACGCTGAAGACGTACGACCCGCCGCCGTCGGCACTCGTCGGGCGGACGCTCGCCGGCGCCCGGCGCCGGGGGAAGAACCTCCTGTTCCCGACCCTCGACGAGGAGCTCGTGCTTCGGGTTCATCTGATGAGCGCCGGGCGACTCCGCTACCACCCGCTTGGGAAGAAGGCACCGGCAAAGCCGATGTTCGGGGTCGAGCTCGAGGACGGCGGTCGGCTCGTCCTCACGGAGGCCGGCTCGAAGAAGCGAGCAGGCGTCTGGCTCGTCACCCCGGCGCAGCTCGACGCCGACCTCGCCCACCTCGGCCCGGACGCGCTCGAGCTCGACGACCAGGCGCTGACGGCGATCCTGCGCGCCGAACGACGGCAGCTCCACCCGCTCCTCCGTGACCAGCGAGCGCTGGCGGGGATCGGGCGTGCGCATGCGAACGAGATCCTCTGGTTGGCACAGGTCTCGCCGTTCAGGCTCTCGACCGACCTGAGAGACGACGACGTCACGGCACTCGCCACGGCCATCCACTCCGACCTCGAGCGGGCGCTCGAGCTACGACTCGCGGGCGAGGGCGACGACGTGGTCTATCGGATCCACGGTCACTTCGGCCAGCCGTGCCCCCGCTGCGGGGACACTCTCCGCCGGGTCGACTTCGAGGAGCACACGATCACCTACTGCGCCGCCTGTCAGACCGGTGGCAAGGTGTTGAAGGACCGGCGGCTCTCGCGGCTCCTCCGCTAGCCGCACGACCGCTGCTACGTTCAGCCGATGGCGAAGCTGCCGCAGGTCGACGACATGCAGGCCTCGACGCCGCCCGTCCAGCTCGCGCTGTCGAGGGCCGGCGTCACCGGAATCCAGAAGGCGATTCGCATCCGACGCGGGACGGCGGAGACGTTGATGGCCGCCGATCTCGACTGCACGGTCGACCTGGCCCGAGGGCAGAAGGGTGTCCACATGTCGCGCTTTCCCGAGCTGTTCGACGAGGCCATCGACGAGGCGGTGCTCGGCGAAGGGCTCCAGATCGAGGTGCTAGCGGAGACGATCGCCAGCCACATCGTCGAGCGTCAGGGTGCGCTGCGCGCGGAGGTGCGGATCACGGCCCGCTGGCCGATCCGACGGGAGACGCCCGTCACCGGACTCTCGACGCAGGAGATGGTGTCCCTGCTCGGGATCGCAGCGGCGAGCGAGACCTCCACGAGGCGGGTGGTCGGTGTCGAGGCGACTGGCATCAACGCATGCCCCTGCGCGCAGGGTCTCGTCCGCGGTCACGCAGCCGAGCGGCTCGTCGAGGCCGGGTTTGGCGACGACGTCGACCGGATCCTCGAGCTCGTCCCGCTCGCGACCCACAACCAGCGTGGTCGCGGGACGCTGCTCGTGGGCACGCGCGCGGACGTCGACGCCGAGGAGCTCGTCGAGATCGTCGAGCGCTCGATGAGCGCACCGGTCTTCGAGCTGCTCAAGCGGCCCGACGAGCTGTTCATCGTCGAGCATGCACACCTCCAGCCGCGGTTCGTCGAGGACTCGGTTCGCCTCTCGCTCAAGGGTCTCCTCGATGCGCGGCCGGATCTCGCCGACGAGGATTTCGTTCTCGCCAGGCAGCTGAACCTCGAGACGATCCACGACCACGACGTCGTCGCCGAGCGATGGGGGACGGTTGGCGAGCTGCGGGCGGAGCTGGCCGGCACCGACGTCAGCGCGCAGACGACGCTCGACCGCTGGCTCGGCTAGAGCCCCGCCGGAAGGCGCGAGAGGCTTGTGACCCTCAGGCGCGTGCCGTCCGCGTGAAGCGCGGCTCGGTGCCCGCCAGCAGCCGGCGGATGTTCTGGCGATGCAGCACGATGACGCCGGCCGTCGCGCCGGCCGCAAACCCCACGATCGGCCATGACGCACCGAAGAGGATGCAGAACAGCGGCAACGCGATGGCTGTCGCGATCGAGGCGAGCGATGCGTAGCGACAGAGGGCGAACACCGCGACCCACGTGATGAGACAGCATCCCGCCGGGAGCGGCGCGAGCGCGAGGCTCACCCCTCCCGCAGTCGCGACCATCTTGCCGCCGCGTGCGAAGCCGAGGTACACCGGGCGGGCGTGGCCGAGCATCGCCGCCGCTCCCGCGAGCACCCCTACCCAGTCGCCGGCGAGCTTCAGCCCGACGAGCGCCGGGACGAACCCCTTCGCGACGTCGAGCACCGCGACCGCGAGCCCGAGCGGCAGGCCGTACACGCGCCAGACGTTCGAGGCGCCGACGTTGCCGCTGCCCTGCTTCCTGATGTCCTCGCCGCGGAAGACGCGCGGGACGAGGTACCCGAACGGCACCGAGCCGAGCAGGTAGCCACCGAGGATCACGAGGAGGTCGCGAATCACCCGTGCGCCCTATGAGGGGATCCCGTAGCTCGCCACCCATCCGTTGACCGCGTCCCAGTCGAGGTTCTCGAAGAACGCCTCGATGTACGACGCACGGTCGGTCTGGTAGTCGAGGAAGTACGCATGCTCGTGGACGTCGAGGGCGACGAGCGGTGTGGCGTTCCAGACGGGGAAGGTGTTCTGCGAGTCGCCGAGGAAGGTGAACAGCCGTCGCTCGTCCCAGTCGAACGCCGTCCATGCCCAGCCGCGGCCGGCTATCCCAGTGGCTCGCAGATCATCGCGCCACGCTGCCGCCGACCCGAAGTCGCGCTCGACGAGCGCACCGAACGGGCCGGTCGGGTCGCCCCCTTCTCCGCCGAGATGGCCGAAGTAGACCTCGTGGTTCTTGATCGCCCCCAGCGCGAAGGTGAGCTCGAGCTTCAGCGAGCGCAGCTCGGAGTGCACCTGGTTCGCTTTGCCCCGGTCGGCGGTCTCGAGCAATGCGACGATCTCGTTGCGCTTTGCGACGTAGCCCTCGTAGAGCCGGTGATGCGCCTCGCTCGTGGCGCGCGAGATGCCGTTGAGCGTGAGCAGACGGGGATCCAGGGGGCGGGGGCTGATCTCCTTGAGTGCGGACATCTAGATCTACGTCCTCCTGCGGCGGCGTTGGTGAGGCGGCGGGAGCATATCCTTGCGTGGAAGCGAGAAATCGACGAAGGAGACGAAGCGATGGGCTATTCGGTCCCCGATCTGAGCTATGCCTTCGACGCGCTCGAGCCGCACGTCGACGCGCGCACGATGGAGATCCACCACGACAAGCACCACGCGGCCTACGTGACGAACCTCAACGCCGCGCTCGAGGGGACCGGCGTTCCCGAGCAGTCGATCGAGGCGCTGATCGGAGACCTGGCGCAGGTGCCCGAAGACAAGCGAACCGCGGTGCGGAACAACGGCGGGGGTCACGCCAACCACACGCTGTTCTGGGAGATCATGGCGCCGGGCGGCGGCGCGGCTGGGGGAGCGCTGGCGAGCGCGATCGACGGCTTCGGCGGGGTCGAGGCGCTGCAGGCGGCGGTCAACGACGCGGGCGTCAAGCGGTTCGGGTCGGGTTGGGCTTGGGTGATCCGCGACGGCGACGGGATCTCGGTCACCTCGACGCCGAACCAGGACTCACCGCTGATGGACGGGGCAACCCCCGTGCTCGGGATCGACGTCTGGGAGCACGCCTACTACCTGAACTACCAGAATCGGCGCCCCGACTACCTCGCGGCCTGGTGGAACGTCGTCAATTGGGACGTGGTCGGCCAGAAGTTCGACGCAGCGGGCTGAGCACCGGTCGTCGCAACCGACACAGGCAAGCAGAATCCGGACGCACGCCCCGAGCGTAGATCGAATGTGCACGGAATCGCGCTCATGTCGCCGCCCCGGCCGGGAGCCCCTCTGAGCATCGAGGCTCTCGGCCGGAGCGAGCAGTCCGACGGCGCGCTGATCCAGCGCGTCGCCGACCGCGACCGCGGCGCGTTCGAGGAGCTGTACCGCCGGTTCGCGCGTCCCGTGCTCGGGCTGGCGCTGCGCCGGATCAGAGACCGCGGGCGGGCCGAGGACGCGGTGCAGGAGACGTTCGCGGCGCTCTGGCGATCCGCGGGCCGATACGACGCGCGCCGCGGGCCCGGTGGCGCCTGGCTGTACGCGGTCGCGCGGAATGCGATCGTCGACGTGCTGCGCAAGACACCCGAGGCTGCCACCGCGACCGCACCCGAGCTGGCCGACCCATCCGCGAGCCCCGAGACCGAGGCCGAGGCGGCCTGGCTCTCGTGGCGCGTCCACGCAGCGATCGAGCAGCTCCCCGACGAGCAGCGTGGGCCGATCGAGCTCGCATACTGGGGCGGGCTCTCGCAGAGCGAGATCGCTCGCTTCCTCGGGATCCCGTTGGGCACCGTCAAGACCCGAACCCGCTCGGCGCTCGCGCGCTTGGCGGACGAGCTGGAGGACGAGCTGCGATGAGCGATCCCCCGACCTTCGACTCGCTCGTCGGCGACGAGCTCGCGGGTGATGAGCGCGCTCGGCTCGAGCGCGTGCACGGGATGCTCCTCGAGGCGGGCGCGCCACCCGAGCTGTCTCCCCGGCTGGCGGAGCCGCCGAGCACCGCGGCTGTCGAACCGGTGCCGCTGCGACGACGGTTCCGCGCAACGACGATCGCGATCGCGGCCGTTGTAGCGGCGCTCCTGTTCGGAGCGGGCTACGTGCTCGGTGGCGGGAGTGGGCCGGCGTCGGGCGTCCAGACGCTCGCGCTCACCGGTCAGGGCGAGGCGACCGGCCAGCTCGTCGTGTTCGAGCGTGACGCCGCGGGGAACTGGCCGATGGAGCTCACGGTCAGCGGCCTGCCGCGCCTCCCGGGCCGGAACACATACGAGCTCTGGCTCACCCGCGACGGCGAGCCCGCGGAGTCGTGCGGGACGTTCGTCGTCGCCGACGAAGAGACCACCGTCAGGTTGAACGCGCCGTACCGGCTCAGCGAGTTCACCGGTTGGGTGGTGCGCACGGGATTCGGCCCGGGCAGCGCCGTGCTCACCACGGGCAACGCCTGAGGGTGCCGCCGGACGGCGCGCTATCTTCGATGATCGTGGACACGATCTCCGGCAGAGGCGGCACAGGCTCGCAGTACGAGGACTTCGCGCGACACGTGCTCGCGCACGGCGTGCCCAAGCACGACCGCACGGGAACGGGCACCGTGAGCGTGTTCGGGTACCAGATGCGCTTCGACCTCGCCGTGGGGTTCCCGCTCGTCACGACGAAGAAGGTGCACTTCCCGTCGATCGCGTACGAGCTTCTCTGGTTCCTCCGGGGTGACGGCAATGTCCGCTGGCTCCAGGAGCACGGTGTGACGATCTGGGACGAGTGGGCCGACGGCGAAGGTGACCTCGGACCGGTCTACGGCGTCCAGTGGCGCAGCTGGCCGACACCGGACGGGCGACACATCGACCAGATCGCCGAGGCGGTTCGGCTCCTGCGCGAGGATCCGGACTCGCGGCGGATCGTCGTCAGTGCCTGGAACGTCGCCGACCTCCACGAGATGGCGCTGATGCCGTGCCACGCGTTCTTCCAGTTCCATGTCGCCCAGGGGCGGCTCAGCTGCCAGCTCTACCAGCGGAGCGCGGACGTGTTCCTGGGCGTCCCGTTCAACATCGCGAGCTACGCGCTGCTGACGCACCTGCTCGCGCAGCAGTGCGACCTCGAGGTCGGGGATTTCGTCTGGACCGGCGGTGACTGCCACATCTACGACAACCACCGCGACCAGGTCGCGCTCCAGCTCGAGCGCGACCCGTATCCCTACCCGACGCTCGAGCTGCGTCGCCGACCGGCCTCGATCTTCGACTACTCCTTCGAGGACCTCGATCTGGTCGGGTACGTCCACCACCCGGCGATCCGCGCGCCGGTCGCGGTGTGAGACTCGTCGTCGTCGCCGCCGTCGCTCGCAACATGGCGATCGGGAGGCACGGCGAGCTCCCGTGGTACCTGCCGGAGGATCTCGCCCACTTCCGCAAGCTGACCACCGGTCATCCGGTGGTCATGGGACGGCTGACCTGGGACTCCATCCCGGACCGGTTTCGTCCTCTGCCCGGGCGGCGCAACCTCGTGCTGACGCGCTCTCCCGAGTGGACGGCCGATGGGGCCGAGCGGGCATCCTCGCTCGACGACGCGCTCGAGCGCCTCACCGGGGAGCCCGACGCGTTCGTGATCGGCGGAGCGCAGCTGTATGCGCAGGCGGTCCCGCGTGCCGACGCGCTCGAGCTGACCGAGCTCGGCATCGACGTCGACGCCGACGTGTTCTTCCCGAGCTTCGACCGCTCGGTGTTCCGAGAGGTGACGCGCGAGCCCCACGTCTCTGCAAGTGGAGTGCCGTTCGCCTTCGTGCGGTACGAGCGGACGTGAGCGGGGTCCACGTCGGGACGAGTGGCTGGTCGTACCCGAGCTGGAAGCCCGGCTTCTACCCGCCCGACCTCCAGCCGCCCTCGTTCCTCACCCACTACGCCAGCCTGCTGCACGCGGTCGAGCTGAACGCGACGAAGTACCGCCTGCCCTCCGAGGAGCAGTTCGCGCGCTGGGCAGGACAGGTCCCCGACGGCTTCCGCTTCGCGGTGAAGGCTCCACCGCGCGTCGAGCGGCGGCTCGACGTCTTCGAGGAGCGCGTGCGCGCGCTCGGCGACCGGCTCGGCTGCGTGCGCGTCGTCGTCGAAGCTCCGCGCGACGACGGGCTGGTCGAGCTCCTCCTCGGCGCCGCCGACCCCGGGATCCGGTACGCCCTCGACCTCCGCGACCCGAGCTGGGACGGGATCGAGGCGCGCCTCGCCGAGCATGGCGTCGCGCGGGTCGGCGACATGGCCGGCACCGCCGGCTGGGCCTATCTGCGCTTCCGCGAGCTGTCGTACTCCGACGCCGAGCGAGCGGAGATCGCGGCGCGGTTGGCGGAACTTGCGGTGCGCGGCATCGAGGCGTATGGCTTCTTCCGCCACGGCGACGAGCCCGATGCGCCGCACGCCGCGCTCGACGTCGAGCAGCGGCTCGCGTGAGCGAGCCTCACCTGGCTAGGTTCCCGGCGTGATGGTTGAGCTCGGCTCACGGTTCGACATCGATCTGGACGCATTCGAGCGCGTGGCGTGGCGGGGCGAGTCGGTTCGGGTCGACCCGGCCGCGCTCGAGCGCGCGGATGCGGCGCGGAGTTCGTTTCTGAAGCTCGTCTCCCAGCCCGAGGTGACCGTCTACGGGGTGACGAGCGGGTACGGCGAGCGGGTCGCGACCCCGTAAGCCGCGCTGCAGCTCGGTCGGGCTACGTGCGCCTGATGGCGACGACGCGCGCGCTCCAGGAGCCGCGCGGCGCCTCGACGGCGACGACATCGCCGATCGCACGGCCCATGAGCGCCCGTCCGAGCGGTGAGTCGGGCGAGACCCCTCCGACCGGCGAGATGGTGACCTCCATCGCCTCGCCCTGCTCGTCCTCGATCTCGACGACCGAGCCGGGACCGACGTGCTCGTCGGTGTCGTGCTCGACGACGACCGCATGCTGGAGCCGCGCGCGGAGCTTGGCGATGCGCGCCTCGAGCAAGCCCTGCTCGTTCTTTGCCGCGTGGTACTCGAAGTTCTCCGACAGGTCGCCGAACGATCGAGCAGTCGCGATCGCCTCGACCGCTGCTGCGCGGCGGGGCCCTTCGAGCTCGGCAAGCTCCGCTTCGAGCGCGGCTTTCTGGTCGGCGGTCAGGACGTCGGAGCGCAGGTCGGACATCGGAGCAGGCTAGCCGCTGACGTGGGAGAATGCCCGCGATGAGTCGCTCAGTGGGAGGCCATTGCACAGGTGGCAACGCCTGCTTGACACCCCACGGGTCCGCACGTAGATACGAAACCCGCGTCGCCATGCCTCTCCGGCGGGGCGGCTGACCGCGCACGAACCAAGGAGGACAGTGGTGCCGACCGATCTCGAGGCTTTCGTCAGCGCCGAGGAGCGCGATGCGGCGGTCCAGAAGGTCCGCAAGCAGATCGACAAGGCGGGGATCACCTACATCTACTACCAGTTCCCCTCCGTGACCGGCCGGATCATGGGCAAGGGCGTCCCGGCGAGCCACTGGGAGTCGATCGCAGAGAAGGGTTTCCAGCTCGTGTACGGCTCGACCGCGAACCTGTTCGTCGACCGCTACGGCGAGTACATCGGCTACGGCCCCGAGTCTGCCGAGCTCGTCGGGCTCCCCGAGCCCGAGACGTTCATGCCGCTCCCGTGGGACTCGAAGGTCGCGCGCGTCTGGTGCCGGTGCTTCCGCAACCGCGAGGAGCGGGAGGACCCGGGCGGTTGGCTCACGTCGGACAGCCGCTCGAACCTGATCCGGGTCCAGCAGGCGTTCGAGGAGAAGACCGGGCTCCACCTGCGCGCCGGCACGGAGCCGGAGATGATGTGGCTCAAGCTCAAGGACGACGGCACGCCCGACGTCGACGGCGTCACGAAGCCCTACTGCTACCACATCGACCAGTTCTCCGAGCTCCAGCCGATCATCCACAAGGTGATCGAGTACAGCCAGGCGATGGGGCTCGACATGATCCAGGGCGACCACGAGGACGCCCCGGGGCAGATCGAGCTGAACTTCAACTTCGACCGGGCGGAGCGCACCGCGGACAACCTCTCGACGTACCGGCAGGTCTGCCGGCAGGTCGGCCGCGAGCTCGGCGTGTTCCCGTGCTTCATGCCAAAGCCGTTCATGGGCGTGTCGGCGAACGGGTGCCACCACAACATCTCGCTGTGGGAGGGCGACCGGAACGCGTTCGACCCGGACACCGACGACCGTCAGAAGCCGAGCCAGATCGGGCTCTACGCGATCGGCGGCATCCTCGAGCACCTCGGTGCGCTGACCGCAGTCACCGCCTCGACCGTGAACTCGTATCGGCGCCTCTGGGACACGGGGTTCTGGGCGCCGGTGTTCGCCGACTGGGGCTATCAGAACCGGACGACCGCGCTGCGCGTCTCGGCGCCCGGTCGGTTCGAGTACCGCTCGGTCGACTCCGCCGTCAACCCGTACCTCTCGATGGCCGTGCTGATCGCGGCGATGGCGGACGGGATCAAGCGCAAGCTCGATCCGGGCGAGCCGGAGGAGCGGAACATCTACGAGGCGATGCAGGCAGGCAAGAAGGTGAAGAAGATCCCGATGACGTTCGGCGACGCGCTCGACGCGCTCGAGGCCGACAAGGTCATCCGCGGCGCGATGCCCGGCGACCTCTACCGTGTGTGGATGCACTACAAGCGCGACGAGTGGGAGCGGTACTGCGCCACGGTCAGCGACTGGGACGTGAAGGAGTACCTCGATGTGCTCCCGTGACAGAGCCTGCTCGGCCGCGCAGCAGGCCGCTTCAGGGATTTGCCCGCCCAAGGCGGGGGCGACCGCGATCGGCATCCGCGAGAGCGGATGCCGATCAGAGCGGAGGGCATAGTGTGCGGTATCGCAGGGATCATCTACCGCGACGGGTCGACCCGACCCATCGGGGACGAGATGACGCGGATGCTGCAGTCGATGAAGCACCGCGGGCCGGACTCGACGGGCTACGCCCTCTACGGCGCCGCCACCGAGGGGATGCTCGTCATGCGTTACAAGCTCGCCGATGCGAACACGCCGCGTGACTTCGAGTTCGAGGACCGGCTGCGCCGCCACCGCTTCGAGGTCGAGAGCCGCCTCGCGCGGCTGGGAGCGGCGATCCACGAGGTCGAGGTCGAGACGCCGTATGCGTTCCGCGTCTCTTTCCGCTACGACGGCGAGCTCAAGCTGCTCGCCGACATCGTCGAGGACATCCCCGAGGCCGAGGTCCTGTCGATCGGTCGCTCGCTCGAGATCGTCAAGGATCTCGGGGACGCCGAGACAGTCGGAGGTCAGTACGGGCTCGACTCCTTCGAGGGGACCCACGCGATCGGGCACGTGCGGATGGCGACGGAGTCCGAGGTCGACATCGCGGGCGCCCATCCCTATTGGGCCTACCCGTTCTCCGACGTCGCGGTCGTCCACAACGGGCAGCTGACGAACTACTTCATGTGGCGCCGCCGACTCGAGCGGTCGGGTCACCGGTTCATGTCGGAGTGCGACTCGGAGGTGATCGCCGTCTACCTGGCGGAGAAGATGAGCGAGGGCTCGACACTCGAAGAGGCGATGCACGCCTCGCTCGACGAGCTCGACGGCGTGTTCACGTACATCGCGGTCACCGACGATGCACTCGGTGTCGCGAAGGACGAGCTCGCCGCCAAGCCGCTGGTGCTCTACGAATCGGACGATCTCGTCGCGATCGCGTCCGAGGAGATCGCGATCCGCCAGCTCATGGACCGCGAGATCGAGACCTACGACCCCTACGAACGCGAGGTACTGGTGTGGCAGCGGTAGCAACGTGGGGGAACCCATGGTTCCCCCACGTACCCCCTCCTTCATTCGAGACACAGGGCAGCGAGGAGGCGACGTGGCAACGGTAGGCGAGACGAGCATCTCCTACGACGCGCGCGGGCTTGCCGAGCCGTTCGCAGAGGCGCCACGGGTCGCCGAGATCGACGGCGACAAGGCGACGTTCGACGCGCACGACCTCACGACGAGGGCGATCAACCTCGAATTGCGCCGCCTCGTCTACGAGGAGGGGATCAAGGAGGTCACGATCGAGAATCCCGGCGCGAAGCACTCGCTCGGGGTCGGCATCCTCACGCGCTGCAAGATCCACTTCAAGGGCTCGCTCGGCTACTTCGGCTGCGGGATCATCGACGGCCCCGAGATCCAGATCGACGGACGGGTCGGCTGGTCGGCGTGCGAGAACATGATGAGCGGGGTCG
This sequence comes from uncultured Actinomycetes bacterium, assembly GCA_963821335.1. Lineage (GTDB taxonomy): Bacteria > Actinomycetota > Thermoleophilia > Gaiellales > Gaiellaceae > Gaiella. The sequence continues at coordinate 629,508 of CAWGDJ010000001.1, forward strand.
TAGTGGTCGAGTCGAACGCCGGCTCGCTGACCGGAGCCGCGATGCGCGGTGGCGACCTGGTCGTCAAGGGCCGTGTCGGCGCCCGGACCGGCATCGATCAGAAGGGTGGCACGATCATCGTCTGCGGTTCGGTCGGCTCGATGACCGGGTTCATGATGCAGCGCGGTCGCATGATCATCCTCGGCGACGCAGGCGCCGGGCTCGGCGACTCGATGTACGACGGCACGATCTACGTCGGCGGGAAGGTGAAGTCGCTCGGGATCGACTGCGTCCCGGGCGAGTGGACGGACGCCGACACGGAGCTCATCGAGCGAAAGTTCCGAATCTACGGGCTCGGGACACCACCCGAGCTGCAGAAGTTCGTGTGCGGGAAGGTCTTGTACAACTACGACTCGCTCGAGCCGTCCGAGAAGAAGCTGGTGATCTGAATGAGATCGTCGGTCAGGGCCGGGCAAGCCCGGCCCCTACAAGCCGCCTTCCTCGATCACCTCACGTTCGTAGGGGCGGGGCTTGCCCCGCCCTCGTCCACCCACGAACCGCGGAGAATCGGTCATGTCTGAGGACACACCCGGAACGAAGGAGATCCTCGGGCGGAGCCGCATCTTCACACCCGAGGTCATCAACGACATCCACATGAAGGCCGAGCTCGGCCGCTACCGGATGCGCGGCTTCTCGATCTTCAAGCGGATCCCTCACTGGGACGAGCTCGTGTTCCTCCCCGGGACGCTGACCCGCTTCGTGATCGAGGGCTACCGTGAGAAGTGCGAGACGAAGACCGTGCTCGGCGCGCGCTTTGCGAAGAAGCCGATCGAGCTCGACATCCCCATCTACATCACCGGGATGAGCTTCGGGGCCCTCTCGCTCGAGGCGAAGATGGCGCTCGCCAAGGGCGCCTCGATGGCTGGCACCGCGACCTGCTCGGGCGAGGGCGGGATGATCCCGCCGGAGCGCGACTACTCCACGAAGTGGTACTACCAGTGCATCCAGAGCCGGTACGGGTTCAACCCGCACCACCTGATGCTCGCCGATGCGGTCGAGTTCTTCATCGGACAGGGTTGCAAGGTCGGGCTCGGCGGACACCTGATGGGGCAGAAGGTGACCGAGCAGGTCGCCGAGATGCGCTCGCTCCCCGCGGGGATCGACCAGCGCTCGCCGGCACGGCACCCCGACTGGCTCGGGCCCGACGACCTCTCGCTGAAGATCCAGGAGATCCGGGAGGCGACCGACTACCAGATCCCGATCCAGCTCAAGCTCGGCGCCTCTCGCGTGTACGACGATGTGCGGATGGCCGCCAAGTGCGGACCGGACATCATCTACCTCGACGGTGCCGAGGGCGGCACCGGGGCAGGGCCACATGTCGCGACGGAGGAGACCGGGATCCCGCTGATGGCGGCGATCCCCGAGGCGCGCCGCGCGCTCGAGGACGTCGGTCTCGCGGACGAGATCGACCTCGTCGTGGCAGGCGGGATCCGGAACGGCGGCGACGTCGCCAAGGCGCTCGCGCTCGGTGCGAAGGCGATCGCGATCGGCCACTCGGCGCTGATGGCGCTCAACTGCAACAAGGAGATTCCCGGCGTCACCGACTACGAGGGCTCGGTCGGCGTCCCGGCCGGCCAGTGCTACCACTGCCACACCGGCCGGTGCCCGGTCGGGGTCGCGACCCAGGACCCCGAGCTGCGCAAGCGGCTCGTGGTCGAGGAGGCCTCGGAGCGCGTCTACAACTTCCTCACGGCGCTCACGATGGAGGTGCAGATGCTCGCCCGCGCCTGCGGGAAGACGAACATCCACTCGCTCGAGCCCGAAGACCTAGCGGCGCTCACGGTCGAGGCGGCGGCGATGGCGAAGGTGCCGCTCGCAGGTACCACGTACGTACCCGGCGTCACCGAGCACGAGATCCTCTCCGAGGTGAAGCGGTTGCTCGCGATCAAGGCCGAGGACGACCTCATCGCGGGCCAGCACCTCGGCGACGTCGAGCCGCTCAGGGCGGTGGACTGATGGGACGTGCGGGCAAGGTCGACACTACGGGTCGCCACCCGCTGTGCCGCGGCCGCGTCAGCGGTCCCTTCAGGGATTCTCGCGGTCGTGGATCCGCTCCCGCGGATCCACGACCTGCGCATGAGGACAGGGCGGTGGACTGATGTCCGGTCACGAGCTGGCATACAGCGAGCCGGAGAAGATCAAGTCGATCGACGCCGAGTACCTGGCGGGGAAGCGTTTCCCGTACCAGGAGGACATCGGGCTCGTCGACAGCATCGATCTCGATGCGCTCACCCCGGGCGACGACCTCAACTGGCTCGAGGACATCGCGCTCCTCGAGGAGGACGGGACGCCCGCTGTCTTCGACCGCTACTCGAACTGCTTCATCAAGATCTACTTCCCGATCCCCGCAGGTCGGGAGGACGAGCTCGCCCGTAAGGTGCTGATGAAGCACCTGACCTCGGGCAACTCGTACGGGATCCAGCTGAAGGAGATCCACTGCAAGTTCCCCCAGCCCGAGCTCGGCCCTTGGGTCGAGGGCTCGCGTACGGTCGGCACCGACTACCACGCTCCGGAGCTGGAGGGCTGGGAGCGCCCCGCCGGGCACTGACCCGGTAGCGAGATCTCATTGCCTGAACGCCGAGGGCGGCTCACGCCGCCCTCGGAAGACCTCGGAACTGCCGGAGCTACGTGGCAGGTGTCATCTCCTCGCGGAGGAGCGCCATCTCGGCCTCGTCCGGCATGGTCGGTGTCTCCTCGCGCCAGTGCGGCCGCTCCTTGTCCTCGACGATCCTGCGGTAGAAGAAGAGGACGACGGCGATCACGAGGATGAGGATCCCGATCACCTTCTCCTTCGTTTCGCCATAGCCGCCCGCCGCGACCTGCATCCAGCCGAACCCGACGACGGTCAGGATGAGGCACCACACGGCGAGCACAGCCGCGATCGGCGACCAGACCGGGCTGAGGCGTATCGCGCGTGGCCAGTTCGGCCGGTCACGGCGGAGGAGCAGGAACCCGGAGATCGCGAACATGTGCGCAAGCACGTAGCCGAGGTTCGACGCGGCGAGGATGCCGAAGTTGTTGCCGATGAAGAGCAGGAACGCGATGTTCACGATGGCGTCGACCGTCATCCCGTTCCCCGGCACGTGGAAGCGGTTGAGGTGCGACAACCATTTGATCGTCATCCCCTCACGGGAGATGCCGAGCAGAGCTCGCCCACCATCGGCGGTCGCCGTGTTCATCCCGATGAGGAAGCTGATGCAGAGACAGACGACAAGGAAGTCCGTCCACCGAGTCGATCCGATGATCTCGTTCATCGCATCGGCGTACAGGTAGCCCGAGACGTTCTTCGCGCCGCCACCACCGACGAAGGCGATGGGCAGCACGATGTAGACGAACATCGAGAACACCGCTGCCGAGCGGAGCGCCCGCTTCGTGTCGCGTGCCGTGTCCTTGTATTCCGGTGCGAACGTCGCGCACACGTCGACGCCCCACGCGGACCAACACATGATCCAGAGCCAGACGAGAGCGAGCTGGATCCCACCCCACGCGAGCCCCGGGTCGTTCAGGTTGTAGGTGAGATTCGCGCTGTCGAAGCTGCCGTTGAGGAACGGCAGGATCATCATCACGAATAGCGGGATCATGAGGATCGCGCCGGTCACGTAGCCGACCGCCACCCCGAGACGCACCCCGAAGATGTTGAACACCCAGACGAACAGACAGAGACCGATGCCCACGAGCTGCGGCAGCCCGACCTCGCAGCCACCCGTCGAGAAGTAGCCCTCACCGAACGGGCTCCCGATCGGCTCGCCCGGGAACCACGTGCCCTGGACGAGCTGGCCGATGAAGAGGCCGAGGAACGAGAGGACAACAGACCACGCGAGCCAGTACCCGAAGGTGGCGATCGGCCCGACGAGCGTCGTGTACTTCCGCCAGGCCTCGTGCGCGTAGAGCGCAAGCCCTCCCGACTTCTCCGGGAACATCGCCGCGAGCTCGGAGTAGATCGTGTTGATGAAGACCGCGACAAGTGCCGAGATGCCCCACAGCAGTGCTGCTCCCCAACCGCCCAGGTCGGTGACGGAGTACCCCAGCGAGCCGAGCAGGAACCCCGGGTTCGCGAGCGCGATGACGAACCCGTCGTACCAGCTCAAGGTCTTGAGCAGGTGACGTTCCTCGACCTGTGCGACTGCGACTCCCACGCTCGACCTCCCGTCGTCGACGCTCACCCGGCCACCCCGGCTGTGCGCGAACGTACCACCCTCCGCGGACGAATCCAACCCTGCCGCAATGCTGTTGCCCTCAGAGAAATGATCACCCGTGGAGCGCAGTAGACTCGCCGATGTGCGAGCGCCTCCGATCAGCATCCGCTGCGAATGCGGAAGCTCGGCGGCGATCCCCTACGGCGACAGCTGGACGTGCCCGACGTGTGGCAAGACGTGGGACACGTCGCAGATCCCTCGCGAGGAGTTCGACGCCATGCTCGCGGAGATCGCGCGGTACCGCCTTCTCATCCTCGGCCCTCCGATCGCCCTCGCGGTGCTGCTGATCCCGTTGGCCGTGCTCGTCGACCTGCGCTTTGCGTTCTTGCTGTTCTTCCTCGAGCTGGGCTTTGCGCTGCTCGTGGTACCTCCGATCCGTCGCCGCAAGGCGCATCGGGTCGCAGCGCGGACGCCGAAATGGAGGCTACGCCCCGAGTGATGCGCGCGAGCGGCCTCGGAAACACCGTCGGGCTCGACCCGCTCGAGCGGTCGCGACGCAGACCGGTGCTCCTGGCGACGTTCGATGTCCCGTTCGCCGCCGAGGCAGCGGAACTCGCGGTCGACACGGCTGTCGAGTCAGGGCTACCGCTGCTCGTCGTCAACATCGCAGAGATCCCGGTCCTCCCGATCTCGATCGCCATGGGGTACGAGTACATCGGGACAGAGGAGGTCGAAGCATCGCTCAGTCGTCCTGCCGAGCTCGCGTGCGCGCTGGCGGTCGAGGTCGAGCGACTTCGCATCTGCACGCCTCGACCGATCGATGCGACGATCGAGCTCGTCAGAGATCGCGAGCCAGACCTGCTCGTGCTCGGCTCCGACCCGTCGCGACTCCGCCGGCGCTTCCGTGGGAAGGTCGAGCGGAAGGTGCGCGAGCAGACCACCTGTCTGGTCTGGTCGAGTCTGAGCCCGTAACGGATCTCAGGTGTCGGCGACCCAGCCGAGCCGCTCGCTCACTCGCCGCCCGGCGGCGAGCAGCGGATCGAGCATCGTCTTCCGAGAGCCTGCGTCGAGGCGACTCGTCGGGCCTTGCACGCCGAGGATCGCGGCCAGCTCGTTGCGGGCGCCCCAGACGGGCGCCGCGACGGCGGCGAGATCGTCCTCCCGCTCGCCGACCGCCTCCGCCCATCCCTGCTTTCGCACACGCTCGACCTCGCGCGCGAGCGTTCGTGGATCGGCGATCGTCCTGGTCGTGTAGCGGCGCAATGGCCCGGGAGGGAGCGTGCCACCGCCGAATGCGAGCATCACCTTGCCCGTCGCCGTCGCGTGCGCGACGCTCGGTCGACCCACTTGCGCAACGCCCTGCACCGAGGCAGGGCTCCGCGCGAAGTCGACCGTGACCGCCTCGTGCTCACCCGGAACGGACAATGTCGCCGTCTCGCCGGTCGCCTCGACGAGCTGGGTGAGCGAGGGCTGCGCGAGCTCGCGCAGGTCGAGCCGGTCGAGCACCGTGTTCCCGAGCTGGACGAGCCGCACCCCGAGCCGATAGCGGCCGTTCGGCGCCTGCTCGACGTACCCCTCGGACGCCAGCGTCGCAAGCAGCCGTGACACGGTGCTCGCGTTCACCGCTGTGCGGCGCGCCAGCTCGTTCGTCCCGAGCTCCCCACCCGTCGCCAGTGCATCGAGGACGGCCAGCGCGCGTGACACGGTGGCGACCCGGCGCGTGGCTTGTCGGGCTGGCTGACTCATGCTAACGTGTTCCCTAGTGTGACACACCGTTGCCTCAAAGGCAACATGCGTGGAAGGATCTCACATCATGGAGCAGCTCGCATCGCCTCGCTACGCCGTCATCGGCGCAGGCATGCATGGTCTCTCGACCGCATACCACCTTGCGAAGGAGCTGCGCGCCCGTGGTGCCGGTTCCGGCGCAGACATCGTCGTTCTCGAGAAGACCCACCCAGGCGCCGGCGCGACCGGCATCGCCTGTGGCGTCGTCCGCAACAACTACTTCCAGCCAGCGATGTCCGAGCTGATGCAGGCGTGCGTCGAGGTGTGGGAGTCCGACCCGGCGGCGTACCACTACAACGGCGTCGGGTACATCGCGCTCGGCCCGAAGGTGCAGGAGCCCGACCTCGTCTCGGTCCACGAGCGGCACGAGCAGATCGGCTACCGCTCCGAGATCATCGTCGGCGAGGAGGGCGGTTGCGTCGCACATGCGAGGGCTCTTCCCCGACTGGCGCGCGCAGGGTGTCACCGTCTGCCTCCACGAGCACCAGGGCGGGTTCGCGTTCAACGTCGAGTCGGTGCAGGGTCTCGCCGACAAGTGCCGCGCCGAAGGGGTCGAGATCCTCGAAGGGGTCGAGGTGACCGGCTTCGAGCTCGGCGCCGACGACACCGTGACTGCGCTCGAGACGAGCCGTGGACGCGTTGCCGTCGGCGAGCAGGTGGTGATCGCCCCCGGCCCGTGGGCGAAGCGCTTCTGGCGGATGCTCGGGCTCCCCGACGAGATCGACATCCGCACGCCTTCGGGCGACGTCGTCGCCGATCAGCCGATGTGGACGTACTGGAACCTCCAGGAGGGGGAGATCCAGGTCGATCCGCTGATGTTCGCGACCGCCGACGGCTCCGCTCCCCCCGGTGATCCACCTCGACACCGACGCCCCGCTCCACGCCGACACCGGCGAGCTGATCACCGACGAGCTGTGGGGGATCTACTACAAGCGCGACCGGCACGGCGTCCAGGGCGGCGCGTCACCGCTGACGGTCGACGGCGACGTCGAGCTCGACCCGTACCCGTCGACGACGAACGTCGACCCGTCAGCTTCGCCGACATGTGGTGCGCAGCGCTGTCGCACGCGATGGGCCGGTTCGAGGGCTGTCGCGCGCTCTACAAGGACGCTCGGTCGGGCGGTGTCGGCTCGTTCACGGCGGACAACTTCCCGGTGTTCGACTACCTGAAGCCGAACTGCTACGCGATCCTCGACTCGAACCACGGCTACAAGATGATCGGCGTCGGCCGCGAGGTTGCGAGGGTGCTGCTGGGCGAGCACTCGAGCCTGCTCTACCCGTTCCGCTTCGAGCGGTTCGCAACCGGCGACCTCCATCCGGTGTCGAACTCGCCGTATCCCTGGTCGTAGAGGCCGGGCATGCCCGGCCTGTCCCGGCGACGCCGGGACACAGCGCACCGCGAACGCTCGAAAGCGCCAAACCTGCGAGGATCTGGCGGTGCTGGTCTTTCTGCTGCTCGGGTTCACGCCGTGGCTCCTCATGCTCACGCTCGCCCTCGCGCTGTACCTCACCGTGATCGAGCTCCGCGACCTGCGGCCCCACTACCTCTGGTGGTTCTGGTGGCTCCTGCTCGTGTTCCTCACCCACTTCGTCGGGTATCTCGCCCTCCGTGTCTACGCCTTCTTCGCCAAGCGACGGAGCATCGCCGAAGCCTGACGTCGGCCGCGATCTCAGAGACCGCTGGCAGTTCCGCGTCGCTGCGATCGTGGTCGTGCTCGTCGTCGGCCTGCTCTATGCGAAGGGCTGCGGCTCGGCGGGGCGCAACATCAGCCAGGACGAGGCGGTCGCCCTCGCGAAGGAGCACGCGACCTTCGTGCCGGACAAGTACCTCGTGCGGTTCGTCCAGCAGGGGATCCCGCCCCAGCCGTACTGGGGGGTGTCGCTCTACGACGTCGGCCCGCAGGGGCAGACGACGCGATACGAGGTCTACCTCGTCAACGCCACGACCGGCGAGGTGACCCGGACCTCCTCGGGCTGACCACCATGTAGCAATCCTCCACATGCGACGGGTGAACGCAGTCGCATCCCCCTATGGATCGGGGTTCGGGGGTCTCGTAGGTTTGCCGCAACGCCCGAGCGGCCCCTGGGAGGACCGACGATGATCGCAGTCATTTCGTTGCTCGCCGAGACGATCGAGGAGCAGCTCAAGGCTCTCCAGGACGCGAGCAAGCTCGACTCGCAGGTCCTCACCGAGCAGTTCTACTTCTGGACCGTCGTCCTGATGTGGCTGATCCACGCCGGGTTCATGGCGTACGAGGCCGGCGCCGCGCGGCGCAAGAACATCATGTCGACGGCGATGAAGAACATCCTCACCATCGCCGTCGTCACGCCGACCTTCTACTACTTCGGCTGGTACATCTACGGGTGCATGGAGGAGGGCTGGCCGAAGAACGGCCACATGAGCCCCGACGCCTTCCCCGGCTTCTGCGGTCTCACCGCCCCGTGGAGCTCGGGCATGGGTCCGAACCTCACGGACCACATCAGCCTCGTGTTCTTCCTCGCCTTCCTGCTCTTCTCGTGGACGACCGCCTCGATCATGTCCGGCGCCCTCATCGAGCGCGTGCGGATGTCCGCCTACCTCATCCTGGCCGTCGCGCTCGGCTCGGTCGTGTGGATCTGGGACGCCGCCTGGGGCTGGAGCTCCGGCGGCTGGCTCACCACCCGCTTCGGCTTCCACGACTCGATCGCCTCGCTCGTCGTCCACGGCGTCGCCGGCGCGTTCACACTGGGAGTGCTGCTCAACCTCGGCCCACGGATCGGCAAGTACGACGACGAGGGCAGAGCCAGGACGTTCAGGCCCCACAACACGCACATGACGTTGATGGGGCTGATGCTCATCTTCACCGGGTTCTACGCCTTCTACGCAGCGTGCCTGGTGATCCAGTCGACGGCCTTCCCGGGTTGGCTCAACATCTACCTGTCACCCACCACCCTGGGCACGATCGCGATGGTGATCACGTTCGGGTTCGCCGGTGGCTTCACCGGGGGGTGGTTTGCCTCGAAGGGCGACCCGTTCTGGACGCTGTCCGGCGGTCTCGCGGGCGTGATCTCCGTCTCCGCGGGCGCTGACGCCTACCACCCCGCGCTCGCGTACGTGCTTTCCTTCTCGGGCGGCATGCTCGCCGTCTGGGTCGGCGGCTACATCGAGCGCAGGCTCAGGATCGACGATGCGGTCGGGGCGGTCGCCGTCCACGGCTTCTGCGGCTTCTACGGGGTGTTCCTCGTCGGCATCTTCCTCGGCGGCTACCCGACCGGCATCAACAACGTCCCCGTCTCCTTCGGTGGGCAGCTCATGGGCATGATGGCGTTCCTGCCGCTCGCCTTCCTGCCCGGCTACATCATCAGCTGGTTGCTCAAGAAGGCCAACCTCCTGCGCGTCCCGCCGGAGGTCGAGCTCGAGGGCCTCGACCTGGCGGAGTTCGGCCAGGACTTCTACCCCGAGTTCGAGAAGACACCGGAGATTGTCATCACACCCGATGGCAACGAGGTCGAGGCGGGCCCGATCCTGCTGCGCGACTACCGGACGGCACAGTCAGCGAGCCGTGCGAAAGCCGGCGTCTAGGAGAGGAGGAGAACCGTGTTCAACAGCTTTCCGGTGGACAAGTGGGACGAGACGGTCACCGACTTCTGGACGTGGGGTGGCCACAACTCGACCGGTACGTACATCCAGCTCGCGCTCGGCTTCATTCTCATGGTCGTGGCGCTCGTCGCCTGGGTCGTGATGGAGAAGGGCAAGCTCGACCGTCAAGCAGCCGTGCTGCGCGCCAGCGGCATGCTCGACACCCCCCCTGCACCCGACTCGACCGCTGCGGGCTAGAGAGGAGCGACGATGGCCGACAAGCAGATCGACTTTCCCGCGAAGCAGAAGGAGGACCCGCGCGTCGCTCCGTTCATGCTCGCCCTCTCGGTGGTGTGCATCATCATCGTCGTCGTCATCCTCCTCACCGACGCGGAAGGGCCGTTCATCGGCCCCTGGGGCTAGCCCGGCCGCTCTCGTACCCGCCGCTGATGGCGCTTTACCTGCATTGTCCCCTGTGCGGCCGAAAGCAGGCCGACGGGTTGCTCTCGGGCGCGACCTGGGCGCGCGTCGACGCTCCCCACCGGGCGTCGTCGGTCGAACACCCGGCGGTCCGTAGCTCGAACGTCTGCACGTGTCCCGACCTGCCGATCGACGTACACGGACTGGGAAGCCCGCTCGGTGGCGGCGGTCGTCGTCGGGCTCAGCTCGCTGAGCCTAGCTGGCGGCTCTTCCGCCGCGACGGAGTCGTCGACGAGCCCGCAGCCGGCGCGCAAGCGCGCCCGCGGTCGTCGCCTGCAGGAGCAGCGTGACCACGACCGCGAGCGCCACCATCGCCGACACGAGCTCGGCCCCTTCGACGCCCGCGGGCGAGGAGGACGCCGGCGATCGCGGCAGGGACGACCCCCGTCTCGCGGGACCAGGAGAGGAACACGAGCTCCTCGCGCGTCCACGCACCGCGGCGGTCGGGGAGCATGCAGGCGAGCACCGTCACGGGTCGTGCGATCAGCAGGAACGCCGCCATCACCACCAGGCCGCCCCAGAGGTTGTCCCAGACCGCCTGCAGCGGCAGGTTGATCCCGAGCGTCACGAAGACCGCGAGCACGCAGAGCTCCGAGATGTCCTCCATGAACTCGCCGAGGCGGCGTGTGTGCTCGTGGGCGTCTCCGAGCCTCAGGTGCTCCGAGTTCCCCACGATCAGGCCCATGAGGAAGGCGGCGAGGTAGGCAGAGCCGCCGAGCTCGTCGGTGGTGAAGTACGTGAGCGCGATGACCGCGAGGATCGCCACCGCCGGTGACTCGCGCCAGACGCCGACGCGTCGCGAGGACACCATGAACGCGAGCACGAGCGCCGCCGACGACACCGAGCGCGATCCCGAGCGCGAGGCTCTTGGTGAACTCGCCGAGCGGGTGAAACCCGCCGAAGGAGCCGGCCTCGACCACGCCGGCGACGGTCAATGCGAGCACCGTGCCGGTCGGGTCGTTGAACGCCGACTCGGCAACGAGCGTCTGCTCGAGCTTCTGCCGGATACCGAGCCGGTCGAACAGTGGGATCAGGATCGCCGGGTCTGTGGGAGCGAGTGTCGCGCCGATCAGCAGTGCGACCGAGAACGGCACGGAGAACACCGGCGCCGCGACGAGCGCCACGATCACCGCCGTCAGCACGAGCCCCGGCAGCACGATGAGGCCGAGCCCGACCGCGGTCTTGGAGATCACCCTGAGCGAGACACCGAGACCCCCGTGGAACAGGATCAACGAGACGCCGAGGGTGAACACGAGTTGGGCCCCGAGGTCCTGTACCGGGTTGTCGACCCAGTCGGCCACCGACGGCCCGATGAGGATGCCCGCACCGAGCATCACGACCATCACGGGCACGCGGAGCACCGCGGCGACCGGAATCGCGATGAGCCCTGCGGCGAGGATCAGGCCGATGTCGAGCAGAACGTCCTGCGCGCTCACGCCACGGAGCCTACGGTCTCATGCGGTCGCCGGCTGGGCGAGTCCGGTCGCACAGAAGTGCGTCGTCGCAGGCCTTGATGGCGGCACGGAACGCCTGCCGATTCGGCCTGCTACCCCGCGCCGCTGCCGCCGGCAGCAGGCGCCTTCAGGGATGTGCCCCGCCTGTAAGGCGGGGATACCTTGCGGCACTGGCTTCGCTCAGCGGAGCCAACGCTCACGGCTAGGAACGCGCCGCTGCCGCAGGCAGCAGGCGCCTTCAGGGGTTTGCCCCGCCCCGAAGGGCGGGGATACTTGCGGCGTTGGCTCCGCTCAGCGGAGCCAACGCTCGCAGGCTAGAACAGCCCCACCGTCTCGCCGTGCTCGTCGACGTCGATGACGAATGCCGCCGGCTGGGCGCCGAAGCCCGGCATCTGCAACATGTCGCCGCACAAGGGGACGAGCATCCCGGCGCCGCTGTAAACCCGCACATCGCGGATCGGAACGGTGAACCCGGTGGGGCGGTTGCGCAACGTCGGGTCGTGCGACAGCGACAGGTGGGTCTTCGCCATGCAGATCGGCAGCTGCGCCAGGCCCTGCGCCTCGATCCGCGCAATCGACTCCCGCGCTGCCGGTGCGAGCTCGATCCCGTCGGCGCCGTAGACCGTGGTTGCGATCCGCTCGATCTTCACGGCCACGGGCTCGTCGTCCGCATACAGCATCCGGAAGTCCGAGTCCGCATCGGCTGCGGCGGCGACGATCTCGGCCAGCTCGACCGTCCCGGCGCCGCCGGCACCGAACCCGTTGTGGATCGCCGCACCGAAGGCACCGGCCTCGAGCGAGCTCGCCTGGATCAGCTCGAGGAGCTCGGTCTCGTCATCGGGTCGCGTGTTGATCGCAACGACCGGCTGGATCCCGAAGGCGCGGACGTTCTCGATGTGCTTGGCAAGGTTCGCCATCCCGGTCTCGACCTCGGCCCTCATCTGGGCGAGGTCGGCCTTCTCGCGCCAGTCGCCACCACCGTGGTGACGCAGGGCCCGCACGGTTGCCACGACCACGACGACATGCGGTCGGAGCCCGCCGACCCGGCAGACGATGTCCATGAACTTCTCCATCCCGAGGTCGGCCGCGAACCCGGACTCGGTGATGAAGAACTCACCGAGCTTCAGCGCCATCCGGTCGGCGATGATCGAGTTGTTGCCGTGGGCGATGTTCGCGAACGGCCCCGCGTGCATGAAGCAGAGCTGCCCCTCGAGCGTCTGGACGATGTTCGGCTTGAGGGCGTTCTTGAGCAGCACCGTCATCGCCCCGGCTGCCTGGACGTCCTCCGCGGTGACCGGTGACCCGTTGGAGCCGTAGCCGACCGTGATGGCACCGAGCCTGCGCCGAAGGTCGGGGAGGTCCGTGGCGAGCGCGAGGATCGCCATCACCTCGCTCGCCGCGGTGATGTCGAAGCCGGACTCGGCCGGGATGCCGTTCTTCGCGCCGCCGAGACCCGTGACGATGTTGCGGAGCGAGCGGTCAGTGACGTCGATCGCGCGACGCCAGGTGACGTTCTCGATCGTCGGTGCGTGACCGTGGAAGCGATGTGCATCGACGAGCGCCGAGAGCAGGTTGTTCGTTGCCGTGATCGCGTGGATGTCACCGGTGAAGTGGAGGTTGATGTCCTCCATCGGCACGACCTGCGCGTACCCACCGCCGGCGGCACCTCCCTTCACTCCGAAGACGGGCCCGAGCGACGGCTCGCGAAGCGCGAGCGTGGCACGGCGGCCGAGCTTGCCGAACCCCTGCGTCAGCGAAACGGACGTTGTCGTCTTCCCCTCACCCGCCGGCGTCGGCGTGATCGCCGTGACGTTGATCAGCTTCGCATCGGGACGGTCGGCGAGGCGGTCGAGGAGCGAGAGGGCGACCTTTGCCTTGTACGGCCCGAAGAGCTCGAGCTCGTCCGGCTCGATCCCGTACTCGGCGGCGATGTCCGCGATGGGCTGCATCGTGGCGGCCTGCGCGATCTCGAGGCTCGATGGAATGGACATGGGGCTCCTCGTGTGTCGGGTCAGTGGCTCACGGCGGCGGCGGCCAGCTCGGAGACGAGCGTGTCGGTGTAGAAGCGCTCGAGCTTGAAGGGCTCTATCAGGTCAGGTGTCTTCCCGGTCGCAATCAGCTCGGCGAGCGTGACGCCGGTGATCGGCGCGGCCTTGAAGCCGTAGGTTCCCCAGCCGCAGTCGACGAGGAAGCCGTCGACCTCGGTGACGCCCATGATCGGGCTGTAGTCGGGGCTCATGTCGCAGAGACCCGTCCAGTGCCGGAGGATCTTCGTTGCGTGCAGCTGCGGGAAGAGCTCGAGCACGTGCCGGGACGCGTACTCGATGAATGGGAAGGTGCCCTTGTTCGAGTAGGTCGGATAGGGCTCGACCTCAGCGCCGATGAGGAACTCGCCGCGGTCGGTCTGCGAGCAGTAGATGTGCATCTGCGCCGAGACGATGATCTTGTCGAGGAACGGCTTCACCGGCTCCGTGACGAAGGCCTGCAGGATCGACGTGGTGATCGGCAGCGGGAGCCCCGCCAGGCGAGCGACCGGGCTCGACCAGCCCGCGGTGGCGCTCAGCACCACGTCGCAGCCGATGTCACCCTGGGTCGTCTTCACCCCGTGGACTTTCCCGCCGCGGATGTCGAACCCGGTCACCTCGACGCCCTGGTGGATGTCGATCCCGGCCTTGCCGACGTGCTTGGCGTAGCCCCACACGACAGCGTCGTGACGGATGATCCCGCCCGGCGGGTGGTACAGCGCGCCGAGGATCGGCCAGGTGACGTCCTCGCTGATCGAGATCTGCGGGCAGAGCCGCTTCACCTCGTCGCGGTCGATCACCCGGCTGTCGATCCCGAGCAGCTTGTTCACCTCTGCGCGCTCGTGCTGGACGACCAGCGAGCGGTCGGAGTGCGCGAGCGTGAAGTGCCCGTGCTGCGAGAACATGAGGTTGAAGTCCAGCTCCGCCGAGAGGGTCTCGTAGAGCTTGACGCTCTCCTTGTAGAAGGCGGCTCCCTCGGGGGTGCGGTAGTTGGCGCGGATGATCGTCGTGTTCCGGCCGGCGCCTCCCGAACCGATGTAGCTCTTCTCGAGGATCGCCACGTTCGTGATCCCATGGTGGCGCGCGAGGTAGTAGGCGGTTGCGAGCCCGTGCGAGCCGCCGCCGACGATCACGACGTCGTAGTGGCGGCGCAGACCGGCGGGTCGCCGCAGGATCTGCTTGCGGAGGAAGATGTCCTTCACAGCGCGTCCACTCCGATAGGGCCTCCGCCGAGCGCGGCCGCCCGGTCGAGGACGACCTCGAACAGGTAGTGCCCCAACTCCTGGGCGAAGACGAGCCAGTAGCCGTTGTCGACCGGCAGGACGTGCGCCTGGACGTGCGCAACCTCACCACCCTTCGGGAGGTCGTGGAGGTGGGTGATCCGTCGCAGGACGGTTTCGGCCTCGGGGCCGACGATCGCGAGGATCCCGAGCGCCCCAGACTGGTCGATCACGAGCGCCTCGCTCAGGCCGGCGGTGGCGGTGGCGACCGCCGCCTCGCTGCCGAGCACGAGCGCGCGTCTCGGCGAGATGCGGTAGAGGAGTGCGTCCCCTGCGACGCGGTCGGGAGCGGGGCGCAACTCGGCCTTGGCGAGGTGGGAGAGGTCGGCGAGCCCGACGCTGCCGAGCCACTGATCCTGGTCGGGCACCGAGACGGGGACACGCCAGCCGCTCCGCTCCTCGAAGATCGCGCTCGCCGCGCGGTAGTGACGCTCGAGGCACGACGTCGCGACAGGGTGGAAACCCTTCGCGTCGCGCGCCGCGGCGCACCGAGAGGAACTCGAGCGCGCTCACACCGCCATCCTCCGGGAGCCTGTGGAGCGACTGGCACACACTTGGCACGCCTGCGCCCTTGACAAGATCGGTGTCTGACACCGATCGGCGAATCTCGCCCACGCCGCCTGCAGCCAAGTTGGCCAGAGTCGAGAAGAGATCCCTGCACAAAGCACAGAAATGCGGCACCGGACGTCGCGAACGGCGATGCCGCCGGTGTCAGACACCGGTCTAGCCTGGACAACGCTCACGCCTTCAGCCTCTCGCCCGCTGGATCGAAGAAGGCGCCGAGGTGCACGCGCATCGGGACGGGACGCACCATCGACCTGCACGTCGAA
The DNA here is from genome assembly GCA_963821335.1 of uncultured Actinomycetes bacterium. Lineage (GTDB taxonomy): Bacteria > Actinomycetota > Thermoleophilia > Gaiellales > Gaiellaceae > Gaiella. The sequence goes on from CAWGDJ010000001.1 coordinate 645,095, forward strand.
CCGACCGCCGTCGACGGCCAGCTCGTGGGGGACGATCGCCAGCCCGATCACCTGGCCGAGCTCACGCGAGTGCCGAACACTCGTGACCCGACCCGCAGACACGCCTCCGACGACGACCTGGCCGCCCTCGACCGGGATCGCCCCGCTCGGGCTCACGAAGCCGACGAGCATCCAGTTGAGCCCACGGTCTGCGACCTGCTGCGTGGCCCACTTGCCGACCCACTCGAACTCCTTGTCGTTCTTCACGATCCACGGCATCGCTGCCTCGAGGAGGTTCGACTCGGAATCCGTGTCCTGGCTGACGATCACATGCCCCTTCTCGAGGCGGAGGATCCGCTGCGGCTCGAGCCCGAACGGCGCCGCCTCCAGGTCGCTCCCCTGCTCGAGCAGGGTGTCCCAGACGTGCTCGCCGAGCGGGCTCGGGAAGTGCAGCTCGTAGCCGAGCTCGCCGACGAAGCCGATCCGCAAGCGCGAGCGACGGGACGCCCGCGACCCGGACGTGCTTCGCATCGAGGTACCCCACCCCGTCGTTCGAGAAGTCGTCGTCCGAGACGCGTTCCATCAGCTGCCGCGCCTTTCGGGCCGGCGACGTTCACCGCGGCGAGCGCGCCGGTGAGCTGGACGAAGCGGACATCCATGAACCAGACGGCGTTCCACCAGGTGAACCACTGGTAGACGCCGTCTGCTCCCGGTCGAGGTCGTCGTCACGTAGAACGTCTCGTCGTCGAGCCTGGCGACCGTACCGTCGTCCATGATCCGGCCGGCGTCGCCCGTGATCACGCCGTAGCTGATCCGCCCGACCTTCAGGTCGGAGAAGCGGTTCGGATACACGCGGTCGAGGAACGCGCCGGCATCGGGACCGGTCACCAGGATCTTCCCGAGCGTCGACACGTCGATCAGGCCGACGTGGTGATGCACGTGCTGCGCTTCGGCGCCGGGATCGTCACCGTACGAGTGCGGTCGCGCCAGGCCCCCGTCCACATCATCTTCCCGCCGAGGTCCTCGTGACGATGGTGGAGCGACGTGCGCTTCGCCGGCTCGTGCGGGTAGCCCGCGAGCAACCCCATCGAGATCGGGGTCGACGGCGGCCGTGCGGTCGTCGTCCCGATCGTGTTCTCGTCGACCCTGTTCGCCTTGGCGTAGACCCGGATCGAGTTGACCTGGCAGAGTCGTCCCTGACAGGGGCCCATCGTCACGGTCGTGTAGCGCTTCGTCAGCTCGATCGAGTCGAAGCCCTCCGAGATCGCGTACTTCAGGTCTTTCGCGGTCTGGTCCTCGCAGAGGCAGACGAAGCACTTGTCACCCGCGTAGCCGAGCACCGGGCTCGCCACCGCGGGAGCGCCGACATCGCCGGTGACCGCGCCGACTGCGCGCACGTGTGCCGGGATGTCCGTAGGGACGAAGATGCCCCGCCGCGCGTCGTACTCGACCCGTGCACCTGCCTGGGCGAGGAGCTTGTAGTTCGGCTGCGGGCTCCCCGACATGACGACGACGTCGCACTTCGTGCTCTTCCCGTTGATGGTCACGTCGGTCACGCGGCCCTTGCGCCCGTGGGCGGCGATGTTCGGCGGTTGGCTCTCGCGGAGGTCGACGACCTGCGCGACCTCGACGCCCGCACCCGCGAGATCGTCGGCAGCCCGCAGCCCGCGGTCGTCCACGGTCAGCACCACCGCCCGCTTCCCGGGCGCGATCGACCAGTAGTTGACGAGCCGCCGGACGCCGTCGGGGAGCATCACCCCGATCAGATCGTTGCCCGGGAAGAGAAGCGGCTGCTCCATGATCCCGGTTGCGACGACGACCTCGTGTGCCCTGAGCTTCACGAGCACGTTGCCGGCTGCTACAGGGACGAAGCCGTGCTCGAACACGCCGATCGCGGTCGCCGGCGCGAGTAGCTCGACACCGGCGGAGCGGGCTCGCTCGGCGAGCGCTCGGGCCGCTCCGGCTCCTTCGGCACTCGCGAGGAGCGCCCCGCCGACCTCCGGCCCTTCGTCGACCACGACCACCGACTGACCGCGCGAGGCCGCCTGGGTCGCTGCCTCGATCCCCGCCTGTCCCCCGCCGATCACGACCACGTCGACGTGCCGGTGCTCGACGTCGATCCGCTCCGTCCTTCGTCCCTCTGGGTCGAGCGGGCCGAGCCCGGCCGCGTTGCGGAGGACCTTCTCGTAGAGCGGCCAGAGTCGCCGCGGCCGGATGAATGTCTTGTAGTAGAACCCGGGCGGTGTGAACGGGCCTGCGAACTTGTCCGTCGCGGACATGAGGTCGCGGTCGAGCGAGCCGAGGAAGTTCTGCCCCTTGACGACCGCGCCGTCGCGCAGTGGTTCGACGCAGACGCGGACGCTCGGCACGCCGTCGACGGTCATCTGGCAGTTCGCGCAGTGCCCCGAGCAGCACAGGAGCCCCCGCGGCCGGTGGTACTTGAACGACCGCGAGAAGATCCGGCGGCCGCTCGCGTAGAGCGCCGACCCGATCGTGTCGCCGTCGAACCCTTGCGTGGGCTTCCCGTCGTACGTGAACGAGATCGGCCGCGAGCGGTCGATCCTCTCCCCCGCGCGCGCCTCGAGCCTCACGGCGCTACTCCGGTTGGGTGCCAGGTGCGAAGCACCTCGTTCGTGTACGTGTGACGCTCGGCGAGGAACCAGTCCTCACAGGTGCGGCAGAACCACCATTCCCGCTGGACGTCCCAGACGTTCTCCCGGAAGTAGACGTACTCGTTCAGCTCGCGCTGCGTCGGCGTCGTCGTCGGGCGCTTGGTCGACTCGCCCGCGCAGCGCAACTCGTGGACCTCGCGCGGGCCGCAGTTCGGACAAGTGACGAGAAGCGACATCTGCTCTATAGTTTCACTGTGCGCAACTGTGTGCCGCTGACTGCAACGCCGAGGATAGCGTTGTGACGGTTGGGCGTCAACCGTCGACGAGGCGGATTGCCGCATCCGAGCGGGCAGTCGCGGTGCTCGACGCCCTCGGGGACGGTGGGGAGCTCGGGACGAACGAGATCGCGCGACGCACGGGTCTTCCCCCCTCGACCGTCTCACGCCAGCTCGGCACGCTCACCGCAGCCGGGCTCGTCGAGCATGTGACCGACAACGGGCGGTACCGATTGGGGATCCGGATCGTGAGGCTCGCGAACGCGGTGCTCGCGCGTCTCGACGTCAGGCAGGTCGCTCGCCCCCACCTCGAGGCGCTCGTGGGAGCGACCGGCGAGACGGCGACGCTCCACGTCCCGGGCGAGGACGATGCGGTGACGGTCGACTTCGTGCCGAGCGCGCACTACATCCAGCACGTGACACAGCTCGGCCGCCCTTCGATCGCGCATGCGACCTCGGCCGGGAAGGTGATGCTCGCGTTCAGCGGGCGGCCGCTGCCGACCGGCACGTTGCGCGCGTTCACGCCGAGCACGATCACGACCCGCGCCAGGCTCGCGGGCGAGGTCGAGCGTGTCCGCTCCCAGGGCTTCGCCGAGGCGTTCGAGGAGCGAGAGCCCGGGCTCAACGCCGTGGCGGCCCCGGTCTGGTCGAGCTCGGGAGCGCTCGCGGCGATCGTCGCGCTGCAGGGCCCGACGAGCCGCTTCGGACGGGCTCAGGTCAAAGCTGCGGTCGCTCCGCTCCTGGAGCAGGCACGCTCGATCTCGCTCGCGCTCGGCTGGGAAGGCTGAGCCCGCTACGCGTCGATCGTCACGTGGCCCGGCTGCGCCGCCACGCGCTCGATCCAGGAGCAAACCGCCGGATAGTCGTCCAGCGCGATCCCACCCTCGAAGGCGACGTGCGTATAGGCGTAGAGCGAGATGTCGGCGACCGTGTAGCGGTCACCGACGAGGAAATCCCGACCTGAGAGGTGCCGCTCCATGGCGGCGATCGCGCGGTGACCACCGGCCTGCCACGCAGCGAGCTTCTCCGGATCGACCCCGTCGGGCCGCTTCAGCAGCCAGAACCGCGCGACCGCGACGTTGGGCTCGTGGTCGTACTGCTCGAAGAATTGCCACTGCAGGACCTGCACGCGCTCGAACCGATCGGCCGGCACATACTCGGTTCCGTCGGCGAGCCACCAGAGGATCGCGTTCGACTCCCCGAACGAGCGGCCATCGTCCAGGACGAGCGTTGGCACCCGCAGCGCCGGGTTGAGCCCGCCGAGGACGTCGGGTCGGTTCGAGCGGTCGACCACGTCGAGCTCGACGCGCTCGTACGGCAGGCCTAGATGCGCGAGCAGCAGCCGCACCTTGTAGCAATTGCCCGAGACGCCGCTGTCATACAGGCGCATCCAGTCCTCCCCTCCGCCCGGCGAGCGGCAACCCCGTGGCGTCCGCCGTAACCACCGTGATCGACCGTAGGTCCTCAGGCTCGAGATTGCGGATGTCCGTCTTGCCGGTGCAGCGCGGCATGATCGACGCCTCCGCGCGCAGGGCCTGAAGGAAGAGCGAGGCCTGCTCGTCCCGGCTTTGCTGATCGACACCACCCGCGAACACGACCTCCCCGTCCTCGATCGCGCCCCCGACGGCTAGACCGAGCGCGAGCCCGACACACACCGCGTTTGCTCGCAGCCCCATGAGCTTGGCGAGGTCGGTCCCGCTGCGGATCCCACCGTGCCAGAGCAGCGCGACGTCTTCCTCGCGATTGAGCTCGCGCAGGATCGCGATCGTGTCGCGGATCGCGGTCAGGTCGGGCGCGCCCTGCAGCTCGGGCCAGACACCGAGCAGCGCATTGCCTTCGAGCACCACCAGATCGAGCCCGTCGTCGAGCGCGAGTGGCAACGCCTCCCGCAGTCGCGCCGAAGGCGCGGCCAGGCCGCGGAGCTGTCCCTCGCGCACGATCACCGGCAGCACCGGCGACCGGTTGCGCGAGATCGCGACGACGCCTGTGGCGGACGGATCGGGCACATCCTCGTCCACGACGCAGAGCTGAAGCCACGGCACGTCGTCGGCGAGCGGCCGCCGGCCGAGTGAGGCGAGACCGAGCTCACGAGCCCCATGTGCGACCGCCTGCCGCACCTCCGCCGGAGCGTCGTCGAAGCCGGACACCACGAGCGGGGCCGCGATCTCAAGCCCGCCGAGCGAGCCCACCACCGAGCACGCGTCCCGGTACGGGTCGATCACGAGTCGCGAGAGGTTCGCCGGGAGGAAGACGACGTCGTCGAGCGTCGGCGAGCTGGCGACAAACCCGTTCTGCGAGGCCACGGTCAACCGCTTCGTGAACAGGACGCGCTGCTTGCGCGCATCCTCCGGCCGTGTCCGCGCCATCACGAAGATGTCCTCGCGGGTCCGCACGCTGTAGTCCGACGACCCGGTCTCCGCGTCGCACCGGTAGCAGCGCGCGGCCTCTCTCCTGGCCGACTCGTCGTCGTAGGCGGACTCGATCTCGGGGAACTCGACCGGTCGCTCGCCGAGCCCGTGGAAGTCCTGCTCGTGCCGGTTCCACTGCTCCCAGTCGGCGTCCTGCGCGACCGGGACACGCCGGGTCTTGAACGGCGTGCGGTACGGGAGCGGAGCGTCGTTGCCCTCGAGGAACGCCTTGAGGTAGTACGCCGCCCGATGCCCGTGGAACATGGCGTTGACGATCGTCGACGGCCCGAACGCCCCGTCGCCGGCGGCGAACACCTGCGGGTCGGAGGTGCGCATCGAGCTCCAGTCGGTCGCGACCTTGTCCCCGTCCATGAGGCCGATCCGCTCGAGGTGCTCCGACTCGGTGCGCTGCCCGATCGCCAGCACGACCATCCCGCACGCGAGGTCGTGCTCGGAGCCCTGGACGTCGATCGAGAGCCGCCGACCGTCGGCTCCCGGCTCACCGAGCGCGGTCGTGCGGCACCTGAGGGTGAGCCCGTCGCCGTTGGCGGCGATCTCGACCGGCTGGGTGTGGTACAGCACCTCGATCCCCTCGGCAAGAGCGCCGTGGAGCTCGTCCTTGCGGGCGGGGATCTCGTCGGGACCGCGCCGGTAGACGACCTGGACGTGCTCGCACCCGGGGAGCCTGCGCGCCACGCGGCAGGCGTCCATTGCGACGTCGCCGGCCCCGACGACGATCACGTGCTCGGGCAGCGTCGGCCGGGCGCCGTCGTTGACGGCCCGCAGGAACTCCACGCCGTCGACCACCCGTGGGTCGTCGATCGCGGCGCCGAACGGCTTGGCCCACCAGGCGCCGATCGTGAGCAGCACCGCGTCGTGGCGCCCCTTGAGCTCCTCGAGCGCGACGTCGCGACCGAGCGCGGTGCCGAGGTGCACGGTGACGCCCGGACACCGCGCGAGCATCCGCTCGATGTCCTCCTCGAAGACGGAGCGGGGACAGCGGAACTCCGGGATCCCCCAGGTCATGTAGCCACCGAGCATCGAGCTCTGCTCGTAGACGTCGATCGCGTACCCGGCCTCGGCGAGATCCTGCGCAGCGGTGAGGCCCGCAGGCCCTCCACCGACGATCGCGACGGTCTGCTCCCTGGTGACCGCGACCGGTGGCAGGCGGTGGGTGGCTCCCAGCCGGTCCATCACGTACCGCTTCAGGTTGCGGATCGCCAGCGGGCCGTCGGAATCGGCCCGACGGCACGCGGGCTCGCACGGGGCGTCGCACACCCGCCCGCAGACCGACGAGAACGGGTTCGTCGCGGTGATCGCCTCGAACGCCTCGTCGAGCTTGCCCTCCCAGATGTAGGCGAGGTACGAGGGCGCGTCGGTCCCGATCGGGCAGGCGACCTGGCACGGCGCGGGGACGAAGTGGGTGTCGAGGACGTCGTCGCGCGGCGCGAGCTCGACAGGAACGGCCGGGAAGATTGCCCGGTCAGCCCCGTAGACGTCGGGCTCGGGCGGGCTCGACCCGAGCGCCTCAGGCATGCGCGTGCAGCTCCTGGTGGCGGCCGGCAAGCTCGGGCTCGTAGGGGAGCCGCGTGATCGCGGCGGCCTCGGGTGTCAGGGCGACGAGGTCGTCGCGGGACAGGTCGTAGACCGACCCGTAGCCGTGTGCGTGGACGACGCTCGCGAGCTGCCAGCGCACCGCCTCGAGGTAGCGGTGGATGTTCCACGACTCGACCTCGACGTCGTACCGCGCCTCGAAGACGGGGTCCTGGGTCGCGATGCCGACAACGCATGACCCCACCGCACATTGGAGGCAGGCGATGCACCCGCCGGCGATGATCGCGCTCGTGCCGAGGGCCACCCCGTGCGCGCCGAGAGCGATCGCCTTGGCGGTGTCGATCCCGTCCTTGATCCCACCCATGAGCATGATCGGCATCCCCGTCGCCTCGATCTCCTCGAGCGCGTCCAGCGCCTCCATGATCGCCGCGAGAGTCGGGATCCCGACGAACTCCAGCACCTCGTTGCCCGCCGCGCCGGTCGAGCCCTGGAGGCCGTCGAGGCAGACGTAGTCGAATCCGTCCTTGTACGCGATCTTGATGTCGTCGGGCACGCGACCGGCGCCCAGCTTCACCGAGACCGGCTTCTCCCAGCCGGTCGCCTCGCGGAGCTCCTCGACCTTGATCACGAGGTCGTCGGCCCCGAGAACGTCGGGATGGCGTGAGGGCGAGCGAAGGTCGATCCCGGCCGGGATCCCGCGGAGGCGGGCGATGTCCTCGGTCACCTTCTTCGCCATCAGCTGCCCGCCGAGACCGGGCTTCGCGCCCTGCGAGATGTAGATCTCCACGCCGTCGGCGGCCCGCATTGCGTGTACCGACCATCCCAAGCGCCCACCGAGCATCTGGACGACCACGCGCTTCGCGGCCTCGCGGACCTCAGGGATCAGGCCACCCTCGCCCGAGTTGTCGCAGATGTCGGACAGCGCCGAGGCCTTAGCCAGCGCGACCTTGGTCGACTTCGAGAGCGCGCCATAGCTCATCGGCGCGATCATCACCGGCATCGACAGCTCGATCGGAGTGGCGCCAAAGCGGCCGCCGATCGACGTCGCGAGCTCGACCTTTCCGACGACGTCGGGATCGGGGTCGACGGTGGACAGCTCGCGCCGGAAGGCGAGATCCGACAGGTGCGGCAGCGGGCGCGTGGCGCCGTACCCGCGAATCCGGTAACGGCCGATCTGCGCCTTGACCGCGATGTCCTCCTGCACCTTCGTGTTCCAGTAGGAGGTTCGCTCGGCGGCGATGGTGAACGGGACGACCCGCACCCGCGGCTCGACGCGCGCGTAGCGGAGGTTCTTGCCGGCGTTGACCACCTTGCGGAACCGACCGGAGAACGCGACTCCGTACCGATCGAGGAAGGCCAGCACGTCGTCGAGCTCGTCCGGCTCGACCTCGGCCTCGGCCGCATCCTGTCCGAGCGACTGAACCCGACCGCCGACGTAGATCGCGCCACCGTGGATGTCCTGGCCGACGAGGTCGCCCGAGTCGCCGCAGACGATCAGCCGGCCTCCGTACATCATGTAGCCGGCCATGAAGCTGGCGCTCCCGGCGCAGCAGAGCGTCCCCTCCTTCATCACCTGACCCGCGCGCGAGCCGACGTTGCCGTGGACGACGACGTCTGCCCCTCTGACCGCGACGGCTGCGATCGCGCCCGCGTTGCCGCGCACGACGACCGAGCCGCCGGTGACGTTGTCGGCGAGCCCCCAGCCGACGTTGCCCTCGACCTCGACGCGCGCGCCGTCGGACAGTCCGGCGCAGAAGTAGCCGGCAGAGCCGTGGATCCGCAGCGCGATCGGGCTCGTCAGCCCGACACCGATGTGATGACGCGCGTCGGGGTTGACGACGTCGACGTCCTCCCCCTGCTCACCGAAGACTCTGATCAGGCGGTTGGCCTCCGTGACGGAGACCGAGGCTAGATCGATCGACGCCACGTGCGGAACGTTCCCGGCGCCGGCTCCGCGGTGACGAGCGCCCGCCCGGGGAAGAGCCGGTTGAGAGAGACCTCCTCGGAGGCGATCGCGACGAGATCGTCGTCCTCGATCATCACCATCGGCTTGGCCGCGAGCCGGTCCTTGGCGAAGCCGATCTCGTCCTTCGTCGAGACGAGGAACGAGAACGTCCCGTCCATGTCCTCGATCGACTGCGCCAGCCCGTCCTCGAGCGGGATCCCCTGGGCGAGCTTGTCCGCGAGGTACACCGCGATCAACTCCGAGTCGTTGTCCGTGTGGAACTCGAAGCCGCGCTTCTCCAGCCGCCGCCGCATCGTGTGGTAGTTCGTGATCTGGCCGTTGTGGACGATCGCAACATCTGCGAACCCGGTCGCCCAGAACGGATGTCCGGCCTCAGGCGAGACCGCCGACTCGGTCGCGAGGCGGACGTGGCCGATCCCGTGCGTGCCCTCGAACTCGGTGATCGCGTACACCTCGTCGACGTCGTGGGCCGTCCCGATGTCCTTGACGATGTCGAGGCTCTCCCCGATCGAGGAGAGCGTGGCGGCGTGCTCCATCGCATACGAGAGGCGCTGCAGGTCGCCGTCGAAGCGGACGACGAAGCGTGCCGTCGACCCGACGACCTCCTCCTCGACGATCTCAGCCGCGAACTCCTCGAGCTGGGCGCGGACGTCGCGGAGCGTCGTCTCGGCCGACTCGCCCTCGCCGAGGAAGAAGCGGAGCCGGTAGGTGCCGACCCCGTTTGCCTCGTGGTACAGCGCAAACCCGGTCGAGTCAGGGCCGCGGTGCTGGCACCCGTCGAGCATCGAGACGAGGTCACGCCCGAGCGCATGCCGCTCGCCGTCCTTGTAGAGAATCCCCGCTATGCCACACATATCGGCCTCAGTCGAAGGGTTTCGACATCATTCTGTATAGAGAATAGTGCCAATGAAATACCATAGATCTGCGGTTTTCTCCGGTCTGTTATGGATGTTTCCTCCATACACGGCGTTCTGACTCAGAACCTGGTGAGGTACTCGCGGATCTCCCACGGCGTCACCTGCTCGTGGTAGCGAAACCACTCCTCCTGCTTCACCCGCGTGTAGTAGTCGACGTAGTCCTCGTCACGCCCCCGGCCGAGCGCAGCCCGGAGGACATCGTCGGCCTCGAGCTCGCGGGTCGCGTCGAGAAGGTTCCCCGGGAGTGAGCGGAGCCCGCGCGCGGTGAGCTCCTCGTACGAGCGCGTGTAGAGGTTCTCGTTGTTGGGATCCCCTGCATCGAGGCTCCGCTCGATCCCGTCCAGCCCGGAGGCGAGCACCGCGGCGGCGGCGAGGTACGGGTTGCACGAGCCGTCGATCGTGCGGTCCTCGATCCGCCCCGGCCCGGGGATGCGAAGCATCTGCGTCCGGTTGTTGTAGCCGTAGGAGATCCACACCGGTGACCAGGTCGCACCACTCGTCGTCGAGCCGAGCTTCAGGCGCTTGTACGAGTTGACCGTCGGTGCGGTGAGCGCGCTGTACGCCCGCGCGTGGGTCTTCAGCCCACCGATGAACGCGTATGCGGTCGCGGACAACCCGAGCCCGCGTGGGTCGGACTCGTCGAGGAAGACGTTCTCGCCGTCGCGCCACAGCGACATGTGGAAGTGCCCGCCGTTTCCGGTCAGCGAGGTGAACGGCTTCGGCATGAAGGTCGCGATCATCCCGTGCTGCTCGGCGAGCGTATGGACCATGTAGCGGAAGAAGATCGCGCGATCGCAGGTCGTGAGCACGTCCGCGAACTGGAAGTTCTGCTCGAACTGGCCGTTTGCGTCCTCGTGGTCGTTCGCGTAGTTGCCCCACCCCAGCGTGTTGCAGTGCTTCGAGACAGTCGTCAGGAAGTCGTAGCGGCGGGTGAGCCCCGCCATGTCGTAGCAGGGCTTCTCGAGCGTGTCCTGGCGGTCGGCGATCTCGATCGTGCCGTCCTCGTTCTGGCGGACGAGGAAGTACTCGAGCTCCATCCCGAGCTTGAACTCGTATCCCAGATCCGCGGCCTTCGCGGCGACACCACGGAGGATCGTCCGTGGGCAGTACGGCCATGGCTCCCCCTCCACCGTGACGTCGCAGGCGAAGCGAGCGAGATTCGGTTGCCACGGAACTGGCGTGAAGCTGTCGAGATCGGGCATCGCGGCAATGTCGGGGTCGGCCGGGACCTGACCGATCTCACCGGCGGCGAAGCCGGCGAACCCGGCGCCATCCGTCACGAGGTCGTCGAGGTGGGCCGCGGGGATGAGCTTGGCGCTCGGTCGCGCATACATGTCGACGAACTGCGCAAAGAAGAACTCGATCCCACGTTTCTCCACCTCTTTGCGGATCTCGTCGAGCCGGCTCGCTGCGGGCGCCATTTGACCTCCTCGGTTGCGGTGCCCGCTTGTACCACGGCCTGACCGGGTGGTGAACGGACGATCCGTCCACTCGACGTGCCTGCTCGGTGTCAGGTTTGCCCGGGGTGCTCGGCGCGAAGCCGCACGAGCTTGACCGCGATCTCGATCATCAGCCAGTCGTCGCGGCGCAGGTCGAGCCCGGCGATCTCCGCGATCCGGCGAAGCCGCTGACGCAGTGTGTTCGGGTGGACGTAGAGCGCCTCCGACGTCGCGGTGATGCTCCCGTGCCGCCGAAGGAACTCCTCGAGGGTGGCGAAGAGCTGCGTCTGCCGGTCGTCGTCGTAGCGCGCGAGCCGGGTGACGGCTTCGACGGTGGCGTCTCGACCGACCGCGTCCGGGCCGATCCGGAGCAGGTACTTGTACGCGCCGAGGTCGTCGTAGGACACGACCGGGCCGCTCTCCGGGAGCGCGGTTGCGCCGACGAGCGCATGACGGGCCTCCTCGAACGCTCCGCTGTAGCCGGCCGCGGCGGCACCGTCTGCTCGACACGGGTCGGAGACACCGATCCGGATCGCTCGCCCGTCCCGCCCGGTGACGAGGGGCCGGAGGGCGGCGAGGATGGAACCGACGCCTCCGCGTGGCACGCGCACGAGCCCGCGGAGCACCTCGCCACGGCGATCGAGGAGCGAGCCGGGGAGCGCGGCGCGAAGCTCGGCCTCGAGCTGGTCGTCGACGGGCTCGGCCGCGATGACGACGTGCGGCTCGGTGAGGTCGCAGCCCAGCCGCGCCGCCCGGCCGTCGAGGCTGGCGACCTGGTTGCCGGCGGCGAGCTCGTCGAGGAAGTCCTTCGTCAGGTTGCGCTCGGTGAGTCGCTCGATCAACCGCACCTTGCGGATCCCGACCGCCAGCTGACCCGCGAGCGCGCGCGCGAGGTCGACGCTCCCGGAGTTGTCGGCTGCGACGAGCCCGACGAGCTCGGACTCCGCCACGAGCGGCACCGAGAGACGACCGCCCCGACGCCGCGGCGCGAGCTGTGGGCCGAGCTCGGAGAGCCCGATGCGGTCAGGGCCGACGGCCCCACGTGGCGATGAACAGGCGCGTCGCAGCTCCTCACCGCCCGGCTCGATCAGGTACAGATGGCACGCGGTGGCTCCGAGAAGCGTGCGGGCGCCGTCCGCGGCGGCCGGGAGGAGCCGGTCGAGCGAATCCGCACCGGCGATCGCCTCGGCGAGCTCGGTGAGCGCCTGTGCCTCGCGCAGCCGTGAGCGGGTGCCTTCGAAGAGGCGTGCGTTCTCGATCGCGCCGGCGACGAGTGCGGCGGCGCTGACCAGGAACTCGACCTCGTCGCTGGTGAACTCGCGTGGAGCCTCGGTGTGTGCGGTGATCGCCCCGACGAGGTCACCCTCCTTGCCCACTATGGGGAGCGCGACGAGCGACTGGAAGCGCTCCTCCTCGAGGTCGGGGACGTACGCGAACCGGGGGTCGGCCATCGCGTTCTCCCGGATGAACGCCGGCTCGCGTCGCTCGGCGGCCCACCAGGCGAGCCCTTCGCCGCGGGCGAGCTCGATCCGGTCGACGAGCGACCCATAGGGCTCCGAGGCGGCCTTGAGCACGAGCTTCTGCTCGCTGGGATCGAGGAGATAGACGAAGCAAGCGCGGACACCACTGCCGTCCGAGAGGAGCCCGACGACCGCGGTCAGCACCTCGTCCAGGTCCAGCGATGAGGAGACCGTCGAGATGATCCGGCCGAGGAAGGCCTCCTCCCGTGCATGCGTCGTCACGCGCGAAGCGTACGGCCGTGCGGCCGTCCGCGTCCAGAGAGCGCAAGGCCGCCCATCGCAACAGCGAGCGCGATCAGCCCGAGCACGGCGACACCCTCCCAACCATGGCGTTCCCAGGCGAGACCGGGGACATAGGCGCCCAGGGCGCCCGAGCCGTAGTAGAAGCTGAAGTAGAGCGCGCTCGCCGCTCCCCTGTCAGCACGAGCGACGTCACCGACGCCGAGCTGGGTGGCGGTGTAGCCGGCGAACATGGCGGCTGCGACGCAGGCGAGCCCGATCACGATCGTCGGCAGCAGGTCGGGCAGCGTGAGCAGGAGCCCGAGCGTCGACGCCAGGATCGCACCGAACGTGAAGCGGCGCCAGCCGAGCGTCCCCGCGAGCCGGCCCCACACGGGCCCCGCCGCTCCACCGACCCAGAGGAGGAAGACGAGACTCGACGTCGCCGTCCCGAGGTCGAAGGGCGAGGCTTCGAGTCGGTATGGGACGTACGTGAACATTCCGACGAAGGTGAAGAACAGCGCTCCGCCGGTCAGCGCGACCCCAACGAGCGCCGGTGACAAGAGGCCCCGTAGCACGTTGCCGCTGCGCGCTGGTGCCTCCACCTCGGGCAGCGCACCGCGCATCCGCACCGCGGCGGCGGCGGGGAGCACCGCGAGCAGACCGATCGCGAGGCGCCACCCGACCAACGACGAGAGCAGCGCGACGCCGACCCGTCCCACGAGCCCTCCTGCGACAAGCGCGGTCGCATACCAGCCCATCGCGCGCGCACCGATGCGCGGCACGAACGCCTCGACGACGTACGGGGCTCCGACGACGAGCAGTCCCGGCATGCACGCGCCCTGCAACGCTCGGCACACGAGGAGCAGCGAGAACGTCGGGGCGATCGCGACGCCAACGGTCGGAAACACGAGGAGAACGCTGGCCGCTTGGATGGCGCGCGGCCGACCGATCCGATCGGAGATCGGCCCCCAGACCCACGCGCCGACGGCGACGGCGAGCACGACCACCGACACCGTCAGTCCGGCGCGCGACGGGCTGACGTCGAAGTCGTCGGACAGCTCCGGGAGGATCGCCTGGGTCGAGTACATCGTGGCGAACATCCCTGCGGCTCCGAGCAGGAAGCCACGGAAGCCGCTCGTGCCGGGTCGCCATGGGCGCACTCGTCCAGGGAAGGCGCTGACGCCGCGGGTCGATCGACCCGCTGCGGTCCGCTGCTCGGTCACCGTCGATCAGCGCCCCGGCTTGTCGGGGCGGAGCGGCATGTCCAGGATGGGCTTGTTCGAGTAGTCGGAGGTCACCCGTGCGAGTGAGCGTAGAGGGAGCCCAACCGTGAGGGCGGCAATCCTCAATCGGGCGGCGACGCCGCTCGAGCTCGGCGACGTCCCCGATCCGGTTCCGGGAGCTGGGCAGGCATTGCTGCGCGTCAGGGCATGCGGTGTCTGCCGCACCGACCTCCACGTCGTCGACGGCGAGCTGACGGATCCGAAGCTGCCGCTCGTGCCGGGTCATCAGATCGTCGGTGAGGTGGTCGCGAGCGCCGGCAGGTTCGGGATCGGCGAGCGCGTCGGTGTTCCGTGGCTCGGCTGGACGTGCGGTCGCTGTGCGTACTGCGCACGAGGCGAGGAGAACCTCTGTGACGCAGCGCGTTTCACCGGCTACGACCTCGACGGAGGGTATGCGGAGCTGTGCGTCGCGGACGAGCGATTCTGCTTTCCGGTGCCTGACGGCTTCGCGGACGCGCAGGCGGCGCCGTTGCTCTGCGCCGGGCTGATCGGCTACCGGGCGCTGCGGATGACCGGAGCGACCACGGCGCGGCTCGGCTTGATGGGGTTCGGTGCTGCCGCGCACATCGTCTGTCAGGTGGCGGTCCACGAAGGTCGCGAGGTCGCCGCGCTCACGCGCCCCGGAGACACGGCCAGCCAGGTGTTCGCGAGCTCCCTCGGCGCGTCATGGGTCGGCGGCACGGACGAGGATCCGCCGGAGCTCGACGCGGCGATCGTCTTCGCGCCGGCCGGGGAGCTCGTGCCGCGGGCGCTCCAGCTCGTCCGGAAGGGCGGCATCGTCGTCTGCGCGGGAATCCACATGAGCGACATCCCTTCGTTCCCCTACGAGCTTCTGTGGGGCGAGCGGGTCGTGCGCTCGGTCGCCAATCTCACCCGACGTGACGGCGAGGAGTTCCTTGCGCTCGCAGCACGGATTCCCGTTCGGACAGAGGTCGAGAGCCTCCCGCTCTCCGCTGCGAACGATGCCCTCCACCGGCTCCGGCACGGGGACGTCCAGGGCGCGTTGGTCCTCGAGCCCGACACCCTACGACGCCCGTCGTAACAGGCCGAGTGCGCGCTGGTCCCACGGAACGCGGTGGGTCGTCCCGGCAATACGCATCTCACCGAGGTGGGCCAGGTACCAGTCGTAGGCGTGGCAGAGCGTCTCGGCGTTCGAGAGCCGCGGGGTCCAGCCGAGCACCGCGCGAGCCTTGTCGATCGAGACGAAGGAGTCTCTGTGGGCCGTGCGGTAGTGCCATTCGGCGAGCGGCGACAGGTGGGCGAGCTCGAGCGCCGCGCAGCACGAGCTCCGCCGGCAGCGCCGGCACGGGCCGCAGCGTCGACGTCGGAGCCGGCGTGGGCGATCAAGCACCTCGAGGTCCTCCCTCACCGTTCCGAATCGCTCCGCGCCGATGTTGAGCGCCATCGCCGGCGACCGGGGCGTCGAAGCAGCGCGACGACCGCGTCGACGAGATCCTCGACCGCGAGCAGCTGGTACCGGTTCGCGCCGGTCCCGAGGATCGGGATCCGGCGTCCCTCTCTGATCCAGTCGAACAGGATCTCGAACACACCGAGCCGCTCGGGCCCGAGAAACGTCTTCGGGCGGACGATCACGGTCTCGAGCCCACGAGCGCCAAAGGCGGCGCAGAGCGCTTCGGCCTCGATCTTCGACGCCCCGTAGTGCCCGACGCCGATGAGCGGGTCCCCCTCGCGGATCGGGTGATGCTCGGGGATGCCGTACACCGCGGTCGACGAGACGAGGACGACTCGGCGCACACCGGCCTCGAGCGCCGCCGCGAAGGTCACCGCGGTGCCTTCCACGTTCACCGAGCGGATCGCAGCGCGCGACTCCTGGATCGGTAGGGCGGCGGCGGCATGGATCAGCACCTCGGCATCCGCGACCAGCCGCCGCGCGTCCGACTCGAGGCGGACGTCACCGCGGATCTCCTCGACGCGCCCGTCGAGAGAGGGATCGTCGAGCGAGACGAGGTCGAGCGATCGCACCGAGTGACCGTCGGCTACGAGGCGCCGGGCGAGGTGGAGGCCGAGGAACCCGGCACCGCCGGAGATCGCGATCCGCACGATCGCCGAATCTAGCGGGAGGCTGCGGGCTGGACCGAGGTGACCGACGTGGATGGCGCTGGCGGCGCCCCGTTCACCAAGACGGCCGCCGCGAGCAGGACGACCATCGCCACCGCGCTCTCGCCGAGGAGGCTGCGCCCGACCCCGCGGGGCACCTCTCCGCGCTCGATGCGCGGCCGGATCACCGTGTGGTGGAAGCCGCCCCAGGCGAGGGCGACCCCGACCACCGCAAGCTTGAACAGGAGCACGCGACCGTAGCTCGTCGTCCAGAGGTCGGACGCCTGGGGCAACCGCACGATCGCCAGGTACGTCCCTGCGAGCACGAGGACGGCGATGAGAACGGTCGCGATACGCGAGAACCCGAGGAACGCGTGACGCCGCAGCTCCGGTGCGAGCCGCCAGACGAGCACCGCGAGGGTGAGGAGCCCGCCGGCCCAGATCGAGGCGGCGATGAGATGCGCCCAGTCGGCGAGCTGCGTCGCGGTGGTCGAATTGGGCTCGGTGGCCTGGTGACCCGAGAGCGAGAACCCTGCGGCCAGCGCGAGGGCAAGCGCGAACGCGGCCCAGAGCAGCCGGGGACGATCGAGCACCCACGAGATCATCGAGATCGTCGCGACCATGGCGAACCCGACGAGGGTGACGAGGAAGGCGATCCCGAACCGCGTGTTCTCGGCGAACGGCTCGAGGTTCCCGTACATCAGGTCGACGAAGCCGAGCTGGAGCGCATTGTCCGCCTTGAGGACGAAGGCGAGGATCGCGACGTTGATCACGGCGAACGCTCCGATCGTCGCCGTGAGATGAAGCGACCGATCGAAGCGAGCCGGAAGCGGTCGGCCGCGCAGGACGACGAGCCGCATGGTCAGCGGACCGAGCAGCAGAGCGAGCGCGGCGAAGGCCGCCCAGCGGGCGAGGTCGTCGCGCCACGTGAGGCCGGTCGCGCCGACTGCCTCGGTCGGAGGCGGTGCCGGAACCCCGATCCCGAAGGTGAAGACACCGCTGCCGACGTGCCCGTCGGAGGAGAGCTGGCGCCAGCGAACGGTGTACGCCCCACGGGACAGCTTGCGCAGCGGTGCGTGCATCACGCGACCGTGATCGCGGAGCGTCACCGTGCCGGAGACCACCGTGCCATCGGCGGCAAGCACCTCGATCGAGTGCGGTACGAGCTCGATCGCCTGGTCGTAGCGGAGCTCGATCGCGGCCGGCGCCGCGTCGATCGACGACTGCATCGATGGCGTGGCGTGCGAGAGCGTTGCGTGCGCGAGCGCCGCCGACGGGACGACGAGCGCCGTGAGCACCCCCACGGCGATGGCGCAGCGCCTCACGGGACAGGACTCCCACCGGCGAGCTCGGACAGGTGACCGAAGATCGGCGCGATGTCACGGTCGGCGAACAGCATCACTCCGAGCACGATCCAGGTCGCGGCGAAGCCGTAGGCCCAGACGCCCCGCCGCGGCGCGAGCGCCGCGCCGATCGGGAAGATCGCCGCGACCACCAGCGTCCAGCCGATCAGGTGGTGGAGGAACGCCGAGCGGGCGAACAGCCAGCCGTTCTGCTCGTGTACGAGGAACGAGACCCCCGACAGGAACACGGCCGCACCGGTGACGAGCGACCAGCGCGGGCTGACGAGCTTCCCGCGCACGACGGCGAGCTGCACCCCACCGGCGATCATCGCCGCCTGGGCCCAGAGCGAGTGGGCGAGCAGGTGGAGCGTCGAGAACGTCGAGAAGATCGCGACGAGCCAGAGGCACAGCCCTGCGGTCAAGGCGAGCGACGGCCACAGGTAGGCGCGCCAGGTGCGTCGTCTGAACACCTCCGGCCCGACGATCGCCTCCGAGAGCAGGACCAGCCCGAAGAACAGGAACCCTGCACCGAAAGCCCAGTGAGCGACCTCAGCGCGGGGGAGCATCGGCGAGGTCGACCGCTTCGACGTCGTCGACGAGACCGGGTACCACGAGAAGTGCGACGAGCGCCCCGACCACGACGACCAGCAACGGCGGCTGCACGATCCAGTCGAAGACGCTCTTGCCGTCGGGGTAGAAGAACGCGATCCGATACGGCTGTGCGAACGCCCAGACGATCCCGCCGAGAATCGTGATCGGCCCGATCGCCTCGAGCGCGAGCACGCGTGTGGAGCGACGTACGCTCCGGCGTCGCTCGGCGGCGCTCTCGAGTTGGGTGACGAGCTCGTTCACACCGATCCCCGGTTCTCCGTACTTCCCCTACCTCGCAGTCTGCACACCGCGACCCGTCGTCGCAAACGCCCACGCCGCGACCGGCTGACCCGTCTCAGAGACCGTAAGTCTCGAGCAGGCGCAGCCAGAGCTCGGAGCGGGTCGGGAAGGAGGGGACGGCGTGCCAGAGGACGTCGAGCGGAACCTCGGCTACCACGGCGATCGTGGCAGCATGCAGCGCCTCGGCGACCTCGGGGCCGGTGATCGTCATCCCGACCACGACCCGGCGCTCGTCGTCGACGACGAGGCGCGCTGTGCCGGCTGCGCCGCGGCCGACGAACGAGCCACCGGCGTTCGATCCCGTCCCGACGTCGGTCGCGCTCGCCTCGATCCCCGCCTCGAGAGCCGACGCGAGCGTGTGACCCACCGCGGCGACCTGGGGCTCGGTGAAGATCACGCGGGGCGAGCGACCACCGTCGAGCCGGAGGGTGGACGGCGCCCCGAGGATCGCGTCGGCGACGATGCGGCCCTGGTACTTGCCCATGTGCGTCAGCTGGGCGTGGCCGTTGACGTCGCCCACCGCGTAGAGCCAGTCGTGCCCTGCGACACGGAGCCCGGCATCCACCGACAACGGGCCGCCCGCGTCGAGCCCGATCGTCTCCAGCCCGATCCCGTCGGTGGCCGGGACGCGACCGAGCGCGGCCAGCACCTCGTCCCCTTCGACGACCTCACCACCGGCAAGCGCCACGCGCACCACGCCGCCGTCCCGCTCGACGCGCTCGGCAGCCCGACCGAGCCTCAGCTCGACGCCGGCACCGGCGAGCGCCTCGGCAACCTGTTCGCCTGCGAAGGGCTCCTCCCGCTCGAGGATCCGCTCGCGGTTGTGGACGAGTGTGACCTTCGAGCCGAGGGCCGACCAGGCGGTCGCCATCTCCGCCCCGGCCACCCCACCGCCGAGGATGACGAGCCGCCCGGGGGCGGCTCGTGCGGTCGTGATCTCGATGTTCGTCCACGGAGACGCCTCGCGCAGACCAGGGATGGGCGGCACCGCGGGGGTGCTTCCGGTCGCGACCACGACCGCCCGGTTGGCTGTGAGCACGTCGTCTCCGACCCGCACCCGTCGCGGGCCGTCGAGCGTGGCTCGCCCACGGACGAGGGTGACCCCGCGATCCGTCAGCCACGGGACCTGCCCTGCGTCGTCGAGCCGCGAGATCACCTCGTCGCGGCGGTCGAGGACTGCGTCAACGTCGAGCGCGCCGACGGTCATCCCGGGGACCCGCGCGGCCTCGGCGGTGAGCTCGACCGGTCGCAGGAGCGCCTTCGAAGGCATGCAGGCGTAGAACGAGCACTCTCCGCCGACCAGCCGATCCTCGACGATCGCAACCGACAGCCCGCGCTCGCCGAGCCGGCCGGCTGTCACCTCGCCCGCCGCACCCGCGCCGATCACGACGACGTCGTAGCTGCTCACCGCACCTCTCCTCCCGGTCGATTGGCTCGATTCTCCTCGAATCGGCCCCGGACCGAACGGGTCAGCCCGACAGCTCGCCCGTCGCGGCCACCTTGACCGCGTGGGCTCCGAAGTCCTGGTGCGAGAGCGTCCGCACGAGCTCGTGCGCGCTCTCCGCGGGATCGAGTGCGGGCACCCCTTCGCCGACGAGGCGGGTCGGTACGAGCGTCCCGGTCTCGAACGTCCCGTCACCACGCAGCGTGACCCGCAGGATCCCGCTGACCGACAACGGGCCACCGAGCGAGAACACCTTGTACCCGGCGAAGTTCCCGAGCGAATAGGCGATGAGGCGCCCCTTGTACCACTCCATGCCCCGCAGCACGTGAGGGCCAGAGCCGACGACGAGATCCGCGCCGGCGTCGACAACGGCGCGGGAGAAGCGCATCACGTTGCCACGGTTCTCGCCGAGGAACAGCTCTGTACCGCGCGCGACGTGCTGATGGTCCGTGCCCTCGGCGCCCGCGTGCATCGTCACCACGACGACGTCCGCCTGCTTCGCTGCCTTGCGGACGAGCCTCGTCGCAGCCGGAATGTCCGTCAGCGACGACGCCCACGGGTACGACGCGAAGCCGAGGAGCGCAACGCGGATCTTGCCGACCTTCTGGATCGTGATCTCCCCCGGTTGCCCCGTGGTGAGCAGGTGCGCGCGGGCGAGCGCCGCAAGCGTCTGACGACGACCGTCGACCCCGAAGTCGTTCGCGTGGTTGTTCGCGAGGTTCATCACGGTGAAGCCCGCTTGCTTCAGCCAGCGCGCGTAGCTCGGCGGCGTCTGGAACGCGTAGCAGTTGGTGCTCCCCTCGCCGCATTTCGAGGTGCCACCGGTCGAGAGCGTCCCCTCGAGGTTGCCGAGGACGACGTCGCCGGCGAGGTCGGTCTGCACCCCGGAGAAGAACGAGCGCCCGCCGTCGGAGGGCAGGTTGGGTGACGATCCCATGACGATGTCGCCCGTGGCCGCGATCGTCACGAGACCCGTTGGCGGCTGGCGCTTGGTCACCGCCGCGGTGGTCGTCTTCGGCTTCTCGGCCTCGGTGGTGACCGCCACCTTCGCCGAAGCCGCCGCCGGACGCGGATCACCGTCGACGAGCAGCGCGAACACGAACGCGGACAGGGCTACGACCGCCCCCGCGCGCACCACGAATGCGAGCGTCCTCATCGGCGGGCTCTAGAGGCTCGATTCCGAGCCAAGCCGGCCAATGCGGGCAACCGTGGCGCGTGGTGGAGGCACATGCCACGATTGCGGGCCTTGATCCGGCGCCGCGCCCAGGGCGCCAACCGGCCCGGGAACATCTCGCATCAAGCCTCTAGTTGCGGTTGCCGAGGAAGATGAGCGCGTAGTACGCGAGCTGTGAGAGTGCTGCGAGAGCGGCCGCCACGTACGTCATCGCGGCCGCGGACAGGACGCGCTTCGCACCCTGCCGCTCTCCCTCGGTGACCAGTCCGAGCTCGCGGATCTGCACCAGCGCGCGCTTCGACGCGTCGAACTCCACGGGCAGCGTCACGAGCTGAAACACGACGACGACCGCGAAGAGGACGATCGCGAACTGAACGAGCCCGAGAACCCCGAGGAGCGCGCCACCCATCAGGAGGAAGATCCAGGCCTGTGACGCGAACGCCACGGCAGGCCACATCGCCGAGCGAAGCCGAAACATGCTGTAGCCCTTGGCGTGCTGAATGGCGTGGCCCACCTCGTGCGCTGCGATCGCCGTAGAGGCGACCGCATGACCCCCGTACACCGGTTCCGACAGGTGGACCGACTTCTTCCGCGGATCGTAGTGATCCGAGAGCGGGCCACCGGGTGCGACTTCGACGGGCACGTCGTGAAGACCGTTGCGGTCGAGGATCTGGCGCGCGACGTCCGCCCCGGTCAGGCCGCTCGCCACCTGCACCTGCATCTGCGCCGCGACGGTCGTCTTCAACCGATGCTGGATGTAGAAACCCAGCAGGAGCGGCGGGATGAGAAACACGAGGTAGAGACCGAAGTTGCCCATCGGCCAAAGGGTAGCAACGAGATCGGGCTCGTCAGGGACGGCGGCTGGTCGCGCTCGCAACGACGCGCTCGAACCGACGGATCGCCGCGGTCGTGCCGAGCTGAACCGCGACGACGCCGGTCACGCGCTTGCCCGCGCTTCCGCGAGGGACGATCCACGCGCACGTCGCGTTGCCGTGGACGAACGCGTTGACCACGACCCGAAGCCTGGCACCGCCGATCTCCGCGCGGCAGCGCACGTCGCCGCGGGTGAGCCTGCGGTTCGTCTCCATGCGGACGAACGGCACCGAGGCGACGAGGCGGTGCCCGGCGCGGGGCCGGTTCGTGCGGGCGCGTAGCGCGCCGACGACCGGCGCAGGGCCGGTGGCAGGCGCCGTGGGCGCGTGGCGTGGCCGCGGGTGGCGTGGCCGTAGCGGGGGGCACGGCTGGGGCAGGAGGCGGTGCCGGAGGCGGCGTCGGGGTCGGCGCAGGGGCGGGAGCAGGCGCGGGTGGCGGCGGCGCGGGAGCAGGCGCGGGTGGCGGTGGCGCGGGAGCGGGCGCCGGTGGCGGTGGAGGCGCGGGGGCAGGGGCGCCGTCGTTGCCGAAGTTCTGCGTCCAGTAGAGCGTCCCGTCGCTTCGCTGCGCGACGCCGACCCCGATCGTGGTGAAGTTCGCGTTCTCGAGATTCGCTCGATGGCCCGACGAGCCGATCCAGCCGTCCATCACCGCCTGCGGACTGCCGTAGCCGTAGGCGATGTTCTCGCCCCAGGTCGAGCCGGAGAAGCCGCAGTCCTTCGCGCGCTGGAAGGCGCTCCGCGCGACCGGTGGCGCCGGATCGTCGTGTGTGAAGTAGCCGTTGCCCGCCATGTGCAGCGACTTCCACGCCGCCGAGGCGCGCAGCGACGACGAGTCGGAGAGGCTGCCGAGGCCCTTGCCGGCGCGGTAGGCGTTGACCCGGGCGACGACGTCGGCGGCCAGGTCGGGCCGGTTCGTCCCCCAGGCACCGTCCGGCGTGCAGTTGGAGGCCGCTACCGCGCTTGACCCGACCAGCCCGACGACCGCCATGAGGACGACGAGGAAGACGGCGAGTGCGGCTGGGGGAGTGCGGCGCTGCATGCGGAGACGCGGGCGGGAGCCTGCACCCCGTCCATCGGGTGGCTACCAGCCCGGCTTGACCGTCACGCGCCCGTTCGAGTGACCGAAGTTGGGTGAATCGGCAGGCCTGAGCCCGACTCAGTCGCTGCCCCAGAGCCGCCTGGTCGCGATGCGCGCCCCCTCGGCAAGCGCCTCGAGCTTCGCCCACTGCACCGTCGGATGGACGCGCTGGACGAACGCCCCCTGCGCAAAGCCGCAGTCGGTGCCCGCCATGACACTCTCTCGGCCGACGACCTCCCCCAGTCGCACGAGCCGGTCGGCGACGACCTCGGGGTGCTCGACGATCGTCGTGTGGTGCGTCACCACCCCGGGGACGAGCACCTTCCCGTCGGGCAGCTTCACGTCCTGCCAGAGCCGCCACTCGTACTCGTGTCTCGGGTTCGCTTGCTCCATCAGGTAGTACCGGGCGGGCACCCGCAGGATCAGGTCGATCACCTCGCGCAACGGCGGGTCGTAAACGTGCGGCCCATGCCAGCTCCCGAAGCAGACGTGGTAGCGGACGCGATCCTCGGGGATCCCGCGGAGCGCGTGAACGAGCGCGTCGACCCGCAGGCTCGCCCAGCGGCGGTAGTCCTCCACTGACCCGCCGAGCGAGAGGATCGAGTCGTACTCGTGCATGAGCACGGCGTCGTCGACCTGCAGCAGCAGCCCCGCGTCGACGATCGCCCTGTACTCCGCGTGGAGCGCGTCGGCCACGGCGAAGACGAACTCCTCGTCGCTCCCGTAGTACTCGTTGTTCAGCCAGTAGACGCTCGCGGGCGCGACCACGGGGAGAAACGCATCCACGACGTCGTGCCCGTCCAGCGCCGCCTCGAGGTGCGCGATGTCGCGCTGCAGCGCGGCAGGGTCGTACGTGATCGGCCCGGTGCAGAACCACTCCTTCTTCACCGGGCCGTCGGACGGCGCGGCACCTCCTTCCTGCCCGCCGGAGCTGACCCGCACCCGGTCTCCCACCCGTCGCGCGAACTCCGCGTCGTGCTCTGCGTAGAACTCCGGGAACGCGAGCCGGTCGCGGCTCGGCGGCAGGATCGTGCCGCCCTCCGCGGGGACGAAGCGGGGCTCGATGCCCGAGACACGCTCGTACAGGTAGACGATCCAGTTCGGCTTCCCCATCTCGCCGTCGTCGACGACGTCGATTCCCGCCTCCACCTGACGGCGCACGACGTCGGCGACCGCCTCGACGAGCGTGCGCTCGTATGCGTCCTCGTCGACCTGATCGCCCTGCTCGATCGCCACGATGAAGTCGAGCAGTGAGTCGGGTCGCGTCAGGCTTCCGACGTGCGTGGTGAGGATCCGGTCCATGGCGGCTCTCCCTGGTCGACGATGCGCGGGCTCCACGCTACCGCCCCGCGCTCTGACCGCCGCGGAGCCTGCAGCACCGCCCACGTGTCAAGTCGTCCAGGCTGCGCGCTACCGTCGGAGCCGGTGAACTACGAGGACCTGATCTCCGATGTGGTTAGGGCCGTCGAGGCCGTCGGCGCAGGAATCATGGTGCTCGGGGGTCTGGGAGCGCTCATCGTCTTCGCGAAGCGGGTGCTCGGTCCTAGCGCCCGTCGCGACGCGTACGACCAGCTGCGCCGCGACCTCGGACGATGCATCCTCCTCGGGCTCGAGGTGCTCATCGTCGCCGACATCGTGCGCACGATCATCGTCGACCCGACCCTCGAAAGCGTCGCGGTGCTCGGCGGGATCGTCGTCATCCGGATCCTGCTGAGCTTCTCGCTCGAGGTCGAGATCGAGGGGACGTGGCCGTGGAACCGGTGGCGGCGCGACGCGGCGGATGCGTCGCGGACGAGCGGGTAGACGCCGCGCCGGAGGGCGTCAGGGCATGCGCTTGTGCTCGAGGTCGTCGTGGTGCTCCTCGCGCCACTGCTCCTGGTAGGCCTCCGCCTCCGCGAACTCGGCCTCGGTACGCGCGCGATCGGCGTCCGTCTCGGTCGGGGGATGCTCGCTCGCGGCCGTCGGTCGTCGGATCGCGAAATACGCGATCACGGCCAGCGGGACGACGATCACCGCGAAGATCAGCCAGGGGATCACGATCGGAGCCCCATCTCGCTAGTGCCTCCTGAGGTCGACCGCAAGTGCCCCGGTCGCGGTTCGCAACTGCAGGCGGGAGCCCTCGACGCGATAGGTGGTCACCGTCTCGAGCGCGGCGAGGTAGCGCGCCTCCTGCTCCATCACGCCGTCCGGGCTGCCACATGCCTTCCGCGTGGCCGCGACGGGACCGATGGTCAGCTTCGGTGCCTTCGCCGTGTAGGTCGCGTGGTAGTCGTTGCACCCGCCGACGCCGGCCAGCGTCCCGTCCTTACCGAACACGGCGGTGATCTCGGTCTCCGAGATCGTGCTGACGACGGCCTCCTTGCCGTTGTTGTAGGCGATCACCTCCCACGAGGTCCCGCCGAGCGCCTGGGACTGCACCTTGTACGTCGCGAGCACGCGCCCGCCCTGCCCCTTCAGGGTGAGGGTGACACCCGAGACCGTGAACGCGCGGGTCTTTGCGAGCGCTGCGAAGTACGCGCGCTCCTGGGCCATGATCCGGGTGGCGCATGCCATCTGGGTCGACGCACCCGGGGTGATGCGGATCGAGGAGCCCGTGACCTTGTAGGTGCCCGAGAACCGGTTGCAACCGCCGGAACCGGCGACCTGGCCCTTCGCGGTGAACTCGGCCGTCACGTCGGTGCCGGGGACGAGCGCCTTCCCTGCGAGGGTCGAGACCACCCAGAGCTTCCCCGTCAGCGGGCTCCCCGACGAACCGGTCGCGGCGGTCGCGCTGACCGCCACGAGCAGCGCCGCGAGCCCTGCACCGATGACCACCCGCATTCTCCTACCTCCGTCGACGATCAGATCACAAGCCGACGCCCGGGCTCGAACCGGGGACCCGTTCTCGAGCTGTGAGCTTGGGATCGGGTCGCGTGCGGCCTGATGCGGCTTTCTCGCAGGAGTCTACGGTCTGTCGCGCCCACCCGCGGGAGCGGCCTCCGGTCGGGTTCACTCGGGGAGGAAGCAGATCGGCTATCAGCCCCGCGTCGCGGGCTGTGGCGAGCTTCCTCGCTGTCCGGTCCTCGTGGAGGTCGACCGCGTCGCGGTCGTGGCCTTGGTGCTCCTCGTGGATGCGTAGGCAAACCCGAGAGCCAGTGCCATGACGACGACGAGGACACCGACGCCGAACACGCTCGACCATCCGAAGCCATCGGACTGCCATGTCTGCGGCTGCTGGTCGACGACTGCTCCGGGGCCGCGCAGCGCGTTGTGGACGCCGGGGCCGGACTTGGCGTCGGCCACGGAAGCCGTCGTGAGCAGGAGGAAGGCAAGGGTCGCGGACAGAGCGATCGACTTCTTCAGGTGGGCGGTCTTCCGGTGCACGTCAGGTCTCCTTCGCGGTGAACGTCGTCGTGTCACCATGCTGCTCTCACAGCCCGCCGAGCGCGGTTCGGATTCCCTGAGTCGTGCAGTGCGGTTATCCGAACTTCGAGCCCAATCGCAGAGCCGACGCGCGGACTCGAACCGCGGACCCCTTCATTACGAGTGAAGTGCTCTACCAGCTGAGCTACGTCGGCGAAGCGGCGGAAGTATATCCCCGGTCTTCGTCGCTCTAGGCGACGGCGCGACGGACCTCCACGAACATCGCCTCGCAGGCCAGAGCAGGCATCACGTTGAGCTCCTCGACGATGCGCCACGTCTCTCGGACCGACGCGGCCGCGTCGGCAGCCCCGGGGCCTGCCCGCTCGGCATCGGCCCGCAGCTCGTCGAGCCGATCGGCGTGCGCCACGGCCGCGTCCGCCCCGGCGGCCACGACCACGAGGTCGCGGAACCAGGTTTCGAGCTCCTCGAGCGTCGCAAGCAGCTCGTCTCGCTCCGCACCCCGCTGCGCACGACGCACCCGCTGGTCGGCCTCACGGGCGGTGAGGTCGAGCAGCTCGATCGCCACGCTCTCGCGCTCCTTGGCGTCGATGCCGCGCGCGGTGGCGGCCGCGGTGACGAGCGCGGCAGCGGCAGCCGGGTCGAAGGCGTCGTCCCGGTACGTGCCGCGCGCGACGTCGAGCAGCGCGTCGCGGCGCTCGCGTGCGTCGACGTCGAGCAGCCGCGCCGCCCGGTCGAGCCGTCCTGCGGCGACCCGCGCGATCGTTCGCACCGCCGACTCGTCGAGCGCAGTCGAGCGACCACCGACCCACGATCGCACCGCAGGCTCCGAGAGCCGGTGGAACGGGACGAGCTGACAGCGCGAGCGGATCGTCTCGGGGATCGGGCCGAGCTGGTCGGCGACGAGGACGATGGTCGCGTACGACGGCGGCTCCTCGAGGTCTTTCAGCAGCGCGTCGGCCGCATCGTCCCCGAGCAGCTGCGCGTCGAACAGCAGATACACACGCCGGTCCGCCTCGAAGGGCCGCATGTGGAGGTCGTGGTGGAGCGCGCGAATGGCATCGATCCTGACCATGTCACCCAGCGCCTCGACCACCGTGAGATCAGGATGCGCCCGGCTCGCGACGCGCCGCGGATCCCCGAGCATCACCCCGGCGAACGCGAGCGCGGCCGCCCGCTTCCCGACCCCGGGCGGGCCGTGCAGCAGATAGGCATGCGCCGCATCGCCTTCGAGCGCCGCGCCCAGGAGCCGCTTCGCTTCCGCCTGCTCCGGAACCTCAGCGAACGGATCCACGGATCTCCTCGGCGAGCTGGTCCGCCGGCCGTGTCCCGTCGACGACCACGTATCGGTCGGGAAAGCGCGATGCCAGGAGGGCGTAGGCGGCCGCCACCCGGCCCCAGAGCTCGATCCCGTCACGCTCGATCCGATCGGGGCTCGAACCGACCCGGGAAGCAGCGGTAGCGGCGTCGATCTCGACGAGGAACGTCCGCTCGGGGAGCAGACCCCCGACGACGATGAGATTGAGATCGAAGACGGTCTCCAGTCCGAGCTCCCGCCCTGCGCCCTGGTAGGCGGCGGACGAGTCGAGGTAGCGGTCGCACACGACCGTCGCCCCACGGTCGAGCGCGGGGCGGATCACCTCGTCGACGTGCTGCGCCCGCGAGGCCGCATACAGCGCCACTTCCGCCCAGGGTGCGACGTGGTCACCGTGGAGGACGAGACCGCGAACCTGCTCGCCGAGCGCGGTGCCGCCTGGCTCCCGGGTGAGCACGACGTCGCGGCCCTCGGCCCGCAACGCCTCGGCGAGCAGCCGCGCCTGGGTGGTCTTCCCGGAGCCGTCGATTCCCTCGAAGGTCACGAACACGAGGCCCGTAGGATAGGTCGATGCGGACACTCGTCACCGGCGGAGCGGGGTTCATCGGCTCCCACCTCGTCGACGCTCTGCTCGCCCGCGGGGACGAGGTCGTCGTCGTCGACGATCTCTCGACGGGACGGCACGAGCACGTGTCGCCGGATGCCGTGCTCCGCGTGCACGACATCCGAGCGCCGTTCGTGGAGGACGTGCAGCTCGTCTTCCACCTCGCGGCCCAGGCGGACGTCGGCACGTCGATGCAACGACCGGGGTTCGACGCCGAGGTGAACGTCGCCGGGTCGGTCAACGTGCTCGAGCTCGCACGGGCGGCCAACGCTCATCTCGTGTTCGCGTCGACCGGGGGTGCGATCTACGGCGACGTCGACGAGCCCGCGTCCGAGGAGGCACCGCTCCGCCCCGTCTCGGCCTACGGCCTGGCGAAGCGATCCGCGGAGGTCTACGTCGACGGCTGGAACCGGATCTACGGCTCCGACCATGTCGTGCTGCGCTTTGCGAACGTCTACGGCCCGCGTCAGTCGGCCTCGCTGGAGGGTGGGGTGATCGCGATCTTCCTCGAGCGACTCACCGCGGGGAGCCCGACGGCGATCTTCGGCGACGGCACGATCACCCGCGACTTCGTTCACGTCGACGACGTCGTGCACGCGCTTCTCCTGGCCGGGGACCACCGCGGCGGGGTGTTCAACGTCGGGACCGGCGTGGAAACCAGCATCGCCGAGCTTCACGTCCTCTGCGAGCGCGCCGTCGGTGTCGACGCGCCACCGCGCCACGATCCGCCCCGAGCGGGTGATGCGCTTCGTAGCGTCCTCGATCCGGCGAAGGCGACCAGCGAGCTCGGGTTCACCGCGACGGTCGGGCTGGAGGACGGGATCGTGCGGACGCTCGCGGCCGAGAAGGAGTAGCGAGGCGGCGGGCGAAACCCGACGCCGTGAACTACCCGCTGCCACTCGATCGGATCCAGACTGCGCAGCAGTGGCGCACGGTCACGCTGGTGGTCTGCGCGGTCGCCGCGGTCGAGCTCGTCCTGCTCCTCGTTCTCGGTGGCGCGCTCCTCGTGAAGCCGGCCGACCCCGCGGACGTCGTGCGCACCCGCCCGATCTTCGAGGCGGCCAAGCCCGGGCAGGCAACCGCGCCCGCCGTGAAGGCAGCGATCGCGACGAAGACCGCGACGAGGCACAAGACGCCCTCCGGGTCGCTCGGCGCCGAGCTTCCTCGCCGGAAGGTGCACGTCCTCGTGCTCAACGGCAACGGACGCCAGGGAGCCGCCGCGTCGGCCGCGTCGCGGGTCAGCCGCCGTGGCTACAAGATCACCGCCGTTGCGAACGCTCCGACGCACGACTACGTGCACTCGATCGTCCTCTACCGGCCCGGCTTCAAGGGGGAGGCGCGCCGGTTCGCCAAGGACATGGGCGTCAGGATCGTGGGCCCGCTGGACGGGATGCGACCCGGCCAGCTCCACGGCGCCCACACCGTCCTCATCCTCGGCGCATAACGTCAGCGCCCACAGGCGCCGTCGTTGACCGCGTCACGGGCCACGTCGAGCGGACCGCCCTCGACCCATCGGCTGCTCCTCGGGTCGAGCGTGTAGGCCTGGTTGAACGCCTCGTACGCGGCGCAGAGGTTCCCCGTGACGATGAAGTGGTAGCGACCCAGCGCCACCCATGGCTCCGGGTTCTGCGGCTGAAGGCGGGTTGCGCGCCGGTACCACCCGACCGCGGTCGCATGGGATCCGCGCCGGTCGGCGACGTCGGCGAGCGCATAGAGCGGTCCGAGCGTAAGCGGGTCGAGGCGTCGTGCGCGATCGGCGAGCCGCTCCGCCGCGCCCAGCCGACCCGCATATGTGTCTTCGCTTGCCGAACGAATGTCGCGCTGCGCAAGCTCCGGTAGAGCGAGCAACGCGAACGCCGCGAGGGCGCTGGCCGTGATCGCAAGCGCCGACCCCACCCCGGCGCGTCGCACCGCAAGCGGCGGTCTGCCCGCCCCCAGGAGCGCTCCAAGGACGAGGACAGCCGGACCGGCGAGCGCAAGGAAGTCGAGGTCGTAGTCGACGAGTGCATGGAGTGCGAACGCGAGCGGGAGCGCCGTCAGGGCGATGATCGTGTCCCGCTCCTGGTCGCGAGCGCGGCAGATCGAGCGTCGGATGCCGACGACGGCCGCTACGAACACGCCGAGCCCGAGGAGCAGGCCGACCACTCCGGTGTCGGCGAGTAGCTGGAACGGGACGCTGTGCGGCTCGGTGGTCGGCGTCGCATCGTCACGGACGCGCAGCCGCGCGATCCGGAACGTCCCTGCGCCGGTGCCGCCGATCGGGTGGGCCCGGGCGATGTCCAGCGACTCGCCCCACCATGCGAGCCGGTTGTTCGCGCAGAGGGCGGTGAGCCGTCCCGGGTCGTTCGTGCACTCGCCTCCGGACACCTGGTCGCGTGCCCAGGAGACGGGCTCGCCGACCTTCGCCACCAGCCCGACGAGGCCGACGAGCGCGACCACGCACCCAGCGATGACGAGCAGTCTGGTCACCGCACGACGGCGCGTCAGCGCGAGCGCTTCGAACGGTACGAGCGCGCACAGTGCCAGCGCCGCTGTGAGCCCGACTAGGCAGAGGACGACGAACCAGGGTGCGGCATCGACCCGCGCCGTGCGGCCGGCCTCGTCCTCGACGAGCGCCGTGCGGGTGAACGCCCAGCCGCCGACGATCGCAGCAGGCACGCCCGCGCAGACCAGGACGAGCGCCGACTCGAGCCGACGTGAGCTGAGCGCGAGCCAGACCGCAACGACGATCGCGCCGGCCACGACTCCCGATCGCGACTGCGTCAGGAGCACCACCAGCACGGCGACGAACACGAGCCCTCCACCGAGTCCGCGGGACCACCGCGCGCGCGCCAACGCGGCCCACAGCCCGAGGACGACGGCCGCGTCGGCGAGCAGCGCGAGCCCGTTCCAGTACCCGACCGGCTCGCGAAGCCTGGCGATGCGGTCCCCGTCGGCGAACCAGGCGGGCACCGCCACACCGAGCAGCGCCCAGCCGAGCGCCGTGCCGAGCACCACCGCGAGCAACACCGCGAGCGCATCGACGCGGCGCGCCACCAACCCACCGAGCACGAGCACCGCGACGTAGACGAGCCCTCGGTTCAGCCAGACCCACGAGGCGTCGCCCGCGATCGACCAGCCGATCGAGGCACCCGCCCAAACCGTGAGGAGCGCGGAGCCGCCGAGCACGACGAGCCCGGCGGTCTCGGGTCGCGGGATCGCGAGCCGTCCGCGTAGCCCGAGCGCGAGCCCGATCGTCGCAAGGGCGATCGTCAGTCCGCCGAGGATCGCCAGGTTCGCGTCGGTCGGACCTCCACCGCGGAACACGAGCCCCGCCAGGAGCAGCCCGACAGCGCCGAGGAGCGCGTGCTGCGTGCGGGACGTCGGCGCCGATCGCGTCGCCCCGACCATGACTGCGGCACGCTAGCACTCGGGTCGGGCCGCGCCCTGGCACGCCACCGGGCCGGGGTCGGAGCTACTCTTGGAGCATGGACGGTCAGTGGAGAGGTCGGCTCGGTCAGGTCGCGGCCCGATACGGCGACACCGCGCCGATGGCGACGACGTGCTGCAACGCCTGTCGGACATGTGTCCAGACCAATCTCATCGCGGCAGGGCTTGCGACCGTCGTCGGAGCGGCTGCCGTCGCCGGCCGAGGGCTCCGCAGGCTCCGACCATTCGCGCTCTCCGGCCGGAGAGCGCACTGACCGACTGCTGAAACAGTCGTCTTACGATTCGTTTACCCTTCTTTGACCGCCGACTCATGCACCGCGGCCAGACTCGCGCAGTCGTCCGCATCGCAGTCCAGCCCTTGGTGAACGTCAATCCCTCCTCCAGCCGACCGTACCTGGCGGCGCTGATCGGCCTCGTGGTCGTGCTCGTGGTCGCTCTTGGCGCATCACCGTCGCTGGCCGCCACGCCGAAGAACTGCGGGAAGCTCGTCGTCGCGGACTGGTTCGGCGACGGTCGGGTCGACAAGATCTTCCCCCTCCACTGCTACGACGACGCGATCCGGACGCTCCCGGTCGACGTGATCACGTACTCGAACGCGAAGGAGGACATCCTCCGCGCCCTCGCCTACGCCAAGAAGGGGAAGCCCGATCCGGGCGACGGGAGCACCTCGACCACGGGCTCCGGCTCGGGCGGCTCGACAACCCCGACCACGCTCGGGAACGACGGAGGCGAGACGGGCGTGATCGGCCCGGACACCGATACGTCGGGCCCGTCATCGATTCCCGTGCCGTTGCTCGTGCTCGGGGGTCTCGCGATCGTCCTGCTCGCCGCAGGCGGCGCCGGCTACCTCAACCGGCGGCGACACGCAGGCGACGACGATCCTGACGCCACCCCGTAGCCCGGCCCGTCGTGGCCGCATGCTGGTCCGATAGGATTGGTGGGCGAGGGGTCAATAAGAATCCCTGCAAATAGCGGTTTTTTTCTCTAGCCGGGGTCCTCCCTACGCTGGGCAACCCACTCACGGTGCTCATGCATCGCGGCGGTGGCACCACTGCAGACGACGGCCCGGGAGGCAACGATGGCGAAGGACACGGCGACAGCGGCGATCACGGAGACGGAGGTCGACGACGTCGTCAACGCCGTCCTCGACGCATCGGTCGGCGTCGCGCCAAGACGCTTCTTCACCATCCCCGGGCGCGACCCGTTCGACGAGATCGAATGGGAGCTCCGCGACGCGTTGATCCCTGGCAAGAACGGGCCTGCGTTCGAGCAACGCGACGTCGAGTTCCCGAAGTTCTGGTCACAGACTGCGACGAACATCGTCGCGCAGAAGTACTTCCGCGGCCGCATGGCCTCTCCCGAGCGCGAGCGCTCGGTCAAGCAGATGATCGGCCGGATCGCCGACACGATGACCGGCTGGGGGCGCGAGGGCGGCTACTTCGCGACCGAGGAGGAGGCCGAGACCTTCCACGCCGAGCTGAAGGCGATCCTCGTCAACCAGATCGCGTCGTTCAACTCGCCGGTCTGGTTCAACGTCGGCTTCGAGGAGGCCCCGCAGTGCAGCGCATGCCAGCCGTATGACGCTCTCGTATCCACGCCGCTGGGCATGATCCCGATCGGTGAGATCGTCGAAGACGCCCGCATCGGGCTCGACGTGTTCGACGCCCACGGGACGACACGGGTGGTCGCCACGAAGTCGAATGGCCAGAAGGAGGTCTTCCGGGTCACGCTTGGGAACGGCAACTTTGTCGAAGCCACTGCCGATCACGTCGTCAAGGCAGTGAGCGAGCGGCGGACGACACCGGCATGGATGCGTGTCGATCAACTCGAGCCCGGGATGCGCATGCACCTCCATCCCCATCGCGCGAAGGTGTCGAGCCCGGTTCCAGTCTTTGCCGGCGCCGGCGGATACGACGATCCCGCTCCCGAGCGCGATGAGCAAGCCGTTGCCGAGGCGGCGCTGGCCGGGTGGCTACAGGCCGATGGGTTCGTCGGTCAGTACGAGGGCACGAATCGCTCCCTCACTATCGAGTTCATCGTCGCAAACGACGACGAGCATGCGTGGGTCACCGAGAACCTCGACATCGTATTCCCGGAGATCCATCGCCATGAACGTGAGGTCGAGACGAGTGATCCTTCGCTTCATTGTCGGAGAATCCGGCTCTATGGCGAATCGCTGAGAGATTTCGTCGAAGATTGGGAGTTGATCGCACGCGGAACCGCGATCAGGGTTCCGACGAGGCTCTGGACGGCGTCGGACGATGAGATCGCGGCGTACCTGCGAAGCATCTTCCAGGCAGACGGGTACGTCACGGTTCAGCGCGCCGAGCCCTCCGAAAGCGGACGGGTCGCCTTCGCGGTCATAGGCGAGCGCTGGACCGAGGACGTCCAGCTACTGCTCAACACATTGGGCATCTACTCGAGGCGGATTCGCAAGAGCGAGTCCCGAGTCGACCGGCACGATCTGCACGAGGTCCAGATCTCCATCGGCTCCGAGCGAGCACGCTTCGCCGAGCTCGTCGGCTTCGTCGGAGCGGAGAAGCAAGCCAAGCTTCTCGACTCCCTCGAGCTCCGCAACACGAAGCACTGCCCTGATCTTCGCGAGGAGGAGATCGTCTCGATCGAGAGCCTGGGCGTCCAGGAGGTCTACGACATCCAGACCGAATCCGGGGAATACCTCTCGAACAACGTCGCCGTCCACAACTGCTTCATCCTCTCGATCGACGATTCGATGGAGTCGATCCTCGACTGGATCCGGCGCGAGGGGATCATCTTCCGTGGCGGCTCGGGATCGGGGTTGAACCTCTCGCGCGTGCGCTCGTCGAAGGAGCAGCTCTCGAAGGGCGGCTACGCATCCGGGCCCGTGTCGTTCATGCGTGGTGCGGACGCGTCGGCCGGGACGATCAAGTCCGGCGGCAAGACCCGGCGCGCGGCGAAGATGGTCGTGCTCGACGTCGATCACCCGGACATCGAGGAGTTCATCTGGTGCAAGGCCAAGGAGGAGCGCAAGGCACGCGTCCTCGAGCAGGCCGGCTACGACATGTCGCTCGACTCGCCGGACTGGGCCTCGATCCAGTACCAGAACGCAAACAACTCGGTGCGCGTCACCGATGCGTTCATGGAGGCCGCCGTCGAGGGCAAGGAATGGGGCCTCACCGCGCGGACCGACGGGACAGTGCTCGAGACGAGGGAAGCGCGGGCGATTCTGCGCGACATCGCCGCCGCCGCCTGGGAGTGCGCCGATCCCGGCGTGCAGTACGACACCACGATCAACACCTGGCACACGAGCCCGAACACCGCTCGGATCAACGCGTCGAACCCGTGTAGCGAGTACATGCACATCGACGACTCGGCGTGCAACCTCGCCTCGCTCAACCTCCTCAAGTTCCGCAAGGAGGACGGCGAGTTCGACGTCGAGATGTTCGAGCACGCCGTCGACGTGATGTTCCTCGCGCAGGAGATCGCGGTGGGCTACTCGAGCTACCCGACCCCCGAGATCGGGAGGAACGCACGAAAGTTCCGGCAGCTCGGGCTCGGCTACGCGAACCTCGGGGCGCTGCTCATGGCCGACGGGCTTCCGTACGACTCCGACGAGGGTCGGGCCTATGCGGCAGCGATCACGGCGCTCATGACCGGCCGGGCGTATCGCAAGTCGGCGGAGGTCGCCCAGCGGATGGGCCCGCACGCCGGCTTTGCCGAGAACCGGGCGCCGATGGTGGGCGTGATCGCAAAGCATCGCGCAGCGGTCGGCAACATCGAGCACGCGAATGTCGTGCCCGCAAACCTCCTGACTGCTGCCCGTCGTGCCTGGGACGAGGCGCTCGAGATCGGCGAGGTGCACGGGTTCCGGAACGCGCAGGCGACCGTGCTCGCGCCGACAGGGACGATCAGCTTCATGATGGATTGCGACACGACCGGGGTCGAGCCGGACTTCTCGCTCGTCAAGTCGAAGAAGCTCGTCGGCGGCGGTGACATCACGATCGTCAACAAGACGGTGCCGATGGCGCTCCGCGAGCTCGGCTACGCGCCGGGTCGAGGTCGAGGAGATCGTCGCCTTCATCGACGAGCGCGGTGCGGTCATCGGCGCCCCCCACCTGAAGACCGAGCACTACCCCGTGTTCGACTGCGCGATCGGCGAGCGCGCGATCCACTACATGGGGCACGTGAAGATGATGGGGGCGGTGCAACCGTTCATCTCGGGGGCGATCTCGAAGACGGTCAACCTGCCGGAGGAGACGACGGTCGACGAGGTCGCGCAGCTCCTCGTCGAGTCGTGGCAGCTCGGCGTGAAGGCGATCGCGATCTACCGCGACAACTGCAAGGTCGCGCAGCCGCTGTCCGGCTCATCGACGGACAAGGTGGCCGCCGCGCTCCTGCCGATGGGCGCAACCGGAGTCGTCGGCCATCCGCAGCGGCGCCGGCTGCCCGATGATCGCACCGAGGTCGGCCGCAAGTTCAAGGTCGGCGAGTACGAGGGCTACATCCACGTCGGCCTCTTCGAGGACGGCACCCCGGGCGACATCTTCGTCGACATCGCGAAGGAGGGCACGACACTCGCAGGGCTCATGAACTCGTTCATGATCTCGGTGTCGCTCGGGCTCCAGTACGGCGTGCCGCTCGAGGTGTACGTCTCGAAGTTCAGCCACATGCGGTTCGAGCCGAGCGGGATCACGAACGATCCCGACATTCGGGCCGCGAAGTCGATCGTCGACTACATCTTCCGCTGGATGGGCAAGAAGTTCCTCACTGCCGACCAGCAGGAGGAGGCGGGGATCCTGACCCCCGAGGTGAAGGCCCGCCTTGCCGCGGCGTATGCCGAGAGCCCTGGTGCAGGTCTTGCCGCCGCCGCCGTGGAGGCGGCCCCGCCGGGCCAGACCGCCCTGTTCAACCAGTGGGAGGACGCGGTCGAGTGCGCCCGCTGCGGGGGTCGCATGGTGCGAACGGGCTCCTGCTACACCTGCCGCGACTGCGGCACGAACACCGGCTGCTCGTAGCAGGGCAGGGCTTGCCCGCCCGCCCGGGCGCGGCGGTATCAGGACGACCCGTCGTGCCCTGTGCGCTCCGACGCGGTCTCGGCCGCAGGAACGGTGAGCTCTACTTCTTCGAGCCGGTCTCGAGCGAGGCTCTCGAACCGCGCTCGCGTGTCGCCATGGCCGGTGACGGCTACGAGGAACGGCTCGCGCTCGATCTCGACCAGACGGGTGTCCACGCAGGTCGTGACCGTCGCCATGCGCACCCTGTCGCGGAGTAGCGCGATCTCGCCGAACCCCTCACCGCGCGAGAGACGCGTGATCGGGCGGCCGTCGACCGCCACCTCGACGAGACCGTCCGCGATCGCGTAGAACCGGTCGCCGTAGTCTCCTTGCTGCACGACGGCGACGCCGGCCGGGACGATGCGCTCGTGGGCTTCGCGGGCGACGCCTTCGAGCGCCGGCACGGGGAGGGCGCGGAACACTGGGAGGGCCCGGAGCAACGCGATGGTGACGGCCGGAACCGTGACCGAGGCATCCACGGCGAGTAGCCGCCGCAGGCGTAGTAGCACCACTACGGGGACGACGCAGCCTGCAGCAACGACGGCGCCTGACACTCCCGCAACTGCGATCACGAGCGGCACGAGGGCGGAGCCGGCTCCCCAGGCGCCCATCGCAAGACCCTCCTTGAACGCGAACACGCGGGCGAGGAGTGCGGTCGGGGTGACTCGCTGGAGAAGTGTCTGGCCGCTGACCTCGAGAACGCTTCGCGATGCGCCGGTCACCGCGGCCGTCGCGAAAGCCACGACGAGGGACGTACGCAGGCCGAGGACGACGAACGCCGCACCCGCGACGAGCCCTGCTCCGAGCAGCACCGGCACGAGCCGGGCACGACCCACGAACGAGAGGGAGACGACCGCGCCCACGAGCGCGCCGAGCCCGTGCGTCGCGGCCAGGTACCCGGCACCGGAGCCACCGATGTCGAGCCCTCCGAGCGCGAGGGTCACGACGAGGACGTCGAAGGCGCCGACCATCGCGAACGTCGCAGCGAGGACGAGGACGACCTCCCGCGATGGACCCGACCGTGAGAGGGCTCGTGCTCCGTCGCGGAGCTCGACGAAGGATCCGTGAGCGCCGGAGCGCTCCCCGTGGGGCGGAAGGGGTGGAGACAGGTCGCGGAGCGGAAGGACGAGAACCGCCGAGCCGACCAGGGCGACTGCTCCGGCGGCGTAGACCGACCCAGGCTGCGAGACGGCGAGGATCACCCCGGCGAGTGCTGGAGCGACGACGAGCCCGAGGCTCAGCACCCACCCTGTGACAGCGTTGAGGGTCACGAGCTGCTCGGTCGTGCGAGACAACGCCGGCGAGGCGACAGCATGAGCCGGATGGGTGAACGTGAGCACCATCGCGGTGACCGCGGCGAGGACGTAGACGATGCTGGCCGGCGCACCGGTCAGGAGTGCGACCGCGGTCGCACCCATTGCGATGGCCTGCGACCCGTAGGAGACGACGAGTACCCGGGTCGCGCCGAACCGGTCGATCAATGGGCCGGCGATGGGCGCGAACAGCGCGGTGGGAACGAGGATCCCGAACGACACGAGGCCGGTCGCCGTCGCCCCACCCTGGTCGTAGGCGTAGACGAGGATCCCGACCCATGGCCCGAACTCCGCCAGCCGGTAGAGGGCGAGCGCGAACGCCGCGCGGCGCAACGTCCGGTCGTGTGCGAACGAGCGGAGCGTTGGGAGGGCCGCCGCCACTGCGGCGCGACCGTACCAGGGTTCGCGGTGCGAGCCCAGGCAGGCGCGGGTAGCGTGGAGCGAGACTCGCACCGATGCCCGCTATCGCACCCGCCAGGCACCTGCTGCGCGCGAAGGATCTCATCGACGCGCGCTACGCCGAGCCGCTCGACGTCGCGGCACTCGCGCGCGCAGCGCGCCTCTCTCCAGCCCACTTCAGCCGCGAGTTCCGGCGGGCGTTCGGCGAGACGCCACACCAGTACCTTCTCACCCGACGCCTCGAGCGGGCCGCGGCGCTCCTGCGCTCGACCGATCGGTCGGTGACCGAGATCTGCTTCGCGGTCGGGCTGCGGAGCCTCGGCTCGTTCACGACGAGCTTCGGTCGCGCCTACGGGTTGTCGCCGACCGCGTACCGGGCAGCGCATCCCCCGGCCGCCGATCGCGTGCGGATCCCGACGTGCATGCTGCTGGCGTACGCGCGACCGCGATCCAGCATGTTTCGAGAAGCCACGCCGACTGAGTCCCGTAGCGTCCTCTCCGACAGTCACCGAACGAAGGAGAGGCAATGCTGACGCAACTGGCCCACGTCAACCAGTGGGTTCACGACCAGGACGAGGCGCTCGCGTTCTACACCGAGACGCTCGGGATGGAGCTTCGCGACGACGTCACGGTCCCGGAGATGGGCAACTTCCGCTGGCTCACCGTCGGCCCGGTCGGGCAGCCGGACATCGCCATCGTGCTGATGGCGGTGCCAGGCCCGCCGGTCCTCGACGACGAGACGGCGGAGGCACTGAGGACACTGGTCGCGAAGGGCGCCGCGGGTGGGTTGTTCTTCAACACCGACGACTGCCGGGCGACGTATGCGGAGCTACGCGACCGCGGTGTCGAGTTCAGTCAGGAGCCGATGGAGCGCCCGTACGGCGTCGACGCCGGGTTCCGCGACCCGTCGGGCAACCAGATCCGCATGGTGCAGCCCCAGTAGGGCGGTGCGGGGGACGGATGCACCGTCCCCCGCGCCCCATCATTCCGTGCTCGTCACGACCGAAACCTCGGGCGAACGGAGCAGAGTCTGGAGCACGACGCAGTACCGCTCGGTGAGCCGAATGAGGGTTGCGAGCTGCTCCTCGCCGGCATCCGTATCGAGGTCGAAGCGCAACCGGATCTCCCTGAACCCGACGGGCACGTCGCGGTCGACGGCCAACGTGCCGCGGAAGTCGAGATCACCTTCGGCATGCACCTCACCACCGCGGACGGGCACCTCGATCGAGGCGGCGACCGCGCGCAGCGTCACTCCCGCGCATGCGACCAACGCCTCGAGGAGCATGTCACCGGAGCAGAGCGTCGACCCGTCACCACCGCTCGCCGGGTGCAGTCCGGCAGCCGCCAGCGCGCGCCCGGTACGCACCGAGCACGTGATCCCAGCGCCGAGATCACCGACCGCCGACAGCGTGACGAGCGCGGCGTCGGGATCCTCGCGATAGCGCTCCTTGAGCGGCTCCTGCGCGGCCCGAAGCGCGTCGCGGCTCATCGCCCGCCGCGGAGGTAGGCGTCGTCGCCCCGACGCCAGTCCTCGCGCACCGGCGCGAACACGTCGATCACGACCGAGTCCTCGAGCGCCTCGGCCTCGTGGGGCACGTTCGGCGGGATCGAGAGGCTCTCCCCTGCGCCGACAACCACCTCCTCGCCGCCGACGACGAACCGCAACCGGCCCTCGAGCACGTTTGCGACCTGCTCGTTCTCGTGGGCGTGCGACGGGACGAACGCGCCTGCGGCGAGAGCGAGCCTGGCGATCGTCATCAGATCGGTGTCGAGCACCTGGCGGCCGATGCCCGGGGCCAGCTGCTCGACGGGCTCATCGTGCCAGCGTCGAAGCTCCACCGCTCGATCGTACTCGGATCGCATACGCTCACGCGATGGCCGAGCTTCCGCTCACGGGCGGCTGCCTCTGCGGAGGGGTGCGCTACGAGATCACCGAGCCGCTCGGCGGAGCCGTCTACTGCCACTGCACCCGGTGCCAGCGCCGCACCGGCGCCGGAGCCGCCGCCTCGGCGAGGGTTGCCCCGGGATCGCTCACGATCACAGCCGGCGAGGAGCTCGTCGTCGCGTACCAGCCCGAGGGCGGCTTCGCGAAGGACTTCTGCGGCCGCTGCGGCTCCGCGCTCTGGGCGCGAAGCCCGGACGACCCCGACCTCAGATTCGTCAGGCTCGGCAGCATCGACGGCGATCCAGGCGTGCGACCCTCGGCCCACCAGTTCACCGCGTACGCGGCAGTGTGGGAGCCGATCCCAGACGACGGCCTTCCGCGCTACCCCGAACGCAGGCCGCCCGACGCCTGAGCGTCACGACGGAGCGGGCCGGCACGCGTCACCGCACCCCTCGGCCGTGTCGTTGCGCGGCCCGACCTGCCGACGTAGTCTCGCGCCCACCAGGACGATCCGAAGGAGGCGGGGAGATGGGCAAGTACCTGCTAAGGGTCAACTACACGGCGGCCGGGCTCAAAGGGCTCGCGAAGGAAGGAGCCGCCAACCGCGTCGCATACGTGACCGATTTCGCCAAGTCCGTCGGTGGCAAGGTCGAGTCGTTCAACTTCGCGCTCGGCGACTACGACGCGTACATCGTTCTCGACGCCGACGACGACCGTGCCGTCACGGCGGCCAGTCTCGCGGTCGGCGCCTCCGGCGTTGCCTCGATCAGCACGGTCAAGCTCCTCACCGCTGCCGAGGTCGACGGCGCGATCGGAATGATCGGCGACTACCGTCCACCCGGCGAGTAACGACACGCCACCGCGGTTCGAGATCGACCACGTCGTCGTCGCCGTGCCCGACGGCACGGCAGCGATCGACGCGTTCGAGGAGCGCACGGGACTCGAGTCGGTCGCAGGCGGGCGGCACGTCGGCTGGGGAACGCAGAACCGGATCGTCCCGCTCGCGACGACGTACGTCGAGCTGGTCTGGGTCGCGGACGCAGGCGAGGCGGACACGAGCCCCTTCGGTCGGTGGGTCGCGAGCGCACGAGGGAACGAGCCGCTCGGTTGGGTCGTCCGAACCACGGAGCTCGACGCGATCGGACAGCGGCTGGGGCTCGAGCTCAGCGAAGGGGCACGGCCGGGGCCGGATGGCTCGCAGCTGCGGTGGCGCGTCGCAGGCGTCGATGTAGCCGCCCGAACGCCGTCGCTGCCCTTCTTCGTCGAGTGGGCCGCAGGCTCGGCGCACCCGGGGCAGGGCGGCCCTGCAGTGCCGCTCGCGGTCAGCGTAGGCGGCGATCGAGCATCACTCGAGGAGTGGCTCGGTGGCTCCGAGCCTCCGTGCGAGGTCGTCCCCGGTCCTCCGGTCGTGGTGTCGGTCACGCTCGGCGACAACCGCCCGATCGTCCTCCGACGCGCCACCTGAGCCCCGTCCGGGACGATCGCGGTCGCCGATCGATCCGATCGGAAGCTGGTGTGGTGTAGACGGGGTGCCTGAAGCGACGATGAGTTCGATCCCGAGAGCCCATCGAGGAGGCACACGTGTACGACCCACTCACCCATCGCTTCGTCTTCGAAGAGCACCTCAGGCAGGCAGACCTCGACCGCGAGGCGCGTGCCAGGCGGATCGCATCGTCGACCCGCCCCGCGCGCCGCTGGGCGCTTCGCTCGCCGCTCGTACGCCGTCCGGCCGAGCCTTCGATCTCGCCGACCGAATGCCGACTAACCGCGACAATGCGGGTGATGAGCCCCGCGGCCAACCAGAGCGGTCACGATCCATGGCTCGGTGTCGAGGTCCGGCACCTCGCCGCCCTCCGCGCTGTTGCCGAGCAGGGGTCGTTCGGTGCGGCCGCGCTCGAGCTCGGCTACGCCCAATCGGCGATCAGCCAGCAGGTCGCCTCGCTCGAGCGCCACGTCGGGCACCGATTGTTCGACCGACCCGGCGGCCCTCGTCCCGTGACGCTGACCCGTGCCGGTGAGCTGCTGCTCGAGCACGCAGAGTCGATCCTCACGCGGCTCTCCGCAGCGCGCATCGACCTCGACTCGCTCGACACGGAGGACTTGAGCGCACCGATCCGGATCGGTGCGTATCAAACGGTCGCGGCGACGGTGCTGCCGCTCGTGATCCGCGAGCTCGGAGCCGAGCCGGGCGAGGTCGCGTTCGCGCTGACCGAGTCGAACGACGATCGCGAGCTGCTCGACCTGCTGGAGCGCGGCGAGCTCGATGTCGCGTTCACCGAGTCTGGCTCGCTCGAGCCCCCGCTCGAGGCCGAAGTGCTGCTCGAGGACCCGTACGTGCTCGTCAGCCAGATCGACCACCCGTACGCATCCCTCGATCGGTCGCTCACCCTCGAGGAGGTGGCGGCGGTCCCGCTGATCGCGTTCAAGCACGGCACCCAGCAGGCGCGCGTCGGCGAGGCCTTCCAGCTCCACGGGCTCGAGCTCGACATCGTGCAACGGGTCGAGGACAGTGCGACGCTCCATGGCTTCGTCGCCAGCGGGCTTGGCTGCGGGCTCGTCCCGAACCTCGCGGCCGACGTCGAGGGCAAGCCACTCGTGGCGGTCCCGATCGAGCCTCGCCTCCCTGCGCGCACGGTCGCGATCGCGTGGCACCGCGAGCGGCTCCGGACGTGCACGGCAGGAATGTTCGTCGACCTCGCGATCGAGGTCGCCGATCAGCTGTCGAACCCGAATCCGTAAGCGTTTCCTGAAGACGACCAACCGGTTGCAGAGGTCCCGCGTCTGTGTTGATGCATGGCGCCGAAGACCGCACCGGGACCGTCGACTCGCCCGCCAGAGGCCGGCGAGATCGTCTATCTCCTCGTCGAGCTAGGAGGGGCGACGAGAGGGACGGTGCACGAGATCGGGTCGAGGGCACGTGTGCTCTCGAGCGAGGACAGCCGTCTCACGCTCGCGGTCGGCGAGGGTGTGTCGATCGACGTGATCTCGTGCTTCACGAGCCAGGTGCGCATGGCGCGGGCGAGCGCCACACGTCGCCGACCGGCGTCGTGGCGCCGTCCGCGCCACCGGACGCCGGTCGCCTGAGGCGGCGCCGCGACCTTCGCCCGAGGTCGATCACCATCACCGATCGGGTGCATCACGAGCTGCTGTGGTGCTTGGCTGCTCGTATCTCCACCATGGCTGTACGAGCCTCGAACGGCCGGTTCGAGGAAGCGAGCGAGGAGGAGACCATGCGAGCGCTGGCGATCCAGGAGCTGTTCGACGACCGGGAGCGCACAACGAGGGAGCTGGTCGCACGACCGCGTCCGGACCGCGTGTCCGCGTCGGGATCACCGATCCGGCGCTGGATCGCGGAGCTCGTCGGGCCGACACCCGTGCGGCCGTTGCAT
Source organism: uncultured Actinomycetes bacterium (assembly GCA_963821335.1). Taxonomy (GTDB): domain Bacteria; phylum Actinomycetota; class Thermoleophilia; order Gaiellales; family Gaiellaceae; genus Gaiella. Next base: position 688,857 of record CAWGDJ010000001.1, read on the forward strand.
GCCGCCGACGTCGACGATCCGCGCGGCGACTGCGGGCGACAACGCTCAGCTCGAGCAGCTGGCGAAGCTGATCGAGCGTCGCGTGCCGGACGGGCCGGTACTCGTGGCGCAGGTCGAGTCGGACCTAATCGCCGCGTTGCCGGTGGCGGGCGGTGAGCCACTGGCCGACATTCGGCGCGGGCACCGCTGACGTCGTGCAGCTGCTGGAGCTCAGGTCGCGGCAGCTGCGACAGGCAGCAGTCGCGAGCGAGGCGGCGTAGGCGTCACGCCAACGCCTGCTCGATCGCGTCGATCTCGTCATTCGACAGCTCGAGCCTGGCGATGGCGCCGACGTTCTGCTCGAGCTGCTCGACGCTGCTCGCACCAACGAGCGTCGAGGTGACCCGCGGATCACGCAGCGTCCAGGCGAGCGCGAGCTGTGCGATCGTCTGACCGCGCAGCTCGGCGATCGCCGCGAGTGCACGGAGTCGCTCGCGGTGCTCGTCGGTCACGCGGTCGGGTGAGAGGAAGCGGCCCTCGGTCGCGCGCGATCCGGCGGGGATCCCTTCGAGGTACCGATCGGTGAGCAGACCCTGGGCGAGCGGCGAGAAGACGATGCAGCCGATCTCGAGCTCACCGATCGCATCCAGCAGATCAGGCTCGATCCACCGGTCGAGCATCGAGTAGGACGGCTGGTGGATGAGGAGCGGCGTCCCGAGCTCGCGCAGGATCGCGTACGCCGTACGCGTCTGGTCGGCCGGGTACGAGGAGATGCCTGCGTACAGCGCCTTTCCCTGACGGACGGCCGAGTCGAGTGCCCCCAGCGTCTCCTCGAGCGGCGTGTCGGGGTCGTAGCGGTGCGAGTAGAAGACGTCCACGTAGTCCAGCCCCATGCGGCGCAGGCTCTGGTCGAGGCTCGCCAGCAGGTACTTGCGCGAGCCCAGGTCGCCGTACGGCCCGGGCCACATATCCCAGCCCGCCTTCGTCGAGACGATCAGCTCGTCGCGGTAGGGCGCGAGGTCGGTCGCCAGCAGCCGCCCGAACGTCTCCTCGGCCGAGCCCGGTGGCGGCCCGTAGTTGTTCGCGAGGTCGAAGTGCGTGACACCGAGGTCGAATGCGCGCCGAACGATCCCACGGGAGGTCTCGGGGTCACGGTCGGCCCCGAAGTTGTGCCAGAGACCGAGCGACACCATCGGGAGCAGCAGACCGCTCCGCCCCGTTCGCCGGTAGGGCATCGTGGAGTAGCGGTCGTCTGCTGCGACATATGCCATGGCGCCCACCGAGGCTAGCCGCCCACGGCGAGACGGCGTCGAGCAAGACGGTCGAGACATGGTCGGAGCCGGGCCTAGAACGTGTTTCAGAATGACGCTTCGTTGGCGGGGCGTGATGGGCGGGTGCGATGCAAGGACGCAGGGAGCCCCAATACATGACGTATTGGGGCGACCGAGGACACCGCAGCGTGCCCGAACAGCACGTCCTGACGATTCAAGGCTTCGTTCTGAGACGAGTTCTTAAACTCGGAGCTATGGAGGAGCGCGCCCTGGAGCTGCTCGATTTCCCCGTGATCCTCGACCGCCTCGAGTCGGCGGCCGCGAGCGAGCCCGGCAAGGCGCTGGCCCGCGCGGCGAGCCCGTCTCCCGACCCCGAGGAGATCGCGTGGCGACAGGCGACGACGACCGAGGCGATCGCCGTGCTCGACCGGGCGGACGAGCCCGAGTTGGGCGGAGCGGCCGACGTTCGCGAGACGGTCGAGAGCGCCGAACGCGGGGCCGTGCTCGATCCGGGCGCTCTCCGTGCGATCGCGCGGACGGTTCGAGCCGGTGTCGCGGCGCGGCGCTCGATTGTGGTCGATCCGGCCTCCCCGCTCCTCACCGAGTTGGTGACCCCGATCGACGAGGCAGACGAAGGGCTCGTCCAGGCGATCGACAAGGCGGTCGACGAGGACGGTGGCGATCTCCGCGACGACGCCTCGCCGAAGCTGCGGAGCCTGCGGCGGGAGCTCAGGGACGGAAGAGCCAGGCTTGCGGATCGGCTCCGCAAGCTCGCTCGCGACCCTGCGCTCGAACCACACCTCCAGGACGACTTCGTCACCGAGCGAGCGGGGCGACCCGTGCTCGCCCTTCGCGCGTCGGCTCGCGGTGCGGTCCCCGGGATCGTCCACGACACGTCCGGGTCGGGTCAGACGCTGTTCGTCGAGCCGTTCGCGGTCGTCGACGACTCGAACCGCCTTCGCGAGGCCGAGGGCGCCGAGCGGGAAGAGGTCGTCCGGATCCTTCGCGACCTGAGTCGTGCGGTCGGACAGCGCGCGCGATCGGTGATCGGTCTCGTCGAGGCAATCGCAGAGCTCGACCTGGCATTCGCCCGCGGCACGCTTTCGCGCGGCTGGCACGGCGCGCCCGTGACGATCGCGGAGGATGTCGTGTTGAAGGAGGCCCGCCATCCGCTGCTGGCACGCGGGGACGCGGTGCCGATCGAGCTCGACCTCGGTCACCTGCGAGCGCTCGTGATCTCGGGCCCGAACACGGGTGGGAAGACGGTCGCCCTCAAGACGCTCGGGCTCGCCGTCGTCCTCCACCAGACGGGGCTCCGACCACCCGCCGCCGAGGCGCGCCTGCCGGTGTTCGACCGCGTGCTCGTGGACATCGGCGACGAGCAGTCGATCGCGATGAGCCTCTCGACGTTCTCGGGTCACGTGCGCAATCTGGTCGAGATTCTCGACGCGGCAACGGAGCGCTCGCTCGTACTGCTGGACGAGCTGGCAGCCGGCACCGACCCGGTCGAGGGCGCCGCGCTGGCGCAGGCGCTGCTCGGGCGGCTCGCCGGCCAGGCGCGGCTCACCCTGGCGACGAGCCACTACGCGGAGCTGAAGGAGTGGGCCAGCGCGACGGACGCCGTCGCGAACGCCGCGACCGCGCTCGACCCGGGGACGAACGAGCCGCTCTACCGGTTGACGATCGGCCGTCCGGGGACCTCGCACGCCTTGCAGACCGCGGGGCGGCTCGGGTTGCCCGAGTCGCTGATCGGCGAGGCACGCGCGCGCATCGACCCCGACCGGCTTCGGGTCGGGCAGCTGCTCGCCGACGCGGAGGAGGCGGAGCGGCGCGCCGCGGAGGAGCTCGACCGAGCGGCGAGCGAGCGCAGCGCGATCGAACAGGCCCGCGTGCGCGCCGACGAGCGTGCGCGCGAGCTCGAGCGACAGATCGAGGCGGTCAGGGCATCGGCGCAGGCGGAGCGTGATCGCGCCGTACTCGCGGTCGAGGAGGAGCTCGCCGGTGCTCGACGAGAGCTCGATGCGCTCCGGGACGAGGTCAGGATGGCCCGGCGCTCCGAGCGTGCCCGAAGCGGGGCGTCTGGCCCACGAGCGCGCGAGCAGGAACGAGAGCGAGATCGTCGCCTCGGCGCGGCCTCGGCGCACGCCGCCGCCGCGAGCCAGGAGATCGACGCCTTCCACGATCCTCCGGTCGGGTCGGGCCCGATCGCGCCCGGCGACGCCGTCGTCGCACCCGCGATCGGGATCCGCGGCACGGTCATCGAGCTCGGGCCGGCAGAGGCGACCGTGCTCGGACGTGGGGGTCTCAGGGCTCGTGTGCCGATCGAGCAGCTCCGGCGTGATGCGGGACCCGGCTCGGAGCACACAACCGAAGCCGTGACCGTGCACGCCGAGGTGCCGGTGGGCTCGCCGAGCGAGGTCGACCTGCGCGGACTGACCTCACGTGAGGCGCGGGAGACGGTACGGGCGTTCGTCGACCAGGCAGCCCTCGCGGGCCACCGGGAGGTGCGCGTGATCCACGGTCGCGGCACCGGCGCGGTCAGGAGCGCGACCCGCGACGAGCTGGCGCGCCACCCGCTCGTCGACTCGACCGAGAGCGACTCGGCCGACGGGGCGACGCTCGTCAGGCTCGGCTGAGACGACCAAACAAGACGCGCCGTCGAGGGCGACGTCTAGTCTGAAAGGTTCGTGCCCGATCAGGCTCAACCGACCGCCCGACCGCTCGTGCTGCCCACCCTCGAGGTGTTCTGGCAGGACGACGCAACCGCGCTCGTCGTCGTCCGCGACTCGGCGGGCGGGCTCTCCGCGGGTGGTCTCGACGTCGGCATTCCGGCCGTTGCCGACCTCGGCGGCGCCGGTCGAGCCGTCGGAGCCCGACGTGTCGGGCTGACGGAGCTCGTCGACCTCCACGAGCAGTGTCCCGCGTCGCTCGCGCCCGGCGGCACGGCGGCAGTGTGCTTCGCGGTCCTCGATCTCGCTCGCAGCGCGGTCGCGGAGGGCCTGGTCCACCCGCACCTCGAGCAAGGCGACGACGCCTGGTTCGCGCTCTGGGGGGCCACGCTGGACGAAGGGCTCGGCGAGCTGCTCTCGACGCTCGGCGAGGCGATGCCGACCGTCGCTACCCAACCGTTCGACGGCGACGGAGCAGCGCTCGTCCTCGATCTCTACGGCTGCGCAGTCGACGAGCTCGCGCGGAGCCGGCTCCGAAGCGCAGGCGTCCGCCTCGCTCCCGATCACGTCAGCCGGCGTGGTCTCCCTGCCGCGGCACGCCTCCTCGCCGCGCTGACCGACGAGGACCCGACACTCCCGCGACATGCGGGCTACCCCGCGCTCGAGCGACGGCTGGCGACCTGGGTCGACGGCGGGCTCTATCGACGCTCGCCCGCCCCGTGGTCGGTCAGCCTGAGACTCGACGAGCTCTCGCGACCCGCGGACGACGGCACGCCCCCGGTGACGCTCGAGGTCTGGCTCCAGGCGGCCGACGACCCGTCGCTCGCACTCCCCGCAGCGCTGCTCGACGACGAACGCGGCGACACCGTGTTTTCCTTCCTCCGCTCGAGCGACCCGAGGCGCGCGCTCCACGGACAGCTCCGGGGCATCACGCCGATCCTCGCCGAGGGCGAGATCGACCTCTCCATTCCCGGAGACGGCGCCGTCTTGCTCGACGACGAGCAACTCCGATTCTTCCTCCGCGACGCCCTGCCCCAGCTCGAGGAGCGGGGTGTCGCGGTGCTCCTCCCCGCCGACTGGGTGAGGGCGACCTCGCGGCTGCGCGTGAACCTGAGCGCCACCGGGACGTTCGGCACCGGGAGCGGCCTGTTGACGAGCGATGCCCTCGCCGTCTTCGACTGGCAGCTCGCGATCGGCGACACGGTGCTCGGCGAGGACGAGCTGATCGAGCTCGCACGTGCGAAGGAGCCGCTGCTCAGGGTTGGCAACCGGTGGCACGCCTTGCGGGCGACCGACGTCGAGCGTGCGCTCCGGTTCCTGGAGCGCCGCCGAGCAGAGGGCGGGATCGTCGAGCTCGCCCGCGTGCTCGCAGGGCTCGAGACCGCCGAGGCAGGGCTCGAGCTCGGCACGGTAACGCTCGACCCCGCGCTGGAGGCGCTGCTCCAGCCGACCGATGACGGGCACCAGTTCACCCCTCTCCCCACACCCGAGGTCATGCGCCACGCCCTGTTCCCGTTCCAGGAGCGGGGTCACGGCTGGCTGCGGATGCTGGGCGATCTCGGCATCGGCGGGATCCTGGCCGACGACATGGGCCTCGGGAAGACGGTGCAGGCGATCGCGATGCTGTGCTCCGAGCGCGCCGCGGGCCTCGCCACCGGGCCAACGCTCGTGGTTTGCCCGATGAGCGTCACCCGTCAGTGGGCTCGGGAGATCGAGCGGTTCGCCCCCTCCCTCGCGGTGCACCTCCACCATGGCCCTGCTCGCCTGACCGGCACCGAGCTCGTCGAGGTGGCAAGGACGAGCGACGTCGTCGTGACCTCGTACGACATCGCCACCCGTGATGTCGACTCGCTCGGGACGGTCCCGTGGGATCGGATGCTCCTCGACGAGGCCCAGGACGTGAAGAACCCGGCGACGAAGCGCGCCAGGGCGCTACGTCGGATCCCGGCTCGCCGCAGGCTCGCGCTGACGGGTACCCCGATCGAGAATCGCCTCGACGAGCTGTGGGCGATCATGGATCTCGTCAACCCGGGGCTACTCGGGTCACGTGAGAGCTTCCAGCGACACTTCGCCCGCCCGATCGAGGTGCATCGTGACCCGCTCGCACTCGAGCGCCTACGAGCGCTCGTCCGCCCGTTCGTCCTTCGGCGGCCCAAGGACGCGCCCGAGGTCGAGCTCGAGCTTCCGCCGATCACCATCGAGAAGGTGGCGTGCGGGCTCACGATCGAGCAGGCCAGCCTCTACCGGGCGACCGTCGACCGCTGGCTGCCACGGGTCGCCGAGCACGAGCGGAGCTTCGACCGTCGAGGCGCCGTCCTCGCGATGCTCGGCCAGCTCAAGCAGCTCTGCAACCACCCGGAGACCATCGCCCCGACCGGTGCGCCGCTCGGGGGCCGGTCGGGGAAGCTCGAGCGGCTCGTCGGGCTGCTCCAAGCGGTGCCCGCTGAGGACAAGGCGCTCGTGTTCACCCAGTACCCCGGGTTTGCGCAGCTCGCGCCGCACCTCTCCGAGAGGCTCGGACGCGAGGTCGGGTTCTTCCACGGCCGGTTGTCGGCACGTCAGCGCGAGGAGCTGCTCGCGTCGTTCGACCTGCCCGACGGGCCTAGCGTGCTGCTCGTCTCGATCCGCGCCGGCGGCCGCGGCCTGAACCTCCCGGCGGCAAACCACGTCTTCCACTTCGACCGCTGGTGGAATCCCGCGGTCGAGCAGCAGGCGACCGACCGCGCGTACCGGTTCGGTCAGCGCAAGCCTGTGTTCGTCTCGAGCCTCGTGTGCACCGGAACGCTCGAGGAGCGGATCGACGAGCTGCTCGAGTCGAAGCGCGCGCTCGCCGAGCAGGTGATCGCCGGTGGTGTCGACGACTGGCTCGCGGATCTCGACCTCGAGACGATCCGCGCCGCCGTCGAGCTCGCCCCGCAGGCGGTCGTGGAGGCCGCATGAGCAGTCGCATGCTGAACGACGGGCGGCCGATCCGCGTCGAGATCGACGATCTCGAGCGCGGGCTCGGCCCTCTCGCACGACTGTTCCTCACCCTGGTCGTGGTCGATCCACGGTCGGCCCGGGCCGAGCGGGGTCGTGCGCTCGCCATCGACGGACGCGTCCACTCGGTGGAGGTGGTGGCAGGCGCAATCACGGCGCACGTCGAGGGCTCGGAGGGGCGCGAGTACGTCGTCCGGCTCGAGGCCGAGCAGCTGCCCGAGCGCGCGTGGCGGTCGGTGACCGCCTCCGGTCGCGGCCCAGAGCTCGTCGAGGCCCTGCTCGCGGGAAGACCGCACGCCGTCCAGCTCGAGCATGCCCTGACGGTCGACTGGGACGCTCCGCTCGTCCCACCGCGTGGTCGCACGACGATGTCGTGCACCTGCCCCGACTTCGATTCTCGTGGCACCTGCAAGCACCTCATCGCGCTCGCGTACGTGGCCACGGCCGAGATCCAGGCGGATCCGTCGCTGCTCCTCCTGTGGCGCGGCTGCGACCTCGACCCACATGCGGCCCAGGTCCGCCCAGCGCGCGCGACTACGCGCGACCCGTGGGAGGCAGGGACGATCCCACCGCTCCCCGAGCTGAGGCCACTTCCGCCCGGAGCCGTGCTCAAGCGTCTCGGCCTGAGCCGGATCGAGCTCGACGGTCGCGATCTGGCCGACCTCCTGGCACCGGCGTACGAGGCGTTCGCCGGGTCGTGAGCGGAGCCGGGTACTCGGCGACGCCGCTCGCCGCCAAGCTCGGTGTCAAAGAGGGCTTCCGGGTCGCGCTCGTAGGTGCTCCGCGTGGGGCCCGTAGCTTGCTCGATCCTCTGCCGGCCGGTGCCCGGGTTGGGCACGACCCGGGAACCGCTGAGGTCACGGTTGTCTTCGTCCGCGAGCGCCACCGCCTCGTCGCCGAGCTCGCCGAGCTTGCCCCCGCGGTGTTCCCGGATCGCCCGTTGTGGGTCGCCTGGCCCAAGCGTGCGAGTGGCGTGCCGACCGACATCACCGAAGACGTCGTCCGCGAGCTCGCGCTCCCGCTCGGGCTGGTCGACAACAAGGTCTGCGCGATCGACGAGACGTGGTCCGGGCTGCGGCTCGTCTGGCGCAAGGAGCTCCGCACCGGGGCCGCAGCGGGACGGCGGGGCAGGTCGCGCTCGTAGAATCGATCGGTGGGCAGTGTCCTCGTTCTCGATGGCGACGCCGTTCGCGAGGTGCTCGACATGCACTCGTGCATCGAGGCGATGGAGGCTGCGCTCGCCGGACTGGAGCGAGGTGAGCTGTGGATGCCGCTACGGCTCGTCGCCGGGCCACCGGGCGTGTCCGAGCTCCAGGGGCTGATGCCCGCGTACCGCGGCGGCGAGCACCCCGCGTTCTCGCTCAAGCACCTCGTCATCGTCCCCGGCAACTCGGCGCGTGGCCTTGACCCCCATCAGGGGGCGGTGCTGCTCCACAACGGGACGACCGGAGAGCTGACGGCGCTCCTCGACGCGTCCGCGATCACCGAGATCCGCACTGCAGCCGTGTCGGGCGTGGCCACGAAGCTGCTCGCGCGACCCGGCTCGTCGACGGTTGCGATCCTCGGCTCCGGGATCCAGGGGCGGTCGCACGTGATCGCGATGCAGGCGGTGCTGGGCGACCCCGAGCTGCGGATCTGGAGCCGGACCCCCGCCCATGCCGAGGCGCTCGCGCTCGAGTGTCACGGCCTGGCCTGCGAGACGGTCGAGGAGGCGCTCGACGGAGCCGACGTCGTTTGCACGTGCACGTCCGCGACCGAGCCGGTCGTACGGAGGACGTGGCTCGCCGAGGGCGCCCACATCAACGCGGTCGGCGCTTCGGTGCCGACGTCCCGCGAGCTCGACGCGGAGGTGGTGGCGGCCGCGTCGCTGTTCGTCGACCGGCGCGAGTCGACGCTGTCCGAGGCGGGCGACTACCTGGAGGCGGTCGCCGAGACCGGCATCGGCCCGGATCACATCCGCGCGGAGCTGGGCGAGCTACTCGTCGGCGCCGCTCCGGGTCGGAGCTCCCCCGACGAGTTGACGGTGTTCGAGTCGCTCGGGCTCGCGGTCGAGGATCTCGCGGCCGCGGAGCTCTGCGTCGAGCGCGCACGAGCTGCAGGTGTCGGGACGGAGGTTCCGTTCTGACGAGCGTGGCGGCGGATGGGCGGCCGACCGGGACGATCACGCTGGCGGCGCTACGGCGCCTCGTGATCGGTGCGCAGGGGTACGCGTCACGGTCGAGGGCGGGCTCTCGCGGCGAAGCGGAAGCCGCGATCCGCCGGCTGTCCTGCGTGCAGCTCGACTCGATCTCGACCGTGGATCGGAGTCACAGGATCACGCTGGGTGCTCGCATCGGCGCCTATCCGGGCGACGCCGTGACGAAGCTGCTCTCGACGGGCACGGTGTTCGAGTACTGGGCCCACGAGGCGTGTCTGATCCCGACTGACGACTGGCCGCTGTTCCAGGCGCAGATGCGGAGCGGCGGGCGACGGTGGTACGGCGAGGTGGATCGCAGTCACCCGCACCTGCGCGAGGAGGTCCTCGATCAGATCCGTACACGAGGCCCGCTCGGCTCGCGGCACTTCGAAGGCGCGGCGACGAAGGGCGAGATGTGGGGCTGGAAGCCCGCGAAGCGGATGCTCGAGCTGCTGTGGAACCACGGTGAGCTCGTCGTCGCCGGAAGACAGGGGTTTCAGCGCCTCTACGACCTCCCGGAGCGGGTCCTGCCGCGCGAGGTCCTCGACGCGCCCGTGCCGCGCGAGCCCGAGCGGCTCCGAGCGCTCATCGCAAAGGCGGTTCGAGCACGCGGTGCGCTCACAGAGGCGGGAGTCGTCGAGCACTGGCGACTCAAGGGAGGCGTCAGACGGATCACACCGGTCGCCGATGCCCTCGTCAGCGAGGGGGAGCTCGAGCGTCTGTCGGTCGACGACGGCGGCGCACCGGTGCTCGTCCCGGCCGGTACGCGCCTCGACCCACCGAACCTCACCGCGGCGGTGCTGCTCTCGCCGTTCGACAATCTTCTGTGGGACCGCCCGTTCGCGCGACGCGTGCTCGAGTTCGACCACCTGATCGAGGTCTACAAGCCCGCGCCACAGCGCCAGTTCGGCTACTACGTGCTGCCGTTCGTCCGCGGCGAGCGCGTGCTCGCGCGGGTCGACCTCAAGTCCGAGCGCGCGGAGGGCGCTCTCGTCGTGAAGGCGGTGCACCGGGAGCCGGGCGTTCGCACCTCGGGCGCGTTCGACGACGCGCTCGACGGCGCGCTCGATCGCCTGCGGCGCGTGATCGGGCTCGAAGCCGTGCGGCGATAGCTCCGGGCAGGGCGGGCCGGCATCGCCTGGCCCCTACAATCCCACGGTGGATTTCGAGACCCGAGCGATACACGTCGGTCAGGAGCCCGACCCCACGACCGGGGCGGTGACGACGCCGATCTACCAGACCTCGACGTTCGCACAGGAGGCCGTCGGGTCGCACAAGGGCTACGACTACGCGCGCTCCGCCAACCCGACCCGGACCGCGCTGGAGGAGTGCCTGGCGTCACTCGAGAACGCCGACCACGGGCACGCGTTCTCGTCAGGGCTCGGCGCCGCGACCTCGATCATGCACCTGATCGACCCCGGCGACCGCGTCGTGTGCGTCAACGACGTGTACGGCGGGATGTACAGGATGTTCTCGCAGGTCTACGAGCCGAAGGGCTACCGGTTCTCCTACGTCAAGCCGGGCGGGCTACTCGACCCGACCGCAATCGCGGGCGCGCGACTCGTGTGGATCGAGACGCCGACCAACCCGCTGCTGAACGTGATCGACCTCGAAGCAGCCTCCCGCGTGGCACACGACGCGGGCGCGCTCGTCGTCGTCGACAACACGTTCGCGACCCCGTACCTCCAGAACCCGCTCGACCTCGGCGCGGACATCGTCGTCCACTCGACGACGAAGTACCTCGGTGGGCACTCCGACGTGATCGGCGGGTTCGCTGCCACGAACGATCCGACGATCGCCGATCGATTGCGATTCCTCCAGAAGTCGCTGGGTGCCGTCCCCGGCCCGTTCGACGCCTGGCTCGTCCTGCGCGGCGTCAAGACGCTCGCCGTTCGGATGGACCGGCACTGCGCCAACGCCAAGCGGGTCGCGACCTTCCTGCAGGAGCATCCGCGAGTCGAGCAGGTGCTCTACCCGGGATTGCCCGACCACCCCGACCACGCGCTCGCAGCTCGGCAGATGCGCGACTTCGGCGGGATGGTCTCGTTCACGGTGGAGAGCGAGCAGCAGGCGGTGGCGCTCGTCGCGCTGACGAACGTGTGGACGCTGGCGGAGAGCCTCGGCGGCGTCGAGAGCCTCATCGAGCACCCGTACCGGATGACACATGCGTCGACCGCGACGGCGCCGTTCGCCGCACCGACGAACCTCGTGCGCCTGTCGGTCGGGATCGAGTCGGCCGAAGACCTGATCGCAGACCTCGAACAGGCGCTCGGCGCGATCGCGGCGCCCGCCACGCCCTCCACGACCGCCCTGTAGCGGCCGGCGTGCCCGGCTCTCGTTCCGCGCACACGCCGATCGACCTGCTCCATTGCGGCGACGAGCGGCGCATCGGCTGCTACCTCGTCGAGACCGACGACGGGCTGGCCCTCTTCGACTGCGGGCCTGCCAGCTGCCTCCCGAACCTGCGCGCAGCGCTCGCCGAGCGAGGTCGTGAGCTCCGCGAGATCGACCACCTGCTCCTCTCGCACATCCATCTCGACCACGCGGGGGCGGCCGGTGCGATCGTCGCCGAGCATCCGGCGATCACGGTGCACGTCTCCGAGGTCGGCGCGCCGCACCTGATCGACCCCAGGCGGCTCGAGGCGAGTGCCCGCAGGCTCTACGGCGACACGTTCGACGCGCTGTGGGGGCCGCTCGTGCCGATCCCGGCGAACCGCGTCGAGCTCGTCGGAGAGCGGACGGTCGGTCTAGACACGTTCCCGACCCCGGGCCACGCGGCACATCACGTCTCCTACCTCCACGAGGACGGGACGCTGTACAGCGGTGACGCAGCCGGTGTCAGGATCGCGCCGGGACGGTTCGTATTCCCGCCGACGCCACCGCCGGAGATCGACGTCGAACTGTGGCAGGCGACGATCGCGGAGCTCGAGCGTCGTGAGCCCGGCCGGCTCGCTCTCATCCACTTCGGCGTCTTCGACGACGTCGACCGCCACCTGGACGAGCTGCGAACGGTGCTGGCGACGTGGTCCGAGCGGGTCAGGGACGGGATCGACGAGCAGGGATTCATCGCTGCTGCGACGGCCGACGTCGCCGCGTCCGACCCGGATGAGGAGGCGGTGTACAACCGGGCTGCGCCGTACAGCCACTGCTACGCAGGGCTCGAGCGCTACTGGCGCAAGCATCGCGACGAGCAGGGGTGAGGCGAGCACCGACAGGCGTCTGACACGTGCGGCGAAATCGGTCACGATGGCGGCGTGAGCCTCGGCGACATCTCCCTGGCCGCATACGCGAGCTTCTATCCGCCTTCAGGAGCGACGCGGGTCGGTGGAGCGACGTGCTTGCGTCAACCGCAGGCGCCGGACTCGCCGATGCTGAACCGGATCGTGGGGCTCGGCGTCGACCGACCCGCAACCCGCGACGAGCTCGACGCCGCGATCGCGGCAATGGGTGATGCGACGTTCTACGTCTCGATCGAGCCCGACGCGCGCCCGGCGGAGCTCCCGGCCTGGCTCGCCGAGCGAGGGGTCGAGCCCGGCTGGGGGTGGATGCGGTTCACGCGTGGCAACGCGCCCGCACCCGAGGTCAGTACGACGCTGTCCATCCGCGAGGTCGGCCCGGAGCATGCAGACGCGTTCGCACGCATCCAACGCATCGCCTACGACCTGCCAACCGAGATGGAAGGCGCAATAAGAGAGGTGTGCTCGACACCCGGCTGGACGTGCTGGATCGGTTTCGACGGCGACACACCTGCCGCGGCGGGGGGCCTCTACGTCGACGGCGACAGCGCCTACCTCGGCCTCGGAGCAACGCTCCCCGAGCACCGTGGCAAGGGCGGCCAGGGCTCGATTCTCGCCGCCCGGATCGAGCACGCCCGGACTGTCGGCTGCGTGCGCCTCGTCACCGAGACGGGAGAGCGCCGCGACGACCTGCCGAGCAACTCCTATCGCAACCTCGTGCGGTTCGGCTTCGAGGAGGCCGACGTCCTACAGAACTGGGTCTCGCGACGGCCCGACTGAGGTGCGTCAAGGCGCGTGGGCCTGGAGATCCTCGAGCGAGGAGAACTCGAGCGCGGCGATGTTCGTCGCCTCGAGCACGACCGGCGGGGCGTGACCGGCCTCGAGCGCCTCTTGCCAGCGTGGGGCGCACAGACACCAGCGATCGCCCGGCTGGAGCCCGGGGAAGCCGAAGTCCGGCTGCGGAGTCGAGAGGTCGTTGCCGACCGAGGCGCTGAAGGCCAAGAACTCGGCGGTCATCACCGCGCACACGCCGTGGACACCGACGTCGTCACCACCGACACGGCATGACCCGTCCCTGTAGAACCCCGTCAGCGGGTCGAGTGAGCACGGCTCGAGCCCTGACCCGAGCACGTTCCGTCCCGCGTCCATGCTCGAAGACTAAGCCTCTAGGCGAACCCCGTGACGAGCCAGCGTCGCCGGAGGAATCGCGAGCCCATGGTGGCGAGCCGGACGAGGATCAACCCGACGAGCGCCAACCAGACACCGCGGATCCCGAGGTCGAGCCCCACCACCGCAAGGAGCAGCACGGCGCAAACGAGGAAGGCCGCAACCATCGACGCGGCGATGAACGGGCCGTCGCTCGCACCGATGAGGATTCCGTCGAGCGCGAACACCGCACCGTTCAATGGCTGCATGAGCGCGAAGATCGGCCAGACGAGCGCGCACTGCTCGAGCACCGAGGGGTCGTCGGTGAACACCCGCGGCAGGACGCCCGATAGAAGGAGCAGCACGACGCAGAACACGCCACCGGCGGCGACTGCGAGCAGCACCATGCGGACGCTCCCGACGTACGCGCGATCGGTTCGGCCCGCCCCCAGCTCCCGCCCGACGATGATCTGCCCCGCGATCGCGATCGCGTCGAGCACGAGCGCGAGAAAGATCCAGAGCTGGAACGAGACCTGGTAGGCGGCGAGCTCCGCCTCACCCAGCCGGGCGACGACGAGCCCGGCCAGGAAGAATGCGGCGATCAGCGCGGTCGTGCGGACGAACAGAAACTTGCCCACGTCGAGCAGGCGTCGCGCGAGCGCGAGATCGACCCCCGCGTCGCGACGCCCCACGCGGCACAAGACGAGCCACACGAACGTCACCCCCATCCCGGTCTGCGCGATCGCAGTGCCCCACGCCGAGCCCTCGATCCCCCAGTCGAGCCCGTAGACGAACCACAGCTCGAGCACGAGGTTGACGAGGTTCGCGATCACGAGGATGACGAGCGGTGTACGCAGGTCGGCAACACCGCGGAGAAAGCCCTGCGCGCTGAGCGCGACGAAGACGGACGGGATCCCGATCGCCGCGATCCGGAGGTACGTCTCCGCATACGAGGCGGTGTCTCCGTCGACTCCGAACAGCGCCACGATCGAGCCGGCGAGCGACGCGACGACGACGAGCAGCGCGACACCGATCGCCAGCGACAGCCAGACCGCCTGCGCGCCGAGCCTGCGAGCGGCCCGCTCCTCTCCCGCTCCCCCCGCGCGCGCGACCTGCGCTGTCGTCCCGTACTGGAGGAAGTTGAAGACCGCGAACACCCCGAGGACAGTGGCGGCAACCCCGAGCGCCGCCAGTTGCTCCCTGCCGAGGTGGCCGACGATTGCGGTGTCGACGAGGACGTAGAGCGGCTCAGCGGCGAGCGCGCCGAGCGCCGGGACTGCGAGCCAGAGGATCTCTCGGTAGGAGACCGGTGCGGTCTCGGCCGTCAGCCCGAGGCCTCGGTCGAGCGCACGATCCGGCCGCCGCTCGACTGGGAGATCGCCTTGATCACGATCTCGTCGAGGTTGACGTGGGCCGGCCGCGTGAGTGCGAACATCACGCAGTCGGCGACCTCGTCCGCGGTCACCGGCTCCAGGCCCTCGTACACGGCGTCGGCCTTGTTCTTGTCGCCGTAGAAGCGAACGACCGAGAACTCGGTCTCGACGAGCCCTGCGTCGACCGTCGTGATCCTGATCGGGCGACCGAGCAGGTCTTCACGCAGCGCGTACGAGAACCCTCTCACGGCGAACTTCGACGCGATGTAGGACGCTCCGTTCGGATACGCCTGGCGACCCGCGATCGAGCCCATGAACACGATGTGGCCGCCGTCCCGCACGTGCGGCAGCGCGAGTCGCGTGATCCGGAGCACGCCGTCGACGTTCGTGTGCAGGACCTGCTCCTCGTCTGTCTCAGTCGACTCCGTGAACGGCGCCCGACCGAGCGCGAGCCCTGCGTTGTTGAAGAGGATGTCGATCCCGCCGAGGTCGGCGACGGCGGCCTCGACGAACGCCCGACTCGACGTCTCGTCGGTGACGTCGAGCTGCAGCGGCGAGGTCGGCGTCCACCCGCTCGACACGCCGCGCACCGCCCGCGACGCGCACCCCCGCCTCGCGCAACTGGCGCACGGTGGCGGCGCCGATCCCCGAAGACGCTCCCGTCACGAGTGCGGTCTTCCCGGAGAGCTCCATGACCGCGAGCCTACTCACTCACCACCGTCGGCGAGCGCGGCCTGGCATCCCTCGTTCGGGGGACAGGAGCCCACGTCTCGATCCCGATTCTCAGGACATGGACGAGCTCTACGAGATTCGTGCGCGGATCGACGCCGCTCTTCACGCGTCGCTGCCCGCCGACCAGGCCGAGGCCCTGCTGGCCGACGTCGACGCCGCCGTCGAGGCAGCCGGTCAATCGGCCCGCGTGCCGGAGGATCGCGAAACGCTGCTCGACGAGCTCGGCCGTGCGCTCTCGGCTGCCCGTCGTCACGACGAGCCGCTGGCGGTGATCGTCGCCGAGCACCCGACCGGCTGGACCGGTGATGACGAGCAGGCGCTGGCCGAGCAGCTCGCCGACCTGATCCGCTCGAGTGACCGCCTGGCACGTCCGAGCGACGGCAGCTTTGCCGTCGTGCTCGGCCGGACCGGGACGATGGGAGCCGCGCTGGTGGCAGCCCGCATCGAGCGCGTGGTGCCCGGGATCCGGCTCGGCCGGGCCGTGCTGGAGACCGACGACTCACCCGCGGCGTTGCTCGAGCGCGCCGAGGCAGAGTTGCTCGCGACCGCCTGAGCGCTTTCGAGCAACTCGACTCCTCCCGATCAGCCCTCGCCGAGCCGTCGGTAGACCGCAGGTGACCGGAGGGTCGCGGCGGTCTAGAACCGCTGCAGGCGGCGCGCGCCGACGATGTCCGACCGCACGCTGACCGCGTCGATGCGCACCGTCTCGCCTGTCTGCGGCGCGTGGATCCAACGCCCTGCACCGAGGTAGAGCCCGACGTGGCCGAGACCGCGGAAGAAGAGGAGGTCGCCAGGTCGCAGGTGGCCGACCGACACCGGCCGACCGTAGTCGTACACGGCAGCGGCATTGTGCGGGAGGCGTACCCCGAGCCGGCCGTAGACGTAGGCGACGAGCCCGGAGCAGTCGAATCCCGACGGCGACTCCCCACCCCAACGGTAGGGAACCCCGACGAAGTGGCGCGCGATCCGGGCTGCGCGCACACCGAGCGGCGCCGGCCGTGGAAGCACGAGCGGCGCCGGGCTCTGGATCATGAGCGATGCGAGCGATGCACCTGTGCGGTGCTTCGGCTTGGGCTTCGGCTTTGCCGCGACAGGGCCGGCGGACACGAGCCCGGCGAGCAAGGCCACGGGCGTGAGCAGCAGCATGCGGAGGCGAAGGAGTCGGTGCACGGGGAGGGTTCTCGTCACGCGGGCGTGCGAACGGTCGCAGCGCCGCTGTGTCGTCGACCGCGTGACGGTAGCAGTGGTCGTGGAGCGTGATCGGCCCCCGAACACCTTCCTTACACCCCTTGATCAAGGGTTCACGGTCAGGCGCCCGCCCGAAGGCTCTCTCGCCTCACACCGGTGTCGGTTTTCGCGCCGGTGCCGCAGGCACCAGGCGCCTTCAGGGGTCTGCCCGCCCGCAGGGCGGGATACCACCGCGGCAGCGATCCGCGGATGCGGATCTCTGCTCCGGCGAGCAGAATTCAGTGTCGAAAGTGCCGACGACCGGTGTGGATCATCGTCGCGCCGGCGCCGTCGACGGCGGCGACGACCTCGTCGTCCCGTCTCGACCCACCGGGGTGGATGAGCGCCCGGACGCCGGCCTCGAGCGCGAGTGCCGGGCCGTCCGCGAACGGGAAGAACGCGTCGGAAGCGAGCACCGCGCCGTCGAGCGAGTGCCCGGTCGCTGCGGCCTTGTCGAGGGCGATCCGCACGGCGTCGACGCGTGACATCTGACCGGCTCCGATCGCGAGGGTCTGCCCGCCACGGGCAAGCACGATCGCGTTCGAGGCGACGTGCTTCACGACCGTCCAGGCAAAGAGGAGGTCGTCCCAGGTGGCCGCGTCCGCTTCACCACACACGACGCGCATCTCGTCGAGCGGGTCGGCGTCCGTGTCGCGGTCCTGTACGAGGATCCCGCCGAGGACGCGCTTCAGGTCCCGCTCGGTGCTTCCCGCGAAGGCACGCCGCTCGTTGTCGACGAGGATCCGGGTCGCCTCCTTCGCCACGAGCGCCTCGATCGCCACCTCGTCGTAGCCCGGGGCGAACAGCACCTCGACGAACTGACGGGCGAGCACCTCGCCGAGCGCCGCGGGCACTGCCCGGTTGAGCACGACCACGCCGCCGTACGCCGACATCGGGTCGGCGGCGAGCGCCTTCTCGTACGCCTCCTCGATCGTCTCGGCGATCGCAACCCCGCAGGGGTTCGCGTGCTTGACGATCACGCAGGCGGGCTCGTCGAGCTCGAGCGCGAGAAGCCGCGCGGCCGAGAGGTCGTTGAGGTTGTTGAACGAGAGCGGCTTGCCGTGGAGCTGCTCGACCCGTGCGAGCAGGTGGGTGCGCACGCCACGCTGCACGTAGTACGCAGCGCGCTGATGGGGGTTCTCGCCGTAGGCGAGCTCGTTGGAGCGGTCGAACGCGGTGATGATCGTGTCCGGGAACGGGTCTTCACGCGTCAGCCACGTCGCGACCGCCGCGTCGTAGGCGGCCGTGGTCGTAGAACGCACGGCCGGCGAGTCGGCGGCCGCGTCCGCATGTCGAGGTCGTCGTGCTCGCGGAGCGCCGCGAGCACCACCGGGTAGTCATCCGGACGGCAGACGGGGATCACGTGCGCGTGGTTCTTCGCGGCGGCACGCAGCAACGCCGGCCCGCCCACGTCGATCTGCTCGATCGCCTCCTCCCATGCGACATCGAGCCGCCCGACCGTCTGCTCGAACGGATAGAGATTCACGCACACGAGGTCGATCGGCGCGATGTCGTGCGCGGCGAGGTCGGCGACGTCTTCCGGGACGTCCCGACGGGCGAGGATCCCTCCGTGGACGGCCGGGTGGAGCGACACGACCCGGTGGCCGAGTATCTCGTCGAAACCGGTCACCTGCTCGAGCGGGATCACCGGCAGCTCGACGTCGGCGAGCAGCCGGGCGGTGCCGCCGCTCGCGAGGAGCTCGAACCCGAGGCGGTGGAGCCCTTCGGCGAAGTCGGCGACCCCGGTCTTGTCGTAGGTCGACAGCAATGCGCGCCGGGTCACGCGGCGATCAGCTCCCGCACGACCTCGGGCAGCAGCCGGTGCTCGACGACCTGGATGCGCGCGTGCAGCGTGTCGGGGGTGTCGCCGGGAAGGATCGAGATCGGCTCCTGCCGGAGCACCCGGCCGGTGTCCACTCCGGCGTCGACGAGGTGCACCGTGGCACCGGTCTCGTCGACACCGGCAGCGAGGGCATCTTCGACCGCGTGGGCGCCGGGGAACGACGGCAGCAGGGCCGGATGGACGTTGATCACCCGGTTGGGGAACCGCTCGAGGAACGACGGTGTGAGCAGCTGCATGAACCCTGCACACACGACGAGGTCGACGTCGTGCGCGGACAGCCAGTCGGCCATCGCCCGGTCGCGCGCGATGCGCAGGTCGCCATAGCCGGCGAGCTCGAAGACGTGAGCCGGAACGCCCGCCGCCTCTGCGCGCTCGAGCGCCCGCACCGCGGGCCGGCTCGACGCGACCGCGCCGACCGGAAGGCCTGCGTCGAGCAACGCCTGGAGATTCGACCCCGACCCGCTGACGAGAACCCCGATCATGCGTCGGCCCACACGACGCCGCGATCGCCGTCTTCGACGTGACCGATCACGAGATCGGTCGCCGCCACCTGCATGGCCGGGACGACCGCGCAGTAGCCGATCCCCAGGTTGAACACCCGCCGCAGCTCCTCCTCGTCCACGCCCTCGGCTGCGAGCCAGGCGAAGACCGGCGGGCGCGACCAGCGCCCGACATCGACGACCGCCCGCACCCCGTCCGGGAGGACCCGTACGAGGTTCCCCGCGATCCCGCCCCCCGTGATGTGCGCGAGACCACGGACGTCGGCCCGGGCGCGCAGAGCACGCACGTCGTCGAGATAGCACGTCGTCGGCGGGAGGAGTAGCTCGGCGTCGAACGGGTCGTCGCCGACGATCTGCCGCACGAGAGAGAAGCCGTTGCAATGGAGACCCGCGGACGGGAGCCCGACGATGGCGTCCCCGGGCTCGATTCGCGTCCCGTCGATCAGCGCGTCGCGCTGCACCATCCCGACGACGGTGCCGCAGAAGTCGATCTCGCCCTCCCGGTAGATGCCGGGCAACTCGGCCGTCTCGCCGCCGAGGATCGCGCACCCCGCCGCCCGGCAAACCTCGGCCGCCCCTTCGACGAGCTCCGTCACCTGCTCGAGGTCGATCGTGTTGGCCGCCACATAGTCGAGGAAGAACAGTGGCTCGGCGCCGGTCGTGAGCACGTCGTTGATCCCGTGCGCCGCGAGGTCGGCGCCGCACCAGCGGAGCCTGCCGGCTCGCTGCGCGAGCACGAGCTTGGAGCCGACCGAGTCGGTCGATGCGGCGAGCAGGCGCTGCTCGTCGATCGCGAACAGGCCCGCGAAGGCGCCGAGCGCACCCTCGACGACGTCGCGTGTCCGCGTGCTCGGCGACCGCCGCACTCAGCCGAGCGACGATCGCGCCGGCCGTATCGAGCGAGACACCCGCATCCGCGTACGTCCTGGCTCCGGAAGCCATCCCCACGAGCCTACCGTGCGCCCATGTTCGCGTCAGCCCGCGGTCGCCGGCTCGAAGCGGAGCTTTGCGATCTGACGCTCTACGGGCACCCGGGTCGGGTACTGGCGGGTGAAGCAGGCGCTGCAGAGCGAGCCGGAAGGCATCGCGGTCGACTCGTGCATCCCTGCCACGGAGAGATAGTGGAGCGAGGTCGCGCCGATGTGCTCGCGCATCTCCTCGACCGCACGATGCGCCGCTGCGAGCTCGTCCTCGTCGGCCATGTCGATCCCGTAGAAGCACGGTGAGACGACCGGTGGCGACGAGATCCGGACGTGCACCTCCGCCGCCCCGGCGTCGAACAGCATCTCCACGAGAGCCCGCGTCGTGTTGCCGCGCACGATGGTGTCGTCGACGACGACGATCCTCTTGCCCGCGATCTCGTCGAGCGGGTGGAACTTGAGCCGGATCCCCTGGCGTCGCAACTCGTCGTCGGGCTGGATGAACGTTCGACCGATGTAGCGGTTCTTGATCAGACCCTCCTCGTACGGGATCCCCGCGCGCTTGGCGAAGCCGATCGCCGCCGGTGTGCCCGAGTCCGGGATCGCCATCACGAGGTCGGCCTCGACGGGCGCCTCGTCGGCCAGACGCCTGCCCCATCTCGCGCCCGAGCGGCGTGGACCTCGGTGCCCCCGAGCCGGGAGTCGGGCCGCGCGAAGTAGACGTGCTCGAAGACGCAGAGCGCGCTCGGCCCGGCGGGGACCGCCTGGACGCTCTGCAGCCCATCGTCGTCGACCCACACCACCTCGCCCGCCAGAACGTCGCGGACGACGTCCGCACCGACGAGCTCCAGCGCGCACGACTCGGAGGCCACGACCCAGTCGTCGCCGATGCGACCGAGCGTGAGCGGCCGGATGCCGTGTGGGTCGCGGAACGCGACCAGGACGCCGTCGGAGATCGCGACGACGGAGTAGGCGCCCTCTAGCCGCCGCATGGTGGCAGCAACCGCCTCGGGTAGTGGAGCCGGGTCGCGCCCGAGGAGCGCAGCGATCACCTCCGTGTCCGATGTCGACGTGAGCCGCACGCCGTCGCCGATGAGCTCGTCGCGCAGCGGCCCCGGGTCGACAAGGTTGCCGTTGTGACCGAACGCGACCGTCCTCACCTTCCCGTGGTGCACGAGCGGCTGGGCGTTCGACCAGTGGGCGCCGCCGGTCGTCGAGTACCGCGTGTGACCGATCGCTACCTCGCCCGGTAGCGCCGAGAGCTTCTCCTCGTCGAATACCTGCGAGACGAGCCCCATCTCCCGGAGCGCGGTGACCCGCCCCCCTTCCGAGACGGCGATCCCGGCCGACTCCTGGCCGCGATGCTGAAGCGCGAACAGACCGAAGTACGTGAGCCGGGCGACATCGCGCTCGGTCGACCGGATACCGAAGACCCCGCACATCGCTAGCGCTCTCCCCGTCGAACGCGCGACGGAGCTCGTCGAGCGAGCACGCCGAGCAGCGTGTCGCCACCCACCGTGCCGATCCGGCGCACCTCGAGCTCCGATCCGGTCGGGTCGACCTCGACCTGCTCGGGGCAACGCGACGATCGCCTGGCCGCCGATCTCGCCGAGGAGGGTGAGCGGGTGGTCCTCGAGGTCGAGCCGCGCGCCGAAGCCGCTCCAGAGGGCGGCCTCGGCGAGTGCGATCGCAAGCCCTCCTTCCGCCACGTCGTGCACGAGCGACGCACGCGGGGCGACGTCACGGAGGTGGCGGACGAGCGCGACCTCCGAGGCGAGGTCGAGCGCCGGCCGACCGCCAAGCGCACCCCAACGTGCCTGCGCCTCGGACCCGGCGAAGGTCAGAGGGCTGGACGAGCGGACGAGCAGGATCGCGTCGCCGTCACGCCAGCCGCGAGGCACACGTCGAACGTCGGCGAGGACCCCGACACAGCCGACCACGGGCGTCGGATGGATCGAGGTGCCGTCGGTGTCGTTGTAGAGCGAGACGTTCCCCGAGACGACGGGGATGCCGAGCGCCTCGGCGGCGAGCGCCATCCCCTCGATCGACTCGGCGAGCTCCCAGCCGATCTCGGGCTTCTCGGGATTGCCGAAGTTGAGGCAGTCGGTCAGCCCGATGGGGTCTGCCCCGACGCACGCGACGTTCCGCGCAGCCTCGAGGACCGCAAGCATTCCGCCGAGCCGGGGGTCGAGGGTGCCGATCCTCCCCTGTCCGTCGAGGGTGACCGCCAGTCCGCGATCGGACGGCCGAAGCCGGAGAACGGCAGCATCGAGCCCGGGTCGGCGAACCGTCCGCGACTGGACGAGCTGGTCGTATCGGCGCGTGACGAATGACCGGGAACGAAGCTGGGGCGAGGCCAGCAGCTCGAGCACCGCCTCGCGTGCAGCCGGGACCGGGAACGGCTCCTCCGGCTGAGCGGGCCGCGGGCATTGCTCGACGACGTAGCGTGGGCACGCGTCGGTGAGGAAGGCCGCAGGGATCGCCCCGACGACATCGCCGTCCCAGAGACAGCGGAGGACCCCGGTGTCGGTCACTTCTCCGATGACTGCACGGTGGAGCTCCCACCGATCGATCACGGCCTCGACCTCGCCGAGTCGCCCGGGGGCGACGATCGCGACCATCCGCTCCTGGGACTCCGAGATCATCACCTCCCACGGCTCCATGCCGGTCTCGCGCTGGGGCACCTGCTCGAGGTGGACGTCGATCCCGTAGTCGGCCGCCATCTCCGAGAGCGACGAGGCGAGTCCTGCTGCGCCGCAGTCCTGGAGCGAGAGCACCAGCCCGCGCTCGACGAGCTCGACCGAGACCTCGATCAGGCGCTTCCCGGTGAACGGGTCGCCGACCTGGACGGTCGGACGCTTGTCGGCATCCTCCTCGCCCAGCTCGGCGCTCGCGAGCACGGAGGCTCCGCCGATCCCGTCGCGGCCCGTCGTCGCGCCGTACAACACGACGAGCGCGCCTGCGACGGTGGCCTTGGCCCGAACGAGGCGGTCGGTCGGCAGGAGCCCGACGCACATCGCGTTGACAAGGCAGTTCGACGCATACGAATCGTCGAAGACGACCTCACCACCGACGTTTGGCACACCGGTGCAGTTGCCGTAGTGCCCGATCCCGCCAACGGCACGGGAGAAGTGCGCGTCCGGCTCTCCGAACCGCAGCCCGTCGAGCAACGCAATCGGCCGCGCGCCCATCGCCGAGATGTCTCGAAGGATGCCGCCGACACCCGTTGCAGCCCCCTGGAACGGCTCGACGGCCGACGGGTGGTTGTGGCTCTCGACCTTGAAGGCGACCGCAAGCCCGTCACCGAGATCGAGGACGCCTGCGTTCTCGCCCGGCCCCTGGAGGACGTGCGGCCCATCGCTCGGCAGCCGCTTCAGGAGCAGCGCCGAGTGCTTGTAGCCGCAGTGCTCCGACCAGAGGAGCGAGAACACCGCGAGCTCGAAGTGGTTCGGCTCGCGCTCGAGCAGCTCGACGATACGGTCCCGCTCCCCGTCCGTGAGGCCGAGCTGACGGTGGAGCGGAGTGTTCCGCAACAGAGCTCAGGCGGCCAGTCTAGCCGGGGGACCCGACTGCGCCCTTGGCATGGCGACCGGTCCCGACTAGCCTTTGACGCCGCCGCGGGTGAGACCGGAGACGAGGTATCGCTGGGCGACGAGGAACACGAGCGCCGCGGGGATGGTGACGAGCATCGCCGCCGCCGTGAGCTTCTCCCACGCCTGGTCGAACTGGAAGACATAGGTCTGCATGCCGACGGGTAACGTGTACTTCTCGGGGGAGATCAGGATGATGTTGGCGAACGCGACTTCGTTCCACGCGGTGATGAAGGTGTAGAAGCAGGTCACGGCGAGCCCCGGGGTCGAGAGGGGCACCACGATCCGCCAGAACGTGCCGAACGGGGTCAGCCCGTCGATCCGCCCCGCCTCCTCGAGCGAGATCGGGATCGTGTCGAAGTACCCCTTCAGCATCCAGACACAGAAGGGGACCGCCACGGTCGAGTAGGCGAGCAGCAGGCCCAGCTGCTTGTCGACCAGGTGCAGGTTGGTGATCATCTGGAAGATCGGCACGATGATGATCGCGGCCGGAAACATCTGGGTGATGAGGAACGAGTTGAGAGCCGGCCGGTAACCGGGAAAGCGGTAGCGCGAGAGGGCGTAGCCGGCCGTCGCGGAGAGGAAGACCCCGACGATCACCGTGAGGATCGCGATCATGATCGAGTTCTTGAACCACGTCAGGAACTCGTAGTCGTTCGCGGTGATGACGGTGTCGTAGTTCTCCAACGTCCAGTCGTCCGGCAGGACTTTGAGCGTGGGGCTGCTGATGATTTCCTCGCGCGGCTTGAAGGACGAGATCCCGATCCAGAAGACCGGGAAGATCGCGATGATCGTGGCGACGATCAGGCTGCCGTGGAGCAGCACCGACATGTACCAGGGACGCACACGGGTCCTGCCGCGGCGCTTCGGCGCCTTCCGCGTGGCGGCGAGCGTCTCCGGCGACAGGACCTCCGCCCCGCCGAGGCCGACCGCGTCGGACGAGGCGCCGGCGCTGCTCACGACCAGCTCTCCTCGCCCATGCGCTTGAGCGTGTACTTGTAGAACTGGGTGAAGACGAGCAGCATCGAGAGGATGATCACGCCGTAGGCGGTGGCGACGCCGTAGAGCTTGTAGGTGAAGGCGTTCTTGTAGGCGTAGGTCGCGAGGATCTCCGTCGCCGTCCCCGGCCCGCCGCCCGTGATCAGGTAGATGATGTTGAACATGTTGAACGTCCAGATCAGGCCGAGCAGGACGACGGTGGCGGCGACGGGGCGCAGGCCGGGCAGGGTCACCGCCCAGAAGCGCTGCCAGGCGTTCGCGCCGTCCACTGCGGCGGCATCGATCAGGTCAGCGTCGATCGCCTGCAGGCCGCCGAGCAACGCCACCATCATGAAGGGTACGCCGAGCCACACGTTCGCCGTGATCACGGAGACCTTCGCCCACGTCGGGTCGCCGAGAAAGGCAGGCGGGTTGTCCACGCCGAGCTTGACCAGGAGCTGGTCGAAGAAGCCGTACGGATTGTTGAACATGAAGCGCCACGCGAACGCGGAGATGAACGAGGGCACCGCCCACGGCACGAGCAGCAGCATCCGGTAGGTGCCGCGGAACTTGAGCGTGCGGTTGAGCGCGAGCGCGAGCGCGAGCCCGATCGTGAAGTGGAAGAAGACGTTCACGAACGTCCAGACAGCGGTGAACCCCAGGACGTCCCGGAACTCCTGGCTCTTCAGGATGTTCGTGTAGTTCTCGAGCCCGACCCACTTGTAGGTCGAGGGCTGGAGCGGGTTGAGCGCGTTGTACTGATCTGCGTTGGTGAAGCTGTAGTAGATGCCGCGCGCGAGCGGGTAGAAGACCAGCACCGCCATCACGACGAAGACCGGAAGGAGCATGGCGTACGCGAACCACCAGCGGCCGAAGCCGTTCCGGAGGCGCTCCCGGAACGACGGACCTCCCCGCCGCCGACCCGTGAGGGCGTCGGCGCCGGGGAGGCTCTGATCCGTCGAGGTCATTCGGGCAATGACCCTACAACGCTCGCTTGGTCGCGACTACTACTTCGTGACGATCACGTAGTCGGGGAAGAGCTTCGCCTTCCAGGCCGCCGCCGTGGCGAGCATCCCCGCCTTGGCCGAGGTCTGGCCACTCATTATCTTCTGCCAGTTCGTATCGAAGTCCGGGTAGATCTGGCCGCCCGCCACGGTGACGGGGCGGGTCGTCGCCACCTTCATCTGCGGCAGGAAAGCCCCGATGAGCCGGTTGGTCTTCACGGAGGCGAGCTTGTACGTCGAGACGCGCGCCGGCAGCAGGTTGTTCTTCGCTGCCCACACGCTCAGTGCTGGGCTCGAGGTCAGGTACGACATCAGCTTGTAGGCCGCATCGACGTTCTTCGAGCTCTTCGAGATCACGAAGCCGTGGCCGCCGACCGGCGAGCCCTGGCCGCCCGGGCCCTTCGGGATCACGATGACCCCGAGGTTCGACGAGGACTTGAAGGACGATCCCTGCAGGATGTCCGCCGTCGACCAGGGGCCGTTGACGATCATCGCGACCTGGCCGGTCTTGAACGCCGTCATGGCGTTGCCGTAGTCGTTCGAGAAGTCCTTGTTCGGGAAGGAACACTTCGAGGAGAAGAGCGCCTTGTACGCGTTGGCGCCGGCGACGGACTTGCTACTGGCGACGAGGATCTGCTTCGAGGCCGGGTTGACTAGCCCGCCGCCATAGCCCCAGAGCCACGGCTGCATGAAGTAAGCCTCCTGCGCACGCAGGAAGATGCCCTTGCCCGCCGGAAACTTCTGGCAGAGCGACTGCAGTGCGGGGAGGCTCTTCGGCAGCTGCGTGTTCTTGATGCCGGCCTGCTTGAAGAGCGCCTTGTTGTAGAAGATCGTGAGCGCGTCCGTGACCTGCGGAACGCCCCAGACCTTGCCGGCGTAGTTGAAGTACGCGAAGGAAGCCGGCAGGAAGTCCCTCTTGTCGGCCGCCGTCACGCGAGACGTGACGTCGGTGAGGAAGCCACGGCTGCCCCAGTTGGCCACATCGGCGATCTCGGCCCGCATGATGTCCGGGCCCTGGCCGGCCTGGACGGCCGACGTGAACTTCTGCTCTCGGGCACTGAAGGGCACCTGGACCAGGTCGACCTTGATGTCGGGATTCGCCTTCTCGTAGTCGGCGATGATCTGCTTGAACGTCACGGTCTCCTGGTCGTTCATCGTGTTCCAGACCGTGAGCGTTGTCGCCTGCGAACGGGCGGCGGCTGTCGCGACGATGGCCGCGGCGACGAGCACGGTTGCCACGAGCGCAAGCCCGAGAGCACGCAATCGGATGACTTTCATCCGTCACTCCTCCTTGATGACGCCGGCGCCGTCGCCGACGGAATGAATAGCTGTTTCACAAATATGAAACGCTGCTGGAGCGTAACGACTTGGAGAACACCGCGTCAAGCGTGGATTCCCCGCCTCTCGACCGTACTTTCCACGAGTTCGGCGGGACGACGATCATGCGGCGTCCTTTCACCGTCATTACACTGTGAGCGGACATGGCCTCCCTTAGAGACGTCGCGAACCGGGCGGGAGTTAGCGTCGCGACCGCGTCGCGCGTGGCGAGCGGCTCGACGTACGTCCGCCCGGACACGCGCAACCGGGTGGAGCTGGCGATGCGCGAGTTGCTCTACGTGCCACCGGGGCATACCCCCGACTCCGGCGCGATCGGCCTCCTCGTGCCGGAGTTCGCAAACCCCGTGTTTGCGGCTCTGGCGCAGGCGATGGAGACGCAGGCGACGAACGCCGGGTACGCGGCGATCCTCTGCAACACGAGAGGCTCGGCGATGCGCGAGGCCGACTACGTGCACATGCTGCTCGAGCGCAGGGTCGAGGGGATGGTGTTCATCTGTGCCGAGATCACAGACATCCGCGGCGATCATGGTCACTACGCGCAATTGCTCGAGCAGGGCGCCAGGCTCGTGTTCGTCAACGGAGGCCTCGAGTCGCCGTCCTCGACGACAGTGGGCGTCGACGAGCGGGCCGCCGGACGCCTTGCGACCGAGCACCTCCTCGAGCTCGGTCACGAGCAGATCGGCTTCGTTGCGGGCGAGTCGTTCGCGCAGGCGACGCGCGAGAAGCTCGTCGGACGCGACGACGCGCTTCGCGCGGCGGGGATCGAGCCCGACGGGCTGGTCGCTCATGCGGGGTTCACGGTCGACGGAGGCCGTCAGGCGTTGCGAGCGCTGATGGACCACGGCACCCGCTGCCCGACCGGCGTGATCTGCTCGAACGACCTGATGGCGATCGGGGCGATGGTCGAGGCGACCGCGCTCGGGATCCGCGTCCCGGAGGACCTGTCGATCGTCGGGTTCGACGGGATCGACGCCACCTCCTGGACACAGCCGCAGCTGACCACGGTCGCGCAGCCGATCGAGGACATCGCCGAGACGGCAATCAGCGCCCTGCGCAAGCTGATCGAGGCGCCCGACCAGACCCAGCCGAACTACGTCTTCCGGCCACTGCTTCGCCGTGGCGGGACGACGGCAGCGCCGGGCCTGTGACCGCCGGGTCGGCGGCACCCGCGCAATGAACAGTGGGCAGCACGGTTGGGGCGTCACCGCGACGCTCCTTGCCGTGACCGCACCCTCGCAGCCGCCGCCGTCGCGCTGCCGGTAGGGCGGCTAGCCTTCCCCGGGTGCGCCATCGAGTATCGGGCTACGCCCTCGTTCTCGCCGCGGCCGCCGCAGGAGTCGCGGCGGGCGACGTAACGGCGGCCTCGTCATGCGCGAAGGTGCACGCGGAGGCGCGCACCGGCACCGCCGAGGACGTTGCCTTCCTCTTCATCACGTCCGGTGTGTTGCGCCAGCGCCCCGAATGCGCGTACGACCTCGCAACACCCGAGCTACGGAACGGGAGGACCCGCGCCGCGTTCGCGCAAGCGAAAGGGCTGGCAACGTACGTGACCCGCAAGCCGAAGGCGGTCACCGCGGATCTGGTGCCACGGGTGCGGCTCTCGACCGAGGTCGGCAGCTGGATCACGCTCGACGCACCAGACCGGAAACCGCGGACGTTCGAGATCGTGCTCCGCAAGCGCGACGGCCATTGGCTCGTGGACTACTGGGCCCGCGCCGTCGGCTTCAACTAGGACTCGCTGTTCGACCTACGGTCGCGTCCTCCAGGCTCGCCGCAGACAGGACCTCGGCGCTTCAGGCCGACGGGTCCGAGAGCTCCTTCTCAGGGGCGCGCAACGACTGTCCCGTGTCCGGGTCGAAGAAGTGGAACGAGCGCGGATCGATCGCGAGCCTGAGCGTGGTGCCGGAGCGGGCGACCGTTCGCGCGTCGACCGCCGCGGTGAAGAGGGACCGTTCGTCGTCCGCAATGAGCTTCGCGCGCTCGTCCTCGTCATCTCCCTCCCTCGTGTCGTCCGTCACGACGGGAGCCGCGTCCACCCAGAAGATGACGTGTGACTCGGCTCCGAGCTCCTCGATGACCGCCACGTCGACCTCCATCTCCGGCAGCCCTGGATCGGCATGGGCGACATCCTCGAAGTCGCCAGGCCGCATGCCGAGGATCACGGTCCCGTCACTGCGAGGCCGCGATTCGGGATCCAAAGGAAGGCGGAACCCCGCGAACTCGATGCTGTTCCCGTCGATCGTCGCCTCCACGAGATTCATCGACGGTGAGCCCATGAACGCCGCGACGAAGAGGTTCGAAGGGCTGTGGTAGAGGTTCTGCGGCTCGCCGACCTGCTGGATCAACCCGTCTTTCATCACCGTGACGCGCTGTCCGAGCGTCATGGCCTCGATCTGGTCGTGCGTGACGTAGACCGTCGTGGTGCCGAGCCGATCGTGGAGGCGCGAAAGCTCCGCGCGCATCCCCACGCGCAGCTTGGCGTCGAGGTTGGAGAGCGGCTCGTCCATGAGGTAGGCGGCGGGCTCGCGGACGATTGCTCGACCCATCGCCACGCGTTGCCGCTGTCCCCCCGACAAGTTGGCAGGCCTGCGGTCGAGGTACGGCTCGAGGCCCAGCATCTTCGCTACGTCGCCGACGCGCCGATCGATCTCCTCCTTCGACGTCTTCCGAACCTTGAGACCGTAACCAAGGTTCTTGCGGACCGTCATATGGGGATACAACGCGTAGTTCTGGAACACCATCGCGATGTCGCGGTTGCGCGGCGACAGGTGCGTGACGTCACGGTCGCCGATATACACCGCCCCCTCGGTGACGTCCTCGAGCCCAGCGATCATCCGGAGCAGCGTCGACTTGCCGCATCCCGACGGGCCGACGAGCACCATGAACTCCCCCGATTCGATCGTGAGCGAGACGTCGTCGACGGCACGGACGTCGCCGGGGTACACCTTGCTGACGTTCTCAAGCACGATCTTGCTCACGGGCGGACTCCGCTGTCTTCTAGGGGTCGGGCCGAGGATAGTCCAGGCAACCGGCGAGGGCGAGAGGCTTCGAGCGGACGTCGGGGAACGGCCGTGCCGGTTCGAGGCTGCCGGACGGGCCGGTGCCTATAGTCGGACGATGCTGCTCGACGGTCAGGGCCTCGCCGAGCTCCACACGCACCTCGGTGGCTCGGTCGCGTCGGACATCATGTGGAGCCTTGCTCACGAGCAGGGGATCGCACTCCCGGTCAAGGACTTCTGGGGGTTCGACGCGCTCGTCACGGTCTCTGACCCGCGCGGTGTCGCCGACCTCGACGCGCTCGACGCGATCTACCACTGGACCGAGCTGATCCAGTCCTCGCCGCTCGCGGTCGAGCGAAGCGTCCACGCGGCGATCGGCGGCGCCTACCGCTCGCAGCGGATCACCACGCTCGAGCTCCGCTTCAACCCGATGAAGCGCAACCGCGGGGGCGAGCGCGACCTCGACCACATCATCCTCGCCGCGATCCGCGGCCTCGATCGCGCCAAGCTCGAGTACCCGCAGGTCGAGGCAGGGCTCATCCTGATGATGGATCGGACGTTCGACGCCCGCCAGAACGCGATCATCGTCGAGAAGGCAATCCACTGGGCCGAGCGAGGCGTCGTGGGGGTCGACATCGCAGGCCCGAGACCGGGCGGGACACGTTACGACTACCGCCAGCTCGCGCCGATGGTGAAGGTCGCCCGAGACGCCGGGCTCGGTGTCACGATCCACGTCGGCGAGGAGGGCGCGACCGGTGCGGAGGAGATCGGCGAGGTCGTCGAGTTCCTGCGCCCCGATCGGATCGGCCACGGGATCCTCGCCGCCCACGACCCCTCGCTGATGCGCGCGCTGCGGGATGCGGACGTGACGCTCGAGGTCTGCCCCACCTCCAATCTCCTGACGAAGGCGCTCCCGGACGAGGAGGCGGTGCGCGAGACGTTCCGCCGGTTCGTGGAGCACGGGGTCGCGTTCACGATCGCAACCGACGGGCCCGAGATGATGCGAACGCACCTCCGCGACGAGCTCGAGCTGCTCCACCGGATCGGCGCGCTCGACGAGCGGGAGCTCGAGGCTGCCAACGCGCGGGGTCACGCCGCCCGGTTCATCGGCCGGCGCTGACCTCGGCGGAATCCCGCTGGCCCTCGGCACGTTCGAAGAAGAGGTGGCGGCGCGGGCCACCTCACACCGCCCTCCCCGACCCGCGTTCGACGTTCTGTGACCTCTAGCCGCCTCCGCCTCTGGATCGCCCTCTGGATCGTCTACCTCGTCTGGGGCTCGACGTACTTCGCGATCAAGATCGCCGTGCGCACGCTTCCCCCGCTCGTGACAGCGGGCACGCGGTTCGTCGCCGCGGCCACGATCCTGGCGACCGTGTTGCTGCTCCTCGGCCGGCGGGTCGCCGTGACGCGCGGCGAGGCGCTCGCCGCCGGCGGGGTCGGGGTGATGCTGCTCGCGGGCGGTGTCGGTCTCGTGCATGTCGCCGAGACGCGGATCGACTCCAGCGTCGCGGCGATGATCGCGGGCTCGGTGCCGCTTCAGGTGGTCGTCTGGAGAACGCTCGCGCACGAGCGCGTCGCGCGCGCGACGGTCGTGGCAGCCGGGCTCGGTCTCGTCGGGCTCGGTCTCGTCATCCTCCCCGGCGGGCTCGCCGGCGGCGCCACGGCGGTGGGGCTCGCGGTCAGCTTCGCTGCGTCGCTCTCCTGGTCACGCGGCTCGTTCATCGCAAGCCGGCTCACGCTGCCGCGGGATCCGTTCGTCGCTACCACGATCGAGATGCTGGCCGGAGGTGCCGCGCTCATCGTCCTCGGGAGCGTGCTCGGCGAGTGGTCCGACGTGACGCGCGACGCCCTGCAGCCAGGGCCGCTCGCAGCGTGGCTCTATCTCGCGGTGGTCGGCTCGGTGGTCGGGTTCACCGCGTACGTCTGGCTGCTCGACAACGCACCGATCTCGCAGGTCGTGACCCACCAGTTCGTCAACCCGCTGGTCGCGGTCCTGCTCGGCGCGCTGTTCCTCGACGAACGACCGTCGGCAGCCACGCTCGCCGGGGCGGTGCTCATCGTGGGCGCGGTCGTGGCCACGATCCGGCAGGAGAGCCGCTCGAGCAGGCGCGCTTCGCTCGAGCCAGTCGCCGCCCCCGTGCAGGGCCGCTGAGCGCCGACAAAGACGGGCGGACGAGACCGGGGACGGCGAGGGCCGGGCAAGCCCGGCCCCTACATCGTCTCGACCTGTGTCCTTCGCGAGGCGAGGAACTCGAGTAGGTCGGACCGGGTGAGGATCGCCACGGGCTTTCCGGCCTGGCCGACGACGACGGCCTGACCAGCACCCGAGAGGTCGGCGAAGACGTCGTTCACCGACGCGCCCGCGTCGACCGTCGACAGTGGCGGCTGCATTGCGATCGCGACGTCGTCGTTGAGCGAGTCGGGGTTGCGGAACACCCGGTCGAGCAGGGTGCGCTCGCCGATCGAGCCGACGACGTCGGTCAGCACCTCGACGGGCTCCGACCTGACCACGGGCAGCTGCGAGATGCCGTAGCGCTGCATGAGCTCGATCGCGGCGCCGACCTTCTTGTTGGACTCGATCGTGACGAGCTCGGGAAGCTCGTGACCCGGGCCGCGCTTGAAGGCGAGCACCTGGTCGACCGTCGGCACGGGCGAGCGTCGCTCCATGAACCCGTACTGGATCATCCAGTTGTCGTCGTAGAACTTCGAGAGGTACGAGCGCCCGCCGTCCGGGAGCGTCATGAGCACCGTCTTGCCGGGGCCGAGTCGACGCGCCACCTGGAGCGCCGCCCACGCCGTCGTCCCGCAGGAGCCGCCGACGAGCAGGCCCTCCTCTCGCGCAAGACGCCGCGCGGCGACGAACGAGTCGCGGTCGGAGACCCGCACCCACTCGTCCACCACCGACGGGTCCATCGTCTGCGGCCAGGTGTCCTTGCCGATCCCCTCGACGAGGTAGGGGTGCACGCCGTGCTCGTCGTCCGCGGTGTACACCGACCCCTCCGGGTCGGCGCCGACGATGAGGATCTCGGGCTTGCGCTCCTTGAGGTAGCGACCGATCCCGGAGATCGAGCCGCCGGTTCCGACCGAGATCACGATCGCGTCGATCTCTCCCCCGGTCTGCTCCCAGATCTCCGGTCCCGTCGTCTCGTAGTGCGCGACGGGGTTGGCGTCGTTCGAGTACTGGTCGGGCTTGTAGCCCCCGGGGATCTCCTCGGCGAGGCGGTCGGAGACCGAGTAGTAGCTCTCGGGTGAGTCGTGATCGACCGCGGTCGGTGTGATCACGACCTCGGCGCCGAATGCCCGGAGCGTCGAGATCTTCTCCTGCGACATCTTGTCCGGCATCACGAAGATGCACCGATAGCCCTTGTGCGCGGCCGCGATCGCAAGCCCCACACCGGTGTTCCCCGAGGTGGGCTCGACGATCGTCCCGCCGGGGACGAGCTTCCCCTCCCGCTCGGCGGCCTCGATCATCGCGAGCCCGATGCGGTCCTTGTTCGACCCGCCAGGGTTGAGGAGCTCGAGCTTCGCCAGCAGCGTCGCGCCGGTCTCCCGGCCGAAGCTCACGAGCCTGACGATGGGCGTGTTGCCCACCAGCTCGAGAACCGTGGGGTACTCCTGCGCCACCGGGGGAGCCTATCGGCGTGCGGGCGGTGCGAGCACAAACCGGTGTCAGACACCGAATGGCCGCCTCGGACGCCGCGAGTGCCATCGCCCGACGCCGTCGCGGACACGACGACCCACCTCGGTGACGTCAGGCCGGGATGGAATCACCGATTGCGCCTTGTGGAGCAATCGGCACCGAATTGGCACGATCGCCTCTTGACACGATCCGGTGTCAGACACCGGTTGTGGATAACCAGCCGCCGATTCGGCTACGCCGCGATCTCGACCCGCTCGAGCACGACCGGCGTGGTCGGGCGGTCGCGACCGTCGCGGTCGACCTCGGAAATCCGGTCGACGACGTCCTGACCGGCCGTCACGCGCCCGAACACCGTGTGCTTGCCGTCGAGCCACGGTGTCGCCTCGGCAGTCACGATGAAGAACTGCGAGCCGTTGGTGTTCGGCCCTGCATTCGCCATTGCGAGGGCACCGCGCGTCACGAGATGCTCGTTGAACTCGTCCTCGAACTGATACCCGGGACCACCCGTCCCGTCGCCGCGGGGGCACCCACCCTGGATCATGAAGTCGGGGATCACACGATGGAACGTGAGCCCGTCATAGAAGCCTTCGCCCGCGAGCTTGGTGAAGTTCGCGACCGTCTGCGGTGCCTCTCCGGGGTACAGCTCGAGCTCGACCGCCCCCTCGCTCGTGTGGAACGTCGCTGTCGTCATGCGCCGGACGCTACAGGACGCCCCGCCGCCGGCCGATGACCACTTAACACCCGATCAACAACCTCCCTTGATCCCACGCGTACACTGATTCGATGGCCACGGCTGACTTCGTCGGGAGCCTGCCTCAGGGTCAGGCTTCACAAGAGCTTGCTCGCAGCTGGCGCAAGCTGACGCGTGTTGCGACGGTCGTCGCCCTCCTGACCGCACCGGCCCTGTTCGTGTGGTTCACCCAGCAGAACAACTGGGACTGGTGGGTCGCGCTCCTGGCCTCGCTCGGCACGGTGATCGTGTTCCGCGGCTTCGCCGAGCTCCTGTTCCGCCGCCTCGTCCCGTGGCCGAGCCTCTTCGGTCTCGAGAGCGAGGCGCTCCGCGAAGACGACGTCGTCGGCCGCCGGCGCGCCTGGTTCTGGCGCTTCTGGTTCAAGGTCGCGGTCCTGTTCGTCGTCGCAGTAACGATCACCTGGATCTTCGTCGGCGGGACGTGGTGGGGCGCCGCAGGTGAGATGTTCGACGCGATCGGCGGGCTCCTCACCTCGTCGCAGCTCTGGATCCAGGCCGTGTTCGTGTTCTTCCTCTTCTTCGCCAACTTCGCGATCCTGTTCGGCCCGCTGCTCCTGATGAACATGTCCCAGATGCAGTCGTTCGAGCCGGGCGACGCCGAGTGGGGCGTCAAGCTCCACGACGTCCGCGGCCAGGCCGAGGCGAAGGAGGAGGTCAGGCGGGTCGTCGACATCTGGCAGTCGGGCGAGCAGTTCGAGCGCGCCGGTGGAAAGCGCGAGCGCGGCTTGTTGCTGTTCGGCGCGCCGGGAACCGGCAAGACCATGCTCGCGAAGGCGATCGCGACGGGGTTCAACTCACCGTTCATCTCGATGCCGGGCTCGGGCTTCGCGGCCACGTTCATCGGGATCGACGCGATCATCGTCCGGATGCTCGCCCGCAAGGCGAAGCGCTTGGCGCGCAAGTGGGGCGGTCAGTGCATCGTGTTCATCGACGAGATCGACGCGGTCGGCATGCGCCGGCAGTCGCTCGGTTCGGGCGCGCAGCCGTTCATGCCCGTGGTCAACGGGCTCGGGATCGAGGAGCACCTCTTCTATGGACCATGGGGAGCGCGTGACCCGTCCGGCGACCTCGTCGTCGAGACGGCTGCCTGGCGCGAGCGGCTGTTCGCGCAGCGCGCCCCCGTGAGCTACGGCGTCCCGAGCGGCCTCTACGCGCGCCTCGGCCAGTTCTACAACTTCATGTTCCCGGGCGGCATGGGCGGTATGGGCGGCGGCGGGCTCGCGCTGAACCAGCTGCTCGTCGTGATGGACGGGATCGACAACCCACCCTGGATGCGCCGACACGTCACGAGCTCGGTGAACAAGACCCTGGACGCGGTCTTCATCGTGCCGCGGCGGATCGGTCGCATGAAGCTCCGCATGCCGGCGGCACGGCCCCGCAAGGACCAGATCTACTTCATCGGCGCGACGAACGTCCCGATCGACCGGCTCGACCCGGCGTTGATCCGTCCCGGCCGCATGGGCCGCCACGTCTGGTTCCGCACGCCGACGAAGGACGACCGTCTCGACATCCTCGAGCTCTACATCGGCAAGGTCTCACACGACCCCGAGCTCGACCTCCCGACCCGGCGCGACGAGATCGCCCGGATCATGAGCGGCTACTCGCCGGCGATGATCGAGCAGGCGACGTCGATGGCGCTCACGATCGCCCACCACACCGGGCGCACCGCGTTCGGATGGGACGATCTCGTCGAGGCCGTCACGACGCTCGACGCCGGTACTGCGATCGGCTCCGAGTACGTTCCCCACGAGCGTCGTGCCGTCGCGATCCACGAGGCAGGTCATGCGATCGCCGGCCACGTCTACATGACGAGCCGCGAGTCGACCCGCCTCACGATCAAGAAGCGTGGCGACCAGGGAGTCGGCGGCCATCACTGGATGATCGAGAAGGAGGAGCGGCTCTTCTCGTTCCAGCACGAGATGTTCCAGGACCTGATCTGGGGTCTTGGCGCAATGGCCGCCGAGCGCGTCGTCTACGGCGAGAACTCGAACGGCGTCGGCGGCGACGTGGCCGGCGTCACGGCCCGATCCGCGCTGATGGTCGGGCGCGCCGCGATGGGCCCCCAGCCGTTCGCCGCCACCCCGCGCGAGGGTGAGACGGAGGAAGATGCGCGCAAGCGCGTGCTCGATCGACTCGAGAAGATCGGCCTGCAGATCATGAGCCGCTCCGGCGGTGGTGGCCCGTTCGAAGCCGACCCGATCGCGGGCGTGCTCGGAGACCCGACGAAGCGGACGGTCGCCGCGCAGGTGCTCGGACAGGCGTACGTCGTCGCACACAACCTCGCGGTGGTCAACCGAGCCGGGATCGAGAAGGTCGCCGATGCGCTCGAAGACAAGCGCGAGATCATGGGCGACGAGCTGCTCGACCTGCTCGACTCGGTCGGGATCCGGATCCCGGAGCTCGACTACAACGACGAGAGCATATGGCCGCCCCTCGAGTTCTCGGCTGCTGTCGGCCGGCCTGCGAGCGCGCCACCCATCAACCAGAGCTCGAGAAACGGAGAACCGGCAT
This sequence comes from uncultured Actinomycetes bacterium, assembly GCA_963821335.1. Lineage (GTDB taxonomy): Bacteria > Actinomycetota > Thermoleophilia > Gaiellales > Gaiellaceae > Gaiella. Next base: position 725,719 of record CAWGDJ010000001.1, read on the forward strand.
GAGCGAGTCGTCGACCTCCGCGCCGGCGCCGCGCATCATCGAGGCGGATACCGCCCGGCCCCTGGCCGGTCCCGGTGCCGAGACCGAGGACAGGGCACGTGCGAGCGGCTACAAGCGTCGGTTCGTGCTCATCTACGTCGCGCTGGCGATCTTCGCCGGTGTCGGGATCACAGCGTTCGTGATCCTGCTCGCCCAACCCGAGGCCGCCCCTGCCCCAGCGTGGTCGATCTGGAAGCCGGACGGTTCCGAGAGCGCAAGGGTCAAGCAGATCGCCGACCACGTGGCGACCCGCTACCGGCTCGCGAATGGCGACCAGATCGCGGTTGCGCTGGCCGGCCCGCCGACCGTCGCTGCCGGGACCTCCGATGGCCAGGGGAACATTCCGGTCCGTGCGATCGCGGTTCGCCCCGACACCTCGCGGGGCAAGGCCGAGGAGGACGACATCGAGATCGTCGATGCCGCTACCAGCCTCCAGTACGTCCTCTGCGGGCTGGGGCGGAGCTGCTCGATCACCGCGGGCAAGCCGTCCGAAGCGCGGCACGCGCTTCTGCGCCGCCAGGCGCTCGAGCTCGCGCTCTACACCTTCAAGTACGTGGACGGCGTCGACACGGTGACGGTTTTCCTTCCGCCGCGACCCGATGGCGCTGCGGCGCCGAACGCGGTGTTCCTGCGCCGCAGCGACGTCAAGGACGAGCTCTCGCGGCCACTCCCGAAGACCCTGGCACCAACCGCCCCCGGGATCGGTCGCATGCCGTCGAACGAGCTGTCGGCGGTCAACCGGATCACACGGCCGCACCTCTACAACTACGAGTACACGCAGGCGCAGGACGGTAGCGCCGTCCTGGTCCTGGATCCGATCGTCGCCTGACGCAGGACCCGGGCTTGCCCGGCCTCGGCTACGACACGCGTCTGGCCGTGACCACTGCCGCCTGGCGCGCCTGGCGCTCGTAAGGGCTCCGGTCGTAGCCGGTGCGCAGGTAGCTGAGCGGCATCGCGAGCGGTCGGTGCTGCATCTGCCAGACGTGGCAGAGCTCGTGGGTGACGAGGTCGTCGGAGAGGTCGCTGCGACGGAGGAAGATCACGCGATGCGTGGCGAAGCCGTCGAACCGCCGCCATGGCGGCAGGCGGAAGAGCCACGGCGTGACGAGGATCACGACACCGCCGATCCTGACGGGACGGGGCCACCAGTCGAGCCGGTCGAGTCGCGCTTTCGCGCGCACGAGCCGCGGGTCGGAGGGCATGCCGGGATTCAAGCGGAGCCGGCTGGTCGCGCCCAACGGGATATCGTCTCCGTCACACGCCACGACACGCCGCGAACGAGAGGAGAGCTTCGTGCCGCACATCGACCTGCCGGAGGGGGTCCCCGGGATCCGCAGCGCAATGCAGTACCGGCCCGAGACGGCGGTTCATCTGAACGCGCTCGCGGAGCAGCTGCTCCGCGCCGACAACACGCTCCCGCCAGGCGATCGCGAGCTCATCGCCGCGTACGTCTCCACACTCAACAAGACGGTGTTCTGCGAGTACTCGCACAGCGCGTTCGCGGCCGCGCAGCTCGACGGTGGCATGGATCTCGTCGAGGAGGTCAAGCGCGACCTCGACACAGCGCCGATCGACGAGAAGCTCCGTGCGCTCCTCCGCATTGCCGGCAAGGTCGCCGCCGACGGCAAGACCGTCACGGAGGCCGACGTCGCGGCGGCGCGCGAGCAGGGTGCCACCGATCTCGAGATCCACGACACAGTTCTCATTGCGGCCGCGTTCTGCATGTACAACCGGTATGTGGACGGGCTCGACACGTGGCAGCCGACCGACCCGGGGATGTACGAGGAAGGCGCTCGCCGGATCGTCGAGTTCGGCTACGTCGGCTCGGTTCCCGTCCCGAGCTAGCCCATCGTCCGGGAGCGCCGGCGAGCGCATCGCAGACTCCGCGGGCGACCATTGCTTCACTGCGAAAGGAACGAACGATGACAAGCACCTCCCTCGACGAGCTCGGCCCTGTCGACTACCTCGTCGTCGAGTTCCCGGCGGGCGCGAGCAACTTCACCGGCGAGATGGCGACCGAGCTGCTCTCGCTGGTCGACGCCGGGACGATCCGCGTGATCGACGTGCTGATCCTCACCAAGAACGAGGACGGCTCCGTCGACGCGATGGAGCTCTCTGACATCGAGGAACTGGGAGAGCTGCAGGCTGTCGAGGCCGAGCTGGCCGAGCTGCTGGCCGAGGACGACGTGGTGCACCTCGCCGCCGCGATGGAGCCCGGCAGCACGGCGGGCGTCCTCATCTGGGAGAACCTGTGGGCGGCACCATTCGCGTCGGCGGTGCGGCGCTCCGGCGGCCAGCTGATCGCAAACGGGCGGATCCCCATCCAGGCGATCATCGCCTCCATCGAGGCCGATGAGGCACTCGCGACCGAAGGAGTATGAAAGTGCCCCTCAGACCCGCACGCGTGGGAAGAGTAGGAGTCATCGGCGCGCCCGTGGCAAAGACCGCGGTCGTCGCCGCGGCCGTCACGCCGGGCCCTTCGCCCGTCGCAAAGACCGCCGTCGTCGCCGCGGCCGTTACACCCGGGCGAGGAGTGCGTCGGCGCATCTAGCTGGGTTGAGACTCCGTGCACGACGAGAGCGGGCCCCGTAGGGGCCCGCTCTCTCACTGGCGGAGGGACTCGCCAGGTTCAGGCGATCGTGCGCCGGCGGCCGTGCCGCGACGTCGCGAGGATCGCGCCGAGACCACCGAGGAGCAGCACGAAGCCCAGCGTCGCTGCCGCGCCGATGCTCGCGTCGCCCCACTCGAAGCCTCCGCTCGAGGTGACGGTCGGCGTCGAGGGGTTCAGGTCCTGGAACGAGAGCGAGCACACGGCGGGCTTCTCTGCCTGCGCGCACACACCGACCGTCCAGTCCCGGATCTGGGCCGAGGTCATCCCCAGCTGACCGAGGTAGCTGATGGCCAACGGGTCGACGAACGGCTTGCCCTGGTAACACGTCGACGGGCTGTCGGCCTGCGAGCAGCCGCCGGCAGCCAGCGCCGTACCGGAACCCGTGCCGTACATCGTCTGGTAGCTGACGCCGAGCGGATCGACGAACGGCTTGCCCTGATAGCAGGTCGAAGGGCTCTCGGCCTGCGAGCAGCCCGCGGCGGCCTGCGCCGAGCCGGTGCCGTACATCGTCTGGTAGCTGACGCCGAGCGGATCGACGAACGGCTTGCCCTGGTAGCAGGTCGAGGGGCTCTCGGCCGCGGAGCACGATGCGCCGGTCGACGTCCCCGAGGTTGCGATCGGTGCCGCGAGGGCCGCGGCAGCGATTGCCAGTGCGATCAGACGGAACATGCGTGTCATCTGACGCTCCCTTCCTTCTCCGCGACCACCCTGTGCGGTCGATAAGGGAGACAATGGGCGCGACCGCTTACAGGTCGCTGACAGCCGGCTAACGCCAGGGAGAACGGTGGAGTTTCGGATTCTCGGCCCACTCGAGGTGCTCGTCGACGGCGAGCGGCTGGCGCCGCTCGGGCCGAAGCAGGGCAGCCTCCTGGCGATGCTCCTGCTGCACGCGAACGAGGTCGTCTCCTCGGATCGCCTGATCGACGAGCTCTGGCCGAACGAGCCCGAGTCCGGCGCGGCGGCGCTCCAGGCGAGCGTGTCACGCCTGCGCAAGGCGCTCGGCGCCGGCGCAGGAACGCTCGAGACGAGCGCGCCCGGCTACGTGCTCAGGCCGGGGCCTGGCCAGCTCGACCTCCACGTCTTCGAGCAGCTCGTCGAGCGGGCCGATCGCGAGGATCCGCCGACGGCCGCGGGCACGCTCCGCGAGGCGCTCGCGCTCTGGCGCGGCGACGCCGCTCGCCGACTTCGCCTACGAGCCGTTTGCCCAGGCGGCGATCAGCCGCCTGGAGGAGCTTCGCGTGCTGGCGCTCGAACGGCGGATCGCCGCCGATCTCACTCAGGGACGCGACGCCGAGCTCGTGCCCGAGCTCGAGGCACTCGTCGCCGGGCACCCGCTTCGTGAAGGGCTACGGGCGCAGCTGATGCTCGCGCTCTACCGAGCCGGCCGCCAGGCAGAGGCGCTCGAGGCCTATCAGGCGGCACGGCGCACGCTTGTCGACGAGCTCGGGATCGAGCCGGCGTCGGCACTCCAGGAGCTGGAGAAGGCGATCCTGCGCCATGACCCGTCCCTCGGCATCGAGCCTGTTCAGCCTGACCTGCGCTCGATCCTCGCCGCCGAGGTGGGCGGGCAATCGCTGGGCTCCGTGCTTGCGATCGCCGAGCCGCTCTCGCAGAAGCCGCCGCGCGAGGTGATCGTGTGCCGCCTGGTGGAGACGCGCGACGGGCTCGGCAGAGCCGCAGCGGAGGCGGGCGACGAGTGCCGGGCGCTCACCGAGCGGGGCGTGCTGGCTCGGTCGGCTGTCTTCACGACCTCGTCGCCCGGCGCAGACACAGCGCGTCTCGCGACAGAGCAGGACGTCGATCTCGTCCTCGTACCCGCACCGCCACGGCTCCTCGACGACGGCGAGCTCGGCGAGCTCCTGCGAATGGCGCCGTGCGACGTCGCCGTGGTCGTCGGGAACGCTCCCCGGCCGGGCCCGGTGCTCGTGCCGTTCGCGGGAGCCGACCACGACTGGAGCGCGATCGAGCTGGGCGCCTGGCTCGCCGGGAGCTGGCAGACGCCGCTTCGCATCGCCGGCCCGGCTGTCGAAGGTGGCCGCGACGCCAGCCGCCTCCTCGCGAGCGCGTCACTCGCCGTTCAGCGCACGCATCGAGTGGCGGCCGAGCCACTGCTCCTGGAGCCAGGGCCGGAAGGGCTGGCCGCTGCCGCGCGCGAGGTCGCGGTCGCCGTCGTCGGCCTCTCCGACCGCTGGCAGAAGGAGGGCCTCGGGTCGGCCCGGAGCGCCCTCGCCGCGAGCGGAACCCCGGCACTGCTCGTGCGCAAGGGCCTCCGGCCCGGCGGGCTCGCCTCGCCGGGCAATCTCACCCGCTTCACCTGGTCGATGAAGGCAGGGTGATCAGCGGGCCCAGGGAGGCGGCGTCCGCTTCACACAGGCCGGCGTCGTCTCGCTGGGCGGCGGGTCGGTCGGTCTGAAGTAGCCGCCGTACGTCGTCTCCACGCTGTCGATGGTCCTGATCACCCGTAGTTTCTGCGTCGGCCACTGGAGCGCAAGAACGAGGTTCGTTCCCGAGGCCCGGTGCCGGCGATCCAGCGTGAAGTGGCCGTTCGGCGCGTCGAGGACGACGTGACCAAGAGTTGTCCGGAATGCGACGCCGCCTCGTGACAGATCACCGTGGACGGCTGCGAGGCCTTGCAACGTCGCTGTCATTGCTCCGTAGTAGGTGAGGTCGAAGGGCCCGCCGGCGATCGCTGGCGCGATCGTCGGAAACGTCTTCCGATACTGGGCTAGGTACTTCGGGTACCGCCCATAGAAGCTGCCGGCCGTCACGAGCCCTCGGGCGCCCTTTCCGAGTTTGGTGATTCCCCCACCGATCATCGCGATCGTTCCGACCACCATCCTTCTGCTCGCGTCATGACGCACGTCGGGGAATGCCTTTCCAACCGCGACCACGACATCCGCCTCGGTGGCGAACATGAATCCGTCGATGCCTCGACGCGGAACCTTCGCGATCGAGGCGGAGTAGTCGGTGGTGCCGTTCGGGATCGAGATTCGTTTTAGGACCCTGCCGCCGAGCGAGCAGAACTCGGCGGTGAACCCAGCCGTCTCATCCCAGTTGAAGAGGCTGAAAGTGTCCGAGATCGTCACGGCTGTTCGCCACCCGAGCCGGTTGTAGGCGTATGAGCCGAGACCTGCCATCCACGCCGCTCCGTCGGTGTGGAAGCTGAAGAAGTTGGCCGCTGGGTTCGAGCACCTGTGCCGATCCCGATCCGTTGACGAAGGTCACGTGCGGTGGCGGCGTGCGTAGTCCTGCAGGGCAAGCTCCTCGTCTCCTCCCAACGGGCCGACGAGGATGTCGACGTGTTCAGCCTCAACGAGTCGTCGAGCCTCGACGATTGCCGAGGTCGCGGTTCCGTCGGCACAGCCGATGACGAACCGGATCCGGTGCCCGCTGACCGTTGCGCCGTCGACACCGTCGGAAGGGTTCGCGCCCGCGAGGTGCGCGCCTCGCTCGAGCAACGCGAGCTCGGCGCCGGCGAGTGTCACTTGGTAGAAGCCGCCAAACGTGCCCTCACAGTCGGAGAGGACACCGATGCGAATGTCGCGCGGAGTCGACGTATGTGAGAACGCGGATGCAGTCGACGCGACCAGAAGCACGAGCGTGATGAGCGCGGAGCGATGGAGCGCCTCACGGTGTGTCCTCGATGACCCAGATCTCTCTGCCGTCCGCCGCGACGTCGATCGGGCGTCCGTCGAGCACAACCTTCGCCGCAATACGATTCGTCTTCGGATTGATATGGATCACGGTGCGGTCGAGCGACCCAATGACCCACACGCCGGCCGTCGTCCGGCCGCGATCGCAGTATGCGCCCCGCGGGCCTGGAATCGTCTCCGTGATGCGATTCGTCGCCGGGTCGATGCGTGAAACCATGTCATCGAGGAGCGACGTCACCCACACTCCGCCGGCACCAGCGGCGATCGCCATCGGAATGAACGGGAGCGGGAGCGTCGCGACGACCTTCGCGGTCGCGGGATCGACCTTCCAGACCGTTCGTCCGAACGCGTCGCCCGCAACCCAGACCGCGCCTTCTCCGACGCTGAGACCGTCGAACGACTGGTAGCTGCGCAGGATAGCTCGAGCCATCCGGAGCCACGAGCACGTCCTCGTTCGTCGCAAGGCCGTTCGGGAGCACGTCGGTCGCGACGTTGCCGACGGTGTGATCGTGCGGCGCGCCGAACCAGAGACCTCCACTGCCACCCGAGAGCTGAAGTGCACCGTCCCCGGGAGCGGTGAGCTGCGTGACACCCTGAGCGGCTCCAGTCGACGTGTCGAACACTGCCACGTTGCCGTCCGCGCCGTTTGCGACCACGACGCTTCCTCCGGTCACGGCCAGGTCGGTAGGCGTAGCGTTGAACGGCGAGCTTCAACACCTTCCCAGACGACCGGGAGATCCTCCAGACGGAGGCGTCGCCTGCATTCGCGACCCACACGTACCCCGCACCGACGGCGACGGCGCTCGCCTTGTGTCCGACCGGGATCGTGTCGACCACCTGGCTCGTCGTCGGATCGATACGGACAGCGTGTCGGCGCCCGGATCTGGCGGAAGGCCTCCCCCTCCGTTGGTGCAGGAAGAACGCGAGCAGGGCCGCGCCCGATCAGCGCTGCGCCGACTCCCGCGATCGCGAGCGGCCAGCGGGCCCTTCGAGGCTCCAGGCCGAGAGCGTCGCGTGCATCCGCCACGAAGGCCCGGCAGCTCGGATAGCGATCGGCAGGGTCCTTCGCCAGCGCCCGGGGTATGACGCTCCCCAGATCCGCCGGGGCAGGCGGGTCTTCCTCCAGGTGCGCATAGAGGACTGCCGCCTCCGAACCGCGCGGGAACGGCGGCGTTCCCGTGAGGCATTGGACGAGCATGCAGGCGAGCGAGTACTGGTCGGCCCTGCCGTCGACCTCTGCGCCCTCGATCTGCTCGGGGGCGACGTAAGCAGGGGTGCCGAGCGACAGGCCGGCCTCGAAGCCCGGTGCCTGGTCGGTCAGCCGGCGCGAGAGGCCGAAGTCGGCGAGGTAGGCGTGCTCGCGCTCGTCCAGCAGCACGTTCGAGGGCTTGACGTCGCGATGGACGAGCCCGCGGGCGTGGGCAGCGTCGAGGGCCTCGGCCACCTGGCGCGCAGATCGCGATCGCCCGGGCGGGCTCGAGCGGGCCCTCGGCTTGCAGCAGCCCCTTGAGGTCGCGTGCCCTCGACGTAGCGCATGGCCAGGTACAGCTGCCCGTCGGCCTCGCCGGCGTCGTGGATCGGGACAACGTTGGGGTGCTCGAGCGCGGCGGCGAGCCGCGACTCGACCAGGAAGCGCTCGCGGAACTCGCGGTCCTCCGCGAGGCTCGGCGCGAGCAGCTTCAGCGCCACCGATCGCTCCAGCGCCACGTCGTAGGCCCGGTAGACGACGCCCATCCCGCCACGTCCGAGCAGCTCCTCGATGCGATAGCCGAGCAGCTCGGTGCCGATGCGTGGATCGGTCGATACGGGCAAGGGGCGTCCTCCTCGGGGCGACCATAGAGCGTTTGGTCACAAGCGGCGAATGAGCGGAGCCTGCGTGATCCCGCTGACATTCCGCTGACGCCCTGCTGACGGCGCACCTGACTCGTTGTGTCGACAGGAGGGGCCTCGGTTCAGAGGTGGGCTGATCGTGGTCCCCCGGAGCAACGCGGTCTTCTCGCCTTTCGCTGATGCCCACGTCACAATCCGTGCGAGCACCATGGTCCAGACGGTTATCGGGCGCGACGAGGAGCTCGGGTCGGTCGAGAGCTTTCTCGATCGAATCCAGGGCGGTCCTGATGCGCTCGTGTTGCTGGGCGAGCCGGGGATCGGCAAGACCGTGCTTTGGGAGGTCGGCGTCGAAGCGGCCGAGGAGCGCGGCGACCGCGTGCTGGCCTGTCATGGGGTCGAGGCGGAGGCGTCGCTTGCGTTCGCAGGACTCTCGGAGCTGCTCGCACCGGTGCTCGACGAGGCGGCGCGGATCGCTCGCGCCGCCGCGGCGGCGGGCCCTCGAGGTCGCGCTGTTGCTTGTCGAGCCGAGTGGGCGCGCTCCCGACAATCACGCGATCGGGTTGGCCGTGCTCGACGTCCTCCGCGCGCTGGCCGGACAGGGGACGGTTCTCGTCGCGCTCGATGATGTGCAGTGGCTGGATGCGGCCTCGGCTGGCGTGCTGCAGGTTGCGTTCCGCCGGCTGCGCGAGGAGCCGGTCGGGCTGCTGGCGACGCTGCGCCAGGCGCCGGAGGTCGGTGATCCGTTCGACCTCGATCGCTCGTTCTCCGAGGAGCGTCTCGAGCGGCTCTCGGTCGGCCCACTGACCTCCGGGGCTCTCCACCGGCTGCTTGCGGAGCGCCTCGGGCTCGAGCTGACCCGGCCGGAGCTGGCGCGCGTGCAGGAGGCGACGGCGGGAAACCCGTTCTTCGCGTTGGAGCTCGGCCGCGAGCTCGTCCGCACGGGCTCGCGGCCGGCACCGGGCCAGCCGTTGCGCGTGCCCGACAGCCTGCGGGAGCTGCTCGGCGGCCGCCTCGCCCGCCTGCCCGGCGAGACACTCGATGTCCTGTTGCAGGTCGCGGCGCTCGCGCGGCCGACGGTCGAGGTGGTGGCGGCCGCGCACGGCGAGCGGGATCCCGTCCTCCGCGGGCTCGAGGCGGCGGTCGGCGAGGGGGTCGTCGAACTGGACGACATACGCATCCGCTTCACGCACCCGCTGTTGGCATCGATCTGTTACGAGCAGGCGCCGGTGTGGAAGCGCCGCGCGGTACACCGAGCGCTCGCCGGAGCGGTCTCCGACATCGAGGAGCGCGCCCGCCACCTGGCGCTCGCCGCTGATGGGCCGGACGCTGCGGTCGCAGCGGAGCTGGACGCTGCGGCGGAGCGGGCGGCGATTCGCGGTGCTACGGGTGTCGCAGCGGAGCTTTGCGTTCTCGCGGCCGAGCTGACCCCGAGCGATCCGCGCCGGCAACGAGAACGGCTCCTCCAGGCGGCGACCTTCCACCGTCTCGCCGGCAACACCGAGCAGGCGCGCGCACTTCTCGAGCAGCTGTTGACCGAGGTCCCATCCGGTGTCGAGCGTGCGGACATCCTCCTTGCGCTCGGTTGGACGTTCCTCACCAGGCTTCCGACGATGAAGGAACACTTCGACGACGCACTCCTCAATGCGACCGGCGACGACGCCCGCTTGGCACGGATTCTGTCGCTGCGAAGCATGTTCCACCTGATGTCGCTCGACGTGCCGGCGGCCCTCGCGGACGCGCAAGCGGCGCTGGAGCGGGCCGAGCGGGTGGGCGACCCGGTGTTGATTGCCACCGCGATCGCGCGGGTCGGGCACGTGGAGTCGTGGGGCGGAGAGATCACGCCTGGACTGCTCGAGCGTGGTGTGCAGATCGAGCAGCAGCTCACTGTGGAGCTCGGCTTCATCGAGAGCCCGACCATCCACCTCGGCAGGCAGCTGATGCGCCTCGGCGAGATCGACCGGCCCCGCGCGATCTTCGCGGAGCTGGAGGCGATGGCGGTGGCCCGCGGGGACGAGGTGACACGGACCCTGATGCTCTGGTACCTGTCGCTCGTGGAGTGGTGTGCCGGGCGCTGGCAGCGCGCGCTCGAGCTCGTCGAGACCGCGCACGAGCTCGGTGAGCAGACGCAGCTCTCGGGCAACTACGGTCACGACGGACGCTTCGGGGGGCTGATTCGCGCAGATCTCGGTCTCGTCGAGGAGGCGCGTGCCTCTGCGGAGCGTGCGGTCGAGCATGCGCGGCTGAGCGGGGACGAGTATTTCGTGATCTCGTCTCTCGGCGTGCTTGGGCGGCTCGAGCTCGCACTTGGCAACCTCGAAGCGGCCGCCCGTCACCTGCGCGACCTGCCCGCGCGCCTACTTGCATGGGGCGTCAACGACCCCGGGCAAACCCTCTGGGTAGACGCGATCGAGACGCTCATCGGCGTGGGCGAGCTCGACCGTGCGCGTGCCTATCTCGAGCCGTTCAGCTTGCACGCCGATAACCTCGCGAACCCGTATGCCGTGGCGGGAGCCGCGCGCTGTCGCGGGCTGCTCGCCGCCGCGGAGGGCGACCTGTCCGGAGCGATCGCAGAGCTCGAGCGGGCGGTCGACGTACTGGCCGACGGCCGCTTTCCGGTCGAGCGCGGCCGCGCGCTGCTCGGTCTCGGAGTGGTGCGGAGACAGGCACAGCAGAAGCGCGCCGCCCGCGAGGCGCTCGAGCAGGCGCTCGCGATCTTCGACGAGCTCGGTGCCCGCCTGTGGGCCGACAAGGCCCGCGCGGAGCTCAAGCGGATCGGCGGGCGACGGCCCGCCCCCGACGGGCTGACCGACACGGAGGAGCGCATCTCGAGGATGGCAGCCGACGGCGATTCCAACAAGGAGATCGCCTCAGCGCTCTTCATGAGCGTACGCACCGTCGAGGCTCACCTCACGAGCGTCTACCGCAAGCTCGACATCCGCTCCCGCAGCGGGCTCGCCAACCGGCTTGAACCGGTTGCGGCTGAAGCCGGCAAACCTGCGGTCGACGCGGGCGAAACCTAGAGCTTCCACGGTTACGCCCCGAGGCATCCCGCCCTAGCCTCATCGCCATGGTCTTGGATCGTTCCGCGCGTGATCGTCACGCCGAAAGGAGAGGTTCCATGAGCGCTTCCACCACCGCCCCCGCAACCATCCAACTCCGGCGAGGCCACCTGCTCGTGCTGATCGCCGCCGTCGCCGCACTGACGACCGCCGCCACCTTGGCCGTGTCAACACTCGCCTTCGACACGAGCGCGGTGCAAACGCCCGAGTCGGCGCAGGCTCCCGTACAGGTCCCGTTGATACCGTCGAGCCGGTACCTCGACCGCATAGTCGTCAGGCCGGCGGAGGCACCCGCGCAGACCCTGTTGCTGCCGTCGGGCCGGTACCTCGACCGCATCGTCGTCAGACCGGCGTAAAGAGCGGGTCGATCGGGTCCTGGAGAGGGGAGGAAGCCCTCCCCTTTCCAGGCGCCGGCAGCGAACAACGAGTTGACGCCGAACGTGCCAAATCTGAGGACCGTCGCGCGTTTGACGGTCTTCCAGTCGGTGCACACCTGGGTGCACACCTCTCGCGACAACAGCATTGCGTTGCAGGGATGTTCGAGTCCCGCGTGGACTAGCGGAGTTCGTGATCGACACCGTGTGACCCAGTGGCGCGCGGCCTCTTCGCGCTCGCCTTTCGCCGATGCCCACGTAACAATCCGCGCGATATGGCTGCGACTGTAATCGGGCGAGACGAGGAGCTTGGCTCGATCCAGGCGTTCCTCGCCGCGGTCGAGGACGGCCCGGCGGCACTCGTTCTCTCCGGTGAGGCCGGGATCGGCAAGACGAGCCTCTGGAGGACGGGCGTCGACGAAGCAGGAGAGCGCTTCGGGCGCGTCCTCGTCCATCAGAGCGTCGAGGCCGAGGCGCTGCTGTCGTTCGCTGGGCTGTCCGATCTGCTGGCACCGGTGATCGAGGAGGTGGCACCGGCGCTCTTGCCGTTGCGACGAGAGGCGCTCGAGGTCGCGTTGTTGTTGGCGAAGCCGGGTGACGAGCCGCCTGATCCGCGCCTGATCGCCCTGGCGCTGCTCGATGTGCTGCGCTCGCTCTCGGAGGACAGCCCTGTGGTCATCGCCCTCGACGATGTCCAGTGGCTCGACACATCCTCGACCGCCGTGCTGCAGATCGCGCTCCGCCGACTCAGCGACGAACGAGTCGGCCTGTTGGCGACCCTGCGCAAGATGCCGGAGGTCGCGGCGCCGTTCGAGCTCGAGCGCTCGTTCCCGGACGAGCACCTCGAGCGCCTCTGGCTCGGCCCGTTGAGCCTGAGCGCGCTACACCATCTGCTGCGTGATCGGCTGGGGTTGGAGTTGACCCGGCCCGAGCTGGGACGTGTGCTAGAGACATCCGCGGGAAACCCGTACTTCGCGCTCGAGCTCGGTCGCGAGCTGGTGCGGACGAACGAGCGGCCGGCGGCCGGGCGGGCCCTGCGCGTGCCAGCAAGCCTGCGCGAGCTGCTCGGGGGCCGTCTGGGTCGGCTGCCGGCAGACACGGTCGAGGTCATCCTCTACGTCGCGGCGCTTGCCCAACCGACCGTGGAGTTGGTCACCGCCGCGCACGGAGAAAGAGACAAGGTCGTCGAGGCGCTCGCCGACGCTGTCAGCGAGGGGGTGGTCGAGCTCGACGGCTCGCGCGTGCGATTCACCAATCCCTTGCTTGCCTCGATCTGCTACGAGCAGGCACCGCTCGCTCGGCGCCGTGTCGTCCACCGAGCGTCGGCGAGCGCGGTCGCCGACCTCGAAGAGCGGGCCCGCCACCTCGCGCTCGCTGCCGAAGGGCCGGATGCCGCCGTCGCCTTCGAGCTGGACGCCGCGTCCGAGCACGCGGCCGCCCGCGGTGCCACCGCGGCCGCGGCTGAGCTCTGCGAGCTTGCCGCGGAGCTGACGCCGGCCGACCCTGCCCTGGCGAGACAGCGGCGTCTGCGGGCAGCGATTTTCCACCGTCTTGCCGGAGATGGGGAGCGCGCGTCGACAATGCTCGAGGAGCTGCTTCCGGAAGTTCTGCCCGGCGTACAGAGTGCCGACGTCCTGTTCGAGCTCGCACTCAATCGCAGAGCAGACCCTCCGACGATGATTCAGCGTTGCGACGCGGCACTGGCGGAGGTGGCCGATGACGACACGCGCTGCGCGCGGATCCTGGCCTTCCGGAGCGTGGTCCGTCTGCTCGATTCCGACATCCCCGGCGCGCTCGTCGATGCTCGAGCGGCACTGGATAGGGCTGAATCCAGCGGCGACCCGACGCTCCTTGTTGTGGCGCTCGGACAGGTGGGACATGCGGAGACGTGGGCTGCCGAGATGACTCCCGGCCTGCTCGAGCGGGGGGCTGAGATCGAGGAGCGCCTCGGGCTCTCACTCTCATACCTGGAAAGCGCGCGCGCCCAACTCGTCCGTCGGCTGATGCGCCAGGGTGAGGTCGAACGACCTCGCGTGATCCTCGAGGAGCTCGAGACAATGGCGGCTGCTAGGGGCGACGAGGACACGCGGGTGTTGCTGCTCTGGAACCTGGGTACGCTCGAGTGGCTCGCCGGTCGTTGGCAGCACGCGCTCGAGCACGCCACCAGGGCACATGAGCTTGGCGAACAGACCCGGATTCCGTACACCCGCGCGTTCGTGGGACGCACCAAGGCGCTGATCGAGGCTGACCTGGGACTCGTCGAGCAGTCGCGAGCTTCGGCAGGACAGGGTCTTGCGTTCGCCCAGGCGCTCTCGAGCGACTCGTGGACCATCTTCAGCCTCGGTGCGCTCGGGCGCCTTGAACTTGCGCTCGGCAATTTCGACACCGCCGGCGGCGTTCTGCGCGAGTTGCCTGCACGGCTCCTGGCGATGGGGTCAAACGACCCGACGAACCCGGTGTGGGCGGACACCATCGAGACGTTGATCGTTCTCGGGGAGCTCGAGCTGGCGCGCTCCTACCTCGAGCCCTACGAGCTGCACGCCCAACGCCTCGGCAGCCCCTGGGCCGTGGCTTCGGCAGCCCGCTGCCGCGGCTTGTTGGCCGCAGCCGAGGGCGACCACGATGGTGCCTTCGCCGCATACGCCAGCGCTCTTGCCGAGCTGGACGAGCATCCGTACCCATTCGAGCGGGGTCGTACCCTGCTCTGTCTCGGTTCGGCAGAGAGGCAGGCGAAGCGCAAGCGTGCCGCCCGCGAGGCGCTCGACCAGGCGCTCGCAGTCTTCGAGGAGCTGAGTGCCCGCCTGTGGGCCGACAAGGCCCGCGCGGAGCTCAAGCGGATCAGCGGGCGGCGACCGGCCTCCGAGGGGCTGACCGAGACGGAGGAGCGCATCGCCAGGATGGCGGCCGACGGCTGTTCGAACAAGGAGATCGCATCAGCGCTCTACATGAGCGTACGCACGGTCGAGGCCCACCTCACGAGCGTCTACCGCAAGCTCGACCTCCGCTCCCGCGGCGGGCTCGCCAACCGGCTTCAACCGCTTGCGGTTGAAGCCGCCAAACCTGCGGTCGACGCGATCGAAACCTAGAGCTTCCACGGTTTCGCGCAGAGGCATCGCGCCGTAGCCTCGGCTCCATGGTCTTCGTCGTCGAGCGGTACCTCCCGGGAACCTCTCAGAGCGAGCTTCGCCGCTCCCTCGAGCGGCTGCACAAGGCGACCGAGGAGCTCCGCACCGAGGGAACCCCGGTCTGGTATCTCGGCTCGACCGTGGTGCCCGAGGACGAGGCGTGCTTCTGCCAGTTCGAAGGGCCGTCCCAGGAGGCCATCGCCGAGGCGAACCGAAGGGCAGGGACCCGGTTCGACCGGATCGTCGCGGCAGTGGCCGTCCCGACCGATCATGATACGAACCGCACAATCGGAAGTCGTGCCGAGGAAGGAGTGGAAGTCATGACTCTCATCCACGAGCAAGCGGTCGCAGCACGCGAGGGCTTTCCGAGCCCGTTCGAGGTTTCCATCCCTCCCGAGTGCGAGGGGTGGGAGGAGATGTACCCCTACTTCGACCTCTTCAGCGACGAGCGCCGTGAGTTCGACGAGAGCCGCTGCTGGTTCCAGCTCACCTCGCACTACGCCGAGCCGTTCTATCCGTTCGACACGATCTTCGTCGACCGCGCAACGTTCGCGCTCAACCAGGTGAGCAGCCGTATCTACGTCGTGCCGCCGTCGCTCGGCCTCGAGGTACGGATCCTCAACGGCTATGCCTACCTCAGCCCCAACTCGATCACCGACGAGGCGACGCTCGCGATGCGCGCCGAGCTGTTCGCGAGGCGAGGGGGGTTCACCTTCCAGCACTGGGACGAGCTGCTCGTGGAGTGGGAGCGGGGGGTCGGGGAGGCGATCGGCGAGCTCAAGGCGCTCGAGGTGCCGGCGCTCCCCGAGCTCGAGGACGAGTCAATGGTCACCGAGGGCAGGGCTCTCGGCTCGGGCCACGCCCTCCTGCACGCGTACGACCGTCTCCTCGAGGGATTCGACCGCATTTGCCACTACCACATGCAGTTCCAGGTCCTCGCTCACGGCGCCTACGTCGGCTTCTACGGCCTGTGCCGTGAGGCGTTTCCCGGGATCTCCGATCAGACGGTAGCGAGGATGTTCGCCGGGATCGACACCGTGATCCTGCGCCCGGACGACGAGCTGCGCCGCCTCGCGCGGCGCGCCGTCGAGCTCGGCGTTGGTGACGCGGTGAAGGAGGCCGGCGGCGAGGAGGAGGCGCTTCGCCGGACCCTGGCCGGAAGCGATGCGGGCGAGCGGTGGCTGGCCGACCTCGAGCAGACGAAGGATCCGTGGTTCTGCTTCTCGTACGGAAACGGCTGCTACCACCATCACCGTTCCTGGATCGACGACACGACACTTCCGCTCGCGACGATCGGCTTCTACGTCCAGCGTCTCGAGGCGGGTGAGGACATCTCGCGGCCGCAGGCTGCGATCGCCGCCGAGCGCGAGCGAATTGCGGACGAGTACCGGGCTCTGCTCCCGACGGATCTCCAGCCCGCGTTCGACGAGCAGCTCGCGCTCTGCCGTACGGTCTTCCCGCACGTCGAGAGCCACGGCTTCTACATCGACCACTGGTACCACACGCTCTTCTGGAACAAGGTGCGCGAGTTCGGCACGGTGCTCGCGCGGCACGGGTTCCTGGCCGACGCGGAGGACGTCTTCTTCCTGCAGCACGGCGAGGTGCGGACGGCGCTCGAGGAGCTCCGTGTGGATTGGGGCACCGGTGGTGCAGGGCAGGCACGCGGTCCGCACTATTGGCCACCGATCGTGGAGCGGCGCAAGGCGATCTACGAGGCGATGCGCGAATGGACTCCCCCTCCCGCACTCGGTGACGTCCCCGAGACGATCACGGACCCGATCACGATCATGCTCTTCGGGATCACGACGGAGCGTGTCCAGGAGTGGCTCGGTTCGGACGGCGCGGACGAGCGCGTGCTGACCGGGTTCGCAGGCTCACCGGGTATCGCCGAGGGCACCGCGCGGGTCGTCCTCAGCCCTGACCGGCTCGGGGAGCTGGAGGAAGGCGAGATCCTGATCGCGCCGTTCACGTCGCCGAGCTGGGCGCCGGTGTTCGGCACCATCGCCGGGGCCGTCCTCGACGGGGGCGGGATCATGTCGCACGCGGCGATCGTGGCCCGCGAGTACGGGCTGCCGGCCGTCGTCGGCACGGGCACGGGGACCAAGAGGATCACGACCGGCGACCGGGTTCACGTCGACGGCTCGACCGGCGTCGTCACGATCCTCGACGGCGCGGACGTCAGGTCGTGAGCTACGTCTTCCCACTCGATGGATGCGGGCCGCATCTGGCGGAGGTCGTCGGAGGCAAGGCGGTCGGGCTCGGCTCGCTCCTGCGCGAGGGCCTGCGGGTCCCACCCGGCTTCGCGCTCGGGACGCATGCCTACCGCGAGTTCGTGTCGGAGACAGGGCTCGATCGGGAGATTCATCTGATCCTCGAGGGCGCCGACTCGATCGAGGCCCAGGCAGAGGCCTCGGCGCGCATCGGCTCGCTCTTCGAAGAACGGCAGCTTCCCGACCCGCTGCGTGACGCGCTCGAGAACGCCTATGTCGAGCTCGGCGCCGAGCTTCCCGTTGCCGTGCGCTCGAGCGCGATCTCGGAGGACGCTGCCGAGGCCTCCTTCGCCGGCGAGCACGAGACGTACCTCTGGATGGTCGGCGCGGAGGCCGTCTCCCGCGCGGTCCTGCGCTGCTGGGCAAGCCTGTTCTCGCCGCAGGCGCTCTCGTACTTCCGCCGGTTCAGCCTGCGCGCCGACGAGACCGCGATGGCCGTCGTCGTCCAGGCGATGGTCGCCTCCGAGGCGGCGGGAGTGATGATCACGATCGACCCCGTGACCGGCGACCGGTCGCAGATCGCGATCGAGGGCTCGTATGGTCTCGGGCAAGCAGTCGTGGCCGGCGAGGTGAGCCCCGATCGCTACTTCGTGGACAAGGTGACCCTCGAGATCCGCTCGCGAACGCTCTCGGCCAAGCACTTCGCCTATGGCTTCGACCCAGAGATGGGCGCGGTCTCACCTCGGGAGGTACCGACCGAAGAGCAAGAGCTTCCCTGCGTGTCAGACGACGAGGTGGTCGCCGTGGCCGCGCTCGGCAAGCGGATCGAGCAGGCGCTCGGGGCTCCGCAGGACGTCGAGTGGGCAATCGGTCCGGGCGCCTCGGGGGAGCGCGAGCTCTTCCTCCTCCAGACGAGGCCCGAGACGGTCTGGAGCAACAGGCCCAGGGCGACGGCCGCCGCCGGATCCTCGGGGTCGAGCTGATGGCGGACGGGAGGATGCGGCATCCCGCCGAGCCGACTGATGAGCTCCATGGCCCGTTGCATGCGTCGGGTGTGCGCCGACACGCAAACCGGTGTGCTCCCGCGGTTCAGATGGGCGGTGACGACCTAGAACGCCCCTGCAAACAAGGGGTTTTCGTCGGCTGAGGTACGCACCGGGTGATGCACCATCCGGTTTAGGTGCAGAACCGTCGCGATCTTCGCGACCTGGCGGCGGGGCGAACTGGGCGGCGACACGGTCGTCACCGTCGTCAGTCAGCGGTATTGCCGCGCACGGCTAGCGCGCCGCCGTCCACAGGCCACCCGACACCGTTCACGAAGCTGGCAGCGTCCGAGGCGAGGAACACGACTACCTCGGCGATCTCCTCTGCTGCGGCGACCCGCCGCTGCGGTGCTACACCAGCCACGAACTGCATCCCGCCCTCGACGTCACCGCCGGTCAGCTCGTGCAGCAACGAACGCAGGAGTTGCGTGTCTACCATTCCCGGCAGCACTGCGTTGACGCGGACGCCGGATCCTGCCAAGTCCGCAGCCGCTGCTCTCGTCAGGCCGAGAACGGCGTGCTTGGCCGCGATGTATGCGCTAGCCGCGGGCAGCCCGACCTCGCTCGCGATCGAGCCCATATTGATGATCGAGCCCGAGCCTTTCGCCAACATCACCGGGAGGACATGACGAAGCCCGAGAAACACGCCGCGCAGGTTGATCGCGATTACGCGGTCGAACTCTTCGATCGGATACTCGGCCAGCGGGGCGGCCGCGCCCTGGATGCCCGCGTTGTTGAACAGGATATCGATCGAGCCGAACCGCCGAAGCGCCTCCGCGACGTAGGCCTCAACGTCCTCTGAACGGCTGACGTCGGCTACCTGCGCAACGACTTCGGTACTGGATCCGAGTGAGCGCACCGCTTCCTCGAGCGCCTCCGCATCCCGACCGACGAGCAGAACACGCGCGCCCTCCCGCACGAGTGCAGCAGCCGTTGCAAGCCCGAGACCACGAGACCCACCCGTCACAACAGCTGCCCTGCCCTCGAGCCTCACCGGCGTCCTCCACTAACTGGAACATTGCGACAAGCGACACTAACAAGGCCTGGTCGCTCCTACCGCGGTGCCCCGCTCGGCGAGCAACTTGTAGTCACGCCGTACGTCCTCCAGCACTGTCGCCCGGTCGACCTCGCGGTAGTCGACCAGCGCGTGCGAGTAGCGATCCGCGGTGACCAGCTTCGATCGCTGGCCGACGCGATCGCCGATGTCGGCCCACGACACGCCCTGCCGGTGCAGCAGGCTGATGCGACGGTGACGCAGCGTGTGCGGGCCGAAAGCGGCAGCCCGGCGTCACGGCAGGCCCGCAGGATCGCCATCCGCAACCGGTCGGCTGTGACGTCACCGAACAGGGGTGCGGTCGGGTCGCGATCCTCCCGAGCCGGTAGCCGCTCGATCACGGCGGCGAACACGTCGGCGGGCATCCCGACCCAGCGCGGCCGCCTCGTCTTCGATACGGCCGCACGAACAAGCCACGCCTCGCGGCTCTCGTCGAGGTCTCCGACCCTGGCCGCCTCCAACTCCCCCACCCTCGCCCCGGTCGTCTCGAGCACGAGCGCAGCGAGCGCATATATAGAGGTGAGTCGCCACAGGGCGGCCTCCACGGTGTCGGCGGTCGGCGGCTCAGGCTCGGTTGCGGACTCAATCTGCCTCACGCTCACGGTTCCGAGAGCGGTCCCCACCCGAGCGCCCCATCGAGGCAGGAGGGCCGGGCGGCGCGTTGTACGGCAATAACGCCATCTCGCGGGCCCGTTTGATCGCCACCGCGACCTGCCGCTGGTGCTTGCGACAGGCGCCGGTCATGCGACGATTCCGGATCTTCCCGCGGTCGGACACATACCGCCGCAGCAGGTTCACATTCTTGTAATCCACCTCGACGACCTTGTCCCTGCAGAGGAAGCAGGACTTGCGCTTGAACTGCTGCCCGGGACGGGCCTTCGCCGACGCACCGGGCGATCGGCCGCTGGTTGGTTTCCGCGACTGCGCCATCGTCGCATCACCCTAGTTGCGATTGCTTCGTCGCACCCGACCTGGTCGTGACCACGAGCGAAGGGCGAGGTACGCACCGGGGTACGCACCATCCGGGCAAATCGTTCCTACCGTTCCTGATGGGCGGTGACGGGCTCGAACCGCCGACCCCCTCGGTGTAAGCGAGGTGCTCTACCAGCTGAGCTAACCGCCCGTGGTCGACCGGCAAGGATACGGCTGATCCCGGCCGGGTGGTCGGGCTACTTCTTCGGGACGTCGATCCGGTAGATCGCGCCGGCATTGTCGGTCACGAGCCAGAGCTTGCCGAAGCCCGATGCGATCGCCGACGGGTTCGCGCCGAGACCCGTGTAGACCGTGATCTTTCCCGCCGGCGTGACGCGTGCGATCCCGCGGTAGGGAAGGCTGACCCAGATGTTCTTGTCCGGACCGGCTGTGATCGACCACGGGCCGCCAGGAAGCTCGAGCTCCTTCAGCGTCCCGTCCGGTGCGACCCGACCGACGCCGTACCCGACGGCGTTCTCGTTGTCGGCGACCCACATGTTCCCGTCGGGGCCGAGGGTGATGTCGCGAAACTCGTGCGCCCGGCCGTCGCTCGGCTCCCACGTGGTCACGTTCTGGCCGGCGACCTTGCCGTAGCCACGACCGTAGACGAACCACATCGCACCGCTCCGATCGGCCGCCCAGCCGAGCGCGGCCGCGGTCTTCGGGAATCCGTTCGCCTCTCCGGCGCTCGGCCCGAGCGTCCCGCTCGTCGAGATCGTGCCGGAGCGGTTCCACCAGACGCCGAACGAGATCATCCGCCCGCGCGCCCCGATCGCGGCGACGGCGTCCTTCCCGGGCGCGGTCGGCATGCCGAGCCCGACGATCGTCCCCTTCCCACTCGGGGCGACGCGGGCCAGCGCGGACTCGCTCGTCGTCTGGACCGCGATCCAGACCGATCCCGCGGTCGACACGATGTTGTTGCCACCGGCGCTGTTGTCGATGGCCTTGATCGGCAGCGTGAACTGCTTCACCACTCCGGCCGGGGTCACACGGCCCGCCTGCTTTGGCTGCAGCGCGCTGAACCACATCCCGCCGGGGCCTGCCGCGACGTCGGCGACCCCGTTGCCGGGGATCACGATCCGCTTCGACACGAGACCCGGCTTGGCCGTCGGTCCCGGCAAGCGCCTGACCGACGAGGAGACCGACGATCACAACGAGCGCCCCGGTCGAGGAAGCCCTGCGCCGCATGTCACGGATGCTACAACGCTCGTTTCCGCTCGATCAATGCCCGGCCGAGGCTATCCTCGTGCGGCCGCCCCCATCGACTAGCGGCCTAGGTCACCACCCTTTCAAGGTGGCAGCACGGGTTCGAATCCCGTTGGGGGCACTCCCGGGTTCCCCTGTGGCGGGCCCGGCTCGCGTCGAGCGCCCGCGGCGTTACGGGCCGAGGTTTCCCCTCGGCCCGGACAGTCGACGCCACTTTACTTTGTATACTCTTGCAGTTAGACTCGCGTTCCGCGACGGACCGCCGTCGCGGCCCCGCGACCAAAGAGGAGTCTCGATGCCCGGTCTCGACGCGAACGGCGCGACCATCTCGACCGCCGAGTTGCGGACCAGGCTCGGTGACCCCGACCTGACCGTGGTCGACCTGCGGCCACTGCACGAATACAACGGCTGGCGCTCGAACGGCGCGGATCGCGGCGGGCACATTCCGGGCGCAGTCGCGTTCCCGAGCGCATGGCTCCAGAGCGTCGACGATGCCGAGGTCACCCGGCTGTTGCAGTCGAAGAACGTCGTGACGGGCCGAGAAGTCGTCCTGTACGGCGACGCAGGCGACGTCGCCGACGTTGCGAGCCGCCTGGCCGAGCTCGGTCACACGCACGTCCGCCCGTACGAGGACGGATGGGCAGGCTGGGCGTCCGACGCGACGCTCCCGGTCGAGCGGCTCCCCAACTACGACCGGCTCGTTCACACCGACTGGCTGCGACAACTCCTCGACGGCGGCAAGCCGGAAGCAGCCCCGGCCGGTCGCTTCCTCCTCTTCCACGTCAACTTCGGCGTCCCCGAGGAGTACGAGGAAGATCATCTGCCGGAGGCGCTCTACCTCGACACGAACCAGCTCGAGAACCCCGTCGACTGGAACCGCCGCACGCCCGAGGAGCTCGAGACCGCTCTGCGCGCGCACGGCATCACGAACGACACGACCGTCATCCTCTACGGCCGGGACACCGAGGGCGACCCCGAAGAGAAATGGCCGGGACGTCGTGCGGGTCAGATCGCCGCGACGCGCGCCGCGATGATCCTGAGCTACGCGGGTGTCGACGACATCCGGCTCCTCGACGGCGGTTACGACGCCTGGGTCCGGGCGGGGAACCCGCTCGAGACGACCGTGCGAGCGCCCGTGCCCGTCTCCTCCTTCGGCGTCACGATTCCCCTCCGCCCCGAGGTGATCGTCGACCTCGACGAGGCCAAGCAGATCATCAGCGACCCGGACGCCGCGGCACTCGTCAGCGTCCGCACCTGGAACGAGCACATCGGAAAGGTCTCGGGCTACAACTACATCGGCCCGGCCGGTCGCATCGCGGGAGACGTCTGGGGCAACTGCGGTACGGACGCGTACCACATGCAGCACTACCGCACCGTCGACAACACGATGCGCGCCTATCCCGAGATCGCGGCCAACTGGGAGGAAGCCGGCATCACGGCCGACAAGTGGGTTGCTTTCTATTGCGGCACCGGCTGGCGGGCGAGCGAGACGTGGTTCTACGCCTACCTGATGGGCTGGCAGCGGATCGCGGTCTACGACGGCGGCTGGTGGGAATGGTGCCGCGACCCGGTCTCGAACCCGATCGAGGTCGGCGAGCCCCAGGACGAGCTGGCCGCTTGAGTGCCGGCTGAGCTCGACCCAGCAGCTGTTCCGAGCGGGGGCATGGCGACCTGGCAGGCGGGCTTCGCTGTCCGCGTGCCCTGGGTCGCGCGAAATACCGCAGGCGCCAGATCGTTGTCACCGGTGTGAAGATCGAGCTCTTCCACTGGGACGGCTGCCCGTCGCTCCCCGAGACACGGGAGCTGCTCGAAGCGGTCCTCCGCGAACGCGGCATCGAAGCCCGGATCGAGCTCCACGAGGTTCACACGGAGGACGAGGCTCGCGCGCTGGAGTTCCCCGGGTCGCCCACGATCCGGATCGACGGTCGTGACGTCGACCCGATCGGTGCGACGGCACGACCAGCACTGACCTGTCGTATCTACACCCTGCCGGACGGGCGCTCCTCCCCGGTCCCGAGCAGGGAGACCCTCGAGGAGGCTCTCGGATGACCCTGGCCCTGTCCGCTCACGCTCCCGCGTTCGCCCTCACCGGTGTCGACGGGAACACCCATGCGCTCGACGACTATGCGACCGCACCCGCGCTCGTGCTCGTGCAGTCCTGCAACCACTGCCCATACGTCCGCGCCTGGGAAGGACGGATGGATGCCATTCAACGCGACTATGCCGACCGCGGGGTCAAGCTGGTGGCGATCAACTCGAACGACGCCGAGTCTCATCCGGGTGACTCGTTCGACGAGATGGTCGCCCGCGCGGCCGAACAGGGCTTCTCGTTCGACTACCTCCACGACGACGAACAGTCCGTTGCGCACGCGCTGGGCTCGGAGCGGACACCCGAGGCGTTCGTCTTCGACGCAGAGCGGAGGCTGGTCTACCACGGCGCGATCGACGACAGCCGGGACGACGAGGCTGTCACGACGCACTACCTTCGCGACGCGCTCGACGCGGTCCTCGCCGGTCGCTCACCGATCGTGACCGAGACCGAGCCCGTTGGGTGCACCGTGAAATGGCGCGCCTGAGAGGGGATTGCGAGGTCTCCGGGCTGTGGCGCGAGTGACAGCCGTCGGTCGCGCGGCGACTCAGGCTCGCTCGAGGTCGAGCGCGCACGAGTTGATGCAGTAGCGAAGCCCCGTCGGTTGCGGCCCGTCGGGGAACACGTGACCGAGGTGCCCTCCGCACGCTGCGCACACGACCTCGTCGCGAACCATTCCGAGGCTCAGGTCGCGGCGCACCTCGACCGCGTCGAGCGACGCCGGCTCGACGAAGCTCGGCCAGCCCGTGCCCGAGTCGAACTTCGCGTCGGAGCGAAACAGCTCCGTGCCGCACCCCGCGCACCGGTACGTCCCGTGGTCGTGCTGGTCCCAGTAGGCGCCGGTGAACGGTCGTTCGGTTCCGTGCTGACGGAGCACCGCGTACTGCTCAGGCGTGAGCCGTGCGCGCCACTCCTCGTCGGTGAGATCGGGATTGGATGACATGCGACTCCCTCCGTTCGAACGACCTGCGTCAGGTCACGAGCAGTGCGACCGCGGCGAACTGGGTCGCCGCCGCAACGATGACGACGAGGTGGAAGACCTCGTGAAAGCCGAGCCAACCGGGTAGTGGGTTCGGTCGCTTGAGCGCGTACATCACCGCACCCGCGGTGTAGAGCGCGCCGCCAACCCAGACGAGGGTCGTTCCGGCGACCCCGACGTGCGAGATCATCTGCGGCACGGCGATCACCCCGACCCAGCCGACCGCGACGTAGGCGGCGACGTGCAGCGCCCGCGGCCCGTCGATCCACGCGAGGTTCATCGTGATCCCGAGCAGCGCTCCGAGCCAGGCTGACAGGAGCACCACCCAGCGGGTTGCGCCCTCGAGCGCAAGGAGCGCGAACGGGGTGTACGACGCGGCGATGAACAAGAAGATCGTCGAGTGATCGAGACGACGCGCCCAGAGCCGGCGGGCCTGCGTGCGCCACGGGTACCGATGGTAGAGAGCGCTCGCCCCGAACATCGCGACGAGCGCCGCCGCATAGACCCAGACGGAGACGACTTCGAGCGCCGAGTCGCACAGGGCCATCAACAGAGCCCCGGCTCCGATCGCGGCGAAGAACGCCCACTGGTGGAAGAGGCCTCGCAGCCGAGGGCGAGGAAGGTCGAGCATCGGTCCTCATTGTCGCACGAGGCTCTGACCGTCATCTCCGTCATCTGCGCCGCTGCACGCCTCCATCCCTTGTGACACTCCCTCTCGAGCGTCGACAGGCCCCTGAGGTCGGAAGACCTCGACCTGTGCCTGAGGGTCACGCGTCGTTGAGCCGTGCAGGAAGAGCCTGCAAATCGTGGTCTCGCTCGCGCAAGCCGACGAAATGGTGGACAGCGCCTGCGCACACTGGGTCGGCTCGCTCCTCGACCGCCAACCGAGCCGGACGACGAGCTTGTGACATGGAGTTGTCCAGACCCCGACCAGATGGGGTCCACCGATCTACCACCAAGGCTTGCCAACCGGTCGCGAAAGTGCAATCGTTCAGGTCCCCAATGGGGGAGTCCCTCCGGGGACTGCGGTGGGAACCCGGCGAGTTGCCGCTCGCCGCGGAAGCGTTAGGGGAAACAGTCGGTGCCAGCCGAGAGCTGGGGGGGATATACACCGAGGGCAACACCCGCGAAGCCGAGGTCACTCTCGGTCGATAACCCGTCGAATCCTCGTACGGGGCGCGTGGCGCTCATCGGGATCTGCGCAGCGGTCGTCGCGTTTGCGAGCGCGACAAGCGCGCGCGCCGACGACGCGATCGCGATCGCCCCGGACTCGAGTGCCGCCCCGGCACAGGAGCTCGTGAGCGACAGCACCGGGGCCGTCACGACCGACCTCCCCCCCGCTCCCGGCGACGTGACGGCACCCGACGATGTGGTCGCGCCGACCACCGCGACGGATGATCTGGTCGCGCCGACCGCGCCCGCGGTCGATCCGATCGCTCCGGACGACGCACCAACTGTCACGGTCGCGCCGACGCCGGACCCGTACGACGGGCTCCCGGCAGCGACGAGTGATGCGACGCCGACCGACGCGGCACTGACCGCGGCCCAGTCGGACCCGGCCACCCCGGGACCCGGGCCGCTCGACGCGCCTGCGGAAACCGGCACGTCGACGGTGGCACCCGACGACCAGTCGGCAGCGGCACAGGCGCTCCAGATCGGCGCCCCGGACCCCCAGGACACGGCCGCTGGAACGCCTCCGGCCGTGACGACGACCGAGGCCGCACCGCAGGACGCGGCTACGTCACCGACCGAAGTCTCGACCTCACCAGTCGTCGCAGTGGTGAGCGACCCGTCGCCGGTTTCGGCAACGGGGAGCGACCAGGGGCCTGCGAGCGTTGAGCCATCGACTCCCGCGACGACCACGGCTCCTACGGTCGAGGCCATCACCCGTGCCGGCCGGCCAGCCGGCCTCGCCGACGACAGCACCGGCTGCCGAGGTCGTGGCGCCGGCGGTGACGACGCCCGTTGCCGATACAGCCCCGACGGGGATGGCACCGACCGGCGCGCCCGCTCCCGACGCGGAGCCGACGCATGCTGTCGTCCCCGCTCCGACCGTAGCTGGTTCGACCACGGACGTTGCGACGACGCACTCGATCACGGGTCCCTCGACGTCGGCGACACTCCCGCTGATCGACACGACCCCACTGATCCAGTCCGTACAGCCGACTGACACCACCACGGTGCTGATCGGCATCACGCCACGGTCTGAGCCGAGCGCGTCGGTTGCGACCGCCTCGGCGGCACCGGTGGCCGAGCACGCGACCGTCGAGCCGGCGAAGTCAGACGCCGCAGCCGTCGCAGCAACGCCTGCGGCAACACCACCGTCGGTCGTGGTTGTCGCCCCCGCTGCCGACATCGCGCCCGTCGACCTCGAGCTCCCGATCTCGGCGACGGGTCTGACGATCCGCCTCGTGTCACCGGACGGAGCGACGAGCGAGCCCATGGAGCCATCTCCTGCTCAGCTCGGCGCGCTGCTCTGGAACCTCCGGCTCTCGCTGGACGAGCTCCAGGGCTCGACGGGCAAGGTCTCGATCACGATCGACCGGACAGGGAACGTCATCGTCACCACCGGCTCCGGCCGCACCGTGACGCCGGAGTCGACCACCGCCGCCGCACACGTGGCTTCGGTCGCCGCTTCGATCAGCCACGCGCTGCGGAACGACAGCGGCAAGGGCGCGCTCGTACGTGCTAGCTCGCCGGTGCACATCCCGGACTGGCCCGTGTCGGCCCAGTCGTCAGTCGGCTCCGGTGCCGGTTGGGCCCCCGCCGGCGGTGGCTCGAGCGGTGGCGGTGCCCTCGGCGTCGGACTCGGCCTGGCGGCGCTCGGGCTTGCTGGCGCGTTCCTCGCGCAGACGCTCGGTCGTCGATTTGCATTGACCACCGCACCGTTGCGGCCGGTCTGCTTCCACTCTCCGCTCGAGCGCCCCGGGTAGCACGCGCCACAGGCGTAGTGCGGTCCGGCGTGCCGGCAGCTTGCTGTCGGCCTGAGCCCTCGATCAGCGGAGAGGAGGTGAACAACCATACGCAGCACGCGCACCCAGCTGGGATTGCTCGCGATCCTGGTCGTGACGGCGCTCGCACTCGGGGCAGGCCCTGCGCTCGCCGACGAGGGACAGCCGGCACAGCCAGTGGTCACGGTCACGATCACGATCCCGACGAGTGGCGCCGGTCAAGCCGACCAGCCACCCGCGGGAATCGCCGACGATCCGGCATCGGTGGTCGATCCGACGTCAGCCGGGTCGACCGATGCGGCGGATCCCACAGAGACGGGCTCCGACCCCGCCGGCGAGTCGACCGCGGACGAGACGTCGACCGAAGACGACGAAATCGACGACGAGAACGAGGCCCAGACAACGGGCAACTCCGAGACGACCGTCGAGACGGGGAGCCCAGCCGAGCCGCCGCTCGTCGGGTCGACCGACGGCGCGATCGCGGGAAGCGGCGGGATCATCCACGCGGCGAACGGCACCGCGGTCTCGATCCAGACCGACCCCACGAACCAGTCGATCACGGTCATCGTCGGCACCCAGGCGGACACCCAGGGCACGACTCAGGTCAACGCGAGCACGGCAGACGCAACCGCCACGGCGATCGTCGACGAGCCGGTGTCGGCTCCGACGCCGGTCACAACCGAGGCGGCCACGACCCCCGCATCGTCCCAGCCGACGGAATCCGCGCAGTCGACGACGGAGCAGGTCGTCGCGGCCCCCGGCACAACCGCGGTCGAGCAGCCGGTGAGCAACCCGGTCGTGAGCACGCCGCCGACGAGCACGCAGCAGAACCAGTCGGGCGGCAACGGTCGCGGAAACCGCGGCGCGAACGCCTCCTCGTCGGCGAGTCAGAGCCGTTCGCGTAACCGCAATGTCGACGTCAGGGTCGGGGCGCCGGGGTCGAACGGGCAGGTCAACCAGACGAACAGCTCGACAGCGACCGCGACCACCGCAGCTTCGGGTCAGGAACTGCCCGAGTCGGCAACCGCGACGGCAGCTCAGGAGGCGCCGTCGAACACGAATATCTCGGTTCGCGTGGCGAGCCCCGGCGACAACGGCGCGGTGACCCAGACGAACTCCGCAGCCGCGACCGCGACCACGGGTGACGGCGGAACCGCGCAGGCAGACGCCTCGCAGGTCGCACCGGTGAACACCAACGTCTCGCTGCGGCTCGCGAGCCCTGGGACAGACGGCACGGTCACCCAGGGCAACACCGCGACGACGGCATCCGGCTCCAGCCCGATCACGATTCAGACGGGGGGCAGCAACACCGCCGTCTCGATTCGGCTCGGAGACGGCGCCCTGGGAGCGCTGCCGAGCGCCGGCTCGTCTTGGGACTGGAATTGGGCCTGGGATTGGACGTCCGGCGCCGATCCGCAGGCAGCCGCGCAGTCGCTTGCCGATCAGCTCGCGTCGTTGGATTGGGATTGGGCGGCTCAGCAGAGCGCAGCAGCTGACGCGAGTGACGTGTCAGCTCCCGCGGCGACCGCCGCACCGGAGAGCGCGGCAGGGAGCTCGGATGCCGCAACGGGAATGTGGACCTGGACGTGGAGCTGGGACTGGCAGCAGGACAACGCCGAGACGTGGACTTGGGACTGGTCGTGGAGCCAGCCCTGCGACTGCAGCTGGACCTGGGACTGGGATTGGGAGTGGGACTGGCGCACCGCCGGTGACGCCACAGCGCAGGCGCCCTCCGTGATCTCGGTGGTCGACCCGACGATCGTCGACGGCGTACCCGCCGACATCGGAGCCAGCGCGGAAACCCTTGCGCCCGTCAGTCAGCTGAACACCTCGGCGGCGGCCGCCGACGCGAAGATCGAGAGCCACGTCACGCGACTCGAGGTCACGCTCGACCCGCCGGCCGATCGGCCCGCGGCGCAGAGCGTGCAGACCGACCAGCTGGCCGATGCGACCGCGACGACAACCCAGAAGACGGTGTCGAACACGAGCGTCAGGGCAGCAGCAGCGTCGCCCACGCAGTCCGCGGCCCAGACGGGTCTGCAGGAGATTCCGACCGGCGCCGTCGACCAGTCGAACGGCGCGAGCAGTGGGGCGAACGCCCTGGCCACGAGCGACATCTTCCAGACGATCTTCCAGGGCGAGCTCCTGGGCGGTGAGGTCACCAGCGTCCCCAGCGCGCTTCAGGACGTCACCCTCGCGCAGATGAGCACGGCCGACAGCAGCGCGGGCCAGACGATCGCCGAGAACCAAGCGTTCCTCGACCTCAGTGGGGCGACACCGGTCGGCGTCTGGCAGGCGAACACGGCGAGCGCGACCGCGACGACCGAGAACACGTCCGTCGTCTATCAGGAGAGCGAGCAGGCGCAGGCAGTCAGTGGGACCGAGCAGACGATCGTCCAGGACGCCACGGTGGGTCAGGCGGGCGCGACGACGACAGAGGTCGATCAGCAGCAGGTTTCGAACCTTGCGATCGCCGACAACAGCGGCCGACCGCTGGTCGACCAGGGAGACGCGTCGATCACCCGAGACTCGACCCTGCTGACGCAGGTGAACAGGGTCGAGTCCGACACGAGCGTCGCGAGCGACAGCACCCTCGATCAGATGGCAGCACAGCTCTCCGTCGCGAGCGTCGGAAACCAGCACTCCACCGAGCAGGCGAGCGTCGATCAGATCGCGGCGGCAGCGTCGAGGGCGACGCAGTGGAGCGCCCAGAACATCGTCGTCCCGGACCTGATTCCGGTCACCGAGCCGCCGATCGACACCGCCGAGGCGACCGATCTCGACCTGACGCAAGCAAACGTCTCGTGGGCGACGGCGACAGGCGCCAACGTCTCGTACGTCACGCAGGCCTCGGTGCAGATCCAGCTGAACTCGACGGACGCGACCGCAAGCGCCACCCAGAAGGCGAAGCTCACACAGGCTACGGCGGCGGTCACCACCACCGACCAGTGGAACACCGTGAACGCGGCCGACGATGTGTCGCTCGGCTCGGGCGGCGCGCTGCTCCAGGGCATGGCAGCGCTCGCCGATGCGACCACTGCGAACGGTAGCGCGATCGCTCAGAGCATCACCCAGACTCAGTCGGATCTCGAGAGCGTCGCCGCCGAGGCCACGAACGACGCCGCGATCGACCAGGAGAACGTTGCAAGCGCGCATGCCGCGATCACCGACGTGCTCAACCTCGGCCCGTTCAACGCAGGCGAGGCGACCACGATCGCCGCCTCTGGGCCTGCGACCGCGGAGAACCTGTCGCTCGTCGAGCAACTTGTCGAGCAGACGCAAGAGGTGCCGATCGAAGAGCCCGATCCGCCGCACAGCGGCGGGCACAGCGGTGGAGGCACCGGTGGTGGCGGCTCGGGTGGCTCCGGCGGGAGCACCGGCGGCGGGACATCGACGAGCGCTCCGCCTCGGGGCAGCCCGTCCCAGGGGCACGCGCCGTCACCCGGCGGCGGCACCGGTGGAGGGCAGGCACCGGGATTCCAGACTTTGGAGCGCACTCCGACCTCTGGCGCGCAGGCGTCGGCGGGCGCGGATGTCGCTCCGACACCGGGTTATGGGGGAGGAGAGGGACTCGGAGGTGACGGCGACGCCGCCTCCGAGTCCCCGCAGCCTTACTCCGGGCTGAACCCGACCGAGACGTACGGCAACCCGGTCCTGCCACTCGACGACGGGAGCGCCGCACCGACCGACCTGGCCAGCTCGAGCAGTTCAACGAGCCTCATCGCGCTCCTCGGGAGCTCTGCATCGACGGCCGACGCCAGCCTCACCGCGACACCGCACCTCGGCGAGCCGAGCCGACCCGTCACCGGCGATCAGCCCTCTGACGACGGCTCGGACGACGAGCGCGCCGGGTGTGCGCTGTGCGCCAGCCCGTCGAGCGCCGGCGCCGGCGGCGGCCCCGGACCCGGGTCCGGTGGCGCCGCAGCCGAGGCGTTCCCGATTTCCGCTTCACCTTCCGACGACGGCGAGGTCCAGGACCCGCCAACCTCCCTGGAGCCTCCAGGAGCCGTCGTCGAGCTCCTTGACACACCTGGGTAGCAGGCCCACGACGGGTCTCAACCCCGCCGGCGCCTTGGGAAAGCCGGCGGTGTCCAGGTATTTCGACTCAAGGAGACTGTTTTGTCATCCAAGGTCCGATTGCTAGGGGCAACCCTGGCAGGAGCGGTCGCAGCGTTGGTTCTCGTGTCGGGAGCCCTCGCAACGAACTCGCCTCCACCAAAGCCGCAAACAGGAGGGAGCTGCTCCGGGAACGTCACGTTCCTGGATCCCGCCTGCTTGCTGAAGCAGAAGGCCAAGAACAAGGCCGAGGTCAACCAGAGCGGAACCGCCACCAGCGGTGACGCGAAGGTGAAGGGTGCACCTGCTACGGGCGGGACCGTGACCGCAACCGGCGGCAACGCTTCCGGCGGCGGGGCACTCGTCGAAGCACCGTGGAAGGTCAGCTCGAAGAGCACGACCAACGGTGCACCGGCGCAGAACAACGGTGCGGTGACCGGCGGCTCGTCGAACAGCCAAGCGACGGGTAACGGCGGCTCACCGACGGCCAACGGGAACGCCGCAGCCCCGCAGAACAACGGGGGCAACGGCGGCGGGACGACCGGTGGGGCCGGTGGCAGCGGATCCGGCTCTGCGGGCACGTCGAACGGCGGCTCAGGGAACGCTGGCAGTGGTTCCGGTGGGACCGCAAACGCCGCCCCGACCAACGGCGGAGGCAGTGGAACCGCCAATGCCAACGGCGGTTCCAACAACTGCGGCAACGTCGGCTGCGGCAACGGCGGGTCCTCGAACGCGCAGGCACAGGCCCAGTCGCAGACCAACGGCAGTTCCGCCGGAGGTGCCGGTGGCAACAACAACGGCAACAGCGCTCCCGCGAACGGAGGCGCCGGCGGAGCCGGAGCCACCGGGAACGGGAACGGCGGTCTAGGTGGAAGCAACGCGTGCGGCACGACGCTCGCGCTGAGCTTCAATGACTGCATCGACAACAAGAACACCGGCAACGGTGGCGATGGCGCCGGCTCGGGCCAGGCCACCGGTGGTAACACCAACGGGAACGCCAACGACGCTGCTGAGACCAGCGGTCAGGCGAACTCCCAGGGTGCCAACGCCAACGGCGGCGGCGGCTGCAACGCCGCGACTTCCCCTGCATGCGTGTCGCAGGGTGGTGCCGGTGGTGCTGGTGGTGCTGGTGGTGCCGGTGGTAACGGTGGGAACGGTGGGAACGGCTCAGCCGCAGCAGCACCTGCTGGCTGCACGCCGATCGACGGTGGACAGCGAGTGCAAACCGTCGATCTCGTCATTCCCATCACGCTCGACAACCCCGACTACCCGGCCTGCTTCCCGGGTGTCGCGGCAACCGCCGACGGTGGTGCCGGTGCCCCCGGCGCAGTCGGCGCAGTCGGTGGGCCAGGCGGCACCGGCGGTACCGCTGGTGACGTCTGCACCTCGGGCGGCTCGTCCGACCCCGTCCCGTTCATCTTCCCGGGCGGTGGCGGTAGCGGCGGCGGCTCGTGCAACGGTGGGGATGGCGGGATCGCCGTCTCCGCTGCTGTGACGGGTGATGTGACCGGTCATACGTCGGCCGACGGAAACACCGCCGGCGACGCAACGACCGGTGCCGGCGGTGCCGGCGGAGCGGGTGGCGGCAGCAACAACGGCGTCGCTCAAACCGCAGGTGCCGGTGGTAATGCAAACGACAACGACGGTGGTGCCGGTGGTGCCGGTGGTTCCGGTGGCACCAGCGACGCAAGCGGTGACGGTGGAGCCGGCGGTGCCGGCGGCAACCAGACCGCATCGCCGCACATCGGCTTCACGTCCTCGACCGGCGGCTCAGGCGGCACGCTCGGCACCGGAGACACCCTCGCCGCGAGCGGCGACGGTGGCTCGGCAACCGGTGGCGCAACCTCGGCGACCGGTGGTAACGGTGGCAACGGGACCGGCGGGAACGCCGGCTCGGCGAACTCGGACGGCAACACCGGTGGGAGTGGCGGCTCCTCCGGCAGCGCCGACGGGTACGGCGTCGCTGACGGCGGCAACGCCATCGGCGGCGTGATCGGCGACACCGGCAACGCTGCGTCGGCAGGCGGCAACGGCGGAAACGCCGAGGCCAACCCGTCGAACAGCACGACCGGCGGCAGCGCGTCGACCAGCTACACCGGCGGCAACGCCACCGAGACCGTCGGCGACGGCGGCAAGGGAAGCGCGAACGGCAGTGGCAACGCGACCTCGACCACGTCCGGCAACGCCACGAGCGGCGCCGCGTCGGTGTCGAACGCGTCGCAGCTGTCGCAGTCGATCAAGCAGGCGATGGCGATCGGCAGCGCGAAGACGACGACCCCGCACTGGCACTAGGGATCGTTACGAGCAGAGGAGTCGAGACGAGTACCAACGCGACCATCGGACATGTCTCCCGGAGGGCCGGCACCCAAGAGCCGGCCCACGGGGGCCGTTCCCCTGCGTCGCCAGACCGAGATTGCGAGCTGGGAATGTGGCCAGACCACCCGACGTCACGTCGTACGCCGATCCTGGAAGGAGGCGCGCCGTCATCCTGGAGCGGCATCGCCCCGATCAGGGTCGCGTACGACGTGCGCGAGTGGCGGCCACTGCCCGGCTCACCGGGGGCGACGACGGCCCAGACTGCCGTCGCCCCCGGACACGGTCGCGGACTCGCTCGAACCGCTGCGCACGACTCTCCGGCGCACGATGCGTCGGAGAGAACACGAAACAGGAAGCGATGCAATGACACACCGTCGACAGCGCACCGGGAGCCGCCCACGTGGCGGCGTCCCGGTGCGCTGCGAATGGGCGGTGATCGAGACAACCACCAACCGATTCCCGGCGCGACCCGCGTCGGAGGAGGAGATAGGAAGAAGCTCAATGACACACGTCGGCAGTGCACCGGGAGCCGCGTACGAAGCGGCCTCCCGGTGCACTGCGAAACGGCGACCGATCCAGACGGCAATCGACCGACAGCCGACGCACGACTGCGTCGGCAGCGAAGGACAGGAAGCAATGACAGACCGTCGACAGCGCACCGGGAGCCGCCCACGTGGCGGCGCCCCGGTGCGCTGCGAATGGGCGGTGATCGAGACAACCACCGACCGATCCCCGGCGCGACCCGCGTCGGAAGAGGAGGTAGGAAGAAGGTCAATGACACACGTCGGCAGTGCACCGGGAGCCGCCCACGAGGCGGCTACCCGGTGCACTGCGAAGCGGCGACCGATCCAGACGGCAATCGACCGACAGCCGACGCACGCTGCGTCGGCAGCGGAAAGACAGGAAGCAATGGCAGACCATCGACAGCGCACCGGCCGCCCTCGCGGCGGCCCGGTGCGCTGGGCGAGGAGAGCCACATGGACACTCGTACTCGGGGCGGCGCTGACGCTGTCAGCGCCGCCGCCGAGCGGGTGGGCAGCGACGGGGGCGGCTGTGAAGCGTTCGGCGGTCGCCCCGGAACCACCCCGATACACGCTCGTCTCGCTCGGCACGCTCGGGGGCGAGACGAGCCAGGCACTCGGTATCAACGCGCGCGGAGAGGTTGTGGGCGACTCGACGCGACGCGACGGCTCGACGCACGGCTTCCTCTGGCGCGATGGGAAGATGACCGACCTGGGAACGCTCCCGGGCGCGAACTTCTCCTCCGCACAGGATGTGAACGACCACGGGATGATCGTCGGTGCTGCGGGCGTGTCGGGCGGCCAGCGCTCGGCGGTCGTGTGGACGGACGGAAAGCCGCGATCGCTCGGCACCCTTGCGGGTGGGGGGGTCAGCATCGGGCTCGCGATCAACAACGCGGGCGTGGTCGTCGGCATCTCCCAGTCGAGCGAGGGAAACCGTGCGTTCGTGTGGAGGGACGGTGAGATGCGCAGCCTCGGGGTGCTCCCGGGGGGCGGGTTCAGCCTCGCCCGCGACGTCAACGAGAAAGGCGTGATCGTCGGTCAATCGCAAGCAGCGGACGGAAGTGTCCACGCAACCCGTTGGCGGAACGGCCGGATCGAGGACCTCGGCCAGATCACGACCGCGTCCGGTGCAGCGGCGTCGAGCGTCGCGTACGCGATCGGGCCCGACGGACTCACCGTCGGCTACGGAACGACGGACGGGGGTGCCCTCGGCGCAGTCTGGACCGGCGTCGACCCGCGACCTGTCGCGTCGCTCACGGGTTATACGGTCGCCGAGCTCCTCGGGCTCAACGGGTTCCGCCAGGCGGTCGGGGACGCAACCGACTCCGAGGAGCGCCGCCAGGTCGGGGTGATCGTCGATCTCCGACGCGTACCGAAGGCGGTACCCGCGCTGTTCGATCTCAACACGCTCGTCATGAACGGCGCCGGCTGGACGATCCGAACGGGGACCGACCTCAACGACCGCTGGGAAGTAGTCGGCACCGGGACGAGAGGCGGGCCCGACATCGGCGTTCTGCTCCGTCCTCGGCCGTTCGCGGTGAGCGTCGTCCGCGACGGCTCCGGCGCGGGCACCGTGAGTGGGTCAGGTGGGATCCACTGCGGCCGGCGATGCACGTCGCGGGTCGAGCCCGGGAGACCGATCACCTTGCACGCGCGACCCGCGCCAGGGTCGCGGTTCGCGGGCTGGAAGGGCGCGTGCTCCGGCGCGTCACCGACGTGCCGCCGCGCGGTCGACGGCGCAATCGTGGCCCGCGCGGTGTTCACCTCGCTGCCGAAGCCCTGCCGGTGCACGTCGCTCACCACGTCCGCGTCGATTGCGGAGGCAACCCAGCCGAGCTCGACGTCCGCTCGCGTCCGAATCGACGTCCACTGGCAGATGCACTGCGCGAGTGGCACGGGGAACGCCTGCCAGGGGGAGCTCCGATTCGAGACCACGCAACCCGGCGTCACGCTCTCGGCACCTTCGGGTCGTGTGAGTTGCGTCGGGACGTGCCCGGCGACCGGTGAAGGGGTCGTCTCGGGCGTCGTGACGGTGAGGCTCACGGCGATCGGGGTCAAGCGGGTCACGCTGCTCGTGCACAAGTACTGCCGTACCGGTGGGCAGCTCGAGGCGGTCGGTGTCGACCGAGTCGAGCTCACGCTCGTGAGCTCTGGCTGACGCACGCCCTGAACGCCGAGACGGAGCGCCGGCCACACATTCACTCGACCGTGTCATGTACCGCGGTCGCGCGCACGCCGATCTCTGCAGCGAGGGGGCTACTGCGACAGGAAGGACTCCGGAATGCGGATCCACCACCTCGGAGGGCGGGCGCGCCTTGCGCTCGCGATGGGGCTCGCGCTGGTCGTGGGCCTCGTGGGAACCGTCGGCACCGCGAGCGCGGCACCACGGGACAACTTCGCCAACTCGCTGAAGTGCCTGCGAGGCGGCTGGCAGGGCCTGACGACTTCGGGCGGGCGGCCGTTCCCGGGCACGCTCGCCTGCATGTTCTACGCACTTCGCGGCAACCCGTTCGGGACCGCGGCTCCCTCGGCGCCACCGGCTCCCCCGGCACCACCGGAGCAGCCGCCCCCGGGCGACCCGGGCGAGTAAGCACCCGCTCGCAGGTGGGGCCTGACCGATCGGTCAGGCCCCACCTCGTTCCCTGACGGACGTAGGACGCGGTACGTTCGCCTCATGCACCTGGGGCTCATGACGGCCGCGTTCGGGGACCGCGACCTCGACGGCGTCGCTCGGTGGGCGTCGCAGAACGGGTTCGCAGCGATCGAGGTCGCCTGCTGGCCCGCTGCAGGCGCCGAGCAGCGCAGGTATGCGGGCGTGTGTCACATCGACGTCGACGACCTCGACGTCGGGGCCGTGCACGACGTGCTGGAGCGATACGGGCTGACCATCTCCTCGCTCGCGTACTACCCGAACAACCTGCACCCCGATAGCGAGCAGCGGGAGGCCGCGAACGCGCACCTCAGGAAAGTGATCGTGGCCGCGGCGAACCTCGGGGTGCCAACGGTCGGCACGTTCGTCGGCCGGGACAAGGACCGGGACGTCGCTACGAACTTCGAGGAATTCCGAAAGGTGTGGCCGCCGCTCGTCGCGTTCGCCGAGGACAGCGGTGTTCAGATCGCGATCGAGAACTGCCCGATGATCTTCTCGGCCGACGAATGGCCCGGCGGGAACAACCTCGCGACGACCCCCGCGATCTGGGACGAGATGTTCTCGATCGTCCCGACCGAGCGATTCGGCCTCAACCTCGACCCGTCGCATCTCGTGTGGCTGATGATCGACGTCGAGCGGGTCGTCCGCGACTACGCCAGCCGCATTCTCCACGTCCACGCGAAGGACCTGGAGATCGACCGCGACGGTCTCTACCGCCACGGCACCGCGTCACAGGGGATCGGCTGGCAGGTCCCCCGGCTGCCCGGTTTGGGCGAGGTGCGGTGGGACCGGTTCATCGCGACGCTCTACCGGGCCGGATACGACGGGGTGATCTCCGTCGAGCACGAGGACAGGGCATTCGAGGCAACACCTGAACTCGTCGAGCGCGGATTCCTCATCGCGCGAGACGTGCTGCAGCCGTACCTCCACTGAGCCAAGCGGCGAACCGCTGGTTCAAGCCGGCGCGACCGCGATCCTGGGCACGAGCTGACCCGTGGCGATCTCGCCGAGCGCGTGCGCCGTCCAGCGCGAGCGCGCGTCGTCGAGATAGGGCGGCAACTGCTCGAGCCAGCCAACCAGTTCGGCGCCGGCCACATAGACGACGTTGTGCTCGATCACGAACCGCTCGTCGAAGTCACCCCAGACGACGACAACCGCCTGCACCCACGGGCTGCGTGGGACCATCTTCGCGAGGGCGTCGTGGAGCGAGAGCGCCGCGGAGCGAAACCTTTCCCCGCTGTAGCGCACCCGGCCTGACCTCAACGCATCCTCCTCGACCCGAACGCGTTGACCGAGCGTCTTCGTGTCGAGCACGAACACGCCGCCCGGCCCGACGAGCACCCGGTCCCAGCTCCCCCAGCCACGCGCGATGTCGTGGACGACGCACCACTGGTCGTCGAGCTTTCCCAGCTCGGCCGCGGTCTGCTCCTCGCCCCACGCCCCCCACAGCCAGGTCAGGGAGCGGACATCGAAGCCGACGATCCAGCCAACGGCCAGGGTCGCCGTCGCGAACCCCGCCAACACGGCAGCTGCGAGCTGGGCCGGGCCGTCGAGGATCAAGAGGCCTGCAACCGCCCCGGTCAAGGCCGCGACGAGCGGAAGCAACTCTCGCCAGGTCGTCGCGAGCACCGGGCGACGCCGAGCGGGGAACGTTGCTCGCAAGGGCTTGCTGGGCGTTCGCAGCTGTCTCGACATTGGGTTTCCGGGAGATCGCGTCGGATGAGAGTCCGACAGTTCTCACCTTCACCCCGAAATCGAGCCGGCGAAAGCCCTCGAACGAGGCATGTTCACGGCGCACCTGGAAGGGAATAATCGTGTGGCAGTGCCGCCCGACAACGACAGGTCTGCCGAGGAGCGCTACGCGGCGCTCCTGGGACGACGGCTGCAGGAAGTCGAGGGCGCGGTCGCCGTCGCCTTCGAGCTGGCCGACCGCACCGGCGGCGAGCTCCGCGCGGCCATCCAGGACCTCGCCACCCAGCTGGAAGATGTCGCGACGACCGCCCGCAAGGCGGCCGCGACACCCGAGCTGACGAAGGATCTCTACGCATTCGAGGACCGGTTCGACGAGGTGCATCGGCGGGTCGACGCGGTCACCCGCGAGCTCCGCGCCAGCGTTGCGTCTCTCGAGCGACGCAACGAGCAGCTCCCCGCGCCGTACGGCGAACGGGTGGCGATGACGCTGGGCCGTCGACTGGAGAGCGTCGAGGGGGAAGTCGCGGTTGCATCAGCGCTTGTCGCCCGGACGGGGGCCACCCTCCAGGACGAGCTGGCGGACGTCGCCGCTGCAGGGGAGGTGCGCCGTCGAGCTCTGGCGAACGAGCTCCACGCCGCCGATGTGCGCCTGGGCGAGGAGCTGGTGGCACTCCGCGCCGAGATACGCCGTGGAGGTCACCTCGACGCCAAGACCGACCTGCGGCTACGGGAGCTCGTCCACCGCATCGAGATCGTCGAGGGCGACCGCAACGCCATCACCGCCGAGCTCGTCCGAAACGCCGAACAATGGGCGGCGGAGCGGGTTGCCCTCCAGGAGCGCGTCGCCGAGCTCGCCGCGCGGATCGTCACCGGACCGATTCTCGCCGGCCCGGACGCGTCCAACCCGGACGTCTGGCCGTCGAGCCGCGCGTTCGACCAGCTCCGAATCAGCGTCGAAGGTCTGCGCATGCGCCTTGCGCACCACGAGAAGTCCGTCGCCGAGCTTTCGAAGGAGCGCGAGCCCGTCGACCGCG
The DNA here is from genome assembly GCA_963821335.1 of uncultured Actinomycetes bacterium. Taxonomy (GTDB): domain Bacteria; phylum Actinomycetota; class Thermoleophilia; order Gaiellales; family Gaiellaceae; genus Gaiella. Next base: position 765,186 of record CAWGDJ010000001.1, read on the forward strand.
CAGACGATCTGCAGCAGCTCCTCGACCGGCTCGAGCACGCCGGACGGGCCGCGTCGGAGCACGAGACGGTCATCGAGCAGCTCGAGCGGATTGCGGCTCGTATGGACGCCCGCCTCGAGCAGGTCGAGGCCGCCGCGAGCCGCTGACGCTCTTCGGCGGTACTTCTGTAGCCACCCTCACGTAGCGCTCAAGCGAGGTTGTCCACCGTTCGACCTGTGCGAGCCAGCCGGCCGCGCAGAGACGGAGGTGGATGATGTCCAGCACGATCACGAAGGTCGCGGGTCTCGCGGCGGCGATCGCTGCCGCAGCGTTCGTCCTCGCCGTGCCGGCGAGCGCCGGGACCGGGTCGACATTCGCGTGGTATCGGGATCCGACAAGGATGGCCAGGTCTTCGGAAGCCTGGTCGGCCAGATCGTCGAGACCCCCGACAGCTTTGCGTCGTTCCTCGCGACACGACGGATCACGCGGGGCGGAATCGTGACCTGGCGAGGGCCCGTTGAGTTCCACGGGAAGGTCAATGGCGTTGACGGCCAGCTGCGCCTCGACGGGATGTTCCTCTATCGCTTCAAGCCCGGAACGACCTGGTACGACTTCAACGGACCGCTGTATCAGCCCGGGACGACGGGCGACCCCGCGGCGTGGATCAGCGGCGGAAGCCTCTACCGGGTCACCGGGTTGCCCGGCGACCTCGCGGGAGCATCGGGGATCCTCCATTTCACCGAGACGACCTTCCTCAGCGAGCACACCTACCGCGGGGTGATCAGGGTCTGAGCCCGGACGGCGAGGGCCGGGCGCACAACGCTCCCGGCCTCGTGCGTTTCATTGCGAACCCGATCAGAATGCCGCCGATGACGTCCAGCACAGACATGCCGGCCGGTGGGGTGATCGCGGGGTTCGAGATCACCCGCCTGATCGGCCGCGGAGGGATGGGCGACGTCTACCTGGCCTTCGACCCTCGGCTGGAGCGACCGGTCGCGCTCAAGGTATTGACCCCCCGGTTGGCCGGGGACGAGGAGTTCCGCACCCGCCTGCTTCGCGAGTCTCGCCTCGCCGCGAGCCTCGACCACCCGAACGTCGTGCCGGTGTACGACGCCGGTGACGCGGACGGCGTGCTGTTCATCGCGATGCGCTACGTCGATGGCGTCGACCTGCGAGAGCTGCTCCGCGCGGACGGTGCACTGACGGCGGAACACGCGATCGGGATCGGAGCTCAGCTCGCCGAGCGCGCTCGACGCCGCCCACGCGCGCGGGCTCGTGCACCGTGACGTCAAGCCGTCGAACGTGTTGATCGACCGCGCGGACGGACGAGAGCACTGCTACCTCGCCGACTTCGGCCTCACGCAGAGCATCAGCCGCCGACCGGTCACGGACGGGGAGCTGATGGGGACGATCGACTACGTCGCACCGGAGCAGATCCGTGGCGAGCCGGTCGACGGCCGGGCCGACGTGTATGCGCTCGGCTGTCTCCTCTACGAGGCGCTCACCGGCGAACGACCGTACGACCGCTCGTCGGACGTCGCGACGATCTTCGCCCACCTCGAGGAGGAGCCGCGCACCTGCCAGCGAGCGTGGCCCGGCGCTGCCGCGGGCGATCGACGCCGTCCTCGCCCGCGCGATGGCGAAAGAGCCCGACGACCGCTACGAGACATGCGCCGCTCTGGTCGAGGACGCGCGGGTCGCGCTCGGGGTCGCCACTCCGCCGCGCACGAGGTCGGCACGCGTCGTCGCGCTGCTCGCGGCACTCGTGCTGGCCGTCGGCGCGGCGGCGGTCGCCGCGGTCGTCGCGACTCGCGGGTCAGGGAGCCGACGTCCACTCCGGTCAGGCGCGATCGTCAGGATCGGTACGGCGTCGGGAAAGGTCGAAGGACGGCTATCGCGCTCCCGTCGGTGCCGATCCACGTGACGACGGCGGCCGGCGACGTGTGGTTCGCCGACGGCGAGGCTTTGTGGAGACTCGACCCGGACGGCGGCGAACCGGTGAAGGTCGAGACGGTCGGCGCGATCGACGACCTGACGTCGCTCGGCGACACGGTGTACGTCGCGCATGCAGGGAAAGACCTTCAACGAAGGGCTGGTCGTGCCGTACTTCGCCGACGGCATCCGCGGTGACGGTCTCGCCCTGCTCGCGTGCAGCCTCGGTGCCCATCCGTCGGTCGGCCTGTGGGCCTCGGACTGTGGGAGCCTCAAAGGCTCGAGACACGGCCCGGCAGGCCGAGCATCGCCAAGTCGGTCGTGGTCCCGCCGCTCGTGCCCATCTCGACGGGCACGACCCGGTGGTGCATCTGCGACATCGTCGCAGGGGAGGGTGATGTCTGGGCGGTCGGAGACGCCGCGGATCGACGTCTCTGGCGGGTCGCGACGACAGGGCGGATCGTCGAGACCGTCGACTTGCCGGTCGTCCCGCGCAACCTCGCCACGACACCTGGATCGGTGTGGGTGAGCGCGCCACTCGACGATGTCCTCGTGAAGGTCGACACGAAAACCAACCGCGTCGTCGGTGAGTTCCCGGTCGGGCGGAGCCCGGCAGGAGTCGTGGCCGATACCGACGCGCTCTGGGTCGCCAGCCAGCTCGACGGGACGGTGTCCCGCATCGACCCAGCCACCGGCACCGTTGTGGACGAAATCGCGGTCGGTGGTCGGCCCGCCGAGCTGGCGGTCACCGACGACGCGGTTTGGGTGACGGTCGATGAGCGGGCGTAGCTGGCTCATGCTCGGGTTGGTGGCGGCCATGGCGGTCGCGATGTCGGCGTGTGGCCGGACTGACACGCCGGTTCGGCTTGGCATCCTCGTCGAGTGTGGCGGCCTGTTCGCGCCAACGGCACCAGGCGCGTTGGCGGGCGCCTCGCTCCCGCTGCTCGAGCGAGGGGCCACGAAGGGTGACCGCCCCGGGGAGCTCGAGAACGCCCGGGTAGCCGGACGTCGGGTCGAGCTCATCCCTGCCTGCACCGAGGTCACAAAGTTCTCGCAGCTCATCGCCGAGACGCGTCGGCTCGTCGAGTCGCGCGGAGCGGACATCGTGGTCGGCCCGCTCGGCACGCCCGACGGACCTGTCCTGAGGGAGCTGGCGCGTCGCTATCCGGACGTGACGTTCCTCGCAGGTCCCGGTCTCGCGCAGGAGGTCACGCTGAAGAACCCGCAACCCAACCTCTTCCGGCTCACGCCCGATGGCGCGCAGATCGTGGCCGGGCTCGGGGAATACGCCTATCGCGACCTGGGCTGGCGACGCGCTGTGGTCGTCTCCGAGGGCTACACCAACGGCTGGGAGATCACCGCCGGGTTCGTAGCTGAGTTCTGCGCGCTCGGTGGCGAGATCGTCGAGCGCGACTACCAGTCGCTGTTCGCACCGGACCCGAGCGCGGCCGCGAAGCGGCACGCTGAAGCCGCCGACGGCGTCGCGTTGCTCATGTCGGCGCTCTCACCCGTCGCCTACCTGCAGGCCTACGGCACTGCCGTTGGCTCGGATCTCGAGCGGCGGCTCGTCGTCGCCGGGCCTCCGTTCTACGACCAGGGCGGTGCCCTCGCGCCTCCCGGTGTCGATACGACGGGGGTCGTGATCGGCGGGTTCATCCCGCTCGATCCGGACGACGAGGCGATGCAGGCATTCCGGGCAGCGCTCGAGCACGCATACCCCGAGCTCGTCGCAAGCGTCGCGACGCAGGATCCGACCTTCTCCTCGTACGCGGCGGTCGAGGCGGTGGCAACCGCGCTCGAAGCCAGCGGCGGCGAGCTCGGCGACGGGCAGGCGGAGCTGAGACGCGTGCTCTCGAGCCTCGAGCTCGACCTCCCGTACGGGCCTGTCCGGTTCGACGCGAATCGCCAGGCGGTGGTCCGGACCTCGCTCGAGCGGATCAGGCGCCGGGCGGACGGGCAGGCCGAGGTCGACTTGTTGCGGCACGTGACGGAGTCGAGCAGCGGTTCGGCGGCCGCTTCGACGCGAAGACCCCGTCGCCGTCCTGGACCGAGCCGACCTGCGAGCGCGCCACACCGCCTCCCTGGGCGAGATGACCGTCAGCCCGCGATCGTCCAGGTGAAGCGGGTCTCGGCCCCGCGTGGGGCGAGGCCACCGGGGCGGATGCCCCGCCGGACGAGGATGCGTCGGGCCGTCCGCGCGCGTCGCGAGCGCCGTTCGCGTCGTGCCCGAGCCCCTCGCGGCGCCAACGGTCGGGCAGCCCGAGGCAGACGAGGGCTGCCCGCGCCGCCGCGGCGACGAGCGCCGCCGGTTCGGGCTCGACGAGCAGCGGCTCGGCCGCCACGCCGAGCGCTCGCTGCACCGCCAGCGAGGCGCTGGCGAGCAGCCGGCTCGCGTCGCGACCGCTCGGGCCCGACGCTCGTGCCGGCGAGCACGCAGCCGCGCGTCGCAGCTACGCGCGAGCCAGGCGCCGAGCTCGACCGCGGCCCAGTCGTGCTCGACCACCGCCGAACGGGACGAGCACGTCGCCGCGCTCGGCGCGCGAGCCGACCACGACGCCGACGTCGCATGGCGCGTGCGTGAGGAGCGACAGCACCCGCCCGTCCTCGAGCAGCTGCTCGGGCGCGTCGACGAGCACGAGGTCGGCATCCTGCTCCGCGCGAGACGCGCGAGGTCGGCGCCGGGGACGAGCGAGGTGAAGGCCGCGGTGCGGGCGTCGACGCCGACCTCGCCGAGGCGGCTACGCAGAGCGACGCACGCGTCCGACGACGCCCCCGAGCTGCTCGCCGCGTCGGCGACGGTCGCGGACGATCACGAGCTCGTGGGTCGAGCCGGTGGCGAGCGGTGTCGCCGAGCTCGACGAGGTCGTCGAGCGACGCAGGCGAGAGCGCCGCGACGACGACGGGGCGGCGTTGGTGTCCTCGGAGGCGGGGCTGGGACGACCCTGCCGGGGCGCAGCTCGAGGCGCGGGTCGTGCCGCAGGATCCGCCGCTCGAGCTCCTGGAGCTCGGCGCTCGGCTCGATCCCGAGCTCCTCGACCAGCACCTCGCGCGCATCACGGTAGGCGTCGAGCGCCTCGGCCTGGCGGCCGCACGCGGTAGAGCGCCAGCATGTGCAGCCGGCGCAGGCCGCTCGCGAAGCGGGTGCTCGCGCGACCAGCTCGCCGGCCTCCGCCGACGACCTCCGCGTGGCGGCCGCAGCGCCGAGGTCGGCCTCGATCCGCCGCTCGAGCGCGAGCGAGGCGCAAGCTCGTCGAGCCGGGCCGCGATCGGCGCACCGCGGGCTCGTCGGCGAGGTCGGCGAGGGCCGGGCCGCGCCAGAGCGCGAGCGCCTCGCGCAGCGCGATCGCCGGCCTCCTCGGGCTGCCCGTCGGCCAGCAACGCGGTCCCGTGTGAGCGGCACGCTCGAACGCGATCAGGTCGAGCGCGCCCGGCTCGACGCGCGCGGCGTAGCCCTGGCCGCGCGTCTCGATCGCGTCCTTGCCCAGCGCCTTGCGCAGCTGCGAGACGTAGCTCTGCAGCACGTTCGCCGCCGTCTCGGGCGGCTCGTCGCCCCACAGCTCGTCGATCAGGCGCGCAGCCGGCACGACCTTGTTCGGCGTGGCGAGCAAGCACACGAGAACCGCTCGTTGTCGTGGGCCGCCCAGCACTGCAGGCTGCTGGTCGGTCAGGACTTCGAGCGGGCCAAGAAGCCGGTAGACGACGTTCAACGGCGCGACGCTAGCTGAGCGCCGACACCGACGTGACCGCCCCGTACTCCTCGTCGGTCACGTGGTCGCCCCAGGTGGCGCTCGTTCCCTCGTCGTCGACCTGGAGCATGGCGAGGTGCGCCATGAACCGCGTCGCCGCAGCACCGTGCCAGTGCTCCTCGCCGGGCTCGAAGAAGACGCGGTCGCCGGGCCGGATGACCTCGACCGGGCCTCCGCGACGCTGCGCGAGCCCGACACCCTCGAGCACGTAGATCGTCTGGCCGTTCGGGTGGGTGTGCCACGCGGTGCGTGCACCCGGGGTGAAATGGACGCGGCTCGCGCTCAGCCGCGAAGCACCCGATGGCACCGCCACGGCGTCGAGGTACACCGCGCCGGTGAACCAGTCACTCGGCCCGGCTGTGGTGTCGGTGCTGTTCCTCGTGAGCTCCATCTGCAATCTCCTGGTCGAGCGTCGCCGTCCAGGTCGCGAGCAGGCTCAGTGCCTCCTCGGACTTCGAGCCGGGCTCCGCGGTGTAGATGAACAGGGTCAGGCCGGGGTCGGCCACGAGCTCCAGCGCCTCGTACGTGAGGCTGAGGTCGCCGACAACCGGGTGGTGGATTCCCTTGACGCCGGTGGCGTGCTTTCGGATGTCGTGCGCAGCCCAGAGGGCCCGGAACGGCTCGCTTCGCGTCGACAGCTCTCCGACGAGGTCGGACAGATCGCGGTCGTAGGGATCGCGTCCGGCCTCGGCGCGCAGGACGGCGACGACGTCGGTCGCGACACCCTCCCAGTCGAGATAGAAGCTGGTGGCGCGCGGGTCGAGAAAGACGAATCGGGCGCTGTTCACGGGCTCGAACGGGCTGTCGAAGTGCTCGCAGTAGAGGGCGTGGCCGAGCCGGTTCGCCGCCAGGAGGTCGAGCCGGTCGTTGCGGACGAACGCCGGCATCCCCGTCATCGCGTCGAGCAGGTGCTGCACGCTCGGCCGGATCCGGTGCGGCGCGCGCCGCCGCCGCCGACGCGCCGAAGTGTGCGTGGCGCGGGCGAGGGCGAAGAGATGCGCGCGCTCGACCTCGTCGAGCTGCAGCGCACGCACGAGCGCTTCGAGGACGGTCTCGGAGGCCCCGGCGAGGTTGCCGCGCTCGAGGCGCGTGTAGTAGTCGACGCTCACGCCTGCGAGCAGGGCGACCTCTTCGCGGCGCAACCCGGGAACCCGTCGGTGACCACCGAACGTCGGTAGGCCCGCCTGCTCCGGCGTGATCCTCGCCCGCCGGGAGGTCAGGAACTCGCGGATCTCGCTCTTTGCGTCCACGACACGAGCCTAGCTCGGTCTCGGCCCGACGTGAGAGGCCCTGCCAGTACCCGGATCAGCAGAGTCGGTCACCCGGCGCCGATGCGTGCTTCAGTGTCCTTCAAGCGATACGCGAAGCAAGGGAGACACAGGTGCAGAAGCGCACGCTCGGTATGGGCAAGCTCGAGATCTCGGCCATCGGGCTGGGTTGCATGGGGATGAGCAACAGCTATCCACCGTTCCCCGACAAGCAACTGATGATCGACCTGATCCGAACCGCTGTCGAACATGGCGTCACGTTTTTCGACACCGCGCAGGTCTACGGGCCGTTCACCAACGAGGCGCTCGTCGGCGAGGCGCTCGAGCCGGTTCGCGACCAGGTCGTGATCGCGACGAAGTTCGGCTTCGACCTGGAAGGCGACGGGCCGCCGTTTGCGACCGACAGTCGCCCCGAGACGATCAAGCGCAGCGTCGAGCGCTCGCTCGGGCGCCTCAGGACCGACACCATCGACCTCCTCTACCAGCACCGCGTCGACCCGAGTGTCCCGATCGAAGAGGTCGCGGGCACCGTCGCCGAGCTGATCGAGCAGGGCAAGGTCAGGCACTTCGGCCTTTCCGAGGCAGGCGTGCAGACGATCCGCCGTGCACACGCGGTCCAGCCCGTCACCGCGCTCCAGAGCGAGTACTCGCTGTGGTGGCGCGAGCCCGAGGACGCGATCCTGCCGACGCTCGAGGAGCTCGGGATCGGTTTCGTCCCGTTCAGCCCGCTCGGGAAGGGCTTCCTCACCGGGAAGATCGACGAGACGACGGGATTCGACAGCACCGACTTCCGCAACACCGTCCCCCGCTTCGACGCTGACGCGCGGAAGGAGAACCGGCCGATCGTCGAGCTGATCGCCCGCGTCGCGGAACGGAACGGCGCAACGCCGGCCCAGGTCGCGTTGGCATGGGTGCTCGCCCAGAAGCCGTGGATCGCCCCGATCCCGGGAACGACGAAGTTGCACAGGCTGGAGGAGAACCTCGCTGCCACGGACCTCGAGCTCACGGCCGATGACCTCGGGGAGCTCACCGAGGGCGCGGCGGCGATCACCATCGAAGGCGCTCGCTATTCGGAGAGCGCACAGCGCATGATCGATCGCTGAGACGCGGCCGACCGGGCCTAGGATGGCGTCGTGGCTCGGTACGACTCTGACTTCCGCGAGTGCCTGGAGATCGTCCTGGGTACCTCGGTGCCGGTGCCCGAGTACGAGATGTTCCGCTTCTTCCGACAATGGCTGGCCGAGCGCAATCTCGGTCTCGTCCCGATCGCGAGCCCGCGTGAGTTCAACTGGCCTGGACACTGGCTGGCGCGCGTTCGCACACCGGACGGTGACCGTGTCGTCGTGATGTTCGGCTCCCCGTCGGGCCCGCTGCACGACCCCGGCGGGGCTGTTGCGTCCGGCGGACAGATCGAGGAAGGCTGGCTCGTCGCAAGGCTCGACGTTCGACTCCCGATCGAGGAGCCGTACGGTCGGAATCGTGACATCGGCCTCGTGGAAGGCATCCTCACCGCGCCCGATGCCGAGCGACCGCTCGGTCGCGTCGACACGGTCAACGCAGTCGCCGGACGCGGACTCGATGGAGATCGCTACCACGACGGCCGTGGAACGTTCTCGTGGACCCGGTCGCGGCCATGAGCTGACGCTCGTCGAGGCCGAGGCCCTCGAATCGATCGATCTCTCCTGGGAGCAGGCGCGTCGAAACATCGTCACCAGGGGAATCGACCTGAACGCACTCGTCGGCCACCGATTCACCATCGGATCGGTCGAGTGCATCGGGAGGCGATTGGCCGAGCCCTGCGCACACCTCGAGCAGCTCACGCGTCCCGGCCTTCTACGGCCGCTCGTTCACCGAGCAGGGCTCCGAGCAGACATCCTCCGGGGCGGCCCGATCTCGGTCGGCGATCGGATCACGGTCACCGCTTGACCGCGTGTGGTGGCCGAGCGTCGGTTGGTAGCATCGCCGCGTGTCGCTGCTCGACGTGAGGAAGGTCGTCGTCCAGCTCGAGGAGACGACCCGCGAAGCAGGGCAGAAGGTCGAACCGCCGGCGCGCAAGGTCGTTGCTGCTGCGGTCATCGCCAACCCGTTCGCAGGACGCTACGTCGACGACCTGACGCCGCTGTACGCCCTCGGTGCCGAGGTTGCCGAGCTCCTTGCCGGGCGGGCTGTCGATGCGCTCGCCGTCGGCCCCGATGCTGTGACCGCGTACGGCAAGGGCGCGATCGTTGGGTCGGACGGGGAGCTCGAGCACGCGGCAGCGATCCTCCATCCGAAGTTCGGCGCACCCGTGCGTGCTGCCGTCGGGCACGGTGACGCGATCATTCCGTCGACGAAGAAGCTCGGTGGGCCTGGATCGACGATCGTGATGCCGGTGACGAACAAGGACGACATCTGGAGCTTCGACGAGATGGACGCTGCCGAGCTGACCGTGCCCGATGCTCCGCGATCGGACGAGATCCTTGTCTGCCTCGCGCTCGCAGTCGGCGGGCGACCGCTGCATCGCATCAAGCCTGCCGGCTGATGTTCAAGGCGATCATCCTGCTCACGCGCAAGGACGGCGTCAGTCGCCAGGAGTTCGAGGCCTGGTGGCTAGGACCGCACGCAGAGCTCGCACGCGCCCTCCCCGGTCTCCGTGGCCTGCGGTTCAACGTCGTGGAGAGCGATGGCGTCACCTACGACGGTGTGTCGGAGCTGTGGTTCGACTCGCAAGAGGCGTTCGAGGCGGCATACGCGAGCGACGTGGGGAGACGCGTGGCCGCGGACTCGCTCGCCAACGTCTCGCGTCGCGAGCGTCTCTTCGTCCACGAGCACGTGGTGCGGGACCACTCCTGAATCCCCGCCGTCCCTCCTGTCTCGCGGAGCCGAGTTGTGGCGCGTGATAGAAGACACGGCCCCGGTCAGCGAGTGGCAGGCCGCAACGCGAAGAACCGCTCCTTCTCGCAAGACCTGGGAGCACGACGCTCAGCTGGCCGAGTGCGGTGCGATCTCGCCACGGTCGAGCGAGCCTGTGATCCGGTCGCAGTAGTGGCCACGTTGAGCGAGCACCTCACCTCCTGGAACGACACGCCGTCCCGACAGGCGATTGTCGCCTTCGTCGAACGGGTGACGTTGGAGGGTGGGGCCGACTACGTCCCGCCCTCCGAGCGGATCGCCGTGTTCGACAACGACGGCACGCTCTGGTGCGAGAAGCCGATGCCGATCGAGCTCGGCTTCATCCTCCAACGGCTCGGCGAGATGGCCGAAGCGGACGAGTCGCTGCGAGAGAAACAGCCCTGGAAAGCCGCGCACGAGGAGGACTACGCCTGGCTCGGCGCCGTGATCACGAAGCACTACCACGGCGACGACACCGACGTGAAGGTGCTGTTGGGCGGGATCGTCCAGGCCTTTGGCGGCATGAGCGTCGACGACTACGCCGCCGCCGCACATGCCTACCTGCACGATGGAGAGCATCCAACGCTCGGGCGCTCGTTTCATGCCCTGGGGTACGTCCCGATGATCGAGCTACTCCGCTACCTCGAGGCGAACGGCTTCACGAACTACATCGCCTCGGGTGGTGACCGAGACTTCATGCGACCGATCACCGAGAAGATGTACGAGATCCCACCCGAGCACGTGATCGGCAGCTCGAATGCGCTCGCCTACCAGGACGACGAGCACGGTGGCTCGGTCGTCTACCTCGCGCAGCCCGACTTCTTCGACGACGGGCCGGCGAAGCCGGTCCGTATCTGGAGCCGGGTCGGCCGGCGGCCGATCCTTGCGGGCGGAAATTCGAACGGAGACATCCCGATGCTCAAGTACGCGGGAGGCAAGGGTCGTCCCGCTCTACGCCTCCTCATCCTCCACGACGACGCCGAGCGCGAGTTCGACTACACGGCCGGTGCAGAGACATCGCTCGAGGAGGCAGCGGCCAAGCAGTGGACCGTGGTCAGCGTCAAGAACGACTGGTCGACCGTCTTCGCAGAGACGCCCACCTGATCGGGCTCACCGCGAGCCGCTGAGCGCGACATTCGAAGTGAGCTCGGGGTCTGCGAGGTCACGCACGGACTCCCCTTGGCGCTGAACCATCGAGACACTTCTCGCGTGCTAGCGTCCGGCCTCCTCGGCGAGGAAGGCGAGCAGGAGGGCGTTCACCTCCTCGGGACGCTCGAGGCTTGGCAGATGAGCCGCACTGGCGATGCGCACGAGACGCGCTCCCGCAATGGAGTCTGCAACGTGGGTCGCGATCGCTCGCATGTCACCGAGGTCGTCGTCGCCGACGAGCACCAACGCGGGACAGTCGATCTCCCCCAGTCGTTCGCCGATCGGAGGTTCGAGAACCTCCTCCTCGCGAGCTCCGTCCTCCCAGGCGCCCTGCTGCATCTCGTAGGAGCGCAGGATCATCTCGGTCACCCCTGCGCGGACTCCGGGATCGACCTCCTCGGGCGATCGGTTCGGCCTGTCCAGCCACAGCCGAACGCTCGCCTCCGCGGCCGCCTCGAAGTCACCGGCGTCGTAGGCCGCTTCCTCGTCCGCCTGCCCGGCGCGGGCCTCGTCAGACCAAGCCCAACCGGGTAGACCCGGCGCGATCACGACCAGTCGCTCGACGAGATCGGAGCGGTGAAGAGCGAGCTCGAGCGCGACTCGGCCTCCGAGCGAGCAGCCTATGACCGCGGTTGGCCCGTCGAGGAGCGCCTCGACGTCGCGGACGTGCGAAAACGGCGTCGGGCGCAGCCGATGCTCACCAAACCCGGCGAGATCGGGTGCTCTCACCTGGTATCCGGCTGCCTCGAGCGCCTCGATCTGGGGTCGCCACATACGGCTGTCCGCGATGCCCGCGTGGACGAGAACGACGGCCTTCGCCATCGAGTCATCCAATCACAGTCGACGGCGCACTCGAGCCGGACGAGCCTTGCTGGAATCGAACCACCCGGCCCTGAGATTCGGGCGGAGGCTAAGGTCGCCCGATGATGTCCGAGCCGATAGCGATGCACCGAGCGTTGGAGGCAGCGGCGGAGTGTCTGTATGCGCGGTTCGAGGGCGCTCGTTTCGAGCGACGTTCGGATTTCGTTGTCGCACTGTTGCCGGCGATTCCCCTCCCCCAGTTCAACGGCATCTGGGTATCTCAGGACTCCGACGCGGCGGCTGCTGCGCTCGGCGACGCGATCGCCGAGGTCGAGTCCTCGGGCTCCAAGCCGTCGGTGCAGCTGCGGTCGGGATTCGAACGGACCCGGCAGGCGGCGCTCGAGCTCGGACTGACGCACGCGGAGCGGATCCCGGGAATGGTGGTACGGGCAAGCGAGCTGGTCGAGGCGCGCGCAGAGCTCGACATCGGTCTCATCACGGACGACGAAGTCGAGGCGACAACCGAGGTCCTTGCCACGTCCTTCGACGCCCCGATCGAGCTGTTCGAGCGGTTCATGGAGGTGGTGCGACAGATGGAGGAAGCTCACTGGTACGTCGGGCGTGCCGAGGGCGCGGTCGTGTCGACAGCGGTGGCGAATACCTTCGACGGGGCAACTGGCATCTTCAACGTCGCGACGCCGAGCGAGTTCCGGGGTCGCGGGTACGGCAGCGCCCTGACCGCCCGCGCCGTGAGCGACGGCTTCCAGGCCGGATCAGAGTTCGCGTTCCTACAGTCCAGCCCGATCGGACACGGTGTCTATCGTCGTCTCGGCTTCCGTGACGTGGAGGACTACACGCTCCTCACTCGGCCCTCACAGAGCTAGAGCGGGTTTTCGACCGGCACCGCCCGGTCGTCAGGCGACAGTCCCGCGCGCTCGCGCAGGTCGGGGTTCGGTCGGTCGGGTTACTCTCATCGAACCCGACAGGAAATGAGGGAGCTACCGATGGAAGCCGACCAGAGGAATGCCCGGATCTTCGGAGTGCTGTTCCTCATCACGTTCATCACCTCGATACCGGCGCTCGCTCTCTTCCAGCCCGTTCTCGACGACCCAGCCGCGTACATCACCGGTGGCGGCAAGGACAGCCAGATCTATCTGGGAGTGCTCCTGGAGCTGCTGCTCATCATCGCGAACGTCGGGACAGCCATCGTCGTGTTCCCGATCCTCAGACGGCAGAACGAGATTCTCTCCCTCGGCTTCGTCACCGCGCGTCTCATGGAGTGCGTGTTCATCGCAGCCGGGATCATCTTCGTGCTCGGGATCGTGACCCTGCGCCAGGACAGTCCGGACGCCTCGGCGCTGGCCGTATCGTTCGCCGCGCTCAAGGACTGGACGTTCCTCCTCGGCCCTGGCTTCATCGTCGGCTGGGGGAACGGACTGATCCTGGGCTACCTGATGTACAGCTCCCGTCTGGTGCCACGGGGCATGGCGATGCTGGGCCTCATCGGTGGGCCATTGATCATCCTGTCGGGGATCGGTGTGCTATTCGACGCCTGGGACGCAGGCGGCACGGTGCAGGCCCTCGCGACGATCCCGGAGTTCCTCTGGGAGCTGTCGCTCGGCATCTACTGCGCGGTGAAGGGGTTCAAACGAGATTCCCCGATTCTCTCGCAGACCACCAGTTGACGCAGCACCGGTTTCGTGTGCCGCCTCTTGAACTGTGATCGCGTCGAGGCCTCCTCACGCAGCTCCGCGTTCGAGCGTCTACCACACGTCCGAGGCAGCGCAGACGCTAGCCCGCACCGAGGCTCGGGCAGCTTGCTAGTGCACTCCCTTCGGGTGCTTCGGCCACTTCGTCAAAGTCTCCTGCTGCGGACCTTGTAGAGATGCCAGCAGATCAGAAGCGCGATCGCACCGATGAAGAACGCGATCAGGCCGAAGACGAAGCCGATGACCGCGCGCACTTCGAGCAGGGCACGGGAGCCCCTAGCCACGAGGGCGCCGGTTGGGTTTTGGAGGGTGTGGCCTGCGCGAGGCGCGGATGCGCCGGTCGCACCGAACCTGCGGCTGGCGGGAAGCATCTCGATCGAAGACACGGGTCGGCTCCTTGGCGCGGATTGGCTGGTGCACGCAACCTCGCAGCCCACGACACCGGGCACAGTCCGGTGCACGCCACTATCGAGGTACGGCTGACCCCACCCTCGACGCAGCGGCCCCGCGGTCGGCGGTTCACCCCTGCCTCACGGGCCTTGACTCTCGGTGCCCGCAGCCGAGTGTTCAGCGACACGTGGCCCGTTAGCGGTACAGCGTTGATTGCACAGCAGGACGGCGCCTGTGATGATCGCGCGTGGGATGGCCTTGACCGTGCCCGCGTCGCACCTCGATCTCTGGAGCGAGCACGCGCTACTCGATCCGTACCCGCTCTACCGCGAGCTGCGCGAGGCGGGTTCGGTCGTCTGGCTGCGGAAATACGAGATGTTCGCGTTGACGCGTTACGCCGATGTGCGAACCGCACTGACGGACTGGGAAGTGTTCAGCTCGGCACACGGCGTGATGATGAACGACCGCATGAACGAGCTCCTCAGCGGGATCGTGCTCTGCACCGATCCGCCTGAGCACACGATGCTGCGAGGAATTCTGCGCCGGCCGCTCGAGCACGACGAGCTCAAGGTGCTCGAGGTCGAGATCGAAGCCGAGGCCGAGGCATTGGTAGAGCGGCTCGTCGCGCAACGGACCTTCGACGCGGCGACCGAGCTTGCGCCGCGCTTGCCCCTCGAGATCGTCTCGAAGCGGGTCGGGCTGCCGGAGGAGGGACGCGAGCGGATGCTCGATTGGGCCTTCGCGAACTTCCAGTGCTTCGGCCCGATGAACGACCTCACCCGCGATGCATTCACAACCATCGACGAAGCCGTCGCCTACGCGACCGACCCGACGTTGAAGGAACGTCTGACGCCAGGGGGCTGGGCGGCCCGGCTGTACGAGGCGGCCGACGCGGGCGAGATCCCGCACGCGCGCGCGGGCGTGATGCTGAACGACTACTGGGGCCCGAGCCTCGACACGACGATCTTCGGAATCCTGAACGCGATCTGGTTGTTCGCTCACCACCCCGAGCAGTGGCAGTTGCTGCGGGATGACGCCTCGCTTCTGCCGCACGCCGTCAACGAGGCGCTCAGGCTCGAATCGCCCATCCAGGCGTTCTCGCGCCAGACGACACGCGACCACAAGCTCGACGGCGTGACGATCCCGGGCGGGTCGCGCGTCGTCGTCGTCTTTGCCTCCGCGAACCGCGACGAGCGCAAATGGGAGAATGCGGATCGGTTCGACATCCTGCGCAAGCCGTCCGATCAGCTGGCGTTCGGCTGGGGGCCGCACCAGTGCGTCGGCATGCCCCTGGCGCGGCTCGAGCTCCGCGCAGTGCTCGCTGCGCTTGCGAGACGGGTCGAACGGATCGAGCTCGGGAAGACGGAGCGCGCTCTCAACAATGTCCTCCGCGGCTTCAAGCGTCTCGAAGTGACCGTCACCTCGGGCTGATCAGCTGTGTCGACGTCTTGTGGGCGTCACGCAGAGCGTGGCAGACTCACGCGACTGCAACGGTCGGGAGGTTTTGATGACGCACGTGGCGAGTGATGGGGCGAGCGCCGGGTCGGCGGCGCGCCCGATGAACGGTGACGAGTACCTCGCCAGCCTGCGCGACGGGCGCGAGGTGTGGATCTATGGCGAACGGGTCGACGACGTCACGAGCCACCCCGCGTTCCGCAACGGGGCCCGAAGCGTCGCCCGCCTGTACGACGCGCTGCACGACCCCGAGACGAGCGCGGTGCTCACCACTCCGACGGACACCGGGAACGGCGGTTTCACGCACCCGTTCTTCAAGGCACCGATGTCGGCCGAGGATCTCGTCAAGGGTCGCGACGCGATCGCTGCCTGGCAGCGCCTGACCTACGGCTGGATGGGGCGCAGCCCGGACTACAAGGCGGCCTTCCTCGCGACGTACGGGCCGAACGCCGACTACTACGCGCCCTTCGCCGACAACGCGAGGCGCTGGTACACGGAGGCGCAGAACAACGTGTACTTCATGAACCACACGCTCGTGAACCCGCCCGTCGACCGCAACAAGGACATCCACGAGGTCGACGACGTGTTCATCCATCGTGTGAAGGAGACCGACGACGGTGTCGTCGTCCGCGGCGCCAAGATGGTCGCGACGGGCTCGGCGTACTCGAACTACAACTTCGTCTCCTACCACGGCGCGCTGCCGATCAAGAAGGAGGAGTACGCGCTCTCCTTCTTCGCGCCGATGAACGCACCCGGCGTCAAGCTCGTCTGCCGCCCGTCCTACGAGCTCATGGCCGCAACGGTCGGGAGCCCGTTCGACTATCCGCTCTCGAGCCGCTTCGACGAGAACGACGCCGTCCTGATCTTCGAGGACGTGCTCATCCCATGGGAGAACTTCCTCATCAACGGGAACCTCGAGATCGCGAGCACGTACCACCTGACCGGCTTCATCTGGCGCGCCCTGCTGCAGGGATGCACGAGGCTGGCAGTGAAGCTCGACTTCCTCGCCGGGCTGTTCATCAAGGCGGTAGAGGCGACGGGGACGATCGATTTCCGTGGCATCCAGGCGTCGATCGGGGAGATTCTCGCCTGGCGAAACATGTTCTGGTCGTTGACCGACGCGATGTGCCTCAATCCCGTGCCGTCTGCGGCCGGGTCCGTGTTGCCCAACATCGAGGCCGCCTCGGCGTATCGGATCCTCTCGAACCAGGCGTATCCGGCGATCAAGGGGATCATCGAGAACCAGACCGGCGGCGCACTCATCGCGCGCCCGTCGAGCGCTCGCGACTGGCAGACACCCGAGCTGCGACCCCTGTTCGACCAGTTCTACCGTGGCTCGAACGGATACGAGGCGATCGACAAGATCAAGCTCTTCAACCTCCTCTGGGACGCGATCGGCTCGGAGTTCGGCGGTCGGCACGAGCTGTACGAGCGCTCCTACTCGGGCAGCCACGAGCTGACCAAGCTCGAGTGCTACTGGATGGCCCAGGGCGACGGGACGGTCGAGAAGATCAAAGGCTTCGCCGAGCAGTGCATGGCCGAGTACGACCTCGACGGCTGGACGGTGCCGGACCTCGTGAGCCCGAGGGACGTCAGCGTCGTCCTCAAGAAGGAGTAGTCGGCCGCGGAATTTGCGTCAGCGCGATGCCGCTGTCTCGCCGACGAGCCGTTCCCAGTCGGCCACGAAGCGCGCCTGGTACCTCGACGGAGGCTGCGGTACCTGTGTCTCGAGCCACCGCACCGGTTCGTTCGAGCGGTTCGCGAGCGCCTGCATGCTTCCGACGCCGCTCCAGCAGAAATCACCGGCGACAAGTGTGTGCCGCTCCTCGTCGAGCGAGGCCTCGATCTCACCCGTCAGGAAGAAGAATGCTTCCTCGAAGGCGTGGTCGTGGCGCGTGATGAACCCACCGGGGGCGTACTGGACGACCATGAGGATGAGCTGGCTCGCGCCCGTGTCAGGCCCGATCAGGACCTTTGCCGCCGCCCCGCCGACGTTCGCCTCACCAAACCCGGCGAGCCCGATCGCGCTGCTCGGCGCCGGTAGTGCGCTCTCGTCGAAGTGCCAGCGCCGATATGGCGTCTCGACATCGGCTCCCGGTGCGTCCACTGCGACGAACACGGTGTCGTCGAGGCCGGCTCCGGGCTGCGGGGCGCAGACCTCGAGCCACCGGGCCGGATCCGACCCGTCGTTCGCGAACGCGTGAGGCACCGCGCGGTCGATGAAGACGTAGTCGTCTGCGGTCAGGTGCTCGGTCTGACCCGCGACCTCGAGCACGACCCGCCCGCTGAGCACGTAGAGCGCCTTCTCGAACGCATGCAGGTGGCGGTCGACCCCGCCCCCCGGCTCGAGGTGTGCGATGACGACCTCCTGGTGAGGCGACCCGGTCGTGCGGTCGACGAGGACCTGCCGGCGGTATCCCTCGCTGTGCCCGGCGAGCCGTCCGGCACCGAGGGCGAGCTCGCTCGTACGCCCCACGACGTGCATCAGCCCATCTTTACCAAACGCCGGTGAACAGAGGTCGCCGACTAGCCTGCCGGGCCAGCATCGGCAGGATCCGGAGCGCTCATCCGAACGCGTCGCTGCACCGGGAAGAGCCGGACGTCCACGAAGCGCGTCAGGGTGCCCCAGATCCCACCACGGAGCCAGACCGCGGCGAGCACCGCCACGCTGCCGAGGATGATCAGGTACCAGGTGCCGTACTGCGAGAGATTCTGCTGCAGTGCGAAGAAGACGATCGAACCGATGATCGGCCCCTCGATGGTGCCGATCCCGCCGATCACGACGATGAAGATCATGTACGCAGTCCACTGCACCTCGAAGGCCGCGTCGGGCTGCACGCGCACCAGGTTCAGGTAGACGACCGCGCCGACGAGGCCGCAGCCGAGCGCTGCGATCGCCCACACCAGCACCTTCATGCGCAGCACGTCGACGCCGAGGCTCCTGGCGGCCGTTTCGTCGTCACGGAGCGCGGTCAGCGCAAGCCCGATCCTCGACCGCAGGAGGAGATAGACGAGGATCACCGACCCTGCGCCGAGCCCGAGGGCCCACCAGTACGCGCCGTGCGAGCGAAACGTGCGATCGAGCTGGGCGGCCGAGATGATCGTCGTCCCGTTGCCTCCGCCCACGTCGACGCCGATGTCCGCTCCGTTCAGCGCGAGGAGGGCGCACACCTCGGCGATCACCCACGTGCCGATCGCGAAATAGCCGCCGCGCAGGCGGAACACGAGGGCAGCGATCGGGAGCGAGAGGGCCGCGGCGGCGAGCCCAGCGAGGGCCACGGCGAGAAACGGATGCACGCCGGCGCGATCGCCGAGCAGATAGAGCCCGTAGCCGCCGATCCCGATGAATGCCTGCTGGCCGATCGAGACAAGACCGGCGTAGCCCGCGAGCAGGTTCCACATCTGAGCGAGCGCGAGCAGCGTGAACAGCTCGATCATGTCTCGTTGCCGGCCCTCGCCAACCCACCAGGGCGCCGTGACGAGCACCACGAGCAAGGCGGCCA
Organism: uncultured Actinomycetes bacterium; assembly: GCA_963821335.1. Taxonomy (GTDB): domain Bacteria; phylum Actinomycetota; class Thermoleophilia; order Gaiellales; family Gaiellaceae; genus Gaiella. The sequence continues at coordinate 783,989 of CAWGDJ010000001.1, forward strand.
GCACGACCGCGGTCACCGCGCCCGTCCACGTACGCCGCACCACTGTGACCGTGGCGAGCGTGGTCTCGCCCGTGCTCACACGGGCTCCGCACGCGGGAAGAAGCCGCGCGGCCTGACGAGGAGGATGGCGAGGAAGACCAGGTGCCCGGTGAGCTCGCCCCAGCCGATCGAGACCTCGGCGCCCATCGTCTGTGCCACGCCGAGCACCATGCCGCCGAGCAGGGTTCCCCAGAGCGAGCCGAGACCCCCGATGATCACCGCTTCGAAGCCGAAGATCAGCCTCGCCGGGCCGCTTGTCGGGTCGAAGCTCGTGTATACGCCGAGGAACACGCCGGCGATCGCGCACGTTCCGAGCGAGATGGCCATCGCGATCCCGTACAGGCGCCGGTTGTCGATCCCGACCAGCTGCGCCGTGCGCTGGTCGTCGGACGTTGCCCGCAGCGAGCGGCCGAGTCGCGTGTAGCGGATCATCAGCTGCAGGCCCGCGAGGAGCAGGACGGCAACCGCGAACGTGAGCAGCGGAAGCCAGCCGATCGAGATCTGCTCGTTGACCTTGATGCTCTCCGTTTCGATCGCACCCGGGTGCAGGCGCTGCCGGTCGGCAGAGAAGTGCTCGAGCAGCGCGTTCTGGATGATGATCGCCAGCCCGAAGGTCGCCAGGATCGGCGTCAGCTCGTTGTCGAGCGTGAAGTTGAGGAGGAAGTACTGGAGCAGGAAGCCGAGCACCGCCATCAGCGGGATCAGCAGCACGAGCGTTGCGAACGGGTTCCAGCCGAGGTCGCCCACGAGTGCAACGGAGAGGAACGACGCCATGACAATCAGGTCGCCGTGTGCCAGGTTGACGAGGCGCATCACGCCGAACACAAGTGACAGACCCGTCGCGAAGAGCGCGTACAGCCCGCCCAGCAGGATCCCCTGCACGAGTTGGTTGATCCAGACCATCGCTCAGCGCGCCCCGAAGTAGGCGTCGACGACCTGCTCGCGCGTCAGCTCGGCAGTCGGCCCGTGCAGCGAGACCCGACCCTCGAGCAGGCAGTAGGCGCGGTCGGCGGCGGTGAGCGCCTGGCTGATGTCCTGCTCGACGAGGACGACCGTGGTTCCCTCGCGCGAGATGTTCCCCATCCCCGCGTAGATCGACTTGATCACAACCGGCGCGAGGCCGAGCGACAGCTCGTCGAGCAGGATCAGCCGCGGATTTCCCATCAGCGCGCGGCCGATGGCGCACATCTGCTGCTCGCCGCCTGACAACGTGCCGCCCCAGCGGCCCGCCAGTGCCTCGAGCGCAGGGAAGAGCTCGTACACCTTGCGCACCTCCCAGGGCCCCTTTCGGTTCCGCTGTGCCCCGATGCGAAGGTTCTCCTCGACCGTGAGGCTGGGGAAGATACGGCGCCCTTCGGGTACGAGCGAGATACCGGACTTGACCCGGACATGAGCCGCGAGCCGCTCGATGCGGCGACCGTCGAAGCTGACGCTTCCCGACCCGGGGCGCAGGAGGCCGGCGACCGATGCGAGCAGCGTCGACTTGCCCGCTCCGTTGGCGCCGATCACGGCGACGGTCTCGCCCTCGTCGACGTGCACGCTGACATCGAACAGCGCCTGGAAGTCGCCGTAGTAGCAGTCGACCGCGTCGAGGCTGAGCAGGCTCACAGATCGGCTCCCAGGTAGACGTCACGCAGCTCGGGGCTCGACATCACCGTCTCCGGGTCGCCCTCGATCAGCTTGCGCCCCGCGGCGAGCGCCACGAGCCGATCGACGACGGACAGCAGAGCGTGGACGATGTGCTCGATCCAGACGATCGTGATCCCCTCACCGCGGAGAGCCTTGATCGTGTCGACGAGCTCGAGCACCTCCGGCTCGGTCAGGCCGCCGCCGATCTCGTCGAGCAGCAGCAGTCGCGGCTTCGTGGCGAGCGCCCGTGCCAGCTCGAGCCGCTTCCGCTCGAGCAACGTCAGCCGACCGGCCACCGCGTTCGCCTTTCCGAGCAGCCGCGCGCGGTCGAGCGCCTCCAGGCAGGTCTGCTGAGTGCCCGCGCGGGAGCCGCGGCCCCCATAGGCAGCGCCGACGAGCACGTTCTCGAAGGCCGTCAGCCCCGCGAAGGGACGCGGGATCTGGAACGTGCGTGCGATGCCTTCCCGGCAGTGGGCGTGTCCCGGGAGCCGTGTGATGTCCCGGTCCTCGAAGCGCACCGTGCCGCTGTCGGCGCGGAGCATGCCCGCGACGACGTTCAGCAGGGTGGTCTTGCCGGCCCCGTTCGGCCCCACGATGCCGAGCGCCTCACCGCGCTCGACATGCAGGGTCACGTCCTGGATCGCCTTGACCGAGCCGAACGACTTGGAGACGTCGTGGAGCTCGACCAGGGCCGGCAAGAACGCCTCTGTTCCTACTTGTACTGGATCGGCTGCAGCTTGCCTTCCCGCTTGAGCCCGGGAACCCGCTTGTTGCTCACGACGATCATCTCGTACGGGTACTTCTTGCCCTTGCGCCACTGGCCACCCGCGAGCTTCGTCTTGGAGACGTTGGCGACGGGGTTCTGCGCCTTCCCGCCCCGCCACGTGACATGCCCGAAGACCGTGTCGAGCGTCGTCCCCTTGATCGCCGCAACGATCGACTCCTTGTCGTCGATGTCCTTCGTCCGTCCGAGCACGTTTGCAGCAACCTCGAAGAGCGCGTGCGACGAGCCGATCGGCTGCGTCCACTGCTTCTTCGTCTGCCTCGTCCACTGCGCCGCCAGCGCGGCCGCGCTCTGCTTCGTCAGAGACGACCTGTACGGCGTGCCCGGATGCCACCAGACCTCCGTCGACATGCCGGCGCCGTCCTTGCCCAGCGCCTCGACGTCCGTCGGGAACAGCAGCGCCCGCGCGATCGACGCGATCCTCGGCTGGAAGCCCTGTTGCAGCGCCTGCTTCCAGAACGTGACGAAGTCGGGCGGCAGCGGCACACCGGTGACGATCTGAGCGTTGCCCTTCTTGAACGCAGCGATGTGGCTCGAGAAGTCGTCGTTCGGCTCCGGGTAGAGACCCGGGTTGATCAGCGTGTACCCGGTCTTCTTGAGCACCGGCGGGAAGCCGTTCTTCTTGTCCGCCCAGGCGGCGCCGTCGGGGTCGTTGGGATAGAGCGCACCGACGACCTTGTTGGTGGGAACCTGGCTCCACAGATCGAGGAAGACGGCGATGATGTCCTCGAGACCCCAGAAGAAGTGGTACGTCCACTTGAACCCCTTCGCGGGGTCGCCCTTGCGGCCGAAGAACCACGCCTGCCACGGCACGTCGGTGACGACGCACGGCATGCCGTTCGCCTCGCAGACGTCCGAGACCGGGTTGGTCGTGAGCGGCGTGCTGCTGACGAGCATCAGGTCGATGTCGTCGTCGAGGATCAGGCTCTGGGCGACAGTCGCGCCGCGGTTGGCGTTCGACTGCGAGTCGCGCAGCAGGATCTCGACGGGGTGGACACTCGTCCCCACCCTGATGCCCTTGCTGAACAGCTTCTGCATCACGCCCACGGTGTAGCGGTTCGCCTCGCCAAAGCTGGCGAGCGGGCCGGTCAGCGGCGCAACCCACCCGATCTTCACGGGTCGCGTGCTGGCGCCGTAGGCGGACGTCGCAATGTACGGGGCGAGGCTCAGCGTCGCGCCCGCCGCCACCGCGCGCTTGAGGAGGCGGCCGCGGTCGAACCGCTCGGCATAGCACTCCTCGAGGCCCGGTGACTGTCCGATGTCAGCCATGTCCGTCTCCTCCTCGTCGATCAGGACCCTGCGGTACGGTTCGCGCCGTATCGAAGGACGACACAACTCGTACCGTCTCGTAGGACGGATAAAACAGCATGAGCTCGCCCACGCCAAGGTCCAAACGCAAGGTCCGTGACGGAGAAGGCGTTCAGGTGATCGAGCGCGCGGCGCGGATCCTCGACGCGTTGGCCGGCCAGGGGGCGGGCTCGAGCCTCTCTCAGATCTCCGAACGCGTCGGTCTGCCCCGCTCGACGGTTCACAGGCTCGTCGTTGCGCTGGAGAAGGAGCGGCTCGTGGTGCGGGCCTCTGCCAACGGCCGCTATCGCCTCGGCCCGATGTTGCTGACGCTCGGGCTCGCCGCGCAACGCGACGTCGCCTTCGAGGTGCACCCCTTCCTCGCTCGCCTCTCGCGAGAAGTCGACGAGACCGTCGACCTGGCGATCCTCGAGCGAGACCATGTTCTCTTCATCGATCAGATCGCGGCGTCCAGGCGTCTGCGGGCGGTCTCGGCTGTGGGGAGCACGTTCCCCGCGTACTGCACTGCGAACGGCAAGGCGTTGCTTGCCCAGTTGCCAAATGACCACGTCGAGAAGCTCCTGCTCCCGGAGCTCGCACCTCTCACGCCGAACACGATCACCGACCGCGACCGCCTGCTCGAGGAGCTCGAGCAGGTGCGCCTGACCGGCGTCGCATTCGACCGGGAGGAGCACACGCTCGGGATCTGTGCAGTCGGGACCGCGATCTGCGACCCGATGGGGCAGCACGCAGCCGTGACCGTCCCGCTGCCCGCGCAGCGGTACTACGGGAACGAGGATCGGGTGGTGTCCGCGCTCGTGCGTGCACGGGACGAGATCGAGCGCGCCCTCTCCGTTCCGCTCGACGACTAGCGCCTCCGCCCCACCGTCGACGGCGCTTTGACATCGCCTTTCGGTGACTCCTAGACTCGAGTCTCGGGATGCAGGAGCCCGTGTTCCATCATCCGGTATGAGCGTGAGCCCTGCGAACAGCGACTGAAGGAGTCGAGATGGTGACCACTGCCGTAGCGACGACGCACGAGGAGCGGATCGGAAAGGAGCAGGCGCTCAGGTTCTACGACCTGAGCCACCCCTGGGGTCATTTCGCGCCGCTCTGGCCGTACTTCCCCGACGTGAAGATCGAGCGCTTCCACTACATGGCGAAGTCGGGGGTGCTGTCGCAGCAGATCACGACGTTCATGCACTGCACGACGCACACCGATGCACCGGCCCATGTGGTCGAAGGCACACGGTTCATGGACGAGGTACCGCTCTCGTCGTACTTCGGCAGCGGGGTCGTCGTCTCGATCCCCAAGGAGAAGTGGGAGGTGATCACGGCCGAGGATCTCGAGAACGCGAGACCCGAGATCCGCCCCGGGGACATCGTGATCGTCAACACGGGCTGGCATCGCCACTACGGAGACAACCGGCAGTACTTCGTCTACTCGCCGGGAACGTACAAGGAAGCCGGGGAATGGCTGCGCGACCGCGGAGTGAAGGGCTTCGGGATCGACTGCCAGGCACTCGACCATCCGCTCGGGACGGCGATCGGACCGCAGCCGAACGGGCCGCTGATTCCCGGCGTGCTCGAGGAGTACAAGGATCACACCGGCCGTGATGCGGCCGATGACTTCCCCTACTGGGAGCCGTGCCACCGGGCGCTGCTCGGGAACGGCATCGTCGGCTTCGAGAACGTCGGTGGCCAGATCGACGAGGTAACGGGTATGCGCGTGACGTTCGCAGCCTTCCCCTGGCGGTGGGTCAACGGGGACGGCTGCATCGTGCGATTGGTGGCGATCGTCGATCCCACCGGCGAATACCGGCTCGAGACCGGGGACGCGGCCTGATGGAGGTGACGCGGCTCGCGGAGGCGCGCTCGTACGATGCGCCCAAGCACTACGACTGTCGCGCACTGCGACTGCAGGGCTGGGAGGCCTCGGGCACGGAGAGCTTCTGGGTCGGGCTCTCGCACTTCCTCCCCGCCGGCGGTTGCGAGCGCGACGTCACGCCTCTGGAGAAGGTGTACGTCGTGACCGAGGGCGAGGTGACCGTCGTCACCGACGCGGAGGAGGTGGTTCTCGGTCCGTACGACTCGTGCCAGCTGGCGCCGAACGAGGCCCGCTCGATCGAGAACCGGACGAATCGGCCGGCGTCGATGATCGTCGTCCTGCCCTATCCCCCGGGTGCGCCATGAGTCAAGTCACCGACCTGTTCGGCCTCACGGGCCGCTCGGCGCTGATCACCGGCGCGACCGGCGCCTTCGGACAGATGGCGGCGCGCACCCTCGTCGACGCGGGTGCCGCGGTCACGCTCGCGGGCGCGAACACGTCTTCGCTGGAGGAGCTCAGCGCGGAACTCGGGCGAGCCGGGGCGCAAGTCGCGGTGGTCGCACGTCGTCCTCAGACCGAGGAGGACGCCGCCGCGATGGTCGAGGTTGCGGTGGACGCGCACGGCGGGCTCGACCTGCTCGTAACGGCATCTGGCATCAACAAGGTCTCGTCCATCGTCGACCAGCCCGTCGCCGACTTCGACGCCGTCCTCGACGCGAACCTTCGAGGCACCTGGCTCGCCTGCCGTGCCGCTGGGCGGCAGATGCTCGCGCAGGGACGTGGTGGCAAGGTGCTCCTCGTATCTTCGACGAGAAGCGGGCTCGGGCATCCGGCCGGCTACACGGCGTACTGCGCCTCGAAGGCGGCGGTCAACCTGCTCACCAAGACGCTCGCCTGCGAGTGGGGCCCTCACGGAATCAACGTCAACGCGGTCGCGCCGACCGTCTTTCGGTCTGATCTGACCGAATGGATGTTCAGCGACGACGACCCGGGCAAGACGGTTCGCGAAGGGTTCCTGACGCGCATCCCACTCGGTCGATTCGGGTGAGACCGCGGATCTTGCGGGCGCCCTCCTCTACTTCCTCTCGCCCGCATCCGACTTCTGCACCGGGCAGGTGCTGTTCGTCGACGGCGGCTACACGGCCGGCTGATGGGTGGAGGCGCGCGTATCGCAGTCGTCGGTGCCGGCCTCATGGGCCACGGGATCGCTCAGACGTTCGCGGAGCAAGGGTTCGTCGTCGCTATCCAGGACCCCGACCCGGACGTGCTCTCTTCCGTGCCCGAGCGGGTTCGACGCAACCTCGAGCTCGCTGGCCGAGACACGTCGGCGGCCGCCGCCATCGAGCTGCGGCCGGCGCTGGCAGACGCGGTTGCCGACGCAGACTTCGTTTTCGAGGCCGCGCCCGAGCGGGTCGAGCTGAAACAGCGCCTGTTCGCCGAGCTCGATCGGCTCACGGCCCCCGAAGCGGTGCTCGCCACGAACACGTCGGTGATCGCTATCGCCGACATCGCGCGCGATGCTCGCGTCCCGAGCGGATCGTCGGCACCCACTGGTGGAATCCCCCGTACCTCGTCCCGCTCGTCGAGGTCGTCGAAGCGCAGGCGACGGACCAGACATGTCGTAGCTCGGACGATCGATCTTCTCGAGCAGGCGGGGAAGTCGCCGGTGCACGTCCGCCGCGACATCCCGGGCTTTGTCGGCAACCGCCTCCAGCACGCGCTCTGGCGCGAGGCGTTCGCGCTCGTGGACGCGGGCGTCTGTGACGCGGCGACCATCGACCGCGTCGTCAAGGAAGGTTTCGGTCTCCGTCTTGCCGCGCTCGGGCCGATGGAGAACGCCGACCTCGTCGGGCTCGATCTCACTCTCGCGATCCACGACTACCTGCTGCCGCACCTCGATCGAACGCCAGGGCCGGCGCCGATCCTGCAGGCGTCGGTCGAGCGCGGCGACCTCGGCATGAAGAGCGGGAAGGGGTTCCTCGAGTGGACCGGACGAGGACGCACAGGCGACGCGCGACCGGCTGCTCCGCCACCTCGTCGGCGCGCAAGAGACGCTGGCGCGCCCACGGTAAGCCGATGGAGAGCGCAATCATCACGTGCGCGATCACCGGGCCGATCGCAACGAAGGCCGACAACCCAGGTCTGCCGACCACGCCTGAGGAGATCGCCGAGGCGGCCCGCGGCGCCTACGAGGCCGGGGCTGCAGTCGTCCACGTCCACATCCGCGACGAGAACGGCCTGCCGACGGCCGACCTCGAGACCGCCCGGCGCACCGTGGCCCTCATCGAGGAGCGCTGCGACGCCCTCGTCCAGCTCTCGACAGGTGTTGGTCTCGACGTCCCGTTCGAGCAGCGCGAGCAGCTGGTCGAAGCGCGCCCGCGCATGGCGTCGTTGAACCCCTGCTCGATGAGCTTCGGCAGCGGCGAGTTCAGAAACCCGCCGGACGGTGTACGTCGTCTGGCCGCCCGGATGCAGGAGCTCGGCGTAAAACCTGAGCTCGAGATCTACGACACCGGCCATCTCGATGTCGCTCTCCAGCTCGCGGAGGAAGGCCTCGTACCCGAGCCGCTCCAGTTCTCGATCGTGATGGGAATCCGCGGCGGCATGCCGGCAACACCTGCTGCCCTCGTGCAACTCGTTGCGCGTCTCCCGACCGGCACCGTCTGGCAGGCGATCGCGATCGGGCGCTGGAACCTCCCGATGACCGCGATCGGGCTTGCAATGGGCGGAAATGCGCGGACCGGCATGGAGGACACGCTGCAGCTCCGACGAGGCGTGCCGGCGGAATCGAATGCACAGCTCGTCGAGCGACTCGTCGCGGTGGCTCGGTCGATCGAGCGGGAACCGGCGACGGTGGACGAGGTCGAGGTGCACCTGAGCCTCCAGCCCCGCGAGCAGCTCGCGTGACGTCGTGCCCGCGTCTGCGATCGGTCAAGGCCTCGTGCCTGCCGATGGGCCGTGCTGGACGCTAACCAGCGACCTTGGGTCAGTAGCCCCAGGCTGCAACGAACTGGAGCAGACTGAATCTGCCCGCAAGTGAGCTCTGAACACTGCAACAGACGGCGGCGAACTGCTTCTGCGGAGAAGAGCCTACGTTCACCCTACGCTCGATCGCCGAGTGCTCCCGCCGGGAGCTTCGGCTATTTCCTCAAAGTGTCCTGCTGCGGACCTTGTAGAGATGCCAGCAGATCAGAAGCGCGATCGCACCGATGGTCGACAACGACACTACGTCGATCCTACGGGCACACGGCGCTCGTGCTCCTCGATGGGATAATCGTTGATGCTGGCGTCGCGGCGCCGCATCAAGCCGTGCTGGTCGAACTCCCAGTGCTCGTTGCCGTGGCTGCGCCACCACTGCCCGCTCGGGTCGCGCGACTCGTATTCGAAGCGGACGGAGATGCGGTTGTCGGTGAAGCACCAAAGCTCCTTGTGCAGCCGATAATCGAGCTCACGAGCCCACTTGCGCCGCAGGAACTCGGTGATCGCGGCACGACCCTGGAAGAACTCGTCTCTGTTGCGCCACACCGAGTCCTCGGTGTAGGCCAGTGCGACGCGTTCCGGATCGCAGCTGTTCCAGGCATCCTCCGCCGCCTGCACCTTCTGGCGTGCAGTCTCCTCCGTGAACGGCGGTAACGGCGGCCTCTGACTCATCGATTTACTCCTCCCCTGGCGTCACCGAACGGTTTCCGATGTGAGAGCGCGAAGGCTTTCGTGCTCCTCCTGGCAGGCGGGGCAGCCGATGAGGTGTGCGCGCATGCCGGGAATGGCGGCGTCGGCGTCGTGGCCGGCGAGCTCGAGCTCGACGTAGTGGTCGAGCTCGTCGAAGCAGACCTCGCAGCCGACCTCCGGCTCTGCCGGGCCGAGCAGTCGTGCGAGCATCTCATAAGGCTCTCGTTGCGTCATCACTTCACCTCCTCCGGCCAGCCGTCCAGGGCGAAGCCCGAGTCGGTCAGTTGCCGCCGTAGCTTGCGGCGTGCGTCGTGCAACGTCTTGTAGAGCGCGCCGCGTGTCGTCGAGAGACTCTCGGCGAGAACGTCGATCGGGACGCCGTTCAACGCGAGAGCGACGAGCACTCGCCGTTGATGAGGCGAGAGGCTCTCTGCGATCAGGCGCTGCAGGGCAGACAGCAGCTCGCTTTGCTCGGCCTGCCGATCTGGTTGGAGGCCGGCGCTGGAGAATAGGCCCCATGTGGTCGGATCGAGCGGTATTTCCCGTCCTTGCCAGGCGCGGCGGCGTAGCTTCACGGCCGCCTCGAAGAGGGCGAACTTGTAGGCCCAGGTGGTGAAGCGGCTCAGTCCGCGGAAGTCGTCGAGGCGGGCAAGCACGCTCATCAGGGCATCGTCTGCCGCCTCGACCGCGATGTCCTCGAGCTCGTTCCCGCGTAGATGCGGCAGCGCTGGCCGCCGTCGAGCGACCTCGAATCGTGCCGCACGGAGCAGCAACGCGTGCAGCCGGGCGATCGCGTCACCACGAATCGCTCCCTCGGCGCGCAGGCAGCTCAGCCATTCACGCGACGCTGAGTCCATGACCGCTGTCGCCGGCCACTCGGCACCGGGCGTCGTCGGACCGTCGGCTCTCACCTCGTGGGGGACTGTAATCGTGCCGTCGTTCATCTCGTGTCCGCGAAGCTCTCGAGGGGTGCAAGGATCCGGACGGCGAGCTCGGGAGGACACGTGCGTTCGCTGAGCTCGATCAATGCGTGCAGGTCGAAGTGGGGATCACGCGCAACCCGGGCTGCCAGGGAACGCGGAAAGCCGCTTTCGAGGAGCTGCTCACGCCGCCAGGCAATGAGGTCTGCCGCCGCGAGTGTGTGGAGATCGCTGTCAGCCACCGGGTTGCGCCACCCGCGTGCTGTTCGCGAGGATCGTCCGATCCTGAAGCTCTTTGCGGCCGTGCTCCAGCTCTCGCCGCAGCCTGCCGTCCCCGTCGATGCGGTACTGGCCGACGGCGATCAGCGGCGGGGAGTAGGCGTGGATGGAGACCGCCGGCTCCCCAGCGTGATGAGCGACGGCATGAACGTAGCCTCCAGGCCCACTGCGGGAGACACCCGGCGCCATCCGGATCGTCTGCGCCTCGGCGCCGATCACGAGGCTGCCTTCGGTCAGCTCGCCCTGTGCACAGACGAGGCCCACGCCGGAGCGGTCGTGATCGTGGAACCCGGTGCGCTGGCCGGGCATCCAGGAGAGCACCCAGATGTCGACTCGTTCGTCCTCGAAGAGCAACTCATACCGTCGCCGATCCCGGTCCACGACGACGAGGGGCCGCCACAGGTCAGGTCGCTCGGCAATCTGCGTCACGAGTTGTTCGAGCTCGGGGATGGACAGCAGGCCGGGCTGGTCGAGCAGTTCGGAGGTGCGGGAGGCAAGCTCTTCGGAGAAGGGCACGACCTCGACGGGTTGGAGTTCGAGTTCCATGGTGAAGGTGTCCTCGTGAGTGTTGGTGTCGCGCCGGGCGGGTTTCTTACCTGCGGGTAAGAGATCGGCTGAGACCAGACACAAACCGATCAGACAACCTCAGCGTCGCTTTCTGCTCATCGCCGCTCGAGACGCGACACCGACAACCTGGATCGGAGCAAGGATGACTGACCGGATCGTGATCGTCGGCGGCCGGGCTCAGGTCCTGCTGATCGGCTCTCGCGCAGTCTTCGCCCAATCTCGGCGACGGACGAGCTGGCGTGCCGCGGCACGGGTCAGGACGGGCCAGATCAGCCACGAGTACGCCGCGTAGATCGGCACGACGAGAATGCCCCGTAGGATCCCGACCGCACCGTTTTGAGCGCCCCTGGCGATGCAGCCGAGGACGACACCACCGAAGCCCAACACGAAGAAGAACGCGAGCTGTAGCCAGCCGTCGTTGCCCCAGAAGTCGGCCACGTCGAACACGGCCAAAACGATGCTGAGGGCGAACGCGATCCCGATCACCGCTTGGAACAGCGGCTGAAGGAGGTACGCAACGAGATCGAGTCGCGCGGTCCAGGAGCGTTCCACGTTCAAGGCGCCGCGGAGGTGTGCCATCGCCTGGAGGTTCCCCTGAGCCCAGCGTGTTCGTTGACGGAGGAGGCGTCGCACATCGGGCACTCCCTGCTGGTTCACGCTCACGCGGGCGTCGGACACGCAACGCCACCCAGACTCGAGAAGGCGCAGGCCGAGGTCCTGATCCTCGGTGAGCCGGTCGCGCCACGGGCCGCCGTCGCCGACGTCGGCGACGGAGTCGAGCGCCGACAGCCGGTTGAGTTGTCCGTTCCCGCCCATCCCAGCGGTGCCGAGCGCGGTTCGGCCGGCCTGGAAGAGCAGGCCGTACACCGAGAACTCGACATCCTGGAGCCACGTCAGAGGTCGGGAGCGGTTGTAGATCCGCACGAGTGTCTGTAACCCCCCGACGGCGGGCTCGGCGAAGTGCGCGGCCGCGAAGCGAGGAACGGTCGGGTCGAGCCGCCCGTCCGCGTCGACGACGACGACCACCACCTGCTCCCGTCGCCAACCGGCCCAGCGTCCCGTGGCGAGGGTCTCGTCGAGGCTTCGCCACGCTGTGTTCAGCGCCGCGGCCTTGCCCGTACGCGCGTCGGGAAGGGTTCGCTGAAGCACCGTCAGCTCGGCGCTTTCGAGCTCGGCAAGCACCCTGGCGGTGCCGTCGGAGGAGCCATCGTCGATCACGACGATCGCCTTGTTGGCAGCCTCGACCGCCAGGAGTCGCCTGACGCTGTCGACGATCGTCACCTCCTCGTTCAGGGCCGGAACGAGGAACACCCAGAGGAACTCGTTCACGAGGTGGTCGGCCGGGGCTGGTGCGTCTGCAAGCGCACGCCGCGACGCGGCAAAGAGCGCGCTCGTCCAGACGAGGCCTCCGACGATCAGCACGAAGGCGACCCAGAAGAGCACCCGGACAACGGGCGGCAGGCCCTCGAACGGCAGCACGAGACCGGTCAGCGACCCACCCACCGGTCGTTCTCCTCGCTCCTGTCGGGCTGAGCGTTGCGGGGCCCTGCTGGCTCGCTCAGCAACCCGACCGGATAGCCGGCCGCCTGGAGCACCAGGTCGCGCGAGAAGCCCGATCCGAACCGGACGGGTGAAGGGCCGAGGCCCGCCAGGTTCTCGAAAGCAGCGACGATGCGTTCCGCAGCGCGCCCGTCGCCGTACGGATTGATCTCAGGGTCGACGGCGTGGGCGGCAGGGTCGGCGAGCACGGAAGTCACGGCGGTCACGATCCGGGCGCTGTCGGTCCCGACCAGGGTCAGCGTTCCCGCTCCGATCCCCTCGCCTCGCTCTGTGCTCTCTCTTGCGACGAGCACCGGGACGCCGAGGGCCGGTGCCTCCTCCTGGATGCCACCTGAGTCGGTGAGGATCACCACGGCCCTCGACATCAGGCGCGCGAACTGGGCATAGCCCAGTGGCTCGGTCAGGATCACATTGGGGTGCGCCGAGAGCGGGGCGCCGAGCTCGCGCCGGACGAGCGGATTCGGATGGAGCGGCAGGACGAACCCCGTCTCCGGATGCGCGGTTGCGAGTTGATCGACCGCGTCGGCAATGCGTCCGAGACCCCCGTTCCAGTTCTCACGGCGGTGGGCGGTGACGACCACCAGGTGGCGGTTCGAAGCGACGGCCGCCGCGACGGCTGGATCGTCGAACTGCGGTTCGAGACTCGCGGCGTACCGCAATGCGTCGATTCCGGTGTTGCCCGTGACGAAGATCTGCTCGGAACGGATGCCCTCGCGCACCAAGCTTTCCTTGTTGACGGAGGTCGGCGCGAGGTGGAACGCCGCGATGCGGGAGATGAGTTGTCGATTCAGTTCCTCCGGGTAGGGGGTGAGCGTCGACCAGGTGCGCAGACCTGCTTCGACGTGGCAGACGGGGATCCGGAGGTGAAAGGAGGCGAGGGCCGCAGCAAGCGCGGAGGATGTGTCGCCGTGCACGAGCGTCGCGGCGGGGAAGCCGTTCTCGCGAATCGACTCTCGAGTGGTCACCGCCGTCCCGGTGGCGCCGAAGCGATCGCGACAGAACGCGTCGAGCCCGATGACCACTGACGTCACGAGCTCGTTCAGCGTGAGTCCGGGACGCCCCACGTCGAGATCATGGTCAGGCTCGATCCCGGCGAGCTCGAGGATCGGCGCGACCAGGTCCCGATGCTGTCCTGTCGTCACCACAATCGGCGAGAGCCGCGAGTTCCGTTCGAGCGCATGGACGACCGGGAACATCTTGATCGCCTCTGGTCGCGTGCCGATCAGGACGAGGACGTGGCGCACCGCCGCATCGGCACGGGGGTGTGGCATGGTGTCGTCGATCGAAACCGTCGTCACGTTGGCCTGCGCGATTCGAACCCTGGCGAGAAGGCGACGATGTGAGGGAGATCGGCAGGAGCGCGCAGACCTTTAGTCCAGAGAAGCCAAACCGCAACAGACTGAATCTGCCTGCACTTGCTGATATCCATCGCGATTGGCGCGCTTGTAGTTGCGTCGTCCGCTCACGTCGACAAGAGACCATTGACACAACCTCCTTAACCGGTTCTACTGCGCTCAACAAGGTCGTGCGGCCGGGGAGGGCATGCGGTGGGGACTCGGATCTTGGCGCGCAAATTTTTGCCCGCGGCGGCGCTGTTCGCGCTGCTCCTGCTGATGCCATCGATAGCCCTCGGCTCGATGGCCCTCGTCCACTTCGGCAAGAGCAGCGGATCTCGGCCCACCCTGTGGCGAGACCTTTCGTCGTCCGCCACCCTCCGCTCCGCGGCGGTGGCCTGCGCCAAGTACACCCCCGCCCGCGAGAAGCGCATGCGGCGGCTCGAGGAGCTCGCGCTGGGACCGAGCCATGCCGCGGAGCACGCCCAGGCCCGTGCGGTCAGACGCGGCCAGGAATGCACCCGCACGGGGAAGCTGAAGACGAGCTTCGTGGCAATGGTGCACGCGGCGTCGAGCGCCGGCCAGCGCGTCGAGGCCACCGGCGCGCCCGCGGACGTGGGCGAGTGGTCGGCGCGCATGCACATCGACGTGACGGGCATCCACGCGACACTGCTCCCCACGGGGAAGGTCCTCTTCTTCAGCTATGGCCCGGCCGAGACCGGCATCGCCGCGCTCTGGGACCCGGTCACCGGCACCAGCCACCGGGTCGACCCCGTCGCTCCCGGCGGCGCGCACGAGAACATCTGGTGCGGCGCCCAGACCCAGCTCGCCGACGGGCGCGTGCTCATCGTCGGGGGAAACATCCCGAAGGTGGGAACAACGCAGTACCGCGGCCTCGACTCGATCTACATCTTCGACCCCTGGACCGAGACATGGAAATTGCAGGGCCGCATGCACGAAGGGCGCTGGTACCCCACCGCGACGCTGCTGCCCAATGGCCAGGTCGTCATCACCAGCGGCTTGAAGCGCGACGGCACGGGAACCATCAACACCGACGTCGACGTGTTCACCCCCAACCCCGATCCGGATGGGGTGGGCACTATCACCACCGTCGGGCAGAAGAGCTTCAACCTCTATCCGCGCACCTACGTCATCCGCGACGGCCGGGCGCTCGTGGCCGGTCCTCAGCGCGGTGACGTGGGGCTGCTCAACCCGACGACCTGGACCTGGAGCTCCGTGCCGCAGTTGAACGGCGACCACTACTACGGCACCGGAGTGCTGCTGCCGGACGGCCCGAACGGCTCGAGCAAGGTGATGGCGATCGGCGGCGACCAACAGGCGGGGACGGAGGTGCTCGACGCCGAGAACCTGGGCTCCGGCTGGAGCTCCCGGGCGTCGCTGCCTCAGAGCCGCCGCAACGCCAACAGCGTCCTGACGCCGGACGGGGCGATCATCACGATCGGCGGCAACGGCACCGACACTTTCACCAATCCCCGCTACGACGCGCTGCGCTACGACCCGGCCGCCAACACCTGGACGAGTCTCGCGGCCCAGGTCGAGCCGCGCGGGTACCACTCGACCGCCGTGCTCCTGCCCGACGGACGGATCGTCTCCGCCGGCGACGACGGCCCGTCCGGCGGAGGCGGCCAGTCGGACGAGATCGAGGTCTTCTCGCCGCCCTACCTGTTCAAGGGCGCCCGTCCGAGTATCGTTTCGGCCCCCGACGAGGTCTCCTACGGCGCGCCCATCGCGATCGAGACACCCGACACCGGCGCCAAGGCCGTACTGATCGCGCCGGGCGCCACGACGCACGCCAACGATATGCACCAGCGGCTGGTCCCTCTGGCACTCTCCCCGGCGACCGGCGGGTTCACCGCCACGGCTCCCGCGAACACTGGGATCGCCCCGCCCGGCTACTACATGCTCTTCCTCGTCGACTCGAACGGCGTTCCGTCGATCGCCAAGTGGGTCAAGCTCTCGGGGACATCGTCGGGCAATCAGTTGCCGATTGTGCAGGCGGCGGCCACGACCCCGACGACGGGCACGGTGCCGTTCACGGTCAACTTCAGCTCGTCCGGCTCGTCGGATCCCGACGGGTCGATCACCAGCTACGCCTGGGATCTCAACGGCAACGGCGTGTACACCGACGCGGTCGACTCGACGGCGCCCAACCCGTCCGCGGTCCCCTACAACACCGCCGGCAGCTTCCCGGTCACGCTCCGCGTCACCGACAACAGCGGGGGCACAAAGACCTCCAGCCCGATCACGATCACCGCCAACCCCGGCGGTGGGGGCGCCACGGTGGAGAAGGCGAAGGGCAAGCCCGCGACCGCGTCGAGCACCGAGGGGTCTGCCTGGGCGGTCGCGGCCAGCGCAAACGACGGCAACACCGCCACCCGCTGGAGCAGCGCGTTCTCGAACAACCAGTGGTGGCAAGTCGATCTCGGCTCCGCGACCGCGGTCAGCTCGGTCAATGTCGATTTCTGCACCTGGGCCTGGCCGGCCACCTACACCGTCTCCACCTCGCTCGACGGCACCAGCTGGACCGTCGTCGCCAACGAAACGTTGACCAGTGGCGGATCGAAGATCAAGACCTCGACCTTCACCCAGACAACCGCCCGCTACGTGCGCATCACCGGACTCACCCGCGGCACCCAGTTCGGCACCTCCATCAACGAAGCCAAGGTGTACGGGCCCTCCGGCGGCGGCACCAACCAGCCGCCGGTTGCTGTGGCGGCGGCCACCACACCGACGTCGGGGACGGTGCCGTTCACGGTCAATTTCAGCTCTCAGGGGTCGTCGGATCCCGACGGGTCGATCGCGAGCTACGCCTGGGACCTCAACGGCAACGGGGTGTACACCGACGCCGTCGACTCGACCCTCGCCAGCCCGTCCGCGGTCCCGTACAGCACCGCCGGCACCTACGCGGTCACGCTGCGCGTGACCGACAACAGCGGCAGCCAAACCTTCTCCAACCCGATCACGATCACCGCCAACTCGGCCGGCAACCAGTTGCCGGTTGCGCAGGCGTCGGCGAATCCGACGTCGGGGACGGCACCGTTGACGGTCAATTTCAGCTCGCAGGGGTCGTCGGATCCGGACGGGATCGTCTCCGTCTACGCCTGGGACCTCAACGGCAACGGGCTGTACACCGACACCGGAATCGACTCCGCCGACGCCAACCCGTCGTTCCAGTACAGCACTCCCGGCACCTACGCGGTCACGCTGCGTCTCACCGACGACAATGGCGGCCAGAAGATCTCCAGCCCGATCACGATCACTGTCAATGCGGCCGGCAATCAGTTGCCGGTTGCGCAGGCGTCGGCGAATCCGACGTCGGGGACGGTGCCGTTCACGGTCAACTTCAGCTCGGCCGGCTCGTCGGATCCCGACGGGACGATCGCGAGCTACGCCTGGGACCTCAACGGCAACGGCGTGTACACCGACGCGGTCGACTCCACCGATGTCAACCCGTCCGCGGTCCCGTACAGCACCGCCGGCACGTTCGCGGTCACGCTGCGGGTCACCGACAACAGCGGCGGCCAGAAGACCTCTAGCCCGATCACCATCACCGCCAACGCGGCCGGCAACCAGTTGCCGGTTGCGCAGGCGTCTGCGACGCCGACGTCGGGGACGGTGCCGTTCACGGTCAACTTCAGCTCGGCCGGGTCGTCGGATCCCGACGGAACGATCGCCAGCTACGCCTGGGACCTCAACGGCAACGGCGTGTACACCGACGCTGTCGACTCGACCGCTCCCAACCCGTCCGCGGTCCCCTACAGCACCGCCGGCACGTTCGCGGTCACGCTGCGGGTCACCGACAACAGCGGCGGCCAAAAGACCTCCAGCCCGATCACGATCACCGCCAACGCGGCCGGTGGCGGCGCGACCGTGGAGAAGGCGAAGGGCAAGCCCGCGACCGCGTCGAGTACCGAGGGTGCCGCCTGGGCGGTCGCGGCCAGCGCCAACGACGGCAACACCGCCACCCGCTGGAGCTCCAACTTCACCAACAACCAGTGGTGGCAGGTCGATCTCGGCTCGGCCACGGCGGTCAGCTCGGTCAATGTCGACTTCTGCACCTGGGCCTGGCCGGCCACCTACACCGTCTCCACCTCGCTCGACGGCACCAGCTGGACCGTGGTCGCCAACGAAACGTTGACCAGTGGCGGATCGAAGATCAAGACCTCGACCTTCACCCAGACCACCGCCCGCTACGTGCGCATCACCGGGCTCACCCGCGGCACCAACTTCGGCACCTCGATCAACGAAGCCAAGGTGTACGGGCCCTCCGGCGGTGGCGGAGGGAACCTGCCACCGACAGCTCAGGCCTCGGGCACCCCACTGTCTGGCACGGTGCCGTTCACGGTCAACTTCAGCTCGGCCGGCTCGTCGGATCCTGAGAACGGCACGCTCACCTACGCCTGGGATCTGGATGGGGACACCCAGTTCGACGATTCGACCGCCGCGAACCCTCAGAACGTGGCCGTACTCGGTTGCAGGCAGCTACGCCGTGAAGCTGAGGGTGACCGACCCGGCCAACAACCAGACCGTCTCGAACACCGTCACCATCACCGCCAACGCGGCCGGGAATGCGCCGCCGGTTGCGCAGGCGTCGGGGACTCCGACGTCGGGGACGGTGCCGTTCACGGTCAACTTCAGCTCGGCCGGCTCGTCGGATCCTGAGAACGGCACGCTCACCTACGCCTGGGATCTGGATGGGGACACCCAGTTCGACGATTCGACCGCCGCGAACCCTCAGAACGTGGCCTACTCGGTTGCGGGCAGCTACGCCGTGAAGCTGAGGGTGACCGACCCGGCCAACAACCAGACCGTCTCGAACACCGTCACCATCACCGCCAACGCTTCGGGTGGTGGCGGCACGACGGTCGAGAAGGCGCAGGGCAAGCCCGCGACCGCGTCCAGCACCGAGGGTGCCGCCTGGGCGGTCGCGGCCAGCGCCAACGACGGCAACACCGCCACCCGCTGGAGCTCCAACTTCACCAACAACCAGTGGTGGCAGGTCGATCTCGGCTCGGCCACGGCGGTCAGCTCGGTCAATGTCGACTTCTGCACCTGGGCCTGGCCGGCCACCTACACCGTCTCCACCTCGCTCGACGGCACCAGCTGGACCGTGGTCGCCAACGAAACGTTGACCAGTGGCGGATCGAAGATCAAAACCTCGACCTTCACCCAGACCACCGCCCGCTACGTGCGCATCACCGGGCTCACCCGCGGCACCAACTTCGGCACCTCGATCAACGAAGCCAAGGTGTACGGGCCGTCCACACTCGCCCTCCTGCCGCCCCTATCGCCCCTTCTGACCCCGTTCTCCTTCGCGTTCGCCAGCCCAACCGCCTTGCGCACTGTCGCCAACGCGGTGGGAGTGTGGTCTCATGGGCCGCATCAGCGGATGTTCGATTCTTGATGGGCCATGCTGGGATCGAACCAGCGACCTTGGGATTGAAAGTCCACCCTCGTAGGCTGCAACGAACTGAAGTCGACTGAAAGTACCTGCAAGTGACCGCTTTCAGCACTGCAACAAGCTACAGCCAATTGCACGCTGCGGAGACAGGCCCGTACGCTCACCGTACGCTCAGGCTGCGGCGCACGTAAGCCGAAGTTCGCTCCTGTCGCCCTGCCCTGCTAGCCCCCATGACGCAGCTCCACTCGAGTGATCGAGGGCGGCGGTCGACGACTGTCGGCCGGCCTGATCATTTCGATTCCTCCCTGGGGTGTCTTTCCGCTCGCGAGGCCTTCCGCTGAATGCCCACCCGGAGAAACTGATGAAGCGCCACCAGCGTGCGCGAGCGCGATCACCGACCCCGCGTGGCGTTCTCGGCGACCAGGACATCCTTCGCGGCTGCGTCGTAATCTCGGTCGCTGCATCCTGCTCGGCCTGGAGGTGCTGATCGTTGCCGACATCGTTCGGACGATCATCGTTGACCCGACCTACGAGAGCGTGGTCGTTCTGGGTGTGGTCGTCGTCGTTCGGATCCTGCTCAGCTTCGCGCTCGAGGTCGAGATGGACGGGATGTGGCCCTGGAACCGCTGGCAGCGCCAGACACCGAAGCCGTAGTCGGCGCGCATCGGTTGGTGATCGCCTCGCCCGGGGCGTGCAGGTGGACTAGAAGGTCGTATCAGGTTGTTGTCGTGTGGCGGCGGATGCTGCTATCGCCCCGCGCCCGGAGGACGGAGACGATGGCGATGACGAGGAAGCCGTACACGGCGACGACGGGTGCCACGAAGGCGAGCACGATCACGACGACATAGAAGCCGATCGTCGGCGTTGCTGCCAGGGTGATCGCCTTGATCTCGTTCTCGTCCACCTCCGGCCGGAGCAGGTGGCGATCGAGTGTGACCGATCCCCAGAGAGCGCTGAGCAGGGACGAGATAACGAGCAGCGTGCCACCGTAGAAGATGACCGCTGCGCGCTCGGCGTCGCTCTGGTGGATCGCTTCGGCCATCAGCTTGGTCGGGAAGGGCAGGAACGAGACGACCATCAGCAGCAGCAGGTTGATCACCATCAGCCGCTGGTTTGCGTACTGCAGGCGCCGGAAGATGCCGTGGTGGGCGAGCCAGATCCCTCCGATCGTGATGAAGCTTGTCGCATAGGCCAGGTAGGAGGGCCACTGATCGGCGATGCCCCTGCCAGAGGTTGTCGAACGCCGTCTCGGGCACGTTGACCTCGAGGATCAGGAGCGTTATCGCGATCGCGAAGACGCCGTCGCTGAACGCCTCTGTCCGGCCCGTGCCCCAGTAGTTGTCCACCGCGAACGGGTTCGTCCTCCTGTCGCCGGCTCCTGCGCGAGCGGCGATTCGTGCCGATCTGCGCGAGCAGCCTCGCCCTCGTCATCGCCGTCAGCATCGCGGCAACCCGAGGCTAAGTCCCCGGACCTGGCGGCCGAGGAGTGTGCCGCCGATGCCGGTTCAGGGAGGGCCTGGGAGCGAGAGGATGAGGACGCCTGCGAAGATGAGGAGCGCGGCGCCGACACCGATCATGCCGAGGCGGACTCCGAGCGGCGGGAACTGGGTGCTGAGCCCGACCAGGAACAAGACGCTGGCGAGGATGACGGTCACTCGCACGTACTCGTCGCCCGTTTCTGCGGCCTTCTGACCTTTCGCGTAGAAGGCGTCGGCGCTCGCGTCGAGCGAACGTGATAGCGCCTGTCCGGTCGGGATGTACTGCGGCATCTCCTGCGGGCCTGCCGGGGCGTTTGGGTTCGTGAACGGGTGGGTGGCGAGCCAGGCGTCAAACGCGACCCGGTATTCGGGTCGGAAGCGCTTCTCGGCTATGCGCATCCCGTTCGGGTTGTGGGTCAGGTACGCCGCGAACCAGGTGTTGAACAGGATTCCATCAGCGGTGCGGAAGGTCAGTGACTCCTGGAAGGCCCGGTTCGCCTTTGTCCGGGTCGCGGAGGCCTTCGCGAGCTTGAGCGATGACTCGGTGCCCCACTTCGCGGCCGAGTAGCCTGACCAGGCCGCCACGATGGTGACGACCGAGAGCAGTACCGCTCCCGAGACCGAAATCAGCCGGTCGCGCCGATCGCCCGCGCCGTGTGGGTGCGCGTGCTCGTTGTACTCGCCGACCTCTTTGGCGACCTCGGTTGCAGACAGACCCTCTGGCACGGCGGCTCCTATTCCTCAGGCTGATAGGTCGACTGCCTCACGCTACGCCGGAGACGGCCGGCTCGGCATCGGCCACAATGGCCGAACGCCACTTCACCGCACGGCGCAGCTGGGAGCGCGAGCTCAGTCGGTAGTCGGATCTGAGCCTGAGGGCCGACCGTCGGTCGCTCCGAGGCTTGTACTGGTCGATGATCTCGACGGCTTCGGACCTGGTCTTGACGCCGAGCTTGTCGTAGATCGACGCGACCTGGGTCTTGACGGTTGGGCGTGAGACGTGAACTCGATCGGCGATCTCCTGTAGCGAGAGATGGGTCGGCAGGAAGGAGATGAGCCGGAGTTCGGCTGGGGTGAGCTCGAAGTGCTTCCCTCTGCTGATCCGTTCTCTGATGCCCTGGAGCCTGGCGGGGAGCGTTCCGGCGTCGGGGTAGCCCTGGAGCGCGTCATTCGCGGCGAGTTTGAACTCGAGGGCGCCGGCGAGATCTCCGAGATCGAGGCTGATCTCGGCGCAGCGCAGCGCCAGGTCTGCGTCGAGCCACGTGACCCCGTGAAGCAGTGGGCGGAGCCGCCGGACGTGTTCGAGCTGGCGGGCGGCCTCTGAGTTGTCGCCGTGTTGCTGGTGTGCCAGCGCTCCTGCCGCGTGGGCGATCGCGCTCTGGGCGATCTCGTCGAGACGCGCTTCCTGCGACCAGCCGGAGCGCTTCGTTCGCCCATCGCTGGGCGTGCCGCCGATCGCCTGTCTCTGCGGCCGCGAAGGCCATGTAGCTGAGGCAGTAGAGCTGGATGTGTGCGAGCTCCGGTCGGCTGCCACAGAGGGCGAGCGCCTCACCGAACGCGTCGAGTGCTTCCTGCGGTCGGCCCAGGAGAACGTTCGCTGTGCCGAGGGCGCGGCAGGCGCTGAGGAGCCAGCGGCTGCTCTCGCGCTTCTCGGCGGCGTAGACGTACTCGGCGTCGCGCAGCATCCCGTGGATTCCGTCGGGGGCGACGACGCAGCGGACGATCGCGAGCGCGGACCGGAGCGAGGATGCCCCGTCGGCGGATGGGACGTCGAGCGGCTTCCGCTCGGCTGCAGCGATGAATCGCCTCGCCTTGACCGGATCGCCGAGCAGGGCGGCCACCCAGGCTGCCGCGATCGATAGCTGGGCGTCGGATTCGAGTTCAGTGTCGGTGCAGCGCTTGAGCCAGAGCCGCAGCGTCTCGATCCGCCCGCTGCCGGTGAGCTCGTCCCAGTGCTCGAGCGCGATCCTTCCGGCCTGTTCGAGATCGCCGCTCGCGTGCGCGTACGCGAACGCCTCCTCGGGGTTTCCGTGCTGTTCGCACCAGTCTGCTGCCCGCTTCAGGTAGACGGGGAGCAACTCGGGATGGCGACGCTCGAGCTCGGCTCGGAGGAGTTCGCGGAAGAGGTGGTGGTAGCGGTACCACTCGCCGCGATCGTCGAGCGGGACGACGAACGCGTTCGAGCGCGCAAGGGGCCCGAGCGAATCGGCGGCGTCGTCGGTGCCGAGCACCGCGTCGCAGAGGGCCGGCGTCATCCGGTCGAGGATCGATGTGCCGAGCAGGAACGTCTGAGATTGTCCGGCTGCCGCCCTAGGACCTCCTCGAGGAGGTAGTCCGCGATCTGGGGCTGCGTACCGGCCAGAGCCGAGGCGCCGGCGGCCGCGTCGGCGCGGTCGCGGGACGAGAGTGCTGCCAGCACGATCCCTGCCGCCCACCCCTCCGTTCGCTCGCGTAGCGCCTCGGCCTCATCCTCGGAGAGTTCGAGACCGCCGAGGGCAGCAACGGCTCGCGTCTCCTCGGTGTCGAGGGCGAGCATGGTCGTCCCGATCTCGCTCAGATCGCCGCCGGCGCGGAGGCGGCCGCGCCGCATCCCCGGGTCGCCGCGGGTGACCAGCACCAACTGGGAGCCGGCTCGCACGTGTTCGGCAAGGAACGCGAGGATCGAGCGACTCCTCCTGGCAGTGACGAGGTGGACGTCGTCGAGCACGAGCACGAACGGGTCACGCTCGCTGAGGTCTGCAGCCAGAAGAGGAAGCGCGACCTCGATCGATCCGCGGCGTCCTTCGTGACAACTCCTCGAGAAGGTCGCCGCGGAGAGGGCCGGTTCGCTCGAGGGCAGTCGCGACGCGGGCGAGCAACACGACGGGGTCGTTGTCGCCGCGCGCGAGCTGTACCCAGCCGCCCGGACGCGGATCGATGGCGGCTCCACTGCGCAACGAGTGTCGACTTGCCGTACCCCGCCGGAGCAGACACCAGCACGACCCGGCTGCGCTGCACCGCCTCATGGAGCAGAGCGAGACGGGGTCGCGCTACCGCATCGGACACGAACAGGCGGAGCCATGCCCGCCGACGCTTCCAGCAGGCGCTGACGCTCGAGCGGCGGAGAAGAGCTAGCGATCTCGCTGCCTCACGCGGAGCGTCGCGAGTCGGGATCGGAGCTCCCGAACCGAACGTGACCCTGTGCATCGCCTGCCGACGGCCTCGGCGCACCACGAATGGCTCAACGGAACACTCGACGATCTCGATCGGCATCGTCTGTCAATTTCGGCCACTGTCGTCGGTGAGAGTATCAGCCTATTTGGTCGATGTAGATCGGCCGCTCCGGGCGTAATGTCGGGCGCATAGCCCGCCAGCAGTGGATGCAGCCGTAGCGCCGCCGGTGCTGTCACCGATCAAGGAGGTCTGACATGTTTCTCGCTGCGAGTGGTTTTTGGCTCTGGACAACGATTGCGATCGTCGTCTGGATCGCGATTGCGTTTTGGCCGGCACGGGTCGCTGCCCGTAAGGGGCATAGCTTCTTCGGCTACTTCCTGTTCAGCCTCGTCTTCTTCCCGGCCGCGCTGATTGTCGCGTACATGGTGAGCGACCGGACGGCGATGACGGGAGTGGCATGACCAAGGACGAGCAGGATCCCAAAGCGACGGAAAGTCCGGCAACGGACGCCAGCGATGGCCACGGCGGCGCGGGGCCGTCGGCCGGGCATCAGGGTGCTCCTCGGGTGGTGGAGCACTTCTCGGTTGCGGAGCGTGCGGCGCGGGGGAAGGCGGCCCGGGCGGAGGTTCACGCGCGCCTCGCACGGCGACTGGGAGCCAGCGCTTCACCGTCCCGACCCGGTGGAGCTCCTGGAGGAGCAGGCGGAGACGCGGGTGCCGGAGCTCGTCCCGATCCGCTATGGGCGGATGTTGGTGTCGCCGTTCACCTTCTACCGGGGCGCCGCTTACCTGATGGCGTCGGATCTCGCGAGCGGGCCGAGGACGGGCCTCTACTCGCAGCTCTGCGGCGACGCCCACCTTTCGAACTTCGGTGGTTTCGCGGCTCCGGACCGGCAGATCGTGTTCAGCATCAACGACTTCGACGAGACACTGCCGGGGCCGTTTGAGTGGGACGTGAAGCGGCTCGTCGCGAGCTTCGCGGTCGCGGGGCGCGATCGTGGCTTCGACGAGAAGCAGCGGGAGGCGGTCAACCTGATGGTCGGACGCGCCTACCGGGAGGGGATCCGGAAGTACTCCGCGATGAGGAACCTCGATATCTGGTACTCGCGCCTCGACGTGGACGAGCTTCTCGCAGAGCTGCGCCGGCTCGCAAAGGCGAAGGACGCGAAGGCGCTCGAGCGCGGGGACGCGAACGTCGCGAAGGGCCGAACGAAGGACAGCATGAAGGCGTTCGGGAAGCTGACCGGGGTCGTCGACGGCCAGCTCCGGATCGTCGGCGACCCGCCGCTGATCACGCCGATCGAGGATGTCCATGCCGGAATGGAGGCCGACCGGATCGAGGAGTTCCTGCGGCTCGTGATCCGCTCCTACCGGCGCACCCTTGCCGGTGACCGGCGCAAGCTGCTCGAGCGCTTCCGCTACGTCCACGCGGCGCGCAAGGTCGTCGGCGTCGGCAGCGTCGGCACCCGAGCCTGGATCTGCCTCATGCTCGGCCGCGACGACGAGGACCCGTTGTTCCTCCAGTTCAAGGAGGCACAGCCCTCGGTGCTGGAGCCGTTCCTCGGCCGCAGCGAGTTCGCCAACAGCGGCCAGCGCGTCGTCGAGGGCCAGCGACTCACGCAGGCGGCGAGCGACATCATGCTCGGCTGGATCAAGGTCGACGCCCCCGACGGCGTCAAGCGCGACTTCTACGTGCGGCAACTGTGGGACGGGAAGATGTCGGCCCTCGTCGACGTGATGGAGCCACGCACGATGGTCGCCTACGCGCGCGTCTGCGGGACAGAGCTCGCACGCGCGCACGCGCGGGCAGGCGACGGCGTCGCGATCGCCAGCTACCTCGGCCAGAGCCAGACCTTCGATCGCGCCCTAGCCCGCTTCGCGGAAACCTACGCCGACCAAAACGAGCGCGACTACGCAGCGCTCAAGAACGCAGTCGACCTCGGAGGGTCGCCGCCGAATTCGGCCTCTAGGCCGAGCTCCTCGCCGAGCATTGCCGTGAAGCCGGTCGCGAAGCCTGTCGACTCGTGGCTGACGCGGGTGAGAGGGCACCTACGCGCCCTCACCCGGGTCACAACTCCCGCGACCCGCGAACGAAACGACCTATGGCTGATCGCGATCGGCACTGTCCTGCTGGGGGTGTTCGTGCGCCGGGAGCAACGGGTCGAGGAGCTCGGCCAGGAGCCGCTGCTCGACCTCGCCCTGCCGAGTGGCAAGCACGACCATGAGCGGCGGCGGTCCGCGATGGCGACGCGGTTCTGCGCCTCATCTTCAAACTCCTGCGAACAGAAGGGCGATTCCGCGAGACCTCGCATGGCCCGGACATCTCAGGCGCCAGTCGGCGCGTCGACGTAGAGCGCCGGGACGAGCCGGCTGCCAGTCCGCCGCTCGATGATCCAGAATGCGCCCTTCGCACAGCTGACGGGATCGTCGAAGACTTTCTCGATGATTTCGCCGTGGGTGCAGATAACGGCGTTCGCGGGCAGCTGCTGCAGGATGTCCCGCAGCTCAGGCCGTGAGCAGCGACCTGCGGCGAGCCGAGCGTCCTCGACGATCGTCCGTCCGAGCGTCCTCGCGAGTGGGCGCACCGTGTCGACACAGCGCCGGTAAGGGCTCGAGAGAATCTCGCTTGGGACGAGATGGTGCATCACTGCGGCGGGGAGGAGGGTAGCTATGGCCTCTCCGTCAGTGTCGAGACCGCGGTCGAAGTCCTGTACCGGATCAGGGATTTTCGTGCCAGCACGGGCGTGGCGAAGCAACAGGAGCCTTTCGACCGCAGCCATTCTACGCCTTCTTGCAGGGGATTCGGACAGCGATGATGTGTAGCAGCCGAACCGGCCCTGTCGAACCGTCGCCGGGTGCGAATATCAGCCTATGTGGTCGATGTAGATCGGCCGCCTCAGGCGTACTGTCGGGCGTATGCCCAGCCAGCAGAGAGCGCCGCGCAAGACACCGGCACGGACGGCGGTCCATCTGACGCCGACCGAGTCGGCCGTCCTCGCTCTGCTCCCGACCCATCTGACACTCGCCGCGATCGGCGATCGCCTCGGTATCGGCCGGCCGACCGTGAAGACCCACATCCAGCACATCTACCGGAAGCTCGGGGCCTCGAACCGCGCCGAGGCGGTCCAGTCGGCTGAGAGTGCCGACCTCCTGCCAGGCAGCCGGAGTGAACCGGTCGGCAGAACACGAGCCCTGAACAAGGAGGCACAACGATGAGCGAAGCATTGGCGGAACAGCTCGAGAGCGAGGAGTCGATGTTCGTGCAAACCGCACAGGGCGTCAGCAGTGAAGGCGGCACGCTGACGTTGCGGGGGATCACGCCCTCGACGCTCTACTTCTCCGACCGGCCCCAGCGGGTTGTCGGGCACATGGCGACGACCGATTTCGTCGACCTCTGGGGCGTCGGCGACAACAGCTTCGAGACCGACCCACCGAACGCGGTGCTCTCGTTCCTCGAAAGCGGCGCCGATGTTCCCACCGACGCGGTCGTCGTGCTGACGGCACCGAGCCTCAGCGGCGACGGCGACCTCAGCTACTCGATCGATGTGCTCGAGGGAGACGTCCCGGCCCAGACGGGGCCGGTGACGCTGTTCATCGACCCGTTCGGGCGGCCGCTGTCGCCCGTCTCGGTCTGCGGCGTGCGCCGGCGCGAGCGACGCCGCGATCGGCGCGGGATGTAACACCAGCACGACCCGGGCCGCGGCGTCCCGCCGTGTCCCTAACAAGCTCCTGAAGGGAGAATCTGATGGCAGAGGAAATCGTTGAGAGGCCCGTTCTCGATCTGCTCGCGAGCATGACGGCGGACTCACTCGAGGCGTCGAATCTCGACTCCGAGACGTTGATGCTGGTGCGCCTCGCAGCGCTCGTCGCGGTCGATGCTTCGGCCGCGTCGTATCTGCTCAACCTCGGCGCAGCCAGCGAGCTGGGCTTCGGAGCGGAGGAGATCCAGGGCGTCCTGACCGCCGTCGCGCCGATCGTCGGCACCGCACGTGTCGTTTCGGCATCGGGAAAGATGATGAAGGCGCTCGGGATCGCGATCGAGATCGCCGAGTACGAGGCCGAGCTCGAAGAAGAGACCGCCTCGTAGCAGTGGCCGCCGGGTAGGCGCGTGCGATGTCCCCCGTCGTGTCCACGCGCGCCTACCCGCGACCGCCGCAGCACGCACGAAACACCAGCAATGCAGCGCTCAACCCAGAAGACGGGCGCTTCACGTTCCCCAGAGTAAGGAGGCGATGATGGCAGATGACAATCTCGTTCTTGTGGTCGGTAGCTACTCGGTTTCTGGCGCCGCAGCAGACGATTTCAAGGCGCTCAAGGCAGGCGAGGACGCGGGCGATTACCAGGTCGTCGGGGCCGTTGTCCTGAACCGCGATGCCAGCGGCAAGGTCGATGTGGCCGAGCACGACAGCGGCGCCCACGTCGCCGGTGGCGCCGTTCTCGGCGGCACCGCCGGGCTCGTGGTCGGGCTGTTCGCGCCGCCGCTGCTTGCCGCGACCGCGGTCGGAGCCGGAATCGGCGCCGTGGTCGGCAAGCTCAAGAAGAAGCACGAAGAGAAGCAAATGGGCGTCGAGATGGAGGAGTACCTGCCGCTCGGGATCGTCTGCGGTCGTCGCGATCGTCGATGACACCTACGCGGACAGGGTCGAGGCCGCTCTCGTCAACTCGGACAAGCGGATCAACAAGGCAATCGACAAGGACGACTACGACGAGCTCCAGAAAGCTCTCGCCGACTCGTCCGACGAGGTCACGAAGGCCGTGAACTCCTAACTCGCTGGTGGGAGGGCCGGCAGACCCGCCGGCCCTCCCGCCGCCAAACAAGGAACGCGACGATGACATCCACTCGCACACTCACTCTGATCGGCCTCACGGTCTCGCTGGTTGTCCTCGCGGCGGGCTGCGGCTCGAGCGGCGACAGCTCGACGACAACAACGACCAGTGCGTCGGCGACGGAGACGTGGGCGAGTGGTGTCTGCACGTCGCTCACGACCTGGCAGGCCGCGATCAAGACAGCCGCCGGCTCCCTGAAGAGCGACCCGACGAAGAGCGGGCTCCAGACGGCCGTCGACGACACGAAAACTGCGACGCAGACGCTCTCCTCCGATCTGAAAGGGCTGGGCAAGCCCGACACCGAGGCCGGACAACAGGCGAAAGACTCGCTCGACCAGCTCTCGACGAGCCTCGAGCAGAACGTGACCACGATCGAAACCTCGCTCAAGAACGCCTCCGGCATCAGCGGCGTGATCGCTGCCGTCTCATCGGCGACGGTCACCCTCGCGACGATGGGAACAGAGGTCAAGACGACCTTCACCGACCTCCAGGGACTCGACGCGAAGGGCGAGCTGAAGAGCGCATTCGAGAACTCGAGCACCTGTAACTCCCTGACGGGCGCAGCCGGCTCGTGAGCGCAGCGGTTGCCGCCGGCACGGCAGTCGCTGCCGTGAGCCCGCTCCGCGACTCATCGCGGAATCGACGCCTGGTCAAGGTGGGCGGCTGGATTCTGGTCATCGCGGCGTTCCTGGTCGTCCTGAACCTGTTGGGCGTCGATGTCCAGGGTTGGCTGACCCATCTCTGGGATCAGCTCAAAGCGGTCCCGGTCGGCTACCTGATCGCCGGGGTGCTGCTGCAGGTCGCCCAGACGACGTGCAACGGGGTCGCCTACTACGGAATCCTCCGCTATGCCTACCCGGACGCCGGCGTGACGCTGTGGCCGATCGTGACCGCCTATGCCGTCGGTGTCGGGATGAACAGCTTCCTGCCGGCCAACATCGGCACCTTCGTGACGCTGCTGATGTTCGTTGCGATCATCCCCGGCTCCAGCTTCGCGGGAATCTTTGCCGCCTACGTCGTCAACAAGATCTTCTTCACCATCGTCGGCGCCGTCGTCTACGGCCTGCTGTTCCTCCAGGCGGGAGCGGCCTTCGACGTCGAGCTCGGCTGGTTCCGCCACCACGCGGTGCTCGCGCTGCTGATCATCGTCGGCGGTGCCTTCCTGATCTTCTTGCTCGGCCGGATGTTCTGGCACAAGCTGAAGGGCCTCTGGGAGAAGGCGGAACAGGGCGGCAAGATCCTCACCGACCCGAAGGCGTACGTCACCAGGGTCCTCACGTGGCAGGTTCTCAGCTACGCCGCGAAGCTCGGCGTGATCGTGGTCTTCCTGGCCGCGTACTCGATCCCCGTCACGTTCGGCTCGGTCGTGCATGTGATCGGCTCGAGCTCGGCCGCGAACGTGACCTCGGTGACCCCAGGAGCCGTCGGTGTCACCCAGGCAGCCAACGCGGCCGCGTTGCGCGACTACGCCGACGGCGCAACAGCGACCGCCTACTCACTGAGCCAGCAGCTCGTGACCTCCGCCACCAACGTCGGCTACGCGCTTGTGCTCGTTCTCCTCATCTTCGGCTGGACGGGCGGAAAAGCTCTCGTCTCGACGTCCTACAGCGGTGCGAAGGAGAAGGTGCACAAACCGAAACACGACGACCCCGAGGCAACGGGCGCGGGCGGGGACGTGTGATGAGGCATCGGTCTCTTAAGGTCGGCCGCGTCATCGTCGTATGGGTGATCAACACGGCGGCGTTGATGCTGCTTGCCTGGATTCTGCAGGGTTTCTCGATCGAGAGCTGGGGGAGTGGCCTTGCTCTGGCGGCGGTGCTCGGGCTGCTGAACGCGCTCGTCTGGCCGCTACTGATCCGGGTAGCGCTGCCGTTGACCGTGATCACGCTTGGATTCGGCGTACTTCTCCTGAACGGCGTGTTTGTCTGGCTGGCCTCGGACATCCTCGCCGACTCCGTGCAGATAAGCGGGTTCTGGACGGCGGTCATCGTCGCGCTCGGCCTGACGCTGATCAACAACACGGTGACGCTGTTCCTGGGGATCGACGACGACGACCTCTACTACCGCGAAGTGATCAAGCGACACGCGCGAAAGTCGAAGGAAACAGCGGCGCCAACCAACATTCCGGGCGTCTTGTTTCTGGAGATCGATGGGCTTGCTCACGACGTGCTCGTGCGGGCGATGCGGGACGGAAGCGCACCGACGATGGCCGCCTGGCTGCGCAACGGCTCCCACACGATGACCGAGTGGGAATGCGACTGGTCGTCGCAGACCGGGGCGATGCAGTCGGGGATCTTGCAGGGCTCGAACTGGGACATGCCGGGTTTCCGCTGGTGGGAGAAGGACAGGCAGGAAGCGTTCGTCTCGAACAGCCCCAAGAACGCGAGGGAGATCGAGAAGCGGCACTCGAACGGCAAGGGCCTCCTGTACGCAGACGGGGCAAGTAGGGCGAACCTCGTCTCGGGTGATGCGCCTCATTCGATGATCACGATGAGCACCGTGCGCGAGAAGCGTGAAGGCCGCGTCGGCGAGGACTACTTCGCCTTTTTCGCCAATCCCTACGACGTCACCCGCACCTTCATCCTCGTGATCAAGGAGATCGTGGCGGAGATCTGGCAGCAGACGCAGCAGCGGCGCCTCGAGATCGAGCCGCGGGTGCACCGTGGCTGGTTCCCGTACCCGCTGCTTCGCGCCTACACGAATGTGCTCCAGCGTGAGTTGGAGGTGGCGTCCACGATCCAGGATCTCTACAGCGGCCGGCCGGCGATCTACACGATGTTTCTCGGCTACGACGAGGTCGCTCATCACTCCGGGATCGAACGGCCGGAGACGCTGAGGGAGCTTGCGAAGATCGACAAGGCGTTCGCGCGCCTCGCCAGGGCGGCCGAGGACGCGTCCCGGCCCTACCGCCTCGTCGTCCTCGCCGATCACGGCCAGTCGCAAGGAGCAACGTTCAAGCAACGCTACGGGCTCTCCCTTGCCGACCTCGTGACCGAGAAGTGCGGTGCCGACGAGGTGCTTGTGCCGGGAGGCGTCGACGAAGGCTGGGGGTACCTGAACGCTGCCGCCACGGAAGGAGCGTCCTCGTCCGGCGTCACAGGCTCGATCACGCGCCTCGTCACCAGAAGCTCGACCGGGAAGGACGGCACCATCGGGCTCGGCGGCGCCCGGGACGAGTCGGGACGCAAGCACAAGCGCCGGGAGAAGAAAGGCGCGGAGGGGCCGCCCGAGGTGACCGTGATGGCGTCCGGCTGCCTCGGCCTGATCTCGTTCCCACAGATCGAAGGGCGGGCCACACTCGAGCAACTCAACGACCGCTACCCCGACCTCGTCGAGGCACTGCGCACCCACCCCGGTATCGGCTTCGTGCTCATTCGATCCGAAAGCCACGGCGCCGTCGTGCTCGGGCGCGACGGGACGAACTACCTGGACGAGAAGCGCATCGAGGGAGACGATCCACTCGCCCCGTTCGGCCCCAACGCCGCCCTGCACGTGAAGCGGACCGACACCTTCCCCCACTGCCAGGACCTCATGGTCAACAGCACGTACTGGACCGCAGTTGACGAGGTCGCCGCGTTCGAGGAGCTCTGCGGCTCACACGGCGGCATGGGCGGCACACAGAACCACCCCTTCATCCTCAGCCCCTCGGAGTGGGCTCAGCCCGCGCAGCAGATCGTCGGCGCCGAGAACGTCCACCTCCAGTTCGTACGCTGGCTCGCCGACCTCGGCCAGACGGCCTACACCGGCCTACCGGACGTTCCGCACCGACTCGTCCCAACGCAGACCATCGAACCCAACGAGCCTGTCGCAGTATGAACACGGGTGCTTGCTTCTCATCCAGCGAGAGCGCCCAGATCAGGTCGCGGCTGGCGGGCTTGCAACGATCGGAGGCACGATGGTAGGCCGACCCCAGCAGATCGTGATCTCGTTCAAGACGCTGCTCCTGGCGGTCGCGCTCTTTCTGCTGACGTGGGCCGTCGTCTCGATCCGCGAAACCTTCGTCGTCGTTGTGGTGGGGATCTTTCTCGGGCTCGTCTTCGAAGGCCCCGTCAGGCTCGTCGAGCGAAAGACGCGACTGGGACGCGGGATGGCCGCGACGGTGACCGTGATCGGCGCCTTGTCGTGCTGACGCTGCTCGGGCTCGTGCTCCTGAAGCCGCTCCTCGAAGGGATGCAGTCCTTCCTCAAGGACCTGCCACAGACGGTCGACCAGCTGAAGAGCTCGAGCGAGCTCGGCTTTCTCAAGGACACGGGCGCGGCCGACAACGTCAGCTCCGGGGCGCAGAGCGTCTCGAGCTCGGTTCCCGACGCGCTCGGGGCGCTCGTCGGGTTCGCCGGCTCGATCGCGTCGCTGGCCCTCGATGTCTTCCTGATCACGTTCATCTGTCTCTTCTTCCTCTGCGAGGTCGCGGAGCTGAAAGCGTGCGCTCGCGAGCGTGCTTCCGAAGGGGCAGGAAGAGGTGTGGCTGCCGCTCTGGGATCGCGTCACGACGATGGTCTCGCGCTGGGCGATCGGCGTCGCGATCATCGCGACCCTCGCCGGAATCACTCAAGGATTCACCGCGTACCTGCTCGGCTCGAGCTACGCGGTCGCGCTGGGACTGCTCGCCGGCTTCCTCGACATGATCCCGAACATCGGCGCCACGATCGCCGGCTTCATCCTCTCGATCACATTGTTCGCCGAGGAGGGCCTGACGGCGGCGCTGATCATGCTCGCGGTCGTGCTGATCTACCAGCAGGTCGAGAACAGCGTCCTCACCCCGACGATCCAGGGCAAGGCCGTCAAGCTGTCGGCGTTCTTCATCATCATCTCGGTCGCGCTCTTCGGCGCCCTACTCGGCGTCGTCGGAGCGCTGATCGCTGTTCCCGTCGCAGCCACGATCCAGATCGTGCTCGGAGAAGTCACAAAGACCTACCGGGCGCAGGTAGCGGCCGGGAAGGCAGAGGCCCGGGCAAGCCCCCGTCGGCGAGGGACTAGGTGTCTGACGCGATCACATCGTCAGCGGAGGGCGATGCCACGGTTGACCGTGGCGTCGCGTCGGCACCCGCGGCCGTGAAGGTCGGTTGGGGTGTGGCCGCGATTCTGGCGACGGCGCAGTTCGTCATGGTGCTCGACACGACGGTGATGAACGTGTCGATCACGCAGGTCGTCGCGGACCTGGATACGACGGTCGTTGGTCTGCAGACCGCGATCACGATGTACACGTTGGTGATGGCCGCGTTCATGCTGATCGGCGGCAAGATCGGCGACCGTTGGGGCGCGAAGCGGGCGTTCTGGATCGGCGGGCTCGTGTACGGGGCGGGGTCGTTGACGACGGCGCTTTCGCCGAACCTGGGCGTGCTCCTTATCGGTTGGTCGCTGGTGGAGGGTCTGGGCGCGGTGCTAGTGATCCCTGCGATCGCGGCGTTGACGGCTGCGACCTATCAGGGCAAGCAGCGCGCGATGGCCTACGGGATCCTCGGCGGTGTCAGCGGCGCGTCGATGGCGGCTGGGCCGATTATCGGCGGCTGGGTGACGGCGAATCTCTCCTGGCGCTACGTGTTCGCCGGCGAGACGGTCGTGATGTTGGTCTTGATGCTGTTCCTGAAGGTGCTTCCGGCGACGGTCGGCCGCAAGAGCAAGCTCGACCTGGGCGGCGCGGTGCTCTCGGCGGCCGGACTGGGGGCGGCCGTGTTCGGTGTCCTGAAGTCGAGCCAGTGGGGATGGGTGACGGCGAAGTCCGCTGCCCCGGTGTCCCCGCTCGGACTGTCGCCGACACTGTGGCTGATCGCGATCGGCTCCGTCCTGTTGTGGCTGTTCGTGCGCCAGGAGGAACGGGTCAAACAGCGCGGCCAGGAGCCGTTGCTCGATCTGGCGTTGCCGCAGATCCCGAGGATGCGGGCCGGCCTGGTAGTGCAGTGGTGTCAGGCGTTCATCATCCAGGGCACGTTCTTCGTGATCCCCCTCTATCTGCAAACGGTGCTCGGCTTCGACGCTCTCAAGACCGGCAAGACGATCCTGCCGATGTCGGTCGCGATGTTCGTATTTGCGATCGCAGGCTCCGCGATCACAGGCCGCTACTCGCCAAAGCGGATCGTCCAGCGCGGCGTCGCCGCGATGCTCGTGGGGGAAGCAATGCTGCTTCACTTCATCGGGCCCGAGCTGAACAGCTGGGGCTTTGGGATCGGGCTGGCACTCCTCGGCGCAGGCCTCGGGCTGCTCGCCTCCCAGGTCGGCAACGTGATCATGTCGTCGGTCGATCCCTCCCGGGGCGGCGAAGCCGGCGGGCTCCAGGGCACCTCGCTCAACCTCGGCGCCTCCTTCGGGGTCGCGCTCGTCGGCTCGATCCTGATCGCGTCCCTGGCCACGAACTTCGCGACCGAGGTGAAAGCGAACCCGAACCTGACCGACTCGGTCAAGCAACAGGCAGTCGCGGCCTCCGAGACGAGCGCCAACTTCGTCTCAACCGCCACCGTCGAACAGGCGGCAAAGGACGCCGGCCTGCCGCCACGCCAGACGGCAGAGCTCGTCGCCGTCTACTCCGACTCACAACTCCAGGCGCTACGGGCCGCGCTCGGATTCCTGGCCCTCTTCGCGCTCCTCACACTCGTCTGGGTACGCCGCCTCCCCAATCACGCACGCTCCGCCCCAGACGACGATGAACACCAGAAGCACCCGGAGCCCGCCGGCGCGCCCGCCTAGGCTCAGGGCGCGGCCGTCTTGCAACGGACAGTAACCGACCTGAAGGTTCGTAAAGTGAAGGCTGCGACGTACTTGCCGCCGCGTTTGGTGGCGAGCTTCTTGACCCCTGAGGATCTTGAAGCCTTCAGCCAGCGGACAATCAATCCAGCCATGTAGCCTGCAACGAACTGCAACAGACTGAATCTGCCTGCAACTGACCGCTTTCAGCACTGCAACAGGCTGCAGCGAACTGCAGCTTGCGGAGACAGGCCGGTACGCTCGCCGTACGCTCGGGCGCGGGCCGGAAACGACACGATCATGCTTTCGTGCCTGGCTCAACCAGGCTTAGGTGGTCGATCTTCGCGGGACTGGAACGCGTCGATGGTTGCGTGGAGCTGACGTCTCCGTGCAGAGATCTCACGTTCTTCGACGATCAAGCGTGCAACGGTCTCGCGGGCACCCGGCTCTTGGGCGCCAGTGCCTTGGAGATACTCGATGCGGCGGTGGAGTTGCCTTCGGTCGCGGGAGATGATTCGTTCCTGCTCGAGCAGCTCGGCATGTGCTTCGGCATCCAAAGGGTCGGCCATCTGCGCCGAACTGTCGTCCTCAGCCCCGTTCAGTGGTTCCTGCCCTTGCTGCGCGTTGAGAGGAGGATGAGGATGAAGGCTCCGGCGATCAGGATGGAGCCGATGATGAGGCCGGCGGGCCAGCCTGCGAAGACGAGGTAGAGCGTGCCGAACGCCGACAGAATGATCGCATTGGCGACCAGGAGGAGATGCAGAACGAAGGTAGACGAGGGTGTGGATCGACGGCGCAGAGGTGTGCCTCTCGCGACCGGGTCAAGGTATGACCTCGAGCGCGGCCTCCTGCGATCAGCTGTTTCCGATGGACACGCTTGTTGCGGTGAGTGATCCGCCCGACGTGTTGGTGCGGATGGTGACGGTGTCGCCTGGCCTGATGCTCTTGACAGTGGTTGTCGCCGCTTTTGACACCTGAAGCCCGGCGGGGATTGTGATCTTGGTGATGTTCCCGCCGCTGTCTGTGACGTAGAGCGTCTGCCCCTTGCGGTATGCGACTTGGCCCGTGACGACGTTCGCGTTCGTGCCGAATCCGCCACCGGTTGCACCACCGGCGCCGGGGAAGGCGCCGCCTTGTCCGCGTCCGTTGGCGAACTGTGGGAACCCGCTGGGCAGAGCAGAGGTAGTGCCGGAAGCAGTTCCCCACTGCCGGTCGGCGTAGATTCCTGCGGCGAATGCGAGGGCGATCGCTGCGACGATCAGCAGGAGCCTTGTTCCCTTGCGGAGGGTCGCCCGCGGCGTAATGGGTTCGTCGTCCCAGGCGTCGTCGTATGGTTCGGGCTGGATCTGCGTGTCGTCTGTTGTTGCGCTCACGATCTTCTTCCTTGTTGGCTATTCGTACCGGAGAGCGTCGATTGGTCGCAGGAGCGCGGCGCGATTGGCTGGGTAGAGGCCGAAGAACAGGCCAACTCCGACGGCGACACCGAAGGCCAGCAGGACGGAGTACGGCTCGACGACCGGTGTGACTCCGACGATGGTGAATCGGGCGCCCACGAGCCCTAGGAGGACACCTGCGATGCCGCCGAGCATCGACAGCAGGACAGCTTCGCCGAGGAACTGGGCGACGATGTCTGAGTGTCTGGCGCCGATCGCCTTGCGGATGCCGATCTCTCGTGTGCGCTCTGTGACCGAGACGAGCATGATGTTCATCACTCCGATCCCGCCGACGAGCAACGAGATCGCGGCGACCGCGCCGAGGAGCACGGTGAACGTTCGGTTCGTGCTGTTCGTGGTTTCGAGGAGCGACGCCTGGTTCAGCACGCGGAAGTTGTAGGAGCCGCTCGAGTCAGCCGGATGGGTGCTCGACAGCGCGCTGTAGATCTCTGACTCGGCCTCGTCGACGGTTCCAGACGACGTTGCCTGCACGACGATCTGCGAGATTGTCGTTCCCCCTGCGAGTGTGTCCTGGGTTGCCGACAGCGGCGCGATGATGACGTCGTCCTGGTCTTGGAAGCCGTTCGAGCCCTTGCTCTCGAGGACGCCGACGACCCGGAAGCCGACTCCGTTGAGCTTGATCGTCTGACCAAGCGGGTCTGTGCCGGCGAAGAGGTTCGCGACAACGGTCGGCCCGATGACGACGACGCGCTCGTGCGATTCTTCGGCGTCGGCGCTGAAGAAGGATCCCGATGAGACGCTGTAGTCGCGCGCTGCAGCGATCGACGGCGGTGCGCCAAAGAACTGCGAAGGCTGGTAGGTGGCGCCCGAGAATGTCGCGGTGACCGACGCGTTGACCACGGGCGACACGGTTGCGATGTCCGGTGCGAGCTGCTCATCCTGCAGGACCTTGACGTCCTTGGTGGTCAGCGAGCCAAATTGACTCGAGGTGCCGGGTCGGTTCGCGCGGGCGCCACCGCCGCCCGGGCCAAAGCCGCCGCCGCTGAAGATCGTCAGAGTGTTGGTGCCGAGGCTCTCGATCCTGTCTTGCACGCTGACCGCGGACCCGCGTCCCACCGCCACCAGAATGATCACAGCCGCGACACCGATCGAGATGCCGATCACGGTGAGCGATGACCGCAGCCTGTTCGCGGCGATCCCGCGGCCAGCGATGCGGATACTCTCGAAGGTGATCACGCCGGCACCGCAGGCGCATGAAGTGAGGACGTGTATTCAGGCGGCGGACCGACGAGCGGTGCGCGCCTTCGGTCCTCGAGAACCTGGCCGTCGTGCAGCACGATCACGCGCTTCGACGCAGCGGCAACGTCTGCCTCATGGGTGATCAGAACGATCGTTCTCCCGGCTGCGTTGAGCCCGGCGAACAAGCCCATCAGGTCCCTGGTGGAAGCCGAGTCGAGGTTGCCGGTCGGCTCGTCGGCGAGAACCAGCGCCGGGTTGGTGACGATCGCACGCGCGACCGCGGCCCTCTGCTGCTGGCCGCCCGAGAGCTCGGAGGGATGATGATCCATCCTGTCGGCGAGCCCCACCGCCTCGAGTGCGTCCATGGCACGCTCGCGTCGTTCTTTCGCCTTGATTCGCGCGTACACGAGGGGCAGTTCGACGTTCTGGAGTGCGCTGGTGCGTGGGATCAGGTTGAAGCTCTGGAAGATGAAGCCGATCTTGCGGTTGCGAACCTGCGCAAGCTCGTATTCATCGAACGCGCGGACATCGATTCCGTGCAGGAGGTATCGACCCCGAGTCGGAAGGTCGAGGCACCCGAGGATGTGCATCAGAGTGCTCTTGCCGCTACCCGACGCGCCCATGATCGCCACGAAGTCGCCGCGCTCGACGACGAAGCTCACGCCACGGAGGGCGTGCACATCCGAGCCCCCCAACTGGTAGGTCTTGACGAGGCGGTGCGTTTCGAGCACGGCGCGTGGTCGGCGCGGCGCTTCGTCGAGACTCATGGTGGGCCGCCGCCGCCCAGTGGCACCCCGCCGCTGAAGCCGCCGCCGAACCCTCCGGGGCGGGCGCCAGCCCCGGGGATCGAGGCGGCGCCGGCGGTCGCCGTCGC
The DNA here is from genome assembly GCA_963821335.1 of uncultured Actinomycetes bacterium. Taxonomy (GTDB): domain Bacteria; phylum Actinomycetota; class Thermoleophilia; order Gaiellales; family Gaiellaceae; genus Gaiella. Next base: position 822,949 of record CAWGDJ010000001.1, read on the forward strand.
TGATGGGAGGACGACAACATCACCGGTCTGGATGCCAGTGACGATCTGCGTCGTGCTGTCACCCTGCAGGCCTGTCGTCACGGGAACGAGGGTCTCTTCGTCGTTTCGCATCACCGACACTCGCGATGCGGCGCCGCTGCCGCGAACCGCCGAAGTGGGCACGGTGACCACTCCCGAACGTTCTGCGATCACGACATCCACGGATGCGCTCATCCCAGGCTTCACGCCATCAGTGTCGTTGTCGAGCACGAACGTGACGTTGTAGGTGACGACGTTGTTGACGACCGTCGAGAGCGTGTCGATCGCCGCCACCTGCGCAGCAAGCTCGGTGCCGGGCAGCGCGTCGAGCGAGACGGTCGCAGCCTGGCCAACCCGAATCTTGGCGGCATCCGTCTCGCTGAAACCTGCGGTGACCTCGAGGCCGCCGAGATCGACCAGCGTGATCAGTGCCGACGACGCCGAGGTTGTGTCGGTTCCGGTGGCAGCGGAGCTTCCGCTGCCACCACCTCCGGAGACGGTTTGGCCGACCTGACCGGAGACCGACGCGACAGTCCCGCTCGAAGGCGCGCGCAACACCGTGTCGTCGAGTGTCTCCTGTGCCGAAGCCAGCGTTGCATCCGAGGTCACAACCGACGCGCGGGCAGCCTCGAGATCGCCTTTCTTCGTCGGCTGCTCTTTCACCTGTCGCGCCAGGAGAGCCGCCCTCTTGCTCAGCTGCGCGTTGGCGATCGCCTGCTCAGCAGCGGTCATCGACTGCTTGCTCTTCAGGGCCGTCGAACGATCCGACGCACTGAGTGTTCCGACCTGGTTCAGATCGGTAACGAGCTTCGTGCCGGTCGATTCGATCGTGTTCTCCAGTGACGTGACGTCGGCCTGGGCCGAGGTCAGATCGCTGTTTGCCTCTTGCTGTGCGCTCTGAGCGTCGCTCAGCTTCGACTGTGCCGTGCTGACAGCCCGATTGGCAGACGCGACCGTCAACGTGTTGCTCGTCGCCGTGTCCGTATCTCCCGACACCTGCGAACGGCCCGAGTCGACCTCACTCTGTGCGTTACCGACCGCGTCCTGCGCGGAATGAACCTGACCCTGAGCCTGCGAAACCGACGCCTGATCCGCTGGGACGTTGCCGCACGCGCTGCTCAACGGGTCGGCAGCACATTCCTGCTCGTCGGTGTGAAGCTGGCCCTGCGCCGCGGAAAGAGCCGATTGTGCGGTCTGGAGCCGGCTCTGAGCCTGAGAGAGCGTCGCTTGATCTGCTGATAGGTCGCTCTGGTTCTTCGACGCCTGCGCCTGGTCTTGGGTCTGCTTCGTCTGCGCGGCTGCGAGCGTCTCCTGCGCGCTGGCCAGCGCCGCTTTGGCCTCGGTGATCGACGTTGTTGCCGCGTCATAGCTGGTCTGGGCCGACGTCACGTCGGCACGCGCCTGGGCCAGGTCCGCGGTGTCGCTGGTGTTCTGTGCACGGTCACGCTCCAACTGGGCCTTGGCCTGCGTGAGCGCCAGAGTGCTCGACGCTTGTGACATGGAGTTGCTCGCGTTCGTCTGCCGCAGCGAAACCTTGGCGTTCGAGAGCGCGACCTCCGCTTGCGTGACCGCGACAGCGTTCTGCTTGCGTTCAGCCAGCGAAAGCCCGTCGAGGAGTTGCTGGAGTCGCGCCTGTGCCGAGCGCAGGCCCGCCTGCGCCGAACGCACCCCAACCTCGGCGTCTCCTGCATCGATTCGCGCCAACAGCTGACCGCGTTTCACCCGCTGGCCCGGCTTCACCGCAAGCTGAACGAGTGTTCCACCGGTCTGGAAGTTGAGATTCAGCTGATCGGGCGTGGCGACGTTCCCTGTCGCCGACACCGTGGAGAGGACGGTGCCGCGCTGCGCTTCCACCGTCCGCGGGGCTGTAGTCGCAGCCGAACCCGTATGCGTCAACCCCAGGTACGCCAATCCAGCGCCGCCGCCGGCAAGCGAGGCCAGCGCAATGTTGAACCACACCGCGCGCGCGACAAGCAGCGCGATCATGGAGCCGCAGACCCCGAATCAGACTGGTCCAACAACCTCCCGCACGCCTCCGTCGCCTTACGGAAAGCCTCCGTCCCGACCGAGCCTGGCTCGCCCAACGTGACCCCATGGTCCGCCATGCACTTGCGATACTCGGGATTGGCCACAGCACCGTTGCCGTTTGCACCGCCGGGCCCGGGAAGACCGCCACCCCGCTGGCCAAAACCCTCCGGAGCCAGAGAACGACAGGCCTCCATAGCTGCTGTCAGCTTCGCGCGCTCCTCGTCGGAGAGAGCCGGACCGCCCCCGGGCTGCCCGTCAGGCGCCGAACCCGAAGGCTGTCCTGTACCACCCTGGGGGGGCGGACCGCCAAAGCCCAAGCCAGAGGCGCCATTCTTCTGAAGACACTCGCGATACTCGGCGAACTGAGCCGAATCCGCGCCCGGGAAGCCTCCAGTGCCTGCTCCCTGAGGCGCCAGATCGCGACAAGCGTTCATCGCCTCCTGGAGGGAGGCCCGATCCTCGTCGGACGGCTGAGTCGGCTGACCTTGCCCGAAGCCCTCGACACCATGCTCGCGCAGGCAAGCCTGGAATTTGCTCACCTGGGCCGACCCACCACCCGACGAAGCACCGCCAGAGCTCGCAGCAGAAGAACTCCCCCCGCCGCCGCAACCCGCGACCGCCATCATGCACAAAGCGCCCGAGATCATCACCACAGACGAGACGAGCCGCGACCTTCGGTTCATAGGCATCGGCCCCATGGAAACAGGCGAACCTAAGCGGCACTTCAGAAAACACTAAGAATCACCTGAGAGGATCAGGCACTGCTTCCGGACTCCCATCCGCGGGGCCCCTGACGCGTGAGCAGGCTATTGCGCGCGAACGCCGACGACGTAGCTCGTGGTGTTCGCGGTTGTTGGCCTGACGACGAGGAGCGCGAACCGTCCCGCGACCGTGTTGCGATAAGTCAGCGTCACGCCACTCGAGCCCGTGGCCTTTCCGTTTGCAAGTGGCTTCGCGGGCGAAGCGACGATCGACCCGATGTCTGACCGATACAGAGCCACGGCGATGCCACCGCCAGAGGTGATGCGAGCGACCAGCTTCTGGCCCTTGGGTACCCAGACGCGATACACGTCGCGGGGATCCTCTGCCTCGTCGACGCGACCGCTCATTCGGCTCGACGTCTTGCCGCGCCCCGTCAACGCAGGCGTGTCGTGGTACCCGTCACGCCCGGGGGTGACGTCGTCCGCATCATCGTTGGGCTCATTCTGGTCCCTTGCGGGTGCCGGCAGCGACAGAGCCCTTGGCACGTTGAGAAGCCCAAACCCACTTGCCTCGTCGCGGCCCAGCGCATCGATGTCGGTCGCGCTGTCGCGAAGGAGTTGCCCTACTTGTCCTGCGTCGAGCGTCGGTCGCGCGGTCCAGATCCAGGCCGCAGCACCAGCAACGAGCGGCGCTGCAAAGCTCGTGCCGTCTTCCACGGCCCACGTCTGCTCGCCTGTACGGCCGTCGACCGTCGCGACAGGGATCTGCGAGCCCGGGGCCGCAAGGTCGACGTAGCGCGACGTGCTCGACCATGGCGCCACCGACCCGTCTGGCTGGGTCGCGCCGACGGTCAAGACATGCGGCTGCGACGCGGGGTAGGAGAGCGAGTTCCTTCCGGTCCCGTCGTTTCCGGCGGCCGCGACGACGAGCGATCCCTTGGCGACTGCGACGTCGACTGCTGCCTCGATTGCCGCGTCCTTCGACCCACCGACGCTGAGGTTGATCACGCTTCTTCCGGCTTGGGCGGCGGCGAGAATTCCACTTGCGATCTCGCTCGAACCGAGCTCGGTGCCCGTGCCTGTGGCGGCATCCCAGCTGCGGATCACGGCGTTCGGATAGATCCCGACGACTCCGACGCCGTTTTCCTGTGCGCCGACGATTGACGCGACAGACGTGCCGTGGACGCCGCCAAATGGCTGTGGTTCTTGCGCGTTCAAGGTGAACAGATTGGGACGACCATCGAATTCCGGGTGGCCGAGATCGACGCCCGAGTCGACGATCGAAACCGGCACTCCCGGGCCAGGGGCCGTCAGTCCATCGACCCCAACCGCGGCACGCCACCACTCCTGATCGAGGAGCGAGTCCGTCGCTTCGACAGAAGACACGGTCGCCGCGTACGTCTTCTCGGGCTCGGCAAATAGAATGTCGGACCGCTCGAGCGTGGCCAGCGTGTTCGCGGCCGTTTGAGCCGGAAGCTCCCAGAGGTCGATCTCCCTGGCAACGAGCTTCCCTCCGTGGGCAGCAATCACGTCGGCTGATCCGGCGGTTGCGCTCGCCCTCAGCCGAACGAGCACATCGGCCCCGGTCGCGCCGCGTTGGCCTAGCGATGCTGCCACGACCAAGCCGGCCGTGACCGTGAGGGCAGCAACCGACGTGAGGGCGACGAAACGCATGCGAATCGCGGGCGAGTCTCGCGGCCCCTCCTATGAGAACTCTGAGAACGAGGTTAGGGTCACGTTAGCTTCCGGCCAGCCGGTCTCAGAGGAGCCTTTTCCTACCAGCCACGAGCCAACGTTCAGCTCTTGCTTTGACGCACTTGGAAGGCTGCCTCCGATGAAGGTCGAGCCAGGGATCGGCGCCAGTCTCTGCGTCCGGCCCACGCGTGCTCGGCCGTCATCGCCCCTCCCCAGGGTTGGGAGGGCGTCGAGCGAGTCAGTTCAAGCGAGAAGGTTGCCGGCCCGGTCGACGCCCTCCCAGCCCGCACGACTCGACTCGCGGAACACACTTTCGAAGCAGCCGTGCCTCGACCCAGTGGACGCGGTCCGTTCTTATGATCCTCTCAGGCACAGTCCCAACAATGCGACGATGCGGATCCTGGTCGTCGAGGACGACGACGCCGTGCGCGAAGCGGTGCGCCGGGCGCTACAGCTCGAGGGCTACGAGGTCGACATGGCCGAAGACGGACTCACCGCACTCGAGCGGTTGGACGGTGGCGCCAGCTCGCAACCGGACGGGGTCGTCCTGGACATACTCATGCCCCGCGTCGACGGCCTTGAGGTTTGCCGCCGTATGCGTGCCGCCGGCAACGATGTGCCGGTGCTGATCCTCACCGCACGCCACGAGGTAACGGACCGCGTTGCCGGACTCGACGCTGGCGCAGACGACTACCTGGTGAAGCCGTTTGCCCTGGAGGAACTCCTCGCTCGACTCCGCGCGCTGCTGCGCCGCACCGCGTCGACCCCGAAGATGCTGAGGTTTGCAGACGTCGAGCTCGATCCCGGGACGTGGGAGGTGCGGCGCGGCGGCGAGTTGATTGCGCTGACACGCACCGAGTTCTCGCTACTCGAGCTGTTCCTGATCAACCCTCGCCAGGTACTGACAAGGTCGATCATCCTCGAGCGGGTCTGGGGTTACGACTTCGGGCCGGAGTCGAACTCGCTCGATGTCTATATCGGCTACCTGCGCCGCAAGTTGGAGCAGTTCGGCGGACCTCGCCTCGTACAGACGGTGCGCGGCGTCGGCTACGCCCTGCGTGAGTCGTGACCTTCCGGGCTCGCATCGCCCTCGCAGGAGCAGCTGCGGTCGCTGTCGCGATAGCCGCGGCCTCCGCGATCACGTACGTCATTGTGCGCGGCGAGCTGCGCGGCGAGATCGACGACGCTCTCTGGTCGCGTGCGGTCACCACCCGCGCACGCATCGTCGAGGACGCCGAAACGGGCCGACGCTTCCTCGCGATACCACCGCCGAGCCTCGGCGGCGCAGCCGGCTACACGCAGATCGTCACGTCGGCCGGTGAGCCGATCAGACCTCCTGGCGAAACTCTCGAGCTGCCGATCACCGACCGTGACCGAGCAGCCGCGCGTGGTGAAGTCGACCGACCGTTCTTTTCCGACGCCGACGTCGAGGGCACCCACATCCGCGTGCTCACCGTGCCGCTGGACGGCGGATATGCACTGCAGATCTCGCGTCCGCTGGACGAGGTCGACAGCTCGCTGGCCCGGATCCGACGTTGGCTCGTGCTCGTCGCCGTCGCAGGCATGGGGCTCGCCGCTGCTCTCGGGCTGCTCGTGGCTCGCGCCGTGCTTGTCCCGGTCCGGCGGCTCACCAAGACGACAGAGCACGTGACAGAAACGCGCGATCTCTCGCAACGGATCGACGAGCATGGCCGCGACGAACTTGCACGTCTAGCATCGTCGTTCAACACCATGCTCGCCGCCCTGGAGTCCTCTGCGCGCGCCCAGCGCCAGCTCGTCTCGGACGCATCGCACGAACTCCGCACCCCGCTCACCAGCATCCGAACCAACATCGAGGTTCTCGCGCGCGAGCAGCCACTGCCACCCGGCGAGCGGAAAAGCCTGCTGCGCGACGTGACCCAACAGCTCGAGGAGATGACCATGCTCGTCGCCGAGCTCGTCGAGGTCGCGCGCGGCGACCAGGAACCAGTCGAGCCCGAGGACGTGAGGCTCGACCTCGTCGTGGAAGATGCCGCCGAGCGCGCGCGCCGCAATCACGCGGGCATCACGTTCCGCATCGATGTAGACGAGACCCTGGTGTACGGCGTGCGGGCGTCGATCGAACGGGCCGTCTCGAACGTGCTCGACAACGCGGGGAAGTGGAGCCCGCATGGCGGCGAGGTTGACGTCGAACTGCACGACGGCGTGCTCGAGGTGCGCGACCACGGGCCGGGGATCTCCGACGACGACCTGGCGTACGTCTTCGATCGCTTCTACCGTGCGCCGTCGGCCCGCAGCATGCCCGGGTCCGGCCTCGGGCTCGCGATCGTGAGGCAGGTGGCCGAGGCGTACGGCGGCTCCGTGACCGCTACGACCGCCCCGGGAGGTGGCACGCTCGTGCGACTGGGGCTGCCCGTGAACATCCAGACGACGACGCCGCCGGGCGAAGCCCCGCCGCGTCGACCGGAACGAGCGCCGGCGAGTTCGTGACTGCTGCAGTCATCGGCCAAAATCATCATCTGAGATTTCGTACGCGACGCTCGGGCGCCAGCGGATAGTCAATCCTCCGCAGGTGGGGTGAAGTCCAGCGTCTTTGGCTGCAGCGGACTCCAACAAACTGAACCGCCTGCACCTGACCGCTTTCAGCACTGCAACAAACTGTGGCGAACTGCAGCGTGCGGAGACAGGCCGGTACGCTCACCGTCATGCCGTCAGGGGCCGATGCTCGGCGGCAAGCTGAAAGGCAAGTCGCAGCGCGAGCTGCGTGACCACGGCCTCCTGGTGGAGGACGGCAACCCGAAGTAGTAATCGGTAAGGAGGCGACGACGTAAATGTCGGACACACATACCGATGTCCTGGTGGGCGCGTATCCGGACATCGAGGCGGCAGCGAAGGACTTCGATGAGCTCGCCAAGCTCGTTGAGGCCAAGAAGGTCAAGATGGAGGCCGCGATCCTGGTCACGCACGCGAAGGACGGCTCCGTGAACGTGGCGCAGACAGCCGACCATCGCGGCCGCAAGGGGGTCGAGTGGGGCGGCGCCGTCGGGGTGCTCGTGGGTCTCGCGGCTCCGCCGTTGCTTGCGGCCACGGCTGCGGGTGCTGTCGCGGGCGGCCTGCTAGGGAAGTTCGTCGACCACCGGGTCGAGACGCAGATGCACGACAAGATCGGTGAGAACCTGCCGCCCGGGACGGCCGCCGTCCTCGCGACCTTCGACGATTCGCAGCGGCTGGCGGTCGAGCAGGCCCTGCCGGGGGCGCTCGCGAAGTCGATCGTTCAGTCCGACAAGGAAGGATTGAACGCGCTCAAGGACGGTCTCGGGGAGGCGATGGGCAAATTCGTCCCAGACCGCACCGTGCTGCCGATCCCGGACCGGAACTTCGGCGGCACGATGGGGCGCACGATCGACCAGTCCGTTCCCGACTGGACGATCATTCCGGGACCGAAGGCTCCGGATGAGGCACCGAACGTCCTGCTCATCCTGATCGACGACGCCGGGTTCGGGCAGCCCGACACGTTCGGTGGGCCGGTCGCGACGCCGAACCTGACGCGTGTCGGGCAGATGGGCCTCTACTACAACCGCTTCCACGTCGTCGCGCTCTGCTCCCCGACAAGGGCCGCCATGCTCACCGGGCGCAACCAGCACCGCGTCGGCATGGGCTCGGTGGCGGAGTTCCCCGGGCCGTTCCCCGGTTACACGGGTGCCGTCCCGAAGAGCTGCGCCGCCGTGCCTCGTATCCTCAAGGACAACGGGTACGTGACCGGCGGCTTCGGCAAGTGGCACATGACGCCGGACCGAGAGCAAGGGCCTGCGGGCCCGTTCGAGCACTGGCCGCAGAACTGGGGCTTCAACCACTTCTGGGGCTTCCTCAGCGGAGCGGCGGGTCAGTGGGATCCGATGATCTCCCAGGACAACACGACCATCGGTGTGCCCGAGGGGAAGGACGGAGAGCCGTACTACTTCCCCGAGGACCTGACTGACAAGTCCGTCGAATGGCTGCACGGGGTCCGGGCGCAGGATCCCGAGAAGCCGTGGTTCCTCTACTACTCGACCGGTTGCGCCCACGCGCCGCACCACGTCGCGGCGGCGTGGGCGGACAAGTACAAGGGCAAGTTCGACCAGGGGTGGGACGCGATCCGGGAGGAGGTCTTCGAGCGGCAGAAGAAGCTCGGCGTCATCCCACAGGATGCGGAGCTCACGCCGAGGCCGGACCTCTTCCAGGCGTGGGACTCGCTCGACGAGGCCTCGAAGAAGCTCTACACGCGGCAGATGGAGGTCTACGCGGGTTTCATGGACAACGCCGACTGGAACGTCGGCCGCCTCCTCGACGCGGTCGAGGAGATGGGCGACCTCGAGAACACGTTGATCTTCTACATCTGGGGCGACAACGGCGCCAGCCTCGAGGGGACGGAGACGGGCTCGTTCAACGAGATGACGTTCCTCAACGGCGTCGACATCGACCCAGAGCAGCAGCTGAAGCTGATCGACCAGTACGGCGGCATCGAAGCCTGGGGGAACGACCACACGGCACCGCACATCGCGGCCGCCTGGGCGTGGGCCGGCAACACGCCGTTCCAGTGGGGCAAGCAGATGGCGAGCCACCTGGGCGGTACGCGCAACCCGATGGTCGTCGCCTGGCCCTCGAGGATCGAGGCGAGCGGTGACCTGCGGACGCAGTTCACGCACTGCATCGACATCGGGCCGACGATCCTCGAGGCTGCCGGAATCCCGGAGCCAAAGGTTGTCGACGGGATCGAGCAGCAGCCGATGGACGGCACGAGCTTCCTGTACACCTTCGACGACGCGAACGCCGAGGAGCGGCACACCGTGCAGTACTTCGAGGTGATCGGCTCACGCGCGATCTACAAGGACGGCTGGTGGGCCTGCGCCCGCCTCGACAAGAAGCCGTGGGAGTTCTCGCCCGCGGCGCTCGCGCCGTTCGCTCCGGGCAAGTGGGACCCCGAGCAGGACACGTGGGAGCTGTACTTCCTGCCGGACGACTTCACCCAGGCGAACGACATCGCGGCAGAGAACCCGGAGAAGCTCGCCGAGCTGAAGGAGCTCTTCTGGCAGGAGGCGGAGCGCAACAACGTGCTGCCGTTGCTCGGCTCCATCTGCGTCTTCTTCGGCATTCTCCCGCCGCTCCCGACCGTGACCCGCTACACGTTTGCGGGCGACGTCCAGAACGTCCAGAAGGGACTCGTCCCCCGCGTCGCAGGCCGCTCCTACGCGATCGAGGCGGAGCTCGAGGTTCCCGACGGCGGCGCCGAGGGCGTCATCCTCGCGAACGCCGACTTCATCGGCGGCTTCGGTCTCTGGGTCGACGAGGAAGGCAAGCTCAACCACACCTACTCGTTCCTCGGCGTGGAGAGCTACAGGCAGACGTCGACGAAGCCGCTGCCGGCCGGCGAGGTCAGCGTGAAGATGCTGTTCGAGGCCGACGAGCCGAAGCCCGGCTCCGGCGGCGACGTCACGCTCTGGGCCAACGGCGAGCAGATCGGCGAGGGCCGGGTCGAGAAGACGGCCCCGATGATGCTCACCTCCTACGCGGGCATGGACGTGAGCCGCGACAACGGCCTCGTCGTCGACCCGGCCTACGAGGACAAGGCGCCGTACCCCTTCAACGGAACCGTGAAGAAGGTCGTCTTCGACCTCAAGCCGACAACCTCCCACGACGACGACAAGGCACTGCACGAGCACGAGAGCATCCACGCAGTCGCCCACGGGATCAGCGCGTAGGAGCCGAACGAACGGTGTGGAGGTGGGCCGCCGTAGGGCTGCCCACCCACCGCATCGGTGGAGTGACCGTGAACCACCTCAGGATCGTTTCGATCACTCGATGCACCCGCCGAGCGTGTCTGGGCAGTCGTCGGCAACCGCGCTCAGGTAGGCCGCGAGCTCTTTCTTCCTAGGTGAAGACGATCTCGCCGCCTGCGGCCTGCTCGTAGAACTCGCCGACCGTGATCACGCCGGTCACCTGGGGTATGAAGTCCTCGGCCTTCAGGCCGAACATGTCGACGCTGGCCTTGCATGCGTAGATGCCGGCGCCGGAGTCGGCGATCATCTCGACGAACTCGGAGACCGGCGGGAAGTCCAGCTTCTCCATCTTCCGGGCCATCATCTTCGTTGCGAGCCATGACATGCCGGGAAGGGCGCCGAGCAGGGTCGGGATGTGCATTCCGGGGTTGCCGACGGTGGCGACTTTGATCTTGTCCTGCCGCTTTTTCGTGATCACCTCGAGTCCGAAGAACGTGAAGAACACGTTCGCCTCGATCCCGTCCATGCGGGCGCCGTTCGCCATGATCAGGCCCGGGTAGACGCCATCCAGGGACCCCTTCGAGATGATGATCGAGACCTTCTCGATCGGCTTGCGCAGCTCCTCTACGTCGGGTGTGGTGTCCACCGTGCGGATCGGTTCCATGATCGACGTCATCGTTCCTCCTAGATGCATCCGTGGGGCTTCGGAATGCCGCCGATCTTGGCGGCAAGCTTCGCCGGGCCTTTGGGGAAGAGCACGTAGAGCTCCTTGATCGGGACGCCGGAGGACTTGCCGAGCGTGCGGATCGAGGGCGCCTCGCCGGTCGCAAGGTAGGTGTCGCGCATGTAAGTGGACGACTTGCCAGTGGCGAGGAGTCAGGTCCTGGATGCCCGCCTCGCGCGCGATCTCGGCGGCAATCTCCTCGTTCCATTGCTGTGGGTCGGCGAGGAATCCCTCCGCATCCCGGTCGACGGCGCTCAGTTCCACGGTTGTCACGTGATCACCCTTTCTCATCTACGCGATCGTCTCGACGGTCTTCTTGCCCGTCATGTGCATGTCGGGCGAGATGCCCGGAATGTCGCGGCCCGGCAGGAGCAGGTGCCAGTACATCCACTGGAACATCAGCTTCCCGAGGTGGTTGAGCCGCGACTCCTGTAGGAGCGGAAGCGGACCGAGGGCGAACGGGAAGCGGCCTGGGAGCGGCTCCGTCTCGTAGTTGAAGTCGATCAGTAGCGCCTTCCCGAAGCCCGTCTCGATGAAACAGTTGGCGTGGCCGTCGAAGGAGTGCTCGAGCGGCTCGCCTCCGAGGTAGCGCTCGATGTTCCTGGTCAGCAGCTCACCCTCGAAATGCGTCACCGATCCCGCCTTCGACGTGGGGACGTTCGTGGCATCGCCGAGAGCAAAGACGTTCTCGCGCGCAAGCGACTGCAGCGTGCGCGGGTTCGTCGGCACGAAATCGAGGTCGTCGCCGAGCCCCGGCGAGCGGCCGACGTACTCGGCGCCGGAATGCACGGGAACGGTGACGAGCATGTCGAAGGGGATCTCGCGGCCGTCGTAGGAGACGAGCCGTCCGCCCGCGCCGTCCACCTCGCCGGCGGAGAATTCGACCTCGAGCCCGATCTCCTTTTCCTCCAACAGGTAGGTCAGGTGCTTGGAGGCGATCGGCTTGGTGAAACAGCCGTCGAGGGGCGTCGCGAGCACGATCTCGGTGCGGGCGCGGATGCCGCGCTCGCGTAGATACCAGTCCGCCAGGAACGCGAACTCGATCGGAGCGACGGGGCACTTGATCGGCATGTCGACGATGTTCACGACGAGCTTGCCGCCCTCGAACCAGGTCAGTGCCTCGGCGAGCGCTTCGGCGCCTTCGGGGGTGTAGAAGGTGAAGACCCTTTCCAGCCAGCCCGGGCCGGTGAGTCCTTCGGTCTCCTCGGGCGCGAGCCGGGTGCCGGTGGCGACGATCAGGACGTCGTAAGGGAGCACGGTGCCGTTGGCGAGATGCACGCTGTCGTCATCGAGCGACACATGATCGATGTCGCTCTCGTGGAACGCGATGCCCTCGTGCAGCTGGCGGTGCCGTGGCCGCACGATCTCGTCGATCTGCGCGAGGCCGAAGGGGACGAACAGGAGACCGGGTTGGTAGACGTGCCGGTCGTCCTTGTCCACGACAGCAATCTCGATCTCGCCCTGGTCGTGGCTCTTGCGGAGGCGGTTCGCCATCAGGGTGCCGCCAGTGCCACCTCCCAGGATCACGATTTTTCTCGCCATCGTCGCACCTCCCGCTTCCCGTTCCTGTCGTCGCCTTGGATTGTCGTGCCGACCGAGGGCTGCTGCATCGGGGTGACGATGCAGCTCGAATCAGTAACAACTACGTATACTCTACAGTTGTGTAATTGTGTATGCTCACGGAGCAATCGACCCCGAAAATGACCGATGGGTCGCAGAGAGGCGCCGATGAACCCCCAGCCGATGTCAGCCCTACCGCACCCGCTGCCGGACACGCTCGTCGAACTCATCGCCCGGCGCTTCCGCGTCATCGGCGAGCCGATGCGCATCAAACTGCTCGACCATCTTCGCTCGGGCGAGGCGACGGTGCAGGAGCTGACCGAGGCCGTTGGGGCATCGCAGCAGAACGTCTCCAAGCACCTCGGTGTCCTGCACGACGCAGGCATCGTCGCCCGCCGCAAGGAGGGAACGCAGGTCTTCTACCGGGTCGTCGACGCGGGCGTGTTCGAGCTTTGCGAGACCGTCTGCGGCAGCGTGCAACGGCAGGTGGCCGAGCTGAACGCCATCCTCGAAGGAGCCGGACGATGACGAAAGTTGGCCCTGTCGGCCGGCTCGGCGCGTGGACGGCAGACCACTTCCGCGGCGTCCTCATCGCCTGGATCGTGGTCGCCGTCGGCCTCGGGGTGCTGGCGCCGAGGGTCGAGACCGCGCTCTCGGGCGCAGGCTGGGAGGCATCCGGCTCGCAGTCGGTGCAGGCGCGTGACCTGATCGACCGCCACTTCGGCGGCCAGTCGAGCGCCGCCCTGATGGTCGTCGTCCATTCCGCGGTAGCGAAGGTCGGTGATGCGTCGTTCACGGCAACGGTCGACCGTGTCGAGGGCATCCTGCGCGCGGACCCGCGGGTGGCGTCGGTCGCCCTTCCGCGGGCCGGCTTCTCGATCTCGGAGGACGGCCACACGGCCATCGTCAGCGCGGGAGCGAACGGGTCGACGACCGAGATGGTCGCGGCCGCCGATGCCCTCAAAGGCGATCTCGAAGCGGCCGGTGCAGACGGGGTGCAGGTCAGCCTGACAGGCGCGTCCGGCATGTGGTCCGACTTCAACGTCGCCAACCGCAACGCGATGATGAAGTCGGAGCTCCTCTCCTGGCCCGTCACCCTCGTGATCCTGCTGCTCGCGTTCGGCTCGCTCGTCGCCGCCGGGCTGCCGCTGATGTTGACCATCCTCGGGCTCGTTGCGTCGGCCGGGACGCTCTATCTCGGCTCGCGGTTCTTCGACATCTCGATCTGGGCGATGAACTTCGCGCTGATGTTCGCGCTCGCGCTCGGAATCGACTACGCCCTCTTCGTCGTGCACCGCTTCCGCGGCGCCTTCTTCGGCTCGAAGCTCAGCGCGCGTGACGCTGTCGCCGAGACGATGGACACCGCCGGCAAGGCCGTCCTCTTCTCCGGTGCCACGGTCCTCATCTCCCTCTCCGCGGTGATGCTCGTGCCGAGCCCCGCCTTCCGCTCGATGGCCCTGGGGATCATGGTCGCCGTCGTCTTCGTCCTGCTCGCCACGATGACCCTGCTCCCCGGCGTGCTCGCCAAACTCGGCCCGCGCGTCGACCGACTGGCCGTGAAATGGGTTCATTCCGGGGAGCACCGCTCGCCGCTGTTCGCTGCCTGGGCCGAGCGGCTGTGGCGGCGACCGCTTCTGTACGGCACGGCCGCGCTCGCCATCCTCATTGCACTCGCCCTCCCGGTGCTCGGACTGAAGACCGGGATGCCGTCGATCAAGGTTGTCCCGAAGAGCGATACCTCGCGGCAGGGCTACGACCTCGTCCAGTCCGCCTTCGGGCAGGGGGCACCAGGCGCCCTCCAGATCGTCGGTCCCGTCCTGGCGATGGAGCATGCGATCGCGATCGCGAAGGCCGATCCCGGGATCGCGAGGGTCATGCCGATCCAGTCGGGGTCGGGAGGCATGCAACTGCTGCAGGTCGTGCCGAGCGCAGACCCGTCCAGCCCCGCAGTCGGCGCGACGATAGACCGCCTTCGTGCGCAGTTGCCGACCGGCGCTCTCGTCGGCGGCGCAACCGCCGAGAACCATGACCTCGAGCAGACGCTGTCGGCGAAGACGCCGCTCGTGATCGGCGTCGTCCTCGTCCTCGGCTTCCTTTTGCTCTTGCTCGCGCTGCAGGCGCCGGTGATCGCGGCGGTGGGCGTCGTCACCAACCTGCTCGCCGTGGGAGCCGCGTTCGGCGTCGCCCGCCTGATCTTCCAGGACGGCCACGGCGCCGGTCTGCTCGGCTTCGAGCCCCAGGGGTTCATCGACGCCTGGGGCCCAGTGTTCTTCTTCGCGATGATCTTCGCCATCTCAATGGACTACACCGTGTTCCTGCTCTCGTCCGCAAAAGAGCACTACGACCATGCCCACGACCCGAAGGAGGCAATGGTCGGCGGTGTCGCCCACTCCGGGAGGGTGATCTTCGCCGCCGCCGCCGTAATGGTCGCCGTGTTCCTCACCTTCGCGCTCTCCGGGCCGCTGCCACCGAAGGAAATGGGCGTCATCCTCGGCATCGCCGTCCTCCTCGACGCCCTCCTGATCAGGCTCGTCCTCATTCCGGTTGCACTCCGCCTCCTCGGCACCTGGGCCTGGGGGCTGCCCCGCTGGCTCGACCGAATCCTCCCCAACGTGAGATTCGGACACTCATGAGCCTCACCGCCACCTCGCGTTCGATCCCGGGCTCCCTGCGGCAGGAGATCGTGATCGACGGCAAGCACCTCCTTTTCACCGACGAGCCCGAAGCCGTCGGCGGCGAGGGCAGCGCCCCCGCACCCCACGAGCTCCTGCCCGCCGCACTCGCCGGCTGCATCGCGACCACTCTCATCATGTACGCACGCACCAAGCACTGGGAGCTCGGGGATGTCACCGTCGACGTCGACTACGACAACCACTCCAAGCCACGCCGGTTCGAGGTCACGATCACCCTCACCGGCGACCTGACCAAAGCACAGCTCGATCGCCTCGAGAAGGTTGCCGCAACCTGCCCCGTCCGCCGATCGATCGAGATCGGGATCGAGTTTCACGAACAGATCAACGTCCGCAACAGTCAGGTCCCAGTCTGATCGCCTGCGCGTCGCGGCAGCGAGAACCAGTCGGCTCAATTCCTAGGCGGCTCCTCGAGCTCGGCAGGCGTCGCCTGGCGGTGGAGTAAGCAGCCGCGCGCGGTCCTCCGCCGCGAGGGTCATGGTTTCTTCGCCGCCAACGGGCCAGGGGCAACCTGCGGACGGCAACTTTCGCTTGTCCTAGAGTCGGGACGCATGGATCCGGCGTTCACGCCGAATGTTGCAGTTCTGCTCGTCCTGTTGGGTGTAGCCGTCGGGACGTTCGGCACGCTGGTCGGCGTTGGTGGCGGGTTCCTACTAGCACCGATTCTTCTTATCGTCTATCCGAACGAGTCGGCGGAGACGATCACTGCGATCAGCCTTGCTGTTGTCTGCGTGAACGCGGCCGCGGGTTCTGTCGCGTATTCACGTCAACGGCGAATCGACTACCGCAGCGGAGTCACATTCGCCATCGCGGGCATCCCAGGGGCCATTCTCGGCGTCTTTCTTGTGGGCATCGTCTCGCGACGGCCCTTCGACGCCATCTTCGCGACGGCCCTCCTCTCGGTCGGAGCGTGGCTCTTGCTCCACCCTCAAGGCGAGCAGCCACACCAGCGACAGTCGAACTCCGGCTCGCCGCGCGAACTGATCGACAGCCGCGGCAGAACCTACGTCTACCGCGCACGAATCGCCGAAGGAGCCGCGGTCGGGATCCTCGTCGGCTTCGCCTCGAGCTTCCTGGGCATCGGCGGCGGCATCTTCCAAGTGCCGCTCATGATCGGCGTCCTCGGCTTCCCGGCGGCCATCGCAACAGCCACGTCCCAGCTGATCCTCGCGATCCTGGCCCTCGTCGGCACGACAGCACACGCACTCGGTGGCGACTTCGCCCATGGCCACGGTCTACGAAGAACCGCAAGTCTGTCTGTTGGCGTCCTGGTCGGCGCACAGATTGGTGCCCGCCTGTCACTTCACATTGCCGCCGCAACTATCCAGCGACTGCTCGGCCTCGCCGTCATCGTCGTCGCCATACGCCTAGCCGTTGCAGCAGCGGTCTGACCCCTGCCACAAACGGCGACCACGCTCCGAGGCTCCGTCGACGCCTCTTCAGCCGCGCATAGCCCACGAGCGGATGGTCAATCCCAGGGTGGGCGAGGCCCCCTGAAGTCGCGCTCGGGTGTGTCCAATGTGGCGCGCTCCAACCCGAGGACGAGTCGCCTTACGTCATTCTGTCCGCTCAGTGTCCGTTGTAGACAACTAATTTGGCATGAATGTTCCTGATTTACAGGGGTTCTTAGTGGGCCGTGCTGGGATCGAACCAGCGACCTTGGGATTAAAAGTCCCCTGCTCTACCAACTGAGCTAACGGCCCGCCGGGCTCAGTGTAGGGCCGACCACCCTCCGAATACGCTCCCGCCGGGCGTCGGGAGAGGAGCCGGCTTGATAGGCGCCGTCGCACCCCAATAGAGTGCGATCGGCCGTAGCTCCACAGGCATAAGGGCATCGGAGGTCGGCGTCGTGGACGAAGACGTTCCCGTTCTGATCGTGGGCGGCAGCCTGGTCGGTCTGTCGACGGCGGTCTTCCTCGGCCATCACGGAGTCCCCTCGCTCGTCCTGGAGCGCCACCGCGGGACGGCGATCCACCCGCGGGCTGCGCTCGTCAACCAGCGCTCGGTCGAGACGTACCGGGCGGTCGGCCTCCAGGCCGATGTCGAGGCCGCTGCGGCACGAGAGTTCGTCCAGAACGGCGCGATCGTCTCGGTCGAGAGCCTCGGGGGAAAGGAGCTCGACTGGTACTTCCGGTTCATCAACGAAGGAGTCGAGGACATCAGCCCGTCCCCTCGCATCTTCCTCACCCAGATCGGGCTCGAGCCAATCCTGCTCGAGGCCGCGGAGCGTCTCGGCGCCCGGATCAGGTACGGCGCGGAGGCGGTCTCGGTCGAGCAGGACGACGACGGTGTGACGACCGTAGCCCGGCCGCGCGACGGCGGGCCCGACAGCACGATTCGAGCGAGGTACCTGATCGCGGCCGACGGCGCGCACAGCCCGATCCGCGAACGTCTCGCCATTCGGAAGCTCGGGCACGGCAGCTTCTCGGACAGCATCACGATCTACTTCAAGGCCGACGTCCGGCACCTGATGGGCGATCGCAACCTCAGCGTCATCTACGTCTTCGGGCCCAGGCTGCAAGGATTCTTTCGCTTCTCGATCGACCTTCAGGCGGGTTTCCTGGTCGTCAACTCAACGACCGACGCCAACGGGAACAGGTCGGTCAGGATTGGCGAGGACATGAGCGCGCCAACGTGCACCGCGTACGTTCGCGAGGCGCTCGGTGACCCGGACATCGCGGTCGAGATCGAGAACGTGCAGCGTTGGTCTGCGTCAGCGGAGTATGCGGAGCGACTCCGGGAAGGCCGCGTCTTCGTCGCGGGCGACGCGGCGCACGTCATGCCTCCCACCGGAGGGTTCGGCGGGAATGCAGGGGTGCAGGACGGCTACGACCTCGCCTGGAAGATCGCCTACACCCTCGACGGCCGGGCAGGCGAGTCCCTGCTCGAGACGTACGACGCGGAACGCCAGCCCGTCGGAGCGCTGACGACCGAACAGGCCTACACGCGCTACGTGCTCCGGCTCGATCCCTCGCTCGGCAAGGATGACCTCATGCCGATCGTCGAGGAGGCGACGGTCGAGCTGGGCTATCGGTACGGATCCGCGGCCATCACCGGTGAGACGACCGACGCCGATGCGACATGGGAGGACCCGCGGGAGCCGTCGGGGCGACCGGGTTTCCGGGCGCCGCACGTCCCGATCACGATTGGTGGCGTCGAGCGGTCGACCCTGGACCTCTACGGACGCGACTTCGTCGTCCTGGCGGGATCGAACGGTGAGGGCTGGTGCCCCGAGGCACACGCGGCGGGCAGCCAGCTCGGCATCACGGTGCACGCGTACCGCATGGGGACTGATGTCGTCGACGCCGCGGACCAGCTCGAGGCCGTCCACGGCACCGGGTCGGAAGGCGCCGTGCTCATCCGGCCCGATGGTTTCGTCTCCTGGCGAAGCTCCGAGCCGCATTCGAGCACCGGCCGCCAGCTCGTACCAGCGCTGAGCGCAGCGCTGGGTCGTCCCGGCACGAGCTAGTCCTCCACCGCCCGGAACCACGCTAGGAGGACGTGCTCGCGAGGTGATACGAATCACATCCGACGTGTCCACCGCATGCGCACCCCAGTCTGCTCCCGACGTCCGTCGTCGGGAGCTACCCGCAACCCGACTGGTTGATCGATCGTGCGCGGCTGGCTTCGCGCCTGCCACCGCGCGTACGGGCGCTCGAGCTCTGGCGGGTGGAGCCGGATCTCCTCGAGCAGGCCCAGGACGACGCGACCCGGTTGGCGATCTCGGACATGGAGCGGGCCGGGATCGACATCGTCACCGACGGCGAGCAGCGGCGGGAGAGCTACTCGAACCGGTTCGCCACCGCGCTCGAGGGAGTCGACATCGACAACCCCGGCGTCGCAACCGACCGCACGGGCCACCCAAACCCGGTGCCACGCGTCGTCGGGCCCGTCGCGCGCGCCCACCCCGTCGAGGTCAGGGACGTCGAGTTCCTCCGCGCGAACTCGAACCGCCGCATCAAGATCACCCTCCCAGGCCCGTTCACGATGACCCAGCAGGCGCAAAACGACCACTACAGCGACCCGGCGGAGCTCGCGCTCGCCTACGCGGCTGCGATCAACGCAGAGGCGCGCGACCTCAAGCGGGCCGGGGCAGACATCATCCAGATCGACGAGCCGTACCTCCAGGCACGCCCGGAAGCTGCGCGCGAGTATGCGATCCCGGCGATCGACAAGGCGCTCGACGGGATCGAAGGCGAGACCGCGCTGCACATGTGCTTCGGCTATGCCGCCATCGTCCACAACCGTCCGACGGATGGTTACTCGTATCTCGGCGAGCTGAACGACTGCGTCGTCCAGCAGATCTCGATCGAGACGGCGCAGCCTCGGCTCGACTACGGCGTGCTCGACCAGCTCTCCGACAAGCACATCATCCTCGGGTCGCTCGACCTGGGCGATGCAGAGGTCGAGTCACCGGGAACCGTCGCCGAGCGCATCCGTGGCGCGCTGCGCTACGTGCCGGCCGAGCGCCTGACGATCGCACCCGACTGCGGCATGAAGTACCTCAATCGCACGACGGCGTTCGCAAAGCTGCGCGCGATGGTGGAAGGGACGGAGCTCGTTCGAGCGGAGCTCGGCGCCTAGCTCGCGGCTCGTCTCGCGGCGAGCATCACGCGCACATCCAGCCGCCGTCGACGGACAGGTTGATGCCGTTGAGGGCCCCGTTCTCGAGCAGGAAGCGCGACGCGCCGACGACCTCCGCCATCGTCACGAGGCGGCCGATCGGCGTCCGCTGCACGAGCGCCTGATAGCGCTCCTCGGGCATGTCGCGCCACTGCGGGCTGTCACCGACGATGGCGGGGTGCAGTGCGTTCACGCGCTTCGGCGCAAGCTCGATCACGAGTGTTCGCACGAGGCTGGTGACCCCGCCGTTGACGGTTGTCACGGTGGTCGAGCCCGGGTACGGGCGGTCGCGCGCGAGCCCTCCGTAGATGAGGATCGCTGCGTCGTCAGCGCATCCGCGGTAGCAGCGTGTGGATCACCTCGGTGTAGCCCACGAGCTTGAGCGTCACCAGACGCAGAGCACCCTCGATGTCGTACTCCTGGACCTTGTTCACGTCGCGCTCGATCGCGGCCAGGACGACGTAGTCGACGTCCCCGACATCCGCGAGGCCGTCCGCAATCGTGTGTGGCTCGGCCAGGTCGAACCCGAGGCCGCGCGTGTTGCCACCGATCTCGCTCGCGGCGGCCTCGGCACGCGAGGTGTCCCTCCCGGTGACGACGACGTCTCGGCCGTCGTCCGCGTAGGACTGGGCGAGCTCGCGGCCGAGCCCCTGCGTGCCGCCGACGATGACGACGTCTCCCACAGCTTCTCCTTTCACACCGAGTGCGAGCGGGACCACCTGGATTGTCCGGGCGGCCGCGTGCGAACGAGAGTCTAGGCCACTGCGGACGTTTCTGTTGCCCATTCAGGCAACAGACCGCCTTCTCCGAGGATGTGGTTTCGTGACTCTTCGAGCTTCCGGAAGGTCTTGTCGAGGTCAGCGCCGACGAGCTTGGCCGTTACGCTTGACAGCGCGGCCGGCAACGAACACCGAGTCGACGTTCGACGTGTCGGCGAACACGACGATCGTTCCGAGCGGATCGATCATCGGGGCCGTGTTGATCGCGTTCGTCTGCAGGAGCACGATGTCGGCCTGCTTGCCGGGCGCGAGCGAGCCCACCCGGTCCTCCAGCATGATCGAGCGCGCCCCGTCGATCGTCGCGAACTCGAGCACGTCCTTGTGCGTGAGCTTCGGCGCGAAGGCTTCGTCCGGCGTGTCCGTGAACTCGAGGATCCGGTCGTACACGAGCGCCGTCCGCATCTGGGTGAACATCTCGCCCGGCGCACTCGAGACGACGTCGACGCTGAGCGACGGCCGGACGCCGCGGGTCATCATCTTCCCGGTCGGGGGCGGCCCGTGCCCCATGAGCATCTCGACGTACGGCGCGATCGATGCCTTGCCGCCGGACTCGGCGATCAAGTCGAGCTCCTCGTCGGTCAGATCGGTCATGTGGATGTAGCAGACGTCCGGGCCCATCAGCCCGAGGTCGTGCATGGCCTTCACGGGCGTGTAGTGCAGGTTGTGGAGGCGCATGCCGACGTGCACGCTGATCAGGATCCCGAGCTCGCGCGCGAGCGCCCAGTCGTGCCTGGCCACGTCGTCGTTCACGTTGCCCGGCTGGCGAGCGGCCATCGCGAGGGTGAGGAGGCCGTCGTCGGACGAGAAGTACGTGTCGCGAATGCGCCGGATGTCCTCGGGGTGGTTGAGCTCGCTGAGCATCCACCACTCTCCACCGGTCGGCATGCCGTGCGCGTACACGGCACGGATGCCGGCGTCCTTGAGCCCCTGGATCGCAGCGTCGGAGTGGTCGGGTGTGTTGCTGATGTGCGACCAGTCGAGAAGCGTCGTGACGCCACCGTTCAACGCCTCCAGCGCGCCCGCGTAGTCGCCGATGTGGACGTCTTCCGGGCGGTAGAAGCCGCCGACCTGGCCGAGCATGACCACGAAGTAATGGTCGAGTGTGCACGAGGGCAGAACGCCGCGCACGGGCGTCTGCCAGGTGTGCCGGTGGGTGTCGACGAACCCCGGCATCACGATCATCCCGGTCGCATCCACCTGCTCTGCGTCGGTGACGCCGAGGTCATGGCCGATAGCGGCGATCTTCCCGTCCTCGACGAGGACGTCACCGTCGGGGATCTCGCCCACGGCGGGATCCATCGAGACCACGAAGCCGTTGCGGATCAGCAGCCGCTGCGCGCTCATGCCTCTCTCCTTTGCCGATCGGACCTGATGAAGAGTCGCGATGGCGCGTCGGCGCCTTCGCCGGCAGCAAACCCGTGTCTGCGCTGCCTCATTGTCCAGCGAGCATAAACGGCTCGCGGAGGAAGCGTCAACGGCGTTTGCACCCTTCCCCTCTGCCGTGCTGTGCGATCGGATTCGAGTCTTGGCCCGGCATGCGTTCAGCGGTGATGTACGAAAACGGTTCGACTGCGGAGTTCGTCCGGCCAGTGTTGACACCCTTCACCGCACCTGCGCAGAATGGATGCCTGGTCGCGGCTAGCTCTTCACCATTGCGCCGTCCTGGTTCGGGCGGTCCGTGAGCTCCCCGGGCGGCAGGGATCAAGTCGCCGGTCCCGCGACGATGGGGCGCTCGGCGCATGTCCTGGCGTCGGCCCTTCCCGCAGCCCGCTTCCTCCCCATCTGGCTCGCCACCGCGGCGCTCATCGTCGTCGCCGCGCTGTTCGCGCCCAGCACGCTCGAGAACACGTCGTGGTCGTACATCCTCCCGTACATGACGATCCTCGCGATCGCCGCGCTCGGGCAGATGCTGGTCGTCATGCAGGCGGGGATCGACCTCTCGACCGCCGGCGTGATCTCCCTCTGCGGGAACGTGCTCGTCGGCGTGAGCGTGGGCTCCAACCATGGTCTGGCGGTCGGGATCCTCGTGTGCCTCGGCCTCGGCGCCGCCGTGGGCTTCGTCAACGGAGTCCTCGTCGGGATCGTGAGGCTCAACCCGCTGATCGTCACGCTGGCCGTCGGGCAGATCGTGCTCGCGTACAGCTCGAAATATGCGCGTGAGCACACGATTTCGTTGCAGATACCCGACTCGCTCTCGTCGTGGGCGGCGTCGAAGCCGCTGGGGATCAGCACCGTCTTCTGGACGGGGGCCGCGGTCGCCGTCGCCGTCGCGCTCGCGCTTCGCTACACAACCGCAGGTCGGCGCTTCCAGGCCGTCGGCGCGAACCCGAGAGCGGCGTGGATGGCCGGGCTCCGCGTCCGCACCTACGTCGTCTTCGCGTACACGGCTGCGGGCACCCTCTACGGCGTCGCCGCGATTCTGCTCGCGGGGGTGCGCATCACCATCGACCCGGCCTTCGGCGCCTCGTACCTCCTTGCGCCCATCGCCGCGGTCGTCCTCGCGGGCGCGGCGTTCTCGGGTGGGCTGGCGAGCGCGACCTCGACATGGGTGGCTGCGCTCGCGCTCACGTTCCTGACCGAGATGCTGCTCATCTTCGGGCTCTCGACGGCGCTGCAGTTCATCGTGTTCGGCGTCGCGATCATCGTCGGCATGCTGGTCTCGGGCGACCGGGTGGCGTCGCTCCTGGGTCTCGTACTACGGCGAATCGAACCATCCGCAGGCCCTCACTCCGAGGTGAGGGAAAACACGAGCTGACGCAGGCTCACGAAAGGAGGCACGATGAAGGGTCGGAGGGAGTCACGGAAACGCCCGTCGAGGGTCGGCGTGGTGGCAGCTCTCGTGCTCGGGGTCTCGGTCGCGCTGGCGGTCGTCTCGGCGAGTAGCGGAGGCACCAGCAGCCGACAGCCGGCAGCTGTGAGCCCGAAGGGGGTCATCAGCACCGGGAAGGGGTTCGGCGAGGTCTATGCCGCGAAGACGTCGACGCTTGCGCACACGCTCTTCAAGGCGACCCTGCTCCCGAAGGACGCGATGTCGAGGAACATCGCCCTGGCAGGCCTCGGCCGTGCGGACCGGAAGGTCAACGAGGCACTGGCGCTCAGGTGCTGGAAGAACAACGGCTGCAAGACGGGGACGGGCGGCAAGCTCAAGGTCGCGTACATCGAGCAGTTCGGTGAGAACGTCTACCGCCAGATGTCGAAGATGGAGTTCATCCTCCAGGCGCTGACGTATCCCGAGGTCGGCGAGATCATGTACAGCAGCGCCCATTCCGATTTCACCAAGGCGTTCGCCGACTGGAAGGCGGCACTCGCGCAGGGTGTCGACCTGATCGTCACCTATCCGGACTTCGGCGACGCGATGATCCCGGTGATGAAGCAGGCGACCGACGCCGGCATCCCCGTTGCGACGTATGCGTGGGGCTACGTCAGTGATCCCGGCAAGAACTACCTGACGGTCGTCGGTGAGGACACGTGCGCGCTCGGAAAGACGTATGCGTACGTCATGAACAACCAGCTCAAGTCCGGTGACATCGCGTTCCTCGGCGGCTTCCCCGGAAACCCGCTCTCCGAGGGCTGGCAGTCGTGCGAGGCGCCGGCGCTCAAGTCGTCGATCAAGGTCATCGCGAAGGAGCCGACCAACTGGGATCCTTCGAAGGTGCAGCAGGTCGTGGCCGGGATCCTCGCGAAGAACCCCGACGTCAAGGGCTGGAGCTACGAGTACGGGCTCGGCATGGGGCAGGGTGGGTACGCCGCATACAAGGCCGCGGGGTTGCCGTTCAACGGCGTCCTGACGTTCCGCACGGACGACGTCGGCATGGGCTGCCTCTTCAACGAGCTCAAGAACCCGAACCTCCAGATGTACTACTACACCTCCGGCAACACGCAGATCCGGGTCGCCTTCACGGCCGCGATGATGAAGCTCAAGGGGGCGAAGATCCCGCCGAAGATCGTGTTCCCGATCCAGCTTCAGAACCAGCGCGTGCGTGACTCCTGCGTCAAGGGCTACCCGCAGGAGGCCTCGGCGACGTCACTGATCTCGCTGAGCCTGCTCAAGAAGATGTATCCGTCGTAGGAGGAAGTGGAAGCAGACTTCCTCCCGAGGGCGTGGGGAACCTCCCGGTTCCCCACGCCCTTCCCAGCTCATGGGCTGTCTGAGGTCCGCCCATGAGCCCCGCCGTGCTCACGCTTCGGGGCGTGTCCAAGGCGTTCGGCGCGGTACAGGCGCTCCGCGAGGTGAGCGTCGACTGCCGCGCCGGCGAGATCCACGCTCTCGTCGGGGAGAACGGGTCAGGGAAGTCGACCCTGCTCGGGATAGCCAGCGGGTTCCTCGCTCCCGACGAGGGCACCGTCGTGGTGGGCGAGACGGAGAGCCGGCGCGTCTCCCCCGCCGAGAGCCGCCGGCTGGGTCTCGGCATCGCCTACCAGACCTACTCGCACGTACTGCACCTGTCGGTGGCCGAGAACCTCTATCTCGCGGCACCGCCGGACCTCCGACCGACATACGGAGGCATGGATCGATGGGCGGCGGACAGGCTCGCCGAGTTCGAGCTCGACCTCCCACCGGCGGCGCCCACGGGTGCTCTGTCGCTCGCGGAGCGACAGCTGCTCGAGGTCGTCAAGGCGCTTCTCGCCCAACCGAAGGTGCTGCTCCTCGACGAGCCGACCACGGCTCTCGGCCCCGAGGACGTCGACCGACTCCACGCGCTCGTTCGCGAGCGGAGTCGTGCCGGCGTCGGGATCGTCTACGTCAGCCACCGGCTGCCCGAGGTCCTCGACATCGCCGACCGGGTCAGCGTTCTCCGCGACGGGGTGTGCCAGGGGACCTTCGAGGCCGCGTCGATGTCCGAGGAGAGCCTCGTGGCGCTGATGATCGGGCGTCCGCTCCAGCTGGCATTTCCGGCGCGACACGAGCGCGAGGAGCGGCGCGAAGTGCTCCTCGCGGTCTCGGGCCTTCGGGGCGACCGGTTCGGACCGATCGACCTCGAGGTGGCAAGTGGAGAGATCCTCGGTATCGCCGGTGCCGAGGGGAACGGGCAGGTGCAGTTCCTCCGCGCGCTCGCCGGCGCGGAGCGGGCGACCGGGACGGCGACCTGCGACGGCGAGCAGCTCGACTCGAGCTCACCACTGGGGCCTCTCCGAGCGGGGGTCGTCCTGCTGAGCGGCGACCGAGCGTCCGAATCGCTCTTCCCCGTTCTGAGCGTGCGCGCCAACGCGACGGTCCAGGTGCTGCGGCGGCTCGGGAGGATGGGCTTTCTCAACCGCAGGCGTGAGCAGCGCACGGTCGACGAGCTCGTCCGCCGCCTCGGCATTCGAGCGGCGTCGATCGAGCAGCCGGTGCAAACGCTGTCGGGCGGCAATCAGCAGAAAGTCTCGCTGACGAGACCGTTCCTCCGCGGGGGCGTCAAGGTGATCCTCGCCGAGGAGCCGACACAGGGCGTCGACGTCGCGGCGCGGTTCGACATCTACGGCGCATTGCGCGAGAAGGCGAAGGAAGGTGTCGCCATGATCGTCAAGTCGAGCGACCCGCTCGAGCTCGCCGGCCTCTGCGACCGGGTCGTCGTGATGTCGCGCGGGGAGATCGTCGACGAGATTCCCGGCGACCAGCTCGGAGAACGTCGGATCGTCGAAGCGATCGTCGGCTCGCGATCGGGCGGGAGAGACCAGCCACCCGAGAGCCCCGAGGAGCCGGAGGAGTGAGGATCGGCAGGTTCAGCGGCGCATTGCCGCTCGTCCTGATGTCGGTGCTGATCGTCGCGGTCGGCGCGTTCGCGAGCGTCCGCCAGGACGCCTTCCTGACGAGCTTCAACCTCAACAACCTGCTCCTGCTGGCGATGCCGCTCGCTCTCGTCTCGCTGGGACAGACCTGCGCGCTCCTCGTCGGGGGCTTCGACGTCTCGGTGGCGGCGCTCATGACGTTCTGCGTCGTCGTCGCCTCCTACACGATGGCGTACGACACGTCGGGGTGGGCGTTGCTTCCCGGTGGCCTGGTGCTGATCGCGGTGGGGTTGGCGACCGGGATCTTCAACGCCGTGATCATCCGCGTGCTCAAGCTTCCGTCGATCATCGCGACGCTCGGAACGTTCAGCATCCTCGAGGGCGCGTCGCTCCTTCTTCGCGATCATCCCGAGGGGCCTATCAACAGTGACGCCATCGATGCGCTCACGAAGAGCCTCGACTTCGTTCCGATCGCCTTCATCGGCGTCGTGGTCCTCGCAGTCGTCGCCGACGTGTGGCTGTACCGCACGCGCACGGGTCTGGCGATGAGGGCCGTCGGGCTCGACGAGACGTCGTCCCGCCGGCTCGGAATGGCAACCGGCCGCATGGTCATCCTCGCGTTCGTCGCCTGCTCGGTGATGGCGTCGCTCGCCGGCTTCTTCCTCGCGGCCCAGGTCCAGATCGGCTCGCCGCTCATCGGAAACTTCGGGCTCGAGAGCATCGCCGCCGCCGTCCTCGGCGGAGCGAGCCTCGCCGGAGGGCGCGGCTCCTTCGTAGGCGCCCTGCTGGCAGCGCTGTTCCTCTCGCTGATCGACAACATTCTGCCGCTCTTCCAGCAGCCGGCGGAGTATTCGCAGATCACGATCGGGGTGCTCATCCTGGTCGCGCTGGTGCTCTACCAGAGCCCTGAGCTCCTCAGCCGCCTCCGCACGAGCAGAGCCGGCGTCGGACGGCTACGCACGGGCGAGGCGGAAGCGTCTTCAGATTGAGGCTCCGCCGTTACTGGGGCACTGCCCGCGGCGGAAATGGCGGCGCCGTCCGCGGATCGGCCACTCGGCCGATGACCACCCAGATCGCATGGACCGGCTCGTCACCGACGGCCCACAGGCGGTGCGGTGACGACGAGTCGAACGCGATCGACCCTCCCGGTTCCAGCTCGTACTCCTCGAAGCCGACGCGCACCCCCATCGTGCCGCTCGTGACGTATCCGTACTCCTTGCCGCTGTGACGGATCAGCGCGTCCTCGGGGCACGATGAGGCTCCGACCGGATACATGACGTAGAGGAACTCGACCTCCGGGTCACTGTGCGGGGTCAGTCGCTCCCAGCGCACCCCCGAGGCGAGGTTGACCACCCGCCGGCTCTCGGGCCGCTCCGCGAGCCCGCCTCCGGCTCGTTGCCGCACGACCCGCTCGCCCGACCCGGCCTCGCCGAAGACGTCGCTCATCGTCATCCCCAGCTCGGTCACGAGCGCGTACAGCGTGCTGACCGATGCGTTCACGCGATCGAGCTCGATCTGCGAGACCAGGCTCGGCGAGACACCGACGCGTCGCGCCAGCTCGCGCAGGCTGATGCCGAGTGCCTCCCGCTCCCTGCGGAGACGGCTCCCGACGTTGGAGGGCTCGTAGCCCCGGTCGACCGCGGCCATCGCCTCTACCCCAACCGGTGCCGGATCTCCGCCGCGATCCGTTCCGGGCCCGGGAGGAACGCGTCCTCGAGCGGAGGGCTGTACGGGATCGGTGTGTCGGGTGTGGCGATGCGCCACGCGTCGTCGAGATAGCCGAGCGCGTGCTCGGTGACCGACGCAAGCACCTCGCCCGCCCAGCCACCCGTGAGCGGCCCTTCCTCGACGACCACGATCCGGCCGGTCTTGCGGACCGACTCGAGGACGGTGTCGAGGTCGAACGGTCGCAGCGTGCGCAGATCGATCACCTCGACCGATATGCCCTGTTGGTCGAGTGCAGCCGCGGCCTCGAGGCCGTCGTGGACGCTTTTCATGGCGGCCACGAGCGTGATGTCGCTTCCCTCGCGCCGCACCTCCGCCTCACCGAGACGAGCCACCGAGCCGTTCACTTCGCCTTCGAGCGTGTACAGGCGCTTGTGCTCGAAGAACAGGACCGGGTTGTCGTCGCGGATCGCGGCCTTCAGCAGCGCCTTTGCGTCGGACGGCGTCGAGGGGCAGACGATCTTGAGACCCGGCACCCCCATGAACCACGACACAGGCATCTGCGAGTGGATGGCCCCGAACCGCCCGCCGGCCCCCACCACCGAGCGGATGACGAGCGGCACGCTCACCTGCTCCTGGGTGAGGAACCAGTATTTCGTCGACTGGTTGACGATGCTGTCCATGGCGAGTGTCAGGAAGTCGCCGAACATGATCTCGATGACCGGCCGAAGACCGTTCACTGCCGACCCGAACGCCGCACCAGCCAGCGCCAGCTCGGAGATCGGCGTGTCGAAGACCCGTTCTGGGCCGTACTTGTCGTAGAGACCCGTCGTCGCCGCGAACACCCCGCCGGCGACTGCGATGTCCTCTCCGAACAGGATGACCCGCTCGTCCGCGGCCAGCTCCTCGTCGAGCGCGTCGCGGATCGCGGTGCGGAAGGCGAGCGTCGGCACGTTCAGCGCTCCCCCGCGACCAGTGCAAGCGGTCGCTCCAACAGCTCGCGGAGCCGCACGAGGAACTGCGCCGCGTCCGCGCCGTAGACGACACGGTGGTCGCAGGTCAGGGTGACGGTCATCACATCGCGGAAGCCGACCGCACCCGTCGCCTCCTCGACCGCATCACGACGAATGCCGCCGACGGCGAGGATCGCCGCCTGGGGTGGGTCGATGATCGCCGTGAACGACCGGAGCCCGAACATCCCGAGGTTCGAGATCGTGAACGTGCCGTCGCGCAGCGCGTCGGGCTCGAGAGCACGTCGCCTCGCGAGGTCGGCCAGCCGCGCCGTCTCCGCGGCGATCTCGGCTATCGACCGGCGATCCGCGTCGAGTACCACCGGGACGAGCAGCGCGCCATCCGTCGCGACCGCGACGCCGATGTTGATGCGCGAGTGGCACTCGACGGTGCCGCCGACATACGACGCGTTGAACCGTGGGAACTCGCGCAGGGCCAGGGCGGTCGCCTTGACGACGAAGTCGTTGAGCGACGGGGCGCGGCCACTCTCGTCGCGCGCGCTTCGGCGCAGGGCGACCACCAGCGACATGTCGATATCGGCCGAGGCGGTGAACATGGGGATCGTGGTCGCCGACTCGACCATCCGGCGCGCGATGGTGGCCTGCGTCGGGGTCAGCTCGAGCACCAGGGTCTCGCCCCGTCCGCCGACCGACGGCGGCGACGCCTCGGCGCGCGGGCCGGCGGCCGCCTGCTCGACGTCTTCACGGGTGATCCTGCCGCCGGGCCCCGTCCCGGCGATGCCGTGGAGCGAGACGCCGAGCTCGACGGCGATCCGCTTCGCTACCGGCGTCGCGTTCGGACCTCGTCCTCCCACTGCATCCGAGGAGTGCGGCGCCACCGGGCTCGGGGCAGGGTCGGTGATCACCGGCCCGGGGGCGGCGGTGGGTTGCTCGCGGTCTGCCCGCCCGCCTCCTTCGCCGTTGGCCAGCGTCGCGATCGTCTCGCCGACCGAAACCGTCGCCCCTTCGGGAGCGAGGATCGCGTCGAGCGTGCCATCGGACTCGGCCTCGTAGACGACCGTCGCCTTGTCCGTCTCCACTTCGATCAACCCGTCGCCTCGCGCGAAGGGCTCGCCCGGCCCCTTCAGCCACCGGGTGATGACCGCGTCCGCCATCGAGTCCGACAGCTTGGGCATCGTCAACTCGCGGCTCACGATTTGAACTCACTCGTGGCCAGGCTGCTCGGGAACGCCGCCGCAAGACCCGCCTCGCGCATCCGCTCCAGACCGTCTGCCGACTCGCGCTCGATCTCGTCGAGGCTCGCCGCGGTGACGCCTTCGGCTTCGAGCTGCGCGCGAAGGACGACGATCGGATCACGTGCCCGCCACTGCTCGAGCTCCCCTTCCGGCCGATACGCGCCGGGGTCGCTGCGTGAGTGCCCGACGAAGCGGTAGGTGATCGCCTCGATGAACGAGGGGCCGTTGCCGCCGCGTGCGTGCGCGAGCGCACGGGCGGCGGCATCGCGCACCGTCCAGACGCTCATGCCGTCGATCGTCTCCGCAGGGACGCCCATGACCTCGGCGCGCGCTCGGATCTCGCCCGCCGTCACGGAACGAAACGGCGTGTACTCGCCGTAGCCGTTGTTCTCGCAGACGAAGACCAGCGGCAGCTTCAGGACCTGGCAGAAGTTGAGGCATTCGAAGACGTACCCCTGATTCATGGCGCCGTCACCGAAGTACGCGACGGCCACCCCGCCGGTCGTCCGCTTCAGCGCGAGCGCCGCACCGGTCGCGGCCGCGATGCTACCGCCGACGATCCCGAACGAGCCGATCATCCGGTCGACCGGCGAGTTCACGTTCATCGAACCGGCGCGCCCGCCGTTGATGCCGGTTTCCCGTCCGAGCATCTCGTCGAGCAGCTTCTGCGGGTCGACTCCGAGCGCGAGCGCATGACCGTGACCGCGATACGTCGCCGCGACGCGGTCGCGCTCCTCGAGCAGGCTCGCAACTCCGGTGGCAACCGCCTCCTGTCCCGAGTACAGGTGGGTCGTCCCGTAGACCTCGCCCTTCAGGAACAGCGATTGGATGAGCTCCTCGATGCCGCGGATGAGGAGCATCCGCCGGTAGAGCCCGACGTAGAGGTCGATGTCGTCGAGGACACCCGCCGCAGGCTCGACACCGACCTCGCTCACGCTGCACCGACGCTCGCGTCGGAGATCAGACGCCCGGCAAGGTAGCTCCAGT
Source organism: uncultured Actinomycetes bacterium (assembly GCA_963821335.1). Taxonomy (GTDB): domain Bacteria; phylum Actinomycetota; class Thermoleophilia; order Gaiellales; family Gaiellaceae; genus Gaiella. Next base: position 854,072 of record CAWGDJ010000001.1, read on the forward strand.
CTCGCTCGTGCCGGTAGGAGTAGCGTGACGGGGGCCCCGGCGCCGACGTCTCCAGCCACCGCACCGTGGCCCCCTTCGTCTCGTAGAAGGCGTGGACACATCCTGTCGCAGTCCAGAACGCGTCACCGGGGCGGAGCGTGTACCGGTCACCGTTCGCGACGACGTCGACCTCGCCGCGGAGCATGTAGTACGACTCCTCGAACGGATGGTCGTGGGGGTTGGCGCACGCGCCCGGCTGGTAGTCGACCATGAACATCGTGTGGAGCTGCGCGTCGAGCCTCTGGTCGACGAGCATCTTCACGGCGATCCCGCTGTAGGCGAGGACCGCGGTCGCCATGCTCCCCGACACCGTCGGAGCGCCCATCGCCTGGGCATGCTTGAGGCGGTCGAGGTCGGACTCGCCCTCGGTGAGCAGGAAGAGGTTGCGATTGCGCGGATCGCGGGCGTCCAGAGGGATCGCTTCGGTATCCGGCGCGGGGCCGAGGAAGAACGTGTCGCTCCCATCGGCACGCGGCCGCGGCGCAGCCATCTCGATCCACAACCCATTGCCCGCACAGCGAAACGCGTGCGGCATTCCCACCGGGATGGCCCCGCAAGCACCGGGCTCGAGCTGGACGCCCCGCTCCTCCAGATAAACCACGGGCTCACCCTCGAGCACGTAGAAGCTCGTCTCGAAGGAGTGCAGGTGCTGGTCGACATGCCCGTCCGCGAGCGAGACGAGCGTCAGCGCCATGTGGGTCGAACCGAGCGCGCCACCGACGAGCCGGCACGCCGTCAGACCACTCGAGTGACCCGCCAGCGCGTCGGCGAGCTCGATGTCCTCGCGACGGACGAGCCGGTACCCCGGCAGCCCGTCCGCCAGCTGGCGCGTGCCCGTGTCGGAGCTCATCCGGTGATGCCGGCCGGCTCGACGACGGCAGCCGACGCCACGGCGGCGGCCAAGCTCGGCGCGCCATCGTTCGCGCCACCCTCGCCCTGCGCGATGAGGTCGGCGCCGCGGACATAGGTGCGTCCCGCGACGAGCAGCTCCTCGGCGGGGAAGCGCGTGATCACGTCGCAGCCGGTCGCGGTGACCACCACCTCCTCCTCGATCCTTGCCGCCGACCGCCCGTCCGTCGCGGCGCAGTACGTCTCGAGCGCGAACACCATCCCCTCCTCGAGCGCGACCGGGCACTCGAGCGAGTGGACGCGCGAGATCATCGGGGACTCGTACAGCCCGACACCGATCCCGTGCCCGAACTGGAGGCCGAAGCAGGTCTCCTCGTCCGGGAACCCGAGCTCGGCAGCCGTCGGCCAGACCGCCGCGATCTTGTCCGTGGTCATGCCCGGCCGCACGAGCGTGATCGCGGCGTCGAGCCACTCGCGACACTGCTTGTAGGCATCGAGCTGCGCCGGGGTGACGCCGCCGACGTTGAACGTGCGGTAGTAGCACGTCCGGTACCCCATGAACGAATGGATGATGTCGAAGAACGCCTGGTCGCCGGGCCTCAGGAGACGGTCGGAGAACACGTGCGGGTGGGGGTTGCACCGGTCGCCCGACACGGCGTTCACGGCCTCGACGTGCTCGGATCCCATCTCGAACAGCAGCTGATGCGCCCGTGCGACGATCTCGTGCTCGTAGACCCCCGGGCGCAGCATCCGGTAGATCTCGTCGTAGACGGCATCGACGAGCCCGGCCGACTGCTCGAGGAGCGCGATCTCCTCCCGCGTCTTGATCTTGCGGGCCTCGAGCATCACCACCGAGCCGTCCGTGACCCGGATACCGGCGCGCTGGAGCGCCTCGATCGTGACGAGATCCGCCATGTCGACTCCGAGCGGCTCCCCCTCGAGCCCGGCCTCCCGCAGCTCGTGCGCGATCTTCGCGCCCAGCCGGTCAGGGATACCGGTCTCGACCGGCATGGCGCCACGCATCGGTGCGACGCCAGCGCGGAAGTTCTCGGGCGGCAGCCAGGGCGCGAACAGCTGGTGATGTCGGGCCGCCGAGCCGAAGTCCCACAGGATCGGGTCAGCGCCGCGCGGCAGGAGCGCAAAGCGTGCGTTCTTGTCGCGCGCCCACTCGCCGATGTGCGTGCTCGTGACGTAGCGGATGTTGTTCGGGTCGAACAACAGCAAGGCCCCGAGGTCGGAGGCCTCGAGCGCCGCCTTTGCACGCTGCAGTCGCTCGTGGCGCAGCTTCGGGAAGTCGATCCGCTGCTCCCAGTCGACCGCCCGTGTCGCGTCGGGCGAGGCGACAGATCTGCTTCGCATGCTCACCGCGCATCCTCCTGGTCGGGATAGTCGCCCACTCGCGCGAGCGGCGCTGACGCCTTCTCGGTGCCTGAGACGGCCTTCAAGTGGAGGAAGAGGGACATGAAATCATCGTCCGCGTACCCGGCCTCGACCGCGTCGCGAAGCTGCGTCTTGAGCTCCCCGGCGAGCGGCAGCTCCACGCCGGCGTCTGCTGCCGCGTCGAGGAGAAGGTCGATGTCCTTCTCCATCAGCGCCGTCGTGAACGTCGCCGAGAAGTCGTCGCGCAGAAGAGGCTCGGTCTTGTACTTGACCAACGGGGCGCCGACGGCGGAGCTCCCCATCACCTCGAGGAGGGAGGCGCGCGACACTCCGGCCGCCTCGCCGAGCACGAGCGCCTCTGCCATCAGCTGGACGATCCCGGCCACCATGAGGTTGATCGCGAGCTTGACGACGCGGGCCTGCTCGGCGTCTCCGACGTGGGTGATGGTCGGCCCGATCGCGCGGAGGACCGGCTCGACGCGGGCAAGGGTCTCGGGCGGACCGGAGACGATGAAGCTCAGGTTCCCGGCTCGCACGACCGACGGGTTTCCGCTCACGGGCGCGCGCAGGTACGCGACGGACGCCGTCTCGGCGAGCGAGGCGAGCATGGCCGAGACCGTCGGCGAGATCGTGCTCGTGTCGACGAGCACGGTGCCCGGTCGCGCCGCGACGACGACCTCTCCGGCAACCGCTTCGAACGCCTCGTCGTTCGCGAGCGACGTCAGGATGACGTCGACCTGCGCCGCGAGGCCTGCGGGCGTCTCCGCGAGGCTCGCACCTCGCACGACCAGCGGGGCGACCTTCTGCGGCGTGCGGTTGGAGACGAGCAGCTCGTATCCGGCATCGAGGAGCCGCTCTGCGATGGCCGTGCCCATGCTGCCGAGACCGATCAGGCCAACGGCTGGAAGCTCGTCGTTCGAGACACCCACTGTCCAGTATGAATAAACGAAGAGCGATGCACGGTCAAGCGACCTTGCCGAGTTGTGCAATCCGAGGTGAAATCATGGACTCGGATCTGTACAGCGGTACGGCACGCCCCGGTCACTGCTCCCCGTCCGACGCGGAGCCGACCCGCGTCGGCTGCGTCACCCGGTCACGAAGTCGCCGACCACGTCGACCGCGCCGCGCGACTCGTCGAACAGCAGGTGACCCAGGCCCGGCAGGATCGCGGTCTCTGCGCTCGGGATCCGGTCGGCCCACGCGCGAGCCTGCTCGGCGGGGATCATCCGATCCGCGTCGCCCCAGAGCAGCAGCGTGGGCATCGTCAGCCGGTGCAGCCACCGCTCGAGCCTCGGGTCGTGCGAGCGCTCACGCAGCACCCGCAACAGCGACGCCATCTCACGGACGCGGTCGGCGATGAACTCGGGGGTGGGGTCGAGGCTCGCCACCACCGCGCTGTTCGAGGTGAGGTAGCCGAGGATCTCCCCGTCCGGGATCTCCCAGATCGGCGTGGTGGGGTGCGCGGGGACGTCGAGCCCGAGGGGCGCGACCAGCACGAGGCGGCGGACCCGTCGTGGCTGCAGGATCGCCACCTTGGCGGCGAGCAGGCCGCCGAGCGAGTGTCCGACGAGCGCCACCTCGTCCAGCCCGAGCAGGTCGAGGAGCTCGATGGTGTGGAGGACGTAATCCTCGAAGTCGTCGTAGCTCGCGTCGTCGGCGGAGGCGCCGAAGCCCGGATGGTGCGGCACGATCAGCCGCGAGCGTCGCGCGAGGGGGAGTAGCGAATCGAAGCCGGTGGCGGTGCCGCCGCCCGGGAGGAACACGACGGGTGCCCCGGCGCCCGCGCTGAACACGGCGGTGTCGACGCCGTTGACCTCGACCCGCTCCTCGCGGTACCCGACCGTGGGCTCCATCTCCGGCGGGCACGCTAGCGGTCGCGGCATGCGGTTGCTCCGGCGCCCGCGGTGCAGTATGAATCGGCACGTGCCGGGTGCTCCCAGACTCTTCGGCGGGTTCGGGCTCGATACGTTGGCCGCCGGCGCGTGTCTGCTGGTCGGCGCGATCATCCTGCTGGCCGCGGCCCCGGCGACATATCAGGTCTATCTCGCGATCCACGTGATCGCGGCGGTCGTGTGGGTCGGCGGGGACGTCACGTTGACGACGCTCGGAATCGTCTTCGAGCGGCGGGGCGAAGGTGACACGCTGGCGGCGCTGGGGCGCATGGGTGCGTGGATCGGGACGCGGGTGTACACCCCGACGCTCTTCGTCGTGATCGGGTTCGGGCTCGCGTTGATGTTCGAGGCGGATATCGCGTTCGGACAGCTGTGGGTGATCCTCGGGCTCGTGGGATGGACGATCGCAACCGTCGTCGGCGTGGGCTTTGTCGGGCCGGAGCTGGGGCGGATCGACGAGGCGGCCAGGACCCACGGCCCCGAGTCCCCGGAGGTCGCCGCCAGGGTCAAGCGGCTGTTCATGATCTTCAGGTTCGACACCGTCCTGCTCGTCCTGATCGTCCTCGACATGGTGGTGAAGCCGACCTAGCAGGAGCGCGTCTGTATTGTCGGACGGGCGCACGGACCTTCGATCGACAGCCCACCGGCGCGATTGTCTGCACGGAGCCCTGGTTCCACAACAGCGAGCTGATGACCGAGAGCCAGCGGGCGGCAGCGCCCACCCCGAGCGAGATCCTTGCCCGAGCCGATGCGATGCGCTCGCAGCTCGTCGAGCTGCAGGATGAGACCGAGCGTCGGACCTACTACGCACAAGAGACCCACGAGGCGTTTCTCGAGGCCGGGTTCTACCGGATGCTGGTGCCACGTCGGTTTGGCGGATTCGAGTTCGACCTCCCCGACTTCTGGCGGGTCGTTGTCGCGGTCGGGCGTGGCTGTCCCTCGACCGGTTGGGGCCTCTGTCTCGCCGCAGGCCACGCGCTCCAGGTCGGCTCCCTGTTCGAGGAGGAGGCCCAGGCAGAGCTCTTCGGCGATGGCGACTTCCGTTGCGCGGCGGTCGCTGCTCCGGCAGGCGCGGCGACCCGCACAGACGACGGCTGGGAACTGAACGGCACCCACCCCTACTCATCGGGTGCCCCCTACTCGACGCACTACATGGGCCAGACGTTCGCAGGAAGCCCTGGTGGTGAAGGGCCGCCGCCGATCCTGCTGTTCGTCGCCCCCCGTAGCGCCTGGACGATGCTCGACGACTGGGGGGACACGCTCGGGCTCAAGGGGTCGGGCTCGCACAGCGTGCGCTTCGAGCATGCCCGGATCCCGGCGCGGTACGCGCTCGAGAACACATGGATGGTCGACACCGACGTCTCGGGCGGCACCCCGGGCTATCGCCTCCACGGCAACCCGTTGTATGCCGGACGCACACTGGCCTTCTTCCAGGGGGAGCTCGCCGCGGTGATGATCGGGGCCGCCAAGGGCGCGCTCGACGAGTACGAGGACCTGTTGTGGAACCGCAAGACGCAGCGTCCGCCGATCACTCTCCGCGCCGAGGACCCCGACTACCAGCGGTGGTTCGGCCTGGCGATGGGCCAGATCGCGACCGCCGAGGCCGCACTGATCCAGTGCGGTGAGCAATGGATGGAGCTCGCCCGGCGCAGCACCGAGGACGGCATCCCGTTCTCGCGCGAGGACGACCTCCGCCTGAACGTCATCGCCCGCGAGGCGGTGACCATGGCCTGGAACGTGATGCAAGGGCTGATCTTCAAGACCGCCGGCTCGGGCGCAGCCCGCAACGGCCAACGGATCGAGCGGATCTTCCGCGACATGTCGATGGGTTGGGGCCACTTCGGCACGATCATCGGCGACTGGGCCGGGCGCGAGCTGGCCCGGGAGCACCTCGGTCTCGTCAAGGAGGTCCCGCGGCCCGACCAGCACCGAACAGAGCGGGAGCAGGCATGAGGGGTGGACACTGATGCGGGCGGCGCTGCTCGCGGCGATCAAGGAGCCGTTCGTCGTCGAGGACATCGACTACCTCGACCCCACCCCGGGACGGGTGCTGATCCGGACTGGGGCTTCCCCGTTCTGCTCGACCGACTGCGTCAACTGGCGCGGTGAGCTGGGCAAGATCCCGCCGACCATCCTCGGGCACGCCTCGATGGGCGAGGTCGTCGAGGTCGCCGCGGACGTCGACCACGTGAAGGTCGGCCAGCGCGTGATCGTGCCCGGCACCTCGGAGTGCGGCGTGTGCTTCTACTGCTCGATCGGTCGGCCCGACCAGTGCTCGGAGACGTTCGATCGCGGCGGGATCTGGCCGCACGTCGCCAACCGGCGCACCGGGGAGCCCGTCAGCGCTGCAGGCAACGTCGGTGGGTACGCCGAGGTGATGAACGTGACCGCCAACCAGGTCTTCCCGGTCGAGAGCGACCTTCCGGACGAATGGCTGGGGCTGCTCGGCTGCGGGATCACGACCGGGCTCGGCTCGGTCTTCAACGTCGCGAAGGTGCAGGCCGGGTCGAGCGTGGCCGTCGTCGGCCTGGGTCATCTCGGGCAGTGGATGGTTCAGGCGGCGAAGCTCGCCGGGGCGCGCACGATCATCGCCGTCGACCCTCTCGTCGCCCGACGCGAGTTGGCGGGAACGCTCGGCGCAACCGATCTCGTCGACCCGTCGGTCGACGACCCGGTCGAGCAGGTGAAGACGCTCACCGAGGGGCGCGGTGCCGACTACGTCCTCGAGGCCGCGACGCTCGCCACCGCCCAGACCCAGGCGATCCTGATGTCCCGCCGTGCGGGCACCGTCGTGCTGACGAGCGTGGAGCGCGCCGACGCCACGGTCACCGTGCCGCAGGTGGCGATTGCGGTGCAGAGCCGCGCGATCCTGAGCGCCCAGAACGGCAACGTTCGCATGCGCCACGACCTGCCGCGGTTCATCCGCATGCTCGAGGACGGCTGGGTCACCGCTGAGCCGATCATCACCCGCCGCTACACCCTCGACGAGATCAACGAGGCGCTCCACGCATCCGACGAGAAGCGCGACCTCAGCGGCGTGATCGTGCCCAACACCTGATGCACTCCTTCCCACGACCGACCGAGCCCCACCTCCACGTCGAGCGCCGAACCGTCGAGGGTGCGTGCGCTGCCTGTGGAGCCGAGACGCTCGCCGAGTACCGCGTGTTGAGCGAAGGCGGTTGGTGGGATGTCCGCAAGTGCCAGACGTGCTTCGCGTCGATCTCGCGCGAGCCCGGGCCACGGTACGGCTCGTTCACCCCTCTCGGGCTCCGCTCGTGAGGAGGGCACCGTGCTCGGCGTAGACGTCGGCGGGACGTTCACCGACGTCGTCTCGATCCGGGACGGTCGCATCGAGGTGACCAAGGTCCCGAGCGACCGCGACCGGCCGGCGGGTGCGGTCGTCGAGGGCGCACGCCGGCTCGGCGTCGAGGGCGACGCCGTCTTCAACCACGCAAGCACGATGGGCATCAACGCCGTCATCACGAGGCGGCTACCAAAGGTCGCTTTCCTGACGACCGAGGGCTTCCGCGACGTGCTCGACCGCGGCCGGGTCTGGCGGCCGCTCGACGGCCAGACCGACCCCAAGTGGCGGCGCTCGTTCGGCGACGCCTCACAGCCGCTCGTCCCCCGCTACCTGCGGCGGGGGGTCGAGGAGCGGATCCTCGCCGACGGCAACGTGATGACACCGCTCGACGAGGCGCAGGCGCGGCGACAGCTCGCGGTGCTCGAGCGCTGCAACGTCGAGGGCGTTGCGATCTGCCTGCTCAACTCGTACGTCAACCCGGTCCACGAGGAGCGCCTGCGCGAGCTCGCCCGTGAGGTGCTCGGCGAGATTCCCGTCTCGATCTCGTCGGAGACCTCACCCCTCGCGAAGGAGTACGCACGCGCGTCGACGACGGTGATCGACGTCTTCATGAAGGGCATCTTCGGCGAGTACGCACACGAGCTCGACGCCGAGCTCCGCGGGCTCGGCTTCACGGGCGACCTCAACTTCGCCGACTGCGCCGCGACCCTCCTTCCGTGGGCCGAGGCTCTCGAGCAGCCCTTCCGGATCGTCTTCGCAGGGCCGGCCGCAGGCACCATCTCGGGCGTCCGGCTCGGGGAGGCGATGGGCGACGGGAACCTCCTGTGCGCCGACGTCGGCGGGACCTCGACGGACGTCTCGCTGATCGTCGACGGCCAGCCCTTCGTCGACAACACGTTCGAGCTCGAGCACGACCTCGTGATCAACGCCCTCTCCGTCGAGATCTCGAGCGTCGGCGCCGGTGGCGGCAGCATCGTCGCGATCTCGCCGTCGGGTGACGTCACGGTCGGGCCCGGCAGCGCGGGGTCGGTGCCAGGGCCGGCGTGCTACGGCCGCGGTGGAACCGACCCGACGGTGTCGGACGCGTGCCTGCTGATGGGGATCCTCGACCCGGACGGCTTCGCGGCCGGCGAGATGCGGCTCGACCCCGGGCTCGCGCGGAAGGCGTTCGAGCAGCTGCCGACACCGCTCCGCTTCGAGGATCGCGTCGGCTACGCGTACCGGATCGCGGTGGCGAACATCGCCGAGGAGGTGACGAACGTCGCGGTGCGGCACGGCATCGACCCGCGCGACTTCACCGTCGTCGCGTACGGCGCCGCAGGTCCGATGCTGCTCCCCGCCGCATTGCCGTTGCTCCACGCCCGGCGTGTCGTGATCCCGCCCCACCCCGGTCTCTTCTCGGCGATCGGCCTCCTGAGCACCGACCTCGTCTACTACAGCAGCCGCAGCTCCTATGTCGTCCTGACCCCCGAGGCGGCGCCGGCGATCGCCGCGGTGTTCGAGCAGATGGAGGCGCAGCTCCGCGCGTCCGTCCCCGCCGACGCTCAGGTGACCGTGCGGCGCAGCTTCGACGGGCGCCTGCTGGGGCAGAGCTGGGAGACACCCTTCGTCGAGCTGCCCGACGGGCCGATCGACGAGTCGACGATCCCGCAGCTCGTGGCGCTCTTCCACGACCAGTACGAGCGCCGTTACGGCAACCGCTTCGAGCCGGTGCCCGTGCAGGGCGTGACGTACCGCGTCGAGCTGATCGTGCCCTCCGAGAAGGTCGAGTACACGCCGAGCCCTCACGCAGGGACGACCTCGGTCGAGCCCGACCGCACGCTCGAGCTTCGATACTTCGACGACGACGTGCTCGAGGTCGGCGAGCATCGACGTGAGCGGCTCCCGATCGGTGCACGCATCGTCGGGCCGGCGATCATCCGCGAGGACCTCTCGACGACCTTCGTCTGCCCACGGCAGGTCGCGGAGATCGGAAGCTTCGGCGAGATCGTGATCGAGCAGGTGGCTCCATGAGCGTCACATCGCTGCGCGACCTGACCGAAGGCGCGTTCGCAGAGCGCTACGCCTGCGACCGGTTCACGGCGACGGTGTTGACGAACCGGTTCGGCTACGTCGTCGAGCACATGTGCTCGCGCCTGCTGACGGCCGCGTTCTCGCCGATCCTGCGCGACTTCTACGACTTCGCCGCGACGATCACCGCGGCGCCGAAGGCGGACTGGGTGACACCCGCGATGAGCAACAGCATCGTGCTCTTCACGGGCACGATGGCCGACTCCGTTCGCAACGTCGTCGAGGAGTACGGCATCGACCGGCTCGATCCCGGCGACGTGATCGTCGCGAACGACCCGTACCGCACGGGCACGCACGTCAACGACGTCCTCTTCTGCAGGCCGGTGTTCCACGAGGGGACGCTCGTCGCGTTCGTCAACCTGAAGGCCCACCAGCTCGACATGGGCGGCTCGGTGCCGGGTGGGTTCAGCGTCGCGAAGCAGACCGTCTACGAGAACGGTCTGGTGCTCTCCCCGCGGGCGCTGTTCAGGGCGGGGGAGCCGGTGCAGGAGACCTGGAGCCTCATCTTCGACAACGTCCGCTTCGGCGAGATCCTCTACCCGGACATGCAGACGGTGTGCGCCGAGCTCGAGCTCGGCGAGCGACTGCTGCTCGAGACCGTCGCGCGCTACGGCGTCGAGGCGGTCCACGGCGCGATGCGCTACGTCTGCGACGCGGCAGCCGAGCGGATCGCGGCGGGGATCGCCGAGATGCCCGACGGGAGCTGGGCCGGCGAGGCGATCGCGGACTGCGACGGGATCGACGACTCGGAGGAATACCGGGTCAGCGTCCGGGTCACGAAGCGCGGGACCAACCTCGAGGTCGACCTCAGCGGGACGTCACGCCAGGCGCGTACGTGCATCAACGCGACAGCCCTCGACGTGAAGACCACCGTCGGGATCGCGATGAAGTACCTCTTCGACCCTGCCGGGACGTTCACCTCGGCGCTTCTGCGCAACGTCGACATCGTGCTCCCCGAGGGCACGGTCGTGAGTGCGTTGCCACCGGACGGTGCGGTGTTCCTCTACTACGAGCAGAGCCAGGTGATCCTGGCTGCGCTGCTCCAGGCACTGGCGGGAGCCCTCGGCCCTGCGGCGATGGCCGGCGATCGCGGCGGAACGGACATCCATCTCGCCTTCGGCGCGCGACCCGACGGGTCTCCGTGGGTCTCGGTCGCGCAGTGCGGGGGCGAGATCGGGCCCTTCGGCGCGAACGTCCACGGCGATGCGGACTCCCAGATGCTCTCCTATCTCGCGAACGGGATCGCAGTGTCCGCCGAGGCGGTCGAGGCCGAGGTGCCAGTCGTCATGACACGTCACGAGATCGTCCCGGACTCGGGTGGGCCGGGCTTCAACCGGGGCGGCGCGGCGGTGGTGCGGGACACCCTCTGGCTCGCTCCTGCGGCCCACTCGCTCATGACGTTGCGGGCCAAGCGGGCGACCGGGTTCGGCGTCAACGGCGGTCACGACGGGACGACCGGCGGAGTCTGGGTGTACGAGCCCGCGGGCGAGGAGGCTGCGCCGCATCCCATGGTCGGCCCGGGCTCGTTCGCCGAGGCGACGCCGCTCGCCGGTGTCGTCGACCCGGAGACGAACGCACCGGACGTGAACGGCCGCTACGTGTACCCGTACTCTCAGCCGACTCATCCGACCCCGCCGAACGCCCGGCTCCGCTACCTCACGCACGGCGGCGGTGGCTGGGGTGACCCGTTCACGCGTGAGCCCGATCGGGTCGTGCGCGACGTGCGCGACGGGTACGTGACGATCGAGGGCGCCGCGCGGGACTACGGCGTCGTGGTCGTGGGCGATCCGGACGAGGATCCCGAAGGGCTGGTCGTGGACCTCGATGCGACCGCGCGCCTCCGCGACGGACGCTGACGATGGCCGAGCTCGAGGGGTCGGTCGCGATCGTCACCGGCGCCGCCGGCGGTGTCGGCAGGGCGGTCGTCCGCCTGTTGCTGGAGGCCGGAGCCTCCGTCGTGGCAGAGGACATCGACCCGTCCGTCGTCGAGCTCGAAACAGCGGACGCACGTGTCGCGGCAGTCGTCGGCGACGTGGCGGACGCGACCACAGCTCGCGCGGCGGTCGCGGTGGCGCTCGAGCGGTTCGGGCGCCTCGACGTCCTCGTCAACAACGCGGCGCGCTTCCTCCTGAAGCCCGTGCTCGAGACAACCGACGAGGAGTGGGACGGCGTGCTGCGGACGAACGTTCGCGGTGTGTTCCTCCACTGCCGCGAAGCACTCCCGCACCTCGCCGCGAGCGACGGCGGCGCGATCGTCAACGTCGCCTCGATCTCGGGTGTCGTCGGGCTGACCGACCAGGTGGCCTACTCTGCGAGCAAGGGGGCGATCGTGCAGCTCACGCGCCAGCTCGCCGTCGAGTGGTCGCCGCGTGGCGTGCGGGTGAACGCGGTCGCACCGGGTGCGATCGACACACCGTTTCTCAGGAACGCGCTCGTCGGGGTGCCGGATGTCGACGAGGTGCTGGGGCAGATCGCGGCATCGCATCCGCTCGGGCGCATCTCGGAGCCGGACGAGATCGCCGAGTCGATCCTGTTCCTTGCCTCGCCGAGGGCGCGGTTCGTGAGCGGCGCGATCCTGATGGCCGACGGCGGCTACACGGCGCAATAGTCGCGGATCCGCCCTGGCCGTCACATATCGTCCCCCGCCGGGATGGCAAGCGACGAATCGGTGATCGACTGGCTTCTCGAGGGCGACCCTGCGATTCGCTGGCAGGTGATGCGCGACCTTCTCGGCGAGCCGACCGAGGCGTGGGAGCACGAGCGTCTCCAGGTGGTCGAGCGCGGCTGGGTGGCGGCATTGCTCGAATGCAGAGGACCGGACGGCGAGTGGCCGAAGGGCCGTTGGACGGACGCGCCTTGGACACCGCTCCTTCTCGTGGCGTGTGGCCTGCCAGAGGGCCACCCGGCCGGCCGAGGGCCGCTCGAGCGCCTGCTCGGTCGGTTCATGCCGGCCGGAGCGAGCGTGGACGGTGCGTTCCTGCTCGGACGGGTCGATCTCTGTCATCTCGGCTTCTGGCTCGGGCTCGGCGCTCATTTCCTGGAAGAGGATCCGCGCCTTCCTGCTCTAGGTGAAGCGGTGTTGAGCGCGCAGCTGGATGACGGCGGATGGAACTGCCGCGTGCGGAACTACCCGCGAACGAGCCACAGCTCGTTTCACACGACGTTCAACGTGCTCGAGAACCTACGGATCGCCGTCGTCCGAGGGATCGTTTCGAAGCATGCGTTCGGCCAGGCCGAAGCGCGTGCGCTCGAGTTCATGCTCTCGCACCGCCTGTATCGATCCGACCGCACGGGCGAGGTCATCTCGGAGCGATTCACACAACTCACGTACCCGTGGCATTGGCACTACACCGTGCTGCGTGCACTGGACTACCTGCGACATACGGCGGCTATCTCCGACGAGCGGCTCAGCGACCCCATCCAGATGCTGCAGCGCCAGCGCAAGGTCAACGGGCGGTGGCCGCTGCAGAGCCGCATTCCCGGAAAGCTCCTCGTCGAGATGGAGAAGCCCGGTCAGGACAGCCGCTGGAACACGCTGCGAGCGCTCCGCATTCTGCGGTCATCAGGAGTTCAGGTCGATACCTTCCGACCCCCCAAATGACCCATTCAGCCGGTGTGAGGCCGGACGGGGTTGACGGCGTTCGCGCCACCGTCGACCGAGTAGACGCTCCCCGTGACGAAGGAGGCGGCGTCGCTGAGGAGGAACGCGACGACGTTTGCGATCTCCTCGGGCGAGCCGGGTCGACGCATGGGAGCCAGCCGTGCTCGGGCGCTCGCGGCGCCGTCGCCTCGCCGCGGGCGCCGCCGAGCCGAGCAGGTTCGTGGGAACGATGCCCGGTGCGACGGCGTTCACCCGGACACCGATCGGCCCTCCGGTCACCGCCGCAGCGCGCATCAGGCCGACGATCGCGTGCTTGCTCGTGTGGTAGGCGACGAGGTCGGCGCCGCCGCCGAAGGAGCAGATCGAGGCACTGACCACGATCGAGCCTCCGGTGTCCTGTGCCGCGTATCGACGGAACGCCTCGCGCAGCCCGAGGAAGACCCCGCGCACGTTGACGGCCATGACCCGATCGAAGTCGGCCGCGGTCGCGTCGGCGAATGACGTCTGCTCGCCTGCGATCCCCGCGTTGAGGTGGTACAGGTCGATCCGCCCGAACCGTTCGACGCCCGCGCTCGTGTACGCCTCGACCCCGGTCTCCTCCGACACGTCGGCCTCGACGGGGAGGATCTCACCCTCCGCGCGCGCGGCCAGCGTCCGAGCGCCGTCGCCGTTCACGTCGACGGCGACGACCTTCGCACCCGAGGCAGCGAGCATCGTCGTCACGGCTGCCCCGATCCCGCTCGCCGCTCCGGTGACGACGGCGACCTTCCCTCGCAGCGATTCCACGCTCTCTCCTCCGGACGGGGCTGGCGATCCGCCAGCCCGGCTTTCGTCATGCTGTCGGTCGATCCTACGAGAGGACGGCTGATGGCTGACAACGCATTCGACCGCGGCCGCGAGGTCCGTGGCGAGGTGCTGGGGAAGACGCACGTCGAGCGATCGCTCGCCAACGCGAGCGAGTTCGCGAAGCCGATGCAGGAGCTCGTCACCGAGTACTGCTGGGGCGTCGTGTGGTCGCGACCCGGGCTCGGGCGGCGCGAGCGCAGCCTCGTGAATCTCGGCATGCTCACCGCGCTCAACCGCTCCCACGAGCTCCGCGTGCACGTCGGCGGGGCGCTCCGGAACGGTTGCACGGTCGAGGAGATCCAGGAGACGCTGCTGCAGGCGGCGATCTACTGCGGCGTCCCGGCCGCGATGGAGGCGTTCCGCGTCGCCGAGGAGGCGATCGAGCGGTTCGAGTCGGAGCAGGCCGCCGCGGCCGGCGCTTGAGCGGCGCACAGGTCATCGGCTTCGTCGGGCTCGGCTCGATCGGCGCGCCGGTCGTCGAGGCGATCGCCGAGGGTGGCCACGAGCTCGTCGTCCACGACACGGAGCCTCGTGCGGTCGAGCCCGCGGTCGACCGTGGAGCGGACGCCTGCGCGTCGCCGCTCGAGGTGGCGAACCGGGCCGACGTCGTCTTCGTCTCGCTGCCACGACCCGACGTCGTCCGCGCGGTCGCACTCGGGGCAGGACGGTCTCGCCGAAGGCGAGCCGAATCGGCACCTACGTCGACCTCTCGACGACGGGCGCGACCGTCGCCACGGAGATCGCAGCTGCGCTCGCCGCCAAGGGCATCGACGTCCTCGACGCACCCGTCAGCGGTGGCGTCGCGGGAGCCCGGGCCCGCACGCTGGCAGTGATGGCAGCGGGTGACGAGCGCGTCTTCGAGCGCGTCCGGCCGCTGCTCGAGCTGTTCGGAGGGAACGTGTTCCACGTCGGTGCGACGCCCGGCCAGGGACAGATCGCGAAGCTGCTCAACAACCTGCTCTCGGCGACGGCGCTCGCGATCACGTCGGAGGCGGTCACGTTCGGGGTCACCGCCGGCCTGGATCCGGCGACGCTGCTCGAGGTCTTCAACGCCGGCACGGGGCGCAACACGGCGACGGCGACCAAGCTGCCCGACCAGGTGCTGACCGGCCGGTTCGCGTCGGGGTTCCGGCTCGAGCTGATGGCGAAGGACCTCGAGCTGTGCCTCGGGGAGGCACGCGCGAAGGAGTTCCCGATGCAGGTCGGCGCGCTCGTGCAGCAGCTCTGGACACAGGCAGCAGCCGAGGCGGATCCCGGCGCCGACCACACCGAGATCGTCCGCTACTTCGAGCGGCTGTCGGGCGTTCGAGGTCACTCCAGTCGAGGAGACCCGGATGAGCGGCTACGAGATCCACGCGGTTCGCTACGCGACGCTCCGCTCCCACAGGAGCGAGCTCTTCTACCGCTACTCGAGCTACGGCGAGCCCGACGCCCAGATCGAGATGGCGTACTACTTCTGGGTGCTCCGTCGCGGCGACGAGGTGGTCCTCGTCGACACCGGGTTCGACCCTGAGGTCGGGGAACGCCGCGGCCGGACCTGTCTCGTGCCTCCGCTCGACGCCCTCCGAGGCCTCGGGATCGAGCCGGAGTCGGTCTCTACCGTCGTCGTGACGCACTTCCACTACGACCACGTCGGGAACCTCGACGCGTTTCCGCAGGCAAGGCTCGTCGTGCCTGCGACCGAGCTCGAGTTCTGGACGGGGCCGATGGCGGCGCGCTACCAGTTCGGCTCGCACGTCGAGCCACGGGAGATCGCCTACCTCGCGCAGGCGCACCGCGAAGGCAGGCTGCGGACGACGGGAGGGACCGAGGAGATCCTGCCTGGTGTCACCGCGATCGAGGTGGGTGGTCATTCACCGGGGCAGCAGCTCACGGTCGTCGAGAGCGCAGGCGGCCGCGTCGTGCTCGCTTCCGACGCCGTCCACTTCTACGAGGAGCTCGAGCTCCAGCGCCCGTTCGCGGTGATGCACGACCTCGAGCGCATGTACGCCGCCTACGACGTGCTCGACGATCTCGCGCGCTCCGGTGCGACCATCGTTCCCGGCCACGACCCGGACGTCGCCCGTCGATACGAGACCTCCGAGAACGACGACCCGACGATCTTCCGGATCGGCTGACCGGCACCCCGCCAACCACGACCAACGCCACAGGAGAGGAATGAGATGAGCACCGAGCTCACCGAGCGCAAACGGAAGCTGCGCGACGAGTTCATCGACGCGCGCGGCTACTGGAATGCCTTCTGGGACAGCCTGCTCGAGCTCGACGAGGACTTCTTCGAGGCCTACACGGCGTTCTCGAGTGTCCCGTGGCGCACCGGCCCGCTGGAGCCGAAGCTCAAGGAGCTCGTCTACATCGCCGTAGACGCCGCGGCGACGCACCTGTACGTGCCCGGTATCCGCCAGCACGTCAGGCAGGCGTTGGCCCACGGCGCGACTGCCGAGGAGATCATGGAGGTGCTCGAGCTGACGTCCACGCTCGGCATCCATGCCTGCAACATCGGGGTCCCGATCCTCGTCGAGGAGCTCGAGGCCGCGGGTCAGCCGGTGTCCCGGGAGATGTCGGAGCGTCAGCTCGCGCTCAAGACCGACTTCGAGGAGAAGCGCGGCTACTGGCATTCGTTCTGGGAGGAGGTGTTGCTACTCGATCCCGACTTCTTCGAGGCGTACACCCACTTCTCGTCCGTCCCGTGGGTCAGCGGCGTTCTCGAGCCGAAGGTCAAGGAGCTCATCTACACGGCGTTCGACGTGTCCGCGACGCACCTCTATACACCCGGCCTTCGGCTCCACATCAAGAACGCGATCGGCTACGGCGCCACGCGCGAGGAGATCCTCGAGGTGATCGAGCTGGCGAGCGTGATCGGCATCCACTCGTGCACCGAGGGGGTACCGATCCTCGTGGAGGAGCTCGCGGCAGCCGGAGGTGACCCGGGATGAGCGGCATCCGTAGTGGGATCATCGGCCTCGGGAACATGGGCGGTCGCATCGCCCGCCGTATTCGCGACGCCGGGATGGCGATCCAGGGGTACGACGTCAGCGACTCCCAGCTTGCGGCATCGGGGATCGAGCCGGCTACGTCGATCGCCGGGCTCGCCGCCGAGGTGGACGCCGTCTTCCTCTCGCTGCCCGACAGCCACGTCGTCGAGACGGTGGTCTACGGACCCACCGGGTTGCTCGAGTCGGCGCGAGCGGGCATGGTCGTCGTCGACCTGAGCACGTCCGCGCCGGCCTCGACGACGCGGATCCATGCCGCACTCGCAGAGCGGTCGGTCGACTTCGTGGATGCGGGCATCTCGGGCGGGGCGGCGGCGGCCGAGCAGGGAACGCTCTCGATCATGGCGGGCGGCTCCGAGGAGGCGCTCGCACGCGTCACGCCGGTCATGGAGGCCTTCAGCACGCGCGTCTATCACATGGGCCCTTCCGGATCGGGCCACATCGCGAAGCTCCTCAACAACTTCCTCAACGGCATCAGCCTGGCCGCGACCGCCGAGGTGATGGTTGCCGCGAGGCGCGCCGACCTCGATCTCGTCCAGTTCCTCGATGTCGTCAACCACTCGAGCGGCGTCAACTTCGCGACGCAGAACCGATTCCCACGGATCGTCGAAGGCGACTACCTCGAGGGCGGTCTCACCAGCAATCTGATGGCCAAGGACATCAGGCTCTATCTCGAGTACCTGCAGCAGATCGAGGTCACGAGCTTCACAGGCGCGGCCTGCCTCGGGGCGTTCAACCTCGCCACCTCGCTCGGCTACGGCGACCAGATCAGCAATCGCGTCGTGGATGCGATCGGCGACGTCGCAGGTGGTGTTCGGATCCACTCGACCCGGGAGGAAGCATGAGGATCGCGAGAGGCCGCGTACCCGACGGCGCATCGGAGCAGCGGGGTGCCACGTTCACCGGTCGCGTCTGGGCCGACCCCGTTCTCGCCGCCATGGACGGAGTGATCGTGAACAACGTCTTCTTCGAGCCGAAGGCACGGACCCACTGGCACACGCATGCGGTGACCCAGGTGCTCTACGTGCTCGCCGGCGCGGGATGGGTGCAGGTGCGCGAAGGCCACGGCGGGCGGATCACGGCCGGCGACACGGTGCACATCCCAGCCGGAGAGGAGCACTGGCATGGAGCGTCGTCGGACACGTACCTGCTCCATCTCGCGGTCTCGGTGGGCGAGACGGCCTGGCTCGACCCGGTCTCGGACGAGGACTACGAAGCCGCGACGGCGGCGTCATAGACTCGCTTGCGATGACCGACTCACAGCCTGTGCCGCCGGAGCCCGATCTCACCCCGAAGGAGATGATCGCCCGTGCCGTCGCGCTCCGTCCCGCGCTGGTCGAGCAGCAGGCCGAGTGCGAGGAACGGACGTACTACTCGGAGGAGATGCACCAGGCGTTCCGGGAGGCGGGGTTCTACCGGCTCTACGTTCCGCGGCGCTACGGCGGTTACGGGTTCGACGTCCCGACGTTCGCTCGCGTTGCGCTCGAGCTCGCGCGAGGCTGCCCGTCGACGGCGTGGTGCATGGGTCTCGCCTCGGCACATGCGCTCCAGATTGCGTCGTGGTGGGGGGAGCAGGCCCAGGCGGAGATCTTCGGGGACGGGGAGTTCCGCGCCGCGTCGGTCGCGGCGCCGATCGGCCCGGCGACGAGAACCGAGGACGGCTGGGAGCTGAACGGCCGCTGTGCCTACGCATCCGGGATCCCGTACTCGACGCACTACATGGGTCAGGCCGTGCTCCCGGGCGAGAACGCCCTGGGTCTTCCTCGGATGCTGCTGTTCGTCGCACCGCGGAGCGAATGGACGATGCTGGACGACTGGGGTCACCTCCTCGGTCTCAAGGGCAGCGGCTCACAGTCGATCGTCTTCGAGGGCGGTCGGATACCGGCGCACTGGGGGCTCGAGGACCGGCTCATGGTCGACATGGACGTGAGCGATGGGACGGCAGGGCTGCGCCTCCATGGCAACCCGCTGTACGGCGGCCGTGCGCTCTCGTGCTTCACGCTGACGCTCGCGGCGATCGCGGTCGGCGCCGCCTACAACGCCCTCGACGAGTACGAGGAGATGCTCAGCGCGAAGATGACGCCGCTCCCTCCGTTCGTGCCGCGCAAGCTCGACCCCGACTTCCAGCGCTACTTCGGAGAAGCGTGGGCGACGATCGCGACCGCCGAGGCGGCGCTGCTCAACGCCTGCGAGCAGCACATGGAACTGTGTCAGCGCTTCGTCGACGAGGGCATCCCCTACTCGTATGCCGACGACCACCGGATCGCCTGCATCGGTCGCGAGGTGGTGATCCAGGCCTGGGAGGTCGTTCAGGGTGACCTCTGTCGCACCGCCGGCTCCGCCGCCGCCGCGAAGGGTCAGAGGCTCGACCGCATCTTCC
The DNA here is from genome assembly GCA_963821335.1 of uncultured Actinomycetes bacterium. Taxonomy (GTDB): domain Bacteria; phylum Actinomycetota; class Thermoleophilia; order Gaiellales; family Gaiellaceae; genus Gaiella. Next base: position 873,423 of record CAWGDJ010000001.1, read on the forward strand.
GCGACCTGTCGATGACGAACAGCCATCGCAACACGCAGCTGCGCGACTGGGCCTTCCGCGAGATCGCCCGCGACAAGCTCGGGCTTCCACGGGAATTTGCCCAGGCGAACGTGCAGACCCCACGCGGCTGAGCATGACCGCGCGTCAGTCGGACGCAGCACCAGGCTCGACGAGCCCGGTCTCACGGCCAGCTGTGCACGACACAATTGCGGGTGAAACCGGCTCGTGACGCTCGTGCGCGTTATCGACCTCGCAGTCGCGCTACGACCCGTCTCCTGCACGCACGAGCCCGCATTCGTACGCGAGCACGACGGCCTGGACACGCCCGCTGAGATCGAGCTTCTGGAAGAGATGATTGACGTGCGTCTTCACCGTCGCCTCGCTGATGAACAGCTGTGCAGCGATCTCGGTGTTGGATAGTCCGCGGGCGATCAGCACCAGGACCTCACGCTCACGCTCCGTCAGGTCGTCGAGCTGAGGGGGAGCCGGCTGCCCCGGGCGCGGCTGGCTGACGAACGACTCGACGAGACGCCGGGTGATGCTCGAGCCGAGCAACGCATCGCCGACGGCGACCGTGCGGACACCCTCGATCAGCCTGCTCGCTGGCACGGTCTTGAGCAGAAATCCGGATGCACCCGCTTTCATCGCGTCGTACACGATCTCTTCCTGGTCGAACGTCGTGAGCACGAGAACACGCGTAGGAAGCTGCTCGGCGACGATCGCCCGCGTGGCCTCGATCCCGTCGAGCACCGGCATCCGGACGTCCATCAACACGACGTCGGGTCGGAGCTCGCGCACCACGTCCACGGCTTCGCGTCCGTCCGAGGCCTCGCCGACCACCTCCAGATCGTCCTGTTCCTCGAGGATCAGCCTGAAACCGACACGCACGAGCGCCTGGTCGTCGGCAATGACGACGCTGATCACGCCACCCCGTCCTCGAGCGGGAGGCGGACGCGCACCGAGAATCCCCCGAGGGTGCCAGGGCCGGCGATCAGCTCACCACCGAAGACGTTGACGCGCTCGCGCATTCCCGCCAGTCCATGGCCGCCGACGTGGCCGTTTGCCCCTCCCGGGCCATCGTCGGTGATCTCGAGCTCGATCGCGGCGGGCTCGTACCGAACGAGCACCTCCGCCCGCGCGTCGCCTGCGTGCTTGAGCGTGTTCGTGAGCGCCTCCTGGACGATGCGGTAGCCGGTGAGCTCGACACCGAGCGGCAATGGCCGCCGTTCGCCTTCGACGCGCAGGTTCACCGTGAGCCCTGCGTCGCGCACCTGCGCAAGCAGTGCCTCGAGCTCGTCGAGCCGCGGCTGCGGTGCAAGCCCCAGTTCCTCGCTGTCGTCACGCAGCAACCCGACGAGACGGCTCATCTCGACCAGCGCGCCGCGGCCCGTCTCCTGGACGGCGCGCAGCGGTTCCGCCGCGGCCTTCGGATCGCGTTCGAGCACTGCCTCGGCAGCGCCCGCCTGGACGACCATCACCGAGACGGAATGCGCGATCACGTCGTGGAGCTCGCGCGCGATACGGCTCCGCTCCTCGGCGACCGCCGTGAGCCGCTCCCGCTCGAGCTGCTCCGCCCGCTGCTCGAGCTCCTCTGACCGCCTGACCCGACCATGCATCGCGTACCCGACGAACCAGGGTGTGCAGATCACCAGCAGCACGAACGGGATATCACTCAAGGTGAACTCGTCGTTCACGTGCGCGATGCCGAGCGTCACGGCGCACAGTGCGATCCCGACGACCAGACCGGCGATCGCCCGTCGTCGCTCCTCGCGCACACCGACCGAGTAGAAGGCCAGCACGAAGAAGAGCAGCGGCGTGATCGCCGTCTGTATTGAGACACCCCCTACGACGGCAACGAGCTGTGCCGTGAGGCCGACGACGAGCGTGCCCAATGGAGCAGCCCGCCACGCGACGAGGCTCGCTCCCATCACGCCGAATGCTGCGCCGGCCAGCCATTGCGGGGCGATCTCCTCGCGCCACACCTCGAACTCAACCGCCGCAACGAACGCCGCTGCAATGGCGAGATCGCCGACGCTGATGCGGTCGCGCATGGTCACGCAAGCACGCTAGCTCGCGAGCGTGAAAGGCGCATCGAGCCGGACGTCGAGGGGCTCTCCACCCAGGGGTGGAGCCTGCAATCACGAGATCGACTCGCAGGTCCACTCGCAACCGACCTGCGGCCCGATGTACCGCAACGGCGATCTCCCTACCGTCGGGTGATCACTCGACAAAGGAGCCGGACATGAACTCCAACCACAATCTCCGCCGCATCATGGGAACGCTGCTCGTGACCGACGTCGGGCTGCTCGTGCTGAGCGGCATCCCGACGTTCGAGCAGGCCGACGAAGGCTGGAAGTCGTTCGTCGGTACCGCCTCGTGGCTCGGTTTCGTCCTGGTTTCGACCGTCCTGCTCGGGCTCGCCGCCGTGACCGTTTGGCATCGGCGCCGACCGGACGTGGGCGCCACGGAGCCGGGCGGGAAAGGCGTGGCGGTCGACACCGGTCGCCGGACCGCGCTGTGGGGAGCCGCCGCGCTGATCGCGGCCATGCTCGCCGATCTCGCGGAGACCGTGCTCGACCCAGCATCGAGCGGCGAGGCCGCTCGGGTGGTCGACGCGTCGGTCCACCACCACAGCGCGATGGTGCTGTGCGGGTACCTCCTGCTCGCCTCGGCGATCTTCATCTTCCCGGGTGTCTTCTTGCTCACACGTGGCCTGCGAGACCGTGGTCGGCGACTGGGCAGAGTCGCCGTGGCGCTCGGCTTCATGGGGGCGCTTGGTCATGCGGCACTTGCCACCGCGTACCTCGTCTGGGCCTCGATGCCGACCGCCGGCGCGGACGACGCTCAGCTGGTTGCCACGCTTGACCACGTGATGAGCTCCGCAGCAGTTGCCCCTCTCGCGATCGGCTTCATCGCCTTCCCACTCGGCATCGTCGCAACACTCGGCGCGCTCATCCGGGCCCGCGTCGCGCCGAGATGGGTGCTGATCCCGGTCGTTGCCGCCCCGCTCAGCGCCATCGTCTCACCGGGCGGTGACGTGGCGGGAACCTCCATTGCGCTCCTGCTGCTTCTCTTCTCGACGGCGGTGGTCGCCGTGAGGATCGCCCGTGGATCTGCGCCCGTCGGGGACCTGACGTGGCGTGCCGGCTCTCACGGCACGATGACTCCGACCGTGTCCTGACGACACGGCGGGCAGATCGGACCTGTTGGCCGGGCTCATGCAGGCGCCCGGCCAACAGGTCTGGTCCGTGCGTCATCGACCTCGCTGACGGTCAGGCGGCCGCGGCTGCGCCGAGCGGCTCGACGAACACACACTCGCGCGTGTCGCCCGGAAGCGGCGAGGTGCCGACACCCTGCACGGTCAGCTCCTCTCCTCCGAGCGGCGAGATGATCCGGTCGCCGGTGCTCGGGGTCGTGCCGCTCACCTCCACGAGCTGGTGCCCCACGGCGGTCGGCACGAGCATCAGAAAGGAGGCACTCTCTTCGGAGCCGGCCTCACCCGACCCACCGGCCGTCGACGAGAGCGACGCGACGGTGCGCGCCAGCTGCTCGACCTTCGCCGCGAGCTGTGCGTTGATGGTGTTGTCGCCCGACCCGCCGGGGGCCCCGCCCTCGAGACGCTGGAAGCGCCAGTCGAGCGACGACGCCAGCTTCTCGATCTTGCCGAAGAGCGACTCCTTCAACGCCGCGAGCTCGTCCGGTGAGGCACCACCCGACGTCCCCGCGGACGGTGTCAGCCGATCGATCGTCTGACGCTGCTCCTCGACGATCCTGGCCAGCTGCTCGACCTTCGCGGTCAGGTCCCCACCCGCATTCGCCATCCCGAGCCGCTCCATCATCGCCTTCTCGCGCCGCGAGAAGTGCTCGACGAGCGAGCGCTCCTGCTCGACCACCCGGTCACCGAGCCGCTCGATCTCCCGCGCCATCGCCACCAGCTCGGGCTCGGTCGGGGTGGAGGACGGCACCGCACTGCCGTCCGCCACCCCGCCGGGCGTCGACGCAAGGGCATCGACCCGCTCCCGCAGGGTGGTCTGCTCGGCCACCCACGATTCGGCGAGGTGCTGGAGCTCACCCGCGAGCGTCTCCTGTCCCTCCGCGAGCACAGCCTTGAGCGACTCGAGCTCCACGCGGAGCCCATCGTCGCCGGTCGCCGTCTCCGAGCTCGTCTCGAGCCGCTCGATCCTGTCGACCAGCTCCGCCGCCCGCGTCTCGGCCGCGGCGGCCGTCTCCGCGATCCAGGCCCGCACCTCGTCCTCGGCGATCGACGGTCGGCCCTCGAGCGCCTCGACGAGCGTGCGCAGCGCCTCGAGGTCTGCACGGAGCGACTCGGTCGCCGCCGAGCCATCGAGCGCCTCGACCTGCGAGGCGAGGTCGGCGATCGCGCTGACCGCCGCGTCGACGCGGTCGCCCGTCCGATCGCCGGCGTGCGCCTCGTCGAGAGCCACGACGCGCTCGGTGAGCGCCACGATCTCGGTGCGAAGCGTCTCCTGGACCGCGCCGAGCGCCTGGAGGTGGTCTGCCAGCTCCGCCGGCGCCGATCCACTTGCCTCCGCGAGCGCCTCGACACGCCCTGCGAGCGCCTCGAGCCGCCCGGCCAGCTCGGTATCGGGCTCTGGCGTGGGAAGGGCCTCGATCGAGTCACGGAGCTCGCCGAGCGACGCGCGAAGCTCGTCAGCGCCTGCGGCGGACGCCTGGTCGAGCTCGTCGATCCGTGTCTCCAGGTCGGTCAGCCGCGCGGTTGCGCCCGCCCCCTCACCGCGGACCTCCTCGGCACGCGACGCAAGGTCGGTGATCGCAGCTCGGAGATCCGAGATCGCGGCCTCGAGCTCGCCCGCCCCGACCTTCTCTCCGACGCGCTCCGCGAGCTCGGCGACCCGGCCTTCGAGCGAGGGATCTCCCACTGGTCGTTCGACGAGGGCCGTGACATCTGCGCGCAGCTCCTCGAGCAGCGCGTCGGTTCGCGCCAACTCGTCAGCGACACCCGCAACCGCATCCAGCCTCGTGCCGAGACCCTCGAGCGCGCTCTGGAGGCCGTCGACCCCGCTCGCCGCCTCGGCAGCGACCGCAACCGCATCCACCCGTCGAGAGAGGACGTCGAGCCGTTCGGCGACGGAGTCGTCTCCCACCGGGCGCGCAGCGAGCGCCTCGAGCGACCGCGCGAGATCGTTGACCCTGACGACGAGCGCATCGAGCTCACCCGAGACGTCCGCGAGCACGGTCTGGATTCCCTCGGCGGACGCGGCTCCTTCCAGCCGCGAGCCGAGCTCGGTGAGCTCGGCTCGTAGCGTCGCGACCTCCGCACGTGTCCCCTCGGCTGCTGCCGCCGCCTCCTCCGGGATTGCAAGACCGACAAGCCCTTGCTCGAGTGCCGCGATCCGCTCGCCCAGGAGCGCCAGCTGCTCTGGCGCGTCGAGCTCGAACTGCGCTCGCTCGAGGGCCGTGATCCGCCCGGCGAGCTCCTCCTCGTGACGCCGAAGCTCGTCGAGCACGGCATCGTCCACGGGCTGGTCCTTCGCCGCGCGCACAGATGCCTCGAGCGCGCGCATCGCGAAGCGCAGGTCGTCGACCTCGGCCACACCCGTGGTGCCGTCGGACTTGGACGAACCGCCATGGTCTCGCGAGTTCGGCGACGGGAGGATCCGAGCCGGAAGTGCGTCCCACTGCTCGGCGAGGGCACTGGCGAGCTCGAGCCGGGTGATAGCGCCCATCTCCACGAGGATCGGGCCGATCGGCATTCCGGTCTCCTGGTACCGCTCGCGTGCCTCGGCGAGCCGCTCCGCGTCGACCATCCCTCGCGCGAGGAGGATCTCGCCGATGTCTCTCGCTGTCCCGTCGGCCGCCGGTGGAACGAGCAGCTCCCGCGCGATGCCAAAGGTCTCGGCGAGGATCTCCTCGAGTTCCCCACCCCGAGCGCGCTGAACGTCCAGGGCCTCAGCGAGCTGTTCCGGCGTGATCACACCGCGTTCGACGAGGAAGGCCCCGGTCACCTGTGCGGAGGCGACAGACCCCACTCGGAACGTATCGGCGCCAAGCGCGCCCGCGGGCGATCACTCGTCTCAGGGACGCGTTATTCGGCGGTCGGTGCGGGATGCTCGAGGTAGGCGCAGACGCGCCGGTCGAGCGGGAGCGGCGACGCCCCGACCCTCGTCGCCAGCAGTGGGGTGTCCCAGCCCGGGACCTCGACGAGGTCACCGATGCCCGGAGGGGTGCCGTCGATCGCGACCAGCCGGTATCCGTCTGCGGTCGGTGCGAAGGCGACGAACCCGGACAGCGGAGCGTCGAGCGGCTCACCCGCGAGTCGCGCGTCGGCTTCGACCACGGCGGCGCCGAGCCGCTCGATCGAGCGCCGCAGGGCGCTCCCCGCTTCGAGGTATGCCTCCTCGGAGGCGACGAGGCGCTCGCCGAGCCCGGCGAGACCCTTGCGCACAGCGCGCTCGGTCGCGCGCGTCCGCTCGTCGCGATGAGATGCCTCCTCCTGGAGCCGTGCCTCGAGCGCAGCGATCTGGTCGCGGAGCTCGTCTCCGTTCTCTTCGGCGAGAGCCTCCTCGACCCGCTCGAGCCTCCAGGCGGTGGATGCGGCTCCCCGCTCGATCTCGCCCCGGAAGGACTCCAGCTGGCCACCCACCGCTTCGACCTCCTGCTCGATCCGCCGGGTCAGGTCGTCGATCTGCGCGCCCAGCTCTGCGGCGTCGATCGCGTTCCGCTCGTCGCGGTCGGCCTGTCGGGTGACGAGCGCATCGACGGAGCCCTGCAACGCACCGACGGTCGAGTCGACGTGCTCGCGGACGACACCGAGATCCTCCTCGAAGCGCCCGAGCCGCTCGAGCCGCTCGTCGATTCCGTCCAGCCGGCTCTCGAGCGCCGACGCTTCCGCCAGCTGACGGGTCTCGACGTCGGCCTGTCGTGCGTCACCCGCCTCGACTGCTCCGGCTGAGACCCACGACTCTGGCGTCGAGGTCGGCCACACCTCCGAAGAGCTCGGTCAGCTTCGTCCCCAGGTCGGCGGCGAGAATCTGCACCGTTGCATCGCTCGACTCGATCCGCTCGTGGAGCTTGGCTTCGCTCGCCGCGAGCCGGTCGCCGAGCTGTGCATCGGCTGCGGCGAGCCGTTCGGAATGCGCGGTCTCGGCGTCCGACAGGAGATTGCGAAGCTCGGAGGCGCGCTCCTCGAGCAGCGCGTCGATCCGGTCGGTGGCAGCGGCACGCTCCTGCCGGTCGGCCTCGAGCTGGCCGGCGAGCACCTCCAGACGCGCGGCGAGGTCGTTCTCGAGCGCGACGAGCTCAACCCGGGTCGCACGCTCGTCGATCGAGGTCGTCGTAGCCTGTAGGTCGTCGAGTCGAGCCGCGAGCTCGCTGAGCGACCGATCGAGATCGTCCCTGGTGACGGTTGCGCTCGCCGCCGATTCCAGCGCGGCGAGCTGCGCGCGGACGTCGCCCGCGAGCGCGTGCATCTCCGCCCGATTCGTCGTGTCGCCGAGCCGCTCGTCGAGCGATGCTGCGAGGCTTTCAATGCTCTCCCTGACGGTGTCGAGCGCGGCGTCGCGCTCCGACAGCCCGCGTTGGAGCTCCTCCTGCAGACTCTGGTCGGCCTTGTGCTCCAGCCCGGCCGCGAGCTCGGCGATCTGCTCGCTCAGAGTCGAGGCCGTGGTCTCCGCATCGCCAGCCACCACGTCGATCGCAGCAAGCCGGCGGAGGCCGTCGTCGAGACGGGCAGCGAGCGTCGAGCGTCGCGTGCGCTCCTCGTCGATTGCCTCGGTGAGGCGCCGCTCGAGGGCCTCGATCAGCTGTTCGTCTCCTGCTGCGGGCAGCTGCGACCGGACCGCTTCGAGCTCGGCGGCAATCGCTTCGACGTCCTCGCCTCGCGCCGCACTGCGGGCGAGGACGTCGAGCTTGTCGGTCAGCTCGGCGCGAAGCGCCTCCAGCTGCGATCCATGGTCGGTGGGCGTTGTGGCGGCGACCGCCTCGAGTCGGGCGCGCAGTTCCTTCACCGCGTCGCTCAACTCGCCCTGCCGGTCGGATGCAATGAGCTCGTCGACGAGCTCGCGAGCCTCGCTCACACGCTGCTCGAGCGTCGCGTCGAAGACCGGGCGTGAGCTGACGTCGCCGACGAGGCGCTCGAGCTCGTCCACGCGTCCCGGGAGGGTTGGATCGCCGGGCGAGCGCTCGGCGAGCGCCTCCACACGCCGTCCGAGCTCGTGCACCGCGTCGCGGCCGGCGAGCCCGTCGATGCGAGCAGCGACGTCGGCGATCAGTTGGCGTGCCTCCTGGTCGCCTTCCCGTGCAGCGAGGGCGACCAGCTCCGACCGGAGCTGGTCGACGGCGTTGCGGGTTGCAAGCCCTTCGACACGCCCCACGAGCTCGTCCAGCCGGGCGCGCATCTCGCTGTCGTCCTCGCGGACGCCGAGCGACGCCACATCCGCCCGCAGCTGCTCGACGACGTCGCGGGAAGCGAGTCCCTCGAAGCGGGCTGCGAGCTCGTCGATCCGGGTGCGCGACTCGGCATCGCCCTCACGGGCAGCAACAGCGGCAAGGTCGGAACGGAGCTGATCGACTGCACCCTGGCTCGCAAGACTCTGAACATGCGCGGCGAGCTCGTCCAACTGGGCGCGCGCCTCGGCATCGCCCTCACGGGCAGCCAACGCGGCAAGGTCGGAACGGAGCTGATCGACTGCACCCTGGCTCGCCAGACCCTTGACCTGCGCGGCGAGCTCGTCCAGCCGTACACGCGCCTCGGCATCGCCCTCACGGGCAGCCAACGCGGCAAGGTCGGAACGCAGCAGCTCGACGGTTTCGCGGCTGGCGAGCTCCCGGATCTGCGTAGCGAGCTCGTCGAGCTGTGCACGTGCATGAGCGTCACCTTCGCGCGCGGCAAGCGCGGCCACTTCGGATCGCAGCTCCGCCACCGCGTCGCTCCCGGGGAGCGCGTCGACGCGCGCCGCGAGCTCGGCCAGCCGCGGTCCGGGATCTTCGGCGACGGGCCGTCCGGCGAGCTCGTCGAGCTTTTCCCTCAGCGCCTCGACATCAGTGCTCGAAGGAAGGGCTGCAATCTCGGTCGTGAGCGCTGCCAACCGCGTTTCGACCTCGGTCGTGTCCGTCGAGCGCGCCTCGAGCTCTGCGAGCCTGTTGGCGAGCGTCTCGAGCTCGGACGACGGGACCGTCCCGGGGGAACGACTGGCCGCGTGCGACAGCTCGTCGAGCTTCGCGCGGACGGCCTCGAGCGCATCATCGTCCGCCTTGGTCGCGGCCAGCGCCTCCACCTTGTCGAGCTGGGCGTGAATCGCGTAGAGGTCGGCGCTCGCATCACGGTGCTCCAACCGCTCGACCGCGCGACGGAGGTCGGCCACCGCCTCGGTCCCGGGAACCCCGTTCGAGAGCGAGTCGACGCGGGCCACCAGCCCGTCGAGCATCGTCCTCGTCTGATCGGCGTGTGTGATCGCGGCGTCGAGACGGTCGCCGACGCCTGCGTCCGCAGTCGCCTCGTCGAGACGCTCGCCGAGCGTGCGGAGGTCGTCGCGGAGCGCGGCGAGATCGTCGTCGGTCGACCGCAAGTCTCCGAGCTTCGCCTCGAGCTCGCCGAGCTTCGCCTCGAGCCCCGGCAGCGCTTCGGCCTGCTGCTCGAGAGCCTCGACACGGCTCTGCTCGGCGTGTGCTGCCTCGAGATCCGTCTCGATGCGCGTCAGGCGAGCGGCCAGCTCTCCGGCGATGGCCCGAAGCTCCTGGGCGGTCGCGGTCTCGCGGCTGGTGGCAGCGAGCTCCTCGACGCGCTGGTGCATGACCGCAATCGTGCTGCGGATCTCGTCGATCTCAGCGGCCGGGACGACAGGTGCCACAGACTCGGGATCGGTCATCGAGCGAACCGCGACCTCCTGCCACGCCTCGGCCGGCTTTGGCGCCGGCGGGCGGAGCATCTGGAGCCCGGCCCACTGCTCGGCGAGCGCGCTGGCCAGCTCGAGCCGCGTCATCGACCCCTGCGAGACGAGCACCTCGCCGAGCCGCTCGCCGGAGTCGCGCTGCTTCTCGAGCGCGCGCGCAAGCTCGTCCTCCGTGACGAAGCCGTGCTCGACGAAGATCTCGCCGATCGGGCGGCGTGACTCCGGGTCGACGTTCGACCGCGTGGTCGGGGACAGAGCCTCGGTGACCGTCGCGGGTGCCTGGGCGACCCCCGGCGGATGTGTGTCGTGGTCGGCCCACTGCTCGGCGAGCGCGCTCGCGAGCTCGAGACGGGGCACGCCAAAGCGACTGACGAGGATCTCCCCGAGGCGGTCGCCGCTCTCTGCCTGCAGCGCAAGCGCCTCCTCGAGCTGGTCGGCGGTGATGAAACCGCGCTCGACGAAGATCTCCCCGATGAGCCTGGCGGAAATGGTCTGTGGATCTGCCACGAGACCTGTATCGGCCATCCCTCGTTCGAGCTATAGGCCGAGTTTCGCCGTCCGTTCGAGCGCGTTCGACGCTAGCGCGCGGCGTACGACGCGAGCGCGTCGAGCACGGTGCGCAGCCGGTTTCCCTCCGCGGTGAGGGTGTACTCCACCCGCGGTGGTCGCGCGTCGACCACCCGCCGCTCGAGCAACCCTGCCTGCTCGAGCTCGACGAGCCGCTGGGCGAGCGTTCGCGGCGGGATCTCGCCCACTGCCTGCTTGAGCTCGTTGAAGCGGCTTGCCCCCTCCGACGAGGCCCAGAGGATCGAGACCGTCCAACGCCCCTCGAGGAGACCCGCCGCACGGCGGACCTCCTCGGGGACGGGGGTGCAATGCCTACACCGACTGGACATGCGACACGGACGGCGTCTGCTCGAGCGCGATCGAGAGCACCTCGTCGAGAGACATGACGGGGTGGAAGGTCAGCTCGTCGCGGACGTGTGCGGGCACGTCGTCGAGGTCGGCGCGGTTGCGCTCGGGGATCACGACGTCGGTCAGCCCGGCCGCGTGGGCGGCGAGCACCTTCTGCTTGAGGCCGCCGATCGGCAGCACGCGGCCCTGCAGCGTCAACTCGCCGGTCATGCCGACCGTGTGTCCCACCGGACGACCGGTCAGGAGCGAGGCCAGTGCGGTCGCCATCGTGATACCTGCGCTCGGGCCGTCCTTCGGGATCGCACCGGCAGGGACGTGCACGTGGAAGGCGCGCTCGAACTGCTCCTGCTCGATACCGAGCCGATCGGCCCGGGCCCGCACCGCAGTGAGGGCGATCTGTGCCGACTCCTTCATGATGTCGCCGAGCTGGCCGGTCAGAAGGAGCTTCTCGGCACCGGGCACGGCGCTCGCCTCGACGAACAGCACGTCACCCCCGGTCGCGTTGACCGCAAGCCCGGTCGCCACCCCCGGTGTCGCCGTCCGCTCCGCCGCCTCGCGATAGAACTTCTGACGACCGAGCGCCTCGCGCACCGCCGCGACGTCGACCACCACCGGGGTCTCCAACGTGGTCGAAACAATCGCCGTTGCGGTCTTGCGCAGGATCGTGCCCAGCTCCCGCTCGAGGTTCCGGACGCCTGCCTCGCGGGTGTACTCGGCGATCACGATCTCGAGCGCCTCCTCGTCGATCGAGACCTCGTCCTCACGCAGCCCGGCCCGGTCGCGCTGGCGCGGCCAGAGGTACCCGCGAGCGATCGCGGCCTTCTCGTCGGTCGTGTACCCGTCGAAGCGGATCACTTCCATCCGGTCGAGCAGCGGCCCGGGGATCGAGTCGGTCACGTTGGCCGTCGCGATGAACATCACCTGGGAGAGGTCGACCTCGACGTCGAGGTAGTGGTCGCGGAAGGTCGCGTTCTGCGCCGGGTCGAGCACCTCGAGGAGCGCCGACGACGGGTCGCCGCGCCAGTCGGCGCCGACCTTGTCGACCTCGTCGAGGAGGATCACGGGGTTCATCGTCGTCGCGTCGCGCAGCGCGCGGACGAGACGGCCGGGAAGCGCACCGATGTACGTGCGTCGATGACCGCGGATCTCGGCCTCGTCGTGCACACCACCCAGCGACATTCGCACGAACTCGCGTCCGGTTGCCTTGGCGATCGACTCGCCGATCGATGTCTTGCCGGTCCCCGGGGGCCCGATCAGCGTCAGGATCGCGCCCGCCCGCTTGTCGACCTCGATACCACGCTCCTTGCGTAGCTTCGCGACCGCGATGTACTCGACGATCCGGTCCTTGACGTCGTCGAGACCCTCGTGGTCGGCGTCGAGCACCTCGCGCGTGCGGACGGGGTCGAGCAGCTCCTCGGAGCGGGTGCCCCACGGGACCGCGAGGAGCCAGTCGAGATAGTTGCGGATCAGGTTCGACTCGGGCGAGCTCTCGCCCATCCGCTCGAACCGGGCCAGCTCCTTCTCGGCCTGCTCACGGACGGGGTCGGGCATCCCCGACTCGGCGATCTTCGTGCGGTACTCCTCGACGACCGAGGCATCGTCCTCGCCGAGCTCCTTGCGGATCGACTCCATCTGCTTGCGGAGCAGGAACTCCCGCTGCTGCTTCTCCATGCCGGCGTCCACGTCCTCGCGGATCCGCCTGCGGATCTGCATCAGCGACAGCCGTTCGCGCTGCATTCCGAGCGCGAGCTCGAGCCGCTCGGTCACGTCGACCGCCTCGAGCAGCTCGACCTTCTGCGCGAAGGTGAGGTCGGGCGAGTAGCCCGACGTGTCGGCGAGAGCACCCGGCTCGGCGATCGAGCGCACGAACGCCTGGATGCGGCCGTCGTCCCCGCGGAGCTCGAGGATCTCCTCGACCACCGCGCGGTACTCGGTCTCGAGCGCACGCGTCGCCTCGTCCGTGGGAACGATGTCGGGCTGCTCGTCGACCTCGACGACCAGGCGGCCCGTCGCGTCGGTCTGCGCTGCACCCGCGATACCGCGATGCAGCCCTTCGAGGGCGACGGCGGTCGAGCCGCCCGGGAGACGCACCCGATCGGTGACGCGGGCGACCGTGCCCACGGGTGCGTACTCGCCGTCGTGCTTCGGGACGAGGAAGACCCGCTCCTCGTCGCCGACGTCGACCGTCAGCGTGACGTTCATGTTCGGGAAGACGACGAGGTCGTCGAGTGGGACGAGCAGCAACGTGCTCAAGAGAGGCTCACGCTCCTCCGGGCTCGGGAACAGATTCAAGGACTAGTAACTACGACTAGTAACTACAAAAAGTGTAGCGGCATTCCCGATCTCGCTCGCCTCTGTGCTTACGGAACCCGTACAAACCGAAAGAGTCACCCGGTTGTCTCAGTAGTTGGAGCCGATTCCCAGATTCCACCGCCTCCCGGGAATCGACACCGAGGCGGACAGCAGCGCACTCCGAGGGCGCTCGCCGTTCCGTTAGGGACGGTGGGTGTGTCCGCACGCGGACACACCCACCGACTCATCCGCGAAGTCGCCTCAGCGTCATCGCGGCGACGCGACGCTGCGAGGACGTCGGAGCCGCGGACGGAGCCATAGGTCATCACGGTGGCGACGAACACCCCGCCACGCCAGAAGACGAGCCCGTTGTCGTGGCGGGCGCTGGCGAGCCAGCCCGCCTTGTGGAGCACCGCGACCCCCGGGATCGAGCCCACCTGTCGGTCGAGCTTGCCCGGGTCGCGCACGTGGGCGAGGAGATAGAGGAGATAGCGCGCTTCGCGCGGCGCGACCCCGCTCTGCGATACCCGCAGCGGGCCCTTGCCCGCGCTCGCGAGCCAGATCGCCTGGAGGAGGCGCGCGAGGTCGCGGCTCGTCGTCCGCTTGCCGTAGCCCCACGACGGCTGATCGGTCGCGTCCAGCGGGATACCGTCGGCGCGACCGCGCTGCTCGTCGCGGCTGGTGCCGATCACGTAACCGCCGTACATCGCGGTGCTCTCGAGACCGATCGACCGCATGGCGGTGTTGACGAGCGCCGACCCGCCGCTCGTCGAGCCTCCGATCACCCGCTCGAGCGCGTTCGCGGAGGCGTTGTCGGAGAGCGTCAGCATCGACCGGAAGAGCCCGTCGAGCGATGTGCCGTGGGCCGGCGGGCCGGTGATCCGCGACAGCACGGTCACTGCGATCGCAAGCTTGAGCGTCGACGCGGCGGGGAACGTCGCCCGCGCGCTCCAGGCCGCACCCGCGCCGCTCGTGAGGCTCTGGACGTAGATACCCGCGTGCCCCGGAAAGCTGCGGCCGAGACGAGCTACCTGCTGCTGCAGCACCGGATCGAGATGTGCGTTGCTCCCACGGGGTCGGGCTGCACGCGGCAGCCCGAATACATGCTCCACCGTGGTCCCCGCCGTCCGCCCATTCGCGCTCTGCGTCTCGACGCGGATCGCACGCTCCCCGGTCGGGAGGTCGAGGTCGATCACGAAGCGCCGGGTCGTCAGCCGCACGCGGCGGACGACGTGCCCGTCCACCTTCACGACCAGCCCGCGGGCGTCCGCGCCGGCCGTCCCGCGGACGATGCCGTACGAGACCTCGTAGGCAGCCGGCTGGTCGAGCACCGGTGGCTGCGGCGGCGAGGCGATCACCCGGGAACCGTAGCCTTCACCCGTGCGCATCCTCGCTCATCTCGACCTCGACGCATTCTTTGCGGCGGTCGAGGAGCTAGAGGATCCGGCGCTTCGCTCGAAGCCCCTCGTCGTCGGGGGCGACCCACGGGGACGCGGGGTCGTGGCGACGGCGAACTACGTGGCCCGGGCGTTCGGGATTCACTCCGCGATGAGCTCCGCCGAGGCATATCGGCGCTGCCCCCAGGTGGTCTTCGTCCGACCCCGCCACAGCGTGTATCGCCAGTACTCGAGCGCAGTGTGGTCGACGGTCGAGCAGGTGGTGCCTCGCGTCGAGCGCACCGGGATCGACGAGGGCTACCTCGACCTCGCGACCGTGACGGGCTCGTTCCGTGAGGCACGGCGGGTCGCGGAGACCGTCCGACTCGCGGTCCGCGGGGTCACATCGCTCTCGTGCTCTCTCGGGGTCGCAACCTCGAAGGTCGTGTGCAAGGTCGCCTCCGATCGTCGCAAGCCGGGCGGGATCACCGTCGTGGCGCCGGGTCGCGAGGCATCGTTCCTGGCCCCGTTGCCCGTTCGCCTGCTCCCGGGCGTCGGGCCACGCGCGGAGCACCGACTGCTCGCAGCGGGGATCGAGAAGATCGGCGGCCTTGCCGAGCTCGAGGACGATGCGTTGCGACCGATCCTCCCCGGAGCGGTCGGGAAGCAGCTCCGCGACCGAGCGCGCGGGATCGATCCGCGCGACCTCGAGCTCGACGTCGAGCGAGTCTCGATCTCGACCGAGGAGACCTTCGAGCAGGACGTCACCGACCGCGGGGCGCTCCACCGCGAGCTGTTGCGGATGGCCGCCGACGTCAGCGCGTCGCTCCAGCGAAGCGGTCGCTCGGCCCGAACGGTGACCACGAAGCTGCGCTATGCGGACTTCTCGCTCCGGAGCCGCTCCACGACGCTTCCGGCGCCGATCGACGAGCCGGAGGCAATCGGCGCGCTCGCGTGCCGGCTGCTCGACCGCGGCCTCCGCGACCGGCCCGGCGCGCTGCGGCTCGTCGGGGTCGGAGTCTCGGGGCTATCCGGTCACCGGCAGCTGGCGCTCGACCTCGATCCGCCCGACGACGGCTGATCAGCGGCGGAGGAGCGGCCGCGTCAGGCAGGTCGGCCCGCCGTCGCCCTTGCGCGAGATCTCGTCGCCGCGGTAGGTGACGACGTCGACTCCCGCCCGCTCCATCCGTCGTCGTGTCTCGTCGTTCCCCTCGAGCGCGAGTGCACGGCGCGGTGCCAGCGCGAGGACGTTGGCGCCCATCGTCGCGAACTCGTCATCGGGCACCTCGACGACCTCGATCCCGCGCTCGGCAAGAAGCCACATGAGACGCGTCGGCGCGATGCGCGTGTAGACGAGCGCGAGGTCGGGGGCGAGCGGTGAGATGAAGCTCATCAGGTGCATCACCTCCGAGGCGCCATGCCAATGCGGGAGATCGAATGCCGCCACCTCGACACCGGGGAACACCGCGCGTAGCTCATCGAGCGCGGCCGGGTTCGTCCGGTAGCCGATCCCGACGAGCAGCGTCTGCTCGTCGAGCCACACCGTGTCGCCGCCCTCGACGGTCGCAGGGAGCGCGATGCGACCGACGACCGGGACTCCTGCGGCCTCGAGCGCCACGGCGGTTGCCTCGGGCTCGGCACGACGCTCGGGCTTCCCGGGGCTGAGCAGCACCGCCCCCTCGACCCCGACGAGCGTCGGGTCGTAGGTGTAGATCGCATCGGGGTTGCCCGGGTCGTGCTCGGAGACCACCACCTCGGCTCCTGCCTGCTCCAGAAGCGCGCAGAACGCCTCGTGCTCGGCCAGCGCGGCACCGACGTCCGGCGGCGCATGCCACCCGAACCGTTGCCACATCGGCGCGTCCGCCGCCAGCGGGCGGCGCACGAGGACCCGGGCCAGTTCACCCGTCATCGAGGCGCTCCCGTACGTGGTTTCGCTCACGCGGGCGAGCGTAGATGATGGCGTGATGGGGATCCTCGACGGGTGGCGGTTCTGCCCCAGGTGCGCAGCCGCGCTCACCATCGAGACTCACGGGCTCTCCTGCAACTCGTGCGGGTTCCACGCCTGGGGGAACTCTGTGCCGGGCGCACAGGCCGTGATCAGCGACGGCCACCGGGTGCTCCTCGGCCGGCGGGCGCACGATCCATCGGCCGGACGCTGGGACCTCCCCGGCGGGTTTCTCGACGAGGGCGAGCACCCGCTCGACGGGCTTCGGCGCGAGGTGCTGGAGGAGACCGGTCTCGAGCTCGACGTCGGCGAGCTGCTCGGGTTCTGGCTCGAGCCCTACGAGGGGCGCTCGGTGCTCTGCATCACCTGGCTGGCGACGGTCGCGGGCGGCGAGCCGACGGCGGGCGACGATCTCGAGGAGCTGCGCTGGTTCGCCCGCGACGAGCTCCCGTCCGCCGCCGAGCTCGGGTTCCCGACATACGTCGAGATCCTCGAGCTCTGGCGCACGCTCAGGGAACGACGGCGTTGCCGGGGATCCGAGTCTCGAGCAGGACGGCGCGTAGGGCATCGACGCACAGCATCCCCATCGCGATCCGGGTCGCCCGGGTCGCGCTGCCGATGTGGGGTGTCAGCACGACGTTGTCCATGGTCAGCAACGCGTCCTCGACCGCCGGCTCTCGCTCGAAGACGTCGAGCGCCGCGCCCGCGAGCCGCCCCTCGCGTAACGCGTCGACGAGTGCGCGCTCGTCGACGACCGGCCCCCGCGCCGTGTTGACGAGAATCGCCGTCGGCTTCATCGCGCGCAGGACGCGCTCGTCGACGAGATGCGTCGTGTCAGGAGTCAACGGGCAGTGGAGGGTGACGACGTCGGCCGTCGACACGAGAGCGGCGAGGTCATCGACACGGCCGGCGGAGCTCGTGAGCGCCCCGAACGCCTCCACCATGCGCGCGGTCTCCCGCCCGATCCGCCCCGGGCCGACGACGAGCACGTTCTTCGCCTCGAGGCTCGCGCCGAGCATGAACTCGACCGAGAACTCCCACTCGCGCCGTGCCCGGACAAACCGGTCGCCCTCGGCGATGCGGCGCAGGAGCGCCAGCATGAGCCCGACCGCAAGCTCCGCGGTCGTCCGCGTGAGGACATCCGGCGTGTTCGAGACGACGACACCCCGCCGGCGTGCGGCGTCGAGATCGACGTTGTCGACGCCCACGCCGAAGTTCGCGACGACCCGGAGCTTCGGCCCGGCGCGCTCGAGGAAAGCGTCGTCGACCCGACATCCGAGAACCGACAGGACACCGTCCGCCCCTTCGGGCCCGGGCACGAGCTCGAAGTCGCGGGCGAGCGCCTCGTCGACCTCGACGAGGAGCGGCCCGGTGACGTGGACGCGGGGTCTCATGGACGCATCTTCGTCGAACGCGCCTCATCGACGCGTCCTGGCCCGAACGAGCGTTTTACAGAGCCCTTACGCGAGGGCCACGACCACCAAACCGGGTCGCATGACCATGCGGTTCATGCGCAGGTGGCCCGTGCTGTGCCTCGTGACCGTCCTGCTCGGGGTCGGTGTGCAGCCGGCCGCGGCACGCCTCGGCCCGGTGGAGCGCGGGATCGTCCAGTCGCTGTCGGCGACACGTCTCACGCTCCGCTCGCTCGACGGCTCGGCCGTCGCGGTGACGCTCGACAGTCGCACCCGTTTCAGGCTCAACGGGCAACCCGCCACGATCGGCGATCTCCGTCCAGGCCAGGTCGCCGAAGCGGTGCTCGTGCGTGGTGCAGCTCGGGTCGTCCGGGCGTTCGGCAGCCGCGCCGCCACCGTCGAGCTCGGCGTCGTCAGCGCCGTGTCGGGCAGCAGCGTCGCGGTTGCAGGGACTTCGGGCTCGGCGGTCACGATCCCGATCACTCCGCTGACCCGCGTCCGCGTCGGGATCGTCCCGGTACGGCGCTCCGCCCTGCGGGTCGGACAGGTCGTGAGGGTCAAGCGTGCGGCTGACGGATCTGCGCAGGTGATCGTGATCAGGTCGGGCCCTCGATGAGAAGCGGGACGATCCTGCTCGTCGAGGACGCCGAGGAGATCGCGTCGCTCGTCTGCACCTACCTCGAGCGGGACGGGTTCCGGGTGGTCTGGACGACGCACGGAACCGAAGGCCTCGCCGAGCTGGAGCGTCACGACGTCAGCCTCGCGATCCTCGACCTCCAGCTCCCGGACACGGACGGGTTCGATCTGTGCCGCGCGATCCGCTCGTACTCCCAGCTTCCGATCGTGATGCTCACCGCCCGCGACGAGGAGGTTGACCGCGTGACCGGTCTCGAGCTCGGTGCCGACGATTACGTCACCAAGCCGTTCTCGCCACGCGAGCTCGTCGCACGCGTCCGTGCGGTTCTGCGCCGCGTCGAGCCCGAGACCGACGCAAACACGATCTCCGTCGGTGACGTCGTGCTCGACCGGCGGGCGCGGAGCGTCTCCGTCGACGGTCAGGAGGTCGACCTCACGACACGGGAGTTCGACCTCCTGTGGCACCTCGCCGAGCATCCCGGGATCGTCGTCAGCCGCGAGCGGCTGCTCGACCGCGTCTGGGGGCTTGCCTTCCCGGGCGGGACGCGCACCGTCGACGTGCACGTCGGTCAGCTGCGTCGCAAGCTCGACCGCCCCGGGCTGATCCGCACGGTGCGCGGCTCCGGCTACAAGGCGGCCGCCGGGTGACGCTCCGCCGGCGGCTGTTCCTCGGCCTCCTCGGGACGATCATCGTCTCGCTCCTCGTGACCGTCGTCACGGGAGCCCTGCTGATGCGTCGCTCGCTCGAGCAGGACGCGGTGAAAGCGCTCGAGCGTCAGGTCGAGCTGATCGCCGCGCAGCAAGGACCGCCGGCCGGCGACGCGACGACGACGCTCGGGCGGTTCCTGTCGACCGACGAGCAGCGGCTTGCGATCCTCACCACGAGCCAGGCCGAGCTCCTGTTGCCCGCGGACGGCGCACGGACGATGCTTGCCGGCGAGGTCGCGAGCGGGTCGGTCGACGTCCGCGGCAAGCGCTTCCTCTACGCGGCGCAGCGGAGCGGCGGAGGGGCGATCGTGCTGCTCCGGTCGGCCGAGAGCCAGGCGGCCGACCGCACGCCGTTCGTGGTCGGGCTCGTCCTCGCCGGGCTCGTGGGCGCCGGCCTGGCGGCGATCGTCGCCTTCCTCCTCGCCCGCGCGGTCGCGCGGCCCGTCGCACGGGTCTCGGAGGCGAGCCGCGCTCTCGCCGCCGGCACCCTCCCCGAGCCGCTCGTGGTCGAAGGCCCACCGGAGATCGCGACGTTGGCAGCCTCGTTCAACGAGCTCTCGACGGAGCTCACGCGTACGCAGGAGGCCGAGCGGTCCTTCCTGCTGTCGGTCAGCCACGAGCTGAAGACGCCCCTCACCGCAATCCGCGGCCATGCCGAGGCGCTCGAGGACGGCGTGCTCGAGCCGAGTGGTGCCGGGGCTGTGATCGAGCGCGAAGCACGCAGGCTCGAACGACTCGTCGGCGACCTACTCGACCTCGCACGCCTGCGTCGGCGCGCCTTCGCCGTCCGGTTGGAGCCCGTCGACCTGGGAGAGATCGCGATCGTGGCGCTCGAGCGCCACGAGGCAGCGGCGCGCGGGTTCGACGTCGGGCTCGAGGTCCTCGTGGAGCCGGGGTCGACCGCGATCGCCGATCCGGACCGTCTGCTCCAGGTCGTCTCCAACCTGATCGAGAACGCGCTCCGGGTCACGCCAAAGGGTGGTGTGGTCCGGATCGTCGCCGGGCCGGGCCGAATCGACGTCGTGGACGACGGGCCAGGGCTCGACACAGCGGACGTCGAGCGAGCGTTCGAGCGCTTCTACCTCTACGAGCGCCATGGTGGGTCACGGCGCGTCGGAACCGGGTTGGGCCTCGCGGTGGTGGCAGAGCTCGCCACCGCGATGGGCGGCCGGGCGGCCGTCCGGAGCGAGCCCGGGGTCGGATCCACGTTCAGCGTCCAGCTTCGGACGCCGGACGTGCCCGACCGGGGCCCGCGGCAGCCGTTCGCCCTACACCGGCGCGCCTGATCGCCGCGTTCACCGCGTAGAGTCGAGATCGATGGAAGCCGCCCGCACGAACGAGGGCTCGCAGGTGACCGACGTTAGCCTCGTCGTCGAGCCCGACGCCGAGGCGGCGGCTCGCGCCGCCGCGGAGCTCCTCTGCACAGCGGCTCGCGCGGGTGGCGCGCTCGCCCTCGCGGGCGGGTCGACCCCGAGACGGGCCTACGAGCTCGCCGCGGAGCTCGAGCCCGATTGGGGACGGGCACGGCTCTGGCTCGGCGACGAGCGGCTCGTACCACCCGACGACGAGCGCTCCAACCGCCGGCTCGTGAGCGAGGCGCTGCTCGCCCGCCTCGCGGTGCAGCCCACGGCCTACTGGGTCGACACACGCTTGAGCGGACCCGACGCAGCCGCTGGGTACGCAGAGACGCTCGCCGGAGTGTCGCTCGACCTCGTGCTCCTCGGGCTCGGGGGCGATGGTCATACGGCATCGCTCTTCCCGGCAAGCCGGCGCTCGAGGAGCGCGTCGCGCTCGTCACCGCCACGGAGCCCGGTCTCGAGCCGTGGGTCGAGCGCATCACGCTGACGTTGCCCGCGCTCGCGGCGGCGACCAGCCTCGTCTTTCTCGTCACGGGCGGGTCGAAGACAGACGCGGTGCGGCGGGCGTTCGCCGAACCGCCCACGCCGGCGACCCCTGCCTCGCTCGTCCGCTCGCGATCGGGCACGACAACCGTCGTTCTCGACGAGGCAGCCGCGGCGAGCCTCTGACACACGCGATGCTTGCGCGGCGCGACCGCGCGCGCGAAGCTGCCACCGTGAGCGGGCACGAGCGATCCGACCGCCGCGTGATCAACGTCCACACGGCCGACTTCCTGCCCTATGACATGGAAGGGCCTCTCCAGGAGGACATCACCTGGCTGCCCGTCAGCTGGGACGATGCCGTCGGTCAGGGCTCGTATCTGATGCGCATGGAGCCGGGCGCGACAACGGTCGAGCACGAGCACCCCGGGTTCGAGGAGTTTCTCATCCTCGAGGGGACGCTGACCGACTCCGACGGCACCGTGTTCCGCGCGGGTGACTTCGTGAGCTACGAGCGCGGCGTGCATCACTCGTGGACGAACGACGGCTGCCTGATCGCGGTGTTCGAGTGGCGCCGCTGAGCTGACCATCCCGCGTGGCGCGCGGCGATGCTCGCGACCTAGTCTTGGTACCGGCACGATGATCACTGCGACGCTCTACAACGACGCCGCCTGCCCGTGGGGGTACTCGGCGAGCCCTGCGCTTCGAATGCTCGAATGGCGCTACGGGGATCAGCTGCAGTGGCGGCTCGTGATGATCGGCCTGCGCGAGAACGCCGACCGGCTGGTCGAGCAGGGGTACAGCCCGCTCCGCTCGGCCCGCGGGAACCTCAGGTTCCGACGCCTCTACGGGATGCCGTTCGCGCTGGCGCCGAAGGATCGACTCGCTGGGACGGGTCGCGGATGCCGGGCGGTCGTCGCGGCCCGATTGCTCGATCCAGGCAGCGAGTGGCGTGTCTTCCGGGCGCTCCAGCTCGCGAATTTCACCACGCCCCTCCTGCTCGACGACGACGACCGAATCCGCAACGCGCTCCGCGACATCTCCGGTCTCGACGCCGACGCGATCGTCGCAAGCCTCGACAGCGTCGCCGTCGCCGATGCGTACGAGGAGGACCGGGCCGAGGCACGGACGGCGGCTGGCAGTGCCGCCGAGACGCAGGGCAAGACCTCGACCTCCGACGGCCCCGTCCGGTTCACGGCCCCCTCGGTGGTCTTCGAGCAAGACGGGGTCAAGGCCATCGCAGGAGGCTGGCAGCCGTTTCTCGCGTATGACGTCCTCGTCGCGAACCTCGCTCCCGACCTGCACGTGACGCCACCGGCCGAGACGCCAGGCCCGCTGCTCGATCGCTTCGCCGACGGGCTCACGACCGCGGAGGTGGCGGCGCTCATGGCAGAGGCGCCGGACTTCGTCCCCGAGCCGGAGGCGGCCGAGCGAGAGCTGCTCACGCTCGTCGCGGAGGGCAAGGCGAGACGTACCCCACTCGGCAACGACGCGCTCTGGCGATCCGCGGGTAGTTCTTAGCCGAGCGCGATCGCGACCACGCCCGTGACGACGAGCACGGCGCCGACCATCCGCCCCCACCCCACCCGCTCGCCGAGGAGCGGTGCCGCGAGCGCCGCGGCGAAGAGAACGCTCGTCTCACGCACCGCCGCGACCGGAGCTGCGGGCGCTCGCACCAGCGCAGCCAGGACGAGGGCGTATGCGACGAACGAGAGCACCCCAGCGGCCGCGGGGAGCGGTCGCGTCGCGGCTCGGAGCCGGGCGGCCCCGGAACGGTGGACGGTGAGCAGCAGCACGATGTAGCCGAGCGAGGCCGGCACCATCCCGAGCTCGAGGTACACGATCGGGTTCGCGTGCGTGACGCCGGGCTTGTCGACGAGCGTGTACGCCGCGATGCAGCAGGCGACGGCGAGACCGAACACGATGCCCTCGGCGCGAGCGTTGCGGCCGAGCCCTCGCACGAGCAGGACGCCGCCGCCGACGAGACAGACGCCGAGCGCCTGGACGGGCTCGAGCGTCACCCCGAGCGCGACGATGCCGACGACGAGCACGATCACGGGCGCGAGCCCGCGTGCGACCGGGTAGACCACCGAGACGTCGGCCCGCGTGTACGCGGCCGCGAGCAGCACGAAGTAGAGGAGCTGTAGAGACGACGTCACGGCGATGTACGGCCAGACTCCCGAGTCGACGTCCCAGAGGACGATCGCGACCGGGGCGAACACGATCACCGAGGTCACGAGCGCGACGGCGGTCGCCGCCTCCGTGTCCCGCTCGCGCCCGAGAATCAGGTTCCAGAGCGCGTGCAGCACGGCCGAGCCGAGCGCGAGCAGGAAGGCGTCGAGTGGCACAGCCGGCGACACTAGAGAGTCGCCGGGACATGTGTTGGGGGTCGCCCAAGACCTCTACGCTGATCGTCGGGATGCCCGCGACCCGCGCACTCGCGTTCGACTTCAACGGCACGCTCTCCCATGACGAGCCGGTCCTGTTCGCCCTGTACTCCGAGCTGTTCGCAGAGCACGGCCGTCCCTTGACGGAGGCCGAGTACGTGGGTCGACTCGCCGGCAACACCGAGGAGTCGATCATCGGCGGCTGGCTCGGTGTCGAGGGTGAGGCACTCGACGCGCTCGTCGAGGAGCGGATCGACCGCTACGTCCGCGGGGCCGACGGGGCGACGATTGGCACCGAGACGCGCGCGGCCGTGAGGTACGCGTCAGCAAGGGTTCCGCTCGCGATCGTCTCCGGTGCCTTCAGGCGCGAGATCGAGCCCGTCCTCGACGCGGCCGGGCTCGCCGATTGCTTTGCGCATCTCGTCTGCGCCGACGACGTCGAATGCGGCAAACCTCACCCCGAGGGGTACCTCCGGGCTGCCGCGGCGCTCGGGGTCGATCCAGCCGAGGTCGTCGTGTTCGAGGACACCGAGGCCGGTGTCGCATCGGCGAAGGACGCCGGGCTGCGATGCATCGCCGTGCGCGGGACGCTGCCGGACGCGCGTCTCCATCGCGCGGACGAGCTCGTCGACGCAATCGACGTCGGGCTTGTTCGCCGCCTGCTCGGATGACCTGGGTGATCGCACACCGCGGAGCCTCCTGGGACGAGAAGGAGAACACGCTGCCCGCCTTCGAGCGCGCCATCGAGGTGGGCGCCGACTACGTCGAGTTCGATGTCCAGGTGTCCGCCGACGGCGCGCTCGTCGTGTTTCACGACCTGAGGCTCGATCGACTGACCGAGGCATCCGGGCCGCTTCGGGCGCGCGGGCTGGCCGAGCTGCGTGAGCTCGGCATTCCGACGCTCGAGGAGGTGCTCGCGCTGACGGCAGGACGGATCGGCGTGATGGTGGAGCTCAAGAGCCCGTGGCTCTTTCGCCGGCACGACATGGTCGGCCGTACGCTCCGGCTCCTCGCACCCGAAGCCGTCGTCGTCTCGTTCTCGCGCCGAGCGCTTCTCGAGACACACAGGCTTCGGCCGTCACTGCGTACCGTGCAGCACGTCGGGTACGGAGTGTCGATCCAGGCTGCGGCGCGCTTCGCCTGGGCGGCAGGCTTCGACGACGCCCGGGTCACCGCGCGCGGAATCGCGAAGGCCCATGCGCTCGGCCTGCAGGCGCTCGTCTACACCGTCGACGAGCCGTCGCGTCTGGTCGCGGTGCAGACAATGGGTGCAGATGGCGTGTTCACTGACCGTCCGGATCTGGCGCGGGAAACACTGGCTCGTCGGCCAGGCTGAGCAGGCGCGGGCTGTCCGGCGGGAAGCTTGCAACCACCTTCGTACCGACCGTGAGCGGTGCCGCGCGCACGGTCGAGATGTCCGCGGTGAACGTCCGCTCGCCCGCCTCGTCGGTCACCCGCACACGTGAGGTCGACCCGAGGAAGGTGTTCGAGATGACCTCACCGGCGAGAGCGCTGTCGGGCGCAGGGCCGCCGCCGGCCGCGACGATGTCGACCGTCTCCGGCCGGACGAGGCAGAGCACGCGCTCCCCGAGGGGCAGGCCACGAGCCGCATCGACGCGCAGCAACAGGCCGTTGTAATCGATCCTGCCGTCGTCGCCGACCGTTGCGATCAGGCGGTTCATCGTGCCGATGAACTCCGCCACGAACGGCGTCGCAGGGTTGCCGTACATCTCGGCGGGCGAGCCCACCTGCTCGATCTTGCCGCCGTACATGACCGCGACCCGATCGGAGATGGAGAGCGCCTCCTCCTGGTCGTGCGTGACGTAGATCGTCGTGATGCCGAGCTCGAGCTGGATCCGCCGGATCTCCTCCCGCAACTGCACGCGCACCTTCGCGTCGAGCGCCGAGAGCGGCTCGTCGAGCAGGAGCACGCTCGGCTCGATCGCGAGCGCCCGTGCGAGCGCCACCCGCTGCTGCATGCCACCCGACAGCTGATGCGGGTACCGCTTGCCGGCGTCGGCGAGCCCGACGAGCTCCAAGAGCTCGCGTACCCGTGCCCGCCGTCCGTCCTTGGGTTGCTTCCGGACCTTGAGGCCGTACTCGACGTTCTGCTCGGCCGTCATGTTCGGGAAGAGGCTGTAGGCCTGGAAGACCATGCCCATGTCGCGCTTGTTGGGCGACACGCGCGTCACGTCCTTGCCGCCGACGAGGATGCTGCCCGCGTCGGGCTGATCGAATCCGGCAACGAGGCGCAGCGCCGTGGTCTTGCCGCAGCCGCTCGGCCCGAGCAGCGACACGAACTCGCCCGAGTCGAGAACGAGGTCGATGCCCTGCAGCGCTGTCACGGGACCGAAAGAGCGCCACAGGCCTTGCAGCTCGACGTGCGCCATCGTGCCTCTCCTAGCGTCCGATCCCGACTCGCACCGTGCGCTGACCGCCACGCCGCCCGATCAGGAGAATCGAGAGCATCGCGGCCCACGTGATCCCGAAGCTCATCAGCGTCGCGGCGGCCGCAGGATACGCCTGCGACTCGTTGACGTACTGGAGGTACGTCGGGAAGGTGTGGAACGCGGCGAGGCTCGTGATGGTGAACTCACCCATCACTATCGCGAGGGTGAGGAACGCGCCGCTGAGCGCCGCGACCCGGATGTTCGGCAGGATCACGCGCCCGAGCGTCGTTCGCCATGATGCGCCCAGATTCCGCGATGCCTCGGTCAGCGTGTGCACATCGATCGACCGGAAGCCCGCGTCGAGCGAGAAGTAGATGTACGGGAAAGCGAGGATCACGTACGCGCCGACGAGGAACAGGTCGGGCTTGCCGAGGAACCAGAACGGCGCGTGGAGCGTTTCCTTGTAGAACTTGAGCAGGCCGACGACGAGGATGATCGGCGGCACGACAAACGGAATGAGCGCCATGAAGCCGACCACGGGCCGGAGCCGCGGTAGCTTCAGGTGCACCCAGTAGATCGTCGGCACGAAGAGCAGGAGCCCGACCGCGATCGTCTCGAGCGCGAGCCTGAACGAGACCTTGATCGACGACCAGAACTGCGGGTCGTGCAGGATCACGCCGTAGGCGGAGAGACTGCAGCACTTCCCGGTCTGGGCGTCGCGTAGGCTGAAGAGGAGGGTCGCGAGCAGCGGGACCAGGAAGTAGATCGCGCCGAGTACCAGCCAGACGACGGCGGAGGGGGCAATCTGCGGCCTCCGTCGCCTCACTTCGCCCACCGCGACGCGCGCCGCTGCAGAGGGATGTAGAAGAGCATCATCGCAGCCAGCACGACGAACATCCCGAATGCAAGCGCCTGGCCCTCGTGCGGGTTGGAGAGGACGTTGCCCGAGAGGTCGTTGCCGATCAGGATCGGGACGAGTGAAAGACCGGTGCCGCTGGTGAGCGAGTACGCGGTCGCGTACGCAGCGAAAGAGTTTCCGAACAGAAGGATGACCCCGCCCAGGATCGACGGCATCAAGACCGGGATCCCGATGTGCCGCCAGAACTGCCACCGGCTCGCCCCCAGGTTCGACGACGCCTCGCTCCACTCCGCGCGCAGGCCGTCGATCGCCGGCGCGATGACGAGGATCATCAGCGGGATCTGGAAGTAGAGGTAGACGAGCTCGACCCCTCTCCGCGACCAGATCGCGAAACCGTGCTGGTAGATGTTGACGCCGAAGACGTTGTCAATCAACTGCGTGACGATCCCGATCGTCCCCAGCGTGGCGATGAAGGCGAAGGCGAGCGGGATCCCGCCGAAGTTGGCTGCAACCCCGGAAAAGGTGCCGTATGCCGACCGAATCCAATTCGGCGTTCCCTTGCGGATCGCCGCGTATGCGATCAGGAGCCCGAACAGAGCGCCGAGGAGGGCCGTCGTAAGACTGATCCGGATGCTCTCCCAGAAGGCGTCTCGGATGTTCTCGGTCTGCACGATCGCCTCGATGTTGTCGATCGTGTAGCCGCCGTGCTCACCTCTGAAGGCGCCGATCATCACGGTGGCGGCTGGGAGGAACAGGAACATCGCGGTGTAGGCAAAGAACGGCACAACGCCCAGCCACGCGAGCGAAAATCTCCGGCCGGGCTCTAGGCCCGGCCGGAGAACGTCACTCGTTGCAGCTTGCGTCGTCAGCGAACTACCTCAGTGGACCTTGGCAGCCCACTCCGTGTTGACGACAGCCTTGGCCTTCGTCTGCTGGCCGAGGCTGGCGAACTTGGCCCCTGTGGCGTTGAGCCACGCGGCCGGAAGCGCGCCGGTCACCGACTTCGGGATCGCCTTGCGCTTGGCGAGGTCCGCGAAGCGGGCGGGATGGGCGTACCCCTTCAGGTACAGGACCTGCCCCTGGTCGGAGAAGACGAACTCCTGCCAGAGACGGGCGGCCCACGGGTGCGGGGCGGTCGCGTTGACAGCCTGGCAGTAGTGGGCCCCGTACTGACCGTCCGACGGGATGATGACCTTCCAGTTCGCCGACGGGAACTCCTTCACGTACGCGAAGTTGTTGTAGTCCCAGTCGATCGAGATCGGCGTCTGGCCGGAGGCGACCGTCTGCGGGGTCGTCTCCACCGGGATGTAGTTGCCGACCGACCTGGCCTTCGCGAACCAGTCGATCCCGGGGCTGACGTTCGCGAGCGAGCCGCCGTTCGCGAGCGCCGCGGCGAACACGCCGCCGAGCGCCGAGCCGGAGCTGAGTGGGCTCCCGTTCATGGCGACCTGGTTCTTGTAGATCGGCTTGAGGAGGTCGGCGAACGACTTCGGCGGCGTATTCACGAGGTTTGCGTTGTAGCCGAACGTGACAGAGCCGTAGTAGTCGCCCGTCCACAGGCCACGCGTGTCCTTCATCGACCTCGGGACGCTCGCGTAGTTGCGGACGTAGTACCTGGCATAGAGGCCCGAGACAGTCCCTGCGACTGCGAAGGTCGGGCTGACGTCGAGGACGTCGGGCGCGCGTGGATCACCCTTGAGCGAGACGACCGCCTGGTTCTCCTGCGCCGACGTGCCATTGGGGTTATCGCTCGTGATCGGGATGCCGTACTTCTTCGAGAACGTGGAGATGACCTCGCCGTAGTTCGCCCAGTCGGGAGGCAGGGCGATGACGTTGAGATGTCCTTCCTTCTTCGCCTCCTGCACCAGCTCCTTGAGGTTGGCGAGTGTCCCGCGCAGGGGCGGGTCGGCGAGCACCTGGTTACGGGCCGCGAGCGCGGCCGGGGACAGCGACAGGACGGTCAGACCGGCACCTGCTGCAAGACCCCTCTTGATGAGCGCCCGCCGGCCGATCCGCTCCTCTTCGAGCCTCCGGAGAAACTCGTACTCTTGCTCCTGGAAATCCTCCATCGCACCTCCTACGGTCGAGAGAGCAGGATCCTATGCCTCGGTTCTACCGAGGGCAATGTCTCCAGGTGGTTAAGTCCCGGGAACATGATCGATCCGTTCTCCACTGAAGGAGTCTGGCTCCGGTGTGCGCTCCACGCGCACACGACCGAGTCGGACGGCGATTTGCCACCCGACGCGCTCGCCGCGCACTACGAGCGCGCGGGCTACGACGTGCTCGCGATCACCGATCACTGGAAGGCGACCACGGCGGCGTCGACCGACCGGCTGCTCGTCGTCACCGGCGTCGAGCTGAACTGCATCCTTCCCGGTGCTCGAGACGGGCACGTGCTCGGGCTCGGTGTGTCGACCGACCCCGACGACCTGCGCGCGCTTGCTGCCGGATACGCCGGCCTCGAGGAGGCCGGAGACTGGATCGTCGAGCGAGGTGGAGTCGCGTACCTGGCCCATCCGTACTGGACCGGCGTGACGCCCGGAACGCTCGAGCTGGCGCCCTCCGTCACCGGGATCGAGGTGTTCAACGCCGGGTGCGAGCTCGAGGTGGGTCGAGGGCTCTCGACCGTGCACTGGGACGAGCTGCTCGAGCAAGCACGTCTCTGCCCGGCGATCGCAACGGACGACTCGCACCACCCCGGCTTCGACTCGGATCTTGCCTGGACGTGGGTGCGGGCTCGCGAGCGAAGCGTCGCCGCGGTGCTGGAGGCTCTCCGGGCGGGAGCGCTGTACGCGTCGTCCGGCCCGCGGATCCACGGGCTCACGCGCGTCGACGACGCGTTCGAGGTGCGATGCAGCCCGTGCCGGTCGGTGACGATGGTCGCCGGCAGGACGATGGGCGCCGCGGTGCACGCGGGCCGGCTCGGGTACCGCTATCTCGGGACGATCCTCGAACAGGACGACCGTGGGCTCGTCGTCGCGGCCCGGCTCGAGCTCCCGCCCGCGGCGCGGCACGCGCGGTTCGAAGTGACAGACGCCGACGGGAGGACTGCGTGGGCCTGTCCGACACCCGTGTGATCCCGTCACGAGCGGATGAGCTCGACGGCCTGGCACGGCGCGAGTTCGACCTGCTGGTCATCGGTGCGGGAATCGTCGGAGCGGGTATCGCCGCCCACGCGGCGCGTGAGGGGCTCGCGGTCGCGCTCGTCGACGCGGGCGACTTCGGCGGCGGCACGTCGAGCGCGTCGTCGAAGCTCGTCCACGGGGGTCTGCGCTACCTCCGGCTGGGCGATGTCCGGCTCGTGCGCGAGGCCCACCACGAGCGGCGCATCCTCACGCGCATCGTCGCTCCCCACCTCGTTCACCGCCTCCCGTTTCTGCTGCCGCTCTATCGGGGCGGCCCGTTCCGGCCGGCGTTCGTCCAGAGCGGGATCCTCCTCTACTCGGCTCTCGCCCGGTCGCGTCTGCACTGGCTCGTGGCACCGGAACGGGCCCGGGAGAGCGTCCCCGAGCTTCGGGTCGACGGTCTCCGGTCGTGCGCGCTCTACGCCGACGCATGGACGAACGATGCGCGCCTGTGCCTCGCGAACGTGACGGCCGCGGCCCGCTCGGGTGCGACGGTCGTCAACCGTGCGCGTGTCGTTGCGCTCCGGGTCCACGACGGCCGTGTCAGGGGCGCCGAGGTCGAGGCGGACGGAGCCCAGGTCTCCGTCCGCGCTCGTGCGGTCGTGAACGCCGCCGGCCCCTGGGTCGACCGCGTCCGGAGGCTCGAGAACCCGTCCGCGGGCACGTCGGTCCGTCTGAGCAAGGGCGCGCACGTCCTCGTCGGTGGCGGCGAGGCCTGGTCAGCCGCCCTGACCGTCCCACAGGACGACGTCCGCGTCACGTTCGCGGTCCCGTGGTACGACCACCTCCTGCTCGGGACGACCGACGAGGACTACACGGACGACCCCGGGGCTGTAGAGGCGACCGCGGCGGACGTCGAGCAGGTGCTCGCGGAGGCGGAGGTTGCGCTCTCCCGCGAGCTGATCCGCGCGGCCCCGCCGCGCTCGGCGTTCGCCGGCCTGCGCGTTCTTCCCGTCGGGACGAGCGGTACGGCGAGCGCCCGGCGCGAGACGGTGTTCTCGATCGGACCGGCCGGAATGCTCAGCGTGGCCGGTGGAAAGCTGACGACGTACCGCAGGATTGCGCTCGACGCGCTCGGACGCGTCGCCCCCGTGCTCGGTCTGGCCGATGTCGATCGGAGGCCGTGGCCCCTCCCAGGCGCGACCGGGCTCGATCAGGTGGTGCTCCCGGTCGAGGTGGAGCCGCGCACGCGGGCGCATCTGCTTCACCTGTACGGCAGTGCTGCGGCCGACGTCCTCGCATCGGCCCGCGAGCACCCGGGGCTTCTGGAGCCACTCGCGCCCGGCGGTCCCGACATCGTCGCGCAGGCCGTCCATGCAGTCGAGCGGGAGTGGGCGCTCACCGCCGACGACGTGCTTCGGCGCCGTACGACGGTCGCGGTCAGGGGCCTCGATGACCCGGCCGTCGTCCAGCGGGTCGACGGCCTGATCGGCGGCGCCGAACGCCAGTCGGTTCCCGCGTGAGGACGACTACGCGGTCAGCTCGGCGGCCAGCTCGTCGAACACGCGCACGAAGTGGTCGACATCGTCGTCGGTGTGGGTCACCGACAGCGTCCACTCCTCCTCGCGTCCCGGTGTCATGAAGATCCCACGGTTGAGGTTCCAGAGCCACGCCAGGTCGCAGAGCTCCGCGTCCTGGTGCTCCTTGAACGACTCGTAGTCGGTGATCCTCACCGGCGCGAACGTCACGCACCCCTTCGACCCGACGCCGACCGAGTAACCGGGAAGCCCGTAGCGGTCGATCACGTCCTGGCAACCGGCCAGGATCCGGTCGTTGAGCGCGTCGAGATGCGCATACGCGGCCGGGGTGAGGACCTCCTCGAGGTTCGCGCGTGCAGCGGCCATCGCGAGCGGGTTCCCGTTGTAGGTTCCGACCTGGACGACGCGATCCGCACGGACGACCTCGAGCACCTCTTCCGTGCCGCCGATCGCCCCGGTCGGCAAGCCGCCGCCGAGCGCTTTCGCGAGGGTGACGAGGTCGGGTGTGACACCGAAGCGCTCGGTCGCGCCGCCGGCCGCGATGCAGAGGCCCGTCTTCACCTCGTCGAAGATCAGTACGATCCCCTTCGCCCGTGTGAGCTCGCGAACGTCCTCGAGGTAGCCGGGCTCGGGGAGCACCACACCGAGGTTCATGAGCGCCGGCTCCATGATCACGCAGGCCGGCTTCCGCCCCTCCTGGTCGAGAGCGTCGATCCGGACCTCCATCGCCTCGATGTCGTTGAACGGGACCGGGATGGTCATGTCGGAGACGACCTTCGGGATGCCCTCTCCGTACGGCAACGAGTCGAGATGGAAGCGGTTGCCAATACGGTCGTAGGGGACGCCGATCGCCACCATCACCGCGTCGTGATGGCCGTGGTAGGAGCCGAAGATCTTCATGATCGTGTCGCGACCGGTGAACGCACGAGCGATCCGGATCGCGTCCATCGTGGACTCCGAGCCCGAGTTCGTGAACCGCCACTGGGGCAGCCCCCACCGCTCGGCCAGCAGCTCGCCGACGACGACCGCGTCCTCGGTCGGCACCGCGAAATGCGTCCCATGCGCCATCCGTTCGGTGACCGCCTTCGTGATCACCGGGTGGGCGTGCCCTTGCACCATCGACCCGAACCCGTTGTGGAAGTCGATCCGGCGGGTCCCGTCCACGTCCCAGACGTAGGCGCCCTCACCGCGCTCGAAGTAGATCGGCCAGGGATCGCGGAGCTGGTACGACGAAGCGACCCCTGCCGACAGGACGCGGTTGGCACGCTCGAACATCCGCGCAGAGCCCGGCGTCGAGTCGTCGAGCCGTTGTTGCTCCCGCGCGGTGAGCTCCGCGATGCGGGCTCGATCGATCGTGACGACTGGGCGTTGGGCCATGGGGTTCGCTCCTCCTGACTTGACGGTCAAGACGGAGTCTGCCGGATGCGAGGCGACAGCGGAACGGACCCTCGCATTGCGAGGCGGGCTTGTCAGGCACGGCCGATGCCCGACCCACGGTCCCCGTCCCCGCAGCGACCCGTAGGGGCCGGGCATGCCCGGCCCTCAGGGCCCGAAGGGCCCTAAAAGAAGAAGCGCCTCCAGGCCTCCCACCACGTATCTGCGCTCGAGGTGATCGTGCGGTCGTCGACCCGGACCACCCCGACTCGGTGGCGGAGCGTGTCGGGAACGCGGGTCGTCTTGTACTCGACGCGGATCTCGCATGGGCTCCCCGGGTCGTAGGGCGCCACCGAGGCGAGGTCGGCCAGCGCGCGACGCGCGCCGTCCTCGATCTGCTGGCGGGCACGCAGGGGAGCGACATTGCGGGCCGACTGGGCGCCGAGGCCCTGCTTCACGGGCACCGTCACGAGACCGGGCCGAGGAGCTCGGCCGCTTCCGCGCAGGCGGCCGTGTCGCCCGTGACCATCAGCACCGGGCAGCTCCAGGTCCCGCACAGCGCCGCGTTGATGCCCGTCTCGCCGACGAGCCGACCGTTGAACCAGAGGTTCTGCCAGTCACGACCCGAGACCGTGTGGTTCATCACGCCGGTCCGCGTTCCGGCCATCGCGTGCATCCCGACGAACAGCGCGGCGTCCACCCCCTGCTCGAGGAACTCGGTGTACTCCGTCCACTCGTCCTGGACGACGAAGTCACATGCCTCGTCGAGCGCCTCGGGGAGCAGGGAGTTGAACGTCCACTCGCCGCCGGCGCCGTGACAGTCCATCACGACGATCTCCGTCGCGCCGGCGGCCTTGGCGCCGCGCACCGCGGCGTTGATCTCCTCGGTGTAGAGGCGCCGCGACTCCTCGTACATCGGCGTGCCGCCCGTTGTCTGAGGCCCCTTGGTGATGCCCGAGACACCCTCGATGTCCGAGACGACGAAGACCTTCACGACGCAGAGCCTATGCCGAATTCGACACGCGCGAGATGCAGGCCCGAATACGGAAAACGGGGCCGCCGCCAAGGCCCCGTTTTCTCACGCAGGCTCCTCAAGGGAGGAACCGACTCTGCCACTGACGCATCCGCCGCACCGTCGCGCCGTGGGGTTGTGTGCTCCGCATTCTCTTCAGGGTCACCCGGTTCACCTATCGCTCGGACGGGGTTGACTTGCGTGCTTCACCTCGCTCAAGGGGCGGCCGCAGTGTGCCGATGGGAATGTCATTCCTGGTCGGGAACTGACGGCAATCATTTCCTGAGCACGGATCGAGACGGAGGCGGCGAAGGTCGCCTCCTCTCGTTTCCGGGTTGAATGGAAGCTGTGAGCCGATTCCTCGAGCGACTCGTCGACGGCCCGCCGATCGTCGGCGACGGAGGCATGGGGGCGCTGCTCGCCGGCGCGGTCGCAGGCCTGCGCTGCCCGGAGGAGGCGAACCTCCTCGCGCCGGAGAGCGTGATCGCGGTGCACGCCTCGTACATCGCCGCAGGTGCCGAGCTGATCGAGACGAACACGTTCGGCGCCAACCGCCGCAAGCTCGCGCGACACCTCCTCGACGACCAGCTCGAGGCGATCAACGCGGCCGGAGTCCGTCTCGCACGGGAGGCACGGGAGGTTGCCGGCAGGGAGGTGTTCGTCGCCGGCTCGATCGGACCGCTCGGCGAGCTCGAGGTGTTCGACCGCGCCGAGCACGGGCCGCACTACGCCGAGCAGGCCGCGATCCTCGAGGGACGAGGCGTCGACCTGTTCGCGATCGAGACGTTCTTCGACGTCGACGAGCTGATCGTCGCGATCGAGGCCGTGCGAGCCGTGTCGGGTCTGCCGATCGTCGCGATGCTCACGTTCGACGACGACGCGGAGACAACCGGCGGGATGAGCGCCACGGAGGCCGCTCGACGCCTTGCCGAGCTCGACGTCCAGGCGATCGGCACGAATCACGGAGCCGGGCCGACGGTAGCGCTCCAGGCGCTTTCCGAGATGGCCGGCTCCACGAAGCCACTCGCGGCGTTGCCGAACATCGGTCTTGCGAGCCTCGCCGGCGGTCGCGTCGTCTATCCGCATGCGGCCCCGGAGTACTTCGCCGAGTTCGCGGTTCAGGCTGTCGCGCTCGGCGCGCGGATCGTCGGTGGTTGCTGCGGGACGACGCCGGCGCAGATCGCGGCCGTCCGTGACGCGTTCGACACGGGTCGCGCGCCCGCCTCGTCGTTCGAGGCTGCCGAGCGCAGCCTTCCCGGGCCACATGCCGGAGGAGTTTCCGAGACGGGTCTCGCCGCGGCGCTGCGCGAGGGCCGGTGGATGACGTGCGTCGAGCTCGATCCGCCGAAGGGCGGCTCGCTCGACGGGTTGCTCGCCACCGCGCGGACGCTGCGCGACTCGGGTGTCGTCGACCTCGTGGACGTGAACGACAACCCGATGGCGCGCGCACGCATGAACGCGCTGATGGCCTCGATCGCGATCGAGCAGGCGACCGGGCTCGAGACGATCCCGCACGTCACCCCGCGCGACACGACCGTGATGGGGCTCGAGGGGGTGCTGCTCGGCGCACACGCACAAGGAGTGCGGAACATCCTCGCGGTGACGGGCGACCCGCCGCACGTCGGTGACTACCCGGGCGCGCGTGGTGTCTACGAGGTCGATTCGATCGGCCTCACGCAGATGATCGATCGGCTCAACCACGGCGAGGACTACCTCGGCAAGGCGATCGACGCCCCGACGAGCTTCTTCGTCGGGGTCGCCGTGAACCCCGTCGCCGACGACCTCGACCTCGAGCTACGCCGGTTCGAGCAGAAGCTCGAGGCCGGCGCCCGGTTCGCGATGACGCAGGCGCTGTTCGAGCTCGAGTCGCTCGGCCGGTTCTTCGATCGGCTCGGGGGATGGCCGGTCCCGATCCTCGTCGGGATCTGGCCGCTGCGCAGCCACGCGCTCGCGCTCCGCGTCCACAACGAGGTGCCCGGGATCGTCGTCCCGGACGCGCTCCTCGACGCGCTCGGGCGGGCTGGCTCGTCGGCGCCCGATGTCGGCCTCACCCACGCCCGGGAGCTCGTCGAGGCTGCGCGCGAGGTCGCGGCCGGGATCTACGTCGTCCCGCCGTTCAAGCGGCCCGAGGCCGCCCTCGAGCTCCTCACCTGATCGGGCTCAGGGCGTGCGTTCGACGCAGTCCGTCCGGACCTGCTCGCCTTCCGCCGTGATCGCCTTCAACGTCAACTCGTTCGGCACGGCGTAGCCGTCGTCGGATGACCGCCGGCGAGCGAACACGGTCGCCTGGACACGACCGTCGGTGCCGACCACCGGCCCGCCCGAGTTCCCGTTGCGAACCGCACCGCGGAGAGTGACGACCTCGCGCCCCACGACGATCCGTCCGTAGGCGTCGCGCGAAGTCACGGTCGCCGACCGACCGATCCGTGCCGCCGTGACCGCGAGCGGGCCGTTGTCCGGGAAGCCGAGCACCGCGCCGGACGCGCCCTCCACCGCGTCGCCGACCTGCAGAGCCCGGCCTCGGAGCCCGGGGACGCGCAGGACGGCGACGTCGTTTCGCTCGTCGAAGCTCACGACCGCACCGGTACGGGCGGGCTCGGCGCCGTCGCCGTGGTCGACGAGCGGGCTCTCGACGCCCGCGACGACATGGGCGTTCGTGACGACGACTCCCGGTGCGGCGATCCAGCCCGACCCCTCCACGCCGAGCCCGCACGCCACTCCGCGCACGCGAACGACCGAGGCCCGCGCGGCGCGAACCTGCGGGTCGCGCACGATCGCCGGATCGGGCGGGTCGACCGAGGGAGCAGGGCCGATGAGCGCAGCGATCGAGTCGACGCGCCCCAGGGCATCCATCACCTCGTCGGGCGGCACCGCGTCGACGAGCGAGGAGAGGATCGTCGACTCCTGCACCTGGCGCCTCAGCTCGCTCTGCCCGGGGACGTAGAGGAGGACGGCCGCGACCGCCCAGCAGAGCGCAAGCCCGGTGACGGCGCCGAACACGACCCCACCCACGGAGTCGAGCCAGCGGAGCGG
This sequence comes from uncultured Actinomycetes bacterium, assembly GCA_963821335.1. GTDB lineage: Bacteria > Actinomycetota > Thermoleophilia > Gaiellales > Gaiellaceae > Gaiella. The sequence goes on from CAWGDJ010000001.1 coordinate 910,075, forward strand.
CGGCACGATCGAGAGCGTGCTCCGGACCCAACCACCCGCCATCCCACCGAGCGCACGGCCGAGCATGGCCGCACCGGCCGCGACCCCGAGCGCGACGAGCGGCACGTAGGCGCTCCTGACGCCGACGACGTCGGGGGCGAGACGGGCGCCGATCAGCGCCCCGACCACGAGCCCGGCGAGTGACAGGACGCCGGTCACGAGCCCGCGCCTGACCCCGGCGAGCGCCGTCAGGCCGACGAGCACCACGGCGATCCAGTCGACCGCATTCACCCTGCTTCATTCAACCGCCGGGGCCGCTCGCCTCCCCCGCTACAATCTCCCGTCCCTGGGGGCGTAGTTCAGTTGGTTAGAACGCCGGCCTGTCACGCCGGAGGTCGCGGGTTCGAGTCCCGTCGCTCCCGTCCTTTGCATGGGCCATCTCCCCGGAGAGGGATCTGGTCAAAGTCGCCTGTGTCCATCGGCGATTTCCGCCACTCCGACTCGGCATGTCGGTGATCACCGTACGCACCCGTCCCCCCTCGTCATCGTCCTCGCAGCAGGGCCTGATCCCTGGGCCGGATGTCCTAAGACCGCGGAGCCGACATCCGAACGGTTCCGACGATTACCACGAGGTCTCGGTGAGTCCAGGTGACCTCAGGGTCGATTCCCGCAGCGTCAAGCCAGGCCAGCTGCTCATCGAGCGTGCTCGGGTAGTCGATCTCCGGATCGATGGCCGTCACGACGTAGGAGGGGTTGATTGGCGTCACGACATCGGCCAATACGAAGCGCCCACCGGGCCTGAGCGCTCTGGCGATCCGCTGGAAGAGATCGGCCTTGCTGTCAGCGTGGAGATGATGCACCGCGAGCGCCGAGACGACGAGGTCGAACGGGCCTTCCGGCAGAGGATCCTCCAGAAGCGCGACGACCACGTTGACTCGGTCGGTAGGAAGGGTGTCACGGGCGACCCCGACCATTCCGGGACTCGCGTCGATCCCGATCAGCTTCGCCTCGGGGTGGCGGGCAAGAACGCGTCGGGCCGTCTCCCCGGTGCCTATGCCGAGTTCGAGAACCGACTTGGCCCCCGCGCCCGTAGCCGCCACCGTCTCGTCTTCCATTAGGTCGTAGCCAGGTACGGCCTCGCGCATCATCGCCAAGTAGCTCTCCGGCGTGAAGTGATAATCCCGCATGGTCACGGAGGCTAATGCTCCGACGATCACCGGCGCAGGCCAGGGGAGGTGACTCGCGACGCCTGCCGTCGACGTGTCGGCTACGGTCGGCCCACACCCACCCCCCGCGACAGTCTGATCGCCGTGGGGCCTGTACCCGGGAAGCCGACGGCCGACTCGCAATGCTCTGCGGCGTGTTGCTCACCGAGGACACGGCGCGCCAACGCGGCACCGGGGCCTAGCCAGGCCCGCATCTGGGCGTCGGTACCGTGGTGGCTCAGGCGAGGTTGCGGACCGCAAGCCAGGCGGGCTCGCTGTCGTAGTCGTAGTAGCGCGTGCACTCGAGGACGAGGTCAGCCGTACCGAGGAACGGCGCGGGCACGACCCCGGTGTGCAGGCGAACCGAACGGTAGTGCCGCGGGGTCAGTTCGACGGCGCGGCGGTGCAACGGGTGGCTGTGGACATTCACGGGGGCGCTGGGTGCTGCGCAGAGGATCACGTTGCCGTATCCGCCTGTTGGGAGGGCGAGGTCGTAGTAGCTCAGGACCCCGTCGATCTGCTCGAGCGTGTCGACGATGCCCGCTTCGAGCTGGTCGATTGGCTGGTGATCGACGCCTGTGCGTGCCCGCCCGAAGAACCCCACCACCGACAGCCGGTCTGCGTCGAGCAATCCTGCCAAGTCGGGGACTCGGATCCAGTGCCGATTCCCCTCGGCATCCGGCTCGCGAATGAGAACGCCGGTGCGGTCAGGATCGGCATCGAGCCAGGCATGCGCCAGCGTACGCATCCTCCCCAACATCGCCCGCATCACATTCGCATCACGGATCGTGTTGGCCGGCGATGCAAACGGCCGAGACGCTACTTCCTCGTCGGCAGCAAGCTGGACGATCACCGGCACGAAAAGCGATCGTAGTCGCGTCGACGACGGACTGGTGATCTCTGGAAGACGAGGACCGTGCCCGTAAACGCCCACCTGACCTCGAACGCGCATCACGACGATCGCGATGAGATACGCGATGCCGCCAATGGCGCCCAACCACGCGTATGGGACGCACGGCGCTCTGCTCCGCCCGGCTCCGCAACGGCGATCCGTGCCGCTCGGCGCAAACCCAGGTAGGCCTACGGCTGTCGGGCCTAGAGGACGGTGATGCGCACCGTGTGACCGTGTGGTGTGAACGCGCCGTCGTCGAGAATGCCGGTGACGATCTCGAAGAGGAGCGTCTCGTCTTCGTTCTGGGCTGGCGTACTCCGACGCTGTCTGACATACGTTGCGCTCTCGGCGAAGCTGCCGACGAGCGCGAAAACTGCCGCCCGGACGTGTCCGATCGCGCGCTCCCGTTCGGTCCAGTGGAGACGAAGGTCAAACGACCTTTCGGCGGACAGATGCACGTCCTCGATCTCGAACGGCAACGTCCGGCATGCTCGCTCGATATGAGGAAGGAGATGAATATCGGGTTCTTCGGCCACCCAGCACGGATATCGCATCGCGTCGACCAGCTCGGCGGCACCAGCCGCAAACGCAGTCGCGTCACCGACACCCTGACCCCGCTCGTCCCCGTCCCAACGGAAGTCGGCCATCCGGGACATGGTCGCAGAATGACGCCCGCTCTCCTGCGCGACGGATGCCTGAGGCGGTCGTGCGGATCCGGTCCTCTATGGGTTGGGGCCCCTGGGCGAGGAATGGCGCCGGTTCGAAGCGAAGAGTGCCAACAGTGTGGGTTGCGCTGTTCCTCTGCTTCGTCGTGGCCGCGGCTTCAGGTGTGGCTGCGCTTGTGGGGCCTCGTGGGATCGGCGGGTTCGTTGTTTCGGTCTATGTGCTCGCGGTCGTTGATGTCGTAGCTCTCGTCGAGCTCCTGTCGTTGGTCCACGCGGTCAACCGCGTGACGCTGCTGGTCGTGCAGGCGGCGATCGCTCTGGTCGCGGCCGTTCTCGTGATCGTGTTGCGGCCGGCGTGGCCTGACCCGAGCGGCTTGACCGAGGCCCTCCGAGCGACCGCCCGCTCGCGCGTCCTCATGGCGCTGGGATCGGTGGTCGGTCTGGCCTGGGCATACCAGGCCCTGCTCGCACTGACCGTTCCGGCGAACAACTGGGACTCGCTGGCGTACCACTTGGCGAGGGTTGCAGCCTGGTTTCACCATGGGGGCGTCTATTGGATTCCTCATGCGCCCACCGATCGACTGAACGAGTTTCAGCCAAATGCCGAGGAGCTGATACTCGCCCTCGTGGCGGTTGCCCGTGATCCCTGGCCGTTCGCAGTTCCCCAGTTCCTGGCCGGAGGCGCGCTCGTCGTGGCGACGGGCGTCTCGAGTCGGGCACTCGGGTTCTCACGCCAGGCATCGGCCTTCGCGACGCTCATCGCGGCAACCGTGCCGATGGTCGTGCTGCAGGCAACGACCGCGCAGAACGATCTCGTCGCAGCGGCACTCGTTGGGTGTGCCGCCGCACTCATCCTCCAGGGCGGGAATCGGTCCCTGATCATCGCCGGCATCGCGATCGGCGTTGCCGCTGGAGTGAAGCTGACCGTCTTGCTAGCCGTTCCCGTTCTGGTGTTGCTGGCGCTGTCTTGGGGGTGGCGGGCCTTGCGCGCGTTCGGCCTCGCCGCCGTTGTCCCGCTGCTGACGCTCGGTGCTGCGGGCCTCTGGCGGAACCTGCAGCACACCGGGCATCTCTTGGGAAATGGGGGTGGCCGCATCGAGCACGAGTCCGACGGTTCCGTGGGATCAGCCCTTGTCACCAGCTACCGAATCGGGTACCGCCTCATCGATCTCAGTGGTCTAACCGGGTACACCCAACTCTTGACCGTGGCCTCGATCGTCACCACGGGAGCCGTCTACGTGGTACTCAGACGCCGGGGAACCGCAACACACCTTGCCCTCAGGAACGGAGTCCTGTGCGCGCTCCCCCTGCTCTCCCCCGTGATCTTCCTGGCCGCCGCCAGTTCGATGCAATGGGTCGCGGATGCCACCAACATGAACGTCAACGCACCAGCCTCGACCAGCAGCCCGTTCTACTGGGGTATGAACACGAATGCGAACGAGGATCTCTCGTATTTCGGGTTCCTCGGCGGCTGGCTCGCGCTCAGCTGCCTGATCGTTGCGGCGCTCGGAGCGGCCGGCCGCGTTCCTCGACGGATCGGTCTCCTGGCGCTCTCCATCCCGCTCTACATCGGTCTGCTCGCGCTCCACTCGACCTACAACGCCTGGCTCGGACGCTTCATGCTCGTGCCGCTCGCCCTTGCTCTACCGCTCGTGGCGTATGCCTGGCAACAGCCGTTCAGAATCGCGATCGCGGCCGTGGCCGCGATGACTCTGATAGGAACCTCCATCGATAACCATCAGAAGACATTCGACTCTCACCCGTGGACCGAAGGCCGAGACAGGTGGACTGCCGCGCTAGACCCCGCCTTGAAGGGTGAAGCGTGCATAGTCGCTGTTGTCGGTCCCAACGACCCTTCGTACCTCTTGTACGGCCCACACCTCGAACGCCGCGTCTCATACGCGGACTCTCCGAGAGCGGCGCTCGGCTCAACCGCACCCGTCGTTCTCGGCTCCGGAGCCGATCCAACGCCCCTCACCCACGCGGGTTGGCGCTTACAGCCAATCCGTCCTTACTGGACAGTTGCTCATCCAGCCCCTACAACGCCAGCAAACGCCAACAGCTTCACGTGCAACCAGTAGATACAGGCGCCGCTTCAAGCCACATTCATCACCGGCTGGAAACTACCCAACACCCTCGAGTACCCAACCCCCTCGAGCTCTCTCGCGAACTCGACGCCGAGGAACGCCCGCCAGCCGAACGCCCGCTCGTCTGACTCACGCCCCCAGTCCTCGCACCTGAGCCGCACGGGCGGCGGCGACGGCTTCGAGTCGGGAGTTGACACCGAGCGCGCGAAAGAGATGACGGACGTGGTTTCTCACTGTTTCGGTGCTCAGATGAAGCTCGGCGGCGATCTGCTTCGTCGAACGACCCTGTTCCAGCAGATGTAGTACCTCGCCTTGCCGAGGGGTGAGATGCGGGTGTGGCACTGCGGGCGTGAGGTCGGTGCGTTCCTCGATCAACCCGAACACACCGACTACCCGTTCTCCGTTCATGAGCGGCACCGAGTTGAGCTCCACGGCCACCCGTGTGCCGGTGGTCGAAACCAACACGCCGGTCGCATCTGTGGCCGTCGAGCTGCCGAGCACCTTTCGCGAGAACAGCTCGCGCGCGCGCCGGGTTTCCTCGGGCGCGACGACGGAGGTGTAGTGGCGACCGCGAACGTCCCCGAGAAGCCGCTCGGCGGCAGGATTGATCCAGCGGACGACTCCTGTTGTGTCGAGTACGTAGCTCGGGACACCGACGCTACCGAGAGCCTGCTCGACATCGCCGCCGACTCCAAGACCGGTGGCCATCACTGAAAGTGTGGCGGACCCACGGGGCGGCGGGTCGGAATCGTCGCGCCTGCGGCCAAGCGGAAGCGCCACCGGGCGCCGTGACGTGTCAGGAATTGGCGCATCTGTGTCATCGCGCCGAATCGAGGCAGCCATACGGTGAGAGCAAGGAAGCGGTGATGCCCCCGTCGCGGGCGTCGTCCAAAGGAAAGGTCCGAACGTGCTCCGTCGCTCTCGTCGCGGTCGCCGCGAGGTCCTTCGTATCGCTTCGCGCCGCACTCTCGCGTCGCGCCCGACGGGCTCGCCGAGGAAACCACAACGAAAGGAATCGCGATGTCAGCACGCAGCTACCACGACCCGCACGACCAGTCGATGGACATCAAGGCCTCGGCCGCGATCGATGCGTTTGCCGAGTTCCGGCTGCGCATCGAGGCCCTCGGCCTGATGACCCTCGATATCAACGACGACCTCTACCTGGCGCTCAACGTGTGCCAGGCAGTCGTGATCGACCGGCTGCAAGACGCCCGAGCCGAGGCTCGGCCGAAGCTCCGCGTCGTCGCTTAGCAAGGAGAGGGCCGGGGCCCAATGGGAGGTCGCGGGTTCGAGTCCCGTCGCTCCCGTTCCCCACGCTCGGCATCCGATCGAGCCGGCGTTCATAGAGGTGACGGCGGCGCTCATCACCGCCCGTGGCGGTAGCTCCAGAGGCGGATCAGCCCGCTGCGCTGGCCAGCGTCTTCTCGAGCGCCGCGAGCAACTCGTGGATGCGGATGGGTTTGCCGACGTAGTCGTCCATGCCCGCCGCGAGGCAGGCCTCGCGGTCGCCCTCCATCGCATTGGCCGTCATCGCGACGATTCGGGGGCCGCCGCCCGTACTACATGCACGAATCCTCCGAGTTGCCTCCAACCCGTCCATCTCGGGCATCTGGATGTCCATGAAGACGACGTCGTAGGGCTGCCGCTCGACGGCATCCACCGCCTCGAGTCCGTTCGCGGCGACGTCGACCTTGTATCCCATGAGCGCGAAGAGTCGGAGCGCCAGCTTCTGATTCACGACGTTGTCCTCGGCGAGCAGAATGCGCAGCGGATGTCGCTCCGCCTGACCGGGGTCGAGGTCCGCCGTGGCCAGCGACGTGTCGCCGTCCTGAGCCGGCTTGGCCGGCGACTCGACCTCCTGAGTCACCAGCGTCATGTGGAACATGCTCCCCCGACCGCGAACACCTTCGCTTTCGGCCCACATCGTCCCGCCCATCGCCTCGGCGAGGCGCTTCGAGATCACGAGGCCGAGCCCTGTTCCTCCGTAGCGCCGGCTGATCGAGGTGTCCGCCTGATTGAACGATTGGAACAGGCGATCCATTCGATCCGGCGGGATGCCGATGCCGGTGTCGCTGATCACTATGTGGACTTCGAGGTCGTCGCCATCGCCGAGCGATGTTGCTGAGGCGGAGAGAGCGACGCTGCCCTCGTCGGTGAACTTCACCGCGTTGTTGAGCACGTTCAGCACGATCTGCCGCAGCCGGGTGCCGTCGCCGACGATCGTCCGCGGAACTGAGTCGTCGATCTGCGTCGTCAGCGCGAGCCCCTTGCCGGACGCGATCGAGCTGATGAGTGCCAGAACTCCGTCCACGCATGCACGGAAGTCGAACGGCGCGATCTCGAGCTCCATGCGTCCCGCCTCGATCTTCGAGAAGTCGAGGATGTCGTTGATGACCGTCAGCAGCGACTCGCTGCTCGAGCGGATGATCTCGGTGGACTCCTGCTGTTCCGCGTCGAGCTTCGTGCGAAGCAGCAGGCCGCTCATCCCGATGATCGCGTTCATCGGGGTGCGGATCTCGTGGCTCATCGACGCGAGGAAAACGCTCTTGGCCTGCGTCGCCGCCTCCGCCTCCTCGCGCGCACGCTCGAGCTCGGTGAGGTGACGCGCTTTGTCGATTGCCGTCGCGGCGAACGCAGCAAAGGCTCTTGCCAGGTCTGCGTGGTCAGTGGTGTAGAAGTCAGCCTCGAACGAGTCGACCGTCAGCATCCCGATCAGGCGATCGCCGACGAGCAATGGGACGCCCATCCATCCCTTGACACGACCCCCGCCGTGGGTCTCCTCCTTGAAATGCTCGAATCGCGCGGAGACGTCCGGGATGATGACCGGCTCGCGCGTTTCCACCATCTCGCGGGCAGGATCATCGGCTCCCCGCCAATCGAAGCGTTGTCCGAGCAATTCGTCCAGGTTCGGAAAGCCATATCCACCGACAATCACCATCTCGTTGCCCTCGAGCTGCTGGACGCTGGCAGTTCGATAGGGCACGACCTTACGCAGCTCCGTCAGGATCAGATCGAAGACTTCTGGCACACCGAGCGTGCTCCCGAGCGATTCGGCTGCCGCGCGCAGGGTCTCGGCCTGCTCCCGGGCGGCACGCTCGGTCTCGAGCAAACGAGCATTCTCGATCGCCATCGCGGCCTGGCTTGCAAAGGCGGTCGCGAGCTCCGCGAGCTCCTCGTTGTAGAAATCCGATTCGAACTTGTCGACGCTGAGGGTGCCGACGACGCGGTCGCCGATGACCATCGGGGCGCAGATCCAGCCGCGAATGCGTCCCCCCTGCAGCTCGCTCGTGAAACCCGGTTGGTTTGACACGTCGGCGAAGAAATGCGGCCGCTTCGATCGCACGACCTCGGTTCCGGGGTCGGTTTCGTCGTCCAGGTCGAAGCCCACGCCAAGCAGGGCACCGAGGTCGTCGAAGCCGCGCCCGCCCACGATTACGCGGCGGTTGCCTTGGATCACCTGGATGGAGCAGCTGTCGTAGGGAACGACTCGCTGCAGCTCGCCGAGGATCGCGTCGAACGTCTCCTGCAGGCTCAATGTCTTGCCGAGGACCTGCGTGACGGCCAACAGCGTCTCGGCGCGCAAGCGTGCCGTTTCCAACTCGGCGACGCGGAGCTCGAGCTCCGCCACTCGGCGGAGCGCCTCGGCGAGCTCCGGTGAGTGATCCGCAGTCAGAGTCGCCAATTCTCGGTCCGAGTCGCCCGAGCCATCCGACGCCGCGGGGGCGTCGGGGAGATCTCTACATCCACCGAGGCGCCCGACACGAAGCAAGTATCCCCCGCGACCTCGGCGTCGTCCAGACGAGGAGTGCGGGCCTTGGGCCCTCCCTCCAGCGACGCTATGCCCGTCGTTCGTGCGCGTGGCGGGGCACACGCGGGGAGCCACGACGAGCGCCAGCAGCTGCCCGACCCGACGCCTTCGCTCGATCCCGTCGGCGCAGTCCCGTGCCACCCCGGCTTCGGCATTCAGTCCTAGGCCGGGGCGTGCTGAGGCTCAGCACGCCGGTCTTGAAGGTTCGTGCGCTCATCCGAACGCGCGATCGAGGGAGTCAGGCTACGCGCCCCCCACTGCCGTTCCGGTTAGGGTCACGCGATGACAGTCCAACAGTGGGTAGACGCGTACGCGCAGGCATGGCGCGACCGCGACGCAGACGCGGCGAGTGAGCTCTTCACGGACGCCTGCCTCTATCGCGACCACCCACTCCAGGAGGCGCATCGGGGCGCCGCCGGTGTCCACTCCTACTGGTCGAGCGTCACCTCGACACAGGACCGGGTGGACGTGCAGATGGGTCGACCCGTCGAGTCGGCGGACGGGCGGCGGGCTGCGGTCGAGTTCTGGGTCAGGATGCTCAACGGCGGTGCAGAGGTGACGCTGATCGGGATCCTGTTCCTCCGGTTCGCGGAAGACGGGCGCTGCGAGGAACTGCGCGAGACGTGGCACTTCGAGCCAGGCGACCACGCCCCGCACGAGGGCTGGGGCGCCTGATCCCAACGGCGGCGATGTCCACGCCGGCCCGCCGTAGCGCGTCCGGACCGGCTTTCGACTCGCTTGAACACACGGCTGCGCGTGGAATAGCGTTCGAACCGACCATCACATGAGCACAGCAGAGACTCAACCCGCCGAGGGCGAGATGGTCTTCGTCCCAGGCGGGACGTTCGCCATGGGCTCCGAGGACTTCTATCCCGAGGAGCGTCCCGTCCACCAGGTGGCGGTCGACGGGTTCTGGATCGACGAGACACCGGTCACCGCAGCGGACTTCCGTCGCTTCGTCCGCGACACCGGCTACGTCACGGTCGCGGAGCGGCCGCTCGACCCTGCCGAGTACCCGGACGCTGATCCGGACCTGCTCGTCCCCGGTGCTCTCGCTTTCCGCGGGACGCGAGGGCCTGTGAGCCTCGACGACTACCGCCGCTGGTGGGAGTACGTCCCGGGCGCGAGCTGGAAGCGGCCGGGCGGGAAGGGGACGACGATCAACGGTCGCGACCGGCACCCGGTCGTCCAGGTGGCCTGCGAGGACGCGGAGGCGTACGCGGCCTGGGCCGGCAAGGACCTCCCGACGGAGGCGGAGTGGGAATACGCCGCCCGCGGCGGGCTCGACGGTGCCGTGTTTTCCTGGGGCGACGAGCACTTCCCGGACGGGAAGCCGGCGGCAAACACCTGGCAGGGCGAGTTCCCGTGGCAGAACCTGAAGCTCGACGGGTTCGAGGGCACGTCCCCGGTCAGGAGCTTCGCGCCCAACGGCTACGGCCTCTACGACATGACCGGGAACGTCTGGGAGTGGACATCCGACTGGTACGTCCCCCGACACCCCGACGAGGTCGCGAGCCCGTGCTGCGTCCCGTCGAACCCGCGGGTCACCTCACCCGACCGGAGCTACAACCCCGGCCAACCGGGCGAGCACATCCCACGCCGGGTGATCAAGGGCGGCTCCCACCTGTGCGCGCCGAACTACTGTCTTCGCTACCGCCCCGCGGCGCGACAACCGCAAATGATCGACACGTCCATGGCCCACCTGGGCTTTCGGTGCGTTGTTCGTCAATCGAGAGGGACTATGGAAGGGGAGGGCGCCTGATGCCCGACAAGCCGAACATCCTCGTCATCTGGGGTGACGACATCGGCATCACGAACCTCAGCTGCTACAGCGACGGGCTGATGGGCTATCGCACGCCCAACATCGATCGGATCGCGAACGAGGGCATGCGTTTCACCGACTCGTACGGCGAGCAGAGCTGCACCGCAGGGCGCTCGTCGTTCATCACCGGGCAGAGCTGCTACCGCACCGGGCTCAGCAAGGTCGGCTTCCCCGGCGCGACGATCGGCCTCCAGGCCGAGGACCCGACGATCGCGGAGCTACTCAAGAACCACGGCTATGCGACGGGGCAGTTCGGCAAGAACCATCTCGGCGACCGCAACGAGTTCCTCCCGACGGTGCATGGGTTCGACGAGTTCTTCGGGAACCTGTACCACCTCAACGCGGAGGAGGACCCCGAGGATCGCGACTATCCGAGCAAGCACGGCTTCGAGGGCTTCCACGACCGCTTCGGCCCGCGCGGTGTGCTTCGGTGCAGGGCGACCACCAAGGACGACGCACGGGAGCATCCGCGCTGGGGACGCGTCGGCAAGCAGCGGATCCAGGACACCGGGCCGCTGACGCGGAAGCGGATGGAGACCTGCGACGACGAGTTCGCGGACGCGGCGTGCGACTACATCCAGCGCCAGCATCGTCGCCGCAAGCCGTTCTTCTGCTGGGTCAACTTCACGCACATGCACCTGAGGACGCACACGAAGCGACGCAGCCTCGGTCAGGCCGGTCGCTGGCAATCCCCATACCACGACACGATGATCGACCACGACCGGAACGTCGGGCAGCTGCTCGACCTGCTCGACGAGCTCGGGATCGCCGACGACACGATCGTCCTCTACGGCACCGACAACGGCCCGCACATGAACACCTGGCCCGACGGGGCGATGACGCCGTTCCGCAGCGAGAAGAACACGAACTGGGAGGGCGCGTTCCGCGTCCCGATGCTCGTGCGGTGGCCCGGAAGGATCCCTGGCGGCGAGGTCTCGAACGAGATCGTCCAGCTCCACGACTGGCTGCCCACGTTCCTTGCAGCGGCCGGCGAGCCGGACGTCGTGGAGAAGTTGAAAACCGGTCATGAGGCGGCCGGGAAGACGTTCAAGGTCCACATCGACGGTTACAACCTCCTGCCCTACCTGACCGGCGAGGAGGCGGAGAGCCCGCGCAAGGGGTTCATCTACTTCTCGGACGACGGCGATCTCGTCGCGCTGCGATACGACAACTGGAAGCTGGTGTTCATGGAGCAACGGGCGGCGGGAACGCTCGGCGTGTGGGCGGAGCCCTTCACGGCTCTTCGCGTGCCGAAGCTGTTCAACCTTCGCACCGACCCGTTCGAGCGGGCCGACGTGACCTCGAACACCTACTGGGACTGGTACCTCTCGAGGGCCTACATGATCCTCGCGGCGCAGGCGATCGTGACCGACTTCCTCGCGACGTTCACGGAGTTTCCGCCGCGGCAGAAGGCGGCGACGTTCACGATCGACCAGGCGCTCGAGAAGATGGCCGACGCGGCAGGCGGCGCCCGCGGCTGATCACCCTCCCACAACGGGCCGGCCGGCTGGGTCCGCCGTCAGGCAGCTTCGGCCCTGGCGGCGGTCGCAGCCGCGAGCGGCGTCCGACCCAGGATCAGGTCCGAGGCCTTCTCGGCGATCATGATCGTGGCCGCGTTCGTGTTCGCTCGCGTGACGGTCGGCATCACCGAGGCGTCGACCACGCGCAGCCCGTCGACGCCGAAGACGCGCAGCTCCGGAGTCGACCACCGTACCCATGGCACAGGTCGACGTCGGGTGGTACACGGTCTGGCTCGCACGGTGCACCCAGTCCATGATGTCTGCCTCGGAGTCGGAGTCGGGCGCGCTGAGCGGCTCCCGCTCGATCTCCTTCAAGGCGGGCTGCGCCGCGATCTCGAGCGCGATGCGCACGCCCTCGAGCATGCTTGCGCGGTCCTCCTCTGTCGTCAGGAAGTTGCAGACGATGGTCGGCTTCGAGTCGGCCATGGGAGTGCGCAAGCCGACCTTCCCGCGCGATGTCGGCTTGATGATCACCGGCCCGAACGCATAGCCGTTGTCCGGCGGCGGCGTCAGCCCCTCGTCGAAGAACGGCGCCGCGGCGAAGTGAAACTCGACGTCCGGCGCCGACAAGCCCGACCGGGTGCGGAAGAAGCCGCCGCCCTCCGGGTAGTTGGAGGTCAGCGGCCCTCGGCCCTCCTTCGCGAGGAGCTCGAAGTTCTCGGGAGTGAAGATGCCGTGCAGGCCCTGCCGATCCGTGAGGTAGTTGATGTTGACCATGCAGTGGTCCTGCAGGTTGTGACCCACGGGCAGGTCCTGGCGTACTGCGATCCCGAACGGCGCGATCTCGTCGGCGGGACCGATCCCGGAGAGCATCAGCAGCACGGGTGACTGGTAGGCCCCGGCGGAGACGATCACCTCCCGCTCCGCCCGGACGACCTCGCGCACGCCGTTCACGACAGTCTCGACGCCGACCGCGCGGTCGCCCTCGAAGACGATCCGCTCGACGAACACGCCGGAGGTGACGTTGAGGTTCGGCCTGCCCTCGGCCGGGTGGAGGAACGCGTCCGCGGTGCTGCAGCGCAGGCCGTTGCGCTGCGTCAGCTGAAACCGTGAGACGCCTTCCGGCTCTGCAACGTTGAGATCGGCTATGTGCTCGAAGCCGGCCTGCACGGCCGCCTCGAGCTCGAGGTCGGTGAAGGAGGTCATCGAGCGACTGTCGGACACCGCCAGCGGGCCGCCGACACCGTGGAAAGCGTCCTCGCCCCGCTCGTTGTCCTCGGAACGCTTGAAGTACGGCAGCACCTCGTCGTACGACCAGCCGGTGCAGCCGCTCGCCGCCCAGTCGTCGAAGTCGGCCCGGTGGCCGCGGAGGTAGATCATCGCGTTGATCGAGCCCGAGCCTCCGATCACCCGCCCGCGAGGCAGGTAGAGCCGCCGGCCGCCGAGCCCTGGCTCGGGCTCGCCGAGCAGGTCCCAGTCGAGGCTCGACTTGAAGGCGATCGGGAACATCGCCGGGACGTGGACGGCATCCGCTGTGTCGGGGCCACCCGCCTCGAGCAGGTGCACGGTGATGTCCGGGTCCTCGCTCAGGCGGGCCGCGAGCACGCATCCTGCCGACCCGGCTCCGACGATCACGTAGTCAGCGGCCATTGCACGCACTCCTCCGTCTCGGGGTCGAGGGCCAGCTTAGTTGCCGTGACAAGGCGACACCGCGGACGTTAGGTTAGGGGCGATGGCCGCCGGCGACGACCTCATCGCTCTCTACTGGACCACCTCAGGCCCGGTCGAGGTGCACTTCGGGCGAGAGTGGAGCCTGTTCGGGCTTCGCGACCGGTGCGAGCAGGCCGCGCGCGTCGGATTCAGGGGCATCGGGCTCTGGCACGCCGACCTCGAGCACCAGCTCGAGACCACCACATTGGCCGAGATACGACGCACGGTCGACGAGTACGGGCTCGACCAGCTCGAGCTCGAGTTTCTCGGGGACTGGTTCCTCCCGTCCAATGACGAGCGGCGTCGCGCCTCCGACGAGCGCCGGGAGTTGCTCTTCCGGGCGGCGGCCGAGCTGCCCGCCCACCACATCAAGGTCGGGAACATCTCGGGGACGGAGTGCGAGCTCGCGCGGATCGTCGATGCCTTTGGCGAGCTCTGCGCCGATGCCGCGCGGGTGACCGACGCCAAGATCGTGTACGAGTTCATGCCGTACGACGTCCAGGTGAACACGATCGAGACGGCGCTCGCGGTCGTCGAGGGAGCCGACGCACCGAACGGTGGGCTTGCGCTGGACACGTGGCACCTCGGCAAGCTCAGGCTCGAGCCGGACGACCTCCGTCGCATCCCGCCGCGTTTCATCTCCTGGGTGGAGCTCAGCGACGGCCCGTACGAGTACGCGGAGGACCGACTCGACGAGGTGATCAACCGCCGGCGGCTACCGGGGGAGGGAGAGTTCCCGATCCCGGGCTACGTCGCGGTGTGTCGCGAGCTCGGCTACGAAGGGCCGTGGGGTGTCGAGATCCTCTCCGAGGAGCTGCGCAGCCTCCCGATCGAGCAGATCTTCGATCGCGCGTACGAGACGACGCGCGCGCACGTCGACGCTCCCGCCGCCTGACGGCGCGTCAGGCGACGGGAGCCGTACGGCTCCTACACGTTGACGTGGCGCCAGCTGTCCGGCGCGTAGGCCTTGCGCACGGTCTCGACGTAGGGGACGGGGCAGACGACGGCCCTCATCTCCACCTGGACGTGCGGCTCGACCGTCAACTTGGCCGTTCCGCCGTCCTCCTCGCCCCAGACCAACGTGACCTCCGTGCCCGGCTCGGCGTGCTCCGCGTCGAGGACGGCGAGGGTGAGCAGCTTGCCCTCGTTGGCGCTGTAGCCGACCCAGGTCGACACGCCGACCGACTCGCCGTCGACCGTCACCCGGTCGTAGGGGTGCATCGCATAGACGGAGGAGGGGAAGTCGATGTACTTCGCCCGGTCGGTCTTCTGCAGCATCGTCCCCATCGTCCGGGTCACGTCCTCGTCGTCGACCGCCAGCGTGACCTTGTGGCGATGCTCGTCGTCGACCATCCCCTCGAGCGCCTCGCGGCCGATGAAGTCATGGTCGAACTTGACGTAGCCGCCGTAACCGAGATCCCAGGGCGTGAAGTAGTAGTCCTCGATGCCGTCGCCGACGAAGCTCCCGCCGATCGAGGCGTTGCCCTCGTAGCCCGTGGCGGGGAGCCACTCGCGGTAGGCCCTCATCGCCTCGCCCGTGTAGACGGCAGGCAGCGGCGACGGGATCCAGCCCGACTCGAGCGTGTTCGACGAGTACGCGCGCCCGCCGACCTGACGCAGACCGAACTCCTGACCCGCCTCGACGATCGCCTCGCGCACCGGCGCCTCGTCCTCCCAGGGGCCGAACAGCTCCCAGCCCGGCTGACCGGCCATCCCGTGCCGCAGCGCGCGGACGCTCTTGCCCGCGATCGTGATCCCGGTCATGTTGAAGAACTTGAGATCGGGCGCCGGACCGCCGAGCACCTTCTCGATCACCTGCATCGCGTTCGGGCCTTGCACCTGGAAGCGGTACGACCTACGGCGCCCGTCGCTTCGCAACGCCCACCGCTGGTCGAGCTCGACCTCTGCGTCGTAGTCGCCGGTCTCGGCGTGGTAGCTGATCCAGTTGAGGGCAGGCGCCCGACCGACGAGGTTGAACGTGTTCTCGGCGAGGTAGAAGAGGATCACGTCGCCGATCACGTACCCGTCCGGCGAGCACGGCACGAAGTGCTTGGCCTTGTCGACGGCGAAGCCCTCGAAGCTGTTGATCGCGAGGTCCGAGAGCAGCTTCAGCGCATCGGGGCCGGTCACCGCGAGATCGGCCATGTGGTACGACTGGTTGAAGAGGACGCACGTCTGCTGCCAGGCCATCTGCTCGTCCCGCCAGTTCGTGAACTCCGCCTGCACTCCCGGGTACACGTTCGGGGAACCCGGCGAGTTGCGGAGCAGGTCGACCGGGCTCTTGGCCGACTGCAGCACCTCTTCGAGACTTCTCTGACTCATGCCGCCTCCTCCTTCCGGGTCGGACTCGTCCGACCGCTACGAACCACTCGCTTGAATGACACCACGACTCGCCCGGTCGATGCCCGGGAGAAGCCCGCGTTGCAACGCCTCTGCGACATTGAACAGATGGCGGCGCATCGCCGTCTCGGCGTCCTCTCCGCGCCCCGCGACGACCGCTTCGACGATCGCGGCGTGCTCCGCCTGCGATGCTGCAGGCCGGCCGGGGATGAGGATCGTCCGGTACTGGTAGCGCACCATCTGCGCATTGAGACCCTGGATCAGGCGCTGGGCGGTGCCGTGACCCGACAGCTCGAGGAGGGCCGAGTGGAGGTCGGCGTTGGCATCCGAGGCCCCTAGTAGGTCGCCCGATTCGAGGAGCTCGCGGTGGCGCGCCAGGCACTGACGCAGACGCTCGGCGCCGACGTCGTCGATCCGCTCGGCCGTCAGCCGGACCGCCAGCCCTTCGAGCACGGCCCGGGCCTGGAGGATCTCGATCGCCTCGCGATCGCTGACCTGGCGGACGCGTGCCCCGCGGTTTGGCTCGCGAATGACGAGTCCTTCCTGCTCGAGCCGGATCAGCGCGTTGCGGACCGCCCCCCTCGACATCTCGAAGTACGAGCCGATGTCGGACTCCACGAGTCGGGAGTTCGGGGCGATCTCGCCGCGGACGATCGCTCCGCGGAGCCGCTCATAGTTCACGTCGGCGGTCGAGTGCACTTGCTCGCTCATGCGCCCTCGCCGGCAAAGAGGTCGCTGTGCTCGCCGAAGTAGCTCGAGACCAGAAGGTCCTGATTCGTGCGGAGGTGCTCTGCGGCGCCCTCGAGCACGACCTCCCCGTGCGAGAGGACGTAGCCGCGGTCGGCGATCGTCAGGGCGAGCTCGATGTGTTGCTCGACGAGCACGACGCCGCATCCGCTCTCCTCCGCGTACTGGCGGACGACCGGGAGCAGCCCTTCGACGATGACCGGCGCCAGCCCGAGGCTGAGCTCGTCGAGCAGCAGCAGCGACGGATGCCGGGCGAGGGCGCGGCCGACGGCCAGCATCTGCTGCTCACCGCCGGAGAGGAGCCCGCACCGGCGGTCGCTCAGCTCGGTCAGGGCGGGGAAGTACCGGTAGGCGACGTCGGCGTCGAGGCGCTCCCGCGCGATACCCGAGGCGGAAGTGCTCGGCGACGGTGAGCCCGAAGAAGAGGCCGCGGTTCTCGGGCACGTGCGCGATCCCGAGCTTGGCCCGCGCGCTCGGCACGACGCGCCGCAGGTCCTGCCCCTTGAAGCGGATCGCGCCGCCCATGGGGCGCACGAGCCCGGACACGGTGCGGAGCGTCGTCGTCTTGCCCGCCCCGTTTGCGCCGAGGAGGGCTACGATCTCACCCGACGCGACCTCGAGGTCGAGGTCGCGGACGACGGACGCGTGGTCGTAGCCAGCGGTCAGGTTCTCGATTTCGAGCACGTTCACGGCCTGCCCGCCTCCGCGGTCTGGTCGGACTTTGCGACGCGTGCCCCCGGCTGCGACGCGGCGCCGCCCAGATAGGCCGTGACCACGCGCGCGTCCCGGCGCACCTCGTCGGGCGTGCCGGCCGCGATCACCTTTCCGAACTCGAGCACGACGATGCGATCGCAGATGGTCAGCACGAGCCCCATGTCGTGGTCGATCAGCAGCGTCGTCGTACCGGCATCGGCGATCTGTCGCAGCCGCTGGCCGAGATCCGCGCTCTCTGCGCGTGTCGAGTCCGGCCGCCGGCTCGTCGAGGCACAGGAGCCGCGGCCGCATGGCGATCGCCCGTGCCACACCTACGAGCTTCCGCTGCCCCTGCGTCAGCTCGGCCGGGGTCGCGTCCGCCAGCGAGACGAGATCGAGCAGCGCGAGCGCGTCGTCGGAGGACGCGGTCGCCTCGGGACGCCGACCGACGAGCTCCGCCGCCAACGCGAACGAGGACGGACGGTCGGCAGCGACGGTCAGGTTCTCGCGCACCGTGAGGTCGTCGAACAGCTCGGTGCTCTGCCACGTTCGAGCGAGGCCGCGGCGCGCGCGCACGTGAGGTGGCAGCCCGTCGAGGTCACGACCGTCGAGCTCCGCGCGGCCCGTGTACCGGACGAAGCCGGTGATCGCGTCGATGAAGGTCGTCTTGCCCGCACCGTTCGGCCCGATCAGTCCCACGAGCTGGCCGTCATCGACGACGAGGTCGACGTCCTCCACGGCATGGACGCCGCCGAAGCGCACCGACAGCCCGGTCGTGGCGAGCACGGCGCTCATGCGGCGCTCGCCCGGGCCTTCTTCTCCGCCCTCGCCTGGGCGGTCCTGTAGAACGACCCCGCGACGCCCTCGGGGTTCTGGATCAGCGTGAAGATCAGCACCACGCCCCCGAAGAGCAGGAACCAGTTCCCGGACAGGCCGAACCACTTGTCCATCGCGTACGGCAGGAGCCCCTGCGCCGCGATCAGCCCGGCGAAGACTGCGCCCGAGACGAGCGTGATGCCGCCGGCGTAGGCGAACGCGATCAGGCTGAGCGCGAGCGGCACGCTGAAGCGGTCGGCGCTGACGGAGCCGAAGTTGTACGCGTACAGCGTCCCGGCGACGCCGGCGATCAGCGCGCTGATGCCGAAGGCGATCAGCTTCACGTTCCGAACGTCGATCGCCGCGCCCGCGGCAGCCCGCTCGTTCGAGCGCACGGCGAGCATGCGCCGTCCCAGCGTGCCGCGGCGCACCGAGACGACGAGGAGACAGAGGAGCACGGTCGCGCCGAGCGCGACCCAGCCGAACACGGGGCTGGGCAGGTTCCCGTCGAGACCCCGATACGACGCGGTCGGGCCGAGATTGACGCCGAACAGCTGCGGGTCCGGCACCGGCGATCCGGTCGCGCCGCCTCCCCAGGTGCCGTTCTGAAAGCCGAAGTTGAACACGGCGACCGCCGCCGCGATGGTCACGACGGCGAGGGCCACGCCGCGCACGCGCAGCGCCGACACCGCCGTCACGAGCCCGAGCACCACCGCGGCGGCGATGCCGGCCAGCGGCGCCAGCGGGAAGCCGATCCCGGCATCCACGGCGAGATGCGAGACCGTGAAGCCGGCCACGCCCGCAAGCGCGAGCTGGACGACCGAGATCTGGCCGACGAAGCCCGTGATCACGACCAGCGACAGCGCCATCACGATGCCGATCAGCGAGTTCGTCAGCGCCTGGCGGAAGTCGAACGGCAGCACGACGAGGGCGACCGCGCACACGGCTGTCGAGACGGCCGCGAGGCTGAACGGATGCCGCGGGCGAGGCACGTCCGGGAGGCGCTGCTCGACGAGCTCACCGCGGGTGGGGAGTGACGCGCCGCGCAGGAACATCGCCGCCACGATGAGCGCGAAGACGAGCAGCTCCTTGACCCCGGGCCAGGCCGCCCCGGCACTGGTCGGGAACCACGACTTCGTCGACTCGAGCTCGATCAGCGACTCGAGCATCCCGATGCCGAGGCCGCACGCGCACGCGATCCAGAAGGACGTGAGCCTGGCGAAGAGGGCCGCGGCGAGCGCCGGCACGACGAGGAACGGCAGTGTCGTGGTGTCGAGCGAGGCGACCGAGCCCGCGAAGATGCCGAGCGTGCGCGAGCAGGAGGCTCGCGAGGATCGAGTTCGTGAGCGACAGCTCGTCAGGCGACAGGCCGGCGAGACGTGCCGCGACGTCGTTCTCCGAGGCCGCTCGCGTCGCGAGCCCGAAGCGCGTCCAGCGGTAGAGCGCCCACAGCAGGACGGTGATCGCGACGACGGCGGCGCTGAGCACGAAGCCGTACAGCGGCACGGCGCCGTCGAGCAGGCGGATCACCCGCAGCGGGATGAGCGTCGGCTGGGGATGCTGCGTGGTGCCGAAGGCGAGCAGCATCGCCGCCTGCGCCGTGAGCAGCACGCCGAGCGAGGCGACGAGCTTCGCGAGCGGCGGCGCCGTGCGCAGCGGCCGGAAGACCGCGAGCTCGATCGCGATGGCGACGACGACCATGAAGAGGTACGTGAGCAGGATCGCGAGCGGGGTGGCGAGCGTGAAGCCGAGCTCACCCGTTCGGAGCGCCCAGAACGAGAATCCGGCCAGCATCGCCATCGCACCTGCGGCCAGGTTGATGAAGCCGGAGCCGCGGTACGTGATCACGATGCCCACCGCGATCGCGGCGATCGTGGCCCCGGTCCCGAGGCCGAGCAGGAGGAAGAGGAGTGTCTCGTTCACGTCGTCCTGTGAGTGTCATCCGACGGGGCCGGCCAGACGACCGGCCCCGTCGGATGATGGGTCGTGGAGCGCAGGCTCAGGCGGGCGGCCCGATCCAGGGGGACGCCCTCGTGAACTGGAACTTGCCCTTGTACGTGAACGCCTGGAAGTTGTCGTTGCAGATCCCAGGGGCGTCGTTGTACTCGCCGCACTGGATCCTCGGCGACCCGAGCGCGAGCGGCCCGCGGAACGCCTTTGCGCGTGCCAGGACCGTCTTCGGCGTGATGCCGCCCTTGCCCGTGTTGGCCTCGTTGAGGAACCGAACGGTCGTGAGCATCTGGCCGAAGGCCACGATATGCCACGGATCCGGTGCGTTCTTCTCCGCCTTGTAGCGCTTGATCACCGCCTCGTACGGAGGCATGCCCTTGTCGGTCGGGTCGCCGTAGAGCGACGACGCGATCGCGTACGTCCAGAGCGGGAAGTCGCCGAGCGCTGCGACCACCTGCGGGCTGAGGCACAGCGGCGCGGTCATGATCTTGCGCGAGTCGGTGATGCCGAGCTGCTGCAGGCCCTTCGCCTGGTTCGCGCAGTCGGCCGCCGTGCCGTAGGGGGCGATGAAGTCCGCCGTGGCGGCACCGGCCGCGGTCAGCGCGGCGGTGATGTCGGTCTGTCCCTGCGGGTAGCCGACGGCCTTCGTCTCGATACCCGCCTTCTTCAGGCCGGCCGCGATCACCAGTGCCGACTCCGTGACGCCCGTCGCCTGCGGGTACACGACCGCCGCCGTCTTTGCCTTGAGCACGTTCTTCGCGTACGTGCCGAACGGCAGCAGGATGTGCGCGCCGTCGCCGAAGAGGACGATCGCGGTCTTCGATGCTCCGTCGACCGGCGTGATGGCGACACCCGCGACGACCGGCTTCGCGCCGCGGATCGTCGCGTGGAGCGATTGCGCGCCCGTGGCGACGGCGCCCTCACCGATGACGACGATCCGCTTGTCGTTGACGAGCTTCTGGCCGCAGGTAGTGCCTTCTTCTTCATTCGACTTGATGAAGCACTCGACGAGCTTGACCGGACGTCCGCCGACACCGCCGAGCTGGTCGTTGACGTACTTCACCGCGAGCTCGGCGCCCGCGGTTGCGAGGCCCCCGATCACGACTTGGCCGCCCTGCTGGTTCACCCACCCGATGTACACGGGTGGCTTCTTGGGATCCGCCTTTCCCCGCTTCCCGTGGACGTAGTGGAGGTAGTCCGTCACCGCCTGGCTTGCCGACGGCGAGGCACTCCGATCAGTCTTGGAAGTCGTCGCCGATGCAGCTATCGCGAGCACCAGGGCAACGAGCGCAGCGCCTACGGGCACGGCGATTCGAGCAAAGCGCTTCATGGGTCTCCTTCCCACGTGACACCGACTCCGTCGTCAACGACACGGACTGCGACCGAGTGACGTCCGAACGCCACCCGATTGCGTGTGATCGAGTCAACCAGATCAACACCAATGTTGTCAACAATCCGGGTGGATCGCCCCCTGCCCTCCGCGCGCAAGAGGTAGGTCAACAGTCGGGCTACGCGCGCGAGTAGTCCTGGCGCCTCACCCAGAGGAACCAGACCGGGACCGCTATCGGCGCGAACAGCAACGCGGCAGCGATCCAGGCGATCTTCATCCCGACGGAGAAGTCCGCGCGGAAGAGGATCTCGAGGGTCATCCAGATCACGAGCGCATAGAGCGCGAGCACGACGAGGCCGAGCAGCCACGTCCCGTCACCGATCGCGAGCACATCCATCGCGCTCGCGATCCTAGCGACGCGACGAGCCCTACGATCGATGCTCCGCGGCGAGGAGGAGGAGGAGGAGGAGGAGGAGGAGGACGCGATGGGCGACAACCGGACGAGGATCGACCTGAGCCATGTCGTCGAGGACGGCATGATCACCTACCCCGGCCTTCCCGGGCCCGATCGTCTGCGACTACCTCAGCCGCGAGCAGAGCCGCACGGTGTACGCGCCCGGGACCGAGTTCCAGATCGGCGTCGTCACGCTCTGCTCGAACACCGGCACGTACGTCGACAGCCCGTTCCATCGCTATCCCGACGGGATCGACCTCTCCGAGCTCCCGCTCGATCGGCTCGCCGACCTCGACGCGCTCGTCGTCGACGTTCCTCCCGGCGAGCGTGGGATCGACGAGAGCGCGTTCGCCGGTCGGGACGTCGGCGGTCGAGCGGTGCTCGTGCGAACCGGCTGGCACCGCCACTGGCGCACCGAGGCCTACCGCAGCGGCCACCCCTATCTCACCGAGCGTGCTGCGGTCCACCTTCGCGATGCCGGTGCGCTGCTCGTCGGGATCGACTCGCTGAACATCGACGACACGCCGCCGCACGGCGAGCGACCCGTGCACTCGACGCTGCTCGCGGCGGGCATTCCGATCTGCGAGCACCTCGCCGACCTCACAGCGCTGCCCTCCGACGGATTTCGGTTCAGCGCCGTTCCGGTCAAGGTGCGAGGGATGGGGACCTTTCCGGTCAGGGCGTACGCGACGATCGAGTCGTCGGCCGTCGGCTGAGCCGGCCAACCCGCTCTTTGCGGCTTCGCCGTTTGGCGGGTCGGGTCCGCGCGGCATAGGATCCCTCGATAGGGGGAGTCGGAGCTCGCTGCCGGCTCGACGCGAAGGAGGGAACGGATGCTCGGGAAACACCGCGTGCGGTCGATTGTGCTCGCCGCGTTCGCCGCGTTCGGCGCGTCCGCGGCGCTCGCCTCGTCGGCGGGGGCCCGAGGCTTGCCGGTCACCGTCGTCCAGGTCGACGCCGACGTGATCTGGGTGACTGAGAGCTCCGCCGACGGAACGGTTCTCAACACCAGGCCGGGGCGGATCGTGATCGACGCTGCGGACACCGATCCCGCGATCGTCGAGGAGTTCCCGTACGACACGAACGACGAGATCTCGGTCTCGATGGACGGCGATCCGGCGTACACGGAAGGCAACGTCATCGTCAGCCCCGGAGTCAC
Organism: uncultured Actinomycetes bacterium; assembly: GCA_963821335.1. Lineage (GTDB taxonomy): Bacteria > Actinomycetota > Thermoleophilia > Gaiellales > Gaiellaceae > Gaiella. The sequence goes on from CAWGDJ010000001.1 coordinate 933,192, forward strand.
CGGAGCAGTGACGCTCATCTGGCAACCGGGTTCCGACATCGCGGTCGTGGACGGCGGGACGCCGGGGAACGCTCCCACCGGTCCTGCCGGTCCCAGTGGCGTCGCACCGACAACCGACTACGTCCAGTGGTTGAACCTGAGCCCCGCCTACATGCTCCATGCGTGGGTGCAGTGCGGCTATGTCCAGATCACCGTCGTCCCGCCCGGCGGCGACCGACCGGAGGCCCCCGTCTTCGAGCCATGCCCGGCTGCTCAGCCGGTTGCGGCAACACGGTTCGTGGCGCTGCCCACGCGCGGCATCTACGTCTCCGTGGAGGGCAACACCGATCCCTTCACCGGCGCGGCGATCAAGCCGGGAACGCTGCTCGATCTCGAGGTCGGGCAGCCCGACACGGATCCCCACTACAAGGGCGCCCAGCCGGCGATCTTCGTCGAGGGGATCGGAGTGACCGGTGGCCCACCACCGGCCGGCTACGTCCAGAAGGGGTTGGCCGGGGCGGCGCAGCACGTCTCCGACGGGCTCTACGCGTACTACGTGCCGGGGAGCTAGCGGGCCGGGCGGTAGGCGGACTCGGCCGCTTACCCGTCGAACCATCCGGGAAGCGCGTTCACGACCTCGAGCTCGACCTCAGCGGGCGCGGGGTTGTGCGCCCACCGCACGGCGTTCGCGAGCAAGCGCCCCACGTGCGGGTGACGGTAGATCGGGTACGTCTCGTGCCCGGGTGAGAAGTAGAAGACCCGCCCCTTGCCGCGCAGGAAGCAGCAGCCGCTGCGGAACACCTCGCCACCGGTGAACGAGCTCACGAGCACGAGCTCGTCGGGCGCAGGGATGTCGAAGAACTCTCCGTACATCTCGTGTCGCTCGAGCTCGATGACCGGCGGCAGCCCTTCGGCGATCGGATGTGCCGGGCTCACGACCCACACGAGCTCACGGTCGTCGGCCTCGCGCCAGCGGAGGTTGCACGTCGTGCCCATCAGCAGCTTGAACGGCTTCGCGTGATGACCGGAGTGGAGAACGACGAGCCCCATCCCCTCGAGCACCCGTCGCTGAACGCGCGCCGCGACCTCGTCCGAGACATCGTCGTGCGCGAGGTGCCCCCACCAGATGAGCACGTCGGTGGCCTCGAGCCGCTCGACGGGTAGCCCGTGCTCGTCCTCGTCGAGCGTGGCCGTCGAGACCTCGAGCCCGTCGATCGCGCGGAGCCCGTCCGCGATCGCCGCGTGGATCCCGTCCGGGTAGAGCTCGGCCGGGACACCGGGTCGCCGCTCGTGGACGAACTCGTTCCAGACGACGACGCGGGTCACGTCGCGATCGTACGACCTCCGCCCGACCACGTCACGCCGCGAGCTCCAGCGCCTTCCTCCACGCTTCGGTGTGCTCTCCGAGCGTGGGTGCGCCTGCGAGGTCCGGCTCGGCGCGAGAGGCCTCGGCGAGCGAGAGAACCGGGGCGACACACGTGTCGTGTGCTGCGAGGAGCCGCAGCCAGTCCGTCCGTGGCCGCGACGCAAAGAGATCGCCCAGTACGGCGCGCAGGTCATCCTGGGCGTCCGGCTGATACTGGAGCGCCCCCAGCTCCACTCGCTCGACCAGCTCGCACAGGCGGACGAAGAACGAGGGCTCGAGCGCGGCGACCGAGAGCCATGTCCCGTCGGCACACCGGTACACGTCGTAGCATGCGAGCCCACCCGTGAGGGGACGGGCGACCGAAAGCTGCTCCCCGCGCCGAAAGCCGACGAGGCGACGGGCCTCGTCGGTCATCGACACGCGCTGCACCGAGCCGCGGCCGGTCCTGCCGCGCTCGAGGAGGCCCGCAAGGATCCGTGCGACGGCGGTGAGGGCCCCGGCGGCGAGGTCGGCGATCGGGATCGGCGGCAGCTGAGGCGCTTCGGGGTCGAGGACGCCAGCCATCCCGAGGTAGTTGAGATCGTGCCCGGCTCGCGGCGACCAGTCGTCGTGGTCCGCGTACCCGCGGATCGAGCAGTAGACGATTCCCGGCGGGAGATCCTCGGGCCCGACGCCCAGGCGCTCGGCAACTCCGGGACGGAACCCCTCCAGCACGACGTCGGCGCGCGAGCACAGGGCCTGCCCAAAGGCACGGTCGAGCTTCAGGTCGCACACGACCGACTCCTTCCCCGCGTTGAGGGCGTCGTGCCAGCTCGGTGCGGTGGCACGCAACGGATCGCCCTCCGGCGCCTCGAGTCGCACGACCCGCGCACCCAGCCTCAGCAACTCGGCGCCGGCATACGGTCCCGGCAGATTTCGTGTCAGCTCGACGACGAGCGTCCCGTCGAGTGGCCTCATCGTCTCCACTCCGGGCATTCTCGTCCCTCGACGCCGGCCTTCCCACCAGGGCGGGGAACATGCCCGAGAAACCGGTCAGCGAGGCGGCTCACCCCTGGCCTTGCGGCTCGCAGCCTGTTGGCGCCGGCCCGCCGAGAGCTCGGACTTCCGCAGGCGGATCGCGGCTGGCGTGACCTCGACGCACTCGTCCTCGCGAATGAACTCGAGCGCCTGCTCGAGCGAGAGCGGACGCGGCGGGATGAGGCGAACGAGCTCGTCGGCCGTCGACGAGCGAATGTTCGTCAGCTTCTTCTCCTTCGTCGCATTGACGTCGAGGTCCTCGGCGCGCGCGTTCTCGCCGATCACCATCCCCTCGTACACCTCGAGCCCGGGGCCGACGAACAGCGAGCCCCGCTCCTGGAGACCCAGGAGCGCGAACGACGTGGTCGGCCCGCGCCGGTCGGCGACAAGGCTTCCGGACGGCCGGGTGCGCAGGTCCCCGTGCCACGGCTCGTACCGCTCGAACACGTGGTGGAGAATTCCCGTCCCTCGCGTCTCGGTGAGAAACTCCGTCCGGAATCCGATCAGACCGCGCGCCGGGACGACGACCTCCATCCGCACCCACCCGGTCCCGTGATTGACCATGCTCTCCATCCGACCCTTCCGCAACGCGAAGAGCTGCGTGAGGACTCCAACGTACGCTTCGGGGACATCGACCGAGACGCGCTCGACCGGCTCGTGGAGCTTGCCCCCGATCTCGCGCGTCACGACCCGCGGCTTGCCGACGGTGAGCTCGAAGCCCTCGCGACGCATGAGCTCCACGAGCACCGCGAGCTGGAGCTCGCCCCGACCCTGGACCTCCCAGGTGTCAGGGCGCTCCGTCGCGACGACGCGGAGCGAGACGTTGCCGACGAGCTCCTGGTCGAGCCGCTGCTTCACCATGGGCGCCGTGAGCTTCGCTCCCTCCGTCCCGGCGAGCGGCGAGGAGTTGATCCCGATCGTCATCGACAGGCTGGGCTCGTCGACCTCCACCACGGGCAGCGGTCTTGGGTCGTCTGGATCGGCGAGCGTCTCGCCGATCGTCACCTCGGGAAGACCGGCGACGGCGACGATCTCGCCCGGGCCCTGCTTCCTCTGCATCGACCCGGGCGAGCGCCTCCGTCACGTAGAGCTCGACCACCCGGCCGCGATCGACCGAGCCGTCGACGCGGCACCATGCAAGCTGCTGGCCCTTCCGTATCGTCCCGTTGCGGATCCGGCAGATCGCGAGCCGACCGACGTACGGTGACGCGTCGAGATTCGTCACGAGGGCCTGCAACGGGTGCCCGTCCTCGAAGTCGGGCGCCGGGATCGTCTCGAGCAAGACGTCGAACAGGATCCGGAGGTCGTCTCCGAGATCCGCTGCGTCCGCCGTGAGACCGGCACGCCCGGCCCTGGCATTGCAGTAGACGATCGGGAACTCGATCTGTCGCTCGTCGGCGTCCAGGTCGAGGAACAGCTCGTAGACCTCGTCCACGACCTCGGTGACACGCGCGTCCGGTCGGTCGACCTTGTTGACGACGAGCACCACCGGCAGGTGCGCTTCGAGCGCCTTCCGAAGCACGAACCGCGTCTGGGGAAGCAGGCCCCTCGCTGGCATCGACGAGCAGGAGCACGCCGTCCACCATGCGGAGCGCGCGCTCGACCTCGCCACCGAAGTCGGCGTGCCCGGGCGTGTCGACGATGTTGATCTTCACGTGACCGAAACGGACGGCGGTGTTCTTCGCGAGGATCGTGATCCCCTTCTCGCGTTCGAGATCCATCGAGTCGAGGACGCGCTCGGCGACCTCCTGGTTCTCGCGGAACGACCCCGATTGCCAGAGCATCGCGTCGACGAGCGTCGTCTTGCCGTGGTCGACGTGGGCGACGATCGCCACATTCCGGATGTCCTCCCGCCGCTGCATCTCCCGACGATAGCCCGCAGTGCCGCGGATCCCGGTAGAGGCTCGATCAGGGGGCGAGCATCGTCGCGCGCAGGCGTTCCCCTCCGACCCACCCGACGAGCGAAGCACGCGCGAGCTGTTTCGCCAGGGTCCAGCGGAGGACGAGCTCACCGACGACGCCCGCTGGGGCGCGGGTGCGCAGGTGGGAGACGACCGCTCCCGTGTCGCGGTCCCAGGTGGCACGTACCGCTCACGGCGACGCCGGGGACGAGCACGACGTCGTCCAGCTCGAACTCGACCCGCCGGCCGCCGAAGTAGCTCCACGTCCCGCCACGCAACCCAACACCGGAGCCGTCGTAGTTCAGCCACCAGCGACTGAGGACGTCGGCAACCGTCTGCGCCGACGCGACGGCTACCCGTCGACCGACACCGGCCGCCTCGTTCCCTCGTGCCGGGCGCCCGGCATCGACCTCGGCCAGCGAGCCCGCGAACCGTGTCACGAGCCGCTGCTCGGGAATCCGCCGCGCGCAGCTCGTGTCTCCAGCGATCAACGTCTTGACGAACCGCGCGTAGATCACCGACGCGCAGTCGATCGGTGTCGCCGATCGCGGTCACGTGCACCGAGTTCCGCACCTCGACGTAGGTGCTGCGCGGAAACCGACGTGCGACGACGCGCGCATCGGCGGCAGTCGTGATCGTGTCGAGGTCACCGTTGAGGACGAGCGTCGGCACCCGCGGGTAGACGGCGTCCCGCGCGACCGGAGGTGGAGCCCCGGTCGGCGACGGCCAGCGCCCGCAGGCGAAGGCTCCCTCGTACTCCACCCCGGCCCAGGCGGCGGGCGCGAAGGGAGCGAACGTGCCGAGCGGATAGGCCGCGAGCCGGCCCTTCGCCTCACGCAGCCGTCCCGAGATCGGGGTGGTCAGGCTCCAGGGCTGCGGGTAGTCGTGGCAGATGACGGACAGGTAAAGCGCCTCCGAGAAGCTCTCCGGCTCGCCGGCGCCCGATGGATCGGACACGTGCTCGGCTGCGAGCCGCAGGATCGGTCGGTCGTCGCCGCGGTCCGACGCGACGATCGCCGCCAACAGGTCGCGCCAGAGCGGGAAGCTGTAGTAGCTGCCGGCAGCGGTCTGGACCAGGGCGTCCTCGTCGAGCGTGACGCGTCTGGGCGACCCGTCACCGTCCGGCGCCGTGCCGGAGATCGGGTGGCGCCTGATCCGCCTGGCGAATCGCTGAACGAGCGCAACCGCGTCGGTGCGCACCCCGGCTGCGGGGCAGCCGGGACGCCGCTGGCAGCTGATCCGCAGCCCACGGCGAAAGGCAGCCACGAAATCGGCGAAGAACGGGTCCGAGCCCGGCAGGGGGTAGGTCGCGTCGAGGACGAGCGAGCGGAGCCGCCCGGGATGCCTGACCGCAAGCGCCTGGGCCGCGTAGCTGCCGTAGGAATCGCCGTAGAGATCGACCCGGCGCGCGCCGACCGCGCGGAAGACGTCCTCGACATCGTCCACCGCATACGACGTCGCGTACAGGTCGCGCGCCGAACCGAGCTGGGCGGCGCAGCTCCCAGCCCGCCGTACGTAGCCCACCTTCGTGTGGGCGAACGCACGGCACGCGAGAGCGCCGCTCTGCCCCGTTCCCCGCAGGTCGATGAGCAGGAGATCCCGCCGCTGCGAGACGGGTGTCCACAGCCTGACGCGCGAGGATCGGTCAGCCGTGGCGCCGTAACCGGGACCTCCTTCGAGCGACACGACGGTCGAATGGGCCTTCGCGCCGCGGTCGCGCCGGGGATAGAGCTCGAAGTAGATCCGGATCGCCCGGCCCTTGCCCGTGGCTCGGTCGAGCGGGACGCGAATCGTGCCGCAGCGGACACGGGCGACCAGGTCTCGTGCCTCCACCGGGCATTGGATCGTCGTCACGGGCGGCGGAGGCGGAGGCGCGCTGATTGCCATCGGGCGAACTGTACGGCGCGACCGACCGACCGCCTGCGACACTTCCCCGCGCGATGCCGATGCGCGTTCTCGTTCTCCAGCACATCGCCTGCGAGCCACCGGGCGCGTTCGAGGACGTGCTCGTCGAGCGGCGAGTCGAGATCGTGCGCGTCGAGCTCGACGAGGGTGAGCGGCCCCCCGCCCGACGAGAGCGTCGATGCGATCGTGGCGATGGGTGGGCCGATGAGCGTCAACGACGAGGCGGAGCATCCGTGGCTCGTCGCGGAGAAGGAGTTGATCGCCGACGCGGTGCGCTCCGGGACGCCCTTCTTCGGCGCCTGCCTTGGAGTCCAGCTGCTCGCCGCGAGCCTCGGTGCTCGTGTCTACCCGGGTCCGCACCCGAGGTCGGGGTGCTCCCCGTCCACGCGACCGAGGCAGCCCGTGAGGACCCGGTGTTCTCGGGTCTTGCGTGGCCGCGACCGACCCTCCAGTGGCACGGCGACACGTTCGACCTTCCCGACGGTGCGACGTTGCTCGCGACCTCGCCTGCGTACCCACACCAGGCGTTCAGGGTCGGAGAGCGCGCGTACGGCGTCCAGTTCCATCTCGAGGTCACGGACGAGATGGCGGACGAGTGGGCGCGTGTGCCGGCGTACATCGCCGCCGCGGAGAGCGCGCTCGGGCCCGGCGGTCTCGACCGCCTCCTCACCGCATTTCGGGAGAGCGCGGACGTGATGCGGGCCGACGCGCGGACGTTGTTCGGGCGCTGGGTCGATCTCTGGGCCGCGCCGGTCTGAGACCCGGATCAGCGGCCGCGGGCCAGCGACAGCCGCGGCACGGCGCCAGCCGGCTGTGGCAGGCGCTCGGCGAGGAGGATCATCCCCGGGATCCTCGCCCGGGCACCCGCTCCGTCCGGATGGTTGACCTCGACGAGGTTCCCGGACGGGTCACGGAGGTACACCTGCGCCTCTCCACCGGGAAGCTCTGCCATCGAGTAGCCGAAGGCCTCCTCGTCGAGGATCCCCCGCCGCTGCGCCTCCTCGACGACCGCGACGACGTCGTCGACCTCGATCGCCAGATGCGCGTAGGTCGGCGCTCCATCCGGACGCTCGAACACGTGCACCTGCGTCGGCCCGAGCTGCAGCCACCTGACAGGGAAGCCGAAGTCGGGGGTTGCGACCTCCTCCATGCCGAAGAGCTCCCGGTAGAAGCGAATGCTCTCGTCGAGGTCGTGAGCGACGACGCTGACGTGGTTGAGCCCGACACCGCGCGACACGCCGCGATCATCGCACAACGGAGACAGCTTCCTGGAGCTCAGGCGCCGATCTCGCCCGCGAGATGCCGTGCCGAGAGAGGTTCACCTGTTGCCTGCTCGAGCAATCGATCCCAGCGGAGGGCCTGGCCACGACTGAACAGACGGTCGCGGAGGAGCGAGCCGGCGGCGGAGCGCCCGACGATCCCGCCGGCCTCCCGCTCGAGCATGACCCGGAGCTGGGCCGCGACCATCTGCCCGTAGAGATACGTGTGGTAGTAGACCGGCACGCACGCGATGTGGATCTTCGCCGCCCAGTCGGGCGCACGACGATCGTCGGGCGGGGTGATCCCCTGGTAGCGGGCGACGAGCTCCCACCAGCGCGTATCGAGATCCGACTCGGGATCGGCGTAGAGGCTCCGCTCGAAGTTCGTCATCACGAGCACCCAGCGCGTGAAGACGAGCAGCTCGGCGGCCCGGCCCGCACGCAGCGCCGCATCGAGCTCCGCCGCGCGTGCTGCGTCCACGCCGACGACCTCGCGGAACCACGAGGCGTCGTGAGTCAGGCTGCCCATCAGGAGGGCGATCCCTTCCGTCATCGTCAGGTGCCGGTCGCGGAGCAGCCAGGGGAGCGACGGGTCGCAGCCGAGGTCGTACACCCCGTGGCCCAGCTCGTGGAGCATCGTGTCGGCCCAGTAGCGGTCGTCGACGACGTTGGCGAGGACCCGCACGTCGCCGGCGCGGTCGACATCGACACAGAACGCGTGCTGGCATTTCCCGGCCCGTGGATAGAGGTCGCTCGCGGCGAGGATCGCTCCCGTCTCGAGCCCGAGCCCGTCGAAGGTGCGCGATGCGAGCTCGACGACGTCCTGCTCGTCGAGGTACGGCTCGACGTCGAGACCGCCGCCGCGCGGCACCTCCTGGAAGAACGGGTCATCGTAGTGCCACGGCCGCAGCTGGCCCGCACCGCACCCGAAGCGGTCCGCGAGGCCTGCGTCGAGCCGACCCTTCCAGGTCTCGAAGGGCCCCGCGGTGACGCGATCGCACTCGTCGAGCGTCTCGAACAGGCGCACCTCGCTCATCTCGCTCGTGGCGACGGAGAGCGCGAACCAGTCGCGGTGCCCGAGCCCCTTGGCCGCCAGGTTGCGAAGCCGAGCGAGCTCGCGCACGTCGTCGGCGACGAGCGCGCCGATCGTCTTCGACGCGTCCCAGGCCTCCCGCCGCTCGGCGACGTCGTCGCTCGATCTCAGCACCTGCTTGATCGTGTTGTCGTCCACCTCGGCGCCGCGCAGGATCGCGCGGTGATTCGAGAACCGCGCCTCGACGGATGCTTCGAGCTCGACGATCCTGTGGCGAAGCTCGGGTGGGACCTGCTCGGTGAGCATGGCGTCGTGCAGGAGCTCGAGCTGGCGGGCGGCCTGCTCGTCGCCGGTCGACCCTCGCTCAGCGACCACCGCCGCGAACAGCTCGGGGTCGGCGAGCCAGTCGGAGACCGCAAGCGCCGTTTCGACGCGGCGACGCTCGTGCTCGTCGCTCGCCTCGATGTTCGCGTCCCAGGCGGCGAGGTTCGCCGCGACGACGAGCGGCTCGAGGGTGTCTTCGACCTGCTCGAGGAGCGCACCCAGATCGGTCACGGCCGAACCCTACCCACGGCCCTTACCATGACTCCGTGCCTCCGCACGACCATTCCGGCCCGCAAGTCCATCGCGACGCGGCCGTCGACGTCGACGTCACGATCGGGCTCGTCACGGTGAGCGACTCCCGGACGGAGGCGACCGACGTCAACGGGACGTATCTCCGTGAGGCCGTCGCGACGGCCGGTGCCATCGTCTCGGGTTACCGGCTCGTGCCAGACGACCCCACGGCGGTCCTCGCGGCGCTCGACGAGCTCGTCCCGACATCGCGGATCGTGGTGGTCAACGGGGGGACGGGCCTCTCGCAGCGCGACACCACGTACGACGCGCTCTCGGGTGTGCTCGAGAAGGTCCTCCCCGGCTTCGGCGAGCTGTTCCGGATGCTCTCGTGGGAGCAGGTCGGGCCGGCGGCGATGCTCTCGCGGGCGACGGCGGGCACATACCGTGGAGCGGTCGTCGTCTCGGTCCCCGGCTCGCCGAAGGCGGTCGCGCTCGCCTGGGAGAAGCTCCTCCAGCCCGAGCTTCGCCACCTCGCCTGGGAGGTGGGGCGGTGACCCGGCGCGCGCTCGCCGTCATCCTCGTGCTGCCGTTCGCGCTCGCCGGTTGCGGCTCCGGTGGCTCCTCCGACACGAGCAGCACCGGTCAGGACACGACCTCGGGCTCGGTGGATGTCGAAGCGCCGTCCTGGGCGGCCCCGATCCTCTCTCGACCGGGCCCCGAGTCGGCGCTCGTGATGGCGAGCTCGGACTTCGCGGTCGGCGACAACCGCGTCGCGTTCGTGATCGTCCGGCCCGATGGGTCGACGGTGAAGACCCCGACCGTGCCGGTTGCCTACGAGCCGACCGACGGGGCCGCCGTACGAACGACGACGGCCCGGCTCGTCCCGCTCGGAATCCAGGCCACCGCAGCCGAGCGACATCACCGCGGTCTACGTCACGCACCTCGCCGGGCTCGCCGAGGGGAAGCGCTGGATCGTCGTGACGCCACCGAAGGCGAAGTTCCAGGCCTTCCAGATCCTCGACGTCAAGGCTCGGTCGGTAACCCCCGCCGTCGGCTCTTCCGCGCCACGGTCGGACAACCCGACGACCGCCACCGAGCCGGCACGAAAGATCTCGACCCAGCGACCCCCCGACACGGCGTTGCTCCGCTACTCGATCGCGGATTCGATCGACGACGGCGTGCCCTTCGTCGTCGCGTTCGCGACACCGCAGTTCTGCCAGACCCGCGTGTGCGGCCCGACCGTCGACATCGTCTCGGCGGTCCGTAAGCGGTTCGTGGGGCAGCCCGTGCGCTTCATCCACGTCGAGATCTACGAGGACAACAACCCCGCCTTGGGGGTCAATCGGTGGGTCAAGCAGTGGAAGCTCCCGAGCGAGCCGTGGGTGTTCGTCGTCGACCGGAACGGCATCATCCGCGCGAAGTTCGAAGGCGCGGTCTCGGCGGACGAGGTCGAGCAGGCGGTCAGGCACGTGCTCGCCCGGTAGGGCGGTCGCGCTACCGGGCCGAGGTGCCCACCGGGCTCACGCCGATGGTCGCGGCGAGCTCCCGCGCGATCGCGTGGCTCGTGCCACCCGCGCGCACGGTCACCGGTCCACCGAACGGCGCCCGGAGGACGACCTCCACGGCCACGCCGGGCACGAGACCGATCTCGGCGAGGTAGCGCAGCAGGTCCGAGTCCCCGTCGGGTACGCGCGTGACGGTCGATCGGTCGCCCGCTTCGAGATTCGCGAGCGAGCTCCCGGCGCTCTCGGCCAGCCGAAGCTCGCGGTCGGGGATCGGGTCGCCGTGCGGGTCATGGGTGGGGAACCCGAGGACCTCGTCGATTCGCTGCTCCAGCGCTTCCGAAAGGACGTGCTCGAGCCGGTCGGCCTCGACATGGACCTCGTCGAGCTGCATGCCGAGGGTTTCGACGAGGTACCGCTCGAGCAGCCGGTGGTGCCTGAGCACCTCGAGCGCCACGAGCCGGCCGCGGTCGGTCAGCGTCACGCCACGGTACGGCGCGCGAACGACGAGCCCGGCCTCGTCGAGCTTCTTCGCCATCGCGGTCACCGTCGGCGGGCTGACACCGAGGCGTGCCGCGAGCCCGTTGGTGGTCGCCCGCCCGTTGGTGGTCGCCCGCCCGTTCGATCGCTCCAGCTCGAGCGTCGCCTTGAGGAAATCCTCGGCCGCACTCGTAAGACCGTGGTTGCCCATGAATTGAGCCTATATTACACTTCAGATTTCGACATGGCTAAATTGACGAGGAAGAGACTGCTCTGCCTGACGGCGCCGCTTGCCGCCGTGCCGCTCGCCGGGCGACTCGTCGGCGAGGCCGGCGCCCGGGCACCACACGAGCACGCTCCGCGGGAGCCGATGTCGCACCGCGGCGCGGCGAGCCCCGCTGCCGGTCACGCGGCGATGATCGGGCCCGAGGCACCCGCGGTCGGCGGCCCGAACGACCTCGACGCGCTCCTCAACCCACCCGACCCGCGGCCACATCAACCCGGTCAGGTCGCCGAGTACACACTCGTGGCCACCGATCGCGAGATCGAGGTCGCGCCGGGCGTGCACTTCCCCGCGTGGACGTACAACGGCACCGTGCCCGGGCCGGTGATCCGAGCCACCGAGGACGACCTGTTGCGCGTGCGGTTCGTGAACGCGGGCGAGCACCCCCACACGATCCACTTCCACGGGATCCACCCCACGAACATGGACGGCGTGTTCGAGATCGTCCAGCGCGGCGAGGAGCTGACGTACGAGTTCCCCGCCAGACCGGCCGGGTTCCACGTCTACCACTGCCACTCGACCCCGCTCAAGAAGCACATCCACAAGGGCCTCTACGGCGCGTTCATCGTCGATCCGAAGGTGCCGCGCGAGCCTGCCCGCGAGCTCGTGATGGTGATGAACGGGTTCGACACCGACGGCGACGGCGAGAACAACTTCTACACCGTCAACGGCCGCACCTTCTACTACGCGCGCTATCCGATCGCGGTGCGGCGGGGCGAGCTCGTACGCATCTACCTCGCGAACCTGACCGAGTTCGACCTCATCAACTCGTTCCACCTGCACGCCGACTTCTTCCGCTACCAACCGACGGGCACGGGCGAGCACTGGGAGTACACCGACACGGTGATGCAGTGCCAGGGGCAGCGCGGTGTCGTCGAGGTCAGGTTCTCGCACACGGGCACGTTCATGTTCCACGCGCACCAGTCCGAGTTCACCGAGCTCGGCTGGATGGGGTTCTTCGAGGTGACGGACTAGTGGAGGCAGGGCCTGCGACCGCCGCTCGACTCGGCTGGCGTCTCTGGGCTGTCGTCCCGATCCTCGTACTCGCGGTGGTCGTCGGCGCCTTCGTCACGGCCGGTGACCGGCTCTTCGAGCTCGTCGGCCGTTCGGCGCCCCCGACCGACGAGCTCGAGCTGCGCCGCGTCGAGCTGCACCCCGGCGAGATCCTCGTCCACGTCCGCAACCCACAGCGTGACGCGATCACGATCGCGGTCGTCACGGTCGACGACGCGATCGTGCCGTTCACCGTCGACGGGCCCCGCACGGTCGGTCGGCTTCGCACGACGACCCTCGTCGTCCCGTACGACTGGGTCGAGGACGAGCCGCTCGCGATCGGGGTCACGAGCTCGACCGGAATCCAGACCACGACGAGCGTCGCTGCCGCCGTCGAGACGCCGCGCGCGACGGCGCGCGGTGTGCTCGGGCTGGGGGCGATCGGGCTGCTCGTCGGTGTCGTGCCGATCGCTCTCGGGCTGCTCTGGCTCCCGTCGCTGCGGCGGCTCGATGCACGCTGGCTCGCAGCCTTCCTCGCGATGACGTGCGGGTTGCTGACGTTCCTCGGGGTCGAGGCGCTCGCCGAAGCCTTCGAGCTCCAGGCCGGTCTCCCGTCCGCGCTCGGTGGCGCCGGCCTCGTCCTGCTCGGCGTCGCCGGCGCGACCCTCGGGATGACGTACCTCTCGGCGCGCCTCGGACGTGGCTCGGGGGCGACGGGTCTGACGCTCGCGCTCCTGGTCGCGATCGGGATCGGGGTCCACAACCTCGGCGAAGGGCTCGCGATCGGCTCCTCGTTCGCCCTGGGCGAGGTCGCGCTCGGGACGTTCTTCGTCGTCGGCTTCATGATCCACAACCTCACCGAAGGGCTCGGGATCGCCGCACCGGCCGCACGAGAGACGGTCTCGCTGCCGCAGCTCGTCGGGCTGGCGCTCGTCGCGGGCGCGCCGGCGATCGCCGGGGTGTGGATCGGTGGCTACGCGACGAACGACCTGCTCGCGATCGTCTTCTTCGCGATCGCCGCGGGTGCGGCCCTCCAGGTCGTGCTCGAGCTCGGGCGCCACATCCGGCGCACCGCGCCCGGCGGCCTGCAATCGGGCGCCGTGCTCGGTGGCTTCCTCGCCGGAATCGCGATCATGTGGGCGACCGGGCTGCTCGTCGGCTGAGCCCGCTCGACCGCATGGCACATCGGCACGACCACCAGCACCCGCACACCGGGGCCCGAGCGCTCGGCTGGACGCTCGCCCTCGTCTCCGCTTTCGCCGTCGTCGAGATCGTGGGCGGGCTGGCGACGGACAGCCTCGCTCTGCTCGCCGACGCCGGCCACATGCTCTCGGACGGGCTGTCGCTCGGTCTGGCGCTGTTCGCGATCTGGCTCGGAAGCCGTCCCGCAACCGCGAGTCGCAGCTTTGGCTACCGCCGGGCGGAGATCCTCGCCGCGTTCGTCAACGGCCTCGCTCTCGTCGCAGTCTCGCTCTGGATCCTCATCGAGGCCTACCGACGACTCGACGACCCGCCAGAGGTGATCGCGGGCTGGATGCTCGTGATCGCCGTCGCCGGGCTCGCGGTCAACCTCGCCGGCGCGGTGATCCTCGCCCGCTCGGGTCGCGAGACGCTCAACGTCGAGGCGGCCTTCCGCCACGTCGTGGCCGACCTCCTGGGCTCGCTCGGTGTGATCGTCGCTGCGCTCGTGATCCTCGCGACCGGCTGGATGACGATCGATCCGCTCGTCTCGGCGCTCATCGCGCTGCTGATCCTCGGCAGCGCCTGGGGGATCCTCCGCGACTCCGTCCACGTGCTCCTCGAGGGGGCACCCGCCGGGATGGACCTCGACGCGGTTCGCGGGACGATCCTCGAAGTGCCAGGCGTCCGTAGCGTCCACGACCTCCACGTCTGGACGATCACCTCGGGCTTCGACAGCCTCTCCGCCCACGTGCTCGTCGGACCCGAAGAGGACTGTCACGCGCGGCGACGCGATGTCGAGCAGTCGCTCGCGACCGCATACGGGATTCGGCACACGACGCTCCAGGTCGAGCACGCTGGGGATGACCTGATCCAGCTCGCGCCGACGCGTACCCGCCATACGTGAGCCTCACCGGGCACAACCGGGAGGCGCCCGAGCACCCCCTCGACGACGTCCTCCCGGGCGAAGCGCGCGTGCTGGAGGCGGCGCAGGCGTCGCTGGCCGGCCACCGGCGCGGCGTGCGCGGCATGTTGCCGTTCCTCGGCCCGGCCTTCATCGCGGCCGTCGCGTACGTCGACCCGGGGAACTTCGCGACGAACATGGCCGGCGGCGCGACGTTCGGCTACCTGCTGCTCTGGGTCGTGCTGACCGCGAACCTGATGGCGATGCTCATCCAGTCGATGAGCGCGAAGCTCGGGATCGCCACCGGGATGAACCTGCCCGAGGTCTGCCGGGCCCGCTTCTCCCGACCCGTCTCGGTCGGTCTCTGGCTCCAGGCCGAGGTGATCGCGATGGCGACCGACATCGCTGAGTTCGTCGGGGCGGCGATCGGGCTCAACCTCCTGTTCGGGATCGGGCTCTTCCCGGCGGCCCTGCTCACCGGGGTGGCGGCCTTCGGGATCCTCACGCTCCAGAACCGGGGCTTCCGGCGCCTCGAGGCGGTCATCGCCGCCCTGATCGGCGTGATCGTGGCGGCCTTTGCGGTGCAAGTCGTGATGGCCGACCCCGACCGCGGCGACGTGCTCGCCGGGTTCGTGCCGGGCTTCGAGGGCACCGAGAGCGTGCTGCTCGCCGTCGGGATCCTGGGGGCCACCGTGATGCCGCACGTCATCTACCTCCACTCGGCCCTCACACAGCATCGCATCAGGGGCGCGAGCGACGACGAGAAGCGCCGCATCTTCCGGTTCGAGCTCGTCGACGTCGTCGTCGCGATGAGCATCGCCGGGGTGATCAACATGTGCATGCTGATCACCGCCGCGGCGGTCTTCCACACACGAGGGCTCGACGATGTCGGCGACGACCTGCAGCAGGTCTACGACGGGCTCGACACGTATCTCGGCCCGGCCGCCGGCATCCTCTTCGGGACGGCCCTCCTCGCCTCAGGGCTGTCGTCGTCGAGCGTCGGCACCCTGGCGGGGCAGGTCGTGATGCAGGGCTTCGTCGCCCGTCAGATTCCCCTCTTCGTCCGGCGCGTGGTGACCATGCTCCCCGCGCTCGTGATCGTCGCGATCGGTGTCGACCCCACACGGGCGCTCGTCTTGAGTCAGGTCGTTCTCTCGTTCGGGATCCCGTTCGCGCTCATCCCACTGGTGCTGTTCTGCGCGAACCGCGAGCTGATGGGCGGCCTCGTCAACCGCAGGGTGACGACGATCGCGGCGATCGCCGTCACGGGGGTGATCGTCTCGCTCAACGTCTACCTGCTCGCGTCGACCTTCGGGATCGTGTCGTCGTAGGGCCGGGCCCGGCCCTCGCTGTCACGAGTGCGTCGGCCCTGCCGTCTGTGTCGTCACGGGTGCGGCGATGATTCGCGCACGACGCCGCTTGCGGAGCGTCTCCGCGGCGACGTAGCTGCCGAGGACGAAGGTCAGCGCGCCGGTCTGCGCGAGGAGGCCCTCCCAGGTCGGGTAGAGGCCGAGCCACACACCCGACCAGTACGGCAGCTGGACACCCTCGATCGGCGTGACGGGGACCCAGCCCACCTTCTGCATCGTCTGCACGGTCTGGCCCACCAGCACGACGAGCACCCACGTGATCATCAAGCCGGTCGCGATCAGCATCTTCTTGTGCGGGAGCTTCCGCTCGAGCGCGACCACGACGAAGAACACCGCGACGACCGCCGCGAATCCGAGGGCGACCCCCTCGAGCACCGTCCAGGCGCCGGCCTCGAGCGTGAGCGCCTGGAGAAAGAGCACCGTCTCGAACCCCTCGCGGTACACGCTCGTGAAGCCGAGCATCGTCAGGCCGACGACCTGCGCGGTCACGAGCGAGAGCCCTGCGCCGGCAAGCACCGCCTTCTTCTTGCCGTGCAGGTCACCGAGGTGCTCCTGCCAGTAGACGCGGTGGTAGAACCAGTTGAGGATCAGCAGCAGCACCCCGATCGCCACGAGCGACACGATCGCCTCGAGTCGCTCGCCGTAGCCGGCCAATGAGCCGAGCAGCGTCTGCGCGACGATCCACGTCGCCACGCTCGCGACGAGTGCGAGGAGCACGCCGCCCATGAGCGGGCGCCGATAGCCCCGCTGCGACCCCACCATGCTCGCCATCAGCGCGGCCAGGATCAGCACCGCCTCCAGCCCTTCGCGAAAGACGATGATCGCGCTGTTCGAGACGATCGACAGTCGCGAGCCGGGGCCGCTGCCGATACGCTCCTCGGCCTTCGTCAGCTCGGCGTCGAGCCCCGCACGCGCCGTTGCGAGCTCCGCGGTCGTCGCCTTGGCCTTGATCAACCGGACGAGCCCGTCCTGACTGCCGGTGCCGTACCAGAACAACGACTCGACGCCCTGGAAGAGCGACGGGGCGAGACCCCTGAGCCGCTGCTCGGGACCGAGCTCGAAGATCCCGTACGCCTCGATCCGCGCAGCCTCCGCCGATCCCCAGTCACCGCTCGCGGCGGCCGCCTGCATCCGATCGAGCGCGGCGGCGATCACGTCGAAGTCCGCGGTCTTCGCTGCGTCCTTCCACTGCGAGGGATAGAGGCGGTCGAGGTCGTCGACCACACCGGCCACCGTCGCCTCGAGCGCGGCGGGATCGCGCGCCTGGCCACCGCGGCTCGCGATCGCGAGCCACGTCCCGAGCGACGCGAGCGACGCCCTCACGCGCCGGGTCGCCGCGGTGTCGCGAGCGAGGAGCTTGGGCTCGAGATCGGCGAACGCGGCGGCGGCGCCGTCGCGGAACGTGATCGCCTCCTGGATCTCGAAGTCCTTCGTCACGCGACCGCCGCTGACGCCGCGCCCGTACTCGATCGACACGAGGCGGATGAAACGGTCGAGCTGGCCCGCCCTGCGCAGGGTCTCCTCGGCGGAGAGCGGCGCAGCCCGGAAGCCCTCGAGGCGATCCTCGGCGGCTGCGAGCGCGACGGGGACGCCGCGTCCAGTCGTCGACGCGTTCGCCAGGCGCTCGAGCACCGACGTCGTCGTGTCCCAGCGCGCCTGTCCGCGTTGGGTGCGGTACGACGGCCCGAGGATCGACCAGTAGCCGAGGATGAGCTGTCCGCTCTCGGCCCGCGGCGTTCGGAACCCGAGCCGCTGGGCCTCGGCGAGGCCCGCCAGTGTCGAGCTGAGCCGCCCGTCGTAGGTATCGAGCAAGTCGTTGCGGACGATCGCCGCCGCCGCCGCCGGGCTGAGCGCGCCATGGGCCAGTCGGTCGAGCGCGACAGTCGCGTCGGCCGCCGGCCGCGTGAACCTCGTCGGTGGGCGAAACTCGCGGACGAGCAGCCACGACCGTGCCGCCGCGACGTCCCCCCGCCGGGTGGCGTCGACCGCCTCGTCGAACGCGACCGCGAGGATCGCCGTCCAGACGGAGGCCCGCGCCGATGCAAGGCGGGTGGTGTCGAGCTTTGCGGCCGCAACGTCCGCGCGGTCGAAGGCAGCATGCGCCGCCCGCAGCTCGACCGGGTGACCGGCGAGCACCTCTTCGGCCGCGACCTTCGCCTCGGCGACCATCGCGACGACCGCATGTGGATCGCCGATCAGGGCCTCTGCTTCGGCATCCGAGAGCGCCAGGCGCACCGTCGAGGCGTCCTGCCACGGCGGTGCGGCCGACGCGGCGGTGGCGAGCCAGAGGCTCGCCACCGTGACACACCCGAGGAGAACGACGCGCATCCGAATGCTCAACTCACCGTGGTCGTCGATCTTGGCCGGGGATGCCCGGCCCTTCGGTTCGGGCCGTCCCGGCCCTCACTGGACGATCTTCACCTTGAGCCGCGCCGCCGCCTGGGTCACCTGGCCGGCGATGGCGTTCGCGCGCTCCTGCGCGGTGCGACCGAGCACGTCGGCCTCCTGGGGACGGAACCGCTTGCCGCTCCGCTCCTGCGCCTTCAGCTTCCCGACGAACTGCCAGAGCGAGTCGAGCTCGCGCTTCGTCTGCGCGCTCTGCTGCGGGTCGACCTTCGTGATCGCTGGCCCGATGCCCGTGTAGATCACGCGGAGACCCCCGAGGATGTCGCCGATGTCGGAGAGGCGTGAGACGACGTTGAACGCTTCGCCACTCGCCTTGTCGCCGAGGACGAACCGCGAGACCTTCCACTGGCCGAAGTACTCGCTCATCGTCGGCACCATCACCACGACCGAGGTGAACGCGTCGGATGGCGTGGGCTGCCAGGCCTTTGCGGCGCTATCGAGCTTGGCCGCGTAGGTTACGAACCCGTCGGCAGCGCCCTTGAACACGTTCGCATCGGGCAGCACCTCGCCGAACTCGACCTTTCCATCGCCGTCGAGATCGGCCTTCGCACCGACGTACGCGGGGAGCGTGCCCCACAGCATCCCCTCGGTGAGGTTGTAGAAGTTCCCCGGCTTGCGGAGGACCTTGCCGTTCGGGAGCCTGAGATCGAACGGCACCGCGCTCGCCGGGTCCTCCTTCGCCGAGGAGCCGGCGTCGATGATCACGTCGTAGAGGGCCAGGGACGGCGTACCGGCGACGATCCCCTCGACCCGTTCGTACAGCGGGTTGCCCGCGACCCAGATCTTCTTGGCACGGGCGATGTCCTTCGTGACCTGCGCTCTGTGGTTGGCCAGCAGGGCGTCGTAGTCGAAGCCGTTCGCCTTGGCGAGCGCGTAGTACCGGTTCGCGATCGCCTGCTGCTCGCGCGTGAACGCCGTCAGCTGCTTCGTGTGCTGGAGCAGGTAGCGCTTCACCGGCTGCAGCTGGGGCGACCCGGGCTGCGCGGTCGGAGCGGCCGTGGCCGCCGGGATCGCGACGGCGAGCGCGAGCACGGCGCCGGCGAACCAGCGGGCGCGACCACCGAGAAGGGAGTTCGAGTTCATGGCAGGCCCACCTTACAAGAGAACGCAGGGACGATGACAGCGTGTTGTTCAGCCGAAGCATGGCTTGCTGTCTTCACGATGTAAGGGTGACCTTACATCAAGTCGCAGGTGCCAGCCGCGTCAGGCGGCGCTGGGCACGACGAGCGTCACGACGCGCGTCTCCTCGTCGAACCGCTCGAGTCGCTGCACGAGCTCCTGTTCGGGCCAGACGTACCGCGCACGGCCCTCGGAGGGCTCCAACACCGCGGTGTAGAGCGTGCCCATGCCGCGCGCGTACCCATCCTGACGGAGCGGCGGGCGGAGGAATGCATCGACGAGCTCTTCGACGTCGCGTGCCCCACCCTGCACGAGCCCGACGAGCGCTCCCTCGCGCTCGAGCGAGCTGGGTCGCCTCGGCGTGCTCCGCCCACTCGACCTCGCCCTGATGGTTCGTCGCCACCGGCGTGTCCGACAGCGTCGCACCCCGATCGGGCGACAGGTAGGCGGTGCAGGTGTCTCCCTCGCGGTCGACGATCGTGAGCGTGTGCGCCAGGTGGTACGGCAGCCGGCCGAGCGTGGCCCGTGCCTGCTCGGTGCTCGTGCACGTCTCGAGCAGGTAGCGGACGACGAGCGGCACGCCGAACCCCGTCCCGACGACGCGGCGCCCGCCGAAGGCGAGCGACACGGCCAGCCCGGCGTCGTTGAGCCCGTCGAGCAGACCCCACGCGCAGTCACCCGTCCCGATCACCGCGTGGTCACCCCAGTGCGTATGGAGGATGGTGCCCTCGAGTCGCTCGGGCGCGTAGTCGTAGTTCCGGATGAGCACGGCAGCGTGGTCGTTCGCGCGCCAGACCGCCTGCGAGCAGCCGGACAGGTAGGACGGCGGCCGCCACATCGCGAGAAACCGAGCCTCGAGGTCGCCACCGCCGGTCAGCTCGCACAACGCCTCGTAGGTCGGCCCGAGCTCGGGCATGTGGCGCTCGATCGCGGCCCGCGCCTCGACGTACGAGGACCGGGCGGCCTCGCCCTCGAACAGGAACCAGCCGCGGTAGCGCGGCCAGTGTCGCTCGAACAGCCGGGCCCAGAGGCGCCCGGGGTCGGCTCGGAGATCGACTCGAACGTCAGCTGGACGGTCATTCCGCGGCCATTGTCGCGAACGCGTACGACCTCACAGCATCTTGAACGAGAACGGCTCGGGCTGCGGGAGCTCGTCCCCGACCGGCAGGGCCGGTGCGGTCCAGAACTGGCGTTTGACGCCCGTGATCCAGTCGTGGGCGCGGTCGGTGAGCTCGTGCTCGTCGCTCTGGAGGCGCCCCCGCGTGACGAGGATCCCGATGTCGGCCCCCGGGTATCGGTACTGGCCCTCGCCCGCGATCCGGAGGTAGAACGCTTCGCTCTCGTCCACCACCGTGTGCCAGTCGGTCTCGGGCCGCACGAAGCGGATCCCACCGTGCGCGTCCGGGTCGAACCGCCAGATCCCCGACCGGGGCGCCTCGGTGATGAGCTCGACCCGGTCCGCCGTGTCCTTGAGGACGAACTGGCTCCACTCGTCGATCGCACTGGGCTGCGACCAGGCGGTGTTCAGCTCGTCGGCGTCGATCTCGTAGTCGACGTCCATGAACTCGAGGAGGTGGAAGAGGAAGAGCGGCATGTCGCCGTAGGCGACCGCCGTGACGTTCGTCATCGAGCTGGCGCCGGTGACACGCGGGTTGAGCTCGCCGAGATACAGCTCGCCGCTGTCCATGTCTGCGAGCACGTCGAGCTCGAAGTACCCGCGGTACCCCTCGTCGCGGAGGCGGTCGCCCATCCGGATCGCGTAGGCACGCGCCAGCTCGCGGTGCTCCGCGGTGAGCGCCGTCGCGAAGACGTCGTTCCCGCACCAGCCACCGCCGTACGGCGTCAGCTCCGGGAACCCCGTCAGCTCGGTCATCAACGGCCCGACGAGCGTCCCGCGCCGGGTGATCACACCCTCGATCGCGGCCTCACGGCAGTTGATCCGCTTCATCACCTTGAGGTGCTCGCCGACGAGCTTCGTCGCGTGCTCGTCCCAGTCGGCGCGGGAGCCGATGAAGAAGGTCGTCTGGCCGGAGTCGCCGTACGGCGTCTGGACGACGAGATCGCGACCGAGATCCGCTCCGTCGGCGAGCGAGACGAGACCCTCGTACGAGCGGGCGCTCCCGAGGATGTTCGGCACGCTCGGCACGCCGGCGTCGTCCGCGAGCCGGGTCGTCTCGATCTTCGAGTCGAGCCGCATCCGCAAGGCGGCTGACGGGAACGCGACCTCGAGCCCGGCCGCCTCGGCGAGCTCCTCGGTCTTCTCGTCGAACATGAGGAAGAGCGCCTTGCCGCCACCGACCTCCCTGACGCGGTCGACGATCTCCTTGTGACCGAGGAGGTAGTTGTTGATCGCCTCGATCGAGTCGAAGGTGGGCGGAGCGAGCTGACCCGGCACGACGACGTTCGGGTGGTTGCCGTCGAACGAGTCGTAGTAGTTGACGTAGGTGAAGCGGCGCACCCAGCGGTCGATCCCGAGCAGGTTGAACGCCGTCGCCGACACGAACCACACGGGGACGTCGTTCGTGCGGAAGAAGCGGCGGATCTCCGAGATGCCACGCAGCGGCCCGGGTCGGGCGGAGCGGACGGCGGATCGCGGGGGCTTGATCTCGATCGCCTCCCAGCCGGGCGGGATCGCGTCGTCCTCGTCGGCAGCCTCGATCGTCTCCGCGCTCGGCTCGGCCGCGTGACGGCTCCGGCTCTCCGGCGGTCGGCTCGGGCGATTGCGGGCTCGGCTCCTGGTCGCCGCCGCGCCGGAAGACAGCCGCGCCCAGCGCCGCCAGCGCGGCGAGGAGCACGAGCGTCCGCGCTCTCACGCGACGACCCCGCACCAGTCGCGCACGAGGAGGGCGAGCGTCTCGGCGGTCGTGACGATCGACGGCACGTGGACGCGCTCGTCGATCCCGTGGATCGACTCGGCGAGCGGGCCGAGGCAGACCGCCGGGATCCCGTTGCTCACGAACGCCCGTGCGTCCGTCGTCGCAGTCGTCGGCACGAGCGCGGGCGCGGTGCCCGTCGCCTCCGCGTGAGCGCGCGCCGAGGGCCACGACGATCGGTGCGTCGCGCGGAACCTCGACACCCTCGTTCGCAAACCCGTCGTACACCACGCGCGGCGGATTGTCCCGCAGCCAGTCGTGCTCACGGGCGACGCTCGCCACCGCTTCCTCGACGCGTCTCCGCAACCCGTCGACAGAGGCTCCCGGGTAGAGCGCGAGCCGGCACGAGAGCACGCACGAGGCCGGGCACCGTCGAGGGCCAGTCGCCGCCTTGCACGACGCCGACGTTGAGATTGATCGGATGGGGGACTTCGTCGTACGGCGGCGGTGGCTCCTCGTTCAGCTCCACCTCGAGCTCGCGGAGGCGCTCGAGGATCGGCAGCGCGGCTGCGATCGCGTCGATCCCGTCTCCGGCGTCGCCTACGTGGGCGGGCACTCCTTCGAGCTCGACTCGAAACCAGAGCACTCCGACCTGGGAGACGCTGATCGCACCGGGAAACGGCTCCGGGATCACGACCGCGTCCGGGCGGTAGCCCGCGATCACGCACTGGAGAGCCCCGTTCCCGGTGCACTCCTCCTCCACGACCGAGTGGAGCTGGACGTCACCGAGCGGCGCGAGATCGAGCGCCCGGAGGGCACGTACCGCGCCGAGCATCGCAACGAGACCGCCTTTCATGTCACCGGTGCCACGACCGACGAGCCAGTCACCGTCCCGCCAAGGCTCGAACGGCGGCCGTGACCAGAGCTGCTCGGCGGCGGGCGGCACGACGTCGACGTGCGCGTTGAGCCCGAGCGACGTGCCCGTCGCCCGCGCCGTCCCACACCGCGACGACGTTGCGCTTCCCGGTCACCTCCCACGAGAACGGCGCCGCGAGCGGGTGCGCGCGCAGCGCCTGCTCGTCCATCGGCACGTCGACGGGCTCGAGACCGAGCTCGTGCAGAGCGCGGGCGACGATCGCCTGCGCGGCTTCCTCCTCGCCGAGCACCGACGCGCAGCCGACGAGCTCGCAGAGCAGCGACTCCATCCACTCCGCCTCGCGACCGACGGCGGCGGCGATCTCGCCGTGCGACACCGGCGTCTGCGCACGGTCGGGGGCCGGCATGCGGGCGAGCGTACCACCCTCCTCGATCGCGTCGGCCGGCACTTCGACGCTGCGTACACTGGCCTCGTGGCGACGGTCTCCGGCACCCGGACGCTCCCGTACGACTGGTATGTCGACCCCGCGGTGCTCCGGCTGGAGCAGGAGCTCCTCTTCGGCCGCTTCTGGCAGTACGCCTGTCGCAGCGAGCAGGTTGCGGAGCCCGGGGCGATCGCGACCGCGCACGCGGGCACCGTTCCGCTGATCGTCGTTCGCGGGCGCGACGCAGAGCTCCGGGCGTTCGTCAACGTCTGCCGGCATCGGGGCTTCGTCCTCTGCGACGCCGACGACCGGCGGGAGACGATCCAGTGCCCCTACCACGCCTGGACGTACGACCTCGACGGCTCGCTGCGCAGCGCACCGCGCGGCGAGCTCGAGCCGGGATTCGACCGCGACGCGCTCGGGCTCGTGGCAGTGGCGGTCGACGAGTGGGGCCCGTTCGTGTTCGTCAACCGCGACCTGTCGGCCGAGCCGCTGGCGACGTTCCTCGGCGAGCTCCCCTCGCTTCTCGCGACCGGCGGCATCGAGCTGGACGCGCTCCGCTTTCACGAGCGGACAACCTCCGAGCCGTACGCCTGCAACTGGAAGGTGTGCGCCGAGAACTTCCTCGAGTGCTACCACTGCGCGGTCGCGCATCCCGCGCTCTCGAAGGCGATCGACGTGTCGAAGGACGGCTACCGGCTCGAGACCCATCGCTGGTTCTCGAGCCAGCGGAGCCCGGCGCGAAACGGCGGGGGCGGCGTGTACGACGCGACCGGGGACATCGCCCAGGGGCAGTTCTACTACCTCTTCCCGAACACGGTCATCAACGTCATGCCCGGACGCCCCAACCTCTCGATCGGGCCGATCCTGCCGCTCTCCACGGACCGGACCACCCGCTTCCTCGACTACTTCGTCGGCCCGGGAGTCGACGACGCCTGGCTCGCCGACTACCTCGCGCTCGACGAGCTCGTCGGGGTCGAGGACCGCGTGCTGGTCGAGCGCGTCCAGCGGGGGATCGCGAGCGGCGGCCTGCCCTGGGGCTCCCTCATGCCGGAGTCCGAGCGACTCATCGCGCACTTTCAGGCGCTCGTCGCCGAGGCACTCGGCGACCAAGGCACGTAAGGGCGAGCTTGCCCGCCCCGGTGTGATTGGATGCGGTCGTGACCGCGCTCGAGGAGCCCCGCGCGTTCGTTCGCCCCGACGGCAAGGAAAAGGTGACCGGTGTCGGCCGGTACACCGCCGACCTCACGCTCACCGGGCAGCTCGTCGCGAAGTTCCGCTACGCCGACCACACCCACGCGCGGATCACCCGGATCGACGCGTCGAAGGCACGGGCTCTCCCGGGCGTCCTGGCGATCGTCACCCACGAAGACGTGCCCGACGTCCTGTACGGCGGGATGGTGAAGGACCGGCGGCTGTTCGCGCGCGACGTCGTCCGTTTCGAGGGCGACATCGTGGCAGGGGTGGCAGCAACGACAGCCGCGATCGCCGAACGGGCGGCCGCCCTCATCGAGGTCGAGTACGAGCCGCTGACCGTCGTCAACGACTTCGTCGCCGCGCTCGACGCTGACGCGCCGCTCGTCCATCCCGACTGGGAGTCGTACGAGGCGGCCGAGGAACTGCTCCGCGACCGCAACCGGCTCGGCTACTCGACGGTCGTGAGCGGAGACGCCGACGCGGCGATGGCGAGCGCGGACTTCGTCGTCAAGGCCCGGTACGTGACCGACCCGGTTCAGGGTGTCCCGATCGAGCCGCGCGCGATCGTCGCTCAGTGGAACGGCGATCGCGTCACGGTGTGGACGTCGACCCAGGTGCCATACGCGGCGCGCGCCGGGGTCGCGCACACGCTCCAGCTGCCCGAGTCACACGTCCGCGTGATCGTGCCGCTGCTCGGTGGCGGCTTCGGCGCGAAATGCGACTTCCACTTCGAGGGACATGTCGCGGCGTTGGCCCGCGCCGCCGGGCGGCCCGTCAAGCTGGTGTTCTCGCGCCGCGAGGAGTTCGTCGCGGTCGGCCACCGCCGCGAGGGGATGGTGATCGAGCTCGAGACGGGCGCGCGCGCCGACGGCACGATCGTCGCCCACCGTGGACGGCTCGTGCTCGACAAGGGCGCATACTGCGGCGAGGGTGGGTTCTTCGCGCAGATGGCGGCGATGCACGCCGTCGGCCCGTATGTGATCGAGAACGTCGAGATCGAGTCCTCGCTCGTCTACACGAACAACCAGCCCTCGTCCTCGATCCGCGCCCCGACCGCACCGCAGGTCTGCTGGGCGCTCGAGCAACAGCTCGACGAGCTGGCCGCGGCCGTTGGGATCGACCCCGTCGAGCTGCGGCGCAAGAACCTCATCGAGAACGGATCGACCACACCGACCGGCCAGGTGCTCGAGCAGATCGCAATGCGCGAGACGCTCGAGGCCGCTCTCGACGCGATCGGCTACGACCAGGAGCTGCCCGACGACGAAGCGATCGGGGTAGCCGTCGGCTGGTGGCCGTGCTTCACGGCGAACAGCGGCGCCTACGTGAAGCTCAACCCCGACGGCACGGGCACCATCGTCACCGGGGCCCAGGAGAACGGCACGGGCGCGGTGATGGCGATGCCACGCTACGTCGCCGCCGAGCTCGGGATGCGCCCCGAGGACTTCTCGATCCTCTACCAGGACACCGACGCGGCCCCGTGGGACATGGGCTCCTGCGGCTCGCAGACGACGTTCAACAGCGGTCGGGCGGTGATCGCAGCGGCGGGCGAGGTGCGCGACCAGCTTCTCGACGCGGCCGCGGATCAGCTCGAGGCTGCACGCGAAGACCTCGAGCTCGTCGGCGGATCGGTGCGGGTGAAGGGCTCGGCCGACAAGGCGGTGACCATCGCCGATCTCGCCGGCTCCGGGACGTTCCACGGCCGCGGGCACGGCGAGATCCCGGAAGGGCCGAGCGCGCCTGCCGAAGGGTGCGTCGGCAGACTCGGGCTCGAGTCGTTCCACGCGCCGCAGCTGATCGCGCACGCCGCACACGTCAAGGTCGACCGCGCAACCGGGGTCGTCCGGGTGCTGCGGGTCGCTGCGGCGCACGACTGCGGGCGGATCCTGAACCGGATCGGCGCCGATGGCCAGGTCTACGGCGGGGTGGTGATGGGGATCGGGCAGGCGCTCAGTGAGGGCACCCAGCTCGACGAGGCCGGACGTCACCGCAACCCCCATCTGACCGACTACAAGCTCGTGACGGCCTCCGACGCGCCGGCGATCGAGGTGCTCTGGATCGAGACCGAGACGTCCTCGGCCGGCCCGAAGGGGTCGAAGGGCGTCGGCGAGCCGCCGTGCGTCCCGACCGCAGGTGCGATCGGCAATGCGATTGCAAAGGTGACCGGGGCGCGGGTGCGCGCGCTGCCGATGACACCCGAGCGCGTATGGAGCGCCGGCTCCGAGGACGCCTCGTCGTGAGCACGTTCGCGTCGGCGGCGACGCTCGACGAGGCGCTCGCCGCGGTTGCCGGTGGAGCGCGCCCCGTCGCGGGTGGCACGGATCTCGTCGTCGGTGCACGCTCCGGGAAGGCACCCCTCCCCGAGAGCATCGTCGCGATCCACCGGATCGCAGAGCTGCACGGTGTCGAGGTGCTCGACGACGGTGGGCTCCGGCTCGGGGCGCTCGCCACCCATGCCGAGCTGCTCGCGACGCCCGCCGTAGCCGAGCGGTTCACGGCGCTCGCGGACGCCTGCGCGATCGTCGGGTCGCATGCGACCCGGGCTCAGGGCACTGTCGGTGGCAACCTCATGAACGCGTCGCCCGCGATGGAGACGGGCGCCCCGCTCGTCTGTCTCGGCGCGACGGTGACGCTGCGCTCCGCGTCGGGCACGCGCTGGGTGGCAGTCGAGGAGCTCTGGGAAGGACCGGGTCGCACCACTGCGCACCCGGACGAGCTGCTCGTGGCGATCGACGTGCCCGCGCCGGTCGCCGGCACGGGAAGCGCATACCAGCGGCTCGAATACCGTCGACAGATGGAGATCGCGGTTGTCGGCGCGTCGGCGGCGATCACGCTGTCCGAGGGAGAGGTCGTGGGTGCCCGCGTGGCGATGACCGCGCTGTCGCCCACCATCCGGCGCGTCCCCGAGGCAGAGGAAGCGCTTGCCGGCAGCGACGCCGGGGCCGAGGCGGTCGAGGCGGCAGCGGCAGCGGTCGCCGCGGCCGCAGAGCCGATCTCCGACGTACGCGGCTCGGCCGGCTACCGGCGCGCGATGGCGGGCGTGATCGCAGGGCGCGTGCTCGCGGCCGCGATCGAACGGGCACGGGATGCGTCGTGACCCAGGCGACCCTCAGGGTGAACGGCATCGCGTACCCGGTCGAGCTCGAGCCGACCGCGAGCCTGCTCGAGGCGGTTCGCGACGCGATCGGGTTGACCGGCTCGAAGGAGGGCTGCGACGACTCCGAGTGCGGCGCCTGCATGATGCTGCTCGACGGCAAGCCGGTGAACAGCTGCTCGTACCTCGCGCTCCAGGCCGAGGGCAGCGAGGTGACCACCGTCGAAGGGCTTGCCGCGACCGGCGAGCTCAGCCCGCTCCAGGCGGCCTTCCTCGAGCACGGCGGCGTTCAGTGCGGCTTCTGCACCCCCGGGATGCTCGTCTCGGCGACTGCGCTCCTCGCCGATAACCCGACGCCGAGCGAGGACGAGGTGCGTATCGCCCTCTCTGGCAACCTCTGCCGCTGCACCGGCTACGACGGGATCGTCAAGGCGGTGCTGTCGGTCGCACGGTAGTCGTCCGCTACTTCACCGTCACGAATCCGAACATCGACGACTCGTGAGGGCGGCAGTAGAACTTGTACTTCCCCGGGCGGAGCTTGACGGTGACGGTCTTCGTTCCCGTGAACGGGACCGTTGTGATGTCTCGCTCGACACCGGGGCCCTCGAGCACGAAGTTGTGTGCGCTCGCCTTGTCGTTGACGGTCAAGGAGTAGGTGCCGTGCGTGAGCTTGGTCACCTTCTTGCCCGTCTTCGTGAGGGTGATCGTGAAACCCGGGCCGTCGGTCCCGACGAGCTTTGGCGACGCGGTGGAACGCGCGGAGGACGGGGCGGCGACGAGCAGGGCAGCGGCTACCAGCCCGAGCGCGCCGATGACGAGACGATGCATTGGCGGTTCCTTTCGATCGCGTGGGACGACACCTGGACTACGGTCGGGGACCGCGAACGGATTGCGTGACGCGGTCTCAGGCGAGCGTGCGGTGGATCGCCCTACGCCAGGCGCTACGGCTCTCGGCCACGCGTTCCGCGCTCATCCGTGGCTCGTACCGTGCGCCGCGACGAACGAGCGCGGCGACCTCGTCGGCGTCACGCCAGACGCCGGTCGCGATGCCCGCCAGCGCGGCTGCGCCGAGCGCCGTCGCCTCGGCGTCCGCGGCCACCTCCACCGGGCAGCCGACCAGGTCTGCCTGGAGCTGCATGAGGAAGGAGTTCGCCGTCGCACCCCCGTCGGCCCGCAGGACGCCGACCTCGAGCGGGAGCACGTCGAGCACGTCCGCCACCTGGTGCGCGATCGCCTCCAGCGCTGCACGGACGAGATGGGCGCGGGTCGTGCCGCGCGTCAGGCCGCAGATGAGCCCGCGCGCCTCGGGATCCCAGTACGGCGACCCGAGACCCGTCAACGCCGGAACGAAGACGACGCCGTCGGTCGACTCGACCGAGCGCGCCAGCTCCTCCGTCTCGGCGGCCGACGCGATGACCCCGAGCCCGTCGCGGAGCCACTGGATCGCAGCGCCGGCGACCAGCACCGAGCCCTCCGCCGCGAATCGGCGCTCGACGCCGGTCGTCGCCGCGGCTGTCTTGAGCAGCCCTTCGGGCACCGGTCCCGCCGCGTCGCCGAGGTGCGCGAGGACAAAGCTCCCCGTGCCGTAGGTCGCCTTCGCCTGCCCGGCGGTGAGGCAGCCTTGCCCGAAGAGCGCCGCCTGCTGGTCGCCGGCGATCCCCGCCACCGGGACGGTCGCACCGTCGAGCGCCGCCTCGCCCACGACACCCGACGACGGGACGACGTCGGGCAGCAACGCGCGCTCGATGGAGAAGAGCTCGAGCAGCTCACCGTCCCAGGTGCCGCGGTGCAGATCGAGGAGCATCGTCCGCGATGCGTTTGTCGCGTCGGTCGCGTGCACACGGCCACCGGTCAGGTTCCACACGAGCCACGTGTCGACCGTGCCGAAGGCGAGCTTCCCCTGCGGCTGCGAGGTGCGGGAGAGGATCCACTCGAGCTTCGTGGCGGAGAAGTACGGGTCGGGAACGAGACCGGTGCGCTCGCGGACGAGGTCCGACGGCAGCTCCCGACAGCGCTCGGTGGTGCGGCGGTCCTGCCACACGATCGCCGGGTGTACCGGGCTCCCGGTCGAGCGCTCCCAGACGATCGTCGTCTCCCGCTGGTTCGTGACCCCGATCGCGCTGAGGTCGCCGGCGCCGATGCGCGCATCGGCGAGCGCCTGCCGGGCCGCCGCGAGCACGCTCTCCCAGATCTCGACCGGGTCGAGCTCGACCCAGCCCGGCCGGGGGAAGGACGGGCGCACCTCGACGTAACCCCGCCCGATCGCTCGCAGCCCTTCGTCGACCACGAGGCAGGTCGTCCCGGTCGTGCCCTGGTCGACGGCCAGGATCACGAGCGATGGCGGTAGAAATCCACCGGCTCGGGCGCGAGCGGTGCCTGCCCGAGGATCAGGTCGACGGCCTTCTCGGCGACCATCATCGTCGGCGCGTAGATGTTGCCGTTGGTCACGTAGGGGAACACCGAGGCGTCGACGACGCGAAGCCCTTCCACCCCGTGCACGCGCATCGTCTCCGGGTCGACAACCGCACGCGGCCCCGTGCCCATCGCGCAGGTACACGAGGGGTGGAGGGCGGTCTCGCTGTCGCGTGCGACCCAGTCGAGGATCTCGTCGTCGGTCTCGACCGCCGGGCCCGGTGACATCTCGCCGCCGTCGAACGGATCGAACGCCTCCTGGGAGAGGATCAGTCGGGCGCAACGGATCGCCTCGACCCACTCGCGCCGATCCTGCTCGGTCGAGAGGTAGTTGAAGCGGAGCGCCGGCTTGGCGCGCGGGTCGGCGCTCACGATCTGCAGCGCGCCGCGTGCGTCCGAGTACATCGGCCCCACGTGCACCTGGTAGCCGTGCCCACCGTCGAGCTTGGTCCCGTCGTAGCGGATCGCGAGCGGGAGGAAGTGGAACATGAGGTTGGGGTACGCGACCTCGTCGTTCGAACGGACGAACCCACCTGCCTCGAAGTGGTTCGATGCGCCCGGGCCGCGCCGCAGGAAGAGCCACTGGAGCCCGATCCACGGCTTGCGCCAGTGCTGGAGTGCCGGCTGCATCGAGACCGGCTGCGTGCAGGCGTGCTGGACGTAGACCTCGAGGTGGTCCTGCAGGTTCGCGCCCACGCCGGGGAGCGCGGCGACCACGCCGATCCCGAGCGACTCGAGCAGCGCGGGATCGCCGACCCCCGAGAGCTGCAGGAGTTGCGGGCTGTTGATCGCCCCACCGCAGAGGATCACCTCACCCGCGAGGAGCCGCTCGCCCTCGACGGTCTCGACCCCGATCGCACGTGTGCCGTGGAATACGACGCGGGCGACCTGGACACGACAGCGCACCTCGAGGTTCGGACGATGCATGACCGGGTGGAGGTACGCGCCCGCGGCGGACAGCCGCCGGCCGCGCCGGATGTTGCGGTCGAACTTCGAGAAGCCCTCCTGCCGGTAGCCGTTGACGTCGTCGGTCAGCGGGTAGCCCGCCTGCTGGACGGCCTCGAAGAACACCTCGAAGAGCGGCGAGGCTGCAGGTCCTCGCTCGAGCCCGAGCGGGCCGCCGTGCCCGTGAAACGGATCGTCCACGGCGGCGGCCAGACAGTCCTCCATGCGGCGGAAGTACGGCAGGCAGTGGGCGAAGTCCCAGCTCTCCATCCCCGGGTCTGCCGCCCAGCGCTCGTAGTCGAGCGGGTTCCCGCGCTGGAAGATCATCCCGTTGATGGAGCTCGAGCCGCCGAGCACCTTCCCACGAGCATGGTGGATCCGCCGCCCGTGCATGAACGGCTCGGGCTCGGACTCGTACTTCCAGTCGTAGAACCGGTTGCCGATCGGGGTCGCGAGCCCGGCGGGCATGTGGATGAACACGTCCCACCGAGAGTCGGTCCGGCCCGCCTCGAGGACGAGCACCCGGGTGGACGGGTCGGCCGACAGGCGGTTCGCGAGCGCGCAGCCGGCGGACCCACCGCCGACGATGAGGACGTCGTAGTGCCGCTCACCCATCACGCCGCGGACGCGATACTCCGTCGGTGCTGATCGTCGACGCGCACCTCGACCTAGCCTGGAACGCCGTCCACGGTGGGCGCGACCTGCGGCGACCGGTCGAGGAGATCCGCGAGCACGAGCGCCGGGCCGGGCGCGAAGGGCCTGACCGTGGCAGGGGCACGGTCGCGCTGCCCGAGCTGCGTGCGGGCCGCGTCGCGGTGTCGATCGCCACCGTGATCGCGCGGTGCACCGGGACGACGCTGGAGGGGGTCGATTACGCGACGGTCGAGGAGGCTGCTCAGGCCGCGCGGGACCAGCTCGCGTGGTACCGACGCCTCGAGGCGGAGGGCGAGCTCAGGGTGCTCGAGACCGCGAGCGAACTGGACGAGCACGTCACCGCCTGGAGCGCCTGGGATGGATCGCCGGATGGCGACCCGCCCCCTGTCGGGATCGTCATCTCGATGGAGGGGGCCGATCCGATCGCGAGCCCCGGGGAGCTGGGTGACTGGCACGACGCGGGGGTGCGGATCATCGGGCTGACGCACTACGGCCCTGGCCGATACGCCGGTGGCACGAACACGACGGTCGGTCTCGGCGACGAAGGCCCCTCGCTGCTCGCGGCGATGGAGGCAGCCGGCATCGCCCTCGATCTGACGCACTGCAGCGACCCCGCGACGAGCGAGGCGCTCGAGCTCTACCACGGCACCGTCCTCGCGAGCCACAGCAACGCGCGGGCGCTCGTGCCGCGCCAGCGCCAGCTCACCGACGAGCAGATCCTGGCGATCGCCGATCGTGGTGGCGTGATCGGTGCCGCGCTCGACTGCTGGATGCTCGACCCGGACTGGGTCCACGGGCAACCGGAGAACGACGTCACGCTCGCCCGCGTGATCGACCAGATCGAGCACGTCTGCACCGTCACCGGCTCGACCGCGCACGCGGGCATCGGCAGCGACCTCGACGGTGGCTTCGGGCGTGAGCAGACGCCGATCGATGTGAACACGATCGCCGACCTGGGCGCCGTCGCTGGGCTCCTGCGGGATCGTGGCTACGCCGAGGCGGATGTCGAGTCGATCATGCACGCGAACTGGCTCCACCTGCTCGCACGCATCCTCTCCTGAGCACCCGCGCGCCGATCACGCAGCGCCGTTGAGTTGGCGTGCGCGCCAGGCCATCGTGTCCTCGAGGTCGTTGAACGTGAATACGTGGAAGCCTTGGACCGTCCCTCGTGCGAGCTCGGGGCCGAGCCCCTCGACGAGCGGGGTGGGGCTGAAGCCACCGCGGAGAAACCGCGTCGCGAACGAGCCATGCTTGCGCAGGAAGCGGAGCGAGTCGCCGATCCCGATCTTGGTCGAGATCCGCATGAGCTTCGCACGCGACACGACGCCGGGGACGCCGACGAGCACCGGGAGCCCGAGCCCGCTCGACCGCACGCCCTCGATCCACCGGGCCGTGAGGGAGGGATCGAAGCAGACCTGCGTGGCGATGTAGGTCGCGTGGCGTGCCTTGTCGGTCATCGCGGCCGCCATCGTCGCGTCGTCGACCAGCGGGTGCGGCTCCGGATAGCCCGTGATCCCGATCGCCGTGAACGGATGACCGAGCTCGTCGAGGTCGTCGAGCAGCGCCCCTGCGCTGGCGTACGGGCCGACAGGCTCCGGAGCGTCCCCGCCGACGACGAAGACGTCACGCACGCCGATCTCGTCGAGCTGGGCAACGACCTCCGCGAGGTGCTCGCGTCCGGTGACGAGGCGTGCCGACAGGTGTGGCACGACCGCATACCCATGACCGGCAAGCACCGCGCACAGCTCGAGCGTTGGCGTGAGACCCTTCGTCGGTGACGCGGTCACGGTCAAGGTGACGCCCTTCGGGACGTGGGCCAGGACACGCTCCTCCACCCCGTCGAGCGGCAGCACCTCGAAGCGCGACCGGGCGACGAGCCCGCTGATCGCGGTGGCGTCGGTCCCGCTCATGCGTAGGAGTCCGGGAAGGACGCCGTCTTGCGCTCGATGAACTCGCGCAGCTCGGCGTCGACCGCGTCGTCGATCGGTGGCGGCTCGTACTCCGCCAGCACCCGCTTCCACGTCTCGTTCGCCCGCACGGTCGCGTCCTTCGCCCCCTCGGCGTCCCACTGCTCGAAGCTCGCGTTGTCGGCGTTCGTCGAGCGCCAGAATGCGCTCTCGAAGTTCGCGAGCGTGTGCGGGTGCCCGAGGAAGTGGACCCCTGGCCCGTTGCCGAGGAGCGCATCGAGCGCCTGGCCGTTCTCGGTCAAGTCCACCCCTTTCGCGAATGCGTGCCAGGCGGCCGCCTGGTCGACGTCGAGGATGAATTTCTCATATCCCATGGTGAGACCGCCTTCGAGCCAGCCCGCGGTGTGGAGCACGAAGTTCACCCCGCCGAGCACGGTCGGCTGCATCGTGTTCGCCGACTCGTACGCCGCCTGCGCGTCCGAGACCTTCGACGCGGTGAGCGCGCCACCCGAGCGGAACGGGACGCCGAGCCGCCGAGCCAGCGCCGCCATGACGTAGAGGATCAGGGCGGGCTCGGGGGTCCCGAAGGTCGGGGCGCCGGACTGCATCGACATCGACGAGGCGAACGAGCCGAGGATCACGGGCGCGCCCGGTCGCACGAGCTGACAGAACGCCATCCCGGCGAGCGCCTCGGCCAGCGTCTGGGTTGCGACTGCGGCGACCGTCGTCGGTGCCATCGCCCCGGCGAGGATGAACGGTGTGACGAGCACCCCCTGGTTCGCCGCGGCGTACACCTGTGCGGCACCGAGCATCGTCGCGTCCCACACCATCGGCGAGTTGGCGTTCGCAAGCGAGACGATTGCGGTGTGCTCCTCGAGAAAGTCGGCCCCGAACAGGATCCGGGCCATCTCGACCGTGTCCTCCGCGCGGCGAGGATGGGTGACCGAGCCCATGAACGCCTTGTCGGAGTAGCGCATGTGCGCGTACACCATCTCGTAGTGGCGCTTGTTGACGGGGAGGTCGACGGGCTCGCAGACCGTCCCGCCCGAGTGGTGGAGGAATGGGGTCGCGTAGGCGAGCCTCACGAAGTTGCGGAAGTCCTCGATCGTCCCGTAGCGGCGGCCACCGTCGAGGTCGCGGACGAACGGCGAGCCGTATGCGGGCGCAAAGACGGTATTGGCCCCACCGATCACGACGTCGTTGTCGCGGTTGCGCGCGACCTGGGTGAACGTCGCCGGAGCCGTGGCCTGCACGACCTGCCTGCAGAGCCCGCGCGGGAAGCGCACGCGCTCCCCGTCCACGTCGGCCCCCGCCTCGGCGAACAGCCGGAGCGCGTCGGGGAAGTCGCGGAACTCGATGCCGGTCTGCTCGAGCACGGTCTCCGCGTTGTGCTCGATCAGCTCGAGACCCTCGTCGGAGACCACCTCGAACGGCGTCAGCGCGCGGGTCAGGTACGGGACCCGGTCGACCGACGGACGCGACCTCGCCGCCTGCCTTGCCGCGCGCCCGCCGCTCCGGCGCCCTCCAGCAGCCGTGCTCTCGCTCATCTCTTGCTCCTCTCGCTGGTCGCAGCCGAACGCCTGCGGGTGCCTCGTGTGTCGCGGTCAGGGGTCGCGATCCGCCTCGGCGGCAGGGTGACGGCAGCCGCCAGTCGAGCATAGGGATCGGTGTCGTGTGGGATCGCCATGGCACCGACGAAGTGCTCCTGGAACCGCGGCTCGAGCGCAGTCTCGACCTTCTCGACCCGTCGGACGACGGCCTCGATCTCGGTTCGGGCGGCGCGGTTGAGCAGCGCGATCCGCGCCCCCGTCCCTGCGGCGTTCCCGGCTGAGGTCACGTGCATGGGATCGCAGTCGGGAACGAGACCGAGGACGAGTGTGTGGACCGGATCGAGATGAGCGCCGAACGCACCGGCGAGCCTGACTCGGTCGACCTGCTCGAGCCCGTAGTGGTCGAGCAGGAGCCGACAGCCTGCGTGGAGCGCGGCCTTCGCGAGCTGGATCTGACGGATGTCGTTCTGCGTGATCGTCAGCTCGGGCTGCCCGTCCCAGAGCCGGTAGGCGAACGTCCGCTCGTCGGGGACGATTCGCTGGGTGCGGGCCGCCAACGCACCGTCGATCGTTCCGTCGGTGGTGAGGATGCCGGCGAGGTGGAGCTCGGCCACTGCCTCGATGATCCCCGAGCCGCAGACGCCGGTCACCTGTGCATCCGCAAACGCAGGCTCGTCCGACCAGGCCTCGCAGCCGATCACCTTGATCCGCGGCTCGAGGGTCTCGGGGTCGATCCGCACGCGCTCGATCGCGCCCGGGGCCGCGCGCTGCCCGCAGCTGATCTGCGCGCCCTCGAACGCCGGACCGGTCGGGCTCGAGGCAGCGAGCAGCCTGTCCCGGTTGCCGAGCACGATCTCGGCGTTCGTGCCGACGTCGACCACGAGGCACACCTCGTCGGACTCGTAGGGCGCCTCGGCGAGGATGACGCCGGCGGTGTCGGCACCGACGTGACCTGCGATGCAGGGGAGCACGTAGACCCTCGCACCCGCGTTCAGAGGCAGCCCGAGCTCACTTGCGCGCAGCCGAACGGCCTCGTCGATCGCGAGCGCGAACGGGGCCCCACCGAGCTCGCTCGGGTCGAGACCGAGGGCCAGGTGGTGCATGATCGGGTTCCCGACGAGCACGACCTCGAGAATGTCGTCCCGGTCGATGCCTGCGTCGCGGGCGAGCTCGGCCGAGAGCTTTGCGAGGCAGCCACGCACGGCGCGCGTCAGCTCGTGCACCGAGCCCGGGTGCAGCATCACGTACGAGACGCGGCTCATCAGATCCTCGCCGAACCGGATCTGCGGGTTCATCTCGCCCGCCGAGGCGAGCACCTCACCCGTGCGGAGGTCGCAGAGGTGCCCGGCCACGGTCGTCGAGCCCACGTCGAACGCGATGCCGTAGGCCGCGTCGTGGAAGCCAGGCCAGATCGCCGTGACGGCCCGCTCGTCGTGCACGGCGACGGTGACGCTCCAACCCGTTGCCTCCGGGAGCAGGCTCGCCGCGTCCCGCAGCGTCGACTGGATGCGCTCGACCACGTGCGCGTCGACGTCGAGGCCGGTGAGCCCCCATTCTCGCTCGAGCGCGTCGCGAAGCCGCGTCAGGTCGCTGCGCGACTCGGCGAGATCCGGCTGGGCGACCTCGATCGTGTGGAGGCGGACGACGGGGTCGATCGCCACGGCCCTCGCCTCGGCCTCCTTTCGCACGACCTGGCGGTACACCTGGCTCTCGGCCGGCACGTCGATCACGACGTCCCCCTCGATCCGCGCCGTGCAGCTCAGCCGCCGATCGGGCGAGACGAGACGCTCGCACGTCCGCTCGACGTCGCTCGCCGGGCTGAGATGCGCGCCCGACGAGGTGAGCCCGTGCTTGGCGTGGACACCTTCGCTCACCTCGACCTGGCAGCGTCCGCAGATACCGCGACCGCCGCAGACCGAGTCGATGTCGACCCCGAGCGCGCGCGCCGCGTCGAGCACGGTCGTCCCGACCTCGACCGCCCCGCGCCGACCGGAGGGAGAGAAGACGACCCGGGCGGTCACGCGGCCGCCGACCGTCGCCGCCCTTCGCGGCCGCCACGCCGGCCGGACTGCGGCCCTTCGGGGGCATCGCCGTGGCGCGCGATCCACGCTGCGCAGTGCACGTCGTTGCCCATCATCACGTCCGCCGCCCAGACTGCCTTGCGCATCTCGTCGTGCAACGGGCTCGTGATCGCGGACGTCATCCCGGACGCGATCGCCATCGGCAGGAACGCCGCGTTGAGCGCGGGGCGATTCGGCAGCCCGAAGCTGACGTTCGAGGCACCGCACGTCGTGTTCACCTTCAGCTCCTCGCGCAGACGGCGGACGAGCCGAAACACCTGGCGCCCGGCGGTGCCCATCGCGCCGATCGGCATCACGAGCGGATCGACGACCACATCCTCGCGCGGGATCCCGTGATCCGCCGCGCGCGAGACGATCTTCTCCGCCACCGCGAAGCGGACGTCGGGGTCCTCCGAGATCCCCGTCTCGTCGTTCGAAATCGCGACCACCGCGGCGCCGTGACGGGCGACGAGGGGCAGGACCCGCTCCATCTGCTCGTCCTCCCCCGTCACCGAGTTGACGAGCGCCTTGCCCTCGTAGGCGGTCAGCCCGCGCTCGAGCGCCTCGACAATCGACGAGTCGATGCAGAGCGGCACGCTGACGACCGACTGGACGAGCTCGATCGTGTGCGCGAGGATCGCCGGCTCGTCGGCGAGCGGGATCCCGGCGTTGACGTCGAGCATCTGCGCCCCGGCCTCGACCTGCGCGATCGCGTCGGCGACGACGGTGTCGAAGTTCCCCGCCACCATCTCCTCCGCCAGCTTCTTCCGACCGGTGGGATTGATCCGCTCGCCGATGATCACGAACGGCCGGTCGAAGCCGATCACGACCTCCTGCGACGCAGACGACAGCCTCGTCTCCGTCATGTGCCTCTCCGAGCGGCTGCGCAAACGCATGCTCGCAGGCAAGGAAGCATCTCGGTCACCCGTTCTCCCTTCCGTTTCCCTTGACGAGCCGTTCGAGGGCATCGTCGGTGTAGGCGGCGTCGAGCCACTCGAGCTCCTGCGCGACCTCGCCCTCGAGATCGTCGGCGCAGCTACGCGACTCGCGGCGCCACTCCTCGAGGTACGCGTCCGTGCCGATCAGCCCGGCGCGCATCGCGGCGGCGTCGATCGACTCCTGGAAGCGATCGGGAAGCTGCGCCGACGCCCTGCTGCGGCCGGCCTTCGCCGTCACCTGTGCCGGGATGTCGCGCCACCAGATGACGGTGAGCTCAGCCATGGTCACCGGCCTTCGTAGGGGCCGGGCTCGCCCGGCCCGCGAACTGCACGAACCGCTCGAGCTCCGGCCGCAGCTCCCCGTACCCGGTGCGCTCCACCACGAGCTCGAGCCCGAGAAACGCGGCCGCCGCGGCCGCCCGCTCGCGCAGGCCGTCGTCGTCCGTCTGCGCGAGGTAGACGAGGCGCCGGTAGTTGCCGAACATCATCTGCACGAGCTCCGGGTGACGGTCGAGCTTCAGCCCGCGAACGACGATCGCCTCGAAGTGCCGCGCGAGGAAGTCGGTGAGGTAGAAGGTGGCGGGATCCGCCTCGTGCATCGCCTCCCAGTTCGCGTTCCCGGCGAGAAAGCCGTAGCAGTGGGCACCCGGGAGGCGCTCGACGCCGTGGCGGTCGAGCACCTTGTCGAGCCCGCCCGCTGTCCCGCAGTCGGCATACGCCACGAACACCTGGTCGTACCGGTCAGCCAGCTCCGTGAGCTTCGCGTCGACCGCAGCCGGGATCCGGTCGGGCGTCGAATGGAGCTTGGCCGGCAGGCAGCGCACGTCCACGTGGCGCCACTCGTTGAGCGCGATCACGGCGAGCACCTCCCGCGCGATCGCTCCGCACGCGAGGACGAGCACCCGAGCCTCACCCGGGGGCGCGAACTCGACCTCCTCCTCGACCAGGCTCATCGAACCGCGGCCTTCAGCTCGGCGCCGCCGCGGCGGCGCGCCGGGCGAGCACGAGCGCCTGCGCGGTCTCGGCGGCAACCGCCGCGTCGCGGCAGTAGGCATCGGCGCCGACGGCCTTGCCGAACTCCTCGTTCAGCGGCGCCCCGCCGACGAGCACGATCACGTCGTCGCGGATCCCGCGCTCGGTGAGCGTGTCGATCACGACCTTCATGTACGGCATCGTCGTCGTCAGCAGCGCAGACATGCCGAGGATGTCGGGCTGGTGCTCCTCCAGCGCGGCGAGGTAGCTCTCGACCGGGTTGTTGATCCCGAGGTCGATCACCTCGAACCCCGCCCCCTCGAGCATCATCGCGACGAGGTTCTTCCCGATGTCGTGGATGTCGCCCTTGACCGTCCCGATCACGATCTTGCCAACCCGTTCGGCACCGGTCTCGGCCAGGAGCGGCCGCAGGATCGCCATCCCCGCCTTCATCGCGTTCGCGGCGAGCAACACCTCGGGTACGAACAGGATCCCGTCGCGGAAGTCGATCCCGACGATCCGCATGCCCTCGACGAGCGCGTCGTTCAGCACCTTGTCCGGGGGCCATTCGCGGTCGAGGAGGATCGTCGTCCCCAGCGCGATCTCGTCAGCGAGACCGTCGTAGAGGTCGTCGTGCATCTGGGTCACCAGCTCGTCGTCGGTCAACGAGCCGAGATCGATCTCGTCGTCGCTCACGCTGCCCCCTTCCTCCGTTCGTCGTACCCGAGCAGGACCGAGACGCGCGATGCCTCCCGGCGCGTCAACGCACCGAGCTCGTCGAGCAGGCCCTCGCGGAGCCGTAGCGTCGGCCCGGCGATGCTGAGCGCGCCAACCACGGAACCGTCCGCGTCGTACACGGGCGCTGCGACCGCCCAGAGACCGGGCTCGAGCTCGTCGACGGCCGTCGCGAACCCACGGGCGCGAACCTGGTCGAGGTCGCGCAGGAGCGCGCCCCGGTCGAGCGTGCTCGGTGCGAGGGGCTCGAGCGTCCCGTCGGGGAGCGCGATCACACCGTGGGCGAGAAAGACCTTGCCGAGCGCCGATCCGTGCGGAGGGACACGCCGTCCGACCCAGTTCGTCGAGCCGAGGTAGTGCCGGCTGTCGCGCTGGGCGAGCTGCTCGACGGCACCAGCGGACGGGACACCGAGGTTGACGGTCTCGCCGCTCTCGCTTGCGAGCCGGTCGAGCGCCTCCGCGGCGACCTCGACGAGCTCCGCGTCACCGGTCTCGCGCCGTGCGAACCGCACGAGCACCGACCCGGGACGAAGCTGGCCGCTCGCGCCGTCGCGCTGGATCAGCCCCTGGCGCTCGAGCGCGCCGACGAGCCGCGAGGTGGTGCTCTTCGGGAGCCCGGTGCGATCGGAGAGCTCGCCGACCGTCGGTGGTACGTCGGTCTCGACGACATGCACGAGCAGACGGGCGGCGCGGTCGATCGAGCGTGCACCGGTCGTGGTCGCGCTCATGATGCGTGGCCCACATCGTGGAACCGATGTTCCATCCCATGATTGTAGGACGCGAGCGCACCCCTGGTCAATCGGCAGGCGGCGCCCCCGGGCGCCCGAGGTCAGGCGTTCTTGCTCGCCCAGGCGACGATCTGCTCTGCCCGGATCGGCAGCGAGGTGACGGTCACGCCGTAGGGCGCGAGCGCGTCCTCGATCGCAGCGCTCATGATCGCGGGGGTCAGCATCCGTCCGCCCTCTCCCGCGCCCTTGATCCCGTAGGGCGTGAACGGCGACGGCGTCTCCTGATGACCGACCGTGATCGTCGGCACGTCCATCGACGAGGGTAGGTGATAGCTGTCGAACGAGTCGTTGAGCACGCGCCCTTCGTCGTCGTAGAGGATCTCCTCGTAGAGGGCCGTGCCGAGTCCCTGCACGGTCCCGCCGATCACCTGCCCGTCGAGGGTGCGGGGGTTGACGATCGTCCCCGCGTCATGGACCGCCGCGTAGCGGAGGAACGTGATCGCTCCGGTCTCGACGTCGACCTCGATCACGGCGATGTGCCAGGCGTGACCGACGAACGGGTAGAAGATCCCGAGATCCGACCGATCGTCGCTCGGGAGCGTCGTGAGCGGGTGGTCGTAGGTCGACTGGGCGGCGAGCCCGCTCGGCATGTCCGGTGGCAGGTCGAGGCGGAACATGTACGCGGTGAGCGCGACCTCCGCCAGCGTCAGGTGGCTGTCGGGAACACCGACGACGCCAACCCCGCCGTCTCTGAACTCGAGGTCGGCCTCGGCCACCTCGAGCTTGTCGCTCGCGATCCGGCGGATCTTCTCCTTGAGCTCGCCCGCGGCGCCGGCGACAGCGCCGGAGACCATCACCGTGTACCGCGACCCACCCGGGCCCGTGCCAGGGAGCGCGTTCTGCGAATCGGCGTAGTTGACCACGATCGAGGTCGGGTCGACGTCGAACTCCTCCGCGACGACCTGCGAGACGACGGTCTCGGGGCTGTTCCCCCACATGGACTGCGAGTGCAGCGTGACGACGATCTCACCCGTCGGGTCGATCCGGACGCTGGCGCTCTCCGGGCTCGAGGTCGGGGTGAACTGCGGGTCGTCGAACCAGAACCAGAACTCGGTCGAGCTGAACACGCTTCGCTCCTGCGAGGCGACCACGCCGATCCCGACGTGACGACCCTCGGCCCGCGCCTGCTCGCGAACCGAGACCCAGTGGTCGTAGTCGACCTCCTCGAGCACCTTCGCCAGCACACCCTGGTAGTTGCCGCTGTCGTAGATGTTCCCGGTCGGGGTGCGGTAGGGGAACGAGCCCGCCGGGATCAGGTTGCGCCTGCGGATCTCCACCCGGTCGAGGTCGAGGTCGCGCGCGGCCAAGTCGACGAGCCGCTCGAGGATCCAGTTCGAGACCTCGGCGCCGAAGCCGCGATAGGCCCCCTGCTGGTTCTTGTTCGTGAGCACCGCGGCGAGCGAGTACTCCACGTGCTGGATCCGGTAGGGGCCGACGATCTGGGAGAGCGCGTTGCCGTGCGTGCCCGTGCCGAACTGGAGGTACGCGCCGTAGTCGTCGACGCACGAGATCCGAAGCGCCTTGAACTCGCCGTCGTCGTCGAACGCGAGTGAGGCCTCGTAGCGGCGGTCGGAGCCACAGTGGTCGTTGGCCGCGATGTGCGTCGGTCGATCCTCGACGTACTTGACCGGCCGCCCGACGAGCATCGACAGGAAGCCGGCGAACGTCGGGACCTTGTGCATGAAGAACTTCGACCCGAAGCTGCCCCCTGCCGGGACCGGGACGAGGCGCAGCTTGCTCGCCGGGATCTTGAGCGAGCCGGCGATGAGCCACAGGAAGTAGGTGAAGTTCATCGAGTTGGCGTGGATCGTGACCACGCCGGTGCCGGGGTCGTAGTCGCCGATAGCGCCGTTCGTGTCCATCGGCATGCCTGTCGAGCGTGGCCAGTACAGCTCGGCGGTGACCGTGCGATCGGCGGCCGCGAACGCTCCGTCGACGTCGCCGAAGGAGAACGTGCGCTCGTAGGCGGTGTTCGTCCCGAGCGCCTCGTGCACGAGGGGCGACCCCTCAGCCCGCGCGGCGACGGGGTCGAGGACGACCGGCAGCGGCTCGTAGACCACATCGATCAGCTCACAGGCATCCTCGGCGACGTACCGGTTCTCGGCGATCACCGCGGCGACCGTCTCGCCGAAGTGGCGCACCTTCTCCGTGGCGATCATGTCCTGGACGATCGGGCCGGCCCCGAACGACGGGAGCGGCGCCGCACGCGCCGTGACGTCGCTCCCGGTCACGACCCGTACCACGCCCGGGAGCGCCTCGGCCCGCGAGGTGTCGATCGACACGATCCGCGCGTGGGCGTGCGGGCTGCGCAGGACTGCCGCATGGAGCATCCCGGGAAGCTTGATGTCGTCGAGGTAACGACCCTGCCCGCGGAGGAAGCGCGGATCCTCGACCCGGTTCAGGCTCTTGCCGAGCCACCGACGTGGCCTGTCGGTCGCAGCGGTGTCGGCCGCGACGCGAGCTGCGTTCGGGTCCTGCTCGATGCTCATGCCCCGGCTCCTGCCGCGGCGCGGATCGACTCGACGATGTGCTGGTAGCCCGTGCAGCGGCAGAGGACGCCGCTGATCGCCTCGCGGATCTCCTCGTCCGTGCCACCGTCGGGGTGTGCCTCGAGGTACTCGTGCGCGGTGAGGAGCATCGCCGGGGTGCAGAACCCGCACTGGAGCCCATGGTTGTCGTGGAACGCCCGCTGGAGCCGACCGAGCGTGCCGTCTGGCTCGGCGAGACCCTCGACGGTGACGAGCGAGCGTCCATCGACCTGGACGGCGAACAGGAGACACGAGCGCACGGTCTCCCCGTCCAACAG
The DNA here is from genome assembly GCA_963821335.1 of uncultured Actinomycetes bacterium. Taxonomy (GTDB): domain Bacteria; phylum Actinomycetota; class Thermoleophilia; order Gaiellales; family Gaiellaceae; genus Gaiella. The sequence continues at coordinate 976,612 of CAWGDJ010000001.1, forward strand.
CACGTTGCAGTTCCCACAGACACCGGTCTCGCAGGCGACGTGGGTGCCGGTGAGGTCGAGCTCGTCGCGGAGGAAGTCCGCGAGCGTCCAGCGGGCCTCGACGACCCCGGTTCGCCGGGCACCGTTGATCTCCACCGTGACCTCGTGGAGCTCGGTCACGCCGACCCTTCTGCATTGCGGTGCGCGTCGCGGAGCGCGCGGCGCGCGAGGCTGAGCGCCACCCGGCGCCGATGCAGGCCGCTCGCCTCGACGTCGTCCGGTGGCTCGAGCTGTGCGATCGAGGCGGCGAGCTGCTCGAGCGCGTCCTCGCCGACACGCGTCCCGACGAGGTGCCCGACGTCGACGCGGTGCGGGGTGGGTGCCGCTCGCAGCAGCACGAGCTCGGCCGCGACGCAGGCTCCCGCATCGTCCACCGTGACGGTCGCCGCGGCGCCGACCAGGGCAAAGTCGCGATACCGAGGGCTCACCTCGTGGAAGCCGACCCCCGTCCGTGGTGCGGCGGGCGGAACGCTGATCCCGGTCAGGACCTCGTCCGGCTCGAGCGCGGTCTCGTGCGGACCGCGGAAGAACTCCCGCGCCCGCACGCTGCGCTCGCCGCGTGCGGAGCGGAGCTCGAGCTGGGCGTCGAGCGCGACCACGGCGGCGGTGAGCTCCGCCCACGGCGCCGCGTACGCGAGCGAGCCACCCACCGTTCCGCGGTGCCGGGTCGCGAGGTACCCGGCGTACTGGCCGGCGGCACGGAGCAACGGCTGTGCCGTCCCGGCGACAGGGCTGTCCAGGAGCGCCTGCTGGCGTGTCAGCGCCCCGATGCGAAGCGCGCCGTCGCGCTCCTCGATCGTGTCCAGACCGGGGATGCGATTCAGGTCGACGAGCGCCGACGGTCGCACGGTGCGGAGCTTGAGGAGGGGGACGAGGCTCTGTCCACCCGCCAACACGCGTACGTCGTCACCCCGCGCGAGGAGCTCGAGCGCATCCTCGAGCGTCTCCGGCGCGTGGTAGGCGAACGGGGCAGGCTTCACGCTGCGGCCTGCCCGCGCTTCCACCCTGCAAACCGCGTCTCCTTCGTCATGGCACACACCGTACGCCGCACCCGTGCTCGTCACAACGACGCGAGGCGAGCCGTGGCCCGAGCTATCGCCCCGAAGCCTCGTGCTCGACTGAGCTCGGCGCGGCCGGGGTCTCGAGCGCTTCCGCGAGGAGCGTCGCGACGTCCGCCACCCGGACGTCCTCTCCCACCTGCTTCATCCCGTCGTCGAGCATCATCGTGCAGAACGGGCACGCGACCGCAAGCGTGCCGGCGCCGGTCGCGGCCGCCTCCCGCGCGCGCTCCTCGTTGATCGCCGAGCCGCGCTCCTCCATCCACATGTGCCCGCCACCGGCTCCACAGCAGAACGTGCGCTTCCCCGCTCGCGCCATCTCGAGCGGTCGGCCGATGCGGGAGACGATCTCGCGCGGCGCCGCGAGGACGTCGTTGTGGCGGGCGAGGTAGCACGAGTCGTGGTAGGTGATGGCGTCCTGGCCCTGCGGCGGGTCGAGCCGGCCGTCGCCGACGAGCTCGGCGAGGAGCTCGCTGTGGTGGATGACCTCGTAGCGACCGCCGAAGTCCGGGTACTCGTTCGCGAGCGTGTTGAAGCAGTGCGGGCAGCTCGCGACGATCCGGGTCACGCCCGCCTCGTTCAGCGTGCCGACGTTCTGCTCGGCGTAGGCCTGGAACGTGTACTCGTTGCCCATCCGGCGGGCGGGGTCCCCGGTACACGACTCACGCGGCCCGAGGACGGCGAAATCGACCCCGGCCGCCTCGAGGAGCTTCGCCGTCGACCGCGCAGCGATCCGCGCACGCTCGTCGAACGAGGCGGCGCACCCGACCCAGTAGAGAAGCTCGGGTGCCGGCTCGCCGGGCTGGAGGACACGGACATCGAGCCCTTCGGCCCAATCGGCCCGCTCGGTCTGGGCCTTCCCCCACGGGTTCGACGAGCGCTCGAGGTCGCGGAGCATCGTCTCCGCCTCGCCGGGGAAGGTCGCATCGACCATCACGAGGTTGCGGCGCAGGTCGACGATGTGGTCGACGTGCTCGATCGCGACAGGGCACTCGTGGACGCAGGCCCCGCACGTGACGCAGTCCCAGACGACGTCGGCGGTGACGGCGCTCGGGACGAGCGGCGTCGGTGCGAACCCTTCCTCGCCGGCGACGAGTCGTGGGCCTTCCGCGAACAGCTGGTCACGGATCCCCATCACGAGGAGCTTTGGCGAGAGGTCCTTCCCCGTCGCGAACGCTGGGCACACGTCCTGGCAGCGCCCGCATTCCGTGCACGACATCGTGTCGAGCATCTGCTTCCACGTGAGGTCGGCGACCGTTGCGGCGCCGAAGCGCATCGCAGCCTCGTCCTCGACCGTGAAGTCGAGCGGCTCGAGCCGCCCGCGCGCCCGCGTGCGCCCGAACCAGACGTTGAAGGCGGCGGTGACGATGTGGAGGTGCTTCGAGTACGGGAGGTACATCAGGAACCCGAGCACGAGCAGGACGTGCGCCCAGACGAGGATCCGCTCGCGGGCCTCCGCCCACGTCCCGGTGCCGAACACCGAGGCGATCGCGTTCGACACCGGTGACCACTCCGCCGGCCACTCGTTGAGGCCGGTCGCGATGAGCGAGGCGTGCCACATGAGCAGCGTCGAGACGATGAGCGCGATGAGACCGAGGATCAGGTCGGCCTCGCCGAGGTGGCTGCCCTCGAACCGCTTCGGCCGCTGCACCTTCCGGATCCAGACGGCGACCGCGAGCCCGACGAGCACCAGGACGACGAACAGGTCGACGAGGAGCGCGAACCAGCCCTGCTCACCGAGCCAGGGGAGCGTCGAGCCGCGATGCGCTGCCGCGAGCAGCGCCATCGTGATCGTCGGGAAGAGGACGACGAAGCCCCAGAACACGAACGCGTGCGCGAGCCCCGGGACGAGCCGCTGCAGCAGCTTGCGCTGACCGAGCACCACGACGGCCTCGGTGCGCACCCGCCGCGGGACATCGTCGAAGCGTGCGACCGGCTTGCCGAGCCGCACGACCCGGAACAACAGCAGCGATCGGCGACCGAACAGGTAGCCGGCGACACCCAGGACGGCCGCGAGCGCCGCGATGGAGAGCGCCGTCGTCACGGCCGCGCCAGTGTCACGACCCCGCGCGCAGCACGGCGCTCACGGCCGGGAGCACCTCGTGCAGGTCGCCGATCACGGCGTAGTCGGCGACCGACATGATCGGCGCCTCGGGGTCGGTGTTCACGGCCAGGATCCGCTTCGCACCCTTGCACCCGGCGATGTGCTGCGTCGCGCCGGACACCCCGCACGCGACGTACAGCTCGGGTGCGATCTTCGTCCCGGTCTGCCCCACCTGGTCGGTGTGCGGGCGCCAGCCCGCCATCGTCACCGCCCGCGAGCAGCCGACGGCACCACCGAGGAGTGCCGCCAGCTCCTCGACGGGGGCGAATCCCTCCGCCGAGCCGACGCCCCGACCGCCCGTCACGACCACCCGAGCCTCGGCGAGCGACACGCCACCGGCCGACGTCGACACGTGCTCGACCACTCCGATCGCGCGGTCGGCGTCCGAGAGCTCGACGTCCAGCTGCTCGAGCGACGCCACGTCGTCGCCGACCGTCGTCGCCGGCACGGCGTGCGGCTGAACGGTGAGGAGCGCCGGCTCACCGTGCACCCGGGCCTCCTCGAGGAGGCTGCCGCCCCAGCGGACGCGGGTGACGACGAGCGGTGCCCCGGCGGTGACCGCGACACAGTTCGCTGCGAGGGGCAGATCGAGGATCGCAGCGAGGTGCGCGAGCACTTCGTTGCCCCGCTCGGTCCCGGGGCCGACCACGACCGATGCCTCGACCGCGTGTGCGGCGGTCGCAAGTGCCCGGGCAGCGGCACACGGCGCGTGCGTCTCGAACGCGGGGTCGCTCGACACGTGCACGACGACGACCCCGAGGCTTCCCGCCTCGGTGGTCACCGCAGGACCCACGTTGCTGCAGGCCACGACCGCGTGGAGCGGCCCGTCACCGAGCGCTCGCGCGAGTGAGATCGCCTGGCGGGAGACGTCGTCGATCGCGCCATCTGCGAGCTCGAGGTAGACGAGCGCTGTCATCACGCGACCCCGAGCTGGCGCAGCAGCTCCACGACGCTCGGTGCGGCATCGGCGCCGTGGCCGAGCACCTCCGCCTGTTTCGCGTGCCCCTCGGGCACCACGAGCCTGACCTTCTCGAGCCTCGACGACGGACGCTCGGGCTGGACGGTCGCCACCGGCTTCGTCTTGGCCCGCAGACGCCCCGGCACGGATGGGTACCGCGGGAAGTTGAGCCCCTCCTTCACCGTCACGACCGCCGGGAGCGGCAGAGAGTAGACGTCGCGCCCGCCGGCGACCTCCTGCTCACAGCGCGCGGCGCCGCCGTCGACCACGAGCCCCTTGAGGCCGGTTGCGACCGGGCGTCCCAGAGCGTGGGCGACCCTGATCCCGACCTGGAAGCCACCGGCGTCGGCGGACTCGTTGCCGAACAGGACGAGGTCGAACGGCCCGCCGCTCGCCTCCTCGTCGCGGATCGCCGCCACGATCGCGCCTGCCGTCGCCTGACCGTCCCACTCGTCACCGCCATCGTCGAGGTGGATCGCACGGTCGACCCCGATCGCCATCGACTCCCGCAGCTGCTCGACCGCGTCCGGCGGCCCGAGCGTGAGCACCACCGACTCGCCGCCGTGCGTCTCGACGAGCCTGACCGCCTCCTCGACCCCGCACTCCTCGTGCGGGCTGATGGTGAAGCCGAGGTGGCGTGTCTCGATCTCCTGCGCGTCAGGTGTCAGATCGATCCGCCCACCCGTCAGCGGTACCCGTTTGACGCAGGCAAGCACTCTCACGAACGGATCCTCGTGTTGTCCGGATCGAAGGCGGCACGGGAGCCGGCGACGGTGACCGTCACCGGGAACCGCTCGTTCATGTACTCGACCGCCAGCTGCTCGGATCCCTCGATCGCGTGCTCGGGGGGGAGGTAGGCCATCAGGAGATAGGCACCGAGCGACGGTGCGGCACCGGCGCTCGTGACGTACGAGCGACGTCCCTTCGCGTCCGTCAGCGGTGTCCCGTCTCGAAGCGTGATCGGCTCGCGACCGAGCGGGTAGCGGGCAACGCCGCTCGCCGAGGCGTGGTCGTCGACGGTGAGCGTGCAGAGCACAGCGGCCGGCTCCTCCTCGCGGTGGCGGAGGTGCGCCTCCCTGCCGACGAAGTCCTCGTCCTTCACCTTCGGGCGCTGCATCCCGGCCTCGACGACCGTGAACTCCGACTCGAGCTCGGCGCCGTAGGCGCGGTAGCTCTTCTCGAGACGCCCGGTCGTGCCGTAGACGCCGATCCCGCACGCGGTGAGCGAGTACGGCTGCCCGGCCACCCACAGCGCATCCCACAAGCGGGCGCCCTGCTCGATCGGCACGTAGAGCTCCCAGCCGAGATCGCCGACGTACGAGATGCGGGATGCGAGCACGAGCTGCGAGCCGATCTCGAGCGTGCGGCACGTGCCGAACGGGAAGCCCTCGTGGCTGACGTCGTCGGCGGTCACGCTCGCGAGGACGTCGCGCGCGCGCGGCCCCCAGAGCCCGATCGTCGTCCAGGCGGTCGTGACGTCGACGAGGCTCGCCGAGCCGTCGTCGGGCAGCCGGTCGACGAAGAGCTTCTTGTCGGCCATCCCGTGCGCGCCGCCGGTCACGATCCGGAAGGAATCGTCATCGAGCCGCATGATCGTCAGGTCGGACTTGAACCCGCCGCCGGGCGAGAGCACCGGCGTGTAGACGACCCGCCCGACCGGGACATCCATCTGGGCGAGCACGGAGCGCTGCAGCCCGTCGAGGGCGCCCGCGCCCCGGACGTCGAAGATCGCGAAGGCGGACAGGTCGAAGATCCCGGCGTGCTCCCGCATCGCCAGGTGCTCGGCATTGATGATCGGAGACCACCACCGCGCATCCCACTCGGCCTCTCGCGACGGGACCCCGTAGCGCTCGACGAGCGGTGCGTTCGCCTCGTACCACTGCGGGCGCTCCCAACCGGCTGCCTCGTAGAAGACCGCACCGAGCGCCTCCTCGCGCGCATGCATCGGCGAGATCCGCAGGTTCCGGTCGCTCGACCACTGCTCGGCCGGGTGGACGATCCCGTACGTCTTCGGGAACGCCTCGAACGTCCGTGCCTTCACGTGGCGCCGCGTCCTCTGATGGTCATGGAAGCGGCTGACGTCGGAGCTGTGCAGGTCGATGTGCGACTCGCCGTGAGCCATCCACTCGGCGAGCGACTTGCCGACCCCTGGGCCCTCCTTGACCCACACAGCCGCCGCCGACCAGAGGCCCTTCACCTCGGGGGTCTCGCCCAGGATCGGCATCCCGTCCGGGGTGAGCGCGATCAGCCCGTTGATCGCGTACTTCACGCCCACCGACTCGTCGCCGACGATCTCCGGCATCAGGTCGAGCGCGTCGGCGAGCTGCGGGTCGAAGTCATCCTGCGTGAACGGGAACTCGGTCGGCGACAGCGCCGCCGCCTCGATCGAGGGGATCTCCTCGGGGTCGTGGAGGATCGAGCGGTGCGCATACGAGCCGATCTCGAGCCCGACCCCGTCCTGCCGCTCGTACATGAACACGTCCATGTCACGCACGATCGGGAACTCGATCGCCTTCGTGGTCTGCTCGAAGCGCGGCACCGGGCCGATGTCGATCATCTGGTGGACGGCCGGGGTGAGCGGGATGTGGGCGCCGGCCATCCGTGCGAGCAGCGGGCTCCAGACACCGCAGGCGATCACGACCGTCTCCGCCTCGATCGTCCCGCGGGTCGTCTCGACGCGCCGGATCCGCCCGTGCTCGACGCCGAGCCCGAGGATCTCGGTCTGCGCGTGGACGGAGAGCGCGCCCGCGTCCACCGCACGCTCGCGCATGATCGTGCCGGCGCGCAGCGAGTCGACCACGCCGACGCCGGGGGTGTAGAAGCCGCCGAGCAGGATCGACTCGTCGATGAACGGCACCAGCTCCTTGACCTCGGCGGGCGTGACGAGCGACACCGGCTCGATCCCCCACGACTTGGCCGAGGCCATCCTGCGCCGCAGCTCCTCCATCCGCTCCTCGGTGCGGGCGACTTCGATCCCGCCACACTCGGTGTACACGTCCATCGCGCGGTACTGCTGCGCGCTCTCGACCGTGAGCTGGGTCATCTCCTTCGAGTGGTCGACGAGGAAGATGAAGTTCGAGGCATGACCGGTCGAGCCGCCGGGATTCGGAAGAGGCCCCTTGTCGAGCAGCACGAGGTCGGTCCAGCCGAGCTCGGCGAGGTGGTAGGCGAGGCTGTTACCGACGATCCCGCAGCCGATCACGACCGCGCGCGCCGAAGTGGGGAACGAGCTCATCCATGACTCCCAGGCTGATATATGAGTATTGCCTTCGGGAATATATCTTGTCTCAGAGCGCCGATCGGATCGCCGCCTCGAACTCCTCGACGTGCGTCCGCATCAGCGAGTCGGCCCGATCACCGTCGCCCGCGACAATCGCCTCCAGCAGCACGCGATGCTCCTCGACCGCGTAGCCGAGGCGCCCGACGCGGTCGAGCGCCAGGAACCAGATCCGGAGAGCGAGCGTGTAGTACTCGGCGAGCGTCGCTTCGAGGAACGGGTTGTGGGCGCATACCGCGACCTGTCGGTGGATTCGCCGGTCGAGGTCGATCAGCCGACGCTCGTCGCCACGGTTCGCCACGGCGTCGAGCTCCGCGACGAGCGCACCGAGCGCCTCGCGGTCGGCGGGGGTCGCCCGCTCGGCCGCGAGGCGGGCGGCCGTTCCCTCGAGCGCACCTCTCACCTCGGAGATGCTGGCGAGATCGCCCGCGTCGACCGCCGCGACGAACATCCCGCGCCGCGGGAAGACGTCGATCAGCCGCTCTCCCGCGAGCGTCCGCAGCGCCTCCCTGACCGGGGTGCGCCCCAGACCGAGCCGGTCCATCAGCTCGCGCTCGCTGACGACCGAGCCCGGCGCGAGCTCGAGCGTCACGATGAGCTCGCGGATCGCGAGCGTTGCCCGCTCGGCGAGCGATCGCGCCTCCGGAGCTTCCCGTTGATGAACGTGGACTGTCGACACGTGGCCTCCGAGCCGGGTGGGTCGGAGTCGATGCTCCGACCCACCCGAGGTCGTTCATCCCGGCGCGCGGGCCGGGCAAGCCCGGCCCCTACGGGCGCCGGGCCTCTCTCCGGTGTTTATTTCCCGAGCCAGGCCTTCACCTTGGCGGGGTTGGCCTTGACCCACTGCTCGGCCGCCTTCGCCGGGTCCATGTGCTTTCCGGCGATCAGGTTGGCCACGTAGTTCTGGTCGTTGGCCGTCCACTTCCAGCGCCTGATCACGCCCACGGCCGGCGAGCCGCTCTTTGCGAACTTCGACGTGATCGCCTTGCCGATGATCGTGTCGCCGTACCCGCACTTGTAGATGCCCCAGTCGCTACCCAGCTTCGGGCTGTACGAGTCGACGCATGTCTTTCCGCGCGGCGGCAGCTTGATCTCCGACAGCTGGTACGCCGTGTTCAGGTACTGGGGCGTGTACCAGTAGAACAGCATCGGCTTCTTCTGCTTGTACGCCTGCGTCCACCGAGCGACCTGCGCCGGCTCCGCGCCCACGGAGACGAACTTGAGGTTCAGCCCGAGCTCCTTGATCAGCTGCGCGTCCTTCTGGACGTAGGAGGGATCACCGCCGAGGAACATCCCCTGCGAGCCCGACTCCGGGCTCTTGAAGATGCTCTCCTTCCCCTTCAGTCCCTGCCACGTCTTGAGCTGGGGATACTGCTTCATGAGGTACGTCGGCACGAACCAGCCGATGTGGCCGATCACACCGTTCGAGCCGAGGTTGAGAAGCGTCCCGCTCTTGACGTACTTCTGGTTGACCTTCAGGTCGAGGTTGCCCCAGTCCTCGAGCAACACGTCGACCTTCCCGTCGGCCATCGCCTGGAAGAGCGGTGTGCTCTCGGGCAGCTTCTCGATGTTGACCTTGCATCCGAGGTTCTTCTCGAGCACGTACTTCACGACGTAGACGTTCGCGGTCGCGCCCGCCCAGGCGTTCTCGTCGAGCGTTACCGTGCCGCAACTCGTCGCGGTGCCGCGCGCGAACGCGGTCGCCGAGACCCCCAGTGCGCTTACCGCGACCACTGCGAGCGCCACGAGCGCCCACGACAGCGGTCGTGTTCTTCGATTGGACATCCGACCTCCTTCGGGCTTCGGTTGCACGGACGGTCGGAAGGCGCTCCGCCGTCGCTTCGACTCAGACGTCATTGGGTCTTCTCCGGTTGTGCGCCGCGTACGCCCCGCGTGATCCGGTCGAGCGCGAAGCCGAGCGCGAGTATGGCGAGCGAGGCGACGACGCCGAGACCGAAGTCAGAGCGCGCCAGGCCCTGTGCCACCTCGTAGCCGAGGCCCGGCGAGCCGACGAGACCGCCGATCACCACGACTGCGAGCACCATGATGATCCCCTGGTTGACGCCCAGCATGATCGCGTCCTGTGCGAGCGGGATCTTCACCTTGAGCAGCACCTGGCGGCGGGTGGCGCCGAACGACGCGGCGGCCTCGACGGTGTTGGCCTCGACGTTGCGGATGCCGCTCTCCACCAGTCGCGCGACGACCGGGAAGGCGTAGAGCACGCCCGCGATCACGCCCGGGACGACCGACACGGGCATCAGATAGATCAGGGGGATCAGGTAGACGAGCTGTGGCAACGTCTGCAGCACGTCGTTGATCGGGCGCAGGATCCTCGAGAACATGGCGCTCTCGGCGGCCCACACGCCGAGCCCGACGCCGATCGCCACGGTCAGGACGGTCGCGACGAGCACCTGCGAGGTGGTGTCCATCGCCGAGTTCCACTCACCGATCACGCCGATCAAGGCGAGCATGAGGAAGGTGGTGATCGCGGCGCGACGACCGCTGACCACGAGCGCGATCAGCGTGATCCCGAGCAAGGTGACGGGCCAGGGGGTCTCCACGAGGAAGTTTCGGAACGGGACGAGCCCGTACTGGACGATGTGGTCGCCGATCCAACTCGTGATTTGGAAGAGGAACGTGTCGGGGTTCTGGACGTAGTCGAGGACCGACTGGATCCGGGCGAGCAGCCAGTCGCGTGCGGTCGTCCGTGAGTAGACCGCGCCGACGCCGATCGCCTTCGCGACCACGACGACGGCCACGATGGCGACCGCGGTCACGATCGACGCGCGGCGGAGACGTCGGCGAAGCTCGTCGGTCAGGTGGCGGCGGGCAGGGTTCGTCTGCTCCGCGACCGCCTCGGTGACGCGGTCGAGCGCCATTGCCATCACGACGATCACGAAGCCGGCGAGCATCGCAAGCGCCGGATAGGAGTTGAGACCGCTGGTGACGACGTCGCCGAGACCCTTGCCGCCGATGAGACCGGCGATCACCACCATCGAGAGCGCGAAGAGGATGGTCTGATTGACGGAGAGCAGGAGCATGCGCCTCGCGAGCGGCAACTGCACCTTGCTGAGCATCTGCGCGCGAGTCGACCCCATCGACTGCGCCGCCTCGACCGTGTTCGCAGCAACACCGCGGATCCCGAGCGCCGTGATCCGGATCGCGGGCGGTATCGCATAGACCATCGTCGTGATCACAGCGGCACCGGGACCGACCGAGAAGAGGATCACGATCGGCATGAGGTACGCGAACGCGGGAATGATCTGCATCGCGTCGAGGATCGGGGTGATCGCCTTCTCGAACCGCCTCGACCGACCGGCGAGGACGCCGAGGGGCATCCCGATCAGGAGCGAAAGACCGACCGCGGCGAGCATCAGCGCAAGCGTCTGGATGCTCTCGAGCCAGAGACCGCTGACTGCGAACGTGATGAACGCCGCAAGTGCCCAGACGCCGGCCCGCACCCCACCGAAGCGGAGCGAGACGAGCGTGCCTGCGACCGTCACTCCGACCCAGGTCATCCAGCCGAGGAACCGCGTGAACCAGTTGACGAGGTCGTTGAGGAAGTTCGCGAAGCCGTTGAACGCGCGGATCACGACGCTCGGGCTCTCGGCGTTCCGCTGGTCGACGAGCCAGGTCTGGAAGTCGTTGAGATGAACCGTCAGCGTGTTCCACGTCAGGGACGCCGGCCATGGGTACTCGGCCTTGAGGGCGAAGTAGACGACAAGCATCACGCCGACGATCGCGGCCGTGAGCGTCACCCGACTGCGCCACCACGGCCGGTGCTCGAGGAGCAACGAGCTCGTCGGGACAACGTCGACGACCGACACGTCCCCTACCCCTCCTCGCCGGCGATCGCCTCGAGCACCGCTCGTCGGTCGACGACTCCCACGACGGCGCCCTGGTCGACAGCGCTGACCGGGACGTCGCTCCCTGCGATCACGGGAATCGCATCCTTGATCGTCGTTTGCACGTCGAGCTGCGGCCCACCGCCCTCGCCGGCGACGGGCTGCCGCATGATCCATCGCAGGGTGAGGACGTGACTGCGGGGGATGTCGCGCACGAAGTTCGCGACGTAGTCGTCGGCCGGGGAACCGACGAGCTCCTCGGATGTCCCGAGCTGGACGATCGCGCCGTCGCGCATGATCGCGATCCGGTCGCCGAGCCTCAGTGCCTCCGGCAGGTCGTGCGTGATGAAGACCATCGTCTTTCCGGTCTCCTGTTGGAGGCGGATCACCTCGTCCTGCATGTCGCGGCGGATGAGCGGGTCGAGGGCGCTGAACGGCTCGTCGTAGAGCATCACCTTCGGGTCGCCCGCAAACGCACGGGCCACGCCGACACGCTGCTGCATGCCCCCCGAGAGCTGGTCGGGAAACTGGTTCGCGACATCCTCGAGACCGACGAGGCGGAGCATCTCCTCGGCCCGCTCGAGGCGCTCGCCCTTTCCGACCCCCTTTATCTCGAGCCCGAACGCGACGTTGTCGATCACCCTGCGATGGGCGAGCAACCCGAAGTGCTGGAAGATCATCGACACGTCGTTCCGTCGCAGCTCGCGGAGATCGGCTGAGCTCGCACCGGTGACATCGCGTCCTGCGACCCGGATCTGGCCGGCGGTCGGCTCGATCAGCCTGATCAGCGTGCGCACGAGCGTCGACTTTCCCGACCCCGAGAGACCCATCACGACGAACACCTCCCCCGGCCAGACCTCGATCGAGACGTCGCGCACCGCGGCGACGCAGCCGGTCTGCTCGCGGAGCTCGGCGCGACCGAGCTCGGCGGCGGGGGTACCGACGATCTTGTCCGCCGCCGGGCCGAAGATCTTCCAGATACCGCGCGCGGTGATGAGCGGCTCACCCGAAGGGGTCGCAACCGACGGAGCGTCGTGCGTCACACCCACGGAGCGGTGATATATCAAACGTATACGGAATCGTCCACCCTGACTGCCACGCGGCGCAGGACTCCACCTCGAGATCACCGCGCGTCCCGGGCATGGCAGGATCCACGTCGTGACGATCGCGACCGAGCCGGCCACCCCATCGCGCCTCCTCAACCGCGAGCTGTCGTGGGTCGAGTTCAACGCGCGCGTGCTCGAGCTGGCGGAGGACCCGGCGCTGCCGCTGCTCGAGCGCGTGAAGTTCGTCGCGATCTTCGCCCAGAACCTCGACGAGTTCTTCATGGTCCGCGTGGCGGGCCTGCTCGAGCAGGACGAGGCCGGGCTCGGCGTCCGCTCGACCGACGGGCTGACCGCGAGCCAGGCGCTGACCGAGATCCACCGGCGCGTCGTCGAGCTCACGGTGCGTCAGTCGCGGCTCTGGCGGCGAGAGCTCCGCCCCGCACTCGCCGACACAGGCATCGAGATCGCCGCCATCGAGGACTGCAGCGCGAAGGAGCTCGGCAAGCTCGAGGCGTTCTTCGAGCGCGAGATCTACCCGGTGCTCGACACCGCTCGCGGTCGGTCCCGGGCAGCCGTTCCCGTACATCTCAGGGCTCTCGCTGTCACTCGGCAGTGCTGGCCGTCGACCCGGAGACGGTCGATGAGCGGTTCGCGCGGGTCAAGGTTCCCGAAGGGCTCGATCGGCTCGTTCGCGTCGGCGAAGAAGCTCGTCCCGCTCGAGTCGGTGATCGCGCACTTCCTGCCGATGCTCTTCCCGGGGATGGAGATCGAGGAACGGGCGGTGTTCCGCGTCACGCGCGACGCGGACTTCGAGGTGTCCGACGACGCAGACGACCTCCTCGAGGCGGTCGAGTCCGAGCTGCGGAATCGCCGATTCGGCGACGTCGTCCGGGTCGAGGTCTCGGCGTCGGCGTCGCGGGCGATGCGCGAACGCTTGATCGCAGGGCTCGGCGTCCGCCCCGGGCAGGTGTACGAGATCGAGGGCCTGCTCGACATGGCCGACCTCTGGGAGCTGTACGCGCTGGAGCGGCCCGACCTGAAGGACGAAGCCGTGGGTCCCGGTCGTCCCCCCGCGTTGGGCACGTGCGAAGAGCGCCGTCCGCGTGTTCGACGAGATCAGGCGCGGCGACATCCTCGTCCACCAGCCGTACGAGTCGTTCCGTGCGAGCTTCGAGGCGTTCGCGGACGCGGCCTCGCGCGACCCGGACGTGATTGCGATCAAGACCACGGTGTACCGGACGAGCGACGACTCGTCGCTCGTCTCGTCGCTGATCGAGTGCGCGGAGGAGGGCAAGCAGTCGGTCTGTCTCGTCGAGCTCAAAGCGCGGTTCGACGAACGGCGCAACATCGAGTGGTCACGAGCGATGGAGCAGGCGGGCGTCCACGTCGTCCACGGCTTCCCCGACCTCAAGATCCACGCGAAGATGACGCTCGTCGTCCGACGCGAGGAGTCGGGCCTGCGGCGATACGTCCACATCGGGACGGGGAACTACAACTCGGCCACGGCCCGGCTGTACGAGGACGTCGGGCTGTTCACCGCGGACGAGGAGATCGCGGCCGACGTCGCCGACCTGTTCAACTACGTCACCGGCTTCGGTCGCCCGCAGCGGTTCCGCAAGCTGCTCGTCGCGCCGTTCGGGATGCGGCGATCGCCTGATCGACGAGATCCGACGGGTCACTGCGGGCGTCGGGAAGGACGACCCAGCCGCATCCGGCTGAAGCTCAACAACCTCGTCGACCCGACGCTGATCGAGGAGCTCTACGCCGCCTCGGCAGGCGGGTGTGCGCGATCGAGATCTGCGCCCGCTCGATCTGCATGCTCCGTCCCGGCGTCAAGGGCCTCTCGGAGAACATCCAGGTTCGATCGATCCTCGGGCGGTTCCTCGAGCACAGCCGGATCTACTGGTTCGAGTCCGCCGGCGAGGTCAACGCGTACATCGGCAGCGCCGATCTCATGCCGCGGAACCTCGACCGCCGGATCGAGGTGCTCGTCCCGGTCGAGAACGCTCGCGCACGGCAGGAGCTCAACACGATGCTCGACAGCGCCTTCTCCGACACGACGGGCGCCTGGCTCCTCAACGACGACGGCTCGTGGCTACGCGCCGAGGCGAAGGAGAACAAGGCGCACACGCACCAGTCGGCGATGATCCGCCGCGCGCAGTCGCGCGCGCCGGCGCGCGCGCTGATCGCCGTCCGACGGCCCGACGAAGATCCCTGGCGTGCGGGTCGCCGTCGTGGACGTCGGGTCGAACACTGCCCGTCTACTCGTCGCCGACGTCGATCGACGGGGGTCGTTGGCCGTGGTCGAGAAGCGCGCGAGCATCTCGGGCTCGGCGCGGAGATCGCGACCTGCGGGGCACTGTCGCGACCGACCGTCGCGCTGGTGGCGGAGCTGTGCGCGGGTTACGCGCGTCGTGCTCGTCGCCTCGGCAGCGAGCGAGGCGAGGCGATCGTCACGGCGCCGGGGCGGCAGGGACGGGCGCCGGGCGAGCTCGCTGCAGCGCTCGGCCCGGGCGACCACGCTGCCCGTGCGCGTTCTCTCCGCCGAGGAGGAAGGGCGACTCGCATTCGACGGCGCGGTCTCGCGCGTCAGGATCGACCGGGTCGGAGGCGCTGGCCGTCGTCGACGTCGGTGGTGGCTCGACCGAGATCGTCGTCGGCACCCGTGAGGGTGGCGGAGCCTGGGTGCATTCGCTCGACCTCGGGTCGCTGCGGCTCACGGCGAGCGCTCCTCGCCGCGGATCCTCCGTCGCGACGCGAGGTCAAGGCAGCCCGAAAGCTCGTCCGCGCGGCGCTGGCCGGCGTCGAGCCACCCCCCGCAGGCAGGGCGCTCGCTGCCGGTGGCACCGCCAGAGCCGTCGCGAAGCTCGTCGGGCGGACGTTCGCCGCCGACGACCTCGACGAGGTGGTAGCGACTCTGCGGCGCCGACCTTCGGCGGAGGTCGGGTCGCAGGGCGGGGATCCACCCGTCCGCGCGGGGACGGTGCTCGCGGGCGCGTTCCTGCTGGCCGAGACCGCCCGACTGCTCGACCAACACTTCGAGCTCGCTCGCGGCGGTCTCCGTGAGGGCGCCGCGCTCGCGCTCGGCTCGGTCGGGTCGGCGCGAGGCGGGCGGCGGCGTAACGTGGCCGGGCCGGCATGGCCCGGCCCACTGAGTCAGGCGGGGCGGACGAGCGGCTTGTACGTGATCCGGTGTGGTTCCAGCGCCTCGGGGCCGCGGGTTTCGCGCACCCAGTCCTCGTACTCGCCGAATGCTCCCTCGAACCACGTCACCTGCGAGTCGCTCTCGAAGGCGAGGATATGAGTCGCCACCCGGTCGAGGAACCACCGGTCGTGCGAGATCACGACCGCGCAGCCGGCGAAGTCGAGGAGCGCTTCCTCGAGCGCGCGCAGCGTGTCGACGTCGAGATCGTTGGTCGGCTCGTCGAGGAGCAGGAGGTTGCCGCCGGAGCGCAGGAGCTTGGCGAGATGGACGCGGTTCCGCTCGCCGCCCGAGAGATCCTTGACGAGCTTCTGCTGGTCACCGCCGCGGAAGTTGAACCAGGAGACGTACTGACGCGAGTTGAGCTCGCGCTTCCCGAGCACGATCACGTCCTGGTTGCCCGAGATCTCCTTCCAGACGGTGTTCTGCCCTTCGAGATCGCTTCGCGCCTGGTCGACGTAGGCCAGCTCGACCGTGTCGCCGACCCGGAGCTCCCCTGCGTCCGGCGCCTCCTCGCCCGCGATCATGCGGAACAGCGTCGTCTTGCCGGCGCCGTTGGGCCCGATCACGCCGACGATCCCGCCGGGCGGCAGGTCGAAGCTGAGATCCTCGACCAGCAGTCGGTCGCCAAACCCCTTTTGCACATGCTCCGCCTGGACGACGACGTCGCCGAGCCGCGGCCCGGCCGGGATATGGATCTCGACGTGTCGAAGCCGCTGCGCCTGGTCGTCTGCGAGAAGCTTCTCGTAGGAGGTCAGGCGCGCCTTCGACTTCGCATGCCGCGCGGTAGGGCTCATCCGCACCCATTCGAGCTCGCGCTGGAGCGTCCGTCGTCGAGCGGTGTTCTGCTTCTCCTCGACGGCGAACCGCGCCTCCTTCTGCTCGAGCCACGACGAGTAGTTGCCCTGGAACGGGATCCCACGCCCGCGATCGAGCTCGAGGATCCAGCCGGCGACGTTGTCGAGGAAGTAGCGATCGTGCGTGACCGCCATCACCGTCCCCTTGTAGTCCTCGAGGAACCGCTCGAGCCAGGCGACCGACTCAGCGTCCAGGTGGTTGGTGGGCTCGTCGAGGAGCAGGAGGTCGGGTGCGGACAGGAGCAGCCGGCACAGCGCAACCCGTCGCCGCTCACCACCCGAGAGCGTCGTGACGTCGCGATCGCCGTCGGGAAGCCGGAGCGCGTCCATCGCGCGGTCGAGCGTCTGGTCGAGGCTCCACGCGTCGACGCGGTCGATCCGGTCCTGGACGACCGCCTGTTGGGCGAGGAGCGCGTCGAAGTCGGCGTCGGGCTCGGCGAACGCAGTCGAGATCGCGTTGAAGCGATCGAGCAGGTCGCGCAGGTCGCGCACGCCGTCCTCGACGTTGCCGCGGACGTCCTTCTGCGGATCGAGCTCGGGCTCCTGCGGGAGAAAGCCGACCGTCGCCTTCGGATCGAGCTCCGCAACCCCCGACGATGGCTCCTCGAGCCCGGCCATGATCCGGAGCAGGGTCGACTTGCCCGCGCCGTTCGGGCCCCAGGACGCCGATCTTCGCGCCGTGGAGGAACGACAGCGAGATGTTCGCGAGCACCTGTCGCTCCGGACCGTAGAACTTGTCGGCCCGGAACATCGTGTAGATCACCTCGCTGGACACGGCGAGGAGGCTACCGGTCGGACTGCGACAGCTCGGTACGAGCGAGCGTCTACGGACGTGCGGGTGCGCGCAAGAGCGCCGAGACGAGCTCCTCGACGCGGATCGGCTTCGGGACGTAGTCGTCCATCCCCGCCTCGAGGCAGCGCTCGCGGTCGCCGTCGAGCGCGTTGGCGGTCATCGCCACGATCCACGGTCTCGAGTCCCGCTCGTGGCGCGCCACGATCCGGCGAGTTGCCTCCAGGCCGTCGAGCTCGGGCATCTGGACGTCCATCAGCACGAGGTCGTATCGCAGCCGCTCGACCGCCTCGACCGCCTCGAGGCCGTTTCCGGCGACGTCGACCTCGTAGCCCAGCCGGCCGAGTAGCCGCAGAGCGAGCTTCTGGTTCACCAGGTTGTCCTCGGCGAGGAGGATCCGCAGCGGGTGCCGACCGGCGAGCTCGGCGTCCGCCGTCGACGGCACGTCCGGTCGCGACCGGCGTGCAGGCCCTGCCTCTGCCAGCACGGTGACGAGCGCATCGTGGAGCGCCGATGGCTTGACCGGCTTGCTCACGAGCGCGTCGACATCGGTCGGGACGCCGCCGCGACTGAGCGAGCCAGAGGACGAGTGCACGACGACCGGCAGCCGGCGGCCCGCGCTCGCGGCAACGAGGGCACGTGCGAGGCTGACGCCGTCCATCTCGGGCATCATGTAGTCCAGCAAGGCAACGTCGAACAACTCGCCCGCCTCGACGAGCGCGAGCGCCTCGGCTGGTGACGCCACGTCGACGGCGCTCATCCGCCAACGCGAGACCTGGGTGCTGAGAATGCGCCGGTTCGTGGCGTTGTCGTCGACGATGAGCACACGCTTGCCTTCGAGCTCGACGACAGGACCGTCATCGGCGTGATCGGCGGCCAGGGCCGCGGCACCGTCGGCGAGGAAGGTCATCGTGAACGTGCTTCCCTCGCCGGGCACACCGCTCGACGTTGCGGTGATCGCCCCACCCATCGCTTCCGCGAGCCGCCGGCTGATGGCGAGACCAAGCCCCGTCCCGCCGAAACGCCGCGAGATCGACGCGTCAGCCTGGCTGAACGACTCGAAGAGACGCACCATCGCCTCGGGTGGGATCCCGATCCCGGTGTCCGACACGACGATCGAGAGCTCGTACACGCCGAACGGGTCAGACCCACCGGTCGGCCTCGCGCCCAGACGGAGCACGATTTCCCCCTCCTCCGTGAACTTGACCGCGTTCGAGAGGAGGTTGAGGACGATCTGCCGCACGCGGCCCTCGTCGCCCACGATCGCCTCGGGGACGCCCTCCCCGAGCTCGTATCCGAGCTCGACCCCCTTCGCCGCGGCGGACGCCGCGATCAGGTCGAGCGAGCTCTCGACGCACCGGATCAGCGAGAACGGCTCGGCATTCAGGTCGACGCGACCCGCTTCGATCTTCGAGAAGTCGAGGATGTCGTTGATGATCGTCAGCAGCGCCTCGCCGGACGTCCGGATCGTCTCGGCAAAGTCGTGCTGCTCGTCGGAGAGCTCCGTGTCCACGAGCAGGCCGCTCATGCCGATGATCGCGTTCATCGGTGTCCGGATCTCGTGGCTCATCGTCGCGAGGAACGCGCTCTTCGCCTGATTCGCCGCGTCGGCCTCGTCCCGAGCCTCCTGGGCGTCGCGGAACAGCCGGGCGTTCTGGATCGAGACCCCGACGCTCGCCGCGATCGTGGCGAGCAGCCGCGCATCGGCCTCGTCGTAGCGCCGGTCGTCGCGCGTCGTCTGCACGCTGAGCACACCGATCGCGTCGCTCCCGGACAGGATCGGGACACCGAGGTACGACCCGCCAGCGGTGCCCACCCGCCGTGTTCCGAGGCCTGCGAACTCCCCCGCGCCGTGCAGGAGCAACGGCTCGCGCAATGTGATCACCGTCGAGGTGGGCCCGTCGCCGAGCGGCATGCTCTCCTTCGCGACGCGGGATGCACCCTCGCCGAAGTAGGGGAACTCGATGCGGCCCGTCTCCGAGTCGAAGAGGGCGAGGTAGGAGATGTCGGCGCCGAAGGTCTCCTGGATCAGGGCTCCGACGAGCTCGATCAGCTCATCGAGGTCGAGGTGCGCGGCGAGCGCCTGCCCGACGCGGTTGACCGTCTCGAGCTCGCGGAGCTGCACCCGCCGCTCGTCGTGGAGACGGGTCCGCTCGAGCGCAGTCGCTACATGCTGGGCAACGAAGGTCAAGAGGTCCCTGTCCTTCTCGCTGTAGCGAACCTCCTTCGTATAGCTCTGCACGACGAGCGCACCGAGGACGCGGCCCTCGTGACGCATGGGCACGCCGAGCCAATCCTCGCCTTCGAGGCCTCTCAGCTCGACAATGCCCTGCTCGATGAGCTCGGCATGTCCTTCGGAGGTCACGAGCCGCGGCTCCCCCGTCCGGATGACGAGCGACGTCAGTCCGGCAGCGGAGCCCATACCCATCGGCTCCCAGGCCTCGGGGTCGGGTGCGTCGAGGTCGACCGTGTCGACGTAGTACGGAAAGCTCATCGCGTCGCGCTCGGCGTCGTAGAGCGCGATGAAGAAGTTCTCGGCATTCATCAGCTCGCCGACCGCGACGTGGACGCCGGCGTAGAACTCGCGCATGTCGCGTGCGGCACCGGCCATCTCGGCGATCCGATGGAGGGCGACCTGGATGCGTTCGTTGCGGACCCGCTCGGTGATGTCGCGGTAGATCGCGTAGAAGCCAATCGGCCGCCCGTCGACGTGGAGGGGCACCATCGATACCTCGACGTCGACGAGGGAGCCGTCCTTTCGAGATCTCTGCGCGATGCGGTCGATCCGACCCGTCTGAAGCGCATCGTCGGGATTGATCGCCGAGTCGGCCCCGAGCTCGTCCGAGTCGAGCACGAGCTCCATGATCGACCGTCCGACCGCCTCTTCCGTCGTGTGCCCGAACAGGCGCGTCGCAGCCGGGTTCCAGCCTGTCACCAGCTCGTCGAGGTCCATCGTCACCACCGCGACCGGGCTCACGTCGACGAGCGACTGGAAGTACTGCTTCTGGCGACCGAGCTCCTCGTGTGCGGTCGCCAGCTCGGCCTCTGCTTGCTTCTGTTCGGTCATGTCGATCATGCAGCCCTGCTGGTACTGCGGGTTCCCCTCGTCGTCGTAAACGGTCCAGGACTCGTCGCGCACCCACACCGTGCGCCCGTCCGCGGCGATCACGCGGTACTCGCTCACCCAGACCTCGCCTGACTTGCCGAGCTCGAGCTCGTTCTCGGCGAGCACCCACTCGCGATCGTCGGGATGGAGGATGCTCCCGTAGAACTCCGCGTCGACCCACGCCTCGACCGGGTAGCCGAACATCGCCTCGACACGGGGGCTCATGTACTCGGACGCGTTCGCGTCGTCGACCGCCGACCGGTACATCGCGACGGGGATCGCGTCGACGAGCTGCCGGTAGAGAGTCTCCGCCTGCTCGACCTGCTCAAGCGCCTTTGAGAGCTCGTCGCGCGCGAGCGTCTCTCGGGTGACGTCGATCATGAACCCCTGGAGCCACTCGGGCTCGCCGTTCGCGTCCCGCAGGATCCACCAGTCGTCACGGACGTAGACAGTGCGGCCATCCGCAGCGATCAGTCGATACTCGCCCGAGGACCTATCTTCCCCCTCCTCCAGCTCGAACGCCGCCTGTTCGAGGACGCGCTCTCGGTCATCCGGATGGACGACCGAGGCGAAGAACGACTTGTCCTTCCATCGATCTGCCGGATAGCCGAACATCGCCTCGACAGCCGGGCTGATGTACTCGGAGGTGGCGCTGGCGTCCGGATGGTCGAGGTACACGGCAAGCGGGAGGTTCTCGACGAGCCTGCGGTAGCGGTACTCGGTCTCGCGCTGCGCCTCGAGGGCGGCCATGCGTTCCGTCTCGTGCGTCACCTCGTCGGTCACGTCGATGAGAAACCCCTGCACATATCCCGGCTCACCGGCGTCGTCCCTGACGACGACCGCGTCGTCTCGCACCCAGGCGGTGCTTCCGTCCGCCTTGACGATGCGGTAGCGGAACGACCAACGGTCGGCGTTCGAGGCGAAGACCGCCTCGTGCTCGGCCAGCACGCGCTCGCGGTCATCGGGGTGCAGCACGCTCTCGAAGAACTCGTCCTCGTGCCAGCTCTCGGCCGGGTATCCGAACATCGCCTCGATCTGCGGGCTGACGTAGAAGGACGCGGCGTTGACGTTCGGTCGGTCGAGGTAGACGGAGAGAGGGAGCGACTCGACGATCCTGCGGAACCGCCCGGCAGCGGTGTCCTGTGGGCCGTCGGGCATCGCCTCTCCGTCCATCACCCCGCTCCGTTGGTGAGCGCCCAGAGCCTTACGCGAGCCTGCCTGCCCCGCACGTCGACCTCGTCGACGTACTCGAGGCCGTCGACCGAGCCGGTGAGATGGTCGCGGGTGGACTCGCTGAGGAGCACCGTGTGCGGCAGCTCCTTCGTGAGCGACTCGATGCGCGCGGCGGTGTTGACCGTGTCCCCGATCGCGGTGTACTCGAGCCGACGCTCGGAGCCGACGTTCCCCGACATGAACGGCCCGCTCGCGAGCCCTACTCCGATGCGGAACCCCAGCGAGCCGTTCGACGCCTCGAACCACTCGTTGAAGCTGCGGAGCCGCTGATCGACCATCTCCCGGGCTGCCGCGAGCGCGCGATCGGCGTGGTCATCCGTCTCTATCGGGGCGCCGAAGACCGCGATGATCCCGTCTCCCAGGAAGGCCAGGAGCGTGCCGCCGTTGTCGAGCACCGCGTCGCTCATCTCGGCGAAGTAGCGGTTGAGGACATCGATCACGACATCCGGCGTGGCCGTCTCGGCGAACGCCGTGAAGCCACGGATGTCGCTCACGAGCACTGTCCCGACGAGGCGCACCCCTCCCAGGCGGAGCGCACCGTCCGAGCGGGCGAGGACCTCGTCGACGACAGGCTCCGGGAGAAACCGCGCGAACACGTCGCGCATCCGGGCCTGTTCGAGGTCGCGGAGCCGCCGCCTGTCGAGCCCAGCCTGGATCCGGGCCTGCAGGAGCACCGGGTCGAACGGCTTCGGCAGGTAGTCCTCGGCGCCGAGCTCGATGCAGCGGACGACGCTCTCGAAGTCGTCGAGCGCCGAGATCATGATCACCGGCACGTCGTGGGTGGCGGCGTCGCTCTTCATCGCCTCGAGCACGCTCATCCCGTCGAGCTCGGGCATCACGACGTCGAGCAGCACGACGTCGGGGGACATCTCCCCGAGCATCCGCAGTGCGTCGGCGCCGTTCTCGGCCGTGGTCACCGTGTGCCCCGAGCTCTCCAGGGCACGCGTCAGGAGCATCCGGTTCACCCGGTCGTCGTCGACGACCAGGATCGAGCCCGTCCCCGCCGCTCGTGTCACGCCGTGCCGCGCGCCGCGAGCCCCTCGAGCGCCGGGCGAACGCTCTCCCACTCGGTCTCGATCCGCTCCACGAGCGGCCCAGCATGGTCGACTCCGCCGCTTCGGACCATCAGCTCCAGCTCCTGGCAGAGCTCACCGAGCTCGAGGGCGCCAAAGGTCAGCCCGTTCGACTTCATCGTGTGCGCAGCACGCTCCACGAGCGCCGGGTCTCCGTCCTCGAGCCCGCGCCGTAACTCGTCGAGCCGGAGCGGTGCCTCCTCCAACAACGCTTCGACGAGCTCGACGATCGCCTCGTGGTCGTCGCCGACGAGCTCGCGCAACGCATGGATCGCGTCCACATCGAGCGCCGCCGTTGCCGCCGCTGACAGCGCGATCTCGTTCGGAGCAGCCTCACCTGACATCTCTCTCGGTGACGCTACGCTCGTGCCGGGGGCGGCGCAAGCGTCAGCGGGTGAGCGCGGACAGGAGCTCGGCGTCGCGGCCGTACGAGAGAACAGCGGCCGCATCGCTCAGCGTCACCCAACGCGCGTCGTCGACCTCGAAGTCGAACCCCAGCAAGCCGCCGACCACCTCCATCGCCCAGTAGCGCACGACCTTCGGCCGCCCCCGGGCGTCGGTGTAGCTGGTCGACGGCAGCTCGTCCCCGAGCGTGCAGACGAGACCCGTCTCCTCCTCGACCTCGCGCACCGCACACGCCTCGTCCGTCTCGCCGGGCTCGCACTTTCCCTTGGGGAACGACCAGTCGTCGTACCGCGGTCGGTGGACGACGAGCACCTCGATCCCACCGGCGGTCGTCCGACAGGGGATCCCGCCGGCGGCACGGACGACGCTCATCCGAGCTTGGACCACGCTCGGCGCATCGCCTTCCACGCGTCGGGCCAGGCGGCGCGCGCCTCCTCTCGGTGCAAGCGCTCCAGCTCGACCAGCCGCCCGGCGACGACCCCTGCATCGGCCGCCTCCGCCCAGGCACGGATCCGCGCCTCGGCAACGACCGCGTCCTGGTGCGCGCCGAGCACGTCCTGCACCGCCTTCGCGGCTACGACGAGCCGCTCACCCTTGCGTCCCAGCTCGTGCGCGGCGAGCTCGGCCGTGTAGCGTGCCCGCTTCACGCGGATTCGTGCCGCGTGGAGCTCGTCGTCCGAGCTCCGCGGCCCCAGGGAGGCGAAGGCCTTCCGGGTGCGCTTCCACTCCCGCGCCAGCAGCGTCGCGAACCGCACCTCGTCGCCGGACAGCTCCGGCTCGCTCGCATGCTCGAGGCGGTCGAGGAGCCCGAGGTAGCGGTCGCTCGAGAGCGCCTCGACCACCGCTTGCCGCGCGGTTGCGCGCTCGGCGTCGAGCTCGACGAGCAGACCTGTGCCCGCATCCGCGTCGACACCGAGGTCCGAGAGCTCGTTCTCCAGCCGGTCGACGAGGACGTCGAGGTCGCGAGCGGGTCCGAGCGTGCGCCCGAGCCACCCGAGCTCGGCGCGCAGGTCCTCGGCCCACGCGACGTCGAGCAGCGGTCGCGAGACGCGGAGGAAGGCACGAAGCCGACGGGTGGCAACCCGCAGCTGGTGGAGGTCTTCGGGGTCGGAGCCGAGCCGCGTACCGGGGTCGTGGACGAGGATCCGCCCAACCTGTTCGCCGAGGGCGAGCCCGAGCGCGACCGACGGACGGGCGTCGGCGGGAATCGAGATTGCGCGAATCGGCACGGCGAGGTCGAGCGCGCGGTAGAGCTTCGGGCGCAGCGACTCGGCGGGTAGCGCGCCCGCGCGCCGCAGCTGCTTCTCGAGACGCCGAAGCGATCGCTCGTCACCGTCGATCAGCTCGACCTCGAGCTCGCGAAAGCGCCGTGCCACGCGCGGACCGTCCATCACCGAGACCGCGTCGTGGACGACCTCGGCGCCCAGCGCACGCACGCCCTCGCGCCTCGTCCGCAACCGTGCTACCGGTGCGACCGGGCGCCCCCGCAGGTAGGCGATCAGGAGCGCCGTCATCACCTCGGGGGGCCGCGCGGGAGGGCCGGGCTCCTCGAGCTCGACCCGCGCCGATGCGCCACGCGGCAGCTTGAGCTGCCAGAGCCCTGCTCCCTCCTCGACCCGGTGGCGGAACGTCACTCCGTGACGGGCGAGGACGAGGTCCGGAGTGTCGTGATAGGTCGAGACGAAGGTGCGGGTCGGCAGCGGCTCACCCCCGAGCTCGGGCATGACGAACCCCTCGGCCGGTGCGAGCTTGATCTCGCGCTCGAGGGTCTCGCGCATCGCAGCGAGCGTACCCCGGAGGGCGTCCGACAGGCGAGCAGGTCGGCGTTCACCAGTGTGTCGATTCGGTTAACGTGGGCACCGCTCCGTGCGGATCTCGCTCACACCGAGGACAACCGAGTTCTATGCCCTGTTCGCCAAGGCCGCGGAGAACGCGCTCGACGTGGCGCGCTTGGTCGACCGGAGATTCCGGGAGCACCCGAACTCGGGGATCACGCAGGAACAGGTGAAGGCGGCCGAGGATGCCGGCGACGACATCACGCGGTCGATCATCACGTTGCTAAACACGCAGTACGTGACGCCGTTCGACCGCGACGACATCTACATGCTCGCCACGGAGATCGACGACGTCGTCGACGAGCTCGAGGAGGCGTCGGACATGCTCGGCCTGTACGGGATCGAGCTCCCCACGAAGCACGCCATGCAACAGACGGGGATCATCGTCTCCGCGGTCGAGCAGCTCGCGTTGGCCTGCGAAAACCTCAAGGGGATGCGTGGCGTGCAGGACGCGCTCGTCGAGCTCAAGCGTCTCGAGGACGAGGGCGATCGCGTTCTCCGCGACGGTCTTGCGACCCTGTTTCGCGACGACCGCATCGACCCGTTGATCGTGATCCGTTGGAAGGACGTCTACGACGGGCTGGAGCGCGCGCTCGACGCGTGCGAGACGGCGGCGAACACGATCGCGAACATCTTCGTGAAGAACGCGTAGGCCGCCGGAAGCGATGTCGTTCACCCTCTGGGCCGTCATTGTCGTCGCCCTCTTCTTCGATTTCACCAACGGCTTCCACGACACCGCCAACTCGATCGCGACGAGCGTGTCCACGAGGGCGCTCTCCCCACGCAAGGCGGTCGCGAGCGCGGCGGTGCTCAACTTCCTCGGGGCCTTCGTCTCGGTCGCGGTCGCCGCCACGATCGCGAAGGGGATCGTCGATCCGGCCGCGATCACCCCCGAGATCGTCATGGCCGGGCTCGTGGGCGCGATCACCTGGAACCTCGTCACGTGGTTCGTCGGGCTCCCGTCCAGCTCGAGCCACGCGCTGATCGGCGGCATGGTCGGATCGGCCATGGCGGCGGACGGGCCCGAGGTCGTCAACTGGCACGGGATCGTCGAGAAGGTGCTCATCCCATCGCTCGTCGCCCCGTTCCTCGGGATCGGCTTCGCCTTCCTGCTCATTCTCGCGATCACCTGGATCATCGCCCGGCGGTCACCCTCCAAGGTCAACCGCGTCTTCCGACGGCTTCAGCTCGTCTCGGGCGGATTCGTCGCATTCACGCACGGGACGAACGACGCACAGAAGACGATGGGGATCATCGCGCTCGCGCTCGTGTCGGAAGGAGAGCTCGATCCGGACTTCAGCCGCCCGCCGACCTGGGTCATCGCAGCGTCGGCGCTCGCAATGGCAGCGGGCACGTATGCGGGTGGTTGGCGGATCATCCGCACCCTCGGTCAGCGCATTGCCAAGATCGACCCTGCACAGGGCTTCGCCGCCCAGACTGCTTGCGCGAGCATCCTGTGGGGACGGCCCACTTCGGGTTCCCGGTCTCGACCACCCAGACGATCTCCGGATCGGTGCTGGGGGCAGGAGCGATCCGCGGCTTCTCGGCGGTCAAGTGGGGCGTCGCGGGGAACATCGTCGTCGCCTGGGTGCTCACACTCCCTGCAGCCGCGCTCGTAGGGGCCGCGATGGAGCACGTCACGCGACTTCCGGCGGGGGATGTGATCGCGTTCCTGCTGACCGCCGTGATCGCCACGACCGCCTTCGTCGCGCGTCGGTGGGAAACGCGCAGGCTGCTACCGACGACGGGCTGACGCGCTCCGCGGCTACGACCCCTAGAGCTTGCGCCGCGTCCGCCCGGCGAACAGCTTCGCGAGCACGTTCAGGATGAGGACGAACACGATCAGCACGAGCGCCGCGGCCCAGCCGAGTGCCTGCTCCTTCGGGTCCGGCGACTCGGAGAACGCGTAGATCGACACCGGGAGCGTGGGCAGCGCGTTCGACACGTCGACCGAGACCTGGTTCGCCGCGATCGACGACGTGAACAGGAGCGGCGCGGTCTCGCCCGCCACCCGGGCAACGGCGATCACGACGCCGGTCAGGATCCCGCCGATCGCGCTCGGGAGGATGATGCTCGACACGGTTCGCCACTTGTTGACGCCGAGCGCGAGGCTCGCCTCGCGTTGGCTGCGAGGGACGATCTCGAGGACTTCCTGGGTGGCTCGAGCGACCATCGGAAGCATGAGGATCGCGAGCGCGAAGGCGCCGAACACGGCGCTCTGACCGTGACCGACGACGAGCAACCCGAACACGAAGATGCCGACGACGATCGCCGGGACACCGTTCAGGACGTCGAGGATGATGCGCAGCCACGCCGACACACGCGGGCTCGCGTACTCGGACATGTAGATCGCAACCAGGATCGCGAACGGGATCGCCATCATCATCGCCATGCCGACGATGATCGCGCTGCCGATGAGGGCATCCGCGATCCCGCCCTCTTCCCCGAACAGCGGCCTGGGCTTTGTGAGCAGGTCGAGATGCAGCTCGCTCAGCCCTTTCGAGATCACCGTGAAGAGGACCAGGGCGAGCACGCCGACCGCGAGCAGCGCAGCCGCGATTCCGAGGCTTGCGAACGCCTTCTCGGTGATCCGTCGGCGGCGGAGGCCGCTGGAGCGCTGGGTGATGTCGAACGGGTCGATCGGCGGAGTCGTCTCGCTCATGCCGCCCTCCGCTGCTTCTCGAACCGTCGAACCACGAACTGCGCCGCAACGTTCGTCACGAGCGAGATCACCATCAAGATGGCGGCGAGGTACAGGAGCGAGCCCTGCTGGAGCTGGCTCGTCGCACCCTGGTACTGGGAGGCGATCCGCGCACCAAGGGTGTCCGCCGGTGCGAACAGCGATCGGTTGATCTGGTCGCTACCGCCGATCACCTGGCTCACCGCGATCGCCTCGCCGAACGCCCGCCCGAGACCGAGCAGGACCGCCGCCGAGATGCCGGGCGCTGCGTACGCAAACATCACTCCGCGTATCGCCTCCCAGCGCGTCGCTCCGAGTGCCAACGCGCCGTCGGTCAGATCACGGGGAGTGCGCTCGAACAGCTCGCGACAGATCGCCGAGGCGATCGGGACGATCATGATCGTGAGCACGAGCGCCGCCGGCAGCATTCCGGCCTGGGACGGCTCCCCCGAGAAGATCGGGAGAAAGCCGAACCAGCTCTGGAGCCACGGCTCGAGGTGCTGGGCGATCCAGGGGCCGAAGACGAGAATGCCCCACAGGCCCAGGACGACGCTGGGAATTGCCGCGAGCAGCTCGACCATCGTCGCGATCGGAGCCGCGATGCGCTTCGGTGCGATCTCGGTGAGGAACAGCGCGATCGCGATGCTGATCGGGGTTGCGAGGAGCAGTGCGATCGCCGAGGTGACGATCGTCCCGTAGATGAACGTCAGTGCGCCGTACTCGTCGGTGACCGGGTTCCAGACCTCGGTCCAGATGAAGCTGAGCCCGAACTCCTGGATCGACGGCCAGGCCTGGGCGATCACCTTGTACGTGATGAGCCCGAGCAGCGCGGCCGCCGCTATGGAGGCGGCGACCGCGATGCCCTGGAAGAGGACGTCGCCGAGTCGGATCCCCTTGCGCTCGAGGGTAGGGGCAGGGGTCTCCGGGGTGATCGACGACATCGCCTGATTCCTCGAACGATCCGGCTATGTCGCCGGCTGGATCTTCTTGATCTCGCGGAACGCGAATGCCTGGACGGTCACGGGCAGCTTCGCGAACAACAGCTTCGGCCCGAACTGCTGCCCCTGGGTCACGGCCCAGTAGATGAACTTCCTGAGGTCAGGGGCCTTTCCGGCCTTCATCGGCGCGATCACGTACGTAAACGTCGAGATCGGGTACGCGAGCTTCCCGGCCGACGCCGGCGGATCGACGATCTTGAGCTGGCTCAGCACGGTGACCTTCTTCGGGAGCTGCGAGACCGCAGCGTTGATTCCACGAAGACCCGGCGTCGCGAACGCCCCGGCCCGGTTCTTGATCGTCGCGAACGTGAACTTGTTCGCCAGTGAGTACGCGACGTCGACGTAGGTGAGCGCGCCCGGGGTCTTGGAGACGACACCGGCAACGCCAGAGCTTCCGCGTGCGCCGACGCCGCCCTTCCAGCTGACCGCGGTGCTGTTACCCACATCGCTCTTCCACTGCGGGCTGACCGACGAGAGATACTCGGTGAAGTTGAAGGTCGTGCCCGATCCGTCGGAGCGGTGGACCGGCGTGATCTGGAGGTCCGGCAGGTTCGCGCCGGGGTTGAGCGCCGTGACCGCCGGGTCGTTCCACTTGGTGATCTTCCCGAGGTAGATGTTGGCGAGCGTCGCCCCGTCGAGTCGCAGGCGCTTGTTGAGCCCGGGGATGTTGTACGGAATCGAGGTCGCCGACAGCGCCCACGGGATCACGACGCAGCCGTTGCACGCGGTGAGCTGATCGGTCGAGAGCGGTGCGTCTGACGCCCCGAAGTCGACCGTGCGTGCGGTGATCGCGGCGATGCCGGCTCCCGAGCCGGTCGGCGAGTACGTGATGTTCACGCCGTAAGCGTTCCCGACTGCCGGGATCCACTTCGAGATGAGTGGGAACGGGAACGTGGCGCCCGTCCCGACGAGGGACGTGTCTTGCTTTGCCGTGGGCGCGGCCTCGGCTCGACCACCCACGAACGCAATGGCGAGGACGCCGACGAGGGCGACCGCCGCAACAAGTGCTCTCTTCATCTCCTACCTCTCCCTTGCATCGATTGGCTACGTACGGAGCGGGCGTCGAACGAGCCCCACCGAACTACCCGCCCGAGGGCCGGCAGGGTGCCGACCGGCAATCGGACCGTGGGGTCCCGACCGGTGACGAGCTGGTGAGATGTCGGTGAAGGTGGTTGCACCGTGCTCGCGGTTCCACTAGTGCGACGCATCCGAGAACTCGCGAAACTCGCCGGTGACCAGGAACGCGGTCTGCTCGCCGATGTCGACGGCGTTGTCGCCGATCCGCTCGATGCACCGCGCGACGATGATCATCCGCATCCCCCACTCCTGCGTTTCTGGGGCGTCGGCCATCGTCAGGACGGTGTCGATCACGCGACGGTTCGTGCGGTCGATCAGCTCGTCGAGATCGACCAGGGTACGAGCCCGCTCGATGTCGCGCGCCATGAACGAGTCGAGGGAGATGCGCACCATCTCCTCCGCACGCTCCCCCATGTCGCGAAGCCCCTCGACCAGGTCGTGACGCGTCTCGAGCCCGGCGGAGAGCTTCGTCAACTTTGCGATCGTGACGCTCTGATCGCCGATCCGCTCGAGGTGGATCGAGTTGTGCAGGATCGCGAGGACGAGACGCAGGTCGGTCGCGACCGGCGCCTGCTGCGCGAGCAGCTCTCCGATCGACTGCTCGATCCGGTGGTAGCGCGTGTCGATCTCGTCGTCGAACACGATCACTTCGTCGCAGAGCTCGCTGTCCTGCGTCTCCATCGCGTTGACGGCACCCCGCACCGCTCGCAGCACGACCGCGCCCTGCTCCTGAAGGCTTGCCTCGAGCGCATCGAGGCTGTTCTGGAACTCGACCCTGGCCATGCTCATCCGAATCGCCCCGTGACGTAGTCCTCGGTGCGCTGGTCACCGGGGTTCGTGAAGATCTTCGTGGTCGCGTCGAACTCGACCAGCACCCCGTGGCGTCCCTTGCCCTCGTCACGCACCTCGACGCTGAAGAACGCCGTCATGTCGGCGACCCGCGCGGCCTGCTGCATGTTGTGCGTGACGATCACGATCGTGTAGTCCCGCTTCAGCTCGTGGACGAGGTCCTCGATCCGGGCAGTCGAGATGGGGTCGAGCGCCGAGGCGGGCTCGTCCATGAGGATCACGTCGGGCTCGACCGCGATCGTCCGCGCGATGCAGAGGCGCTGCTGCTGGCCACCCGACAGGCCGAGAGCGTTGTCCTTGAGGCGATCCTTCACCTCGTCCCAGAGTGCGGCCCGCAGCAGGGCCTGCTCCACCCGGTCGTCCAGGTCCTGCTTCATCCCGAGCACGCGCGGCGCGAAGGCGATGTTGTCGTAGATCGACTTCGGGAACGGGTTCGGCTTCTGGAACACCATCCCGATCCTGCGGCGCACCTCCACCGGGTCGACGCCGGCGCCGTAGAGGTCGCGGCCGTGGTAGAGGATCGAGCCCTCGACCACCGCGCCCGGGACGAGGTCGTTCATCCTGTTGAAGCAGCGGATGAAGGTCGACTTGCCGCACCCGGACGGGCCGATGAAGGCTGTCACGGTGTTCTTGCGAATCTCGAGCGAGACGTCCTTGAGCGCGAGGTTCCCGCTGTAGAGGACGTTGAGCGACGAGACTCCGAACACCGTCTCGCGCAAGGCAATGTCCGAGCTCGCCGCTCCCTGCGAGACCTCTGCGATCCGGCCGCCGTCGATCGTCGGTGCCCCGTCGCGACCGGTCTGCAGGCTGGAAGCGAGCGCGTCCTGTCTGCGCGTCGCTGGTCTCGGTTTGTGACATCTCGTCGTCTCCCACGGCAGGCGTCGCGAACGAGTCTCGTCAGCGCGGCAGGCGACGTGGGCAGGCGGGTGGTGAACATCCCGTGAAGAACTGGAGAAAGCGACCGCGACGACGGCTCCGACGCGTTCTGCCGAGGACGGCTGCGCTACTCCGGCGCCTGACCGGTGACAGACGGGAACGTGCAGCGGATCTCGAGCCCGGCACCGAGCCCGCCCCGCGCCTCGACCGCTCCGCCGGCCTGCGTGACGATGTGCTTGACGATCGCGAGACCGAGCCCGGTTCCCCGCGAGGCCCGGGCCCGGTCGGCGCGGAAGAAGCGCTCGAACAGCCGGCTGAGCTCGGACTCGTCGACTCCGACGCCGTCGTCGATCCCGCGGAGCACGATCGCCTCTCCCTCTCGCCCCACCGAGAGGGTGAAGGTGGCTCCCGGGCCGCTGTAGCGGATCGCGTTCTCGGTCAGGTTCTGCGCGATCACCCGGATCATCCGCGGCCGTATCTCGAGCTCGAGGCTGGGATCGCCCTCCGCGACCAGCTCGACCCCGGCCCGGCTCGCGCGCTCGCCGAGCTCCTCGACTGCAGCCTGGAGCTGGTCGAGGACCTCGACCGAGCCCAGGGAGACGACCCTCGCACCCGACTCGAGCTCGGAGAGGAACAGAACCTCGTCGATGAGCTCCTTGATCTGCTCGACCTCGGACCGGGCTCGATCGACCAGCTGGTGGACGTCCTCACCGGGGAGCGTTGCCGTCTCGAGCAGCGACAGAAGCCGCGCGAGTGGCGTGCGCAGCTCGTGGGACACGGCCGCGGTGAAGCCTGCCCGGAGCTCCTCGTAGGCGGTCAGGTCGCCGGAGCGGCTGAGGTAGACGAGGCGCTCGCGGCGTCCGACGATGTCGTAGGGGACGACGAGCGGGATGATCCCGGCGTCGCCCGACAGCAGCCCGTCCGGGATCCGTTCCCCCTCCCGCAGTCCCTCGAGCGACTGCCGCGCCCGCCGGCTCGCACCGAGGACACGATCGTCCTCGTCGAGCAACACGACCGCCTCGCGGCTCTCCTCGAGCAGAACCCGTCCCCGCCTGGCGTCGGCGTCCATCCTCACAGGGTTCTAACAGACGGCTGATCGAAGGCTTGCCCAGCGCACACGGCTGGCGAACGCGGGTGGGGGTGAATGCGGTTCGTCACCACCAGCCAGCGAAGGGAGCGAGATGAAGTGCAAGGGAGCAATCACCGTCGTCGCCGTGACGGGCCTCGTGCTCGTGTCGGCGGCAAGCGCCGCGATCATCAGCGGGACACCACGAGGCGACCGCCTCGTCGGCACCGCAGCGAGCGACGAGATCCGTGCGTTCGACGGCAACGACATGGTCTACGCGCGGGGCGGCGACGACCTCGTCCGCGCCGGGAAGGGCAACGACTGGGCCGCCGGCAACCCGGGGGCGGACATCGTCTTCGGCGGCATCGGCAACGACATCCTCCAGGGCGACGAGGGCTCCGACCGGGTCGAAGGCGGCTCGGGGAACGACGTCGTCCGCGGCGGCGTCGGCGACGACAGGGTTGCCGGCGGCCCGGACAACGACGTCGTGTACGGCGGTGCCGGCAATGACCGCGTCTTTGGCGGAGCCGGCTCGGACATCGCCTACGGCGGGCAGGGCGACGACGTCCTCCACGCCCTCGCCGCGGACGGGCAGCGTGACGTCCTGGAGTGCGGCCCCGGTAACGACACGGCGAAGATCCGCACCTCGGAGAAGGACCTGACGCAGACGATCGGCTGCGAGGTCATCGTGTTCGTCGACAACCCGGGAGGCGACGACGCGGCCTCGGAGGAGGCAGACACCGACGCCGACGCCGAGTAGGCACATCCGCTTCGCGAATGTGCCAGGGGCCTCGATTCCTCCTCTGGCACATTCGCGCCGGCGAATCTGCTTCACCACTCGGTTACCGTTCGGCTACCACTTCCATCGCGCCGTGTCAGCAGGATGTCGTTCGGGTGTCCAAGGTCCTGATCATCGAAGACGACGACGTCATCGCCCAGGGGATGGCGCGTCATCTGCAGTCCGCCGGGTTCGACGCGGTCGGCGTCGCGAACGGCGAGACAGGGCTCGCCCGGTTGCGGTTCGAGCGCCCCGACGTCTGCGTGCTCGACCTGATGCTGCCCGGGCTCGACGGCTGGAAGGTGATCGAGCAGGCGCGCAACGAGGGGATCGGCACGCCGATCGTCGTCGTCTCGGCCCGCGGGACGGAGCACGACCGCGTCCACGCGCTCGAGCTCGGGGCCGACGACTACCTCGTGAAGCCGTTCTCGATGAAGGAGCTCGTCGCGCGCGTCGGAGCAGCCGCGCGACGGGGGACGCGAGCCCAGGACGCCCGCCGCGGCGACGAGATAGTGATCGAGGAGCTACGGCTCGATCCGAGGAACGTGCAGGCCTACGTCGACGGGACGAGCGCCGAGCTGACGCCGACCGAGTTCCGGCTCATCTACGCGCTGGCACTCGACGCAGGGCGAGTCCTGACCCGCGACGAGCTGCTCCAGCGCGTCTGGGGCCGCCGCGCCTCGCATCGCGACCGCACCGTCGACGTCTTCGTCCGCAAGCTGCGCGAGAAGGTCGACAACCGCGCTTCCACCCACACATTCCTCCAGACGCGGTACGGGGTCGGGTACAAGCTCGAGGCCGAGTCGAAGAGTTTGTCGTAGGGGCCGGGCTTGCCCGGCCCACGCACTGCCACGGTCTCGATATACTTAGCCTCACGAATGATTCGTGAGGCTACGGATATTTCGCTCGAGCTCGCCGAGGAGCTGCGGCCGGCGCTGCTGCGGGTTGCACGCGGCCTACGCAGAGAGACCGAGCAGCTCGGTGTGACGTCGCGCCAGGTCACGCTGCTGTGGCTCATCCGGGAGCGGCCCGGGGGGACGGTCGGGATGCTGGCCGCCGAAGAGGGGATCAGCCCGCCGTCGCTGTCGGGGCACCTCGACCGGCTCGAGCGGCTCGGGCTCGTCGAGCGTACGCGGTCGACCACCGACCGGCGGAAGGTGGAGCTCCAGCTGACGAAGGCCGGCCGCGCGCTGCTGCGTCGGGTCCGCCACCGCCGCACGACGTGGCTCGCCGATCGCCTCGACGCACTCGAACCGACGGAGCTGCGCGCGATCGAGGAGGCGCTCCCGGCGCTCAGGCGACTCGCGGAGCCGGGCGCCTCGTGACCTCGCTCGCTCTGACGCTCGGCAACCGGACCTTCAGGTCGCTGAGACGACACCACAACTACCGCCTCTTCTTCGGCGGTCAGGTCGTGTCGCTCGCGGGCTCGTGGATGCAGAACGTTGCGCTCGCGTGGCTCGTGATCGAGCTGTCCGGCTCCCCGCTCGCGGTCGGCGCGCTGGCGTTCTGCCGCTTCCTCCCGTTCACGGTTCTCCTGCCGTTTGCAGGCGTCGTCGTCGACCGGATCGATCCGCGCAAGCTCGTGATCGCCACGCAGGCGAGCGCGATGGTGGTCTCGATCGCGCTTGCCATCGTCACGCTCGGGGGGGTCGATTCACTCCCGCTCGTCTTTCTGCTTGCCACGCTCGGCGGCGTGACGCTGGCACTCGACGCCCCGGGCCGGCAGACGCTCACGTTCCAGATGGTCGGATCGCGCGAGCTCCCGAACGCCGTCGCGCTCAACGCGAGCCTGTTCAACGCCTCGCGGGTGATCGGGCCGGCGATCGCCGGCATCGTGATCGCGACGGTCGGCATCGGCCTGTGCTTCGTCGTCAACGCGGTCAGCTTCCTCGCCGTGCTGGCGGCCCTCTTGCGGATGCGCGAGGACGAGCTCATCCCGCTCGAGCGCACCGTCGAGCACGGAGTGGTCGCCGGGATCCGGGAGGGCGTCGCCTGGGCGATCAACGACCCGCGCACCCGGGTCGTGCTCGCAGTCGTCACCGCGATGAGCATCGTCGGGTTCAACTTTCACGTGCTCGTACCGCTCCTGGCCTCGAACGCGCTCGACGTCGGGCCCGAGGGGTTCGGGCTGCTGTCGGCCGCATTCGGCGCGGGCGCGCTGCTCGGTGCGCTCGTTGCGGCCACGCGTCGCTCTGCGACGACCCGCGTCTTCCTGGTGGGCGCGATCACGTTCTCGGCGCTCCTGCTCGTCCTCGCCGAGCTGCACACCGCGATCCTCGCGGGGATCGTCCTGTGCGCGCTCGGACTGAGCTTTTCGCTCTTCACCACCAGCGCGAACGCCATCGTTCAGCTCGCTGCCCCCGACCACCTCCGCGGGCGCCTGGTCAGCCTCTATCTGTTCGCGTTCGCAGGTCTGACACCGCTGGGCGGCCTCATCGCCGGTGGGCTCGCAGAGCTCGGCGGCACCGCCCTTGCGTTCGCCATCGCCGGCGCGATCGGCCTGCTTGCGAGCCTGTGGGCCCGCCGCACGCTCTCCTTGGAACTCGTTTCAGGATGACGCTTCGTCGGCGGGGCGTGATGGGCGGGTGCGATGCAAGGACGCAGGGAGCCCCAATACATGACGTATTGGGGCGACCGAGGACACCGCAGCGTGCCCGCACAGTACGTCCTGACGACTCAAGGCTTCATCTCGAAACGAGTTCTTGGGTCGGGTGACACTCGTTCGAGGGGTGTCCCAGGCGCGAGCAGCGCGCCGATGACACGTTCGACAGGTTGATCTTGCAGGAGGCGCACGACACGATGACGATCTTCGGCGACCGTGACTTCGGGCCATCGGCGGCGTTGCCGGACACGCGCGCCGAGCTCGCAGGCTGGTCGGACATCCCGGTGGCACCCGCCCCGACCCCGATTGCCCTGCCCGTCTCGATCGAGACCCGGCGGATCGTGATGCGCGTCCAGGGCGGCGAGGAGATCGAGCTCGGCCGGGCCGAGGGACGCGAGCCGGCGGTCCAGCTCGCGCGCGAGGCGATCCGCGACGTCGAGGAAGCAGTCGACCGTGGCGAATGGCCTGCGGTCGGCGACCGGTTCGTCCGGCCGGGCGCAATCGTCTCGATCGACATCCAACGCTCCGAATAACAGATCCATCGAACGAGGGACGCGACAGCCGAACCCCGACCGTCATACTCGAACCGTACGGGAGCCACTGCGGCAACTCCCACCTCTGACAGGAGGCCGCCGTGGCTGTGCTCGAGCAAGAACTCACCTCCCCTTCCGATCGCGCGACCGAATGGACGCCGTCCGAGCTACGGCGGATCGTGATCCGCCTCACCGATGGCGACCTCGTGCAGGCGGGCACTGCGCCGAACCTCGACGGTGCGATGGCGCTCGCGCGCTCGCTCGTCGCCGAGATCGACAGCCCGATCGGCGACTGGCCACGGATCGGCGACCGGATGCTCCGCCCGAACGCGGTCGTGTCGGTCGACGTGCTCCGGATCAACCCGTAGGGCTGGGACGTCAACGGCGGACGACGAGGATCGCCCCGGCCAGCAGCAGGCCGAGGCCGACGAGTCGCTGCCAGCCGATCGCGACCGGGGTGACGCCGAACCAGCCGAAGCGGTCGACCGCGGTCCCGGCGAACAGCTGACCCGTGATGAGGAGCGTCGAGGTCGCGAGCACTCCGATCCTCGGCCCGGCGATGATGATCGACGTCACGATGACGACGCCCATGAGGCCGCCGAGCCACATCCACCAGGGGGTCGTCAGGGCCTCGCGGTAGCCCGACAGGCTGCGTCGCACGAGGAGCAGGATCACGAGCCCGGCGATCGCGGTCAGCGCGAACGCCACCGCGGCTGCCTCGAGCTCGCCGATGCGGCTCCCCAGCCGACCGAGGGTCGCAACCTGGACCGCTCCCGCGATGCCGGCGGTCAGGGCGAGCAGCGTCGCGACGCCTGCGCGATCCACTCGCGGCACGGTAACGGTCGCACCTGCCGGCGCGAGCGGCCACGACCGCGGACGCCGTAGACTCGCCCGGATGGGCGAGACGGTGCTGACCGACCGCGATGACGGCGTCCTCACGATCACGCTGAATCGCCCCGAGGTATACAACGCGCTGACGCGCGAGCTGCATGGGGACTTGGCCGAGGCGCTCGACGCCGCGGCCGACCCCGACGTTCGGTGCGTGGTTCTCACCGGCGCGGGCAAGGGGTTCTGCTCGGGGCAGGACCTCCACGAGTTCGGCTCGGGGTCGGTTCGCGACGCGCTCGAGGCGACCTACCACCCGAACGTCCGTCGGATCCGGTCGCTCGAGAAGCCGGTCGTCGCGGCGCTCAACGGCCCGGCCGCAGGGGCAGGCCTGTCGCTCGCCTGCGCATGCGACGTCCGCGTCGCAGCGGAGACGGCCACGCTCATCCCGGGCTTCGCCGGGATCGCCCTCGTCCCGGATGCCGGTGGGTCGTGGTTCCTCGCTCGGTTGCTCGGCGCCGCGCGCGCATTCGAATGGATGTGCTCCAACCGTCGCCTCACCGCGACCGAGGCCATGACCTGGGGGCTCGTGAGCGAGGTGATCCCGGTCGAACGCTTCGCGACGCGCGTGGGCGAGCTCGCCACCGAATGGGCATCCCGCCCGACGCTGGCCGTCGGTCGCACCAAGCGGCTCCTCGACAACGCGGGCACGGTCGACCTCGAGCGGCAGCTCGAGCTCGAGGCCGAGCTGCAGGAGCTCTGCGTGGCAAGCGAGGACTTCGCTGAGGGCGTGTCGGCGTTCCTCGAGAAGCGGGAGCCTCGATTCACCGGCACCTGAGAGGAGACACCGTGTCGACCGCGATGATCCCACCACCCGAGCCCGTCGAGCACCACCCGATCCACCTCGTCGTCACGGACGACCTCCGGCGCAGCCGGCTGACGGTGTTCTTCCGCCTCCTGCTCGTGATCCCCCACCTGTTCTGGCTCCTGCTGTGGGGCATCGTCGTCTTCTTCGCGGTCGTCGCCGCATGGTTTGCCGCCCTCGTGCTCGGACGCGTGCCGGCCGGGCTCCACAACTTCGTCGCCGGCTACCTCCGCTACCAGACCCACGTCTACGCCTACTTCTCGCTCGCCGCCAACCCGTTCCCCGGGTTCACCGGCGCACCCGGGTTCCCGGTCGACCTCGAGATCGCGCCCCCCGCCCGGCAGAACCGCCTCACGATCTTCTTCCGGATCTTCCTCGCGATCCCGGCGATGATGTTCCTCTACGTCCTCCAGCTCGTCGGCGAAATGGTCATGTTCCTGTCGTGGTTCTATGCGCTGTTCCTCGGCAACCTCAACCGAGGGATGCGCGACGTCCTCGCCTACTGGCTGCGATACCAGGCGCAGCTCGTCGGGTACCTCATGCTGCTGACCTCGCGCTACCCGTCGTTCTCGGACGACTGAGCCGTGACGGGGTCGCCGATCGAGGTCGTCGACTACCACACCGGCGGCGAGCCGTTCCGGATCGTGACGGGTGGTGTGCCGCCGCCCGGAGGCGCAACCGTCCTCGAGCGCCGGCGGTACGCGCTCGAGCATCTCGACGACGTGCGGCGCCTGCTCGTGTTCGAGCCGCGCGGGCACGCCGACATGTACGGCTGCCACGTCGTCCCGCCGAACGACGACGGCGCTGACCTCGGCGTCGTGTTCTTCCACAATGCCGGCTACTCGACCGCGTGCGGTCACGGCACGATCGCGCTCGTCACGTGGGCGCTCGACGAGGGGGTCGTCGAGCGGCACGAGGGTGAGAACCACGTCGTCGTCGACGTGCCCTCCGGACGGCTGCCGACCGTCGCCCAGGTCGCCGACGGCCGGGTGACGTCGGTGCGGTTCACGAACGTCCCGTCGTTCGTGTGGGGCGAAGGGCTCGAGGCCGCGGGGCGGCGGGTCGACGTCTCGTTCGGTGGCGCGTTCTATGCGTCGCTCGCGGAACGTGTCGAGCCCGCAGAGCTTCCCCGGCTGATCGAGCTCGGACGGGCGGTGAAGCGCGATCTCGAGGCTGCGCAGGAGATCGTCCACCCGCTCGAGCCCGAGCTCCACGGCGTGTACGGCGTGATCTTCTGGCAGCACGAGTCCGACGAGCCGTTCACCCAGCGGAACGTGACCGTCTTCGCCGACGGCGAGGTCGACCGGTCACCGTGCGGGAGCGGCACCTCGGCGCGGCTCGCGCTGCTCGACGCTCAAGGGTCACTGCCGCGTGGCACCGAGCTTCGCCATCGATCGATCGTCGACTCCGAGTTCACGGGCCGGGTTGTCGCGGAGGCCGACGTCGCCGGTCGAGCTGCAGTCGTGACCGAGGTCGAGGGAAGCGCATTCCGGACGGGCCGCGCGATCTTCGAGCTCGACCCGTCCGATCCGCTCGCCGAGGGCTTCCTGCTGCGCTGACCCGGACGCTGCCACACTGGCGTGCGTATGGGTGGGCTCCTCATCGTCAACCCGTTCGCCTCGAAGGTGAGCGACGCGCGCATCGCGGCGGTCGAGCGCGCCCTCCCCCGGCCGCTCGAGGTGATCCGCACCAGTGGGCGGGGCGACGCCACCGCGATCGCGCGCGAGCACGAGCGATCGGTCGACGCGATCTACGTCCTCTCGGGAGACGGGACCTTCAACGAGGTCCTGAACGGGGTCAGCGGGGTCGTGCCACTCGGGTTCCTGCCCGGTGGCGGGACGAGCGTCCTCCCCCGCGCGCTCGGGCTTCCGCGCGATCCGGTGCTCGCCGCTGCTCGGCTACGGCTTGGTCGGACGCGGCGGATCTCGCTCGGCCGGGTGAACGACCGCCGATTCGGGTTCAGCGCAGGTCTCGGCGTGGACGCCGAGCTGATCAGGGCAGTCGATGCGCACGGCCGCGACGACGACGGCCAGCGCCCCGGCGACCGTGCGTTCGCACGGGCGGCGCTCGGGCTCGCACGCAAGCGGCGGTTCCGGCTCGAGCCGTCGCTGGAGCTGGTCGGGATCGGCCGCGCAGCCTTCGTGTTCGCGGCGAACTGCTCGCCCTACACCTATCTCGGCAAGCTCGGGCTGCGGTTCGCGCCGGAGGCATCGTTCGAGGGCGGACTCGACGTCGTCGCGCCCGAGCGGGTGGGCCCGGCAACGCTGTCGATGCTCGCCTGGTGGGCCGCTGGGCGTGGACATGCCCATGTCCGGGCCCACGACGCCGACCGGGTGGAGGTCTTGTGTGACCACCCGACGGCACTCCAGGTGGACGGCGAGGATCTGGGGGACGTGACGACCGCGACGCTCGAGGCCGAGCGGAACGCGGTCACGGTGCTCATCTGACTCGAGGTCAGGTTCCCTCGAGCCCGGCGAGCGTGTCGGGCGAGACCGGGATGCGGGCCAGCTCGAGACCGGTTGCGTCGCGCAGCGCGGCCGCGACCGCGGCCGACGAGACGACGGTCGGCGGCTCGCCGACCCCCTTCACCCCGTAGGGCGCGTCGGGGTTTGGGACCTCGACGAGGTCGACGGCAACGGGCGGCATGTCGAGCGTCGTCGGCAGCAGATAGTCGGTGAAGCTCGCGTTGCGGATCACGCCGTCGCGCACTTCGAGCTCCTCGAGCAGCGCGAGCCCGATTCCCTGGGCCGTGCCACCCTCGATCTGCCCGACGACAGCAACCGGGTCGAGCGCGTGACCGATGTCCTGCGCGGTCCCGATCCACACGACCCGCGCGAGGCCGAGCTCGACGTCGACCTCGACGACGGCCCGCATCGCGGCGACCGCGTACCCCGCATGAACGCGCTCGCCCGTGGCCTGACCGGTCCCGGGATCGAGCGGGTCGGTGCGGACGTGCCGGTAGACCCGTTCGACGTCGACTGCCCCGCCCGTGCGCGCGCGCTCCTCGAGCGCGGCGAGGCACGCATCGCGCACCGCGCCCGCGGCCATCCAGGTCATCCTCGAGGCGGAGGTCGAGCCCGAAGAGCCGACCCCGACCGTCGACCGGGGTGCGAGCACGACGTCGTCCGTACCGAGCTCGCGCCGTGCGACATCGAGGATCACGGTGCTGACCCCCTGCCCCACTTCCGCCGCGGCGCAGTGCACCGTCGCCGAGCCGTCGGCCGCCAGCTGCACACGGGCGGCGCAGCTGTCGTCGAACCCCTCGGAGAAGCAGAGGTTCTTGATCCCGACGGCAAAGCCGGTCCCGCGCCTCACGCCCTCTCCGAACGTCGTCGACCCTGCGCCGCCGGGCAGCCGCAACGGGTCGCGTGGCAAGGGCTCGGGCTCGGGCATCGGGAGTGCCGCAGCCCGCCTGATCACCTCGGCGACGGGCAGGCAGTCGGGGGCGAGCTGGCCCGTGGGCAGGCGGTCGCCGGGCTCGAGCGCGTTGAGGAGCCGGAGCTCGATCGGATCGATCTCGAGCGCCGCCGCAAGCTTGTCGAGCTGCGCCTCCCCTGCGAAGCAGGTCTGCACTGCGCCAAAGCCCCGCATCGCGCCACAGGGCGGGTTGTTCGTGTAGACGACCGTCCCGACGAGCTCGGCGTTGTCGACGCGGTACGGCCCGATCGCCTGCGTCGTCGCGTTCGAGACGACCGCCGCCGAGCTCGAGGCGTAGGCACCCCCGTCGAGCAGGATGCGCGCCCGGACGCACGTGATCCGCCCCTCACGCGTGGCCCGGTGCTCGAACCACATCCGCGCGGGGTGGCGGTGGACGTGACCGACGAACGACTCGGATCGGTCGTAGACGATCTTCACCGGCCGGTTCGTGTGCAGCGCGAGGAGCGCGGCGTGGATCTGCATCGACAGGTCCTCCCGGCCACCGAAGGCACCTCCGACCCCGGCCAGGTGGACGCGCACCTGCTCGGGTGGCAGCCCGAGGCACGGAGCGATCTGGTCACGGTCGACGTGGAGCCACTGGGTCGCGACGTGGATGTCGACGCCACCCTCGCCATCGGGGACCGCGAGCCCGGACTCGGGGCCGAGGAACGCCTGGTCCTGAGTGCCGACCTCGTAGACACCGCTCACGACCACGTCGCCCGGCGTCTCCGGGTCGCCGTGCCGGATCACGATCTCGCGCAACACGTTCGGTCGAGGGTCGTCCCGGTAGCCGTGCCCCGCGGTCGGTCGGCCCTCGTGGATCGGCGGCTGCTCGGTCGCACGCTCCATGTCCGTGATGACGGGGAGCGGCTCGTACTCGACGACGATCGCGGCCGCGGCGCGGCGGGCCTGCTCGGGATGGTCGGCCGCGACGATCGCGACCGGCTCGCCGTGGTAGCGCACACGGTCGATCGCGAGCACGGGCTGGTCGGCGAACTCGAGCCCGTACGTCTTCGTGCCCGGGACGTCGGTGTGAGTCAGGACGGCGTGCACGCCCGGCATGACGAGCGCGGGTCCCAGGTCGATCGCGAGGATCCGCGCATGCGCATGCGGGCTGCGCAACGTCCGACCCCAGAGCATGCCCGGCGCGTTCAGGTCGCTCGAGTAGGCGAACGCGCCCTTGACCTTGTCGACCGCGTCTGGCCGGGTGACGCGGCTCGCGGCGTGACCCACCTGGAGCGTCGGGGCGCTCATGTCGCCTCGGCCGCGCGACGTACGGCGTCGAGGATCCGGCCGTAACCGGTGCAGCGGCACACGTTCCCCGAGAGGGCCTCGCGCACCTCGTCCTCCGTCGGGTCAGGGCTCCGCTCGAGCAGGTCGACCGTGGCGACGACGAGCCCCGGCGTACAGAAGCCGCACTGCACCGCCCCGGCCTCGACGAACGCCTCCTGCACGTGGTGGAGCCGGTCGTCGTCGGCGATGCCCTCGACCGTCACGACGGAGGAGCCCTCGGCCTGTGCGGCGAGCACCAGGCAGGCGCAGACGAGGTCGCCGTCGACGAGGACCGAGCAGGAGCCGCACTCGCCCTGCTCGCACGCGTTTTTCGAGCCCGGTAGCCCCAACCGCTCGCGCAGCACGTAGAGGAGGCTCTCGCCGGCCCA
Source organism: uncultured Actinomycetes bacterium (assembly GCA_963821335.1). Classification (GTDB taxonomy): domain Bacteria; phylum Actinomycetota; class Thermoleophilia; order Gaiellales; family Gaiellaceae; genus Gaiella. The sequence continues at coordinate 1,019,667 of CAWGDJ010000001.1, forward strand.
GACATCCGCCTCGGACGGCTCACCGTTGACGACGAGGGCGATCCTCATACGCTGCACCTGCTGAGCGCCCGTCCGGCCAGCACCCGCAGCGCGTGCCGTCGGTAGGCGGCGGTGCCCCGCACATCGTCGATGGGGCGCGCCGCGTCGACCACCCGCTCCGGGAGGGTCTCCGCTTCCGCGAGCGGGACGCGCACGAGCGTGGCGACCGGGGCCGCCGACCCGAACGCAGCCCGGATCTCTCCGCGCTCGGCGTCGACGCACACGGCGAGCGAGCAGACGGCGATCACCATTGCGTTTCGGGTGCCGACCTTCATGAACGTCTGTGGCAATGAGGTCGACTCCACTCGCACCGCCGTGACGAGCTCGTCCAGCGCGAGCGCGTTCTGCTTCACCCCCGTGAGGAACTCGACGAGCGGGAGCACGCGCTCGCCCCGTGTGCTGCGCACCTCGACGACGGCGTTCCCCACGAGCAACGGTGGCAGCGCGTCGCCGGCGGGTGATGCGGTGCCGAGGTTGCCGCCGATCGTCCCGCGGTTTCGGATCTGCGGCGAGCCCACGGTCCGCGCGGCGGCTGCGAGCGCCGGCAGCTCGACCGCGAGCCTGCCGCGCATCGCCTCCGTGTACGTGAGACCCGCGCCGAGCACACGGGTGTCACCGTCACTCCTCGACCCGCGGAGCTCCGTCACACGACTGAGGTCGACGATTGCCGGTGGGCGCGAGTGGTCGAAGTTCAGCTCGACCATGAGGTCGGTGCCGCCCTGGAGAAACCTGGTCTCGGGCGGGAGGTCCGCCTTCGCCCGCAGCGCCTCCTCGAGCGTTCGCGGCGAGACGACTTCCACTAGTGGTCGCTCCGGGAAATGGGCGCGCGGGTCGCCGGCGAAAACCGAGCAGGCCTAGGACGCAGGGAGGCCCCGTACCAGAAGGTACGTGGCCGACCGAGGACGACGGCATGCGAAGCGTTTGCAGCCGCGCAAAGCGTGTGTCGATTTCCCGGAGCGGCCACTAACGCTCCTCGCGAACATACGGCTCCCCGAGCGCCGCCGGAGCGCCGAGTCGTCGCTTTGCACCACCGGAGGAGACGACGACGAGGACGAGGATCGTCATGAGGTAGGGAAGCGCCTGGAACACCTGCGGCGCGATGGTCACACCGCGCGCCTGCAACGTCAACGGGAGGGCGGAGAGGGCTCCGAACACATAAGCCCCTACGAGGCAGAGGTCCGCGCGCCAGAACGCGAAGATGACGAGGGCGATCGCGATCCACCCCGCACCGGCCGTGAGACCGTCGATCCACTGCGGCGTCAGGGCGAGGCTGAACGTCGCGCCGCCGAGACCGGCGAACGCGCCACCCGCGAGCGTGTGAAGGTAGCGGTAGCGGGTGACCGAGATCCCCATCGCGTCGGCGGTTGCCGGCGACTCGCCAACCGCTCTGACCTCGAGCCCTGGTCTGGTTTGCGACAGGTAGAGGCCGACGAGGACGACGCACACCCAGGAGAGATAGACGAGCAACGTCTGCCCGAAGACCACCGGCCCGATGATCGGGAGATCCTGGAGACCGAAGAGATCGACCTCCGCGAATGAGAATCGTGCGGGGTCGTCGGGAAGCGAGAAGTCGTTGCCAATGTACGACGACAGCCCCGCCGCCCCGGCGAAGATCGTGAGGGCCAGCCCTGACACGATCTGGTTGGCACGCAACGTGATCACGAGAAAGGCAAGGATTCCCGCCGCCGCCGCACCCGCGAGCGCCGCGATGACCACGGCAAGGAACAGCGAGACGGTCTGCCCACCACCGACCTTCTGCACGGTGAGAAAGCCCGTCACGGCCCCGAGGAGCATCATCCCCTCGACCCCGAGGTTGAGCACGCCCGACCTTTCGGCAAGCAGCTCGCCGAGCGCCGCGAACAGCAGCGGCGTCCCGTACGCAACCGCCGAGGCAAGAATGACGACGACAAGGCTCGTGTTCACGACGAAGCTCCCACCGCGGAGCGTCGACCGGATCGCGTGAAGCGAATCCGATAGCGGACGAGGAGCTCGCCGCCGAGCATCGAGAACAGGATCACGCCCTGCATGACCCCCACGAGGCCGGACGGGAAGTCGACGCCCTGGAGCGCGTACCCGGCGTTCTGGAGCCCGCCGAGCAGGAACGCGACGAGAACGACCGCGAACGGGTTGTAGCGCGCGAGTGCGGCGACGACGATCCCGGCATAGCCGTAGCCCGCCTGCTGCAGGCCCCGTGCGTCGAGCACGTGGCGGAAGTCGCCGTCCTGGCTCGCACCCCCGATCCCTGCGATCGCACCCGAGAGGCACATGATTGCCACGATCTTCCGCCGCGTCCGCATCCCCGCGTACCGGGCGGCACGGGGCGAGTCGCCGATCACCTGCGCCTCGAACCCGAACCGCGTCCGGGTGTAGAGCACCCAGACGACGACGGCCACGATGATCGCGACGACGAAGCCGAACGGAATCCCGACACCACCGATCTCGAGGACGGGCCACGAGGCGGCGTCGGTGAGCGGCTTGCCCTGCGGGAACACCTTCCCCGTCGCCGAGGTATCACGCCAGTAGGAGAGGCTGTCGAAGATCAGATAGTTGAGGACGAGCGCGGCGACGTAGTTGAGCATGAGCGAGGTGATGATCTCGTTCGTATGGAGGAAGGCCCGCAGCAGCCCCGGGATCGCCGCCCACGCTGCGCCGAGCGCCGCTCCTGCCGCGATCATCGCCGCGATGACGACGACGGACGACTGACCTCCCAGCGCGATCGCCGCTCCGGCAGCACCGATCGCGCCGAAGTACAGCTGCCCCTCGCCGCCGATGTTGAACAGCCGCATGCGGAATGCGACCGCCGCCGCCAGACCCGTGAATGCGAGCGGGGTGGCCGCTATGAACGTCGTCGTCAGCGCGCCGTCGGCGAGGAAGGCGGCGTCGAACAGGTCGCGGAACGTCTCGAGCGGAGGGTGCCCGGTGAGGAGCAGGATCATCGCGATCACGAGGAAGGCGACCGCGAGGGACCCGACCGGCACGGCGACGGCAAGCCACCGATGCTCGACCAGCCGTCGTTCGACTCTCAACCGCTCGCCCTCGAGCCCGCCATCAGGAGGCCGAGCTCTTCGACCGTTGCGCTCGCCGCGTCGACCTCGCCGACGAGCGCGCCCTCGTACATGACACCGATCCGATCGGCGAGGACACGCACCTCGTCGAGGTCCTCGCTGATGAGCAGCACCGCGGCACCCTCGTCTGCCGCCTGGCGGAGGTAGCCGTGGACCGTCTCGATCGCACCGACGTCGAGACCGCGGGTCGGCGCGGCGACGACGAGCACCCTCGGGTCGCCCGTGAACTCGCGTGCGAGGACGACCTTCTGGAGGTTGCCACCCGAGAGCTTCCGAGCCGAGACACCAACGCCGGAGGTGCGGACGTCGTAGCGGCGGACGAGCTCGATCGCGCGGTCGCGAATCCGCCGCAGGCGCAGGAACGGGCCGCGGGATACCTCCGGCTCGCGGTACGACTTGAGTGCGAGGTTCGACGCGATGCTGAGGCTCGGAGCCACGCCCGTGTGGAGCCTGTCCTCCGGAACGTGCGCGATCCCCGACCGGATCGCCGCACGTGGGTCGCCCGCCCGTAGCTCGACGCCGTCGACGGCGATCGTCCCCGTCGTCGCCGCGCGCAACCCTGTGACGACCTCGGCCAGCTCCCGCTGGCCGTTGCCGGCGACACCAGCGATTCCGTAGATCTCCCCGCCACGGACGTCGAGGCTGACGTCGCGCAACGCATCGACGCCGCGGTCTCCGAGCGCGCCGAGCCCACGGAGCCCGAGCCTGACCTGCCCGAGAGCCCGATCGTCGGTTCGCCGTGTCGCGGCCTCCACCTCGCGCCCGACCATCAACGCGGCCAGCGACTCCTTCGTCGCGTCGGACGTCGTGACGGTCCCGATCGCCTTCCCACCGCGGAGCACGGTCACGCGGTCGGCCACGGCGGTGACCTCGTGGAGCTTGTGCGAGATGAAGATGACGGTGCGTCCTTCGGCCGCCATCGCCCTGAGCGTGACGAAGAGCGCGTCGGCCTCCTGCGGGGTCAAGACGGCGGTGGGCTCGTCGAGGATGAGCACCCTGGCCTCGCGATAGAGCGCCTTCAGGATCTCGACGCGCTGCTGCTCGCCGACCGACAGCTGCCAGATCTTCGCAGTGGGGTCGACCTCGAGCCCGTAGCGCGCGCCGAGCTCCCTGACTCGCTCCTCGATTGCGCCCGTATGGATGCGGAACGACCGGCCGACGTCGCGATGATCGCCGAGGACGACGTTTTCGGCGACCGTGAACGGCTGGACGAGCCGGAAGTGCTGGTGCACCATCCCGATGCCGGCCTCGATCGCGTCACGCGGGGAGTCGAACTCCGCCGCCTCGCCGTAGAGCAGCAGTTCACCTTCGTCGGCGCGGTAGAGACCGGTGAGGATGTTGGAGAGCGTGCTCTTCCCGGCACCGTTCTCCCCGAGGAGGGCATGCACCTCGCCGGTCGCAGCTTCGAAGTCGACGCTGTCGTTCGCGACGACCCCGGGGAACCGCTTCGTGATCCCGCGCATCGCGACGGCCGCTCCCGAACGGGCGGCCGTCGCAACTGCGTGCTCGCCAACACTCATCGAGTGCAGCGTGAAGCCGAAGGCTTCAGCATGCACTTACCCCTTGGGGCTGCCTTCGACGCCCTTCACGAGCCAGTCCATCGACAGGATCTCGGGCAGCGTCATCCGCTTGCCCTTCGGGACCCGAAGCTTCCCGGCCTGGTCGTAGAGCGGGCCCTGGAACTCGTAGAACTTCCCGGACACGATCTCGCCCTTCTTCTTCGCGATCATCGCCTTCGTCGCGGCGGTGACCTTCGGGCCGTATGGCGAGAGGCCGATGAGCCCGTCGTTGATCGAGCCGTAGTAGCTCCCAGTCTTCCAGGTGCCGTTTGCCGCCGCCTTGACCCGCTTGAGGTAGTACGGCCCCCAGTTGTAGATCGCAGCAACCTGCCACGAGGTGGGCGCGAACTTGCGCGAGTAGTTGTTGTACCCGACCCACGGCAGGCGCTTGGACTCGGCGAACTGTCCGGCGGCGGTTCCGTCGACGTTCTGACCGATCACGTCTGCGCCCGCGGAGGCGAGGCTCTCGGCGGCCTTCTTCTCTTTCGCGGGGTCGAGCCACGCCTTCGTCCAGATGAGCTTGACCTTGGCGCCCGGATGCGCGTACAGCACACCGAGCGCGAACGCGTTCGCATGCCGAATGATCTCGGGGATCGGGTACGGGACGATGTAGCCGACGACACCCGTCTTCGTGGCCGTCCCGGCCGAGATGCCGGACAGGTAGATCGCGTCCTCACTCGCGCCGAAGTAGTTCGCGAAGTTCTTGCCGCTCTTGTACCCGGTTGCGTGCTCGAAGTAGACGTCGGGGTACTTCTTGGCCGCTGCCTCCATCTGGTCCATGTAGCCGAACGAGGTCGCGAAGATGATCTTGTTGCCGTCGCGAACGAGGCTGTCGATCACCTGCGAGGCCTCCGGCCCTTCCGGCACCTTCTCCTTGAACGTCGTGACGACGTTCTTGCCGAGCGCCTTCTGGACGTAGAGTCTGCCCTTGTCGTGGGCCTGCGACCAGCCGCCGTCGTTGTGCGGGCCGACGTAGATCCACGCCGCCTTGATCGGGGTCGCGCTACTTCTGGCGGTGCTCGTTGCTGCCGCGACGAGCGCCGCAGCGGCCACGACGACGAGGGCACCGACGAGACCGAGTCTGCTCCTACGCATCTGCTCTGCTCCTCCCTGTTCGGACCGCCCCGCTACGCGTGCGCGGACGGTCGACCGACAACCGCACGCATCGTCGCGTGGCGCCATTCTTCACCATTCCGACTCACGTTGCGTCGGCGTCGAGCGGGACGATCGCAAACCGGTCGACATCGACGAGACCCCGGTCGGTCAGCTTGAGGTGCGGGATCACCGAGAGCCCGAGGAAGGCCAGGGTGAGGAAGGGTGTCGCGCCCCGCCAGCCCAGCTCCACGGCCGCCTGGTTGCAGGCGCGGCTCGCCGCGATCACGTCCTCGAGCGGTGCCGTCGCGAGCAGCCCGCCGATCGGCAGGGGGCACTCGGCGAGCACGCGGTCGCCATCGACGGCGACGATCCCGCCACCGAGCTCGACGAGGCGTTGAACGGCGAACGCGAGCTCGTCGTCGCTCATCCCGACCACGAGGAGGTTGTGCGCGTCGTGCGCGACGCTCGACGCGAGCGCTCCCCGCTGCAGCCCCGACCCCGCGACGAACCCCTTCCCGATCCGTCCCGTGGCGAGGTGACGCTCGACGACCGCGATCGTCGCGAGCTCGCCGCCCGCAACCGCGCGGCCGTCGACCACCCGAGGCTCGCGCACGAGCGACTCGGTCACGACCTGATCGTCGATCAGGCCGATCGCGCGCACCGCACGCCCGGCGAACGGGATCCGGAAGCTCTCGGCGCTCAGAGGGCCGACGCGCACCGACTGGCGTACCCACTCGGGTATCTCCGGTCGCGGGCGCGACTCGAGGGGCACGCCACGCTTGAGGACGAGCTCGGGGTCGAACGTCTCCAGGTCGGGCAACAGGAGCACGTCCGCCTGGCGGCCGGGCGCGATCGCGCCGAGGTGATCGAGACGATGCCATTCGGCGGCGCGGAGCGAGGCCATCACCACCGCGTCGGCAGGTGGGATCCCGGCTGCGACGGCTGCACGCACCATCCCGTTGACGTGCCCGTTGTCGGTGATGTCCTCGGGGTCGCGATCGTCGGTGCAGAACGCGATCCGTGCCGGCCCGAATTCCTCGACGAGCGGCAGCAGCGCCTCGAGGTTGCGCGCCATCGATGCCTCGCGGATCAGCAGCCACATCCCGGCGCGCAGGCGCTCGCGCCCCTCCTGGACGGTCAGCGCCTCGTGGTCGGAGCCGATCCCCGACGCAGCGTACGCCTGGAGCTCCTTCCCGAGCAGCCCTGGCGCGTGACCGTCGACGTGCCTGGCTCCCTCGAGCTGGAGCTTCGCCAGCTCGTCGGGCAACCCGGCGACGACGCCGGGATAGTTCATCATCTCCGCGAGGCCGAGCACCCTCCGCCGGCGCATCAGCGACTCGAGGTCACCCAGCCCGAACGGCCGCCGCGGCGACTCGAACGGCGATGCCGGGATGCTGGAGGGGGCCATGAAGAAGACGTCGAGCTGTAGCCCGGAGGACGCGTCGAGCAGCCAGTGGACCCCGTCCACCCCGAGCACGTTCGCGATCTCGTGGGGGTCGGCGACGATCGTCGTCGTCCCGAGCGGGAGGATCAGCCGTGCGAGCTCGTCGACCATCAGCTTCACCGACTCGATGTGCATGTGGGCGTCGATGAAGCCCGGGACGACGAACCGCCCGCGCGCGTCGACGACCTCGCGCCCCTCGTAGTCGCCGAGCCCGGCGATCACCCCATCGACGACCGCCACGTCGACGTCGAGCCACTCGCGCGTGAAGACGGACAGCACCTGTCCCCCGCGTACGACCAGATCGGCCGGCTGGTCGCCGCGAGCGACTGCCAACCGGCGCGCGAGGCCGCCCGTCATGTGCGGCACCCTATGTCCTTCGGTCGGAGAGGGACAAGCGGGTACGCAGCCGGGCGGCCCGCCGGCAGCCGCACGGCCCCAGACCACCGAGCCGCACCACGGCAGCCGGTCGCGCTGGCTGCGGCCGCGGCCTCCGAGCGGGTTGCCGGCGGCTGCCTGCAACTCTCCGGCGGTGGATGAGTTGGCACAAAGTTGGCACGGTTCGGGCTTGACAAGAACCGGTGTCAGACACCGGTTCGGTGTCCCTCGCCACACGCCGCGCGAAAGCCCTGCACGAACGGGCGATTCTCGCGCCTGCGAGAGCTGCGGATTGTGGAAGGACTGACACACAACTGGCACACGTCGGGGTTGACAGAAATCGGTGTCAGACACCGGTGCCAGAAATCGGTGTCAGACACCGGTGCTCGACCTGTCGCCCGGCTACCGTCCACGGGGCGTGACCGCGCTCCCCCTCGCCCTCGACAGCTACCTGGTCGACTGGCTCGACCTCCTGCTGCGCTGGCTCCACGTGATCGCCGCGATCGCGTGGATCGGCACCTCCTTCTACTTCGTTCTCCTCGATCAGTCGCTTCGCCCGCCCAAGGACGACGCCGACGTCGAGGCCGGGGTCGCGGGGGAGCTCTGGGAGGTGCACGGCGGCGGCTTCTACCAGGTGCAGAAGTACCGCGTCGCCCCACCCACGCTGCCCGACCATCTCGCCTGGTTCAAGTGGGAGGCCTACGCAACCTGGCTGTCGGGCTTCGCGCTGCTCGTCGTCCTCTACTACGTCGAGGCATCGGCCTCGCTCGTCGACCCTGCGGTCGTCGACCTCGAGCCGTGGCAGGCGATCGCACTCAGCATCGGCCTGCTCGTCGTCGCGTGGCTCGCCTACGACGTGCTCTGCCGCCTGCTCGGTCGCCACGAGCTGGCGCTCGCGATCGCGGTGGGAGCGCTGGCGGTCGTCGCCGCGTTCGTCGCCACCCAGCTCTTCGCGCCACGGGCAGCCTTCATCCAGGTCGGCGCGATGCTCGGGACGATCATGGCCGCGAACGTCCTGTTCGTGATCATCCCCGCGCACTGGGAGCTGATCCGTGCGAAGGAGGCGGGTCGCGAGCCCGACCCGGCGCCGGCCCTCGAGGCCAAGCGACGCTCGGTGCACAACAACTACCTGACGCTGCCCGTGCTGTTCACGATGCTGGCCGGCCACTTCCCCCTCGCCTACGGAGCCGACGAGGCCTGGCTCGTGCTCGTGGTGCTGATGGCGCTCGGGGCCTTCGCGCGGCTGTTCTACAACCTGCGCCACGCGGGCAAGACGCACTGGTGGATGCCGGTTGCGGCGGCCGTGGTCGTGGTGGCGCTCGCGCTCGCCCTGCGACCTGATGACGAGGGCACCGCGGGTACGACACCGGATGCCGCCATGTTGGCCGCCGGTCGCACCGTGTTCACGACCGCCGGGTGTGCCGGCTGTCACACGCTCGCCGACTCGGGTGCGATCGGAACCGTCGGGCCGAGCCTCGACGGGGCGCGGCCGTCCCGGGCACTGGTGGTCGAGCGGGTGACGAACGGTCAGGGTGCGATGCCGTCCTTCAGCGGGCAGCTCTCGGGCTCGCAGATCGACGCCGTGGCGGCCTATGTCTCGACGGTCGCTGGTTCCTGACGCGCGAACGCTGCCGTCAAGACCTCCAACGCAACGGCAACGTCCTCCTCGCTCACCTGCTCGGCCGGAGAGTGGCTCACGCCGCCGGCGCAGCGGACGAAGAGCATCGCCGCAGGGGTATCGCGACCGACGATCGCGGCGTCGTGCCCCGCGCCGCTGACGAGCTCGAGCACGGGAAGGCCGTGGTCGTGAATCGCGACAGCGAGCCGGGACGTCAACGCGTCGTCCATCGCGACGCTCGCCGTCTCCTGCAGCACCCGCCAGTCCAGCTCGAGACCCCGGCGCTCGGCCACCGCACGCGCCCGAGCCTCGAGCGCCGCAACCGCTCGCGTGCGCCGGGCGTCGTCGGGATGACGAACGTCGAGGCTCACGACCGCCCGGCCCGGCACGACATTCGAGGCACCGGGCTCGACCACGAGCGAGCCGACAGTGGCAACCAGACCGGCCTCCTCCTTCGCCGCCTGCTCGACGGCGAGCACGAGCTCCGCCGCGCCGGCGAGCGCATCCCGCCGCAGCGCCGGCGGAACGGTGCCTGCATGTCCGGCTGCACCGGTGAGCGCGATCGTCCCCCGCGTCTGCCCGGCGATCGCGGTGACGACCCCGACCGGAAGCCCTTCGTGCTCGAGCACAGGCCCTTGCTCGATGTGAACCTCGACATAGCCGGCGAGCGGCGGAGGGGCCGATCCGGCGCGCAGCGCGGCCACGTCGCCGCCCCACTGCTCGATCGCCTCCGCCATCGAGCACCCGTCCGGGTCGCGGAGGTCGAGCCACGTGGGATCGAACCGGGTGCGGTAGGCGGCGCTGCCGAGGTAGGCGGCGCCGAAGCGCACACCTTCCTCGTCGGCGAAGGCGGCGACCTCGGTCGCACCGGTGGTCCCGCGAAGCTCGGCGAGCTCGATCGCGCAGAGAACCCCGAGCGCCCCGTCGAAGCGACCCGCATCGCGCACGGTGTCGAAATGCGACCCGATCACGAGCGGCGCCTCCTCGCCGCCGCCGCGTCCGATGACGTTCCCGATCGCGTCACGACGGACGACGAGCCCGGCTTCGCGCATCCAGCCCTCGACCACATCGGCGGCCTCGGAGAGCGCTCGGGTGGCGAAGCGGCGCGTGAGCGCTCCCTCCTCCTCGCTGATCCGCCCGAGGACGTCCGCCCGAGCGAGGACGCGTCGCGCGCGCTCACCCGACGTCACGGCTGGAACCGTGCCGAGGCGCGCCGGTGGTCGGCTGAGATCTCGCTCTCGCTCGCCCGCACGAGCGCCCCTCCACGCACGACGTCGACACCTCCGACGAGCAGCCGATCGACACGGTGTGGGCCTGCGAGCACGAGCCCGGCCACGGGATCGGCAGCACCCTGGAGCGATAGCTCGTCGGTGGGCCAGATCGCGATGTCCGCCCGTTTCCCCACCGCGAGCCGGCCGAGGTCGTCCCGGCCGAGGACTGCTGCACCGCCGACCGTCCCGAGGCGCAACGCCTCGCGAACGGTCATCGCCTTCGGCCCGCCACGGCCGCGCGCGACGAGCAGCGCGGTCTTGACTTCGAGGAACAAGTCGCCGCGTTCGTTCGATGCCGAACCGTCGACGCCGAGCCCGACGCTGACGCCGGCGTCGACGAGCTCGCGGACGGGAGCGACACCGGCTCCGAGCCGCAGGTTCGACGACGGGCAGTGGGCGACACCGACTCCCGCGCGGGCGAACGCGTCGATGTCGGGAGCCGGGAGGTGGACACAGTGCGCACACCAGACGTCGTGCTCGAGCCAGCCGAGCTGCTCGAGGTACTCGGTCGGGCGGCACCCGAACGTCTCTGCGCAGAACACGTCCTCCTCGACCGTCTCCGCAAGATGTGTGTGGAGACGTAGTCCCAGCCGCCGCGCGAGCGCAGCCGACTCGGTCATCAGCTCGCGCGTCACCGAGAAAGGGGAGCACGGGGCGACGACGACCTGGGTCAGCGCGCCGTCGACCAGCCCGGCGAGCCGCTCGGTGTCGGCGAGCACCTCGTCGATCGTCTCGACGAGGTTGTCGGGCGGAAGCCCTCCCTGCGAGACGCCGAGGTCCATCGAGCCACGAGAGGCAACGATGCGGACGCCCAGGTCCGAAGCGGCACGGAGCTCTGCCTCGATCAGCCCAGCCCGTCCCCGCGGGAACACGTAGTGGTGGTCGAAGACGGTCGTACAGCCGGACAGGGCGAGCTCGGCGAGACCCGTTCTCGCCGCGACGTACACCGACTCGGCGTCGATCGTCGCCCACACCGGGTACAGCTCGACGAGCCACTCGAACAGCGTCCCGTCCTGCGCGCGCGCACGGGTGAGGGTCTGGTACAGGTGGTGATGGGTGTTGACGAGGCCCGGTGTGACGACCGCTCCGCCGAGCGGAATCACCTCGTCGGCAACCGGTGGTTCACCCGAGCCGACGGCGGCGATGTGCCCGTCCGCGACGAGCAGCCAGCCGTCGACGAGCTCGGTGCCCTCGTCGTCCATCGTGACGAGGTGGCCACCGGTCAGGAGCCGGGTCACGGCGCGTGACGCTATACGATCGGCGCGCGATGACGGCAACGCTCTCGACGCACGTGCTCGACACGGGGAGCGGTCGGCCGGCGGCCGGGGTGCGGGTCGAGGTGCATCGCGGCGACCACGTGCTCGCGGTCGCGGAAACGGATGCCGACGGCCGGATCGCCGACCTCGCGAGCGGGCTCGACGCGGGAGTGGTGACGCTCGTGTTCCACCCCCCGTCGCGCTTCTTCACCCGCGTCGCGCTCGACGTCGAGCTGGGTGACGGGCATCACCATGTCCCCCTGCTCGTCTCCCCGTACGGATGCGCGAGCTACCGCGGCAGCTGAGCGAGGACGAGCTCGCCGACCTGTTCGAGGGGCGCACCGCGCTCGTGCGACGACTTGCAGAGCTGCCCGACCCGCTCGAGCGGGCTCGCACCCTCGTCTACGAGCTCCCGCACGCCGAGAAGGTGGAGATGCTCGCCGCCCATCCGGCGATCGGGCAGCGCTCCGGTCTCTCCGCCCGGTCGGCCGCCGAGCAGGGCGACGACACCGACCCGGCAGTATTGGCCGAGCTCGCTCGCCTGAACGCAGCCTACGAGGAGCGGCACGGTTTCCGGTTCGTCGTGTTCGTGAACCGGCGCACCAAGACCGAGATCCTCGACGTTCTCCGTGCGCGTATCGACAACCCGACCGACGTCGAGCTCGACACCGCCTGCAAGGAGCTCGTCTCGATCGCGATCGACCGCTGGCAGCGCGCGACAGAGGAGTAGGCTCGCGCCCATGCTGTCGATCGACGCTGGAGGCTTCGCCTTCACCGCCCGTCTCGAGGAGAAGCTGGCGCCCGCGACGGTCGCAGCGTTCAGGCGCCTGTTGCCCCTCGAGTCGAAGATCATCCACGTCCGCTGGTCGGGCGAGGCCGGCTGGATCCCGTTCGGCGACCTCGACCTCGGCCTAAGCCCTGAGAACGCGACCTGCTACCCCCACCCGGGAGAGATCGTGCTCTACCCGGGCGGCGTCTCCGAGACGGAGATCCTGCTCGCCTACGGGTACGTCAACTTCGCCTCGAAGGCGGGACAGCTGGCGGGGAACCACTTCGCGACGATCGAGACCGGCAACGAGAACCTCCGGGCGTTGGGGACGAAGTTCCTGTGGGAGGGCGCCCAGGAGATCAGCTTCCGAGAGGAGTAGCGGCTGTTCGACCTCGTCGTGCGCGGCGGGACGATCGCCGGCGTCGAGACCGACGTCGCGGTCGACGGAGAGACGATCGCAGCCGTCGGCCCCGGGCTCGACGGCGGCAGGGTCGAGCTCGACGCGACCGGGCTCCTCGTCCTCCCCGGCGTCGTCGACGCCCACGTCCATCTCAACGACCCCGGTCGCGCCGAGTGGGAGGGGATCGCCACGGGCACCGAGGCGCTCGCGGCGGGCGGCTCGACGACGGCGGTGGACATGCCGCTCAACGCGAGCCCACCGACGCTCGATGCGACCTCGTTCGCTGCGAAGCAAGCAGCGATCGAAGGCGTGAGCCACGTCGACCTCGCGCTGTGGGGCGGGCTCGTTCCCGGCCCGCTCGACCGTCTCGACGAGCTGGCTGCCTGCGGGGTGGTCGGGTTCAAGGCGTTCATGTGCGCGAGCGGGATCGCCGATTTTCCACGCGTCGACGACGAGACGCTCGGCGAGGGAATGCGACGGGCGGAAGCCCTCGGGCTCCCGGTAGCCGTCCATGCAGAGGACGACGAGCTCACCACCGCGCTCACGGCCGCCGCACGCGCGCGTCGCGGGGTGACCGTCGCCGACTGGCTCGGGACGCGTCCAGTGGCAGCCGAGACCGCGGCGATCGCGCGGGCGATCGCACTCGCCGAGGAGACGGCGTGCGCGCTCCACGTCGTCCACGTCTCGACCGCCGCCGGGGTCGCGCTCGTCGCCGACGCGCGGGCACGCGGCGTCGTCGTCACGTGCGAGACCTGCCCGCACTACCTCCTTCTCACGACCGAGGACCTCGACCGGCTCGGAGCGGTCGCGAAATGCGCGCCACCGCTGCGACCCGAGAGGGAGCGACGCGCGCTCGTCGACGCCGTTCGCGAAGGGCTGGTCGACACGCTTGGGTCGGACCACTCTCCGGCTCCCTGGTCGTCGAAGGACACCCCGGACTTCTTCGACGTGTGGGGAGGCATCTCGGGCTGTCAGACGCTCCTCCGGGCGGTGCTCGAGCTCGAGCTGCCGCCCGGTGACGTCGCACGGCTCACGGCGGGCCGCCCGGCGGCGCTGCTCGGGCTCGACCGCAAGGGGGCGATCGAGCCCGAAGCCGACGCCGACCTCGTCCTCGTTGCGTCTCGCCCTGTCGAGCTCCGCGCCGACGACCTCCGCTACCGGCACCGACACAGCCCGTTCGTCGGACGCACCTTCCGTCATCGGGTCGAGCGCACGATCCTGCGGGGCCGGACGATCTGGGATGGCGAGGCGATCGCGACCCCGCCGGCCGGCCAGATCCTCCGACGCGGGGCGGGTCAGCGCTAGCCGTCGCACCCGTGCTACTAGCCCGATCGGCCCTACAATCGGCTACGTGGGCGACTGGTACGGCATCGGAGTGACGCTGGGTCTCGGGCTCGCCGCCGGGGTCGGTCTGGCAGCGATCCTCGCCCCGCGGCGCGGTGGGTTTGTCGCCTCGGTGTTGGGTGCGCTCGTGATCGGCGTGGTGGCCGGGTTTCTCGTCAAGGGTGCGCTCGGGCTCCCGGGCGGGGTCGTCGGTGCGCTGATCGGGGCCGCGTCCGCAGCGATCGTCATCCGCGGCGCGGCGCGTCGGGGGGCGACACCGGGTGGGACGGCGTTCATCATGGGGAGCGCGGCCGTGATGATCGCAGGGCTCTCGCTCGTCCCGGTCGCGGGGTACGTGATGGCGGTGCTCCTGCCGGTCATCGCGGCACGTCGCGCACGTACCGGGGCCGACCGGCACGCCGGTCTCCGCACGCTCGCGAAGTGAGCGGCGACCGCAAGGTCGTCCTTGCAGTCCTCGACGGGCTGACCCCACAAGCGCTCGAACTGGCGATCGAAGACGGCACTGCGCCGCGGCTGGCCGAGCTCGCCACCCTCGGAACACTGGGCACCGCGACCTCGACCTTCCCCTCGCTGACACCTGTCTGCCTGTCGTCGATCGCAACCGGTGCGCACGGCGACGTCCACGAGATCCCGCACCTCGTCTGGTGGCACCGTCGAGAGCAGCGACTCGTCGAGTACGGCTCGTCGTTCGCCGCCGCACGTGCCGCCGGGCTCGGCCGGGTGCTTCGCGACACGCTCGTCGGGCTCAACAGCGACCACCTGGGAGCTCGGGCGGTCACGTTGTTCGAGGCGCTCGCCGACGCCGGGCTCCGGACGGCAACCGTCAATTTCACCGCCTATCGCGGGCGAACACCGCACCGGCCGATCGTGCCGTTCCTCCCGACGGTGCTCGGGCCGGAGTCGTTCTTCTTCTACAACCTGTTCGCCTCCGAGAGAACCGGAGCCCCGCTCTCGTTCCGCAACCGGCCAGCCGGAACGATCGACGCCTACGCGGCGGCCGTCGGACGCTGGCTCGTCACGCGGGACGCGTTCGACTTCTTCCTCTTCTACCTCTCGGACTACGACTACGCATCCCACGCGGCAGGCCCCGGGGCAGCCGCCGGCGTGCTTGCCCGGTGCGACGCGGCGATCGGCGCCCTGCTCGACGCCGCGGGTGGCACCGAGCAGTTTCTCGAGCGGTACGCGCTCTGCCTCCTCGCTGACCACGGGCAGAGCAGCGTTCGTGAGGTCGCGACGCTCGGTGACCGCCTGAGGCACATCGACGACACGGTCCTCACCGCCTCGAACCGCGCCGCCCAGGTCTATCGCGTCGGGCAGCATGCGCCCAGCGCCCGAATGCTCGCAGAGCGGTTCGACGACGAGCCCGCAGTCGACGTGGTCGCGTTCGTCGAGGACGGAGTCGGCGTCGCGCGCCGGGAGCGGGCGGAGCTCAGGCTCGTCCCAGGGCCGAGCGGGCTGGAGCTCCACGGCGACCGGCTCGTGCTCGATCACCCGGACGGGCCCCGGCGCGTCTGGGCGGCGCTCTCGAACCCCAACGCCGGGGACGTTCTCGTCTCCGCCGCGACGGGATGGGAGTTCGCCGACCTCGCCGGTCGGAGCCACGTCGGCGGGGGCTCGCATGGCTCGCTCGCCGCCGAGGACTCGACTGTCCCCGTGCTCACCGTCGGGCTGACCGGAATGCCCGCCAGCATCGTCGACGTGGCGCCTCTCGTCCTCGCGCACTTCGATGTCGAGCCGCCCGCATACGCCACCGAACGTGCCGCCTGACCACCAGCGGGAGCGCGCACGGATGGTCGAGCGCCAGCTCCGCGCTCGGGGGATCGACGAGGAGCGCGTGCTCGACGCGATGCGCGCGGTTCCCCGCGAGGCATTTGTCGTCCCGGAGATGCACTCGGACGCCTACGCCGACCGGGCACTTCCGCTCGGGCACGGGCAGACGGTCTCCCAGCCCTTCATGGTCGCGGCCATGTGCCAGCTGGCGCGGGTCGACGCGCGGAACAGGGTGCTCGAGATCGGCGGTGGCTCCGGGTACGCCGCCGCGGTGCTCGACGAGCTCGGTGGCGCGGTGATCACCGTGGAGCGGATCCCGGAGCTCGCCGCGAGGGCCCGGGCCGCCCTGGACGCGACCGGTCACGCGGCCGTCGAGGTCGTGGTCGCCGACGGGTCGCTCGGGCTCCCGGATCGTGCTCCGTTCGACGTGATCATCGTGTCGGCGGCAATCCCGTCGCTCCCGGACACGCTCGTCGACCAGCTGACCGAAGGCGGCAGGCTCGTCGCGCCCGTTGGCGGACCACGTGGCCAGCGGCTCGAGCTGGTCGAGCGCGAAGCGGGGCGGGTGGTGCGATCCGCAGGGCTCGCCTGCCGCTTTGTCCCGCTCGTGGGAGTCGGCGGCTTTCCGGAGTGACGGGTACCCTCGCCCGAGGTGATGGACGAGGGCTCGCTCACCCCCGACTCCGCTGCCCGCAACCGGCTCGGCAACGCGCTACGGACCCGCGCCAACTGGGCGCAGCTGGCGCGGTTCTGCGTCGTCGGCGCGAGCGGCTACATCGTCAATCTCGTCGTGTACGCGCTGCTCCTGCGCGGTGCCGACCTGCACTACACGGTGGCGGCGATCGGCTCGTTCTTCGTCGCGGTCACGAACAACTACGCGTGGAATCGCGCCTGGACGTTTCGCGACCGGCGTGGCAGCGTCGTCTTCCAGGGGCTCCGGTTCTTCGTCGTCTCCCTCCTCGCACTCGGCGCGAACCTCATCGTGCTCCACGTGCTCGTCGTGCTCGGGGTCGGCGAGCTGACCGCACAGGCGATCGCGATCGTGCTCGTGACCCCGGTCAACTTCGTCGGTAACCGCCTGTGGTCGTTCCGCCGCGGCTGACGCGACGGCGAGAGGCTTGATGTGAAATGGGCGCCCCGTGGGGCCGTCTCGGGCCAAGCCAGGGTGGCTCGGCGTCCGCGGCGCAGGCCGGTGGCCTGTGCAAGGGCGACGAGACGGCCTGGCGCCGCGCCTGAGGCGGCAACCACGACCGCGCACAAGTTTCGCATCAGGCCTCTAGCTCTCACCGTCGCGCTCGCGGCATCGGTGCTCGCTCACCCGCCCGCCGCGCTCCCTGCGGGACCGTTCGGGAGCCTGCCGCCACCACGACTGTCGGAGGCGGACGCCGTTCGCGCGCTCGTCGAGCAACCGAAGATCGCGAGCTGGCTCCGCCGCTACCCGCCCGGCCCTCAGACGGACGCGGTCTTCCAGGTCGGCTCGCGCTCGTGGCGAGTCCACGTCTGGTCGGGCAAGGCCGGAGAGATCGCGACCGGGCTGGTCGACGACGGCACCGGGGCGGTCGAGGAGGCTTGGTCGGGACCACAGGTCGGGTGGAAGATGGCACGTGGGCGACCCGGCGCATTCGGTGGGAGGACGCTCACCGCCTGGCCGGTCTGGCTCCTGTTGACGATCGTCTTCGTCATCGGCCTGGCAGATCTCCGCCGGCCCGTTGCGATCCGCAATCTCGACCTGCTCGCGCTCGTCGGGTTCGGGGTGCCGCTCCTCTGGTTCAACGAGGGTCACGTCTTCCTGTCGGCGTCCCTGGCCGCTCCGCTCCTCGCCTACCTCGCAGCGCGGATGGCGTGGATCGGCTTTCGCCGCCGGCCACCGAGACCCGCAGCTCCCGTCTGGCCGGTCTGGCTGCTGATCGCTGCCTCGCTGTTCCTCGTCGGCTTTCGCGCCGCGCTGAACGTCCAGACGCCGCGCTCGGTCATCGACGTGGGCTACGCCGGGGTGATCGGGGCGGATCGGATTCTGGACGGGCGCTCACCGTACGGCGCGATGCCCGTCATCGAGGGGAGACCGTGCGGCCCGGCCGACCGCGACGGGACCGTTCGACAGCGCATCCAGGAGAACGGCCGCTGCGAGGCGGGCAACGCACACGGCGACACCTATGGTCCCGTCGCGTATCTCGTGTATCTCCCCGCCACGGCGATCTTCGGCTGGAGCGGGAAGTGGGATTCGCTGCCTGCGGCGCATGCGACCTCGATCGCGCTCGACCTGCTCACGCTCCTCGGGCTCGTGCTCGTGGGCCGCCGGCTCGGCGGGCGCACTCGCCGCCTGGCGGCAACGCTCGCATTCGCCTGGGCCGCGTACCCGTTCACCGCGTACGCGCTGATGTCGAACACGAACGACGCGCTCATGCCCGCGCTGCTCGTGTGGGGCTTCTGGCTCGCGAGCTCACCGGCCGCGCGAGGGGGTGCGACTGCGCTCGCAGGCTGGGCAAAGTTCGCGGCGCTGTTGCTCGTCCCGCTCTGGTCGACGTACCCCGCAGGCCTGACGCGGCGCGGGCTCACCCGCTTCGCGCTCGGTTTCGGGGTGACGACACTTGCCGCGTTCTCGATCCTGCTGCTCGAGCCCGATCTCACCGAGGCGCTCCGGACGTTCTGGGAGCGAACGATCGAGTTCCAGCTCGACCGCGACTCACCGTTCTCACCCTGGAGCTGGGGCCAGTACCACGCGGCGGGGATCCCCGACCTCGCATGGGCGCAGCGCGTCGTCCAGGTCGCGACGCTCGCGCTTGCAGGCTTCGCCGCGACGCTGCCACGACGCAAGGAGCCACTCGAGCTCGCGGCCCTCACGGCCGCGATCCTGCTCGCCGTCCAGCTCTCGCTGACGCACTGGTTCTACCTCTATCTTCCCTGGGTGCTGCCATTCGTCGTGCTCGCGCTCCTGCTCCCGCGCGCTCGTCCGGATGCCGCCTGAAGAGCACCGCGTCGACCGCCTGGCGGTCGTCGCTGCAGCCACGGTCTTCTTCGTGCTGGCCCTGGCGGTCGCGTACGGGTGGCAGGCGACGCACCGGCAGGTGAGCGACCTCACGCTCTACGAGCACTACGGCGAGCGACTCCTCGACGGAAGCTCCCCGTATGCCGACCTCGAGGTCGAGTATCCGCCAGGGGCGCTGCCCGTGTTCGTCGTCCCGGCCGCGCTCGGCTCGGGAGCGACCTCGTACCGCGCCTGGTTCGGCATCTGCCTCGGCCTGATCGGGGCGACGGGAATCGTCCTCGTCGCCGCGGCACGGGCCCGGTTGCGAGCTTCGAGGCGGGAGACAGAGCTCGTGCTCGCCGCGCTCGCCCTGTCGCCGCTCGTGCTCGGCGAGGTGCTGCTCGACCGGTTCGACCTGTTTCCGGCCGCGCTCACCGCCGCGGTGCTGCTCGCCCTCCTCGCCGACCGCCATCGACTCGCCGCCGTCCTTCTCGGCGTCGCGATCGTCGTCAAGCTCTATCCGCTGGTGCTGCTCCCGCTGGCGGTGGCCTGGGCCTGGCGTCGCCGGGGTCGGCGCGAGGGGATCGTCGTCGCCGCTCTCGCAACCGGGGTGACAGCGCTGACGTACCTCCCGTTTGCGATCACCCAGCCGATCCCGCTGGCGGAGAGCATCGGCAACCAGGTGGGTCGGCCGCTGCAGATCGAGAGCCTCGGCTCGGGGCTGCTGCTCGTGCTCCATCAGATCGGCGGCCTCGACATCGAATGGGCTTCGAGCAGCGGGTCGCAGAACCTCGTCGGAAGTCTCCCGAACGCGGTCGCAGTGGTCATCTCGACGCTGCAGGTGGTGACCCTCGCCTGGCTCTGGATCCGGTTTGCGCGTGGTGAGCCGACTGCGGAGCGTCTCGTGCTCCACTCCGCGGCGACGGTCGTCGCCTTCGTCGCGCTCGGGAAGGTGCTCTCGCCGCAGTTCCTCGTCTGGCCGCTGTTCCTCGTCGCGCTTGCCACGGGGCGGCGACTCGCGGCGGCGGGCGTGGCCTACCTGGCGGCGGCCGCGCTCACCCTCGTGTGGTTCCCCGCCTGGTACTGGGCGCTCGTGAAGGAGTTCGATCCGGTCGGGTCGTGGGCAGTCCTGTTCCGGGACTTTGCGTTGATCGCGCTGCTCGGTGCGCTCGCCCTGCCGATCAGGGAGCGGGCCAGGGGACGCGCACCGGCTCGATCGCCGTTGCCCGCCCCGAGCCCGCGTCGCACGTGACGACCACTCCTTCGAGCCGAACACCGGACCCGGCCGTCTCGAACCTGACCGGCATTCCAGTGCGCATCCGCCTGACCGCGAGCTCGGTCACGACCCCGATGACCGAATCGTGCGGCCCGGTCATCCCGGCATCGGTGAGGGCGGCTGTCCCACCCGGGAGCACCCGGCCGTCGGCGGTCTGGACATGGGTGTGGGTTCCGATCACCGCCGTCGCCTTTCCATCGAGCCACGACGACAGCGCGACCTTCTCGCTCGTCGCCTCGGCGTGTACGTCGACGATCAGGACGGGGGTTGTCGCACGCGCCTCGTCGACGAGGCCGTCGACCAGCTCCCACATGCTTCGCGCAGGCTCGAGGTGGAGCGAGCCGAGGAGGTTGATCACCGCGACCGGGGTTCCGTCGCGGGCCGGCACGATAGCCAGCCCTCTTCCGGGTGCGGTCTCGAACATGTTTGCAGGACGGACAATGGCGGTCGAGCTGTCGAGGTACGGCGCGATCTCCATCCGCCGCCAGGTGTGGTTCCCGAGCGTGATCGCGTCCACCCCCGCCGCGAGAAGCCTGTCCGCCAGTCGCGGCGTGATCCCCACCCCGTCGGCGATGTTCTCGCCGTTGGCGACACACACGTCGATCTCGAGCTCGTCCCGGAGTCGTGGGAGCAGCCCTTCGACGGCCTCACGGCCCGGCCGGCCGACGATGTCGCCGATGAAGAGCGCTCGCATCGTCAGTTGCCCTACGGGAGCGATCCGGCCGAGGCGTACGAGGCGATCGCGACGTTGTTCCCGTCGTCGGCGGTGTGCTCGGCCAGCGACTGGCGCTCGACGGCGGCGACGTTCGCCACCGTGCCGAGCCGCGAGCTCGCGGGGATCACACGCGTCCCGACGGCGATCGCAGGGTCGACGGCGACGTAGGAGACCGCCACGATCACCGACGGCGCCTGCACCGGCCTGATGTCGACCCGCGAGCCGACCTGTCGACCGTCCATCGTGATGTCGGCAATCCCGACGACGGAGCCTTCGACCGGCGCGTAGAGATCCGTACCGGGCGCCGCTCCGACGACAGCCACCTCGGTGCCCGGCTCGCCACCCAGCTGGTACCACGACGGGCCGTCCTTCGGCACGCCGGCGATCCCGCGCCAGAGCCGAGCGAGCAGCCCTTCGTTCGCCTGCCGGCCGACCGGCTGCAGCGCGAGCGAGCCGTCGCTCGCCGCGCGGAAGCCGATCGCGGTCGTCGCCGCAGGCGCCACCGGAAGCTCGATCCTGAGGTTCCCCACGGTCGCGAGCGGCTCCCGGCTCGGGCGCTCCGGGAGCGAGCCCGACGACGGGGGAACGACGCTCGAGCTCGACCCGCCCCCGACGTCGAACGCCGTCACGAGCAGGGTCACCAAAGCCACCACCCCGACGAGTCCGAGGGCGACGAAGATGCGGGCGCGTTGCTGGGCGCGCCGTCGGCGCGCACGGAGACGCGCCGCCTGCCGGGAGCGCGGCGAGGCCATGACGGCTCACGGTACCGCATGCTCGACTCGGCCTCCCGGCCGGCGTGGGCTCGCTCGCAGGTGGCAGGTCTACGATCACCTCGTGAACGACCAGCCGCCGCCGATCGTCGTCCCGCGTTGGATCCAGCTCGTCGGCCTTCCCGTGCTCGCGGTCGTCGTGCTGGTCCTCGCGCGTCCCCTCGGTCACGTCCTCTTCCTGTTTCTCACCGCGGCCGTGATCGCGTTCATGCTCAACCCGCTCGTCCGCGACCTCACGAAGGTGCGCGTGCCCCACGGGCTCGCCGTGCTCGTCGTGTACACGCTGTTCCTCGCCACCGTGATCGCGATCCTGCTCGCGTTCGGCAGCGTCGTGGTGAGCGAGGCCCGCTCTGCAGGCAACCGCGTCGACCACTACCTGACCGTCGAGGGCCCGAACGGGCAGACCGCCGCGCAGGACGACATCGACCGCCTCCAGGCATGGCTCGACCGCAAGGGGCTCGACAGCGTCCGGATCGACGAAGAGCTCGACAGCCTCGTCTCCGACCTCAGCGCCGGGGAGATCTCGGGCTACGTACAGGATGCGATCTCGTTCGCCCAGGGCGCGGCGGTGTCGGCGATCTTGCTCCTGTTCTCGCTCGTCCTCGTCGTCGTGATCTCGATCTACATGCTGCTCGACCTGCGCCGGCTCGAGGCGTCGATCGACCGACGCTTCCCGCCGCACGGCGGGCTGCCGCTGACGCAGAGGATCGAGCGGGCGCTGTGGGGGTACGTCAAGGGCCAGGCGATCCTCTCCATCGTCATCGGGACCAGCGCCGGCGTCGGGATGTGGATCCTGGGCAAGACCGGCCTGGTCGAAGGAGCCGACCGCTACGCGCTGCTGTTCGGCGTCTGGACGGGGTTCATCGAGGTGATCCCGTACATCGGCCCCTGGCTATCGGCGGTCCCGCCGGCGATCTACGCGCTCGTCGTCGACCCGGTCGGGGTGATCTGGGTCGCGCTCCTCTTCGTTTTCATCTACCAGATCGAGGGGCACGTCGTCGTCCCGAACGTGATGGCCAATGCGCTGCGGCTGCATCCGTTGCTCGTGATCTTCGGCCTGCTCGCAGGCGGCGAGCTCTACGGCATCGCCGGCGTTCTGATCGCGCTCCCGACAATGGCTGCGGGACGGGCGATCTGGGAGTTCTTCGGCGAGCGGGTTCAGCTCGAGCAGTGGGACGACGCACAGCGGCTCCCGATCGACGTTGAGCTCGAGCGGTCCCGGGCGCCAGCCGCGGTCCCCGAGGCACCGGCTGACGTACCCTTCGACGGGTGAGCTTTCCCGCGACGAGACTTCGCCGCCTGCGACGGACCGATGCGCTCCGGTCACTCGTGCGCGAGACGTCCGTCACCCCCGACGACGTGGTGATGCCGCTCTTCGTCTGTCCCGGGGAAGGGGTCCTTCGCCCCGTGGACGGGCTCCCGCGGATCGCGCAGCGCTCGATCGACGAGCTCGTCCGGGAAGCGGCCGAGCTGCACGGGCTCGGGATCCGCGCGGTGCTGCTCTTCGGGATCCCGGAGGAGAAGGACGCGGAGGGCTCCGGTGCCTGGGAGGACGACGGGATCGTCCAGCGAGCGCTGCGCGCCCTGCGCACGGAGACCCCGGGGCTGACGCTGCTCACCGACGTCTGCCTGTGCGAGTACACGAGCCACGGGCACTGCGGTGTGATCGTCGACGGAGAGGTCGCCAACGACGAAACGCTCGAGCTGCTCGTCCGCACCGCCGTGAGCCACGTCGACGCCGGCGCCGACGCGGTTGCGCCGAGCGACATGATGGACGGGAGGATCGGGGCGATCAGGGGAGCGCTCCCGGACACGCCGATCGTCGCGTACGCCGCGAAGTACGCCTCGGCGTTCTACGGCCCGTTTCGCGAGGTCGCGGAGTCGGCCCCGGCGTTCGGCGATCGCCGGAGCTACCAGCTCGACCCGGCCAACGCGCGCGAGGCGCTGCGCGAGTGCGAGCTCGACCTCGGCGAGGGCGCCGACGTGCTCATGGTCAAGCCCGCGCTCCCCTACCTCGACGTCATCCGGGCGGTTCGCGACCGGTTCGACTGCCCGGTCTGGGCGTACAACGTGTCGGGCGAGTACGCGATGGTGCGGGCCGGCGCCGCAGCCGGCTACCTCGACGAGCGCCAGGCTGCGCTCGAGTCGCTCACCGCCATCAAGCGCGCCGGGGCAGGGACGATCGTCACCTACTGGGCCCGCGAGGTCGCCGAATGGTCACCGTGACAGGGACCGGTCTGTGGCGGTCGGCCACGACCGTGCTGCCCGGCGGGGTCAACTCGCCGGTGCGGGCGATGCGCGCGGTTGGGCTCGACGCCCCCGTGTTCATGGCTCGGGGCGAGGGGGCCCGGATCGAGGACGTCGACGGCAACCGCTACGTCGACTGGGTGCAGTCGTGGGGGCCGCTGATCTTCGGTCATGCGGACCCGGAGACGCTCGCGGCCGTGCACGCGGCGGTCGACCGCGGCACGACGTTCGGGGCCCCGACCGAGGCCGAGGTGGAGCTCGCGATGGAGATCGTCGACGCGGTTCCATCGGTCGAGATGGTGAGGCTCGTGAGCTCGGGAACGGAGGCCTCGATGAGCGCGCTGCGCCTCGCTCGCGCCGTCACCTCCCGCGACCGCGTGATCAAGTTCGCGGGCTGCTACCACGGGCACGTCGACGCGCTCCTCGCGAGCGCGGGCTCGGGCGTGATGACGCTCGGAATCCCGTCGACACCCGGCGTGACGAGCGGCGTGGCCGCGGACACGATCGTCGTGCCGTTCAACGACGTCGACGCGGTGGCGGCCGCGTGCGCACAGTACGGCGAAGGGCTGGCCGCGATCCTCGTCGAGCCGGTCGCCGGGAACATGGGGCTGGTCCCACCGGAGCCGGGCTTTCTCGAGGCGCTGCGAATGCTCGCAACCGCGACCGGCGCGCTGCTCGTCTTCGACGAGGTCATGACCGGTTTTCGCGTGGCGCGCGGTGGGGCGCAGGAGCGCTACGGCGTCACGCCGGACCTCACGATCCTCGGCAAGATCGTCGGCGGCGGGCTACCTGCCGCTGCCTTTGGTGGTCGGGCCGACCTGATGGAGCGGATCGCCCCGGTGGGCGACGTGTACCAGGCGGGGACGCTCTCGGGGAACCCGCTCGCGACTGCGGCCGGGCTGTCGGTGCTGCGCCGGCTGCGCGACCCGGGCGTCTACGAGCGGCTCGAGCAGGTCGGCGCACGACTCGAGTCGGGTCTGGCGCCGTTTGGCACCGTGCAGCGGGTCGGGGCGATGCTGACGCTCTTCTGCACCGATCATGCGGTGCGGGACTACGAGGACGCCGCCGGTTGCGACACGGAGCTGTTCGGCGCCCTGTTTCGCCACCTGCTCGCCGAGGGGATCTACGTGCCGCCGTCGCAGTTCGAGTGCCTGTTCGTCTCGACCGCGCACGGAGATGCGGAGGTCGACGCCACCGTCGCGGCGGTGCGTTCGTTCGCCGAGACGCACTGAGCGTGTCGCTGTTCGACGAGATCACGGTCGGGGCGGCCGACGAGAGCCCACTGTGGGCGTCGGCGCTCGTCGAGCCCGCCGAGCGCGAGCAGGTCCCGGTCTTTTCCGCGCTCCTTCGGGACGACCGCTTCGCGCTCGGGCTGGAGACGATCTACGAGGGGTACCTCCTCCACTACGGCCGCTCGCGGCTGTTCCGCCCCCCGGATGCCGACGTCGCCCTGCTGCTCGGAGACGCGCTGCTGGCACATGGGCTCGTCCGCATCGCCGACACGGGATCGGTGACGGCGACTGCCGACCTCGCAGCGTTGCTCTCGCTCTGCGCGCAGGCACGCGCCGAGGGCCGCCCGGGCGACGGCGCGGCATGGGCGGCGACGGCCGCGCTGCTCGGTGAGGGCGGGCTCGATGCTGCGCGCGACGCGCTGCGGCTGCGTGGCGATCCCGCGCTGCTCGAGTCGGTCGCGCGCGCGACCGCGGGCACGGACGCGGTCGACCGGGCGCTTGCGGCGCACGCCGACCGGGTCTAGTACGATCGCCACGATGGCCGCCGCGCTCTGGTTTCTCGCCGACGCCGCCGAGGAGGGCAAGAGCGTCGTCCTGTCGATGCTGGTCGTCGGCCTCGTGATCATCGGGGTCGTGATCCTCGGTGACCTGTCGCACAAGGCCGCGCTCAAGCGCAAGCAGCGCAAGCTCGACCGTCCACTCTGACCGCCGGCGCTTGCCGTGCGGTTGCACGGCGCCAGGCTCCATGAGATCGTTCAGCGCCGTGGCACGGGCACGCACCCGCGCGCATCGAGGAGCCCGGTGACCAGCATTGCCATCGGTGACAGCGCGCCCGCCGGCGCACCCGCCGCGCCGTCGCCGTGGCAGCTCTTCTGGCGCCGGTTCCGCAGCGACAAGCTCGCGCTCTGTGCGCTCGCGTTCCTGGTCGCTCTCATACTCCTGGCGCTCTTCGCGCCCCTCATCACGCGACTGGTGGCGCATCCGCCGAACGCCCAGTATCCCGAGACTCTCGACCAGGTCTACGGCACACCGACCGGCCCGTCGCGCGAGTTCCTGTTCGGCGTGGACGCGGTCGGCTCGGACGTGTTCTCGCGCGTCCTCTACGGCGCGAGGGTCTCGCTCGCAGTCGCCTTCATCGGAACCGCGCTCGCGACGCTCATCGGTGGCGTGCTGGGGACGATGGCCGGGTATTACCGCGGGATCACCGACACGATCATCTCGCGGACGATCGACGTGATGCTCGCGTTCCCGCTCCTGCTCCTCGCGCTCGGGATCGCGTCCGCGTGCTCGCTCGGTCACGGGTGCGTCCACGGCCTCGTCAAGCCGGGGATGACGACCGTCATCGGGATCATCGTCCTCTTCAGCTGGACCTACGTCGCCCGACTCGTGCGCGGCCAGGTGCTGTCGCTTCGCGAGCGCGAGTTCGTCGAGGCCGCCCACGCGACCGGCGCAAGCAGTCCCGCGATTCTCGCGCGCGAGATCTTTCCCAACCTCGTCACGCCGCTCGTCGTCTACTCCGCGCTCGTGATCCCGCAGAACATCCTGCTCGAGGCGGCGCTGTCCTACCTCGGCGTCGGGATCGCCCCGCCGCAGGCCAGCTGGGGGCAGATGATCGCCGAGGCGACCCCACTGTTCGACTCCGCGTGGTGGTACTTCCTCTTCCCCGGGCTGTTTCTCGTGCTCACCGTGCTCGCGTTCAACCTCGTCGGCGAGGGGATCCGCGACGCGCTCGACCCGTACCTCTCGAAATGACCGCAGTCCACCAAGGAGGTCCCATGAGACATGGTCGGACGACCACCTGGCTGCGCCGGGTACTGCCCGCGGTCGCCGTCGTCGGCGTGGCGGTGCTCGTCGCGGCGTCGCTCGGCACCGCTGCCTCGCCGAAGCGGGGCGGCACGTTCGTCATCATCTCCGCCGGCGACATCGACTACGCCGATCCGGCTCAGACCTACTACTCGTTCACGTCACAGATGCTGAAACCGGTCAACCGCGCCCTCTACACGGTCCCCGCGGACAAGTTCGCACCGGCGCCCGACATAGCCAGCGGCACGCCCAAGCTGTCGGCTGACGGCAGGACTGTGACCATTCGGATCCGCAGCGGTGTCAGGTTCGCACCGCCGGTCAACCGAGAAGTCACCTCGGCCGACGTCAAGTACGCGATCGAGCGCGGCTTCTCGGCGAGCGTGGCCAACCCCTATGCCGGCGCCTACTTCTCGGAGATCGTTGGCGCCCCGACGAAGCTCCCCGCGACCCCGAAGCCGATCTCGGGGATCACAACTCCGGACAAGCACACCGTTGTCTTCAAGCTCACGCGGCGTTCGGGCGTCTTCGTAGGCGCGCTCGTGATGCCGCTCACCTCACCGGTGCCGAAGGAGTACGCGGCGCCTTTCGACAACAAGACCTCGTCGGACTACGCCTACCACCAGGTCGCAACCGGGCCCTACATGCTCCAGAACGACGCCAAGGGAAACGTCAAGGGCATCGGCTATGCACCCGGGAAGTTCATGCACCTCGTGCGGAACCCGAACTGGAGCGCGAAGACCGACTTCCGGCCTGCGTACCTCGACAGGATCGACCTCAAGGAGGGGTTCAGCGACACCTCCGTCGCGACGCGGGAGATCCTCAATGGCGAGGCGGACTTCAACGGCGACTTCACGCCACCGCCCGCACTGCTGAAGCAGATCCTCACCACGTCGAGCCTCAAGGACAACCTGTACGGATGGCCGCTCGGCGTGAACTACGTCGCCCTGAACAACAGGACGAAGCCGTTCGACAACCTGAACGTCCGACGCGCCGCGTCGTACGTCCTCGATCGGAACGCCATGCGGCTCGTGACAGGCGGGCCGGTCACCGGACCGATCGCGACTCACCTCATCGGGCCCGACTTCAAGAACGCCGGCTTCGAGGCGGCGGGCGGGTTCGCGTTCGACCCCTACCCGTCGAAGAACCACGCGGGGAACGTTCCGAAGGCGAAGGCCGAGCTGCGGAAGGCGGGTTACGCCTCCGGCATGTACACCGGTCCGCCGCTCACCGCCGTCATCGGCAACACGCCCGTGGCGATCAACTTCGGCAAGACGCTGGCGGCGAGCCTCGCGAGGATCGGGATGAAGGTGAACCTCAAGTCGGTCTCCCCCGACGCGATGTACACGAAGTTCTGCAACGTCCCGAAGAACCAGCCCGAGCTCTGCCCCAGCGTCGGCTGGCTACCCGACTTCCACGAACCGCAGACGCTGCTCGACCCGACCTTCAACGGCGCGAACATCCTCGAGACCGGGAACTCGAATTGGCCGCTGCTGGACAACCCACGGGTCAACGCGGCGATGGAGCGCGCCAAGCTGATCCTCGACCCCGAGGCGCGGTACGCCGCCTGGGGGCAGATCGACAAGCTCATCATGGCGACCGCCGCGGTCGTGCCGCTCCAGTGGACGAACACGATGAACGTCATCTCCGACCGGGTGGTGGCCGCGAAGTCGACTGACCTCCAGGGACAGCCTGATCTCGCGTTCACCTGGCTGAAGTAGGCCCGACGGAGACGATCACGCCTGACACGGCCTCCGCCCTCGTCCCGGACGAGGGTGGAGGCCGCCGGTCGCCGGGCGAGCTTGCGGGTGGCTTCGTCTCGTCGTCGATGACGCGCTACGCGCTACGGCGGATCGCATGGAGCGTGCTCCTCATGGCGCTCGTGATCTTCCTCACGTTCCTCGTGTTCTACGAGCTGCCGTCGAGCGACCCCGCCCAGCTCAGGGCCGGTCGGCTCGCGACACCCGAGCTCATCGCCGAGATCCGGGCGAAGTTCGGGCTCGACGAGCCTTTCTACACCCAGTTCTGGATCTACGCGAAGGGCCTGGTGCTGCACCTCGACCTCGGCTACTCGTACTACAAGAACGTCTCGGTGCGCGAGGAGATCATCTCGCGACTGCCCGCCAGCATCTCCGTCGCGCTCGGTGCGTTCGTCCTCTGGATGGCGATCGCGCTCCCGGTCGGGATCCTGTCCGCGCTGCGACCTCGCTCAGCGGCAGATCGGTTGTCGACCGGTGTGTCCCTCGTCGCGATCTCGGCACCGACGTACTGGCTGGCGCTCGTGCTGCTGTTCCTGTTCGGTCGCGACATCGGCGCATTCCCCGTGATCGGAGGCGCGGGAATCTACGTCCCGCTCCGCGACGACCCGGCGCAGTGGTTCGAGTCGCTGATCATGCCGTGGATCGTGCTGGCGGCCGGGTTCGCAGCCTTCTACTCACGGATGATCAGCGAGAACCTCCGGGAGGCGATGGCCCAGGACTACGTCCGAACCGCACGAGCGAAGGGCCTGTCGGAGCGGCGCGTCGTCGCCCGCCACGGCCTCCGCGCGGCGCTGACCCCCGTCGTCACCCTTGCCGGCCTCGACCTGGGCGCGCTGCTCGGCGGCACCGTCCTCGTCGAGACGGTGTTCAACATCCCCGGCGTCGGTCGGTACGCGATCGAGGCGGTCCAGCACGGTGATCTCCCGGCGATCCAGGGCACTGTGCTGTTCGGGGGGATCTTCATCGTCGGTGCGGTGCTCGTCGTCGACCTGCTCTACGCCTGGCTCGATCCGCGCGTCCGGTACTGACATGACGCTCCTCGACGTCAGTGACCTCCACGTCTCGTTCCGCACCCACGACGGCGTGGTGCGTGCGGTGGACGGCGTATCGCTCACGCTCGAACGGCACAGGACGCTCGGCATCGTCGGAGAGTCGGGGTCGGGCAAGAGCGTCCTGTCGCTGACGCTCGGCGGTCTGACGCGCTCGCCCACCACCGATATCACCGGCGAGGTCATGTTCGACGGCCATGACCTCGTCCGGCTGTCGACCGTCGAACTGCGCAAGCTCCGCGGCGCACGCATCGCGATGATCTTCCAGGACCCGCTGTCCGCGTTGCATCCGATGTACAAGGTCGGCTGGCAGATCGCCGAGGCGATCGGGGCGCACGAGCAGGCGTCGGCGGCGGCACGGCGCGCACGGGCGATCGAGCTCCTGCGCCGGGTCGGGATCCCCGACCCGGGGACGCGCGTGGACGCGTACCCCCACGAGCTCTCGGGCGGGATGCGGCAACGCGTGATGATCGCGATGGCGATCGCGCTCGACCCCGACATCCTCGTGGCCGACGAGCCGACGACCGCACTCGACGTCACCGTGCAGTCTCAGATCCTCGAGCTGCTCGCCGACCTCCAGGCCGAGCGGGGCACCGCGATCGTCCTCATCAGCCACGACTTCGGTGTGGTCGCGGAGCTCGCCGACGAGGTCGCGGTGATGTACGCGGGTCGGATCGTGGAACGCGGGACGCGGGACGAGGTGCTCGGGGCGCCCCGCCACCCGTACACGCTCGCGCTGCTCGAGTCGGTCCCGTCGCTCGAGCGACCGCTGGACATGCCGCTCGTGCCGATCACGGGCTCGCCGCCGAACCTCGTCGACGTGTTCCCCGGGTGCCCGTTTCACCCACGTTGTCGGTTCGCGCGCGATGCCTGCCTCGAGGCCATTCCGCCGCTCACGACCTCCAGCTCCGGACATGCGGCTGCCTGCATCCTCGATCCGGTCGAGCTGGGCGCATGACCGAGGTCGGGCACCCGGTGCTCGAGGCGCGCGAGCTCGTGAAGGAGTTCGGTGTCCGTGGTGGCACGCTCCGCGCTGTGAACGGCGTCACGCTCGCCATCCCTCGCGGCGAGACGCTCGGGATCGTCGGTGAGACCGGCTGTGGCAAGTCGACGCTCGCCCGGTTGTTCCTCCGCCTGCTGGAGCCGACGAGCGGGGAGATCCGATTCGACGGCGCGGACGTCACACACAGCTCGCGACGACAGCTTCGCCCATTGCGCCGCGACCTCCAGATCGTCTTCCAGGATCCGTTCTCATCGCTCAACCCGCGGAGGACGGTGGGTGCGATCGTGGGCGAGCCGCTGCGGGTGCACAAGCTCGGCTCGGCGAGCGAGCGCCGGGTGCGGGTTCGCGAGGCGCTCGAGGTCGTCGGGCTCGATCCGGCGTACTCGAACCGCTACCCGCACCAGTTCTCGGGCGGGCAGCGGCAGCGGATCGGCATCGCGCGCGCGATCGTGACGAACCCGCGAGTGATCGTCGCCGACGAGCCGGTGTCGGCGCTCGACGTCTCGATCCAGGCGCAGATCCTCAACCTGCTGGGCGAGCTACGGCAGGAGTTCGGCCTCACGCTGCTCGTCATCTCGCACGACGTCTCGGTGATCCGCCACCTGAGCAGCCGGGTGGCAGTGATGTACCTCGGTC
The DNA here is from genome assembly GCA_963821335.1 of uncultured Actinomycetes bacterium. Classification (GTDB taxonomy): domain Bacteria; phylum Actinomycetota; class Thermoleophilia; order Gaiellales; family Gaiellaceae; genus Gaiella. The sequence goes on from CAWGDJ010000001.1 coordinate 1,051,125, forward strand.
GGATCGTCGAGCTGGCGCCCGCGGCCGCCCTGTTCGCCGCTCCGGCGCATCCGTACACCGCGGCGATGCTCGATGCGGTGCCGTCACCCAGCGTCACCGCCCCGCGGCGACGGCGGACGAGAGTACGCGGCGAGCCGCCGAGCCCGATCGCGCCCCCGCCCGGATGCGCCTACCAGACGCGTTGCCCGCTCGTGCAGGACGTCTGCCTGACGGTCGAGCCACCGCTCGCAGCTGCCGGGAGCAACGGTCGCTTCGTGGCATGCCATTTTGCTCTCGGGGCCGGCGACACGGCGCGTTTCGACGGTCGAGCCAGCACATGAGCGAGGTGCGACTTCCGTCGGGGACGGTGACGTTCGTGTTCACCGACATCGAGGGGTCGACCAAGCTGCTCGACGAGCTCGGGCCGGACGGCTACGGCGCCCTGTTGAGCCAGCACCACCGTGTCTGCCGGGTCGCCTGGACAGCCAACGACGGGGTCGAGGTCGACACCGCGGGGGACGCGTTCTTCGTCGCCTTCCCCACCGCCTCGGCTGCGGTTGCCGCCGCCGCCGACGCCCGGGCCGCACTCGCCGAGCTCGGGCTGAAGGTGCGGCTCTCTTATCGGTTCGCGGAAGCCGAGGTCGAACTGCGTCTCGGCCACCTGGATGGCGCACGCGAGATCCTCGTCCGGTGGCTTCCCCGCCTCGACGAGGAGTCGGACGTGCAGGACTTGGTCTACGGGATGATCACCGCCCTTCATGCACTTGCCGGCTACGACCTCAGGGCTGAGGCCATAGCGCTCGACGGCGCCCTGCGGGCGACGATCGAGACCACAACGTCACGGTCGGCACGCAGGAGGCGGAGCCACTCGACCGCGTGCGGACCGAGCTCGGCGTCTCCGCAGACGGTGCCGTACCGGGCGCGCCATTGGGCCCTCTCGATGCGATCGGGATCGCGCATCGGGCGCTCCTGCGGTTGGATCCGGGATCCGAACGGCAGCCCTCGCCACCGTAGACTGACCGCGTGGCCGCACCCGCCTCCGACCTCCGCGAATGGATCGCGCTCCTCGAGCGCGAGGGGGAGCTCGTCCGGGTCACGGCCGAGGTCGACCCCGACCTGGAGATCACCGAGATCGCTGACCGGCTCGTCAAGAGCGGAGGGCCAGCGGTGCTGTTCGAGCGCCCGAAGGGTGCGAGGCACCCGCTGCTCATCAACCAGTTCGGCACCGAGCGGCGGATGTGCCTCGCTTTCGGGGTCGAGCGGCTCGACGACCTGGGCGACAAGCTCGGCGAGATCCTCGAGCTGCAGCCCCCGCAGGGTCTCGTCGACAAGGTTCGCAGTCTCGGCAAGCTCAAGTCGATCGCCGACTCGATGCCGAAGACGGTGTCGAAGGCGCCCGTGCCAGGAGGTCGTGCTCACGGGGGACGACGTCGACCTCGACCAGCTCCCGATCCAGCGGTGCTGGCCGCTCGACCCCGCGCCGTTCATCACGTTGCCCGCCGTGATCACGAAGGACCGCGAGACGGGGATCCGCAACGTCGGCATGTACCGCATGCAGAAGATCGACCGCCGATCGACGTTCATGCACTGGCAGCTCCACAAGGACGGCCGCGCCGACCTGCGCGCCGCGCCCGACGGGCGGATCCCGGTGGCGGTCGCGATCGGGCTCGACCCCGTGACCGCCTACTCCGCGAGCGCGCCGCTGCCGAAGCACGTCGGAGAGCTGATGGTCGCCGGCTTCCTCAAGGGGAGCGCGGTCGAGCTCGTCAAGTGCAAGACGATCGACCTCGAGGTTCCGGCCAACGCCGAGATCGTGCTCGAGGGCTGGGTATCGAGCGACGACGTCGGGCTCGAGGGGCCGTTCGGCGACCACACCGGCTACTACACGCCCGCCGAGGAGTTCCCGATCTTCCGGATCGAGGCGATGACGATGCGGCGCGACGCGATCTACCCGTCGATCGTGGTCGGCAAGCCGCCGGCCGAGGACGAGTGGCTCGCGAAGGCGACGGAGCGGATCTTCCTTCCTGCGATCCGCATGAGCGTGCCCGAGATCGTCGACTACGACCTCCCGACCGCCGGTGCCTTCCACAACTGCGTGCTCGTCTCGATCCGCAAGCGCTATCCCGGCCACGCACGGAAGGTGATGCACGCAATCTGGGGGCTCGGGCTGCTGAGCCTGTCCAAGTCGGTCGTCGTCGTCGACGAGCATGTCGACGTGCACGACTACGAGCAGGTGTTCTTCTACGCCTGCGCCAACGTCGACCCCTCGCGCGACGTGGTGCTCAGCGAAGGCCCGATCGACCAGCTCGACCACGCGACCACCATCCAGGCGTTCGGGGGCAAGCTCGGGATCGACGCGACGACGAAGGGGCCCGACGAGGGGCGCCGCGAGTGGCCCGCGGAAATAGAGATGAGCCACGAGATCCGGGCGCGGGTCGACGCGCGCTGGGCCGAGCTCGGGTTGCCGACGCACGCCGACGGGGCGGATGTGCAGAATGGGGCGCGCGCCGGCCGGCTGCGGCGCACGTTGCAACGGCCACGTCGTTGACAGCCGAGCGGTGTGAACGATTGAATCGGGACGGAGAACGCGAGTGACCGACCAGCACCCCGATCAGCCACACGTCCCGTCCCCGAGCCTGTGGCCGATCGGGTTCGCGATCGGCATCGCCTGCGTTCTCGTCGGGCTGATCATCAGCATCCCCGTCCTCCTGCTCGGCGCGCTCCTCATGATCGTGTTCGGTGTGCTCTGGGCGCGCGACCTGTTCGCGAAGCGCCCGTCGGGCGAGCTGCTCGACGCAGCCGAGGAGAAGGCCGTCGCCACGCACGCCGACGCAGGTGAGACGTACGACCGCTCGGTGTTCCTCTCGCTCGCGACGATCGGCCTGGGCGGCGCGATCGGCGCGGCCGTGACGCTCCCGGTGCTCGGGTTCGCGGTGCTCCCGTCGTTCACCGGCGAGGGGATCGAGACGAAAGACGTCGACCTCGGGCCGATCCGGAACTTCCCCGAGGGCCAGTACGTGATCGCGACATACCTCGAGAACCCCGAGCAGGGCGAGGTTTCGCGCCGCACCGCCTTCGTGCGCAACAACGGCTTCGCCGAAGGTGGGGTGCCGAGCTTCACGCTCCTCTTCAGCCGCTGCGTCCACCTCGGCTGCCCGGTGCAGCCGAACGGCCCGATCGACGAGGGCGCGATGACGAAGTACAAGGACATCGAGCTCCGCCCCGTCCTGGCGGCGAGCTTCGGTTGCCCCTGCCACGGTGGCCTCTACGACTCCGAGGGAAACCGCTCGGCCGGCCCGCCGGTCCGCTCGCTCGATCGGTACGAGTTCGCGATCAAGGACGGGAACCTCGTCCTCGGCCGGATCTTCTCGGTCGGCAACGTCGAAGGGACCGGTGCGAAGGCTCAGATCATGAAGTACTACAAGGCCTACCCCGGCGTCCACGTCGACGGCATCGAGCGATGGCTCTACCCCTTCCCAACCCCGGGGTCGACGTAGATGCCCAAGTCGACCCGTCGCCGCCAACTGGAGTCCGTTGCCCTCGCGCCGGTGGACTGGATCGAGGAACGGTCCGGCCTGATCGGCTACACGAAGTGGTTCCTCTTCCGGAAGGTCCCACACGACGTCAACTGGATGCAGACGCTCGGCGCAGCGACGCTCACCGCGTTCATCGTCCAGGCGGTCACCGGCGTCGTGCTCGCGATGTACTACAAGCCCGACCCGGACGCCGCCTACGCGTCGATCGTCAACATCACCGAGGACGTCACGCTCGGCTGGCTCGTCCGCGGGATGCACAAATGGGGCGCCAGCGTCTTCATCATCCTGATGTTCCTCCACATGGCGCGCACGTTCCTCTTCAGCGCGTACAAGTACCCGCGCGAGCTGAACTGGATCATCGGCGTTCTCCTCCTGACGCTGGGGATGCTCGAGGGGTTCACGGGCTACCTGCTCCCGTGGGACAACACGGCCTATTGGGCCACGGTCGTCGGGATCAACATCAACGCCACCGCACCCATCGCGGGCCCGTTCATCGCGCAGTTCCTGCAGGGCGGGCTGATGATCAACCCGGATACGCTGGCGAAGTTCTACGCGCTCCACATGCTCGTCGTCCCGGGCGGGATCATGGCGCTCATCGGTCTCCACCTGTACCTCGTCGTCAGGCTCGGTGTGACCTCGCCGCCCTGGTCGTCGACGGCAGCCGGACGTGAGCGGCCCGACGCAACGGGCGATCGGCAGGGGCTGATCCGCGAGCCCGAGGCCCCGGAGGAGAGCGGGTAATGGGAACCTCGCTGAAGGATCGCAACCGCGCCGAGTTCAAGCGGTACAAGGAGGACGTCCAGACCGAGGGGAAGCCGTTCTTCCCCTACGCGATCTACCACGACACGGTCATGTCGCTCGTCGTCGTGATCGTGATCATCGCCCTCGCCTGCGTCTGGTACTTCACGGCGGACGGCATCGAGGCGGGCATCCTCGGCCCCTGGTACACCGCGGAGGCCGACCCGGGGACGATCCAGTTCGTTCCACGGCCGGACTGGTTCTTCTACTTCCTCTTCTACCTGCTGCGGATCTTCCGTTGGCCCGAGACGGTCGTGCTCGGGACGGTCGGGGTGCCGACGCTGCTGCTGATCCTGCTCATCGGGCTGCCGTTCTACGACCGGCGCCCGGAGCGTCGACTCGGCCGCCGGCCCGTCGCGCTCGTCGCTGCGATCCTCGTCGTGATCTCGATGGGTGTCCTCACATGGAAGGGCGCGACGGCGAAGGAGGCGCTGGGCTCGGAGATCATCGCCTCCGGGGCGACCGACGAGTGGGCCGAGGAGCAAGGGTTCGCAAACGATCCCGTTGCTGTGGCTGGGAGCAAGCTGTTCGCGCAGTCCGGCTGCCTCAACTGCCACACCTACCTGGGCGTGGGCAACCGGAACCTCGGCGCCCCTGACCTGAGCGATATCGGCTCCACCGACCGCGGGGTCGAGTTCTTCAAGTCGTACATCTCGAACCCCGCCCAGTACGGCAACAACGTGATGATCTCGTACGGCTATCTCGGCGACGAGAACCTGACGAAGATCGCCACGTTCCTCAACGCCTCGAAGGGGCCACAGGACTGATACCGAGCCAGGTGGCGCGGTCCTAGGCGGCTCGCCCCGCGGGGGCAAGGCAGCAACGGGTTACGCTCCCCGGTGGTGAAGGTCTTCCTCGGCATCACGGGCGCATCCGGGGCGCCGTACGCGAAGGGCATCCTGGACGCGCTCGTCGTCTCCGGGTGCGACGTGGGCCTCTGCGCCTCGTCGGCGGGTCTCGAGGTGATCGCGACCGAGCTCTATCGCGACGCAACGCTCCCGCGCGACGAGGTGCTCGAGCGGTTCGTCGGCAGCGACGCCGACAACGTCACCGTCTTCGGGCTCGACGACTGGAAGAGCCCGTACGCGAGCGGCTCGGCCAGGGTCGACGGCTACGTCGTGTGCCCCTGCTCGATGGCAACCGTCGGCACGCTGGCGAGCGGAGCGATGTCGAATCTCATCCACCGCGCAGCATCTGTCGCCCTGAAGGAGCGCCGGCGGCTCGTCCTCGTGCCGCGCGAGACGCCGCTCTCCTCGATCCACCTCCGCGGGCTCGCGACGCTCCACGAGGCGGGCGCGACCATCCTGTTCGCGGCGCCCGGGTTCTACCACGGTCCCGAGACGATCCAGGACCTCGTCGACTTCGTCGTCGCACGCTGCCTCGATCAGCTCGGGATCGACAACCAGCTGGTCGGTCGCTGGGGCGAGCAGGCCAGATGACGGTCGAGTCGGGCCGCCTGGCTCCACACGAAGTGCGCCGCCTCTTCGACCGGATCGCGCCGGTCTACGACGCGATGAACCGGGTGATGACCGCCGGGCTCGACCGCTCCTGGCGGCGGGCGACGGTGGAGGCGGTCGTGCAACCCGGCGATCGCGTGCTCGACGCCTGCTGTGGGACCGGCGACCTGGCGGTCGCCGCAGAGCGCGAGGGCGGCCACGTGACGGGTATCGACTTCTCGCCGAGGATGCTCGCTCGGGCGAGGGAGAAGTCGACCGCGATCGAGTGGGTCGAAGGCGATCTGCTCGCGCTCCCGTTCGCCGACGACTCGTTCGACGTCGCGACGGTCGGCTTCGGCGTGCGCAACGTCGCCGACCTCGAGCTGGCGCTACGCGAGCTCAACCGCGTCGTGCGACCCGGTGGGCGCCTGGCGATCCTCGAGATCACGCAACCCCGCGGGCTGCTGAAGCCGTTCTTCTCGCTCTGGTTCGACCGGGTCGTGCCGCTGCTCGGCCGGGTGCTCCCGGGTGGCCGGGCGTACACGTACCTTCCTGCGAGCGTCCGCCGCTTCCCGGGTGCCGAGGAGCTCGCCGCGCTGCTCGAGCGCGCCGGCTTCTCGGGTGTCCGCTTCAGCCTCTACGGCGGGACGATCGTGGCGCTGCACACGGCGGTCAGCGGGTGAGCGCGATCGCCACCGTGCGTTCGACCCCGGGCCTCGCCGACTATCTGGACGAGGTCGAGCAGCGCCTCGAGCACGCGGTCGCTCGCTACCCGGGTGTCGTCGCGTCGGTGGGGGCCGACGCACTCGCCGCAGGCGGCAAGCGATTGCGCCCGGCACTGACGTTCCTGTCGACCGCGCCCGACCGTCCGTCCCCGGTGACCGAGGGGGTCGCGGTCGAGCTCGTCCACATGGCGACGCTCGTCCACGACGACATCGTCGACGGCGCACGGGTCCGGCGCGGTCGCGCGTCGGCGTGGACGGCGCACGGCGAGGACGCCGCGAAGGCCGCGGGAGACCACCTCTTCGCCCTCGCGTTCACCGAGCTCGCGACCCTGCGCGATCCACGGAAGATCGCGATCCTCACGCGTGCCTCGCTCGCGCTCGCCCGCGGCGAGGCGCTGCAGCGCAGCCAGCGCCACCGACCGGACACCCCGGTCGAGGAGTACTTCGAGCGCGTCTCGCTCAAGACCGGAAAGCTCTTCGAGGCAGCCTGCGCGCTCGGGAACGGCTCGCCCCCGTTCGGTCTCGCGCTCGGGATCGCATTCCAGATCGCCGACGACATCCTCGACTGCACGGGCGACACGATCGACACGGGCAAGGTGCCGGGCACAGACCTGCGCGACGGGACGCCCACCCTGCCGCTCATCCTCGCCGCGCGCGAGGACCCAGTCGTCCGTGACGCGCTCGCCGGTGGGTCGCTCGACGGAGCCCTGGTGCGGGTTGCCGCCAGCGGCGCGTTGGCCCGCTCCCGGACAGTGGCCCTCGAGTACGCTGAGCGTGCGAGGGCAAGCCTCAACGGCGCGGCACGAAGGGCCGAGCTCGAGGCGCTCGCCGCCGCCGTCGTCGACCGTGATCGCTGACCACATGGCCCTGCTCGAACAGACATCGACGCTCGCGCCGATCCGGGAGAAGGTCGAGGCCGGAGCCCGCCTCGACCTCGAGGACGGCCTCACCCTCCTCGAGTCCGACGATCTGCTCGGGCTCGGCGCGCTCGCCGACCTCGCCCGACGGCTCCGTGGCGGCACCGACGAGGTCTTCTTCGTCCAGAACCTGTACTTGAACCAGACGAACGTCTGCCGCGTGAAGTGCAAGTTCTGCGCGTTCGCCGCGACGCGCAAGCAGGAGCACGCGTACACGATCACCACCGACGAGCTCGTAGAGGACGCGGTCACCCAGCGGCAGGCGAGCGGGTTCACCGAGATCCACATGGTCAACGGGGAGAACCCGCATGTCGGGCTCGACTTCTACGTCGACACGATCCGCGAGCTGAAGACCGCGCTGCCGGACGTGCACCTCAAGTGCTACACGGCGTCGGAGATCCACCACATGACGACGCTCTCGGGGTTGACGCACGAGGAGGTGCTGCGCGAGCTCCAGCAGGCAGGGCTCGGTTCGCTCCCCGGTGGCGGCGCCGAGATCTTCGCCGACCGCGTGCGGCGGCTCGTCGCACCCGGCAAGGAGCACCCGGAAATCTGGTTCCACGTCCACGACACCGCGCATCGGATGGGGATCCCGACCCACTGCACGATGCTCTACGGGCACGTCGAGACGTACGAGGAGCGGGTCGACCACATCCTGCGGCTCCGCGAGCAGCAGGACCGCACCGGTGGGTTCCTCGCCTTCATCCCACTGGCGTTCCACCCCGAGAACACGGTCTTCGAGCGCCGAGGTTGGCGCCACACGACCGGCGCCGACGACCTCAAGATGCTCGCCTTCTCCCGCTTGATGCTCGACAACGTCCCGAACATCAAGGCGTACTGGATCATGATGGGGATGCCGCTGGCGGCGATCGCGCTCCACTTCGGCGCGAACGACGTCCAGGGCACGGTGATGCGCGAGGCGATCTTCCACGCGGCGGGTGCCACCACGGCGACCGAGCAGAAGATCGAGGAGCTCGTCCGTTTCGTGCAGGAGGCAGGCCGGATCCCCGTGCAGCGCGACACGCTCTACCACGAGCTGCGGCGATGGTGAGCGACGGCGCCGACGGGCCTGCTTCGCCGATCCGCCTGGGCCGGATCTCCTACGTGAACATGGCGCCGGTCTTCCACCGGCTCACGCACGAGGTGGAGGAAGTGGTCGGCGTCCCGACCGAGCTGAACCGGATGCTGATGGACGGACAGATCGACGTTGCCCCGATCTCCTCGATCGAGTACGCCCGCAACGCCTCTCACCTCCGGCTCCTCCCGCGGCTCTGCGTCTCGTCGGAAGGCGCGGTCGACTCGATCCAGCTCGTGACGCGCGTGTCGCTCGGTCGGGTCCGCACCGTGGCCGTGACCCCCGAGAGCGCGACGTCGGTCGTCCTGACGAAGGTCCTGCTGCCACAGGCCGAGCACGTGCCGCTCGAGGACGCCGCGTCCGCGGACGCGAAGCTCCTCATCGGCGATGCCGCGTTGCGCAGCGCGTTCGAGGACCCCACCCCGCACCACGACCTCGGGAGGCTCTGGCTCGAGCGCACCGGGCTCCCGATGGTGTTTGCCGTCTGGGCGGCTGCGGAGCCCGTCGCCGACGGGTTGCTCGACCTCCAGGACGCGCTCGTGGCATCGGTCAGGTTGGCCCGCTCGGAGCCCGAGCGGCTCGCGTACGAGGCGAGCGAGCGGTACGGCTACCCAGCCGGGTTCCTCGCCCGCTACTTCGAGAAGCTGCGCTACAGCTTCGGTCCGCGCGAGCGTGCAGGGCTCTACACGTTCCTGGAGATGGCGCGCGACGCCGGGGAGCTCGACCACGTCCCCGAGCTGCGCTTCCTCCGCGACGAGGCGCGGGTGACGCCGTGACGACGCTCGAGCGGCCCGCGTCGGCGGTCGCGACCGTGCTCGACAAGGCGCTCGCCGGCGAGCGGCTCGGCGACGACGACGCGCGTCACCCTCCTTCGCTCGCGCGACCTCCTCGCGGTCGGCGCGGCGGCGAACGAGATCCGCAACCGGAAGGTCGACCCGGATCGGGTCACCTTCATCGTCGACCGAAACATCAACTACACGAACGTCTGCGTCACCGACTGCGACTTCTGCGCGTTCTACCGCAGTCCGGGAGACCACCGCGAGGCGTATCTGCTGCCGAAGCCGGTGATCTTCAAGAAGATCGAGGAGACCCTCGCGATCGGCGGGACGGGCGTGCTCATGCAGGGCGGTCACCACCCGGACCTCGCGATCGAGTACTACGAGGACCTGTTCTCCTCCATCAAGAGCCGCTACCGGATCCACCTCCACTGTCTCTCGCCCCCGGAGGTGCAGCACATCGCGCGACGGTCGAAGCTCACCGTCCCCGAGACGCTGACCCGGCTGCGCGACGCCGGGCTGGACTCGCTCCCGGGTGGTGGCGGCGAGATCCTCGTCGACCGCGTCCGCGACGTGATCGCTCCCAAGAAGACGCGTACCGACGAGTGGCTCGGAGTGATGCGCGACGCGCACCGGCTCGGGATGTCGACGACGGCGACGATGATGTACGGCCACGTCGAGACCGTCGAGGAGCGCGTCGAGCACATGCGCCGGGTCCGCGAGCTCCAGGACGAGACGGGCGGCTTCAGGGCGTTCATCTCGTGGACGTTCCAGCGCGATGGGAACCGGCTCGATGCGGTCGTGCGAGACGAGGACATGCCGACGAGCTTCGACTATCTGCTCACGCAGGCGGTCTCGCGGCTCTACCTCGACAACGTGTCCCACATCCAGTCGTCCTGGGTGACGCAGGGCCTCAAGGTCGGTCAGGTCGCGCTCGGCTTCGGCGCCGACGACATGGGCTCCGTGATGATGGAGGAGAACGTCGTCTCCGCCGCGGGGACGACGCACCGCACGTCGACCGACGAGCTCGTCCATCTCATCCGGGCGATGGGGAAGGTGCCCGTGCAGCGCGACACGCTCTACCGCGAGGTCGAGGTCTTCGCCTAGCGGTCGGAGCATGGGCGAGCAGGAGCCTGACGAGTCGGATCTCGTCGAGCTCGATCCGGAGCCGACGTTCGCCGGTCGGCTCGCCCGGTGGACCGAGCGCGTGCGCGTCCTTCGCGAGCAGATCGACGCGGCACGCGAGCGCCATCCCTCGGTCGATCTCGGCTTCGAGGTGATCGAGCGTGACTCGACGATCGGTGGCGGGATGCTCGCCGGTGCGCTGTCGTACCGGCTGTTCGTGTTCCTCCTGCCACTGACGCTGTTCCTCGTCTCCGGGATCGGGGTCTACGCAGATACGACGGGGAAGCCCGCGTCGGAGGTCGCCGCCGACTCGGGCTTGACGGGCCTGATCGCGTCCCAGGTCACCTCCGCCGCCACGAGCTCGGCGCGCTGGGCGATCTTCATCGTCACCGTCCCGGTGCTCGTCTACGTCACGGCGATGCTCTATCGCGCCACGTCGATCGTCCATGCGATCGCGTGGTTGGGTAGCGGGCGCGGCGTGAAGATCACACCGCGTGGGCTCGGTCTCTTCAGCGTCTTCCTGATCGCGGTGCTCGTGTGCGCCGCGATCGTCGGCCGGATCCGCCACAGCGATCAGGCCGGCGGGATCGCCGCGCTCGTCGTGTACACCGGCGTGCTCGGGGCGATGTGGGTCGTGATGGCTCGCCAGCTCCCCCATCGGGCGGTGCCATGGACGGGCTTCGTCCCGGGTGCGGCGCTGTTCTCGGTCGGGATGCTGCTCGTCAACTCGTTCAACGTCTACGTCACGACCCGGCTCGTCGAGGAGCGGGAGAACACGTACGGCGCGCTCGGCGTCGCAGCGGCACTGCTCTTCTCGCTGTATCTCGTGGGTCGTCTCGTCGTCGGCTCGGCCGTGCTCAACGCCACGCTGGCCGACCGCCGCGCACGGGCAAGCCGCTGACCATTCGGATTTTGCCGTAGGGGCCGGGCATGCCCGGCCCTCGTGCCGAAGGCACGGGCATCCAATGTCCAACCTTTCGGATTTTGTGAGTTCTCGGACCAGCCCGGTGCAACGCGACTACCCTCGACGCGGTGCGCCGTCTCGTTCTCGCCGCAGTGATCATCGCCTCCGCGCTCGCCGTCGGCCCTTCGGCCGGCCAGGCGCAGGTCAGGCAGCTCTGGCCCGGTGTGACGTACGAGTCCGGGGTCCAGTTCACGTTGCACGGCCCGGTCGCGATCAACATCCTGCGCGGGCCGCGGCCCGGTGGGGCGACGACGCTCGCGCCGGTCCTCTCGAACGAGAGCCTGCTCGGGACGGAGACGCTCACGGCGATGCAGAGGCGGCTTGCGTCGACGGCGACCCTCGCGGGGGTGAACGGCGACTACTTCAGCCTCGGCACCGGACGCCCGAGCGGCGTGCTGATGCAGGACGGGCAGCTGTTGAGCCCACCCCGTGGATCACGCGTGAGCGCCGGGATCACGACGGACGGGACGCTCGACATCCAGCGGGTCTCGTTCTTCGGAGCGTGGCAGGGAGCGGGTGCCCGTCACCCGTTCAACTGGTTCAACCAGCCGCCCGGCGAGGGCGAGGTCGCGGTGTTCACGGATGCGTACGGCCCCACGACGCCGGCCGTGCCGGGCGCCGCGGCGGCGGTGCTCTTCACGTTCCCGACCGCCGTCCCCGACATCGACCTCGCCGCACCGATCGTGGAGGTCGTCGAGCACGCCGGAGTGGTACCGATCCCACCTGGTGGCGCGGTCGTGCTCGCAACCGGCTCGTCGGCGACGACTCTGCTCGCAGAGGCCGCGCCAGGGGCGTCGCTCACGGTCGCTCTGGGACTGCGACCCGACTGGTCGGGCGTCGTCGAGGCGATCGGCGGTGGGCCACTGCTCGTCCGTGACGGAGCGCCGGTGTTCGCCGCCAACGAGGCGTTCACACGGACGCAGCTCGTGCCTCGAGCCCCGAGGACGGGCATCGGGCAGCGCCGGGACGGCAGCATCGTCCTCGTGGCGGTCGACGGGCGGCAACCCGGGTACAGCACGGGGCTGACGAACTTCGAGCTGGCCCAGGCGCTCGTCCGGCTGGGCGCCGTGACGGCGATGGCTTTCGATGGCGGCGGCTCGACGACGATGGCGTTCGACGGGACGCTGCTCAACCGACCGTCGGGTGGCCGCGAGCGCCGGATCGCGAGCGCGCTCATGTTCGCCTACACGGGTGTGTTCCTCTCCGAGGCGCCTGCCGTCGTCTCACCCAACGGCGACGGGGTCGCCGACGCCGTGTCGCTCTCCTACCGTGTCGTCAGGCAATCGAGCGTCTCGACGGAGCTGACCGCTCCCGACGGCTCCGTGACCCCGACACCCGCGGAGCCGCGGGAGCCGGGCACGTACCCCATCGTGCTGCCCACGCTCGACCCGACCAAGCTCGGGTCGTGGAAGGTGGTCGTCCGCGCAACCGACGACCTCGGCCAGGCGACGGAGATGTCGCGCACGTTCAGGGTCGACGACACCCTCGGGGCCCTCCGGGTGCGCGCGGCACTCGCCGTTCCACCGGGTGGCGCAGAGCTCCCGATCGCCTGGACACTCGCCCGGGAGGCGCTCGTGACCGTGACCGTGCGCGACGCGCGGGGCACGCTCGTCCGCTCGCTGTTGCGCCGTCGCCTGCCCGCCGGCGAGCAGCAGGTCACGTGGAACGGGCTCGACCGCCCGGGCAAGCCCGTCGCGGCGGGACGCTACACAGTCCACGTGACCGCCGTCGGAGCTCTCGGCTCGTCCGAGCTCGAGGCGGGCGTGCGTGTTCGGCGGGTGTCCAGCTAGACGCATCGTTAGCATCTACCGATGCTCGCCTCGGCGCTGAGCGGGATCACCGACGCGGTCACCGGCTGGATCGGCGACTACGGCCTCTACGCCGTGTTCGTGCTCATGCTCGTCGACGCCGTGTTCCCCGCCGCGAGCGAGCTCGTGATGGTGTACGCAGGCGCGGTCGCCTCGGGCGCGCTCGACGGACAGACCGTGACGCTGTTCGGGACGACGCTGTCGTCAGGGCTGCCCGCCTACCTCGCGATGTCACTCGCGGGCACCATCGGCTACCTCGTCGGCGCGATCCTGGGCTGGTGGATCGGCATGCGCGGCGGTCGACCGTACCTCGAGCGACACGGTCGCTGGCTCCACCTCGACGAGGCCAAGCTCGACCGGGCCGAGGTGTGGTTCGAGCGCTGGGGCGGGCGCGCGGTGCTCCTCGGTCGCGTGACCCCGGTGGTGCGGTCGTTCATCTCGGTCCCGGCCGGCGTCTTCCGTTCGCCGTTCGTGCCCTACGTCGTTCTCACGGCTATCGGCTCGGCTCTCTGGTGCTTTGCCTTCGCCGGTGCGGGCTGGGCCGCCGGAGCAAGCTGGGAGAGCTTCCAGGAGGCGTTCCGGTTCGTCGACTACCTCGTGGTGCTGGGAGTGCTCGTCGCCGCAGCGTGGATCGTCCGCCTCATCCTCCATCGCCGGAAGGCGGGATGAAGCTGCTCCGTCGGCTCGTGCTGCTGGTCGGGCTCGTCGGAGGGCTCGTCAGCGCCCCGCTTGCGATTCCCGCGTCGGTGGCGGGAGTCCCGTGGCCGGGCGAGACGATCCGCGTCTGGGACACGTCCGACTACCACGCGGCAACCGCTCACGCGCTCGCCGCGTGGAACGGCGTCGATGCGGGAGTGGTGTTCCGTCCGGCACGATCGCCGCGAAGCGCGGACGTCCTCATCGCCCGTTTTGCACGGTCGCAGACCGGGGTCGCGGGTCAGGCCAATGTGGGCTGGGTCCCCGGGATCCAGGCGAAGGTCTGGGTCAGGGGCGGGTTGCCGCCACGCGAGGCTGCAGCAGTGATCACCCACGAGCTGGGTCACGTCCTCGGTCTCGGTCACGAGAGCGACGCGTGCGCGATCATGCGTCCCAAGGTCGAGATCGGGGGCGCGCGCGGCGCAGGCCACTGTCGCGTCGCGCAGTGCGCGCACGTCGAGCGCTGCCTCGTCCAGCCGGACGATGCGAACGCTCTCCGACGGCTCTATCGCATCATGCGTCCCGAGCTCGTTCCCGGGCAGGTCGTGGGCGCCGGATCACGCGCGACCGGCAGGTCGGATTATCCGGTCAGGCTCCACTGGCGCTCACCGCTGTCAGGGCCGGGTGACCGGATCCTCCTCCGGGCGCTCCGTGATCGTTGCCCGACGACGGCGTTCCCCGGGCGGATCGCGGTCGCGGCGGTCCCGCTCGAGCGCGGCCGCTGGCAGCAGGCGACGCCGGCGGGGTTGACCCCCGGCCAGTGGTGCGCTGCCCTCTGGGTCCAGGAGCCCGAAACCCAGTACGTCGGTCCGGCGACCTACGTTCGCTTCACCGTCGGGTAGCGCCCGGTCGGGTGCGGTTCTCCACAGGTGCGTCGCTACACTCGACTGCCGTGATCCCGCTCGTCGACGTCAAGGCGCAGTACGCGCCGTTCATCCCCGAGCTCGAGGCGCGCATCGCCAACGTGCTGGAGACGGGTCGCCTCATCTTCGGCCCCGAGGTCGAAGGGTTCGAGCACGAGGCGGCGGCGTTCCTCGACGTCCCGCACGCGATCGGGGTGGCCAACGGCACCGACGCGCTGATCATCGCGCTCGAGGCGATGGGTGTCGCGCGCGACGACGAGGTGATCTGCCCCGCCTTCACGTTCTACGCCACAGCCGAGGCGATCGCTCGTATCGGCGCGATCCCGGTTTTCGCCGACATCGACCCGACGACGCTGAACATCGATCCAGCCGACGTCGCGGCGCGCATCACACCGCAAGACGAAGGCGATCGTGCCGGTCCACCTGTTCGGGCGGCCCGCAAACGTCGAGCAGCTCGCGTCGCTCGGGCTGCCGATCCTCGAGGATGCCGCGCAGGCGTTCGGTGCCGCCGGTGTGGCCCAGGTGGGTATCTGTTCGACCTTCAGCTTCTTCCCGACGAAGAACCTCTTCGCGCTCGGCGACGGCGGTCTCGTCGCCTCGAGAGACGACGGTGTGGCCGAGACGATCAGACAGCTCCGCTTCCACGGGTCACGTGACAAGCAGACCTTCGAGCTGGTCGGACTGAACTCGCGGCTCGACGCGATGCAGGCAGCGATCCTCCGGGTCTTCCTGCCCCATCTCGCGGGCTGGAACGAGGCGCGCCGCGAGGCTGCGGCGCGATATGCCTCGCTCGGCCTCGGCGAGGTGGTCGAGATCCCGCTCGACGATCCAGGACACGTGTTCCACATGTACGTCGTGCGAACCCCCGAGCGAGAGCGGATCGCAGCGGCGCTGCAGGAGGCCGGCATCGCCTCGGCCTCCTACTACGTGACCCCCCTCCACCTCCAGCCGGCGCTGCGGTACCTCGGCTGGTCCCCCGGCTCGCTCCCCGAGACCGAGCGCGCCGCGGCCGACAACCTCGCGCTCCCGATGTGGGCCGGGATCGGACCGGAGGTGCAGGAACAGGTCGTCGCGACGGTGCTGCGCGCGGTCGGCAACCGGCGCTCGGTCGTCGCCTAGGAGCGAAGACGAGTGCGGTTTCCGCTGAGCCGCCATCGCCTCTGGCAGGTCGCCGTCGACGCGGTCCTCGTCGCGCTCGCCTGGATCCTCGCCTGGAGCCTCCGCTTTGGTGGCACCGACGTACCGAGGCCGCGCTTCTACGACGCGTACCTCGGCTGGAAGCTCGTGCTGCTCGTCGTAGCGATCAAGATCCCGGTGTTCATCCTCTCGGGGTTCTACGACCGGTGGTGGCGGTACGTCTCGACCCGCGACATGTGGTCGGTGCTCCGAGGCTGCGTGCTCGCCACGATCACGACCTTCATCGTCTTCACGCTCTTCGAAGTCCATCCGGTCCGTGTGCCGAGTGGAGTCTGGTTCATCGACTTGCTGCTCTGCCTGGCCTTCGTCGCCGGCGTCCGCCTGGCGGCGCGCACGATCCTCGAGCATCCGCGGCTCGGAAACGTCGTCGTGCGCGGCAAGGAGGTGATCGTCGTCGGTGCCGGTGACGCGGCCCAACTCGTCGTACGCGAGATGCTCCGCAACCCGTTGCTCGGGATGAGCCCGATCGGCCTGCTCGACGACGATCCCCGCAAGAAGAACCTTCGCATCCACGGGATCCGCGTGCTCGGGACGACCGACCAGCTCGTCGACGTCCTCCACGATCGCCGTCCGGACGAGGTGCTCATCGCGATCCCGTCCGCGAGCGGCGGCTTCCGGCAACGCGTCGTCGATGCGGCGCGCGCCGAGGGGATCGCCGTCAAGACGCTGCCGTCGATCGGCGAGCTCGTCTCGGGGGACTACGATCTTGCGCGTCAGGTTCGCCCCGTCGAGGTCGAGGACGTGCTCGGCCGCGAGCCGGTCGAGGTCGACCTCGCCTCGATCGCCGGCTACCTCAGCGGCGAGGTCGTGCTCGTCACGGGCGCCGGAGGGTCGATCGGCTCCGAGCTGTCGCGTCAGGTCGCGCGGCTCGGCCCCGCGAAGCTCGTGCTGCTGGACAACGCCGAGCCGGCGCTGTTCGAGATCGATCGCGAGCTGGGGCGCGAGCGCGGGTTCCGGGGCGCGATCCCGATCGTCGCGGACGTGAAGGACCCCGCCAAGATGCGGCAGGTGTTCGCCGAGCACCGGCCCGGGGTCGTGTTTCACGCAGCCGCGTACAAGCACGTCGCGATGATGGAGGCGAACCCGATCGAAGCCGTCAGGAACAACACGCTCGGGACGCGCACCGTTGCACTCGCCGCCGTCGCGGCCGGCGCGAAGCGGTTCGTGCTCGTGTCGACCGACAAGGCCGCCAATCCGCGCACGGTGATGGGCCAGTCGAAGGCGCTGTGCGAGTGGATCGTCGAGACGTACGGTCACCGGCCCGACGTCGCGACGCGCTTCGTCGCCGTGCGGTTCGGCAACGTGCTGGGCTCGTCGGGCTCGGTGATCCCGATCTTCCGCCGGCAGATTGCCCGCGGTGGCCCGGTGACCGTGACCCACCCCGAGATGACGCGGTACTTCATGACCATCCCGGAGGCGGTGCAGCTCGTGGTGCAGGCCGGCGCGATCGGGGAGCGCGGCCAGGTGTATGTGCTCGAGATGGGCGAGCCCGTCTCGATCGTCGAGCTCGCCAACCGGATGATCCGCCTCTCGGGCAAGGAGCCCGGGGTCGAGATCCCGATCGAGTTCATCGGCCCCGCGCCCGGCGAGAAGCTCCACGAAGAGCTCGTCGGTGAGGGCGAGAGCGCGAGCCCGAGCCCACACGAGGCGATCCTGCGCCTGACACGCCCACCGGTGGATCCGAGCTGGCTCGACTCCGCGCTCGGTGGGCTCGAGCGGCTCGTCGAGGAGGGAGACGTGGCGGAGCTCGTCGCGGCCCTCGACCGCATCGTGCGCGAGCCGCGACGTGCTGGAGCCACGGTCGAGCCGGTCGTCCCGTGAGTAACGACCGCTGACTCGCGTGGCACCTCTCTTCGCCGTCGGCGACGTCCACGGGCATCGAGACGCGCTTGCCCGCCTGCTCCGAACCGAAGGGCTCATCGACGCCGCCGACCGCTGGAGCGGTGCCGATGCGCGCGTCTGGCTGGTTGGGGACCTGTTCGACCGTGGCCCTGACGGGATCGGCGCAACCGAGCTCGTGATGCGCCTCGAGGCGGAGTCGGAGGGTCGGCTCGGCTGCCTGCTCGGTAACCACGACCTCATGATCCGCGCGGTCGATCGCTGTCCCGGCGAGCCGGCATGGCCCGACGGCACGACCTTCCGCGAGCTCTGGCTGATCAACGGTGGCAGGATCGACGACCTGCGCCGGCTGACCGACGAGCACCGCGCCTGGCTCGACCAGCGGCCCGCGCTGGCCCTCGACGGGACGACGCTCTTCGTCCATGCCGACTCCGACCAGTATCTCCGCTACGGGGGCGACGTCGGCTCGATCAACGCGGCCTTCCAGACCGTCGCCCGACAGGGTGGAGCGCCCGAGCTCTCCATTGCGATGGACGTTCTCAGCGATCGGGCTGCGTTCTACGACCCCACGCGCCTCGAGCGCTTCCTCGGCCAGTTCGGCGCCACGCGGGTCGTCCACGGTCACACGCCGATCGCCATCGCGACGGGTCGGGATGCGTCCGAGGTGACGGCGCCACTGGTCTACGCGGGCGGCCGCGCGATCAACGTCGACCACTGCCTCTTCGGCGGCGGCCCGGGGTTCGTCGTACGGCTCGACGGCTGACGCCTCGCACCGCCCGCTCTACCGCTCCCCCGACAGCGCCTCGAGCATCACGTCGAGCATCACGGCCGGGTCGCGCTCGACCCGTTGCGCGTCCGCGGGCCGCGGCTCGATCACGAGGTCGTCTGCCCGCTCGAGCACCCGAAGCCGCCCCGTGGCGATCAAGCTCTCGTCAACGGCACCGATGCTTCCGGCGAAGGTCGTCCAGACCGGGGTTCCCAGCGCGACCGCCTCGCGGTTCATCGTCCCACCCGCGGACACCACGAGGTCGGCGAGCGCGACGAGCGATGGTGCATCGACCGCCCGTGTCGGGACGACGAGTGACGGCAGGTCGGCGGCCTCGAGCTCGGCGCGCTGCTCCCGGGTCCGGGGCAGGACGACGACCGTGACCGCGGCGTCGGTCCCGAGCCGCTCGACGAGCTCGCGGAACAGCGGGTTGCCGTGACGGTGGTAGAGCGAGACGTCGGGTGGAGTGCGGACGACGACGAGCCGCCGCGACCGGTCGAGCCCCAGCTGCTCGAGGACCGCAACGTCGGGGACGAGGCCCGACAACGCGTACTCCTCCTTCAACCCGGGGTATCGGCTCACCTTGGCGGCGTGCGCACCGAGCCGGTCGAGCCGGTCCTGCGGGATCACCTCGGGCACCACGACGCGCGTCGCAGCCCGCGAGCCGAGCGTGTGCTGTGCCCGCGCGAGCTCGTAGTCGAAGGCGTACGCCGACGGGATCCCGAGCGAGCGGGCGCTGAGCGGCAGCTCGTGCGAGGCATGGGAGAGCGCCACGTCGAACCGGCGCGTGCGGGCGTAGCGACGGAGCGCCCGTAGACGGGTCGCCATCGCCCTGGTCTTGCCCAGCCGCGACGCCCCACCGTGCGGAGGCCCGACGACGGTGTGTTCGAGCCCCGCGTCGTCGAGCAACTCGAGCGTCTGGGCGAAGTCGCGCGCCGTGATCGAGACCTCGGCGCCGCGCGAGGCCAGCAGCGCCACGAGCGGGCGGAAGAAGACGACCTGCGGCGAGTTCGTGACGTCGATCCAGACGCGGAGGCTCACGACGGCCACCCACCCACGAGGTCGGTTGCGTTGCGGTCGAGCCAGGCGGCGAGAAATGGCTCGGCGATGGCATACAGCCCGCCCTGCTGCCGCTCGACGATCTCATCGCGCACGAGGCTCTTCGTAGCACGCTGCACGAACGTCGCCGCCGGCAGCCCGTGCCGGCGGCGGGCGTCCTCCGAGTACAGCCCGAGCGGCCCCTTGCGCAGCGCCAGCAGGACGAGGCGTGCGTTCGTGGTCGCCGCATCCCAGACACGCTCGAGGTTGTTGTGCTCGGCACGGAGCGCGTCGTCGAGCCCTGCACGGACGTCTCCGACGCGCAGATGGTGCCCGCGCGGCACGTGGCCCCATGCGAAGAACGCCAGCTCCTGGGTCGCGTACGGATGCCCGTCGGTGAGCTCGAGGAGGAGCTCGACCGCCTCGTCCTCGGTCGCGCGCTCCGTCGCCTGGAACCGCTCGACGATGAAGCCGCGAAAGGCGGAGACGGGAATCCGTCCGAGCTCGACGTGTCGCGCGCTGCGCCAGAACGGCTCGTTGCGGTCGTTGAACAACGAGAGCATCACGTGCCGACGACTCCCGAGATACAGGTGCGCGACCTCCGGCTGCGCCTGGAACACGGACCGCATGAGGTTCGGGAGCGCCGGGTCGATGCGCACGATCTCCTGGAACTCGTCGAAGACGACCGCGACCCGTCGGCTCCGCTCGTCGCCGATCCGCCCCGGGAGCTCGAGCAGCCGTTCGAGCGCGTCGTCGATGTCGCCCGGGTCGCGCGACGGTTCGAACGCGAACCGGATTCCCGCACCGTCGGGGTCGAGCTCGAGCGTCGGCCGCACGCGGAGGCCGCGGACGACCCGTGTTGCCCGCTCGAGCAGCCCTTCGACAGGGGACATCAGGTCGTCCGTGATCGTCCGTGCGAGCGCTGCGGCGAACCGCTCTTTCGTCGGAGTGCGGAGAAGATCGCAGTAGCCGACGAGGACGTCGTCGGTCGCGGCTGCCTCGTGCATCGCCCGGAGGGCGAGCGACGACTTGCCGTACCGACGTGGAGCGAGCAGGACGACGTCCTGACCGCTGCGCAGGTCGGTGGCGAGCTCCGCGAGCTCCCGCTCGCGATCGACGAACCCCTCGTCACGAGCCAGACCTCCGAACGTGAACGGGTTCTCCGTATGCATCGATGCATTATACGGGGCAGATCACAATGGAATATACAAATTAGTATTATACAGAAGGATTACGAGATGCTGTGATAAACACCGCTTATGGACACGCGTCAGCTCGCGGCCTTCTGCGCCGTCGTCGAGCGTCGCTCCTTCTCGCAGGCCGCCGAGCGACTCGGTGTCACCCAACCCGCGGTCTCGTTGCAGGTGCGCTCGCTCGAGAAGCGGCTCGGGACGCAGCTTCTCGATCGTTCCGGTCGGCGCGTCGAGCCGACCGAGGCCGGCTGGCGGCTCTACCGCGGCTCGCAGCGCCTGCTCCAGCTCGAGGAGCAGCTGCTCGACGAGCTCGTCGCGGACAGCAACGGTGAGCTCGGGGGGCAGCTCTCGATCGGCGCCTCGACCGGGCCCGCCGCCGTCGTGGTGCCGCTCCTGCTCTGTGAGTTCCAGCGGCTGAACCCCGGGGTGCGGATCGCACTCGAGGTCCACGACACACAGACCGTCGTCGACCTCGTTGCGGATCGCGAGCTCGAGCTCGGGATCGTCGGCGCCGCCCGGCGCCATCGTGCGGTGCGCTTCGAGCCATTCGCGCACGACGAGGTGATCCTCGCCTGCCGGCCCGATCACCCGCTGGCGGGCACGACGATCACACTCGATGCGGTGCGCGGCGAGCAGCTGATCGTCATGCAGGACGGCGCCGGTGTCCGGCAGCTGCTCGAGGACGAGCTACGGCGCGCCGGATTGCGCCTCCGCGACCTGGACATACACCTCGAGCTGGGGCTCCAGGAGTCGGTGCGCAGCTCGGTGCTCGGTGGCTACGGAATCACGTTCATCTCACGGGCGGCCGTCGAGTCCGAGCTCGCGGCGGGGACGCTGGCGCAGATCACCGTCGACGGATTCGACGCACAGCGGGAGATCGTGCTCGCGCGCGGCTCGGGACGTGTCGCCTCCCGTGCGGCCGAGGCGTTCGTCGCATATGCGCGCGAGGCGACGGCGTGAGCCGCGTCTATCGCTTTGGTGCGGGCTGCCTCGCGGAGTTCTCGGCCGTCTGCGAGGAGATCGGGGTCAGCCGGCCGTTCGTGGTCACCACGAAACGCGGGGCTGCCGCTGCCGCGCGGCTCGAGGTGATCGGTCGCTACGACGGGGTGCGACCGCACGTCCCGATCGAGACGGTCGTGGAGGCGGCGGAGCTGGCGCGCGAGCTCGCCGTCGACGCCGTCGTCGGGCTCGGCGGCGGCAGCGCGATCGACACCGCCAAGGCGGTGACCGTGCGCTTGCTCGAGGACGGGGCCGACCCACCGCCGAAGGTGATCGCGATCCCGACAACGTATGCCGGCGCCGAGTGGACCGCCGGGTTCGGCCTGCTGGTCGCCCCCGGCGTGAAACGCGGGTCGAGCGACGAGCGGGCGCGCCCGGTCGCGGCTCTGTACGACCCCGAGCTCACCGTCGACCTGCCGCTCCGCGTCACGGTCGGCACGGCGATGAACGCACTCGCCCACTGCGCCGAGGCGTACTACCACCCCAACACGACCCGGCGGGCGGCGCGCCACGCGGACACCGGTGCCACCGCGATCTCGCACGCCCTCCCGCTCGTGGTCGCCTCGCCCACGAGCATGTACGGCCGCAGCCGGCTGTTCGACGGCGCGATGCGTGCCGCGCAGGCGCTCGCGGAGTCCGGCCTGTGCCTCGGTCACGCGATGGCACAAGGGCTCGCCGGGCGGTACGGGCTCCCCCAGGGCGCGATGAACGCGATCTGCCTGCCCGCGGCGCTCCGGTTCAACGCGGAGGTCGTACCGGAGGCGATCACTCGCTACGGCACCGCGATCGGCGGTGATCCGACCGACAAGACCGTCGAGCTCGCAGCGCTCGGCGGCTTCACCCGGCTCCGCGACGAGGGAGTCCCCGAGGACGGCCTGGCCGAGGTCGCCGCCGAGATCTGCACCCGCCCCGGTGCACTCGCGAACCCGCGACCGGTCACTCCCGACGAGGTCGAGGCGCTCCTCCGCAGCGTCTGGTGACTTGACGCCCTCAGGGGGGCGTCCCATCATCGGTCAGTGGCGGAGTATGCGTTGATCCTCGCCGCCGTGGCGGCGCTCGCGACGAGCACGAGCTCGATCGCAACGGGGGTCGCGCAACGACTACCGACGAACCAGTCCAAGGCGACGACACTCGTCGGGGTGGTCGCCACCCGCCAGCGCGTTGCCCCCGCGGGCGCCAGACAGGCGTTCCGGCAGGCTCCCTACAAGACCGTCAAGCTGAAGTACCTCTACGCCGTCGGCTGGGTCGGCGCGCAGCGCAACGGGATGGCCTGCCCGTTCATCCGCTTCCCCGGCGGGGACGACGACGACACCAAGGCGATGGTCGAGGTGGTCGAGCACGACGCGAAGCTCCTGAAGATCCTCAGGACGTCCTCGGTTCCGGTCGACGTCGCTGCGAGCGTACTCGCCCAGGGGATGCGTGCGGGCTGCACGTAGTGCGGCTCTCGTGACCCTGCGCCGGGGAACCCGTGTAGGTGCCGGGCATGCCCGGCACCTAGTGCGCCGGATCGCGGCGGTTCACCGGATACGGAGTAGCCGGTGAACCGTTGCGAGATGCCGCACTAGGCGCGCTCGGGCGCGGTCTTGGCGGCCGCGACCACGCGTCGGAGGCTCACGAGCCCGATCACCTGACCGGACTCGTCGACGACGGGCAGGTGCCGGAACCCGTGCTCGAGCATGACCTTGGCCGCCTCGTCCGCATCGGTGTCGGCATCGGCGGTGATCGGCTCCTCGGTCATCCACTGACGCACCCGCGCCTCGCTCGTGTGCACGCGCTCGGCCATCGCCTTGAGCATGTCGCGCTCGGTGAGGATCCCGATCAGGCGGCCGTAGTCCTTGACGACGACCGCGCCGACGTTCACCGCCGTCATGCGCTCCGCGACCTCGCCCAGCGTGTCCTCGGGGGCCACCTCGAGCAGCTCGGGTCGCATGATCTCCTGGAGTGTCGGCACGACCCGAGTCTATCGCACCGAACGATAAGCGAGTGTTATTCGAAGAATTAGACAACGCGAATCGGGTGATAGACTCGGGTCCATGGCGATCGCCGCGTTCGACGTGCTCGTGGTCGGCAGCGGGGCTTCTGGCCTGGCTGCCGCAGCCTCGGCGGCGCAGACCGGAGCTCGCGTTGCGGTCGCGACGAAGACGACGCTCCAGGCGAACAACTCGTCGAAGGCGCAGGGCGGGATCCAGGCCGCCTTCGGTCCCGACGACTCCCCCGAGCTCCACGCCGAGGACGTGATGCGATCCTCGCACGACACCGCCGACCCTGCGCTCGTCACCGCCCTCACCGGCGATGCGGTGGCAGCGATCCACTGGCTCGAGGATCAGGGTTGCGCCTTCACGCGCGACAACGGCGGCTACCGGCTCGCCCGGTGCGGCGGAGCGTCGCGGAAGCGTCTCCTCCAGGTTGGCGACCGGACGGGGCACGCGATCACCAAGGCGTTGCGCGAGACGTTCGAGGCCGGGCCGGGGCACGAGTTGACCCACCATGCGCTCACCTCGATCGAGCCGGTCGAGCCCGGCTGGCGGGCGACGTTCGAGACACCCAACGGCGCCCGCGCCGTCGACGCGGGCGCGATCGTGCTCGCCGCCGGCGGCCGGTGCTACGCCGAGGCACAGACCCGCGGCGAGCTTTCGACCAACCATCCCAACGCCACCGGCGAGACCACGCGGATCGCGATGGCCGCCGGAGCCGAAGCGCGGGACCTCGACGCGCTCCAGTACCACCCGAACGGCGGCGCCTGGCCGCCCACGATGCAGGGGTACTCGATCCCCGAGACCACGCGCGCGTACGGCGCGGTGCTGCTCAATGCCAACGGCGAGGAGTTCACCGACTCGCTCGGCCCACGCGACGCGGTGTCGCAGGCGATCGTCGACGAGGTCGAGGCCGGTCGTGGGGTGGAGACCCCGGACGGTCGTCCGGCGGTGTGGCTCGATACCACCCGGATCCCGGAGGCGGACGCGGACATCTCGCTGCCCTACATGCTTCGCCGGTTCCGCGGTGCCGGCATCGATCCCCTCGCGGAGCCGGTCTACACCTACCCCGTGCTCCACTACCAGAACGGCGGCCTCGTGATCGACACCGACGCGGAGACGACGCTCGAGGGCGTGTTCGCGTGCGGCGAGATCGCCGGGGGCACCCACGGGCGGAACAGGATGATGGGCAACTCGCTGCTCGAGTGCGCGGTCTTCGGACGGCGCGCCGGTCGGGCAGCTGCACGGAAGGCGGGCGCATGACGACGATCACGACCACCGATCTGGCCCAGGCCGTCGAGGACGCTGCGGCGCATCTCTACGTCTGGGCGCTGAAGGACATTCCCCAGGACCTCCGCGACGCGCTCGCCGCGGCGCGCGACCGCGAGACGTCGGTCACCGGGATCCGCGTGCTCGAGACGATCCACCGCAACGTCGAGATCGCGGACGAGCAGAAGAACCTCGTCTGCCAGGACACGGGGATCGCCGTCTACTACTGCCGCGTCGGCGAGCATTTCCCGCTCCATCCGACTCGGATCTACGCCTCGCTCAAGGCGGGTACCGCAGCGCGCCACGGTGGAGCACCCACTGCGCTCGAACACCGTGCACACGCTGACGCGCGAGAACACCGGCCCGAACGTCGGCTACCGCGTCCCGATCGTGCACTGGGATTTCATCGCCGACTGGGACGGGCTCGACGTGAAGTGCGTGCCGAAAGGGTCGGGCTCGGAGAACATGACCTTTCTCAAGATGCTCGTCCCCGCGGACGGGGTCACGGGGATCAAGAAGTTCGTGCTCGAGTCGATCGTCGACGCCGGCGGCAAGCCGTGTCCGCCGGGGATCGTCGGGATCGGGCTCGGCGGCTCGGCCGACTACGCGATGCACCTCGCAAAGGAGGCGATTGCGCGTCCCGTCGGCTCGCGCAACCCCGACCCACTCGTCGCCCAGCTCGAGGACGAGCTCTACGACCTCCTCAACCAGACCGGGATCGGCCCGATGGGGCTCGGTGGCGACGTGACCGTGCTCCAGTGCCACATCGAGCACGCCGACACGCACATGACGCTGAACCCCGTCGCGGTCAACTACCAGTGCTGGGCGGCACGCCGCGCCTCGGTCCACATCGCCCCCGACGGGTCGACCGAGTTCGACCGGGAGTATTGCGTGACATGGCGACACACGAAGTGACGTTCCCGATCACCGATCCTGCCGAGATCCTGAAGCTCCGCGCCGGGGACGAGGTGACCGTGCAGGGTCACATCATCGGCATCCGCGATCGGACGCAGATTCGGATCTTCGACCAGGGGATCGAGCCACCGATGGACCTGACCGGCGCGTTCCTGCTCCACACCGCGCCGAACGTCCGCAAGCTCGGTCCCGGCCGGTACGAGAAGATCTGCATCGGCACCACGACGAGCGCGCGGATGGTGCGGTTCACGGAAGGGCTCGGCGCGCAGTACGCCGTCCGCGCGATCTGCGGCAAGGGCGGCTTCCCCGACGAGGCGATCGAGCCGATGCAACGGCTCGGGATGGTCTACTTCGCGATCGTCGGCGGCGCCGCGGCGCTCGAGACCACGCAGATCGAGGAGATCGAGGAGGTGGCGTGGGAGGAGCTGATGCCCGAGTGCCTCTGGAAATTCCGCGTGAAGGACTTCGGCCCACTGATCGTCGGCATCGACGCACACGGCGGCTCGTTGTACCGCGAGGTCCAGAACCGTGCAAAGCAGCGCCTCGAGGAGCTCTATGCCTCCCTTTGAGGACGGCTTCCTCGGTGTTCCCGCGCGACCCGGAAAGCCGCGCGAGTCCGGTCTCACCCACGTCATCGACAAGGGGCTCAACCTGCGCGACATCGAAGGGCTGTTCGACACCGGCGGGCAGTTCGTCGACATCGTGAAGTTCGGCTGGGGAACGAGCTACGTCACGAACAACCTCGAGAAGAAGATCGCGCTCTACCGCTCGTTCGAGACCCCCGTCGTCTGCGGTGGGACGCTGTTCGAGGCGGTTTACGCGCGCGGTCGGATCGACGAGTTCAAGAGCTGGCTCGTAGAGCATCGCTTCTCGCACGTCGAGATCTCCGACGGGACGATCGACATCCCGCGCGACGAGAAGCTCCGCCTGATCGGGGACTTTGCACGCGACTTCACGGTTCTGTCCGAGGTCGGCTCCAAGGACTCCGAGGTCGTCTACGCGCCGTATCAGTGGGTGCAGTGGATCAAGGAGGAGCTGGCGGCGGGCGCCTGGAAGGTCATCACCGAGGGCCGCGAGGGTGGCACCGCCGGGATCTTCCGCTCCGACGGAGACATGCGCACCGGCCTGATCGATGAGATCGCGCACGAGGTCGCGCTCGACGAGCTTCTGTTCGAGGCGCCGACGAAGTCGTCGCAGGCGTGGTTCGTGAAGCACTTCGGCTCGAACGTCAACCTCGGCAACATCCCACCCGAAGAGGTGATCCCGCTCGAGACGCTCCGCCTCGGGTTGCGCGGCGACACCATGCGCGAGCTGCTCCTCGGCACCCCCGACCCGACGGACTGAACGGCTCGCGATGGAGTGGAAGCTCTCGCTTGCCGGCCTGCTCGTCGGCCTGCTCGTCGGTTTGACAGGGATGGGCGGAGGCTCGCTGATGACACCGCTGCTCGTGCTCGTCTTCGGGTTCAAGCCGTCGATCGCGATCGGCACGGACATCGTCCACGGGGCGATCTTCAAGTCGTTCGGAGCCGTCCAGCACCGCCGATACGGCCACGTGCACGCGCGGCTCGCGGCGTGGATCCTGCTCGGCTCGGTCCCGTTCTCGCTCATCGGCGTGGCGCTTGCCTGGTGGCTGAAGCGCGAGTACGGGGACGGCTACGAGGACACGGCGAAGCAGATCCTCGGCATCGCGCTCGTCCTCTGCGGAGCGGCGTTCCTCGTCAAGGCGTACATCCATTCCACGCCGGACGACCGGCCGTTCATCCTCCGACCGCGGGATCGGGTGATCGCCGTCGTCACGGGTGTGGTCGGCGGATTCGTCGTCGGGCTCACCTCGGTCGGGAGCGGGACGCTGTTCGGCCTCGTGATGCTGATCGCCTTCCCGCTCACCGCTGCGAAGATCGTCGGCACCGACATCTTCCAGGCGGCAATCCTCCTCGCCGTCGCCGGTGCGGGCCACCTCGTGGCGGGCAGCGTCGACCTCGCCGCCACCGGCTGGCTGCTGATCGGCTCGATCCCCGGCGTGCTGATCGGGGAAGCTTCACCGTCCGGCTGCCCGACCGCTCCCTCCGGATCGCGCTTGCGGCAACGCTGACCCTCGCCGGGGTCAAGTTGCTCGACCCGCCGGGCGCCGATGCGATCGTGATCGCCGGCGCAACGCTCGCGGCGCTCGCCGCGCTTGTCTCGTTCGGCCGCTGGGTCGGCACGCGTGGCGGAGATCCGGCGCTGGAAGGCGAGTAGAGGGCATGCCCGTCCTGTCCCGGCAACGCCGGGTCAGGATCCTGGATCAGCGACCCGGCTGCGGTGGCAGCGGGCAGCTGACGAAGCGCCGGCCCGTGAGCAGGTACCCGACCCGGTAGGCGGTGCAGCCCGCGCAGAAGCCGGTCGCCGCCGCCAGGAGCGCGAGCGCCGCGACGAGCCCGCCGAGGACGGCGCCGAGCGTCGTCGCTCCCGTGGCATACGAGATCGAGGCCGCGGTGAGAAACCCGAAGCCGACGAGGTTCGCGAACCGCGGCGGGCGCGCATCCTCGAGCCGCCCCTCGCCCAGGCGCGGCTGGAGCACCTCGAAGTAGAAGATGCAGGGGAGGCACCACCGGCGCCCGAGAGTCAGCCCGAGCGCGAGCTGGAGGGCCAGGAGCGCGAGCAGCATCCACCAGCCGGTGAGCACCGCGACGAGGGCCACGATCCCGACGACCGCCTGGTTGGTGCGCGGGGCGCGCTCGTCGACGACGGTGGTGTCGCGGTAGGGATCGGCGGCTCGCTTCATTTTGGAAAGCGTACTCGATCGGGCACCCAGGGCCGCACCCCGCGGTCAGCGACGCGGTCCCAGCCTGCCCTCGAACGCCGCGATGATCCCGTTGAGCGTGAAGTAGTACGCCCGCTCGGTCGCGATCACCGGCGAGTACTTGCCGATCCCGAGATGCCAGACGACCTTCCCGTCGGAGACCCGTGCGGCGTAGGTCTCGGTCTCGAGCGTCGAGAAGAACACGAGGTCACCGACGACCACCGCCGGGCCGAGCACCCTCCCGCCGACCGTGGCCCGCCAGAGCAGCTTCCCGTCGGTCTTCCGGTAGGCCCCGAGCCCACCGCGGAAGTCGCCGACGAAGATCCGGTCGCGCCCGACGGCGGGTGTCGAGTACCCCAGCGAGTCGACGTTCTCGGTCCAGAGGATGTCGCCGGTGCGCGCGTCGAGCGTCACGATCTTTCCCGAGCGTGCGATCGTGTACAGCCGCTGACCGTCGGTCGAGGCGCTCGCGTAGAAGCTCTCGTACCGGAACGTGTCGCGCTTGACGTAGGTCGACCAGAGCTTGTGCCCGTCCCGTTGCCGGACGCAGAAGATCGAGCCCGCGTAGGTCGTGACACAGACGCGACCCTCGGCGAGGGACGGGCTCGCGTTGATCTTCCCACCCGTGTCGAACGCCCACCGGATGTGCCCATTGCTGCTGTCGACCGCGAACAGGCGGCCGTCACCGGCGCCGAAGTACGCGATCCCGCCGACGGTCGCAGGTGACGACTCGACGCTCGAGCCGAGCCGGAGCTGCCAGGCGAGGCTGCCGTTCGAGCGCCGCAACGCGCTCACCGTGCCACCCTTGCCGGTGACGATCAGCAGCTTGCCCGCGATCGCGGGGGTCGACGGCTTGTGCTCGGTGCTGTGCCGTCGCCACTTCACGGCACCCGTCTCCGCGTCGATCGCCCACGTGTCGCCGACGACGGTGTTCACGTAGAGGACGCCGTCGCAGTAGCTCGGAGGGAACTCCACGTATGCCTTGAGCCCTCGCGACCAGAGCGGTCGTGCCGCGGGGATCCCGAGCTGAATGTCCAGGCGGGCGAGGGTCCTGCGCGGCCCGCCACCGAACATCCGCCAGCACCGGCGGTCGACGTCCTCCTGTGGCGGCTTCGTCGGCTCGGGGACGGGCTCGGTGAAGGTCGGCACGACGATCGAGACGTCGGTCACGTTGGTTTCGAGCTTGCCCCCGGGCGGGTGCCGGGTGAGTACGAGCGCCACGCCGACTCCGAGCGCGACCGCGAGAGCGGCTCCGAGGAGGGCGATCCAGCGACGCACGGTCGCGCCAGTGTGCCTGCCGACCGCCGCTCGGCGGCCGAGGGGACGACCGTACAATGCCGCCGAGGTGGCCAGACACGCAGCAGCCGCGCTGGTGGCCGGCCTTCTCGTTGCCACCACGGCCGCGTTCGCGGTCACTGAGAAGCTCAAGCTGACGCAGAGCCCGATCGTCGGGACGATCGTCGACAAGACCTTCTCCCCGATCTGTGACTGCGCGACCGACACCGCGCGGATCTCGTTCGTGCTCCGGAAGTCGGATCGGCTCGACGTCGCGATCGTCGACCGGGCGGGGACGATCGTCCGGGAGCTCGCGCGAGGCCAGTCCGAGCGGCGCGGCCGCGTCGCGTTCGTCTGGGACGGTCGGGACGACGCGGGGGCAGTGGTGCGGGAGGGTGAGTACCAGCCACGCGTCCACCTCGGCCGGCAGCGGCGCACGATCGTGATGCCGAACCGGATCGCGGTCGACGTCACCCCGCCCCACCTGGTCTCGTTCACCGCACGACCGCGCGTCATCTCGCCGGACGGCGACGGGCGACACGACTACGCGAAGATCGAGTACCGGTACGACCAGCGCGTGAGGGTCGAGCTGCATGCGGATGGCATCCGCGCGCTGAGACGGCTCGGGACGAGCGCGAAGGGGCGGTTCGACTGGAACGGGATCGCAGGAGGCGAGCGGCTTCCTGCGGGTCCCGCGCGGCTCACGCTGCGTGCCAGGGACGTCGCAGGGAACCCCTCCCGTGAGAGTCGCCCCCGGGTCGTCCTGATCCAGTTCGTCGCGCTCGCGCGCCGACGGCTCGTCGCCCCACCCGGCGGCTCGGTCAAGGTGCTCGTGGTGACGCAGGCACGCCGCTACCAGTGGCGGTTCGCCGGACACACCGGGGTCGCGAGACCCGGCACGCTTCGCCTGCGTGCTCCCGACCAGGAGGGTCGGTTCGTCCTCACCGTGACCGCGAACGCGCACTCCGACCGCGCGATCGTGGTCGTTCGCCCGGTGTCACCATGAGCGTCACCGTTGCGCAAGCGGCTGCGGTCGCCGGCGCGCTCGGGCTGGCGGTCGTGCTCGTGACCGTCGACCGGCGTCTCAGGCTCGCAGGGCTCGTCGTCTGGGCCGGCGGGCTCGCGCTCCTCGGTGAGTACCTGCTCCCCGACGTGTCGGGCAGTCGGCTCGCGGTCGCGGGCGCTGCGGGTCTCGTGCTCGCGGTCAGCGTCGCGTGGATCTTCCTGCGCTGGCCGTGGGCGCTCGCCTTCTCGATCCTGGCGTGCATCCCGCTGCGTCTTCCGGTCGACATCGGGAGCGACGAGGTCAACCTGCTCGTCCCGCTGTATGGCTTTGTCGCCGCGCTCGGCCTCGCGCTCGGTTGGTCGTTTCTCCGTGGCGACAGTCGCTACCGCGAGCTCGGCCCCGTGACCTGGCCCCTGGCGGCGTTCGTGACCTGGTGCGGGGCCTCGCTGCTCTGGGCGGACGACATCCGGCGTGGGGCGATCTTCATGGGTGCGTTTCTGCTCCCGTTCCCGGTGCTCGCGCTCGGCGTCGCGCGGCTCCCGTGGCGCGGCCGCTGGCTCACGTGGCTCTGGGGTGGTCTCGTCGCGACGGCGCTCGCCTATGCGCTCGTCGGCTGGTACCAGTGGTTCACGCGCGAGGTGTTCTGGAACCCGAGCGTGATCGTCTTCAACGCCTACGCACCGTTCTTCCGGGTCAACTCGGTGTTCTGGGACCCGTCGGTGTACGGGCGCTATCTCGCGGTGGCCGTGCTCGTGTCGATCAGCGGCATCGTCCTCGGCGGGGTGCGGGGCTGGCGGATCGCGGGCCTCTACACGGTCGTGATCTCGACCTGGCTCGGGCTCGTGATCTCGTTCTCGCAGTCGAGCTTCATCGCGCTGATGGCGGGCACCGTGGTCGCGGCGGGCGTCGCCTGGGGGCGCCGGGCGACCCTCTCGCTGGTCGGGCTGGCCGCCGCAACCCTGGTGGTTGCGTTCGCCGTCCCGCAGATCCGCGACGAGGTGGTGGGCAAGTCGCGCTCGGGCTTCGACAAGATCACGTCCGGACGCTCGAACCTCGTCGGCCAGGGGTTGCGGATCGCCGCCGATCACCCAGTCCTCGGTGTCGGCGCCGGCGGTTTCTCACACGAGTACGCGCGCCGTGTCGGGATCGTCGGGAGGAACCCGAAGCACGTCGCCTCGCACACGACGCCGGTCACCGTCACCGCCGAGACGGGCATCCCTGGCCTCGTGCTCTACGTCTGGCTCGTCGGCGCGGCGCTGCTCGGGACGCTCCGCGGTCTCGGGCGCGGGTTCACGTCTCGCGTCTCGCTCGCCGTCGGTGTCGCTCTCCTCGCGATCGCGGTGCACAGCCTGTTCTACGCCGCGTTCTTCGAGGACCCGATGACCTGGGCGCTCCTGGGTCTCGTCGGTCTGGTCTCGCGCGTGCCGAAGAAGGCGGCCCCGGCCGAGGCCGCAGCCCCCGTCGCAGCGGCATCGTAGGGTTCCGGACCGTGAGGAGTACACGGCTGTTCGGGCTCCGGCGCGCCGTGTGGCGCGTGCGACGCAGCCCACCTCGCATCGCGCGGCCCGTCTCCCTCGTCCTGCCGCGATCGCATCCGCCCCGTCGACCGATCCTCGTCCTCGGCTGTCCTCGCTCGGGGACGAGCATGCTCCTGCAGGCGCTCCTCGCCGGCGCCGAGCTGCGGTCGGTGCAGAGCGAGGGGCACATCCTGTGGGACGAGTTCCGGCGTCCGCGCGATCACGGCTGGGACTCGGACGCGCGGTCGGCAGACGAGGTGTCCCACCGCGAGCGCGCCTACGTCTACTGCGCGATCCGGATGATCGTGCGTGGTCGCAGGTTCGTCGACAAGACCCCCGAGAACTGCCTGCGCATCGGGTACCTGGACGCGCTCTTCCCCGACGCGACGTTCGTCTTTCTGCACCGCGCCGCGGCTGACAACGTGAGCTCGCTGATGGAGGGGTGGCGCGCACGACCGCGGTTCGTCAAGTACCGGCTGCCGGAGACGCTGGACGGGCTCGGCTCGCTCAGTGGGAACCGGTGGAGCTTCGTGCTCGTGCCGGGCTGGCGAGACCTGCGGGCTGCGTCGCTCGAGGAGATCTGCGCCCGGCAGTACGTCACGTGCAACGAAGCAGCCCTCGAGGCGCGACCCGGGATCGACCCCGATCGGTGGGTCGAGGTCGCCTACGAGGAGCTCGTTGCGAGCCCGATCGAAGCGCTCAGCGCCCTCTACCGGCGCCTCGGGCTCGTAGTGACGCCGGACGTGGAGCGCCACCTGGCAACCGTCGCGTCGACCCTGTCGAGAACGACCGTCAGCGCCCCACGCGAGGGCAAGTGGCGGGACACGAACCGCGAGGCCGTCGAGCGTGTGCTGCCGCTGGTCGCAGACGTCGAGCGGCGACTCGGCCGGCACCCCGAGCCCGTGCCAGATGGAGCGTGACGCGCCGACTATGCTCACGCCGGTGATCTCCGCCTGGCAGAGGGCGCTCGTGCTCGCGCCACACACGGACGACGGCGAGTTCGGGTGCGGTGGCACGATGGCCCGCCTCGTGGAAGCGGGATGCGAGGTGCGCTACGTCGCCTTCTCGATCGCCACCCGCTCGCTCCCCGACGGCTTCGCACCGGACACTCTCGCCCGGGAGGTACGCGAGGCGACGGCCGAGCTCGGGATCCCCGAGGCAGCCCTCACCGTCCACGACTTCGACGTGCGCACCTTCCCCGAGCGGCGGCAGGACATCCTCGAGCTGCTCGTCGACCTGTGGGAGGACTATCACCCCGACGTCGTGTTCCAGCCCTCCCACCACGACGTGCACCAGGATCACCAGACGATCGCCCAGGAAGGGCTCCGGGCCTTCAAGCGGACGACGATCCTCGGGTACGAGATCCCCTGGAACAACTTCGAGTTCTCCTACGGCGCCTACCTTGCGTTCGAGGAGCGTCACCTCGAGCGCAAGGTCGCCGCCGTGCAGCGCTACGCCTCGCAGCAGCACCGCCGGTATGCGAACGAGGAGTTCATCCGCAACCTGGCGCGGGTGCACGGGACGAACGTCAACCGCGAGTTCGCCGAGGTGTTCCAGGTCTACCGGATCGTCGCCTGACCACGGCGTTCTGGGAGCATCGGAGCGTGCGCCGCGTCCTCGACCTCGCCGGGCCGATCCTCTGCGGTCTCGCCGCGGCCCTGCTCCTGATCGCGGCGGTCGCAGTCGAGCTCGACTCGCGCCCGGCCCGGATCATGATCCTCGCGGCCGGGATCCTCTTCGTCCCGGGCGCGATTCTCACCCTCGTCTACGTGCGCCGCAACCTCGGGCCACCGCGATGAAGCGCGCGGCCCTGATCGTCGCGGCCTGCCTCGTCGTCGCTCCGGCAGCGGTTGCGGTGTCGCCGCCGGTGGTCGTCATCGACCCCGGTCACGACCTGTTCGCGAACCCCGCCACCGAGCCGATCGGCCCGGGCTCGGCGACGATGAAGATCAAGGACGGCGGCGGCACCCACGGCGTCGTGAGCGGCGTCCGCGAGGCCGACCTCGTCCTCGCGGTGTCGCTTCGCCTGCGACGGCTGCTGGAGGGTGCAGGGCTCCGTGTGGTCATGACGCGAACGAAGACCGCAGGGAAGGGGATGGGGAACATCGCCCGGGCGCGGATCGCCAACCGCGCTCACGCATCGCTCTTCCTCCGCGTCCACGCCGACGGCTCGGAGACCTCGTCCGCCCGCGGGACGAGCGTCCTGGTACCCGATCTCCACGCGGGCTGGACCGACGAGATCTACGATGCGAGCCGACGCGCCGGAGCGTTCCTGCTCGCCGAGACCTCGGCCGCGCTCGACTTTCCCCGCCGCGGGGTCGTCGAGCGGAGCGACTTCACGGGGTTCAACTGGGCGGACGTGCCGGTGGCGCTCGTCGAGCTGGGGTTCATGACGAACCCCGTCGAGGATCGTCGGCTCGATACGCCCGCCGGGCGCGCGGCTGCCGCCCGAGGACTCTGCCGCGGGACGCTCCGCTTCCTCGGTCGAAGCCCTTCAGCCTGCGGGTGAGGAGCGGCCCAGGGCCGCCCACACCCGGCGCC
The DNA here is from genome assembly GCA_963821335.1 of uncultured Actinomycetes bacterium. Lineage (GTDB taxonomy): Bacteria > Actinomycetota > Thermoleophilia > Gaiellales > Gaiellaceae > Gaiella. Next base: position 1,086,133 of record CAWGDJ010000001.1, read on the forward strand.
GCTCCGCCGGGAGGTAGAACCCGAGCGGGAGGAGCGCGAGCGGGTAGGCGAGCGTCAGCGCCACCGCGGCGGCGAGACCCACGTCGAGCAGGTTGCCGGCCACAGCCAGGAGCACGGCCGCGAGCGCGGCGGTCACGACGCGACGCCACTGGTAGGGGACCGGGTAGATGCGCTGCGCCCACCAGGCCATCCCGACCGCCATGGCCGTGTAGGCGGCGACGGTCGCGATCGCCGCACCGATCATCCCGTAGCGCGGGATGAGGGCGATGTTGAGGGCGAAGTTTGCGAGCGCCCCGACCCCGGTCACGACCCAGTTGAACTGAGTGCGGCGGGCGCGGCCGACACCGATCGCGACGACGATGTACGTCGCGAACGCAACCGAGGCGAAGGCGAGCGGCCCGACTACCTCCTGCGCGTCGTAGAACGACGGCCGGGTGAGCAGCCGCACGATCCACGGCGCGAGCAGGGTCAGCGCGAGCGCGACCCAGGCCGTGACGACAGTGAGGTACGTGAGCACGTAGGCGTACGTCCGCTTCGCCTCGCCCTCGTCCTTGATCGAGTACGCGAACGCGGGCCAGGCGGCGCGGAACGCAGTCAGGAGGAGGACCATCGCCGACGCCACCCTCACGCCGACCGAGTAGAGACCTGCCTCGGTGAGATCGGACAGCTTGACGAGGAAGAACCGGTCGCTGAAGTTCGTGACCCAGAGAAAGAGCGCGGTCGGCACGAGTGGGATCCCGAAGCGGTTCATCTCGCGTAACAGGCCGCGATCGAAGTCCAGCCCGAGCTGCTCGCGCCGGTAGCCGAGCAGCGCGAGGTAGACGATGAGCGTTCCACTGAAGTTTCCGACGATCACGCCGATCGGGCCCTGATCCATCGCCACCACGAGCGCCAGGGTGATGGCGATCGTCAGAAAGACGTTGGCCAGGCTCGCGCACACGAAGGCGACCGACCGCTCCTCCACGCGGAACAGTGCGGTGAGCTGCTCGTAGTTCACCGTCGCCCAGAGCGCGACGCCCGCACCGCGGACGAGGTTCTCGGCGCTGGCGGTACCGAACAACAGCTCGGAGATCGGTGCTGCGAGCAGCACGAGAATCGCCAGCCCGAGGGTTGCAGAGCCCATCGTGAACCAGAACGAGGTGCGCAGCACGCGGAGCCGGCCCGCATCGTCCTCGACGTCGAAATAGAACCGGAAGAACGCGCTCGAGATGCCGGCCCGGAGGATGATCCCCATCACCGTTGTCAGCGCGAGCAGCGTCTCGATCTGGCCGTAGTCCGACGGGGTGAGGTAGTTCGTATAGACCGGGAGCAGGAGCACCGCGATCACGCGCGAGACGAGACCGCCGATCCCGTAGATCGCCGAGTGCCGACCGAGTCGGCGCAGCTGGGCTCCGATCCCGGGCGGGAGCGCGACGTCAGGGCTCGTAAGTGGTGGCTCGACGACGCGCGGCCCTCCCGCGGTTGCGCTCTCGAGCGGTGCCGGGGCAACCGGTACGTCGGCACGGCGCCGCGGCACGCCGCTCGGTGCCGGGCCCGGCTCCAGCGTCGCGTAGACATCGAGCAGCCGGTCGGTCACCCGCTCGATGTCGTGCACCCGCTCGACGTAGGCGCGCGACGCCTCGCCGATCGCCTGCCACGAGGCAGGCCCGCGCCCGACGAGATCGGCGAGCGTGTCGGGCAGCGTCTCGGCCGTCGTGCTGACGAGCGGCACGTCGACGTCGTACGCCTGCGCGCGTGCGCGCGACCGCCTCGTCGTGGAGGAACGTCACCACCGGCTTGCCGAGGGCCATGCACTCGATCGCGAACAGCCCGTACCAACCGGCGTTCAGCTGATCGACGACGATGTCGGCGTCGCGGTAGCGCTCGAACGCCTCGGCGTGATGGAGCCCTTCGACGATCTCGAGGTCGGCGTCGAGTGCGGCGCACGCGGCGATCACCCTGTCGGTGCCCTTTCGCTGACGCGACGAGGGCGCGTGGACGATCAGCGGTCGACGCTTGCCCGTCGGCAGCACCGGGCTGATCCCCGAGAGATCGATCCCCGGCGGGATCATCTGTGCCTCCGGCACCCACCGGATCGCGTCGAAGCTCCCGACGATCTCGACCCCCGCCTTCTTGCCGTAGCCGAGCTCGCCCGGATCCTTGCCGCGGATATCGGAGCCGAGGTAGTGCATCACGCTCCGCTTCCGCAGCGTGCGCAGGATCGGGAACTGCAGCGACTGCGGGACGAGCGTCAGCCCGAAGGTGAAGTGGAAGACGTCCGTTCGCGGCAGCAGGTGCCCGAACGCACGCCACTGGCGGCCCTGCCGCCGGAGCAGGCTCCCCTCGAGGTCGAGCGACAGGTCGGCCTCCGGGAACAGCGCGTAGCGGTTGAAGACGACGAGCCGGGCATCGACCCCTCGCCGTCGGAGCGCCTGGACGTTCGTCCACGGGACACCGGCGGTGTTGACCGGGCAGACGGTGACACGGAGCGGAGATCCGTCCGCGCGGAGCGCCCGCTCGTCGACACCGCTCATCGCACTGTTGGCACGAATCCGCCACCCACGGGTGACGGGTTCGCTGCAACCATGTCGGAAGGGGGTTCCGCGTCTCCCCCCTGGGGGGGCCTGGACCGGAGCGAGGGCCCGGCCCACAGCACACCCGCCTGCGTAAGCCCCGCTGCGCGTGTGCAGACGCTGCCGCGGGTTTGCACCGCCGGGATCACGCGTCCCACTCCACCTGATCGAAGTACCTGAGCGCGGTGCGCCCGGACCGGACGCGCGCCGTGAGCGCCGACAACTCATCGTCGGAGATCTCGCCGAGGGCGCGCTTCACCCCCAGGTAGGGAAGGTTGAGGTCCTCCTGGTAGACGATCGTCGAGATGCGCGGATTGACCTCGATCACGTGCTCGCCGACGAGCTGGATGTTGAAGAACCACTCGATTCGAAGCTCCGAGACGATCTCGTCGGCGATCTCCATGAGACCGGGGTCATCGAGCGTCACGAAGTACATCGCCAGACCCGCCCGCATCGCCTCGCGCGTCTTGGGATGACCCAGCACGACACGCTCGCCGTCGGCAATCCCGTCGATCGTGCGCTCGCCGCCGGTCGCGAGCTCCATCACGAGCAGGTCGGGGCCGCCGGCGGCGGGCAGCAGCTCGAGCGCCTCCTCGAGCCGCATCGCAACCGACCCCGGCCGCTCGTGGAGGAGCTGGTGCGCCCGGTCGACCGTCGGGTCGAGGATCCGGAAGCCGCGCGAACCCGACGAGAACACCGGCTTGAAGCAAACGGGGACCTCGGGATAGCCGAGCTCGTGAGCCGCCTGCTCGACCCCGCCAGCGCCGTTGACGCGACGAAAGGCAGGGGCAGGGACGCCGAGCCGATGGAGCAGCGCGTACGTCTCGGCTTTGTCGTTCGACCGGTGGATCGTGTCGGGGCTCGAGACGAGCACCGGGATCGGAAAGCGGTCGCGATGTGCTGCGAGCCCTTCGAGGTCGAACGACGACTGCGGAAGGACAACATCGACGCGCTCCCGCTCGACCACGTCGAGAATCTCGTCGGCAAAGCCCGGATCGGCCCCCGCCGGCACGCGGTGGAACGCGTCGCAGAGGTGCCGTCCCACCGACCGCTCGGACATGTCCGTCCCGACGAGGCGCAGCTCGCGCTCACCGTTCTCGCGGAGCCCACGGAGCAGCGCCGCCGTCCCAGGAGCGCCGGAGGCGGACACGAGCACGGTGACAGGACGCAGCGCGATCTCGGTATCCAAGCAGGGGCGACGGATTCGACCGTGGCGCCGGTGGGACCAGCCTCAGCTCAACCAGCGTGCGAGCGCCGCCCGGTGCACTCTGAGCCATTCGGAGCGTGCGGTCAGGAAGACCTCGCCGTCGCGATCCCACATCTCCGCCCAGCCCGGGCGCCGCTCGTCTCGACCCCAGAGTCGGTACGTCTCGATCCCGATCGCCGTCTTATCCGCGGCCGCTGCGAGCAACCCTCCCCGATCTGCCCGCGGGAGCCCGTACCCGTCGCAGAGGATCTGCAACCGCTCGCCGCGGCGGTCGACGGGGATACCCCAGGCGGTGCACTGGTCGTCGGGCCTGAGCGCGACCCAGAAGTTTGCAGCCGAGGCGAGGTCGTGCAGGCGGGGCGCCGGGGCGGCGAGGTCCCAGTCGACCAGACCGACGAGGGTTTCGCCGTCGGCGATGAGGTTTGGCCAGAAGAGGTCGTTGTGGCAGACGACCTCGCCGGTCGAGGGCGAGCCGACCATGCGCTGCCAGCGAAGGTCAGGCCGGGGGCGAAACGTCGCCTGCGCGTCATGCAAGCGGCGAAGGAATGCGCCGACCTCGAACACGAATGCGTCCGCCGCAGGTACGGGCGCGCTCGCTGCACGGCCCTCGAGATAGGTGAGGACCTCCCGCCCCTTGTCGTCGAAGCCGAGCACGCGCGGCACACCAGTGACCCCTGCCGCCTCGAAGTGGCGCAGAAGCGCGTGCACCGCAGGAGTGTGTGCCCCGATGGGACGCCTGACGGTCTCTCCCACGCGGACGACGACGTTCTCACCGACGTTGACGTCCCCGCCGGCGAGCGGTTGCTCCTCGCTCACGCGAGGTCGATTCGATCCTCGGCCAGCTGCTCGAGCCGCCGCTCGCCCTCGGCCGCGATCATCGCGCGCATCGTCGCTCCCATCGTCGCGCCGGGGTAAGCCCAGATCTCGGGGTGGGTGAGCAACTGGAGCCACGGGAACGCGCCCGCCCGGAGCTCCGTGCGAGGGTCGCCCGACCGCCAGTGCTGGTTCGAGTCCGAGCGGTACGTCGGAGGTGTGAACCGCGACGGCTCCATCACATTGATCGCACCGGGAACCGGGGCGCTCATGTTCTCGCGGTCGGGGTTGTGCCATGCGACGATGGGATCGAACCGGTCATCGAGGGACGCGTCCGGGTAGACGGCGTGCAGCCCGACGCGGTGCCCGAGCGAGCGCAGTCCATCCAGCGCGGCCACGCCTTCGCTGGAGGCGAGGTTGTAGAACACCGATCTGGTCATGAGGAAGTAGGTCGCCTGGACGCCGAGCTCTGCCTCGAGCCGTGCCATCCGCAACGCAGCGTCGAGCGACAGGTCGACGTCGTGGCGGAGGTAGAGCACGCCCGGCGCCGGGTCCTCCTCGAACCGGCTCGGTCGGTACCCACCGGCGAGGGCGGCCTGCACGAGGTCGGCGTAGCCTTCGAGCGTCCAGTCGTTCAACGCTCCGTCCTCACGGCTCAGCTCGGCTCGCTCGCCGATTCCACCTGCGTGGATGGATTGGCACAGAGTTGGCGCATTTCGGGCTTGACACACACCGGTGTCAGACACCGATTGAGCGACGTCGCGGAGAGCCCGGAGAAAGAACCTGCACGCAAGCCGAATGCTCGTCACTGGGATCCGCGTCGGCCGTGGAGAAACCGGCACAGAATCGGCACAGCTCGGGGTTGACAGAAATCGGTGTCAGACACCGCTCTACCTTGCCACCGACTCCGCCGCTCCGCCGGCCGCACCCTGCTCAATCGACCTCGACGCGGAGAAGGCGCGCGGCGGCCTCGGCGCGGGCGAGCGCCTCGATGGAGGTATCCGCCGTGGCGATCACGTATCCGCGCCGGTCACCGTCGAGCCGGACGGGGCGGATCGTCTCGCCCACGCTCAGGTAGGTCTCCGCCTGAACGACCCCCGGGGACGCGAGCACGGGCGCGAGGTCGCCGATCGAACGCACCGTCCCGGTCGGTAGCGGGCCCGGCTCGGCCGTGAGGAACCGGATCGCAAGTGGCTGGAAGAGCTGCGGCAGCGCAACCGAGTCGGGCACCTCCTCACCGAGCGCCTGCCGGAATGCGACGTCGAGCAGGTCGACACCGACCGCATGCCGCACGAGGTCGGCCATCTGCCCGCCCGGGATACGGGCTGCGACCTCGACAACCGCCACCCCGCCGTCACCGGACGCGATGAGCTGCGGGAAGGCGATCCCATCGCGCAACCCGAGCGCACCGACCGCGTGGGTCGCGGTGCGCTCGGCGAGGCGCAGCTGATCACCGAAGATCGAGGCCGGGTAGACATGGATCCAGCCCACGCCGAAGCCGATCCCGGGCGGACGCAGACGGTCGGACAGCGTGAGCAGGCTCAGCTCGCCGTTCCGCGCGATGACGATCCCGTTCATCTCGATCCCGTCGACGAACCCCTCGACAATCGCCTCGTTCGTCGGCGACTCGGCGAGTGCACTGTGGAGATTGGACTCGAGGTCGCCCACCGTCTCGAGCCTGAACACACCGCGCTGACCACCGGAATCGACCGGCTTGAGCACCGCCGGGAGCCCGGTCGTCGCGAGGGCGGCACGACTACCGGCGAGATCGCGGACCGCCGCAAACGGCGGCTGCGGAACGCCCTCCTCCGCCAACCGGCGGCGCATCGCGATCTTGTGCGTCATGCGATGGGCGACACCCGAGCCGATCGACGGCAGGCCCAGCCGCTCCGCCACGGCCGCAACGACCGGCACGGCCCGGTCGGCCGAAACCGTCAGCACACCGTCGACGTCGTGCCGTCGACCGACGTCGGCGACGGCCTCGACGTCCGCAAAGTCGACCACCTCGGCGACGTCTGCCGCCTCGAGCCCGGGCGCAGCCGCATTCCGGTCGACGGCGACCACACGTAGGCCACGCTCGCGGGCCTGGAGGATCGCGCGGCGCTGGTGTCGCCCCGCGCCGACGAACAGGATCGTCTTCACGGGGGCGATGCTACGGCCGTCGCGCCTATGGCGCCGACGGCACGTCGCCGAGCAGGTACCGGGCGCCCGGCCCGCGTGCGGCGGCCGCATCACCGGGGTTGAACAACCGACAGGATCGGAGCGAGAGGCAGCCGCAGCCGATGCACGAGGTGAGCTCGTCGCGCAGCCGCGTCAGCTCGTCGATCCGCTCGTCGACGTCGTGCTTCCACGCACGGGACACGCGCTCCCAATCGCGCTTCGACGGTGTCCGCTCGCGCGGAAGCTCTGCGAGCGCCTCGCCGATGCGCGCGAGCGAGATCCCGGCCACCCGCCCGGCGTGAATGAACGCGACCCGGCGCAACGCGGCACGCGGGTACCGACGCTGGTTCCCCGATGTGCGTCGCGCCGCGATCAGCCCTTCGGCCTCGTAGAAGCGGAGCGCGGACGCCGCGACTCCGCTTCGCTCGGACAGCTCGCCGATCGTCAGCTCCGGCTCGGTCACCGATCCGATGATATCCCTTGACTTAAAGTTCACTTGATGTTCTATCGTCGAGCCATGAGCTCGACTACCTCCATCAGACCCCGGCGCAGCGACCTCGACGAGCTCGTTCGGCTGCAGAACGGCGACGAGAAGCACGAGCCGAGCGCGCTCTCCACGATCGACGTGCTGTGGGTGCTCTACGACCGCGTCCTGTCTGTCGCGCCGGGACGGGTGGACGACCCTGACCGCGATCGGTTCTTCCTCTCGAAGGGCCACGGGCCGCAGGCCTACTACGCGGTGCTCGCGGCGTTCGGGTTCGTGCCGCGGGAGGCGCTCTCGAGCTTCGCAACGTTCGACTCGCCGCTCGGCCACCATCCCGACCACCGGCTCTTGCCGGGCGTGGAGATCTCGAGCGGGTCTCTGGGGCACGGGTTGCCGCTCGCGGTCGGCAGCGCGCTCGCGCTCCGCGCGCAGGGGAGGGCGACGCCGCGGGTCGTCGTCCTCCTCGGTGACGCCGAGCTCGACGAGGGCTCGAACCACGAGGCGATCGCGCTGACGGCACGACTCGGTCTCGATCGGCTCACGGTGGTCGTGGTCGACAACGGATCGGCGACGTACGGCTGGCCGGGCGGGATCGCCGGCCGTTTCGCCGTCGAGGGCTGGACGACGACGACAGTCTCCGGGCGCGACCACGACGGGCTCGAGGCGGCGTTTGCGGCCGGCGAGCCCGGCAGACCTCACGCCGTCATCGCGGAGGTCGAGCGACGATGACGATGCGAGACCGCTTTGCCGAGGTGGCCACACGTGCGCTCGACGAGGACGAGCGGGTCGTGATCGTGCTCGCCGACATCGGTGTCGAGCGCTTCGAGCTCGAGGGCGCAACCGGGCGGCATCCCGACCGCGTCGTCAACGTGGGGATTCGGGAGCAGCTGCTCGTCTCGGTTGCGGGCGGGCTGGCGCTCGAGGGGATGCGACCGATCGTGCACAGCTACGTCGGCTTCCTCGTCGAGCGTCCCTTCGAGCAGATCAAGCTCGATCTCGGCCACCAGGATGTCGGCGCGGTGCTCGTCAGCATCGGTGCCTCGTACGACGCGGCCAGCGCGGGGCGGACGCATCAAGCGCCCGAGGACGTCGCACTCGTCGCCACGCTCCCGGACTGGACGATCCACGTCCCGGGCCACCCCGACGAGGCGGCGGCGCTGCTCGACGGCGCGATCCGCGGCGAAGGTCGCGTGTACGTCCGGCTCTCGGACGAGGTCAACGCACAAGCCCGTGGCACCTCCGGCCTCGAGGTCGTCAGGCGCGGTGGCGACCGCGGCCCGCTGGTGCTCGCCGTCGGTCCCACCCTCGACCCGGTGCTCGCCGCGACCGAAGGCACCGACGCCACCGTCGCATACACCGCCACGGTCCGCCCGTTCCCGGGCGCCGAGCTGCGAGCGCTCGCGTCCGGCCCGGACGTCGTCCTCGTCGAGCCGACGCTGGCAGGCACCTCGGCGGCCGAGCTCGCCCGGGCGCTCGGCGACCTCCCGACCCGCCAGCTCGCGCTCGGTGTCGCAAATGTCGAGCTCCGCCGGTATGGAACGGGTGCCGAGCACCGGGCCGCGCATGGCCTCGATGCCGCGGGCATCCGGCGCTCGCTCGACGCGTTCCTCCCCCGCGCAGCCTGATCCGGCCGGCGAGGTCACCCCTACAATCCCGCGGATGGCGCTGTCCGGCAAGCGGATCGTGATCACCGGCGGCGCCGGGTTCATCGGCACCACCCTGGCCCGGCGGCTCGTGGCCGACAACCACGTCGTCCTCTACGACAACCTCCATCGCGACGCGCTCACGGGCACCGAGCTCGCGACCCACCCCAACGTCGAGATCGTCGAAGGCGACGTCCTCGACGCGCCGCTCCTCGCCGAGACGGTCGACGGTGCCACCCATCTCGTCCACGCAGCCGCGATCGCGGGCGTCGACACGGTGATCGGGAGCCCTGTGCGGACGATGCGCGTGAACGTGATCGGCTCGTACAACGCGCTCGAGGCCGCGCTCGCGAGCCGGGCCACGATCGAGCGCGTGATCGAGTTCTCGACGAGCGAGGTCTTCGGCCAGCACGCGTTCAACGTCGCCGAGGGCAGCGTCACGACGATCGGCTCGGTTGGCGAGGCCCGGTGGACGTACGCCGTCTCGAAGCTGGCCGGGGAACACATGGCGCACGCCTACCACGACGAGCTCGGGCCTCCCCGCCGTCTCGGTGCGCCCGTTCAACGTCTACGGCCCCGGCCAGATCGGAGGCGGCGCGATCCGCGCTTTCATCGAAGCCGCGCTCGCGGGCGGCGACCTCACGATCCACGGCGACGGCTCCCAGATCCGCGCCTGGACGTACGTCGACGACATGGTCGAAGGGCTCCTCCTCACGCTCGAGCACCCAGCGGCCGTCGGCGAGAGCTTCAACATCGGCAACGCCCGCTCGGCGGTGACGATCTTCGACCTCGCCCAGCGCGTGAAGCGGATCAGTGGCTGCAACGGCGAGATCACCTTCCAGCCACTTCACTACACCGACGTCGACCTCCGGATCCCCAACGTCGCGAAGGCCCGGGATGTGCTCGGCTTCGAGGCGAAGGTGGAGCTCGACGAGGGTCTCGCGCGCACGATCGACTGGTACCGCGAGCGCCTCGCGTGACCGAGCCGCTGCGGCTGGCACGTCCCGACGTCGGCGAGGCGGAGCTCGCCGCGATCGCCGACGTGCTCGCCACGGGTCAGCTCACGATGGGCCCCAGGGTCGAGGAGTTCGAGCGAGACCTCGCCTCGGCGGTCGGAACCGCCGACGCCGTCGTCGTCTCCTCGGGCACGGCGGCGCTCCATCTCACGCTCCTCGCGCTCGGAATCGGCCCCGGCGACGAGGTCGTGGTGCCCGCGTACACCTTTCCGGCGACCGCGAACGTCGTCGAGCTGTGCGGGGCGCGGGCGGTGCTCGTCGACGTCGATCCGGAGACGTTCCTCGTCCGCGCGGAGCGCGTCGTCGAAGCGATCTCCGCCAGGACGAAGGCGGTGCTGGCGGTCCACCTGTTCGGGAGACCTGTGGCCTGGGAAGCGCTCCAGACTGCGGTTCCGCAGGAGGTCGCGCTCGTCGAGGACGCGGCCGGGGCGCTCGGTGCTCGCTACCGAGGGATGCCATGCGGCGCGCTCGGAGTCATGGGCTGTCTCTCGTTCCACCCGCGGAAGATCGTCACCACCGGCGAAGGCGGCGCCGTGACGACCGACGAGGCGGGTCTTGCGGCGGCCGTCCGCCGCCTCCGCCACCACGGGATCGTCGGCGGGGGATCCACGGACATCGCGACCCCCGGATTCAACTACCGCCTCCCCGACGTGCTCTGCGCGCTGGGGATCACCCAGCTCGCACGCCTCGAGGCGCTGCTCGCAGCTCGGGAGCGGGTCGCAGGCTGGTACGAGGAGCGGCTCGCGCACCTCGTCGGGACGCCATCGGCGGACGAGGGCGACCGTCACGGCTGGCAGGCCTACGTCGTCCGGCTCGAACGACGCGACGAGGCACTCACCGGGCTTCGCGCCGCAGGGATCGAGGCACAGATCGGAACGTATGCGGTGCACCGGCTCTCGGCGTACGCCGATCGTGGGGTGTTCCCCGGCGCCGACCGCGCCTTCGAGACCGCGCTCGCGCTGCCGTTTGCCGCCACGATGACGGAGTCGCAGGTCGACCGCGTCGCCGAGGCGCTCGCCGGCTACGTGTGAGGCCTCGTCCGGGCGGGGACGGGCAAGCCGGGGCCCTACGCTGCCTCGGCCTGTGCCCGGTCGCGACGCGCCGAGTCGATGAGCGAGGCGAGCTCGGAGGCGGCGACAGGCGGCGAGACGACGTACCCCTGGATGAGGTCGCAGCCGAGCTCGTCGAGGCAGTCGAACTGCTCCGGTGACTCGACGCCTTCGGCGACCACCACCAGCCCCAACCGGTGTGCGAGCTCGATGGCCGCTGCGACGATCGCCGTGCTCGGCTCGGAGCTCGGCAGGCCGACGACGAACGAGCGGTCGATCTTGAGCACGTCGACCGGGAGCTCCTTCAGGTAGCTCAGCGACGAGTAGCCCGTACCGAAGTCGTCGATCGCCACCTCCACGCCGAGTGCGCGTAGCCGCTCGAGCGTCCGCCGCACCCGATCGGGCTCCTGGACGAAAGCACCCTCGGTCAGCTCGATCGTGAGCGCAGAGGCTGGGAACGACGCTCGCTCGAGCGCCTCCTCGACCTGCTCGGGGAAGGTGCGCTCGAGGAGGTCGAGCACGGTCATGTTGACCGTCACACCGACGTCGATTCCCTGTGCGCGCCACGCACCACACTGACGAATCGCCTCCACCAGGACGAAGTGGTTGAGCTCGACGATCAGCCGGGTGGGCTCCGCCAGCTGGATGAACGCGCCGGGCATCAGCAGGCCGCGCGTCGGGTGGCGCCAGCGGACGAGCGCCTCGACCTTCTCGAGCGCCCCCGTCGCGGCAGAGACGATCGGCTGGTAGTGGACATCGAGCTCCCCGCGCTCCACGGCGCTGCGGAGCTCGGTCATCAATGCGAGCTTGCCCGCGTCGTTCCGATCGGTCGTCGCGTCGTACCGGACGACCCCGGCGCGGGCCGCCTTGGCGACGTACATCGCGACGTCTGCGCGCCGGACGAGCTGTCCGACGTCGACGCCGTCGTCGGGCGAGAGCGCGACGCCGATGCTTGCATCGATCGAGACGGGGATGCCCTCGATCGCGAGCGGAGCCTCGATGCTGCGCCTGAGCTCGTGCCCGAGCTCGATCGCGTCGGCGGGTGTCGCGCACGTTGCCACCACGCCGAACTCGTCGCCGCCGAGCCGCGAGACCTGGGCTGACCGGGCGACGTCGACGAGTCGGTCGGCGATCGCACACAGGAGCTCGTCGCCGGCTGCGTGCCCGAGCGAGTCGTTGACCTCCTTGAACCGATCGAGATCGATGAGCATCACCACCGCGTGCTCACCGGGCGCGACCTCGTCGAGCGCCGCTGCAAGCGCCTCGTGGAGCGCTTCGCGGTTTGCAAGCCCGGTCAGCGAGTCGTGCGTCGCCTGGTACCGGATCTCGGCCACGTACGCGCGAAGTCGCCGTGATGCGCGCGCGAGGGCGGGGACGAGGAACACGAACAGAAGGAGCAATGCGAGCTCGAGCACACCCGCGACCGGGAGCAGCGACTCCCGCGCGGCTGCCGCGATCGGCGCGAAGTTCTGCTCGATCGCGACGACCGCGACGTCTCCGTTCGCGAAGGCGACGGGAACGCTCGAGACGAGCGTCTTCCGCGTCTGCTCGCCGAAGTGCGTTGTCCCGACTCGGGAGACGATCGCTCCCGCCCGGACCTCACGGAGCGGGGCGCCTTGCGTCACCGTCCCGATCAGGCGGTGGTCGGTCGAGTAGGTGATGCGGTTGCCCGCTCCGACGAGCGAGAGCCGTAGCGCGCCGTCGATCAGGACGTACTGGCGCATCAGCCTGTCGAGCTCTCTCCTGCGCGAACCGACGACCGGTCGTCGCCGCATCCTCGGGTCGGAGCTCCTGCCGAAGGAGGCTGTTGGTCACGAACGCCGCCCGGTGGGTCGCCGCGCGCACCGCCTGGCGTTGATCGACCTCGCGGAGCACCGCCAGGCTCAACGCTCCCGCGACGGCGAGCCCGAGCGCTGTGACGACTGCGAACCGAAGCACGAGCCGCGGCTGGCGCTCGGTCGCCGGCGTGTGCGCGGGGTTGGGCCGAGGGCGGAAGGGGCGGCGAACGCGCATCGCGCTCGGTCAGGGTGCGAGGACTGTCGTGACGGTCTCGACCGCGTCGGTGATCACCGATCGACCATTGCCCCTGCCGCTCGAGCCGCTGTTCCCACCCGAGTTGCCCGAGTCGCTCCCTTCCCACTCCCGGAGTTGCTCCCACCCGAGGTGCCCGAGCCGCCCTTCCCACTCCCCGAGCTGTCCCCACCCGAGTTGCCCGGGCCACTGTTCCCCGAGGTGCCGGTGCTCGTGATCGTGGTCACGGTCTCCGCGATCGCGGCCTCAACGGTCACGACGCGGTCGATCGTGGTGGTTACGGCCGTGACAACCGTGTCCGCGACGGGCGTGACGATCGGGCTCTTGGGGGTCGTCCCGGAGCTCGGTGCTCCGTCGCTCGGTGCGCTCGTGTCACCGCTGGGCGCGCTGGGGACGATCGCTGGAGCAACGGGCTGTGCCGACGCGGTGACGGTCGCCTGGGCGACTGCCGGCCCCCGAGCTGCGACCTCCTGCGAGACCGCGACCTGCCTCGGTCTGGGCGTGTCGATTGGCGTCGACGTCGCTGTGCCATGCACTCGAACCACCGGCGCGTGCTCGGCCGTCACGGTGCGGACGACGCGAACGACGGGAGTCGCTCGCACGTGGGACGCCGGGACAGGCTGTGCTGACTCCGCTTCGGTGCGGGTGATCGCGAGCTTGCGTATCGCCGCCGCGGAGTGGGTCTCCGGCGACTCGGTCGTCCCGGGCACGAGCGCGAACGCGACCGACTCGACGAATCCGGGCAACGGGATCGACAGGCCGGTCGTCGTGACCAACGGGATCGGCAACGCGACGGCGAGCAGCAACGCTGCGAGCGCACTCCTCGCCGGCGAGGCCGGAGTGACCGCAGCCGCGCCCGCTCGTGGATACGTCGACGCCATGGGCGCAGGGTGGGACGGCACGACCACCCACGCATCCCCACGACGGGGTAGCCGAACGAGGGATGCCGGGTTACCGGGGCGGCGGGGCGGTCGAGTCGCGCAGCACGAGGCGTGTTGCGAGCTCGATGCGGAGCGTCTCGACGCGCTGGCGGTCGAGGAGCCGTGCCAGGAGGCTCACCGCCATGCGCCCCATCTCCTCGAGTGGCTGGCGCACCGTCGTCAGAGCAGGGGTCACGATCCGGGAGATGTCGGCGTCGTCGAACCCGACCACCGAGAGGTCGTCCGGCACGCGGATGCCCCGGTCGCGGGCGGCCTGGATCGCGCCGACCGCCATGTTGTCGTTCGAGGCGAAGATCGCCGTCGGAGGCTCGGCGAGGCTGAACAACGCGTGTGCCGATGCTCTGCCGCTCTCGATCTCGAAGTTCCCCTGCACGACGAGCTCCGGCTCCGGTGTCACGCCCGGCGCTGATGAGCGCGGCCTGGTAGCCGTTGATGCGCTCCTCGGTCGCGAACCATCCGGCCGGGCCGGTGATCAGCCCGATTCGCCGGTGACCGAGGCTCAGGAGGTGGTCGGTGGCCGCGCGCGCGCCGGCGAGGTGAGCCGCGTAGACAGCGGGAAGGTCGTCGGCGAGGGGCTGGCGCGAGTCGACGATCACGAAAGGCCAACCCTGGTGCTGCAGCTCATGGAGCTCGTCCTCCGACTCGGACGGGAGCACGATGATCGCGCCGTCGGTCGTGCCGCGCATCAGGCGGTCCATGAGCGTCACCTCACGATCGTGCAGATGCAGGGTCGGGCAGAGGACCGCTCGCATGTCCTCCTCGTGGAGGGCCTCGGTCGCACCCGACAGGATCGAGGTGAAGTAGTCGCCGAGCACGAACGGGATCGTGAGCCCGACCAGTCCGGTTCGCCCCACCGAGAGCGCCCGGGCGCTCCGGTTGGTCGAGAAGTTGTGCGCGCGAACCAGGCGCATGACCGCGTCGCGGGTCTCGTCGGACACGTCCGGCCGGTCGTTGATGACCCGCGAGACCGTGGCGACCGAGACGCCCGCGTAGCGCGCGATGTCGCGGATGGTCGGCTTGCCCGCGTTATCCAAACTGTCCGTCATCTCCGGACGCATGTACTACCACCCTCTCGGAACCGGTTTCGGAAACCGTATCCCGAATGCCCCCCGCTGCGCAAGGCCAGGAGGAGGTCGACCCGTGTCCAAGTTGCGAAGATCTGGCCACTGGTTCGCTTGACTAAGCCGAATCAATCTGTTACGGGTTACCGGAACAGTTCCGGGAATGCACCGCTAACTACCGGGAAGCGTACGAGATCAACTTATGCGACTCGCGGACGTCTCAGCTTCCGCAGGCGCGGCGAACGGAGGGAGAGCCCAGGACCAGGAGCGTTGAGCGTGACCAGGAAATGCACCTCCGCACGGCGACGCTGCCGGGGCGGACGGCGATGATGCCGGTGCTGGGGTGCGATGCCTTCGATTTCCGGTTCCTGAGCCTTCCGACCGCACAGGGCGGTCGCCGAAGGTGACCGAAAGGAGTGGAGAGCAGGATGAAGAGTCGCTACCGTAGGATCACGCTTCTCGCCGTCGGCGCCGCAGTCGTCGTCGCGGCGGCTGCAACCGCCGCGTTCGCGGCGACGACGAAGAGCAACGCCGACCGCAAGTGCCCGATCGCCACCGGCTCGGGCGATGCCGCATTCGTCAAGAACTTCAACCCGTTCAACAACGGCGCCTCGCGTGACTTCACGTGGGGAGGCATCTACGAGAACCTCATCATCACGACCCCGTTCAAGGGTGGTCAGCAGTACAACATCCTTGCGAAGAGCCTCTCGTTCAGCAAGGACGGCAAGACGCTCAACATCACGATCGTGCCGAACGCCAAGTGGTCGAACGGCAAGCCGGTCACGGCGGAGGATGTCCGATACAGCCTCACGATCGGACAAGCAGGACAAGGCCGCTGATCACATCGGCCTCACCGCTGCGAGCAGCAACATCAAGGGTGTCGTCGTCACCGGGCCGCGGAGCGTCGCGATCAAGTTCAAGAACGTCGACTCGACGTTCGTCGGCTCCCAGCTCGCGAACGTGCCGATCGTCCCGAAGGCGCTCTGGGTCGGCGTCAAGGACATCATGAACTACACGAACCCGAACCCGGTCGGGTCGGGGCCGTTCAACCGCGTCGGACGCTTCAACGGCCAGGACTACGTCCTGAACAAGAACCCGAACTACTACATGCCGGGGCTCCCGAAGATCCCGTGCATCGAGCGGATCGCGGCTGCGTCGAACGACGCCGCACTGCTCCAGATCGTCAACGACGAGGCCGACTGGACGCACAACTTCGTGCCGAACGTCGAGTCCGCCTACCAGTCGAAGGACCCGGCGAATTACCACAACGCGTACCTGACGACGGGCCTCCCCGTCGCCCTGTACTTCGATCTGACGAAGTACCCGTACAGCATCGTCGGCTTCCGCAAGGCGGTCAGCCTCGCGATCAACCGGCAGGACGTGTCGAAGCTCGGCGAGTACGGCTACGCGCCCGCGACGACCGCGCTCGGCCTCGAGCAGATGTACCCGAAGTGGATCGACCCGTCCATCAAGGCACGGGCGAAGGCCATGGCCACCTACAGCCCGACCGCAGCGAAGGAGGCCTTCAAGGCGGCGGGGTTCACCTACAAGGGCAACACGCTCCTCGACCCGAAGGGTGACCCGGTCAAGTTCGACATGCACGTGATCGGCGGCTGGTCCGACTGGGTCGCCTCGCTCCAGATCATCTCGCGGAACCTCCAGGCCGTCGGGATCGATGCGAACGTCAAGCTCGAGCCCGACTGGGCCGCGTGGCAGCCGAACGCGATGAGCACGAAGTTCACGACGCTGCTCTGGAACTACGGCGGTAACGACGTCACGCCGTATGCGTACTTCTACTCGCACTACGACCCGTCCCAGAACCTCGGAGCAGGCGTGGACGCCACGCCGACCGGCAACTGGGAGCACTACTCGAACGGCGAGGGCGCCACGCTGCTGAAGCAGTTCAAGGCGACGCTGGATCCTGCGAAGCAGAAGGCGATCGCCTACAAGCTGCAGAAGATCTTCCTCGACGACCTGCCGTTCGTGCCGCTGTTCATCGGGCCGCGGTGGTCGACCTACAGCACGAAGCACTTCACGGGCTGGGTCACCTGGAAGGATCAGTACGCCGACCCGATCTTCAGCACGCAGCAGCAGGTGGGCAAGATCCTGCTGTCGCTGAAGCCGACGACGGCGACCTAGCCGAACGAATCAGCCCACAGGACGAGTGGTGGCGGGCAGGCGAAGAGCCTGCCCACCGACCATCGACGTCGGTGTCGGGATGCGGTGTGCGCGACGGCGCGTGGCGCTCCACGGGTTCACAATGCGTTTTGCCCGACAGTCGCAGCGAACGGGAGTAGGCGGAAGGAGGTCCGGCGGTGCGATTCATCCTTCGTAGGTTCGTCTTCTACGTGATCGCCTTCTGGGCCGCGATCACGATCAACTTCCTTCTGCCACGGCTCATGCCCGGCTCACCCCTCGACGGGCTGATCCTCCGCTACGGCACCGCGATCCAGAACAACCCCGACCTGATCAGGCAGCTGAAGCTCGCGCTCGGATCCGAGGACGCGCCGATCTGGCAGGCGTACCCCGAGTACCTCCGCGACACCCTCACCGGCAATCTCGGCATGTCGACGGCACAGCAGGTGCCCGTGACCGAGATCATCCGCAACACCCTCCCCTACTCGATCTTTCTGGTGGGGGTCGGGTTCATCCTCTCGTTCGTCGTCGGCACGTTCCTGGGGATGCTCGCTGCCTGGCGCCGCGGCGGCATCACCGATCGCGTGGGGACGCCGGGGCTCATGACGCTCCAGTCGTTTCCGGCGTTCTTCCTCAGCCTCGTCGCCGTCTACTTCCTCGGGCTCAAGCTCGGCTGGTTCCCGATCCAGCACGCCTACTCGAACGACACCGATCCGGGTTACACCTGGGGCTTCGTCGCGGACGGGTTCAGGCACGCGCAGCTGCCGATCCTCGTGATCATCGCGATCAGCGCCGGTGGCTGGCTGCTCGGTATGCGCAACGTGATGATCACGACGGTCCAGGAGGACTACGTCACGATGGCCCATGCGAAGGGCCTCAAGGACCGCAAGGTGATGACCGGGTACGCGGCCCGCAATGCGATCCTGCCGCCGCTGACGGGCTTTGCCGCGTTCTTCGCGAGCGCCGTCGGCGGGCTCATCCTCGTCGAGGTCGTGTTCAGCTACCCGGGGGTCGGCCTCACGATCCAGCAGGCGGCGCTGGGGCACGACTACCCGCTCGTGCAGGCGCTGCTGCTCGTCTTCGCCTTCACCGTCCTGCTCGCCAACTTCATCATGGACTGCGTCTACGTCATCCTCGACCCACGCGTCAGGGCGTCCTGATGGGCGAGCTCTCCCAGGCTCCCGCCGGAGTCGGCCCCGCGCCGACCCGCCGCCACCGGCTGCCCGCCCTGCCGGAGTCGATCCGGCTCCTGCTGAACAACCGGATGTCGGCGCTCGGGATCCTGCTCCTCGGGCTCATCGTCGGCGTCACGATCCTCGCCCCCTGGCTGACGAGCCAGGACCCCACGATCCCGCATTCGCTCCCGGGTCAGCCGCCGTCGTGGACCGACCCCCTCGGCACCACCGACCAGGGCTACAGCGTCTACGCGCAGGTCATCCACGGAGGACGGATCTCGCTTGCCGTCGCCGCGGCGGCAACGCTGATCGCGATGACGATCTCGATCACGCTCGGCCTCCTCTCCGCCTACTGCGGCGGGTTCGTCGACGACCTCATCAACCTCGTCACGAACATCTTCCTCGTCATCCCGACGTTGCCGCTCCTCATCGTCATCTCGTCGTTCCTCCACCAGACCGGGCCGTGGGTGATGACCTGGATCATCGGCCTCACGAGCTGGGCGATCGAGACCAGGATCCTGCGCGGCCAGGCGCTCACGCTGCGCAACCGAGACTTCATCCTCGCGGCGAAGGTGACCGGGGAGTCGACGCGGCGGATCGTGTTCTCGGAGCTGATGCCGAACATGCTGAGCCGGATCGCGGCCGGCTTTGCCTTCGTCTTCATCCAGGCGGTCTTCTTCGAGGCAGCGCTCGAGTTCCTCGGCTTCGGCGACGCGAACAAGATCAGCTGGGGGACGACGCTCTTCTGGGCGACGAACAACTCCACCCTGCTCCAGGGCGAGTGGTGGCACTTCCTCTTCCCCGGTCTGGCGATCTCGCTGACGATCCTGGCGATCGTCTTCATCAACTACGGGATCGACGAGCTCAGCGACCCGCGCCTCCGACAGACCAAGCCACCGAAGGTGGGGCTGTTCACGCGCATGTTTCGCCCGCGGAAAGCCGTATGAGCATGGTCGTCGAGGAGATGGAAGCAACAGAGCCGGTGCCCTCGACGGCGCCGCTCGTCGAGATCGAGGATCTCGTCGTCGACTACGGCTACGGCGACGCTGCCGTGCGCGCGGTCAACGGCATCTCGCTCGAGATCCGCCCGGGCGAGATCGTGGGGCTCGCCGGGGAGTCCGGCTGCGGGAAGAGCACTGTCGCGGGCGCGATCATGCAGATCCTGCGGCTGCCGGGGCACGTTGCAGCCGGGAGCATCCGCTTCAAAGGCGAGGAGCTGCTCACGCTCAAGCCGGACGACCTGCGGAGGTTCCGCTGGCGAAACGTCTCACTCGTCTTCCAGAGCGCCATGAACTCGCTCAATCCCGTCACCAGGGTGAGCGACCAGTTCGTGGACATGTTCAAGGCCCACGAGAAGATCAGAAAGAGCGAGGCGGTCGATCGCGGCAGGCGACCTGCTCGAGCTCGTCGGGATCGAACGGAAGCGCCTGCGGGCGTACCCCCACGAGCTGTCGGGCGGCATGCGCCAGCGCATCATCATCGCGATGGCGCTTGCGCTCCGACCTGAGCTGCTTCTCATGGACGAGCCGACGACAGCGCTCGACGTCGTCGTCCAGCGCGAGATCCTCGAGCAGATCCAGCAGCTCCAGCGCGAGCTCGGGTTTGCCGTGCTGTTCATCACTCACGACCTGTCGCTCCTCGTGGAGATGAGCGATCGGATCGCGATCATGTACGCGGGCGACATCGTCGAGCTCGCGCCGTCGTCCGAGTTGTTCAACCGGCCGCTCCACCCGTACACCTCGGGCCTGATGGGCTCGTTCCCGCCGCTCATCGGCGAGCGCGTGGTGATGACCGGCATCCCGGGCACACCGCCCGATCTGAAGAACCCGCCGACAGGGTGCCGGTTCCACCCTCGCTGCCCGGCGGCCGTCGCGGCGCGATGCGGCGTCGACATCCCGGAGCTCCGGCGACTCGAGGGCGCGCGCTCGGTCGCGTGCCACTACCCGGGAGCAACGGGATGAGCACGGCGTTCCTGCCCCCGATCGCGCTCGAGGCCCGTGGGCTCAGCCGGCATTTTTCCGTCGGGACCGGCTGGTCGATTCG
The DNA here is from genome assembly GCA_963821335.1 of uncultured Actinomycetes bacterium. Lineage (GTDB taxonomy): Bacteria > Actinomycetota > Thermoleophilia > Gaiellales > Gaiellaceae > Gaiella. Next base: position 1,106,444 of record CAWGDJ010000001.1, read on the forward strand.
ACGCGAGACGCTCCGTGCGGTCGACGACGTGAGCCTGACGCTGCGCCCGGGACGGGTCACCGCGCTCGTGGGCGCCAGCGGCAGCGGGAAGAGCACTGTCGCGCGTCTGCTGACGCGCCTGTACGAGCCGACGGCGGGCTCGATCTGGCTCGGCGACGAGGACGTCAGCCATCTCCGCGGACGGCGACGGCTGCGGCAGTACCGCTCCCAGGTGCAGATGATCTTCCAGGACCCCTTCGCTTCGCTGAACCCCGTCAAGCGGATCGAGCACCACATCGCACGTCCGCTGAGGATCCACCACGTCGTGCCCGAGGACCGCGTCCACGAGAGGGTGCTCGAGCTGCTCGAGTCCGTCGGGCTCGTCCCGGCGGAGCACGTCGCTGCGAAGTACCCCCACGAGCTCTCCGGCGGTCAGCGGCAACGTGTCGCGATCGCACGGGCGCTGGCGGTCGAGCCCAAGGTCGTGCTCGCGGACGAGCCGATCTCGATGCTCGACGTCTCGATCCGGCTCGGCGTCCTGAACCTCATCGCCGACCTGAAGCAGCGTCACGAGATCGCCTTCCTCTACATCACGCACGACCTCTCGAGCGCGCGCTACATCGCAGACGAGGTGCTGGTGATGGTGGCGGGGAGGATCGTCGAGCAGGGCCCCACCGACGACGTCCTCCACCGGCCGTTGCACGACTACACGAAGCTGTTGCTCTCCGCGGTGCCCGATCCCGCCTCGGGTCTCCACACCGATGCCTGGGCCTCGCACACGGGGGGCGTCGAGCGCTTCCGCGACGACGGCACCCCAACCTCCCTCGTCGAGGAGCGTCCCGGTCACTGGGTCCGCCGACCCGGCACCGGTCCTGCCAATGATCAAGCGAAGGACTGAGATGACCACATCCCGTTCCAGAGCCCTCCGGGTGGGCGCCTGATGGCACACCTCGGGCTGATGCTGTACTCGGTCAGGCGCGCCTGCGCCGAGGATTACGAGGGAACGTTGCGCGCGGTCGCCGAGATGGGTTACACCGGTGTCGAGGCGTTCGACCTCCACGGCCATGATGTCACCGAGGTTCGTGGCTGGCTCGACCGCTTCGGCCTGGCGGTCTGCGGGCTGCACGCGCCGCTCGTGGCCGTCGAGACCGACCTGCCGGGCCTCGCAGAGACGGTGGGCGGGCTCGGAGCCGAGCGGCTCGTCGTCAGCTGGGTGAGCCCGCCGACGTCGGCCGCCGACGTCGCCGCGATCCGCGACCGGCTCGCCGCCGCGGCTGCCTCCGCAGCCGCAGCTCGGCGTGACGCTGGGCTTTCACAACCACGACGGTGAGCTCAGGCGGTTCGACGACGAGCCGTCGCTCCTCGATCGGCTGCTCGCGATGCCCGAGCTCTTTCTCGAGCTCGATCTCGGCTGGGCGTGGTATCGCGGGCGTCGATCCCGCGGAGCTCGTGACCCGGGCGGCAGGGCGCTGCCCCGCTCGTGCACATCAAGGACTTCCTCAACCGCGACGAGCCGTCGTACTGCCCGGTCGGCGACGGGGCAGTCGGATACGAGGCGGTTGCGCCCGCGGCTGTCGCGGCGGGCGCCGAGTGGCTGCTCGTCGAGCAGGACGAGGTCGACGGGTCGGAGCTCGAGGCGGCGTCCCGGTCGCTGGCGGCTCTCTCGCGCTTCGTCGGGGATGCGCGATGAACGGCCCGGCGCGAGTCGGCGTCGTCGGGTGCGGCGTGATCAGTCGGCAGTACGCCGACAACGCGCGTGCCTTCGACGAATACGAGATCGTCGCCTGCGCCGACCTCGATCGCGAGCGGAGCGACGACCCTGGCGCGCGAGCACGGGCTCGCCGCGCTGACGGTCGAGGAGCTCGTCGCGGATCCCACGATCGACGTCGTCCTCAACCTGACACCACCCACCGCGCACGTCGGTGTCATCGAGTCGGCGCTCGCCGCCGGCAAGCACGTCTACACCGAGAAGCCGCTCGCCACGACGGCCGCCGAGGCGAGCGCGCTCGTGGCCGAGGCGCAGCGGCTCGGTCTGCGGATCGGCTGCGCGCCCGACATCTTCCTCGGTGGCGCGTATCAGGCGGCGCGAGCGGTGATCGACGAGGGGGCGATCGGCGAACCGCTGTCCGCGAGCGCGGCGATGCTGCTCGGGGGCCAGACGACGTGGCATCCGGATCCCGACATCTTCTTCGCCGACGGCGCCGGCCCGCTCCTCGACATGGGCCCGTACTACCTGACGGCGCTCGTGGCGCTGCTCGGGCCGGTTCGCGCCGTCACCGGGTTTGCGTCCACCCGGATCGCGGAGCGGACGATCGAGATCGGCCCTCGAACGGGCGAGGTCTTTCAGGCGTCGACGCCGACGCACACCATCGCGGCGCTCGAGCTCGACGACGGCGTGACGGCGGCGCTCGACAGCGAGCTTCGAGGCGCCCGAGTCAGTACGTCTGTGATCTTCGGATCTACGGAACCGACGGCGATCCTCGAGCTTCCCGATCCGAACTTCTTCGGCGGCGAGCTGCGGATCCGCCGCGGCCGCAGCGGCTGGGAGGCCGTCGCGCTACACGTCCCGTGGATCCGCAGGAGAGCCGGGGGCTCGGGCTCGCAGAGATGGTCGAGGCGATCGACGCCGAGCGCCCGCACCGTGCTTCCGGCGAGCTTGGTCGGCACATCGTCGCCGTCGCGCGGACGATCCTCGAGGCCGCAGCGACACGGCTACGGCGATCGGGGTCGACGAGCCCGTCGACCAGCCGGCTGCGATGCCCGTCCCGGTCGACGCCGAGGCCGCGTCGGGATGACCGAGGTGCTCGTCGCACGACCGAGGTGCCCCTCCTCCACGAGGACGGGGTCGCGTTTCGCGACCGCAACCGCAACGGCAGGCTCGACCCGTTCGAAGATCCACGCGGCGCCGGTCGACGAGCGGGTCGACGACCTGCTCGGTCGCATGACGCTCGAGGAGAAGGCCGGGATGATGTTCCACCAGGGCCTCGGCGTCGGCCACGGAGGGCGAGCTCGTCGAGGAGCTCGGCCCGTTCGCGAGCGTCACGACGTCCGACCTCGTGGGCGGTCGCCTCATGACGCACTTCAACGTCTACTGGACGCCCGAGCCGCGGGCGCTCGCCGAGTGGCACAACCACCTGCAGCGCCTGGCCGAGCAGACACGCCTCGCGATCCCGGTGACGATCTCCTCCGACCCGCGCCACGGCTTCAGCGCGAACCCCGCCACGAGCTGTTCGCGGTGGGCACTTCTCGCAGTGGCCCGAGCCGATCGGGCTGGCCGCGACGGCGATGCAGCGCTGGTCGAGGAGTTTGGCGACATCGCCCGGCAGGAGTATCTGGCGGTCGGCATTCGCGTGGCGCTGCACCCGATGGCCGACCTCGCGACCGAGCCGCGCTGGGCGCGCGCCGACGGCACCTTCGGCGAGGATGCCGAGCTGTCGTCGCGGCATGCTCGCCGCCTACATCCGCGGCTTCCAGGGCGAGGCGCTCGGGCCGGACAGCGTCGCGTGTATGACCAAGCACTTCCCGGGCGGCGGCCCGCAGAAGGATGGCGAGGACCCGCACTTCCCCTACGGCCGCGAGCAGGTCTACCCCGGCGACAACTTCGACTACCACCTGATCCCGTTCGAGGCGGCGTTCGCGGCCGGCACGGCGCAGATCATGCCGTACTACGGCATGCCGATCGGGACCGGCGCTCGAGGAGGTCGGCTTCGGGTTCAACGAGGATGTGATCACCGGGCTGCTGCGCGAGAAGTACGGCTTCGACGGCGTGGTCTGCACCGACTGGGGCCTGCTCAACGACACGCAGATCGCGGGCTCGATCTGGCGGCGCGCGCCTGGGGCGTCGAGCACCTGAGCGTCGAGGACGCGGATGGAAAAGGCGCTCGACGCCGGCGTCGACCAGTTCGGCGGCGAGGCCTGCCCGGAGGTGATCGTCGAGCTCGTGCGCAGCGGCCAGATCGCCGAGGAGCGGATCGACGTCTCGGTGCGGCCGGCTGCTGCGCGACAAGTTCCGGCTCGGGCTGTTCGACGATCCCTACGTCGACCCCGACGCGGGCAGCCGAGATCGTCGGCAGCACGCGTTTCGCGAGCAGGGCGACGAAGCCCAGCGCCGGTCGATCGTGCTGTTGAAGACGAGCGACCGGGTGCTCCCGCTCGCCGGGCGCCCCAAGCTCTACGTCGAGGGGGTCGAGGCGGGTGCGGTCGGGGACGACGCCGAGGTTGTCGAGCGAGTCGAGGATGCCGACGTCGCGCTCGTGCGGTTGCAGACGCCGTACGACCCGCGCGACGGCCTGTTCCTCGAGCAGTTCTTCCACGCAGGGCGCCTGGACTTCGAGGCCGACGAGCTCGAGCGCCTGCTCGGGCTGCTGCGCACGGTGCCGACGATCGTCGAGGTCACGCTCGAGCGCGCGGCGGTGATCCCCGAGCTCGCGGAGCACGCAGCCGCGCTGCTCGCGAGCTTCGGCGCGAGCGACGCGGCCGTGCTCGATGTCGTGTTCGGACGCGTCGCAGCCGGTGGCAAGCTCCCGTTCGAGCTGCCGTCATCGATGGAGGCGGTGAGGGCCCAGCTGCCCGACGTGCCGTACGACTCGGTCGATCCGACGTTCCCGTTCGGCGCCGGGCTCGACCCAACGGCGTAGCGCGGAGCGGGATCGACCTGCGCCGAGCGAGCACTTGACAAGCGCGGCTTTGTGAGTGAATAATCACTTCATGGTTGCAACCGAGCGTCACACCGCCGAGGAGCGCCGCGAGGCCGTCATCGAGGCCGCGAGCACCGCGTTCGCACAGGGAGGGCTCCACGGCACCTCGACCGAGGACATCGCGAGGGTGGCAGGGATCTCGCAGCCGTACCTGTTCCGCCTCTTCGGGACGAAGAAGAAGCTCTACATCGCGACCGTCGAGCGCTGCATGGAAGACACGCTGCAGACGTTCCGCGAGGCCTCGGAAGGGCTCCACGGCGAGGAAGCGCTGCGAGCGATGGGGCGCGCCTACGTCGAGATGGTCAAGAGCGACCGCAATCGGCTGCTCGGCCAGCTCCAGGCCTATGCCGCATGCGAGGACCCCGACGTTCGCGAGGCGATGCGCGCCGGTTACCGCCACCTGTTCGAGTTCGTCGAGGCGAAGTCGGGCGCGCCGCAGGAGACCGTCTCGGGCTGGTTCGCCAACGGGATGCTCCTCAACGTCGTCGCCTCGCTCGACCTCTGGACCGACCCCGAGCCGTGGGCGCGCCGCATGATCGAAGGCTGTGTCGGCGACGTGCCCGCGACCTCGGCCTCGCCCCCGACTCTGTAGAGGCCGGGCATGCCCGGCCTGCATCTCGACCTTCACCAATTGTTGAGTGACTGATCACAACTAATACACGAGAACGAGACACGAGAGAGGACCGACCGCCATGACCCAGAGATCACACGTGCTGTGGACGTTTGCGATCACCTCGATCGCGCTGTTCATGGTCTCGCTCGACAATCTCGTCGTCTCGACGGCGATCCCGGTGATCCGCGTCGACCTCGGCGCCTCGCTCGCCGACCTCGAGTGGACGGTCAACGCCTACACGCTGACGTTCGCCGTGCTCCTGCTGACGGGGGCGGCGCTCGGAGACCGATTCGGCAGACGGCGGATCTTTGCGCTCGGGCTCACGATCTTCACCGCCGGCTCGATCGCGGCCGCGCTCGCGCCCTCGGTCGAGGCCCTGAACGTCGCCCGCGCCGTCCAGGGTCTCGGCGGTGCGTTCGTGATGCCGTTGACGCTCACGATCCTCAGCGCGGCCGTCCCGGCGGAAAAGCGCGGGATCGCGCTCGGCGCCTGGGGAGGAATCGGCGGCCTCGCCGTCGCGTTCGGGCCGCTCGTCGGCGGCGCGGTCGTCGAGGGGATCGCCTGGCAGTGGATCTTCTGGCTCAACGTCCCCATCGGGCTGATCCTGATTCCGGTCGCGCTTCGCAAGCTCGACGAGACCCACGGTGCAGACAGCCGGCTCGACCTCCCCGGTCTCGTCCTGGCGAGCCTCGGGCTGCTCGGCATCGTGTGGGGGCTCGTGAACGGCAACAGCGAAGGCTGGTCGAGCGTCAGCGTCGTCGGCTCGCTCGTCGTCGGCGCGCTGCTCCTGGCGGCCTTCGTGGCCTGGGAGCTCCGCGCGCCCTCCCCGATGTTGCCGATGCAGTACTTCCGGACGCCCGTGTTCGCTCTGTCGAACGCCGCGTCGTTCCTGATGTTCTTCGGGATGTTCGGCTCGATCTTCCTGCTGGCGCAGTTCTTCCAGACCGTGCAGGGGTATTCACCGCTCGGATCCGGGCTGCGGATCCTCCCCTGGACGCTCGCGCCGATGTTCATCGCACCGATCGCGGGTGCGATGTCGGATCGGATCAACCCGAAGCTGATCATCGGCACGGGGCTCGCGATGCAATCTGTCGCACTCGCCTGGATCGGCCTCGTCTCGAGCCCGGACGTCCCGTACTCGTCGCTGGTCCTCCCGTTCGTCCTCGCGGGCGTCGGGATGGCGTTGTTCTTCGCACCCGTCGCCAACGTCGTCCTCTCGGCGGTGCGGTCGGACGAAGAGGGAAAGGCATCGGGCGCCAACAACGCGATCCGCGAGCTCGGCGGGGTGTTCGGCGTCGCGGTGCTGGCGGCGGTCTTCGCCCACGCCGGCGGATACACCTCGGCCGCGACCTTCAGCCACGGCACGAACATCGCCGTGATCGTCGGCGCGGTCGCGGTCGGTCTCGGCTCCGTCGCCGCGTTCGCGATTCCCGGTCGCGCACGAACCGCAGCCGAGCGAGCCCGGCTATCAGCCGGCGACCCGCTCGCAGAGGCGGCGTGACCCCCGGCTCGGATTGGCTAGGGTCGTGGACCGACGGGCAAAGGCGAGCGGAGGAGAGGGGCAATGAGCGAGCACGGGTCGACACCTGAGTCAGGGCGGCTTGCCGCGCACGAGCGGCTGTCGACCGGCGCCCTCGCCGGCTGGATGAAGATGTGCGCCACCCACCCGTGGCGGGTGGTCGCCACCTGGGTCGGGATCATCGCGACGCTCATAGTCCTCGTCATGACCGTCGGCGGCTCGCTGCGTGACGAATTCGAGATCCCCGGCTCCGACACGCAGCGAGCGACAGATCTCATCGAGTCGGAGTTCGCCTCGGAGCAGGGCGCGGTCCTCAACATCGTGTTCGCTGCACCCGAGGGCGAGCGGCTCGACACCCCGGAGCGGAAGGAGGCGATCGAGAAGGCGATCGCGCTGCTCCAGTCGCCGGAGTACTCGGCAGCCAAGGGCGCCGAGCCCGTCGACGGGGAGCCGAAGCTCACGAGCGTCGCGGACCCGTTCACGCCGGACACCTTCTCCAAGAACGGCCGCATCGCCTACGCCGAGGCGCAGTTCGACCAGACCATCGAGGACACGGACCGCGACGGCGTCGTCGCGGTGCAGGACGCAGTGCGCGACATAGTCGAGCCCGTCGGGGTGACGGTCGAGTACAACGGCGAAGCCGAGTTCCCGCCACTCGAGCAGGGCACCTCCGAGCTGCTCGGGCTCCTTGCCGCGATCATCGTGCTGCTGATCGTGTTCCGCACCTTCGTGGCGATGTTCATCCCGATCGTGCTGGCGATCGTGGCGCTTCTGACAGCGTTCCTCCTGCTGTTCATCCTCGCGGGCCTCACCGACATCAACACGGTCACGCCGATCCTCGTCTCGATGATCGGCCTCGGTGTCGGTATCGACTACTCGCTGTTCATCGTCACCCGCTTCAGACAGCTGCTCCACGAAGGTCTGTCGCCGCGCGATGCGGCGGCAGAGGCCGGCTCGTCCGCGGGTCGCGCGGTGCTGTTCGCCGGGCTGACCGTCGCGATCTCGGTCACCGGGCTCGCCTTCTTCGGTCTCGACTTCGTCACGAAGCTCGGGATCGGCAGCGCCCTCGGCGTCCTGACGACGGTCCTCATCGCGAACTCGCTGCTGATCTCGGTGCTGGGACTCCTCGGGCACAAGGTCGACCGGCTCAAGGTGCCGTTCCTGCCCGCGATCGACGACTCGGAGGCGGCGCGCGAGCGCACCCTCGTCGCGCGTTGGGGGCGCTTCGTCGCCGGGAACGCGAAGATCGTGTTCCCGGTCGTCCTGCTGGTCATCCTCGCGGCCGCGGCGACGTCCTTCGTCGTTCGGCTCGGGGCCGCCGACCAGGGCACGCAGCCGAAGGCGCAGACCGCTCGCCGAGCCTACGACCTCCTCGCCGAGGGCTTCGGGGCCGGGTTCAACGGGCCCATCCCGATCGTGGTGGACGTCAAGGGCGACACCGAAGCACCGCAGCGGATCTACGACGGCGTCCAGGGGCTCGAGGGCGTCGCCTCGTCGCGCGAACCGCAGTTCAACGACGCGAAGACGGTCGCACTCATCTTCGTCACCCCCACCTCTGCTCCGCAGGACGAGGCCACTGACAACCTCGTCGCTCGCCTACGACAGGACGTCGTGCCGGAGGCGACGGCCGGCGGCGACGCCGTCGCGTACGTCTCGGGTCAGACAGCCGCGTTCAAGGACATCGCCGACCGGATCATGGAGCGGCTGCCGCTGTTCCTCCTCTACATCATCGGCATCACGTTCTTCGTGCTCGCGATGGCGTTCAGGTCGATCGTCGTCAGCGCGACCGCGGCGGTGACGACCCTCCTCTCGGCGTTCGTCGGCTTCGGCGTGCTGACCCTCGTCGTGCAGGAGGGGCACCTGCTCGGGCTCACCGGGCTCGACCGGACGGGGCCGATCGAGACGTTCGTGCCACCGATCGCCTTCGCGATCCTCTTCGGGCTCTCGATGGACTACATGGTGTTCATCATGAGCCGGATCCGGGAGGAGCACGTGCACGGCCTCGACACGCGGGCCGCGGTCGAGCACGGCATCGCAGCCATCGGCCGGGTCGTCGTGGCCGCTGCGTTCATCATGTCCACGGTCTTCGCCGCGTTCATCCTCAGTGCCGACCGGATCCCCAAGGAGTTCGGGCTCCTGCTCGCGGTCGCGATCCTCACGGATGCGCTGGTCGTGCGGATGACGCTCGTGCCCGCGTTCTTCGTGCTCCTGCGGGAGCGCACCTGGTACATCCCCGGCTGGCTCGACCGGCTGCTCCCGAACCTCACGATCGAGCCGCCGCACGGCGACGGAGATCGCATAGTGGCTCCCGACCCGGTCACCGCCGAGTCGGGCCCCTAGCGGAGCCCTGGTCGTCCCGACCGGCGGCCGAACGGGTGGGAGCGGGTCAGGCTAGGCTCCGAGCCGATGAGCGAGGTCGAACCGCTCGCCCGACCGGCCGCCCTGCCCGAGGCCGACCCGGCTCCGGAGGTGTCCGTCGTCGTGACCGCGTTCGACGAGGCCGCCACCCTGCCCGAGCTGCACCGACGAACGACCGCCGCGCTCGACGAGCTCGGCCGGCCCTCGGAGATCCTCGTCGTCGATGACGGCTCGACCGACGCCACGTGGGCGACGCTCGTGCAGCTCCACGAGCTCGACCCGGCGCTTCGCGCCGTCAGGTTGAAGCGGAACAGCGGCCAGCACCCGGCGATGCACGCGGGGCTCTCCCGCGCGCGCGGCGCCGTGATCGTGACGATGGACGGTGACCTCCAGAACGAGCCGGAGGACATCCCGAAGCTCGTACGGGCGCTGGACGACGGCTACGACGTCGCAAGCGGCCGACGGGCTGCGCGTCACGACTCGTGGGGGCGCACGCTGCCGTCGCGACTCATCAATGGAATGCTCAGGCGGTTCACCGGTGTCGCGATCTCGGACTTCGGGTGTGCGTTCAATGCGTACCGTCGCGACGCCGTGGTGCCCATGCTCGGTGCGATCGGGAGGCAGAAGTTCACCAAGGCGCTCGTTCTCTCCGGCGGCGCGACCGTGGTCGAGGTCGACGTCGGCCACGCGCCGCGCGAGGGGGCATCGCGGTACTCACCGCTCCGGCTCACTCGGCTCGCGCTCCACGTGCTGGCCGGGTTCTGGCCGCAGCCGATCCAGTGGGTCGGCGTCATGCTCGGCACCCTGTGCTCGCTTGCGGCGATCGCACTCGGGATCTACGGCGTCGTCTACTGGATCGGCGAAGGCGACTTCCCGGGGCCTCTCCTGCTCGGCGCCCTGGTCGTCGCCGTGCTCGGCGTACAGGGCTTCGTGCTCGCGCTCGTCGGCGAATCCCTCGGCCGCATCCAACGCATCGTCGAACACCGGCCCCTCTATCTCGTCGACCGGGAGCTCTAGTGGTCTAGATGAAGCGGATCCTCGTCACGGGCGGCGCCGGGTTCATCCCGTCGAACCTCATCCGCCATCTGCTCGAGCACACCGACCACGAGGTCGTCTCGCTCGACGCGCTCACGTACGCCGGGAACCTCGAAAACCTGACCGACGTGCTCGACCACCCGCAGCTCGCGTTCGTCCACGGCGACATTCGCGACGCGGAGCTCGTCCAGGACGTCGTCGCGGGGGTCGACGTGATCGTCAACGCCGCCGCCGAGTCGCACGTCGAGAAGTCGATCCTCGAGGGCGCCAGCGAGTTCGTGACGACGAACGTCGAAGGGACGCAGATCCTCCTCGACGCGATCCGGGAGACGCCGGTGGAGCGCTTCCTGCTCGTCTCGTCGAGCGAGGTGTACGGCACCGCCGAGCGCGAACCAATGGACGAGGATCACCCGCTGAACCCACGCAGCCCGTACGCGGCCACGAAGGCCGGCGGCGACCGCCTCGCCTACAGCTACTGGGTGACGTACGAGCTCCCGATCGTGATCGTGCGCCCCTTCAACAACTACGGGCCGAGACAGCACCCCGAGAAGGTGGTGCCGCGTTTCATCACCCAGGCGCTCCAGGGTCAGGCGCTGACGATCCACGGGGACGGTCGTGCGAGCCGCGACTGGCTTCACGTCGACGACACGGCGGCCGCGATCGAGGCCATCGTCGACGCGCCGCTCGACCTCGTCGCGGGCGAGGTGATCAACGTCGCCACCGGTGTCGACCTGTCGGTCGATGAGATCGCCGACCTCGTGCTCGAGGCGATCGGGAACCCGGCCGCGACCCGCGTCCACGTCGACGAGCGGCCAGGGCAGGTCGATCGGCACATCGGGTCGACCGGCAAGCTCGAGCGGCTCACCGGCTGGCGGTCCTCGATCGGCTTCGTCGACGGACTCGAACGGACTGTGGCCTGGTACCGGGAGAACGAGGCGTGGTGGCGCAGCGTCCTGGAACGCGAGCACGTCTCCTCGTCCTAGGCGCGGGACCGGCGCAGCTCGGCTTTCTCGAGGCCGCGCACGCACGCGACGACGTCCACGTGATCGCCGTCGATCGGGACGGCGATGCGGTCGGGTTCGCGCTCGCCGACGAGCGGGCGGTGCTCTCGTCCGAAGACGAGCCGGGGATCGACCGGCTCGCGCGGGCACGCGAGGTGGACGGGATCGTCTCGCCGGGGGCCGACTGGCCTGTCGGGATCGCGGCGCGGGTCACCGAGCGGCTCGGGATCGCCCACCCGATTGACGTGCGGACCGCGATCGTGGCGACCTCGAAGGCAAGACAGCGGGAGCGGTTCGTCGCCTCGGGTGTCCCCCACGCCGCGCTGCTCGACCCGGAGGATCCGGCGATCCGGCTGCCGTGCGTCGTCAAGGCGCCCGACCGGCAGGGTCAACGCGGTCTCTCGCTCGTCGCGACGAGGGCCGAGCTCGACGAGGCGCTCCAGCGAGCGGCGAGTGAGTCACGGAGCGGGAACGCCCTCGTCGAGGAGCTCGTGGACGGCCCCGAGGTGACCGTGAACGCCGTCTCGCTCGACGGCGAGTTCGTCCCGCTCCTCGTCACCGATCGGCTCACCGCCGAGCCACCGGGCTTTGGTGTCGCGCTCGCCCACGTGGCTCCGGCGTCGGTCGACGACGAGGCGGCGGTGATCGCCGCCGCGCGCGCCGCGGTCGAGGCGATCGGGATCCGTCACGGCCCCTCGTACACCCAGCTTCGGGTCGGACCGGACGGCCCGGTCGTGATGGAGGTGGCGGCCCGGCTCGGCGGAGGCCACGACGCGGAGCTCGTCGAGGCGGTCACCGGTGTCGCCCTCAACGCGCTCGCGGTCTCGTTTGCGCTCGGCGAGCCGGTGCAGTTACCCAGTTTTCCACAATCGGTGTCAGACACCGGTTATCCACAGGCGATCGCCAGCCCTCATGCGGTCTCGCGGCCAGCCTGCGAGGAAATCGTCGCCGATCTGTGCACCCCGACCGGTGGAGAGAGTGTGACGAAGCCGTCGCGAAGCGAGCGAGCGAACCGGGGCGGTACGGACGGGACGACGTCTGCTCCGGCTTCCGCTGGAGCGATCGCGTTCCTCGTTCCGCCGCCGGGACGGCTGCTGGAGACCACCGGCGTCGCAGGCGCGGAGGCGCTGGATGGAGTCCGCTGGGTGAGGCTGTATCGTGCCCCCGGCCACGTCTTCGGGCCGCTCCGCCGGGGGGTCGATCGGGCGGGAGCAGTCCTCGCGATCGGCGGGACGCGAGGCGAGGCCGTCGACCGCGCTCGTCGTGCGACGCAGACCGTACGCTTCCGGGTCGATGCGGACGCGCCGTAGCACCCGACTCGGCTTCCAGCCGCCTGCGATCGGCGACGAGGAGATCGACGCAGTCACCGAGACACTCCGGTCGGGCTGGCTGACCACCGGGCCGCGGACGGCCGAGCTCGAGACCCGCATGGCCGCGTACCTCGAGGCCGAGCATGTGCTCGCAGTCGCCTCGGGCACCGCGGCGATGCACCTCGCCCTGCTGGCGCTCGGCGTAGGCCCCGCCGACGAGGTGATCACGAGCCCGATCACGTGGCCGGCCACGGCAAACGTGATCGAGCACTGCGGCGCCATCCCGGTGTTCTGCGACGTCCGCGACGACGACCTCAACCTCGACCCGGCGCTCGTCCCCGCGCTGATCACCGACCGCACGAAGGCGATCCTCCCGGTGCACCTCGCCGGCCAGCCATGCGACCTCGACCCACTGCACGAGCTCGGGCTCCCGGTCGTCGAGGACGCTGCGCACGCGATCGAGGCGCGCTACCGGGATCGCAAGCTCGGCGGTCTCTCCGACGCGACGTGCTTCTCGCTCTATGCGACGAAGAACCTCGCCGCAGGCGAGGGCGGGCTCGTCGCGACGAACCGCGCCGACATCGCCGACCGGATCCGGACGATGCGTCTGACCCGGCGCGGAGACGGCGCCCTCTACGACCAGGTCGCACCCGGCTTCAAGGCGAACCTCTCCGACGTGCTCGCGTCGATCGCGCTCGTCCAGCTCGGCCGGCTGGAGGCACACACGGAGATCCGCGCGCAGCAGTTCGCGCTCTACGACGAAGGCCTCGCCGACCTACCCGGGATCACGCCGCTGGCGCGTGACCCGCGCGACACACACGCGCTCCACCTGTATGTCGTCCGGATCGATGCGACCCGGGCAGGCGCCGACCGCGACACCTACCAGCGCGCGCTCGCCGACGAGCTCATCTCGACCAGCATCCATTTCCTCCCGGTGCACCGGCTGACGTGGTTCCGGGAGCGCTACCCGATGCGAGTGCCGCTGCCGGTCGCCGAGCGGGCGGGTGCCGAGGTGCTCTCGCTCCCGCTCTCCCCCGCGCACTCCGACGAGGACATCCTCGACGCGATCGACGCGGTGCGGCGCATCCACGGGCGGCTGACGGCGTGAAGTCCTGGATTCGCATCGTCGCGACGGTGGCGCTCACCGCGGGGGCGCTCGGCTACCTGATCTGGAAGATCGACCTCCAGAAGACGATCGACACCCTGGTCGACGCAAGCCCCTGGTGGTTCGCGCTCGCCGTGGCGATCATGATCCTCACCGCGCTGCCGATGGCGCTGCGCTGGCAGTGGCTGATGGAGGCACAGGCGATGCCGGACTCGTTCCTCTGGTTGACGCGCGCGTACTTCGTCTCCTACACCGCGAGCCAGGTGCTCCCGACCTCGATCGGGGGGGATGCGATGCGCGTCTACGAGACGGCGCGGCGCCATCCCGGCCGGACAGGGGACATCACCGCGATCATCCTGCTCGAGCGGGGTCTCGGGGGCGCAGCAACGGTATTGCTCGGCGCGATCGGGTTCGTGCTCGCGATCGGGCACTACGACGTGAGCGCGTACCTGTGGCTCGAGGGTCTGTTCGTGCTCTGCACCTTGCTCCTCATCTTCCTCTTCTTCTCACGCCGCGCGCGTCCGCTGCTGGCCCGTGTCCGGCCGCTCCTACAGCGGGTGAAGGTCGAGCGGCCGCTGCGCCTCTTCTACGAGGGGGTGCACCACTACCGCGGGCACATGGGCCTCGTCTGGAAGGTGTTCGGCTTCACGACGCTCATCCAGGCGGTGAGGATCCTCTCTATCTGGGCCTGCGCCCGCGCCGTGGGGATCGAGCTCGGGCCGCGCATCTACTACGTGATGGGCCCGCTCTTCTTCCTCGTGCTCCTCGTCCCGTTCACGCTGAACGGGTTCGCGATCCGCGAGGCGTTCTTCGTCAGCTTCCTCGGGAGCGTCGGCGTGAGCGCCGACGCCGCATTCGCCTGCGGCTTCCTCTTCTTCCTCGTGACGGTCGCGCTCGCGCTGCCAGGAGGCGTGATTCTGTTGTGGGAGAGCCTCCACGGCGGTGCGCGCAAGCCGCGAACCGAGCATGGCTGAGCAGGTCGGGTGCGTCGTGGTCACCCACGACGCGCTCCCGTGGGTGGAGCGGTGCCTCGAGAGCGTCGGCGGGAGGCCGACCGTCGTCGTCGACAACGGCTCGACCGACGGGACTCCGAACGCGGTCCGCTCGCGGTTTCCCGACGTCACCCTCGTCGAGATGGAGAACCGCGGGCTCGCGGCGGGCTGGAACCGCGGGCTCGCCGAGCTCGACGTCGATTTCGCGCTCGTCCTGAACGCCGACGCATGGCTCCTCTCGGGCGCGCTCGAGCAGCTGCTGGCCGCGGCCGACCGCCATCCACGGGCCGCGCTCCTGGCACCACGGCTGCGGAACCCCGACGGCACGCTGCAGCGCTCGGTGCGCGGATTCCCGACTGCCTGGCGGCTCACGACCGAGTATGCGTACCTGCGCAAGCTCGCCCCCCGCACTCGGGCTCTCAACGCCTTCTACGCTGCAGGATTCGACCACGCCCACGAGACCGAGGTCGAGTGGGTGATGGGAGCCTGCATGCTCCTGCGGCGCTCGGCGATCGACGAGGTCGGGATGTTCGACGAGCGCTACTTCCTCTTCAGCGAGGAGGTCGACTGGCAACGGCGAGCCACCGACCAGGGCTGGTCGGTGGTGTTCGTCCCCGACGCGGAGTGCATCCACGTGGGAGGTGCCTCGCACGGCGGGCGCCTGTTCGAGGAGAACGTCCGCGGGCACCTCCGTTACCTCTCGCTCCACGGCACGCCGGGAGAGGCCGACCGGGCGCGCCGGATGATGCGGGCGACGCTCAAGGCCCGGGGCGTGATCCACCGCGGCGCGCGCGGCGCGCAGTACCGCGCGGTAGCCGGGTGGCTCGAGTCCGACGACGCCAGGGCACTCGCCGCCTCGGGGCACGCCGACGCGCCGTGAGTGGCGTCTGGCTCTACCTCCGGCTCGCCTTCGGGCTCGCGGTCGTGCTCGCGCCCGGGATCGCGATCGCGCGCGCGCTGGGTGTCCGCGGCACGGCAGCGTCGCTGTCGTGGGCGCTGACCGCGATCTTCGGCGCGATGGCGCTGACGTTCCTGTTGTCGTCCTCGCTCACCTTCACCCTGCTCCTGATCCTGCTCGTCGGCGGGATCGCGTTGAAGCATGCGCTGCGACGGCCGTGGCCGATGCCGATCAAGGGCGCCGGAGCGGTCGGCGCAGCGGGAGTGCTGCTCGGTCTGCTGCTGTGGCACGTCGCGGGGAACATCGGCGGCGACGGGTTCTTCCACCTCGCCCGCATGCAGAAGCTCCTCGCGTTCGACGACCTCTCGCTCGGCTCGGTCGAGGAGTTCACGGACGGTGGGCCCCACCCGGGCTACGCCTTCCCGCTCTGGCACGGCTTTCTCGCCCTGATCGCGAAGGTGTCCGGCGCGACGCCGGCCGAGGTCGTCCTCCACCTCCCGAGCGTGATGGCGCCGCTCGCGCTCATCGTCGCCTACGAGGCGGGCTGGGCGGTGTTCCGCCGCACTGTCCCGGCGGCGACCGCTGCCGCCGCCGGGCTCGCGATCGTCGCGATGGCGCCCGCATTTGGTGGCGCGTGGACGGCGCTCGCCCTGCCCGCGACCTCCTCGCGGCAGATCCTCGTCCCCGCGGCGATCGCGCTCGTGATCGAGACGACCCGGCGGCCATCGAGGCAGATGCTCGCGTCGGCGGCCGCGGCCGGGCTCGTCCTGGCGGTCGTCCACCCGACCTACGCGATCTTCATCTGGATCCCGTTGGCGGGCTACATGCTCGTGCGCTGGCTGTGGGAGCACGAGTCGCTCCGCGTCGACGGGGTCGCCCTCGCCGCCGTTGTCGTGCCCGCCGCGGCCTTCTTCGTCTGGCTGCTGCCGACGATCGACTCCACGCGGTCGGTCTCACCCGACGTCGACGAGCGGGAGCGGGCGCTGGCCCAGTACGCGGGCCAACTCGACGTCCACTCCCAGCACAGCTTCTCGGTCACCCCCGAGCTCTTCGGGCGCGGTGGGGCGGTTGCCGTGGCCGCGTTGCTGCTGACGCCGTTTGCGGCGTTCGCGTCGCGTCGGCGTTGGGCGGCGTACGCGGTCGGCGGCGCGGCGGCGATCTTCGTCGTGACGCTCGTCCCGTGGATCTTCGCACCGTTCTCCGACCTCGTCTCGCTGTCGCAGTCGCGGCGCCTGGCGGGGTTCTTCCCCTTCGGGATCGCGCTCGCGGGCGGTGTCGGCGTGCTCGCGGCGCTGATCGGGCGGTGGGTGCTCCCGCTCGCGCTCGGGTCGGCGATCCTGTTCCAGTTCATCTACCCGGGCGACTTCGGCTACACCCTCGAGCACGGAGGCCCGGCGTGGGCTACGTGGATCGCGGTTGTCGGCTGCGTCGTCGCTCTCGTCGTGGGGCGGAGCCGACGCCCGCCGGTCGAGGTGACAGCTGCGCTCGCCTCGGTGCTGCTCCTCGCACCGACGTACGTCCACGGACTGACCCACTGGACACCGTCACCGGCACGACCGCCGAACCCGCTCTCCGAGGGTCTCGTCTACGCCCTGACCCACGTCGTCCCGGCGGGCGCGACGGTGTACTCGAGCCCGGAGGCGAGCTACCGGATCTCCGCGGCCGCTCCCGTCTACGCCTGCGTCATCTCGCCCGGTCACGTGGCCGACACAGCGGCAAACCGGCCGCGCGAGCGGGTGAAGGAGTACCAACGGTTCGTGAAGACCCAGAACCTCTCGATTCCGAAGGCGTGCGGCGCGACGTGGATCGTGGTCGACAAGCGGCGCTTCGACCTCGACCTGCCAAAGGGAGTCGTGTTCGACGACGACCGGTGGGCGCTCTACAAGCTCTGAACGCCCGTCGTGGCTACGGTGTGGCGCGATGTCGGTGACCGCTCGAGCGGACTACGAGTTCGCGATCGTCGGAGGAGGGATCGTCGGTCTTGCCTCGGCGCTGAGCCTGACCGAGCGCAGGCCGAACGCGTCGATCGTCCTCTTCGAGCGTGAGCCTGCGCTGGCGCGACACCAGACGGGCCGAAACTCCGGTGTCATCCACGCCGGGCTGTACTACGCCGCGGGCTCGCTCAAGGCCCGACTGTGCCGTGAGGGGCGCCGGCTGCTGATGGCGTTCGCGGATGCGCGCTCGATCCCGTACGACGTCAACGGCAAGCTCGTCGTGGCCCGGGATCGCTCCGAGCTCGAGCGGCTCTCCGAGCTCGAGCGGCGCGGGAACGCGAACGGGTTGGACGGCCTCCGCCGAATCGGGTCGAGCGAGATCGCGGAGCTCGAGCCGCACGTGACGGGCTTCGAGGCGCTCGTGGTGCCCGAGACGGCCAGCATCGACTACAGCCTGGTCGCGCAAGGGCTGGGCGAGGAGCTCGCAGCGCGTGGCGTCGACATTCGGCTCGGCGAGCGGGTCGTCGGGATCGACGCTGGCGCAGACCCGTGCCGGGTCCGCTCCGAGCGCTCGTCGATCTCCGCGACCAGCGTCCTCACCTGCGGAGGCGTCCAGGCCGATCGGCTCGCCTCGCTCACGGGCGCCCCGAGCCGCGAGACGAGGATCGTTCCGTTTCGCGGTGACTACTACCGCCTCTCCCCGTCGGCGGCCGCGCTCGTGCGCGGTCACGTGTACCCGGTACCCGACCCGACGTTCCCCTTCCTCGGGGTCCACTTCTCCCGGAGGATCGACGGCGAGGTCTGGGCTGGCCCGAACGCCGTCCCCGCGTTTGCCCGGCTCGGGTACGGCCGGCTGAGCTTCTCACCGCGCGACACGTTCGATGCGGCCTCGTTTCCGGGCACCTGGCGCCTCGCCCGCCGCTACTGGCGGACCGGCGTCGCCGAGATGTGGCGCGACGTCAGGAAGCGGGCCGCGCTGAAGGAGATGCAACGCTACGTTCCCGAGCTGCGCATCGACGACATCGAGCCCGGCCGCTCGGGGATCCGGGCCCAGCTGCTCGGGCGCGACGGGTCACTCGTCGACGACTTCACCGTGGTCGGGTCGGGACGGGTCACCCACATCCTCAACGCCCCCTCGCCCGCGGCGACAGCCTCGCTCGCGATCGGGGAGCTCGTGGCCGACCGACTGCTCGCGGCGAGCTGAGCTCGGGTGCCTGTGTGAAAGCGTTGCTCGTCTGCTTCTACTTCCCACCGGCGGGAGGCGGCGGGGTGCAGAGGTCGCTCAAGCTCGCCCAGTACCTGCCCGCAATGGGGATCGAAACCCACGTTCTCGCCCCCGACGACCCCCGCTGGATCCACCGCGACGAGGAGCTGCGCCTGCCGACGCAGGCGTGGGTCCACCGCGCCCGCTATGTCGGTGTGAGCGGCGGCAAGCCGAGCGAGGTGCTCGCGGGTCGCCAGGGCCTCGACCGGGTGGCGACCCGAGCTCGGCTCCAGCTCCGCCGGTTTGTCGTCCCCGACGAGAATGCGACCTGGGCGCTCACGGCGATCCCGGCCGGAATCCGGCTCGTGCGCGAGCACGAGATCGACGTCGTCGTGAGCACCTCGCCCCCGGGCTCGACGCACCTGATCGCCGCAGGGATCGCCCGCGCCACCGGCGCGCGCTGGGTGGCCGACCTCCGCGACTCGCTCGTCGCCCACGCGCACCGGCGGGCGGACACGACCGCGACGAAGGCGAAGGCGGCGATGCACGGCCGCGTTGCGCGCCTTGTCGCCGCACGCGCGGACGCGATCACCTGCGTCTCCGAGGCGATCTCGGAGGAGACACGGGCACTCGAGCCACGCGGTCGCGTGGTGACGATCCCGAACGGCTGCGACTTCGACGACGTCGTCGGTCTCGAGCGGTCGCCCAGCGAGCGGTTCCGGATCACGCACACCGGCAGCTTCTTCGGGCGCCGCGACCCGCGGCCGTTCCTCCGCGCGCTCGCGGGCTCGCAGCTCGACGTGCAGGCGCGGTTTCTCGGTGACTTCAGGCCGGCCGACCGCGTGTGGGCCGTGGACCACGGGCTGAGTGACCGCATCGAGCTGATCCCGTACGCGCCGCGATCGACCTCGCTTGCGCTCCAACGCGACTCGGAGGCACTGCTGCTGCTCATCCCCGAGGCGGACGGACGGGGTCGCGGCGTCCTCTCCGGGAAGGTGTTCGAGTACATCGCGGTCGGGCGCCCCATCCTCGCCGCGGTGCCACCCGACGGTGCGGCCGCCGAGCTGATCCGCGAGACGGGAGCGGGGATCGTGGCCGCCCCCGACGACCCCGAGGCGATCCGGGATGCCCTCGAGGAGCTCCATGCCCGCTGGACTGCCGGTGCGCTCCCGGACGTCGAGCTCTCGGCCGATTGGCGCACGAAGCTGTCGCGCCGCACGCGGGTCGAGGAGATGGCCGAGGTGCTGCGGGGGTGACCACGCCGACGCCCCTCGTCGCAGCACTCCTCGAGCAGGAGGCAGCGTGGGAGGCGCGTCCGCTCGTCCGCGAGCTCTACCGGTCGTGGTTTGCCGACGTGGCGCGCTCGCTCGCAGGCGTCGCAGGCCCGTCGATCGAGCTCGGCTCGGGGATCGGCAAGCTCCGGGAGTCGATCCCGGACATCGTGCTCACGGACGTCGAGCCGACCCCGTGGGCCTCGCAGGTCGTCGACGGCACGCGCCTGCCCTTCCGGAACGAGAGCGTCGCCAACCTCGTCCTCGTCGACGTCTACCACCATCTCGCGAGCACGAGCCGGTTCTTCGACGAGGCCGACCGCGTGCTCGCGCCGGGAGGTCGCGTCGTCGTCGTCGATCCCTACTGCTCGTGGCTTTCGTCGAGGGCATACCGCCGACTCCACCACGAGGTGACCGACCTCGGCGCACCACCGTTCGTCGACGACCCGGACGTCGAGCGCGATCCGCTCGCCTCGAACCAGGCACGCGCCACATTGGAGCTCTTTGGCCCGACCGCCACGTTCGCGGCGCGCTGGCCCCGGCTACGGATCCTCCGGCGGGCCCGGTTTGCCTACCTCGCCTACCCGCTGTCGGGCGGCTTCGGGCGGCGGGCCTTCGTGCCGACGCCGGTCGGCCGGGCCCTGCTGCGCGTCGAGCCCCTCCTCGGCCGGCTCGGCGCGATCGCCGCCTTTCGCTGCCTGGTCGTGCTCGAGCGCATGAGCTGAGCGTCGACCGACGCGCATCGTCTCCACACGGAACTTCCAGAACGCGAACGCGGCCATCCGGACGAGCAGCCACCCGTGGCGCCAGCGGCTGATGTTCGTCGTGCCGTACGTCCTGGGCTGGTACCGCACGGGCAGATCGACGATGCGCAGGCCCAACCGCGCGGCTCCGAGCAGGAGGTCGAAGTCGCCGAACGGGTCGAACTCCCCGAAGTAGCTCCGGCCGGCTGCGATCCGCTCGTACGCGTCGCGGTGCAGCACCTTCGTCCCGCAGAGCGTGTCCTTCATCGGCTGTCCGGTGATCGCCTTGAGGAGGAAGCCGAACACCTTGTTGCCGAGCATGTTGAGAAACCGCATCGCGCCGGGCTCTACGTCGTACACGAGCCGCGATCCGTTCACGAGGTCGGCCTTGCCCTCCGCCCAGACCCGGTAGAACGACGGCAGGTCCTCGGGGCGCACGCTGAGGTCGCCGTCGAGGATCAGGAGCAGCTCGTTGTCCGCCGCGGCGAACCCCTCGCGTACGGCGTTCCCCTTCCCGCTCCCCGTCTGCGGGACGAGGCGTACGGGCAGCGCGTCGGCCGCCCCGTCGACGACCGCTGCGATCTCCTCACGGGTCGCGTCGACCGATCCGCCTTCGACGAAGACCAGCTCGGTTGCCGTCCCGACAGGGGGAACGCGCGCGACGAGGGGCCTGATGTTGCCCTGCTCGTTCCTGCACGGGCACACGATCGTCGCCGACGCCTCTCGCCGTTCGGCTGGGGCCGGTCGCGCGACGATCCACCAGGTCACGCACAGGTGGTTGAACGGCCAGAGATTGGCGAGAAACCCGTTGAGCGCGAGCGACAGCAGCGGGACGTGCTTCGGAAACAGGATCCGGCGGGTCTCGGTGACCGGCTCGAGCCCTGTGAGGTACGAGGAGATTGCGTACGTCGGAGGCGGTCACCCAGTTGCGGATCGGCTTGCGCGGCTTCATCCGGGTGAGCTCCGCGATTCGGATCAGCGGCCTCCACGCTCGGCTGTACGAGTGGATCACGACGCGGGTCGAGGGCGTGGAGTGCTCGCGGACCCGATCGAAGAGCGCCACCAGGTCGTGGACGTACGGCACGATGTCGGAGAGCACGATCACGTCGAACGTCTCGCCGAGCGCGATGTCCTCGCCGGCCCCGTGGACGAAACTCAACCCGGGAAAGCGCTCGCGTGCGAGCTCGAGCTGCTTGCTGCTCACGTCCACGCCGACACCGACGGAGGGCTGCAGTGCCGCAAGCAGCTCGCCTGTCCCACACCCGATCTCGAGCACGCGCTGGCCCGGTGGGATGTGGAACCGGTGGACGTTCGCGACGAGCCGGTGGTACGTGCGGTTGCGTCGTTGCCAGCTCTCCGCTGTGTCGGCGAACGAGTCGAAGAACGCCTCGAGCTCGGCGTACGCCGCACGCGGAGGTGTCGAGGGCACGGTCATCCTGGCTGCGGGTACGCGAGGATCTCGGCGACCCCGAACCGACCGTCGGGTCCCCAGACCTCGGGCAGCCGCCGGATGGTGAACGGGCCCTGACCGTCGAGGGTCGTCTCGACGGTCTCACCGACGGGAGGCAGTGCATCGACTTCCCCGACCACCAGCTTGGGCTGCAGGTGGCGCTCGAGCGCATCGCCGAGCGCGGCTGCCGCGACGAACCGGTAGGGGAAGTCCGGCTGGAAGTCGACCCAGGCCTCGACCACCTTGAACTGGAGATCCTCGAGGGATATCCCGCCGCCTGCCACTAGGGCGACCTCGCCCGGTTCGAGCTCGCGGTCGGCGAGCTGCTGGGCCGCCCGGTTCACCTCGACGTCGAACTCGGGGAGCGAAGGTCGGTGGATCACGAGCTGACCGAGGAGGAGGACGACGACGGCAACCGCAGCGGGTGTCACGACCCGGCGACCGGGGTCACGGACGAGCCACAGTGCCCCCGGGATGCAGAGCGCGTAGGCCGGCGCGTAGTAGTAGTCGTAGTTGAAGCGCGCTGCGGCGGCGAGAGCGAGCGGCGCTGCGCCCGTGAGGAGCACCGCCGGCCAGTAGACCTTCCGCCGGACGCCGGCAACCGCGGCTGCGAGTGCGAGCGCGAAGACGAGGGTCGCGGCGTTGTAGGGGTAGTGGAGGAAGCGGCTCGTGTCCCACTGGTCGAACAGCGGGATGTTGGCGTTGACCCGACCGCCGCTGATCGACTCGGTGGCAGCGACGACCGCCTGGAGCCCGTCGTCGACGATGAGCGATGCGGGCAGCGCGACACCGACGACGAAGGCGACCACGAGGCAGAGGACGAGCGGGCTGAAGATCCTTCTCGCCCACGGGATCCGGAGCCACTGGCTGACGAGCGTGGCGAGCGCGTAGCCGCCGATCAGCGCGAGACCGTTCCAGGCAACCGACCGCTGCCCGTCGTTGGTGAGGATCGGCAGCCGCTCGCGGTTGATGACGATGCAGAGGTATGCCCAGATCGCGACCGCCGGGACGAGCCACAGCGCGTGCCGACGGAAGGCGATCCGCGTGCGCACTGCGACCCGCGCCTCCCAGCCGCGGCCGGGAGGTCGCCAGGCGGCGGCCACGACGAGCGGGATGACCGCGAACAGCGCTGCGATCTTCACGGTCATGGCGAGCCCGAAGAGGAACGCCGCCATGAGATACCGCGCTGCACTGCGACCCTCGAACCCGAGGATCACGTTGTAGGCCACGGCGACGCAGAGCGCCGCGAGGAGCGCATCGGGTCGCAGCAGGTGTGAGAGGTCGCGCAGACCGGGGGTTGCCAGGTAGAGACCTGCACCCGCGACACCCCAGGACCAGTGGCGAAACAGGCGACCCATCAGGATTGCGACGAGCACCGCACCCCCGGCCCAGAGAAACACCGCCCAGCCCCGGTAGAGCCATCGGGCCGAGTCGAAGTCGAGCATCCGAGCCGACACCCATGCCTCCCGGTCGGTCGTCGCACCGCGATGACGATCGACGAGGTACCACGCGCCGTACCCGAGCGCGAGTGCGTCCTGGGTCGGCAGGCCCGGGTGGTCGAGGTAGCTCGTGTGGTTGCCGAGCAGGATGTTGAGACTCGAGCCGTTGTACACGGCGTCGGGATCCGTATGCACCCACCACGGCAGGCCGATTCCGGGAAGCGTGAGAACGACCGCTGCGCCGAAGACGGTCGCGTACGCGACGATCGGGATCACGCGACGCGAGCGGGTCGACGACACCGCGATGATCCTAAGTGCTGATGGTGACGATCTGGCCCCCGTCGGGCGCCCTCCACGCTGGCCGTGAGCGAGGGCCGGAGGGACACGAGTAGCAGGCCGTAGACTCGGCCCACTCGTGCGGCCGCAGACGATCACCCAGCGCCTCCTCACGTGGCCCAGTGGGACGATGCGCCTCGCGGTTCTCTTCTGCGTCGTGGTAACCGTGATCGCGCTCGTCGTCCGCTACCCCGCGGCAATCGCAGACCTGCACCGCTCCGCACACGACAATGCGGCCCTGAGCCTGCTCGACCGCGAAGTCGGCGGCGGCAACTCGGTCGTGGCCGACCAGTCCGCGATGCTCGAGGCGCGCGCACGCATCCCGGAGGACGGGACGTACGAGGTGGTGATCGGCGACCCGCAGCCCGGGTGGTCCGACCTCACTTCTCCCTTCATCGCGCTCTTCTCGCAGTCGTTCCTGCTCCCTCGCCGCCAGGAGCAAGGCGCGCCGTGGGTGCTCTGCTACGCATGCGATCGAGACGCGATCGAGGGTGCCGTGGTGGTGTGGGAGGGCGACGACGGCGTCTCGCTGCTGAAGCGGCCGACATGACCGTCCGCGATCTCGCCGGCCTCGCCGTGCTGAACGCCGCCTACCTCGTCGTCGGCCTCTCGCTGCTGTGGGCGGCCCGCGACCTCCCCACCTGGGGCACCGTGCTCCGGCTGGCAGGTCTCGCATACCTCGTCGGCGTGGCGGCGCTCGGCATCGTCTGGACGCTCCTCGTGATTGCGGGTGTCCCGTTCGGCGGCTGGACGATCCTTCTCACCTTGGCCGGCGTCACGAGCTCCGGCGTGGTCGTAGCTCATCGCCTGCACAGGTCGCGCCCGCGCGGCCTCGGGCACCCGGCGACCGTTCCCCTCGTCTCCGCAGCCGGGATCGCCGCAGCCGGCGTTTTCCTCGAGGCACTGTTCCGCGCGTCTCGCCTACAGCCGCTCCTCGCGTTCGACGGGTGGGCATTCTGGATTCCCAAGGCGAAGGCGCTGTACTTCTTCGGAGGGACTCGACGAGCAGTTGTTCACGACGCTCCCTGGCCCGACCTATCCACCGCTCGTCCCGCTCCTGGACGCGGCTGCCTTCCACGCGATGGGCGGCACGCACGTGGTGACGCTCCACGTCCAGTTCTGGTTCTTCACCCTCGGATTCGTCGCCGCTCTCGCGGGTGTGCTCGCCCCGCACGCCAGACCGTGGCTGCTCTGGCCCGCTCTCCTGCTGTTACTCGTGGTCCCACGGACAAACGAGCGGCTGTTCACGCCCCAGGCGGACTTCCTCGTCGACTACTTCTTCGTCCTCGCTGCCGTGCTGCTCGTCCTCTGGCTCGACCTCGGGGATCGGTGGCGGCTCGTCGCGATCACCGTGCTCCTCTCCGGCGCCGTCCTCACGAAGCGAGAGGGGGTCCTGTTCGCGGCGTGCCTCCTCGTCGCCGCCTTGGCGGCAACGGTACGGCGCCGCCGCGTCGCCTGGCCGCCACTGCTGCTCATCGGCGGCGTCGTGGTGGCGTGCGGGGTCCCGTGGCGCCTCTGGTACCGAGCCCACGGGATCGGCGGCGAAGCACCTCCCGGCGGCGGAGCAGAGAGCAGCCTTTCTCGGGCCGCCGATGCTGTTCGACTGTCGCTCGATGTCCTGTTCGACAACGGGTTGTGGTCGGTCGTCCCGATGGTCGGCGTGATCGCGATCGCGCTCGCCCTGGTCTGGGGCAGAAGAGCGCAGGGAGTGTTCGCACTCGGCCTGCTGACGCTCATCGTGCTCGGTGGGGCGTGGATCACGACCGCGTACACCGAGCTCCCGGTCACAGCCAACGAGGCACTCAACCCGATCGTCCGCTACACGGCGGCCGAGGTCATCCTGCTCGCGTGTCTCGCCCCGGTGCTCCTCGAACAGGTGTGGAGGAGGGCTGAGGTGCTCCAGCGGTGATGGTTCGCTGGCGATTGGCGCTGGCGGTGGCGGTGATCCCGCTCCTCCTCTATCCAATGGTCGTGTTGGCGGTCGACGGGACCCCGTCTTTCCCGACCACCGCGGAGTGCGCACACCCGGCAGAGCAGGGCGAGACAGCGAAGCTCGAGCTGGTCTGGGGGCGGTTCGACACCTACCCGGAGGCCGAGGCATACCTCGCCAAGGTCGTGGGCACCGGCTTCGTCGGCGCGGAGATCCGTGGCGACGGGTGTGGGCGGGTGCTGGTCGCATACGACGGGATCACCGACTACGCGAACGGGGCCAGCGTCGTCGAGGAGGCGCGGAAGGCCGGGTTCGATCCACACCTCGAGGTCGCGCCGGGCTGACGCTCCGTACGATTCCCGCCTGTGACCGCGATCGCCCTCGACCGGCCGCGTGCCCGCACCCGGCGGGTGCCCGTCGTCGACACGCTGTTCTTCGTCACCGTCGCGACGGTGACGTTCGCGAAACTCCAGTGGGAGGTCGCGGGCACGCTGTCGCTGTCGGACGTCGTGACCGCAGTGTTCCTCGCCGCGTTCGCGTTCGACCGGCTCGAACGCCAGGACGGCCGGGTCCCCCGCGTCGCCGCGGTTGCCTTCTGGTTCTTCCTCGCCTTCCTCGTCGTCTACCTCGTCGGCTACTTCAACCTCGACACGTCGCAGGCGCTCGCGCAGTGGACGAAGGGGATGGTGAAGTTCCTCCTCCACTTCCTGTTCCTCGTCGCAGGCGCCGCGCTGATCGTGCGCCGCGGCGAGCGGTTCTACTGGCTGACGCTGGCTGCGTTCTGCGGCGGTGTCACGGCGAATGCGCTCTACGCCGTTCTGCAGCTCTCCTTTGCGGAGCTCACCGGTGGCAACCTCGACGCGTCGTGGCTCCAACCGCTCACGGGTGGCGCGAGCCAGATCAACGTCTACGGCGCGATCGAAGGGGCAAAGGTGTTCCGGCCGAACGCGCTCACGGGCGACCCGAACCATCTCGGGATCGAGCTGCTCGTGCCGATCCTCGTCCTGCTGCCGATCTACCTGCGCATGGCGAAGGGGCAGCGGTATCGCCGGTTGATCCTCGTCACGCTCTCGTTCCTGTTCGTGATGCAGCTCGCAACGCTCTCCCGGAGCGGCCTGCTCGGGCTGGCGGCCGGGTTCCTCGTCCTGCTCGTTCCCTACCGGCGCCTGTTTCTCTCACGCCGGTTCCTGATCCCGTTCTCGATCCTCGCGGTGCTGCTGCTCGCGTTCCTCTCGCGGCGCGCCGATTTCTTCGAGCAGGTGCTGCGCTCACGCCTCTCGACCGAGGGGGGCGGATCGTCGACCCACTTCATCGTGTACAGCTTCATCCCGGACATCCTCGAGGTGCACCCCCTCTTCGGGCTCGGGCTCAACAACTTCTCCGTCTACTACGAGTTCGTGACGGGCCGGACGAACTTCGGGCCGCACTCGTTCTACGTCGCCCTGTTCGTCGAGACGGGGATCGTCGGCGCGATCGTGTTCGCGGTGTTCCTCGTCTGGCTGTTCAGGCGCCTCGGCGCCGCTCGTCGGGTCGGCCGCGCGCTCGCTGCGGCGGGCGAGTCGGTCGCCGCGCAGGTCCGCCCGCTTGCGTGGGGGCTGACCGCGGCGCTCGTGGGAACGCTCGTCGCGAACGTCTTCTACCTCACGATGACCTTCTACTACTTCTTCGTCGTCGCCCTCCTCGCGGTCACGCCGGCGACGGTGTTCGGCGCCCGCCTCGCTCGCAGGACGTGAGGGTCGTCGTCCTCACGACGTCGTTTCCGCGTCACGCGGGCGATGTCGCCGGAGCCTTCGTCGCCGATCAGGTCACAGCGCTCCGCGCCGCGGGCCTGGAGCTCGAGGTCGTCGACCCGACGTGCTTTCGCGACTACGGGATCGCCTACGGCGACGGGATCGTCAACAACCTCCGGCGCGCGCCGTGGCGAGCGGCGGCGCTGCCGCTGTTCCTCGCCGGGTTCGCGCGCGCCGCCCGCGCCGAGGCAGCGGACGCCGACGTCGTCCACGCCCACTGGCTCCCGTGCGGGCTGGTCGCCGCGAAGACCGGCAAGCCGTTCGTGCTCCAGCTCTGGGGAACGGACGCGGAGCTCGCGCGGAAGGTGCCGCGCCTCGTCCGCCCCGTCGTCCGCGCCGCGTCGGTCGTGGTCTGCGCTTCGCGCGCCCTCGCCGAGGATGCCCGCTCGTTAGGCGCCCGCGATGTCCGCGTGATCCCGAACGGCATCACGGTCCCGGCCGAGGTCGTACCGCCCGAGGAGCCGCCGCACGCGCTGTACGTCGGCCGGCTCTCCGAGGAGAAGGGGATCCGCGAGCTCGCCGAAGCCACCGCCGGCCTACCGCTTCGCGTCGTGGGCGACGGGCCACTCCGGGCGCTCCTGCCCCAGACCGCCGGGTTCGTCTCGCCGCCGGAGGTCGGCTCGTACTACGACCGGGCCGCCGTCGTGGTCGTCCCGTCGCGTCGCGAGGGATACGGCGCCGTTGCGCGTGAGGCGATGGCACACGGCCGTGCGATCGTCGCAACCAGCGTCGGAGGGCTCGCCGACGTCGTCGAGGACGACGTGACCGGCCTCCTCGTGCCGCCCCGCGACCCGGTCGCCCTGCGCGCGGCGCTCGAACGCCTCCTTGCCGACGCGACACTCCGCGATCGCCTCGGGCAGGCGGCGCGGGCCCGGGTCATGAGTGACCTCTCGTGGGATGCGACCGTCGCCGGCCTGACAGCCGCCTATCGGGACACGACACAACGATGACCCACGTCCCTCGGCGGACAGCCGTCGCCGTCGGGCTCGCGGCCGTGGTCGTGTACGTCATCGCCCGGCTCGCGCTCGTCTGGCGGTTTCCCCCGCACACGGACGAGTCGCTGTTCTCGTACTGGGCGATGATCGGCCACGACGATCCGGCCCAGCGCTTCCTGCCGCTGTCGCTGGGTCAGAACCCGATGCAGGAGTGGCTCGGGATGGGGCTGATCCAGCTCGGGATCGAGCCCTTGACCTCGCTCCGGCTGCTCTCGCTCGTCGGAGGGCTCGTGACCATGGGAGCGGTCGCCTGGTTCGCGCGCGCCCTCGTCGGCGACGCGGCGGCATTGCTGGCCGCGATCGTCTGGGCGGTCCTCCCGTTCAGCCTCGTCTACGGCGTCGTCGGCGTCGCCGATCCACTCATCGCATCGCTCGCCGCGGTCGCAATGGTGCTGCAGTACTCGCTCGCTCGAAATCCGCGGCTCGACGTCGCGGTGGTGCTCGGGATCGTGTTCGGGATCGGGATGCTCACGAAGCTGACGATGATGAGCGCGGTATGGCTCGTCCCGCTCGGGGCGCTGCTGTTCGACTGGAGTCGCGACGGGCTCGGCCGCAGGCTCGGACGTTGGATCGGAGCGCTCGCGCTCGCCGGCCTCGTCGCCGTGTCGATGTATCAGGTGCTGCGCCTGAGCGCGCTCTGGCCGGGGCTCGCAGCGGCGCGAGAGCACGCGCTCGCGCGCCACGGGCTCGGGGTCTTCCTCGACCACCCGGGGTACTGGATCGAGCGGAACTGGACGCAGTATCGGCTCGCGTTCAAGGGCTACCTGACCATCCCGGTCATCCTCGCCGCGACCGTCGGGCTTGCGATCACGCTTCGGCGCACGCCGCGGGTCGGGCTCTACCTTCTCGGCTGGATCGCCCTCCCGCTCGGCGCGCTCGTCGCGCTCGCCGGTGAGCCGTTCCTCCGCTGGCTGCTCGTCGTGGTCCCACCGATCATCGTCTGCGCGGGCATCGGGGCGGCGGAGGTGGTAGCGGCGGCGATGCGGCTAGCCGGACGCCGGACGCGCCTCGATCCACGCATCGTCGCCGTCGCGGTCGTCGTCCTCCTCGTGCTGCCCTCGCTCGCCTGGGGCGCGAGGACGGTGGCGCACCCCGCCACCCGCGAGTACCCGAGCCGCGACGACATCGACCTCCTTCAGGCGTACAGCGCAGGAGGGCCCTGGGCCGCGGTCGTCGACGAGTTGCGCGACGTTCCCGGGCCTGTCACGGTCGCGACGGTCGGGAACGGACTCGAGTACCTGTTCATCGCGCTTCGCGACAGACCGGTGCGGTTCGTGCCGACCATCGGCGGCGACACGCGCGATGCGACGATTGGGCTGCGGAACACGACCGACCGTCTCCCCAACGGGCCCGGCTCGATGGCATGGCGCCCGTTTCGGCGGCTCGAGCGCCCCCGCAACGGGCTGACAGTCACGCTCGAGCGGCGCGGGGTCGTCGTTCGCGGCCGGTTCGCCTCGACTCCCGAGCAGCTCGAGCGGCTGCTCGGCGGGGAGGAAGCCGTCAACGCCCTCGTGCGAAACGAGCCGGACGTCGGGGTCTGGATCCGCGCGTGGCACCGCGCGTTCGACTCTCGCTGAGCGCGATCAGTCGACGCGGCAGCGGAGGAGCGTGCGGAGAACCCGCAGGCCGTCGAGCGTGGTCAGCTTCTTCCCTTCCTCACGGGAGCGAGCCTTGTACGTGATGGGCACCTCGTAGATCCGCTCTCCCGCCCGCAGCACCCGGGCCGCGATCTCGGGCTCGATCGCGAAGCCCCGCTCTCGGAGCGAGAGCGACCGGAAGAGCTCGGTGCTCATCGCCTTGTGACACGTCATCACGTCCGAGATCCAGCAGTTGTAGATCACGTTGGTCGCGAACGTGACGCCCTTGTTCCCCATCACGTACCAGAAGCTGAACGCGGCATGGCTCGACCACGACCGTGTGCCGAAGACGACGCGTGCGTCGCCGTTCAGCAGCGGCTCGAGGAGCGGGCCGAGGTCGGAGGCGCGGTACTCGAGATCGGCGTCGAGGATCGCCGACCAGTCGCCCGTCGCGTGCTTCAGGCCGGTCTGGAGCGCCGCTCCCTTGCCCTTGTTCTGCTCGTGCTCGACCACGGTCACGTTGGCCGGCCAATCGCGAGAGCGAATCAGCTCCCGCGTGCCGTCGGTCGAGCCGTCATCGACGATCACGAGCTGACGCTCGTCGATCGGCAGCTCGGCCCCGAGCGCGTCGGCGACTGCCGCCTCGAGGGTTGCGAGCTCGTTGTAGACGGGCATCAGGATCGTCAGCGAGGACATGGGGCTGCATCCTGCCTGACGCGGCTCGGGGTGCGGTGGAGGATCCGCCAACCCGTGCCGGGCTCGGAGACGGTCGCCCAGTCGCCGGGGCAGATCCGCACCTCTCCGCCGGGGCCGACGACGAGCCACGACGCGGTCGCGGGAGTGGTCAGGCCGCGACCGACGTACACCACCCGGCGACGCAGCGCGGAATCGTAGAGCGGGTAGAGGTACTGGTTGCGACCGATCGCCGCAGCCAGGACGACGTCGTCGGGGACGAGCTGCTGGAGCGCCCTGATCACGGCCGGGTCGTCCGTCCCCTGCCGAACATGGGCCGCGAGCGCCTGCCAGCGTGGAGCGGTCCAGAGCGCCGGTTGCGTTCGCGCGGCGAGCAGGCGGATGCCGGCCGGCCGGTTGTCGAGGTGCGTGAACGAGAGCACCACCAGGAGGCCGGCGAGCGCGACGACTCCCCAGGCGAGCCAGCGCCACGTCATGACCAGCCCGAAGGTCGCACACGCGAGCGCGACGGGAAGGATGAAGAAGCGGCCTCGAATCCCGTCGTCGACGGTGGCCAGCGCAAAGATCGGCAGAAAGACGATCGGTGCGGCGAGGACGGCCATGGCGGCGGGGCGAACGGTGCCGCGGCGGATCCCGCGGGCGATCGCGACACCCGTTCCGAGCCACGCGACGACGAACGCGGCGCCGTACCACGACGTCACGGGGTCGACGATCGAGAGCGACGGCTCGCCCCCACGCTCGCTCGGCCTGAGCAACGCGCGCGCCGCGTAGACGAGTGGTGGCGCGAGGAGGACGACCAGGCCCGTGAGCACGAGCCCTCGGGCTCGTTCACCGCGCCACGCGCGCAGTGCGGCGACCGCCAGGATCCCGACCGCGAGGAGGGGAAAGAGCACGCGATCGCGGGGGACCATGCCCGAGAGGTCGAAGAAGGAGACGCCAAAGCTGCGCACGCGGTCGAAGACGTCCCCCGGCGAACGGTCGGGAACCTGTTGCTGCCACGCCGCGACCCCTCCGTCGAACGAACCGGTCTGGTGACGTGCGACGACGTACCAGTACGACCCCACAAGCGCACCGACCACGCAGGCGACGAGCGCGGCGAGGGCACGACGCGCCGGGAGCATCGCGACCACGACGAGCGCGACGACCGGGGCGACGAGCAGCGCAGTCAGCTTCACCCCGAAGCCGAGCGCCGTGGCGACGCCGGCGAGCGCGAGCTCCGAGCGCCCCCGTCCGACCGCGAATGCAGTCGCCACCGCAAGCGGGGCCGCCAGAGCAAGATCGTTGAGCGCCGTCGGGGCCTGCACCGCGACGACGGGGAACGTCGCGAACAGCGCCGCGCCGAACAGGGCCGAACGGCGCGACAGCCCGAGCCGGCGTGCGAGCAGCACGATCGCGAGACAGGTCGCCAGCAGCGAGAACACCTGGACGAGCCCCGCGTACCGGTCGCTCCGCGCGAGCGCCATGGTTGCCGCGATCCCGATCTCGGCGTGCGGTGCGAACCCGTTCACCCGTGGGTCGTCGACTCCGGGGATCCAGCCGACCGCACCGGCCTGGACCCAGGCAGCAGCACGCGGGAGGTGGTAGATCAGCGCATCCCAGTCCGACTGCGGGATCACGAGCGCGAACACGAGGACGTACAGGAGCTCGGCCGCCACGATCGCGACGAGAACGGCGACCAGCGGGTCGGCCAGAACGTCACGCGCGGACGCCCGTGCACCGGCGAGCAGCGGGGCGGTGGCGCCGGCGCGTCGCCGGACCAGTCCGGCGACGACGGCTCCACCGGCGAGCAGGGCAAGGAGCGGCCAGCGCGACAACCCATCGAAGGCCGACAACACGAGACACGAGACGATCAGCCACGCGTACGCGACGACGTAGACCGCAAGCAGCCGCGCCACAACGCTGTCGAGGCGCACCGCAGACGCTGTGAGCCAGCCGGTCGCGCCGAGCAGCGCGAGCCCCACGGTCAGGACTGCGGCACCCGTCACGTCGCGCAGGTCGCGGTCGTAGACCGCTCCAGCAGCTGCCAGTCGGCGACCTCGAACGCAACCCGCCACCCCGGCACGCAGTCACCGGGTCGGCGCCGAGGGAGGATCGCCCACCGCGCGCCGTCGGCCGCCGCCGCTTCGGGTGTCCGCGCGAGCGTGACCCGGCGGGTGATCCGGGACGCGCCGAAGTAGGGGTACGGCGGCACCGTCCCCGAGACGCCGCCTGACGGCGTCGGGCTCGGCCAGATTGCGATCGGATCGTGGGATGGCACCCGGCGCTCGACCTCCCTGATCAGGTCGCCGTGACCGGCGCCTGTGGCCTGGAGGACCCAGCGCGGGGTTGTCCAGACGGACACGCGACCCGTGCTCTCGAACAGCCTGAGCCCGGAAGGCTTCTCGTCGTAGTGGACGAGTGCGAGCAGGAGCGAGGTCACCCCGACGGTGACGGCGGCCCACGCTGCCGGGGCGAGGCGACGGCTCTCGAACACGACACCCCAGGTCGCGGCGGAGAACGCGAACGAGCCCATCACGAACCGGCCGTTCCACTCGAAGTACGTGACCGCGATCCCGAGCGCGACGATCGCGGCGACCGGTGCGAGCGCGAGCACGACGATCGTGGGTGACAGCGTTGCCCGTCGCCAGCGTCGCCAGCCGACGACAGCTGCGAGCACCGCCAGGAGCACGCTGAGCGGGCCGTACCACGAGAACATCACCCCGGAGCGCGTGATGTCCCGGCCGGGGTCGATCCCCGCGAGGTCGGCTCTCCCGAGCACGGTCCAGGCCTTCTGGTACCCGCGCAGCAGGCCCTTCTCGACCGGGAACAGGAGGAGCGGGGTGAGCGCGAGCGCTCCCGCGAGGAGCGCGAAGCGCCACCGGTCGCGTCCCCCGCGGAGCAGCGCCAGGGCGATCGCCGCGACGAGCCCGGCGGCGACGACGTACACGAGGACGTCGTTGCCAACGGCTCCCGGCAGCGAGATCGTGTCGATCAGCTCCCTCGTCGTGCGGGCGACGATCGACGGGAGGTCGAGGCTGCCTCGCTCCTGGGCCGGGAACGTCCCGAAGAGGTCGTCGGTCTTCACGAGGTTGAGCGCGTACCAGCCGGCACCGAGACAGGCCCCGATGACGCCCGCGACGAGGTAGGCGACTCGGCGCCGTCCGCGTTGTGCGACGAGCACGAGCGCGATGAGCACCGGTACGAGCAGGCTCGCGGTGACCTTCGTGGCGACGAGCAGCCCGAACGTGACGCCGGCGAGCACGACGTCGGCCCGGGTGCGCCCGAGGACGAAGACCGCGGCGGCGACCCCGAGCGATGCGAGGACGATGTCGTTGAACGAGGTCGAGGCCTGGATCGCGACGATCGGCAGCGTGAGGAAGAGCAGTGCTCCGGCGAGCGCGCCGTGGGCGCCGAGACCCGCTCGTCGGGCGACCGTGAACACCCCGGCCGCCGCCGCGAGCATCGCGGTCAGCTGCACGAGCCCGACGAACCTGACCGACGCCGAGGCGACCATCGTGAAGCTGGTCACGATCTCTGCGAGCGGCGGGAACGCGTTGATGCGCACGTCCTCGACGCCCGGGACATAGCCGATCGCGTGCTGTTGCCGCCAGAATGCCGCGCGCGCCAGGTGGTACTGGAGCGCGTCGCCGTCGTTCTGCGGCGTGAACAGCGCGAGCGCGACCTCGTACCCGACCGCGATCGCCACCGCGACGGCGAGCACCGTGAGGAGCGGGCTGGCGCGCAGCTCCCGCACGAGACCGCGGACCGGGAGCGGTGGCGCGGGCGGACGGGCCTGCGACGACGAGCGCCGTCGTCACGAGCGCCACGACTGCAAGCGCAGCGACGAGCTCTGCCCGGCCGTACCGGTCGACCGTCGACAGGAGGACGGCCGTCACGGCGATCTCGGCGACGGCGACGACGTACACCGTCACGACGAAGGCCCCCGGGCACGTCGGTCTGACGAGGGTCGCGACCCCGACGGCCGCGATTCCGACGAGCGCGACGCAGATCAGCAGCCCGATCACGACGACCCTGCCGCGTCGCGTCGGCACGTGACTCCCGGCGCCCGCCGGAACGCGACCCACCGCGGCTCCACCCTGAACGCGACCACCCAGCCCGGGCGACACCGCGTCAGGGTGTCGTCGGGCAGCACGGCCCAGGCAGCGCCGCCGAGCTCGGCACGCCGCAGGTCGGGCGCGTACACCAGCCGGCGCTGGAGATCGGGCCCGAACAGCGGGTACGGCAGGAGCTGGATTCCCCGTGCGCCGCCGGTCTCGGGGAACGGGCTTGGATAGATGGCGACCGTCGACCCGGCCGGCACGTGCGTGTCGACGGCCCGGATCAGCCCAGCAAGACCCGGGACGATCCCCTGCACCTCGGCCCGGTCGAGGCTCCAGACCGACGCACGACCGGTGTCCTCGAACAAGCGCAGGCCCGAGGGCTTCTCGTCGTAGTGGACGAGGGTCAGGCCGACCGTGACCGTGGTGGCCGCCACCGCGGCCCACGCGACCGCACGGCGCTCGAGCACCACCCCCCACGTCGCCGCCCCGGCCGCGACACCACCCATCGCAAAACGCCCGTTCCACTCCAGGTACGCCACACCGACCGCGACCGCGGCCACCCAGATCGCAGGGGCGGCCGCCAGGACGACGGCGACGGTTGGCAGCCGGCGGTTCCTGACCCGCCGGATCACGACGACGAGTGCCGCGAGCGCCAGGAACAGCCCGACCGGCCCGTACCACGTCGAGAGGGTGCCCGCTTTCGTGATCTCGCGACCCGGGTCGAGGTCACCGAGCTCGGGGCGGCCGAGCGTGTTCCACCCCTTCTGGTGGAGCCGGAGAAGCCCGCGCTCGAGCGGGAACACCGCCAGCGGTAGCAGCGTCAGCGCCGCCGCCGACAGGGCGAGCACCCGCCCCGCTCGCGTCCTCGCAACCGCCAGGCCGACGACCGCGACCACCACTGCCGCGGCGACATAGAACAGCCGGTCGGCTCCGACCGCGCCGGGCAGCTCGAACGCGTCGACGGCGAGCCTCGTGAACCGACCGAGCCAGGCGACGGGATCCGTGCCGCCGCGCTGATCGGGGGCGAAGCCCGCGAACAGGTCGCCCGTCCGCACGAGGTTCGCCACGAACCAGTACGCGCCGGCTGCGATCCCAACGACGACCGCCGCGAGCGAGCGAGCCCGGTCAGCGGTCGTCCGGTGACCGACGAGACAGAGCAGGACGAGACCCGGAAGTGCCAGAAGCCCGGTCACCTTCGTCCCGGTGAGGAGCGCGACAGCCGTCGCGGCGAGGATCAGATCGAGCCGGCGCTCCCCGAGGAGGAAGAACGCGGCGCACACGACCAGCGCCGCCACGACGATGTCGTTGAGCGCCGTCGACGCCTGGAGCGCGACGATCGGCAGCGTGGCAAACAGGAGCGCCGAGAGCAGCGCCAGCCGCCGATCGATCCCGATCCGCCGCGCGATCCCCACGATCGCGACGACCGCGACGAGCAGCGCGCACAGCTGCACGAGCCCGACGTATCTGGCCGTCGACGCGAGGATCATCGTGCCCGCGAGCAGCACCTCGGCGTGTGGTGGGAATGCGTTCATGCGCGTGTCGGCGGTGCCGTCGATCAGCCCGAGCGCCTCGTCCTGCCGCCAGAGCGCGGGACGGGTGAGGTGGTAGTGGATCGCGTCGCCGTCGTTCTGCGGCGTGAACAGCGCCAGCGCGAGGACGTAGAGCAGCTCGAGCCCGACGACGACAGCGAGGCAGACCACGGCAGGGTCTCGAAGCGCGTCGCGTACGGGCGCGAGCGTGGGTCGCGGTACCGCGCCTCGCCCCCGCGCGACGGCCAGGGCCGCGACCGCGGTTGCGCCGAGCGCGGTCAGCAGGCCCCACCGCGTGAGCCATCCGAAGGGCGACAACACCCACGAGAGCGCGATCTCGAGAGCCGCCGCGACGACGGCGGTGCCAAGGGCGGTCTCGACGACACCGGTCGGCCGTCCGAGGGAGACGAGCGCGACCGCGGCGACCACCGCGAGGGCAACCCCTGCCACCAGTACGATCACGTGCCGCTCCTCACCCGCGCGCGGCAGGGCCAGACGAGCGCACCGAGGACGACCAGCAGCAGGGCGTTCCGCGCGAGGAGTACCGCCGTCGAGCCGGCATCGAGCAGGTTGACGTAGTCGCGATACACGTCCGGGAACCAGACGTGGGTCACCACCATCGCCAGCGCGAGCGCGATGGTCGCCACCCGGCCGCGAAGCCCTCCGACGAGCGGGACGAGCGGCACGAGCCACACGAGGAACTGCGGCGACAGCACCTTCCCGAGTGCAACGAGCGCAACGACGGCGATCGCGACGAGGCGAACGAGCTCGTCGGGATCCGTGTCGCGCCGGATTCCACGCCACCACACGCCGGCGAGCGCCCCGAGGACGGCCAGCGAGGACAGCGCACCGACGAGCCCGACCCCCTTCCCCTCGAGCTGCGCCGAGACGAGCCCGCCGGGCTCGCCTTCGTCGACGCGCAACGGGAGGTCGTCGACGAGCCCTGCCTTCCACGCTGCCCGCGAGACGGCGACGAGCGCGGCCGCCGGTGTGCTCTCCGCCTGGAGGCCGCGCGTGACCTGCGTTCGCACGCTCGTCCAGACCCCGGACGGCGACGCGACCACGAACGGTGCAAGCACGATGGCCACGGTCGCGACGACAGCCGCGAGCCCGAGCATCGCCTGTCGCCGTCCGCGCGCGCGCCATGCGTGCGCGACGAGGAGCGGGACGAGCACGACGGGGTAGAGCTTCGCCGTGATCGCAATGCCGGTCGCAACCCCGCCGGCGAGGTCGCGACCGCGGAGTACCAGAGCGAGGGCGACCGCGACCGCCGCCGCCGGGAGCAGGTCGTAGCGGGTGTACACGAGGCCACCGAGCAACAGCGGCGAGAGCGCCAGCGTCCCGAGCGCCAGGAGCCGGTCGCCGAGCGGCCTGCGCAGCGCGGCGAGCGAGGCGCTCGTCGCGACGATCGCCGCGATCCCGAGGAGGGTCGTGAGCACGATGAACGCTCGCGCGTAGCGCCAGGCGGAGTCGCTGATCTCGTCGACCGGCTCCCACACGCGGCCCGTGTCGCCGGTACCCGAGACCGCGTCGAGCGCAGGGAGGGCGAACAGCGGCAGGACCCCGGGTGGGTACTCCAGGTGGAAGTCCCTGTAGGGCACCTCCCCGTCGGTGATCCGCTCGCCGTACCCGGCGTACACCGGCATGTCCCAGCCGCGGGCGAAGTCGGTCCGCCACAGCTGACAGGCGACGAGGACGAGGACACAGAAGCTCGAGACCGCACCGACCGCCAGCCACCTCGCGGCCCGGGCGGAAGGAGCCTCTCCGAGCGCGTGCCGGAACGAGGTGCTCACCGACATGGGCCTGCCCCGTGGTGGAGGAGCCAGTACTCCCCTCTGGGGTTGCCGTCCACGACCGCCCAGTCTCCTCGACAGGGCGGTCGCTCACCGCGTCGTCCGATCCACCAGCCCGCCCCGATCGGCTCTCGATCGAGATCGACGAGCTGCACGCGCCTGCGGAGCGACGCACCCAGGAAGACGTACGGCGCGGGCCCGTGTGCGATCACAGCCACGTTCGCACGCTGGGGCACGATGCGATCGACGTAGTCCACGAAGCCCGAGAGGCCGTCTTTCGCGTCCTCGTAGTCCTGCAGCTCGCTTCGAGAGGCACGCCAGACCGATTCCTGCCGGGCAGGTTCGACCAACCTGATCCCGACCTGCTTCTTGTCGAACCACCAGAACGACGTGAATGCGACCACGAGCGAGCCCGCGGTCGCGCCGAGCGCGGCCCACCGGGCCCGATACACGACGCCCCATGTCGCCGCCCCCAGCATCACGCCGGGCATGACGAGCCGCCCGAAGACGGGCGACCAGGTGAGCGTCACCGCAAGCGTTGCAATCGTCAGCAGCGGAGCGAGAGCCAACGCAACGGCCGCCCGACGGATGCGCCCCGTCCGGACCTCGCGCGCGATCAGTACCAGGGCCGCAAGCGAGAGCCCCACGGCAATCGGGCCATACCACGAATACCCCGCGCTGACGAGTGTCCCGTTCCGATCCCCGACGTCGAGTCGAGCCAAGTCGGGACGGCCGAGCTTCCACCACGTCCGCTTGTACGCCTCCTCGAATCCGCCTCGGGCGAAGACGACGAGCGGCAACGCTGCGACGAGGAGCCCGGCGATCCACATCGATCGTCGACGACTCGCGACGCCGATGACGAGGAGCACGAGACCGATGACGACGTACAACAGTTGGTCGAGACCGACACCCGGGACCTCGAGCGAGCTCCCGAGATATCTGGAGAACCGAGCAACCGCCGTCAGCAGATCGGTCGGGTCGTCCGAGCGCAGAGACCCTGCTAGCCCTGCCGTTGGATCACCCTCGTGTTGGCGCGTGACGGCATACCACACCGAACCGAGCACAGCCCCCACCGCACCGACCACCGCCAGGCCCGGCCATCGCCGCGGCGGCTGCCCGAGCACGACGAGCAGCGCCAGCGCCGGAACGACGAGAAACGCCGACCCCTTCGTCCCGACGAGCAACGCAAGCGCAAGCCCGGCGACCACGACGTCGCGTCGTGAACCGCCGAGCGCAAACAGCGCGGCGGCGACGCAACAGCCGGCCGGCACGAGATCGTTCATCGCAGTCGAGGACTGCACGAGCACGACGGGCAGGAAGGACACGGAGAGACCGGCGAATGCACTTGCGCGCCTGTCGAACCCGACCGTTCTCGCAAGCGAGAACACCCCGAAGACGCACGCAATCAGCGCTGTGAGCTGAGGAAGCGCCACGAACCGATCGCCAGACTGGAGGATCATCGTCCCGGCGACGCCGACCTCGGCCACGACCGGGGAGGCGTTGGCACGGACGTCGACCGGGCCGTCGATCCAACCGATCCCATGCTGTTGCTTCCAGAGCGCCGCGCGGATCAGGTGATAGGTGAGGGCGTCGTGCTCGGTGGGTGCCGTGAACACCGAGAGGATCGCGGAGTATCCGAGCGCTACGACGGCGCCGACAACCAGCGCGAGCAGCATCCGATCGGACGTGATCTCGCGCAAGACCTCAGCCGCCCGCCGATGGGAAGGCAGCGTGACGCGACGAGCACGGCCGGTCGCAAGGGATCCGACGGCGACCAGCCCGAGCGACGCCAAGAGCATCGGCCGCGTGAGCGAGTCGATCGCTGAGAGCCCGATCGAGACGACGACGAGCTCCGCCAGCCCGATGGTCCACAGGACGACGACGAACGGTGCGATGCGCCCTCGCGCGACCGACGCCGCGGGAACGGCCGCAGCGACGATCACGAGCGCAAATCCGACGCCGAATGCGACCGTGCCCATCATCAACGACGCGTCCGCCGTCGGAGGGTCATCGAGGGGCGCAACCCGAGCGAGTGCGCCTCAGCAGCTCGAACGTCCCCGTCGAGCCAGAGACCGGCTCCCAGTCTCCTGGACAGGCAGGCTTCGCACCGTCGGGCACGACCAGCCAGCCGACGTCTCCGGTGTCCTCGCGCACCTCGACATGTCGCGTGAGCTCCGGCCCGAAGAGGCTGTACGGCGGGAGCGGAGCAAGCACACCGATCGAGGCGTTGCGCGGCACCGTCCGGTCGACGAGCTCGAGGAACGGGGCCGACCCTTCGAGCACCTCCTGCACCTTCCAACGGGGTGTCGACCAGACCGAAGGCGACCTCGCGGGCTCGAGCAGCCGCACACCGAGCGGCTTCTTGTTCCACCAGACGAGCGAGGTGACGGCGACGAGCACGCTGGTCGCCGCGACGGCGATCGTCGCAGCCCGCCAGCGGGCCACGACACCCCACGTTCCACCCGAGATGACGACCGCGCCCATGATCAGCCGGCCGTACGCTCCGCCCCACTCGAGCAGAACGGCCATGCTCGCGAGCGCCAGCAGAGGCGCAGTGGCGAGGACGAGCGCCGACACGGGCAGCGTGCGGCGGCGCAGCACGACCACGACGATCGAGACCACGACGAGCGCGAGACCGACCGGGCCGTACCAGGTGTAGCCGGTCGCGGCGATCGAGCCAGAGAAGTCGCCCGGGTCGTACGCCGCGAGGTCCTCCCGGCCGAGCTTGAACCACCCGTGGACGTACACCCTGTCCGCGAGGTCGCGTAGCGGGAGCACGAGCGGCACCGCCGCGACGAGCAGCCCCGCGACCCACGTCGACGGCCGTCGCCGTGCCAACCCCACGCCGACGAGCAGGAGCCCCACGAGGACGTAGAGCAATCGATCGCGCCCGATCCCTCCGGGAAGCTCGATTGCGCTCTGCGCGTACCGCGTGAACCGCGCGAGGTGGGCGGCTAGGTCGCCGAAATCCTGTGTCCCCTGCTGCTCGGTCAGCCCACCCGAGAGCTTCCCCGTCTCTCGGCGATTCACGAGGTACCAGGCCGAGCCGACGACCAGCGCGAGCGCACCCACCCCGATCCGCGGAAGCCACCTGCGCCACGGTTGCCCGACGATCACCAGCAACGCAAGCGACGGCACGACGAAGAGCGCCGCCGTCTTCGTCCCCAGCGCGAGCGCGAGGGCGGTTGCGGCGACGGCAGTGTCGCGCTTCCGCTCGCCGAGCACGAACACCGCCGCGGCGCCGAGAAATGCTGCACAGAGGACGTCGTTCATCGCCGTACCGGACTGGATCACCGCGCCCGGGAGGAGTGGTACGGCGAGCCCTCCGAGGGCGCTCGCGCGGATGTCGAGGCCGACCCGGCGACCGATGCAGTACGCGGCTACTCCGAGGATCGGTAGAGCGACGAGCTGTGGGATCGCCGCAAAGCGCTCGTGGCCTCCGAGCGTCATGAAGACGGCGACGAGGATCTCCGAGACCGGCGGCGAGACGTTCGCTCGGAGGTCGACCACATCACGGATCCAGCCGATCGCCGCATCCTGCTTCCAGAACGCCGAGCGGAGGAGATGGTAGGTGATCGCGTCGTCCTCGCTCGGTGGCGTGAACAGGGCGAGGGCTGTCGAGTAGGAGAGGGCCACGACGTTCCCAGCCGCCAGGACGGCGAGCGCAGGGTCGCGGACGACCGTCGCGATCACACTTCGCGCACCGGCGAGCGAAGGCGGTCTGATCCTCCACCTCACCGCCGACGCGACCGCGCAGAGCGCCACCACCGACGCCGAGGCGACCAGCGCGGGACGCGTCAGGAGCGCGAACGGCGAGAGGAGGATCGCGACCACCACGACTCCCGTGGTTCCGAGCAGCCAGGTCGCGACGAGAAAGCGAGAGACGCTCCCACCCGCAACCCTGGCAGCAAGGACTCCTGCTGCGATCGCGAAGAGCACGAGGAAAGCGACGACGGCGAGCCAGCCCACGTGCGGAAGTACAGCAGCGACTCCGGCAGCACCAACCACCGGTCGCCCGGGCGCCCACCCGACGGCGTCGGTACACATTGGCTCGGTGGAGAAGGAGCATCACCGCGATCGCAGCGCCGTCATCGTCGCGCTAGCCGTCGGGACTCCGCTGAGCGCGCTCCTGTTGTGGCTTGCCGTTCGCTCGGCCGATCTCGACGCGGTCTGGTCGACCCTGGGTGAAGCCGAGCCGGTCGATGTCCTGCTCGCGGTCGGGCTCATGTCCGCCGTCTACCTCGTCCAGGCTGCGCGTTGGCGCGCGATCGCGCGGGTGACGCCGCCGCCCTACCTGGGCTACACGGAGTTCGTCGTCTGCGGCGTCGCCTGCAACAACGTCCTCCCGGGCCGGCTCGGTGACCTGTTCAGAGCACGCTGGCTCGCACTCGACTCGACGCTGTCGTCGGGGCGGGCGTTCTCCACGGTCGTGTTCGACCGAGGCTTCGATCTCGGAGCGCTCGTGCTACTCCTCGCCGTCTCGCTCCCGCGGGTCGCCGGGGAGGACGGCTGGCTCGTCCGCGTCTCGGTGGGCGCCGTGGTGCTCGTCGCCGTCCTCGGTCTGGTCCTGCTGTTCGCACGCCTCTACACGCTGCGCCGGCCGCGGGCCCGCCGCGAGCGAAGCGTGATCCGCCGCCTCGTCCGCGACACGCTCGAGGGGCTCGCCGAGCCACTCGGGCGCCGAACGATCGCGCGTGCGGGAGCGCTCAGCGTCGCCGCCTGGCTCGTGTGGTCTCTGGCGGCGTTCGTGGTCGCCCGCTCACTCGGAATCGACCTCGACGCGATGGACGTGCTCTTCGTCGCTGCTGTCGTCAACCTCGGCGTCGCCGTGCCCTCGTCGCCCGGATTCGTCGGCACCTACCAGTGGCTGGCGGTGGAATCCCTCGCGGTCGTGGGCGTGTCGCGCGAGCCGGCACTGGCGTTCTCGATCCTCCTCCAGGCCAGCTGGTACGTGCCGACGACCGTCGTCGGTGGAGCGCTCCTCATCCGGCGCGGGCTCGTCGCGCTGCGGCGGCGGCGAGCACAGCGGTCGTCACCCGCGATCAGCTGAGCCTGCGGTAGATCCGCCAGGCCTGTCCCGTT
This sequence comes from uncultured Actinomycetes bacterium, assembly GCA_963821335.1. Taxonomy (GTDB): domain Bacteria; phylum Actinomycetota; class Thermoleophilia; order Gaiellales; family Gaiellaceae; genus Gaiella. Next base: position 1,149,757 of record CAWGDJ010000001.1, read on the forward strand.
CCGGTGCCCGGGATCAGCCGCCACTCGTCGGGATCGGGCGTGTAGTCGACAAAGAGAGGAAGCCCGATGTATTGCGCCTCGTCGGGCACGGTTCCGTCGGGGCGGACGAACACCGTGTGGCGCCAGGGCCCGCCGCCCATCAGGTCGTACAGCGGCATCTGCACGGATCGCCCGATCGCGATCGTCGCGTCGCTCGGGATCGTCTGCTCGACGATCTTCAGGGCCGCGCCGACCTCGGGGTGGTCGCGCGAGAACGCGCTCTGCACCTCCCACCGCGGAGCCGTCCAGGCGACGAGCTCGTCGACCGGCTCGAGCAGCCGGATCCCCATGGCGCGCCCCCGGAAATGCACGAGCGAGAGCGCCAGCGTGACGACCGCGACGGTTGCGAGACCCGCCGCCAGGAATCGAGGGCGAAGAAGCAACCCGAACGTCGTGGCGGCCAGGGCGGCAGCGAACAGGAAGAAGCGACCGCGTCCCGGATCCCAGGTGAACGCCGCCGCGTTCGTCGTCGCGAGGAGCAGGGGTGAGCCCGCGCACGCGACGAGGCAGACCCACCGCCGCCGACCCGAGGTGCGGGCCACGATCGCAACGCAGGTCGCGATCACGAGGAGGGCGAGTGCCGGACCGAACCACGACTCCGGGGTCGACGCCTTGGTGGCGGGAGAGCCGGGGAAGAACCCGATCACGTCCCTTCGACCGATCGCGATCCAGCCGCGCGAGAAGGCACGCACGACGACGTCGTGCAGTCCGATGACGAGCCACGGCGCGACGGCGACGACCGCAGCCGCCCCGACCGCCGACCGCGGCTGTCTCACGACGAACAGGCCGATCACGAGGACGACGATCGCGGCGAGCGGGAAGACGAACCGGTCGTCGCCGACGACCCCGGCGAGGTCGATCATCTCGGTCGCGTAGCGCTGGAGCCGGAGGAGGATGTCGTCCCACGCCCGAGACGGAACCTGGTTGTACTGCTCCGCGAGCCCGCCCTCCCACGAGCCTGCGCGGACGAGGTTGTAGAGGTACCACCAGGAGCCGACCAACGCCCCGACCAGCGCCGCCGCCGCGACCGCGAGCCGCCGTCCCCGGGGAGCGGCGACGAGCACGAACAGGACGAGCGCAGGAAGCGCGAGCAGCCCCGAGACCTTCGTGCCGACTGCGAGCCCGGCTGCCAGCGCGAAGAGAGCCAGCTCAGCCCTCGACTCTCCCAGCGCGAAGTACCCGGCAGCAACGAGCGCGGCGGCGAGGGCGAGGTCGTTGTACCCGGTCGGAGCCTGCAACGCGACGGCGGGGAAGGTCGTGAACAGGAGCGCCCCGAACGCAGCGGATGGCACGTCGAATGCGAGTCGTCGAGCGACACCGAAGATCCCCAGCGCCGCGATCGGGAGGCATGCGATCTGGAAGAGCGATACGAAGCGGTCGGTGCCGGCGAGGAGCAGGGTCGTCGCCTGGGGGATCTCGGCCGCGACGGGGTTCGCGTCGAGGTTCGCCCCGGGGGCGTCGGGGATCGCCGCCACGGCGTCCTGCTGGATCCACAGGACCATGCGTGGCAGGTGATAGAGGAGCTCGTCCCAGTTGCCCGGCGGGACCATCAGCCCGAGCGCGACGAAGTAGACGAGCGCGACCCCGAAGACGGCGCCGAGCGCCACCACGAGCTTGTCGGTCGCGAGCGCGTGGAGCGCGGCGGACGCTCGCGCGCGATCGGGGCCTCGCGGACGCCCGAGGCGACTCCAAGCACCAACCGACGCCGCACAGGTGAGCGCGAGCGCTGCCAGCATCGTCGTTCGGGTCCATGACGAGATCAGCGAGAGCACCGACACCTCGACCACCACGACGGCCCAGCCGACGACGAACGCAGCGAGGACGAAGCCGGTCCACGACTCGAGTCGGAGGCATGCGGCGATCGCGACCGCCGTTCCAACCGCGAAGACGATCCCGATGACCAGGAGGACGACCCCGACCACGACTCAGTCGCCCGTGCGCCGCTGGTAGAGGCCCCAGGTCGTAACGGCTGGCACCTTCGTCCACTCGTCACCCATCGGGTCGACGGCCACTCCGGGGGCGAACGCGACGAAGTCGACCGCTCCCGGCTGCTCGCCGGGCCGGAGAAACTCGATCCTGCGCCACGGCCCCCATCCCATGAGCGCATACATCGTCCAGACGTTGCCCGCATGGACGCCGACGGTTGCCCTGGGCGGCATCTCCGTCGCGAGCCATTTGGCCGTCTTGCTCGATGCCTCGGGGTCGGGCGCCAACGCCTCCTGTGCCCGCCACCTCGGCTTCCCCCACAGGGCGGGCTCCGCGACCGGCTCGAAGAGCTCCACACCGAGGGGTCGACCGTGGAAATGGACGAACGAGAGCCCGAGCGTGACCACTGCCACCACTGACGCCGCCCACGCCACGGGGCGGAACCGGAGCACGAGACCGAAGGTCGACGCGGCAAGCGCACCGGCGACGATGAAGAACCGCCCTCTTGCACCGTCCCAGACGAACGCCGACGCGTTGACGAGGAACAGGAGCGCCGGGGCGAGAACACCCGCGGTCAGGAGGGCGAGCCGTCCCTTGCCGGCACCTGCGAGCGCGATCGCGACAACGGTCGCGACGATGAGCAGCGGGAAGGCAGGGCCAAACCATGCCTCCCCGGGCCACGGTCGCGCCTCCGGCTCGAGCGGGAACGCCCCGATCACGTCGCTGCGACCGACGACGACCCAGCTCTTCGCCAGGGCACGCGCCGCGAGCCGATGCCCGCCGATGACGAGCCACGGCGTGATGGCGACTAGTCCGGCGGCAACGAGGACGCCGAGCGCCGCTCGGCGCGATGACCGTCGAAGTGCGAGACCGATCACGAGCAACACCAACGCGACGACCGGGAACACGAGCTTGTCCCGCCCGACCGCTCCCCCGAGGTCGAGCACCTGCAGGAGGTAGCGCTCGAGGCGCAGGAGGATCTCGTCCGGCGCGCGCGAGGGGACCTGACCGTAGTCGGTGCCGAGGCCGCCATCCCACGAGCCGACGCGCCACAGGTTGTAGACGTACCACCACGAGCCGAGGACGCAGCCGGCGGCGATCGCGGCGCAGACCGCGGGGCGCCGACCGCGTGCGGCGACGAGCGCGACCAGCGCGATGCTGGCGAGCCCGAGGATGCCCGAGACCTTCGTCGTGAGGGCAAGACCGACGGCGACCGAGCCGAGCCCGAGCTCGACGATCGTCGACCCGAGGAGGAAGTAGAGCGCGACGATCAGCGCCGCCGCCACGATGAGGTCGTTGTGTGCAGTCGGGGCCTGGAGCGCGACGATCGGGAACGTCGCGAAGATCGCTCCGCCGAAGATCGCCCCGCGGGTGTCGAGCCCGAGCCGACGGGCCACACCTGCGACCGCCAGCGACCCGGCCGGGACGCAGAGCGCCTGGACGAGCCCGACGTACCGGTCGGACTCGGCGAGGAGCATCGTCACACCCTTTGCGATCTCCGCACCCGGTGGGTTCCCGTCGAGGTTCGATCCCGGCGCGTTGGGGATCGCGGCAATCGCGTGCTGCTGCATCCACATGACGATCCGCGGGAGGTGATAGGCAAGCACGTCGATGTCGAGCGGCGGGATGAGCAAGGCGACGACCAGCTCGTAGCCCAGTGCGACGGTGGCGGCGAGGACGACGAAGGCAACCAGAGGGTCCCGGAGCGCTTCGCGAGCGACCTCGACAGCCGGTCGAGCCTGCGGCGGCCGGGGGCGTCCCAGCCAAGCCCACGCGGCTGCAGCGACCCCGAGCCCGGCAGTTATCGCAGCCAGCATTCCAGCGCGTGTCCAGGCCTCGAACACGCTGAGGAGCATCGACTCGAGAACGAGCGCCACCCCCACGAGGAGGAACATCGCGAGCAGAAGGCGAGGGGAGACTCGAGCCGCAGGCAGCTAGCCGCGAGGAGGCCGGTGAACACGAGACCCGTCGCGTCGCCAGGAGGAGCAAGAGCTCACCCGTCACACGCACCTGCGCGCGGCGCACGTAGACGTCGTACCCGTTCGGCGGCGAGTACGTCGCTGACCCACCCCTCGCCGCACCCGGGCGCACGCACGAGGCGTGACGACGATCTCTCGACCGAACGAGGGACTTCTCGCGGGTCCGTGACGAGCGTCGAGCCGTCGCTGATTTCCCTCACCGAACAGCGGGTAGAGGTTGACGCCCCGTCACGCCGCGATGCAAGCCGCTGCGCACCGCCGAGGCATGGTCGAGGTCGACCCAGCTCGGCTGCTCGTCGAACTGAAGCGCGAGCGCATCGTGGCCTCGAATCGGTCCTTGCCCCACACCGACGGGGCTCGAACAGGGGCAAGCAACTCGAAGCCGATCGGCCGTGGCTCGACGTGGACGATGAGCACGAGCATCGTTACGGCGACGACGACGGGCGTTCCGACCTGCACCACCCGAAAAGGCTGGATGACTCCGAACGCGGCTACGGCAGCTCCGATGGAGAACGCGAAGAACCTCCCACGGTTTCCGTCATCGATCGTCGCGATCGAGAACAGAAACCGCGAAGGCGACCGGGGCGGACAAGAGCGCGAGCAGGCGAGCGCTCGTCGTGCTGGCGGACGCCCCGACGAGGACGACTGCGATCGTGACCACCCAGAGCACCCAAACAGGACGCCGTACCACGAGAAGACCGGCGAGGCATTGGTCGACGGATCGACTGGAAGCTCGCCGATCCGATCGCCGCGACCAGCGAGTCGGAGCCCGTGCGCGAACGCGCGCACGACCGACCAGCGAACCGATTCCGAGAGCCACATCGAAGTTGCGACCAGGACTCCGGCGCCCACGAGCACCAGCGACGCACGTGGCTCGATACGGCGAAACGCTAGTAGCGCAAGCCCGGTGACGAGGAGCGCGCAACCCGCGATGGGCAACAACCAGCGATCGCTGCCGACGAAGCCGCTCGCGTCGAAGAGAGCGAGAACGTACTTCTGAGCTCGAATTGTGACCTCGATCGGACTCCGGTCGGGCGTCTGATCGAAGAACTCGCCCCACCCTCCGTCGAGCGAACCGGTGCGGAGGAGGTTGGCAATGAACCAGGCTCCGCCTATCGCCCCGCCGACGCCTACCGCGACGAGAGCGCGCCATGCTGACCGGGGCGCCACCACCAGGACGAGCAACACGAGGAGTGGAAGCGCAACGACTGCGGTGAGCTTCGTGACCGTCCCAAGCGCCACGGCGACGACGCACATTGCCGTATCCGCCCGCGTGCTTCCCAGGGCAAAGCAAAAGGCCGACAGCAGGAGCGCAACGAGCACGAGGTCGTTGAGTGCGGTCGGGGCTTGCAGCACGACCATCGGCAGGGATCCGAACAGGAGCCCGGAGAACACCGCTGGCCGTAGCCCGAATCCGACGCGCCGCGCGACGCCGACAACGGCGGCCATCGCCAGCGGCAAGGCGGCGAGCTGCGGGAGGGCGACATAGCGATCGCTGCGGGCGACAGCGAGGGTGAATGTCACCACGGTCTCCGCTCCCGGTGGCGCCCACGACAGCCGAGGGTCGGCAGCACCGACAATCCGTCCGATGCCGCCCTGCTGAAGCCAGAGAATGGCCCGTGGCAAGTGGTAGTCGGTCGAGTCGGCATCGAGCTGCGGCGTCGTGAGTGCGACGACAGCCATGTATCCGACGGCGCAGGCGACGAGACCAGCGAGCACACCGAGCGAGGGGTCGCCGAGCACCGGCCGGAGCCTTGTGATCGCGGCTTCGACAGGACCTCCCGGCCGCCCTCGAACGCTCCAACCGGCAAATGCGAATCCGACGCAAGCCAGGGAGCCGACAACAAAGCCTGCCCGGTTCAGCTGACCCAGGCCGGAAAGCACGAACGCAAGCACCACGATCTCGCCGTACGCGACAACGCCGATCGCGAGCAGCTCGGTGAGTATCGAACCGTTCGCGAGGGATGCGGCGACGAGCCATCCAGTCAAGGCCACGACGGCGACAAGCATCACCAGCAGTAACCCTCCGGCCATCGCGGCATCGTACGGAGCGTTGCGGCGGCTCAGCTTCGGTTTCGCTCGGGGAGAGGTCGTGCTCAGGGGCAACGCGCGGCCGGGACGCGCCGATAGACGTCGTACCCGTTCGGAGAATCATCGACCTGCAACCATCCACGTCGCGCTCGGGCTCACGCGCGAACGGCTTTCCTCCGCCTTCGCGCGACGCGAGTACCATCGCGCCGTGCGCGAAGTGACGATCGACGGAAGACGGATCGCGGACGACACCGACACGTACGTCATCGCGGAGATCGGTCACAACCACCAGGGTGAGATCGCAAAGGCGAAGGCTCTGATCGGCGCCGCGGCGGAATGCGGCGTCGACGCGGTCAAGCTCCAGAAGCGCGACAACCGGGCGCTCTACACGGCTGCGCTCTACGACAGCCCGTACGACAACGAGAACAGCTTCGGCCCGACGTACGGGGAGCACCGTGAGGCGCTCGAGCTCCAGCCGGAGGAGTGGGAAGAGCTCGTGCCGTTCACGCGTGAGCTCGGAGTGACGCTCCTCGCGACGGCGTTCGAGCCGGCGAGCGCCGCTTCCTCGACGAGCTCGGCATACCTGCCTTCAAGATTGCATCGGGCGACCTGCGGAACACGCCCTTCCTCGAGGAGCTCGCTGGCTTCGCCAAACCTCTCGTCCTGTCGACCGGGGGTGGCACGCTCGAGGACGTCGAGCGGGCGGTCGAGACGATCACCGCGATCAACCCGCAGGTCGCCGTCCTCCAGTGCACGGCCGCCTACCCGGTCGACGTCGAGGAGCTGAACCTCCAGGTGATCACGACGTTTCGAGAGCGCTTTCCCGACCTCGTGATCGGCCTTTCCGATCACCACAACGGGATCGCGATGGCCGTCGGCGGCGCACATGCTCGGCGCGCGGATTGTCGAGAAGCACTTCACCCTCAACCACGCCTGGAAGGGAACAGACCACGCGTTCTCGCTGATGCCCGACGGGATGCGCCGCCTCGTGCGAGACCTGCACCGCATCCCGGCTGCGCTCGGCGACGGTGTCAAGCGCCCGTTCCCGAGCGAGGCGAAACCACTCGAGAAGATGGGCAAGAAGCTGGTCGCTGCGCGCGATCTCCCCACAGGGCATGTCGTCAAGAGAGATGATCTCGTGGCGCGATCACCAGCTGATGAGGGCCTGAGCCCGGCCGATCTGGCCCTCGTCGTCGGACGACCGCTGGTAACCCCCCTTGCGACCGACCAGGCGGTACTGCCAGAGTCGCTGGGCGACCGCTAGTCGTCGCGCCGCCATCACGATCGTCTTAGCACTACCGGGCACGCAGGGCGCTTCGCCAGCCTGGTCAAGCGAGCCATGTCTTCGAGGCGCACGACACCGTTGGTGCGCCACAGTGCGAGCCCGCCGATTCCGTCGGCGAGATCCCCGCCGAGCGAGGCGACCTTGACGCCGGAGAGGCGGTCACCCCGAAGGGGGAGCCGGTCATCGATAACGACGGCGTCGGCGACAAGAGGGCCTCTCCCGAGCATCAACGTGCCGTCCGCTCGAATCGACAGACGCGGCGACGCAAAGTAGGCGAGACCGCTGTCCCCGAATATGTGAGCCGCACGGGAGGCCGCAATGTTGTGGAACTCCGCCCAGAGCGACAAGACCGTCAAGTCGAGAGTGCTGCACCGCGCGTCGGGCAGCCCGGCGTCGATGACAATCGAGCTCGCTGAGGTGCCCAGAGAGCGATCGACGAACGCGAGCTCTCGTGACTCTGCTCGACCCACAGCCGTGTCCCGAATGACGACCGGCATCGTCGCCGCGCAGGCTGCAACCATGGACAATGGGACAATCCAGCCCTTCCGCGTGGTGAGTGTTACCACTACCGCGACGGCGCCGATCAAGACGATCAGTCGGTTGAGCGGAAGGACGCCGGATGTCAGCGGCTTCCACATTCCGAGAGCCGGAGCGTCGAACGCCGTCTGGGACTCGAGGTCCTGGAGACGGACAGTCATGAGCGCCGCGAGCGTGAACAGCGCGCCGATCGTTGCGGTCGGTGCTGGACGGGGGCAACCCTTGTCCGCACCACACGGCCCCCAAGAGAGCTAGGAGCGGCACCAGCGCGATCAAGTTCCGCGAGTGGATCCAGCCAAGACCGTAGTCGCTCGAGTCAAGGAGCGCGACCGACAAGACGAGAAAGCCGGCGGTCGAGCATGAAGTCGCCGCGACGGCACGCTCGGCCGAAGGGGAGTCTTTCCGCAGCATCACACCAATCGCAATCGGAAAGGTGACAACCAGAACGATGCCCACACCTAGGGCTACCGCGCCGATCTCGCGGGTCGCCCATACGACAATGTCGGACGGGTTAGGCCAGTCGACGAGTACGTCGTAGGCTCCAAGCGGGCTAAGGCCCGCCAGTCTCGCGACGATTGCGAGCAGGCCTGCAATCCCAAGGGCAGCTCCGACCACCGCGTACCGACGCAACCCCTGACCGCGTTCACCTGACGTCCACGAGAAAAGGAAGACTGAGGTGACGATGGCAAGGATCATCGCCACCCCCTGGATCCGGATGGTGACCAGCACGACCGCAATGGCGAGCAGACACAACTGACGCACCGCTGTCGGCTCGACGAGGGTTCGTACGAGCACCAAGACGAACCAGAGAAACACCGGATAGAACAGCGCCTCGGTCATCACATGGCCGGAGTACGCGAGCGCTGGAGCCGACACCGTGAGCGCAGCCACACCAAGCGCCATTCCTCGCCCGAGGACGGTCCGAGCGATCAGGTACGAGGGGACTGTCGCGGTGGCCATGACCAGCGCGTTGGCGATCTGGGCGTTCTGATACGCCTCGACCCCGTCACTGGCGAACGCGAAGATGGGTGCAAGGAATACGGGATAGCCAAAGCCGTATCCTCTTGTCTCGACCGCGCGTACGACCAGGCCATCACCCCGCGCTAGGCCTTTGGCGAGGCTGGAGTAGATCAGCTCGTCGGCAAAGATCGAAGGTGTTGCGATCCTCGGGTTGATGGCCGCCCAGACGCCGGCCGCACCACCGGTCATCGCCCCCAGAGCAAGTGCGGCGCCCGTCCTCGAAATCGGGCGCCGCGACCATCTCGGTCGATCGAGCCCCCAAACGGAACCAAGCGCCGCTGCGATCGCGATCGCGCTCAGTAGCAGGCCGATTCGCACGACGCTCGCCCTCGCGGCCGTAGCGTCGACCGTTGCGGTGACCGCATCCCGTTCCACGTAGACCGCAACGAACACCGTCAGACCAGTCGCGACTCCCAGGCTCACGACTCGTACTCCCACAGTCGATCTATTCCACGCCTAGCGCATTCGACCCGATCGAGAACCGTCCCGAACGACCGCCAGGGATGCACTGGGGGAGAAGCTGCTCAATGACAGCGGGACTCTACGTCGGCCGACGGCGGCCAGTACGATCGCGCGAGTGACTGACCCGCTCTTCGACCTGACCGGTCGCGTGGCCGTGGTCACGGGTGGCCTGGGGCAGCTCGGCGCGGTCGTCTCGCAGGCCCTCGCCGACCGTGGAGCACAGGTCGCGATCCTCGATCAGGCCGAGATCCCGGAGGCGCTGAGCGAGCCGGTCGCCACCGGCGCGATCCGCTCGTTCGCGGTCGACGTCACCAGCCGGGAGGCGGTCGCGGACGCGCTCGCGTCGATCGAAGCCGACTGGGGCGTTCCGCACCTGCTCGTCAACGCCGCCGCGGTCGACTCTCCGCCCGACGCTCCCGCGGTGGAGGTCGGGCCGTTCGAGGACGTGCCGCTCGAGGCGCTCGAGCGCGTGGTGCACGTCAACGTCACCGGCGTCGTCGTCTGCTGTCAGGTGATCGGCGGCGCGATGGCACGGGCCGGCCGAGGCTCGATCGTGAACATCGGCTCGGTCTACGGGCTGCTCTCGCCCGACCAGTCCCTCTACGACTTCCGGCGCGAGGCGGGCGAGGTGTTCTTCAAGCCGGTCGCCTACTCGGTGTCGAAGTCCGCGATTCTCAACCTCACGCGCTACCTCGCGACGTACTGGGGCCGCAGTGGTGTCCGCGTGAACACCCTCACGCCGCACGGGATCGAGAACGCCCAGCCGAAGCCGTTCGTCGAGGCGTTCGCACGACGGTCGCCGATGGGACGGCTGATGGAGGCGAACGAGGCCGTCGGCGCCGTCGTTTTCCTCGCCTCCGACGCCTCGTCGTACGTCACCGGCGCGAACCTCGTCGTCGACGGCGGCTGGTCGGCCTGGTGAGCCCCGGCGACGTCTCGAACCTCATCGGCGGGGAGGAGCGTCCGGGAGCGGCCGGCTGGCTCGACAAGCCGAGACCGTCCGACGGCACACCGCTGTGCAGGCTCGCGCGCTCGGACGCGAGTGACGTCGCGGCAGCCGTGGAGGCTGCAACCGCCGCGCAACCGGGCTGGGCCGCCCGCACGGTCGTCGAGCGAGGTGACGTCGTCCGGGGGATCGCAGAGCTCGTACGCCACCGGCGCGACGAGATCGACGAGCTCGTCGCTGCCGAGACGGGCAAGCCGGCCGCGCTCGCTCGCGGCGAGACCGACGCCGCGATCGAGATGGGCTACTTCGTCGCAGGCGAGGGCCGTCGCTCCTACGGGCGCACGACGCCGGCGAGCATGGCGCACCGGACGGTCCTCACGGTGCGGTCGCCGGTCGGCGTCGCTGCGCTCCTGATCTCGTTCAACACGCCGCTGCCGAACCTCGCCTGGAAGGCGTTCCCGTCGATCCTGTGCGGCAACGCCGCGGTGCTCAAGCCATCCGAGCACGCACCGTTGTCCGCGCACTGGTTCGGCACGCTCTGCCTCGAGGCCGGGCTGCCACCCGGCGTCCTCAACGTCGTCCACGGGCTCGGCCCGGAGGTCGGCGCCGCCCTGGTCGACCACGACGGCATCGACCTGGTGAGCTTCACCGGATCGGCCGCCACGGGATCGTGGATCGCCGAGCGCGCCGGTCGGCGGCTCGCCAAGACCTGCCTCGAGCTCGGTGGCAAGAACGCGCTCGTGGTGTGCGACGACGCCGACCTCGAGCGAGCCGTCGAGTGGACGATCGCCTCGGCGTTCTCGAATGCGGGTCAGCGCTGCGCCGCGGCGAGTCGGGTGGTCGTGTTCGACGCAGTCTACGAGGCGTTCCGCGAGCGGCTGCTGGCCGCTGTCCCGCCGGTCGACGAGATCGGGCCGGTGATCTCGTCCGAGAGCGCGCGACGGATCGTGGAGGCGGTGGAGTCCGCACGCGCGGCGGGGGCCACGGTGCTCTGCGGTGGGAGCCTGGTCGAACCTGGGTTCCACGTCGAGCCGACGCTGCTCGAGGACGTCTCCGTGGCCGCCCCGTTGTCGCGCGAGGAGCTGTTCGGCCCGGTCGCGGCGCTCTACCGCGTCGACGACCTCGCAGCGGCGATCGCGGTCGTCAACGACTCGCACTACGGCCTCACGGCCGCGATCCACACCGCGAGCCTGCACCGCGCGATGCACTTCGCGGGCGCGGCACGCGCCGGCGTGGTGGTCGTCAACGCCGGCACGCACGGCAGCGAGCCGCACATGGGCTTCGGCGGCGTCCGGCGCTCGGGCACCGGGTGGAAGGAGGCCGGCGTCGAGGCGCTCGACGTCTACAGCGACGTCAGGTACGTCAATCTCGTGGCCGACCCGGATCGCATCTGAGCGCGGTGGATTCCACCACGCGACCGATCGCGGTGCTCGGGCTCGGCGGTGTCGGCGGAATGATCGCCGCTCGCACAGACGCCCTCGCCATCGGGACCGAGCGAACGGTCGAGGTAGTCCGCGCCTCGGGAATCACGCTCGTCGAGGGCGACTCGACGGCGATCGTCCCGCTGGATGCGGCCGAGCGACTCGAGCAACCGATCGGGCTCCTCGTGATCGCAGTGAAGGCGCCGGCACTCGAAGCCGCGCTCGAGCGGATCGCGCCCGCAAGCGTCGAGAGGGCCGTCGTCCTGCCGCTCCTCAACGGGCTCGAGCACCTCGCAACGATCAGGGCGTGGGCAGCGGAGACCGGCTCGACAGCGCGGGTCGCTGCCGGGAGCATCAGCAGGCTCCAGGCGTTCTCGCCCGAGCCGGGCCTCATCATCCAGCGACGGCCGACGCCGCTCGTCACCGCCTCCTCCGACCACATGCCCGCCGCCGACCTCGACGAGGCGCTCCGTCCGCTCCACGTGCCGGGGATCGAGGTCGAGATCGCCGAGAGCGAGGCGCTCGTGCTGTGGGAGAAGGCGGCACGGCTGGCCGTCCTCGCCGCCGCGACCTCCGCCTCGGGCGAGCCCGTGGGGACGCTGCGCGCCGACGCGAGCTGGCGACGGAGGCTCGACGAGGCGCTGGTGGAGGCATGCGCCGCAGCGGCGGCCGAGGGGGTCGCCCTCGAACCCGCCGCGCAATGGGCGATCATCGACGCGATGCCGGAGACGCTCACCACCTCGACCGCGCGCGATGTCCTGGCGGGCCGCCCGTCGGAGCTCGACGCGATCACCGGGTCGGTCATGCGCGCCGCCGCGCGTCACGGGATCGCGACCCCGGCGCTCGCCGGCCTGATGGAGGACGCATGCCGACCGCGATAGCGCTGATCGGCGCGCGGGCGGGCAGCGAGCGCGTGCCCGGGAAGAACATCAGGCCGCTCGCCGGCCACCCGCTGCTCGCCTACGCGATCGAGACCGCGCGCCAGTCCGGTGTGTTCTCCGAGGTGCTCGTCTCGACCGACAGCGAGGAGACGGCCGCCGTCGCCCGCTGGTACGGCGCCAAGGTGCCGTTTCTCCGCCCCGCGGAGTTCGCGACCTCGACCTCGCCGGACATCGAGTGGATCGCATGGACGCTGCCGCAGCTCCAGGAGCGCTACGACCTGTTCGGGATCATCCGCGCGACGAACCCGTTCCGCGGGCCCGAGACCGTTCGTCGCGGGCTCGCCCAGCTTCTCGCGACGGCCGAAGCCGACTCGCTCCGCGCCGTGCAGCGGGTGAAGGAGCACCCGGGGAAGATGTGGGAGCTCGCCGACGACGGCCGCACGATGACGCCGTTGCTCGACCAGTCACAGCTCCCCGTTGCGTGGCACGCCGGTCAGTACCAGGCGCTCCCGTGCGGTCTACGTCCAGAACAGCGCGCTCGAGCTCGCTTGGACGCGCGTGGTGGACGAGACCGGCACCCGCGAGGGGCGCGTCGTGGCGCCGTTCCTCACCGAGGGCTTCGAGGGCCTCAACATCGACGACGAGGACGACTTCGTGCGGGCCGAGGCGCTCGTCCGGGACGGTCTCGCCTCGCTACCGGCAATCGCGCGGCGGCCGTACGAAGGCTGACCGGTCGGCCACGACCGAGATCTCGGGCACGACCTCCGACCCGTTGGCGGCCGTGGCAGCGGGAACGGCGCCTATCCTGCGTGCCGATGAGGATCGCGACGATCGAGACGCTGGCGTGCGACGCCGGCTGGCGACCCTGGCTGTTCGTCAAGGCGACAACCGACGAGGGGCACGTGGGCTGGTCGGAGGTGACCGACTCCCACGGGTCGCCCAGCGGTCTTGCGGGGGTCGTGCGCGACCTCGAGCCGCTCGTCGTCGGCAAGGACCCACGCGCGTTCGAGGCGATCCACTGGGATCTCTACCGCCGGACGCGGCAGAGCCCCGGCTCGATCGTCACGAAGGCGCTCGGCGGGATCGAGAACGTCCTGCTCGATCTCGCAGGCAAGGCACACGGCGTCTCGGTCGCCGAGCTGCTCGGCGGGCCGACCCGAGCGACCATCCCTCTCTACTGGTCGCACTGCGGGACGACCCGCGCGCGCGCCTGGGAGGTCACCGGAACGCCCAAGCTCGACTCGTACGACGCGGTCGCCGCACTCGGTCGCGAGGTGGTGGCGCAGGGCTATCGAGCCTTCAAGACGAACATCGTCGTCCCCGGCGAGAGCCCACGCGTGCTGATGCCCGGCTTCGGCCGCGACGGTGGCACCGACCGGAACCCGACCCCGCAGCTGATCGAGAGCCTGAAGGAGCTGCTGTCGGCGTTCGCGCGCGGCACCGGCGGCGAGGCGCAGCCGATCGTCGACCTCAACTTCAACCTCACGATCGAGGGGATCGTCCAGGTCGCACGGGCCCTCGAGCCGTTCGGTCTGGCGTGGCTCGAGGTCGACGCGTACGACCCGGCCGGGCTCGCCTACGCGCGGGGCCGCTCGCCGATCCCGATCTGCTCGGGCGAGAACCTCTACGGCGCACGCGGGTTCCGCCCCTATCTCGCCGCAGGGGCGATGGACATCGCCTCGGTCGACGTGATCTGGAACGGGTTCGCGCAATCGCGCAAGATCGCCGACCTCGCCGAGACCCACGAGGTCGCATGCGCGCCCCACAACTACTACAGCCACCTCGCGACCTTCATCTCCGCGCAGTGGTGCGCGGCGATCCCCAACGTGCGGATGCTCGAGATCGACGTCGACGACGTCCCCTGGCGCGAGGAGCTCACCACTGCGGTGCCGACGGTCGAGGGCGGCGAGCTCGCCGTGGCAGGCGGCCCCGGCTGGGGATGCGACGTGAACGAGGACGTCCTGGCCGCGCACCCGGTAGCACCGTGATCAAGGCTGCTGCCTGGCGGGTCGGGCGGAGGGCGGTCGACTGGTCGGCCGCGCGCCTCAAGCTCGCGACGTACATCCCCAACCTCGAGTACGAGGAGCAGCTCGGCCTGCGGACGACGTACACGGAGGATCCGCGGGCGCTACGGGACAAGCGCCCCACGACGCGGCACGGCGACGTCGCAGATCTCACGCTCACGGTGGAGGGCCTCGAGGACACGCTCCGGGGGCGCGACTGGACGGGAAAGCGCGTGCTCGAGGTCGGGCCGAAGTACGGCGTCCACTCGCTCTGGATCGACGAGCAGCTCGAGCCGGCGGAGCTCGTGTTCTCCGACTTCGCGGCCGACCGGCATCTGCACGAGCCCTGGGTCGGCTCGCTCCGGGCCCCGCACCGCTTCGTGTACGGCGACCTTCGCGCCGCCGACGAGCTTCTCGGCCTCGAGCCCTTCGACCGCGTCTTCTTCCTCGGCGTCCTGTACCACAGCGCGTTCCACATCCCGCTCCTGGGAATGCTCAACCGGATCACCCGGCCTGGTGGCGAGATGCTGCTCGAGACGACGGTCGATCCGCGACCGGACGCAGCCCTGCGTGTGCGCTGGCAGGCGGGCAACGGCAAGGCGAAGCTGATCCCGACGCTCGACGCCCTCCGGATCGAGCTCGCGTGGACCGGGTGGCGCGACGTGACGCGCTTCACCGACTACCGGCCCGGCTCGACCGAGGTGCTGCTCCTCTGCCGCAAGACGGACGAGCTCGGCGATCGCGACCTCGCAGACGTCGTCGCGCCCCATCGCGTCGAGACGCCGGGCGGGTGATCGCCCGCCTCGAGGCGCTCGCCGCGTCACGGCGCGGAGCGGCCGTGCTGTTCGGCCTTGCCCTCGGCGTCTACTGGCTCGTCAGCGTCGCCCTCCCTCTCGTCCCCGGTCGCGACCTGCCGACCTACATCGCGGTCTGGGTGCAGCTCGACCAGTGGGACTCGGTGCTGCCGATGACGATGCTCTACCGCACGCCGGTGGCCCCGATCGTCGCGATCGGCCCGCTCGACCTCTTCGGGGCCTGGGGCGCGCAGGTCTGGATGTCGCTGCTGTACGCCGCGTCGATCCTCGCCTGGGCGCTCGTCGCCTCACGGGCAGGCGCCCGCGCGACCGTCCTCACCTCCGCCGCGCTGTTGGTCTTTCCCGGCTACGTGCTGCTCTTCCATCGGCTCGCCAGCGACGCGGTGTTCGCCGCGGGCTTCGCCCTGTGGGCGTTGCTCGTCGCCCGCGCCCTCGATCGGCCCACACCCGCCCGGTTCGCGCTCGTGGGCCTGGGTGTCGCCGCGCTCGCGCTGATCCGACCGGGAAACCAGGTGCTTGCGCTCGTCGCCGCGCTCCCGCTCCTCGTCGGCCTGCCTTGGCGACGCCGTCTGGCGTGCGGAGCGGTCACCCTGGCGGCGATCGTGCTCCCGCTCGGGGCGTGGGCGGTCAACAACGGCGTCCGTTACGACGACTACGCGGTGGCACGGGGTGGGGCCGCCTACCTGCCGTTCTTCCGAGCGTTCACGACCGATCACATCGTCGACCCCGCCAACGGTCCTCACTCGCGTGAGCTGGCGAAGGTCGTCCGGCGCGACCTGCTCCCGCTCGAGCCGTACCGCTCGCGTGGGATCGACGTCGAGACGTTCTTCGCCAAGGGTCAGGACCGGCTGTTCGAGGACCTGCTCAACCTGACCGACCGCACGTGGGGCTGGGACAGCAACTACGCGATGCTCAGGTCGGTCGCGATCGAGAGCATCCGTGCCCACCCGGGGACGTACCTCGGCGGGGTCGCCCGCACGTTCAGGTCGCTCCTGTGGCGCCCGTTCCAGCTCGAGCTACGTTCCTCCGCCACGCCCGCTGATGCGACCTCCGCCCCGACGCGGCCGGCACGCAGTCGTGGTGGTCCCGCGCCCGAGCCCGACGGCGAGCTCATCCCCGCCGCCAACCAGGGCTTCTACGCGACCACCCCGGACGGTCGTGCTCGAGAGATCTGGACGTCTCCCACCGAGCACGCCCTCGTCTTCCGCAACCCGCGTGACGCAGCGAGGTCGAGCAAGCTCGGCGCCGCGGTCGGATCGCGCATGAGCGAGCTCCCCGCCTACCCGGGTCGGCCAGCGGCCGTTCACCAGCTGAGCCGCCTGTCGTGGCTGTGGCCGCCCGCACTCGTCTGGCTCGCCGTCGGCCTCGTCGCGCTCGCGATCAGGAGACCGAAGGCCCTGCTCGTGCTGGTGCTGACCGCGTCTGCGCTCGCGGTTGTCCTTCTCAACGCGGCCACGATCTACGCGATCCACGAGTTCGCGGTCCCGGTCGTGCCGGCGTTCGTGCTCCTCGCGGCGGTCGGGCTCGTCGGGACGCGCGGTACCGTTCGCCCGCGATGACCGACCTGACGCTGGTACCCGCCGAGACGATCCGGGCGGTGGCCGACGGCGACAACCGTCGCGACGAGCGCCTCGCCCTCGTAGCGGACATGTGCCGCCTGAACGCCCTGGTCGCCGTGAAGCGTGCTGGATCCGGCCATCTCGGCTCGAGCTTCAGCGCGCTCGACATCGTCACACACCTCCTGTTCGAAGAGCTCAACGTCCGCGAGCTGGGATTCGACAGCCCCGACCGCGACGTCTTCTTCTCGTCGAAGGGCCACGACGTCCCCGGTCACTACGCCGCCCTGCACGCGCTCGGCGCGATCCCCACCGAGCGGCTGCTGCGCCTCCGGCGACTCGGCGGGCTCGACGGGCACCCCGACGTCGCCATCCCGGGCATCGAGGCGAACTCCGGCTCGCTCGGCATGGGGATCTCGAAGGGCCGCGGAATCGCGTGGGCGAAGCGGTACCTCGGCCGCGACGGAGTCGTCGTCGTGATGACCGGTGACGGGGAGCTCCAGGAGGGACAGAACTGGGAGGCGCTGCAGGCAGCCGTCCACCAGCGGATCGGGCGTCTCTGGGTCGTGATCGACCGGAACGAGCTGCAGTCCGACCGGCCGACGGAGGAGATCCTGGCGCTCGGCGACCTCGACGCGAAGCTCGCCGCGTTCGGCTGGCACGTCGCGCGGTGCAACGGCCACGACCACGCGGCGTTGCGGGAGGCGTTCGCCGGGTTCCGCGCCCTGCCGGACGACGTCCCGAAGGCACTGGTCGCCGAGACCGTGAAGGGCCAGGGCGTGTCGTTCATGGAGCACCCGACCGCGCTCGCCCTGGGGGGCGGGCTGTATCGCTGGCACGCCGGCGCTCCGGACGACGAGTCGTACGACCGCGCACGCGACGAGCTGCTCGGCCGGATCGCCGCCCGTCTCGCCGATCTCGGGCACGAGCCGGTCGTGCTCGAGGCGCCCGGCCCGCTGCAGACCGATGGCGGCGACCTACGAGGAGAGCCGGAGAGCGGCGCGGGGAGCGCGCCGCGGCTCAAGGACGAGGCCGAGCTCGTCGCGGTCGCGTACGGCGAGGAGCTGCTCGCGCTGACGGAGGCGCACGAGCACGTCGTCGTGCTCGACGCCGACCTCGCGTCGGACTGCCGGGTGCGCGGGGTCGAGCTGGGCCAACCCGACCACTTCATCGAGAACGGGATCGCCGAGCAGGACATGGTCTCGATGGCTGCGGGCCTGGCACGGCAAGGGCTCCTGCCCGTCGTCAACTCGTTCGCCAGCTTTCTCGCCTCGCGGGCGAACGAGCAGCTCTACAACCAGGCGAGCGAGCAGACGAAGGTCGTCTACGCGCTCCACTACGCAGGGCTCATCCCGGCAGGGCCGGGCAAGTCGCACCAGAGCCTGCGCGACGCCTCGCTGCTCGGCGCGCTGCCGAACGTCGCCGTCGTGCACCCGGGCAGCGCGGCCGAGACGCGAGCGCTCCTCCGCTGGGCAGTGATGGACGCCGACGAGTCGGTCGCGATCAGGCTGGCGATCGGGCCGTCCCCGCGTCGCCTGCCACTCGGAGAGACCGTTGTCCCGGGTCGTGGGACGACGCTCCGCGAAGGACGCGACCTGCTCGTGGTCGCCTACGGGCCGGTGCTGCTCCACGAGGCGCTCGTCGCGGCCGAGCTGCTCGAGACCCAGGGGGTCGAGCTCACGGTCGTGGCGATGCCATGGCTCAACCGGATCGACGGCGAGTGGGCGACGGCGCTCGTCGAGCCGTTCGCGGACGTTCTCGTCGTCGAGGACCACGCACCCGTGGGCGCGCTGGGCGACGCGCTGCTCCGCACGCTGCAGCCGACCGGTGCGCTCGACGGTCGCAGGCTCCACGTCGTCGGGGTCGAGGGGTGGCCCGCGTGCGGGACGCCACCGGAGGCGCTGCGCCAGCACGGGCTCGACGGCGCGTCGCTCGCCGACCGCGCCCGGGCGCTGCTCGCCGACCGCTCGCGCGGCTGAGGCGGCGACCGCTGCGATGGAGCTCCGGGCCCCGTGGATCGTCTTCACCGAGCCGATCTCGGCGCGGGTGCTCATCGACTGCGGGGTGATCGACCGGCTGGCCGAGCGCGTCGGCCCGCTGACGCTCGTCGACGCCTCCCGCGGTGATGTGCTCGGCCCGTGGCGCGACCGGCTGGCGCACGAGGTCGTGGGACTCGACGAGCTCGCGCCGCTCGACGCCTCGGTGCGGGAGCGCGCCGCACGACGCGTCGACCGCGAGCTCGACCGCCGGATCGGCTTCTACCCGACCGCGATCAGGCTCAACCTGCGCGCCGGGTTCCACCGCGACCGGATGGCACCCGGCCACCGCAACTGGTTTCTCGACTCCGACCGCGTCGGGCCGCTCCCTCGCTCCCGGTCGATCGACGCGGCGCTCGAACGCTGGACGTTCTCGGCCAGGCGTCACGTCCCGAAGCCGCTGCTCGCTCGGATGCGGTCGGGCTGCTCGGGAATCGTGTTCGCGAACCTCCAGCACCACTCCGCGATCCCGTTCCTCGCCGCCGGCCGGCGGCTCGACCTTCCGCTCGTGGCCCACGTCGCCAGCTGGGACCACACCGTCGGCAAAGGTGTGATCCCGGCATTTCTCGACCGCTACGTCGTCCAGAACCGGGCGATGCTCGACGACCTCGCGCGTTATCACCGCATCTCCGCGGAGCGCGTCGTGGTCGCCGGCTGGCCCCAGACGGACGTGTTCGCTCGGTCGCACGCGAAGGAGGCGTTCGACGCGCTCGTGGGCCGAGCGGGTCTCGATTCAGCACTTCCGCTCGTTGTCTATATGGGCAACACACCCACCAACATGCCGCACGAGGGCCGGTTCGTCGAGTCGCTCGTCGCCCGCTTCGCCACCGACCGGGCCGCTGCTCGCTACCAGCTCCTCATCCGCCCCCACCCCCGGGACGTCGAGTGGGAGCGCCGCTTCTCCGCTGCACGCGATGTCGCCGGCGCAGCGGTCGTGCCCTCGAGCTACGCCGACCTCGACCAACTCGCGTTGCTGCTCGCGCACTGCGCGTGTGTCGTCTCGAACGCGGGCACGGTGCTCCTCGACGCGATCGTCAACGATCGCCCGACCGTGTGCATGCTCTCCGACGAGGGCGCCCCCAGCGGAGAGCACTGGGCGGAGAAGAGCATCGTCGGCGAGCACTACCGGGAGCTCGCGAGCTCCGGGGCGTTCACCGAAGCGCGGTCGCTCGATGCGGTCCTCGTCGGGATCGACGACGCGCTCGAGCAACCCGAGCGCCTGCAATCCGAGCGCCGAGCGGTGGTCGCAAAGGTCGTCGGCGAGGTCGACGGCCACGCAGGCGAGCGCACCGCCGACGCGCTCGCAGCAGGGCTCGGCCGATGAGAGCACGGCTGCGCTCGGCGTGGGCCTCGGTCGAGCCGCGTATCGCCACGCGACAGGCGCTCGCGCTGCTCGTCGTCGTGGCGCTCGCCGTCTTCTGGCTCGAGTCCATCGCCTGGCCGATGGCGAAAGGACGGGACGCCTGGGACTACTTCAACTACTACCTCTCACTGCTCGACGGGACCCCGGTCTTCCCCGACCTGATGGTCTTCCGGACACCGGTGACGCCGCTCGTCCTCGGCATCCCGATGTCGATCGGCGGCAGCCTCGCCCTGGAGATCCTGTTCTCGCTGCTGTACGCGATCACGATCGCGGCCTGGGCCTGCGCCGCGCTGACGTTCGGTCGGGTCACGGCGGTCCTGACGGCGCTCGTGCTGCTCGTCTACCCAGGGCTGGCAACGCTCTACCACCAGGCGTCCAGCGACGCGGTCTTCGCAACCGGCTTCGCGCTCTGGTCGCTCGGCATGGTGCGGACGCTGAGAACGCCGAGCACCGCGCGCTTTGCGTGGCTCGGGATCGGTGTCGCGGCCCTCGTCCTCACGCGACCTGCGAGTCAGATCCTGCTCGTCGGCGCGCTCCTCCCGCTCCTCGCGGCCGGGTCGGCACGGGCACGCGGGATCTCGGCGCTCTCGTTCTGCGCCGGTGCGATCGTCCCGCTCGCGCTCTGGGCCGGCGTCAACGGCATCCGCTACGACGAGGTCACCGTTGCGCGTGGAGGCAACGCCTGGATCCCGTTCTTCCGCGTCTTCCTCGCCGACCGGGCGATCGACCCCGCAAACGGCTCGAGCTCGCGCCGTCTCGGAACGGCGATCGAGCAGCACGTCCTCACGCTGCCTCCCTATCGGAGGCTCCACGTCGACCTCGACACCTACCTGGCCGGTGGCTCGAACTTCGAGGCGATCCGGTTGATCCCCCTCTCCGACAAGGTGTTCGGTCGGGGCGACGAGCTTGGCGTCCTGCGCGGCGCAGCGCTCGAGGCGATCCGTGCGCATCCGGGCGAGATCCTCGGGTCGATGGCCCGAAACACGTGGGACTTCCTGCGCTACCCGGGCACGCGCGGCCGCGTCCTGCGTCAGCCCACGTCGTTCCCCCCACCCGCCCCGACGATCACCGCCGCAAACGGGCGGCCGATGCCGAGCCCGGCGTCGCTGTCGCCGCTGATCCCGGCAATCGGGATGGGAATGGTCTGGTGCCCCACCGACGACTACGACCGGTGCGTCCTCGACCACCCGGCGGCAGTGTTCCGCGATCAGGCTCAGGCGAGGCGGTACGTCGAGATCACCGACCGGGTGCGCTCCTGGAACCGCGAGCTGCCCGGTCGCGACGGCAACGCGTGGCTCGGCGACCAGCTCTACCGCGTCGCAAACCGGTTCCCGACCCCGCCGTGGTGGCTCGCGCTCCTCGTGATCGGGCTCGTGTTCCGGCGGCCCAGGCTGTGGCGACCCGTCGTCGCGCTCGTCGCGGCGGGGCTCCTGATCGTCGTCGTGCACGCGGTGTCGCAGCTCCCGGCACCCGAGTTCGCGCTCCCCGTGTACCCCGCGTTCATCCTCGCCGGGCTCGCGGCGGTGACCGGGTACCGCCGAGAAGGCTGACGGGAGTCGGCGCTACGATCCCCGCGGTGCCGACCGAGAGCCCCGAGGTCACCATCCCCGACACCCCCGCTCCCGCCGCCCCGACGAGCGAGCGCCAGGATCGAGACACCCGCCTGACGGCGATCAGGCCGCCGACGCGGTTCCCGCGGCTCGACGTGCGCGAGCTGTGGGCGTTCAGAGAGCTGCTCGGCATCTTCGTCTGGCGCGACCTCAAGGTGAGGTACAAGCAGACGTTCGTCGGTGCCGCCTGGGCCGTCTTCCAGCCGATACTCGTCGCGGCCGTCTACACGATCGTGTTCGGACGGTTCGCCAAGTTCCCCTCGGGAACCGTCTACTACCCGGTGTTCGTCTTCGCCGGGATCCTCCCCTGGCAGTACTTCGCCTCGTCGGTCTCGTCCGGCGCGACCGTCGCTCGTGTCGAACATCAACCTCGTCACGAAGGTCTACTTCCCACGCCTGCTGCTGCCCGTCGCGACCGTCATCGTGCCGGTGGTCGACTTCGTTCTCGGCTGCGTCGTCCTGGCGGGCTGATGGTCATCTGGGGGCCGACGCCGTCCTGGCCGGACATCCTCGTCGCACCCGCGTTCCTCGGGCTCGCCGTCGTCACCGCGGTCGGCGTCGTCCTCTGGCTCTCGGCGGTCAATGTCCGCTACCGCGACGTCCCGTACGCGATCCCGGTGTTCCTCCAGGTGCTGCCGCTTCTCTCCGGCGTCCCGTTCGCGATCGAGCAGGCGCCGGTGAAGTGGCAGTGGCTGCTCGCGCTCAACCCGATGACCGCGCGTCGTCTCGGGCTGGCGCTGGGCGGTCCTCGGCTCGGCGGAGCCCAACTGGGGTCAGGTGGCGCTCGGCGTGACGGTCGCCCTCCTGCTCGTCGCCACCGGGGTGGCGTACTTCAGGCGCTCCGAGCCCCGCTTCGCGGACATGATCTGATGACCGAGGTCGCGATCACCGTCGAGGGTCTCTCGAAGCAGTACCGGATCGGGGAGCTGCAGGCGAGCTACGGCACCCTGCGCGACTCGCTCGTGCGGATGGTTCGCGACGCCGGTCACCGGGACGCATCACCAGAAGGAGTACATCTGGGCGCTCGAGCGACGTCTCGTTCGACCTGCCCGAGGGCGAGGTGCTCGGGCTGATCGGCCGCAACGGGGCGGGCAAGTCGACGCTGCTGCGCGTGCTGACCAGGATCACGGCCCCGACGAGCGGGTCGGCGCAGATCCGCGGTCGCGTCGGCAGCCTGCTCGAGGTCGGGACGGGGTTCCACCCGGAGCTGACCGGGCGCGAGAACGTCTACCTCAACGGGTCGATCCTCGGGATGCGCCGGCGCGAGATCACGGCCAAGTTCGACGAGATCGTCGAGTTCTCCGGGGTCGAGCAGGTTCATCGACACCCCGGTGAAGCGGTACTCGAGCGGGATGTACGTGCGGCTCGCCTTCTCCGTCGCGGCGCTACCTCGAGCCGGAGATCCTGCTCGTCGACGAGGTGCTCGCGGTCGGTGACGCCGAGTTCCAGCGCCGCTGCCTCGGCCGGATGGAGGACATGGGCGAGTCGGGTCGCACCGTGGTGTTCGTCTCGCACAACCTCGAGACGATCGCCCAGCTCTGCGATCGCGCGATCCTGCTCGAGGGCGGGCGGATCGTCGCGGACGGCGAGAGCGGCGACGTCGTCGCCGCGTACCTCCAGTCCGGGCTCGGCAGCGCGTCGTACCGCTCGTGGGCCGACGACGACCCGATCCCGGGCGACGGCATCGCACAGCTGCGGTTCGCCCGGATCGTCGACGAGAGCGGCGAGCAGGTCGAGCTCGGTCGACGTGCGGCGCCCGATCGGGATCGAGATCGGCTACCGGGTGCTCCGGCCCGAGCCTGCGGTGTTCGCGAAGCTGAAGGTGATCGACCGCAGGGGCGACATCGCGTTCAACGCCTTCGACACGCGCTCGGCCGAGAACGACACGGTCCCGCCCGGCGACTACGTCGCCACGGCCTGGATCCCGGGCGACTTCCTCAACGAGGGCCTGACCGCGATCGACGTCGAGCTCGTCTCGATGGGCGCGCCGAAGCTGACCCATCACGCCCAGGAGCGCCACGCCCTCTCGTTCCACGTCGTCGATGCCGGTGACGGCGACTCGGCGCGCGGGTCGTTCACCGGTCAGCTGCGCGGGGTCGTGCGCCCGCTGCTCGACTGGTCGGTCGAGCGCGTCTGACGATCAGGACGCCGCGAAGCGCGCGGCGGGCCCGAGGGTCGCCAGGTCACCGTCGACGGCGTAGTTGCGCTCGGACAGCGCCTTGAGCGCAGCCGGTGACGCGTACGTCCAGGTCGCGAGCACGCGCTCACGCCCGGTCGAGAAGCCACCACGGTGAAACCCGGCGGTGTTGCAGAAGATGAACGTGCCGCGGTCGCCGGTGAAGGTCTGGATCGCCTCGCCGGCGAGGTGGTCGGCGAACTCCTCGTCGGGTGGGTACGCGTCGTTGCCACCGGGCAGCCACGGCCAGAGGTCACCGAGCCGTCCGCCGGGGAAGCTCTCCGGGACGTACTCGAACGGGCCTGCGGTCGTGTCGACGTCGTTGAGGTACAGGAACGCCTTGAGCAGCAGCCGGTCGTTGAAGTCGCGATGCCACCGCTGTGACGCCTTGCGCTCCCCCTGGTCGGCGGCCGGCGTGTACCAGAGGTCGACGTACTCGAGCTTCGCCCACAGGCCGAGGTACGTGTTCGCGAGATCGAGCAGCCTCGCGTCGAGCCCGAGTCGCAGCCAGGGGTCGTCGAGCGGGAGCGTGATCCCCCACCCGTTGCGGCGCACGACGAAGTCCTTTGCGGCCGTTCGTCGCAGCGAGCTTCCACCGCCCGCCGCCTCGGCGGCGAGACCGGCCTCGGTCTCGGTGATGAACGCATCCGCGGCGGCGGCGATCTCGGCCCAGCGGTCGGGGTCGGGGAACACCGTCCGGAACGGGACGACGGCGAACCCCTTCGCTCGCACCTGGTCGAGGATCTCGCCCTGGGCCGCGTCCAGCGCCGGACGCTCGGCGCCGTAGTGGCGCCGGCTGGAGCGGTTGGCCCCGAGACGGTCGTGGAGGTCGTACGTGGCGCGGACACCGCGCGTCTCGATCGCGTGGGCGACATGCGACACGCGGCTCGCGAACTTCGTCTTCCGCCGGTGCATCGATCCAGGGTACCCCGTCCCGACTGCTCCTCTACCGTTCCCCGCGACATGGCGCTCCGCACGAAACCCCGCGCGGCGGTCGTCCACGCCCGGCAGGCCCGGCACCGGCTCGGTGCCCTCGTCCGGACCGAGCTCGACCGCAGGAAGACCGCTGCCGACCGCGCCGACCTCGCGGTCTTCCACGACGACGAGCCGCCTCCGTCCGGTGGCGGGCACCAGTTCCTGCGCGCGCTGATCGGAGAGCTCGAGCGACGCGGGGTGGTCGTCGAGCGCAATCGGATCTCGGGCGGGACCCCGGTGTGCCTGTTCAACTCGTTCAACTTCGACTTCCACCGCCTCCGACGGTTCGCCCGTGACGGCGTGCGGATGGTGCACCGCGTCGACGGGCCGATCCGCACGTATCGCGGGTTCGACGACGGCAGCGACGCGCGGATCGTCGCGATCAACCGTGAGCTCGCCGCCGCGACGGTCTTCCAGTCGCGCTACAGCCTCCAGCAGCACGCTGCGGAAGGGCTCGAGCTCGCCGCCCCGGTCGTGATCCCGAACGCACCGGACCCCGCGATCTTCCACCCGCCGCCGGAGCGCAGCCCGCTCGCGGGGCGCAGGCTGCGCATCGTCACCACCAGCTGGTCGACGAACCCGGCGAAGGGTGCGGACGCGCTTCGGTGGCTCGACCGGCACCTCGACACCGATCGGTTCGAGATGACCTACGTGGGTCGCTCGGAGCTCGAGCTCGAGCGGATCACGCTGGTCGAGCCGCTTCCGTCACACGGGGTGGCCGAGCAACTGCGCGCGCACGACGTGTTCTTCACCGCAAGCCGCCATGAGGCGTGCTCGAACGCGCTGCTCGAAGGGCTCGCCTGCGGACTGCCGGCGCTCTACGTCCGCAGCGGGTCGAACGGGGAGCTCGTCGGCGAGGCGGGTGTCGGCTTCGACGCGCCCGAGGAGCTGCCCGCCGCGCTCGAGTCGATCGCCGCACGGTACGAAGAGCTCCGGGCCGCGATCGAGATCCCGTCGCTCGCGGAGGTGGCCGACAGGTACGCCGAGGTGCTCGGGTTGTGAGCTCCGCTCTGCGTCGCCTCGCGGTGCCTCCGGCGCGGCTCGCGCTCCGCGGCGCGGTCGGGCTGCGCACGGCGACGTGGCCGGAGCGATCGCACCTCTTCGCGCTCCACGACGGGCGCACGTGGTCGGTGGCGGAGGACGCGGCCGACCTCGAGGCGACCGCGGGGCGACTCGGGATCCCCACCGGGCCGGCCTCCCTGGCGAAGTACTGCGGCGGGCAGGCGGTGTTCCACACGAGCCACTTCGAGGCGGTCGAGCCGCGATGGCTGGCATCGACGCACCGGCTCGGCGTCGCCTGGCTCCACGGCCGCCCGGGCACCGTCACGAACCCCGAGTTCGACCGGGCCTGGTCGGTGCTGCGAGGCCATCCCGACCGGTTCGACGCGATTCAGGTGACGCACCCGGAGATGCACGAGCTCGTGGTCGACGCGGGGGTGGCACCCGAGCGCGTGCACCGGATCCCGATCGGGATCGACCTGCCGCACTTCACCGTCCCGGACGCGGCGACGCGCGCGGCGAAGCGGCGCGAGCTCGACCTGCCGGAGACCGCTTTCGTCGTCGGCTCGTTCCAGAAGGACGGGGAAGGGTGGGACGAGGGAAACGAGCCGAAGCTGATCAAGGGCCCGGACGTCCTCGTCGCGTCGCTCGTGCGAGCGGCACCCGAGATTCCCGAGCTGCACGTGCTGCTGACCGGCCCTGCACGCGGATACGTGCGGCACGCCCTCACCGCAGCCGGCATCCCGCACACGCACATCACCCCGCCGACGCGCACGGCGCTCGCCGGCGCGTTCCACGGGCTCGACGCCTACGTCGTCAGCTCACGGCAGGAGGGTGGGCCGAAGGGGGTGCTGGAGTCGCTGGCCTCCGGAGTCCCGCTCGTCTCGACCCGGGTCGGTCAGGCCCCGGAGATCGTCGAGGACGGCGTGCACGGACTGCTCGTCGACGTTGAGGACGCCGACGCGATTGCGGCCGGCCTCGCCCGGGTGCACGCCGACGGGAGCCTCGCCCCGAGGCTCGCGCACGCTGGTCGCATCAGGGCCGAGCAGTTCGACTTTCCGCGCCTCGACCCGCTCTGGGGCACGCTGCTCGGAGGGCTGGTGACACACCGTGGTTGACGCCGCCCGTGTCGGGCGCTACCTCACCGCGGGGCGCCGCTGGGCCCGCTTGCTCACGTCCCGCAGCCCGCAACCCGGGCTCCGCGTCTCCTACGGATGGGACCGCGTACCCGGACCCGGTGAGCCAGTTGCCGGAGGAACGGCGAAGCTGGCAAAGCTGGCAACGCGATTCCCGAGCTCACCGTCGGACTTCACGCTGCTCTACCTCGGCTCGAGCGCCCTGCCACGCGATCTCGACCCGCTGCTCTGGGTCGCACGCCGCCGTCGGGCACCCATCGTCGTCAACCAGGACGGGGTCGGGTACCCGGGCTGGGCGGGCACCGAGACAGAGGCGTTCAACCGCCCGCTGCGCCAGGCGCTCCTCGCAGCCGACCACGTCCTCTACCAGAGCGCTTTCTCGAAGCGCTCGGCGGATCACTTCCTCGGCGAGCCACGCGGAACCTGGGAGATCCTCCCGAACGCGGTCGACGTCGACCTGTTCAGCCCGGGAGACCCACCCACGGCAGGTCCCGTGCTCATGCTCGGCGGCGACCAGACGCAGGCGTACCGGCTCCGGCTCGGTCTCGAGACGTTCGCCCGCGTGCGCACCGCGCACCCCGATGCGCGGTTGATCGTCACGGGCCGGCTCGTCTCCGATCCCCGACCGCTCATCGCGGAGCTCGGGCTCGGCGACACCGTCGAGCTCACCGGACGCTACCGCCAGGAGCAGGCTCCCGCGCTCTTCCGCAGGGCGCACCTTCTGCTCCACACCAAGGTCAACGACCCCTGCCCGACGCTCGTCATCGAGGCGATGGCCTGCGGGCTGCCGGTCGTCTACCCGGCGAGCGGGGGGACGGTCGAGCTCGTGGGGGACGAGGCCGGCATCGGCGTCCCCCACGACGACGGCTGGGATCGAGACGCGCCGCCGTCGCCCGAGGAGCTCGCCGCCGCCGCCGACACCGTGCTTCGCGACCGGGCCGCGTACGGGGCGAGAGCGCGCCAACGAGCGGTGGAACGCTTCCGCCTCGACGCGTGGCTCGACCGCCACAGCACGCTCTTCCCCGAGTTACTCGCTCGCCGTCAGGACGTGTCGGACCGGAGGTAGCCGTGCAGGCGACCACCGAAGGTCGCCGCGTGGAACCGGGCCTGGCTCGAGGTCGAGGCGCGCGAGCGAGAGCCCGACCCCGCCGAGCGGGCGGAGCAGGAGCCGGCCCGTTTCGCGCGCGCCGTACCCGTGACGGCGGAGGATCCAGCCGATGCTCTCCCCGTCCCGGCGCCCCACCGCACGCAGCTCGTCCGGTGCGTAGCGCTTGACCCGATGCCGGACGACGAGGTCGGGGTCGTACGTGATCCGGGCGCCGAGCCTGATCGCGCGGACGAGGTAGTCGATCTCCTCGCCCGACGACCACGGCGAGCCCGACCCGAGCCCCAACCGCTCGTCGAAGGGGCCGACGCGCTCGACGAGCGGGCGGCGCAGGAAGATCGAGAACGAGATCGCGCGGTTCCAGAGGTTCGTCGCATCGAGGGTCGCGGGCTCGCGCGACCAGGATGGATCGGATCGTCCGTCGTCGTCAGCCGCACGACCCGTGAGACCGTCGAGCCCACCGTCATGGAAGCGCGCGGCGACCGTGCCGAGCAGGCCGTCCGGGTAGGTGCAGTCGTCGTCGGGAAAGGCAACGATGTCGGCCTCGACCCGCTCCAGGCCGACGTTCCGCGCCCGGGAGAGCCCGCGTCCCGATCGGACGTGGAGGACGTCGAGCCCGGGATGCCCCTCGATCACGCGCGCGGCCCGGTCGTCGTCGTTCTGGTCGACGACGATCACGCGGGCTCGGACGTCGCCCTGACGTGCGATCGACGCGAGCAGGGTCTCGAGGGACTCGGCACGGTCGACCGTCGCGACGACGAGGTCGAAGGACGGCAGGGCCGGCTCGTCCATTGCCCGCAGAGGCTATCGTCGGGCGGCTCCCGGTGACCATCGTCACAGTCCTCCTCGCCGCGCACGACGCGCAGGCAACCCTCGAGCCCGCGCTCCGCAGCGTGCTCGCCCAGACGACGACCGAGCTCGAGCTGCTCGTCGTCGACGACGGGTCGACCGACGCCACCCCCGAGATCCTCGCCGCGATCGACGACCCGCGGCTGGTCGTGCTCCGCAACGAGAAGCGGGTCGGGCTCGCGTCGTCGCTCAACCGTGGTCTCGATGCGGCCAGGGGGAGGTGGGTCGCGCGACTCGACGCAGACGACGTCGCCCGCCCGGTCAGGCTCGAGCGGCAGCTGGCGGTGGCCACCGCCGGTCGTCACGTGATCGTCGGGAGCGACGTCGCGGACATCGACGAGGCCGGATCCGTGATGCGCGTCCACGAGCTTCCGCGGACCGACCTGGAGATCCGCTGGCACGCCCTCTTCTCCTCGCCGTTCTACCACCCGACCGTGCTCTTCGACCGCGAGCTCCTCGACCACCACGAGCTTCGCTACGACGCCGCCTTCGAGGAGAGCGAGGACTTCGACCTGTGGCTACGCGTACTCGCGGTCGGGAGCGGGCGCAACGTGGCCGAGCCGCTCGTCTTCTACCGGGTGCACCCCGGTCAAGCGACCCAGCGTCGCCGCGACCTGCAACGGTCGTTCCAGCGGACCGCCGCGCTCCGGGCCATCGGCGCCGTCGCGCCCGAGCTCGACCCGACGCGGGCGGACCTCGCGTGGCGCGTCGGCGCGCGCGAGCCGGTCGACCCGGCCGACAGACAGGGTGCGGTCGAGGCGTTCCAGGAGCTCGTCGAGGCCTTCGGCCGAGCGCACGGGCGGGCGGGAACGACGGTGGCCCGGCGAGCCGCCGCCCGGGTGCTCGCGGGCACCGCTCGCCACGACGGCGACGGCGGTGCCCTGCTGCGAGCGATGCGGCTCGACCCGCTCCTCGTACCGCGCGGGGTCGCCCGCACACGACATCGACGACAGGCGCTCCGTACGCTGCAACGCACCGCACACGGTCGATCGGTCCCCAACTCGGGCCGAGCCGTTCGCGTCACGGTCGTCTCGCCCGAGCCGACGCCGTTCAGGTCACTCATGTTCGACCGGCTGGCAGAACGCGACGAGATCGACTTCAGGGTCGTCTACTCGGCCCGCACGATCTTCTCGCGCACGTGGACGCTCGAGCATCACCACCCGCACGTGTTCCTCGACGGCTTGCGCGTCCCCGGGTTTCGCCGGGTCTTCCGCCACGACGCCGTGATCACGCGTGGGCTCGCGGACGCGCTCGTCGCCGGTCGGCCCGACGTCGTGGTGGTCTCCGGGTGGAGTACCCATGCCGCTCGGTCGGCAGCCCGCTGGGCCAACCGGCAGGGGGTCCCGTACGTGCTCCTCGTCGAGAGCAACGACCGCGATCCACGACCGGCCTGGCGGCGCGTCGCGAAGCAGGCGGTGGCGAACCGGATCGTGCACGGAGCCGAGCGGACGCTCGCGATCGGGACGCTTGCCGCCGAGTCGGTCGTCGCCCGCGGCGGTGACCCGGATCGGCTCGGGCGGTTTGCGAACACGGTCGACGTGGTCGCGTTCGAGGAGCACGCCCGTCGCCTCGCACCGCACCGAGACGCGCTCCGCGCCCGGCTCGGCGCGAGTGACGGCGACGTCATGGTCGTCTCGGTCGCGCGGCTTGCACCGGAGAAGGGTCTCGACGTCCTCCTCCGCGCGGTCGCGGCTGCAGACGATCCACGCTTCGTCGTGGTCGTGGCCGGCGAGGGGCCCGAGCGCGCCGCGCTCGAAGGGCTCGCCCGCGAGCTCGGGGTGCGGCTCGTGCTCCTCGGCGACCTGCAGCCGTGGGAGAAGGTGTTCGATGTCTACGCGGCCGCCGACGTCTTCGCGTTGCTCTCCCGCCACGAGCCGTGGGGGGTCGTCGTCAACGAGGCTGCAGCCTTTGGCCTACCGCTCGTCCTCTCGGACCGGGTGGGAGCCGCGTTCGACCTGCTCGTCGACCGCGAGAACGGGTTCCGCGTGCCGGGCGACGACGTCGCGCAGACGGCAGCCGCTCTGCGCGCGCTCGCCGATGACCCGGATCTGAGGGCAACGCAGGGTGAGCGCTCGGCGGTGCTGATGCGCGACTGGGGCTACGAGCCGAGCCTGGACGCGTTCGTCTCGACGGTCGTGGCCGCCGCACGGCGGTAGGCCGCCTCCTGTATGTCCGCGGCATGCTCCCACGTGTTGCGGCGGGCGGCGGCGAGCGCGCCCTTCTCGAGCCGGCGACGCAACGGCTCGTCGGCGAGCACCTGCGCGAGGGCATCGATCACGGCCTCGGCCCGCGCGGGCACGACAAAGGCCTCCCCTTCGTGGAACTCGCCGGCGACACCGCAGCGATCGGTGACGACGACCGCCGTGCCCGCGGCGGCTGCCTCGGCCGCGACGAGCCCGAAGCTGTCTCCCTCTGAGGCGAGCACGAACACGTCCGCATCGCCGTAGAGCGAGAGCGGCGGCCCTTCGGTCGGCGGCAGCAGGTGAAGCCGATCGCGCAGGCCGGGCTCCGCCAGGGCGGCGCTCAGCGCATCCCGGGTCCCGTGGCGGTCGTCGGGGCCGATCAGCGCGACGTGTGCGGCGGGAATCCGGCGGGCGGCCTCGACGAGATGCTCGATCCCCTTGCCCGCCGCGATCCGACCCACGGAGAGGATGAGCGGGGTCGTTGCGTCAACTCCGATCGCTCGCCGGAGCTCGCCGGTGGTCGCCGGCATCGCCGCGGGATCGGGGAACCCGAGACCCCGGACGACGATCCGCTCGTCGGGGATCCCACGTGCGGCGACGGCCTCGGCCTCACGGTCGGACACGACGAGCACGACGGCGGCGTCCTCGACGACCCCCCGGGCAATCGTCGCATCGAAGACCCGCTTGAACCGCACCTTGCGCACCCGCGGCTCGAGCATCCCGAGTGGCTCGAAGACGTACGGGATCCCCTTCCGGCGACACCAGCCCGCGACAACGGTGGAGACCTGGTCGCGATAACCCGACACGTGGACGACGTCCGGGCGCCCGAGCCGCCGCAGGTACCCGGGGAGCGTTGGCGTGATCCCCATCCACCGGTACCCCACCGCCGTCCCGAGGTACGTGACGCGCGCGCCGTCGACGCTCGCGACCCGCGTTCGTCGTGACGAGTGTCCGACGCTCGTCAGCGTCGTGGTGACGACCTCGACCGTGTGCCCACGCTCGACCATCCGCCCCGTCAGCTCGCGCGCTGCGACGACCGGGCCGCCAAACGCATACGCCGGCCAGTAGGCGGGCATCGTCAGCAGCACGTCGAGCGGAGGCTCGGTCATGGCGGTGACGTTAGTCGGCGTGCTGACAAAGCACGAAACGCCGTCTACAGTGTGCGGTCAGGGGAAGGTTGAAAGGGGTTGCATGACGGGGGGAGGAACGAACCGCTGGCGCGGGCCGGTCGTCGTTGCAGTCGCAACGGCGGCTCTCGCGATTGCGCCGATGGCGCTCGCAGCCGACCCGATTCTCGGCCCCACACCCGATCCTGCGCCCACGAAACCGAAGCCAAAGCCGACGACATCGACAAGACCCGCCACCTCGAAGACGCCCAGCCAGGCGCAGACGCCGGCGACGAGCGGCTCGAGCACCCAGCCATCCGGTCCCACGCAGGCCGAGATCCAGGCGCAACAGGCGGCAGCCGCCGCTGCGGCGGCGCGAGCGGCGCAGGCCTCGCGCGCGGCCGAGGCGGCCCGGGTCGCGGAGGCGCAGCGTGTCGCAGCCGCGCAGGCGAAGGCCAGAAAGCGTGCGAAGGCGCAGGCCGCGGCCAAGGAGCGCCGGCACAAGGCGCTGTTGCTTCGGGTGAGCGGCAAGCTGAAGGTCGAGCGGCTCGTGGTTGCCCCCGTGGCGGCGATCGTGGCGAGCCAGACGTCTCCGCCGCCGGTCACGACGGTCGAGGAGGTCGTGCCGGCGACCGGGCCGACGACGGTCGCCGCGGTGACGCTGGACGCATCACCGGCAAGGGCGTCTTCGTCCGACGGCTCCCAAACCGTGACCACGCTGCTCTACGTGCTCGTCGCGATCGCGTGCGGGCTGCTGCTCGTCGCGGCCTTACCGACGCACCACATGGGTGAGTCGAGTGTCGGCTTCGCGCTCGAGCGGAGACGCAACGTGTTCGTGATCGGGGCGATCCAGCTCCTGATCGTCGTCGGTCTGGTGCTCGTGCTCGGGGGAGGGCGTCTCGGATGAGCCGCCGCTGGAAGCTCCTCGCGGGTCTGCTCGTGACCGCGAGCCTCGCGTTCGCCGCGACCGCGGTCGCCGACCCGCCATCGGTATCGATCGACTCGGCCCCTAGCAACAACTCGCTCTCGGGCAACATCTCGTTCTCGAGCTCGGATCCGACCGCCACATTCGAGTGCAGCCTCGACGGCGGGTCGGGCGGATGCGATTCGCCGTACCACTACGACGTCGGCCAGGGCTCGCACACCTTCACCGTCACCGCCAGCAACGCCGAAGGAGCCGGCGGCCCGGCCGTCGCCACGTGGAGCGTGGACACGGAAGGGCCGAGCGTCTCGATCGGGAGCACCCCGGCGAACCCCACCGCCTCGACGTCGGCAACCTTCACCTTCTCCGCCAGCGAGTCGGCGACGTTCGAATGCAAGCTCGACGGCGGCGGCTTCTCCGGCTGCTCGAGCGGGCAGGGCTATTCAGGGCTCTCGAGTGGGTCACACACCTTCCAGGTGCGGGGGAAGGACGGGGTCGGGAACTTCGGCAACACTGACTCGTATTCCTGGACGGTCGACGCTTCGCCACCTGACACGAGCATCACCTCGAGCCCGCCGAACCCCTCCGGTCCGACAGTCAGCTTCTCCTTCAGCTCGAGCGAGGGCGGGAGCTTCCAGTGCAGCCTCGACGGCGCGGGCTTCGGCGGGTGCGGCTCGGGGCAGTCCTACACTCTCGGCAGCGGCGCGCACACGTTCGCGGTCAGGGCCGTCGACGGGCTCGGCAACACCGACCCGTCGCCCGCGTCCGCGAGCTGGACGGTCGACGCAACGGCACCGACCGTCTCGGGAGTATCCGGCCCGCCGGCATTGTCGACCGACAACACTCCGACGTTCACGTTCAGCGCGTCAGAGAGTCCCGCCACCTTCCAGTGCCAGCTCGACGGGAGCGTCGCGGGCTGCACCTCGGGCTACAGCCCGACCGTCGGCCAGGGCGCCCACACCTTCCAGGTGCGCGCCACCGACGGGGTCGGAAACGTCGGACCCTTCTCGTCGGCGCTCTCGTTCACGGTCGACTCCGTCGCACCGAGCGTCTCGATCAGCGGCGGCCCGACGGGCACGGTCGGCTCGGCGTCGGCGACGTTCAGCTTCGCGCCGTCCGAGCCCTCGACGACCCAGTGCAAGCTCGACGGCGGCGGGTTCGCGGCGTGCTCAGGCTCGTTCTCGGCGTCGGGTCTCTCGGAGGGGAGCCACACGTTCCACGTCAAGGCGACCGACACCGCAGGCAACGCCGGTCCCGAAGCGACGCGCACCTGGTCGGTCGACGTGTCGCCACCCGACACCTCGCTGGGTGGCGCCCCCTCGGGAGCGGTCGCGTCGAGGACGGCGACGATCAGCTTCAGCGCAACCGAGCCAGGCACGTTCGAGTGCAAGGTCGACGGTGGCGGGTTCGGGGGCTGCTCGTCCCCCGCAACGCTGAGCGGGCTCGCCGACGGCACCCACACCTTCTCGGTGCGTGCGATCGACGGGCTCGGCAACACCGATGCGACCCCCGCCAGCGCGAGCTGGAGCGTCGACGGCACCCCGCCCGTGATCCAGGTCGGGGCGGACCCCAAGAAGTTCGAGGCGGAGAGCGCATCCGGCGCGGTCGGGGTGTTCGCCGTCTCGGCCACCGACAGTGGCGGCGCGCTCGTCCCGGCGGCGGTCCAGTGCAATCCGTCGAGCGGTGCGACGTTCCCGATAGGTACCTCGAAGGTGGAGTGCACGGCCAAGGACGGCCTGGGGAACGCCGCATACGAGTCTTTCGAGGTTCAGGTGGTCGACACGACCGGCCCCGTCATCAACGCGCCGCTCATCACGGTCGCAGCGACCAGCGACTCGGGGATCGATCGCACCGACAGTGCGCTCGCGGCGTACTTCAACGCCATCTCCGCCCGCGACGCGGTCTCGAAGGCATCGCTGACGACGAACGCACCCGACCACTTCCCGGTCGGCAAGACGTCGTTCACCGTCACCGCCGTCGACGACCTCGGCAACAAGTCGTCGAAGTCGGTCGAGGTGACCGTCCTCGAAAAGGGCAAGCCGGCGCCACCACCCGACTTCACCCGGCCGCCGGCGGTCACGAAGGCCAAGGCTGTCGCGGGGAGCGGCTCGGTCGTGGTTTCGTGGGCGAACCCGACGAAGGACTTCGGGCACGTCCAGCTGCGCGTCCAGCAGGTCGGTGAGACGGGAGTGGCGCGGCTCGCCTACAAGGGCACGAGCCCGACGTTCACCGTCAAGGGCCTGAAGAACGGGTCGCTCTACCGCTTCACCCTGACCGTCGTCGACAAGGCCGAGAACGTCTCGATCCCGGTCACCGTCTCGGCAACGCCGATCGAGCCGGTGCTCATCGCGCCGGCGCCGAGCGCGAAGCTCGCCGCACCCCCGATGCTGAAGTGGAAGAAGGTCACGGCCACGTACTTCAACGTGCAGCTCTATCGCGGCAAGGTGAAGGTCCTCTCGATCTGGCCGCTCGGCGCGTCGTTCCAGCTCAAGAGCGGGTGGACCTACCTCGGCAAGAAGATCGCGCTGGTGCCCGGGGTCTACACCTGGTACGTCTGGCCGGGCGTCGGCCCGCGCGCCGACGTGAAGTACGGGACGCTGCTCGGCTCGAGCACGTTCACGATCACGAAGCCGAAGACCAAGCCGAAGACCAAGCCCAAGCCTCGCGTGGTCGCCTCACAGCGGTAGCGCGTTCCCGCTGCCTCGTCGGCGCCACCCGGCGGCCGTGCATACGATCTCGGGCGCGCAGCGGACACCCGTGCGCACCGACCGTGAAGCAGCGAATCCTCGTCCTCAACCAGTACTACGCCCCGGGCGTCGAGGCCACTGCGCAGCTGCTCGCCCAGCTCTGCGAGGCGCTTGCCGAGGACTTCGACGTCACCGTCGTCACGGGTCACCTGCGCGGGCACGAGGATCTCCCGAGCGACGAGCTGCGGAACGGGGTCCGCATCGTGCGTGTCCGCTCGACCGTCTACGACCGGTCGCAGCTCCATCGCCGAGCGGCGAACTACGTCAGCTACCTCGCCGACACTCTGCTCACCGCCCTGAAGCTCGACGGGGAGGGCGAGCGGCCCGATGTGGTGCTCTGCATGACCGATCCGCCGATCGTCGGGGACGTGGGACTCGTCGTCGCCCGCCGCTTCGGCGTGCCGCTGATCGTGATCAGCCAGGACGTGTTCCCCGAGATCGCCGAGCGGGTGAAGCGGCTCGAGAGCGGGATCGTGGTCGCCGCGCTGCGGCAGCTCGTCGGGCTCTACCTCCGCCGCGCCGACCGGGTGGTCGCGATCGGCTCGACGATGAAGCTCCGGCTCGAGGAGAAGGGGGCCCAACCGGGTCGGGTCGAGGTGATTCCGAACTGGATCGACACCGACACGATCACCCCCCAACCGCGCGACAACCCCTGGGCGCGGGAGCGCAACCTCGTCGACCGGTTCGTCGTGATGCACTCGGGGAACGTCGGGCACGCGCAGGACCTCGACACGCTGATCCGCGCGACGACCTTTCTCCGCGACCTCGACCGGCTCGCGGTCGTGATCATCGGGTTCGGTGCCCGCCACGAGGAGCTCGTCCGCCTTGCGAGCCGTCTCGAGGTCCGCTCGATCGTCAGCTTCCTGAGCTACCAGCAGCGCGCGATCCTCCCCCAGACCCTGTCGACCGCCGACCTCCATTTCGTCGGCCTCGCCCGTGGTCTCTCCGGCTACGTCGTTCCGAGCCGGGTGTACGGCGTGCTCGCGACCGGCCGGCCCGTGCTGGTGTCGGCCGACGAGGAGAGCGAGACGGTGCAGCTCGTCCGGGATGCCGACTGCGGGATCGTCGTCCCGCCGGGACGGCCAGAGCTCGTCGCCGGCGTGATTCGCGACGTGATCGAGGGCACGATCTCGCTGGAGGGGATGGGCGAGCGGGGCCGCGCCTACGTCGAGCGCAACGGCGATCGCGTCGGGGCGATCGCGCGCTACCGCGCGTTGCTCGGCGACGTGCTCGAGGAGCGCGCTGTGAGCAGCTCGCGGTAGAGCGCGTCGACGTCGCCGACGAGCCGCGAGACCGCATACCGCTCGAGGACGCGCTCCCGCCCGAGCTCGCCCATGACCCGCCGCCGCTCGGGGTCCGCGGCGAGGATCGCCAGACGCTCGGCGATCGCGTGGGTGTCACCCGGTCGCACGAGAAAGCCCGTCTCACCTTCGTCGACGACGTCGGGGACGCCACCGACACTCGTCACGACCACCGGTCGGGCGGCCGCAAGCGCCTCGATGATCGTGACGGGGGTGCCCTCGTTGGCGGAGGTCAGCGCGACCGCGTCGCATACCGCGTACCAGGGCGCGACGTCCTCCTGGTAGCCGACGAACAGGCAGTGTCGCGCGATCCCAAGATCGTGGGCGCGCTGCTCGACGAGCAGCCTGTCGGAGCCGTCGCCGACGAGCAGGAGGAGCGCGTCGATCCCCCGGTCGCGGAGGCCGACGAGCATCGTGACCAGGTCCTCGGTCCGTTTGACGCTCGTCATCCGCCCGAACCACCCGACGACGAACCGGTCGGCGCCGATCCCGTGGCGCCTCCGGACCTCGGCCGGGTCGCCCGTGAACGTGACCCGCGACTCGAGCTCGATCCCGAGCCGAACGACGCTGAACTTGGAACGCGGTGCAACCCACATCCGGACGAGCTCGTCGCGCACCTCGGGGCTCACCGCGACCAGGCGGTCGGTGACTCGCGCGAGCGCCGTCTCGATCGACCGGAAGAACAGCGACCCTCCACGGCCGAAGTAGCCACGCAGGACGTGCCCGTGGAAGGTGTGCACGACGACGGGCCGCCGCCGACCGGTCATGAGCGCGGCGAGCCGTCCCACCGCGCCGGCCTTCGCGGTGTGCGTGTGGACGATGTCGGGTCGCAGGCGCCGGATCACCGCCGACAGCCGCACGGCGGCGACGAGGTCACGGAGGGGCGAGACCTCCCGACCCAGCCCCGACAGACCCATCACCTCGACGCCGTGCTGTCTGGCGACGAACGCCATCGACTCCTCGCCGCGCCCGATCTCACCCGCGACGAGCGTCGTCTCGTAGCCCCGCTCGGCGAGCCCCGTTGCGAGGTATGTGACGTGGAGCGCCGGCCCACCGACGTTGAGCCGTGCGATCACACGCAGGACGCGGATCGGGCGCACGTGGTAGCCATTGCTCACGCGCGCGAGCGTACCCGCTCCCCAGGGCCGGTACCCCGGTGGTGGGAGCGGTTGCCGCGGGCCCGGCAAGCGCCGCCCCTACAATCCCGCGGTGCCCGTCGTGAAGACGCTCTTCTGGGGGTCGCTCGGCGCGCTCGCGTGGACCCACGTCGGCTACCCCCTCGCCGCCGGCGCGCTCGCACGGGCCCGCGGGCGCAGCGTCGCTCGCGACGAGCGCTGGCAGCCGACCGTCACCGTGATCGTCGCTGCGCACGACGAGGAGCCGGTCGTCGAGCGGCGCGTCGAGAACCTCCTCGAGCTCGACTATCCCAGCGACAAGCTCGAGATCGTCGTCGCATCCGATGCGTCCACGGATCGCACGAACGAGCTCGTCGAGGCGATCGCGACCCGCGAGCCGCGCGTGCGGCTCCTGGACTGCCCGCGCGGGGGCAAGGTGGCCGCCCAGGATCGCGCCGTCCGCGAGACGACGAGCGCGGTGGTGGCGTTCTCCGACGCGAACGCGCGCTGGGCACCCGACGCGCTGCGCAAGCTCGTCGCCGCACTCGCCGACCCGGATGTCGCCTATGTGTGCGGGCAGCTGCGGCTCGAGGACGCGACCGGCTCGAATCGGGAAGGCCTTTACTGGCGCTACGAGATGGCGCTTCGCGACAGCGAGTCGCAGCTCGGCTCGGTGACGGGCGGGAACGGCTCGATCTACGCCCTCAAGCGCGACGACTACATCGAGGTCGACCCCCGCTGGGGCCACGATCTCGCCTTCCCGTACCGGATGGTGCAGGCGGGGCGTCGCGCCGTCTACGAGCCGGCCGCGCACGCGTTCGAGAAGCCGACCCCGACGAACGAGAGCGAGTACCGCCGCAAGGTGCGGATGTTCGAGCACTGCTGGGAGATCACGTTGCGCGGCTCGATGCTGCGTGGGCTCCCGCCCGGCTACCTGGCCGCGATCGTCTCGCATCGGGTCCTTCGCTACGGGAGCGGCCTGCTCCATCTCGTCCTGCTCGGGACGAGCCTGGTGCTGGCACCGACCGGCATCGTGTACGCGATCGTCCTGCTCGGGCAGGCAGCTTTCGCGGCGGCCTTCGCGGCGGGCGTCCCGATCGCCCGCTACTACGCCTACGTCACCTGGGCAACCGTCCAGGCGCTCTGGAACTACCTCCGGCGCGGCGTGCCCGCCACCTGGGAGGCGGCGGAAGGTACGCGATGAGATCGCATGCCGGAGGAGACGCCGAGGCGATGAACCGTGCCGTTGATTGCCTGACCGCGGCGGCAGGGCTCGTGGTGGCCGCGCCTCTCATGGGGCTCGCAGCGCTCGGGATCAAGCTCGAGGATCGAGGCCCGGTGCTCTACCGGCAGACGCGTGTCGGCAAGGACGGTCGCGACTTCGAGATTCTCAAGCTTCGGTCGATGGTCGTCGGCGCCGAGTCGATCGGCGCGGGGCTGGCGGTCAACCGCGGGGACGACCGGATCACCCGGGTCGGCCGCCTCGTACGCCGCACCTCGATCGACGAGCTGCCGCAGCTCTGGAACGTGCTGCGCGGCGACATGTCGATTGTCGGACCGCGACCGACGGTGCGCGCACAGGTCGACCGGTACAACGAGCGTCAGCGCCGCCGCCTCGAGGTGCGCCCTGGGCTCACGGGGTGGGCCCAGGTGAACGGCCGCGCGACGCTCCCCTGGGAGGACCGCATCGAACTGGACGTCTGGTACGTCGAGCACCGCTCGCCGACCGTCGACCTGAAGATCCTCTTGCGGACGCCGCTGGCGCTGTTCGGAGGGACGTACAAGGGCTCCACGGGCGGGCTTCGAGACGACCGCCCAGACCCCCGCAAGCCGCGCTAGCCAGCGGCCGCCGGCGCGTGCGTGGCGCGTCTCACGTTCCTCGTAGCATGTGGCGCATGTCGGAGGCACCCACCGGGTCTTCCTACGCCCGGTGGCTCTGCGTCGCCCTCGTCGTGGTCGCCGCGGCGATCGCGATTCGCAACGCGACCGTGTATCCGGCGATCGCCGGCTTCGACGCGTCGGAGGCGCTCGAGTATGCCCGCGACGTCGTCGATGGGCGGCTTCCGGCGGGCACCGGCAGCTACTACACGCCGCCCGGGTTCTTCGCCGTGGGCGGGGTCGCGCTCGAGCTCGGTGACCGGCTCGGTCTCGAGCATCCCGAGCGGGTCGGGCAGATCGTCAATGCGCTCGCCGCGGTCGGGACGCTGCTCCTGCTCCTGGTGCTCGTGCGGATCCTCTGGCCGGGCAGACAGGCGCTCCACGTCGCGGCGCTCGGCTTCTTCGTCGCCTGCCCGATCGTCTTCAAGTCGGCCGCGATGTTCCATCCAGAGCCGCTGTCGATGCTCCTCTCCACCGTGGCGCTCGTGCTCGCCGCCCACCTCCTGACGCGACCCGACTATCGGATCCGCACCGCAATCGCGCTCGGGATGGCGCTCGGTCTTGCGCAGCTCGTTCGAGCGTGGACGCTCTGGACCCTCGGGGTCGTCGTCCTCGTGCTCGTCGTCGCCTGGGTCACGCGGCGGGGCGATCGACGCCCGCTGCTCGCCGTGATCGCGGTCGTGCTCCTGGTTGCGGTGGCAGTGCCGTCACCGTGGTACGTGCATCAGCTGCGGACGTACCACAGCGCGTTGTTCGGTCAAGAGACACCCGACGAGCCCGTCTGGTCCCGTCGCCCGCTGACCTTCTACGTCGCGGGCGGCCTACCCGACGTGATCAGCCAGCCTTACCGGCCGGCGTTCTCGAAAAAGTTCATCCCCCTCGTCTACGCCGAGACGTGGGGCGACTACTTCGCCACCTGGCGGTGGCTGGTACAGCCGGGCTCTCCATCGAAGACCGTCCGCAGAGAGCTCGTCGCGCAGTCGCTCGTCGGGCTGCCGTTCACCGCGATCGCCGTCGCCGGCTGGCTTGCTCTCCTGTTTGCCGCCGCTCGCCACCCGGGCCGACGATCGGCGCGCCACCTCGTCGCCCTGCTCCCGCTGGCGGCGCTCGTCGGAGTCGCGTACTTCGCGACTGCGTACCCGACCCCCGACGGCGACACTGCAAAGGCGGGGTTCATGCTCACCGCGGTCCCCGCGTGGGCCGCATGCTTCGGGTTCGGGATCGACGGGCTGCGGGCGAGGTTTCCGCGGCTCTTCCTGCCGCTCGTCGCGGTGCTCGTCGTCCTCGGTCTCGTCAGCGTCTGGTTCGGCCGGGCGGTGGGGATGCGGTGAGCGCGACCGAGGTCAGCCGCGAATGGCCGTACCTACGGGTGGCGTTCCTGGTGGTCGGGGCGCTGATCGCCGCGCAGCTCGTCGGCTGGGGCGTGTACAGCATCGTTCACGAGGAGCCGGCGCCTCTGCCACTGATCGAGAACTGCCTGAGGCGCGAGAAGCTCCTCGAGATCACGTCGGTCGGGCGCGACCCCATCGCTCTGGACGCAAGCGGCGGGGCGCTCGCAACGCGTGTGGAGGGCAACGGTGTCCACGTGCTCGTCGGGCGAAACGAGCAGGAGATGCTCGACGCTGCCGCGGATTACCGTCAGGTGTCGGTCGACAACCTCGACGGTCGGCTCGAGGTGCGTGGACGCGTCCTCTACCTCTGGGAGGGGGTCGCCTCCCCGACCCAGCGTCAGACGATGTACGACTGCTGGTACGGCTGAGCACCGCAAGCCGCGACGCCGGCCGGCACCGCTACGCTCACCCGTCGAGATGACCACGGTCCTCTTCACCTGCGCCGGGCAACGTGTCGACATCGTCACCGCGTTCGGGCGCGCCGGAGCCACGACGGTGGCGACCGACGCGGATCGCCTCGCGCCTGCGCTCTACCACGCCGACCACCGAGAGCTCGTCCCGCTCGTCCGCGATCCGGACTACATCCCGGCGCTGGCGCGGCTGGTCGCCCAGCACGACGCGCAACTGATCGTTCCACTCACCGACCTCGACCAGTCGATCCTTGCCGCGGCCCGCGATGAGCTGGCGCCGGCCCTCGTGCTCGCTCCGACCCCCGAGGTGTGCGCGACGATGGGCGACAAGTACCTCGCGCACCTGTTCTTCCTCGAGCACGGGATCGGCAGCCCTCGCTCGTGGCTGCCCGACGAGGTGCCCGACGATGCGCGCTACCCGGTGCTGGTGAAGATCCGCGAGGGGTTCGGCTCACGGCATATCTA
Source organism: uncultured Actinomycetes bacterium (assembly GCA_963821335.1). Taxonomy (GTDB): domain Bacteria; phylum Actinomycetota; class Thermoleophilia; order Gaiellales; family Gaiellaceae; genus Gaiella. The sequence continues at coordinate 1,192,425 of CAWGDJ010000001.1, forward strand.
CCGGGCGAGCAACCGCGCCGAGCTCGACCACGAGCTCGCGGTCACACCCGTCGACTCCTTCGTGCAGGAGCACTGCCTCGGCGAGGAGTTCTCGATCGACGTCTTCTGCGACCTCGAGAGCCGGTGCCTGAACGCGATCCCACGCACGATGATCCAGTCGAAGGGTGGCGAGTCGATCAAGGGTCGCTCGCTCAAGGACGACGAGCTGATCGCCTACGCGGCCCGCGTCGCCGAGACGATCGGGATCGTCGGGCCTGCGAACGTGCAGTGCTTCCGGGAGCCCGACGGGACGCTGCCGGTGACCGACATCAACCCGCGCTTCGGTGGCGGCTTCCCCCTCCCACTCGCGGCCGGGAGCCGCTACCCAGAGCTGGCGCTGGCGCTCGCACGCGGGGAGCGACCGGAGCCGACGCTCGGCGTGTTTCGCGAGGGCGTGACGATGACGCGCTTCTTCTCCGACATCTGCCTCGTCGACGACGGCGACGGTGGTCTCGTCCCGCTGCCACACGAGACGCCGGCCGTCGACCGGGCCTGACCGCCCGTCCCGCGAGCGTCTACCTTCCTGAACCGGTGTCCTGAACCGGCTGAACCGGTGCTGAACCGGTGTCAGACACCAGGACATGGCCGCTTCGGCCGTCCTGCAGCTGAACCCGAGTAGGCATCGGGCAGTGAAAGACCGTGGCGGGAATCGGTGTCTGACACCGCTTCTTGTCAAGTCGTCACTTTCGGACATGGCTGAGTGGGACGCGATCGGTCGCCACGTTCGCGCACAGCATCTACCTTTCCCCGATGCGGTACGTCGTCACCGGGGCCGCGGGGTTCATCGGCTCGCACCTGGCCGAGGCGCTCCTCGCGACCGGTCACGAGGTGGTCGGGATCGACTCGTTCACCGACTACTACGACCCCGCCCGCAAGCGCGAGAGCGCCGCCGCCTTCGACGTCGTCGAGGCGGATCTCGCGAGCGCCGACCTCGCACCGCTGCTCGAGGGCGCCGACGGGATCTTCCACCTCGCCGGTCAGCCGGGGGTGCGGACGAGCTTCGGCCCTGACTTCGAGCTGTACGTCTCGCGCAACGTGGTCGCGAGCGGGCGCCTGTTCGAGGCGGCCGCCGCCCACGAGACGCGGGTCGTGTTCGCGTCCTCGTCTTCGATCTACGGCGACGCCGAGGGGTTCCCGACGAGCGAGGACGCGCGACCGCAGCCCATCTCGCCCTACGGCGTGACGAAGCTCGCGTGCGAGCATCTGGCGTACGCGCTCGCACGGACGCAAGGGCTCGACGCCGTCGGGCTGCGGTACTTCACGGTCTACGGTCCCCGCCAGCGACCCGACATGGCGTTCACCCGCCTGCTCGAGGCGCTCGCCGCGGGCACGGCGTTCCCCGTCTACGGCGACGGCACCGCCTCGCGGAGCTTTACGTACGTCGGCGACGCGGTCGAGGCCACGATCGCCGCGATGGGCTGGGGCGGGACGGGGGAGCTCTACAACGTCGGTGGCGGCGAGGAGGCGTCGTTGAGCGAGGCGATCGCGGTCGCGGAGCGGATCGCGGGCCGCACACTCCAGGCGAAGCACCTCCCCGCAGCAGCCGGTGACGTTCGCCGCACGCGAGCCGATGTGTCGAAAGCAGGCAACTACCTCGGCTGGCGGCCCTCGACGCCGCTCGAGGGCGGGCTCGAGGCCCAGTGGGAATGGGCCGCTGCTAGGGTCGCAGCCGCATGAGCGAGGTTCAGACCACCCCCGGCGTCGAGCTCGACGCCGAGCGCGAAGTCGACCTGCGCTCTGCGTGGTCTCGCGTCCAGCGTCGCTGGTGGATGCCGGTGCTCGGGCTGGTGCTCGGGGCGCTGCTCGGTGTCCTCGCCTCGGTACGAGGCGGCGAGACGTACTCGGCCCAGGCTCTTCTCTATCTGGGTCAGCCGTTCACCCCGAACGGCGGTGGCCAGATCCAGAACCTCGGCACGAACCCGAAGACGGTCAGCGAGGTGATCCGCTCGCAGGCGGCGCTCGAGAAGGCGTCGGCGGAGAGCGGCCTGACCGTCGGTCAGCTGCGGGGCAACGTCAGCTCGACCCCGATCGTCACCCCGGGTCAGCTGGCGCCGAGCCGCAACTTCACGCCGCTGGTCGAGCTGCAGGTGAAGGGCGGGGCGGCCGGCAAGGTGGAGAGGGCGGCGGAGTCGCTGTCGGACACCGTGATCGGGGTGATCTCCCAGTACGTCGAGACGAAGATCGGGCTGTTCGGGAAGCAGATCACCGAGGACAGCCAACAGCTGCAGCAGATCGACGAGCGAATCGCAATCGCTCGGAAGCAGCAGCAGCTGGCGTTCGGCGACGAGAGCCTCTCGCTTGCGGAGAAGCTGCTGATCTCCTCGAATGCGAATGCGACGATCGCGAATGCCGAGTCGCGCCGCGGCGCCGTGATCACCGACCTGAACAGCGCGAAGCAGCTCCTTTCGCTCGCTCAGAACGTCGAGCGCAGCCGGATCGTGCAGGAGCCGCGTGCTTCGAAGGCGTCGACTGGCGGGGCCCGCAACGCGGGTGCGATCGGCGCGATCCTCGGCCTGATCCTCGGCGCGATCGTCGCCGTGATCGCCGACCCCTACCTCCGCAGGAGGAGCGCGCGAGGGGAGGGCTGAGCGCGTGCTCGAGGGCAAGCGCGTGGCGGTGGTGGTGCCGGCGTTCGACGAGGAGGCGCTCGTCGGCGAGACGATCCGGGGAATCCCGGACTTCGTCGACCGGATCGTCGTGGTCGACGACCATTCGTCGGATGCGACGGTCGCGCGGGCCCGCGAGGTCGGCGACCTCCGCGTCCAGGTGATCGAGCGCCCCGAGAACGGCGGCGTCGGCGCGGCGATCCTGACCGGCTATGCGTGGTGTCGCGACGAGTCGATCGACGTGACCTGCGTGATGGCCGCGGACAACCAGATGGATTCGGCAGAGCTCGCCGGGATCGCGGGACCGGTCGCGCGGGAGAGGTCGACTACGCGAAGGCGAACCGGCTGGCGTCGGGTGAGGCGTGGAAGCTGATCCCGCGGTCGCGTTACCTGGGGAACGCGATCCTCAGCCTGCTGACGAAGATCGCCTCGGGCTACTGGCACGTGGCCGACTCGCAGGCGGGATACACGGCGCTGTCGCTCGATCAGCTGCAGAAGCTCGACCTCGACCGGATCTACCGCCGCTACGGGTTCCCGAACGACATCCTCGTCCATCTCAACGTGACGAACGCCCGGGTGCGCGACGTCGCCTCGCGCCCGATCTACGGGGTCGGAGAGCGGTCGGGGATCAAGATCCGCTCGGTCGCGCCGCGGATCGCGTGGCTGCTGTTCAAGGGGTTCTGGTGGCGGATGAAGGAGAAGTACGTCATCCGCGACTTCCACCCGCTCGTGTTCTTCTACGTGCTCGGGTCGGTGATGCTCGTCGTCGGCTTCGTGCTCGGGCTCGTTGTCGCCGCATCACGGATCTTCGGCGGAAACGAGATCACGACCGCGACGATCGTCCTGGTTGCGCTCCTCCTCGTGTCGGGAACGCAGTTCACCCTGTTCGCTATGTGGTTCGACCAGGAGGCGAACAAGGAGCTGCGCTGAGGCCTTTGTTCAAGCGGTTTCTGCGCGTTGAGAGGGCTCCGTGCAAACGCCTTCCGGACGTTGATCACCGCGAAGGGCACCATCTCGATAAAGATCGGCGTCCCAGGGATTAAGCCGGGTGGAGGCAACTGGATAATCATCGGGGCAACCGGCGCACACGCCGGACTTCGCGGACGGGGACACGAAGAAGGGATGTACCAAGGCCCGTTTGAAGACATAAACGGGGGTCATGGGTATACGCCCACCACCCATCTCACGATGACGGGAACCGTGCGGTAATAGACGGCTCGGGCAACGTCGTAGCTTCGGGGTCGTGCGCACGGGCGTCCGGCGATGGGTCGGCACCAGGGTGTCCTCGTCAATCTGACCTTCGTGCGGTGGCGAGCACCACAAGCTCGCTCGAACCGATTGTTCCTCCGTGCCGTTGGACGACGCTGCGGTCGGCGGCTTCGAGCGCGTCGCGAACGGTGGGTTCCATGCTTGCGTGGATCGCAGTGGTCCGGAAGAACGCCCACACCTCGTCCGCGGTCATCTCCCGATAGCGCCGGAAGCCGCGCACCTCGACGTGCTCGAACAGGTCGGCGGCCTCGGGCACGGACACGTCCCAGAAGCCGATCCATGACCAGACATCAGAGATGTTCTCTGACCGCACCGCGACACCGGCCATGATCTCCTCAAGCCGCCGCGGCGGCTTGACCCGGGCCGCGACTTCCGGTGCATGGCGGCGGAGCACCTCCATCATCTCGTCGTCCGTCTCGGCCGTTCGTTCGTCGTAGACCGAGACCGGGGTCACCAACCCGAGCAGCCCGTCGGGTCGCAGCAACGACGCAGCTCTCCTCCACCCAACCCGTGGATCGACCCAATGGAACGCCGAGGCCGAGAAGACCGCCTCGAACTCGCCCTCGGGCAACTCCACCTCCTCGAACGTCGTGAGATGGAATCGAACGTTCTCGCTTCCCTGGACCCGTTCCCTCGCGAGGGCGACCATCGACGGGCCGGGCTCGACCGCCTCGACGCACAGCCCGTTTGCGACCAGCAACTCCGTCAGCTTGCCGGTGCCACACCCGACCTCGACAACCTTCGAACCGACACCAAGGCCGCCGATGTCGATGGCTGCCTCGAGCACGTCCTCGGGGTAGCCCGATCGCCATTTGTCGTACTCGTCGGCCACCTCGTCGAACACCTGGCCGAACTGCCGCATCGACTCGTCCATCCCCACGCGAGCAGCATACGAAGTCCCCAATGAAGCCCATTCGAGCCGAGCCTGGAGGGGGATCCATGCGAACCGCGTGCAGGTCCTGGACGCCCAAGGGCGGGCGCGGTGAACGGCCTACTGGGAAACCACTCCATTCATCCTGATATCGATGGTGCGCGAGTACACACCACTCTCTCTTCCGCGGCCATGAAGCCCCGCATACGCCCCCGTTCCCTCGGCGATTCGCCAGTTGCACTGGCACCGAGACCCGGGTTCGGGGGCACCGACGGTGACCCAGATGGTTCCCCTCGCTCCGTGCAGGACACGAACCACGATGAAGCCGGGTCTGTCGACAAATCTCCCGTGATCAGAGATCGCGCCGGAAATAGTGAAGCGCCCTCGACCGGCGTTCGTGTGTTGTCCTGGTCTCTTCCCGTCTAGGTCGATGGTCACCGCGCCTCGCAGAGCTCTGCTCACACTCGTACCGGACGCGCCATTCGCCGCCGCGGTCAGGTCGACCTCGGATGCCAGCAACGACAACAAGCCGGCGGTCACGATGAAGAAGGCGATGCGGTCGCGAAGTCGCTGGGGCCGTCTCGTCACGGTCAGCCGAACCTGATCGATTCGACGATCCGCTGAGCCTCTTTCTGAGCGAAGCATTGGCCTGCACGGTTGTGGCGGCTGCGATGAACAGGCGCGTCCCGTCAACGTTGACGACCCAGACCCGGATCGTGTCGCCCACGCTCGTCGTTGGCCACAACGCGCCGCTACCCCTGTCTCGCCAGGTGTAGAAGAACCCCGGGTCGCAGCCGACGCTCTTGCGAACCGCCAGCACAACGTGCTTAGCAGGGCGCCCACCCAGAGTGACGTTCAAAGGTCCCTTGACGAGCCCGGTGCCAGGCGCCGCCGAAACTGCGGCTGCAAGATCGGCGGTCGATCGGCCAACCGACCGGCTCAGCACACGGGCACACGGATCGGCGTAGTCGCCGTCCGGGAAACTCGACCAATAGATGATCGCCTCTGCACCCTGGGGGCCCATGATCGACCTGTTCAACGAGATAGGCCCTCCGTCGGTCGAGAGGCTGGAGAACCGTTCCCAGCCAGTCGCGCCCGTTGTCGGCACCCTGAACGAGAACGAAACCCCGTTCTCGGTCACCGAGTACGTCGAGCCTGGGTGGTTGCTCGTCGCTGAGGGCGACGACGACGGCGAGAGCAAAGCGATCCCGGCGACCGCGACGGTCGCTACGACGGCACTGACAAGCAGCCTGGCAACGCTGCTCATGCTCGTCCTCCTCCTACCTCTGTCCCGGCGACCACACGGGCTGGCTTTCGCGACGGCCTGCGTCTTGTGTGAGGTTCCGCTGTTCGCTTCCGTCGGCGTTCATCACGTAGATGTCGGACTTCCTGTCGAACGCGACCGTCTGGCCATCCGGCGACCAGGAAGGACGCGCGCCATCTTTCGCCAGCGTCCGCTCCTTGGTGCCATCGGCGTTCATCACGTGGACCTCGAAGTTCGTCGCTCTGCCGCACCTGCTGCATGAGCCGTATTGATCTCGTCCAATCCGGCGCTCGAACGCGATTCTCTGCCCGTCGGGCGACCAGACAGGAGCGAAGTTGCGCGCCCCGTTACGTGTCAACCTTCGCTGTCCGCTCCCGTCGGCGTTCATGACCCAGACTTGCCAGTTGCTTTCAAAAGCGATTCTCCGGCCGTCGGGCGACCAGACGGGGCCGCTGTCACGCATCGTGTTGTGGGTCAGCCTCTGCTGTTCGGTCCCGTCGGCATTGATGACGTAGATCTCCGAGTTGCCGTGACGACCTGCATACGCGATCCGGCGCCCGTCGGGCGACCAGACAGCGGCGAGATTGCCCGCTCCGTTGCGTGTCAGCCTCCGCAGCCCGGTGCCGTCGGTGTTCACGACGTAGGTCTCGAGGAGGCGACGGCTATATCTCGCGAAGGTGAGCTTCCGCCCGTCGGGCGACCAGGCAGGGGAACCTTGGTAGCCAGCGGTGCGCGTTAGCCTCCGCTGCCCGCCGCCGCCGACGTTCGTGACGAAGATCTTGCCGCTGCTCACAATGGCGATCTCCTGCCCGTCGGGCGACCAGGCTGGTTCGCCCTCCTGCGCGCACTCATCCGCCGCGCCACCGGCCAGCCTTTGCTGCCCGCTTCCGTCGGCGTTCATGACGTACACAACGCCGCAGTAGCCGCCGTGGGGCGGCTCGCTGATGAAGGCGATCTTCGAGCTCGCCGCTCCGGCCAGGCCAGTGGATCGTGCGGCGAGCGCAGGCGCAGCGGCATCCGGCTGCGCCGCACGGTCGACAACCGACGAGCCAGCGACCAAGATCAGCGCCACCAGCGCCACGGAAGCCGCGTAGATCCGCCGGCGACGGCGTGCGCGCTGCCTTGCCTCCTCGAACAGAGCCTCGACAAGAGCCTCGATCTCCTCGCGATCGACCGGATCGCTCGGACGCGGCGGGCGAGGTGGGGCGCTGACGCTCACGGCTGCAAGTGTGCCACAGTTGAGCTACTGTTACTAGCATCATGCTGAAAATGAAGATCGACCGGCGTGACCCGACCGATCTGTACGAACAGGTCGCCGGTGAGATTCGACGAGCGATCGCCGACGGTGAGGCCACGCCGGGAGAGCGCCTCCCACCAGCCAAGGACCTCGCCGCCATCCTCGGCGTCAACACCAACACCGTGCTCCGCTCGCTCCGGCTCCTGCGAGACGAAGGGCTACTCGAGTTCCGGCGCGGCCGTGGGATCTCTGTCGCCGGGACGCCCGAACGTGGGGCCGTGGTTCAGCGTGCGCGCGAGCTCGTCGACTTCGCCCGCAGCCAGGGCTACCGCCTCGACGAGCTCGTCGAGATCATCGAAGACGTCGGTTGACGAACCCCGACGCTCCGCGCAGACGGCTTGCAACGAACCCCGCGTCACAAGCCGGTTGCAGACGGACTGAACGAGACGACTCTCCCGACGAGACGGCCCAAACGGCATCGCGCGACACCACACGACACCTATCCGCTGGCCCAGGAGGCGAACAAGGAGCTGCGCTGAGGCCCGTGTTCAAGCGGTTTCTGGGCGTTGAGCGGCAGCTGTGAAAGCGCCGGGCTTCCCAAGGTCCCGTTCCACGATCTGCGCCACGGCCACGTCACGTACCTCAAGGAAACCCTGGAGATGGGCATCTGCGAACGTTTTACTCCTCCTCGTAATAGTGCAGCCCAGGGGCAGGCTGGAGTCCTACGGGTAGGGATCGGTCGGAGTTCGGCCCGTCGGCTAGCTCACGGCCCTTTCCGCTGGGATACTCCTCCGGTCGGCCGATGCCAAGGCGATCTCGGAGACGACTTCGCTTCCTCACATACTCGGATCAAGGAGGCGATCACACATGACCGGCTATATCGAGAGGGAGCTACGAGGGTTCGATGCTGCGCTCGAGGACTTCAATGACCCGAGCCAGGAGTGGCGGCGGCTCTTCTCGGAGTTGCTAGGGACGTTCTTTCTCGTTCTCGTGGCCGCGGGTGGCGGGATGATGGGGCAGGCGTTCCCCGACACGATCAGCCGGACGGCGGCTGTCGTGGCGCCCGGCATGATGGTGATGGCGATCATCCTCTTCATGGGCAAGGTGTCCGGCGCCCACCTCAATCCCGCCGTGACCCTCGCGTTCTCGCTTCGCGGCGACTTCCCGTGGCGGCGGGTTCCGGGGTATGTCGTGATCCAGTTGATCGGCGCTACGCTCGCGGTGCTGTTCCTACGGGCCGTGATCGATGTCTCGGGAACCTACGGTTCGAACTATGTCGCGCCGGGATTCTCAGCCTGGGACGCATTCCTGATGGAGGCAGTGCTCACTCTCGGTCTCGTGAGTGTCATCCTCGGCACGGCCTCAGGAGCACAAAACATCGGGATCCTTGGAGCCTTTGGGGTGGGTGCATATATCGCGCTGGCCGGGTTGTGGGGCAGCCCGATCTCGGGCGCATCGATGAATCCCGCCCGCACCTTCGGGCCTGACCTCGTCGGCAAGGACTTCAGCGACTACTGGGTCTACGTTGCCGGGCCACTCGTCGGGGCGGCACTTGCCGTGGGAGCCGCATGGGTGCTGCGGGCAGCAGGCGGTGGAAAGGCCGGATCGGGGGCTGCGCAGGGAGCGATCGCGACCGAGATCCAACATCCCGATAAGGCCTAGCCGGAGACACCCGGGAAGAACAACGAACACACGCTGGCCCACGACCCGCCACGATGTTGTGGGGTGGTGCCACACCCGGCACCGACCCCTTCGCAGTGCACTCGGACGTTGGGGCCCGGGCCTGCCGCAGATCGCGCGTGCTGATCTCATCTACGGGTCTGCCCACGTCAGCCTCCCAGTGATCGGCCAGTCGTTCGGTTGTACGGGCGGGAGACCTTTCACGTCGCGCACGGCCTCGTCCTGACTGCAGGCGTCGCAGATCTGGGTCTCTGGTGTCGCCATCGACCACGAGGTCGGCACCACGCTCTCTCCGCAGCGAGGGCAGCGTTCCTTCACGTCGCCACGAGACGATAACGCCGAGAGGCGAAGGATCCTGGTCAGCCGCCGAACAGGGCGGCCGGACGGAATCTCGTGTCTACGAGGTTGGCGCGATCGCTCACCAGAGGCTTGTCGCGTACGAGCGTCTTGAGCTCATCGACCATGTCGGCCGTCTGGCCCACGACGACCGCAGCAATCAGACGCTCTTCGCGGAGGTAGAAGCCCACCAGGCTGTCTTGGATCGACCCGCGCAGGAAGACCTCGTCGACGCCGTCGGTGTCGCCGAGCAGCTGGAGGGTGACGTCGAACATCTTCGTGAAGAACGCCGGCACATGCTCGTAGCCCTTCCGGCCACCCGCAAGGTTGCGCCCTAGGTGAGCCCCGTGAGCGTCGGCGTTGCTCCAGTGCTCGATTCTGCGGCGCCGCCCGGACACCAGGTCATCGAACTGGGCCACGTCGCCGATTGCGAAAACGTCGGCCGCAGAAGTGCGGAAGTGATCGTCCACAACGATCCCGTTGTCGATCACGAGCCCGCTCTTCTCCAGGAAGTGGATGTTTGGCTCGACGCCCACGCCCACCACCGCGAGAAACGCCTCGATCAGCCGGCCCGATGCGGTACGCACACCAGTGAACATGCGGCCGTTGGCCTGAAACTCCTCGATCTTCTCGCCGAGCACGAGCTCGACGTCGTGGCTGCGATAGAGCTCCGCGACCTGCTCCGAGAGCTCCTCCGACCCAAGAGCCGGAACGAGGCGCTCGCCCAGCTCGAGGATCGTCACCTCGAGCCCGAGCATGCTCAGCGAGGCTGCGACCTCCGAGCCGATGAAGCTTCCACCCACCACTATCGCCTTGCGCGCGTCCGCCGCCGCCTCGCTCACCGCGACCGCGTCGGCAAGCGTGCGGAACGTGTGCACCGCCGGAAGGTCGGCCCCTGGAATCGGCAGCTTCCGCGGTCGCGTGCCACTCGCGATCACGAGCGTCCCGTAGGAAATCGTCTCGCCATCGGTGAGATTCACGACACGTGCGCTCGTGTCGATCGACTCGACAGTTGAGCCGAGCCGCAGCTCCACAGCAAGGTCGTCGTACTCGGCGGCGGTATGCACGAGCGCCTCGAGCGGCTCAATCTCGCCCCGCAGGATCCCCTTCGACAGCGGCGGGCGATTGTAGGGCGGATGCTCCTCCTCGGACACGAGTGTGATCAGCGCGTCACCGCCCGCCTCGCGGTACGAATCGATCAGGCTTGCGGCTGCACGACCACCACCAACGATCACGACTGGTTCCTTCGCCATTCCTGGACCCTACCCGGGAGGCTTCAGTGGCACACCTCAACCGTGTTGCCCTGACGGCGCAGTTCAGAATGACCGCAGTAGCGAGACCGACAAGGAACTGGGACAATCGAGTCCCCAACCTGGAGGCGTGACACATGGCCGCAATCGAGGTCAAGAACGTCAATTCACCCGACGAGGTTCGGCCTTTCGCCGACAAGGGGCACGCGAATGTGGTGCAGATCGGCGGTCACCCTGTGCTCTACGGCACGTTCGAGCCGGGCTGGCGCTGGTCGGATCACATCAAGCCGATTGCCGGCACGGACAGCTGCCAGGCGCCGCACCTGATCTATTGCGTGTCAGGGCGAATGAAGATCGCGATGGACGATGGCACCGAGGGCGAGATCGGCCCGGGTGACGTCACCGCGATTGCGCCGGGCCACGACGCCTGGGTCGTCGGCGACGAGCCCTGCATCGCCGTCGACTTCGGCGGGTACGCCCAGTACGCAAAGTCGAGCTAGGCAGCGACCGGGCATGAGCTGGCTCGGCGCTCGCCGAGCCAGCATCGCTCCGGCGCCGTTCGGATCGGTCGCAGACGAGCGCGGTCTCGGCCGCGTCCAAAGCGGACACCTTGACAAGAAACGGTGTCTGACACCGTTTCTTGTCAAGCCACCGGCACACGGCGGAAAGTCCCTGCTCAGCCGTCGGTTTCTCGCTGACGGCGCGCGCAGCCGGTTGTCCGGATCGGACACCACGTCGTCTCCACGCTCGGCGTGCTCTTCGCTCTCGGCGGAGAGTCACAACCGATCTCGAATGACACGACGGTCGCGCCACAAGCCGAGCAGAGCCCGTGCAGACTGGCGTCATGAGACCCCGCACCGTCGCCCTCGGCCTTGCGGGACTCGGCGTCGTCTACGCCCGATTCCTCAGGCCGCCGATACTGACCTGGGGCGCAACGAGGACGGAAGCAGACAGCAGGCTCCCGGGAGACGAGCTGCTCGAGCAAGCCGACGGTGTGGCGACCCGCGCGATCGACATCGCCGCGCCGGCCTCGGCCGTATGGCCGTGGATCGCCCAGATGGGCCCGACGCCACGCGGCGGGGCCTACACCTACGACTGGATCGAGAACCTCATCGGCCTGGACATGCACAGCACCGATCGAGTGCTGCCCGAGTTCCAGCACCCGCAAGTCGGTGACGTGATCGGATACGGCGCGAACCGGATGCGACTCGAGCGCGTCGAGCCCGAACGGGTGCTCTCGTGGCGCTCGGAGGACGGCAACTGGGTATGGAGCTTCATCCTCGAGCCCCAGGGCTTGTCGACCCGGCTCATCAGCCGCAACCGGTTCCGACTGCCGACGGTCATCGCGCGTCTCGGAATGCTTCCGATGGAGCCCGCGTCGCTCGTCATGGAGCGAAAGATGCTGTTCGGGATCAAGACGCGCGCAGAGCGGCTGGCCTCGAAAGAGCGCTAGCCGTCCCCCACCCTGTCCAGGCTCGCAACCGAGGATGCAGGTCGTCCCGTCTTGCCCGGTGCCTACCCTGTCGGGTCATGTCGAAGCTGACCGTCACCACGGGCAGCCGAAGTTGCCTCCTCGACGTCGCCGAGATCGTCGCCCTGATCGCCGAGCTCGAGTCGGCGCAGCGTGGCAACCCCGACGCGGGCTCGGCGATCCGTCGTCTCGAGGCATCGATCGGCGATGAAGGCGCAACCGGGACAATCACGCTCGAGCCGGGACAGGAGCTCGCCGTTGCACGCGCGCTGCAGACCATCGAGCGCAACGACGGGCGCCTGCCCGACGGGCTGCAGTCGCTCAAGGACGGCATCGAGGCCGGTCGGGAGGTCGAGCACCCCCGTCTCGCGCTGCCGCGCGCCAACCCCGCGCCGACCACCCAGCTCGGCTGAGCGCAAGTCGCAAGCTGCGACCTGCGCGGCGGGCTAGCGCGCGGGCGCTACGACCTCCTGCGCCACGACGTCGTAGCGATCGACAGCCACCCGGTGCCCTTCCCAGTCGCCGGTGAACAGGTCACCGAGCCTGCGAGGCATCTCGACGTCGAAGGTCTGCTCCGCGTTCTTCGCGTCGGTCTCCGACTCGAAGAAAGTGACCGACAGCATCTTGCCGTCCTTGCTCATCAGCTGCAGGTGGCCGGTGTACCCGGCGAGACCCTCCATCAGCGGACGGATGACCGCCTCGGCCTCGTCCATCGTTGCCTCGGCGTTGGCGACGTTGATCCCCTCGAACCGTGCGACGCGCGCAATCATGACTGCTCCTTTCGGTCGCGTATGGTCGCCATCCACAGTGCGCCTCTCGTGGGCGGCTCGTCAATGCGAGCTACCGGATCTTCACGCAGACGTAACTAGGCGATCAGCTCGCGGGCGCGCTCGAGGTCGTCCTCGCGGACGAGCACCTCGCGCCAGCCGCCGAAGCTCGCCGACCCGTCGACGGAGCCGCTGCCGATGTTCGTCGGGCGATGGGCGCACTCGAGGCCCTCGGCCCGCAGCATCCCGCAGAGGATCTCCGCCGCGCCCTCGTCCGGGACGACGGTCAAGTGCACTGGCTCGGACATGACTGGAGTCTGCGTGCGATCGCCGGGCACGGCAAGCGCGCAGGGCAGCGCCGGGGGACGGCGTACGATCGCCCCTCATGACCTCGAACCGGGCGCTCAGCACGAGACTCGACGACCGCGCCCGGCTCGCGATCCTTGTGACGGTCTCGGCGATCGTCCTCGGGCTGGTGGCTCTCGGCGCCCCCGGCCCGAGAATCTTCCCGGACGAGCTGATCTACATGGACGCCGCGAGCGAGCTCGCCGACGGCAACAGCCCGTCGGTGCGCGGCGAGGACTACCGCTACGGGCCGGTCTACCCCGCCGTCGTCGCGCCGCTCATCTGGGTCGCCGGCGATCGTGAGAGCGCCTTCCCGCTGATCCAGCTGCTCAACGCGCTGGCCTTTGCGCTCGTCGCGGTTCCGGTGTTCCTGCTCGCAACCCGGGTGGCGTCCCGCGGCTGGGCGCTCGTCGCGGCGGCGCTCGCGGTCCTCGTGCCATCGAGCGTCTACGCGATGGGCGTCCTGACAGAGAGCGTCGCCTACCTCGCTTTTGCCTTCGCGTTGCTCGCGATGACCCGCGTGATCGAGCGCCCGAGTATCACCCGCCAGGTGGTCGCGCTCGGCGCGATCGCGATCGCGGCCGGTGTCCGGACGCAGTTCCTGCTCCTCGCTCCCGTCTATGTCGCCGTGCTTCTGGGCTCGGCGCTCGTCCTGCCTTCGAGCGGCACGTGGCTGCGCCGGCTCTGGCCCACGGCGGTCGTCGTGGCGCTCGTCGGCCTCGGCCTCGTCGCGTTCCTCGCAACCGGGGGGTCGTTCGCGGATCTGCTCGGCTCGTACGACGTGCTCTGGCGCCGGTACGACCTCGGGGAGCTGACCCGCTGGGGTGTTCGCCACCTTGGCCTGTTCGTGCTCTACGTCGTCGTCGCGCCCGTCGTCGTCGCACCGATCGAGCTGCGACGCTGGTGGCGCCGGGGACGGGCCGGCTCGGCTCCGCACACCGCGCTTCTGCTCCTGACGGTACTCGCGACTGCCGCGACGATCGCTGTCGTGGCGGCGTTCGCGACGACGACCTACGCGGGTGGCGTGCTCCACGATCGCGGGTTGTTCTACGCAGCCCCACTCTGGTTCATCGTGCTGTGCGGCTGGCTGTCGTCCGGGATGCCGCGTCCGGTCGCCGCGCTCGCGACCGGCGGGGTGATCGCCTTCGCGCTCGTGGCGGCGCTGCCGTACACGTTCGTCCGCACCATCCTCTGGGAGACGGTCGCGCTCGAGCCGTGGCAGTTCGTGGAACGCGGAAACCCCGCAGGCACACCGTTCTCGGGACGCGAGGCGATGATCCTGTTCACGCTCGTGGCGATCGCCGCCGTTGTGTTCGTGCCGCGCGCTTCGCGCTGGACGATCGTCGCGCTCGTGTCCGGGATGCTCCTCTTCACCAGCTCGCTCGCCTGGGCGCACGCCCTCGAAGGGTCCCAGTCGATCAACGACAGCGTGTTCGCGCCAGGCGACGATCGAAGCTGGCTCGACGCGATCGTCCCGCCCGGAACGAGCGCGACGCTGCTGACGATCGACACCGTCCCTTGCCACAGAGACGTCGTCACGCGGTCAGCACGGCTGACCGAGTTCTTCAACGACGCGGTCGGCCCGGGCGCCCACCTCGAGGATCTCATCGACCCGCTCGCGCCACCGGACCGGCTGGTCGTGCTCCGGGGGCGGGTCCTCGTCGACGCCGAGACCGGCGCCCCGCTGCACGCGGACGTGGTCGTCGCACCCGCCGAGGTGCGGATCCGGGGCACGCGACTCGGGTCGGGGACACGCGCGCCGCTCGTCGCCTGGCGCACCGACGGATCGACGGTCGAGGTCGTATCGGTCGCCCCGGGCGCCCCATGCCGTTCTTGAAGAGAACGTAAGCAAGCGGGGAAGCGACCGGAGAGCGGGGTAGCATTGCCAGCCATGCCGACCTCGGTCGTCACCGGCGGCGCCGGATTTCTCGGGTCGCACCTCTGCGAGGCGCTGCTGGCGAAGGGGCATCGCGTCGTGTGCGTCGACAACCTCGAGACGGGCTCGCTCGCGAACGTCGAGCACCTTCGCAGCGAGCCGTTCGTGTTCGTCCCGCACGATCTGACCCGGCACATCGAGGTCGCAGAGCCGGTCGACTTCGTCTACCACCTCGCGAGCCCCGCGAGCCCGATCGACTACCTGCGGCTGCCGCTGCAGACGCTGAAGGTCGGCTCGTACGGCACCCACAATGCGCTCGGGCTCGCCAAGATCAAGCGCGCGCGCTTCCTGCTCGCCTCGACGAGCGAGGTGTACGGCGACCCGCAGGTGCACCCGCAGCCGGAGACGTACTGGGGTCACGTGAACCCGATCGGCCCGCGCGGTGTGTACGACGAGGCGAAGCGGTACGCCGAGGCGCTGACGATGGCTTACCACCGCCAGCAGGGCGTCGACACCGCGATCGTCCGGATCTTCAACACCTACGGCGCGAGAATGCGACCCCATGACGGGCGCGCGATCCCGACGTTCCTGCGCCAGGCGATCGACGAGAAGCCGCTCACGGTGTTCGGCGACGGGTCCCAGACGCGGAGCTTCTGCTACGTCGACGACCTGATCCGCGGCCTGATCCTGCTTGCCGAGTCGGGCGAGCACCTCCCCGTCAACATCGGCAACCCGACCGAGATGACGCTCCTCGAGCTCGCCGAGGCGGTGATCCGCGTCACCGGCTCGTCGAGCCAGATCGTCTACGAGGCGCTGCCCGTCGACGACCCGCAGGTGCGCCAGCCGGACATCACCCGCGCGCGCCAGCTGCTCGGGTGGGAGCCCGAGATCGACCTCGACGACGGGCTTGCGAACACGCTCAGGTCGCTCGGCCGGGAACCTGCGCGTGCGTAGCGCCGCGGCGGCCGTCATCGCCGCTCTCGTGGCCGCGGCGCTCGTCGTCGCGCCGACCGCCAGCCCGTCGCCGTCCCTCCAGGTGGGAATCTTCGACGACGGCCAGGTGCTCTACGGCCAGCCCGAGGGCGTGTTCCGGCTGATGAAGACGACCGGTGCGAAGGTCGTGCGGGTGAACCTCTGGTGGTCGGGGCCGTCTCTCAGCGTCGCGACGCGAAAGCCGGCCAAGGCATCCGACCCGAACGACCCGGCGTACAACTGGGACACGTACGACCGCACGGTGAGGTTCGCGATCGTCAACGGGATGCAGCCGGTGTTCTCGATCGTCGGCACACCGCCGTGGGCGAACGGCGCGAAGGGCTGGAACGTCGCGCCGACCAAGGCGGCCGACCTCCGGCAGTTCGCGATCGCGGCCGCGAAGCGCTACAGCGGCACGTTCAAGGCCCCCGACGGGAACATCCTCCCGCGTGTCACCAACTGGCTGGCCTGGAACGAGCCGAACAACCCGGTGTTCATGAAGCCCCAGTACCGCCTCTCAGGCTCGAAGTGGGTGATCCAGAGCGCCATCGACTACGCGAAGATCTGCAACGCGATCGTGCAGGGGATCAAGTCGGTGGCGCCGAAGTCGAAGGTCGCATGCGGCGTCAGCGCCCCCCGTGGCAACAACAACCCGAGCTCGAGCCGCCCGTCGGTCTCGCCGATCGCGTTCGCGCGCGCCCTGAAGCAGGCCGGCGCAAAGGGCTTCGACGCGTACGCCCATCATCCGTACTACGAGACACCGGCCGATACCCCAAGCACGAAGCCGCGGAGCATCAACGGGAAGCCCCCCAACGCGGTAACGCTCGGGAACCTCGACACGCTCATCGCCGAGGTCACGAAGCTGTGGGGCAACAAGCGCTTCTGGATCACGGAGTACGGCTATCAGACGAATCCGCCCGACACCTTCTTCGGGGTCTCGTACGCGAAGCAGGCGGCGTTCCTGACGCAGGCGGTGGCGTACGCTCGACGCAACCCGCGGATCGACATGTTCCTCTGGTTCCTGATGACGGACGAGGCCCGGCCCGACGGCTGGCAGTCGGGGTTGTGGACGGTGGACGGGCTCAGGAAGCCGGCTTTCGCGGCGTTCAAGCGGGCGGCGGGATGACCGGCCGGTCGCTCACCCTCGCCCGGCTGTCGCGCCGCTACGAGCGCCATCACCGCACGAGCCGTGACGGCGGCGAGTTCGTCTTCGTTCCCGAGCGCGTCCCGCTGTTCGTCGACGCGGTCGGCGGCCCCGGCCGTGACGTGCTCGACCTCGGCTGCCGGACCGGAGCGGTGACCCGCTCGTTCCTCCCCGGCAACCGGGTCGTCGGCGTCGACGTCGACCCGTCGGCGCTCGCGCACGCGGAGCAGCTCGGCATCGAGCCGGTCGTCGCCGACGTCGAGGCGCCGCTTCCGTTCGAGACCGGCTCGTTCGACGCGGTCGTGGCCGGCGAGCTGCTCGAGCATCTTCGCGACCCGGCGGCCCTCGTCGCCGAGGCCCGCAGGTTGCTGCGACCCGGTGGCACGTTCGTCGGCTCCGTCCCGAACGCGTTCCGTCTCAAGAGCCGGTTGCTGTTCTTCGTCGGACGGCATCCGGAGAACGATCCGACCCATCTGCAGCTGTTCTCACCACGGCGCATCCAGGCGCTGCTCGACCGGTTCGACGACGTGACGGTCGAGTTCGTCGGTGGCCGCCTCGTCCGGGCGCACCGGCGGCTGTTCGGGCGCGATCTCGTGTTCCGCGCCATGCGCCCGCTCGCCTGAGGCACGCGATGTCGAAGGGCTACGCGGAAGGGCCGGCGGCCGAGGAAGCGGAGCGAAGACGCGAGGAGCTCGCCGCAGGCACGACCGAGGCCCGGCACGACACGCGCGTCGCCGTCTACGGCTCGACCGCGGACGCACCGGAGCGACACTTTCTCGGCTGGCTCGGCGAGGTCGACCCGGACGTGCTGTTCGACTCGGGCGAGGCCTGGGGGATCAAGCTCGTCCGCCAGCGGTCATGAGAGTGGAAGACACAAATACCGCCGGTACCCTTGGAGCCAGATGGTGAAGCGCGTCGAGCAGCTCGAGCGGGTGATCATCCGGTTCGCCGGCGACTCCGGCGACGGGATGCAGCTCACGGGCGACCGGTTCACGAGCGAGACCGCCGCGCTCGGCAACGACCTCGCCACACTTCCCGACTTCCCCGCGGAGATCCGGGCCCCCGCCGGCTCGCTGCCCGGCGTGTCGGGCTTCCAGGTGCACTTCGCCGACCACGACATCCTCACGCCGGGCGACCAGCCCAACGTGCTCGTGGCGATGAACCCGGCCGCGCTCAAGGCGAACGTCAAGGATCTGCCGAAGGGCGGCACGCTGATCGTCAACACCGACGCGTTCAACGACCGCAACCTGCAGAAGGCCGGCTACGAGGCGAACCCGCTCGAGGACGGCTCGCTCGAGGGGTTCCACGTGCACGGGGTGGCGCTCACGTCGATGACGGTCGAGGCGCTGAAGGGAGTCGAGGGGATCACCTCACGCGAGGCCGAGCGGTCGAAGAACTTCTGCGCGCTCGGGCTGATGTGCTGGCTCTACCACCGGCCGACCGAGGGGACGCTGTCGTTCATCGACCGGAAGTTCGGCAGCCGCCCGTCGATCGCCGAGGCGAACACGCGAGCGTTCAAGGCGGGCTACAACTACGGCGAGACCTCGGAGGACTTCGCGGTCTCGTACGAGGTCGCGCCCGCGAAGCTCGCGCCGGGCCGCTACCGCCAGATCACCGGCAACACGGCGATCTCCTACGGGCTGCTGGCCGCCTCGCGCCAGTCGGGGCTGCCGCTGTTCCTCGGCGCGTACCCGATCACGCCGGCCTCGGCGATCCTCGAGGAGCTCGCCCGCCACAAGAACTTCGGGGTGACGACCTTCCAGGCGGAGGACGAGATCGCGGCCTGCGGCGCGGCGCTCGGCGCCTCGTTCGGCGGCGCGCTCGGCGTGACCACCTCGGCCGGCCCTGGGATCGTGCTCAAGGCCGAGACGATCGGGCTCGGGGTGATGCTGGAGCTGCCGCTGCTCGTGCTCGACATCCAGCGGGCCGGCCCTTCGACGGGGATGCCGACGAAGCCCGAGCAGACCGACCTGCTGATGGTGCTCTACGGCCGAAACGGCGAGAGCCCGATCCCGGTCGTCGCGGCGTCGAGCCCGTCGCAGTGCTTCCACGCGGCGATCGAGGCGGCCCGGATCGCGCTCAAGTACCGCACCCCGGTCTTCCTTCTCTCCGATGCGTACCTCGCGAACGGCTCCGAGCCGTGGCTGATCCCCGACGTGAGCACGCTGCCTGACATCTCGACGGAGTTCGCGACGAAGCCGAACGACGGCGACACGTTCCTGCCCTACCTGCGCGATCCCGCCACGCTCGCGCGGCCGTGGGCGATCCCGGGCACCGAGGGGCTCGAGCACCGGATCGGCGGGCTGGAGAAGGCCGACGTGACCGGCGCGATCTCGTACGACCCCGACAACCACGACCTGATGGTTCGCCTGCGAGCCCAGAAGGTCGCCAACATCGCCGCCGACATCCCCGAGCTCGAGGTCGATGATCCCGACGGCGACGCGACGACGCTCGTGCTCGGCTGGGGCTCGACCTTCGGGCCGATCGGCGCGGCCGTCCGGCGTGTCCGCCGCGACGAGGGGAAGCCGGTCGCGCGGGCGCACCTGCACCATCTCAACCCGTTCCCGCGCAACACGGGCGAGGTGTTGCGCCGCTACGAGAAGGTGCTGATCCCCGAGATGAACACCGGCCAGCTCCTGCAGCTCGATCCGCGCGCAGTTCCTCGTCGACGCGGTCGGCTACAACCGCGTGCGCGGGCTGCCGTTCCGCTCGAGCGAGCTCGCCGAGGCCATCACGGCGCTGGTGGACGCATGAGCGCGGGCAACGGCGACAACGGCGGGCTGATCCAGCTGTCCGCAAAGGACTTCAAGTCCGACCAGGAGGTGCGCTGGTGCCCGGGCTGCGGTGACTACGCGATCCTCAACGCCGTCCAGGGGTTCATGCCCGAGCTCGGCATCCCGAGGAAGGACATCGTGTTCGTGTCCGGCATCGGCTGCGCGGCGCGGTTCCCGTACTACATGGACACGTACGGCGTGCACTCGATCCACGGCCGCGCGCCGGCGATCGCGACCGGGCTGGCGACCGCGCGCCCCGACCTGTCGGTCTGGGTGATCGGCGGCGACGGCGACATGCTGTCGATCGGCGGCAACCATCTGATCCACGCGCTGCGCCGGAACGTCAACCTCACGATCCTGATGCTGAACAACCAGATCTACGGGCTGACGAAGGGCCAGTACTCGCCGACCTCGGAGCGCGGCAAGGTGACGAAGTCGACGCCGATGGGCTCGGTCGACCAGCCGTTCAACCCGCTGTCGGTCGCGATCGGCGCCGGCGCGACGTTCGTGGCACGCGCGATCGATACCGACAAGAAGGAGCTCAGCGAGGTGCTGCGCGCGGCCGCCGCGCACCGCGGCGCCTCGTTCGTCGAGGTCTTCCAGAACTGCAACATCTACAACGACGGCGCGTTCGACTTCGTCCGTGAGGACAAGGCGAACCGGATCTACCTGCGCGACGGCGACGAGGTCGTCTGGGGCGACAGGGGCATCCACCTGCGCTCCGACGGGTCGGCCGAGGTGGTCGAGTCGAGCCACGGCGACCTGCTCGTCCACGACTCGGCGCGGGTCGAGCCGAGCGTCGCGTTCGCGCTGTCGCGGCTGACGTTCGACACGATCGGGGCGACCCCGGTCGGGATCTTCCGCTCGGTCGAGCGGCCGGTGTACGACGAGGACGTCGCCGCCCAGATCCGCACCGCGAAGGAGCAGAAGGGCGAGGGCGACCTCGAGGCGCTCCTCTACGCCGGCGACACCTGGGAGATCACCGCGTAATCGTTCGAATTGTCCCGGCTTCGCCGGGACAGGCCGGGCATGCCCGGCCTCTACGGGATTGCGGCGATGAGGCCTGACGGCCGACGTCACGATTCCGACACGAATCCGACACGGTGGTGGGGCCTGTTGGTCGGAATGCTCGGTGCGTGCCGTTCTCGCCGCTACGCCTGAAGGGCCACGAGTACATCGGAGGGACGTACTTCGTGACGATTTGCCTTCAGCCACGCAGGCGTCTGCTCGGCACCGTCGCTGACCACTCGGTTCGGCTCAGCCCGCTCGGCGAGGTCGTCGCGGACGCACTCGACGAGATTTCCCTGCATTTCGATGATGTTTGGGTCGACAGCGACGTCGTCATGCCGGATCACGTCCACATGCTCGTGGTCGTCCCGGGTCACGGACGAGCGATGGCGTCCCTGTCCACAATCGTCGGATCCTTCAAGTCGGCCGCGGCGAAGCGCGCCAACGCGTTGCGACGAACACCGGGCGCACCCTTCTGGCAGCGGAGCTTCTACGAGCACATCGTGCGGGACGAGGCCGACCTCGACCGCTGCCGCGAGTACATAGCGCGCAATCCCGCGCGGTGGATGGAACGGCAACGAAACGGCGCCCCCGCCCAACGTCCGTAGAGGCCGGGCATGCCCGGCCTGTGCCGACGCAAGCGGCGGCACACCGACCGCCACGACCCACGCGAACCCAACGACACGTCCCGGCTCCGCCGGGGCCGGCCGGGCATGCCCGGCCTGTGCCGACGCAACGCGGCGGCACACCGACCGCAACCTGCACGGTGGACGCAAGGGCAACGTTCGTAGAGGCCGGGCATGCCCGGCCTGTGCCGACGCAACGCGGCGGCACACCGACCGCACCCGCACGATGGACGCAAAGGGCAACGTTCACCCAACCCGCGGTTGACGGTTACGCCGGCGCCGCCCCGACGAAGTCGATCGAGACCGGCTGCGGGAAGGCGCCGATCGCCTCGCCTCGGCGGAGGAGCTCGGCCACGGCGGCGCGGCCCTCGGCGCCGTAGTCCTGCGTCAGCTCGTTGACGTACATCCCGACGAACCGGTCTGCGACCGCCTCGTCGATCCCCCGCCCGAACTGGAGGGCGTACTCGAGCGCTTCGTCGCGGTGGTCGAGCCCACAGGTGATCGCGTCGTGCAGCACCTCCGACAGGTCCTCGAGCCGGTCGACGTCGCGCCGGGCGGTGTTGACCCCGAGCGGTAGCGGCAACCCGGTCTCGAGCAGCCACCACTCGCCGAGGTCGAGAACCCGGTGGAGGCCGAGGTTCGCGAACGTGAGCTGCCCCTCGTGGATCAGGAGCCCTGCGTCGGCGCGCCCGGAGGCGACCTCGTCGGGGATCTGCTCGAACGGCAGCTCGCGGTACTCGAAGTCGCCGATCGCGAGACGGAGCGAGAGGAACGCGGTCGTCATCGCTCCCGGAACGACGATCTCGAGCCCACCGAGGTCGTCCATCGTCAGCGGCTCAGGGGCGACGACGATCGGCCCGTATCCGGAGCCGATGCTGGCGCCGTGCGGCAGGAGCACGTAGTCCTCCTGCACGAACGGGTAGGCGGCGAGCGACAGCGCCGTCACCTCGAGCCTGGCCGCACGGGCCCACTGGTTGAGCGTCTGGATGTCCGCGAGCACCTGCTCGAACGTGAAGCCGCGCGGGTCGACGAGGTCGGTCGTCAGCGCCCAGTACATGAAAGCGTCGTCTGGGTCGGGGCTGTGGCCGACGCGGATCTGCATGGCGCGCGACCCTAGCACCGCCCCGCGGAGCCGTCCCCGACAACCGCACCTCGCTTGGGCGATCGCGCCGCTAGGATCGGGTCGTGGCGTTCAAGGACATGTTCTCGTTCCTCTTCCAGAAGTCGGCGGCCGAGGACCGGGTCGCCCAGTATGTGATCCGCGAGCACGACCGTGGACGGTCGCTGAACGACATTCTCGAGGACAAGTACGTCGTCAACCGCCTGCAGTCGCCCGAGCAGCGGGCCCGCCTGCTCGATCGGCCCGAGGTCATCCAGGCCGTCGGCGGCGACATGGCGGAGGCGGCGAGGAACGCGCTCTCGGGGTCGTAGGGGCCGGGCTCGCCCGGCCCGAGAACCGCATGCCCTCCGCGCTGATCGCATTCCTCGGCGTGGCGGCAGTGCTGATCTGCACACCGGGCCAGGACACCGCGCTGACGATTCGCAACACCCTCGCCGGCGGCCGCCGGACGGGTGTCTCGACCGCGGCGGGTGTCGCGCTCGGCCAGGTCGCCTGGTCGGTCGCGGCGGCGGTCGGGGTCGCCTCGCTCGTCGCGGCCTGGCGGCCCGCGTTCGTCGGGTTGCAGCTCGCGGGCGCCGCGTACCTCATCGTCCTCGGAGTGCTGATCGCTGCTGGCTGCGTTCGGGTTGCGTCGCGGTTCCCACGGGACCGAGCCGGTTGCTCGCCCGGAGCGCTCGCTCCGCAGCGGTCTGCTGAGCAACCTCGCCAACCCGAAGATGGCGCTCTTCTTCACGAGCCTGCTGCCGCAGTTCGCGCCGGAGGGGCGCGTCGTCGGGCTGCTCACGATGCTGGCGCTCGGGGTGTTGTTCAGCGCGATGACGTTCGCGTGGTTGAGCCTCTACGCGTTGGTGGTCGACCGGGCGCGCGGGGCCTTGCTGCGGGGCCGGGTGCGGCGATTCCTCGACGCGGTCACCGGCGCGGTGCTGGTCGCGTTCGGTGTCCGCGTCGCGCTGGCCCACGATTCGCCGTAGAGGCCGGGCATGCCCGGCCTGTGCCGACGCAACGCGGCGGCACCCCGAGCTGCGACCACCCAATCCGCTGGGACACGTCCGAAAGAGGCATCTTGCATGCAACGCACCCAAACTGGTTGTATGCTTGTCATGGAGATGCCCAAGGCGATCCAGATCCGGGACGTTCCGGACGACATCCATGCAGTGCTTCGCGCGCGAGCAGCCGAAGCCGGGATGTCGATGTCCGAGTACCTCCGTAGCGAGCTCATCAAGCTCGCCGAGAAGCCGACGCTGGCGGAGGTCCTCGCGATTATCGCCACGCGCGAGGGAGGGGCTCGACGGTCCGAGATCGTTCGCGTCATCCGCGAGATGCGCGACGGCCCTGACGAAGCGTGATCGTCGTCGACGCGTCGGCGCTCGTCGACCTCCTCGTCCCCCGGCAAGGCGTCGATGTGTCACGACGGTTGCTCGGGGGTGATGAGCTCCATGCCCCGTACCTCATGGAGGTCGAGGTCGCCCAGGGTTTGCGCCGGCTCGAGAATGCACACGAGATCTCGCGCGATCGCGCAACGGAGGCGCGACGAGACGCAGCGAACCTCCCGATCATCTACTACCCGCACGCACCCCTGTTGCCCCGCGCCTGGGAGCTGCGCAAGAACGCGACCGTCTACGACGGCGTCTACCTCGCGCTCGCTGAGATCCTCGACATACCCCTCGTGACGTGCGACCGCCGGCTCGCCACCATCCCGGGCCACGAAGCCCGCGTCGAGGTGTTCGCGCCCATGTAGGGGCCGGGCTTGCCCGGCCCGCCGTCGAGCACAGCCCCGTGCTCGGCACCCGTCCGTTCGCCCTTCAGGACCGCGGCGCGCCTGCCGACATGCAATTCATGTCGAACTTCGGATCGCACGACCGCGGACCCTCGAGCGACTCCTCGGTCCCGTCAGACGTCGGTCTCACCCCTGCCCCGCGCGAGAGCTCGTGGACGGGAGGCGCCGGATCGCGTATGACGCTCGGTACTACGCGCCGTGGAGCCCTGATCAAACGCCGTCGACTTCGCCTCAGCGCCGCTGTCGAGAGCGCCATCAGGCCTCTCCGGCACGCGGCCCACAGACGCTGGACCGTCTACCGTGACACCCGCTTCGACCGACGGCGTGGGCTCGACACCGCGGGCATCGGCGAAGCGATCATCGTCGGTGACTGGGGGTACTACCAGCCCAGCCCACCAAGGCGCTTCGAGGACTTGATCCGCGCGATCGACGTCGATCCTTCCGGGTTCACGTTCTTCGACATGGGCTGCGGCAAGGGCCGAACGCTCGTCCTTGCGGCCGAGCTGGGCTTCGACCGGGTGGTCGGGGTGGAGTACGACGATGGCCTCGCCGACGTCGCACGTCGCAACACCGCTGGCATCCATCCGGCCCATGGGCCGGTCGAGGTGACCGTTCTGGACGCCGGCGAGTACGAGTTCCCGGACGAGCCGTCGGTCGTCTACTTCTACAACCCGTTCTTCGGGGAGACGATGAAGCGCGTCCTCGAGAACCTCCGACGATCGCTCACCGTGTCTCCCAGGCCCGTCTTCGTCGTCTACTACACCCCCGACGAGCGCCACCTGTTCGACAGCGCGGGCTTCCTGCATCCGGTGTACGAGGATCCCGAGGCGGTCATCTACCGCGCCAGCCTCGACGCGTAACCGTCGAGATCACACGACCCCGCGCGCGGTCCAGGCGTACGCGGTGACGGTGAACGGGGCGTCCGGGAGGGTCGCTCGACACTGCTCTCGGAGCGCAGCGCGATGCTCGTCGTCGAGTGCGGCGATGTACGTGCCTGCGGGACCTACACCGAAGGTGAACGGCTCCCACCACTCCTCGAAGGTCGGGTGCTCGACACTCGAGGCGATCGCCGTCTCCTCCACGTCGCGAAGCCCGACGCGCTCGAAGAGTGCCTGGAGCTGACCTTCGTTCGATCCGTACAGCGCCGACTCGTCCGTCACGGTCGGGTCGAGAGCGAGAGCGGCTTCCCAGAGCGGGTTGACCGGCCCGCGTCCGCCACCGTGGTCCCAGACACACGCAGCAATCACACCACCCTGTTTCGTCACCCGCCGCATCTCGCCGACTCCGGCGTCCGGGTCGCTCATGAAGTGGACGACGAGCTGTGCGAGGGCTGCATCGAAGCTCGCGTCGGGGAACGGCAGCTGCTCGGCCGCCGCCTGTTGGACCGTCGACGTCCGGGATTTCGCTCGCGGGCGGCCTCGACGAACGGCTCGGACGGGTCGACGGCCGCGACCGCGCCGGCGCCCAGCCGGCGCGACGAGCTCTGCGGTCAGCGCGCCCGGCCCGCAGCCGACGTCGACAACGCGCTGGCCGGCTCGGACGCCCGCCAGGTCGGCGAGCTGCGGCGACAGCGGCGCCGAGTACCGACCCATGTAGCGGTCGTACGCCTGCGCAGGAACGTCGAAGCAGGACACGGCGCCATGTTACGCCGACGTCGAACGCGGGTAGGGGTCCTGTTGTTAACCGGTTCGATCGCGGGTACTGTGGGTAGACGCGGTCAGGGGAAGTCTCTGGCAGTCAGAGCCGTCCTCTGTAGGGGAGCGAAGTTGGAAGACCAGACAAGGGGAGAGTCGGGCTCTTCGCTCGACGCATATCTACGAGTACTCCGCCGTCGCAAGTGGATCGTCCTCACCTGCGCGGTGGTCGTCCCGCTCAGTGCTTTTCTCTTCTCGACCCGCCAGCAGTCGCAGTACAAGGCGAAGGCCGAGGTCTACCTCAACCGGCAGAACCTCGCCTCGGCCCTGACGGGCGATCCCGGACACGACGCTCCTCGTCGACGAGGCGCGCGCGGCCGAGACGCAGGCGAACCTCGCCTCGGTGCCGACGGTCGCCCGAGAAGGCGCTCTTGCGCGCACGTATCGAGGGGATGACGGTCGACGACTTGCTCGACCACTCGTCGGTGAGCCCGAAGGGCCAGAGCGACATTCTCGAGTTCGTCGTCACGAACAACGACCGAGGCCGCGGCGCAGGCGCTCGCCACCGCGTATGCCGGAGGCGTTCGCCGAGTACCGCGGCGAACTCGACACACAGGCGCTCACGCGCGCGCGAAGCAGGAGGTCGAGCGCAAGCTCTCACAACTGGAGGCCGAGGGCGAGCACGAACAGCCCGCTCCACGACTCGCTGCTCGAGAAGAGCGAGACGCTCGCGACGCTCGAGACCCTGCAGACGTCTCGGGCGAGCGTCATCCGCAGCGCGGACGAGGCGGTCAAGGTTGCGCCGACGCCAATGCGCAACGCCGTGCTCGGCCTGGCGCTCGGGCTCGTGCTCGGGGTCGGTCTCGCCTTCGCAATCGACGCGCTCGACACGCGCGTGCGCCACGCGTCGGAGATCGGTTCGGCGCTGGGACTGACGCTCCTGGCGCGGATCCCGGCGCCGTCGCGAAGCCTCCAGAAGGACGACCAGCTCGTGATGATCGCCACGCCACGCGACAGCGCGGCCGAGGCCTTCCGGATGCTCCGGACGAACCTCGACTTCGCACGGCTCGAGGGTGACTGATGTGCGCTCGATCCTCGTCACGAGCGCGATCGAGCAGGAGGGTAAGTCGACGACGGCGGCCAACCTCGCGATCGCGCTGGCGCGAGCGGGCAAGCACACATGCCTCGTCGACCTCGATCTGCGCCGCCCGTACCTCGCCCGCTTCTTCCACCTGCTCCACAAGCAGGGGATCACTGATGTCGCGCTCGGAACGATCGAGCTCGACGAGGCGCTCGCCGAGATCGATCTCGGCACTGGGCTATCCGCTCGATAGGGCTTGCGCCGCCGCAGAGCGAGAGCGAAGACGCCGGGACGCTCGACGTGCTCGTCTCGGGCCCACTCCCACCCGATCCCGGCGAGTTCGTCGGCACGCGTCCGTCTCCAGCGGATCCTTCACGAGCTGCGCGGGCGCTACGACGTACTCGTTCTCGATACCCCACCGGTACTCCGCGTCGGCGACGCCGCGCGGATCGCAGCCCACGCCGATGGCGTGCTCGTCGTCACGCAACTCGGCGTCGTGACGCGCACCGATGCTCGGCGAGCTGCGACGCGTGCTCGACGCGATGCCGACCCCAAAGCTCGGCTTCGTGGTGACCGGCTCGGAGAAGGGCTCAGGCTACGACATCTACGACGCCTATGGCTACGGGTACGACGAGAGCTACTACACCCGGGACGTCATGCCTGTGGAGAACGGAAACACGCCCGCGGCTGACCGCGCCGAGGAGGCGGTGTGATCCGTGCTGCGACCACGCCTGAGGGGGCTACCGAGCAGTTACGCGAAAGCGGCGAGGCCCGCATTGCGTCCAGCCTTCAATACGAGGATCTGGTCGATGAGCGCACGCGCACGCTCATCCTCAAGCACCGAGCTGGCAAAGGGCACGCACGTGGCTGGGCAGTACGGCGCGCGCTCGCGTCTGCGGACGTCTTGGGGATCCTGCTCGCGTTCTCGCTCACGCAGCTCGCGTTCAGCGGCAACGACCCGCCGGTCGATCGAGTCGGGACGGCGCACGGAGGTCGTCCTCTTCGCGCTGACGCTTCCGCTCTGGGTCGTGCTCGGCCGGCTCTACGGCCTCTACTCGGGCGACGAGGAGCGCGCGAACCACTCGACGGTCGACGACTTCTTCGGCGTCTTCAACATGCTCACGGTCGGCGCCTGGCTGCTGTTCGCGCTCGCGTACGTACTTCGAGTTCGCGAACCCGAGCTTCCCGAAGCTCGGGCTCTTCTGGCTGCTCGCGGTCGTCCTCGTCGTCGTCGGTCGGACCGTCGCGCGAGCGATCGTGCCGGCGCACGGATGCGTACGTCCAGAACACGCTCGTCGTCGGCGCCGGCCACGTCGGGCAGAAGGTCGCGCGCAAGCTGCTGCAGCATCCCGAGTTCGGGGTCAACGTCGATCGGCTTCGTCGACGACCACCCGCGCGAGCGCGAGGAGGACCTCGGCGAGTCTGACGGTGCTCGGCACGACCGAGCGAGCTGCCCGAGCTCGTGGAGGCGCTCGCACGTCGAGCGCGTGATCGTCGCCTTCTCGCAGGCGCCGCACGCCGAGACGCTCGAGCTGATCCGCACGCTCAACGAGCTGGGCGTTCAGGTCGACGTGGTGCCGCGGCTCTTCGACGTGCTCGGCCCGCACATGCGCGTGCACGCCGCCGAGGGGATGCCGCTGCTCGGCCTCGCGCCGGCGCGGCTGTCGAACTCGTCGCTGTTCCTCAAGCGCGCGCTCGACCTCGTCGTCTCGGGCGTCGCGCTCGTGCTGCTGGCTCCCGCTCTTCGCCGTCGATCGCGGTCGCGATCAAGCTCGACTCGCCCGGCCCGGTGTTCTTCCGCCAGGTGCGGATGGGTCGCGAGGACGAGACGTTCACGATCCTCAAGTTCCGCACGATGACCGCCGATGCCGACGCGCGGAAGGCCGAGGTCGCGCACCTGAACAAGCACCTCGGCGGCGACGACCGCATGTTCAAGATCCCCGACGACCCGCGCGTGACGCGCGTCGGACGCTTCCTGCGCCGCTACTCGCTCGACGAGCTGCCGCAGCTCGTCAACGTGCTTCCGCGGCGAGATGAGCCTCGTCGGCCCGCGGCCGCTGATCCTCGACGAGGACAGGCACGTCGACGGCTGGGCGCGCAAGCGGCTCGACCTGAAGCCGGGCATCACCGGGCTGTGGCAGGTGCTCGGCCGCGACGACATCCCGTTCGAGGAGATGGTCGGGCTCGACTACCGCTACGTGACGACCTGGTCGCTGAGCGGCGACCTGAAGCTGATCGTGCAGACGATCCCGGTGCTGGTGCGCCAGCACTCGGCCTGACATCGTGGCAGTGCCGGCGCTGCCAACCTGCGACGTGCTCGGCGTGCAGTTGCGCCGTCGGCGACCGTCGCAGTCGCGCAGACGCCGTGATCGATCGCGCGCTCTCGGGCGCGGGAGGCTACGGGGTCCTCTGCAACGTGCACGTGCTGATGACGGCCCGACGCGAACCGACGGTGATGCGGCGCCGTCGAGGGTGCGTGGACAGTGTTCCCGGACGGCGCGCCGGTCGCATGGTTGCAGCGACGAGTCGGCATGCAGGGAGCGGAACGCATCGGCGGCCCCGATCTCATGCCGGCGGTCTTCGACCGCGGGCGAGCGCACGGGCTTGCGCCACGCTCTGTTCGGCTCGACGCCAACGGTCGTCGAGGCTCTGGCGACCCGGCTGCGAGATCGCTTTCCCGGCGCCGAGATAGTCGCGACGGACGCGCCGGCACCGGTCGGAGGACGACGAGGCACTGCTCGTCGGGTGGCGGCAACGCGACCGCACGTCGTCTGGTGCGCGCTCGGCGCGCCCAAGCAGGAGCTGTGGATGGCGCAGCGCAGCGACCCTCGCGCCCGCGCTGGTGCTCGGCGTCGGTGCGGCGTTCGACTTCCACGCCGGCACGAAGCAGCGCGCGCCCGCCTGGATGCAGCGCAGCGGTCTCGAGTGGGCCCACCGATGCTTCGCTGAGCCACGCCGGCTCGGATGGCGATCTGTCCACCAACGCGGCCTTTGTTGCCCGCGCTTCATCGAGCTTTCACTGAGACCCCGGTCTTCCAAGAGATGCCTATGAAGCGGCCTGCGCCGGCCAATCCAAACCACGCCAGCAAATTGCAGGTGGTCTACATCGGAGGCTCGGGGCGAAGCGGCACCACCTTTTGGCGAATATCCTCGGAGAGTTTCCTCGAGTCATATCTGTAGGGGAGCTGTCTCGGTTGTGGGTCCGTGGGTCTCGGCAACCGCCAGTGCGGATGTCGCTCCTATTCTTGAAATGCGAGTTCTGGGACGAGGTGCTTCGCAGCGCCTACGGGTCGCGGCGACCGAATGCGACTGATGTCGCCGCTCTTGCGCAGAGGACAACTCAACTGCGACACCTGCCATTTATGACGTTCGAAGGTATACAGCCGGGAGATTTGGTGAAGCCTGCGACGGTACCGAGCACTCTTGTTGCCACTGTATTCCTCGATCGCGGCAGTTGCCGGCGCAGATGTAATCGTCGACTCATCAAAGGATCCCGGATATGCCTACGTTCTTTCAGGCATCGATCTCGAGTTGCACGTGGCACACATGGTACGCGATCCGCGCGGGGTCGCCCATTCCTGGATGCGAAGAAAGATGCAGGTCGACGACGTTGTTCAGCGACCTCTCAACGGCCATGGTCTCGTCTCGAGCACCGTCATTTGGAACACGGTCAACGTCGCGATGGAGCGCCTGTTTGGGTCGAGCAAACACTATTCCGTGCTTCGCTATGAGGACTTTGTGAGCGCCATTGAGGCGTGCAGAGACATTCTTGGATTTCGAAGCTCGGAACAGATGCCCGCAAATCCTCGACTGGCGGATGGAGCTGTCTACCTTCATACGCACCACACGGTCGCGGGCAATCCGGATCGCTTTCGATCCGGCATTGTGGCAGTCCGCCTCGACGACGCGTGGCAATGGGAGATGGCACCGACCTCAGCGTGGAAGGTCTCGATGCTCGCAGGGCCACTCCTCGGCCGCTACCAGTATCCATTCGTGCCACGGGCGCGAGAGCCAAGGCGGCTGGTCGAAAGGTGACGGACGTTCAGCGAGCAAGTCATGGACTTTGCGTTCTACTACCCGCGAGCGCTTCTCGGAGACGGTGGGGCAACAATGCGGTCCACGGATGGGCCAGGTCGTTGACCTCTGCAGGATGCGAAGTTAGGGTGCTGTGCGAACCGGGACCAGGGACCATTTCCGTGACCTGGAGGTTGTGGCGGTTTCGCACCGAGGCCGCGGGCGGACACGTCATCCGCGCGATCTGGGTGCGTACTTAGACGGAATGGACGCACTTGTCCTTCACTCCGGGTGGAGATACCACAATGTCGTTGCCGCGCGCGAAGGACGCAGTCACGGGACCCCATATATCCTCACGCCGCACGGCGCATATCACAAGAACCTGATGGAATCGTGTCGTCAAGCGCGCTTGGTTCCAGGTATTCGAGGACGATCTGATTGGACGTGCAGATGCGGTTCATATCTCATTCGCGTCTGAGGAGCAATACATCCGAAGTCTCGGCTTCGAAGGCCGAACGATCGTCGCGCCGTACGGGATCGAGAGACAGTCGATTGTGTGGACGGGACAGCAATCTGATTATCTGATTTGGCTCGGACGATACGACATCGAATGTAAGGGCTTGGATCTCCTTCTCGAGGCTGTTCGACTCCTTCGTGTTGTCCGCCCAGCTGACAAGGTGCGTTGCGTATGCGCGGTTCCTCCGGCGGAGACGAAAGGCGCGTTCGCGGAACCTTGCAGAGGACGCTCGACCTGGGCGAGACGGTCTCCGTGGGTCCCGCGCTTCGGGGTCACGCGAAATGGCACGCCCTCGCGGGTGCGCTTGTCTATCCGTCTCGGTGGGACTCAAACAGCGTCCTCATGCTTGAGGCAGCAGCGCTGGGCGTGCCGATAGTTGCGTCGGACGCTTGCTGCCAAGATCTCGCGCCGCATGGAGGCTGCGTCCTCGCCTCGCTGGCACCTGAAGCGTTAGCCGATGGGATCTCCGTAGCCTTGGGCGGAACGCATCGGCGGTCGGTCTTGCTGCACGGCGACGGCCCGCGACAACTTCTCGTGGCAACAAACGGCGCGCAGCTTCATGCATCAGTTGGAATCCATCTCGATGCCTAGGACGCGGCCACACGACATTACGGATCTGTTGGTGGAACTCACCCGGAAGTCAGACTCCTTTGCCGTCTCGAAACGTTGGAGCTCGGCGATTCAAGGGCTGGGCGATATCGACGCGGTCGCACCGATGCGTGCCTGGAGCTGCCTCAAGGACGTGATTCAGACCTGGGCATCCACTCATTCCTTCGATAACACGATCGTGTGTCGACATTACCCAGGTGTGCTTCACGCGATTGTCGCGTCAGACACCGAGGTCGAACTCGAGATTGATCTCTGCGCCGTACAGAGCTACCGCGGCGCCCCGCTCTTGACTCCTGAGTCAGTTCGCTGGTTTGCTCGGCTAGATGAACGTGGGTTTCGACGGCTCCCCCCTGGCGCCGAGATCTTTCAGTTCCTCCTAACGGGTAGCTCGCTCACCGGACAGCCCAAGCCGAAGGCCCTTGCGCGTCGCCGTGTTCGGGCCGGCCTGATCGCTGATCCGACCGGGGCAGAGGCGGCTGCGCGGTCGATCTCGTGGGCAGATCACAGTCTTCGGTACCGCTCTGAACGTCTATTGCGACGGCGGATGGGACCAGCTGGGCAGTACTGAGGACACAAGGCCGCGCAGCGCGCGAAGGGATGAACGCCGTCACGATGACGACTCGGGTCCGTGCGAAGGCCACTCAGAGGTTTCCGTGCCCAATCCTCGCATTCGCCGCCGGCGATCGTCCAACGCCAAGCAGCTTCTCTCGTTGGCTCCTCGATGCGGATGCGCACCATGGCTGTTCAAGAGAGACAGCGCGTCCAAGGGTTGGGGTCGCTAATTGTCCTTGCCGGCCCGGACGGGTCGGGCAGGTCGAATGTGCGCACAGGCTCTTGCCGAGCGCGCGAGGGCACAGCGAGGCGCAGCGACGATCGTGCACCATCGGCCTCGCGTACTTCCGCGACGCACGAAGCCTGGGATGGACGCGACTGATCCGCACCGCGCCCCCCCTATCCCCTAGCTGTGTCGTACGCGAAGTTTGCGTACATGCTCGTCGACTTCGCGATCGGCTGGAACGTTCGAATATCACCGCGGCTCCGCCGTGGCGGTTGGTCATTCTTGAGCGCGGCTTCCTCGACCTCGCGGTCGATCCAGCTCGCTGTGGCCTACGCCCACGGGATCTCTCGTGCGCCGACTTGAGGTGGTCTTCCGCGCGCCAACCTTCGTCCTCGAGACAGAGCCATCAATCATCTCGGAGAGAAGCCGGAGCTCCCGCTCGATGAGATAACCAGACAGTTCGCTGCGTGGCGTGCGCTTGGGGAGCAGCATCCCTCGGTTCACATTGTTCGCTCCGACGGACCAGCTCGATTGCGTCGTTGAGCGCATCGTCCGAATAACTCGAAACCCAAGCGTGACGCAGGACTGGGTCAGGGTTGGGAGTCGCCAAGATCCCGCGCCTTGTCTTGCCCGGCCGGCCCCGAAGATTCGCTCGTGAGAGCCTTACCGCGATCTACCAGCCATGCACCATTCGCTCTCACGTCGGCTGGCGTCTCGCGCGCGCGGGCGCAAGGCATCGGCGTCTTTGGCTGTTGCCCGCAACTGCAGAACCAATTCCCGACTGGCTGCGCCCCCGGCTCCTCAAGCTGTTTCCGGAGCAATGGGTATACGCCGTGATGCGAACGAACCACGCGGAGAGACTCATTCTCCTTGCACTCGACGAGTGTCGGCATCGCGAAGGCTGTCATCAAGGCCGCGCCAGGCAAACAATCCCGGCCGATTCTCTCGCTGAAGCACTGGTGCTTCGGAGGCTCGCTCAAAACCACGCGCTCGAACTCGGGCACCCGCGCCTGCGGCATAGCGAGCCGGGGATGATGGTGGTTGATCCGGTGCCCTGGCGACCTCGGCTGCGGCCGTGGGCGCTTTCTGAGCAGCTGGCAGCTCAGGTCGGACAACTGGCGGCGACCGGCTTCGCGCATGGGGACTTCGCACCTGGAACGTTCTGTATGACGGCGTGACATGGACATTGATCGATTGGGAGAACTGGCACGCGCCGACCACCCCCTTTGACGATCTGTTCCACTATCTCGCTCAGGCCTTCCGCTACCTCCATCGTCCAACGCTGGGAGCGCTCGGGGCCGGACTCGTGGGAACGGTCAGCTCGGCCGGGCTGTCGCCGCGTACGCGGAGGCGGCCAAGGTGTCTCGCCACGAGATCCTGCCTGAGTTCCGAGAATGGATCCGCTCGAGGAAGCCCCCGAAAGTTCACTAATTGGGTCGATCCCTCCTAAGGGCGCCCGGCTCATGGAACTCTGAGGAGCGCTGGGCCTTGCGTATTCTCGCAATAGCCTATGCATGCGAACCAGATCGCGGATCAGAACCCGGTGCCGGTTGGATTTGGGCACAAGCACTAGCACGCCTTGGTGAGACCTGGGTTATCACGCGAGCTAACAACCGAGAAGCGATCGAGAAGGCAGTGGCGGAAGGCGAATGCGAAACCACCCTCAAATTTGTCTACGTCGATTTGCCGCCGACACTTCTATATCTAAAGCAAGGACAGCGAAGGATGCGGCTGTACTATGCCGCATGGCAGATCGCGGCAGGTAAAGCCGCTCAGCGTATGTCCCAGCAAAGACGCTTTGATCTCGCTTGGCACTTGACGTGGGCGAACATGTGGTACGGCTCGCCGGCTGTCGGACTCGATATTCCACTCATATTTGGTCCGGTTGGGGGCGCCGTCCTGCCACCACTCAGGCTTGTACCCGAACTAGGGGTAACGGGGGCGCTTCGTGAGTCCGCGCGTGCCTGCGGAATTCTTGTGTTGAGATGTAATCCGCTATATCACCGAACTCTCAGAAAAGCGCGATTGATCTTGGTGCAGAACCATGAGACGTTCGATGCGGTTCCCGAACGACACCATCGGAAGACCGTGGTTTTTCCGAACGCTCTCGTGGACGCTTCTCTCGGCGGCGGTGACGGCAGTTCCCGGTCGACCGGTGAATTCCGAACGGCTCTGTTTGCGGGTCGTCTGCTGCCCTGGAAGGGTGTATCGCTCGCGATAAAGGCGATCGCGTCTTGCCCGCGTTGGCGCTTCGTCATCGTCGGGTCAGGGCCAGACGAGGTACGCCTCCGTCGCCTTGTTGCGCGCCTGCGGGTTTCTGACCGCGTGGAGTTCTACGGCCACCGGCCGAGGGTCGAGGTTTTCGCTTTAATGACGAAGGTCGACGCGCTTCTACTTCCGAGCATGCGCGACGACTCCCCATTTGTCGTCGCGGAAGCTGTCGCGTTTGGTCTTCCAGTGTTGTGTCTTGATCGCGGCGGTGCCGCACTTCTAGGCGGTAAGTCAGTCCCATCAACATCGCCGAACGCGACTGTTAATGCTCTTGCGGACCAACTCATTGCACTGGAGACGTCATATCCCCAACGAATCTCTTCACGGACGATCGACAGTGTCGCACCTGGACTGTTGACCCTGACTTCATTTGTGCTGACGGCCTCCCCGAGGGGTAACGATGTCGACACTCACTGATCAACGATTGACTGCGCGTGCGGTTACGTGGGTGAGTGTCATCGCTCTTGCGCTGGCGGCTGGCGGTGCGGTCGCTTACGCCCGTCCCATGGTTGTGGCCGGCCTACTTTCGCTTGCAGTCGGTGTAGTCGCTTTCATCGTTGTCGGTCCGCTCTTGACGGGCGTGGCCGTGGTAGCACTGGGGTTTGGCATCGGAGCTGCAGTGACGGACAGCAGTGTCACACCTGACGCTCTCACCTCCCGGAGCGGCTTCCGCGCTTTCTCCGCTCAAGGCCCTCCCGTATGCGCTTCTCGTCGTGGGCGCAGCGACCCTGGCAATTACAACCGCGGTAGGAGAGAGGCCGGCGCGTCTGCGCGTGGAGACGATACGAATCTTCGCTTGTTTAGGACTCTTTCTGTGCGTCTTGCTCTTGAGCTCGGGCTTTGGTGTCGACCCACAGCTTGCGGCGTTTCGCTGGGCACAGGCCGCATTGCCGGTGGTGGCCGTATTCGCTTATTCGCGCGCTGTGTTCCACTCACGATGGCCGTACTTGACCGTGGCCGTCTGTCTCGCGGCCGTGTGGGACTGCCTCGCAGCGCTGTTTCTGCGCGACGCCACTGTCGCGCAGCAGTACTACTACGCCGACATTGACATCGCGCGCTACGGCGGGTTCGTGCATCCCGACGTATTAGCGTTCGCCGCTGCCGTCGTGGTCGCGGTGGGTGTTTCCCTCCTGCTTTCCGATCGACTCCACTCGACAGTCGTCGGTGCGCTGGCGATCCCCGTTGGGGCCATCGCGCTGATGTACTCGTGGGGTAGGTCGGGCGCCCTTGCAGCGGCCGCGATGGTTCTGGTCTTGGTACTCACGTCGATCGGTTCTCGACCGCGGGTCTCAGG
This sequence comes from uncultured Actinomycetes bacterium, assembly GCA_963821335.1. Lineage (GTDB taxonomy): Bacteria > Actinomycetota > Thermoleophilia > Gaiellales > Gaiellaceae > Gaiella. The sequence continues at coordinate 1,229,055 of CAWGDJ010000001.1, forward strand.
GCTCTTCCGTCTGCGTCCGATGGTGATCAGTCTTGCTCTTGTCGTCGGACTTGTCGTCTTCCTAGCACCGCTCGCATCGTGGTTCACTCGTAATGACCCGGCATCGGTGGGGAATCTGTCGGGCAGGCTTCGGCTCTGGAACATCTTGTTGCCAGAAGCGCTCGCCGACCCGCTACTCGGACGGGGCGCCGCAGCCCTACAGACCGGACCGCTAGCCGAGACGGTACGACGCGAATTCGCCAATGCAGGACACGCACACAACGCACTCCTACAGGTGTTGATCTCTTCCGGGTTTCTAGGAGCGGCGTTCTGGATGCTGGCGCTTGTATTCATTGGCCGAAGTCTTCTCAAGCGACTTCGGACAGAGCGCACGCTCATGGCGAGTTGCTCAGTGGCGCTCTTTGTTGGACTTCTCTTTAACTCGTTCGCCGATAGCCAGCTCGGTGGTTATGGATTTTCCTGGTTCTTGTTGTTGGCGCTTGTCGGAGACCGTGCGACTGCATTGACTGACCAGGAGCGCTCGATGCGAATTTCGGGAACTGCGTAGACGTGGGTCGGATCGCTTGGGGGATGCTGGATCAGGTTGTGTCGAGCGCGACCAACTTCTTACTTGTGGTTTTCGTCTCCCATGCGACCGACGCGGATTCGTTTGGAGCATTCACGCTCTGCTTTTCAACATTTCTCATTGTTCTTGGCCTTGCGCGTGCAGTCACCTCGCAGGTCCTCGTCCTAAGATATGCATCGGTTTCGACCCCTCTTTGGCGTAGCGGTGCGAGTCTTGCTGCCGGAACGGCATTGAGCATCGGTGCGATCGCAGGCGCTTTGCTCGTTGCGACCTCGATCTTGCTGCCCGATTTCCGGTCCGAGGCATGCGCGCTTGGCTTGGTCATGCCGATGCTACTCCTCCAGGACACGTGGCGGTTTGCGTTCTTCGCACATTCGTCCGGGATACGTGCATTTGCGTCGGACTTCACCTGGATGGTCGTGTTCCTCGCCGGCGCGGTCCTGTTGCATGGCGCGGAACAGTGGACGCCAACAAGCATCATCGCGGTTTGGGGCGTATCCGGTGGTGCAGGCGCGGTGCTCGCGTGCGTCATTGCCCGCACCCCGCCGCGCTTTCGAGGGATGGGAGAATGGGTCGTTGAACATCGCGCGACATCCCTTCGGTTCTTGGTCGAGTTTGTCGCAAGTTCGGGAGCTTCCCAGGTCGCGATGTTTGGGGTCGCGGCAGTCGCGGGCCTCGCGACGCTTGGAGCAGTTCGCGCCGGCCTCCTGGTCTTTGGACCACTCAACACTCTGGAGTTGGGGTTAGCGCTCGTAGCCGTCCCAGAGGGTGTACGTCTCGTGCGCGAGAACAGGGCACGCCATCTCTTGCGATGGATGGCTATTGGTGCCGCGTGCTTCGTGGCGGCCGCCTGCCTTTGGGCAGCAGCGGTGATAGTAATCCCTTGGCTAGGCCAGCTGCTGGCAGGTAACAGCTGGGAGAGGCAGAGCCGCTCGTGCCTTTCTTCGCGATCGTCATGGCCGCCAGCGGCACCGTGGTCATGGCGTCGGCGGGACTCAGAGCGCTCGACGAGCTCTCGAGCAGCCTCCGCGCCCGGGTCATCACGGCACCGGCAACCGCTGCGCTTACGATCGGGGGTGCCGCCGTCGGGGGTGCAACCGGTGCTGCGCTCGGACTTGCGATCGGGGCTGCCGTTGGAGGGACGGTCTGGTGGGCGACACTCCGAACGGCCTATTTACGACAGGTCAGTTTGGGCCAAGACGAGGCTAGTCGCCACCTCGTTGTCGAGCCAGAGATCCTCGAGCACTCGCCACGAGCGTCGTGACACCGCTATCAACTGTTCTTGTGCTCGGCTACCACGCCATCAGCGTGCGATGGAACACAAGTATTGCGGTGCCTCCTAATGACCTGCGTTCCCAGATCCAACACCTCAAGCGTCGCGGCTACTTGTTCACGACTTTAACTGCAGCGCTCACTGAGCCCAGGACGCTCGCGTCGCGGTGATCACATTCGATGACGCGTTCGCTTCGGTCTACTCGATCGGGGCACCGATCCTCGATGAGGAGGACGTGCCTGGGACGGTTTTTGCGCCGACGAGGTACATCGATTCCGCCTTACCTCTAGCCTGGCCCGGCTATTTCAGGTGGCTCCAAACGCAGCACGAGCCGGAACTTGACCCAATGGTCTGGCCTCAGCTCGCAGACCTGAGTGCGCGAGAGAGGGTGGGAAGTCGGCTCCCATACTGTGACCCACCCGAACCTAACGAGCCTCACCCCGGTCCAACTGAATCACGAACTTGCCGCCTCAAAGCAAGTATCGAAGAGCAGCTTCAGGTTCCTTGTACGAGCTACTGCGCTCCCTGGGGACTTGTAGATCATGTCGTGGTGGCGGCAGCGCGCAGGATCGGGTACAGAGCGGGCTGTAACTCAAAGCGTATTCAAGACTCGCCTCTCGACCCGCTCAATTACCCTCGGGTCGAGCCGAAGCGAGGCGAGAGTCGCTTCTACTTCAATCTCCGGGTTTCCAGTCGCTTTCGGCGGCTGCGACAGTCGCGACACTGGGATCACATCGAGAGAGTCCGCAAGCTCTCATGACGTCATTGCACGGCCTTCTCACGGCCCAGGCGTACTGACGGTGTTGAAAGCACGGAAAACACCCTCCGTTCATTTTGTGCTCCACGGGTACCCGCCCAGCATCGGCGGCGCTCAGTTGCACACCGCCGCACTGGCTGACGCTCTCATCCGAGGGTTGTCGATGACGGTAAGGGTGTCGTGTTCGTGGCGAGAAACGCGATACGATTGGGTTCGCGGTTCAACTCTTCGACTCCCGAGGTCGCCAGTCGGGCGACATTGGATGGGGTCGCGATCGACCAGGTCACCCGTCCTAGGCGTCGGCTGGGAGACTATGTAGCGGCAGGTCTCTACTATCCGCTCCGGAATTGGGCGAGTTCGTATTGGGCGGATCGGATTGTCTACGTCGAAGGTGATGAAGACGTCGTTCACATCATTCGAATGGGGCGGGAACGTCTCGCCAGGCGGGCCTTTGCCGACGCACGTCGGCGAGGAGCTTTTGTCTGTGTGACTCCCAACCACCATCCACGGTGGGAGAGCATCCCGGACAAAGTGTGGCGGCGGATCTACTGCGAGGCGGCCGTGTTTTTGCACTGACAGAGGTCGAGCGAGAGGCTCTCGTCCGCCTCGGAGTTGCGAAGGAAAGAATAGTGATCACGGGCATCGGGCCTGTTCTCTCAGCGAAGGTTCTTCCTCGCCATACGGTGCTTGGCAATCTTGATATCCCGGATCAGCCATACGTCCTTTTCCTCGGCCAACAGGGCAAGCACAAGCGACTCGACCTCGTCATTGACGCATTCGCCGAACTCCGATGTGGGCTTCACGACCTTGCATTGGTAATTGCAGGGCCGTCGCAGCCCAGCGCGCTGCGGTGAGAGATCACTCACCCGTTCGCCAATCAATCCACATCGTTGGTGAGGTTTCACTACTGGACAAGACCTCTCTGCTTGCACATACCCGCGTTCTTGTACACCCATCCGAGCAGGAAGCATTTGGCGGAGTTCTTGTCGAAGCGGCAACACTGGGTACGCCCTTCGTCACGAGCGACATTCCACCGCTGGCCGAGGTGGCGGGCGTACTTGGAGGACGCTCGGTCGAACGCGATCCTCAGTTGATCGCATTAGCCGTCAGTAAGGTGATGTCCGCGGACAACCCGGCGGCGAGGAGATGCTCGTCCAGCGTGCTGCCCGATACTCGTGGGAAAGCCTTGCGCAGAGCTACGTGAGCGCCTACGGCGGCTGAGGCCGCGTGACGCTAGCGACTGCTACAGGTCCTTACGGTGCCCGGCGGCACGTAAGCGTCGATACTTGCTGACAAACGACGATCGTGCGATCGACGGTGACTTGTTACCACGAGCCGCCGGTCAGCCATCCCTAGCCCCACTCGAACCTGTGTCACTCGCGGGTTCGGCACCCAGCCCACGTCGTGAATCGCGCGACACAGTGGTGCTGACGCAGAACGGCGGGAAGCCGACCGCGGCTCACGCTCGCCGCGAGCCCGCCCGTGCTTCAACGAGCAGAGCTACCGACGGGCAGGGACCCTGGGGTCCGTGGTAGTTGGCGGGCACCCAGATCACGACCGACCGATAGCGGAGTACGGGCTTCCAATAGCCGAACCACACGAACCGTCCATGCCCTAGCGGCACCCACACCCAGTCGATGTACGGGATGCAGATGACGATCGGATGGAAGTACTGCTGCACCCATGGAGGCTGGGTGTTGTGATGTGCGAGTGTTCGGACTGCCGGTTTGCCGGGCTTCGAAGTGTTCGCATTGTTTCCGACCACCGTAGACACCGCCGCCGAGACGGCGGCTTCGTCCCGCGGCGGCGCTCGACACCGAGCTCTTCGCGTAGCCGATGCCGCCGAACGCGGCGAGGCCGCTCAGCACAACGACGATGAACGCGAGTGCGAGTGCAGGCTGCGGTGCTGCGCGCGACGCGGCGCCGGCCGGGCCGCCTGGGCGCGCGTCACGAGCTCGTCGAGCAGAGAGGACGACGCCTGAGGCCGCTCGTTCCGCAGACGCGTCTCGAGCTCGTCGTGCTCGCTGCGCAGAAATCTCTTCACGACCGGTACTACCGCGCAGGGGCCGAATTCCTTACAGACGCTAGGAGCTCGCCGCGAGCTGCGTCCTGAGCCGGGCGAGCTCGGGCTCGAGCGGGTTCAACTCGAGCGCTCGGTCGACAGCAGCGAGCGCCTCCGCCTTCGGGGCGGCGACGGACAGGTCGCGCCAGAGCTCCCAGTCCCCAGGGCTCTTGGCGGTCGCCTCGCGCAGCGACGCGACCGCGGCCCTTCGCTGGCCGAGCGCGAGCTGCGCGAGCCCGAGCCGGTCGAGCGCCTCCGCGGACCACGGGCGCCCACCGGTGCGCCTTGCGTGCCTGCGCCTCCGCGTCGGCGAAGCGGAACCCCTCGTACGACACCCGGGAACGAGCGAGCGGGACGGTCGCCAGGACGGCGACAAGCGCGACCAGCGCGAGCCCGCCAGATGCGACCGGAAGCACCGTCCGAGACCACGCGGTCGAAGTGCCGCGGAGTCGCGGTTGCTCGCTGCGACACGACGAGCGCGCTCGCAGGCACGAGCGCAGCAAAGGGTCACGGCCGCGAGCTCCCAGTCCCAGTCGACGCCGGCGTGAGCGAGGAACGCCGCATAGGCACCGAACCGCGCCACGGTCGTTGGAGTACGGCGCGCGAGGACGGCTGCTACCAGCGGGACCGCGAGCGCCAGGACGAGCCCGACGAGCCCGAGGAGCCCGAGCTCGCCCAGCGTCTCGATGTAGAGGCTGTGCGAATCGCGGACTGCCCACGTGCCGGTGCGTTCCAGATTCCAGGCAGCCTCGTAGCTTCCAGCACCTGCCCCAGCCACCGGGTGGTCTCGGAACTGATCGATCGAGACGCGCCACTGCTCCACGCGCCCGTTCGACGACAGGTCGAAGAGACGGCTCGTGCGTCGACCCCGGAGGCCTTCGGGGGAGCCCTGAAGCGATCGACCGCATCGCTCGCGAGCGTCCACGGCGCACCCTCGACCGCGAAGACCGCAACGAGCGCGACCACCGCGACGGCGATGACACCGGCTCCGATCGCCCGTTTTGTACGAGGGGCGACGTCGACGCGGTCGCCGGCAAGACGGAATCCGACGGCAAGGCCGGCCGACACGAGCGCGAGCACCACGACCCAGACGAGCAACGTCCCGCCCTCGTCGGCTGCTTCGCGGATCCTGACGTCCTGCTTGGTCAGGTGGTCGGAGGTCGTCGCGAGGAGGAGCACCAGGCCGGGTGCGAGTGAGAGGACGACCGTGGCGGCGAGCAGCTGTAGCCGACGCGCATCCACCGCCAGCGCCACGAGGAGCCCGACGGCAAGCGCGAGCCAGGCACCCCGGCTGAACGTGAACAGCATGGTCGCGACCAGGACGACCGGGGCCGCGCCCGCCAGCGCCTGGACGATCTTGCTCGTCGCTCGGGCGACCAGCCCGAGCGCGAGCAGCGCACCCACCGCGAGTGCGAGCCACGCCCCGCGGCTGAACGTGAACAGGATCGTGGGCAACAGCAACACCGGCGCGGCACCAGCGACCGCCTGAACGGTCCGACTGCCCTGACCGCGCGACAAGGCCGAGCGCCAGCAGCGCACCCATCGCGGCGAAGACGCCGAGCCCGTTCCAGTAGCCGATCGGCCCGGCCAGCCGGATCTGGATCGCCGGGTCCCAGTCACCGATCCGATCGGGCTGGAGCCGCTCGAGCAGCGCGTACGAGCAGACGGTCGTCACTCCGAGGAGCGTCCCGACGAGCAGCGCCTCGACGGTCTCGCGTCGGACGACGAGGAGCGCCAGGAGGACGACGCTCGCATACGAGAGACCGCGGAGCGTCTCGTCGGCGACCGGCGTGAAAGCCGGTGCCCAGAGCCCGGACAGCGCCACCCACGCGACGAACGCCGCGAGACCGCCGAGAAACGCCCAGTCGAGGCGTCGCAGCGGCACCGTCGGGACCAGGATCAGCCGCACCGTCGCGACGACGAGCGTCAGCGAACGCGACCCACGCCCACGAGTCGGAGAAGTAGCCGCCGTCCGAGAACGCGACCGCGGACGTGAGGAGGAAGCTCCCGGCGCCGACGAGGAACGGCTCCGCGTGTGACGCGAGCCATCGCGGAGCTTCGAGGCGGAACCTCGGGGCCGTGACGGATGCCGGCAGCTCTGAGGAGTCGGGCACGGATCCATTGTGGACGAGCGCGTGCCGGACGGCGATCGCGCGCGGTGTTGTCGGTTCCTGGTCGCGCGCCCTACGGTTGACACATGGCGCGCGATCCGCTCGAGCAGCCGCGCGAAGCGATTGCCGCCGTCTACGCGTACGTCGCCTATCGGATCGGGCCCGGGCCCGACGCCGAGGACGTCGTGTCCGAGGTGATCGAGCGCGCGCTGCGGTATCGGGCCTCGTACGACTCGAAGAAAGGGCCGCCGATCGCCTGGCTCACCGGGATCGCGTCCAACTGCCTGACCGACCGGGCGCGCTCCGTTGCAAAGCAGCCCGAGCCCGTCCCCGACCTCGAAGCGGTCGAGCCGAGCGACGCGTACGAGACCGTCGAGATGAGCCGCGATCTCCGCGACGCTCTTGCCCGGCTCGACGACCGCGATCGCGAGCTGATCGCGCTTCGCTACGGGGCCGACATGAAGGCGAAGGACATCGCGAAGTCCCTCGACATGAAGACGAACGCGGTCGAGGTTGCCCTCCACCGTGCGCTCGCGCGGCTACGGCAGCACCTCGACGACGCTGCCCCGTAGCTTCGCTCACTCCCGGCGGTGGACACCCTTCGTGATCGCGAGCGCCGCTACTGCCGCGAACAGCGCGCCGACCACGAGCAGGCTGATCCCGATCCAGAGGACGGAGTCGAGCTCTGCGCCGATGCTCATGTCGGAGGAGACCCCGCGCGACGCGTCCTCGTTCATGAGCACGACGCGCCACAGGCCATCCTCGGGGTCCCAGTCGAGTGTCTGCTCGCCGGATCCCGACGCCGAGGCGGCCCAGAAGGTCTCGCTCCCCGGCGGCCCAGCAGGTGCGGCACCTGGGCGGAGTGAGTACTCGGGGTCGCCGCTCGAGTCGAGATCGTCGACCAGGTCGCGCTCCACCCCTCGCAGGTAGCGGTCGACCTCGACCGCCGGCCCGATTCCGACGAACACGGGACGCTCGCTCTCGCTGCGGATGCGCACCGTTCCGAGGAACGCGTCGAGCGCCCACTCACCGCCACCCATGTCGAGATCGGCGCTCTCCGAGACAACCGCATAGGTGGACGACGAGAAGTCCTTCGTCGGTGACATGAGGAAGCCGTCGTCGTCTCGCTGCGTCTGGTCGACGACGGTGAGCGCACAGCCGCCGGCGAGGAGCCCGAAGGCGATGACGCCGGCGATCGCCCCGACGACGACGAGGACGACCCGGCCGGCCGTCCCGCGACGTTTCGGTTCCGCCGCTTCGGTATCGGGCTCGGCAGTCTCGTCTTGCGCTTCGACGAGAGCAACACCGGCCGCCGGTGCGGCGTCCTCCAGACCGCCCTGGTCGAGCCGGAACGGCGGGTACTCGTCGCGCATGAGCAGCACGTACGCGGTGACACGCGCCACCCAGCGGTCGAGCCCCAGGACGAGGTCGAAGATGCCGTCCGGGTACCGCGCCGTGAACAGCAGGACGAAAGCGGCAATGAGGACGAGCACGCCGATGAGACCGGCGCCGGGGTTCCACATCCACGTGTCGCCCTGCGAGGCGACGTAGCCGCCACCGCCGAGGAGGATGGCGAGGACGATGTAGTGCGGGATCGCGAGCAGCCACCACTTGACGAGGACGAGCCCGCGCGACAGCCGCTCCGGGTAGGCGACCTCGAGACGCGCCGGATAGTCGGGAACGTCGTGGAGCGTGAACGGCGGGTACCGGTCAGTCCCGAGTGCGCCGTACGAGTAGAACGCGACCCGCCAGGTCCAGCGCAGCACCCCGACGTTGAAGTCGAACATCCCCCGCGGATACCGCCCGGTGACGAGGATCGCGAAGAACGCGACCACCGTCAGCACCATCAGCGTCAGCCACAGGAATGCGAGCACGACGTAGTGCGGGATGGCGAGCAGCCACTTCACGAGCCACAGCCACCGGCTCAGGCTCGGGTCGCGCGTCACCTTCGATGTGAACCGGATAGGACTCGCCCGCGTCCATCGTGCTCCCTCGTTAGCTCGAAGAGCCTTGAGCCTACGGCACGACCCCGCTCAGTGCGATGGCAGGGAATGCGACCGGCACGATTCGAACGCGCGACCTCTGCCTCCGCAGGGCAGCGCTCTATCCCCTGAGCTACCGAGGCCGGCGGAAATGGGTCGGCGTCAGAATCAGATGATGTCGTGGGTTCCGACGCGATGCCAGACGACGTGCGGCTCGTCACCGCGGATCGATCGACCGAACGAGAACGTCGCGCGACCATCGTCTGCCCACGTCATCTCGAACAACCCTGACGCACCACGAATCCCCTTCACCCGCAGCCCTTTCCGGAACCCCTTGCCTCGCTCGAGGTCGGCCACGAACTTCTCCACGGCCGCGCGAAACGTGGCGCGCTGCTCCGGGTCGAGTCGCGCGTAGTCGCGATCGAACCGGGCGAGCCGCTCGAACGTCGGCACCGTGCGCTACTCGTCGAGCGAGGCGAGAAACGCGTCAGACGACTCGAACACCCTGCTGCGGCCAGCCACCAGATCCGCGGCCGCCCGGCGCTCACCCTTCTGCCAGGCGTCCGTCCAGAACCAGGCCTGCGTCGCGTCGATCACCTTGCCAGGCCGCAGCAGGATCCCCTCCGGCACCAGCTCGACCTCGACCGGGTCGCCCTCCTCGAGCCGCGCCGCCCGCCGGATCTCGGACGGAATCGTGATCTGACCCTTCCCGCGTACGACCGTGCCTGCCATCCGATTCTCCTACTTTCCGAATTTCTTCCTATCAGACTATCGGCACTTGGGAGCAAGGGCAAGAGTGAGGGGGTGCGCCGGCCTACCGCTCGACGATCTTCCAGTAGGAGTCCTTGCGGGTGATCCTTCCGTCCCGGAACTCGAACAGGTCGCAGCCCCGCACCTCGATCTGCTGGCCCTCGGTGCTCGTGCCGGTCAAGAGCCATTCGGAGCAGCCGCGATCGCCGGCGACCCAGTGGCGCTCGTCGCCGTAGTGAACGTCGGGGATGCCGGCGAAGCGGCTCGCGAGGCCCTCACGCACCCGCGCTCGGCCCTCCAGCCTTCGCCCCCACGGATCCGGGCCACGCGGCATCTCGAGGACGCAGTCGTCGACGAAGAAGCTCATCACCGCGTCGACGTCGTGCGCATTGAAGGCGTCGAGCAACCGCTCGAGCGTCTCGACCGTCACTGGGTCGGTTCCCATCACGGACTCGGCACCGTCGGCTGAAACAATGCGCCCGGCACGATTCGAACGTGCGACCTCTGCCTCCGCAGGGCAGCGCTCTATCCCCTGAGCTACGGGCGCGAGAGGCCTGAGTGTAGCGGCGCCGGCTGGGCGAGACGACGGGCCGGGCATGGCCCGGACCCTACGAATACGGCGTCCCCTTCCCCACAGCTCAGCCTAAGGATTCGCTCCCGGCGTGCAAGACCCGAGTCAGCACTTTGCGGAAGATTTCAGCCGAGCTGCCGCGCCGAGCGGCCGTCGGCCAGCGCGAGCACCGCGTCGGGTGTGATCTCGCGTCGCACGTAGGCGAGCGCGACGATCCCATGCTCGGGGTCAGGCGCGGTGCTCGTCACGCGGCCGACAACCTTGCCGTCGAGGCTGAGCTCGGCGTCGTACTCCGGGAGCTCGTCTCCTTCGAGCTCGAGCACACGCAGCGTCCGGTTGGGGTGGCCGCGGTAGTGGAGCCGCGCGACGGGCTCCTGCCCCGGGTAGCAGCCCTTCGTGAAGCTGATCGCTCGCTCGTCGAGGCCTGCCTCGGCGGGCATCACGCGCTCGTCGAGCTCGCGGCCCACCGCGGGTGTGCGTGCGAGGATCCGCAGTCGCTCGAGCCCGTCGGCGTCGATCGGCTCGGCGGCTGCGGGAGGCTCGGCGTCGAGCAGCTCGACCGCCGCGATGCCGTAGTCGCGGTTCGGGATGCCACCCGTGTCGAGCCCGAGAACGAGCGTCGAGACGTGCTCCTCGGCAGTGATCTCGCAGCGGGCGGCGAACCGTGTCCGCGTCAGAGCGGTGCGGAGCGCCTCGCCGGTTGCAGGGTCGGTGAGCAGCAGGAAGTCGTCCGCGCCCCGGCGCCAGACGGTCGTCAGCGCCACCAGCCGGGCCTTCGCGGTGAGGAGCAGCGCCTGGCAGGCCTCGCCAACCGGCAGCGCCTCCACCTCGTTCGACAGCATCCGCTCGAGGTACGAGGCGGCGTCGGGCCCGCGCACCGCGACGTACGACCGCGGCCGTGGAGCGGTGTGTAACGTCGTGGTGGCCATCGAGACGAGGGTAGCGGCGATGTTCAGGGGCAGAGCGGAGCGAAAGGTGCAGGAGCGGGGCTACGACCCGGCCCGCCTGCCGCCGGGGCAGTACCTCACCGACAAGTGGCCCGTGCTGCACGCGGGCGACGTCCCCGACTATCCCTCCGACCTCGCCGGCTGGGACTTCAAGGTGTGGGGCGAGGTCGACACGCCGCTCACGCTGTCGTGGGCCGAGCTGACCGCGCTGCCTGCCGTGACGGTCGTCCAGGACATCCACTGCGTCACCCGGTGGAGCAGGTTCGACACGGAGTTCACCGGGGTTGCGTGGGCGACGATCCAGGAGCTGATCGGTCAGCGCCCGAGCGCGCACTACGCGATCGCGCACAGCGAGGCCGGATACACCGCGAACGTGCCGGCGTCGTTCCTCGAGCGAGAGGGCGCGATGCTGGCGACCCACGCGGACGGCGAGCCGCTCGAGCACGACCACGGCTGGCCGCTGCGCCTCGTCGTGCCCGGCAAGTACTTCTGGAAGAGCGCGAAGTGGCTCCGCGGGATCGAGCTGGTCGCGGTCGACCAGCCGGGGTTCTGGGAGCGCTACGGCTACCACAACGACGCCGATCCCTGGCGCGAGGAGCGGTACTCGTTCTAGAGGTCTTGGGGCGCACTCCTGAAATCCCCCTTTTGAGGGAGACGAGCCGGCGCGCCGGTGCCGATACTCATCGCATCCCACCCTCCCCCAGATTCACCCCACCCGAAACGGCCCCCTCCCCAGGGGCCGTTTCTCTTTGCGCTGACAGGGCCGAGAGCTGGCGCCCTCGAGGTTCGAGCTAGCCGGTGGGCGTGAAGTAGGGGTAGAGGTCACCGGCGACGTGTTGGTCGTTGCCGGCGAGGCCGTGTTGGACATAGCCGGGCGGCGGCGGACCGGCCGTGAGACCGACGCCTTCGACGTAGATCGCGGGCTGCGCGTTCGTGTAGTGCGGGTCCGTGAGCGGTTGTCCGAGCAGGAGGTCGAGCATCGTCCCCGGCTTGATCGGCTTGCCGGTGAACGGGTCGGTGTTGCCCTCGACAGCGACGTACAGCGCTCGTACGGGAGGCGCGACGTATCGCGTCTGCTGCGTCGTGCGACATTCCTGGTCGACGGGGAGCGGCAGCGGCTCGGCACCGACGGGCACGAAGCTGAGCCGGATGTAGCCGCACTGGACGAACCCGAGGATGTCGAAAAACGGGTTCTTCCCTGGGCGGAACTGGACGTAGTCGGTCGTCGGCGCGACGCCCGTCCACCCGGCCGGGCCGGTCACCGCATTGCCGGGGGCGCCGCCGTCGACCACGAGAAAGTCCGTCTCCGGCGGTCCGCCGGCGAGCCGTACGGCTCCGCCACCGGCCCAGGTCGCATCGACCGTGATGCTCGGCGGCGACCCCAAGGGATAGGGAGGATCCACGTAGGGCGTGACAAGGTAGGTCGTCACGTCGTCCGGGGCGCCCGGCGTCGCGTTGGTATCGATCGCTGTGATCTCGACCCGCCCCGGCCCTCCCACGGACCCCGGGCTCACCACGCACGACGGAACCGCCGGGTTCGCGACGCAGTAGTCGCTGTGCTCCCACACCCAGATGACATCGGCGCTTGCGTCGAGGTGCGCGACCGGAGGCGGCGTCCCTGTCCCCCAGGCAGTCGCCGCGAGCGTCATCGCACCGATCAGGGCGCCGAGCAATGTGGCGCCGAATCGCTTGCCGTTCATCCCCACCTCCGTTCCCCGGTGACCTTCTCCCGAGATCCCGCTCGGGCGTGGTCACGATCTGGCGCGATCGTTCCGCGCGGCGGTAACGATCGGCTAACGACAGCTCTCAGGACGGTGCAATCTGCTTCCGGCCGGCGTCGAGGTCGCCCCGGTCGTCCTGACCGATTCCAATCGGGCATCGATGGTGTGTCGATCCCGCCGGTCGTAGCGGCAACCCGCACGCGAAAGGCGGACAGACACTGAGGGCGCCGCGTGTCCGGCCGGTTACGGTGGCCAGGTGGACGGCCCAACCGCGCTCACCGTATTCCTGGCCGGTCTCATCACGGCGCTCGCGACCGGCCTCGGCGCGCTCCCGCTGCATTTCTTCCGCTTCGGCGACCGGCGTGCCCTCGGAGCGGCCAACGCCGCAGCGGCGGGCGTCATGCTGGCCGCGACGACCGGGCTCATCTGGGAGGGTCAGCGGATCGGGGTGGGCCGCGCCGGAGCCGGCTTTCTCGCCGGGGTGGCGTTCATCGTCGTCGCGCGACGGCTGCTCGCGCACGACACGCACGTGGCGCTCGGCCGCCTGCGTGGCGAGGCGGCCGCGAAGTCGCTGCTGATCGTGGCCGTGATGACGGTGCACTCGGCGGCGGAGGGGATCGCCGTCGGCGCGTCGTTCGGCGAGGGCGCGACGCTGGGCGTCGTCATCACGGTCGCGATCGCGGTGCACAACATCCCGGAAGGCCTCGCGATCAGCCTCGTGCTCGTGCCACGCGGCGTCTCCGTTCGGTTGGCGGCCTGGTGGAGCGTGTTCTCGAGCCTGCCGCAGCCGCTGCTCGCGGTGCCGGCCTTCCTGTTCGTCGAGACGTTCGACGGGCTCCAGCCGGCCGCATTGGGGTTTGCCGCCGGTGCGATGCTGTGGATGGCCGCGCGTGAGCTCTTGCCGGACGCGCTCGACGAGGCCTCGCGCCGGCTCGTGCTCGTGGTTGGGCTGGCCGCGTTCGCGGCCATGCTGGCGTTCCAGTTGCTCCTGCTCTGAGCAGTGCGGGAGCGCGCATCGAGGCGAGGGTCGCGCGGGCCGGATGGGGTCGGGGACGGCGTGCCGAGGCTCTGGAGCTTCGCGCGACCGATCGAGACGAGTAGCGATTCCGGCGTTCGCGCGTTGTCAGACAGATGGCGGTGTCAGACACCGAACCGCACGAGAGGGGCCGCAAACCCTGTGTTGATCACCCTAGGTTGTCGATCGGTGTCAGACACCGATTCTTGTCAAGGGGCATTCGTGCCAACTCTGTGCCAATGCGTCCACAGGGCTGGAACGACGAGGGGCCCGGCATTGCCGGGCCCCTCGCCAGGACAACCGCGAAAGCGGCGGTCCTTACATCATCCCGCCCATGTCCGGCATGCCGCCGCCGGCCATTGCCATCTGCTTCTCCGGCGCCTCGGCGACGATCGCCTCGGTGGTGAGGATGTTCTTCGCGATCGACGCTGCGTTCTGCAGCGCCGAGCGGGTGACCATCGTCGGATCGATGATCCCGCTCTTGACGAGATCCTCGATCTCGCCCGAGTCGACGTTCAGGCCGTGGCCCTTCTTGGCCGAGCGGACCTGGTTGACGACGACCGAGCCCTCGAGGCCCGCGTTGTAGGCGAGCTGGCGAAGCGGCTCCTCGAGCGAACGGAGGATGATCGCCGAACCGGTCTTCTCGTCGCCCTCGAGCGCGTCGAAGCCTGCCTTCACCGCGTCGGCCGCGTTGAGGAGCGCGACGCCGCCACCGGCGACGATGCCCTCCTCGAGCGCTGCGCGGGTCGCCTGGAGGGCGTCCTCGACGCGATGCTTCTTCTCCTTCATCTCGGTCTCGGTCGCGGCACCGACCTTGACGACCGCGACACCGCCGGACAGCTTCGCGAGGCGCTCCTGGAGCTTCTCGCGGTCGAAGTCGGAGTCGGTGTTCTCGACCTCGGCCTTCAACTGCTTGATGCGGCCCTTGATCGCCTCCGAGTCGCCGGCCCCGTCCACGATCGTGGTCGAGTCCTTGTCGATGACGATGCGCCGAGCGTGACCGAGCTGCGAGAGCTTCGTGTTCTCGAGCTTGAGACCCATCTCCTCGGTGATCACCTCGCCACCGGTGAGGATCGCGATGTCCTCGAGCATCCGCTTGCGGCGGTCACCAAAGCCCGGCGCCTTGACGGCGACGGCGGTGAACACGCCACGGAGCTTGTTGACGACGACGGTCGCGAGGGCCTCGCCCTCGACGTCCTCGGCAACGATGAGGAGCGGGCGACCCGCCTGGATGACCTGCTCGAGCACCGGCAGGAGGTCCTTGACCGCGCCGACCTTCTGGTTGGCGATCAGGACGTACGGGTCGTCGAGCACGGCCTCCATGCGCTCGGCGTCGGTGATCATGTACGGCGACAGGTAGCCCTTGTCGAACTGCATGCCCTCGGTGAACTCGAGCTCGAGCCCGAACGTCTGGCCCTCCTCGACGTTCACGACGCCGTCCTTGCCGACCTTCTCGATCGCGTCCGCGATCACGTCGCCGATCTCGCGCTCGCGCGACGAGATGGTGGCGACCCGGGCGATGTCCTCCTTGCCGGAGACCTCGACCGACTGCTTCTTGAGGTCCTCGACGACCGCGTCGACGGCCTTCTCGATGCCGCGCTTGAGCCCCATCGGGTTCGCGCCAGCGGCAACGTTCTTCAGCCCCTCGCGGACGATCGCCTGGGCGAGCACGGTCGCGGTCGTGGTGCCGTCACCGGCAACGTCGTTCGTCGCCGTGGCTACCTCGCGGACGAGCTGTGCGCCCTGGTTCTCGAACGGGTCCTCGACCTCGATCTCGCGGGCGATGGTGACACCGTCGTTCGTGATCGTCGGGGCACCGAACTTCTTGTCGAGGACGACATAGCGGCCCTTGGGGCCGAGCGTCACCTTGACCGCGTCGGCGAGGGTGTTCACTCCCCGCTCGAGCGCGCGGCGCGCGTCCTCGTTGAACTTGAGCTCTTTGTGAGCCATATCTCTTCCTCCTGAACGAAACGAGCTAGGCGGCGGCGCCGGCGAGCTTGCGCTTGCCCTTGCCGCCTGTGCTTATGACCTTCGCGAGCACATCCGATTCGCGCAGGATCAGGACCTCGTCGCCACCGACCTTGATCTCGGTGCCGCCGTACTTGGAGAAGATGATCTCGTCACCCTCCTCCACGTCCATCTTGATGTACTCCCCGTCCTCGTCACGCGAGCCGGGACCCACGGACAGGACCTTGCCGCGCTGCGGCTTCTCCTGCGCCGTATCGGGCAGCACGATGCCGCTCACCGTGGTCGACTCCTCTTCGAGGACCTCCACGATCAGACGGTCACCAAGGGGCTGCAGGTTCATACACGTGCCTCCCTCAAAGACAGTTGTTTACTCCGACTGTTGGCACTCTCCCAAAGGGAGTGCCAACTAGGTTATACCAGACTCTGCGGGGCTGTACGAGTCGGTGCGGTGACGGATTGGTAGGAATTCACCGTGCGTCGTGAGCTCTCGGCCGGTGGCGTGGTGGCACGCCGCATGCGAGGTCGCTGGTGGATCGCGACGATCCGCCCGCGACGCGACGACGGCCGCGTCGTGTGGGCGCTGCCGAAGGGCCTCGTGGATCCGGGCGAGGAGGCCTCCGCGACGGCGCTGCGCGAGGTCTCGGAGGAGACCGGTCTGCGCTGCCGGCTCGAAGGGACGCTCGGTCACGTCCGTTACACGTACACCTGGGACGGCGAGCGGATCTTCAAGATCGTCAGCTTCTTCCTCCTCCGTCCTGTGGGTGGACAGATCGGGGCGATCCCGCCGGGGATGGAGCTCGAGGTTTCCGAAGCCCGCTGGCTTCCCCTCGACGATGCCGTGCAAGCGCTGACCTATCGGGGCGAGCGGGAAATGGTCGACCGGGCATCCGCGATGCTGACCGGCGAGGGTTTCCCCTAGGAGTTTCGACCCGCTAGGCTCGAACGGCCTTGCCGACGTTCGCGCTGAACTTCTACTCGCCCGTCGTCGTCGACCAGCTGCGCACCGGTCGCAAGACGGCGACGATCCGTCTCGGCGACAAGTCCGGCAAGTACAAGAAGGGGATGATCGTGACGGTCCTCGTCGGGGCCCGGTACGGCCAGCGCGAGAAGATCTTCGACGCCGTCATCGACCGGGTCGAGGTGAAGTCGGTCGGGGAGCTCTCACCGCGCGAGATCGAGCACGACAACCCGCAGATCCGCCACACGGAGGACTTCGTCCGCTTCCTCGGTCAGCTCTACAACCGCGAGGTCAGCGTCGACGACACCGTGACCGTGATCCGGTTCTCGCAGATCGTCGGGACGATGTTTTGACGGTCGGCGGTGTCGATTTCGTGTCGGTGCCGACGCAGGATCTCGAGCGCGCCGAGACGTTCTACGCCGACACGCTCGGGCTCGAACGCGGGCCGCGGTGGCAGCCCGCCGGCCGGGACGCGTTCGGCGCCGAGTTCGAGACGGGCACGGTGACGCTCGCCCTCATCGTGTGCGACGCCTTCGGGATCGAGTTCAGCCCGCACAGGGTGCCGATCGCACTCCACGTCGACGACGTCGCCGCCGCCCGCGCCGAGCTCGAGTCGCGCGGGGTCGAGTTCAAGGGTGAGACCATCGACAGCGGCGTCTGCCACCAGGCGCTGTTCGAGGACCCCGACGGGAACCTCCTCGACCTCCACCACCGGTACGCGCCACGCTCGAGCTGACGGCTCGTCGCGTTGGACGATCGAATCGTCCCGTCGAGCCGAGCACGAGGTGTCTCACACGGGCCGGTTCGTTGGCACGCAAGGTTCGGGGGCGTATCGTCCCTCGGACCGGGCCCGAGCGCGGTGCCATCCGATTCGAAGGAGCGACGATGCCGACCATCTTTGGCTATCACGACGTCAAGAACACCGACCACTGGCTCTCGTCCTCGAAGCGCGCCGAGTTCTTCGGCCCGCTCGGCGTGACGAACATCCGGACGTTCGTCGATCCGCAGAACCCGACCCGGGTCGGCGTCCTGATGGATGTTCCCGACATGGACGCGCTCATGGCGGCGATGGAGACCGAGGCGGCCGCCGACGCGATGACACACGATGGAGTCGACCCGGAGTCGCTGACCATCCTCGTGGAGGCCTGAACCGCTCGTCGCACCGGAAGTCTCCCGACCAGAGAGGAAAGATCGATGGATCACGCAGCCACCATGAGACGCGCGTACGCCCTGATCAGCGAGGGGGACATCGACGGGTTCGGGGAGCTCCTTGCGGACGATTTCGTCGAGCACGAGGAGACGCCCGGGCTCGAGCCAACCAGGGAAGGCGTCATGCAGTTCTTCCACATGTACCGGGCGGCGTTCCCGGATCTCCACATGGAGGCGGAGGACGTCATCTCGTCCGGCGACAAGGTCGTCGCTCGCGCCCGCGCGACGGGGACCCACCAGGGCGAGTTCATGGGAATGCCGGCGACCGGCAAGAGCGTCGACGTCCAGCTGGTCGACATCATCCGCTTCGGCGACGACGGCCTCGCGCACGAGCACTGGGGCGTCTTCGACGCCCTCGCGATGATGCAGCAGCTTGGTGCTATACCCGGTCCGTAGCGCGCCAGCGCCCTGCTCTCATGTGCGGTGGAGCGGCGAATCGCCGCGCGCCGGAGGCTCGTTCGACGACCCGGCGTCTCGGCCAGGCGGTGTCTGACACCGCGCTCCGAACCGGCCCTGTCCGAACCGGCCCTCGTATCAGAGCGTCGGCGCGACCCCTGTGGACTATCCGACTCGCGCCGCTTCTGCCCAGGCGTCCTGCTTGTGGGACAACTGGCACACAACTGGCACGCCTTGCCCTTGACAGGAAACGGTGTCTGACACCGACTGGCGTCAAGTCGCCGATGGTCGGCGGATTGCGCCGCCGAAGAGCTCGTTCTCGCGCAACGCCGCGCCGCACTCCTCGCACTCGACCTGGAAGGCCGACGGGAACTGCGCGTGGCAGGCCGGGCAGCGGTGCAGCATCGCCCCGTCGCAGCTCGGGCACTTCTCGGGCAGGTCGTCCTCGAAGTCCTCGAAGTAGCGCAGGGTGTGACCGCACACGAGACAGAAGGCGACCCAGTCGCCCAGCGTGCGCCGCCGCTCCTCCTGGATCCAGTTCCGCTTCGGCTTCGGCTTGCCCTCCATCCCCGCATCGTAGGCCGGGCGAGGCACGCGCCGCCCCTACTACGCTGCCGGCATGGGCTTCCGCGTGATCCAGCGCAACGAGCTCGAGTGGACGACTCGCCCGCACGCGGACGGTGAGCCAGCGCGCCAGGTCGCCGAGCTCAGCGAACGAGCCGGCTTCGCGCACACACGCGCCAACGTCTGGCGCTACGCACCGGGCGCCAAGGGTCGACGCCACAGGCACCCCAAGCAGGAGGAGACGTTCGTCGTCCTCGCCGGGACGCTGTCGATGTACCTCGGCGAGCCACCGGAGCGCCAGGATGTGTCACCGGGTGGGCTCATCCACGTCGATCCTGGCACCGCTCTCCAGACAGCGAATCACGGCGACGAGGAGCTCGTCGTCTACGCATACGGGATGCCGCCCGAGGACGAGCACGCCGAACTGCTCGACTCCGCGCTGTGACGCAATGGCCTGTCGAGAGCGGGAGGTGTCCAGGCTGCGCCTGGACAGGCCGGGCATGCCCGGCCTCTACAAGCCTGGACAGGCCGGGCATGCCCGGCCGCTACGAACTGGTGCGCAGGTAGGCGAGCACCGCGAGAACGCGACGGTGGTCGCCCTCGGTCGGGGCGAGCCGGAGCTTCACGAAGATCTGCCGGACATGCTTCTCGACCGCGCTCTCGGTCACGACGAGCGCCTCGGCGATCCCCGCGTTCGAGCGGCCCTCCGCCATGAGCGAGAGCACCTCGCGCTCGCGCGGGCTGAGCTCGCCCAGCGGCCCACGCCGCGCGACCAGCTGCCGCACGACCTCGGGATCCATTGCTGTCCCGCCGGCGGCGACGCGCTCCACCGCGTCGAGGAACTCTCCGATGTCGCCGACCCGCTCCTTGAGCAGGTAGCCGACCGCGCCGTCACCGTCGGCGAGCAACTCGGCCGCATACGCCTGCTCGACGTACTGCGACAGCACGAGCACCGGGAACCCCGGCTTGCGCCGTCTGGCCTCGATCGCCGCGCGAATCCCCTCGTCCTTGAAGTCCGGCGGCAGCCGGACATCGACCACGGCGACGTCGGGCTTCTCCGTGACGATCACACGCAACAGATCGGATCCGTTGCTCACCGAGGCAACAACCTCGTGCCCGCCCTCCTCGAGCAGTCGCACCAGACCCTCGCGTAGGAGCGCGAGATCCTCGGCGATCACGACGCGCACGGGATCTCCGCGCGGACGACAGTGGGCCCGCCGGCCGGGCTCGAGACGGACAGCGTCCCGTCGAGCGCCGTCACGCGCCCGACGAGCCCTGTCAGACCCGTGCCGTCGAGCCCCATCGGCTCCGCCGCGACCGTTGTCGCCCACCTCGACCACGAGCTTGCCGCCCTCGACGCGCACCCGCAGCGAGGCTTGCGTTGCGTCTGCGTGCTTCTGAACGTTCGTCAGCGCCTCCGAGGCGACGAAGTAGGCGGCCACCTCGACCGACTCGGGCAACGGGGCGCTCAGCTCCACGTCGAGCGCGACCGGGACACGACACGAGGCGACGAGCCCCGAGAGAGCAGCGTCGAGACCACGGTCGGCCAGCACCGCAGGGGCTATCCCGGAGACGAGGCGACGCAGCTCGCTGATCGCCTCGCGCGTCTCGACCTGGGCTGTCTCCAGCAGGACACGTGCCTCGTCGGGGTCGCTGTCGAGCTTCTCGCGCGCCAGGCCCATGTCGATCGTCGCCGCGACGAGTCGCGCCTGGGCACCATCGTGGAGGTCGCGCTCGATCCGTCGCAGCTCGGAGGTCTGCGCCTCGACGGCGGCGGCGCGGCTCTGCGTCAGCTCGCCGACCCTGCGCTCGTCCGCGCCCGGGCCGAGCAGCAGCTCCGCGAGCTTCGCCTCGCCGTACGCGACACCGGCGCACACCCAGGTCGTGACGAACACGAGGACGATCCCGACCAGCCCGGCGAGCAGGCTGATCGCCAGCTTGTGATCGGTGACGAACGCCTCGGCGGAGCCGTCGCCGAGCTCGATCGTGTCGGTCGCCCAGCCGTAGAACGGGAGCGTCAGCGCCCACAGCGTCACGGGCCAGAGGATGACCGCCACGAGGAAGCCCGCCAGTCCGACGACGAACAGGACGATCGCCCAGACCGCGTCCTTCCAGGTCTGCGGATCGGTCGTGAGCGCTTTCGCCCACGCGACCACCCCGGGACGCTCGGCACGACGATAGACCTCGGCGACCGGCTGCCCGAGGACGAGCGCGGCGCGCCGCCGCTCGACCCATGAGATGCCGCGGATCGCGTACGCGGTCGCGGCGAGGATCGGCAGCCCGACGAGCGTGACAAGCATCCCGAGCCCGGTCGCGACCCCGGTCACGAACACGACGAACGAGACGATCCCGATCGGCAGGCCGAGCAAGAGGTACGCACAGTCCTTCGCTGTCTGGCGCCGGAAGGGTCGGGTCAGGATGCCGTGCGCCGTCATGGCTGGAACCGTAGGCGTGTCACCAGGGCGACGCCATGCGGCAAACCGACCAATCGCCTTGTGGGAAACCGGAGCTCGCCGCGGCACGGGCCGACCCAGCGGTTACAGTGCGCTCACAGTCCTGCGCGCAGGAGGCCGGATGGCAGTACGGGAAGCGGAGCCCGTCGAGACGTTCCAAGACGTGAAGGACGCCGGCCTCGATCGCGAGGACCTCCTCGGCATCTACCGCAACCTGCTCATCACCCGCGCGGTCGAGGAGCGAGGCCACATCCTCTACAAGCAGGGCAAGATCCCCGGCTCGTTCTACACGGGCCGCGGGAACGAGGCGAGCGCGGTCGGTGTCGCGACCGCGATGGCCGCAAACGACGTGGGGACGCCGCTCCAGCGCGACATGGGGGTCCACATCGTGCGCGGCATCGAGCCGTGGCGGATCTTCGCCCAGTACATGGGACGCATCGACGGGCCGACGCAGGGACGCGACGGGAACGTCCACCTCGGGGACGCCCGGCTCGGGCTCTACGCGATGGTCAGCCATCTGCCCGCGATGCTTCCGGTCGCGGTCGGGATGGCGCTCGCGTTCAGGATCCGCGAGGAGAAGCGCGTCGCAGTCGCCTGGTGCGGCGAGGGTGCCGCGGCCCGCGGTGACGCGCACGAGGGGATGAACCTCGCGGGTGTCCGCAACCTCCCGGTGGTCTTCGTGGTCAACAACAACCAGTGGGCCTACTCGACGCCGACCTACCTCGAGTACGGCGTTGCCCACATCGCCGACCGTGCTGCCGCGTACGGGTTCGACGGGGTGGTCGTCGACGGGACCGACGTGCTCGCCGTCTATCGCGAGGCGAAGCGGGCGATCGAGAAGGCGCGCGAGGGCGGCGGGCCGACGCTGATCGAGTCGATCACGCTCCGGATGGAGGGGCATGCCGTCCACGACGACGCCTTCTACGTCCCCAAGGAGATGTTCGAGGAGTGGGCGCGACGCGACCCGATCGAGCGGTTCCGTACCTGGCTGCGCGACAACGCCTCGATGACCGACGACGAGGAGGCGGAGCTGAGCTCGGGCGTCAAGCGGCTGCTCAAGGAGGCGCTCGAGCGCGCCGAGGGCTCGCCCCTCCCCGGGCCGGAGACGCTGCTCGACGGTGTGTTCGCCGCATCGGACGAGCTCGAGACCCCCCACCATCGATAGGCAGGCCGTGACGAGCGAGAAGACGTACCTGCAGGCGATCAGCGACTGCCTCCGGCAGGAGATGCGCCGCGACCCACGCGTGTTCGTGCTCGGCGAGGACGTCGGCGTCTACGGTGGCGCGTTCAAGGTGACCCAGGGCTTCCAGGAGGAGTTCGGGCCGTGGCGCGTGATCGACATGCCGCTCTCGGAGACGGCGATCGTCGCAGGGGCGACGGGCGCGGCCCTGATGGGGATGCGACCGGTCGCCGAGATGCAGTTCGCCGACTTCGTCTCGTGCGCGTGGGACCACCTCGTCACCATCGCGGCGAAGCAGCACTACCGCGCGGGCACGCCGGTTCCGATCACGCTGCGGCTCCCGTCGGGCGGCGGCTTCTCGGGCGGCCCGTTCCACTCCCAGAACCCCGAGTCGAGCTTTGCGCACATCCCCGGTCTCAAGGTGGTGTGCCCGGCGACTCCCGCGGACGCCAAGGGCCTGTTGGCGACGGCGATCGAAGACCCGAACCCAGTGCTGTTCTTCGAGCACAAGCACCTCTACCGGCGGATCAGAGGCGAAGTAGCCGACGAGCGGTACACGACCCCGTTCGGCGAGGCCCGTGTTCACCGCGCCGGCGACGACCTCACCGTCGTCACCTGGGGGGCGATGGTGTACGTCGCCGCCGAGGCGGCGGCGCGGCTCGAGACGGAGGGTGTCGAGGTGGAGATCCTCGACCTGCGGACGCTCATCCCCTGGGATCGAGAGGCAGTGCTCGAGAGCGTGCGCCGCTGCTCGAAGGTGCTCGTCCTCCACGAGGACACCCGCACCGGCGGCTTCGGCGCGGAGATCGCCGCCACGATCGCCGAGGAGGCGTTCGAGCACCTCGACGCGCCGGTCAAGCGAATTGCTGCACCGGATGCGCCGGTCCCGTTCTCACCACCGCTCGAGCAGGCGTACATTCCGCAGGTCGACGACGTCGTCGCCGGGCTCCGCGAGCTCGCGGCATATTAGGAGGCACGTGTGAGCACCGGTACGCAGATCGAGGTCGTGATGCCCCAGATGGGCGTCTCCGTCACCGAAGGGACGATCACGCGCTGGCTCAAGCAGCCGGGTGAGACGGTGGCACTCGACGAGCCGCTGCTCGAGATCTCGACGGACAAGGTCGACACCGAGGTGCCGAGCCCGGGCGCGGGCGTCGTCAGCCAGATCCTCGTTCAGGAAGGCGAGACCGTGGAGGTCGGGACGGTGCTGGCGGTGATCGGCGGTGCACCTTCCACAACCCCGGAACCCGCCAGCGACAAGCTGCCACCACCGATGCCTCCCGAGGTTGTCCCCGTCAGCGAGCCCGAGGTGGTGGCCCCAGCGGCACCCGAGCCTGTCCCGGCGGCTGCCGCTGCCCCGGTCGAGAGTGGCGGCAACGGGAAGACGTTCGTCTCGCCGGTCGTCGCACGGATCGCGGCCGAGCACGGCGTCGACCCGAACGCCGTCAGCGGCACCGGTCAGGGTGGCCGCGTCACGAAGAAGGACATCCTGGCCTTCATCGAAGCCGGTGGGGCAGGCGAGAGCGCGCCGGTCGAGCCAGCTCCAACGGAGGTGGCCGAGCAAGAGCCTGCACCCGCCGTCCCCGCCCCGGTCGCGGTGGCGCCCGCCGTACCGCCGGCACCCGTCGTCCCCGCCCCGGTCGCGGCGGCACCGCCTGCACCGCCGGCACCACCCCCCGTCGCCCCCCAGCCCGTCGCCGCTCCCGCTCCGCCCCCCGCACCACCCGCACCAGCGGCGCCACCGGTGGCCGCTCCACAGGCAGTGGCTGCCCAGCCAGGCGAGCGCGAGGAGCCGATGACGGCGATGCGTCGCGGGGTGATGGATCACATGCGCCGCTCGCTCGACACCTCGGCGCACGTGACGAGCGCGATCGAGGTCGACATGTCGCGGATCGTCGCGGCGCGCGAGCAGCTCAAGCACGAGTACCAGTCGCAGCACGGCGTCAACCCGACCTACCTCGCCTTCATCGCGAAGACGACCGTCGAGACGCTCGACCGGTGGCCGTGGATCAACGGCGAGATCCGCGGCGAGAAGATCGTCACCCGCTCATACGTCAACCTCGGGATCGCCGTCGCGCTCGACGAGGGCCGCGGCTTGATCGTCCCCGTGATCCGCAACGCGCAGGACTTCAACCTGCTCGGCATCGCCCGCGCGATCGCCGACGTCGCCGACCGGGCACGGAGGAAGAAGCTCATGCCCGACGACGTCCAGGGCGGCACCTTCACGATCACGAACCCGGGTGGGTTCGGCACCTTCCACGGGACGCCGATCATCAACCAGCCGCAGGTCGGGATCCTCGGCACGTACGCGGTCGTCAAGCGGCCGTGGGTGGTGCGGGACGAGCTCGGGAACGACGTGATCGCGATCCGCCCGCTGATGAATCTCACGCTGACCTATGACCATCGGCTCGTCGACGGCGCCTACAGCGGCGGGTTCCTGAAGGAGCTGCGCGAGCGGCTCGAGACCTGGGACGACGCGTCGTAACGGCCCCGGTACGCTGACCGGGTGCCGCGCGGCGCCTACCTCCTCGACCTACCCGGGCTGACGCCCTACCGCGAGGCGCTCGCCTTGCAGCAGTCCCTCGCGGGCGCGGTTTCGCAGCGGGCGATCCCCGACACGGTCGTGCTGCTCGAGCACGAGCCGGTCGTCACCCTCGGGCGCCGGACGGACGTCACCGACGAGCTCCACCTGCCGGCCGACCTCGCGATCGAGGTCGTGGAGACGAACCGCGGCGGCAAGTCGACGTTCCACGGGCCGGGCCAGCTCGTCTGCTACCCGATCCTCGACCTCAACCGTCACGGCCGCGACCTGAAGCGCTACGTCCGCGACCTGGAGCAGGCGATCATCGACACGCTCGCGACCTTCGACGTCGCAGCCGAGCGGATCGCCGGGCTCACCGGCGTGTGGCTCACCGGACCGCCGCGGAAGATCGCCTCGATCGGCGTGCACGCCTCGAAGTGGGTCACGACACACGGGTACGCGCTCAACGTCGACCTCGACCCGGCTCCGTTCACCGAATGGATCACGGCCTGCGGGCTCGAGGACGCGTCGTTCACGACGCTGGCGCGCGAGACCGGGCGCACCGTGTCGCTCGACGACGTCAAGCCCGTCGCGGTCGAGGCACTCGCCGCGGTCTTCGACCTCGTCTTCGACGAGCTCCCCGCCGAGGACGGTGCCGGGCTGTGGGCGCAGCCCGTCCACGAGAAGCTCGCGACCCGCTAGACGTCTCGCGTCGACCGGCCCCGCCGCACCACGCGCCGGCGTTCACGCTGCTTCCGGCCGTAGACTGAGCTCGTGGAGACGTCGCTTCCCGTCGCCGACCGACCCCGCAGGCCGGAGTGGATGACGGTTCGCGCGCCGAGCCGAGAGACGCGGTTCTTCGATGTCAAGAAGCTGCTGCACGGCGCCTCGCTCAACACCGTCTGCGAGGAGGCACGGTGCCCGAACATCAGCGAGTGCTGGGGCCGTGGCACAGCCACCTTCCAGATCCTCGGCGACACCTGCACCCGCGCGTGCCGCTACTGCTACGTCAACTCCGGCAAGCCCGAGCACGCCCCCGACCCGCTCGAGCCGCTCCGTGTCGCCCAGGTGGCGAAGACGATGGGGCTCGGACACGTCGTGGTCACCTCGGTCGACCGCGACGACGTGCCCGACCGCGGTGCCGCGCATTTCGCGGCGACGATTCGCGCGCTCCACGACCGCGTCCCGGGATGCTCGGTCGAGGTGCTCACGCCCGACTTCCTCGGTGTCGAGGAAGCTGCGCTGCGCACGGTGCTCGGCGCGCGACCCGAGGTGTTCAACCACAACATCGAAACCGTTCGCCGGCTCCATCGCCGGATGCGTGGCGCGAAGGCGAGCTACGACAAGGCCCTCTGGCTACTCGAGCGCGCCCGCGAGGTGGCCGACTACCCCGTCCTGACGAAGTCGGGGATCATCGTCGGGCTCGGCGAAACGAACGACGAGGTCGTCGAGACGATGCGCGACCTGCGGGGACACGGTGTCGACGTGGTGACAATCGGGCAGTACCTCCAGCCCTCGAAGCAGCACGCCCAGATCGACCGGTGGGTGCACCCCGACGAGTTCCGCTGGTTCCGCGAGCAGGGCGAGGCGCTCGGCTTCGGCTCGGTCTTCTCCGGGCCGCTCGTCCGCTCGAGCTACCGGGCCGAAGAGCAGAAGCACGCGGCCGAGACCGGGCGCGGCGCCGTGGCGCTGTAGAGGCCGGGCATGCCCGGCCTGCTCGCCGGCCCGCTCGCCGGTCAGCCGACGGCCAGAAACGGTGCGAGAAACGCCTGTGCGGCGGTCGTGTCGACCCTGAAGGAGAGCGCCGCGCCCTTGCAGTTCTCCTTCACGAGCGAGTTGATCGCAACCACGAGGTTCGTCTCGTCGAGCAAGACAGGGCCACCCGAGTCGCCGAAGCAGAACGTGCCGCCCGCCTTGCCCGGCTTCGTCTTGAGGTTGAAGCCGGCGGTCTTCTTCCCGTTGAGCGCGCCCATCTTGGCGGTCGCCTTGCGGCGGGTCCGGTCGCCGGTCACCTCGGTCGGCTTCACCTGGACGTAGCCGTAGCCGACGAGCGTGAACCACGTGTCGCGGCGCTTGAGCTCGTCCAGCGCGCCCACGGTGGGCAACGTCCCGAACCCGACACCCGTCACCGGGCTGGAGAGCTGGACCACGGCGACGTCGTTCGTGTCCGGTAGCGCGTCGAAACCGGTGAAGCCCGGGTTCGGGATCGCGGTGCCCCTCGTCCCGCCGGTGCGGCTCGAGACGACACCCGGGCCGACGACGTCGTCGAACCAGACCTGCGCATCGGCGAGAAGGGTGCCGTCGTCCGCGAACGTGCAGTGCGCGGCCGTCAGGAACACGGTCGGTGTGAGAAGCGTGCCGCTGCAGCGCTGGACGTAGGTCCCGCTCGCGTCGTAGAACCCGACGAGGCCGACGTACGGGTGGGCGCCGTTGTCGGGCTCGCTCTTCGTGACCGCGCGGGCGACCCCGGCGACAGCGAGCACGACGACGAGCGCGAGAAACACCGTCCGACGCATGCGGAGTCCTCCTCTGGGCGGCGCGGAGCGGCAGAGCCGCAGGATGGTTCGAGAGAGCATCGTCGCCGGCACCCATAGCCGGCATCCCCCGTTTGGCGTCCGGCGCGCGGTTGTGCGGCGGGCCTTGCGGGGTTAGCTGTGTGGCTTCGCCATCGCGTGGAAGTCGAGCGCCTCGTCGAGGATGCTCTCCTCCACACCGAGCTCGCGGCTGACCTCGCGGAGCGAGCGTCCGGTGCTGGCTGCGGTCTTGACGATCTCCGTGGCCTTGTCGTAGCCGATGTACGGGTTGAGCGCCGTCGCGGCACTGAGCGTCCCCTCGGCGTACTCCTCGTTCCGCGGGCGGTTTGCCTCGATCCCGTCGACACACTTCGTCGCAAGGAGCTGCGCCGCGCTGGTCAGCAGCCCGATCGACTGCAGGAGGTTGCGGGCCATGAGCGGCACATAGACGTTCAGCTCGAAGTGCCCGTTCATGCCGCCGATCGTGATCGCCGCGTCGTTGCCGATCACCTGCGCAGCCACCTGCGTGACGACCTCGGGGATCACCGGGTTGACCTTCCCGGGCATGATCGACGAGCCCTTCTGGAGCTCGGGCAGGAACAGCTCGGAGAGACCCGCCCGCGGGCCCGAACCCATCAGGCGAAGGTCATTCGCGATCTTGGTGAGCGACACGGCGACCACCTTGAGCGCGCCCGAGGCCTCGACGAGACCATCCCGCGCGGCCTGGGCCTCGAACGGGTCGGCCGGGCCGGAGATGGGCAGCCCCGTGTCGGCGACGAGGCGTGCGCGGACGCGGTCGGCGAACTCCGGGTGCGTATTGAGACCGGTGCCCGTCGCGGTGCCGCCGAGCGGCAGCTGGCCCAGGCGCGGAAGCGCGTCGCGGACGCGGGCGGCGCCTTCGGAAACCTGTGCCGCGTAGCCCGAGAACTCCTGGCCGAGCGTCACCGGGACCGCGTCCATCAGGTGGGTGCGCCCGGACTTGACCACGTCCTCGAACTCGGCCGCCTTTGCGGCCAGCGATGCGTTGAGCGTCTCGAGCGCGGGGAGGAGCTCGTTCACTGCGCGGTCGAGCGCAGCGCAGTGGACGGCTGAGGGGAACACGTCGTTCGAGGACTGCCCCATGTTCACGTGGTCGTTCGCGTGCACGCCCTCGCCGGCGAGCGTCGCCATCACCTCGTTCGCGTTCATGTTCGAGCTCGTGCCGGAACCGGTCTGGAAGACGTCGATCGGGAACTGGTCGTCGAACTCGCCGGCGGCGATCCGGTCACCGGCGCTCGCGATCCGTTCGGCCAGGTCTGCGTCGAGCAGCCCGAGCTCGGCGTTGGTGCGGGCGGCGGCCGCCTTGATCCGGCCGAGCCAGTGCGCGACCGTGGCGGGGATCGGCTCACCCGATACAGGGAAGTTGTCGATCGCCTTGTCGGTCTCGCCGCCCCAGAGCTTCTCCATCACGCCTCCTCGCGCGTCGCGCTCGCACTGTATCCGCGAGCGTTCGTTCGGGGCCGGGCGAGCGGCTGGCGCCAGGCGGTGTCAGACACCGATTCTGTCAAGTCGTCCATTTCGGGCACGCCTCCAAGGGCCACAGGGAGAATGTGCGCGGGCGCGAGGCTACGCCACGAACTCGATGTAGCTGCGCCGCGCTGCGTCCCGAGACCCGCCGAACAGCTCCAAGATCTCGTCAACGCAGAGGTGCTTGGGTGCGGTAGCGAGGCCGGCCGTGGCGAGGAAGCTCGTCCACGGGGCGTCGAAGACCGATCCGCTCATGCCCGCGTCGACGGGGTTGCGGACGATGTACCTCAGCGTCCATAGAAACTGCGGCTCGCTCTGCTGAAGAACCGCGCCAAAACGGTTCTCGAACACGTGGGCGCTCCTGTTCCAGCGACGGTTGAACCTCAGCGCGTAACGGTGATTGAGCCGCTGAACAAAGCCAGACAGGCCGTCGTCGGGTGAGCGGACGAGCGCATGCCAGTGGTTTGGCATGAGCGAAGCCGCAAAGAAGTCGAGCTCGAACTTGTCGAACGTCTGCTGCAGGAGCAAGTCGAATTCGACGTAGTCGCCATCGTTCAAGAAGATCGCCTGGCGATTGCTCCCCCGTGAGAACACGTGGTAGGCGGCTCCGCCGATCCAGTCCCGTCTTGCACGTCCCATTCGTTAACCATATTGACAACGAGGTCGAATATCTGGGTTGTGGAGCGATTGGCACACAATTGGCACACCCGCACCCTTGACGGCGATCGGTGTCAGACACCGATTCGTGCGATCGTGGGGCGCCGGTCAGTCGCCCGCGGCCGACAGGAGCTCGCCCCACGTGACGAGCTTCACGCGCGGGCGGCCCCGCGGCTCGCCGAGCGCGCGCTCGTGGGCATCGATCGCCTCCCAACCCGCGTAGAGCACCGCGGCGACGCCCCGCTCCTCGAGCAGCTCCGCCATGTCCGCGTGCGACCCGGGCGGCAGGCGACCCGCCGCCGCGTCCTCGAGGAGCAGCCCGACCGTCTCCGTGGCGTCCTTCTTGTTCGTCCCGATCACGCCGCTCGGGCCCCGCTTGATCCAGCCCGCGCAGTAGAGACCGGGGATCGGAGCCCCGGCGGAATCGAGGACGCGGCCGCCGTCGTTCGGCAGCGTCGCGGTCGGCTCGTGGAACGGGACCCCGGGGACCTCGACACCCCGGTAGCCGACGCTGCGGAACACGATCCCGCACTCGAGCAGCTCGGTGTCGCCGGTCGCAACGGCTCGCACCGTTCCGTCGTCTCCGGCCACCAGCTCGTTGCGGACGAGCTCGATCGCCTCGACCCGACCGTTGCCGTGGAGCGCCACCGGTGAGGTGAGAAACCGCAGCACGACCCGCCGCGGCTTTCCAACGAGCGGTGTCGCCGCTGCCTCACGGAGCACGTCGACGTTCCGGCGCGCCATCGCGTCGCTCTCGAGCGACGCCTCGCTCGCCGCGTCCAGCTCGAGCGCAGCAGGGTCGACGACGAGATCGGCGCCCGCCAGCTCGGTGAGCTCGACGAGCTCGGGGTTCGTGAACGCCGCCTGGGCAGGCCCTCGGCGACCGACGACGACGATCTCCCGGAGCCGGCTGCTCGTGATCGCCTCGATCGCCGCGTCCACCGTGTCCGTCGGCGCCAGCTCCTCCGCGGTGAGCGCCAGCATCCGCGCAACGTCGATCGCGACGTTCCCGTTCCCGATCACGACCGCCCGCTCGACGTCGAGGTCGAACACGAGGTCCTGGTAGTCGGGGTGACCGTTGTACCAGGCGACGAACGCCGTCGCGCCCCACGAGCCGGGCAGGGCCTCGCCCGGGATCCCCATCGTCCGGTCGGCCTGCGCGCCGCTCGCGTAGATCACCGCGTCATAGCGCTCTGCAAGCTCTCCCTGGGTGACGTCACGGCCGACCTCGACGTTCCCGAAGAACCGAAACCCGGGACGCTGCGCGATCTTCTCGAACACGCGCGAGACCGCCTTGATGTTCGGGTGATCGGGCGCCACCCCGAGCCGGACGAGCCCCCATGGGGTGGGGAGGCGGTCGATCAGGTCGATCTCGACCGTCGGGTCATCGCTCGCCAGCAACGCGCCCGCGGCATAGAACCCCGCCGGGCCAGAGCCGATGATCGCAACGCGGAGAGGTCTCCCGGTCACGCGAGAGATCCTAGAAGCGACCCGACCGGGCGAGCGTCAGCTCGGGCGGCGCCTGCCTCCAAATCGTCCGCCGCCGCGCTCGACGGCAGAATGCGCGAGCGATGGACGATCCCACCGAACCGATGGCCGATCGGCCGAGGTCCACCGTGGCCGCGACCCTCGGGAAGGTCGCCGCAGGCCTCCTCGTCGCGGCCGCCGTCGGCGTGCTCGCCGTCGTCGGCTGGATGTGGTGGCAGAGCAGGCTGCCCGACACCTACAACGCGATGGACTATGCGATCGCCGATTACGGCGGTGGCCCGGCAGGGGCTGGTCACGAGCACCACAGCGCAGGTGGCACCTCGGTGGTGGAGCTACGCGACCCGTCCGACGCGACACCGGATGTCACGGTCAGGCTGGTCGCCTCGCAGAGAACGATCCGGCTCGCATCCGGAAAGAAGATCGCCGCGCTCACCTTCAACAGCCGCTCACCGGGACCGGAGATCCGCGCCCGCGCAGGCGATCTCGTCGAGGTGACGCTCGTGAACAAGGACATCGACGACGGCGTCACGATCCACTGGCACGGGCTCGACGTCCCCAATGCCGAGGACGGCGTTGCCGGGGTGACCCAGAACGCGGTGCTGCCGGGCCAGCACTACGTCTACCGCTTCACGGCCGACCAGGTAGGGACGTTCTGGTACCACACCCACCAGGTCTCCTCGAGCGACGTGAGGAGAGGGCTGCTCGGTGCGATCGTGATCGACCCGCCCGAGGAGAAGCCGCACGGCGTCGACCTCACGGAGATCGTGCACACCTACGACGGCGTCCCGACACTGAACGCGAATGACGGGCTCGCCCGCCGGGCGGTCGCTCCGGGGACGCCCGTGCGCCTCCGGCTCGTGAACAGCGACGGTAACCCGCAACGGCTGTTCCTCAGCGGCGCGCCGTTCGAAGTGGCCGCGATCGACGGGACCGACCTCAACGAGCCAGGCCCGCTGACCGCGACGACGCTCGAGCTCGCGGGCGGCGGGCGCTACGACCTGACGTTCACGATGCCGGCGACACCGGTTCGCCTGACCCTCGCCGACAGTCTCGCCGGGATCGCGTTCAGCCGGACCGGGGCATCGTCACCCGCCGCGACCGAAGCACCGGCGAAGCTCTTCGACGCGCTGGCCTACGGCAAGCCCGCACCGACGCCGTTCGACGCCTCGAGCCACTTCGACCGGCGGTTCACCCTGAAGATCGGGCGCAAGCCGGGGTTCCTCGACGGCCAGCCCGGGATGCAGTGGTCGCTCAACGGGGGGATCTACCCGCGCGTGCCGATGTTCATGGTGCGACGCGGGGACCTCGTGCGCGTCACCGTCGAGAACACGACGAAGGCGGTTCACCCGATGCACCTCCACGGCCACCACATGCTCGTCCTGAGCCGCGACGGGACCCCGGCATCCGGAAGCCCGTGGTGGATCGACACGCTCGACGTGCAGCCGGGCGAGAGCTACGACCTCGCGTTCCGGGCCGACAACCCCGGGATCTGGATGGACCACTGCCACAACCTCGTGCATGCAGCCGCCGGTCTCACGATGCACATCGCCTATGAGGGCGTGACGACCCCGTTCACGATCGGAGGGTCGACGGACAACCTCCCCGAGTGAACGGTCTCGCTCCCGCCGGTCGTCAGGCCGGCGCGGCCACCGCCCGCCTCGGCACGAGCCACTGCTCGTAGAAGATCCACGCCGTCAGTCCGGCGATCAGCACCGCGTTCACCGGATGGAAGAAGCCCACCACCGGCACCTCGAAGCCGATCCACGCCAGCCAGAGCTGGATGAACAACAGCAGAAACAGCAGGCCGTGCTTCCCGAGCCGCCACTTGCCGATCCCGGCGATCACGCCGATCACGAGGAAGATGAGCCCGAACAGGATGACGAGATAGCCGAAGCCGGCGTGGATCCCGAAGCCGTCCTCGAAGATGTCCTCGTTGACGGTCTTTCCCTCGCCGTCGAGCTTGTGGGCGACGAAGAACGCGCCGTACCCTGCGAATCCGATCTGGAGCAGGACGGCAAGGAGCATCAACCCCGACCACCACTTGTAGACGACTTTCACGGTCCCTCCCGCAGATCGACGACGAGTGGCGCGAGCCTAAGCCACGAGGCCGATCGGGACAAGGGGTCGGGCTCAGGTGTGCCCGAACGTCACGACCATGAGTGAGGAGGTGTCCCGGCTCCGCCGGGACAGGCCGGGCATGCCCGGCCTCTACGAATGCGAGAACGTCACGACCGTGAGGACGTCAATGCGAGCAGCCGGAGCCGCAGCCGCCCACTTCCGTTCCCTCGGGAAGGTCCTCGCCTTCCTCGACCTGGAACGAGTGGCCGCAGCCGCAGGAGGAGACTGCGTTCGGGTTCTCGATCTTGAACCCGGACTCCTGGAGGCCGTTCAGGTAGTCGACCGTCGCGCCCTTCAGGTACGGAGCGCTGTACGGGTCGACGACGACTTTGACACCCTCGAGCTCCAGCTCGAGGTCGCCCTCGGCCACGCCGGTGTCGAAGCCGAGCCCGTACTGGAAGCCCGAGCAGCCGCCGCCCTGGACCGCGACGCGCAGCACGAGCTCGTCCGCGTCGGGCTCCTCGGCCATCAGCTCACGCACCTTCGCCGCAGCGGTTGGCGTCAGGTCGAGGATCAGATCGGTGGGGCGCTCTGCAATCTCCATGGGTCGATCGTAGCTAAAGGGGTCGGGTCACCGACTTTGTGACACGTGTCTCCTAGCACTCATCGGCACTTGCCGATGGTTTCGTGACCCCCGAGCGAGAGTGGTACGTTTCGGCCGTCCGCCCTGACGGGGACGATCTCACGCCGATGCTTTCGGACTACCTTCCCTTCCTGATCTACGCGCTGTTCGCCGCGATCATCCCGGCGTCGATGATCCTCTTCTCGTTCGTCTTCGCCACACGGCCGACGACGCGGACGAAGCAGCGGATGCTGCCCTTCGAATCGGGGGTCGCGGAGAAGGCGCCGGGCCAGGATCGCCGCTTCACGGTGAGCTTCTACCTCACCGCGATGCTGTTCATCCTGTTCGACATCGAGATCGTGTTCCTGTACCCGCTGGCGATCCAGCTCGACGCACTCGGCTGGTTCGGGCTCGTCGAGTTCCTCGTGTTCGTCGCGATCCTCGGCGTCGCCTACGTCTACATCTGGCGGAAGGGCGCGCTCGAGTGGAAGTGAAGCGCCCGCTGCCGCTCGTCTCGGATCGCCCACTCGCGCAGGCCGGCCTGAAGACCGAGCGGACGCTGTGGCCCGACCGCGGCCCGAGCGTGTTCGAGCAAGAGGTCCAGGAGGTCGAGGACGCGCTGCTGACCACGACCGTCGACAAGGCGATCGCGTGGGCGCAGTCGAACTCGATGTGGCCCGACACCTTCGGGCTCGCCTGCTGCGCGATCGAGATGATGTCGATCGTCTCGTCGCGCTACGACATCGCGCGGTTCGGGATGGAGCGCTTCTCGTCCTCGCCCCGCCAGGCCGACCTGTTGATCATCTCGGGTCGGATGACGCACAAGATGGCGGCGCCGGCACGGCAGGTCTACGACCAGATGCTCGAGCCGAAGTGGGTGATCGCGATGGGCGCCTGCGCGAGCTCGGGCGGGATGTTCAACAACTACACGGTGCTGCAGGGCGTCGACAAGATCTTCCCGGTCGACATTCACGTGCCGGGCTGCCCGCCGCGCCCGGAGGCGCTGATGGAGGGCATCGTCCGGCTGCACGAGAAGATCCGCGCCGGGGTGCCGCCCGCCTACCAGATCCGGGGCGCAGCACAATGAGCTACGACGCCGTGCCCGGGCTCGTCGAGACGGTCGAGGCGCATGGCGAGACGACCCTCGTCGTCGACCCCGCGCGGGTCGTCGAAGCGCTCGAGCACCTGCGCGACGAGGTCGGCTTCAACGTGCTCGTCGACATCTCGCCCACCGACTACCTCGGCTGGGGCGAGACCGGCGTCGCCGGATACATCGGCACCGCCGACGGGCGCGACCTCAACGACGTCGGCTCGCAGGGCTTCCAGCACGTCCCCGGCGCCAAGCCGAAGCGGTTCACGGTCAGCTACCACCTGCTGCGCGTGGCGGACGAGCCGGGCCGGGTCAGGCTCCAGGTGTGGCTCGACGAGGGTGAGGCGCTCGACACCGCCGTTCCCGTCTACCCCGGCGCCGACTGGTACGAGCGCGAGGCGCTCGACATGTTCGGGATCGAGTTCCGCGGTCATCCGAACCCGACCCGGATCCTCATGCCCGAGGACTGGGAGGGGCATCCCCTCCGCAAGGACTACCCGATCGGCGGCGAGCCGGTCAGGTTCTCCGGGGAGGTGTGAGCGCGTGTCGGTGATGCCCGCCACCCGGATCTACGAGGGTACGCGGATCCCGTCGCCGTGCCCGACGATCCTCGAGATCGACCCCGCCCAGCACGACCTGGGGGACATCCTCACGATCAACTTCGGGCCGAACCACCCCTCGACCCACGGGGTGCTGCGGTTGATCGTCGACCTCGACGGCGAGCAGGTGGCCGGGATCCGCGCGGTGATCGGCTACCTCCACACCGGGTTCGAGAAGACGATGGAGCACAAGACGTACTGGAAGTGCATCACCTACCCCGAGCGGATCGACTACCTCTCGTTCCAGGCGAACGAGATGGTGTTCGTGATGGCGATCGAGAAGCTGCTCGAGCTCGAGCTGCCCGCAAAGGCGACCTGGATGCGCATGTGCCTCGCCGAGCTGAACCGGATCCACTCGCACCTCGTGTGGCTCGGGACCTCGGCGCTCGAGATCGGTGCGATCTCGATGTTCTGGTACGCGTTCCGCGAGCGCGACATGGTGCTCGACCTGTTCGAGATGGTCACCGGGGTGCGGATGCACACCCGCTACTTCCAGGTCGGCGGGCTCGCCGAGGACATCCCCGAGGGCTTCTACGAGCAGACGCGAGCGTTCACGAAGCGGATGCCGAAGGCCGTCGACGAGTACGAGGCGCTCCTCGACCGCAACAAGATCTGGCTCGAGCGGACGAAGGGGATCGGTCTCCTGTCCGCCGAGGACGCGCTCGCGCTCGGTCAGTCAGGGCCGATGCTGCGCGCTTCCGGCGTCGACTGGGACCTCCGTCGGGCGTTCCCCTACCTCGCCTACGACGAGGTCGAGTTCAGCGTCCCCGTCTACCCGAACGGCGACGTCTACGACCGCTACAAGGTCCACATGGACGAGATGCGCCAGGCGTCGCGCATCGTCGGCCAGTGCCTCGACCGGCTCGAGGAGCTGCGCGGCGAGCCGTGGATCACCGACGATCGCAAGGTGGTGCTGCCACCCGCGAGGAGCTCCACACCTCGATGGAGTCGCTCATCCACCACTTCAAGATCGTCACCGAGGGCTACCGCGTCCCCGAGGGCGAGGTGTACGTCGCGATCGAGTCCGCCCGGGGCGAGTGCGGGTGCTACCTCGTCTCCGACGGTGGCACCGAAGCCGTGGCGGGTGAAGTTCCGCGCACCGAGCTTCGCCGCGCTGCAGGCGACGGCGACCTGTGTGCGCGGCACGGCGGTGGCAGACCTGGTCGCGGTGGCTGCGTCGCTCGATCCGGTCATGGGAGACGTGGACCGGTGAGCGCGCTGTTCGACGAGATCCAGAAGCTGCGCAAGCAGTACCCCGACGAGCGCAGTCGCGATCATGCCCGCGCTCCAGCTCGCGCAGGCCGAGCACGGCGGCTGGCTTCCCGAGGAGGCGTTCCGCGAGGTCGCCGATGCGCTCGACACGACGCCCGCCGTCTGCCTGTCGATCGCGTCGTTCTACGACATGTTCCGGCTCGAGCCCGTCGGCGCGTTCCAGGTCGAGGTCTGCACGAACATCTCGTGCGCCCTCAACGGCGCGCAGGGCGTGGTCGACGCGTTCGAGCGGGAGCTCGGGATCGACACGGGTGGGACGACGGACGACGGGGCGTTCACGCTGCGAGCGGTCGAGTGCATCGGTGGCTGCGGCTGGGCGACGGTCGTCGCGATCAACAACCGTCATCGCCTGCACGTGAAGGCCGGCGACGTTCGCGGGATCGTCAGGGAGCTGCGCAGTGGCGAGTAGCGCACCCGAGGTCGTCTTCGCCGGCACGAACGGCGGCGCGCTGACCGAGATCGACGACTACGAGGCCGTCGGCGGGTTCACCGCGCTGAAGCGCGCCGAGGAGATGAGCCCCGACGAGCTGATCGCCGAGCTGAACGACTCCGGTCTGCGCGGCCGCGGCGGCGCCTTCTTCCCGACCGGGCGGAAGTGGAGCTTCGTCCCCAAGCCGGACCAGATCGCGAAGCCGCACTACCTCGTCGTCAACGCCGACGAGTCCGAGCCCGGCACGTTCAAGGACCGCGAGATCATGCTCCGCGTCCCGTTCCGCTTCCTCGAGGGGTGCGTGATCGCCGCGAAGGCGATCGAGGCAAAGCACGTGTTCGTCTACATCCGCGGGGAGTACGAGCGCGAGTTCGAGGTGCTCGTCCACGCGCTCGAGCAGATGCGCAAGCGGAAGCTGCTCGACGGGGTGACGATCGTGCTCCACCGCGGCGCCGGCGCCTACATCTGCGGCGAAGAGACGGCGCTGCTCGAGTCTCTCGAGGGCAAGCGCGGCCAGCCGCGCACGAAGCCGCCGTTCCCCGCGATCGCCGGTCTGTACGCCTCGCCCACCGCGGTCAACAACGTCGAGTCGATCGCAACCGTGGCTCCGATCCTCGAGCTCGGCGGCGCGGAATACGCGACCCTCGGCGTCGAGAACTCCACCGGCACCCGGGTCTTCTCGCTCTCCGGCAATGTTGTCAATGGGGAAACTATGAGCTACCGCACGGCTTCCCGCTGCGCGACCTGATCTACGACGTCGGCGGCGGCGTCCCCGACGGGCGGACGCTGAAGGCGGTCATCCCCGGTGGCTCCTCGACCCCGATCCTCACCGCGGCCGAGGTCGAGAAGGTGAACCTCGACTTCGACTCGATCACCGCAGCAGGGTCGGCGATCG
This sequence comes from uncultured Actinomycetes bacterium, assembly GCA_963821335.1. Lineage (GTDB taxonomy): Bacteria > Actinomycetota > Thermoleophilia > Gaiellales > Gaiellaceae > Gaiella. Next base: position 1,267,188 of record CAWGDJ010000001.1, read on the forward strand.
GCTCGGCCGCGGTGATCGCGATCGACGAGCGCGCCTGCATGGTGCAGCTCGCGATCCGCGTGTCGCAGTTCTACGAGCACGAGTCGTGCGGGAAGTGCACGCCCTGCCGTGTCGGGACGCGCTGGCTGACCCAGATCCTCAAGCGGATCGAGGGCGGGACAGGCACGCACGCCGACCTCGACCTGCTCCTCGACGTCGGCGAGCGGATCAACGGCACGTGCCTCTGCCCGCTCGGCGACTCGGACGCGATCGCCGTCGCGAGCTACGTCGCGAAGTTCCGCTCCGAATTCCTCGCCCATGTCGACGAGGGCGGCTGCCCGTTCCACGGCGGCTCGTCGCTCGAGGGGATCCTCGCCCCGACCGACGTCCACGGCGCGCACGGGCCCGCAGAGCTGACCCGGCCGTTGGCGGTCGTCTCGTGAGGCGTCGGGCATGGCACCGGAAGAGCGGGCCGGGCATGCCCAGCCCCTACGAGGTGATGGCGTGAGCGAGTCCGTGAAAGTCGTGATCGACGACCGCGAGGTCGAGGTCGCGAAGGGCACCGGGCTCGTGGAGACGGCAGCCGCCGCCGGCATCGAGATCCCTGTGTTCTGCTACGAGCCCCGGCTCGGGCCCGCGGTCGGAGCCTGCCGGATGTGCCTCGTCGAGATCGAAGGGCTGCCGAAGCTCCAGGCCGGCTGCACGCTCGCCGCGCAGGACGGGATGGTCGTCCGCACCGCCGCGACCTCGAAGCGCGCTGCCGAGGGCCAGCACGGGACGCTCGAGTTCATCCTCGTCAACCATCCGCTCGACTGCCCGGTCTGCGACAAGGGCGGCGAGTGCCCGCTGCAGGACCTCACCTTCCGCTACGGGCCCGGCTCGACGCGGATGACGTTCTCGAAGCTGACGTTCGAGAAGCCGATCCCGCTCTCGCCGCTCATCGCGCTCGATCGCGAACGGTGCATCCTCTGCTACCGCTGCACCCGCTTCTCGACCGACGTCGCCGAGGACGAGCAGCTCATCGCCCGCAACCGCGGCGCCCACACGGAGATCGCCACCTTCGGCGAGGACCCGTACCGCGCGCCGTTCTCCGGCAACGTGATCGAGCTCTGCCCGGTGGGCGCGCTCACCTCGACCCAGTACCGCTTCGAGGCGCGCCCCTGGGAGATCCAGAGCGCGCCAACCGTGTGCACGCTCTGTCCGTCCGGCTGCAACATCCGTGCGACGACCCGCGAGGGCACGGTCAAGCGGATCCAGTCGCGGAACCACCCCGAGGTCGATCGCGGCTGGATCTGCGACAAGGGACGCTTCACGTACACCGCGCTCGAGGCCGACGACCGGGTGCGCGAGCCGCTCGCGCGAGGCGCGCAGGGCCTGCAACCGGTCGACTGGGACACGGCGCTCGACACTGCCGAGCAGCTGTTGCGCGCCGCCGAGGGGCGGACCGTCACCGCGCTCTCGGGCTCGGAGACGACCGAGATCGCCTACGGGCTTGCGCGGCTGCTCCGCGAAGGGCTCGGCTCGCACGCGGCGGTCATGCCCGAGTCGACCTCGTCGGCGCTCGGCGCGTTCCGCGCGCCGCTGTCGACCATCGCCGATGCCGAGCTCGTCGTCGTGGTCGGCGACGACGAGATAGCCGACCGCGCCCCGATCGTCGACCTGTGGGTTCGCGCCGCACGGCGAAACGGTGCCGAGGTCGTCACGATCGGCGCTCACGGGTCGGTCAAGACGCCGGCCGGCACCGCCGCGCAGACGGTCGAGGACCTCGCGGCGGCGGGCGACAGGCTCGGCAAGCGCCTCCGCGCCAGCGACCGCGCCGTGCTGATCTGGTCGGGCCCGGGTGGGGGCGGCGGCGCGCGGCTGGCCGAGGCCGCCCATGCGCTTGGCTGGGCAGACAGGCCGGGCTGCGCCGCCTTCCACCTCCCAGCGAGCGCGAACGCCCGCGCCGTCGCGGAAGCCTGGGCGGCCGCAGCCGATGCCGACGACGCCGACCCCGGCTCGCCGATGGGCCTGCTCATCGTCTCCGGCGACGACGCCGCGAGCGACCCCAACGTACGTGCGCTCGCCGAGAAGGCGGAGCACGTGATCGCGATCACGATGTTCCCCGAGCTGACGACCGGCTGGGCCGACCTCATCCTCCCCGCGACCGCACCGCTCGAGCGCGAGGGAACGACGATGAACCTCGAGGGCCGCGTCCAGCGGCTCCGCCGTGCCGTGATCCCGCCCGTGCCGGACGAGCTCGCCTGGATCTCGAAGCTCGCCGAACGGTTCGGCGTCGCACTGTCGCCGCACGCGTCCGTGGTGTTCGAGGAGCTCTCCGCGAAGCTCTACGGCGGGCTCGAGCTCTCCGCGCTCGGCGACCGGGCGCCACTCCCCGACCGGGTGCCCTACACGGAGCCGGACGTGGCCCTGCCGGCACCGGCACACACGGCGCAAGGCAACGTGCCCGACCACTTCGTCGGCCACGTCAAGCTCCATCGCTACCGGCCGCTGTTCTCCGGGCCGCTCGTCGAGCGCGTCGCCGAGCTCCAGTTCCAGCGACCCGAGCGCGAGGTCGCGATCTCGGCTCCCGACGCGGAGAAGCGCGGGATCGTCAACGGCGACACCGTCGCGCTGCGCTCGAACGGAACGAGCGTCGAGCTCCGTGCCAGGGTCGACCGCGGGCTCGTCGAAGGGGTCGCCAGGATCGCCGAGGAGCACGCGGGCGAGCTGCATCCCATCGTCGAGCTGGTGAAGCCGTGACGACGCTGCTCGCGGCAAGCGCCGAGCCCTGGTGGATCTCGCTGATCAAGTCGGCGATCGTGATCAACCTGGTTCTGTTCGGGTTCGCCTACCTCACTCTCGCCGAGCGCAAGGTGATGGGTCGCATGCAACTCCGCTACGGCCCGAACCGGGCCGGCAAATGGGGTCTCCTGCAGCCGATCGCCGACCTCGTCAAGCTCATCCGGAAGGAGAGCTTCTTCCCCGCCTCGGCGATCGACGTGCTCTACATCTTCTCGCCGTTCCTCGCCGCCTTCACCGCGCTGTGCACCTTCTCGGTGATCCCGTTCGGCCCCGGGTGGGTGATCGGCGGCTACCAGGTCAACGGCTACGTCGCCGACGTGCCCATCGCACTGCTCCTCATCTTCGCGATCGGGTCGCTCGGGATCTACGGCTTCATCATCGGCGGCTGGGCATCCGACTCGAAGTTCTCGCTGCTCGGCTCGATGCGGACGTGCGCGCAGCTCGTCTCGTACGAGGTGTCGCTCGCGCTCAGCGTCCTCGGCGTGGTGATCATGGCCAAGTCGCTCTCGCTCGTGCAGGTCGTCGCCGCGCAGGAGGACGAGGTCTGGTACGTGATCCCGCAGTTCGTCGGGTTCGTGATCTTCATCCTCGCCGGCACCGCCGAGACCGCGCGCGCCCCGTTCGACCTCCCCGAGGCCGAGCAGGAGCTCGTCGCCGGGTACCACACCGAGTACGGCGGGATGCGGTTCGGGCTGTTCTCGATGTCCGAGTACATCAACCTGATCACGCTCTCGGGCCTCGCGGTGACGCTGTTCCTCGGCGGTTGGCACGGCCCCTGGCTCCCCGGGCCGATCTGGTTCCTCATCAAGCTGTGCCTGCTGCTGTTCTTCTTCATCTGGATGCGCACGACGCTCCCGCGCCTGCGCTACGACCAGCTGATGCGATTCGGGTGGAAGGTGCTCCTCCCCATCGCCACGATCAACGCGGTCGTGACGGCGATCCTGGTGGTGTGGTTGTGAGCCCCGGGCAGCGCGTGGGCCGGGCAAGCCCGGCCCCTACGGGCAAGCGGCGAATGGGAGTCGGTCGGTAGTCGTGCAACCGTTTTCGACCCTCAAGGGCTTCGGCGTCACGTTCCGGCACATCTTCAGCAAGCCGATCACGCAGGAGTACCCGGAGTTCAAGCGCCCCGTGTACCCGCGCTTCCGCGGCCGGCACCGGCTCCACCTGCACGCGAACGGGCTCGAGAAGTGCGTCGGCTGCTCGCTCTGCGCGGCCGCGTGCCCGTCCGACTGCATCCGCGTCGTCGCCGCCGAGAACACCGCCGACAACCGCGTCTCGGCCGGTGAGCGTTACGCCCGCATCTACGAGATCAACCTCTCCCGCTGCATCTTCTGCGGCTACTGCGAGCTCGCGTGCCCGTTCGACGCGATCACGCTGGGCAACGAGTTCGAGCTGTCCGAGTACTCGCGCGACGACCTGATCTACACGAAGGACATGCTCCTCGCAGAGCCGATCAAGCGGATCCCGGTGCAGGACGCCGACCTCTACGACACCCCGATCCCCGCCTACAAGCGCGACTCGTAGCGATGGGCAACTTCCTCGTCTGGGTGATCTGGCTCCTCGCCGCGGCCGCGTGCCTGCTGACGGGGGCGCGCGTCGTCACGGCCACCAACCCGTTCTCGTCGGCGCTGTCGCTGATCGGCAACCTCGCCTCGCTCGCCGTCCTCTACCTGCTCGCCTCGGCTGAGTTCGTCGCCGCCGCGCAAGTGCTCGTGTACGCGGGCGCGGTGATGGTGATGTTCCTGTTCGTGATCGCATACCTCGGCGGCCGGGCCGACGCTCCCTTCGGCGGCGGCACACGGCTGATCCAGCTCGCCTCCGTGATCGCAGCCGCTGCCCTGCTCGCAGTCACGCTCGTCGCGCTCCTCACGAAGGCCGGTGGCCGGCTCTCCGACGAGGCTGACATCAGCGGCGCGTTCGGCTCGCCGGCGGAGATCGGGCGGCTGTTCCTCACCGACCACCTGCTTGCGTTCGAGATCACCTCGATCGTCCTGCTCGTGGCCGCGGTTGGCGGGGTCGTGCTCGGGATGCGCTCGAGCGCCGAGGAGGAGGAGCCGGTGGGGATGGCGTCGTGATGCGCGCCGGGATCGTCGGTCAGGGCCGGGCAAGCCCGGCCCCTACAGGATCGGTGGCGGGGAGCATGTGGCCCCGGGGTGCCCTTCTACCTGGCCGTCGCCGGGGTGCTGTTCGCGATCGGGACGGCCGGCGTGCTGCTCCGCCGCAGCCCGCTCATCGTGCTGCTCTCGCTCGAGATCATGCTCAACGGCTCGAACCTCGCGCTCGTCTCGTTCTCGCGGCTGTTCGGAAACATGGACGGCCAGATCTTCGCGCTCGGCGTGATGGCGGTCGCCGCCGCCGAGGTCTGCGTCGGGCTCGGGCTGATCGTCGCGCTCGCCCGGCGCCGGCTCGACCTCGACGTCGACGAGCTCTCGGAGCTCCACGGCTGATGGCCGTCGGCGGCTGGATCTGCCTGCTCGCCCCGCTCGCGGGGTTCGTCGCGATCATGCTCGCGGGGACGCACATCACTCGCCGGCACGCGGGGATCATCTCGACCGGGACGACGTTCGTCGGCTTCGGCGGAGCGCTGCTCGCGCTGTTCGACGCGTGGGGGCGAAGCCCGGAGCGCCGCACCGAGACGACCACCGCCTGGACGTGGCTCCAGGCCGGCTCGTTCAAGGTGCCGCTCGAGCTCCTGATCGACCCCCTCTCGATCACGATGATGCTCGTCGTCACGGGCGTCGGCGGTCTGATCGTCCTCTACTCCAACGGCTACATGGCCGGCGAGGACGAGGAGCGCCGCTACTTCGCCTACATGTCGCTGTTCGTCTTCTCGATGCTGCTGCTCGTCGAGAGCGGCAACCTGCTGCTGCTCCTCGTCGGCTGGGGCCTCGTCGGCCTCGCCTCGTACCTCCTGATCGGGTTCAACCACGAGCGGCCGGCCGCGATCGCCGCCGCGAAGAAGGCGTTCGTGATCAACGCGGTCGGCGACGCGATCATGGCGCTCGGCCTGTTCCTCGTGGTCACGAAGCTCGGCACGCTCGACTACGGGACGGTCTTCGCCGCTGCCGAGAGCGGCGGCCTGTCGGACACCAGCGTCACGATCCTCGCGCTCGCGTTGCTCGGCGGCGCGGTCGCGAAGTCGGCCCAGATCCCGCTCCACACCTGGCTCCCGGACGCGATGGAAGGCCCCACGCCCGTCTCCGCCCTCATCCACGCCGCAACGATGGTGACCGCCGGTGTGTACCTCATCTGCCGCACGCATCCGGTGTTCGAGGCGGCGCCCGACATCCAGCACCTCGCAGCCGTCCTCGGGCTGCTCACGCTCCTCCTCGCGGGCGCGGTGGCGCTCGTCCAGTGGGACATCAAGCGCGTGATCGCGTACTCGACGATGTCGCAGATCGGCTACATGTTCCTCGGCGCTGGAGTGGGCGCGTACAGCTTTGCGATGTTCCACCTCGTCGCGCATGCGTTCTTCAAGGCGCTGCTGTTCCTGGCCGCCGGTCTCGTGATCCACCATCTGGACGGCGAGCAGGACATCCGCAAGATGGGTGGGCTCCGCACCGCGATGCCGCGCACCCACATCGCGTTCCTCGTCGGCACGCTGGCGCTCATCGGCATTCCGCCGTTGTCCGGGTTCTGGTCGAAGGACGCGATCCTCGCGTCGGCGCTCGCGACGGGCGGGACGCTCGGCTGGGCCTTGTACCTCGGCGGTCTCGTGGGCGCGATCTTCACCGGTCTCTACGCGTTCCGTCTGTACTACCTCGTGTTCCGCGGGCCGTCGCACGTGACCGAGGGCGAGCACCACCACCACGGCGAGGGCCCGCTGTCGATGCTCGTACCGGTCGGCGTGCTCACGGTGCTGTCGGCGATCGGTGGGCTGCTCGTGATCCCCGGCGTCTGGAAGCCGTTCCACGAGTGGGTCCAGACGGTCACCGAGTCGGTGGTCGAGCCGACCACCGTCCAGGACTACTCGACGAGCGTCGCCGCCGTGATCATGGGCTCGATCGGGATCTACGTCGCCTGGCGCGTCGTCCGCGCGGGCCACGAGATCGTCCGCGAGGGCGCCGTCCGCACCGTGCTCGAGCACAAGCTGTACTTCGACGAGCTCTACGACGCGGTCTTCTCCCGACCCGGCCAGCTCGTCGCCGAGCGCCTCCGCGACGATGTCGAGGCCCCGTTCGTCCAGGGCTCGCTCGACGAGATCGCCCACGGCACCACCGAGGCAGCGGGTGGCGTGTCTCGGATCCAGACCGGGCTGCTCCGCACGTATGCGCTCGTGATCGCTGCCTCGGTCGTCGTCCTCGCCCTCGTCTTCCTCGTCACCCGCTGATGCTGACGACGCTGCTCATCGTCGTCCCGCTCGCCGCGGCGCTCATCGTGTGGCTGGCGCCGCTCTCGGCGGAGAACACTGCAGGGCTCGCCTTCCTCGCGGCACTGTGCGAGGTCGGGCTCTGGATCGGCGGCGTCGTCAACTTCGACTTCGGCGCCGACGTCCCGCAGTACGCCGCCCACCACACCTGGTTCGAAGCGGTCGACGCGTCGTACAACGTCGGCCTCTACGGGTTCCAGCTCTGGCTCGTCGGGCTCACCGCGATCGTCGGCACCTGCGCGATCGGCTACGGCAGCTGGGCACGGCGCGACCGCGCACGCGCGTACTACGGGCTGATGCTGTTCCTGATGGGAGCCCTCGTCGGGGTCTTCGCCTCGCAGGACCTGCTCCTCTTCTACGTCTTCTTCGAGGCGATGCTGATCCCGATCTACGTCCTCGTCGGAGTGTGGGGCGGCCCACAGCGGATCCGCGCGACGGTCACGTTCGTGATCTACACGATGGCCGGGTCGCTGCTGATGCTCGCGTCGATCGTCGCCTTCGGCATCTCGCAGGGCACGTTCGACCTGCGCCTCGAGCAGACGAGCGGAAACGACTGGATCTTCCTCGGGTTCCTCGTCGCGTTTGCGGTCAAGGCACCGTTGCTCCCGTTCCACGGCTGGCTTCGCATCGCCTACACCGAGGCGCCGCCCGAGCTGGCGGCGATGCTCTCCGGGGTCGTCTCGAAGGCGGCCGTGTTCGGGCTCGTCTGGATTGTGCTGCCGCACTTCCCCGGTCCCGTCGAGGACTGGCGGACGGTCGTGCTCGTGCTCGCCGCCGCGACGCTCGTCTACGGGTCTGTCCTGGCGTTCCGCCAGCCCGACGCGCGCGGCGTGATCGCGTACTCGTCGATGGGGCAGATGGGCCTGATCGTGCTCGGGATCTTCGCCGTCAACGACCTCGGTCTCGACGGCGCGATCCTCCACTCGGTCAGCCACGGGCTCGTCTCGGCTGCGCTCTTCCTGCTCGCGGCGATGATCGAGACCCGGGCCGGCACCGGTGCGTTCTCGTCGCTCGGCGGGATGGCGAAGGGCCGACCGGTGCTGGCGACGCTGGTGATGATCGTCGGCATGTTCACCCTTGCGGTGCCCGGCTCGGCGAACTTCGCCGGCGAGTTCACGATCCTGTCCGGCGTGTTCCCGCACGGGTGGGGCTACGCGGCCGTCGGCGCCGCGGCGATCGTGCTCGCCGCCCTCTACGCGCTGCGGCTCATCTCCGCGGTGCTCCACGAGCAGGCAGGCCCCGCGGTCAGCGCGGACAAGGGCGACCTCGGCGAGGGAGAGCTCGCGGTCGTCGTGCCGCTCGTGGCGATCCTCGTCGTGCTGTCCGTGTGGCCGGCGGCGATAACCGCGCGCTCGTTTCCGGGTGACCGGCCAACCGAGACGATCGAGCAGCCCGTCCCATGATGCTCGCCGCGACCATCGCGACCCCGAAAGTCGACTGGCTCGGGATCTCCCCGGCGCTCGCGCTGCTCGCCGTGTCGGGGATCACGCTCCTCGGCGCGGTGATCGTTCCCAAGGTCGGGCAGCGGATGTTCTCGGTCGTCGTCTCGCTCGGTGGGTTCGGAGTCGCGGCGCTGCTCGGCGGGATCGTGTTCGACCGGTCGGCCGACCCGCACGTGATGGTGTCGGAATCGTTCGTCCGCGACCGCTGGGGCGCTCTCGCCCAGGTGATCCTCGCGCTCATCGGCTTCGCGGTCGTGCTCGTCTCGGCCGGGGACCGCCGACGCGACCACGTCGGCGAGTACTACGCGCTGCTCGCCGCGGCCGGCGCGGGGATGATGCTCTTCGTCGGCTCGGGCGACCTGATGACGCTGTTCCTCTCGCTCGAGTGGTTCTCGATCGCGCTCTACATCCTGTGCGCGCTCGACACGCATCGCCGGGCGTCGCTCGAGGCCGGGCTCAAGTACCTCGTCGTCGGGAGCTTCGGCTCGGGGTTCCTCCTCTTCGGCTGCGCGCTGACCTACGGCGCCACGGGCGAGCTCGGCTTCAGCGCGATCCGCGACGCGACCGGCGCCGACGACCCGCTGTTCGTCGTCGGGATGGCGATGATCCTCGCCGGGCTTGCATTCAAGGCGTCGGCCGCGCCGTTCCACATGTGGACACCGGACGTCTACGAAGGCGCCCCGACCCCGGTCACCGCGTTCATGGCCGCCGCGACGAAGGTTGCAGCGCTCGTCGTCATGTTCAGGCTGCTCGTCACGGCGTTCCCCGAGCAGGACGAGCTCTGGACGATCGCGATCGCCGTCCTGTCGGTCGCCTCGCTCGTGATCGGCAACCTCGCCGCGCTCGCACAACGCAACGTCAAGCGGCTGCTCGCCTACTCATCGGTCTCGAACGCAGGTTTTGCGCTGATGGCGATCGCCGCCAACAGCGAGCTCGGCGGGGAGGCGCTCGTCTACTTCCTGATCCCGTACTCGGCCGCGACGATCGGCGCCTTCGCGATCGTCGCTGCACGCGAGCGCCAGCTCGACCGACCCGTGACACTTGCCGCGCTCGAGGGCTATGGCTGGGAGCGTCCGCTGCTCGGCGTCGCGATGTGGGTGTTCATGCTCTCGTTCGCCGGGTTCCCGCTGACCGGAGGGTTCCTCGGCAAGTTCTACGTCTTCTCGGCGGTCTACGAAGCCGGCTGGTGGTGGCTCGTCGTGATCGGCGTCGTCGCGACCGCAGTCAGCGTCGCGTACTACCTGTCGGTTGTCCGCGCGATGTACATGCGCCCGAGCCAGGTGACCGGGTCGATCGTCGTCGCCGGTGGTGCTCCACCCGAGGACCGCGTCCTCGATGTCGCAGTCGCCGCCGCGGTGGCGGTCACGATCGGCTCGTTCTTCTTCGTCCAGCCGCTCGTCGACCTCGCTCAGGACGCCGTCTCGTCGTTGACGTTCCTCGGCCTGTAGGTGCCGGGCATGCCCGGCACAGACCGGGGATCGACCCACCGGACGCGATAGCCTCCCTGCGATGGCGACACTGACCTGGCTCGGGCACAGCGCCTTCCGCCTCGACACGGACGGCGGCGCACGGGTGTACGTCGACCCGTTCCTGGAGGGCAACCCGAGCTGCCCCGAGGACGAGCGGGCACCGGAGCGCGTGGACGCGATCCTGCTCACCCACGGGCATGGTGACCACGTCGGTGACACGGTTGCCCTGGCGGAGCGACTCGGCTGCCCGGTGGTCGCGCAGGTCGAGCTCCGTGCCTGGCTCAGCGGCCAGGGGATCCCGAGCGACGGCGGCGCGCACTCGATCAACAAGGGGGGCACGGTCGAGATCGCGGGTGTGACGGTCACCCTGACCGACGCGAACCACTCGTCGAGCACGCCCGACCACTCGTACGCCGGGGAAGCGGCGGGCCTCGTCGTCTCGTGTGATGGAGCGACCGTCTATCTCGCGGGCGACACGAACGTGTTCGGCGACATGGCGCTCATCGGCCGGATCTACGAGCCGGACGTGGCGGTGCTGCCGATCGGCGACCACTACACGATGGGGCCGAGGGAGGCCGCGGTGGCGGCCGAGCTCGTCGGCGCCCCGCGGGTCGTACCGTGTCACTACGGGACGTTCCCGATCCTCACCGGCACGGCCGACGAGCTCCGGACGCTCCTGCCCCCGACCGTCGAGCTCGTGACGCCGGCTCCGGGTGACGCCGTCGCGCTGTGAGCGCACGCCGCTCCGCCGTCGTCTCGACCTACTCGATCTGCGCGTGCGATCTCGACGCGGGTCAGTGGGGTGTCGCAACCCAGTCGAAGTTCCTCGCGGTTGGCTCGGTCGTCCCCTGGGCGGCGCCGCACGTCGGGGCGATCGCGACCCAGTCGTACGCGAACCCGCGCTACGGCCCGGACGGGCTCGCGCTGCTCGAATCGGGGCTCGACGCAGACACCGTCGTCTCGCGGCTGACGGAGGCCGATCCCGACCGCGACCTGCGCCAACTCGGTGTCGTCGACGCCACGGGTCGAGGCGCGACCTTCACCGGCGCCGGCTGCCATGCGTGGGCCGGCGGTCGTGTCGGGCAAGGATATGCCGCCCAGGGCAACATCCTCGTCTCGGGCGCGACAGTCGACGCGCTCGCCGAGACGTTCGAGGGCAGCAGCGGCGCGTCGCTTGCAGACCGGCTGCTGGACGCGCTCGACGCTGCGGAGGCGGCCGGGGGAGACCGTCGCGGGCGCCAGTCGGCTGCGATCGTCGTCGTCGAGCGAGACGGCGGCTATGCCGGTCTCTCGGACCTCGTGCTCGACCTACGGGTCGACGACCACCCCGATCCGCTCGTCGAGCTGCGGCGTCTCGCCGGCCTCCACACGATGCTCTTCGGGCAGACCCCGCGCGAGGAGTGGGTTTCGGTCGACGACACGCTCAGGGCCGAGCTCGGTGACCGGCTCGGTCGCCTCGGCTACGCCACGCTTGCGGACTGGGGCGGGGTTGCGAACCTCGAGGAGCGGATCGACGGCGACGACTCCGTCGACCCCGTAGTCCTCCAGGCATTGCGAGAGGCCTCGTGAGCGACGCCTGGCAGGTGACGACGCTCGAGGAGCTCGTCGGGTACTCGGACACGGGCCGCCCGAGCTGGCACATGATCCGCTCGTCCCTCGGGATCGAGGCGTTCGGGATCAACGCCTGGACGGCGACCGAGGACGGCCAGCAGTTGATCGGGGAGCACGACGAGCTCGGAGACGGAGCGGGGCGGCACGAGGAGCTCTACCTGGTGCTCTCCGGCTCGGCGACCTTCACGCTCGACGGTGACGAGGTGGCCGCACCCGAGGGGACGCTCGTGCATGTGCCCGACCCCGCCGTCCGGCGCAGCGCGACCGGCGCGAAGGGGACGATCGTCGTCGTCATCGGGGGAGCTCGTGGCGAGGCGTTCAGCGTCTCGCCCTGGGAGCGCTCCGCGGAGGCGCTCCGCTACTGGACGAGCGGCGACTGGGACAAGGCGATCGCCGCACTCGAACGGCTGGTCGAGGAGACACCCGACGACGCGAACGTCCTGTACAACCTCGCCTGCGCCGAGGCACGCGGTGGCCGCACCGACGCGGCGATCGAGCACCTGCGCGGCGCCATCGCGCTTCGCCCCGACTTCCTCGGGCAGGCCCAGGACGACCCGGACTTCGCCGGGGTTCGCGACGATCCCGCCTGGCCCACGCCCTGACCGTCGTCTCGCGCCGTCTCGTTCGACACTGCCGGACAGGGTCTGGTCGCAGCACAAACGACGCGGAGTCGGCACGGACCGGTCACACCTCGGCGGATAGCGTTCCGGATGGGAGCCTCGCTCCCCCATCGGGGGAGAAGGAAGGCGAGGCGCCCGGGCCGCCCTGCCCGCGAACCCATCCCGGCACGAAGAGAGGGCAGTACCCCGACCTACGGGTCGCCGGGCAGCCTCCGGCCAGCCGCGAGCTCCCTGAACGCGGGTACCGGGTCGTGCTCTGGCTGGGCGACGAGCAGAACGGCGCCGTGCTCGGGGCCGGCGAGCGCTCCGACGAGAAGCTCGAGCCCGGCCGCGAGCGCGAATGCCTTGTGCGCCAGCTCACCACCGAACGGGACGAGCTCGTCCGGGCGCGCGCGGCCGGCGATCACGTCCCCGTGCGTCACCGCGCCCATCGACACATCCGCCACGAATGGCGGGCCGTCGCTGCTCGGGACCGCGATCGCGAGTGGATTCGTGCCCGTCAACGGCGGCCCGCCGGTGGGGTGCGGGAGCCGTCGCGGCGAGGTGGTCGTCAGGATCGCGACGAGGCCGGCGTCGGCGAGCAGGCGTGCCCAGTAGCCGAGCGAGCCCGTCGGAAAGCACGACGGCGCGACGATCAGCCGTGACGGGCGCGGGGGATCGGCCCGGGTCTCGTCGCAGATCGCCTGCAGGGTGAGGTAGCCGAGCCCGCCATTGCTCGCCCAGCGCTCGTGGCCGGGCTCGGAGAGAGCCTTGTGCGGCACCGCGCGCGGATCGAACTCTTGCGTCTCGAGCCACGCGATGCGTGCGTGACCGTGGCCCTCCTTGCCCCGCTGCTCCGCGTCGTCGAAGTGGGCCCACAGCACCTCGACCGATGCCTCGTCGAGCCCGAGCGCCCGGAGCCGCGCGTGTCCCTCGTCGGGCGTCACGCGGGCGTAGCGGTCACAGGACGGTGAGCGCCTTGCGGATCGCCGCAGGACGCTTCGCCTGGACGGCGCCCGCGAGCGCCATGATTGCCGCCGCGCCCTCTGAGTCCGGCGCCGTCTCGACGGCGGGCGACCCGGCGTCGGCCGCAACGCGCAGAGCCGGGTCGAACGGGATCCGCCCGAGGAGCGGTGCCTCGATCTCGTCCGCGAGCGCCTGCCCGCCACCTGACCCGAACAGCTCCTCACCAGTCCCGACGTGCCACGACATGTTCTCGACCACCCCGGTGACCCTCATACCCGTCCGCTTCGCCATCTCGGCCGCACGCACCGCCACCAGCTGCGCGGCAGGCTGCGGGGTGGTGACCACGAGCGCCTCGGCACGCGGCAGCAGCTGACCGAGCGAGATCGCCACATCACCCGTCCCGGGCGGCATGTCGACGACGAGCGTGTCCAGCTCACCCCAATGCACATCCGAGAGGAATTGCTCGAGCGCCCGGTGGAGCATCGGGCCGCGCCACATGATCGGCCCGTTGTCCTCGGTGAAGAGCCCGATCGAGATCACCTTCAGGTCGCCGCGCACCGGTGGGACGATCATCGAGTCGACGACGATCGGCCGCTGCGTCACCCCGAGCACATGCGGGATCGAGTAGCCGTACACGTCTGCGTCGAGAACCCCGACCTGCTCGCCGCGCAGCGCAAGGGCCGCGGCGAGGTTCGCGGCCAGCGTCGACTTGCCGACGCCCCCCTTGCCCGATGCGATCGCGAGCACGCGGGTACCTGGCTCGAGCTGGATCTCCTTCTCGGGGCGGCCCCCTCGCAGCCGCGTCGCCAGCGCCGCCTTCTCGTCGGGGCTCATGACGTCGAACCGCACCCGGGTCGCCGTCACGCCCTCGACCGCGCCGACGTGGCGCGCAACCTGCTCCTCGAAGCTCGACCGGAGCGGGCAACCGACGACCGTGAGCGCGATCGTCACCTCGACCGCGCCGTCGCCCTCGACCGTGACGTCGCGCACCATCTCGAGCTCGGTGACCGGGCGCTTCAGCTCGGGGTCGATCACCGACTCGAGTGCGCGGAGAATCGCGTCGCGTTCGGGTTGCATCACGCTCACTGTAGCCCTGCGCCGGGTCCGGGCGGCACCGGTCGGCGCAGCGCGTCGGCAAGCGCCGAGCAGAGATCGGCGTTCGCGGCGGCGACGATGCGCGACCGCTGGCCGAGGTCGAGCAGGGCTGCGCCGAACGGCGGATCCTCGAACAGCTCGACGGCGAATCCACGCTCGCGCACGAGAAGCTGCGCGGCCGCGATGTCGATCGAGCGGGCGGGCTTGAGACAGCAGACCGCATCGATGCGTCCCGCGGCCAGGTGACAGAGCGACAGGGCGAGCGAGCCCATGACTCTGATGCGCCCGGCGACGCCGTTCATCGCGGGCGCCGCCGCGGCGATCGCAGCCGTCGTCGTCCCCTCGAGCGCGAGGATCTCGATCGAGCCTTTCGGTGGAGGAGCGTCCAGCGCGGCACCGTCCAGGAGCACGCCGCTCCCTCGGCTCGCGACCCACTCCTCGCGCGCGCCGAAGTCGAACACGTACCCGAAGTGGACATCGTCCATCGTCGGCCCGTCGGCAACCGCGATCGACAACGAGAAGTACGGGATCCCCCGCTTCGCGTTCACCGAGCCGTCGATCGGGTCGACCACGACCCTCGTCGACCCGCCCACGCCGAAGACCCGCTCGCCGAGCTCCTCCGACACGAGCGTGAAGTCGCCGCCGAGGGCCTCGAGCCGGGCGACGACCGCGTCCTCGGCTGCAGCGTCGATCGCGGTCGTGTCATCGCCACCCTCGCCCGGACGCAGCACCGGCTCGCGCTCGACCCTCGACGGCAGCCGCGCCAGCGCGGCATCGAGGTCGGCGACGCACGCGCGACAGAGCTCGAGCCAGTCCGTCATGCGGGGTGAAACACCAGACCGGAGGTGAGCTTCGGGAAGAAATACGTCGTCTTCTGCGGCATCACCTCACCGCGTCTCGCCCGGTCGAAGACGTCCTCGATGCGCGTCGCTCGGAGCAGGAAGGCGCAGTCGGCCTCACCTCGCTCGACCCGAGCGACAGCCTCGTCGGCATCCGGTGTGTAGCCGATCCCGTCGTGGCCGAAGCGGTCGACGAGCTCGACGTCGAGCTCACCCGGCTCGCCGCGCACGAGCTCCACCGTCTCGCGCGTCACGTGCACGGCGGCCGAGCGGTCGAACGGCTCGCCTGCGAGGGCCGCCAGCGCCTTCCCAACCGTGTCGCAACGCTCGCCGGTGACGGAGATGTCCGCCCGCCCGGCGAACACCCGATGGGTGGGAAAGATCTCCAGCCCGGGATCGCTCGTCGAGACCAGCACGACCGGCATCCGGTCCGCTCGACCACCGGTCTCCTCCGCGAACGCGAGCGCCGTCTCGTAGCGGTGATGGCCGTCCGCGATCAGAAGCTGCCGCTCGGCGAACGCAGCGGCAAGCTCCTCTCCCGAGACACGCCACAGGCGCGACCCCGACGCCTCGAGATCGGGCTCGCCCTCCGGGACGCCCGCGGGCGGGACGCCGTCGTAGAGCATGAAGATCGGCTCGAGCTGGACGCCGACCGCCCGGAGCAGCGCGAGCCGGCCCTCCTTCGGACCGGCGTGCGTCCGTTCGTGCGGCAGGACCACCCGCCGCTCGTACGGCTCGACGCGCACCGATGCGAGGATGCCCTTGCGGGAACGAGCGACGCCGTCGGGGCCGACGTAGTCCTGCACGACCTGCCACGCGGATGGTTCGGAGTCGGCGACGAGCACCCCTTCGTCGAGCCAGCGGTGGAATGTGGCCGCAGCGACGGCGGGGTCGTCGGCGAGGGTCAGGTGGACGACGTTGTGAGGGTCGAGTGCAGCGAGTCGCTTGTGCTCCTGCTCGTCGATCACGTCGTACGGGGGCGCGACGACGGTCGGGGTCGCGTCCGTGTAGCGGATCGCGCGGAACGGCGACACGTCGGCCATCCCGTCGAGCCTACCGGCGGCGACTTTGCACCAGCCTGGTGCACGCTTCGGCGCCTCTAGACTCCGAGCCGTGACCGCCATCCGGGAGCTCGTCGCCGACCGCGCGGTCGAAGGGACCTACGCCGTTGCACGGAAGCGACGCCTGACGACCCGTGCGGGAAAGCCGTACCTCGCGCTCGAGCTCGTCGACCCGAGCGGACGGGTCGAGGCGCGCATCTGGCGCGACGTCGAGCTGCTCGAGCGGCGCTTCTCCGAGGGCGACGCGGTGCACGTGCTCGGTCAGGTCGAGAGCTTCGACGGCCGCCTCCAGGTGCAGGTCCGAGCGATCGAGCCCTCCGAGACCGATCCGGCGAGCCTCGCACCGACCCTCCGCCGCGACCCGGAGGAGCTCGAGGGGTTCAGGGAGTTCCTTGCGGCCGAGATCACGCACGAAGGGCTGGCGGCAACCGTCGCGGCCGCCTTCGCCGACCCGGACGTGCGCGACGGCATGCGCATGCTGCCGGCGGCAGGGGCCGACGGTCATCACGGGTATGCCGGCGGGCTACTCGAGCACACGGTCGGTGTGGCGACCCTCTGTCGCGACACCGCCGCGCTCCATCCGCGTCTGCGCTCGGATCTGCTCGTCGCCGCGGCGCTGCTCCACGACGTCGGTCGGGTGCGCGAGCTGGGTCGTGGGCCGTCGTTCCGCCCCACGGACGAGGGTCGGCTGCTCGGCCACGTGCATCTCGGGTTGCGACTCGTCGAGGCGCATGCAGGAGCGCTCGACGCCGAGGCTCGCAGCGAGCTCCTCCACGCGATCGCCACCCACCACGACCGTCCGGCGACGCGTACGGCCGAGGCGGCGGTGCTCTACCACGCGAACCAGCTCGACGCGGTCGCCGCAACGAAGCCCGTCGGCGACGACTGACGACTGTTGGGCGCCGGGCTCCTCGCGCTCCTCGGCGCCGCGTCGTGGGGCACCGGCGACTTCCTCGGCGGGCTGGCCGCCCGTCGGGCTCACGTACTCACGGTGCTCGTCGGGTCGCAGCTCGTGGGCCTCGCGGGCGCCGCGGTCTGGGTGCTCGCGAGCGGCGACACCCCTCCCCCGCTCGACGACGTGCTTCCGGCGCTCGGTGCGGGTGTCGCCGGGGCCGTCGGGCTTGCTGCGCTCTACCGCGGTCTCGCCGTCGGAGCGATGGGGGTCGTCGCGCCGATCTCCGCTGCCAGCCCTGTCGTGCCGCTGGTCGTCGACATCGCCCACGGCAGCGCTCCCACGTCGGTCGAGTGGGTCGGGATCGCGCTCGTCCTCGGAGGGATCGTGCTGCTCGCCCGAGAGCCCGGGCGCGCGCGCGAGGGCGCGGTCGCGGCGGGGGTGCTGCTGGCGCTGCTCGCAGCGCTGGGCTTCGGCCTGTTCATCGTCGGGATCGACGCCGCCAGCGATGCGAGTGTGCCCTGGGCGCTCGTGTGCTCGCGCAGCGCGTCCACCGTTGTCGCGCTTGCCGCGGTGCTGATCGTCGCCGCTCCGGTGCGGCCGGCGCCGGCGATCCTGCCGATCATCGCCGCGGTGGGCCTCTTCGACACGCTCGCGAATGCCTTCGTCGCGTCTGCGACGACGAAGGGCTCGGCGGGGATCGTGGCCGTCCTGAGCGCCCTCTACCCGGTGACGACGATCGCGCTGGCCAGGGTGGTCATCGGTGAGCGGCTCGACCGACCTCGAGCAATCGGCGCCGCGATCGCGTTGAGTGGCGCCGCCGTCGTCGCGCTGGGCTAGCGCCCGCGTCCGCGCCGGTGACGCTCTATAGTCGCGCGGGGTCAATCCACGACGAGGAGGGCGAGATGTCGGTGATCATGACGTTGCGGACGACGGCCGACCCGAAGCGGGTCGAGGAGTACACCGCCGCGAACCAGGATCGGCTGCAGGAGATCGTCGCGATCTCTCAGCGGCACGGCGTGATCGCCCATCGGTTCTACGGCTCCGACGACGGTCAGTTGATGGTCATCGACGAGTGGCCCGACCCGCAGAGCTTCCAGGCGTTCTTTGCCGAGGCCGAGAGCCTGGTCGGCCCGATGATGGCAGCCGTCGGCGCCGGCGAGCCCGAGGTGACGTTCTGGCGCAAGCTCGAGACGGGCGACGACATCGGCTGGGAGTGAGCATCACCAAGAGGCCGTAGACAAGAGGAGGCCTGGATGCGACGGTCGCGCTCGATCGATCCTCGACTGCGGGTCGTCGCTGCGGGTGCGCTGACCTTGGCGATGGCGGCTGTGTCCGGCTGCGGCGGGAGCGACGAGGCGACGTCGTTGCCGGCCGAGCGCGTGCAGGCGTTCGAGAGCCCGTACTGCGTCACAGCGCGCGCGTGGGCAGTGCACGAGTTGAACGGAGGTGGCGACGGCGCGTATGCCAGCGGCGGTCCAACCGCCTTCGAGAAGTGGTGGAACGAGCAGCTCGCATACCTGCGGACCTCGCTGGGGCAGGCCCCAGCCGAGATCCACAACGCCGAGGCGGTCAACGAACGCGTCATCCGGACCCGGTTGACCCCGCTCCTCGAGAAGTACGGCTTCGACTTCGAGCGGGTCGATTCGGAAGCGTCCGCCGCGGAGAAGGCATTCGCCGACCACCCGCCCGCCGAGGTGGCGATGGCCCAGCAAGCCCGTGAGCTCTACCAGAACAAGGTCTGCGGCTACGGGGGATCGCCCCCGCCCGCAGACGTGACCTTCACGGCGAGCGCAGCGTCGAAGCGGTACTGCGAGGCGGCGGCCGCGCAACACAAAGGGCTCGAGCAGGTCGTGTCCTCGGGATTCGATCCCGACGAGTTCCGCGCATATGTCACCTCAGAGAGCTTCCTGAACGCCCTCGATGCCCAGGATGCGGCAGCGCCGTCCGAGATCGCCGCCGATGTCAAGACCGACAACGAGTGGGTTCGCGAGCGCAAGCTCGATGTCCTGGAGGCGTACGACTACGACCTCCGTCGCGTCATGCTCGAAGGCAGCGCCGAGGAGCTCGCCGTGTTCACCTACTGGGATCCGGCGATCGCCGGGTCGGACAGCCGCGTCACGGCCTACGTGGAACAGGTCTGCGGAGGCTGAGGCAGCCGCACCGCCTGTGCCGGGCGCGACCTCGAAGTCAGACGTTGAAGCGGATGTTGAGCACGTCGCCGTCGGCGACGACGTAGGTCTTCCCCTCGAGCCGCTGCACGCCGCGCCGTGCGGCCTCGGCGTGCGAGCCCGCCTCGAGCAGATCGGGGGCAGAGATCACCTCACAGCGGATGAAGCCGCGTGCGATGTCGGTGTGGATCGTCGCCGCGGCGTCGAGCGCGGTCTCGCCGCGCCGCAACGTCCAGGCCCGCGTCTCCTTGTCGCCCACGGTGAAGAACGTGATCAGACCGAGCGCCTCCTGCAGGCGTCGCGTCACCTCGTCGAGCGCTGACGGGCCTTCGCGGAACGCCGCCGCCTCCTCCTCGGGAAGCTCCGCCAGCTCCGCCTCGAGCTTGAGATCGATCCCGGCCGGCCCGTTCACGAGCGGCAGCAGCGGCTTCGCCGTCAGCGGCTCGAGCGCCTCCGGGAGCTCGTCAGACCAGTCGGTCAGCGGCGATCCTCCCTCGAGGTGCGCGAGGAGCCCTCCGAGCGCCTCGACCTCCTTGCGCTTCGCCGGGTCACCGGACTTGGCCTCCTTCTCGACCCGCTCGAGGCGACGAGCAACATGGTCGGTGTCAGCGACGAGCAGCTCGAGACGGAGCGTCTCGAGATCGCCCTCGGGGTCGGCGCTGTCCGAGAACCCGTCCGCGACGGCCAGGATCGCGTCCACCTGCCGGATGTTCCCGAGCAGCTGAGCACCGGTCCCGGGCACGTCGACCACGCGGATCGCAGCGGGTGTGACCTTGCGCGCAGAGACCAGCGCAGCGAGGGGCTCGAGCCGCGGGTCGGCGATCGCCGCCATCCCGACGTTCGTCTTGTCCGTGACCGACGCGTACGCCGTGATCTCGGCGCCCGCACGCGTGAGCGCGTTGAAGAGAGTCGTCTTCCCGCTGTTGGGCAGCCCGACGATGCCGACTTCGAGTGCCACCGGCCCTCAGAAGCCGACCCGCGCGTCGCGGCCGTACCGCTTGACGTAGGTGAGCTTCGTGACCGCGACCGAGATCGTGCCGTCCTCCGTCACGAGCCGCAGCGAGTCGGGGGCACCGTCGGCGATCGCGCGCTCGACCTCGTCGGCAGCCGCTGGGCTGACCTCGACCGCGATCAACTGGCCTCCTTCGAAGGCGAGCTCGAGACGGACCGCATCAACGTCGGGCATTGGAGACCACCTCCGTGAGGACACCGTGAACGGCGTCGGGATGGATGAACGCGACCTCGAGCCCGAAGAGCCCGGTGCGTGGGACCTCGTCGATCAGCGTGGCGCCGGCCCGCTCGAGCGCCTCGATCGCGACCGCGACGTCGTCGACCTCGTACGCAACATGGTGCATCCCGGCGCCGCGACGCTCGAGAAAGCGCCCGACAGGGCTGTCGGGCTCCGTCGCAGCGAGAAGCTCGACCCGGCCGTCCCCGACGAGCACGGACGCCGCCTCGACAGCCTGGTCGGGAACCACCGCGCGGTGCTCGACCACCCCACCGAGCAAATTCGCATAGGTGTCGATCGCTGCGTCGAGGTCGGCGACGGCGAGGCCGAGATGGTGGATCCCGCGGGGCGTCATCGGTCTCCGATGCTACTCGTGACCCCCGTTCGGTCCGAGCACCTCGTCGACCAGGCCATAGGCGACCGCCTCGTCGGGTGTCATGAACCGGTCGCGGTCGATGTCCTCCATCACGGTCTCGAACCTGCGACCGGTGTGGTGCGAGAGGATCTCCGCCATCTGGCGCGTCGTGGACTCGACCTCGCGGGCGGCGATCGACACGTCGGACGGCGCCCCACGGAAGCCCGCCGATCCCTGGTGGATCATCATCTTCGCGTTCGGGAGCGCGAACCGCTTTCCCGCAGCGCCGCCGGCCAGGATCATCGCCGCGGCCGACATGCCGATGCCGAAGCAGATCGTGCGGACGTCCGGTCGCACGTGCTGCATCGCGTCGTAGATGGCCATCCCGGCGTAGGCATCGCCACCGGGCGAGTTGACGTAGAGGCTGATATCGCCCTTCGGGTCCTCGCCCGCGAGGAACAGGAGCTGGGCGACGACGAGATTTGCGATCTCTTCGTCGACGGGACGGCCGAGAAACACGATCCGGTCGCGGAGGAGCCGCGAGTAGATGTCGAACGCGCGCTCGGCTCGACCGTCCGCTTCGACGACAGTTGGGATGAGTGGCATCGTGGCGACCTCCGTTCTCGCTATCGTGCAACCGTTGGGTTGCTCAAAACTATACGCAACCTGGAGGTTGCAGATGAAGGTGACGCGCGAGATCGTGCTCCCGACCACCCGCACCGACGCCTGGGAGGCGCTGACCGACCCGCGCCGGCTCGAGGACTGGTACGCGAACGAGGTCGAGCTCGACCTCGTGAGCGGCGGTCGGGGCGTGTTCCGCTGGGACGACGGCGACGAGCGACGCGCCACGGTCGAGCTCGTCGAGCACGAGGAGCGGCTCGTGCTCCACTTCGAGGACGACGGGGTCGTCGAGCTCCGGCTCGAGGACGACGACGCGGGGACCCGCGTGGTCGTCGAGGAGTCCGCGCCGCAGTGGGGCATCGCGCTCGAGCTCTCCGCGCTCGCCGCATGGGCGACGGCGTAGGTCTCGTCTTCGACGCGCTGGCGGATCCGCGGCGTCGAACCGTCATCGAGCAGCTGGCCGCACACGGGAGCGCGACGCCGACGACGCTCGCGGGCGTGCTGCCGGTCACGCGCCAGGCGGTCGCGAAGCACCTGGCGACGCTCACCGAGGCCGGGCTGGTGCGGTCGGAACGACGCGGCCGCGAGGTCTGGTACGCGTTCGACCCGACGCCGCTCGCGATGGCCACCGACTGGATGGAGCGCGTCGGAGCCACCTGGGACGCGAGGCTCGACGCGCTCGCACGCCACGTGGCGACCGGCCAGGGAGGGGAGGGGGCGAGGGCTCGAGCTGAGAGCGACCGCTAGCCGTCGCTCGCGGGACGCTCGAGGACGCGAATCGTCCCGACCGTCTCCGACGAGCTCGACTCGGCCGTCACGTCGACCAGCATCGCGAGATACTCCTCGCGATCGATCGTCTCCTTCTCGAGCAGCGCGGCAGCGAGCCGATCGAGCGCAGCGCGATGCTTCGCGAGCAGCCGCTTCGCCTCCGCATATGCCGCGTCGGTGAGCCGCGCCTGCTCCGCGTCGCGGAGGCGTTTCGTCTCCTCCGAGAGCGCGTAGTTGTCGGCGCGCATCGTCCGCGACGGCGCGATCTCGGACATGCCGTAGTCGAACACCATGTTGCGCGCGATCTGCGTGACCTTCTCGAGGTCGCTCGCCGCGCCGTTCGTCACGCGCCCGAACACGACCTCCTCGGCGGCCCGACCGGCGAGCGCGATCTTCATGATGTCGACCAGCTCCTCCTTCGTGTGGAGGAACCGCTCCTCCGACGGAAGGTAGTAGGCGAGACCGAGTGCCTCGCCGCGCCCGACGATCGTCACCTTCTGGAGTGGCATCAGGTCGCCCATCAGGTGGGCCATCAGCGCGTGGCCACCCTCGTGGTAGGCGAGGATCCGCTTCTCTTTCTCGGTCACGATCCGGCGCTGCTGGAGCCCGGTGAGGACACGCTCCATCGCCGCCTCGAAGTCCTCCATCCGGATGTGCTGGCGCACCTTGCGCGCGGCGAAGATCGCGGCCTCGTTCGAGATGTTCGCGAGCTCTGCACCCGTCAGCCCCGCTGTCCTGCGCGCGATCAGGGTCAGGTCGACGTCCGACGCGAGCGGCTTCGCACGCGTGTGGACGCGCAGGATCGCCTCGCGACCGGCGAGGTCCGGCGGCCCGACGTGGACCTGGCGGTCGAACCTCCCCGGGCGGAGCAGCGCCGGGTCGAGGTCGCCCAGCCGGTTCGACGCCCCCATCACGATCACGTCCTCGCGACCCTTGAAGCCGTCGAGCTCGACGAGGAGCTGGTTGAGCGTCTGATCCTGCTCCCGGTTGAACCCGTTGCCGCTGCGCGCCGTGCCGACTGCGTCGAGCTCGTCGATGAACACGATCGCCGGGGCGTGCTTGCGCGCCTCCGCGAAGAGCTTCCGGATCCGCGCCGCGCCGAGGCCGGCGAACATCTCGACGAACGACGAGGCACTGGCGTGGTAGAAGCTCGCGCCCGACTCGCTCGCGACCGCGCGCGCGAGCAGCGTCTTGCCGGTTCCCGGTGGACCGTGGAGGAGCACCCCGCTCGGGACGCGTGCTCCGAGCCGCTCGAATCGGCCGCGGTCCTTGAGGAACTCGACCACCTCGGCCAGCTCCTCCTTCGCCTCGTCGGCACCCGCGATGTCGCCCCACGCGACGTCGCCCGTGCTGTCCTTGTCGATCGACGCGGACTTGACGCGCGGCATGTACCGCACGGTCATCAGCAGCAGGACGATGATGATCCCGAAGAAGACGAGCGGCGCCCACAGGAGGATTGCGTCTTGAATCGACTGCCAGCTCATCGTTCCCAGCCTACTCGCCGTGCGGAGCCGGTCAACGCCAGAGACTCAGCCTTGTGGTCTCGGCGACGGACGTACGCCTGCTGGGTGGCGCCGCTGAGGGACGGATCGAGTCGCCGCCCGCTCAGGCGTACCGGACGCTCATCCCTCGGTCTCGGCCGCGAGGCACGCGGCGAGCGCCGCCTCTGCGACCTCGAGCTGCGCCGCGGACGGCTCGTCCGTCGAGAGCCTCGCCTGCAGCTCGTAGCCCGGCCTGGCGAGAATCCGTGTGAGCCGCGTCTCCGGGTGACGTCCCATCCACGCGAGCAGCTCGACCGAGGCCCCGATCGCACCCACCGCCCCTGCGAGCCTGGCTCCGCCGCGCATCCGGGCCGGCGCGCGGCCGGCGAGCACGGTCGCGACCGCAGAGCTGACGAGAAGCGGCCCGACGAGATGCGACCCGCACCGCTCGTGCTCCTTCGTCGCGCGTGAGCCGGTCTCGTAGGTTCCGATCGAGACGTGCTCGGCGCCGTGGTAGCCGGTCAGCTCACCGCCACGCAGCGACAGGACGGCCGGGACGAGCGACGCGACTGCGGCGAGCGTCTCACGGGGGACGGTGGCGAGCGGCGATCGCCTGACCGCCGCGGCTCCGGCCGTGCCCACGACGAGCGCGGCCAGAACGGCCGGCCGCTCGAACGAGAGGCGCGCCCGTGGCAGCGCCCGCTTCACGGCCGGGAGGAGGGCGAGCGACTCCGCGATCCTCACAGGCCCTCTGAGGAACGGCAACGTCACGCGGCCACCAACCCGTGGAATCGGCCCACTCGCAGTCTCGAGTGAGCCGTCGGGAAGCCGAATGCTCGCGGCCCAGCTCGTGGGCCCGTGGACGAGCACACCGTTCTGTAGGGCCATGCCGCCGAGACGGAGCTTCTCCATACCGTGAGGGTACCGTCACGACCGTGGATGAACGCCCGGTGCTCGAGCTCATCGCCGCGACCCGCCCGATGCGCGCTTTCACCTTCGTCGGGATCGGCGGGCGCGGTGGCTCGGGGAAGACGACGTTGGCGCACGCGATCCCCGAAGCGCAGATCGTCTCCACCGACGAGTTCTGGAACGGCGAGGGATTCGACCTCGCGCGGCTTCGCCGCGAGGTGGTCGACGTCCTGATCGGTGGCGCGACGGCGACGTACGGCACCTGGGACTGGGTTGGGCGACGCCTGGGACCATCACGGTCGGTCGAGCCCGCGGGTCTCGTGGTGATCGAGGGCGTGTGCGCGCTCCACCGAATGTTCCGGGACGACTACGACGTCCGCGTCTGGGTCGAAGCGCCCTACGACGTTCGCCTCGCTCGCGGGATCGAGCGGGACGGCGAGGCGATGCGCAGCACCTGGGTCGACGTCTGGATGCCGTCGGAGGATCGTTACGTCGAGACCGACGACCCGGTCGCGTGCGCCCACCTCATCGTCGACGGGAGCGGAGCCGCCTGACGCTCTCGGCGCTCGCCGGAGGGCGCTACGCCCGCTCCGCGAGGGCCCGCAGCGCAGCCTGGAGCCGGTCGGCCGCTGCGCGGCTCGGGAACGCGACGTCGTCGACGCTCGCGACGGGCAGCACTTCCCGGATCGCCGAGGTGGTGAAGACCTCGTCTGCTGCGAGGAGCCGGTCGAGCCCTGCGACGACTTCCTCGACCGCGTAGCCGAGCTCCACCCCCAGACCGAGAGCAGCAGCACGCGTCTCGCCTGCGAGGATGCCGAGCTCCACCGACGGGGTGACGAGCGTCTCGCCCTCCCGCCACCAGACATTCGTCGTCGGGCCTTCGAGCACGGTCTGCGCCTCATCGCCGTCGACGAGCACGGCGTCGTCGGCGCCCCGTCGCCGCGCCTCGGCCTGCGCGGCGAGGTTGACCGCGTAGCTCACCGACTTCGTCCCGGGTAGGAGCCACGGAAGCTCGCGCCGCGGGCACGCGAGCGCGACGAGCGCGACCCCCCGGGCCCGAAGCTCGTCGAAATCGGCAGGGATCCGCGAGACGAGCACGATCGCCCGCGGATCGTCGCCCGCGGCCCCGGGGCTCCAGTAGACACGCAGGACGGCGTCTGCCAGTCCAGCGGACGCGAGCGCCTCGTCGCAGAGCTCGACGAGCTCGTCGGGGCTCGGCAGGGGCAGACCCAGCCGTTCGGCCGACCGACCGAGCCGCGCAAGGTGCTCCGCCAGACGGAACGGCACGCCGCCGTACACCCGCGTCGTCTCGAAGGCGGCATTCCCGCGGACGAACCCCTCGTCGTCGGCGACGAGCACCGGCGACCGCGGGTCGACGAGACCCCTGCCCGAGACCGCGACGGCAACCGGGCGGCCCGGCGCCGGCAATGTCACGCAGCACCTGCGGGCAGGCGGGGTGCGGGGGCGGGCCGCGGCGACCCGAGCGGCGCGCCGATCGCCTCGAGCAGCGGCTCCGCCTTCGCGAGCGACTCGTCGACCTCCGCGTCGGGATCGGAATCCCACACGATCCCGCCCCCCACCCACAGGTGGATGCGCCCGGCGGCGATCGCGAACGTCCGAATCGTCAACGCCAGCTCGAAGTCACCGTTGTCGTGAACCCGTCCCAGGGCCCCCATCGACGCGCCGCGCCCCACCGGCTCGAGCGCCGCGATGAGATCCACTGCCGCGATCTTCGGAGCACCGGTGACCGACCCACCCGGGAACGTCGCGGCCAGGATCTCGGCCAGCCCGACACCGTCGCGGAGCGTTCCCTCGACGCGCGAGACCATGTGCTCGACGCCGGCGAGCGGCTCGGTGTCCATGAGCGTCGGCCAGCGCACCGAGCCCGGCCTGCATACGCGCGACAGGTCGTTGCGCTCGAGGTCGACGATCATCAGGTGCTCGGCCGCGTCCTTGGTCGAGCTCTGGAGCTCCTCGACCTCGCCAAGGCGCCGCGTGCCCTTGATCGGCATCGTCCAGAGGCGGTCCCCGCGCCGCGCGAGGAACAGCTCGGGCGAGGCGGAGACGACCGACCACGTCTCGCCGGACAGCGTCCGCCAGCCGGGTTCTGCGAGCGGCCACTCACTCGGTTGTCGGAGACTCGCGAGCCGGGCGGCGAGCGCGCTCGGGTCGCCGTCGAACGGCGCCGACAGGTGCTGGACGAGGTTGACCTGGTAGACGTCGCCGCGACCGATCGCTTCGCGTACCCGCTCGACGGCCGCCGCGTGAGCACGCGCCGTCCAGGTCCGCTCCCAGGCGCCGACCGTGAACCGTTGATCGCCGATCGCACCGTTGTCACAAGTGGCATCATAGTTGCCCGATCGGACGACAGCGGTGATGAGCGGGAGCGGGCACGGCTCGGGCGGGTCGGGCCTCGCCGTCCTTCGGATCGCCGACGACAGGCCGTAGCCGAGGAAGAGGTCGGCCACGAGGCCGTCGCTCGAGCCTGCGAAGAACCCGGCGTCGCGAAGCCAGCGCTCGAGCCGTTCGAAGGTCGCCTCGCGGCCCCAGAGCTCGAGCCGGCTCACTGCGGATCCCTGAGCGCCCGGTATCGGCCGATCAGGTCGTTCGTCGACGGATCGTGGGACGGGTCACGGCTCCCGTCGCGGACGTCGTCGGCGACGGCGCGGGCGAGCTCCTTGCCGAGCTCGACACCCCACTGGTCGAACGAGTCGATATCGAGGATCGCGCCCTGGACGAACACGCTGTGCTCGTAGAGCGCGACGAGAGAGCCGAGCGAGCGCGGGGTGAGCTCCTCGAGGAGAAGCGTCGTCGTCGGTCGGTTGCCAGGCATCTCCTTGTGAGGGACGAGCTCCTGCGGAACACCGGTGGCTCGCAGCTCGTCGGCCGACCGGCCGAACGCGAGCGCCTGTGCCTGAGCGAACGCGTTCGCGACGAGCAGGTCGTGATGCTCCGAGTCGTCGAGCCCCGAGCGTGCGAACACGATCAGGTCGGCCGGCACGAGCGTCGTTCCCTGGTGGAGCAGCTGGTAGAAGCTGTGCTGGCCGTTGGTGCCCGGCTCGCCCCAGACGATCGGCGCCGTGTCGACCCCGACCGGCGCCCCATCGAGCGTGACGTGCTTGCCGTTCGACTCCATCACCAGCTGCTGGAGGTACGCGGGGAACCTCCCCAGGTCGTGGTTGTACGGGAGGATCGCGTGGGTCTGGGCACCGAAGCAGCCTCGGTACCAGACTGCGAGGAGACCCATCAGCGCCGGGAGGTTCCGCGACAGCTCGGCCTCGCGGAAGTGCTCGTCGATCGCGTGGAACCCGGCGAGGAGCTCGGCGAACCCCTCCGGGCCCACGGCGATCATGGTCGACAGGCCGATGGCCGAGTCCATCGAGTAGCGGCCCCCGACCCAGTCCCAGAACCCGAAGGTGCTCGCCGGGTCGATCCCGAACTGCGCGACCAGCTCGAGGTTCGTCGAGACTGCGACGAAATGCCGCCCGACGGCGTCCTCGCCGAGCGCGTCGACGATCCAGCCCCGGGCGGTGTGGGCGTTGGTCATCGTCTCGATCGTGGTGAAGGTCTTCGACGAGACCACCACGAGCGTCTCGGCGGGATCGAGATCCGCGATCGCCTCGTGGACGTCGGCACCGTCGACGTTCGACACGAACCGGAAGGTCAGGTCGTCGCGGGCGAACCGGCGTAGAGCGCGGTGCGCCATCGCCGGGCCGAGATCGGAGCCACCGATGCCGACGTTGACGACCGCGCGCACCGGTCGACCTGTCGCGCCGAGCCAACGACCGGAGCGCACGCGGTCTGCGAGCTCGCCCATCCGGTCGAGGACGTCGTGGACGTCCCGCACGACGTCGCGCCCGTCGACCACGAGCGATCGGGAGCGGGGCATCCGGAGCGCGACGTGGAGCACGGACCGGCCTTCGGTCACGTTGATCCGCTCGCCGCGGAACATCGCCTCGCGCCGCTCCTCGACACCACGCTCGCGCGCCAGCTCGACGAGGAGCGCGAACGTCTCGGCGGTCGCGCGATGCTTCGACAGGTCGGCGTGGATCCCGGCGGCGGCGAGCGTGCTGCGCGAGACCCGCTCCGGGTCGCTCGCGAACAGGTCGCGAAGGTGCAGCTCGGCCACCTCTCCGTGGTGGCGCACGAGCGCCTTCCAGGCCGGACTGTCGACGAGCGATGCGGTCACGACGCCTTACTCCGATCCCAGCGCGGGGTTCCGTAGACTCGAAGTCACTCTAGAGATTCGATCCGTGGAGGAGTCGTGACGACGGGCACGCCGATGGAGCTGGGGATGGTGGGGCTCGGGCGCATGGGCGCCAACCTCGTCAGGCGGTTGATGCGCGACGGGCATCGGTGCGTCGGCACCGACGTGAGCGCGGACGCGATCGCCGCGGTCGCGACGAACGGGATGGTCGGAGCGGCGTCGCTGGAGGAGCTCGTGCGGGAGCTGACCCAGCCACGCGTGGTGTGGGTGATGGTCCCGGCCGGTGAGATCACGGAGCGCTCGGTCGCGGCGCTCGCCGAGCTCCTCGAGCCGGGCGACACCGTGATCGACGGCGGCAATACCCGCTATCACGACGACATCCGGCGGTCTGCGACGCTCGCCGAGCGAGGCCTCCATTACCTCGACGTTGGCACGAGCGGTGGCGTGTTCGGGCTCGAGCGGGGGTTCTGCCTGATGATCGGTGGCGAGTCCGAGGTCGTAGCCCGCCTCGCCCCCCTGTTCTCGTCGCTCGCACCGGGTGTCGCGACTGCCGAGCGCACACCTGGGCGCACCGGTGAGCCAGAGCCCGAGGAGATCGGCTGGCTCCACTGCGGGCCCGCCGGCGCCGGCCACTTCGTGAAGATGGTGCACAACGGGATCGAGTACGGGCTGATGGCGGCGTATGCGGAGGGTCTCAACCTGCTCCATCACGCCGGCGTCGGCCAGGCGGAGCGGTCGCACGACGCCGAGACCGCGCCGCTCGAGCACCCAGAGCTCTACCAATACGACCTCGACCTGGCGGCGGTCGCCGAGCTCTGGCGTCGCGGGTCGGTCGTCTCGTCCTGGCTCCTCGACCTGACGGCAGCTGCGCTGCACGAGTCGCCGACCCTCGAGGGTTTCGCCGGGCGGGTCTCGGACTCCGGTGAGGGCAGATGGACGTCGGTCGCAGCGATCGACACCGGGACGCCCACCCCGGTGCTCACGACGGCGCTCTACTCGCGTTTTGCCTCGCGTGACGAGGACGACTTCGGGAACCGGATGCTGTCGGCGATGCGCAAGCAGTTCGGAGGACACCAGGAGAAGTCTCCGTAGGGGCGGCCAGGGTCACGGCTCGAGGGGGCGCCACCCGTCGAGAGCTGCGGGCAGGTGCGGCTCAGCGGCCGAGGGTCGTGGCGACATGGCGGAACAGGTCGACGCCTGCGTCGAGGTCGTCGATCGCGATCCGCTCGTCCGCCGAGTGCGCGACGCGAGCTGCGAGCCCGAGGTCCATCGCGACGAGCGGGAAGAAGCCGTAGGCGCAGGTTCCCAGGCCCGACCGCAGATAGTGGCTGTCCGTGAAGCCCGAACCGAAGATCGGTGTCAGCACCGCTCCAGGCTCGCGACGGGCGACCCATGCCTCGAGCGCAGCCCAGAGCGGGGAGCGCAGCGCCGAGCGCGAACCGCCGACCTGCTCGTGCTCGAGCCACTCCAGCTCCCAGTCACCGGGAATCCCGACGCGGAGCAGTGACTCGAGCTCTGCGGTCGTCTGACCGGGCAGCATCCGGCAGTCGACCTCGATCACGCAGGCGCTCGGGATCACGTTGCGCTGGTGCGAGGCCTCGATCATCGTCGGCGAGAGCGTCGCCGACAGCAGCGGCTCGATCAGCTCTGCGGCGAGGGGGTCGATCTCGCGCGCGCGAGCGACCGCGACCTCGACCGGCGGCACCTCACCGATCACGACACGCAGGAACGCCTCGACCTCGGGGATCAACGACCTGGGCGGCTCGAGTCGGGCCAGCGCCTCGAGCACCGGGCCGACGGCCAACAACGCGTTGTCGGCCGCGTACGGGTTCGCCGCATGCCCGCTGCGCCCGCGGATCCTCAGCCGGAACGGAGCGGTCTGCCGCTCTCCCAACGAGCAGAGATACAGCACCTTTCCGCCGAGGACGCACCGCTCGCCACCACCCTCGTTGAGCGCGAAGTCGGCCCGGACCTCATCCGGGTGGTTGGCCACGAGCCACGACATGCCGAAGTCCGCGCCGACCTCCTCGTCGGCCACGATCGCGAGCACGAGGTCACCGGGGAGGCTGACCCGCTCCCGTGCCAGCGAGGCGAATGCGACCGCCGCCGCCGCAACGTGCCCCTTCATGTCGAGCGCGCCGCGGCCCCAGACCTCCCCGTCGACGACATCCCCCGACCACGGGTCACGCGACCACTCCTCCGGCTCGGCCAGGACGGTGTCGGTGTGCCCCGTGAGCATCAGGGACGGGCCGCCCTCGCCCCGGATCCGCGCGACGAGGTTCGCCCGACCCGGCTCGCGCGCGATCAGCTCTGCCTCGACACCGCTTCGGGCCAGGTAGGTGCGAAGCAGCTCGGCCGCGGCCGTCTCGTTGCCGGGTGGATTGACCGTGTCGAGTCGGAGCAGCTCCTGTAGGAGTCGCGTGACCTCCTCGCGGAAGCTCACGCTCGGTGCATCCCCGGTGGAGGGACGCATCGCGCCGGACGACATACGACGACTCGTCCCCCTCGGTCGCCCAGCATCGGCGGAGCATACTGGCGAGCAATGGCCGATCTCTTCGCCGAAGCAGCCGAGCGTCGCGCCGACGAAGTGGCGCCGCTTCCGCAACGGGTGCGCCCCCGATCGCTCGACGAGCTCGTCGGCCAGGGGCACGTCCTCGGCGAGGGATCGGCGCTCCGCCTCGCGATCATCGAGGGTCGCCCACCCTCGATGATCCTCCACGGCCCACCGGGGGTCGGCAAGACGACACTGGCACGAATCGTGGCCGACGTCTCGGGGCGCGCCTTCGACGAGCTCTCGGCGGTCTCGGCCCGCGTCGACGACGTCCGGGCGGTCATCGCACGCGCACGCGACCGACTTGGCGGGAACGGCCAGCGGACGATCCTCTTCATCGACGAGATCCACCGCTTCGACAAGCGCCAGCAGGACTCGGTGCTCCACGCGGTCGAGACCGGGCTCGTGACGCTGATCGGCGCCACGACCGAGAACCCGTACTTCTCCGTCAACCAGGCGCTGCTCTCCCGGTGCAACGTGATCGAGCTGCTCCCCCTGACCGGTGAGGAGCTGGCGACCGTCGTCGAGCGCGGCAGCGCCGCGCTCGGGGTCGACCCGTCCACGGAGGTCGTGACGGCGATCGTCCAGCGCGCGGGGGGAGATGCTCGGACGGCGCTCCAGATCCTCGAGCTTGCACACGAGACCGCCAGCGGCGAGGGGGTCGAGCTGGCCGCGGCGCACGTCGAGGACGTTGCGCGCAAGCGACCGCTCACCTACGACCGGGACGGCGACCGGCACTACGATCTGGCATCGGCGTTCATCAAGTCGATGCGCGCCGGGGACCCGGATGCGACGGTGTACTACCTCGCGGTGATGCTCGAGGGCGGTGAGGACCCGCGGTTCATCGCGCGGAGGATCGTGATCGCCGCGAGCGAGGACGTGGGCAACGCGGATCCGCGCGCGCTCGTGGTCGCCGTAGCCGCGGCCCAGGCGGTCGAGCACGTCGGCCTTCCCGAGGCACAGCTGAACCTCGCGCAGGCCGCGCTGTACGTCAGCCGCGCCCCGAAGTCGAACGCCGCGGCGACTGCAATCTGGTCGGCGCGTCGCGACGTCCGTGAGGAGGGGGCGCAACCGCCACCGGCCGTGCTCCGCAGCACCGCGTACGGCGGCGCGAGCGCGCGGGGGCACGGCGAGGGGTACGTCTCACCACACGACGACCCCGCCGGCCTCGAGCTCGAGTGCCTGCCCGAATCGCTGCGTGGTCGCAGGTACTACCGGCCGTCGGGAAGCGGAGAGGAAGAATCGCGCGACGAACGATCGTGACCTCCCCACCCGGCGCCTTCCGACCCACGGGTAGCATCGCCATCCGACGGGAAGGAGGACGGCACGTGCCGATCCGGACGGGCGACACCGCACCCGAGTTCGACCTCGTTGTGACCGGCGAGGAACGCGCGCGACTCGGCGACCACCTCGGCCGCTCGAATGTCCTCCTCGTCTTCCATCCCTACGCGTACACCGATGTCTGCGCGGAGGAGGCTCTCGACCTCCAGCACAACCTCGACTCGTTCCGCGCCGCGAACACCGAGATCGTGTTCGTCTCGTGCGACGCTCCTCCCGCGCGTCAGGCGTGGAAGCGCGAGCTCGGCGCCGAGTACACGTTCGCGTCGGACTTCTGGCCGCATGGCGCAGCAGCGCGCGCGTACGGCGTGTTCGACGAGACGACCGGCGCAGCGGTACGCGGCACGTTCCTCATCGACCAGGGCGGAACGGTGATCTGGTCGCTCGTGACCGGGATGGAGCGTCGCACCGAGATCGTCTCGGGCCCGCTGGCGGCAATCGCCCCATCCGCGTGACGGGCTCCGCCGGCGCGCGGCCGTCGCTCACCCGACACGATCTCGGCGCACACGCGTGCGTGGTGCGCGCGTAGCGTTCCGGTAGGGGGTCTCGTCCCCCATTGGGGGGCGCTGGACCGAGAGCGCTGGACCGAGCGAGCGAGCCACGCGCAATCCCCTTGGGCAATTGTGCGCGGGCGTCGCGGACGACCCGGATCTGTCCGGCGCAGCCTCTAGCTCACGACGTGCTCGTCGGCGAGCGAGAGGACGTCGTCGAGGATCGCAACACCTTCCTCTGCCTCCTCGCGCGTGACGGTCAGCGGGGGCACGACCATGACCACGTTCCAGTGCGTCATGAGATAGAGGCCCCGCTCGAGCGCCGCCTTGACGAGCCGGGCGACCGGTGCCGCGGCCTCGCCGGTGGCGTTGAACGGGACGAGCATCTCCTTCGTCTCCCGGTTCTTGACGAGCTCGATCCCCCAGAAGCAGCCGAGCCCGCGGACTTCTCCGATCGACGGATGGCGGTCACGGAGCCCGCCGAGCGCCCCTGCGAAGTACTCGCCGGTCGCCGCGGCGTTCTCGACGATCCCCTCCTCCTGGAACGCCTCGATCGACGCGATCGCCGACGCGCAGGCCAGCGGATGTCCCGCGTACGTGAGGCCCCCGGGGAAGAAACGGTCGCGGATCCGATCGACGATCTCGCCGCGCGCAATCATCGCGCCGAGCGGCACGTACCCGGAGTTGATCCCCTTCGCGACGGTCAGGATGTCGGGCACGACGTCCCAGTGGTCGCACGCGAACCACCGGCCCGTGCGCCCGAAGCCCGCCATCACCTCGTCGAGGATCAGCAGGATCCCATGACGGTCGCACACCTCGCGAATCGCCGGCAGGTACCCGTCAGGAGGAACGATCACGCCGTTGGTCCCGGTGACCGTCTCGAGGATCACCGCGGCGACCGTTTGCGCACCCTCGTACTCGAGGATCTCCTCGAGGTGCGGCGCGCCGGTGCACACCGGGCACGGGTCCGGGTGACCCGCCGAGCAGCGGTACGTGTACGGG
Organism: uncultured Actinomycetes bacterium; assembly: GCA_963821335.1. GTDB lineage: Bacteria > Actinomycetota > Thermoleophilia > Gaiellales > Gaiellaceae > Gaiella. Next base: position 1,301,416 of record CAWGDJ010000001.1, read on the forward strand.
TCGAACATCCGCACCACCCCCGGCATCCCGGGCTCGACCGCCCAGCGTCGAGGGTCGCCGGTGAGCGTGACCGCACCGTTGGTCGCTCCGTGGTACGACCGGTAACGCGCGATGATCTTCTGGCGACCCGTCGCGAGCCGCGCGAGCTTGATCGCGTTCTCGTTCGCCTCGGCGCCACCGTTCGTGAAGAACGACACGGACAGGTCGCCGGGTGTGACCTCCGCGAGCATCCGGCCGAGCGTCGAGCGGGACTCGTTCGCCATCGGCGGGCCGATCGTGCAGAGCTGGTCGGCCTGGTCCTTGATCGCCTGAATGATCTTCGGATGCTGATGCCCGATGTTGACGTTGACGAGCTGCGAGGCAAAGTCGAGATAGCGCTTCCCGTCGTAGTCCCAGAAGTGACGGCCCTCCGCGCCGGCGACCGCGATCGGGGTGATCTGGCTCTGCACCGACCATGAGTAGAGGACGTGCTCCTTCGCGTCCGCGACGATCTGCGCGCCGAGCTTCGGGTCGGTTTCGATCGTGGCCATGCTCATGGCTCCTTTGCCGTCGTCGTTGGCCCGATGGTATCGCTGCCAAAACGAGGGAGCTTCGTCAAGCCGCGGCATGACAGTGCCGATACGCGGTGCATGGGTGCGCGGTCTCACCCACTCGACCGCCTGCGACGGCGCCGCTGGCTCGTGCTCCACGATCGACTCGAGGCAGTCGCGAACCGCGCCGCGGTCGTCATCGGCGATGCGACGCCCGACGGGCGCCGCCGCTCGGCCCTGGCCCTGATCGGTGTCATGGCCGCGGTCGGGTTCGCGCTCGGGATCACCGTCGGAGGCTCTGCAGAGGCCCTGGGCGAGCAGTTCATGGCCTTCGCGCTCCTTCTGCTGGTGGTCGGGCTCGTGATGCTCCCGCTGCCGGAGCGCATCCGGTGGCCATGGGTGGCCGTGCTCTGTCCGCTCTGCTTCGCGGTCGGCGTTCGGCCGCTCGACAGCCCTGAGGCGTTCATCGGCCTGCTCGTCGTCCCGGTCGCCTGGATCGCGGCATTCCTGCCCGTGCGGCTCTCGGTTCTCCACCTGGTGGTCGCGACGTGCGCGGTCTGGTGGGTGCTCGCGCAGGGCGAGTTCGCGGGACGCACGGCGGCTGCGACCGGGCTCTGGCTCGTGATCTTCCTCGCGGTGTCGATCCTCGTCGGCGCGCTCGCCCGCGGGCTGCGCCGTGCGCAGGCAGAGGTCGACGGCATCGGGGACGCAATCGGGATCCACTTCTACCGCGGGGCCCTCCAGCCCGACGGAACCTACGTCGAGACCTACACCGGCGCCGGGCTCGAGCGGCTCCTGGGTGGCCGGCTGCCACACAACGCGGACGCGGGGCAGATCTGGGACGATGCCGTCCACCCCGACGACCACGAGGACATGGTCACGTGGCTGCGCAGCATCGCACCCGGCCGCTCGGCCGAGCGCGACTACAGGCTGATCGGCATGGACGGCGCGACCCGCTGGATCCGCGACCGGGCACGGGTCGTCTCGTCGCGCGACGGGCGGGTCGTCCACGAGGGGATCTGTGCCGACGTGACGGAGCGCAAGCACGCCGAGGAGGGACTTGCTCGCGTCCGGCGCGACCTCCAGGACGTGGTCGAAACGATCGAGGAGGTCGTCCTCCGGTACGAGCCCGGTTCCGACGGATGGCACGCGACGGCCTCGGGGCCGCGTCTGGCCGAGCTGCTGGGTGAGACGGCCGCACGCGCGCCGGATCCGCTCGGGACCGCCGCGCTAGCGCTCGACCGGGTCAGGCTCGCGCAGCACCGAGCGCGTGCTCTGCGCGAGGGTCGCTCGGAGGTCGAGGTGCGCGTGGCCGGCCCGGACGGGACGAGACGGTGGGTTGCCGAGCGCCTCAGGACACGTGACGGCCAACGCAACGCCCCGGTGGTGGCCGCGACGCTCTCCGACGTCACCGAGCGACGGCTCATCGCGGCCGAGCTGGCCTCCGCACGCGACGAGGCCGAGCGCAGGGCGCGCACCGATCCCCTCACGAACGTCGCAAACCGACTCCACTTCGCAGAGCTCCTCGACGTCGCCTTCGAACGCCACCAGCGGGACGCGACCCCGTTCGGGCTCGTGCTCGTCGACGTCGACCGGTTCAAGGACGTCAACGACGCGTTCGGTCACCTCGCGGGGGACGACGTGCTCGCCGAGGTCGCCGCGCGGCTCGCGACCCGCGTGCGCGGCTCGGACACCGTGGCTCGCTGGGGTGGCGAGGAGTTCGCGATCCTCCTCGTGGGCGCCGCCGACGCCCGCACGCTCGTGAGCATCGCCGAGAGCATCCGGGCGGCGGTCACCGCCGCACCCATCCCCGCGAGCGGCCGCGAGCTGCGCGTTTCCGTCTCGGCCGGGGCCGCGCTCGCAGGGAGCCACGGCCGCACGGCAGACGAGCTCCTCGACGCGGCCGACGCTGCGCTCTATCGCGCGAAGGCGAACGGCCGCGACCGCGTCGAGCTGGCGTCGGGGCCGACACCGCAGGCGCTGGCCGGCTGATCGACTCCCTCGACCGGGTCAGGCGAGCTGCTCGCCGAACCGCGCCCGCTCGACGAACCGGCCAAAGCCCGGCTCGACCTGCAACGCACCGTCGTCGACGACGACCGTACCGCGGATGAGGACGGTGTCGACATCGCCGACGACCTCTGTCCCCTCGTAGAGGTTGTAGTCCGACTTCGAGTGCTGAGCCGCGGCCGTGATCGTCGTGCGGCGGGTGGGGTCGAACACGACGAGGTCGGCGTCGCAACCGGGCGCGATCGTGCCCTTGCGCGGGTAGAGCCCGAACAGCCGCGCGGGCGTCGTGCACAGCAGGTCGACCATCCGGTTGAGCGAGATGTGGCCGTCACCGACGCCGAAGTGGTGGATCATCCGCAGCCGGTCCTCCAGACCGGGGCCGCCGTTCGGGATCTTGGAGAAGTCGTCGCGCCCCATCGTCTTCTGCCCGTCCCAGAGAAACGCGCAGTGATCGGTCGAGATCGCCGAGAGGACGTCGGTGCGGACGGCCTCCCAGAGGATCTCCTGATTCGCCTTCGCTCGCGGCGGTGGCGTGTAGACGAACTTCGCACCCTCGAAGTCCGGTCGCTCGAGGAAGGTCTGGTCGACGAAGAAGTACTGCGTGCAGGTCTCGCCCCAGACGTCCCAGCCGGCGCGACGGGCCTTCGCGATCGGGTCGACGGACTCCTTGCACGACACGTGAACGACGTAGAGCGGAGCCCCGGCGATCCGCGCCAACTGGATCGCGCGATTCGTCGCCTCGCCCTCCAGCTCGGGCGGTCGCGTGAGCGCGTGGTACACCGGCGCCGTGTTCCCGGCCGCGAGCGCTTCCTTCACGAGGACGTCGATCGCGTCTCCGTTCTCGGCGTGCACCATCACGAGCGCCCCGGTCTGCGCGGCGACCTGCATCGTGCGGAAGAGCGTCTCGTCGTCGACCATGAGCGCACCCTTGTAGGCCATGAACAGCTTGTACGACGTGATCCCCTGCGCGGGGAGGGCGGCAAGCTCCTCGAGCGAGCCTCCCTCGTGGAGATCGGTCACCGCCATGTGGAACCCGTTGTCGATGACCGCCTTGCCCTCACGCTTCGCGTGCCAGGCCTCGAGCGCAGCCGCGAACGACTGGCCCGGGGTCTGGATCACGAAGTCGACGTGGCAGGTCGTTCCGCCGAATGCCGCAGCCGTCTGGCCGGAGGTGACGTCGTCGACGGTCACCGTCCCGCCGAACGGCATGTCGAGATGGGTGTGCGGGTCGACGGCACCCGGGAGCACGAGCTTCCCGGTGGCGTCGATCACGAGATCGGCGTCCGCGTCGAGGCTCGCGCCGATCTGCGAGACACGCTCGCCCTCGACGAGGACGTCGGCCAGATACGCGTCCGTCGCGGTGACGACACGCCCTCCCTTGATCAGCACGGACATCGACGCCTCCTCTCCGGGGATATGTCCCGGGCCGCGCTGAGCGACCCGGGACGTACCTTCACGGGTGGGCGAGGCATGCCTCGCCCCTACTTGCCGCCTGGGGTCACCTTCACGACGACCGCCTTCCACTGCAGCCCGGTCGTGTTGACGCCCTGCTTGCGGAGCATGGCGTTCGCCGCCTTCGCGAGGTCGGAGCGGTACGCGCCCTTCGGGAGCTTCGCGATCACGCCGAACTGCCGCGCGATCTTCGCGGTCCTCTGGTACGCAGCCGGGTTCATCACTCCGACGCCGAGCGGGGTCGGCCAGATCAGCTTGTTGATCTCGTTCATCTGCCAGGTCTGATGCCCCTTGCCCAGCGTCGGGCCGTTCTTCAGCACGATGCTCACGCACGAGGCGAAGTGGTCGCGGCAGTACGCCCAGCCCTTGAACGTGGCCGCGAGGAACCGCTTCGCGACGTCCTGGTTGGCCGTGTCCTTGATCCAGTCCTCGTTGACGAAGATGCCGTCCTCGAGCATCGCGGTCCCTGCACGCTCCATCGTGATCACGTTCAGGTCGCTGAGCGTGTAGAGCTTGCCGGTGTCCGGGTTCTTCGACTCGAGGACCTGCGCGAGCTCGTTGTAGGTCATCGCCGCGGCCGCATCGACCTGGTTCTGGAGGAAGAGGTCCATCGAGAACGGCTGGTTGATGATCGAGACGTCACCCGAGTTCTTCGGGTTGATCCCGTTCTTCGCGAGCGCGGCGAAGAGCTCGTTCTCGTTGCCGCAGCACCAGACGCCGACCTTCTTGCCGGCCATCTTCTTGATCGTGTTGATACCGCTCGACTTCCACGTCAGCTCGGTCATCCCCGAGCGCGTGAAGACCTGCGCGATGTTGACGAGCTTGCCCCCCTTGTCGCGCGCTGCGAGCAGCGCCGGCAGCCAGTCGAGGCCGAACTCCGCCTGACCGGAGGCAACCACTTGCTCGGGCGTGATGTTGGGACCACCCGGCTTGATCGTCACGTCGAGACCGAACTGCTTGTAGTACCCCTGCGCGGCCGCGGCGTAGTACCCGGCGAACTGCGCCTGGGTGACCCACTTGAGCTGCACGGTCACCTTGTCAGCCTTCGCGGCGCCCGGCCTGGCGGCGCCGAGCGAGGCGAACGTCAGCGCGGCGACCACGGCCATCGCGGCAACGCCGCCGACCAGAGTGCGACGTCTCATGCGGAGCCCTCCTCTCGTTCGTTGTGCGACAACCCTCTCACGCACCGCCCCCTCGTGCCGAGGGCAGCCGACGCATCGTCGCGTGCTCCACCAGCGACACCGCAAGGTAGAAGCCGACACCGAACAGACACGCGACGACGATCGCGGCCCAGGCGACGTCGAACTGGAACAGAGCGGCTGCGTTGTTGATCACGATCCCCAGCTGGTTCTGCGATCCACCGAAGAACTCCCCGACGATCGCCCCGATCATGGCGAGCACGCTCGCAACCTTCAAGGCAGAGAAGAGGAACGGAAGCGAGGTCGGGATCCGCAGCCGGCAGAAGACGTCCGTGGTGCCGGCGGCGTACGAGCGCATGAGCTCGACCGCCGCCGGTCGCACCGAGGTGAGGCCGCGCAGCGTGTTGATGAAGACCGGGAAGAAGCAGAGCACCGCGGCGATCGCAATCTTGGAGCCCTTCTCGATCCCGAACCAGTTGTTCGCGATGGGCGCGAAGGCGATGATCGGGACCGCGTTGGCCGCGATCGCGTAGGGAATCAGCGCCGCGCCGAGAGCACGGAAGCGGGCGAGCACGAGCGCGAGGGAGATCGCGAGCGCCGAACCGACCACGAAACCCCAGAACGCCTCCTGGAACGTGTTCCAGCCTGCCCGGAACAGCTCGGAACGGTCGTCCCAGAGCGTCTGGGCGATGACGCTCGGCTTGGGCAGCAGGAACTGCTGGATGTCGAGCACGCGGACCGCGATCTCCCAGGCGGCGATCACGAGCACGAACAGGCACAGCGCGGGGGCCCAGTCTCGCAGCACATGTCTGACGCGCGTCATGCTCGATCCTCGACTGCCGAGCCGTGCGCGTCCATGTGCCCCCGCAGCAGCTCACGCACCTCCGTGACGAGCTCGAAGAACCGCGGCTCCTCTCGGGTGTCGGTCGTCCGAGGCTGCGGCAGGTCGATCTCGACGGTGGCGGCCACCCGACCCGGTCGCGGTGACATCACCACGACGCGACTCGAGAGGAACACCGCCTCGGCGATCGAGTGCGTGACGAAGACGATCGTCGAGCCCGACCGCTCCCAGATCCGGAGCAGCTCGTTGTTGAGGCGCTCGCGGGTCATCTCGTCGAGCGCACCGAACGGCTCGTCCATCAGCAGGAGCGCCGGGTCGAATGCGAGCGCGCGGGCGATCGCGACGCGCATCTGCATCCCGCCCGACAGCTGCCACGGGTAGTGCTTCTCGAACCCGGTCAGGTCGACGAGCTCGAGCATCTCGCGCACCCGCTCGGCCCGTCGCTCGCGGCTCCAGCCGAGGAGCTCGAGGGGGAGCGCAACGTTCCTCGCGACCGTTCGCCAGTCGTAGAGCACCGCTTCCTGGAACACCATCCCGTAGTCGCGGTCGAGGCGAGCCTGGTGGGCGCTCTTCCCCCCGACCGTCACCGAGCCAGCCGTTGGCTCGATGAGATCGCCGATCACGCGCAGCAGCGTCGACTTGCCGCAGCCGGACGGACCGATGAGGGAGACCAGCTCACCCGGCTCGATCGAGACCTCGATCGCGTCGAGCGCGTGGGTGCCGCCCTGCTCGAAGACCTTCGACACGGCGCTGATGACCACTTCGGCCGCGTGGCGCGCGCTCACGCGACGTGCTCCGGCGCAGCATGGACGACGAGCCGCTCGACGAGCGCGACGACGCCGAAGAACAGGATCCCGAGCGCGGCGGCGACCAGGTCGGTCGCCCACAACGCGGACGGGTCGAGCGAGTAGTACTGGTTGAAGTTGAGGATCGCGCCGCCGAGCCCCTCCTGGATCGACGACGGAGCCTCGGCGATGATCGCGCCGACGATGCTCGCCGTCGCGGAGATCTTGAGCGCCGTGAACACGAACGGGAGCGAGGCGGGGAACTTCACCTTCCACAACGTCCAGAGCGGGGACGCCGCGTACGACCGCATCAGCTCGAGCGCCTGAGGGCTCGCGGAGTCGAGGCCGCGCAGCGTGTTGATCGTGACCGGGAAGAAGGTGAGGTAGGCGGCGATCACCGACACCGGCACCCAGACGGGAAGCCCCTTGCCGCCGAGCCAGATGACGACCATGGGCGCGATCGCCAGGATCGGAACGGTCTGCGACGCGACCACGAAGGGCAGGACACCGCGCCGCAGCATGATCGAGAGATGGAGCGCGGTACCGATCGCAAGCCCGACGAACGCGCCGAGGAGGAACCCGATCACCGCCTCCTTCGCGGTGAACAGGGCGCTGTCGAGCAGGATCCTGATCAGCGGAGGGCCACCCGAGTTGACCGGCTCCCACAGCCGGCTGACGATCGACCAGATCGACGGCATCGTCGTGTCGTTCACCGGGAACGGCCGCCGCCACTCGGTCGTCATCCAGAGCCAGCGGTACCCGGTCCACAGCGCCCAGATGGCGGCCAGCACCAGCACCGTGATGCCGACCCTCTTTGCGACCCCCCTGACCACGTGCATTGCCTACCACGTCGGCGCGTCGAGCGCGAGGAGACGGCGCGATCGATCCTCTAAGCTCGCCCGATGGCGCTCGATCCCGCCCGCGTCGTCGACCGGCTGAAGGAGCTGCGATCACTGACCGGCGATTCGGACGGGGCGCAACGGGTGGCGTGGACCGAGACGTGGGCGACGGCACGCGCGTCGCTTGCGGAGTCGCTCGCCGATCTCCCGCTCGTCGTCACCCGCGACGCTGCGGGCAACGACTGGTACACGCTCCCGGGAGAGAGCGACCGCGCGCTGCTGATCGGCGGCCACCTCGACTCGGTGCCCAACGGCGGATGGCTCGACGGCTGTCTCAACGTGCTCGCAGGCGCCGAGGTGCTCCGGCGGATCGCGGACGACGGCATCCCGCCCGTGACCGTCAGGCTCGTCGACTGGGCCGACGAGGAAGGAGCACGTTTTGGGCGGTCGCTGTTCGGCTCGTCGGCGGCGGCGGGCTCGATGCGCGACCAGGACGAGCTTCGCTCGCTCGTCGACCGTGACGGGATCTCACTCCCCGAGGCAATCGGCGCGTACGGGGTCGACCTCGACCGTGCCACAGACGCACGGGCGGAGCTCGCGTCGGCCGCCGCCTACCTCGAGCTGCACATCGAGCAGGGTCCCGTGCTCGAGGCGCTCGACCTGCCGCTCGGAGTGGTTCTCGGCACGTTCGGTGTCGAGCGCCACCGGATCACGTGGACGGGTCAGGCGGCTCATGCCGGATCGACCCCCATGAACCGGCGGCGCGACGCGCTCGCCGGCGCCGCGAGGCTCGCGCTCGCCATCCGCGACATCGCGCGCGAGATCGGTGATGGCGCGGTGTGCACATCGGGCGGCGTCACCTGCAAGCCCGGGATCGTCACCTCGGTCGTCGAGACGGCCGAGCAGCTCCTCGACCAGCGGCACCTCGACGCCGACCGGCTCGCAGCGATGCTCGCCCGGGCAAAGGAGCTCGCAGACGGCTTCGCCGACGAGGAGAGCATCGACGTCGCCTGGGAGCGGATCTGGTCGATCGAGCCGATCCTCTTCGACCCGCAGCTGATCGAGCTCTGCGAGGAGGCGATCCGCGAGGTCGCGGGCACCTCCCACCGGCTGCCGTCCGGGCCGCTGCACGACGCGGCCGAGGTTTCGACGGGCCGGCGTGCCGACCGTCATGCTGTTCGTGCAGAGCCTTCGCGGTCTCTCGCACACGAAGCTCGAGGACACCCGCGAGGACCATCTCGAGCTCGCCGTCGCGGCGCTCGACCGGCTCGCCGACCGGACGCTTGCGCACGTCGCGGTGAGCAACTAGACGACGCGAACGTCCTCGCGCGGACGCACACATGACTCCTGCACACCGAGTCCGCGTCGCGGATACTTCTGCTGTCGAACGAGCGAAGGAGTCACCATGGCACTGAGCTTCGGCGTCACCGTCCTCCCCGACCCTCCTGCGAGCCGGCTCGTCGAGCTCATGCAGCTCGGCGAGGAGAACGGATTCGAGATCGGGTGGACCTACGACTCCCACGTCCTCTGGCAGGACTCGTTCCCGCTCCTGACCCTCGCGATCCAGGCGACTTCGACGATGCGCTTCGGGCACCTCGTGACGAACCCCGGCACCCGCGAGCCGACGGTGCTCGCAAGCCTCTACGCAACGCTCCACGACATCTCCGACGGCCGGATGGTGATGGGGATCGGGCGGGGTGACTCGGCACGGCGCTACATCGGCCAGCAACCCGTCCGCGTCGCCGAGTTCGAGACCGCCCTCCGCATGATCAAGCCGTTCATGAACGGCGACGAGGTGACGTGGAACGACAAGCAGCTCCAGCTCAAGTGGGTGCGGCCCGAGCTGCCGGAGATCGAGATGTGGGTCGCCGGCTACGGCCCGAAAGCGCTCGCGGTCGCGGGTCGCGTCGGCGACGGGGTCATCATCCAGCTCGCAGACCCCGAGATCATCCAGTGGATCATGGGCACGGCGCGTGCGGCCGCGGAGGAGGCCGGCCGCGACCCCGCGGCGCTGAAGTGCATCGTGTGCGCACCGAGCCACGTCGGGCCGATCGAGGAGGGGCGCGAGCAGACCCGGTGGTTCCCCGCGATGGTCTCGAATCACGTCAAGGACCTGATCGAGCGCTACGGCACGGACGGCTCCGTCGTCCCACGCGCGCTCACCGACTACGTCGAGGCGCGCAAGTTCTACGACTACAACGAGCACTCCCGCGTCGGCGCCGCGCACGGTGAGTTCGTCACGGACGAGATCTGCGACCGCTTCTCGGTTCTCGGCTCGGTCGAGCAGATCCTCGCCAAGCTCGAGCAGCTCGAGTCGATCGGGGTCGACCACTACTCGATCTACCTGATGACGGAGGGCCAGGAGCAGACGTTGGCCGCGTACGGGGAGCACGTGATCCCACGGTTCGCAGGGGCGCGGCGCTGAGCGAGGAGATCGAGGCCTGGCGCGCGGTCGCCGCCGGGTGGGGCCGGCAGCGCGAGCTGTTCTGGGAGGCGACCCGGGTCGTCTCCGAGTCGATGCTCGAGCTGCTCGATCCCGTCTCGGGCGATTTCGTCCTCGACCTCGCTGCCGGTCCCGGCGATACGGGGTTTCTCGCTGCGCCCTGGCTGGGCGCAGAAGGTCGCCTGCTCTCGACCGACGTTGCGCCCGAGATGGTGGCCGTCGCGACCCGCCGCGCGAGCGACCTGGGGTTGACGAACGTCGAGCTGCGCGTGATGGACATGACCGCACTCGACCTGGCGGACGGCTCGGTCGACGGGATCCTCTGCCGTTGGGGCCTCATGCTCGTCGACGACATGGTCTCCGCGGCGCGCGAGATCGTGCGTGTCCTGCGCCCGGGCGGGCGTGCCGCGTTCGCCGTGTGGACGCCGGCCGACCGCAACCCGTGGATCTCCGCCGCCGGCCGTGAGGCGGTCGAGCTGGGCTTCGCGCCACCACCCGAGCCCGATCAGCCGGGCCCGTTTCGGCTCGCCGACCCCGCGCGGCTCGTTGCGCTGCTCGAAGGCGCAGGGCTCGCGATCGTCGTCGTCGAGGAGGTCGACCTCACCTGGCGCGCGCCGTCGCTGGCCGCCTGGTGGGATGTCGTGCTCGACACATCACGCGCCCTCGGCCAACTCGCCGAGAGGCTCTCCGCGGAGGAGCTGGCGACGTTGCAGGCCGGTGCCGAGCGCCGGCTGGCCGCGTACGTCGACGGCGACGGGGCGTTGGCCGTTCCCAGCGTGGCGCGCGTGGCGCTCGTGACGCGGCCCGGCTGAGCCCGAACGACGGGCCGGGCAAGCCCGAACGACGGGCCGGGCAAGCCCGAACGACGGGCCGGGCAAGCCCGGCCCCTACAGGATGGTCTTGCCGAGTGCGCTGGCGACGAGCTCGACGGCGGTCGCCGCCGTCGTGTTCTCCCGATCGAGGATCGGATTCGATTCGACCACCTCGAGCGAGCCGACGAGACCGGAGTCGGCAATGAGCTCGCAGGCGAGGTGCGCCTCGCGATAGGTCAAGCCGCCGCGCACCGGTGTCCCGACCCCCGGGGCAATCTCTGGGTCGATCGCATCGAGATCGAACGAGACGTGGACGAACCCGGGCCCGGAGGCCCGGTCGACCGCCTCCTGGACCGCCCGCTCGATGCCGATCCGATCGATCTCGCTCATCGTGATCACGCGGATCTCGGAGCCGCGGAGGAACGCCTGCTCGGCCGTGTCGAGGGAGCGCGTGCCGAGCAGCACGACGCGCGCGGGATCGACCGCCGGAAGCTCCAGCCCGGGGTGCGGAAAGAGGTCCGACCCTCGGCCGAGCGCGGCAGCGAGCGGCATCCCGTGCACGTTGCCCGACGGGCTCGTGTCGGGCGTGTTCAGGTCGCCGTGGGCGTCGATCCAGATCACGCCCCCGGGACGTCCTGCAGCGCTCGCCAGACCGGCGAGCGTCCCGATCGCGATCGAGTGGTCGCCACCGAGCACCAGCGGATGCGAGCCTCGGGCGACTTCCTCGACCACGACGGAGGCCAGGTGCCGCGCAGGCGGCGAGTATCTCCGGCAGGAATCGGGCGCGCGCGTCGACCACCGCGAGCGCCTCCGGCTCGGGCGCGCCGATGTTGCCCCGATCGAGCGGCTCGCACCCGATCTCCCGGAGTCGCTCCTCGAGACCCGCGTAGCGAATCGCCGACGGTCCCATGTCGACCCCACGACGTGCCTGGCCGAGGTCGAGCGGGACGCCGATGATCGATACGGGGCGCGCCACGGAGGCGGACACTAGCTCGTCGCTGGCGGGCACGCCGTCCGTCGAGGCCAGCCGCTGCAGGCGATGGCGAGGGCCGGACTTGAACCGGCGACACCACGGTTTTCAGCCGTGTGCTCTACCAACTGAGCTACCTCGCCGCGACGCCGGAGTCTACCCGCACCCCGGGTCGGTCAGCGGTCGAGGGCCAGCGGGATCGGGGGAGGGAGACACGGGAGAGATGACGACCGGGTCACCGACCAGCGCATGGAAGGTTCGAGCAGCGCTGCCGCGATTGATCGCGACCGACATGTTGCGGTAGCTGTCCTCGAACAGGATCACGTCTCCCGCTCGCGCGTCGGCGAACGTCCGCGCAACGACGGCGAAGTACCGCTCGCCGGACAGGTCGAGCTCGACTCTCGTCCCCGGTGTGACATCGATCCGCTCGAGATCGTCGCGGGTCAGGTTGAGCGCGATGTTGCCGAAGCTGTCGACATAGAGCATCGTCGCCACGACCGTGGTGCCGTCGAAGCCGGGGACGGGAAGGTCGAGCCGAACGAGGACGTCGGGATCGAGAGGAGGGCCGAGCTCGGCGAGAGGCACACCGCGTGCGACGTGCGCCGCGGCGGGCGCGAACAGGTCGCGGCCGTGGAAGGTCCGTGAAACCGTCTCGAGCGCATAGGTGGGGTTCGTCAGCTCCCGCGCCTCGACGACGCCCGCGCGATCGGCCGCGGGGAGGAGCAAGCCGTTGTCCGGGCCGACGAACATACGCCCTTCGGCGTCTCTCAGCGCAATCGCCCGCCGGATCCCACCGACACCCGGATCGACGACCGCGAGATGGATGCCGACCGGCATGTACGGGAGCGTGCTCGAGAGCACGAGCGCCCCCTGGAGGATCGACTGCGGCGGGATCCCGTGCGTCACGTCGATCACCCTCGTCCCGGGGGCGATCCGCTCGATCACGCCGTGGCATGTCCCGACGAAATCGTCCTGCAGCCCGAAGTCCGTCAGAAAGCAGATGACCACGCGCCGAGTCTAGAGCCTCGCTGTCGCCCGCTCGACCGCCGCAACGAGGCCTGCAGTGTCGTGGGTCAACGCCTCCTCGACCACCTCGATCCCCTGCAATCGAGCCGCCTCCGATGTCTGAGGCCCGATCGTCACGACGGGAAGAGTGCTGTCGAGCGCTCCCAGCGCCGTCGCAGCGGACGCCGATGCGAGGACGACGAGATCACCCCGTAACGGCTGCTCCGGGGCGAGCGGCACCGTCCGGTAGAGGGTGACGACGTCGGCTCCGAGCGTCTCGGGGAGCAGGCGTCGCGCCCCCTCGGCGCCGGCGAACAGGACGCGGCCGGCGGGGCGCGGCAGCTCGGCGAGGAGACCCTCCTGGCTCGATACCCTCGGGACGAGGTCGGCGCCCCCCATCGCCTCGGCGGTTGCGGCGCCTACGGCCGCAAGTCGGCGCGGCCGCCCGACCATCCGGCGGCGGAGCTCACCCGCGCCTGCCACGCTCGTCACGATCACCCAGTCGTAGCCCGTAACCGCGATCGGCTCGTCGCCGATCGGCTCGATCGACACGAGGGGGATGTGCACGACCTCGTGCCCGAGGGCTCGCAGCCGGTCGACGAGCGAGGCTTCCCGCCCGACGGGCCGGGTGACGACGATGCGAGCCACGTCTCTGGTCCCGTCCCTATCCCCCACCCACCCGGGGGAAGCGGAAGCATTGCGCGGCGGTGGTCATGTGTCAGTGCCAGGTGTGGGTCGAGTCTGCGATGGGCGAAATGCCGGCTCGCCGTCCCCTTCGGGCTCGCGATCGGCACGATCGACACCGTCGGAGACCCCTGCAGGCGTGACACCCCGCTCGAGCACCGCCGACGCCGCGCCACCGTCGGTCTCATCGAGGAACGGTCGCAACGCGCGCGCAACCTCGTCCGGATCGGTGCCGGTCCGCCGCTCGACCCTCGTGCCGTCGACCGCGGCAACCAGCCCGGTCAGCAGCGACCCGTCGTGGAAGGCAGCAACAGGAGCCAGGCATCCACCTCCCAGGACGGCGACGCAACGACGCTCGGCCGTCACCCGGCGACGGGTCTCCTCGTCGTCGACGGCCGCCACGAGCCGCTCCTCACCAGCCCGCACCTGGAGCGCGAGCGCCCCCTGCCCCGCCTCCGGAAGGACGACCTCGGGATCGAACCGCAGCCCGATCTCGTGCCCGAGCCCGAGGCGATCGAGACCGCACGCGGCGAGAACGACGCCGTCGAGACCGCGCTCCGTGCGCTTGCGGAGACGCGTGTCCACGTTCCCTCGCAGCGGTTCGATCGAGAGCGACGGCTCGAGCGCGAGCAGCTGAGCACGACGCCTGGCCGAGGCCGTGCCGATCCGCATCCCCGGCCGGATCTCCCCGACACCGCACAGCGCGTCACGCGGGTCCTCGCGACGGGTGAAAGCGCCGACGGCGAGCCCGCTGACGTCGGTCGAAGTCATGTCCTTGGCCGAGTGCACCGCGACGTCGATCCGTCCGGCGAGGAGCGCCTCCTCGAGCTCCTTCACGAACACCCCCCGGCTCCCGATCTCGCCGAACGGTCGAGTCCGGTCCCTGTCCCCCGACGTCGTGATCGGAACGAGAGCGACTTCGATGCCCGGGCGGCGCAGCGCCTCGACGGCGCGCTCCGTCTGGGTCAGCGCGAGCCTACTGCCGCGAGTGCCGACGCGGAGCAACACGGCAGCGGCGGGCGGACGTCGGCGTGGTCGACTCGCCGCAGAACCGCCGCCCGCGCGGACGGATCCGAACGAACGCGGTCGGAACCTGGAGCGGCAACGGCCGAGCGACGGCAGGACGGCTCACGCGTCCGCCCCGTCCGACGGCGGGCGTGAGGTTGCGTCGTCCAGCCCGAACAAATGGCGCACCACCTCAGCATAGATCACACCGTCCGGTGTGACCGCTGCCTCCTTCATGCGCACCGTGGGCACGTGGAGGAGCTTGTTGACGATCTGCGCGGTGATCGTCTCGACGAGGTCGCGCTCGTCGTCCGGCAGCCGGCCGAGCCGACTCTCGACGCGCTCGAGCTCGCGCATCCGAATCCCCTCGACATGCGAACGAAGCGATGCGATCGCAGGGACGACCGTCAATGACGCCTGCCACTCCCTGAACTTGTCGGCCTCGGCCGCGACGATGCGCTCCGCCTCGACCGCCTCGGCGCGTCGTCCTTCGAGCGTGGTGGCCACGATCGCCTCGAGATCGTCGACGTCGTAGACGTAACACCCGTCGAATTCCGTCAGCGCGGGATCGACGTCGCGCGGCACCGCGAGGTCGACGAGTAGGACAGGGCTCCCCTTCCTGGCGCGGAGGACCGGCGCGACTGCGCCCGCCTCGATCACGAGCCCCGGCGCGCTGGTGCAGCAGACGGCGATCTCGACCTCCGCCAGCTCGGTCGCGATACCGTCGAGCGTGCTCGCCCTCGCACCGAGGCGTCGGGCGAGAGCGGCCGCGTGGTCCGGCTGTTCGGCTCGCGACGGCCTCGACCACCGCTCCTCGCGAGACGAGGTTCTTCGCAGTCAGCTCGCCCATCCGGCCTGCACCGACGATGAGCACGCGCCGCCCCGTCAGGTCACCGAACACCTGCTGTGCGAGCGCGGCCGCCGCAGCCGGCACCGACGCCGGGCTCTCGCCGATCGCCGTCTCGACGCGTGCTCGCCGCCCGACGTGGAGCGCCATGCGGAACAAGCGCTCCAGGTACGGGCCGGTCGCGCCGCGGTCGAAAGCGGCCCGCACCTGCCCGAGGATCTCCCCCTCGCCGGGGACCATCGAGTCGAGCCCCGCGGCGACGCGGAACAGGTGCAGCGCGGCAGACTCGTCCTCGAGCTCGTACACCACCGGCGCCAGCTCGTCTCGATTGTCACCCGCAAGCCCGAGCAGCGCCTCGTGGGCGCGCTGTCCAGGACCGTTCTCCTCACCGCCGGCGAGGTAGACCTCGGTCCGGTTGCAGGTCGAGAGCACGACCGCCTCGCAGTTCAGGGCTAACGCCCGCGCCAGGCCGCCCGCTCGGTCCTCATCGATCGCGACACGCTCGCGCAGCTCGATCGGAGCGCGGTGGTGCGAGACGCCGACGAGAGCCAGCTTCATGAGGCGAAGTGGGTGATCGGGAGCACGATGGCGACGAGCGCGAACCCGGCGAGCTGACACCAGGCGAGGCGGCGGCCGCGGAGCCCGCTCTCACGCCGCAGGACGAGGAGAATGGCGTAGTAGGCCCAGGTGAGCACCGTGACGGCCATTGCGGCGTCGAAGTCGCCGCGCTCGAACCGCACGACGCCGACCACGATCCCCGCCGTGAGCAGCCCCAGGGAGACCGCGACCACACGCACGCAGAGCCGGTCGAGCGCCACGAGTGGGGGAAGGGCGATGCGGAGCACCGACGCATCCCGTCGCTTGAGCCGCCGCTCCTCCCAGAGAAACAGCGCAGCCATCGCAGCCGCAACGGTGAGACCGGCGAACGCAGCGAGCATCAGCCCGGCGTGGAGCGCGAGCAGCGCACCCTCGTCGCCGGCGTCCACCACGCCCGTGCCACCGCCCGCCCAGGCGAGAATCAGCAGAGCCGCCGCTACCGGCATCAGCGCGAGCCCGACGAGCCGGTAACCGGGCCGGCAACCCCAGATGAGGTAGACGCTCACCACGAGCCAGACGAACAGGTTCAGGGCGCCGGCCCAGGTCGTCCAGGGAAAGCCCTCCGACGCAGCCGCCTGGACGAGGAGCAGAGCCGTCTGGGCGAGCCACCCGACACGGACGCCCCAGATCCCGTACCGCCCGGCCGCTCGCTTCCCGCGCAGCTCGCCCGCGTACACGACCGCAGCCTCGCCGTATCCGATGAGCGCCGGCAGGACGAGCAGCTCAGCCATCGCGGCGCTCCCGTGCGTGCGCAGCGAGCTCCGCCGTCTCGCGCTCGAGCCGAGCGAGCTTGGCCGCAATGATCACGACCCAGGCGAGGATCACGACGAGCACGACGCCATACGCGGCTGCCACGAGCTGCTCCTGACTCACCGCTCGAGCACCTCCCGCAGGAGCCGCAGACTGGCGTCGGTGCGCTTGCCGAGCAGCTCGACCCGGTACATCACGTACGCCAGCATCAGGATCGCCGCCCACGAGACGCAGAACGCGGCGAACATCGCGCCCGTCATCTGCGGTCCCGTCACGGGTGAAGACGGTTGGGTGGATGAAGTCGCTCGCGAGCCTGATCGCGAGGAAGCTGACCGGGATGAGGGCGACCCCGAAGAGCGCGTACACCGCGGAGACCCGCTCGCGGCGAGCGCCGGGCTCGATCGAGAAGCGGAGCATGAAGTACGCGCAGTAGAACAGGAACAGGACGAGGAACAGGACGAGCTGATTCGAGCTCCACGTCCACCACACGCCCCACGACGCCTTCGCCCAGATTGCGCCCGTGACGAGCGTCAGGGCACCGAAGATCGTCCCCTGGTGGATCGCCGTGTAGCTCTCGAGGTCGAGTCGCTCCTCGCGCGTCGTCAGGAGCCGCAGCGCCTTCCAGGCGCCGAGCGCGAAGCACCCGTAGGCGGTCAACGCGATCGGGACGTGGACGTAGAAGATCCGCTGCGAGATGCCCTGGTCGACATCCTCGGGCGCGACGAAGAAGATCATCACCACCGCCGCGGCGGCCAGCACCACGGCCGCAAGGGCGAGCAAGGGAACGGAGAGCTTCGGAGAACGCACGTGAGGGCTCCTACTCGGTGACGACGTACTCGAACGCGGCCCAGGAAAGTATCGCGAACACGCCGTCGTAGAGACCCAGGAACGCGAGGTACGCGCCAGGGTCGGGCGAGATGCTCGATCCAACGCCCCCGACAACGAGCGGGATCGCGAGCGGGAGGAACAGGAGCGGCAGGATGACCTCGCGACCGCGGCTGGCAGCAGCCATCGCGGAGACGAGCGACCCGACCGCACAGATCCCGACGGACGCGAGCACGACGCCTGCGACCGCCGACGCGTCGAGCGGGGCAAAGAAGAGCGCAAAGGCCGGCAGCGCGACGAGCTCGGCGGCGCCGAGGAAGACGAGCGTCGCCAGGCTCTTCCCGGCCCAGATCGCGCTGCGGTCGCACGGGGCGAGCAGGAGCGCGTCGAGCGCGCCGGCATCGTTCTCGGGGATCCAGGCACGAGCCAGCCCGAGCAGGGCGGTGAACACCAGCGCGACCCACAGCAGCCCATAGGCCGCGTCGCTCTCGCGCCCCGCGGGCAGTGCGAAGTGGAAGACGACGAGCGTCGAGACGACGAAGAGAAGCATCGCGGGAAGGGTGTCGCGCGCGCGGAGCTCCAACCGAAGGTCCTTGCGCGTGAGCGCGGCGACCGCGCCCAGATAGCCGTTCACAGAGCCGAACCGAGCGCGAGTCGGTTTGTTGTCAAGAATGACAACCGATCGGGATCGTGGGTCGAGATGAGGAGCGTCTTCGCGCCGCTCAGCTCACCGAGCGTCGCGTCGAGCAGCGCCACCCCTTCCGCATCGAGCGCCGTGTGGGGCTCGTCGAGCACGAGCACGTCGGGCTCGTGGAGGAGCGAGCGGCACAACGCGAGTCGCTGCACCATCCCGCGTGAGTAGCTCGAGACGGGCGCCGAGCGCGCGTCCCAGATTCCGAAGCGCTCGAGGAGCATCCCGATTCGCTCGCGGCGCTCGGGAACCCGATACAGCCGACCCAGGAGGTCGAGGTTCTCGAGTGCCGTGAGCTCGCGGTAGAGCATCGGCTCGTGACCGAGGACACCGATTTGCTCGCGCCGGGCCTCGACGTCGATCGCGCCGTGGCTCGGTACGGCCAGACCGGCGACGAGACGCAGCAGCGTCGTCTTCCCCGAACCATTCGGGCCGGTCACGAGCAACGTCCCGCCCCGGTCGAGCGAGAACGACACGTCTCGCAGCACGAGCCGGCCGCCGTAGCGCTTCCCCACACCCGAGGCGCGGATCACGTCTGTCTCGTGTCGCGTCGTTCCATGGGTCCCTAGACGAGCGTGTCGAGCGCGACGCACGCGCAGAAGGCGATGCTCAGCACGCCGTTGACCGTGAAGAACGCCGCGTCGAGCCGCCGTAGCTCGCCGGGCCGCACGATGAGGTGCTCGTACGCGAGCAAGCACGCGACGAGCGCGACGCCGAGCCAGTAGAACGCACCGACGTCGAGACCGAAGCCGACTCCGGTGAGGAGCGCCACGCACGTTGCGTGCATCGCGCGCGCGCCGCGGAAGACACCGTGCTCGCCAAAGCGCACGGCCCACGAGTGGAGCCCTTGGGCTCGGTCGTGCTCGAGGTCGAACAGCGAGTAGAACAGGTCGAACCCGGCCACCCACAGGCAAACCGCGACACCCAGCGCCCAGGCCTCCCACGGGAGCTCGCCGGTGAGGGCCACCCAGGCGCCGATCGGGGCAAGCCCGATGCACGCCCCGAGCCAGAGGTGGCAGAGCCAGGTCACACGCTTGAGGTACGGATACACGGCGAACAGCGCGACGGGGATCGGCCAGAGCACGCGCACGATCGGCTCGAGCTGGAACACCGCCACGAGGTAGACCGCCAGCGACACGACGCAGAGCCCGAGCACCTGACCGCGGGTCAGGAGACCTGCCGGCAGCTCGCGCGTCGCGGTCCTCGGATTGCGCGCGTCGAGCTCCGCGTCGACGAGCCGGTTGAGGGCCATCGCCAGGGTTCGCGCGCCGACCATCGCGAGGGTCACCCAGCCGATGCTCGCCCAGCCGGGCCAGCCGTCGACGGAGAGGAGCGCCCCGACATAGGCGAACGGCAGCGCGAACACCGTGTGCTCGAGCTTCACCAGGCGCGCGAGACGCACCGGAAGCGGAACCGCGACGGTGCTCAGACCTGCTCCTTCGTCTTCTCGACGAGCACGACGTCCGTGATCGCCATCGTCGTGTCGACAGCCTTGGCCATGTCGTAGACCGTGAGCGCGGCGACCGTCGCGGCCGTGAGCGCCTCCATCTCGACGCCGGTTTGCGCGGTCGTCTCCACCGTCGCCGTGATCTCGACCGACCCGTCGCGAACCTCGAGCTCGACTGCGACCGCGGTGAGCGGCAACGGGTGGCAGAGCGGGATCAACTCGGCGGTGCGCTTGCCCGCCTGGATCCCCGCGATCTGCGCAACCGTGAGCGCGTCCCCCTTGGGGAGCGACCGGAGCCGCATGGCCGTCTCCGGCGCCATCCGGACGACCGCGGAGGCAACCGCACGGCGGCGGGCGAGTGGCTTCCCGCCGACGTCGACCATTCGGACGCGCCCCGACCCCTCGTCGATGTGCGAGAGCTCCACGAGGCAAGTGTAGGGCGCCTCGTCCCATCCACACCCCGCCAGCGAGCTCAGGGGGTGAGCGGCCTGCTCTCGAGCTTGAGGTTGACCGTCTCCCGGCGCGTCCCGCCACGCAGGATGGTGATCGGCACGGTCTGACCGGGGAGCAGGTCCATGGTCACGAGCCTCGAGACGTCGTCCGTGCCGCGAATCGTCTTCCCGTCGATCGCGACGACGAGATCGCCGCCGACCGTGATCCGCTGCCCGTTCACGGTCATCGTTCGCGTGCCACCGACGAGCCCTGCGCGTGCCGCCGGCGTGCCCGGCGTCACCTGGACCACGAGTGCGCCGCGCTGCGCGCCGAACCCGAACCGCTTGGCGATCGACGGCGTCACGTCCTGGGTCACGACCCCGAGGTAGGCGTAGCGCACCTTCCCGTCGCGGAGCAGCTGCTCGAGCGATCGCCGCGCGACGTCGATCGGGATCGCGAACCCGACCCCCTCCGCCTCGCCGGAGGCGCTCTCGATCTGCGCGTTGATCCCGATCACGCGCCCGGCAGGGTCGAACAGCGGGCCACCCGAGTTGCCGTGATTGATGGCCGCGTCGATCTGGATCGCGTTCGCGACGGCGTACTCCGAGGTGAGCGAGTCGATGGTGCGGCCCGTCGCGGACACGACACCGACGGTGAGCGAGCTCTGCTTCCCGAACGGGCTGCCGATCGCGGCGACCGGGGTTCCCACCGCGACACCCGCCGAGCGCCCGAGCGGCACGGGGAGCAACGGATGATCGGCCGGGTCGACCTCGACGACGGCAACGTCGCTGAACAGGTCCCACCCCACGATCCGGGCGCTCACCCGCTCCCCGTCCTTGAACTCGACGTAGATCTCGTCGGCCCCGTGCACCGCGGTCCGGTCGGCCGCCTCGGCGACGTTCGTCACGACATGCGCGTTCGTGAGGATGTGTCCCTTCGCGTCGACGACGAACCCCGAGCCCTGGGTCGACCCGTCCGGGCCGAGGTCGGCGTAGAGGGTCACGACCCCGGGGGAGCGTGCCTTGTAGATCGCGGCGGCGTCGAACCCCGTCCCGGTGCCGACCGGGAGTGGTGCGACCGTGCCACCGGTGCCGCTCTGGACGACGACGGTCGAGGTTTCCGGCCCGACATCGGTCTCGATGACGACCACCGCAGCGACCGCGCCTCCGACCACGGCGGCGGCGAGAGCGACGAGTGCCACGACCGGAAGGCGCACCGGAGCACGGTAGCAGCGACCCGTGCGCCGTCCCGGCGGCCCTGGAACACGGTTTTCACGTGAAAACGGTGCGCTGTGTTTTCACGTGGAAACGAGTTCGGTGACCACCGGTGTGTCGGCCGGAAGCCGCAGCGCGAACACGGTTCTCCCCGGCGCGCTCTCGACGGTGACCTCGCCCCCCATCTGCTCGGCAAGCTCGCGCGCGATCGCCAGCCCGAGCCCGCTGCCGGACGCCTGCGCGCCGTCCATCCGGTAGAAGCGATCGAAGATCCGCTCGCGGTACTCGGCCGGGATCCCGCCGCCGTCGTCTTCGACCTCGAGCCGTGCGATTGCCCCGTGCGAGCCCGAGCGGAGGACGATCCGCGTGCCGGCAGGCGTGTGGACGAGCGCGTTGCGGGCGAGTGCACGCCCGACCTGGAGCACGCGCTCCTCGTCGGCGGTCGCCCAGGACTCGCCTGCCTCGACCACGAGCGCGTGATGCGTCGCGTCGGCGAGCGGCGCGAGCTCCTCGGCAAGCGCCTGTGCGACGTCCGGGAGGCTGACCTCCTCGCGCTCGACCCTGAAGCGCCCGGCGTCGATGCGCGAGAGGTCGAGAAGGTCCGAGGCCAGCGTGGTCAGCCGCTCGACCTGCTCCCGCGTGGTCGCGAGGAACCCGGCCCGCGTTTCCTCGTCGAGCTCCTCGTCGTCCATGAGCTCGAGGAACCCGGCGAGCGAGAAGAGCGGTGTCCGCAGCTCGTGGGACGCGTTTGCGACGAACTCCTTCCGCGCGGTGTCGAGCTGTGCGAGTTGGACCCGCATTCGCTCGAACGCGGCCGCGAGCTGACCGAGCTCGTCGTCGCCGAGGTCGACGACCGGCTCGTCGAACTGCCCGGCCGCGATGCGGTTCGCCGCACGCTCGAGCCGGCGGATGCGACGCGCGTGGACGGCCGCGACGACGCTGCCGAGCCCGAGCGCGATGATGAGCGCGACGACGGTTGCGTACGCCAGCCG
Source organism: uncultured Actinomycetes bacterium (assembly GCA_963821335.1). Lineage (GTDB taxonomy): Bacteria > Actinomycetota > Thermoleophilia > Gaiellales > Gaiellaceae > Gaiella. The sequence continues at coordinate 1,323,723 of CAWGDJ010000001.1, forward strand.
TCGCTCGACGAGGTGCACCGTCGCCAGCTGGTCGGCGAGTGACGACGAGAACAGGAGCACGACATCGGTGGTGAGCACCCGCGTCGCCGACTCCGCGTATACGACGCCGCCGCGCGTCACGCGCCCGTGCGCGGCTCCGTGCTCCGCGGCTCGGAGCGCGACCGGGTCTCGCAGCATCCTCGCCGGGGCGACCTCGACCGAGTCCGCGATCGACGTCAACGCAAGCGGTGGCCCCAGCGCCTGGTACAGCACCACCCGCGCTGACACCGTCTCGCCCAGACCGCGGACGATCGCCTCCAGGGCGACCGGGTCGGACAGCGCGTTCGACGCCGGGAGGCGCGCGGCGGTCTGCTGGGCGAGCGTGTCGAGCTGGCGGAGCTTCGCGTCGACGAGGCGACGCTCGAGCGACGGGACGACCATGAGGTAGGCCCCGACGAGCGCGCCCCCGACGATCAGGAGCAACGCGACGGCGAGCTTGGCACGGATGCCGCCGGGAAAGCTCATCGGTCGCGGAAGCGGTACCCGGCGCCGCGCACCGTCAGGATCAGCTCCGGCTCGCGCGGATCCCGCTCGATCTTCTCCCTCAGGTGCCTGACGTGGACGTCGATCGTGCGGGGCTCGCGATAGTCGGCGGAGCCGCGGATCCGCTCGAGCAGCTGACGGCGGCTGAACACGACGCCCGGCTGGCTCGCGAGCAGCACGAGCAGCTCGAACTCGACGAATGTCAGCTGAACCGGCGCGCCACGAACCTCGACCACGCGACGGGGGAGGTCGACGCGAACGTCGCCGCGATCGATCACCTCGTCCCGACGACCCGGCGTGTGCGGCGTCGAGGCCCGCCGCAGGAGCGCGCGCACCCGGCTCCGAAACTCCCGGATGGAGAACGGCTTCGTGATGTAGTCGTCCGCACCGAGCTCGAGCCCGAGCACCTTGTCGAGCTCGTCGTCGCGCGCCGTCAGCATGATGATCGGCACGGTGCTCTCCGCCCGCAGCCGCCGGCACACCTCGAGCCCGTCGACGCGCGGCAGCATGATGTCGAGCACGACGAGGTCGACCTCGTGCGCGGAGAACTGGCGGAGCGCCTCGTCGCCGTCGCGCGCCTGGACCACGGTGTAGCCATCCCGCTCGAGCGGGTACGTGAGAAGGGTCTGGATCGCCTCTTCGTCGTCGACGAGGAGGATGGTCGGCGAGAGGTCTGGCATCACGCGTCTGTGCTCCGGCGACGAGGGTACAGGCCTCCATCCCGGTCGCACGGACGAGATCCACACGCAATCGTCCCTTTACACTGGCGCCCTGCATGGAGCCCGCGCGCCCCGGACCATCCCGGAGGAGGCCGCGGCGCGGGTCGGCCGAGCGCCCGATCGACACCCGGCTCGTCCGGAAGGTCGCCCTGGCGCTGACCCTGCCGCTGCTGCTCGCCTTCCTCACCGTCGCCCAGCCGGGGCCGCTCCCCGCACCGGCGCTCCCCCCGACGTTCGACGGCGCCTCGGCGCTGACCCTCACGCGCGAGCTCGCACGCGACTACCCGTCGCGCGTCCCGGGCTCGCCAGGTGCCGACCGGGCGGCAGGTTGGGTTCGAGACCATTTCGAGCTGTACGGCCTCGACGTGCGGGAGAACGCCTGGGAGGCGACGCTTCCCGGGCTCGGCACCGTGCGTCTGCGGAACCTCGAGGCAGTCGTGCGAGGGACCCTCGACGATACGATCCTGCTCGTTGCTCATCGTGACAACACCGGCTCGAGCGCGGGTGCCAACGACAACGCGAGCGGAACCGCCGCGCTCGTCGAGATCGCCCGGGCCTACACGACCGTCGGGACCGCGGGTGCGCAACCGCGACAGCCGCTCCACACCCTCCTCTTCCTCTCGACCGACGCCGGCGCCTACGGCTCGGTCGGGGCGGCGCATTTCGCCGACAGCGGAGGCGCGCGTCGCAAGATCGTTGCCGCGCTCTCGCTCGACGGCCTCGCCGGCCACGCACGACCCAGATTGGAGCTCGCAGGCCTCGATCACCGCTCACCGGCGCCGGCGCTCGTGCGAACCGTCACCGTGCGGACGCAATCGCAGCTCGGCCGGCCGCCGCGGCTTCCGTCGCCACTCGTGCAGCTGGTCTCGCTCGCGCTCCCGTTCGGCTACGGGGAGCAGGCGCCGCTCCTCGAGGCAGGTCTGCCGACAGTCAGGCTCACCACGGCGCCCGACGCTGACGCGCCGCCCGGCAGCGACGAGCCAGAGGCGCTCGTTCCTGCGCGACTGGCGCGGCTCGGTGCAGCCGTGGAGTCGACCCTTGGCTCGCTCGATGCCGCCGTCGAGGTGCCGACGTCGACGTCCGCGGTCCTCTACCTCGGCGCTCGCGGCGTCCGCGGGTGGGCGCTCTGGCTGCTCCTCGCAACGGCCGTGCTTCCGTTTGCGGCCGCATCTGTCGATCTCCTGGGTCGCATGCGCCGGAGGGGGGTGCCGCTCCGCGGAGCACTGCGGGCGCTGCGACGGCGTATCGGCATCTGGCTGCTGCTCGGTGCGGTCGTCTTCGTCGCAGCGCTGCTCGGAGCGCTCCCGACGGGTGGCGGGCTGCCCGCGCCACCCGACGAACCGCCGCTCGACGCCTGGCCGCTCGGCGCAACGGTGGTCGCCGCTGTCGTCGTGGCGGCCGTCTGGCTCCGTGGCCGCGCGATCCTCCTCCCCCGCCGCGTCACCACCGAGGACGAGCGCATCGCAGGGTTCTTGGTTGCGTACCTCACCCTCACCGGAGTCGCCGTCGCGATGGCGATCGTCAACCCGTTCAGCGTCGCGCTCGTGCTCCCCTCGCTGTACGCCTGGCTCTGGCTCCCCCACGTGCGCCCGGCCCGCGCAGGGATCGCCGATCTCCTCTTCGGTCTCGGCCTGATAGGCCCGGTGCTCGTGCTCACCGTGCTCGGAGAGCAGCTCGATCTCGGCGCCAGGGCGCCTTTGTATGCGTTGTCTCTTCTGACGACGGGTGTGGTGCCGTGGGCCTCGTCGCTCCTTCTCGTCGTCTGGGCCGCCTGTGCAGCGCAGATCGCGTCGCTCGTCGCCGGCCGCTACGCGCCGCTCGGTCGGGCGAGCGGTAGGTAGCGCACACGCGCACCCTCGGCGAGCGAGCCGTCACCGCGCGGGACGTGGACGATCGCGTCGGCGGCTGCGGCGTTCACGATCATGTGGGACTCCTGACCCACGACCGGGTGGAGGACGCACTCGTCGCCGCCGTCGACGCGCGCGCGCACGTAGTCGTCCCGGTGCGCGTCGCGGGCGAGCTCGCGCCCCAACAGGCCGACCAGGAACCGCGGTGCCGGGTCGGGGTCTCCCTGCAGGCTCCGCAACGCCGGGACGACGAAGAGCAGCGCGCCCACGAGCGACGAGACAGGGTTCCCGGGAAGCCCGAAGACGAGCGTGCGACCGCGCACGCCAAAGGCGAGCGGCTTTCCCGGTCGCATCGCGACCCCCCAGAACACCTCCTCGACGCCGAGCTCGCGGCTCACCGAGCGCACGAGGTCGTGCGGGCCGACGGAGACACCACCCGAGGTCACGACGACATCCGCGTCGAGGGCCCGCTCCAGCGCCGCCCGGTGGGTGTCGACGTCGTCCACGACCGGTTGGAGCCGCTCGACGACCGCACCGGCTTCGCCGAACAGCGAGGAGAGCATCGCCCCGTTCGACTCGTACACCTGGCCGGGACCGAGCACCTCACCCGGCGCCCGCAGCTCGGTCCCGGTCGAGAGGATCGCGACTCGGGGGCGGCGCGCGACGGGAAGGTGGGCGACCCCCGCGGCTGCTGCCGCGGCGAGCCGATGAGGGCCGAGGCGCTGCCCGGCCGACAGCACGATCGAGCCCGCCGTCGCATCACCCCCACGGGGCCTGACGTTCGCTCCCGCCGCTACGGCGTGCGGCACCTCGACGGTCGCTCCGTGGTCGTGGACGTGCTCGAGGGGGACGACTGCGTCGGCGCCATCGGGCACGACACCACCTGTCGAGATACCCATCGCCTCACCCGGAACGAGGCCTCGCAGCGCCGGGCTGCCTGCCGCGACGCGCAACTCGACGGGCAGCGTCCCCGGGGTATCGGCGGAGCGAAGGGCGAACCCGTCCATCGCTGAGCTCGCGAACGGTGGCAGGTCGACGACCGCGCAGACGTCCCGGACGAGGGTGCGGCCGGTCGACGCGTCGACCGCGACGGGCTCCTCCTCGAGCGGCGTGATCCGCTCGAGGACGCGCGCCAGCGCCTGCTCGACGGTCTGGAGGTCGGCCACGCCCGGACGCTACCTGTGACGAGAACCGGGTACGCTCGCGCCGATGATCTCCGTGGTCGTGCCGGTGCGCGACGAGGAGCCGACGGTCGAGCCGTTGTACGACGAGCTGGCCATGGCGCTCGACCCCCTCGATACGCCGTGGGAAGTGGTCTACGTCGACGACGGCTCACGCGACGGCACGTTTGCGGTGCTCGAGCGCCTACACGCACGTCATCACAACGTGCGAGCGATCCGGCTGCGGCGGAATGTCGGCAAGGCGTCGGCGCTCGAGGCCGGCTTCGGCGAGGCCACCGGCGACGTCATCGTGACGATCGACGGCGATCTGCAGGACGACCCGTCCGAGATCCCGCGGTTGCTCGCCCGGCTCGACGAGGGATACGACCTCGTCACCGGGTGGAAGTCGGATCGTCGTGACCCGTGGACGAGGCGCCTCCCGTCGCGCTTCTTCAACCGCGTCGTGGGGTGGATGTCCGGGCTGCGCCTCCACGACATGAACTGCGGGCTGAAGGCCGCGCGCGCCGAGGTGGTCTCGGAGCTGACGCTCTACGGGGAGCTCCACCGGTTCATCCCCGTGCTCGCCCACGACCAGGGGTATCGGGTCACCGAGATGCCGGTCAACCACCGGCCGCGGGCACATGGTCGAAGCCGGTACGGAGTCGAGCGCTACCTGCGCGGGTTCCTCGACCTGCTCACCGTGTCGTTCATGACCCGCTACCGCCACCGGCCGCTCCACCTGTTCGGCGGTCTCGGCCTCCTGCTGACGCTCGTTGGCTTCGCGATCCTCGTGTACATGACGATCGTGAAGCTGAGCGGGCATGCGATCGGTGGGCGACCGCTGCTGACCCTCGGCGTGCTCCTGACGGTCGTCGGGATCCAGTTCCTCTCGCTCGGGCTCCTGTCCGAGCTTCTCACCAGCCAGCATGCCGAGCGGATGCGCGCCGACGGGCGCGCGCGGTCGCTCGTGGACGAGGTTCTTCGCTGAAGGCCCTGTACTTCGGCACGTACGACCGGGACTACCCGCGGAACGCCCAGGTGATCGCGTGTCTCCGTCGTGCGGGGGTCGAGGTGGTCGAGCGGAACCGCTCGGTGTGGGGGGATCGGCACAACTGGTCGCTGGGGGCACGGCAGGCGGCGCGGGTCGCGGTCGCCGAGGCTCGGCTCGCTCGGCGGGTCGAGGACGACGCCGACGTGCTGATCGTCGGGTACCCGGGGCACTTCGACCTGATCGCCGCCCGGCGCGTCGCCCGTGGGAGACCGATCGTGTTCAACCCGCTGGTCTCGCTCCACGACACGCTCGTCGTCGACCGATCGCGATTCGCCGACGGCTCCCTCGCGGGCCGGCTCAGCCGAGGTGTCGATCGTGCGGCGTTTCGACGGGCGGACCTCGTGGTCGCGGACACGGCCGCACAGGCCCGGTTCTTCACCGAGCGCTTCGGGCTGGACGCCTCGCACGTCGCGGTCGCATTCGTCGGCGCGGAGGACCGGCTCTTTGCTCCCGCCTGGCAGCCACCGTCGGTGTTCCGGGCGCTCTTCGTGGGGAAGCTGATCCCGCTCCACGGGCTCGAGACGATCCTCGCCGCGGCGGCGCTCGCACCGGAGATCCGGTTCCGTGTGGTCGGTGACGGTCAGCTGCGCACGAGCCTCGCCGCCCGTCCCGCCAATGTCGAGTGGGTCGAGTGGGTCGAGTACCCGGCGTTGCCGGCCGAGTACCAGGCCGCGGGGTGCGCCCTCGGGGTCTTCGGCGCCTCGGAGAAGGCCGCCAGGGTGATCCCGAACAAGGCGTTCCAGGCACTTGCCTCGGGGACACCGCTCGTCACGCTCGACTCCCCGGCGGCACGCGAGCTGCTCACGCACGATGTCGACGCGGTGCTCGTCCCGCCGGGGGACGCGGCGGCGCTCGCAGGTGCTGTTCGTCAGCTCGCTACCAACCGCGAGCTTGCCGTACGCCTCGGCGCAGCCGGCCGCGCGACCTATGAGAGCCGGGCCTCGGAGGTCGTCCTCGGGGTGGTGTGGCGCGATCTCCTTCTCCGGGCGACGCCGAGCGCTTGAGCCAGCGCAAGGCTGCTCGTCGGAGCCGCGACGGCCGCGTTCGGGGTCGGCTTCGCTGCACTCGCGGTGCAGGCGCACCGCGCCTTCTGGACCGGTCGGTTCGACCTCGGAAACCTCGCGCAGGCCGTCTGGTCGACCGCCCACGGGCGCCCGCTCGAAGTAACGGGTCTCGCCGGGCAGCAGTTCTCACGGCTCGGCGCGCACTTCGACCCGATCGTCGTCGCGCTCGCGCCGGTGTGGTGGGTCTGGCCCGATGCGGAGTCGCTGCTCGTCGTCCAGGCGCTCGCCGTCGCGACCGGCGCGATCCCCGTCTTCCGGATCGCCGAACGTCGGCTTGCCTCCCCGTGGGCGGCGACCGGGTTCGCGCTCGCGTACCTCCTCTACCCGGCCACCCAATGGCTCGTGCTGGACGACTTTCATCCCGTCGCGTTCGCGACCCCGCTCCTGCTCTGGGGCTTCTGGTTCCTCGAGCAGGATCGGGTGGTCGCGTTTGCGATCGTCGCCGGCCTCGCGTGCCTCACGAAAGAGCAGGTTGGGCTCACTGTCGCGGCGATCGCCATCTGGTACGGGATCTCGACGCACCGCTGGCGTGCGGCCATTCCGCTCGCGGTAGCCGGCGCAACCGTCTCGGCGATTGCGATCGCGGTCGTCGTCCCGCACTACGCCGCCGGTGACGGCAACCCGTTCGGCTCGCGGTACGCCTCCGTCGGCGGCTCGGCCGGTGGAATCCTCCGGAACGGGGTTTCCGACCCCGGGACGCTGCTCGCGGCCGCCACGACGGCCCGGGACGGCTCGTATCTCACCGATCTCCTCCTCCCGCTGCTCGGTCTGCCACTGCTCGCGCCGCTCGCCCTCCTCACGACACTTCCCGAGCTGCTCTTGAACCTCTTGTCGGACACGAGGACGCAGACCTCGGTGCACTTCCACTACACCGCCGGTGCGATCCCAGGGCTCATGGTGGCAACGATCATCGGGGCCGACCGGCTCTGGCGGCTCTGGCAGCGATCACTCGCAATCGTCCCGCGCGCGATCGTCGTCTCCGGGCTCGCCGCCGGAATCCTGCTCGGCCCAATCCCACTCTGGCGGCACGTCCCGCTCGGCTCCGACCTCGGGGCGGGTGAGCACGTGGTCACCACCCACGCCAGACAGGCCGCGCGAGCGATCGCGCTCGTGCCCGGCAGCGCCACCGTGAGCGCCACGAACACCCTTGGCGCGCACCTCTCCGATCGCCGCCGGATCCTCAGCTTCCCGGTCATCTCCGACGCCACCTGGATCGTCGTCGACACCGAACGGCCGAGTTACCGCGACGTCGCCGTCGCGCCGGTCCGGTTCCGGCAAGCGCTCGCGCGGCTCCGCACCGACCGGCGGTTCGTCCAGGTCGCCAACCGCGACGGAGTGCTCGTGTTCCGCCGGCGCTGAGTTGGCACGAAACCGGCACGGATACGGCACGTTTGCGACGCGCCGGAGAGTTAGGATGACAGCGGGTGGTGGGTTCGGGGTGCCCCGCGAAACAGCGCAAAACTGCGCTACAGCGGGATCGTCTGCGGGAGCAGGTAGGCGGTCAGCGCGAGTCCCGCCGTGACGGCGACGCGGTCGTCGTCGTCGGCCGCAACGAGCGGGATCGCCCAGCCGAGGTACCACACCGCGAGATAGGGCGTCGTCACGAGGACGAGGCAGGCGGCGAGCCCCAGGCGTGGCCGGCCGCGGCGCGACTCCCGTGCGAGGTAGGCCAGCCCGACGACGAGCGCGGCACCCGCGAGGCCGACCGCGACGGTGTCGGGAAGGCCGAGGTGCTCGAGCCGCGAGGGGATCGCGAAGCTCGTCTCCCGACCCGCGTTCCGCGCGAGGGGGGCGATCGCGCCGAGCCAGTGCAACCCGTACCGGAGCGATGCCACCACGGCGAGCACGCCCACGGTCAGCGACGCGGCGGCGAGGCTCGGGCGCCGCCTGTTCCGCGATGGTGCAAGGAGGGTCAGCGCGAGGAAGACGAGCGGGACCCACTTGACGAGCACGGCGACCGCCCAGGTGACACCGGCGAGGCGCGCTCGGCCGGCGACGGCGAGCGCGAGCGCGCCGGTGAGGAGCGCACCGAGCCATGCGTCGTTGTGACCTCCGCCGCCGAGGTGGATCGCCAGCACGGGATTCCAGCCGACCAGCGCCAGCGCGAGCGCGGGCCGGCTCGCCACCCGCGCAGCGAGGACGGCCGCCGCGAGGATCGCCGCAGCGGCGAGCGCCTTGTACGTCCAGGCCGCCCCGTCCGCCGACCCCTCGACCAGGCGTGCGAGCGGCTCGCTCGCGAGCGTGAACGCCGGGCCGTAGACGGTGGTCGTATCGGTCCAGTCCGCCCCGACGTACCCCGCCGCCGGGCTGTCCGGAAAGGAGGCGGGGGGATCGGCGTAGGGGTTCCCACCCGCAACGGCGCCGATCCAGCCGTACCCCCAGTAGGTCCAGGCGTCGGTCGAGAGCAGCAGCGGCGCGGCGACCGCAACACCCTGGACGAGAGTCGCGATCGCAAGGACCGCCCGCCGCGACACGCCGGACGACACGAGACGAAGGCCGACGAGATAGGCCGCGAAAGCCAGCGCAACACAACCCGCGAACCACGGGGCCGTCCCGTCGACGAGGTGTGCGCCGTCGATCGGCGCGACCGGAGAGCCGGGCCGCCACGACAGGGCGGCGGCACTTGCGACGAGCGCGGCGGTCGCGCCGCCCGCCACGAGCGCGCCGTAGGCCCGCGTCACCGGTCTCTCAGCGCCGTGTCCGGCCCGTTCGGGGTCGACGGCGGCGGCTTCGAGCCGGTGTCGGTGCTTTCCGTTTCCGTCTCGGTGCTGTCGGTCTCCTCGTCGGTCGTCGTCGGGGCGTACGGGTCGTAGCTGAGCACGAGCGGGCCTCGCTTCCACGGCTCGAAGCTGGCCGGCTTGGTGGGCTCCGGAAAGTCCCGCGGCTCACGGTTCTCGAGTGCCGGCTCCATGAAGCGGCGCCAGATCTCCGCGGGGAAGCTCCCGCCCGACACTGCGATCCCGTGGACGCTCTCCATCGGGATCTCGCCTCGGGTGTACCCCATCCAGACCGCGGTCGCGAGGTCTGGCGTGTACCCGACGAACCACGCATCGGCGTGCTCGTCCGTCGTACCCGTCTTCCCCGCGGCGGGCCTGCCGATCGCCGCTCGAGTGCCGGTGCCGTAGAGGACGTTGTCCTCCAGGATCCCTGTCACCACGGCGGCAACCCCGTCGGGGATCACCCTCGTGCGGCGAGGCGAGCCCCAGTCCGCACGCGTGTCCTCCTTCCCGTTGGGGAGCACGACGCGACGGATCCCTGTCGGCTCGGAGTAGACGCCTCCTGCCGCGAGTGTTGCGTACGCCGAGGCCATGTCGAGTGGCGACACGGCGATCGACCCGAGACCCATCGCCGGGACGTAGCTCTTCCCGACCTTCAGCGGCGTCCGCACCCCCAACGCCTCGGCCATCGCACCCACCCGGGCCGGGGTCACATCGAGCGTCAGCTGCGCGTAGATCGAGTTGTCGGAGCGCAGCGTCGCGCTGCTCACAGACGACCATCCGTAGTAACTCGAGTCGTACGTCTTGACGCACCACCACGACCCGTCGTCGCAGTTGCCGTTCGCGGTCGGCCGGTACGTGAACGGCGCCGACACATAGTACGTCGAGCGGGGATCCATCCCGCGAGCGACAGCGGCCGTGAGAACGAACGTCTTGAAGGTCGACCCCGGCTGGCGCCGCGCCTGGGACAGGAGGTTGAACTCGTTGTTGGCACGCCCCGGGACAACGGCGGCCATTGCGCGGATCGCGCCCGTCCGCGGATCGATCGAGATGAGCGCGGCGGCGGGGTCGTTCGGCTCGGTCAGCGTCCCCGCAATCGCCTGCTGCGCGAGGCGCTGCCAGCGCGGGATGATCGTCGTGTACACGCGGAGCCCACCCGAGCGCACCGTCTCGACGCCGTAGGCGCGGATCAGCCGGTCGCGAACGTAGCTGAAGAAGTACGGCTCCTTGATCTGCCGGTACAGGCGCCCTGGCCGCAGCTCGAGCGACGTCGAGCTCGCGGCCCAGTCGTGCTGACCCTGCGTGATCATCCCCTGGTCGAGCATCGCGGCGAGCACCTGGTTGCGTCGCGCGAGCGCCTTCCCCGGATCGACGAACGGGTCGTACGCCGAAGGTGCCTGCGTCAACCCGGCGAGCAAGGCGGCCTGTCGGAGCGACAGCCCGCGCGCCGGCTTCGAGAAGTACGTCTGGCTCGCGGCCTCGATCCCGTACGCGAGGTTGCCGTAGTAGACCGAGTTGGCGTACGTCGCGAGGATCTTCCGCTTGGGCCAGGCGCGGTCGAGCTTGATCGCGAGACAGGCCTCCTTCAGCTTTCGCTCGACGGTTCGCTCCCGCGAGATGTACAGGTTGCGGACGAGCTGCTGGGTGATCGTGGAGCCGCCCTCCACGACCTTGCCCGCGCTCACGTCACGCCAGAGGGCCCGAGCGATGCCCTCCGCGTCGACACCGCCGTGCCCGTAGAAGCGGCGGTCCTCGATCGCCACCGTCGCCCTCGTCAGCCACGGCGAGATCTTGGCGAGCGGGACGATCTCGCGGTTCCGCTCCGCCGGGATCGCCCCGAGCAGGGAGCCGTCGGCGGCGTAGACGAACGTGTTCTGACCGATGCTCACCGGTTGGAGCGCCGACAGGTCGCACGACGACCCGAACGTGTAGACCGCCCCACCCGCGGCGAGGACAGCCACGCCGAGGAGCCCTGCCGCAACGACCACGACTGCGAGCAGCGGGTGCCGACGCCTGCGGTGCCGACGGCGCGGGAAGGGAAGCGGCGCCGGGCCGCGGCGCGGACGCGGGCGCCTCGACGCGCTCATGGGGCGATGGTAGCCATGGCCTCATGTGGGTTCCGTGAAGCCGTCCCCGCTCCTCGTCGCAGACAATGGGCCAGTGACCCCGTTGCGCATCTTCGCGCTCAGCCGCGCCGCGATCTGGGCGCTTGCCCTGACGACGCTGCTGCTCCTCGACGGACGGCTGAATCCCGCGCGTGCGGCTTGGGACACGCCTCGGCTGCACGAGCTCGGCTCGGTGATCGACGTCTGGGCGCGATGGGACAGCAACTGGTACCTCCGGATCGCCGAAGACGGGTACAGCTGGCCGTCGAGCACGCCGGCGTTCTTCCCGCTCTACCCGCTGCTGGTCGGCGGGCTCGGGCGCATCCTCGCCGGGAACTACGTCCTCGCCGGTGTCGCGGTCTCGCTCGCGGCAGGTGCGATTGCCTTCGTCCTGCTCCACCGCCTTGCGCTCGTCCGGACCGGGCCTGCCGACGCACACCGGGCGGTCCTGTACCTCGCGCTCTTCCCGACGTCGCTCTTCCTCGGGGCCGTCTACAGCGAGTCGCTGTTCCTCGCGCTCGCGATCGGGACGTTCCTCCTCGCCGAGCGACAGCGGCTCGGCTGGGCCGCGGTCGTCGCCGCACTCGCGGTGCTGACCCGCAGTCAAGGGCTCGCACTGGTCCCCGCGCTCGCGGTGCTCGGCTGGCGCGAACCCGACCGGAGACGCACACTTGCGGTACTCGTCGTCCCCGTCGCCGCGTTCCTCGCCTACCCGGTCGTGCTCGCAGTCTGGATCGGGCACCCGCTCGCGTTCCTCGATGCGCAGGACCTCTGGGAGCGGCACCTCAGCCCGCTCGGGCCGGTTGGCGGGATCGTCGACGCGGTCGGTGACGGCCAGCTCGCCGAGCTCGGGTTCGCCATCGGCATGGTGACGCTCGCCGTGCTCGCCTGGCGCTGGCTCGGAAGCGCGTACGGGCTCTACGCGTTGCTCGCGCTCGCGATTCCCATGAGCTTCCCGTCGACGCGCCTCGGCGGGCTGTACTCGTTTCCGCGGCTCGCGCTCGCGGCGTTCCCATGCCTCCTCGCGCTCGCGCTCGTCGGTCGCGACCGCCGCTTCCATCTGGCGACGGTGGCGGTTCTCGGGTCGGTGCTCGTCGTCTACGTGGTTCGATGGTCCCTGTGGTACTGGGTAGCGTGACGACCGTCTCGCGGGGAAAGCTCCTCGCCTGGACTGCGCTCGTCGGCACGCTGGCGTCGCTCGCCTATGCCGGGAACTTCCTCGTCGACCAGGAGGACACCGGGCGCGATCTCCTCTACGAGTGGTCGTCCGCCGTGGCCGGGCTCGTCCAGTACGCGATCGTCGGCGGGGTCGTACTGCTCATCTCGCGCGGGCTCGCCCCCGAGGTTCTCGGTCTCCGCCGTCCGACCTCGTGGAAGCGCGCTGCCGGGCTCACCGTGCTCGCGCTCGTCGCGATCTGGGTGATCGGCATCGCGCTCAACCCGTTCCTCGACGCCGGCGACGAGCAGGGGATCGTCCCGGATGGCTGGGATGGCAGCCGGGCGGCACCGTTCGTGGCGAACTTCGTCGTCGTGGCGGTCGTGGCACCGATCGTCGAGGAGCTGACGTTCCGCGGGCTCGGGTTCGCTGCGATCCGCGATGCGCACGGCGTCACCGCGGCGGTGCTCCTCAGCGGGCTCGCGTTCGGGCTCGCCCACGGGCTCCTGATCGCGCTGCCGGTGCTCGCCATTCTCGGCGTGATTCTCGCGGTGCTCCGGCTGAAGACCGACAGCATCTACCCGACGATGATCGCGCACGGCGTGTTCAATGCCACCGCGCTGATCGCTGCGGTGACCCTCGGAGGCTGACATGCAGGAACGCTTCGACGAGCTGCGCGGCTTGATCGCCGCCAACGACCGGGAGATCGTCGAGCACGTGAACGAGCGCCTACGCCTCGTCGGCGAGCTCTGGGAGCTCAAGCGCGTGCTCGCGTTCGACCGCCTCGACCCCGACCGAGAGCGGCTGCTGCGGGAAGCGCTGGCGGCATCGAACGACGGGCCGCTCTCGGCCGCAGGGCTCGATTGGCTCGTGACCGACCTGCTCGAGCTCACGAAGCGCGAGCTCGGCGACTCCTAGGTCTCGCCGGGCTCCTCGTCCCCGACGGCAAACTCGTCGGGGCTGACCGTGTCGAGGAACTGCCGGAACTCGGTCAGGTCGACCTCCCCGAGCTCTGCCGTCCCCTTCGCCTGCTGGAGGTCGGGCTCGTCTCCCTCGAACTCGACACCCGACTCCTCGATCACGTCGTCCGCCGCGAAGATCTTCGCCTCGGCACGCAGCGCGATCGCGATCGCGTCCGAGGTGCGCGAGTCCACCTCGATCTCGGCCCCGTCGCGCACGACCGTGATGCTGGCGTGGAAGGTGTTCTCCCGGAGCTCCGTCACCGTCACCTTCACGATCTGCCCGTCGAGCGACTCGACGAGCGAGCAGGCGAGGTCGTGGGTGAGGGGCCGGGGCGCGTCGCCCCCCTGCAGCTTCATGAGGATCGCCGCCGCTTCCGGGTGACCGATCCAGATCGGCAGGAACGTGTTCCCGTCAGCCGTCTTGAGCAAGACGATCGGCTGTTTTCCGACCAGGTCGAAGTTGACGCCGTAGACGGTCATCTCCCGCATGGCTCGACCTCAGTGTATCCGCGCCACCCCCGCCGACCGTCTCAACTGCCGGATCCCGGTGGGCCGTCCGGTACACTCGGCCCCCGCTCGCGGGCGATTAGCTCAGTTGGTTAGAGCGCCGCTCTGATAAGGCGGAGGTCCCTGGTTCGAATCCAGGATCGCCCATCCCGAACTGCGGCTTCTCGTGAACGGAGACGTGAGCCCTGCGATCCGTTCGCCGCGCCGGCCACGCCGCGTCGGTCAGGCGGCGACGGCCGCTTCGAGCACCTCGACGAGCTCGGCCAGCCGTGTCTCGTCGCCGAAATCGAGCTCGAGCTTCCCGCCGGTGACGCGTGCCGGGAGCCCGGTGAGCTGCTCGGCGGCCTTGCGCGCACGGTCGGCGAGCGCCGGGTCGACGGCTGCGGTCCGCGGGCGGCGTCGGGCGCCACCTTCCCGCGCGGCCCGCTCGGCGGCGCGGACGGTCATCCCGTCGCGGCTGATCCTGCGCGCGAGCCGCCGTCGCGCGTCGTCGTCCGGCAGCGCGAGCACGGCGCGGGCGTGGCCCTCGGTGAGCTCGCCGCGGGCAAGCATCCACAGCACGTCTTCGGGCAGCTCGAGCAGCCGGAGCCGGTTCGAGACCGCGGGCTTCGAGCGGCCGACGTGCTCTGCAACCTCGGTGAGGCTCAGCTCGAACTCGTCGAGCAGCGAGGCGTAGGCGCGCGCCTCCTCGACCGGCGAGAGGTCTTCGCGGGCGACGTTCTCGACGAGCCCGAGGAGCAACGTCTCACGTTCGTCGGCGTGGCGCACGAGCGCCGGCAGCGTGGCGATCCCGGCCTCACGTGCAGCCCGCCAGCGGCGCTCGCCCGCGACGAGCTCGTAGCCGCCCTCGGGCCGTGGCCGGACGACGATCGGTTGCAGCACGCCCTGGTGACGGATCGACACGGCGAGCCCGGCGGTCGCCTCCGGCTCGAAACGGCGGCGCGGCTGGCGCGGATTGGGATGGATCGCATCGATCGGGAGGTGGAGCAGCTCGGGCTCGCCGCCGCCTCCGACCAGCACCTCGAGACCGCGGCCGAGACCGCGGCGCCCGGCTCCGACATCACCGACGCTCGACAAGCTCCATCGCCACCTTCCAGTAGGCCACGGCGCCCGACGAGCGCCGGTCGTAGACGACTGCCGGCAGGCCGTGGCTCGGAGCCTCGGCGAGCCTCACCGACCGCGGCACGGTCGAGGTGAGCACCAGGTCGCCGAAGTGCTCTCGCAGCTCCGACTCGACGTCGGCTGCAAGCCGCGTCCGCGCGTCGACCATCGTCAGCAGGATGCCCGCGAGGCCAAGCCGCGGGTTGAGCCGCCGCTTGACGAGGTCGATCGAGCCGAGAAGCTGCGAGAGCCCCTCGAGCGCGTAGTACTCCGCCTGGACCGGGACGAGGACCCAGTCGGCGGCCGCGAGCGCGTTCACCGTCAGCGGGCCAAAGGCCGGCGGGCAGTCGAGGAACACGAACCCGTACCCGTCGACGGCGCCGTCGAGCGCCTCGGCGAGGTATCGCTCGCCGCCACCGAGCGCCGACAGCGAGACCGCATCCGCGGCCAGCTCCGGCTTGGCCGGAACGACCTCGAGGTTCGCGAACGCGGTGGGCTTGGCGAGCCGACGGAGCGGGATCCCGTCGAGGAGGTCGTGGGTCGACGACCCGTTCGCGCGGAGACCGAGCCCCGAGGTCGCGTTCGCCTGCGGGTCGAGGTCGACGAGCAGGACCCGCTCACCGGCTTCCGCCAGGCAGGCGGCGAGGTTCACAGCGGTGGTCGTCTTGCCGACCCCGCCCTTCTGGTTCGCGACCGCGTAGATCCGTGCTGCCATCCCCTCATTCAAGCCGTCGCGCCGGACGCAGCCTCCGGCCGTGGTCAGGCCAGAGGGCGCTTCTTGGCCATCCCGGCGCGTCGGGGAAACCCCGGCGGGGTCGGGCCGAGCTTGCGGAGCAAGATCAGTCCCGGCGGCGCCGGCTCCTGGGCGGCGGCGAGGAGCCCCGCGACCCGCGCGACCGCGTCGTGATCGGCGGTCGGACCGACCCAGAGCAGGACTGCACCCCCTGGTCGCGCGAGCGGCAGGCACCACTCCGCGGCGACGGGTGGTGGCGCGAGCGCCTTTGCGACCACGACGCCGTACTCGTCGACGGGCTGCTCCTCGGCTCGGCCCCAGACGACCGACAGGTTGGGCAACTCCGCTTCCCACCCGCGGAGGAACTCGCACTTGCGCCGCTCGGCCTCGAGCAGGGTGACCGATCGGTTGGTGAGCGAGGCGGCGAGCGGAATCCCGGGTGTACCGCCACCCGAGCCGACATCGGCTATCGGCCCCGTCTCGCGCGCGACCACCTCGATCCCTCGGAGCGCGTCGTCCAGCAGGACTCGACGCGCTTCGGCGGCGTCGCTGAGCGACGTCAGCCCGGGGGTGGCGACGACGGCGTCGAGCCAGCGCTCGAGCACGTCGAGCACGGCCGTCAGTCGTGGCGGCGTGGCGCGACGACCACGTACCGGTGCGGCTCTGCGCCTTCGCTCGCGGTCTCGACTGCGGGATCGTCCTTGAGAGCCTCGTGGACGAGACGGCGCTCGACGCTGCTCATCGGCTCCAGGGCGACGTCGGCCCCGGATGCGGCCGCCCGCTCTGCTGCCCGCCGGGCGGTCTGCTCGAGCGCGGCCGCGCGACGCGCACGATAGCCCGCGGCATCGACCACGATCCGCGGTCGCTCGTCCCCGAGCCGCTTGTGGGCAAGCGCATTGGCGACGACCTGCAACGCGTCGATCATCTGCCCGTGGCGCCCGATCGCGATCCCGAGGTCGGGGCCGACGAGCGTCGCGACGAGCGTGTCCCCGTCGTCCTCCACCGTCACGCTTCCCTCGACGTCGAGCGAGCGGAGCGTACGCTCCAGGAGACCTCGTGTGAGCGCCTCGGCGCTGTCGTCGGCCTCCGTGAGCGGCTCGGGAGCCGGCCGTGGGGCCGCTGCGGCCGCGGTCGCGACGACCTTCGCGGGTGTGTACCCGACACCGAGCAGCCCTCGCTCCCCTTCACTGACGACCTGGAAGCGCACCGTCTCCCGGTCGAGCCCCGGGACGAGCCGCTCGAGCTCTCGCACGGCGGCCCACTTCGCCTCGCCGACGGTCTCTCCCGTCGCCTCGATCGACAGGTCATCGCTCACCGGCGCGAGCCTCCTCCTCCGCGCTTGCGCTTCACTCGTCGCGGCGGGCCGGCGACCTGGCCCCTGCCGTTGCCGGCCGGTGGTTGCTTCGGCTTCGCCTTGGTCGGCTCGACCTTCTCCTCCTTCGCAGGCGCCCGCGAGGAGCGGCGCAGGAGATCGAGATCGGGTTTTGGCATCATCCGCCGCGTCACGATCCCCTGCCCGGTCGTCCAGAGGTTGGTCGTGAGCCAGTAGATCATCAGCCCGCTCGGGAAATGAAGGATGAACGGGATGAAGACGATCGGGAGGACCATCATCAGGATCCGCTGCGCGCGCTGCATCGTCGCGCTCATGAAGTACGTCGAGGTCAGCTGGCTTGCCACGTACACGACGAGCAGCAGAGGCCCCCAACCGGCCGTCGTCGGCTCGGTGATGTTCACGAGCCCGAGGAACTCGAGCGACGAGCCCGGGTACTGCGGGAAGATCTCGCGCTCGAAGTCCTTCAGCACGTAGAAGAGCGAGATGAAGATCGGGATCTGGAGGACGATCGGCAGGCACGACGACGCCGGGTTGATCTTGTTCTCCTTGTAGAAGCGCATCAGCTCTTCGTTCTGGCGCTGACGGTCGTGCTTCCACTTCTGCTGGAGCTCCTTCATCTCCGGCGCGTGGGCCTGGAGGTTCTGCATCGAGTGGATCTGCCGCACCGTGACCGGGAGCAGCACGACCCGGACGAGGACGACGAGCGCGACGATCGACCACGCCCATGTGAGGCCCGCCGTCCCGTGGAACCACTCGAGGATGCTCGTGAGGACGTTCTCGATCGGCTGGAGCGGGTTCGACAACGCAAGCATCAGCGATCACCCGTCGATCGGAAGAGGCGGCGATCCGCGACACGGTCGACCCCGCCGTGATTCCAGGGGTTGCAGCGGAGGATCCGCCAGCTCGCGAGGATCGCTCCGCGCACGAGACCGACCTCCCGGAAGGCGTCGATCGCGTACTGCGAGCACGTCGGGTGGAACTTGCAGGTGTTCGGCGGGGTGAGCAGCCCGAGCGTTCGCCGCCAGGCGAGCACGACCCCCACGCCGAGCGTGCCCGGCCTCACGTCGTCACCTTCCCGATCACTTCGCGCAGCTCCCCGACGAGCCAGTCGTGGTCACGCGAAGCGGTCGCATCGGCGAGACCGGCACGGGCCGCGAGCACGTAGTCGCAGCCGGGTGGCGCCTCGAGCGACCGCCAGGCCTCGCGCAGCTGGCGCTTGACGCGGTTCCGGGTGACGGCGTTGCCCACGGCCTTCGGGACTGCGAGTCCCAGTCGCGCGTCCCCGTCGGCCTCGTCGTCGCGTGGGAACCAGTGCAGCGTGAGATACCGCGTCGAAACCGACCGCCCCTGCCGATAGACGGCATCGAAGTCCCGAGACCGGGACAGGCGATAGCGTCGCTCCACGCGCTCAGCTCAGGCCGAGAGGTGTTTCCGGCCCTTCGCACGGCGGCGCTTCAGGATGGCCTGCCCACCGCGCGTCGACATGCGTGCCCGAAACCCGTGCTTGCGCTTGCGGCGGCGTACGTTTGGCTGATAGGTGCGCTTCACGATGGAGACTCTCGGAATGGCCGCACGTACCGCGCACAGCCGGACGGGCAGTATAGACGAGGCCCGCCACAACTCGTTTTCCACAGCTCCGGGGGTGGCCGGCGGTTGGGAAAGCGCTGCACAGCGTTGGTCGCCGTCGCCCGATCAGACGTCGGCACCCCTTCTTTCCACACCTGTGGAGAGTCGTGTGGAGACAGAGAAAACCCCTGCAAAACGCTCTCTTTTTGTCACACGGCCGCTGTTGTGCATGTCATTGAGCGGTGCGAACAGCGTTGGTATGCTCGCCCTCCCGACCGCCCTGAAGGACGACGCGAGACTGCGTGGAGCCCAACGCCGATCACCTCTGGGAGGACGTCTCCCGGCGCCTGCGCGAGACCCTCAACGAGGCGACGTACGCGACCTGGTTTGCAGACGCAGGCCCGGGTGAGCTCTCGGACGACTCGTTCTCGGTCGCCGTCCCGAACGACTTCACGCGCGAGTGGATCGAGGGGCACTTTCTCGGGCTGATCCGCGGCGCGACCCGCGACTCGCTCGGTCGCGAGGTGCGCGTGGTGCTCACGGTACGCCCGGAGAGCCCTGCCGCCGAGACCGCCGTCGAGGCGGTGTCGCCGCGCGCCGTCGTCGCCCGCGACGGCCCGCCCGCGGCGACGAACCCGAAGTACACCTTCGACAACTTCGTCATCGGCTCGTCGAACCGGTTCGCCCACGCTGCCGCGCTCGCGGTCGCCGAGGCACCGGCGATGGCCTACAACCCGCTGTTCATCTACGGGGGCACAGGGCTCGGCAAGACGCACCTCCTGCAGGCGATCAGCGCCTACGTCAGCGATCACTCGAAGGGCCTCACCACGCGGTACGTCACGAGCGAGACGTTCACGAACGACTTCATCAACTCGCTGCGCGACAAGCGGATCGAGGGCTTCAAGCACCGGTATCGCGCCTACGACGTGCTCCTCGTCGACGACATCCAGTTCCTCGAGGGAAAAGAGCGCTTCCAGGAGGAGTTCTTCCACACGTTCAACTCGCTCTACGAGGCGGGCCGACAGATCGTGATCTCGTCCGACCGCCCGCCAAAGGAGATCGCAACGCTCGAGGACCGCCTGCGGTCACGGTTCGAGTGGGGCCTGATCACCGACATCCAGCCCCCCGACGTCGAGACGCGGATCGCGATCCTCCGCAAGAAGGTGACCACCGACGGGATCGCGGTCAACGACCCCGAGGTGCTCACGTTCATCGCGAGCCGGGTGACGACGAACATCCGCGAGCTCGAGGGCGCGCTGACGCGGGTCGTGGCGTTCTCCTCCTTGACAGGGCTTCCGTTCACGGTCGAGCTCGCAGAGCAGGTGCTGCGCGATCTCTTCCCCGGTGGTGGTGATGTCCCCGAGGTCACCATCCCCCTCATCCAGGACGAGGTCTGTGAGCGCTTCGGGCTGAGTGTGGCCGAGCTCGTCAGCCCGCGCCGCTCGCAGGCAGTCGCCTATCCACGTCAGGTGGCGATGTACCTCTCGCGCGAGCTGACCGACGCGTCGCTGCCGAAGATCGGCAAGGAGTTCGGGGGTCGCGACCACACCACTGTCATCCACGCAACGACGAAGATCACGCGGATGATCAAAGAGGATAGATCTGTGTACAACCTCGTTCAGGACCTCACAGCGAGGATCAAGCACCATCGTTGATCACGGCCCAAGCCCCCTCGAGCGAGCTCGACTGTCGGACCCGTGGAAAGTCGCGTGCAGGGACCCCCACGCGCAAGCCGGCATCTAGCCTGGGATCCACGTTGTCTTCCCCATCGTCCACACTCCCTATGCACTACTACGAGAGGTTTAGAAAGAAATGATGGAAACGGATCTCACCGTCGGCACCGCCGTTCGCCTCACCTGTTCCCGGGACGATCTCGTCGCACGGCTCGGCGTTGTCTCGAGGGCGGTCTCGACGCGTGGCGCCGTTCAGGTGCTCGGGGGAATCCTCCTCCAGGCGCGCGATGGGCTCCTCGAGCTCGCTGCGACCGACATGGAGCTCTCGCTGCGGACGACGATGCCGGCTCAGGTGGAGAGCGAAGGCTCGCTCGTCGTGCCGGGACGGCTCCTCGTCGATCTCGCTCGGCTTCTGCCCGCGGACGACGTCGTGATCTCGCACCAGCCGGAGCAGGGGTTCGCCGAGATCACATCGGGGTCGTACTCGTCTCACGTGAACGTGTTCGCCGCCGAGGACTTCCCTCGCCTGCCCACGGCTGACGTCCCACTCCAGGCGGTTGCGGCGGCATCGCTCCTCGACACGGTGGAGCGGGTCGCGCGTGCAGCGTCGCGGGACGAGTCGCGGCCGGTGCTCACGGGAATCCTCGTGCGGTTCGAGGGCAACAAGCTCGTCATGGCCGCGACGGACTCGTACCGGATGGCGGTGAAGGAGACCGAGCTCGAGTCAGCCGGGCCCGATCTCGAGGCGATCATCCCCGCACGCGCGCTCCAGGAGCTCTCGCGCGTCGCCGGGGGTGCCGAGAGCATCTCGCTCGGTGTGAACGAGAACCACGTCGTGTTCGGCGCAGGCGACGCATGGCTCACGACCCGGCGGATCGACGGGCAGTTCCCGAACGTGCGGCAGCTCCTACCCGAGACGTTCGAGGTCGAGCTGCTCCTTCCGCGAGCAGAGCTGCTGGACGTCGTCCGGCGCGCGGGCGTGATGGCACAGCGCAACGCACCGCTGCGCCTACGCTTCGCCGAGGGCGAGCTCACCGTCTCGGCGCAGAGCCAGGACGTCGGCGAGACGAGAGAGTCGATCCCGGCCGGCTACACCGGTGAGCCGCTGGAGATCGGGTTCAACGCGGAGTTCCTCCGCGAAGGTCTCGAGTCGGTGTCGGCCGAGACTGTCCGCTTGAAGCTCATCAACCCGCTTCGCCCGGGGTTGCTGAGCGCCGACGGAGACGCGTTCTGGTACCTCATCATGCCGATCCGGCTCGCCGGCTGATCGTCGCGCAGGCCCAGCTCGTCGACGTCCGGTCGTACCCGCGGCTCGAGCTCCGCCTCGAGCCCGGGCTCGTGCTCGTCACCGGTCCGAACGGGGCAGGGAAGACGAATCTCGTCGAGGGGATCCACCTCGCCGCCCAGGGATTCTCGTTCCGTACCCGCTCGGACCCGCAGCTGATTCGAATCGGGGTCGATGCCGCTGCCGCCGCCGTGGAGGGAACGCGCGACCGTGTTGCGACGACCGCCGAGGTGCGCCTCTCGCGAGACGGGCCGCGCCGACTCCGCCTCGACGGCGCCGCGGTGACGTCGAGCGAAGCGCTCAGGAGCCGGATCCACGTCCTCGTGTTCACCCCTGACCGGCTGGGTGTCGTGAAGGGTGGCCCGGCAGCCCGCCGCGCCTACCTCGATCGTGCTCTGGCGCGGCTGCTCCCGGCTCGACACGGCGTTCCCGGCGAGTATGCGACCGCGGTGAGCCAGCGGAACGCTGCCTTGCGTCGCGCTGCCGCCGGTCTGTCCACGAGGGACGCGGTGGAGCCCTGGACGGCGGCGGTTGCCGTGCACGGGGAGGAGCTCGTGGCGGGACGACGGGCGACGATCGAGCTCGTCGCGGAGAGCTACGCCGAGACGGCGGCACAGCTGGGTCTTCCGGACGCCGGGATCGAGTACGCCGGCGAGCCACCCACCGTCGAGCAGCTCGAGGCTCGCCTCGATCGCGACCTCGAGCGGGGCACGACGGGTCTCGGGCCGCACCTCGACGACGTGCGGCTCGTCTCGGGCGATCGCGACCTCCGCCTGTACGGCTCGCAGGGGGAGCAGCGCCTGGCCGTCCTCTCGCTGATCCTCGCCGAGGCCGCCGTGCTGGCAGAGCAGACGGGGTCGCCGCCGCTGCTCCTGCTCGACGACGCGTTGTCCGAGCTCGACGCCGGCCGCCGGCGGATCCTGAGCGCGCGACTGGCGCCGGTGGGCCAGACGATCGTGACCGCCACGGGCGCCGAGGCGCTCCCGCTGGCGCCGGCGCAGGTGCTCGTCGTCTCGCCCGGTGACGTGAGGCCCGGCTGATGGAGGAGGTCGGGGTGGAGGTGAGGCGCGCGCTGCGCGCCGCAGGCGTCCCCGACGCCGGTGTGCTCGCCGACCTCGTACGCCTCTGGCCCGAGGCGGTCGGGCCTGCGGTCGCCAGCGCTGCCTGGCCGCAGCGGATTGCGCGAGACGGGACGCTCCACGTCGCGACGACCTCGTCGGTGTGGGCGTTCGAGCTGGGGCGGCTCGAGCCCGAGGTCCGCGAGAAGCTCCACCGGCTGTTGGGTGACGACACGCCCGACGCGATCCGGTTTGCCCCCGGGCACATCCCCGAGCCACCGCTCGCCGACGACCGCACGACCCGCGAGCCCCTGTCGCCGACCGACGAGGAGCGGTCGCTCGCCGCCTCGCTGAGCGCCTCGATCGACTCGCCTGAGCTCCGGCAGGCGGTGGCACAAGCGGCTGCCGCAAGCCTCGCCGCTGCCCGCGACGACCGCGTTCTCTGATATACTCGAGTTAGCCAGCAAAACCCGTGTTTTGCAGGCATTTTCTCTTCTAGGAGGGCAATGACGGAGACCGCTTACACCGCGAAGGACATCACTGTTCTCGAGGGCCTCGAGCCCGTCCGGCTCCGACCGGGCATGTACATCGGCTCGACCGGCTCCCGCGGTCTCCATCACCTGGTCTACGAGGTCGTCGACAATGCCGTCGACGAGGCGCTCGCCGGTCACAACGAGCTCGTCGAAGTGACCATTCATCCGGACGATTCGGTCACCGTCCGCGACGCGGGACGGGGGATTCCCGTCGACATCGTCGAGGATCAGGACCTGCCGGCGCTCACGGTCGTGCTGACGAAGCTTCACGCCGGTGGCAAGTTCGGCGGTGAGGGCTACAAGGTCTCGGGAGGCCTCCACGGCGTGGGCGTATCCGTCGTGAACGCGCTCTCTCAGTGGCTCGTGGCAACGGTCTGCCGCGACGGCAAGACGTACCGTCAGGAGTTCGCCCGTGGAGCGCCCACCGGGGAGATGGAGCTCACCGGCAAGTGCTCCGAGGCGGAGACCGGCACGACGATCTCCTTTCTCCCCGACGACGAGATCTTCGACGAGACGACCTTCGACGCGGCGGTGCTCTCGACGCGGCTGCGCGAGACGGCATTTCTCACACGCGGCCTCAGGATCGTGCTCCATGACGAGCGACCGGGAGGGCGGACCGAGGAGTACCACTACGAGGGCGGGATCCGCGACTTCGTCGCGCACATCAACGCGAGCAAGGATCCGCTCCACAAGCACGTGGTCTTCTTCGAGGGGGAGACCGACGACGGAGCGGTCGAGGTCGCGATGCAGTGGAACGGGTCCTACAGCGAGTCGATCTTCTCGTTCGCCAACAACATCAACACGACCGAGGGCGGCACGCACCTCACGGGCTTCCGAGCCGCGCTCACCGGGACCCTCAACAAGTACGCGCGCGACAAGGGGCTGCTGAAGGAGAAGGAGGACAACCTCGAGGGCGAGGACGTCCGCGAGGGGCTCGCCGCGGTGATCTCGGTCAAGCTCCGCAACCCCCAGTTCGAGGGGCAGACCAAGACGAAGCTCGGGAACCCGCCGATCGAAGGGCTCGTCAAGACCGTCGTCAACCAGAAGCTCGCCGAGTTCCTCGAGGAGAACCCGACCGAGGCTCGCCAGATCATCACCAAGGCGATCTCGGCTGCGCGCGCACGCCAGGCGGCGCGCAAGGCGCGCGAGCTCACCCGCCGCAAGAGCGCGCTCGAGAACTCGTCCCTGCCCGGCAAGCTCGCCGACTGCTCGCTCAAGGACCCCGATCTGTGCGAGCTCTACATCGTCGAGGGCGATTCGGCGGGCGGATCCGCGAAACAGGCGCGCGACCGGACGTACCAGGCGATCCTGCCGCTGCGCGGCAAGATCATCAACAGCGAGAAGAACCGCATCAACAAGGTGCTCTCGAACAACGAGATCCAGGCGATGATCACAGCGATCGGAACGGGCTTCGGCGACGAGTTCACGATCGAGAACATCCGCTACGGAAGGATCATCGTGATGACAGATGCGGACGTCGACGGCGCCCACATCCGCACGCTGATCCTGACCTTCCTCTACCGCACGATGCCGCAGCTGTTCGAACGCGGCCATGTCTACATCGCCGTCCCACCGCTGTACCACGTGAAGCTCGGGAACCAGGGTCTCTACTTCGAGAAGGACAGCCAGCTCGAGGAGCTGCTCGTCCGTGAGCGTGTCAAGGACATCGCGATGGTGTCGCGCGACGGCAGCGAGGTGTCACTGACCGAGGCGCGATACCAGAAGTTCGTCCGGGCCCTCTCGGAGCTCGAGGCATGGCACGCCAAGCTCTCGAGCGAGCATCCCGGAGCTGCCGAGTTCGTGGTTGCGCACCGGCTGGTCGAGACCGAGGCCACCACACCCGCCGACGTCGCGGCCGCGATCACCGCTCTCCCGACCGGCGGCTACGAGCTCGCGGTGCTCGAATCCGCGGCCGGTCGCCTGGCGGTGAAGGTCATCGAGACGGAGACGAGCGCGGCCCGGTTCGTCGATCTCGACGCGTCGCTCTTCGCCTCACCCGCCTACGCAAGCCTCCGCCGGGCGTACGCTCGCGTGGCCGAGATCGTCGGCCTCCCGGAGTTCTCGCTGAGCTACGGGAAGAAGACCGCCACGGCGACAACCTTCCCCGAGCTGCGGGAGAAGGCGCTGGAGCTCGCCAAGGAGGGGATCCAGATCAGCCGCTTCAAGGGTCTCGGCGAGATGAACCCCGAGCAGCTCTGGGAGACGACGATGGACCCGGCACGCCGGATGCTGCTCCAGGTCGAGGTCGACGACGCCGCCGCCGCCGATCAGGTCTTCACGATGCTCATGGGCGACCAGGTCGAGCCGCGCCGCGTGTTCATCGAGCAGAACGCGAAGGGCGTGAAGTTCCTCGATGTCTGACGTGACCGAGCCACTCGGCGCCGGCCGCGTCGAGCCGCGCGAGCTCGAGCTGGAGATGCGCTCGAGCTTCCTCGACTACGCGATGTCGGTCATCGTCAGCCGCGCGCTGCCGGACGTCCGCGATGGGCTCAAGCCGGTGCATCGCCGAGTGCTCTACGGGATGCACGAGTCGGGGATGCAGCCGAATCGCCCGTACAAGAAGTCCGCCAACGTCGTCGGCTACGTGATGGGGAACTACCACCCCCACGGAGACCAGGCGATCTACGACACGCTCGTCCGTTTGGCTCAGCCGTTCTCGCTGCGCTACCCGCTCGTCGACGGCCAGGGGAACTTCGGGTCGCTCGACGACGACCCGGCTGCTGCGATGCGGTACACGGAGTCGAGGCTCACCCGGCTTGCGACCGAGATGCTCCGGGACATCGACATGGACACGGTCGACTTCGTCCCGAACTACGACGAGTCCCGCAAGGAGCCGACCGTCCTCCCGTCCCGCTTCCCGAACCTCCTCGTCAACGGCTCCTCCGGGATCGCGGTCGGCATGGCGACGAACATCCCGCCTCACAATCTCGGCGAGACGGTCGACGCCGTCGTCCAGCTCATCGACAAGCCCGACGCGAACGTCGACGACCTGATGAAGCACGTCAGGGGGCCCGATTTCCCGACCGGTGCGATCGTCGTCGGTCGCAGTGGGATCCGTGACGCGTATCGCACCGGCAGGGGCCGCGTGGTGATGCGTGCTCGCGCGCACGTCGAAGAGCTCCGCGGTGGCAAGAGCGCCATCGTCGTCACCGAGCTCCCCTACGGCGTGAAGAAGGGCGGGGACTCGGGCGTGATCAAGAAGATCGCCGACCTCGTCAACGAGAAGGTGATCACCGAGGTCTCCGATCTCGCCGACCACTCGGACAAGACCGGGATGCGGATCCAGATCGAGCTCAAGCGCGAGGCGATCCCGCAGGTCGTGCTCAACAAGCTCTTCAAGCACACCGCGCTGCAGACGACCTTCGGGTACAACGCCGTCGCGCTCGCGGACGGCGTACCGCGGACGCTGTCGCTCCTCGAGCTCGTCCACTACTACCTCGACTACCAGCGCGAGATCGTCACGCGACGATCGAAGTACGAGCTGCGCAGGGCGGAGGATCGCGCGCACGTCCTTCAGGGGTACCTCATCGCGCTCGACAACCTCGACGCCGTGATCGCGCTCATTCGGGGGTCGGACGACACCGATCAGGCGCGCACCGGTCTGATGGAGCAGTTCGGGCTCACCGAGGTCCAGGCTCAAGCGATCCTCGACCTCCGTCTTGCGAGGCTCACCGGTCTCGCCCGCAAGGAGATCGAGGACGAGTTCGCCGACCTCCAGGAGCGGATCGCGGAGCTCCGGGCGATCCTGGGTGATCCGGCGCGGGTCGACGCGATCATCCGCGAAGAGCTGCTCGAGGTGAAGCAGATCTACGGGAAGTCCGACGATCGTCGCACGGAGATCGTCGTGGGTGAGGACTCGCTCGAGCTCGAGGACATGATCGCCGAGGAGGACATGGTGATCGCGATCACGCGGTCCGGCTACATCAAGCGCCTCCCGGTGACCACCTATCGAGAGCAGCGACGAGGCGGGATCGGCGTGATGGGCATGGACATGAAGGACGACGACTACATCGAGCACCTGTTCGTCGCCTCGACCCACGACTTCATCTTGTTCTTCACCAGCGTCGGCAAGGTGTACCGGCTCAAGGTGCACGAGCTCCCGCTCGGGTCGCGCCAGTCGAAGGGCCGCGCGATCGTCAACCTGCTCCCCTTCCGGCAGGAGGAGCTCGTCCGCGCGGTGATCGCGACGCGGAACTACGAGGAGGCGAAGTACCTCGTCTTCGCGACGAAGAAGGGCGTCGTCAAGAAGACCGCCTTTCTCGAGTACAACACACCGCTCAAGGCGGACGGGATCATCGCGCTCAAGATGCGTGAGGACGACGAGCTCATCGGGGTTCGCCTCTCGACCGGCGAGGACGACGTGCTGATGGTCTCGAGACTCGGTCAGGCCGTTCGGTTCGGCGAGCGGGACGTGCGCCCGATGGGGCGGCCCGCATCGGGCGTCGCCGGGATGAAGCTCCGTGGCAAGGACGAGGTGATCGAGGTCGACATCGCCTCCGACGACGCCGATCTGCTCGTCGTGACCGAGAACGGGTGGGGCAAGCGCACCCGCGTGTCGGAGTACCCGGTCAAGGGCCGAGGGACGATGGGGGTCAAGACCGTCCAGTTGGTCGAGGGCAAGGGCCGGCTGGCGGGCGCCCGGATCGTCCGGGACGGCTACCAGGTGATGCTCATCTCCGACGGCGGCACGGTGATCAAGACCGCCGTCGACGGGATCAAGCGTTCGGGTCGCGCCACCCAGGGAGTGATCGTGATGCGGCTCCGCGACGGCGAGCACGTGTCCACCCTCGCGCCGGTGATCGCCTCGGACGACGACGACGCGGAGCCGCTCGTGGCAGCGGAGGGATCCCCGGCCGACGTGGCGTCACCCGACATCGAGGTGGATGCCGACGTCGAGGTGGACGCGGAAGCGCCCGAGGAGGGCTAGCAGAGCGCTAGCCGGTCCCGCTTGACCCCGAGCGACTCGAGGAACTCGATCGGGATCGGGAAGACGATCGTCGAGTTGTTGGCCGCCCCGATCTCGAGCAGCGTCTGCAGGTAGCGGAGCTGCACCGTGATCGGCTCCTGCGCCATCACCGCGGCCGCGTCCTTCAGGCGCTCCGACGCCTGGTACTCGCCCTCCGCGGAGATGACCTTCGCGCGCCGCTCGCGCTCGGCCTCCGCCTGACGGGCCATGGCGCGCTGCATGTCGGCAGGGATCTCGACGTCCTTCACCTCGACCACCGAGACCTTGATCCCCCACGGGGAGGTGGCCTCGTCGATGATCCCCTGCAGGATCTGGTTGATCTTGTCGCGCTCGGAGAGGAGCTCGTCGAGCACGTGTTGCCCGAGCACCGAGCGAAGCGTGGTCTGGGCGATCTGCGAGGTCGCGACGAGGTAGTTCTCCACCTGGACGATGGCAGCGTTCGGCTCGACGATCCGGAAGTACGCGACCGCGTTGACCCGGACCGGGACGTTGTCCTTGGTGATCACCTCTTGCGGCGGCACGTTGAGCGTGATCGTCCGCAGGTCGACCTTCTCCATCCGGTCGACGATCGGGATCAGGAGGAAGAGCCCGGGCCCTTTCGGCTGCGGGAGCAGTCGGCCGAGGCGGAAGATGACGCCGCGCTCGTACTCTCGTGCCACCTTGACGGTGGCGAACAGGATCAGGATGAGCAGCACGGCGACTGCGGCAACGGCGATCAGCGCAACGTTCACGTGGGGATCCTCTCCATCGGGGTGGGTACGGCGTGAGCCGTCGGGTCGACGACGAGCTCGAGCCCTTCGTCGACATACGCGACGACGAATCGCTCTCCCGGAAGCAGCGGGGCGCCGTCGGATCGTCGCGCGTGCCAGAGCTCCCCGTTCACCCGGACGAACCCGTCGCGCGCCGCCTCGGCCTCGACCCCGACGAGCCGGTCGATACCGACCGCGACCGGTTGGCGGCGGGCCCTGACGACGCGTTGGAGCGCGACTCCGAGCAGGAGCGCAAGGGCGGTGGCGATCGCGATCGCGGTCCACTGCGACACCTGGTACGCGGGACCGGCGGGATCGAAGAGCATCAGACAGCCGATCACGAACGTGACTGCGCCGGCCAGCGTCAGCGCGCCGTGGCTCGGCACGAACGCCTCCGTGACCCAGAGCCCCACCGCCAGCAGCAGGAGGAGAGCGCCCGCCACCGAGACGGGGAGCACCTGGAGCCCGTACAGCCCCACGAGGAGCGAGATCGCCCCGACCGTCCCGGGTAGCACGAGCCCCGGGTTGTAGAGCTCGACGAGGAGCCCGACGACACCCAGGGAAAGCATCAGGGCGATGATGTTCGGGTCGATCAACAGGTCGAGGGCACGCTTCCAGGCGGACATCTCGGTGCGATCGACGGTCGCGCCTGCGGTGTCGAGGGTGAGCCCTTTCGGCTCGACGACGCGACCGTCGATCGTGTCGAGCAACCCGGGGAGCGACGGCGCGATGACGTCGACGACGTTCTTCGCCTTCGCCTCACGGGCGCCGAAGTTCGCCGCGTCGCGGACCATTGCCTCCGCAGCCGCCGCATTCCGGCCGTGCTCCCGAGCGAGCTCGGAGACGTACGCGGCCGCGTCGTTCACGACCTTTCGCCGAAGGTCCTTCGAGATGTCCTGGCCCCCGGTCGAGATGGGGGTGGACGAGCCGATGTTCGTCTGCGGCGCCATCGCCAGGACGTCGGCTGCCTGGCCGATCACCGCGCCCGCCGAGTCGGCGCTCGATCCCGAGGGGGAGACGTAGACGATCACCGGCACGGGCAGCGCGAGCATCGACTTCACGATCCCCCGCATCGAGGTCGAGAGCCCTCCGGGCGTGTCGAGCTCGACGACCACGGCGTTGTAGTGCTCACGCACGGCACGGTGGAAGACGCCGTCGAGGTAATCCTGCGTGACCGGGTTGATGTCGTTGTCGAGCTCAGCAACGAGCACACGGGGCTGCGCTCCGGCGTCGGCTGCTGCATCGAGAGTGAGGCCGAGCGCGGCTGTGAGCGCGGCGGCCGCGAGGAAAAAGCCCCGCACAGCGCTGATGCTCACGTCTGTGAGGATTCTATCAACCTCGTGCCCGCACCCTTGCCGTCGGCACGTCGATCGGCAACCCTGGGTGGCCTCGTGGGCCGCGTCGTCGCTCTCGTCGGTGTCGTGATCGCGGCGTTGGTGCTCGCCGGTGGCGCAGCTGCGGGAATCGCCTCGATCCGCTCGTTCGAGGTCGTGCCCGGGGATCGCTCGTTGGCGACGTCCGACGCGAACGCGGCGTTCGACCTCGTGGGCGTTCACTGGCGTGGCCCGGGAGGGGTCGAGCTCAGGACACTCTCGGCCGGCGGCCGCTGGAGCACGTGGTCGCGGGTCACGGAGGACGACGACGGGCCGGCGCCGGTGGGGTGGCGGATCGGCCCCCCGCTGTGGGTTGGGCATTCGCTGAAGGTCGAGGTACGACCCGTTGGTCGGGTCGCGAGGATCCGAGTGTTCACGGTGCGGAGCCCGGTCGTCCGGGTTCCGTTGCGGACCACGGCCTCACCGGGGGCCCCGGCGATCGTCCCTCGCTCGGGGTGGCTGGCAGACGAGTCGCTGCGACGTGCGCCCCCCGAGCTCGCGCCGACGCTGCGGATGGCCTTCATCCATCACACGGCGGGCTCCAACGCGTACACACGCGCCCAGGCGCCTGCAGTCGTGCGTGGGATCCAGCTGTACCACGTAAAGGGAAACGGCTGGAACGACATCGGCTACAACGCCCTCGTCGACCGCTACGGGACGGTCTACGAGGGACGCTTCGGCGGTCTCGGGGAGAACGTCATCGGGGCGCATGCGCGCGGTTTCAACACCGGCTCGTTCGGGATCGCGGTCATGGGCGACTTCAGACAGGTCGACCCGCCAAAACCGGCCGTCGACGCGCTCGTCCGCACGCTGGCCTGGCGGCTCGACCTGGCATTCGTCGATCCCCTGGGCACCTTCACCGCGACCTCGCTCGGGAACGAGCGGTTCGCCGCGGGCGCACCGGTCGTGCTGCGGGCGATCTCGGGTCATCGCGACACGGGCGCCACCACCTGCCCGGGTCAGCGGCTGTACGACCTCATCCCGACCATCGCGAAGCGGGTTGCAGCGACCGGGCTGCCGAAGCTCTATGCACCACAGGTCGTACGCGACGAAACCGGCGCGATTCACTTCACCGCCCGCGTTTCGGGAACACAGCCCTGGGCAGTCGTCGTCACCGACGCGATTGGCACCGAGCTGGCCCGGCAGACCGGGTCCGGCCCGACGATCGACTGGGCGTGGGCGCCGGCGATGGCCGTCGACGCGACCGCGCGCTGGCGGATCGAGGTGCCCGGTGCAACGACCGCGGAGGGCACGCTCGGCATCAGCGTTGCCGGCGAGCTGTCACTGGGCGAGCCGGCGGTGACGCCGGCGGTGATCTCGCCGAATGGCGATGGCCTGGCAGACACCGCGACGATCTCGCTGAACCTCTCGACCGACGCGAACCTCTCCGCGGTCGTCCTCGACGAGACCGGCGCAGAGGTAGCAGAGCTCGAGCCGCCGCGGTGGCGTCGGGCGGGGCCCCGCACGCTCACGTTCGGCGGGTCGGGCCTGCCCGACGGCCGCTACGTCGTGCGACTCACCGCGCGCGCGGCGGGTGGGAGCGCAGTCGACAGCGATGTGTCGGTCGCCGTCAGCAACGTGCTCGGCCTGCCGACGCTCTCGACGCGGACCCTCGTGCCGCGCCGCGGTGCGCTGAAGATCGCGTTCTCGCTTGCGAGTACCGCCGCGGTCAGGGTCACGCTCGCGCGGGAGGGGCGGTGGGTTGCGACGCTGCTCGACGGGCCGCTCGAGGCTGGCCCGCAGCACGTGACCTGGGACGGACAGCGAGCGAGCGGGCATTGCGCGGGACGGTTCGTACGCGGTCGTCGTCCAGGCCACGGACGAGATCGCCACGAGTCGTGTGGAGCTGCCGTTCACCCTCGATGCGACCGCACCGGCGCTCCGCGTCGTCACTGCGGTGCCACCGCGCTTGTGGGTCAGCGAGCCTGCGACGGTGACCATGCTCGTGAACAACGCCCGGCGCAGAGTCGTGGTCAGCGTCCCTGGCAGCTTTCGGATCCCCGGCGTGGCGCGCCTGACGACCATCGTCGCGACCGCCCGGGACGCGGCGGGCAATGCCTCACCCCAGCTACGGCGCCGATAACGGCCCGTCCGCGTAGACTCGCCGCGTGATCCCGACGCCGCCGTTCGGGCGCGAGACGATCGAGTCGATCCTCCCGCACCGCGACCCGTTTCTGCTGCTCGACGAGGTGCTCGAGCTCGAGCCGGGCCGCCGGGTTGCGGCGCGCTACACGGTCCGCCCGGAGTCGTGGTGGTTCCCGGGGCACTTTCCCGAGCGCCCCGTGATGCCCGGCGTCCTCATCGTCGAGGCGATGGCGCAGACGGGGGCGATCGCCGTGCTCGTCGAGGAGGCGAACCGGGGGAAGATCGCCTTCTTCGGTGGGATCGACAATTGCCGCTTCAAGCGCATCGTCGAGCCCGGCGACGTGCTCACACTCGTGTGCGAGATCGACCAGGTGCGGGGGCCGGTCGGCCGCGGGAACGCGACCGCGCACGTCGGCGAGCAGCTTGCGGCTCGGGGCACCTTGACCTTCGCGGTGGAGCGGTGAGCCGGTGATCGCCGCCACCACGGGACCACGGATCGGGATCACCGGGCTCGGGGTCAACGTCCCGGATCGCGTCGTCACGAACGACGACTTGACCGCGTTCATCGACACCTCGGACGAGTGGATCCGCGAGCGGACAGGGATCCGCGAGCGGCGCATGGCGACTCAGGCAGAGGCGTTGACCGACATCGCCCGCCCGGCGGTGGTCGCCGCATTGGCGGACGCAGGGGTCGACGCCGCCACGATCGACCTCGTGATCTGCGCCACGGTGACACCCGACATGCTCTTCCCGACCTCGTCGGCGCTCCTCGCGGACGAGCTCGGGATGCCCGACGCCGCGGCCTACGATCTGCTCGCCGGCTGCACCGGGTTCATGTACGCGATCGCGCAGGCGTACGGGATGATCGCCTCCGGGCTCTCGCAGCGGGCGCTCGTGATCGGCGGTGACGTCCTCTCGAAGATCCTCGACTGGACCGACCGCTCGACGCTCGTGCTCTTCGGAGACGGGGCCGGCGCGGTCGTGATGGAGCCGGTCGAGAGGGGCGGGTTCCTCGGGTTCGAGCTCGGCGCCGACGGCGGCGGCGGCGTTCACCTGCACTACCCGGGGAGCGGATCGCGCCACTTCGACGACCCCGCGGCGCTCCTGAGGATGAACGGTCGCGAGGTCTTCAAGTTCGCGACGCGGGTGATGATCTCGTCGGGGCAGGCAGTGCTCGACTGCTGCGGGAAGACGATCGACGAGGTCGACGTCTACGTGCCCCACCAGGCCAACAAGCGGATCATCGATCATGCGGTCGGTAAGCTCGGCGTTCCGATGGAGAGAACCGTCGTCAACGTCGACCGCTTCGGCAACACCTCGTCGGGATCGATCCCGCTCGCGCTCGCCGATGCACGCGCCGACGGACGGCTGCGCGACGGGGCGCTCGTGCTCATGACCGGGATGGGCGCTGGGCTCACGTGGGGCTCGGCGCTCATGGAATGGACGGGCACTTCCGCCGCCGGCGAAAGTGCCAGGGAGGGTTGAGGCTCGTCGACGTGAAGGGTGGAACGGTGAAAGAGGCGACGGTATACGACGCCCCATGGGCGAACGCTGGCACGTCTTCCGAAGGGAGGAGCGCCAAATGACGAAGGTGGCGTTTTGCTTCCCTGGGCAGGGCTCGCTCGAGGCTGGCATGGGTCGCGAGATCGCAGAGGCGGTGCCCGAGGCGATGGAGGTCTACCGGCTCGGTAGCGAGGCCACGGGCATGGATCTCGCCGCGCTGTGCTTCGAGGCGCCGCTCGACGATCTCGTCGAGACCGAGGTGCAGCAGCCGACGCTCGTCGCGACCTCGCTCGCGATCCTCGCCGCGCTGCGCAAGGAAGGGCTTGAGCCGGACATCGTCGTCGGCCACTCGGTCGGAGAGTTCGCCGCCCTGGCCGCCGTCGGGGCGATGGGAACCTCGGAGGCGATCGGGCTCGTGCGCGAGCGCGGGCTCGCGATGGCCGAGGCGGCCCGCCAGCGGCCCGGTGCGATGGCTGCGATCCTCGGGCTCGAGGACGAGCAGGTCGAGACGCTCTGCCGCAAGATCCTCGGCGTATGGCCTGCCAACTACAACTGCCCCGGCCAGATCGTGATCTCGGGCGAAAACCACGCCGTGGAGGAGCTCTGCGCCGAGGCCGAAAACCTCGGCGCACGACGAGCGATCAAGCTCAAGGTCTCGGGCGCCTTCCACAGCCCGCTCGTTGCCCGTGCGGCCGATCGGCTCAAGCCGGCGATCGATCGCGTGCGCTTCTCCGACCCCGTCGCGCCGTTCATGTCGACCGTCACCGCCAAGATCGAGCCTGCGCAGCGGCTCGGGTCGCTGCTCGTCGACCAGCTCACCGCTCCGGTCAAGTTCACCCAGGCCGCCGGCGAGCTGATCCGCGAGGGCGCGACGACATTCGTCGAGGTGGGCCCGGGCACGGTGCTGTCGGGGCTCGTGAAGCGGATCGATCGCAGCATCCGGACGATCTCCGTCAACGACCTCGCGAGCCTCGAGAAGGCAAAGGAGGCACTCGCCGGCAGATGAGCGGGTTTTGCTCGCTTGAGGGGAAGACCGCGCTCGTCACCGGCGGCTCGAAGGGAATCGGTCGGGCAATCGCGCTCGAGCTTGGACGGGCGGGCGCGACCGTGGTCGTCGGCTATCGCACCGGCGAGGCCGAGGCGAAGGAGGTTGCAGCGGAGATCGGCGGCCGGGCGGTGCAGTCCGACGTCTCGGATGCCGCGTCCGCCGCAGCGCTCGTCGAGGAGGCGGGTGAGCTCGACATCCTCGTGAACAACGCCGGGCTGACCCGCGACGGCGTCCTCGCCCGGATGACCGACGAGGACTGGGAGACGGTGATCGGGACGAACCTCTCGTCCGTCTTCTACACGTGTCGCGCAGCTGCGCGGCCGATGATGAAGCGCCGCGGTGGGGCGATCGTCAACATCTCGTCGATCGTCGGCATCCACGGCAACTGGGGTCAGACGAACTACGCCGCGTCGAAGGCAGGGATCATCGGCTTCACGAAGTCGCTCGCGCGGGAGCTCGGAAGCCGCAACATCCGGGCGAACGTCGTGGCGCCGGGTTACGTCAAGAGCCGACTGACCGACGCGATCCCAGAGGCGGCGACCGAGACGATGCTCGCGTCGACCCCGCTCGGGCGGCTCGGCGACCCCGGGGACGTCGCCGGGGCGGTCAGGTTCCTCTGCTCGGACGAGGCCGCATTCGTGACGGGGGCAGTGCTCCTCGTCGACGGCGGCCTCGGGATGTAGCCTCGATGCCCATGGCGAGTGAGCGGCGCCGCACCGTCGTGACCGGGCTGGGGATGGTCTCGCCGCTCGGAAACTCGGTCGAGGACACGTGGGAGGCGCTGATCGCGGGTCGGTCGGGTGCCGGCCCCATCACGCAGTTCGACCCGACGGGGTACGGGGTCACGTTCGCGTGCGAGGTCAAGGGATTCGAGCCGACAGACTGGATCGATCACAAGTCCGCGCGGCGAATGGACCGCTATACCCAGCTTGCGCTCGCTGCCGCGCGTCAGGCGGAGTCCGACTCCAAGCTCGAGATCGCGCCGATCGCCGAGCGTGTGGGAGGAGCGGTCGCCACGGGGATCGGCGGGCTCAAGTCGTTCGAGTCGTGCATGGACACCCTGCTCCGGCGCGGGCCGGACCGGACGAGCCCGTTCGCGATCGTTCAGATCATCCCGAACCTGGCCGCCGGCTGGGTGTCGATGGAGCTCGGCACGCGCGGGCCGCTCCTCGCCGGTGTCGAGGCCTGCGCGGCCTCGAACATGGGAATCGGCGCCAGCATGGACGCGATCAGGCTCGGTCGGGCAGACGCAATGGTATGCGGGGGTACCGAGTCGCCGGTGACCCGGGTCGGGATCGCCGGCTTCAACGCGATGCGGGCGCTCTCGCGCCGCAACGACGATCCCGAAGGGGGCTCGCGGCCTTTCGACGCCGAGCGCGACGGGTTCGTGATGGGCGAGGCCGCCGCGATGCTCGTCGTCGAGGAGCTCGACCACGCCCTCGCGCGCGGAGCCCACATCCACGCCGAGCTGCTCGGGTACGGCCTCTCGTCCGACGCGGCGCACGTGTCGGATCCCGACCCGACCGGGATGAACCCTGCGCGTGCGATCCGCATGGCCCTCGACGACGCCGGCGTCTCGCCCGACGAGGTCGGGTACGTGAACGCCCACGCGACCGCGACACCGGTCGGTGACAGCGCCGAGACGCGGGTTCTGAAGGTCGCACTGGGAGAGGAGCACGCGTACCGCACCCCCGTGTCCGGCACGAAGGGCGCCACCGGCCACTGTCTCGGTGCGGCCGGGGCGGTGGAGGCGGCATTCACGATCCTCGCGCTCGAGCGCGGCATCCTACCGCCGACGATCAACCGCGACACCCCCGATCCCGAGTGCGACCTCGACGTGATCCCGAATGTCGCCCGCGAACAGCAGGTTGAGATCGCGATCTCGAACTCGTTCGGCTTCGGCGGGCACAACGCCTGCCTCGTGTTCAGGCGTTGGCACGGGACCTAGGCCCTCCGGGCCGGTCTAGACTCCATCCGATGTCCGCCTCCGGACACATCGACGTCTCGATCGAGCACAAGCGAGCCGAGCCGGAGGAGCCGAAGGGGAAGCACCCGAACACATGCCCCAGCTGCGGCTCGCACTACCGCGACGAGGAGCTCGCCGAGCACCTTCGCGTGTGCCCGCACTGCGAGCACCATTTCCCGGTCGGGGCCAGGGAGCGGATCGAGATGTTGCTCGACCCGGGGTCGTTCGACGAACAGGACGCGGGGATCCGCTCGGCCGATCCGCTGGACTTCTTCGACCTGAGGCCGTACACCGAGCGACTTGCCGAGGCAGAGCTCGGGACAGGGCTCGGCGACGCGATCGTCACGGGCTCGGGCCGGATCGACGAGCTGCCCTGCCGGGTGTCGGTGATGGACTTCGCGTTCATGGGCGGCTCGATGGGCAGCGTCGTCGGCGAGAAGTTCGCGCGCGCCTGCGAGGCGGCGGCCGAGGACGGGACGC
The DNA here is from genome assembly GCA_963821335.1 of uncultured Actinomycetes bacterium. Classification (GTDB taxonomy): domain Bacteria; phylum Actinomycetota; class Thermoleophilia; order Gaiellales; family Gaiellaceae; genus Gaiella. The sequence goes on from CAWGDJ010000001.1 coordinate 1,360,985, forward strand.
ACGTCATCTCGGTGTCGGCCTCGGGTGGCGCCCGGATGCAGGAGGGGATCCTCGCGCTCATGCAGCTTCCGAAGACGATCTGCGCCGTCGAGACGCTCCACGAGTCCGGTGGCGCGCTGTTCAGCGTGCTCTGCCATCCCACGACCGGTGGGGTGCTCGCGAGCTTCGCGACGCTGGGTGACGTGATCGTTGCCGAGCCGGGGGCGCTGATGTCCTTCGCCGGGCCACGCGTCGTCGCGCAGACGACGCGTGAGAAGCTCCCGGACGACTTCGGCCTGGCCGAGTCGAACCTCCGCTTCGGTCACCTCGACGCGATCGTCCCGCGCGGCGAGCTGCGTCCCACTCTCGCCCGCCTCCTGCGCCTGTTCGCCCGGGACGACGCGTGAGCCAGGACGCCGAACTCGGGCTCCGCGACCGGCTCGCGCGCCTGTCCGGCGTCAAGCTGCTCCGCGGCACGCGGCTGTCGGGTGAGATGGAGCGGCTGGAGCGCCAGCTCGTGCGGCTCCGCGCCGACACGACCGACGAGGAGATCTGGCGGAGCGTCGAGCTCGCCCGGCATCCCGAGCGCCCGTACACGCTGGACTACGTGGGGCGGATGCTCGACGACTGGTTCGAGCTGCACGGCGACCGGGGCCGGCTCGACGACGCCGCCATCGTGGCCGGGCTCGGCAGGCTCGAGGGGCGAACGATCGCCGTTGTCGGCAATCAGAGCGGTCGCGAGATCAAGGAGCGGACGCGCAGGAACTTCGGGATGGCGTACCCCGAGGGCTACCGCAAGGCGATGCGCGTGATGGAGCTCGCCGACCTGCACGGGTTCCCGCTGCTGACGCTCGTCGACACCCCGGGGGCGTACCCGGGCGTCGCTGCCGAGCAGCACGGTCAGGGTGGCGCGATCGCGCGGTCGCAGGCGACGATGTTGCGCCTCGGCATCCCGACCGTCGCGGTGATCACGGGTCAGGGGGGATCGGGTGGCGCCGTCGCACTCGCCGTGGCCGATCGCGTGCTGATGCAGGAGCACGCGATCTATTCGGTCATCTCCCCCGAAGGTGGTGCCGCGATCCTCTGGCGCGACGCAGCACAGGCAAAGCAGGCCGCTGCGGCGTGGAAGCCCGATGCGGCCCACTGCCTCGACCTCGGGGTGATCGACGGGATCATCCCGGAACCGGAGGGTGGCGCCCACCTCGACCACGACCAGGCCGCCGCGCTCCTGCGCGACGTGGTGGTGGCGCACCTCGACGAGCTCTCCGAGCTGTCCCCGGAGACCCGAGTGCGTGTCCGACGTCACAAGTTCCGGGGGATCGGCGTGATGGCGGGCGTCTGAGCGCGCGGTCAGGCTCTCCACACTTTCCACAGGCTTATCCCCGGGGTCGAACTGCCTCGTTTGCAGGGACGACGCCGAGGTCGTTAGCAGCGTGTTACGGGCCAGTCGCCGTGTGATCATGGGGTGGTGAGCCTCGAGAAGTATCGTGGGAAGCGCGATTCGCGCCGGACACCGGAGCCGTTCGGCGGACAGAGCACGGGTGGGCAGCCCATTTTTGTCGTCCAGCGGCACGATGCGCGAAGGCTCCACTACGACTTCAGGCTCGAACGGGGAGGGACGCTCGCGAGCTGGGCGGTCCCGAAGGGGATCCCGCTGCGCCGGGGCGCCCGGCACCTGGCTGTGCACGTCGAGGATCACCCGCTCGACTACGCCACGTTCGAGGGTCGGATCCCGGACGGCCAGTACGGTGCCGGCACGGTCGAGATCTGGGATCGCGGCTGGTACGAGCTCCTCGAGGAGAAGCGGGACGGCGGGCTCACCGTGCGCCTCCACGGCGAGCGGCTCGACGGCACCTGGACGCTCGTCCCGGCGCAGCTCGACGGGCGGAAGGAGAACTGGTTGCTCGTCAGGAAGGACGACGACTCCGTGGCCGTGTCGTACACCCCGATGCTTGCGACCCACGCCGAGCGGCTCCCGCTCGCAGACGGCTGGGTCTACGAGCCGAAATGGGACGGGTTTCGCGCCGTCGCGACCATCGCCGCCGGCGATGCGACGCTGCGAAGCCGCAACGACAACGACCTCACCGGACGGTTCGCCGCGCTGGCGCGGCAACTACCCCACGGCATCCGCACGCCGTCGGCCGTTCTCGACGGCGAGATCTGTGCGCTCGACACCCAGGGCCGATCGAGGTTCTCCCTTCTGCAGCGCTCGGCGGGTCGACTCGTGTACGTCGCCTTCGACCTCCTCGAGCTCGACGGTCGGCCGACGATCGGGCTGCCGCTCACCGAGCGTCGCGAGCTGCTCGAGGAGGTCGTCCTCGATCAAGCGGATGGGGTCGTCCTGTCACCGCAGTTCGAGGATGGCGCGGCGCTCCTGCGGGTCGTCCGGGAGAACGGGCTCGAGGGGGTCGTAGCCAAGCGTTCGACGGGCTCCTATCGGCCGGGGAAGCGGGTCGCCGATTGGGTCAAGGTGAAGGAGCGCGGCCGGCAGGAGCTCGTGGTCGCCGGCTGGACCGAGGGGGCGGGGCGACGTGCGGCGGACTTCGGCGCGCTCGTGCTCGGGATCAACGAGTCGGGGGCGTTGCGCTGGGTGGGGAACGTCGGCACGGGGTTCGACGACGCAGAGATCCGCCGGCTCGGAAAGCAGCTGAAGCAGCTCGAACGCGCAACGTCGCCGTTTCGCGAGACCCCACGGATGCCGCGCGTTCCCACCCGGGCCGTCCACTGGGTCGAGCCGGTGCTCGTCGCGGAGATCGAGTTCGCCGAGTGGACGCACGACGGCCGGCTGCGCGCGCCGGTCTACGTCGGGCTGCGCGACGACAAGCCGGCCTCGGAGGTGCGGCGCGAGCGAGCGGGGATTCCCTCGACGATCGTCCGCGGGAAGCGGACGCTCGAGCTGTCCAACCTCGAGAAGCCGTTCTTCCCGGAGGTCGGGCTCACGAAGGGCGACCTCCTCGCCTACTACCACGAGCTCGCTCCGGTCGTGGTCGCGCACCTGCGCGACCGGCCGTTCACGATGAAGCGCTACCCGGACGGCTGGGAGGGGAAGCACTTCTTCCAGAAGAACGCCCCCTCGCACATGCCGGACTGGATTCGGCGCGCGCCGTTCCCCGCGTCCACCCGTGCGGGCGAGAGACGCACGATCGAGTACCCGCTCGTCGGCGACGAGCTCGCGCTGCTCTGGATGGTCAACATGGGCTGCATCGACCTTCACGCCTGGGCGTCGAGGATCGATCGCCCAGAGCGACCGGACTGGGTCATGTTCGACCTCGACCCGTCACCGGACGTCGGCTTCGCCGAGGTGGTGGAGGTCGCGAGGCTCGTACGGCAGACGCTCGAGCTGGTGGAGCTCGAGTGCTATCCGAAGACGTCCGGCTCGCGGGGCATTCACGTGCTCGTCCCCATCGCCAGGAGACATGGCTGGGACGAGGTGCGCGGCTTCGCGGGGATCGTGGCTGCCGCGATCGCGCGCGCCCACCCGGGGCTCGCGACGACCGAGTGGACGAAGGCGAAGCGGAAGGGCGTGCTCGTCGATGCGAACCAGAACGGGCCCGGGCGGACGAACGCCGTCGCCTACTCGGTCAGGCCGCGCGCCGGGGCGCTCGTCTCGACACCACTCCGCTGGGAGGAGCTGGACGACGACCTCGATCCCGGGTCGTTCACCCCCGACGCCGTCCTCGACCGTGTTGCGCGGGAGGGCGACCTGTTCGCCCCTGTGCTCGGCGGCCGGCAGTCGCTCACGCGTGCGCTTCGCGCGGTTCGCTGAGCTCGGCGAGACGACGCGCCAGGAAGCGCCGCTCAGGCCCTTCCTCGGCGAGCTCGAGCGCGCACTCGTATGCGGCGGCGGCATCGTCCGTGCGGCCCAGCCGCCGTAGGAGGTCGGCTCGGGCGGAATGGAAGTACAGATACCCGTCGAGCCCGGTGGCGCTGTCGACGAGCTCGAGCCCGCCTTCGACGTCTCCCGCGAGCGCGACCGCGACGCCGCGGTTGAGACGGACGACGGGTGACGGATCGAACTGCTCGAGCGCCTCGTACGCCGCCACGACCGCCCCGGCCGCCATCCGCTCGGCGTGCGCGGCCGCGATCACCGCCTGGAGCTGGTATCGACCGGGTCGCCCCGCCGCCTCGGCGCGCCCGAGCGCTCGCATGCCCTCGTCGATCTCGTCCGCGTCCCAGCGCCCTCGATCCTGATCGGCGAGGAGCACGAGCTCCCCGTCGCCACCGAGCCGCGCCTCGCGGCGCGAGTCCTGGAGGAGCATGAGCGCGAGAAGGCCGAAGGCCTCTGGCTCATCAGGCATCAGCACGCACAGCAGCTTCGCGAGCCGAATCGCCTCGGCGCAGAGGTCGGGTCGGGTCAGTGCCTCCCCGCTGTGCGAGGCGTAGCCCTCGTTGAACACGAGGTAGAGAACGTGGAGGACGTCGGGCAGACGGTCGGGAAGCTGGTGGTCGACGGGAACCCGAAACGGGATGCCCGTGTCGCGGATCCGGCGCTTCGCGCGTACGAGCCTCTGCGCCAGCGTCTGCTCGGTGAGGAGGAACGCTCGTGCGATCTCCACCGTCGTGAGACCCGCGACCTCGCGCAGCGTGAGCGCCACACGCGCGTCGAGCCCCAGCGCCGGGTGGCAGCACGTGAACACGAGCGCGAGGCGCTCGTCCGGGATCGAGCTCACCTCCCGCTCTCCGTCCCCGGGCGCGAGCGTCTCGAGCCGTGCGAGCAGCTCGGCTTTCCGCGCGAAGGTGCGCTCACGACGAAGCCGGTCGATCGCACGGTTTCGCGCAGTCGTGACGATCCACGCTCCGGGTGCGGCGGGGACGCCGTCTCTCGGCCACCGCTCGAACGCGAGCGTGAAGGCGTCCTGCACCGCGTCCTCGGCGAGCGCCAGGTCGCCGAGGACGCGGGTGAGGATCGCAACCGCGCGTGGCCATTCCTCACGGTAGGTCTCGTCGAAGGTCACCGAACGACGATCGGCCTGACCTCGAGCGAGCCGTACGCCGCGGCGGGAACGAGCGAGGCGATCCTGAGCGCCTCGTCGAGGTCGTCGAGCTCCGCGACGAACAGCCCGCCGAGCTGTTCCTTCGTCTCGGCGAACGGGCCGTCGGTGACGAGCGTCTGGCCGTCGACCACGCGGACACAGCGTGCCTCGCTCGCCGCGCTCAGCTCACGGCCGGTGTTGCCGGGATCGACGCGACCGAGCTCGTCGAACAGCGCGAGCCAGCTCGGCATCGCCTCCGCCCTCGCCCTCGCAGCCTCCTCGTCGGTCATCGCGGCCCACGAGCTCTGGTCGCTGTAGACGAGCAGCGCGTACTTCACGATCCCTCCTCGGCGTCGACGTGGACCGGCCGGACCTCGATCGCACCGTGGGTGGCGGACGGGATGCGCGCCGCCCATTCGACCGCCTCGTCGAACGAGGCGCAGTCGAACACGAAGAACCCGCCGAGCGCCTCCTTCACCTCGGCGTACGGGCCGTCGCTGACGAGCGTCTCGCCGTTGCGGACACGGACGGTGGTTGCGAGCCCGGTCACCTCGAGCTCGTCGCCCATGACGAGCACCCCGGCCTGGCGAGCGTCCTCGACGAGCTCTCCGTAGGCGGCGTACATCTCGGAGCGACCCTCCTCCGAGAGCTGCTCCCACGCCCCCTCGTCGGCGTGGATCAGTGCCACGTATTCCACTTGCTGCCTCCTCGATCGGACGACGTGTCACCCTTCAGACGAACGAGAGCCGGTGAGATCGACACCCGCTCGGAATCGTACGAGCCTCAGGCGGCTCCGGCCATGCGCTCGAGGAGCGTCCGCGCCGCCCGCTTGTCGAGGAACTCGTTGAGGTTGCCGCATTTCGGGCTCTGCACGCAAGACGGGCAACCGTCCCGGCACGGGCAGCCCTCGAGCAAGGCCGCGACGTCGCCGACCCAGCTCTCGAAGGTGTCGAAGCCGCGTCGCGTGATGCCGACGCCGCCGGCATGACCGTCGTAGACGAAGATCGTCGGGCGACCGGTCTGGTAGTGGACGTTCGTCGACAGCCCGCCGATGTCCCAGCGGTCGCACATCGCGCGCAGCGGCAGGAGCGCGATGAGCGTGTGCTCGGCTGCGTGGAGGCAGCCGAGCAGCCGCGGCATCTCGTCGAGCCCGTCGAGGAGCTCTGCACCGGGTGAGAACCACACCGCCTCCGTCTCGAAGCTCACCTCGGGGAGCTCGAGCGGTACCACCTCGATCGTCGACCCGTCGGCGATCGCCTTGCGGTGGTAGCCGACGACCTGCTCGGTGACCGAGATCGCTCCGAACGCGAGCTCGACACCGGCGGCCGGGCGCACCTCTGCGGCCGCGTCGATCACGGTCTGCGTCTCCACCCGGGCCTGCGTGTACCAGTCGACCCGCGTGGGCTCGACCGTCGCGACGCGGGTACCGAGATCGAGCGATCGGACGAGGTACTGCTCGCCGAGATGGAGGTAGATCGCTCCCTCGTGGACGGTCCCGAAGGCCCGCTCGCGCTCGACGAGCCCGAGAAGGGTGCCGGTGTCGGTCTCGACGATCGAGATCGCCTCGGTGTCACCGGACCGTAGCGAGACCCGCGCAGCCGGATGGTCGCGCCCGCGCCAGACGTATCCCGCGGGGGTCGCGACGAGCTCGTCGAGATGGCGTGCCCGCTCGAGCGCCTCGGGGCCGAGGAGCTCGGCGTCGGTCTCGGTGAGTGGTCCCTCGTAGGCCGCCGCCAGCACATGGGGGTCGAGGATCCGTGGGTTCGCGTGGTCGAGGAGTGCCGCCTCGACGCGCCGCTCGAGGAGGGCCTCGGGGCTGCGCATGAAGAACTGGTCGAGCGCGTCGTCGCTCGCGACGAGCACGGCGAGCCCGGTCTCCCGACGACCGGCTCGCCCCCACTGCTGGCGCAGGGAGGCGATCGTTCCGGGGAAGCCGACCGAGATCGCGCAGTCGAGGCCGCCGATGTCGATCCCGAGCTCCAGCGCGTCGGTTGCCGTCACACCGAGCAGCTCGCCGGCTGTGAGGCGACGCTCGATCTCGCGGCGTTGCTCCGGGGTGTACCCGGCGCGGTACGGGGCAAGCCGCGCCGCAACCGCCGCATCGACCCGCTCCACGGTGAAGCGATGGATCAGCTCGGCGGCGCGCCGGCTCTTCGTGAAGCAGATCGTCCGCAACCCGTGGGTCGTGAGGGAAGCGAGCAACCTCGACGCCTCGCCGAGCGCGCTCGCACGCGACCCGCTTTCCTCGTCGAGGACGGGGGGGTTCCACAGCACGATCTCGCGTGCTGCGCGATCCGATGTGTCCCGATCGATGGGTGTCGCCGGCCGACCGGTGAGGGCCAGGGCGAGCTCCGCCGGGTTGGCGATCGTCGCGGTGGCGAGCAGCACTTGTGGATCGGCGTCATACGCCCTCGCGATCCGGCGGAGCCGTCGCACGACGTTGCCGACGTGCGATCCGAAGACACCGCGATAGACGTGCGCCTCGTCGAGGACGAGGAAGCGCAGGTTGTGGAGCACGTCCCCCCAACGGTCGTGGTGCGGGAGGACGCCGACGTGGAGCATGTCGGGGTTGGTCAGGACCACGTTCGCGCCGGAGCGGATCGAGCGCCGGCGCTCGGATGGCGTGTCGCCGTCGTAGATCGCCGGGCGCAGCCAACGGAGCCCGAGCGACGCGAGCGCGCGAGCCTGGTCCTGGGCGAGCGCTTTCGTGGGGTAGACGAACAGCGCTCGCGCGTGGGGATCTCGCGCGAGCGCGTCGAGGACGGGGAGCGTGAACGCCAGCGACTTCCCCGAGGCGGTGCCCGTCGTCACGACCACGTCCTCGCCGCGACCCGCGGCCTCCCACGTCTCCGCCTGGTGGCGGTACAGGCGTGTGATCCCGCCGGTGGCGAGCGCCTCGCGGACGGCCGGGTGGAGACTGTCCGGCAACGCCTCGGTCGATCCATGCTGTGCGGGCTCGAGCACGCGGTGCGCGAGCTCGTCGCCCTCGAGCAAGCCGTCCCAGGCGAGGCTCACGCCGGCTCCTCCTAGAGGAACGGTGCGACGGCCTCGAGGTACCGCCGCTTGGGGCTCGCGCCGAGCAGCGTCACCTGCGGCTCGCCGTGCACGAACACGATCACGGTCGGGAGCGTGAGCACCCCATAGCGGGACGGCGTCACGAGGTTCTCGTCAGCGTCGACGGCGACGAGCTTCAGGCGACCCGCGTGCTCGGCGGCGAGCTCGTCCAGGATCGGCTCGATCGTGCGGCACGGGCGGCACCACGGCGCGGTGAAGTCGACGAGCACCGGCACGTCGGCATCCAGCACCTCCTCCGCGAAGGTCGCATCGGTGACCCTGACCGCCACGTTCCCGATCGTACGCGCCGGGTCCAGCCTCAGAGCCTCCCGCGCAGGGCACGCCATCGCAGGAGCGGCACCTGGACCATCGCCTCGGCGACGATCGACCCCGTCATCTTCGACTGGCCGACGCGACGGTCGGTGAACGTGATCGGCACCTCGACCACGCTGAACCCGCGCCGGAGCGCGCGATACGTCCCCTCGATCTGGAATCCGTACCCCTTGGCGGTGATCTCGTCGAGGCCGATCGTCTCGAGCACCTCGCGGCGGAAGCACTTGAAGCCGCCGGTGAGGTCTCTGACCGAGACCCCGAGCACGATCCGGGCGTAGAGCGATCCACCACGCGAGACGAACCGGCGCAACAGCCCCCAGTTCGTCGTGCCGCCACCTGCGACGTAGCGCGAGCCCAGCGCGAGGTCGGCGCCGCCCTCGCAGGCCGCGACGAGCCGGGGGACAACCGCAGGGTCGTGGGAGAAGTCGCAGTCCATCTCGACGACGTACCCGGCGCCGTCAGCGAGGGCGCGACGGAACCCGGCGATGTACGCAGGCCCGATTCCTTCCTTCCTGGCCCGGTGGACGACGTCCACCCAGGCCAACTCGGCCGCAAGCCGGTCTGCGAGGTCACCGGTGCCGTCGGGTGACGCGTCGTCGATCACGAGCACGCGGTCGCGCTCTACGTCGATCGTGCCCGCGAGGGCACGGACGAGCGGCTCGAGGTTCTCGACCTCGTTGTACGTCGGAAGACAGATCACCGTGCGCGGCACGCCGGCCATCGTGCCCGAAGCGGCCCGCTCGGGCGAGCTCGCGGTTCATATGATCGTCGGATGCCACCGCTCCCCACCAACCCCGAGCTCGCCGACACGCTCGACCTGCTCGCCGACCTGTCGGAGATCCTGGGTGAGGAGGGCTTTCGCGTGATGGCGTATCGACGCGCTGCGGTTCGGATCCGCGAGACCCCCGCCTCCGTGGCTGAGCTCGCCCTCGCGGGAAGAGCGACAGAGCTACAGGGAATCGGCAAGACGATCGAGCAGAAGATCGTCGAGATCGCGCAGACGGGCGAGCTCGCCGCGCTCGAGAAGCGTCGGGCCGAGGTCCCGGAGGAGGTCGCCAGCTTCCTGCGGCTACCCGGTCTGGGCCCGAAGACGACCGCGCGAATCTGGCGCACGCTCGGCGTGACGACGCTCTCCGGGCTTCACGACGCCGCGGCCCAGGGGCGGCTGCGGGATCTCCCCGGGCTGGGGGCGAAGAGCGAGCAGAAGCTCCTCGCCGCGCTCGAGCGCGGCGTCGGCGAGGAGCCGGAGCAGCGCGGCTTGCTCGGGCGCGGACTGCCGGTCGTCCGTGAGGTCGTCACTGCGCTGCGCGCCCACCCGGCCGCGGTCGACGTCTCCGAGGCAGGCAGCATCCGCAGGCGGAAGGAAACCTTCCGCGACCTCGACGTGATCGCGACCTCGACCGACCCGCAATCGCTCATCGCCTCGTTCGTCGCATTGCCGTCGACGCTCGAGGTTGTCGCGCACGGCGACACGAAGGCGACGATCGTCACCCATCAAGGTCTCCGAATCGACCTTCGTGTGGTGCCGCCGGAGAGCTTCGGCAACCTCCTGCAGCACTTCACCGGGTCGAAGGACCACAACGTTGCGCTACGCGAGGATGCCGTCCGCCGTGGTCTCTCGGTCTCGGAGTACGGGGTCACGGTCGTCGAGACCGGCGACGTGCATGCCTTCCGCACGGAAGCCGAGGTCTACGCGTTCCTGGGTTACGCGTTCGTCCCGCCGGAGCTTCGTGAGAACGGCGGCGAGCTCGAGGCGGCCCGCGAGGGCTCCCTGCCCGTGCTCGTGGAGGAGCACGACCTCGTGGGAGAGCTCCACTGCCATTCGACCTGGTCGGCCGACGGGAAGGCGACGATCGAGGAGATGGCCCGTGCGGCGAAGGCGCGCGGCTATCGCTTCCTTGCGTTGACCGACCACTCCCACTACCTCCGCGACGGTCGGCTCGAGGCCCAGTGGGAGGAGATCGACGACGTGAACGCGCGGCTCGGGCGCTTCCGGGTGTTGCGAGGGATCGAGGCGAACATCCGCGCCGACGGGCAGGTGGACGTCGACGACGACATCCTCGCGCGGCTCGACTGGGTCGTTGCCTCGCTGCACGTCGCCTTCGACCGGTCGCCGACCGAGCGGATCCTCGCGGCGATCGAAAATCCGCACGTCGATTGCATCGGCCACCTGACCGGCCGGAAGCTGTCGCGGCGCCCGGGCGCCGACGTCGACGTCGAGCGGATCGTGACGCGCGCGGCCGAGACCGGCACTGCGCTGGAGCTGAACTCCCAGCCCGACCGGCTCGACCTGAGGGACGTCCACGCCCGCCTCGCGGGCGAGGCGGGCGTACTCGTTCCGATCACCACGGACGCGCACTCCGTCGCAGCGCTCGGCTACGCCGAGCTCGGGGTCGCGCAGGCGCGCCGCGCCTGGCTGACGAAGGAGCGCGTGTTGAACACGCGCCCATGGCGCGAGATCGAGAAACTGCGCGGATGACGACCTTCCGTGACGACGGGCGCGAAGCGATCGACTGGGTTGCCGGGTACCTCGAGGGCGTCCGCGACCGGCCGGTCCTCTCACAGGCCGTACCGGGTCAGATCCGTCGGTCGCTCCCCACCGCACCTCCGGAACAGCCAGAGCCGTTCGCTGCCCTGCTCGAGGACCTCGACGAGATCCTGATGCCCGGGCTGACCCACTGGCAAAGCCCGCGGTACTTCGCCTACTTCGCGACGACCGGCTCGGAGCCGGGGATCCTGGCCGAGCTGCTCGTTGCCGGGCTGAACCAGATCGGGATCCTGTGGCGCGCCTCGCCGGCGCTCCAGGAGCTCGAGGAGGTCACGCTCGACTGGCTTCGACAGCTCGTCGGCCTGCCCGATCCGATGCACGGCCAGATCGAGGAGGCGGCCTCGATGAGCACCCTCACAGCGCTCGCCGCGGCGCGGCACGCCAGGCCTGGTGACAGGGTCGTCGTCTGCTCCGAGCACGCTCACTCGTCGATCGACAAGACGGCCCGCCTGCTGGAGCTCGAGCTTCGCAAGGTGCCCGCCGGCGAGTCGTTCGGGCTCCGGCCCGATCTGCTCGACCTCGACGGCGCGTGCGCGGTCGTCGCGACGATCGGAACCACGAGCACCGCGGCGATCGACCCCGTGGACGAGATCGCAACGGCCTGCGCGCGCTCCGGTGTATGGCTTCACGTCGACGCGGCGTATGCGGGCTCCGCTGCGGTGTGCCCCGAGCTGCGGCCCTTGTTCGCCGGCTGGGAGCGGGCGGACTCGATCGTCCTGAACCCCCACAAGTGGCTGTTCGTCCCGCAGGGTTGCTCGGTGTTCTGGACGAAGCGGCCGGAGGTGATCCGCGACGCCCTCGCGGTCGTCCCCGAGTACCTGCGCTCGACCGAGGACGTGATCAGCTCGAGCGAGTACTCGCACGTTCTCGGGCGCAGCTTTCGTGCGCTCAAGCTGTGGGCCGTCCTTCGCTGTTACGGGGCCGAAGGGCTGCGGGCGCTCGTTCGCGAGCATGTCCGCCTGGCTGCCCTGTTCGAGGAGTGGGTGCTGGCGGAGGCCGGGTGGGAGGTCGTCGCGCCGCGACACTTCTCGCTCGTCTGCTTCCGGCACGAGGGGTCCGACGAGGCGAACGAGGCGCTTCTCCGGCGCGTCAACGAGCGCGGCGAGGTGTTCCTGTCGCACACACGCGTCGATGGTCGCTACGTCCTGCGGCTTGCGATCGGGAATGCGAGGACGACCGAGGCGGACGTGAGGCTCGCCTGGGACGTGTTACGCGAGGAGGCCAGACCAGGAGAGGGTTCCAGGCCCGCGAACGACTGACCATGTCGCTCGTCGTACGCCTCGTCGGGATCGGGCTCCTCGCGGGCGTGTTCGCATCGCTCTTCGGCGTGGGTGGCGGGATCGTGATCGTCCCGCTGCTCCTCGCGCTCACGACGCTCACGCCGCACGAGGCGACGGCGACCTCGCTCGGCGCGATCCTCATCACGGCACTCGCGGGGGTGATCCTCTACGCCGCACGCGGCGAGCTCCGACCCGGCTACGCGCTCGTCGTCGGGCTTCCGGCCGTGCTCGGCGCGTTCGTCGGCGCATCGGCTCAGCAGCGGCTCTCCGGACGCGCGCTCACCCTGGCGTTCGCTGCGCTCCTCGCCGGGATCGGCATCTGGCTCGTGAGCGGATGAGCGCGACGACCGTGACCCTGGCGGTCGTGCTCGGCTTCGGCGCCGGGGTGCTCTCCGGCACGTTCGGCGTCGGCGGCGGGATCCTGTTCGTCCCGACGCTCGTCGCGCTCGGGCTCGGCCAGGTCGAAGCGGCAGCGTCGTCGCTGCTTGCGATCGTCCCCACCGCCGCGGTCGGCGTGGCGCGCCAGCACCGCTACGGCAACGTCCGCGTCCGCGAGGCGCTGTGCATCGGGGTGGTCTCGGTGATCGGGGTCGAGGTGGGCGTGCGGATCGCGACGCGGCTCGACGAGGACAGCCTACGGCGGCTGTTCGGGGTGCTCCTGCTCGCCGTCTCCGCCCAGCTCGCGATCAGCACCCTGCGACGCCGGCGCTACCCTGGAGCGTCGTGACGAGGACCCGGATCTGGGTGGTGTGCGCGGTTGCCGCGGTCGGCGGGGTCGGCATCGCCGCCGCCGCGCCGAGCGATCCTGCCCCTGCCGAGGCTTCTGCCGCCGCACTCGTGGCGGAGGTCACGCTGCCCGGCCAGCCGCCGAGCACATCCGGTTCGCTCATCGCGCCACCCACCGCCACCGGAGGTGGGCCGTTCTCCTACCCGGAGGACGGGTCGGTGCTCCGCGTCGGTGCGTCGAAGTCGAGCGTGACGGCGCAGCCTGGCCTCTCGTCGAGCGCCGAGGCGGTCGCCAACGTGCTGGCCGTGTCCGTCTTCGGTGGCGAGGTGACGGCCGAGTCCGTGGACGTTCGGGCGGGGGCCGCCGCCGGCCCGGCGTCGTCGACCGGAGAGACGGGTGGCTCGTCGATCACCGGGCTGACGGTGCTCGGCGCGACGGTTGCCGCGACACCCAACGGTCAGGTCGCCCTGGGCGACTGGGGCACGCTCAACCTGCTGTCCGCCACCTCGACCACGACGGACAAACCACGAGCCGGCGAGGCGTCGATCGTTGCGCTCCGCATCCGCGTCGTCGCCGAGCACGGTGGTCTGCCCGCTGGCTCGGAGATCGTGGTCGGCTCGGTGAACGCGAGCGCGCAGGCGCAGGAGCAAGCTCCGGTGCCGACCGAGACGAGCGAGACGAGCACCGAGACCGACGAGTCACCGGCGCTTCCCGCCCCGCCAAGACCAATGGCCAGCGCTCCCGACGAGCCGGGCACCTCACGGCCCGGCGGCGCGCCACCGCAGCTCGTGCGGCCCGCCCCGGAGGTGACCGCGTCGCTGAGCCGGGGTGGATACGTCTTCCCGGTCTACGGGCCCGCCTCGTTCGGCGACACGTTCGGCGCGTACCGTGGCGACGTCCCCGGGAACTGGCACCACGGTGAGGACATCGTCGCCCCGCTCGGGACGCCGCTGCTCGCGGTCGCGGACGGAACGCTGTTCTCCGTCGGCTGGAACGACATCGGAGGCTGGCGGCTATGGCTCCGAGACGCGAGCGGCAACGAGTTCTACTACGCACACCTCGTCGCCTACTCGTCGCTCGCGCGGGACGGCGCCCATGTGAAGGCTGGCGATGTGATCGGCTTCCTCGGGAAGACCGGCGACGCCGAGGCGTCGATCCCTCACCTCCACTTCGAGATCCATCCGGTGTCTCTCCTGTCGCTCGGCTACGACGGGGCGGTTGCGCCGTACCCGTTCCTCGTCGCGTGGCGGCGCGCCGAGGACGTGTCGTTCTCCGACGGGCGCCGCTACCTCCCCGGGTCGGGGCTGCCGGTCGCAAGCGCGCGAGCAGGTGCCGTCCTCCTGCGGATGGACGACATCTCGACCTCGAGCGGGCTCGTCCCCGGGGCCCTCGAGCACGCGCTCGAGGGCCCCTGAGAGAGCTAGGGCTACTTCTCGGCGTCGCTTCCGTCTGCGTCGCCGACCGCGACCCCGACGGGCTCGGCGGTCTCGGAGAGGTCGATGCCCTCGAACCCCTCGAGCGGCTCGAGATCGTCGTTCCCGGCGATCATGTCGAGCAGCTTCTCGCGGGTCTGCGGACCCGTCCACGGGTTGTAGAGCGCACCCGCGACGACCCCCGCGAGGAGCAGCATCTTGCGGCCCTTGCGCGACTTCTTCTTGGGTTTGCCTGCGGCCGTGCCCGCGGCCCGGGAGATCTCCTCGAGCGTCTTCCGCAGGCTCTCCTGCGCCTTCTTATCGGTTGCGAGCACTCGGGCCGATCCGCTCACCCCGTTCCCCTTCGAGAGCGGGCCATAGAGCTCTCGCGCGGCCTGGAGCGCGTCTCTCAGGTCGCTCCGGAACTCCTCGTCCTTGAGCGCGCGCTGGAGGTAGGGCCGGATCGTGTCGAGCGTGTCGCCCAGCTTCGCCGGCTGCTTCTTCGCCATCCTGCGGCCGTCCTTTCCTCGATTCTGCGAACCCCAAGTATTACCCCGCGCGCCTCTACCATGCGGCATGTGCAAATCGTGCGCCGCATGCTGCTCGCCGCCGGGGTCGTCATCGGCTCCCTCGCGTACGTCTGGGCGGCCGCCGTTCGCGCAGCGCCAGGTGTGCGTGCGCGCAAGGAGGCCGCGCGCCGACGCCGCCGGCGATCACACTAGAGGCTCCGTCACAATCCTCGGCTGAATCGCCGTGAGAGGTGGGATCGCGGTGTTACGATCGCACGGTCCGTCGGACGGGAGGCTCGAGCATCATGGAACGCTGGACACGGTTCGTGCTGCGCCATCGCTGGGTTGCGCTGGGTGTGTGGGTCGTGGCGCTCGTCGTCGCCGGGTGGGGGTCGTCGCAGCTCGGCGACCTGCTGACGAACCGGTTCTCGCTTCCGGGAACCGACAGCCAGCGGGCCGAGCAGATTCTCGAGGACCACTTCGGCCAGCGGTCGGTCGGTTCGTTCACCCTCGTCGTGAAAGCCGAAGGCGGAGTCGAGCCGCTCCTGCCCGAGATCGAGGCTGCAGCCGAGCGCGCGGCGCGTGAGCTCCCCACGGGGCGGTTCGTCGCCGCGCAAGCGATCACCCCAGACCTCGCCACGGCCCAGATCGTCTCCTCGCTCGAGCCCGCCGACGCCAAGGGCAGGACGCAGGCGATGCGTGCGGCGATCGGCACGGTCGCAGGAGCGCAGACGTTCCTCACCGGGCAGGCTGCGACCGAGCACGACCTCGACCCGGTGTTCGAGGAGGATCTGCAGAAGGGCGAGCTCCTGGTTGCGCTTCCGATCGCGATCTTGCTCCTGATCTGGACCTTCGGGACACTCTCGTTCCTGCTCCCGCTCGGGTTTGCGTTCTTCACCATCCCGACCACGCTGGGGCTGATCTGGGTGTTCGCGAACGTCATGGAGCTGACGACGTACATCACGAACCTCGTCAGCCTGATCGGGCTGGGAATCGCGATCGACTACTCGCTGCTGATGGTGTACCGCTACCGCGAGGAGCTTCGAAACGGGCTGACGCGGGACGAGGCGCTGCTGAAGACGATGGATACCGCCGGCCGCGCGGTCGTGTTCTCGGGGACGGCGGTGGCGATCGGCCTCGCACTCCTGCTCTTCATGCCGCTGCCGTTCATGCGGGGGTTCGGGATCGGCGGGCTGCTGATCCCCGCGGTCTCGGTCGCGGCGGCGCTGTCGCTCCTGCCGGTGCTCCTCTCGTTCCTCGGTCACCGGCTCGACCGGGTGCGACTCGTCCCGCGCAGTTGGCTCGAGCGGCGCGTATCGACCGACCGTGGTTTCTGGCCGAGCCTCGCCCGCTGGATCATGCGACACTCGGTGCCCGTTGCGGCGGGAACCGTCGCGTTGCTCCTCCTCATGGCCGCCCCGGTGCTGTCGCTCCAGGTCGGCCCCGGCTCGAACTACGGGCTGCCGAAAGACCTCGAGAGCGTCCAGGGTCTCGATCTCCTCTCGGCCGCGCTCGGAGCGGGCGCAACTGCCCCGACGACGATCGTCGTCGACACCGGGGCCGCAGGAGGCGCGTCGAACGCCGGGATCGGCCAGGCGATCGACAGGCTCCAGGCGGCCCTCCGCAACGATCCGCAGGTCGCGCGGGTCGAGACGGTGACCGCGACGGCGCACAACGTCGATGCCACCGGCCGGTACGTGAAGTTCGACGTCGTGGGCACGGAGGACTACGGGACTCCGGCCAGCCTCGAGTTCGCGGAGCGGCTCAGGCACGACCTGGTTCCCGCCGCGGGCTTCCCCGTCGGGGCGAGCGTGCTCGCCGGGGGCGGCCCACCCGGGGGCAAGGACTTCCTCGACCTGGTCTACTCGTGGTTCCCCTGGCTCGTCCTCGCGGTGCTCGCCGCGACATATGTGCTGTTGCTGCGTGCCTTCCGCTCGTTGCTGTTGCCTCTCAAGGCGATCATCCTCAACCTCCTCACGATCGGCGCGGCCTACGGTCTGACCGTGGCGGTGTTCAAGTGGGGCTGGGGCGAGCCGTTCGGGCTGCTCGCGTACGACCAGATCGAGGGCTGGATCCCGGTGATGGTGTTCGCGATGCTGTTCGGCCTCTCGATGGACTACGAGGTGTTCCTCGTCAGTCGGATGCGCGAGGAGTGGGACAACGGCGCCTCGAACGAAGATGCGGTAGTGGCCGGGCTGACGAAGACCGGACGGCTCGTCACCTCCGCCGGGTTGATCATGTTCGCCGCCTTCATGGGCTTCGTCGCCGGGTCGATCGTCGGCCTGCAGCAGTTCGGGTTCGCACTGGCCTCGGCGATCCTCATCGACGTGACGATCGTCCGTGCGTTGCTCGTCCCGAGCGCGATGAAGCTCTTCGGTCAATGGAACTGGTACCTGCCGGCCGGCGTAGCGCGGGTGTTTCGCGTGCGACCCTCTCCGATCGGCGAGCACCGGTCGGTCGTCCGCCGGGAACTACCATCCACCCGATGAAGGGACTGGTGTGTGCAGGCGGGGAGGCGACTCGGCTCGGTGAGCTGACGCGGGTCGCGAACAAGCACCTTCTCCCTGTCGGTCGCTGGCCGATGGTCTACTACCCGCTCCAGCTCCTCGAGCGCGCAGGTGTCCGCGACGTGCTGCTCGTCACGGGGAAGGGCCACGCCGGGCAGATGATCGACCTGCTCGGCGACGGCCACGTCACCGAGCGCGGCACCGACCGCCCGCTGCTCGACCTCGAGCTCACGTACAAGGTGCAGACGCAGCCGGGCGGGATCGCGCAGGTGGTCGGGATGGCAGCCGACTTCGCACGCGGCGAGAAGCTCGTGGTCGTCCTCGGTGACAACGTCTTCGAGCGCTCCCACGCCGACGTCATCGGCGCCTGGGCCGAAGGCCCCGATCGGGCGCTGATCTTCGTCAAGGACGTGCCCGACCCGGAGCACTTCGGTGTCGTCGCCTACGACGAATCGGGAGCCGTCGCGGACATCGTCGAGAAGGCCGGTGTGGTCGACACCCGGTACGACACGCCGCCGACGAGCGACGCGGTCGTGGGTCTCTACTGCTTCCCACCGGACGTGTTCGACGTGATCGAGCGGCTCGAGCCCTCGAGCCGCGGGGAGCTCGAGATCACCGATGTCAACCGGTTCTACGCACGCGAGGGTCGTCTCGAGGTGGCCCGGGTCGACGGCTGGTGGGAGGACGCGGGGAAGCACTGGGAGCACCTGGCGGAGATCGGCCGGCGCGTCGAGGAGACGGGGGTCAACGGGTGATCGAGGGTCTCGCGCGCTTCCCGCTCGCGCGCTACGAGGACGAGCGCGGCTGGTTCACCGAGCTGCGCCGCGACAGCGCGCTCTCGCGGCCCATGCGGCAGACGAACCTGTCCTTCTCCCGCCGCGGCGTGATCCGCGGTCTCCACTACCACCTCCGCGGCCAGGACGACCTCTTCGCCTGCCTGCAGGGCACGGCACGCATCGTCGTCCTCGACCGGGCGACGGGCGAGACGTACTCGGAGGAGATCGGGGACGAGAACCCGGTCGCGCTCTACATCCCCGGGCACCATGCGCACGGCTTCGAGGCGATCACCGACCTGTTGTTCTGTTACCACGTCACCGAGGAGTTCGACCCGACCGACCCGGACGAGCACGGGATCGCCTGGGACGACGAGCGTGTGGCACACCTGTGGAGCACGACCACACCCATCCTGAGCTCGCGCGACGCGTCCTGATCACCGGCGCGGGCGGCCAGCTCGGGACGGCGCTCGCGCGGGTGTTCGCGGACGACGCGGTGACGGCGCTCGACCGCGCAGCCTGGGATGTCACGCGCCCGGCGCCCGAGCTCCCGACCGCCCCCGACCTCGTCCTCCACACGGCCGCCTGGACGGACGTCGACGGTGCCGAGGACGACCCGCAGCACGCGGCGGCGGTCAACGTCGGTGGCACCACCCATGCGGCTGACATCGGCTCGCCGCTCGTCGCCTTCTCGAGCGACTACGTCTTCGACGGGACGAAGGGCTCGCCGTACGTGGAGTCCGACTCGCCGAGCCCGCTGTCGGCATACGGTCGCACGAAGCTCCACGCGGAGGCTGCCGCCGGCGACCGCGCCTGGATCGTCCGGTCATCGTGGCTGTTCGGTCCCACCGGCCACAACTTCGTGCGGACGATGCTGCGGCTCGGGGCCGAGCGGGACGAGGTCGCGGTCGTAGACGACCAGCGTGGGTGCCCCACCTACGTCGGGCACCTGGCCGATGCCACGCGCACGCTCGTCGACCGGGGATCGCCGTTCGGGATCTGGCACCTCGCCGCGGCCGGCGAGTGCACCTGGGCCGACTTCGCGGAGGCGATCTTCGCGGAGGCAGGGCTCGACTGCGGCGTGCGTCGAATCACCACGCGCGAGTTCGGGGCCAAGGCCCCGCGCCCGGTCTGCTCCGTGCTGCGCAGCGAACGCGCCGCGCCGGAGCTGCCGCATTGGCGCGACGGCCTGCGCGCCTGTCTCGCCGAGCTCAGCCCGGACGGTCGCTGACCACGTCAGCCGACCGGGCGACGCCGAGCCGCTGCCGCATCCGCACCTCACCGCGGGTCATCGCCCAGCGGTGGTTCCAGCGGAAGATCGGGCGGAGGAGCGGTGTCAGATGGCGGACGAGCGGCTTGCGCACCTCGACGTCCCAGTGCAGAACCACCCGGCACGATCCGTTCCCGAGCTCGTCGATCGTCCAGAGCCCACGCCCCACGAAGTCGCCCCCGATACGCGAGTCGAGCCTCGCGGGCGGGTTGGCTTCGAGGCATTCGAGCTCCCAGCGCAGCCGGTACGGCAGGCGTCCGCGGGTCAGCAGTCGGGCCCGCTTGCCCGGCATTGCAGGCCCGTCGTCGCCCTCTCCCTCGAGGAAGGCGTCACTCCACCACGACGGGTAGTCGCGCGGTCGTGAGAGGAGGTCGTAGATCGGCTCCGCGGCCGCTTCGATCAGCCATTCGTCGACGAAGGAGTACCGGGCCACGGGGGAATCATGCCTTTGCCCCGTGGGGATACGGGCGGGGCGGCCGGTACCCTTCCGCGATGCGCGTGCTCGTCACCGGCGGCGCCGGGTTCATCGGCTCGCACTTCGTGAAGCGGCTGGTGGCCGCTGGCGACGAGGTGATCGTCCTCGACAAGCTGACCTACGCGGGGAACCCCGCCAACCTCGACGGAACGGGTGTCGAGCTCGTCGTCGGCGACATCGCCGACCCGGCGGTCGTCGAGCGAGCCGCGACGGGTTGTGACGCGCTCGTGAACTTCGCCGCCGAGACCCACGTCGATCGCTCGATCCTCGGCCCGCAGGAGTTCGTGCACACCGACGTGCTCGGGACGATGACCCTCCTCGAGTGGGCTCGGGCGACCGACGCCAGGTTCGTCCAGGTCTCCACCGACGAGGTGTACGGCGATCTCGGAGCGGGTGGGCGAGCGGTCGAGAGCGACCCGCTGCGCCCCTCGAGCCCGTACAGCGCGGCCAAGGCCGGTGGCGATCTCCAGGTGCTCGCCTACGTCCGCACCTACGGCGTTCGGGCATCGATCACCCGGGGAGCGAACACGTACGGGCCGAACCAGTATCCCGAGAAGCTCATCCCCCTGTTCGTGACGAATGCGCTCGACGGGGAGCCACTGCCCGTGTACGGGGACGGCAAGCAGGTGCGCGAGTGGCTGCACGCCGAGGACCACGCCGCCGGAGTCGACCTCGTCCTGCGCGAGGGTGCCCCCGGCGAGATCTACAACATCGGCGGCGAGGACCACGAGAACCTCGAGGTCACCCACCGGATCCTCGAGCTCACCGGTGCCGACCCGGCGCTGATCCGCCACGTCGCCGACCGAGCAGGTCACGACCGGCGCTATGCGGTCGACGACGCCAAGCTGCGCCGGCTCGGCTGGTCGCCTCTGCATGTGTTTGGTGAGGGCGGGCTACGAGCCACCGTCGGCTGGTACCAGGACAACCGCTCCTGGTGGGAGCCGATCAAGTCCGGTGCCTACCGGGCCTACTACGAACAGCAGTACGCGGAGCGCCTCGAGGCCTAGCAGGGCCGCCGGAGACCGATGCGGCGATCCCTCGTCCTGCTCGCAGTCGTCGCGCTGGTGGCGGTCATCGGGCCCATCGCGGCACCGGTGCCACCGGCGCCCGTCTTCGTTCTCGAAGGCGGAGGCTGGGGGCACGGGATCGGGATGAGCCAGTGGGGGGCCTACGGGCAAGCCAAAGCGGGGCGCGACTACAAGACGATCCTGACCACGTACTACACGGGCGTCGAGCTGACCGCGGCCCCGTTCCCACCGACTCGCAAGCTCAGACTGCTCCTCGCGGATGCCCAGGGAAGCGTGTCGATCACGTCCGCCAAGCCCTTCGTCGTCGCAGACGCCAACGGGAAGGAGATCGATCTCGCGCCGGGCACGGTCACGATCCGACCCGACTTGACCGTGCCGGGGGTCGACGGCACGCCCGTGAAGCTGATCGGGCCGGTCATCGTGACGCCGGACAAGGCGGGCCTGCTCACGTATGCGGGCAAGACCTACCGCGGTGAGCTGCGAGTCGCAGTCGTTGCGAACCGTCTACAACTCGTCGACCTCGTCGGGCTCGAGACGTACCTGGCCGGAGTCGTCCCGGGCGAGATGCCCGTCGACTGGCCGGTCGAGGCGCTCAAGGCGCAGGCGGTCGCGGCAAGAACCTATGCGATCGCGGGTCTCGTCAAGGGCCGGTCGTACGACCTGATGACGGATGCGCGAAGCCAGAGCTACTACGGCGTCGGTGCCGAGACGCCGCGGTCTTCGCGCGCGGTCCGCGAGACGAAAGGGGAGATCCTCACCTACGACGGTGCTCCGATCACCGCGTTCTACTCCTCGTCGTCCGGTGGCAAGACGGTGAGCGCGCTCGACGTGTACGGCACCGACATCCCCTACCTGCAGTCGGTCGACGACCCGTGGGACGACGCTTCGCCGAACCACCGCTGGGAGCCGAGGGTCTACAGCCCCGAGGCGCTCGCCCAGGCGTTCAAGGTCGCCGGCCCAGTCATCGACGCGGTGATCGCCCCCGGGGTCGCGGGCCGCCCGGCCGAGCTGCGCCTCACGACCTCCGCCACCTCCTACCGATGGAAGCTCACCGAGGTTCGGGCGCGACTCGGGCTCAAGTCCACGTCGTTCAGGCTCGGCGTTCTGCGCTTCGGTAGCGCGAGCGAGAAGACGAGGGCCGGGAAGCCGGTGAAGCTGACTGGGACCGCGCGCGATGTCGACGACGTCGGTCTCGAGCAGCTCCAGCCCGACGGCACGTGGTCGCCGGCCGGTGTGAAGCTGAAGCCGACTGCCGACGGCACCTTCACCGTCTCCGTGCGACCGACGCAGAGCACCACCTATCGGCTCGCCTCGCCGGGTGTGACAGGGCCGTCGCTTGCCGTCAGGGTCCTCGGGACGACGGCGTGAGGCTGATCGTCGCGTCGGTCGCGGCCTGTGTGCTGGCGTCCGCGATCGCCGTCGGTGCCACTGCAGCGCACCGATTCGCGCCAACCGACCCGCTGACCGGGTCGCAGTGGTATCTCACCCGGACGAAGGCGCTCGACGGCTGGGATCTGCTGCCCGACCTCCAACCCGTTCGGGTAGCGGTCGTCGACTCGGGGCTCGACCTCGGTCATCCCGAGTTCGCCGGCAGGATCGTCGCCGCACGGAGCTTCGTCGGAGGAAGCGCGCAGGACGTCCGCGGCCACGGGACGGTCGTGGCCGGGATCATCGCGGCGGGGGTCGACAACGGTGTTGGGATCGCCGGGCTCGCCCCCAGCGCCGAGCTGCTCGTGGCAAAGGTGGTCGGGAACAACGGCTCCATCTCGGTGAAGGCCGAGGCGCGCGCGATCAGGTGGGCCGTCGACAATGGCGCGCGTGTGATCAACATGAGCCTCGGAGGGCTCCGCGACCCCCGCGAGCTCGCACGCGACACGTACTCGCGGACCGAGGCCGACGCGATCAGGTACGCGGTTGCGCACGACGTGCTCGTCGTCGCCGCAGTCGGGAACGGCGACGCTGCTCCGCACGAGCCTTGGCCGTTCGCGAGCTATCCCGCCGCGCTGCCGCATGTGCTCGGCGTCAGCGCGATCGCCCGAAGTGGCACCTCGCCGGGGTTCTCGAACCGGGACCCGCTCTACAACGACCTCGCTGCGCCGGGTGAAGAGGTCGCCTCGACCTTCCCACGTGCGCTGACCGACGCACGTCAAGGGTGTGCCGAGCAGGGGTACACGCAATGTGCGACCGACGAGTTCCAATCGCCCGAGGGGACGTCGTTCGCCGCTCCGCAGGTTTCGGCCGTGGCTGCCAACCTACTGGCGGTCGACCCGAAGCTCAGCGCCGACCAGGTCGCGACGATCCTCACTCGCACGGCCGACGATGCGTCGGCCGCTTCCGGGTGCACGATCTGCCCGCTCGGGCGCGACGCCTTCACGGGCTGGGGCGAACTGGACGGGATGGCGGCTCTGGCGGCGCTCGCCGGGCCGCTCCCGCCGGCCGACCGGTTCGAGCCGAACGACGACGTCGGTGCCGCCGCGTACCGGCTGTACCTCGCCGGTGGCGAAGCGGGGTCGCACGGTGAAGGCAACCGTCGACTTCTGGGACGACCCGGACGACCTGTACGGGATCTACCTCCGACCCGGCGAGCGGGTGTTCGCGTCGCTCAAGGCCTCGAGCGCCGGCGACCTCGCGCTTGCGGTGTGGCGGCCCGGTGCACGATCGGTGGCCGACCTCGCCCACCAGGACCTGCGGGTCGCGCTCTCGAGCAGACCCGGTCGTGTCGAGCGGCTCTCGTACACGGCACGGGAGCCCGGATGGCACTTCCTCCAGGCACACCTGACCGCGCAGGGCGGCCCGGTCGCCTACACGCTGTCGGTCGTACGGGCTGGCGGAGTGCCGGTACCCACCGTCAAGCCGTAGATCAGGGCCTGCCCCGAGCGCCGATCCGGGCTGGCCCCGGTCCTCCGCGAGCATCCTCGTCGTACCGTCGAGGCATGGCACTCAACGGCACATCTCAACGGATCGAGCGGCGGGCATCGGGCCTGCTCGACGTGATCGTCAACGTCGTCGTCGGCCTCTGCGCGATCAGGCTCTACCGCTGAGCTCGACCGTGGTCGGGGAGCCGTTCGTCGTCGGGAACCTCGCGCAGCACTCGTGCGGGGCTTCCGACGACGACGACGCCGGGTGGGACGTCCCTCGTCACGATCGCGCCTGCACCGACGAATGCCTCGGCCCCGACTTCGATCCCGGGGCAGAGCACTGCGCCACCGCCGATCCGGGCACCCCGCCTGATCGTCGGGCCCTTCAGGAGTGCGAGTCGCTTGTCGGTGCGGCCCATGTAGTTGTCGTTCGTCGTCACGACGCACGGGGCGACGAACACGTCCTCCTCGAGGGTCGAGTAGGCGGTGAGGTACGCGTCGGCCTGGATCCTCGTCCTTGCACCGATCGTGGTGTCGTTCTCGACGAGCGAGCCGCGCCCGACCACGACGTCGTCGCGCGATCGTCACCCGCTCGCGGACGCACGACTGGTCGCCGAGGATCACCCGGTTGCCGACCGTCGAGCCGGCGAACACGATCGCGCCCGTCGAGACGACGGTGCCGTCGCCGATCCGTGACGGTGGCAGCGGCTCGCGCTTCGCAGTCGAGCGGGGAGAGAGCGTCGGCTGCTTGCCGACGACCGCGTACTCGAGCACCTTGACCCCCTCGCCGAGCACGGTGCCCGGGTAGACGATCGCGGTCGGATGGATCTCCGTCACGCCGGGGCACCCGTCCGCAACGAGGTGGTGAGACGGTCGAGGACGCGAACCACAGCAAGTCCGTCGAGCGCCTCCCGATGATCCCCGGGCCCGTCGGCGCAGAGGCGAAGGAAGTGCTGGAGCTCGAGCTTGAGCGGTTCGTCGTTCGCGACCTTGGGGCTGAAGATGTCCCCCGTGCGGGTACGCCACTCGCCGTACGTGTCGGCCGGCTCCCACGGCGCCTTCTCGTACACGGTCACCTTCCGCTCGAGCTCCATGTCGTCGAACACGACCATCTTCTCGCGCCCGACGACCGTCATCCTCCGCATCTTGTGTGGGTCGAGCCACGAGAGGTGCATGTGAGCGACCTTCCCTGACGGGAAGCGGAGGAAGCAGAAGACGACGTCCTCGATCCCGGGCTGGACGAAGTCCTGTCCGTAGGCGACCACCTCGACCGGCTCCTCGCCGAGCAGCCAGAGGATCACCGACAGGTCGTGGACGCCGAGCGACCAGAGTGCGTTCTCGTTCGAGCGGATCCGGCCGAGGTTCTGGCGGTTGCCGTAGACGCACGCGACATCGCCGAGCCCGCCGCTGTCGACGAGCTCCTTCACCTTGCGCAGACCGGGGTGGTAGAGCAGTAGGTGACCCGGCATGAGGACGAGCTCGCGGTCTCGTGCGAGCGCCACGAGCTCCTCCATCTCCTCGCCGCGCATCGCCGGTGGCTTCTCGACGAAGACGTGCTTCCCCGCCTCGAGCGCCTGACGAGCGAGCGGGTGGTGACTCGGCACGGGGGTCGCCACCACGACGGCGTCGACGTCGTCTCCGAGCGTGTCCTCGAAGCTCGCGGTCACCCGCGCCTGCGGATACCGCGACGCGAACTCGGCGCGCCGTCCCTCGTCCGTGTCGCAGATCCAGGTGAGGTCGGCGAGCTCGCCAACCACCCGGACGACGTTCTTGCCCCACCCGCCGACGCCCGCATGGGCGACGCGCGTCACAGCTTCCAGACCTTCTCGCTCGTCACCCCGGCCTTGCCGGTTGCGTTGCGGAGATCGACGACGAGCCGGGCGTCGTCGACAAGCCTGACGTAGTCGATCCCCGTATGGGCCGTGGCGATCACGACCACGTCGTACGCGCCGGGATCGAGTGTCACCGACGTCAGCGCGACGTCGTGCTCGACGAACGACGGCACGTGCGGGTCGTGGTACGAGACCACGCCCCCTGCATTGCGGATCAGCTGGATGAGCTTGACGGCCGGCGACTCGCGCATGTCGGAGATGTCGGCCTTGTAGGCGACCCCGAGCACGAGCACGCGCGAGCCGCTGAGCGACTTGCCGGCGCCGTGGTTGAGCGCCTGGGAGATCCGCGAGCGGCAGTAGTAGGGCATGTTCTGGTTGACCTCGCCCGCGAGCTCGATGAAGCGGGTCGAGAAGTCGTACTCGCGTGCCTTCCAGGTGAGGTAGAACGGGTCGATCGGGATGCAATGGCCGCCGAGGCCGGGGCCTGGCTGGAACGGCATGAAGCCGAACGGCTTCGTCGCCGCGGCGTCGACGACCTCCCAGATGTCGATCCCCATCCGGTCGCAGAGCTGCGCCAGCTCGTTGACGAGCGCGATGTTGACCGAGCGGAAGATGTTCTCGAGCAGCTTCGTCAGCTCCGCGGCTTCGGGCGAGGAGACCCGGTGCACCGTGTCGACCGCGGTCGCGTAGAGCGCCGCCGCGGCCTCGGTCGACGCCGCGTCGATCCCGCCGACCACCTTCGGGACGGTGCGGGGCGTGTGGTCGGTTCGACCGGGGTCGATCCGCTCGGGTGAGAAGGCGAGGTGGAAGTCACGTCCTGCGACGAGGCCCGATCCCTGCTCGAGGAGCGGCAGCAGCTCCTCGCGCGTCGTCCCAGGGTAGGTCGTCGACTCGAGGACGACGAGCTGCCCCGGACGGAGCCGGGCCGCGATCGCGCGGGTTGCGTCGAGCACGATCGAGAGATCGGGCTCGCGTTGCTTCGAGAGCGGGGTGGGGAGCGCGATCACGACTGCAGCCGCCTCCCGGAGAAGGTCGTAGTCCGTGGTCGCAGCCAGCAGCCCGCTCTCGACCTGTGTCGCGAGCTCGGCCGACGGCACGTCCTCGATGTAGCTCTCGCCGCGGTTGAGGCGGGCGACCCGATCGTCGTCGACGTCGACGAGGAGGACGCGGCGCCCCGCCGCGGCGAAGACGTGCGCGAGTGGCACTCCGACGTACCCTGCGCCGACGATCGCGACGTCGAACCGCGCCGTCTCGGCGGCGTCCGCGCTTCGTGCCGCCTGCGTCTCTGGCGTCGTCACAGCCGCGAATGCTAGCGACGGCGCAGGCCTTGTAACAATATGTCACAAGCGTTGGAGCGCGCCGGCGATCCGCTCGCTCGCTCGACCATCGCCGTAGAGCGGGGGAGCGTCCGCGGGGAAGCGCGCGGTCGCAACGGCTGCGGCGATCGCCTCCGGGTCGTCGTCGACGAGCGTGTTCGCTCCAAGCTCGACCGTGTCCACCCACTCGGTCGACGGTCGCATCGTGACGCACGGCACGCCGTACCAGTACGCCTCCTTCTGCAGCCCGCCGGAGTCCGTGAGGATCACGCGGGCCTGTGAGGCGGCCGAGGCGAACGGGAGGTACCCGAGCGGGGTCACGAGCTCGACGTGCCCGGCCGGCACGAGACCGGCCGTAGCGAGTGCCGCCCGCGTCCGAGGGTGTGCCGGGAAGACGATCGGCTCGTCGAGGCGATCGAGCCCTTCGACGATACGCGCGAGCCGACCAGGCCGGACGTTGGCTTCGCGGTGGACGGTTGCGATCAGATACGAGCCGGGTGCGTGCGGCGGCGGCACCCGCTCGCGAGCGATCGGCGCGAGACGCAGGGTGGCATCGGCCATCACGTCACCGACGACAGCGATCTCCCCGGTGACGCCTTCGGCGCGGAGCGTGGCCGCGGAGCGTTCGTCCGGGCAGAAGAGGAGCGCCGAGGCGGCGTCCACCTCGATCCGGGTGTGCTCCTCGGGCATGGAGAGATCGCCACTGCGCAGGCCCGCCTCGACGTGCGCGACCGGGATCCCGGTCGCCCGCGCTGCCCGGGTCGCGGCGCGTGTCGAGTTCGTGTCGCCGAGGACGACCACGACATCGGGTCGCTCGCTTGCGACCACGGCGGCGATCGGGCCGGTCAACGCATCGACGTCCGCGGTGCGGAGGTCGAGACGGTATGCCGGCTCCGCGAGCCCCAGCTCGTCGAAGAAGACCTGCGACAGCTCGACATCCCAGTGCTGGCCGGTGTGGACGACCACCTCCTCGATCCCCGCGTTGCGCAGCGCCTCGGAGAGCGGTGCGGCCTTGACGAACTGCGGACGGTTGCCGACGACCGTGAGGACCTTCACGCACTCATCGTACGATCGGCAGCACCCTGCTCTCGCGAGCCTACGCCGATGGCACGCGCCCACCGGGACGGAACCGGCTCGCCACCGCCTGTCGCGTCTGGCGCAGCGCGTACCTGGCGATGAGCTCGGGCTCGTCCCAGCGCCCGATCGTGTGGTCTGCTCCGACCGCGTAGACGAGGGCTCCTCCGAAATCGCGGACGAGCCCGCCCCGACGCTCCTTCGCGGCGCGCCGCATATCGCCCTCGAGCCAGTGGAAACGGACCCCGGGTCGAGGCTCGGGCGGGGTGGCCGTGTCGTCGCCGACGGCGAGCGATGCCCAGGTCGCCATGTAGGCGGTACCGGCCGCCGATGACGCTCCGAGCGAGGCGGGGTACCGGCCGTTGAAGTCGATCATCCGAGGCACGCCGTCGCGACCGACGAGGAATGTCACGGCGCCGATGCCGAACCACCCCACGTCCGCGAGCAGCCTGGTCATGCCGTCGCGCAGCCACGGGTCCGCCGGGCCGACCTTCGTCCTCACGCGGATCCCCACACCCGGCGGGTAGAGCAGGGGCGGGCTGGTCTGCTGGTCGAGACCGAGCAGTCGTCCGGTCGCATCGGAGACGAACGTACAGTTGATCGGCGCTCCGTCGACGTACTCCTGGAGGAGAGGCTCGCCGCCGGCTTCAGTCATGGCCGCGGCGGCGGTATGCGCGTCGCCCGTCGACGAGCACACGACCGCCTCGAGCCGCGCTGGTGCGTCCCGTGCGTGACCCGGAAGCCAGTGGAACCGCGACTTGACGACAACCGGAAGCGATGTCGACCCGATCGCGCTGCTCGTGGCGGGACGCGTGACAGGGGCGTCGAGCCCCGCGGCCCGCGCCAGCTCCGCCAGCCGGAGCTTGTCAACGACGCGCCGCACGACCTCGTCGGGTGGCAGTGGAATGGTCGACTCGATTCGATCGCGGGCCGCGGAGATCGCGAACAGCTCGGCGTCGCCGCCAGCGGCGACGAGATCGGGAGCGAATGCAAGGGTCGCGGCATTGATCCGGTCGACGAACCGATCCAGGCCCCGCTCGACGGGCGGAACGTCGAACGTCTGGTGGACGCTGCGACACCAGGAGACGGGTCCGTGCGGGTCGGCGGTCCCGACCGCGACGAGCCATCCGGCGCGAGCGAGTTGCCTTGCGGCGGCGATCGTGCCACGGGGATTCGAGGAGTTGATCAGCAGGATGCGGCGATTCCTCTGGGTTGCCATCTGCCCGGGTCGGAGACGGCGCGTCATGCCGGTAGTGCCCGCCGAGAGCGCGGTCGGTGCCGAGCTCGGGCGCAACCATGGCCGTCCTCGACGCGCATGCGATCCCTTACGCCGGTGCCACACGCCGGCTGGAACGGTTCCGGCCCGCCGCCAACTGGCGAAGCTGACGGCCTGCGTACCGTGTGATGAGCACAGGTTCGTCCCAGTGGCCGATCGTGTGGCCGGCTCCGACGGCGTACCAGAGGGTTCCCGCGACGTCGCGTGCCAGCCCTCCGCGGCGCTCCTTGACGGCACGCCGAAGGTCGCCTTCGAGCCACTGGAAGCGCTCGCCGACACGTCTCCCGTCGAGCGGTGGCGGTGGCCTGTCGGTCGCGAGAGCTGCCCAGGCGGCGGTGTAGTTCACGCCGGCGGTGTAGGACGCAGCGAGATTGCCGGGGATCCGCCCGTTGAAGTCGACCACGAGGCACTCGTCGTCCTGGGCGAAGAACTGGAGGCCGGCGAAGCCGAACCAGCCCACGTCCTTCAACATCCGTCCAACACCCTCGACGAGGCGCTCGTCCAGCGGCACGCTGATCGACCGGGTCCGGATCCCCACCCCGAGCGGGTACAGAAGTCCGACTCCGGTCTGCTGGTCGATGCCCAGCAGGGTGCCGTCTCGGTCGGCGACCATGTGGACGTTCATCAGTGTTCCGGTCGAGTAGTCCTGGAGGAGCGGCTCTCCCCCCTCGCCCTGGATCGCCTCGACCGCTGCGCGCACCTCGGCGTCGGTGGTGCAGAGCGAAGCCTCGAGCCGTGCCGGTGCGCGGTCGGCGTGCTCGGGCAGCCAGTGGAAGCGGGATTTCACCATGACCGGGAGCGAGGCCTCCCGGATCGCCTGGTCGGTTGCGACGCGTGTCTCGGGGCTGTCGAGGCCGGCCCGCCGCGCAGCCGCCATCAGCTCGAGCTTGTCGACCATCCGTCGCACGACATCGTCGCCCGCGAACGGAACGATCGCCGACAGGCGCGAACGGCAGTGGGACAGCGCGAGCAGCTCGGCATCCCCTGCCGGAAGCACGATCTCGGCGCCGGACGCCACCACGGCGCGCTCGATCGTGTCGATGAACGGGTCGAGGCCCGCGTCGATGCTCGGGAGCGGATACACGGCCTCGATACGACGTGACCACGACAGCGGCCCGTGGTGGTCGCTCGCGACGGCGCACACCCTCCAGCCGGCATCCGTGAGACAGCGGGCCGCGGTCAACGCCGCCCGCGGGTTCGTCGAACAGACGATCAGCGCCCGCACGCGATGCGCCCCGATCCGTTCATCACGTGACCGCCGAGTCGACGCTGAGGTTCCGGTGTTCCCATGGCTCTCACCGTAGTGCTCTGCGGAGCGCGTGCGAGGCTAGGGCGTCGGTTCGTGCCTGCGTGCACGGAGCCGCGGCGTGGCCGCCTGCCGTATCTGTCGAAGGGTGTATCGGGCCATCAGCACAGGCTCGTCCCAGTGGCCGATCGTGTGGCCGGCTCCGACGGCGTACCAGATGGTTCCCGCGACGTCGCGTGCCAGCCCTCCGCGGCGCTCCTTGACGGCACGCCGAAGGTCGCCTTCGAGCCACTGAAAGCGCGCGCCCACCCTGCGCTCGCCGAGCGGTGGGAGCGGCCGCCCTGTCGCGACCGCAGCCCATGCGGCGATGTAGTTCAGACCCGCCGAGTACGAGGCGCCCAGGTTGCTCGAGAGACGCCCGTTGAAGTCGAGGATGAGGTACTCGTCGTCCTGACAGAAGATCTGGATGCCGGCGAAGCCGAACCAGCCCACGTCCTTCAACATCCGTCGCAACACCCTCGACGAGGCGCTCGTCCAAGGGCATCGTGACCGACCGAACGCGCATCCCGATGCGGGGTGGGTAGAGCAGCTCGGTCGCGGACTGCTGGTCGATGCCCAGCAGCGTCCCGTCCGGGCCGGAGATCACCTCGACGTTCATCAGTGTTCCGGTCGAGTAGTCCTGGAGGAGCGGCTCTCCCCCCTCGCCCTGGATCGCCTCGACCGCTGCGCGCACCTCGGCGTCGGTGGTGCAGAGCGAAGCCTCGAGCCGTGCCGGTGCGCGGTCGGCGTGCTCGGGCAGCCAGTGGAAGCGGGATTTCACCATGACCGGGAGCGAGGCCTCCCGGATCGCCTGGTCGGTTGCGACGCGTGTCTCGGGGCTGTCGAGGCCGGCCCGCCGCGCAGCCGCCATCAGCTCGAGCTTGTCGACCATCCGTCGCACGACATCGTCGCCCGCGAACGGAACGATCGCCGACAGGCGCGAACGGCAGTGGGACAGCGCGAGCAGCTCGGCATCCCCTGCCGGAAGCACGATCTCGGCGCCGGACGCCACCACGGCGCGCTCGATCGTGTCGATGAACGGGTCGAGGCCCGCGTCGATGCTCGGGAGCGGATACACGGCCTCGATACGACGTGACCACGACAGCGGCCCGTGGTGGTCGCTCGCGACGGCGCACACCCTCCAGCCGGCATCCGTGAGACAGCGGGCCGCGGTCAACGCCGCCCGCGGGTTCGTCGAACAGACGATCAGGGCGCTCGCGCTCCCACTATCGGTGCTCGATCCTGGTGCGGCGTGGCGCGGCAGGTGACGATCGCGCACCCGCATGGTCCTCACACGGTAGTGATCCTCAGAGGAAGCGCGACCCTACCTGGGCGTCTGCTGTCGATGCCCTCGGCGCCAGCCCGCAGCGAGCAGGCGCGCGTGGCGGAGCGTGTACCGCGCAACGAGCTCGGGCTCGTCCCAGTGGCCGATCGTATGGCTTGCACCGACGGCGTAGCGCAGCGCTCCGGCCACGTCTCGCACGAGCCCTCCGCGGCGCTCCTTGACGGCCCGTCTGAGGTCGCCCTCGAGCCACTGGAACCGTGCGCCGACCTTGCGTCTGTCGAGCGGTGGTGGTGTTCGGCCGGTGGCGAGCGCCGTCCAACCGGCAACGAGATTCAATCCGGCGGCGTAGGAGGTCACGAGGTTCGCGGGGATCCTGCCGTTGAAATCGATGATCAGGTATCTCCCGTCGACTTCACGGAGGAAGTGCAGCCCGGCGAGACCGAACCAGCCGACATCGTGGAGCAGGCGCTGGACACCCGTCAGGAGGGTCTCGTCGATGGGCGTGCTGACCGAGCGGACACGGACGCCGGCCCGCGGTGGGTAGAGAAGCCCTGGGTCGACCTGTTGGTCGAACGCGAGCAGGGTGCCGTCGTGGGCCGACAACGCGTGGACGTTGATCTGCGTGCCGTTGGAGTAGTCCTGGAGCAGGGCCTCGCCCCCAGCCTTGCGAATCGCCGCCACGGCAGTCGTCACCTCGTCGAGCGTGGTGCACAGCTCGGCCTCGAGCCTCGCGGGTGCGTACGTCGCGTGGTCGGGGAGCCAGTGGAAGCGTGACTTCACCATCACCGGGAGCGCCGCTCCCGAGACGGCCTCGTCGGTTGCGGGACGCGTGGATGGCCCGTCGAGCCCTGCACGGCGCGCCAGGGCGACCAACTCGCTCTTGTCGACGATGCGTCTGACGGTCTCGTCGCTTGCGAACGGGACGACCGCCGAGATTCGCGAGCGTGCGTGAGAGAGCGCGAGCAGCTCGGCATCTCCTGCCGGAAGCACCACCTCCGCTCTGGACGCGATCACCGCGTTCTCGATCGCTTCGATGAAGTCGTCGATCCCCGCCTCGATCGTCGGAAGCGGATAGACCGCGTCGACGCGGCGTGACCACGAGAGCGGTCCGAGGTGATCGGTCGCGGCCGCGCTCACCGTCCAGCTCGCGTCGCTCAGGCACCGCGCCGCGGACAGCGCGCCGCGCGGGTTCGTCGAACAGACGATCAGCGCCCGCATGGGCTATCCCCGGAAGGTCTTGCGCAGGCTGCGGAGCCTCCGCTGCAGGGGCTCCGGGAGCCGCCGTGCAAGCGACAGCGTACGTACCCGCGTGTGCTTGGGGACGAGTCGTGCTCTGACGAGCGGATATCGCCGGGTGACGGGGAAGAGCGTGACCCACTCCAGAGGGACGCAGCGGTCTGCGAAGTGCAGCTTGTGCGGCTGGACTCCCTCCCCGAACTCGAGCCGCTCGTATCCGCGGCTGGCGGCGTAGTCGACCGCGGCCAGGCGCAAGACGTTGAGGGGCGAGAGACGATGCCAGCGCTCGTCGAAGCCCCCGCCCCAGGCAGACAGCTCCCGTCCCGCGCCAACGAACAGGGCGGCGGCGACGACCTCCTCGGGTGCGTGGAGCTGGAAGATCCGGAAGCGATCACCGAGCTCGGGTGCTGCGGCGCGAAGCATCGCCGCTGTCGCTTCGGACGGGCGGTCCGTTCCACCGCGCTCTCGCCATCGCTCCCTGTAGAGACGACACAGGGTGTCGATTGCGGCATCCTGCTCCTCAGCGGTCGCGATCCTGATCTCGAACCCGCGCCGTTCGAGGGAGCGTCGCTCTGCCGCCATCCGGCGGGCGGTCTTGCCACGCCGGGCGAGCCAGGCGTCGAAGCCGTCTGCGAGGTCGGCGATCGGGGTCTCCATCGTCTGGTCCCGGTGGAGGACGGGTCGCGGTGTCGTGGGCCACTGCTCGCGGAGAAGCTCTCCCCACGGAATGTCGGGCGGGAGCCCTTCCAGGGCAAGGAGCTCAGGCCCTCCCGGCTCGGCGAGGAGCCGCGCTGCCGCCGCTGCCACCGCCGACTCGCGCCCCGGTGCCGCGAGCGGCGAGACGCGCGTCGTGAACCCCGCGCACAGCTGGCGCCAGGTGCGTGTGTGGGTCGGGGTCGCCTCCTCGTACAGCGGCAGGACACCGATCAGTTCCCCGTCGTCGGTCAATGTGACGATACGAAGCCCGGCGTTCGCGGGGGACCGTGCTTGCCACCAGGAAACCTGCCAGGCCGGTGCGCAGTACGGCCGCGCGGCCTCCACGGCCAGATGGTCCCAGGCGGTGAGGTACGGCGCGATCGCGGAGATCTCGGTGACGATCCGTGCCTCGATTCCCACGCTCGGCAACGGTACCTGTGCCAATCGCCCCGGCTGACCGGTCAGCCGGCCCCGGCACAGTTGCAGCCGCGATGCAACCAAGACTCAGGCGAACGACGGTGGCGTCGATACTTGTCGCGTGCGAGCGCTTCGCTTCCCCAAGGGCCGTGGGCCAGACGGTCGTGATGCGTCGCCCCCACGGGACGCAGGCACGGCGAGTCGCTCGGTCGCCGGTCGCGACATCTTCGACCAGCTCGTCTTCCGGGTGGTCAACCTCGCGCTTGGCATCGTGGCCTCGATCGCCCTGGTTCGGGGTCTCGGGGATGCGGGCTTCGGGCAATGGTCGACGATCTTCGCCGTCATCGGGCTCGCGGGCTCGTTCGGTCTTCAAGGCCTGAACAACGTCGCGATCGAGCGCGCCACCGCCGAGCCGGAGCGAAGCTCCTGGTGGGTCGGCTCGCTCGTCACGCTCCGGGTCGTGCTGAGCCCGCCGCTGACGCTGGCCTCGCTCGCGATCTGCCTGGTGGTCGCGAACGGCCGCGAGATGCAGCTCGCGGCACTGATCATCCACGTCGTCTTCCTGACCTCTGCGCTGGCGACTGCGCGTATCGTCTTCCAGCTCAAGGTCAAGAACGCGTTCGTCAGCGCGTTCGAGCTCGTCAGCAGCGTGGTCTGGACCGCCGCGGTCGGCCTCGTCGTGCTCCTCGGCGGCGGTCTGATCGCGATGGCGCTCGCGTTCACGCTCGTCACGAGCCTGTCGAACGTGGTGATGTGGTGGCTGTCGGTTCGAGAGCACCCCATCAAGGCGCGAGGGAGCAGGCGTCACTGGGGAGAGCTCCTTCGGCGAGGGCTTCCGGTTGCGATGGCGAGCATGCTCACCATGGGGTACGCCCGCATCGATCAGATCATCGTGTTCCAGATCGGCGGTGAGTCGCAGGCAGGGCTCTACGGGGCGGCCTATCGGATCTTCGAACGGCTGCAGATCTTTCCTGGGACGCTCTTGACCACGTTGTTTCCGATCCTTGTTGCCGCGAAGGCCGAGGGCACAGAACGCATGCGGACCGTCTTCAACACGACGATCGACTACCTCGTGCTCGTCTCGCTCCCGGCGTTCACCATCATTCTGGCGGGGCCGACGGAGATCGCGGTCCTCCTGTTCGGCTCCGACTTTGCCGAGTCGGGTGAGGCGCTACCGATCCTCGCCGCTGCCCTCGTGGTGGTATCCCTCGGATACCTCACCGGATACCTGATCATCACCTACGACCTCCAGCGACCGTTCGTCGCCGTGGCGGTGGCCGCGCTCGTGTTCAATGTCAGCGCGAACCTCGTCCTCGTCCCGCGCTACGGGTTCGTGGCCGCGGCGTGGATCACGCTGGCGACCGAGGTGATCGTCCTCTCGACGTCCATGCTGCTGCTCTCTCGGCGAATGGGTGTCCGCCCGACCGGGGTCAGGCTCCTGCGGATCGGCTTGGCCGCCGCCGCCGCAGGGCTCGTTGCCTGGGTACTCCGGATCGTGGGGCTGCCGACGCTTGCCTGGGCCTTCCTCGGAGGTGTGACGTACCTCGGGGCGCTCCTGGCCTTTCGGGCGGTCAAGACCGCAGATGTCCGGACAACGCTCCTGCGGCGCGGCAGTCGATGAGTCTCCGGCGGGACGATCCCGCCCGGGGCGGAGTTTGTAGCATCGACGCCTTGGCACCGGAGTTCGTGATCGCCACCGACGAGGCCGACCTCGACCCTTGGCTCGACAGCTGGGACGAGCTGGCTCGCTCCTCCGGACGACCGTATTCGACCCCTGCGTGGCTCCTCCCATGGTGGGCGCATCTCCGTCCGGAGGGGGCGCAGATGCACGTTGTCCTCGCGATCGACGCCGGAGAGCTGCACGCCGTAGCCCCGTTCTTCGTCCACCCAGGTCGCTGGGGGCGGCGAGACCTCCGGCTCCTGGGAAGCGGCGTTTCACACGGACTGGCGCCGGTTCTCTCCCGCAACGGCACCGATGACCTCGCCGAGCCGCTCGCCCGAGCGCTCGCCGAGGCCGAGCCGTCGCTCGTCAGCTTCGAGCTCGTCGAGGAGGGCTCACCCTGGCCAGGCACGCTGTCGGAAGGATGGCCGTCTCGCGTGCGGCCGACCCGTGTCAGGACAGGGTCGTTGCCGCTTCAGGCAATGGATATCGCAGGTGTGGATCACGACACCTGGATCGCCGGGCGTAGCCGGAACTTCCGCGAGCAGCTCCGTCGCGCCAACCGCCGGCTCGACGAGGCCGGCGGATCCGTGAGCATGGCGATCACCGATGAGGAGCGAGTAGCGGCCATCTCCAGCTTCGGCAGGCTCCACGCCTCCCGCTGGGAACAGCGTGGGGGGTCGAACATCGCCTCGCCACAGGTCGAGGAGATGTTGCTCGCAGCCCTTCCAGGTCTGCCGCCGTCACGCCTCCGCATCGCCGTGGTGACGATCGCGGAGCAGGTCTGCGCCGTACAGATCTTCCTCGCGGTCGGCGGCCACGTCGCGTCCTGGAACGGAGGCTGGGACGACCGCTACGGCGAGCTGAGGCTTGGGTACCTCGCGCTCATGCGAGGCATTCAGGATGCCCGTGAGCGAGGTGACATGCTGCTCGACCTCGGAGGCGGGGACGCGTTGTACAAGCAACGCCTGGCGGACGAGGCGGCTGCCGGGTCGCTCGTCTCGGAGGTGTTCATGCCCGTGACCGCCAGGTATCCGCAGGTGATGACCGCGATCACCGGCGCGCGTGCGCGACGCCGTGCACGCACTCTTGCCTCTTCCCTGCCGGATCCCATGGAGAACGCGCTCAGACGGGTGATCCGCGGCACTCGGCATGCGTCGTGAACACACCCAGAGACTCGAGCCGCTGGCGCAACAGCCAAACGATGCGCGGGTATCCTTCCCCGCCGCGGGCCGTTAGCTCAGTTGGTAGAGCAGGGGACTCTTAATCCCAAGGTCGAAGGTTCGAATCCTTCACGGCCCATGTCTATCCATGCGGGATGGCGGACTCCTTCGGGGGCCGTCATCGCGTAGGTGGGCAACGGAATGGGCAACGCGATGCGCTCACGAGCGCCCGCTCGTCCGCCAGGACGCGAGTGTCTCGATCGCCTCGTCAACCGACCAGCAGAGTCGGCCGTGCGCGGAGACGGCACCTACGAGGAAGAGGTTGAGGCCGTCTCCCTCCACGACGCCCCGCTTGCGCTCCAGGCGAAGGTCGGTCGCGATGCCGACGATGCCGACGTAGCGGGGGTCGCCGTCCGCGACCAGCTGCGCGAACATCCCGATCTCGCACGCGGTGCCGTCATCGACCGCGGCGCCGTCGAGCCACGCGACGAGGGCGTTCGACGAGCGAAGGCCCTCGGCGTCGGTGCGGTAGACCTCGTCCGCCGTGAGCGTCGTCATCTCCTCGAACGAACGCAGCTCCTCGCGCTGCTGCTCGTGCGGCACGAAGCAGTCGAACCCGTCCGCGCGCAAGCGCCCCGCGAGCGCGTCGAGCCAGGCTCGCTCCGCCTCGGAGAACAGAGGGCCTGCGAGGTACAGCCGCACCGAGCGATCGTAGACAAGGCCGCGTTCACGCCGAACGCCGCGAGCGTCATGATGCGCGACCATGGCGATCTTCTTCCGGAAGACTCGGCGCGACCTCGGGCAGTGGCAGTCGGATCTCGGGCGCGCGGGGCAATCGCGTTGCTCGGAGGGCGTCGCGCTGAGAGGAGGGTCGCTTCATGAGCGCGACCAACCTGAAGCTCGTGCGTACAAAGACGCCGGGCGTCTACAAGCGGGGCGGCAGGTACGTCGTCACGTTCCGCGACCCGTCAGGAAAGCCCCGCAAGCGGTTCGCGAGCACCTACACGGAGGCGAAGCGCTTGAAGTCCGCGCTGAGCGCCGACGTGGCTCGCGGCGAGTACCGGGCGGTGTCCAAGTGACATTCGCCGAGTACGCGGAGACGTGGATCGAGTCCTACGCGGGCCGCACAAGCCGGGGCATCCTGCACTTGCGCGGCGTTCCACCCGGCCCGGAACAGCATCGACGCGCACGTGTGCCTGAACGTGTGGAAGCCGACCCAGCTTTCGGGCTTCCGCTGCTTGCCCCGTCCCACCCGCACCCACGTCCCGAGTCCGGCCTCAACGGCGGCGGGCTTCAACACGCGGGTCATGAGGTTCGAGGCGTCGATCCGTGAGCCGTTCGCAGCGGTGAACACGAGATCGTCGTTTCCGGCCTTCGTGTCCTTCCGCAGCGCCCACAGAGAGCGGCTGAGTCCGTCCGAGAGGCGGAGTTGGCGTCGCCCGTACTTCGTCTTGGGTGCGGCGACCGTGTCCCTGTAGAACCGTCTCCGCACCTGCACGGTGCCGGTGCCGAGATCGATGTCCTTCCAGCGCAACTCGATGGCCTCGCCGATCCGCAGACCCGACTGTGCAAGAAACTCGAAGAACAGCCTCCAGCCGTCCGGGATCGCGGCCAGCAGCCTTGCAAGCTCGTCCTCGGTCAACGCCTTCACCTGCTCGGCCTCATCGGCTCCGGGGTTGTCCACCGCAGGGGTCGTGTGACGTGTGCGGTATCCGGCCGCCGGGTTTGAGCGGATCTCGCCGCGCTGATGCGCCGTCGCCAGCAATGCCTTCACAGGGGCGAGCGCGAGCCGCACCGTGTTCGGCTTCACTCCTCTCGCCGCGACATGGGCGGCGAGCGCGTCGAGGTCCCGTGCCTCGATCTTGTCGAGTAGCTGCGCGAGGTGGGCAACGAATGGGCAACACAAGCCACCGAGAACGGCCGAACCTCGGTCGCACTCCTGGGGGCCGGATAGACCGGATTCAAGCCAGAAAGCCAGACTGGCCGAAAGCGACCGAGACGCCGGGGACTACCTCTTAATCCCAAGGTCGAAGGTTCGAATCCTTCACGGCCCATCGCTCGCCAGACCTCTGCTCGGGCGCAGCTTCGGCGGGCCGGAGCGCGAACGCTGAGGTAGGCTCGCGCCGGTGATCCGCAGAGGCGCCGTCATCCGCCTGGTCGCAATCGGCCTCGTCGTCGGTCTGATCACCACCCTTGTCGCGGTCCTGATCGACTGGCTGCCTCCCTCAGCCTCGGTGCAGATGGACCGGATCACGGACGTCTACTGGTTCGCGACGATCATCTGCATCGGCGTCTTCTCGGTCGTCATGGCCGTGATCCTCTACTCGGTCTGGCAGTTCCGCGCGCAGCCCGACGACGAGTCCGACGGGCCGCCGATCCACGGGAACACCGGTCTCGAGATCGTCTGGACGATCATCCCCGCGCTGCTCGTCGTCGCGATCGGGGTGGTCAGCGCCGTCGTTCTCTCGAAGAACAGCGACGCCGGCACGAACCCGCTGAACATCAACGTCTACGCACAGCAGTTCGCGTGGAGGTTCGAGTATCCCGACGACGGGAAGGTGAAGTCGCCAGAGCTCGTGCTGCCGCTCGACCGGACGGTCAAGCTGACGTTGGAGAGCGCCGACGTGATCCACTCGTTCTGGATCCCGGAGATGGGCCAGAAGCAGGACGTCGTGCCGGGGATCGTGACGACGCTCGTGATCACGCCCACGCGCACGGGCAGGTTCACGCTCGTCTGCACCGAGCTCTGCGGGCTCGGGCACGCGACGATGCGGGCACCGGTGCGCGTCGTTCCGCGCGAGGCCTTCACCGAGTGGGTCGACGACCATCGCGCAGCGCCCGGTGGAGGCGGCGCCGGCGGCGCGAAGCCCGACGGCAAGGCGGTCTTTGCAGCCAACGGCTGTGGCGG
Source organism: uncultured Actinomycetes bacterium (assembly GCA_963821335.1). Lineage (GTDB taxonomy): Bacteria > Actinomycetota > Thermoleophilia > Gaiellales > Gaiellaceae > Gaiella. The sequence continues at coordinate 1,400,859 of CAWGDJ010000001.1, forward strand.
CTGTCACACGTTCACCCCCGCGGGCTCCGACGGCGAGATCGGGCCTTCGCTCGACGGCCTCACCGACGCCGCCTACGTGAAGCAGTCGATCACCGATCCGAACGCTGACATCGTGGGCGGGTACCAGGGCGGTGTCATGCCCGGCACGTTCGCCAAGACGTTGTCGCCGGAGGAGATCGACGCGCTCGTGCAGTATCTGACCCAGGAGAGCCCGTGACCGCGGTCGCACCACCCGCCCACCACGACGCCCCCCACGGGCCGACGACCCCGCGCCGCGGGATCCTGATGCGCCCCGGGTTCGTACGGGCCGCCTGGACGACCCCGCTGTTCTTCGTGATCGGCCTGTACATCGTCGCAGGGCTCCGCTGGATCGCAGGCTGGGACCCGGTCTACGACTGGGAGATCATCGTCCTGATCGGCGGGATGGTGACCGCCCCGCTCGGCTTCCTGCTCGGGATCGGCGCGTTCGACTACTGGCTCTACTGGGTCTCGGGTCGCCCCACCCGGGTCGACGACCACGCGAATCACGGCGCGTACCGGTGGACCGACTACTTCAAGGTCAACACCGATCACAAGGTGATCGGTGTGCAGTACCTGGTGACGACGTTCTTCTTCTTCATCGTCGGCGGGTTCCTCGCAATGCTGTTCCGGGCCGAGCTCGCGCAGCCCGGGATGCAGTTCTTCGACACGCAGACCTTCAACGGCCTCGTATCGGCGCACGCGACATTCATGATCTTCGTGTTCATCATCCCGGCGTTCGCCGGGCTGGCGAACTTCGCCGTCCCGCTCATGCTCGGAGCGCCGGACATGGCGTTCCCGCGCCTGAACGCTCTCTCGTTCTGGATGCTCCCGGTCGCCGGCGCGCTGTTCATGGCGAGCTTCCTCGCTCCGGGCGGTGCTTTCGCCACGGGCTGGACGAGCTATGCGCCCCTCGCCTCCGAGCAGCCGTTCGGTCAGGTGTTCTTCAACATGGGAGTCCAGTGGGCGGGCGCGTCGTCGATCGCGACGGCGCTCAACTTCCTCGTCACGATCATCACCATGCGCGCGCCGGGGATGACCTTCTGGCGCATGCCGCTCCTCGTGTGGGCGAACTTCACGACCTCGTTGCTCGTCGTGATCGCCACCCCGTTCATCGCCGGCTCGCAGTTCTTCGTGATGTTCGACCGGGTGATGCACACCGACTTCTTCATCCCCGAAGGCGGTGGTTACGCGCTGGGCTACCAGCACATCTTCTGGTTCTACAGCCACCCGGCGGTCTACATCATGATGCTGCCCGGGTTCGGGATCGTCTCCGAGATCATCTCTGTGATGAGCCGGAAGCCGATCTTCGGCTACCGGCTGATGGCCATCTCGCTCCTCGGGATCCTCGTGCTCGGCTTCTCGGTCTGGGCGCACCACATGTTCGTCGCCGGGATGGCCGACTGGCTGCGGGTGCCGATGATGATCTCGACGCTCCTCATCGCTGTCCCGACGGGGATCAAGGTCTTCTCCTGGATCGCGACGCTGTGGGAGGGGAAGATCCGCCTCAACACCCCGATGCTGTTCGCGCTCGGGTTCGTCTCGATGTTCGTGATCGGCGGGCTCTCGGGCATCTACCTCGCGTCGGTCCCGATCGACATCCACGCGTCGGACACGTATTTCATCGTCGCGCACATCCACTACGTCCTGTTCGGCGGCTCGGTGTTCACGATCTTCGCGGGGGTCTACTACTGGTTCCCGAAGATGACGGGTCGCATGTACGACGAGCGGCTCGGGAAGCTGCATTTCTGGTTGACGTTCGTCTTCTTCAACCTCACCTTCTTCCCGATGCACTGGGTCGGTCTGGTCGGGATGCCGAGACGCGTCGCCGACTACGCCGACAGGTTCGGCGCGCTGAACATGTTCGTCACGATCTCGTCGTTCGCGCTCGGCGCGTCGGTGATCGTCTTCCTCTACAACATGATCGTCAGCTGGGCGCGCGGCCCGATCGCCGAGAGCAACCCGTGGCGTGCGATGACGATCGAGTGGCAGCTCTCCTCGCCGCCACCGGTGTTCAACTTCGACGAGATCCCGCAGGTCGTCGGTGGGCCGTACGAGTACGGCGTCCCCGGCGCCGTCCACGCCGTCCTCAAGGGCGGCGCGCTCCAGGAGGCGAAGACGTGAGGTGGGTTTTCGGCGGCGGTGAGCCGCCGCTTCAGGGGTTTTCGCGAGGGGTGAGCCGCGGGAGCGGGTCACCCCTCTGCGTGCCGGCACAGGGTGGAGCGCTCCAGGAGGCGAAGACGTGAGCGACGAGGCGAGGGTCGTGCTGGTCGTTGCGAACGAGACGCTCGTCGCGCGCTCGGTGATCGATGCCGTGCAGCGCCATGCGACGGTCGGCCCGATCCGGGCGATCGTCGTCGCGCCCGTGAACGAGCCGGGCGCCGGATACGTGGTCTACGAGGACTCCCGCCGTGCCGCGGCGGGGCGCCGGCTCGACCGGGCGGTCGAGGCGCTACGACGGGCCGGGATCCCGGCGCACGGGGCCGTGTTCGACGGGGGCCCGCTCGCGGCCGTCAAGGACATGCTCGCGCTCGAGCACGTCGACGAGCTGATCGTCTCCACCCACCCCGAGGCGACCTCGGGTTGGTTGCGCAAGCGGAACCTGATCGACGAGATCCGCAAGGCCGCAGGCGATCGGCCGGTCGAGCACATCGTGTCGGACACCCTCGGTTCGGGCACCGCCAACGTGCTCGTCGTCGCGAACGAGACGGTGCTCGGGTCGACCTTGCTCGACCGTGTGCGGTCGCGGGCCGCCGAGGGGCCGGCGAGCTTCCTGTTCGTCAGCCCGCAGAGCGACGCCACTGCGAGCGATCACCCCGAGGCGGAGCGGCGGCTGCGGTCGGCGCTGTCGGAGCTGCGGAGCGAGGGCATCGATGCCCATGGTCAGATCGCGCACCCCGACCCGTACAGCGCCGCGATGCAGGCGATCGAGGACGAGAAGGTCGACGAGGTGATCGTCTCGACCTTCCCGGGCGAGCGCTCCGGGTGGCTCCGCCGCGACCTCGTCGGGCGGCTCCGCAAGGATGCGGGCATCCCGGTCGAGCACGTCGTCTCCGAGCCCACGCGGACCGAGGTGCGCGCATGAGCGCGCACGCCGAGGAGCTCCACGACGCCCACGAGCACCACGGGCCGCCGACTGCGAACCAGAGCTCGCGGATCGACGCGGTCACCCTCGGGATCTTCCTGTTCATCGCCTCGGAGGCGATGCTGTTCGGGGCGTTCTTCACCGCCTACTTCTTCGTGCGTGTCGTCAACCCCGACGCCTCACCGGTTTGGCCGCCCGCACCGTTCGAGTTCCCGGTCTTCGTCGCGACCATCAACACGGCGATCCTCGTCACGTCGAGCTTCACGATCCACTGGTCGACGCAGTCTGCGAAGCGTGGCGACCGGTCGGGGATGAAGGCAGGTCTCGTGTTGACGATCCTTCTCGGCCTGGCGTTCCTGCTCACGCAGGCGGTCGAGTACTCCCACGTCGGGTTCAACACCGCCGACGGGGCGTTCGCCTCGGCGTTCTTCGGCCTCACCGGTCTCCACGGGGCGCATGTGGCGCTAGGGCTGTCGCTGCTGACGATTGCCGCGGTGCGTGCCTTTCGCGGGCACTTCTCGCCCGAGCATCACCACGGGCTCGAGATCCCCGCGATCTACTGGCACTTCGTGGACGTGATGTGGATCATCGTCTGGGCGGCCGTCTATCTGCTGTAGGGGCCGGGCTTGCCCGGCCCGCGGGTCGGACGGCGCTTATTCGTAAAACCACGCCGGTCGGCAGATTGTCGCTTCTGCGACAATCTGCCAGGTGAATTGCTCATGAGGAACCCGCTGCGCGACGAGGCTGCGGCGTTCAACTGGGTGCTCGGTGTGCTCGTGGCAACCGCGCTCGTGGTCGCGGCGGCGTGGATCGCGACCTGGCTCGGTGTGGTGGTGTTCGTCGTGATCGTCGCGGCGGCGATCCTCGCGCTGCGGGGCGGTGTGCGCCAGGCGACGCAGCGGGCGACCGTCGTCCACCCCGACGAGCCGACGCGGCGGATCCTCGTGGTCGCGAACGAGACGGTCGGGGGTGACCAGCTCCGGGAGCTGCTGCGCGCAAAGTCGGCCGGGATGCGGGAGGACGTGCTGGTCGTCTGCCCGGCGCTCAACTCGCGGCTCAGAACGTGGACGTCGGACGAGGACGGTGCGCGCGCGGCGGCGCAGGCGCGGCTGGACGCGAGCCTCGAGCGCCTTGCGGGCGTGGGTGTTCAGGCGCAGGGCGAGATCGGCGACGGCGACCCGCTCCAGGCGCTCGAGGATGCGCTCCGGACCTTCCCGGCCGACGAGATCGTCATCTCGACGCACCCCCCGGGGCGATCGAACTGGCTGGAGCTGGGGGTCGTCGCCCGCGCGGAGGCGCGATTCGACGTCCCCGTCACGCACGTCATCGTCGAGGGCGCCTGATCCCGCCCGGCCGGGGGCAGGCCCTTTACGACCCGGCGTTCTCGGATACGAAGTCGGCGACCGCCTGGATCTGCTGCTCGCTGAGCTGATCCTTGAACGAGGGCATCCCGCCCTGGCCGTTCGTCACACGCTCGACGACGAGCGCCTTGTCCGGCTTGGCGTCGTCGAGGTTCGGCCCGACGTTCCCGCTCGCGCCCGCCGCGGCGAGCGTGTGACAGCCCGCACACCCGGCGGTCGCAAAGATCGTCTTGCCGTCGGTGGCACCTCCACCGGGCGACGGCTGCGGCGGGTTTGCGGGGTCGATCGGCTGACCGGTCGCGTCGAGCCCGGCGACCGAGGCGACGTACGTCGCCACGTCATCGGCGTCGTCACCGGTGACGATGTCGGCCGGCATCCCAGGTGCGCCCGTCGAGGGCGTCGTGACCGGGTATGCGATCTGATCACGCACCACCTGCAGGATGGTGGATTCTCCGAGGCCGTCGATTCGCGACTGGACGAACGCATAGTCGAGGTCGGGACCGATCTTCCCGTTCGTCCCCGCGTCCGCGAGCGTGTGACACGACCCGCACTTCTCGACGAACAGCTCCTTGCCGCGCTGTCGGTCTCCGGAGCCGTCCGAGTAACCCACCGTGTCACCACAGCCGGCGGCGGTGAGGACGATCGCGGACGCCGCGGCGACCGCCAGAATCGTGGTTGCCGACCGGCGCTCCACCGGACGCGAGTCTACCCCGACTGGGAGGCGAGAGCCTGCTGGAGCTGCTTGACTCGATCCTTGACGCTGACCGCGGTCGGATCGTCCGGCGCGAGCTTCAGGAACTGCTGATAGGCAGCGATCGCGCTCGCCGCATCACCCGTCTGCTCGGCTGCCTGGGCGAGCTCGATCTGGACGCTGGGGTCGCGTGGCTGCAGCTTTGCGACCTCCTTGAAGGTGGCCATCGCGTTCGCGGCGGCGATCACGCCCTCCTGTGAGAGTCGCGTGATCTCGGTCGTCTCCACCGCGTTCACCGAGCGGCCGATCGGGTTTCCGACGACCGCCTTCCCGTTCAGGGCGAGAAGCCCGGCGAAGTTCTCGCTTGCTCCTGCGAACGACGCCCGGAGCCGTGCTCGCTGGGCCGCCGTCTGCTTCTCGCTCGCCTGCGCGATGTAGAGCGCGCCGAGCTCGCGGTAGGCGTCGGGGTTCCCTGGCTGGAGCTTCGTGACCTGCTCGAGCGCGTTGACGGCGCGATCGGTCTGGCCATCGGTCTGCAGAGCAGTCGACAGGTCACGCCACGCCTGCGGGTTGCGTGGGGTCTGCTCGGTCTTCTTGATCGCGTCCGTGACGGACTGCGCGTCACCGCCACCCGAGTCGCGGAAGATGTCCCCGACGCCGACACCACCCGCGCCGACGCCGAACAGGACGAAGCCGAAGCCGAACACGAGCGCGAGGAAGACGAACATCCACTTGGCGTGACGACGCAGCCGTGGAAAGAACATCGTGTCCTCGATCGACGGTGCCATCGTCGAGGATCGCTTCGGGCGCGAGGCTACGGCAACATTCGGCTTCGAGCCCTTCGCGCTGCTCTTGTCGAATCGCGCCACGTCGTCACGCCCCGTCGGTAGCGAATCTCGCCGGCTACGAGAGTAGCTGCAACCCTGTCCGGGGAGCCGCCGAGTATCACCGCGCTAACAGGATCTTCAACTGGGTCGAACGGAGATCCAGCGAGGTCGATCACGGCGAGGTCGGCCCGCTTGCCCGGGACGAGCGAGCCGAGCTCGTCGTCGAGGCCGAGCACGCGCGCTCCCGCGAGGGTCAGCGATTCCAGCGCGAGCTCGGTCGGAAAGGCGTCAGGGCGCTCGGCGCGCGCTCGTGCCGCGACGATCGCGGTGCGCACCTCCTCGAACAGGTCGAGCGACGGCGTCGAGGCGGGGCTGTCGGTTGCGATCGCGACAGTGACTCCGGCCGCGCGCAGTTCGGCGACCGGCGCAACCCCGCACCCGAGGTACCCGTTCGAGCGAGGACAGTGCGCGACCCCGACCCGGGCCGCCGCGAGCAGCTGGATCTCCTCTTCGTCGACGTGGACGCAGTGTGCCGCAGAGAGCCCGGAGGAGAGCAGCCCGGCCGACTGCAGCATGCGGACGCCCGTCTGGCCGGGCGGTGGCACGAGCAGGTCACGGAGCGGTGTCCAGTCTCCGACCCCGTCGACGAGCCAGTCGCGCTCGGCCGGGCTCTCCGCCAGGTGCGTCTGCAGGGGGAGGCCCAGCGCCGCGCATGCCGCGTAGACGTCGATCGAGCACGTGTACGGCGCGTGGGGTGAGACACCGAGCCGCACGTTGCGCGAAAGACTCGGCTCGATCCGAACCCGGATCTCGTCGAACCGCGCGAGCGCGCCGATGTCACGTCCGAACACCTCCACGAACACGATCGCGCCGAGCCCGGTGGCCGCGGCCGCCTCGGCGGTCGCCCCGACGAAGCTGCAGTCACCGATGGTCGTCACCCCCGACCGCAGGCACTCCCATGCGCCGACGGTCGCGATCGCCCGCATGTCGTCGAGCTCGAGCGCCTGCTTGCGCTCGATGTGCAACCCGATCCACGGCACGAACGGCAACCCGTCGCCGAAGCCGGCGTACACGGCGTACTCGAGGTGGCTGTGAGCGTTGACGAGCCCGGGGACGATCACCGCGCCGTCGAATCGCTCGTCCGCGCCAAGCTCGGAAGCCGGGCCGACGGCTGCGATGGTTCCGTCGTCGGCGACTGCAACGGCGCCGTCCGCGATCGGGTCGCCCTCGACGGGGACGACCCAATCCGCCGCGATCGCTCTCACGCCTCGCTCTCGCCCCAGTACGACGACTCGCGCCTCGCCCAGCGCTTCTCCATGAAGGCCGAGAGCCAGATCGACACCTCGAAGAGGATCCAGAGCGGCACGACCTCGAGTGCGAGCGAGACGGGGTCGACCGTGGGCAGCAGGATCGCGAACGCGAGCATGGCCACATACCCGATTCGCCGGTTCCGTCGCAGCGTCATGGACGAGAGCACCCCGATCCTGACGAGCGCGAGCACGAAGATCGGCATCAGGAACGCAAGCCCCGTGGCGAACATCGTGAGCGTCACGAAGGACAGGAAGTAGCTCGCCCGCACCTGCTCCTCGTACAGGTCGCCGTCGAAGCCGATGAGAAAGCCGAGCGCCTTCGGGAGGATCACGAAATAGCAGAACGCGACGCCCGTGAGGAAGAGCGCGGTTGCGAAGACGACGAACACGGAGATGATCCGCTGCGTCGAATGGTCGACCGCGGGCGCGAGGAACGCCCAGATCTGCCAGAGAAGCACCGGCAAGACGATCGCGGCGGCGGCGAAGAAGCTCACCTTCAGCGAGGTCGTGAACGGCTCGGTGACGCCGAGGGTGACGAGCTTCGTGCCCTCGGGCAGGAGGTCCTTGAGCTTGCCGATCAGCCAGTCGTGGGCGGCGTATGCGACCGCGAACGCCGGGATGAACGCGAGCAGGCACACCACCAGGCGGTGGCGCAACTCGCCGAGGTGCTCGACGAGCGTAGCCTCCTCGTCGGGTTGCAGGCGTCGCGGGAGGATCCGGCGCGCCATGCGCGAGACGGGCTAGGAGACTGCGTCGCGCTCGCGGACGGGCGCGCTCGTGCTCGTCGCGGGCGGGACATCGTCGAGCTCGGTCATCGCGACCGGCTCGTCCAGCTCGTCGTCCTTGTTGCCGGTCACCGAGTCCTTGAACTCCCGCATCCCGCGTCCCAGCTGGCGACCCATCTCGGGCAGCCGTTTCGGCCCGAAGATGAGCAGCACCGCGAGGAGCAGGATCAGCATTTCCCAGATTCCGATTCCGAAGGGCATGAACGAACGGTATCACCAGTTGTCCGGTCCGGCCGCAAACGCGACGAGGGGACAGCACGCGCGCTCGGATCCCGGATGGGTCCCGGTACCATCGTGGTGGAGAACCCCGCTCGCCAGGGGTCAGCGATTCGAACGAGGCGGAGGACCCTTCTTGGCATTGCTCGAGATCACGAACCTGCACGTCGCGCTCGAGGACGGCACGGAGATCGTCAAGGGTCTCGACTTGGCGCTCGACACGAACGTGAAGCACGCGATCATGGGCCCGAACGGCTCGGGCAAGTCGACGTTGGCGTATGCCCTCATGGGGCACCCCGCGTACGAGATCACCCAGGGCGAGATCCTGCTCGAGGGTGAGAGCATTCTGGAGCTCGAGGCCGACGAGCGCGCCCAGCGGGGGCTGTTCCTCGCGTTCCAGTACCCGCACGCGATCCCGGGCGTCACGGTCACGAGCTTCCTCCGCAGCGCGATCAACGCGAAGCGGAAGGTCGCCGCCGGCGGCGAGGACGACCCGATCCCCGTCAAGGAGTTCCGCACCGAGCTGCTCGAGGCGATGGAGCATCTAAAGGTGCCGCGGGAGCTCGCCCAGCGGTACCTCAACGACGGGTTCTCGGGTGGCGAGAAGAAGCGCGTCGAAATCCTCCAGATGGCGATGCTCAAGCCGCGGATCGCAATTCTCGACGAGACCGATTCCGGGCTCGACATCGATGCGCTACGCGTCGTGGCCGAGGGCGTCAACGCGCTCGTCGGGCCCGAGATGGGCGCCCTCGTGATCACGCACTACCAGCGGATCCTGGACTACGTCACACCCGACCACGTCCACGTGTTCGTGGACGGTCGGATCGTCGCCTCGGGTGGCGCGGAGCTCGCGAAGCAACTCGAGGCCGATGGGTACGAGGCATTCCTGCCTGCAGGTGTAGCAGCGGAGGGCGCATGAGCAACAGCGAGACCGAGATCATCCGCGACATCCGAGCGGACTACGAGTACGGCTTCCACGTCGACGACAGCCCGATCTACAAGGCGCCCAAGGGTCTGACCCACGGGCTCGTCGATGTCATCTCCGACCACAAGTCGGAGCCGGACTGGATGCGGGCATTCCGCCACCAGGCACTCGACGACTTTCTCGCGCGGCCGATGCCCAGCTGGGGCGCCGACCTCTCCGGGATCGACTTCGACAACATCCACTACTACTTGAAGCCCACCGAGAAGCAGGCCGACAAGTGGGAGGACCTCCCCGCCGAGATCCTGGACACGTGGGATCGCCTCGGGATTCCGGAGGCCGAGAAGAAGTACCTCGCCGGCGTCGGCGCCCAGTACGAGTCCGAGGTCGTCTACCACAAGCTCCACGCCGATCTCGAGGCGAAGGGCGTGATCTTCCTCGACATGGACTCGGGGCTGCGCGAGCACGAGGAGCTCGTGCGGAAGCACTTCGCAACCGTGATCCCGCGCAACGACAACAAGTTCGCCGCGCTCAACTCGGCGGTCTGGTCGGGCGGATCGTTCATCTACGTGCCGAAGGGCGTGCGGATCGAGATGCCGCTGCAGGCGTACTTCCGCATCAACGCCGAGAACATGGGGCAGTTCGAGCGCACGATGATCCTCGTCGACGAGGACGCCTACGTCCACTACGTCGAGGGGTGCACCGCGCCGATCTACTCGAGCGACTCGCTGCACTCCGCGGTCGTCGAGATCATCGTCCAGAAGGGCGGGCGCTGCCGGTACACGACGATCCAGAACTGGTCGAACAACGTCTACAACCTCGTCACCAAGCGGGCGATCGCCCACGAGAACGCGACGATGGAGTGGGTCGACGGGAACCTCGGCTCGAAGGTGACGATGAAGTACCCGGCCATCTGGCTGATGGGCGAGGGCGCCCACGGCGAGGTCCTGTCGATCGCGTTCGCCGGCAAGGGGCAGCACCAGGACGCCGGTGGCAAGGTCGTCCACGTCGCGAAGAACACGACGAGCGTGATCACCTCGAAGTCGATCTCGAAGGACGGAGGTCGAGGTGGGTACCGCGGCCTGCTCGAGGTCGCCAAGGGGGCGACCGGGTCGAAGTCGAAGGTCGTCTGCGACGCGCTGATCCTCGACGATGAGTCGCGCTCCGATACGTATCCCTACATCGATGTCAAGGAGAGCGACGTCGACCTGGGGCACGAGGCGACCGTCTCGAAGATCGGCGAGGAGCAGCTCTTCTACCTCATGAGCCGCGGGCTGTCCGAGAGCCGAGGCGAGCGCGATGATCGTCTCCGGCTTCGTCGAGCCGATCACGAAGGAGCTGCCGCTCGAGTACGCCGTCGAGATGAACCGGCTGATCCAGCTGCAGATGGAGGGCTCTGTCGGCTGAGGCCGACCGAGCCGGAGACGCCATGGGAATCGTGGTCGAGCGCACCGACTTCATCTCCGTCCCGGTGACCGACCTCGAGCGCTCGCGCGCGTTCTACCGTGACACGCTCGGTCTCGAGGAGATCCCGGGGCTCGGGTCGTGGCCCGAGTTCCAGCTCGGCGAGAACGTCAGCCTCTACCTCCTCGACCCGACGAACATCGGTCAGGAGTTCAAGGACCGCACTCGTCCCCGATCGCGCTCCGTGTGCCGGACGTCGCCGCCGCCAAGGAGGCGCTCGAGGCGAAGGGGATCGAGTTCACCGGCGACGTGTTCGACACGAGCGTCTGCCACATGGCGATCTTCCACGACCCCGACGGCAACCAGATCATGCTGCACCGCAGGTACGCGCCCCATGCGAGCTGACCTGCTCGAGCGGTACCGCTCGCTGCCGCTGCCCACGAGGCGCGAGGAGCACTGGCGGTTCACCGACCTGTCGGGGTTCGACCCGGACGGCTGGACAGCCACCCCGACCTCGCGTGGTGAGCAGACATCCTCGTTCGTCGAGCTCGATGCCGAGGGGATCGCCTCGCTCGACGAGCACGGGATCGAGATCGTCAGAGCCGCGGACGGGATCCGGTTCGAGCCGCTGAGCGACGCCGAGCCGCTGGTCGGCTCGCTCGTCGGAGCGGACGACAAGCTGCGTGCGCACAACGCCGCGCTGTGGGAGCACGGCCTGCTCGTCCACGTCCCCGCCGGCGTCGAGCTCGCTCGACCGCTGTTCCTCCGCGTCTCGAACACCGTCGAGGCCGGATCGTTGTTCTGGCGGGTGCTCGTCGTCGCAGAGCCCGGCAGCCGGTTCACGCTGATCGAGGAGCTCGCATCGAGCGACCCATCGCTCTCGGGCTATGCGAACGCGGCCGTCGAGATCGTGGTCAAGGACGGCGCGAAGGTCGAGTACGTCAACGTCCAGAACCTCTCGCAGCGCACCTGGCTGTTCTCCTCGAACCACGCACGAGTCGGCCGGGATGCCGAGCTCGACTGGGTCGCCGGCGGGTTCGGCTCGGGGAACGGGAAGGTATGGATCACGAACGAGCTCGTCGATCGCGGAGCTACCTCGCGTGTGACGGGCGCCTACTTCGCCGACGGCACGCAGCACCTCGACTACGACACCTACCAGCTCCACGCCGCGCCCGACACGACGAGCGACTTCGCCTTCAAGGGCGCGCTTCGAGACTCCGCAAGCTCGGTCTGGCGCGGGATGATCCGGGTCGAGGAGGGCGCGCAGAAGACGAACGCCTACCAGGAGAACCGCAACCTACTGCTCTCCAAGGCCGCGACGGCGAACTCGATCCCGGGGCTCGAGATCCTCGCGAACGACGTCCGTTGCACGCACGGCGCGACGCTCTCACCGGTCGACCGCGAGCAGCTCTTCTACCTCATGGCCCGCGGCCTGCCGCGGAGCGAGGCGGAGCGGCTCATCGTGCGGGGCTTCTTCCAGGACGTGCTCGACCGGGTCGAGCTCGAGCCGGTGCGCGAGGCGCTCGGCGCCGCGCTCGAGTCGCGAATCCCCTAGCCGCTCACGGTGCGAGCTGGATCCGCGCCACGAGGTCGGCGGCCGGTGCCGTTGCCTCGATCGCGGCAGCCAACGGCTGGTCGACCGTCTCGGCGGCGACGATCACGCGGAGCTCCCTGCTCCCCGGCGCCACCACGACGACGGGGGGAACCGCGACACCGGCCGTCGACGCGAGCCGGACGCTCACGCCGTGCGGCCCCGCAGGCCCGGACAGGCGGATCCAGAGCGGGATACTCGTCGCCCCGGGAGCGAACGGCTCGACTTCGATCGACGTGACCCGCGGGACGCCGACGGTCAACGGCAGGCGGGCCGACGCGGCACCGCAGGAGATCCCGATCGCGACCGCCCGCGTCGGTCGACAGGCCTGGTGCGGACGAGGAACGTGGCCGTCCGATGCCCGGCGGGGACGAAGATCCGACCCGCGGCAGCCGCTGTGCGAGGAACGACGATAGCTGTGCAGCGAACACCGCCTGCCGCGCGAGGCCCGCCCGAGCGTCAGCGCTACCTCGACGCCCGCCCCGCCCCGCACGACGTTCGCGGCCGAGACGATCCGGAACGAGCCGTCCTCGGCGCGAGCAGTGACCGGGCGCGGCTCAGGCTCGACGGTCACCGGTCGACACGACGCTCCGCAGGCGTCGAGCACGATCGGTCGGAGGAAGCGAGCGAGTGCGACGCCTCCCCGCGCGGTGAGGTGGACGTCGTCGGAGAACCACGACCGACCACGGCTCTCGGCTGCCCAGTCGGCGATCACGAGCTGTGGCCAGCGTTCCGCCGCGAGCCCGATCGCGGCGTTGAGGTCGGGGTACGGGGCGCGGTGCGTGCTGAGAGTCGTCCAGATCACCTCTCGCACCCCGTTGGCGACGGCGGCCTCCATGAGGCGGTCGATCCCGTCTGCGTACCCGACGGCGGTGTCGTTGTACCCGACGTCGACGACGAGCATCTGGCCGACCTCCGAGCCGAGCCGCGCGAGCGTCTCGAGAGCACTCGGAGAGCGCTCGCCGTCGTACAGGCAGCCTGCGCGCGCGAGCCGCATGCACGTCCTGACCTCGAGCCGGAGGTCGAGCCCGCGCGCGAGCTCCTCACGAGCGGGAGCGAACCACCAGAGCACGCCACCGACCGAGTCGGCGAGGAGCGTCACCCTGACATGCTCCGGAGGCCCATCGGATGCCGCGGCCGGCGTCGGCCACGACGTGAGGAGGCAGCAGGCGACCGCGCACGCACACGCGAAGGTGACGCGACGGAGAGGAGCCCGGAGCGGACGGGTGGCGGTTTCCACGCGACGAGCGTAGTTCAGCCGATCGGAGCCGCGGTCTACGCTTCGACCGTGGACGAGATCGGCCTGTTCCCGCTCGGCATCGTGCTGCTCCCGACCGAGCAGATCCCGCTCCACATCTTCGAGCCGCGCTACCGCGAGCTGATCGGCGAATGCCTCGAACTCGACCGCGAGTTCGGTCTCGTCTACGCCGACGACGACGGTGTCCGCGAGGTCGGCACGGCCGCGGCCGTGATCGAGGTCGTCGAGCGGATGGACGACGGCCGGCTCAACATCGTCGTCGAGGGCCGATCGCGGTTCAGGCTCGTCGAGCTGACGGACGGGCGGAGCTTCCACACCGGTTCGATCGAGCCGCTGGGCGACCAGGACGACCCCTCCGACCCGGCGACCAAGGAGCGGGCGATAGGGCTCTTCGGGCGCCTCGTCGAGCTGACCGGGGCGGAGCGTCGAGCCACCCGAGCTGGACGACGCGCAGCTGTCGTTCGCCCTCGCCGGTCGGTTCGAGCTCGCGCACCCATTGAAACAGGAGCTCCTCGAGGAGACCTCCGAGCGGATCAGGCTCGATCGACTCTGCGACGTGCTCGACAGCGCTGCGGAGGCGGTCGAGCATCAGCTCGAGCTGGCGGCGCGGGCACGCCAGAACGGCCATTCGCGGCCCGCTGGGTGATTGCCCCGCGTCGTGGGCCGGTCGAACGCGGCTAGCATGGCTCCATGAGCGTGGACCTCTCGGAACAGCTGGCCGTCGAGCAGATCCGGGCGGACTTCCCGGTGTTCGAGGAGCTCTTCGGTGGCAAGCCGATCGCGTACCTCGACTCTGCCTCGTCCGCACAGAAGCCGCGCCAGGTGCTCGATCGGATGCGCGAGTTCTACGAGCACGAGTATGCAAACGTCCACCGGGGTGTCTACCGGCTCGCCGAGCGGGCCACCGAAGGCTACGAGTCGGCGCGCCGCACGGTGGCTCGGCTGCTCAACGCCCCGTCGGACAAGGAGATCGTCTTCACGCGCAGCGCAACCGAGGCGATCAACCTCGTCGCGTACGCGTGGGGGCTCGACAACCTCGGTCCCGGCGACGTCGTCGTGATCACCGAGCTCGAGCACCACGCGAACTTCGTCCCCTGGCAGTACGTCGCCAGCCGCACGGGCGCGAGCTTCCGCCACATCCCGATCGACGACGTCGGTGAGCTCCAGCTGGACACGCTCGACGGCATCGCCCGCGAGGGGAACGTGAAGGTGGTGGCGAACAACCTCGTCTCCAACACGCTCGGCACGATCAACCCCGTCGCGAAGCTCGCGACCTGGGCGCACGAGCAGGGCGCGATCATGGTCGTCGACGCTGCCCAGGCCGCGCCCCACCGGGTTGTGGACGTCCAGGCGCTCGGGGCGGACTTCGTCGCGATCACGGGTCACAAGCTCTGCGGGCCGACGGGGATCGGGGCGCTCTGGGGACGCCGCGAGCTCCTGGAGGCGATGAGCCCGTTCAACCTCGGCGGCGAGATGATCCGATCGGTCTCGCTCGAGCAGACGACGTTCAACGAGCTCCCGCACAAGTTCGAGGCCGGTACGCCGGCGATCGCCGAGGCTGTCGGCCTCGCTGCCGCGATCGACTACGTCACCGGGATCGGGCTCGAGGCGATCGAGCGGCACGAGCACGAGCTCGTCACGGTCGCGATGGAGCGGCTCGCCGAGCTTCCCTGGGTGACGGTCTACGGCCCGCCTGCCGACCGACGGGCCGGGATCGTCTCGTTCGGTGTCGAGGGAATCCATCCCCACGACGTCGCACAGATCCTCGACTGGGAGGCGGTCGCCGTCCGCGCGGGTCACCACTGCACCCAGCCGCTGATGACGCGTCTCGGCGTCGCTGCGACGACGCGAGCGAGCTTCTACGTCTACTCGACCCAGGATGAGGTCGATCGCCTGATCGCCGGTCTCCACAAGGTCAAGGCGAGCCTCGGATAGCGATGAGCGAGTTCGAGCAGCTGTACCGCGAGGTGATCCTCGACCACTATCGAAGTCCCCGCAACCACGGGCTGCTCGACCCCGCGGACGCTACGGCGGAGGGGCAAAACCCGCTGTGCGGCGACGAGATCTCGGTCTCGGTGCGGTTCGGCGACGGCGACGTGATCGAGGATGTCGGGTTCGAGGGACGCGGGTGCGCGATCAGCCAGGCGGCCACGTCGATGCTGACCGATCTCGTCCGCGGTCGGAGCGCGCAGGACGTCGCGGCGATGCCGAGGGAGGAGCTCCTCGACGAGATCGGGATCCCGCTCACCCCGGTTCGCCTCAAATGCGCCCTGCTCGGTCTCGGGGTGCTCAAGGTCGCGCTGCACCGGGCGAAGGGAACACCGCTCCCGGAGGAGTGGGGTACCTCCTCCGGCGAGATCACGCTCTCCTAGCGATGGGGGAGGTCGAGCTGTGTCCCGCGTCCGAGCTGCCACCCGGGACGCACCGCTTGTTCGCCGAGGTCGGGCCGGAGGGGATCGGCGTGTACAACTGCGAGGGCGTCTTCTTCGCGATCGAGGATCGCTGTACCCACGACGACGGCAAGCTGTGCGAGGGGGAGTGGGACGTGGAGCACTGTGAGGTGATCTGCCCGCGACACGGAGCGCGGTTCGACATCCGAACCGGTGAGGCGAGGACGCTCCCGGCATACCTGCCCGTCGACGCGTACCCCGTCCGCGTGCGCGAGGACGGAGTCGTCGTCGTCGAGCTCCCCGAGCGTCCCTGATGCTCGACGAGCGCGTCCTGGCGGTGCTCCAGCGACTCGAGGACGAGGATGCGCGCGAGTCGGCGTCCGACGTGCCGGTCCAGCAGCGCTCGCTCGCCTGCGGCCCGGACACCGGCCGTGTGCTCCTCGCGCTCGCGGCTTCGGCGCCGGCCGCGCGCATCCTCGAGATCGGCGGCTCGCGGGGCTACTCGACCATCTGGCTGTCCGCCGGGGCGCGGATCGCCGGGGGATCGGTGGTGTCGCTCGAGCAGGACCCGGTCAAGGCCTCGGCCTGGCGGGACAACCTGGCCGACGCCGGTCTCGACGACCACGCGGTGCTCGTCGAGGGCAACGCGCTACAGACCCTGGCCCGCCTCGAGGAGCGGTTCGCAATCGTGTTCATCGACGCCTGGAAGGCCGACTACGAGCTCTATTTCACGGCGGTCAGGTCGCTCGCCAGGCCGGGCACCGTCGTCATGGCGGACAATGTGCTGTCGCACGAGGGTCTGGCCGGATACGTCGCTCGGCGCCAGGCCGACCCGACGCTCGCCTCGGTGACGCTGCCGCTCGGCTTCGGTGTCGAGCTGACCACCATTCTCGACCCCTGAGCAGGGCTTTCGCTTCGGCCGCCGCGGCTGCTAGGTTGGGCCTACCGCGGAAAGGAGGTGGTCCGGTAGTGAGCGATTCGAGTAGTACCGGCAGCGGAGGTACCAGCGGGTAGAGGCGTGCCCCCGGGACCACCGGGAAACGTCTAGCCAGCGTGGGGGGCTCGCAGTTCGCGCCGCCGGGAGACCGGCAGGAAGCGCCTCTACAAATCCACCGCTGGTGTCCGATCGAGAGGGGCTGCTACGGCAGCCCCTCTCTCGTCTTGGAACTCGTTTCAAAATGAAGCCTTGAGTCGTCGGGACGCGCTGTCCGGGCACGCTGCGGCGTCCTCGGTCGTCCCAATACGTCGCGTATTGGGACTCCCTGCGTCCTTGCATCGCACCCGCCCATCACGCCCCGCCAACGAAGCGTCATTCCGAAACGAGTTCTCAGCCGAGCGAGCGCCGCAGTTGCGCGTCGAGCCCCACGAGGTCGTCGAGACCCAGCGCGCGCATCGAGCGGCCGCCGTCGGTGACGACGTTGTCCGGCCCTTCCAACATCTGCAGCTGGTCCCGCGTGAGCGGAGCGGAGGGGAGCTGCTCGAGCAGGGCCGCCGGGCCCTTGGCGAGCCAGAACGGGATGTGGAACGAGGGTCGGCGCGTCCCGAGGGCGGTCTTCAACCGCTGCCAGAGCTCGTTCCAGGTGACCGTGTCCGGGCCGCCGAGCTCGACCAGCTCGCCCGTCTCCTGCTCGAGCGCGAGGCCGATCGCCCGAACGACGTCCCCGATCCAGATCGGCTGCACGCGCTGTGTGCCGGGGCCGAGCACCGGAGTGATCGGAAGCAGCCGCGCAAGCCGCGCGAGCCGTGGCAGCGCACCGCCGCCCGGCCCGAGGATGAAGCTCGGGCGGAGGATCGTATAGCCAGCGCCGCTGCGCTCGACCGCCTGCTCTGCGGCCCACTTCGCGCGGAAG
Source organism: uncultured Actinomycetes bacterium (assembly GCA_963821335.1). GTDB lineage: Bacteria > Actinomycetota > Thermoleophilia > Gaiellales > Gaiellaceae > Gaiella. Next base: position 1,418,567 of record CAWGDJ010000001.1, read on the forward strand.
TACGGGATCGTCGCCTCGGGGCCGGTGCCGAGAGCGCTCATCAGGACGATGCGTCGGACGCCCGCCTCGCGGGACGCCTCGACGAGGTTGCCCGTGCCGGCCGCCATCACCCGCTCGAACGTCTCGGGAGCGCCCTCGATGATCGCGACGAGGTGGACGATCGAGCGCATCCCGCGCGCCGCGGCGACGAGCGACGCGGGGTCGCCCACGTCGCCCCGGACGAGCTCGCAGTCGATGTCGGCGAGCAGCTCGGCCCCGCGCGCCGATCGAACCATGGCGCGGACCTGAACGCCGCGCTCGACGAGCGTCTTCGTGACCTCGCGGCCGACGAACCCGCTCGCCCCCGTGACGAGGACGCTCATTGCTCCGTGAAGTTCTTCCAGTACATGCTCGGTGTCGGCCCGCGCTGGCCCTGGTACTTCGACCCGAGCCCGGTCGAGCCGTAGGGCGCCTCGGCCGGCTCCGACAGCTGGACGAACGAGAGCTGGCCGATCTTCATCCCCGGGTAGATCGTGATCGGCAGGTTCGCGACGTTCGAGAGCTCGAGCGTGACGTGGCCGTCGAAGCCAGGGTCGATGAACCCGGCGGTGGAGTGGATCAAGAGCCCGAGCCTGCCCAGGCTCGACTTCCCCTCGAGCCTGGCCACGAGATCGTCGGGCAGGCTCACGCGCTCGAGCGTCGCGCCCAGGACGAACTCACCGGGGTGGAGGATGAACGGCTCCTCGTCGGCCGCCTCGACGAGCTCGGTGAGCTCCTCCTGGGCGACCTTCACGTCGATGAACGGGTAGCGCGAGTTGCGGAACACGCGGAACAGCCGGTCGACCCGGACGTCGAGGCTCGACGGTTGCATCAGCGTTGGTTCGTAGGGCTCGATCCCGATGCGACCGGCGTCGATCTGGCGGCGAATAGCGCGGTCGGAAAGGACCATCGGGCGCCCATCGTATGTCCTCGCGCCGACCGCCCAGGTCACCAGGGATGCCGTACACTCCTGGACCCGGTGTCCATGCTGTATCCATCGATGGACCCGAACGAGCGCTTCCGCGCTCGCCGGGACGACTCGCGGCGCCGCACGCGCCGCCGCCGCGCGCTTCTCTTCGGGCTCGCGCTGATCGGTGTCCTGGCGCTCGCCGGTGGGATGACGCTCGCCGACCGCGAGCACCCGAAGCCGAAGGCGGCCACCGCCGTCGCGAGCGTCACGGGCTCGTCCAGACCGCGTCCGTTGCCGCTCGAGGTACGAGGGGTGCACGTCACGGGCGCGCTCGCGTCGTTGCCCGGCAAGCTCGACGAGTACTTCGCGCTCCGACGCTCCGGGCTCAACACGATCGAGCTCGACGTCAAGGACGAGGGCGGCCAGATCGGGTTCCGGCCTGCTGGTGTGCCGCTCGCGGTCAAGGTGGGTGCCGTCCGCGGCTACTTCGACCCGCGCGATGTGGCGCGACGGGCGCACCGCAAGGGCATCTACCTGATCGGGCGAGTTGTGGTCTTCCAGGACCCGATCCTCGCCGCGGCACGGCCCGACCTCGCGATCCACCGCCGCGACGGGTCGGTCTGGACGACCAACGGTGGGCTCGGGTGGCTCAACCCCTACGACCGCCGGGTGTGGGACTACGCGCTGTCGGTCGCGTCCGCGGCCGCCCGGGCCGGCTTCGACGAGATCATGCTCGACTACGTCCGCTTCCCCTCCGACGGCGACATCGCGAGCGCGGTCTACCCGGGAAGGACGACCGTGCCGCGTGGACAGGTGATCGCCGACTTCATCGCGTACGCCAAGCAGCGGCTCGGCCCGCTGGGCGTGCGCATCTCGTCTGCCCTGTTCGGGCTGTCGGCCACCCGCGACCTGCGGATCGGTCAGGTGCCCGCCTGGATCTCGCAGCACGTCGACACCGTGAGCCCGATGGCATACCCGGTGCTCTACGGCGGTGGTGAGCTGGGGATCGTGTCGCCGAGCACCGAGCCCGGCGAGACCGTCTTCCGGACGCTCGTCGACTTCCGCGCCCAGCTCAAGGGAAGCCACGCTCAACTCGTCCCCTGGATCCAGGACTGGAACTACGACGCCGGGCAGGTGCGCCAGCAGGTGCAGGCGGTTCGTCTCCAGGGCGCAAAGGGGTATCTCCTCTGGAACGCCTCGGGGATCTACACGAAGAGCGCGCTGGCGCCACCGGCGTAACGGCCCCGGTGGGCCAGCCGGTCAGGCCTCGTCGGCGGACGTTGTGGTAGCGCGGTCTGCGATCTCGCTGACGACGGTGGGGTCTGCGAGGGTGGTCGTGTCGCCGAGCGGGCGGTGCTCGGCGACGTCGCGCAGGAGCCGGCGCATGATCTTGCCCGAGCGGGTCTTCGGCAGCTCGGGTGTGAAGACGATGTTCGCAGGTTTGGCGATCGCGCCGATCTTGACTGCGACGTGGTTCCGGAGCTCGTCGAGCATTTCGACGGAGCCGCTGTAGCCTCCCTTGAGGGTGACGAAGGCGACGATCGCCTGACCCGTGGTCGCGTCGGCGCGACCGCAGACGGCCGCTTCAGCGACGGCCTGGTGGTCGACGAGGGCGGACTCGACCTCGATCGTCGAGATCCGGTGGCCGGAGATGTTCATCACGTCGTCGACGCGACCGAGGAGCCAGAAGTCGCCGTCGGCGTCGATCCGGGCGCCGTCGCCGGCGAAGTAGCGGCCGGGGAAGCGCTCCCAGTAGGTGGAGCGATAGCGGGCATCGTCGCCAAAGATCCCGCGGGTCATCGCGGGCCAGGGCCGCTCGAGGACGAGGTAGCCGCCGCCGTGCTCGACGGTCTCGCCCTGCTCGTTGACGACGGCAGCGGCGACACCGGGGAACGGGCGGGTTGCCGAGCCCGGCTTGGTGGTGGTGAGACCGGGCAGCGGGGTGATGAGGATCATCCCGGTCTCGGTCTGCCACCAGGTGTCGACGATCGGGCAGCGGCTCCCGCCGATGTGCTCGTGGTACCACATCCATGCTTCGGGGTTGATCGGCTCGCCAACCGATCCGAGCAGCCGCAGCGAGGTCAGATCGTGTGCCGCGGCGTGCTCCGGCCCCCACTTCATGTGCGCGCGAATCGCGGTCGGCGCCGTGTACAGGATCGTCACGCCGTACCGCTCGATGATCGACCACCAGCGCTCGCGATCGGGGAAGTCCGGGGTTCCCTCGTACAGCACCGAGGTGGCTGCGTTGCACAGTGGCCCGTAGACGATGTAGCTGTGGCCGGTGATCCAGCCGATGTCGGCCGCGCACCAGTACACGTCGGTGTCGGGCTTCAGGTCGAACACGTAGTGGTGGGTCGTCGCCGCCCCGACGAGGTATCCACCCGTCGTGTGGGCGATCCCCTTCGGCTTGGCGGTCGTGCCGGACGTGTACATCAGAAACAGCAATGCCTCGCTGTCCATCGGCAGGCACGGGCAGCTCGCCGGGTCGTCGGACACGTCGAGCTCGTGGTACCAGCGATCACGACCGTCGCGCATCGGCACCTCGTTCCCCGTGCGCCGCACGACGAGGCAGGCATGCACACCCGGGGCAGCCGCCATCGCCTCGTCCGCCGTCCGCTTCAGCGGCACCACGCCACCGCGTCTCCACGCCTCGTCCTGGGTGACCAGCACCGCGCAACCCATGTCGTTCATCCGGTCGGACAGCGACTCGGCCGAGAACCCGCCGAACACCACGGTGTGCGGCGCCCCGAGCCTCGTGCAGGCGAGCATCGCGACCGCGAGCTCGGGAACCATCCCCATGTAGATCGCGACCGCCGTCCCCTCACCGACACCCAGCTCGCGCAGCGCGTTCGCCATGCGCACCACGTCGTGCTGCAGCTGGGCATAGGTGATCGTCCGCGTGTCGCCCGGCTCGCCCTCCCAGTGGTAGGCGACCCGGTCGCCGAGGCCGTCCTCGACGTGCCGGTCGACGCAGTTGTAGGCGACGTTGAGCGTGCCCCCGAGGAACCACTTCGCGTACGGCAGCTCCCAGCTGTACAGCTCGCCGAACGGCTCTTCCCAGCTCACACGCTCGCGAGCGTTCCGCTCCCAGAACGCCTCGAACGGCTCCTCGTAGATACCCGGCGGCGTATTCGCCGCCGCCGCAAACCCGGCAGACGGCGGAAAGCGCCGCTCCTCGTCGAACAGGGTCTCGATCGCGTCGGTCATCCCCGCGGTTCTACCACGACGCCGGACTCGACCGGCGCGGCTAGGTTGGAGGTGTGGAGCCTGCGCTGCGCGACCTGAGAGGGCGGCTGGCCGAGGTATCGGACCTCTCGCGCGCTGCCGGCGTGCTCGGATGGGACCAGCGCGTGACGATGCCGGTGGGTGGTGCCGAGGCGCGTGCCGACCAGCTGGCGACGCTCAGCCGGATCGCGCACGAGCGGTTCACGGACGCGGAGATCGGCCGCCTCCTCGAGCAGCTCGCGCCGTATGAGGAGTCGCTCCCGTACGACAGCGATGACGCATCCCTCGTCCGCGTGACGCGGCGCGACTGGGAGAAGCAGAGGCGGGTGCCGACGGACCTTCGGGAGCGGATGACCCGCGCGGGCTCACGCGGCCAGCAGGCCTGGGTCGCCGCCCGCCGCGACGACGACTTCGCGGCGTTCCTGCCCTACCTGCGCGAGAACGTCGAGCTGCGACGCGAGTACGTCGAGTGCTTCGACTGGACGGACAGCCCGTACACGCCGCTGCTCGACGACTACGAGCCGGGGATGCTCACGAGCGAAGTTCGTGAGGTGTTCGCGAAGCTGCGACCGGCCCTGACCACGCTCGTCGCGCGGGCTCCCGCGGTCGATGCGTCATTCCTCCAAGGCGCCTTTCCCCCCGACGACCAGCGGCTGCTCGGCGAGCGCGTCGTCGCCACCCTCGGGCTGGACGAGGGCGTCGTGGCGCCTCGATCCGACCGCGCACCCGTTCTGCACGTCGTTCTCGAACCGCGATGTCCGGCTGACGACGCGCTACCGGCCAGACGACCTGAAGGCGTTCTGGTCGACCCTCCACGAGGCGGGTCACGGGCTCTACGCGCACGGGATCGCGGGCACCCTGCAGCGCTCGCCACTCGCCGGTGCGCCGTCGCTCGGGCTGAACGAGTCGCAGAGCCGCACGTGGGAGAACCTCGTCGGTCGCAGCGCACCCTTCTGGAGCCACTGGTACGGCCCGCTCCAGGAGACGTTCCCGGCGCTCGCAAACATCGGTCGCGAGCAATTCGTCCGTGCCATCAATCGGGCGGAGCCCGGCCCGATCCGCGTCGACGCCGACGAGACGACCTACTCGCTCCACATCATCCTGCGCTTCGAGCTCGAGCAGGAGCTCGTCGAGGGCACGGCTGCGCTCGAGGATCTGCCGGAGATCTGGAACGCGCGGATGAAGGAGTTCCTCGGGGTGGACGTGCACTCGAACGCCGAGGGCGTGCTCCAGGACGTCCACTGGTCGAGTGGCGCGATCGGCTACTTCCCGACGTACGCGCTCGGGAACGTCATCTCCCTCCAGCTGTGGCGCGTCGTTCGCGCGGCGCTGCCCGACCTCGACGACCAGCTCGCGGCGGGTGACCCGCGCCCGCTCTCCGACTGGCTGCGGGAGAACCTCTACTCGCTCGGGCGCAAGCTCACGCCGAAGGAGACGATCGAGCGGCTCACCGGCTCGCCCGCGCTCGACCCGGCGCCGTACCTCGAGTACCTCACCGACAAGGTCGACGGCCTGGAAGCATGAGCGTGCAGTACGCCGAAGCTGACGTGCGCGCCCAGGAGGTCTTCGACGCCTGCACCGAGCTCGTGCGCGCCGCGTTGCCACGCGACGCGATGTTGTGGGACGCGCACACGCACCTCGGGCTCGACATCGATGGGATGACCGGGAGGCCGGACGATCTCGTCGACAGCCTGCGGCGCAACGGCTTCTCCGGCGCGTTCACGTTCTGCCTCGACGAGCCCGACCGCGAGCCGGCCTTCCGGGCCGCCAACGACCGGACGCTCGCCCACGCAGCGCGGAGCGACGGGCTCATCGTGCCCTTCGTGCGGCTCGACCTCGACCATGGCCCGTTGGAGGAGGCGATCCGATGCCTCGACGCGGGCGCTCGGGGGATCAAGCTCCACCCGCGCGCACAGCGCTTCTCGGTCGGGGACGAGCGGTTGGCCCCGATCTTCGAGCTCGCGCGCGAGCGTGGGGTGCCGATCCTCATCCACGGAGGACGTGGGCTGCCGCCGATTGCGGACCATCTCGCCTCACTCGTGCGCCGCTTCGAGGGCGTGCAGCTCATCGTTGCGCACGCCGGGATCGCGGACCTGGGGGCGCTCGCGGGCCAGCTCGGTGGCGTCCCGGGCGTGTTCTTCGACACGTCGGTGTGGAGCGCGGTCGATCTCGTCGATCTCTTCCGGCAGGTCGCTCCCGAGCAGGTCGTGTTCGCGACGGACTATCCGTACGGCAGGCTGCCGAACGCACTCCTGCTCGCGCTCCGCGTCGCGCATCTATCCGGGCTCGACCAGAGCCACCTGCGAGGGATGCTCGGTGAGACCGCCTCGCGCATCGCGTCGGGCGAGGAGCAGCCCGCGCTCGGCTCGCCGGTGGGGGTCGCCGCGTACGCGGTGCCGGTCACGTTCGCCCGGATCTCGCAGTACGTCGCGATGGCGATGCCGTTGCTGTGGATGCGGCAACCCGACGCGGTGGGTGGGCTCGGGCTGGCGGTCAACGCCTCGCTCGAGCCGAACGGCCATCGCGAGGAGGCCGATCTCATCCGCGCCGCCCTGGGCACGGCGGCCGAGCTCTGGCAGGGCGTGTTCGCGATCGAGGACGACGACGAGCGGATCACGGTCACACGCCGGGCGATCGGGCTCGTCCACCTCGCAGGTGTCCTCGCCGCGACGACCCCTGCCTGACGCGAGTCAGGCGACCGCCTCGAGCGCCCGCTCGGCGAGCGTTCGGAGCACATCGCGCTTCCAGGCTGTCTGCGGGTTGCCGGGTAGCCCGGCGAGGGGGTCGTCGGGATCGAGCCACCGAGGAACGTTCGCGATCCCGGCCGCGACGAGGGTCACGACGTCCCGATGACGGGCGGCGGCAACCGAGACCAGCGGGAACGAGAACGCCTGGCGCTCGCCGGCGCGCAGGTACACGGAGGCCTCGGGTGGATGCGGCAGCGTCACCGAGCACACCAGCTCGCCGGGTGCGAGCACGAGCAGCGACCGGTTGTCGCTCGTCGGTTGCCGGTAGAGCTCGAGTAGCGGCACGGTGCGCGTCGCCCCGGGCGACCGGAGCTCGACGGTAGCGCCGCAGGCCGCGAGCGCCGGGGCGAGATCGGACGGGTGGGCCGAGATGCAGTCGCCCGGCTCGAGGTTGTGCTTGCGGTGGTCGCCGAGCTGCGCATAGCAGGTATCCCCGCCACCGAGCCAGCAGAGCCACTCCTCACCCCGGTAGTACCAGCAGCGCGTGTGCTGGCAGAGGTTGCCCCCGACCGTGCCGGCGTTGCGCAGCAGCGGCGACGCGGCCGAGCCTGCGGCCGTCATGACGGCCGCGTACGCCTCGAGGAGCGGCGAGGCCGCGACGGTGGCGAGAGTCGCCATCGCACCGATCCGCGCCCCGTGCGCGGTCTCCTCGATGGCGCCGAGGCCGATGTCTCGGAGGTCGACGAGCGTCGCGGGTCGACGGATCCCGCGATCCACCTGACCTGCGAGATCGGTGCCGCCACCCATTGCGACGGCGTCCGGCTCGGTGAGGAGTGTGAGCGCCTCGTCGACGCTGTCGGGACGGGCATACGCGGTCACGAGAGCGCCTCGATCACACGTGCGCGGGTGAGCGGGAAGCCGGCTGCCCGCCTGCCCGTCGCGTGGGCGAACGCGTTCGCAATCGCTGCCGCGGTCGGGACGATCGGAGGCTCGCCGAGCCCCTTGGCGCCGACGTTCGGGAGGTTTGGATCGGCGAGACCGGGGAAGTCGATCACGATCTCCGGGACATCGGCGATCGTGGGCAGCTTGTAGTCGTCGAGGTGGCCGTTCACGGGCACGCCCGTGGTCGGGTCGACCACGAGCTCCTCGGTCAGCGCGAACCCGATGCCTTGCAGGACGCCACCCTCGACCTGGCTGGACGCGGTCAGGGAGTTGACGATCCGCCCGACGTCGTGAACGGCGACCACCTGCTCGACCCGGACCTCTCCGAGACCGGGGTCGACTGCGACCGTCGCGATCTGACAGCCGAACGTGTTGACGCGGAAGCCGTCGGGGTTGGGCCCGCGCGAGCCGGAGCCGTCGATCGTCGCGTTCCCGAGCTTGTCGGTCACCTCGACGACGTCGACGTCCAGCGCACCGTCCGTCGACCGGATCCGGCCGTCCCTGACGACGAGGTCGTCGGCGGCGATCTCCAGCACATCGGCGGCGAGCGCGAGCAGCGTCCGGCGGACCTTCCCGGCGGCGCTCCGCACCGCCGGCATCACCGCGGGCGTCGTCATCGAGCCGCCCGCGACCGGTGCGTAGAGGTTCGGTCGGGTGTCACCACCCCTCACCGTCACGTGCTCGAGAGGGAGCCCGAGCTCCTCCGCGGCGACGATCCGGGCGCCGGTGAGCGTCCCGGTGCCGATGTCCTGGATCCCGGTCATGACGAGCGCTCGGCCGGCACGGTCGAGCCTGATCGTTGCCTGCGCCGGCGGGCCACCGCCTCCCCACCAGATCTGGGTCGCGCACCCCATCCCGCGGAGCAGCCCGTCCGGCTGGGGCTCGCGCAGCCGCTCCCGGTCGGCCCAGCCCGCGAGCTCGGCGGCACGGTCGTAGCAGGCGAGGAGCTGCTTGCTGGAGTACGGCAGCCCCGAGCGCTGGTCGCGGTCGGTGTGGTTCAGGCGACGCAGTTCGAGCGGGTCGATCTCGAGCGCGCTCGCGAGCTCGTCGATCGCCTGCTCGAACACCGCGGTTCCCTCGAGCACTCCCGGTGCACGGAACGCGTTCTGGGGGCGCAGGCTCGCCTGCACCGGGAAACGCCATCGCGCGCACGTTCGGGAGCTCGTACAGGCTCAGCGCGGGCTCGTTCACGGGGAACACCATCCCCCCGCGCCCCATCTCGATCACTGCGGCGGACTCGGCAGCGACGAGGGTGCCGTCCCGGCGCGCGCCAAGCGTCACGGTCTGGCGCGTCAGAGCCCGTCGGCCACCGACGAGCTGCTCGGCATGTCGATCGTTCACGAGCCGGACGGGCCTGCCCGTCGCGCGTGCCAGCTCGGCGGCGAGCAGCCCTTCCGCGCCTGCGCCCTGCTTGCCACCGAACCCACCGCCGATGAACTCCGAGATCACCCGGACGGACTCGAGGGGGAGCTCGAACCGTCGCGCCAGCTCCGAGCGAGCATCGAACATCGCCTGGGTGGAGATCCAGGCCGTCAGCTCGTCCCCGTCCCACCGCGCCACGGCCGCATGGGGCTCGAGCGGGGTCTGGAGGTGCCGAGGGGTCTCGCACGTGAGCTCGACGGTGACGTCCGCCTCCGCCAGGCCCTTGTCGGGGTCGCCGCGCGTCAGCTCGACGGGTCGCTGACGAAGCGGCTGCTCGTTCAGGCCGACATCGAGGTCGATCTGTGGTGCCAGCGGCGTGATCGTCGGCGCGAGCGCGCGGAGTGCGGCTGCGGCCGCATCCGCCGTGTCGGCGGCGACGATCGCGATCGGCTCGCCGGCGAACTCGGGGCTCGACGTCAGCAGGGGGTCGCCGATCATCGCAAAGGGCCCGTCGGGCCCGATCACCGCCCGGACGCCCGGGCATCGCTCGCGCGGCGTCGAGGTCGAGCGCCGTGACCCGACCGCGGCCGACCGGCGAGCGGAGCACCGCGCCGTGGAGCATCCCAGGGAGGCGGACGTCGACGGTGTAGCGCGCGCTTCCGGTGACGCGCACCATCCCGTCGGCACGCGGGACGGCGGTGCCGACGAGGTCGAGCTCGTCGCCGTCGATCCAGGTGGCGAGGTCGTCGTCCTCGTCGACGAGCGCGAAGACGTCCTCGAAGCGTCCCTCGATCTCGCGCTGCGTCCGGACGAACCGCGCCATCAGTGCTCCTGACCCGAGACGCGAAGGATCGCCCGCTCGAGCTTCGGATAGACCCCGCAACGGCAGAGGTTGCCCGGCCAGCGCCGACCGGATCTCGCTCGGCGTCGGGCGCGGGTTGTCGACGAGCAGCGCCGTGGCGCTGACCACCTGCCCGGGCGTGCAGAACCCGCACTGGAGCGCGTCCTCGGCCACGATCGCATGCTGGAGCGGGGTCGGACCGTCCTTCGAGATCCCCTCGATCGTCGTCACGCTGCGCCCCTCGACGGCGGCGACGGCGAGCAGGCACGAGACGTGCGGGACCCCGTCGAGCAGCACGGCGCATGCTCCACAGGCACCCTCGCGCGCACCCTTCCTTCGTCCCGGTCAGCTCGAGGTCCTCGCGCAGCACGTGGAGAAGCCGACGGTCGGGCCGCGTCTCCACGAGGTGCTGCTCGCCGTTGACCATCGAGAAGGATCGGCAAGAGGCAAGCAGTACCGCGTCGAGTGCGAGGCTCGTCAACTACGGTTGGGGCGTGGTTCGTCGCAGCGCGCCGTGATGCTCGCCGTGACGACGCTCCTGCTCGGCGGGTGCGAGGAGATCCGGCAACGGCGGCTCGAGCGAGCGCCTGGCGAGAGTGCCGTCTGTCGATGCCCCGGAGCCTCGGGACGACGGCGGTGCGACGGCGCCGACCGAGCGGCTCGACCCGGAGAAGACGTACCACGCTGACGTTCGTCACGAGCTGCGGGTCGTTCATCGGTCACGCTCGACCTCGGGATCGGCGCCGGCGACCTCCGCGTCGCTCGTCGAAGCTGGCGCGGGACGGCTTCTTCGACGACACCCTGTTCCACCGGATCTCCCCGGGTTCGTGATCCAGGGTGGCGACCCGACCCAGACCGGCTCCGGCGGGCCCGGCTATTCGACGGTGGACAAGCCCGCCTCCGACGCCGCCTACGTCAAGGGCGTCGTCGCGATGGCCAAGACGGCGGACGAGCCGGCCGGGACGGCGGGCAGCCAGTTCTTCGTCGTGACGGGGGAGGATGTCGGGCTCCCGCCCGAGTACGCGATCGTCGGCACCGTGACCGAAGGGCTCGACGTGGTCGAGCGGATCGGCCGGCTCGGCGACCCGACGACCGAGCAGCCGACCCAGCCGGTCGTGATCGAGTCCGTGACGGTGGGCGAGTCGGGTTGAGCCGCGTCGCGGCGGTCGTGCTCGCCGCGGGCGCAGGCGACGCGCTTCGGCTCGCCGAAGCAGCTCCTGCTGCTGCCCGGCGTGCTCGACCGCCTCGCCGCGAGCGCGGTCGACGAGGTCGTCGTCGTCGAGGGCGCGTATCGCGCTCGGCAACGACCTGTTGCACGGCGCGGCGTTCGCCTCGTGCGTGCGCCGACTGGGCGCGCGGGCCGGGCGCCTCGCTTCGCTGTGGCCTCCGCGCGCTCGTCGATGATGTCGACGCCGCCGTCGTCGTGCTGGCGGACGGGCCCGACCTCTCCCCGGCAGCGATCGCGCGCGTGCTCGACGACTGGCGCGTCAACGGCGGCGAGCTCGTCGGCGCCTCGTACGGCGGCGCTGCGTGGGCACCCGTTGCTGTCGCGCGCAGTGCGTGGGACGACGATTCCGGACGAGGGGCTGCGTGGTGCCGAGCCGCGGCTCGTCCCGTGCGACGACCTCGGTCGCCCGGCGACGTCGACCGACCCGAGGACCTGCCGCACGGCTCGCAGGCCAGCCTGCCGAGCCGTCAGACGACGGGTGACGAGCCGGGCTCGGTCGCGCGCAACTCGGCCAGCTTGTCGAGCAGCCCGGCGGCATTCGTTCGTCCGACGACAGCCTGATGTACGTCCGGAGCGACTCCTCGAAGCGGTAGCGCCGTCGGCAGTAGTCGCAGTCGCCGAGGTGCGCCTCCGCCTCGACGTGCTCGGCCTCGGTGAGCTCGCGATCGAGGTACCCGTGCAGCAGCTCCTCGCACTTGTCGCAGGGATGTGGCTCACGAGGCCACCGTCGCGTCGGCGAGCGCCTGGCGCAGCAGCTTGCGCCCGCGGTGGAGCCGCGACATCACGGTGCCGATCGGGACGTCGAGGATCTGCGCCGCATCGGCGTAGGAGAAGTCGCTCGATGTCGACGAGCACGACGACGTCGCGGAAGTCGTGTGGGAAGCGAGGAGAGGGCGTCCACGATCGAGTCCTGTGATAGGCGCTCGACGACCCGCTCGGTCTCGAGGGCCTGCTCGCCCTGGGCTTCGGCGACCTTGTTCGCGAGGTAGTAGTCGCCTTCCTCCAGCGGCAGCTCGTCCGGGCGGCGCTGGATGCGGCGGCCTCGGTCGACGTTCAGGTTGGTCAGGATCCGGAGCAGCCAGGCGCGGAGGTTCGTCCCGGGCGTGTAGGACTGCCAGCTCCGAAAGGCTCGTGCGTACGTGTCCTGCACCAGATCCTCAGCCTCTTCTCGCGTGTTCACGAATCGCCGCGCGACTCGGTAGACCTGATCGGCGAGCGCGAGCGCCTCTTCCTCGAATCGCACCCGGTCGCGCGCCTCAGCGGCGACCCGGCGCGCTCCGATCTCGGGAGCCTCGTCACCCACCGGGCAACCGTAGCGCGTTACCGGTGGTCAAACGATGGTGAACGGCGAGGCTATTCCCCGACGGTCGCGACCGGGTGGAAAGCCACCTCGGGCCATCGCATCGACGAGCGCGTCGCGGGTCGTCTAATTCGTCGTCGTAGCGGAGGGTCACCTCGCCCATCAGGTTGCCGTGCGCGGCGACCAGGCCCTGGGTGGCCCTCGAGCACCGACGCGAGCCTGTCACGCAGCGCTCGCAGCGGAACCCGGACACCTCGATCGTCTCGATCACCTCGCCCATCGGCTCGGTCAGCGGCTCGTCGCCGTTCGGCCCTTCACTCCGTGGACGGGCGACCGGCCGCCTCCCAGGCGTAGTACGACGCACTCGGCCCGTGCCCGGTCTCGTACGCGACGATGCGCGGGTTCCGCCCGACCTCCTTCGCACGTTGCGCGTGCCAGAGGAGGTTCGGGTCGTCGCGCTCCTGCCAGACGAGGACGAGGTGCGCTGCGGTCATGAACTCGGCGACGAAATCGCAGCCGGACGCCGGGCATGGGAACGGATCGGTTCGAACGCACCACCATCCTGCGTGGTCGTCTCGCGCCGTCGTCGTGCCAGAGGTCGACCTGCCTCCAGCAGCTCCTCGTCCTCGAGGACGATCGCCCCCGTCCGTGGCTCGTCGGACTGCACGTCGGGACAATAGATGCGATCGACGACCCCGGGCTCGACGGGGATTGAGCGCGGGGCCCGGGCGAGCCGGGCCCCGCGAATCGGACGGCTACTGGGAGGGTGAGGAGGGCTGCCGTCCGAGCTTCACGGTGACCGTCTGCTTCTCGTCTCCGCGGTACAGCGTGAGCTTGACGGTGTCACCGGGCTTCTTCCCGGCGAGCTCGTCGCGCAGGTCGGAGATCCCGTTCACCGTATCGGCCGTCGATCTCGACGATCAGGTCGCCGCCGAGTGTCGCGCTCTGGCCGTCGACGACGACGGGCTTCGTTGCCCGCCTCGAGCCCCGCATCGGCGGCCGGGCTGCCCGGCTGGACCGACTGGACGAGGACACCGGAGCTGGCAGGCAGGTCGTAGGTGCTGGGCGAGGTCGGGGTCGACCTCTTGCAGCGAGACGCCGATGTAGGCCCGCGACACGCTGCCGCCGTCGAGGATCTGGGCGACGACGCTCTTGACGGTGTTCGATGGGACGGCGAAGCCGATGCCGACGTTGCCCGCGCGAGACGCCGCTGCCCGTCTCGATCTGCGAGTTCACGCCGATCACCGCGCCGCTCGTGTCGAGCAGCGGGCCGCCCGGAGTTGCCCGGGTTGATCGGCGCGTCCGTCTGGATGACGTGATCGATCGCGTAGTCGTTCGGGGCGGTCACGGTTCGCTGGAGCGCGCTGACGATGCCGGCGGTGATCGTCCGGTCGAGACCGAACGGGTTGCCGATCGCGACGACCGGGTCGCCGACCTCGACTGCGTCGGAATCGGCGAGCCGCAGCGGGGTGAGCGCGTTCGCGTTCGTGTTGACCTTCAGGACACGGCGAGGTCGGTCGACGGGTCGGAGCCGACGACCTTTGCGTCGAGGGTGTCCTTGTTCGAGAAGCTGACCTCGATGGAGCTCGCGCCGGAGATCACGTGGTAGTTCGTGACGATGTGGCCTGCCTTGTCGATCACGAAGCCGGAGCCCTGTCCGGCCTCGCCGACACCGTCGCCGGCCGATGTGGTGATCTGGACGACCGCGCCGCTCGCGCGGCGGTAGATCTCGCCGGCGTCGAGCCCGGTCGAGGTCGGGCTGATCGTCGCGGGTGGCGGCGCGTGCGCTCCACGACCGTGGTCGTCGAGCCTTCGAACGCGCCGAGCGCCGCAGCCACGCCGACCGCGACGCCGCCGCCGAGGAGGGCTGCGGCGGTGAGCGCGGCGAGCGGCCTGGCTACGGACCTGTGGGAGCTCGTGCCGTTCGGAAGGGGAGTTTGGGTCTGCTCGCTCACCCGTCCGGTTATAGGCCGGATGGCGTGAACTGCGGGTTAGCGGTCGTTAAGCCCGGGTTGTGACCTGGTCGCTCAGCCGACGACGACGAGCTTGACGCCCTGCTCGCGGTCGACCCCGAGCGTGTCGTCGAGCTTGAGGGCGAGCTCACCGCTCGCCTGGAGCTCCTCGGTGATGTCGGCGCCCCCGATCAACTCGCCTTTGACGAACACCTGGGGGATCGTCGGCCAGTCGCTCAGCGCCGAGAGCTCCTGCCGGATTCGCGGATCGGGGAGCACGTCGACGGCCGTGATCGGCGCACCGGCTTCGCCACAGCGCCTGCAGCGCCCGGAGCGAGTTCCCGCAGGCGGGCCGCTCGGGCGTGCCCTTCATGAAGATCGCGACCGGCTCGGTGTCGATCACTTGCTGGATGCGGTCGCGGAGCTCGGTCTCGGTCATGTCGTTCCCTTCGTCGTGATGCGGAGCTCGTGGATCGTCCCGTCGGCGATCCGGTCGGCGACTGCGCGGTTGACGAGGCGGTGCTGCTCGACGAGCGTCAGCCCGTCGAACGCGCGGCTCGCGACGGTGACGTGGAAGTGGTCGCCCGTGCCGGTGCGGTCGACGACGGCGACCTCGGCATCGGGGAAGGCCTGCTCGAGGAGGACCCTGACGGTGTCGCTCGCCATCTCGCTCTGATGCTAACGGTGGGATCGACCCTCGCGTCGTTGACGACATCCGGAGATCCTCCTACGGTCAGTTCGTGGGTGCGTCGGCGTCAGCCGTGGGCGGGCCTCGTCAGAGCGATGACAGCGTGGAGAGGCTGTCGCAGGCCCGCGTGCTGGCGGGAGCGGCTCTCCGGGTTTTCCTCGTGCTCGGGCCGATCGTGCTGTACGTCCATCTCGTCGTGGACGCCGGAGCACGCGACGCTGCTCGCGGTCGACCTCGTCCACAGCTATCTCCCATCGGCGCACGACCTCGTCCATGGCGGCTCGCCGTACGCCCCGCCCGGCGATCCGCGGTACGCGCTCGGGACGGCATATGTCTACCCGCCCGTCACGGCGCTCGCTGTGATCCCGCTGCTGCTGCTCCCGATGCTCGCGGTACAGCTTCTGGCCATCGCGGTGGGGATCGGGCTCGTCGCGTCGATCCTGTGGGTGCTCGAGGTGCGCGACTGGCGCTGCTACGGGATGGCGCTCGTGTGGGCGCCTGTTCTCTCCGCCGTCCAGGTGGCGAACGTCACGCTCTGGCTGACGCTCGGCGTCGCGCTCGCCTGGCGGTGGCGCGATCGCGGGCTTCGCTCCGGAGCAGCGGTCGGGGCGACGCTGGCGGTGAAGCTGTTCTGCTGGCCGCTGCTCTTCTGGTTCGCGCTGACGCGCCGGTCGCGCAGCGTGGTCAGCGCGGGAGCCTCCGCGTTGGCCCTCGTCGTGGTCAGCTGGGGGGTGATCGGGTTCGACGGCCTCGTCCGCTACCCGGACACGCTGCGCGAGCTCGAGGACAACCTCGCGTCGACGTCGTACAGCCTCTACGCGGTCGGGCTCGACGCGGGCATGAGCACCAGCAGCTGCACGCGCAATCTGGCTCGCCGGGGCGCTCGCAAGCATCCTCGCGGTC
The DNA here is from genome assembly GCA_963821335.1 of uncultured Actinomycetes bacterium. GTDB lineage: Bacteria > Actinomycetota > Thermoleophilia > Gaiellales > Gaiellaceae > Gaiella. The sequence goes on from CAWGDJ010000001.1 coordinate 1,434,623, forward strand.
GTCTGGCTCACGCTGCGACGTGCCGAGCGCCAGGCTTTCATGGTCGCGGCGGTCGCCGCGCTCGCGTGCTCGCCGCTCGTGTGGCTCCACTACTTCGCGCTCTTGCTCGTGCCCGTCGCGATCGCCTCGCCGACGCTGTCGTGGCTCTGGGCGGCGCCACTCCTCCTGTGGGTCGGGACCGGCACCGGGAACGGGGCGACCGGGCAGACGACCGCCGTCCTCGGCGCCTCGCTGCTCACGGTGGCGCTGTGCGTCTCCTGGCCGGTCAGGAGCACGAGCGCTCGGGCCGGCCGCGCTCGGATCGGACAGCCCGCCGCGTAACCGTCGGGGCCCACTCCCCCGGACGTAGAATCGCAACGATGGGTCATCCGGACACCTTCGGCGCGCGCTCCACGCTCACCGTCGGCGGTGCCACGCACGAGCTGTTCCGTCTGGAGGCGCTGCAGTCGAGCCACGACGTGGCGCGTCTCCCCTACACGCTGCGAATCCTGCTCGAGAACGTGCTCCGGCGGGAGGACGGCGTCACCGTCGATCAGGCAGACGTGCTCGCAGTCGCCGGCTGGGATGCGCGGGCGGAGCCGGACGGCGAGATCAGCTTCGCGCCGGCGCGCGTGCTGCTCCAGGACTTCACGGGAGTCCCCGCGGTCGTCGACCTGGCGGCGATGCGCGAGGCAATGGCTGCGCTCGGCGGCGATCCGGCGCAGATCGACCCGCTGATCCCCGCCGAGCTGGTCATCGACCACTCGGTGCAGGTCGACGACTTCGCGAACCGACTCGCGATCACGCGGAACGCCGAGCTCGAGTTCGAGCGAAATCGCGAGCGGTACGCGTTCCTGCGCTGGGGGCAGAGCGCGTTCGAGGCGCTGAAGGTGGTGCCGCCCAATACCGGGATCTGTCATCAGGTCAACCTCGAGTTCCTCGCCCGGGTCGTCGAGTCGCGCAACGGTCAGGTGTTCCCCGACACACTCGTCGGGACCGACTCTCACACGACGATGGTCAACGGGCTCGGGGTGCTCGGCTGGGGGGTCGGTGGGATCGAGGCCGAGGCGGCGATGCTCGGCGAGGCGATCTCGATGCTCGTGCCACAGGTCGTCGGGTTCCGACTCCACGGCGAGCTACCAGCGGGCGCGACCGCCACCGATCTCGTGCTGACGGTCACCCAGATCCTGCGCAGGGCCGGCGTGGTCGGGAAGTTCGTCGAGTACTTCGGCGAGGGGCTCGCGCGGCTTCCGCTCGCCGACCGCGCCACGATCGGGAACATGTCACCCGAGTACGGTGCGACCTGCGGTTTCTTCCCGGTCGACGACGAGACCCTGCGCTACCTGCGTCTCACGGGACGCGCCGAGGAGCACGTCGCGCTCGTCGAGGCCTACTGCAAGGAGAACCTCCTCTGGCACGACCCGGCCGAGCCCGCGACGTACTCGCAGGTGATCGAGCTCGACCTGTCGACCGTCGAGCCGTCTCTCGCGGGTCCACGGCGCCCGCAGGATCGGATCGCGCTCAGCGAGGCGAAGTCGTCCTTCCGGGCCGCGCTGCCCGAGTTCGGGGTCGACTACGGAAACGGGCTCGACGAGGCGGTGTCGGAGAGCTTCCCGGCCAGCGATCCCCCCGCGTACACCGAGCCCCCGGCCGCGGCTGCGCCCGACGGAGGCCGGGTCGCGGTTCTCGAGGCGCGTGGGGTTCCGTGCGTGATCGACGGCGAGACCGCCCACCTCGATCACGGCGCGGTCGTGATCGCGGCGATCACCTCGTGCACGAACACGTCGAACCCTGCTGTCATGGTCGGGGCGGGTCTGCTCGCGAGGAACGCCGTCGAGCGCGGGTTGACGCGCCGGCCGTGGGTCAAGTCGAGCCTCGCGCCCGGCTCGAAGGTCGTCACCGAGTATTTCGAGCGCGCCGGGCTCACCCCGTACCTCGAGGCTCTGGGGTTCCACACCGTCGGCTACGGCTGCACGACGTGCATCGGTAACTCGGGGCCGCTCCCCGACGCGGTTTCGGCCGCGATCGCCGAGGGAGGCCTCGTCGCATGCGCCGTCCTCTCGGGCAACCGCAACTTCGAGGCCCGGGTCCACCCCGAGGTGAAGGCGAACTACCTCGCGAGCCCTCCGCTCGTCGTCGCCTACGCGCTTGCCGGGCGGATGGACATCGATCTCACGACCGAGCCGCTCGGTCACGACGCGGACGGCGTCCCGGTGTACCTGTCCGAGCTCTGGCCGTCACCCGAGGTGGTGCGCGCGACCGTCGAGGCGTCGATCGACCGAGACATGTTCGAGCGTACGTACGCGGACGTGTACACCGGCGACCCCGCCTGGCGCGAGCTTCCGGTCCCCGACGGCGACCTCTTCGCCTGGGACCCCGACTCGACCTATGTCCGGCACCCGCCGTACTTCGAGGGGCTGACACCGGAGCCAGGTCTGGTCGAGGACGTCGTCGGCGCACGATGCCTCGTGTCGCTCGGCGACTCGGTCACGACCGACCACATCTCGCCGGCCGGCTCGATCGCGCTCGACGGGCCGGCAGGGAAGTACCTCGTGGAGCACGGGATCGAGCGGCGGGCGTTCAACTCGTATGGTGCGCGACGCGGCAACCACGAGGTGATGACCCGCGGCACGTTCGCGAACGTGCGCCTCCGGAACCAGCTCGTGCCCGGCTCCGAGGGGACCTGGACGGTGCACCTCCCGTCGGGGGACGAGCTGACGATCTTCGGCGCAGCGCAGCGCTACCTCACGGAGCAGGTGCCCACGATCGTGCTGGCGGGCAAGGAGTACGGCTCCGGCTCGTCCCGGGACTGGGCGGCGAAAGGGCCGAGGCTCCTCGGTGTCAGGGCCGCGATCGCCGAGAGCTACGAGCGCATCCACCGCTCGAACCTGCTGATGATGGGAATCCTCCCGCTGCAGTTCCTCCCGGGCGAAAGCAGGGAGTCGCTGGGCCTGACCGGGCGCGAGGTGTACTCGATCACCGGGCTCGAGAACGGCGAGGCGCGTGAGGTGACCGTGACGGCCGATACGAAGCAGTTCACGGCGATCCTCCGGCTCGACACGCCACGCGAGCGCGAGTACCTCCAGCACGGCGGGATCCTTCCGTACGTGTTGCGGAAGCTCCGCGCGTCCTAGCCGCGTCACCCCTGCTCAGTAGAGGCCGGACATGTCCGGCCCTCAGCGCGAAGCGCTAATCGACCTGGAGGTAGATCAGCGCGATGAGGCACGCGCCGACGAAGAGCGCGAGGGCGAGCGCGAGCAGCGCCAGGCCCAGACGGTTGTTCTTGCGCTCGAGCTCGGGTGAGAGCATCGCTCAGACCACCAGCGGGTCGATGGCCGCCGCGGCGAACAGCAGCGCGAGGTAGGCCAGGGAGTAGTGGAACAGGAGGACCGCGTGGCGGCGGTCGGCGGCTCGCCAGAGCTGCCACGCGAAGAGCAGGAGCACGCCTCCGAGCAGGGCCGCGACGATCGTGTAGAGGACGCCGAGCCACCATCCGACCGCGATCGTGAACACGACCAGCCCGATCGAGTAGAGGAGGATCTGGCGTCGGGTCTCTGCATCACCCCGCGTGACCGGGAGCATCGGGATGTTCGCGGCTGCATAGTGCTCCTTGATCATCAGTGCGAGCGCCCAGAAGTGCGGCGGTGTCCACAGGAAGACGATCAGGAACAGGCACAGGGCCGGGATCGCGAGGTCGCCGGTGGCAGCGGCGTACCCGACGAGCGGTGGAACCGCCCCCGCCGCTCCGCCGATGACGATGTTCTGCTCGGTCGATCGCTTGAGCCAGCCGGTGTAGACCACGACGTAGAACAGGTTCCCCACGAGCGCGAGCACCGCGGTGAGGACGTTGAGCGCAGAAGCGAGCAGCACGAACGACAGCGCCGACAACGCGAGCCCGAACTCGAGCGCGCGCGGCGCCGGGACCCGCCCCGACGCGACCGGGCGGGAGGCGGTGCGCTCGCCCATCAGACGGTCGATGTCCGCGTCGAGCACGTGGTTGAGCGCGCTCGCCCCACCGCAGGCGAGCGCCAGCCCGACGGTCATCACGGCCAGCTGACCGGGGTCGGGCCATCCACCGGCACCCACGAACATCCCGGCGATCCCCGTGACGAGCAGCAGCGACATGATCCGCGGCTTCGTGAGCGTCACGTAGTCGCGCCACGGTCCGGCCGATACCCGCTCACCGCGGAACGAGAGCACCAGCACGACGAGCGAGGCGGCGAGCGAGACCCCCGCCATCGCGACGTGCAGCCCAACGGCCCAGCCTGCCCCGTCGGCCCATGCCGCCAGGCCACCGGTCACGATCGCCGCGAGAAGCGTCCCGAGCGCCCAGAGCGACCCGGTGAGGAGCGGGCGGTAGCAGAGGCGAGCGGCGACGACGACCGCGACGATCAGCGGCAGTGCGACGAGCGTGGCTCCCCAGTGCGTCGTACCGAGGTCGAGCGCTGCGCTGAGCACGACCACAGCGGTCGCGAGCGCCGCCCCGACCACGATCAGGCGCAGCAGCGGGCCCGGTGCCGCGTCAGAGCGCACCCTTCTCCTTCAGCTGTCGTCGCAGGTCGTAGAGCGGCCGCGCGCTCGTGACGTAGGGGACCGAGTCGAAGTTGTGCGGCGGCGGCGGCGAGGTCGTGTACCACTCGAGCGTGTCGGCCTGCCAGGGGTCGTTGCCGGCGCGGCGCCCGTTGACGCTCTTCACGATCGCGACGAGGAACAACAGCATCCCGATGCCCGTCAGGTACGACCCGATCGTCGAGATCAGGTTGTACGTCTCCCACAGCGACTCGTCGCGGTACGTGTAGACCCTCCGCGGCATCCCGAGCATCCCGAGGAAGTGCTGCGGGAGGAAGGTGAGGTTGAACCCGACGAACACGAACAGGAACGTCCAGCGCCCGAGCCGATCGGACAGGAAGCGGCCGAAGAGCTTCGGCCACCAGTAGAACAGCCCGCCCATGAGGGCGAACATCACGCCGCCGAACAGGACGTAGTGGAAGTGCGCCACGACGAAGTACGTGTCGTGCAGCTGCCAGTCGACGGGGAAGGCGGCGAGATAGATCCCGGTCAGCCCACCGAAGACGAACACGCTGAGGAACCCGACCGCGAAGAGCATCGGCGTATCGAGCGAGATGTTGCCCCGCCACAGTGTTGCGAGCCAGTTGAAGATCTTCATCCCCGTCGGCACCGCGATCACCATCGAGGCGAGCATGAACCAGATGTTCAGGTAGCTCGGCAACCCGACGGTGAACATGTGGTGCGCCCACACGAGCATCGAGAAGAAGCCGATCGCGACCGTCGACAGGGCGATCGCCTTGTAGCCGAAGATCGGCTTGCGCGAGAACACGGGCAGGATCTCGGAGATGATCCCCATCGCCGGTAGCACCATCACGTACACCTCGGGGTGCCCGAAGAACCAGAAGACGTGCTGGAACAGGATCGGGCTCCCACCGTCGGTCGGCACGAAGAAGTGGAACGTGCCGGGGTACTGGCGCTCGAGCAGCAGCAGCGTGAGCCCGGCGGACAGCACAGGCAGGATCGCGATCAGCAGCAGCGAGTAGACCTCGATCGACCACACGAAGAGCGGCATGCGCATCCAGCTCATCCCCCTGGTGCGCATGTTGTGGATCGTGACGACGAAGTTGATCGCCCCCGCGAGCGACGAGACCGAGAGGATGTGGAGCGACAGGATCCAGAGGTCCTGACCGTTGCCCTGCGCGATGACCGAGAGCGGTGGATAGGCCGTCCAGCCGGTATTCGCAGCTCCTCCCTGCGCGAAGAACGACAGGCAGAAGATGATCCCGGCAAACGCGTAGAGCCAGTACGACAGCGCGTTGAGGCGCGGGAACGCCATGTCGGGCGCCCCGATCATGAGCGGCACGAGGAAGTTCCCGAGCCCCGCGATGATCGGGACGACGACGAGGAACACCATCCCCGTCCCGTGCATCGTCACCGCCTCGTTGTACGAGTTCCCGGTGAGCAGGTCGTTGCCGGCTTGAGCGAGCTGGGTGCGGATCAGAAGCGCCAGGAAGCCCGATACCGCGAGGAAGAAGCCAGCGGTGGCGATGTAGAGGATCCCGATCCGCTTGTGATCGACGGTGACGAGCCAGCTCGCGACCTTCCCGCGCTGCCAGGCGGGCACCGTCGGGCTCTTGCGGGTGCCCGCGTCAACCGCCATTGCCGAACCGCTTCCCGAGATAGTCGCTGATCGCCGTCATCTGCTCGTCCGTCCAGTCCTTCCCGACGGGTGGCATCTGCCCGAGCCCGTTCCGCAGCAGCCTCTCGAGCGCCTCCGGGTCGTCGACGAGGCCGTTCCCCGCGAGCTTCGGCCCGTAGCCGCCCTCGCCGGACAGCCCGTGGCACTTGGCGCAGACGCCCTCGAACTGCTCCCTGCCCAGCGAGGAGGTGCCTGCGGTCTGCTCGGAGCGCTGCGTTTCGAGCCAGCGGTCGAATTCGGCGGCGGGCAGCACCTCGGCCGTGTCGAGCATCTTTGCGTGGTAGAGCCCGCACAGCTCCGCACACTGGCCCTGGTAGACACCGGTCTTGTCGGCCCTGAACCACGTGCGGTTGACGGTGCCCGGGATCGCGTCGATCTTGCCGCCGAGCGCAGGCACCCACCACGAGTGGATCACGTCCCAGTCGGGGGCGGTCACGTCGAGCTCGACGGTGCGCCCCTGCGGCGCGCGGAGGCGATCGATCGAGATGACCCCGTTCGGGTAGCGGAACTCCCAGTAGAACTGCTGACCCACGACCTCGACCACGAGGTTTCGTTCACCGGCCGCCGCGGTGGGAACGTCCTGGATGGTGGGCAGCTTCACGAAGACGAACGCGGCGATCGCGAAGAGGATGAGGACCGGCCCGATCGTCCAGGTCGTCTCGAGCCGGGAGGACCCATGCACCTGTGCGCCGTCCGCGGTCCGCGCGCGCTTGCGGCGCCGGTAGCGGACGAGGAAGACGACGAGCAGGCCCTCGACGAGGGCCAGGATCGCGATCACGAAGATCGTGATGAACCAGTAGCTCTGGGTGATCGCCTCCGCGTTCGGCGACTCGGGCGATACCGGCGCGATGCCGCCGTTACCCGCGGGTGCCGGGGTGGCCAGCGTGAGCAGCGCACCAAGCACGCCGACGGTTGCGAGCATGAGACGCACGGGCACGCGGCATTCTACGAGGGTGAGCGACGAGCCGCGCCGTCCAACCCGCGTTGTGCTGCCGACGGACGTTCGGCGGCCGTTCGAGGTGTTTCTCAACGGCATCCCTCAGGTCGAGGGGCGCGACTACGTCGTCCGCGACGGCCAGCTCCTGTTCGGCCGTGAGCTCGAGCGCGAGAAGGTCGGGCTCGCCCGCTGGACCTCGATGGCGCTCGGGATCGCAGGCTCCTACGGCCGGGACGACTCGGTCGACGTCATCTACGAGGTCGACGGGGAGAAGCGCGTTGCAGCAAAGCTGCGCTTCTCGGGCGCGGACACGGCGCGCTGACGCCCCCGAGGAGGTAGCGCGCCCGACTGCAGTTCACCGCCCGCCGCAGGCGGCAGGTGGCCTTCAGGGGTCTGCCCGCGCCAACGGCGCGGGATACCTTGCGGCGGAGGTTTCGCTCGGCGAAACCACCGCTCGCAGCTAGAACAGGATCTGGAGCGCGAGGTCGATCGGGCACCCGTGCTCGAGCAGCGAGACCGCTGCGTGCAGGTCGATCTCCGGGTCGAGCGCGATGACGAGCGCCGACTCACCGTCGTAACCGGCGGCGCTGAGCCGGTCGATGCGCCAGCCGATCACGACCTCGTGATCGCGGGCCCGGGAGGGAAGCTCGAGGGTGTCCTGCATCGCCGGCACAGCTAACGCGATGTCGATGAGGAGACGATGAACGATCGTTAGGACCCGGTTCGGCCAACGTTGCGCACGTGTTACGGCGACCGTCGGAGCGCCTACCACCCGCTCAGCGCGACCTGCCGGGCCGCGGTGCGCGGAGCAGGAGCCAGGCGAACCCGAGGACGCCGCGGAGCGAGCTCCGATACTCGCGTTCGCGGTCGATCGCGAGCAGCCGGGCATCGGGGTCGTCGGCCGTCTCGAGCCCGCGACGGCGTGTCGCCTCGAACGCATCCCACTCCGCTTCGCTCGCCACCTGGGTCGCCTCGACCCCGTACCCGGCCGCCGCGGCGACCGACGTCGAGACCGTCCAGCACCGGGAGCTCGCCGAACCGCGCCCGTGCCTCGGCTCCCGGTGGCCGCTGCCAGTACGCGTCGCCGAACAGGACGACGCCACCCGGCTCGACGATCGCCCTGATCCGGCGGAGCGCCGCGGTCGAGCCACCGAACGACTGGCCGCCACCGGCACAGATCACGGCCTCGCCCATGTCCTGGAAGGTGGCCGGGTCGCCCTCCACCAGCTCGACGCGCTCATGGAGGCCGCGCTTCGCGATCGCGGCGCGACCACGGTCGACCGCGCGTCGGTCGGGGTCGACGCCGACCCCGGTCGTCCCGGGGTGCGTCTCGACCACGCGGAGCAGCAGCTCGGCCCAGCCGCACGCGAGCTCGACGACGTGACCGCCGGGTGCGACGCCGACGCTCGCCACGAGCGAGCCGGCACGGGCCTCCGACAGCGGCACCCCGAACGTCAGCCCCGCATGAGCAAGCCTGCGGTGGTCGTCACGCACGACCGGTCGCCTCGGCGGCGCGCCGGACGCGGGTGGCGGCAGCCAGCCCGAGCTGCCCGCTCTCGAGCTGCCACTGCCAGTTTCCCCCGACGACACCCGGACGGTTCATCCTCGCCTCGCTCCCCAGCTCGAGAACGTCCTGCACGGGGACGATCGCCAGCGCCGCTCGCGAGGCGAGCGTGAGCTCGACGACATCCCAGACCTCGGACCGCCCGAGGTGCCCTGCCAACGTGTCGGTGTCGTGTGTCGAGGTGTAGACGACCTGTCGGACGCGATGGTTCTCGAAACGGTGCGGATTGTCTGCCGGCCCCTCGAACGCCCACAGCGCCACCGCCATCCCGGGCAGCTCGAGCGCGTCGCGCAGCTCGACGACGTCCGGGGTGATCACGCCGAGGTCCTCGACGATGAGGGGCAGCTCGCCGAGCTCGGCGGTGGCGGCGTCGAACGGCCTCCGTCCAGGGCCCGGCGCCCACCACCCGTCGCGCGCGGTCTCGGCGCCCGCTCGTACCGTCCAGTAGCCGACGTACCCGCGGAAGTGGTCGAGCCGCACGACGTCGACGAGGCCGAGCGTGCGGCGGAGCCGCTCGATCCACCAGTCGTAGCCGTCGCGCGCCAACGTCTCCCAGTCGTACAGCGGGTTGCCCCAGAGCTGGCCGTCCGCGTTGAGCGCGTCGGGCGGCGCCCCGGCGACCACCTCGTCGATCGGGAGGAACAGCTCCGGGTGGGTCAGGTGGTCGCAGCTGTCGACGGCGACGTAGATCGGGAGGTCGCCGATGATCCTCACACCCCTGGCCCGAGCGTAGGAGCGAAGGGCGTGCCACTCACGGTCGAACCGCACCTGGTCGGCGAGCGCCTCAGGCCCCGCAAAGGCGTCCCACTCGTCGATCCAGGCTCGATGACGCGCGCGGAACGCGTCTGCCTCCCTGGCATCGACGTGTGCGTCGGGCTGGGCGAGGAGTCCCGTCCATCCGGCGAAGGCCGATTCGGACGCGTACGGGGAGCCGAGCTCGTCCGGGGGCGTGAGCGGGAGCACCTGCCACCAGCCGACCCCGGCGGCGGCGAGCCAGTCCACGAACGCGAAGGCCTCGGCCCCGAGCCGGCCGCCCGGGAGCGAGGTCGGATGGAGCTGGACGCCGAGGGAGCGGTTCAACCACACGTCGGACTGTTTACCGTGTGCTGACCGTGGCCGCCGACCGGACCCTCTTGCTCGACGTCGAGCCGCAGGTCGACTGCGGCCGATGGCCTGCGAAGGCGATCGCCGGGGATCGCGTCGCCGTCAGCGCAACGGTCGTTCGCGACGGGCACGAGGTCGTCAGGGCGGTCGTCCGGTATCGCGCGGCGCGGGGCCGGTGGAAGGAGGAACCGCTCGAGCTCGTGGCGCCGGACTCGGTGGCCGGCTCGTTCCCGGTCGATCGGGTCGGGCGCTGGAGGTTCCAGGTCGAGGCCTGGGTCGACCGACACGCGAGCTGGATCGTCGAGGTCGAACGGAAGCGTGCCGCCGGACAGGCCGACCTCACGAGCGAGCTCGCAAAGGGCGAGCTCCTGTTTGGGCCGGGCTCGCTCGACGAGTGGCGCGATGCTGCGCCACAGCTCGGATTGGCCGACCGTCACGACGCCACACGAAGCGAGACGCTCGAGGTCGAGGTCGAGCGGGAAAGGGCCCGTACGGGAGCGTGGTACGAGCTCTTCCCACGGTCGTGGGGTGGTCTGCGCGGGGTGGCGAACGTTGTCCCGGAGCTCGCGCGCCTCGGCTTCGACGTCGTCTACCTCCCACCGATCCACCCGATCGGGGTCACGAACCGCAAGGGCCGGAACAACGCGGAGTCCGCGCTCCCGGGGGATGTCGGGAGCCCGTGGGCGATCGGCGGGCCCGCCGGCGGTCACGACGCGATCGACCCCGCGCTCGGGACGCGGGCCGATTTCGATGCGCTCGTGGCCACTGCGCGCGAGCACGGGCTCGAGATCGCGCTCGACTTTGCCGTGCAGTGCTCCCCCGACCATCCCTGGCTGACCGACCACCCCGAGTGGTTTCGCAGACGACCCGACGGGTCGATCGAGCACGCGGAGAACCCCCCGAAGCGCTACCAGGACATCCACAACGTCGACTGGGACACGACCGACCGCAAGGCGCTCTGGAAGGCGCTCCGCGACGTCGTTCTCTACTGGTGCTCGGCCGGTGTCACGATCTTCCGGGTCGACAACCCGCACACGAAGCCGATCGCGTTCTGGGAGTGGCTGATCGTCGAGGTGCGGAAGGCGCATCCGGAGACGGTGTTCCTGTCGGAGGCGTTCACGCGCCCCGCGATGATGACGACCCTCGCCAAAGTGGGCTTCGCCCAGAGCTATACGTACTTCACGTGGAAGAACACGCGTGACGAGCTCGTCGAGCTCGTCGAGCAGCTTCGCTCGTGGGCGGCGTTCCTTCGGCCGAACCTCTGGCCGAACACGCCCGACATCCTCCACGAGTACCTCCAGCAGGGTGGACGCCCCGCGTTCGAGGCACGCCTCGTGCTCGCGGCGACGCTCTCGCCGAGCTACGGGCTGTACTCCGGGTTCGAGGCGTGCGAGAACAGGCCGCTCCGTTCCGGTAGCGAGGAGTACCTCGACTCGGAGAAGTACGAGCTGAAGCGGCGCACGCTGGCAGGACCGCTGCTCCCCCTCGTCCGCCGCGTGAACGAGGTCAGGCGACGGCACCCGGCGCTGACCGGGACGGGGATCGAGTCGGTCACCTGGCTCGGGATCGAGGGCGGGGAGCAGCTCGTAGCGTTCGCACGTCGGCGCGACGACGACATCGTGCTCGTGGTGGTCAACCTGGATCCACGGCACGCGTCCGAAGGAATCTGCACGGTCGGTGACGCGCTGGGGCTCCCCGAGGTGTTCGATGTCGTCGACGAGCTGACGGAGGTGACCTACCGCTGGGCGACCGGGCGAAACTACGTCCGTCTCGAGCCCGGCCAGGCGCACGTCCTCGGGGTCGAATCATGAGCGTCGACCCGACGACCCTCGATCCGGCGACCGTCCAGGCCCTGCTCCAGGGCACCCGCTGGTTCGCGGCCGACACCGAGAAGGTCGATCGGGCGGAGGTGGTCGAGGTCGTGCTCGAGGACGGCCCGCTCGCGCTCGTGGTCGTCGCCGTCGTCGGTGGCGACGGCAGCGAGTCGCGCTACCAGCTGGCTCTCGCGCTCGACGGTGACAGGCCTCGTGATGCGCTGGAGCGCCCCGATCTCGTCGCGATGCTCTGCCGCCGCTGCGGTGTCGAGGCGGCCGGGACGACCGTCCAGCCGATGGGTGTCGAGCAGTCGAACAGCACCGTCCTGCTGGACGGGCGCCACGTGGTGAAGCTCTACCGGCGGCTCGAGCAGGGCACCCAGCCCGAGCTCGAGCTGCTGACCGCCCTGTCGGCGGCGGGCTTCGCCTCGATGCCCCGCCTCGACGGCAGCCTCACCGTGCGTGGGATGACGCTCGCGGTCGTCACGGGGCTCGTTCCCGCGCGGGCCGACGGGTGGAACACGACGCTCGAGGAGCTGGCTGCCGGTCCCGGCTGGCTCCCCGGTCGCGCAGCACGGCTCGGGGATGTGACCGCGCGCATGCACGCGGCGCTCGCGACCGCGCTCGAGCCGCCCCGGAGAGAGTCCCGGGCCGACCTCGATCGGCTTGCGGCCTCGATCTCCAACGGTCTCCAGGAGCTCGCCGGCCGCGTGCCGGCGGCCGGCGAGGCTGCCCGTCTCGCGGCCGAGCTCGCCGCGGGCGCGGCACCGGGACAGCTGATCAGGGTCCACGGCGACTACCACCTCGGCCAGGTGCTCTGGTCGGACGAGCTCGGGTGGATCGTGATCGACTTCGAGGGCGAGCCCGACCGGTCGCTCGCCGACCGCCGGGACCCTCGCTCGCCGTTCGTCGATCTCGCGGGCATGACGCGCTCGTTCGACTACGTGGTCGACGGAGCACCCCGTCTGGTCGGCGTCGAGCTTCCCGGCGACTGGCTCGATGCGTGCGTCGATGCCTTCCTCTCCGCCTACCTCGCCGCGGTGCCACCCGACCTGCTTCCACCGAGCCGCGACGACGTCGAGCGGCGGCTCGCGCTCCATGAGCTCGAGCGGCTCGGGAGCGAGCTGCGCTACGAGCTCGTGCACCGACCCGAGTGGGTCGAGATCCCGGCCGCAGGGCTCCAGCGGCTGCTCGACCGTAGGATTGGTCGGTGAGCAAGGGCACGCTGCTCGGCGAGGTCGACCTCTATCTCCTCGGGGAGGGGCGGCACGAGCGGCTGTGGGAGCAGCTCGGCGCGCACCTCGCCGCCGAGGGCGTCGAGTTCGCGGTCTGGGCGCCGAACGCGCGCGGGGTGTCCGTCGTCGGCGACTGGAACTACTGGAGCGAGAACGCCGACCCGCTCGTCGCGCAGGGGAGCTCCGGGGTTTGGGCTGGGATCGCGCCGAACGCTCGTGAAGGCCAGCGGTACAAGCTGGCGGTTCGCGGAGCCGATGGGATCACCCGCCTCAAGGCCGACCCGTTCGCCTTCCGCGCCGAAGTGCCACCCGACAATGCGTCGGTCGTCCACCGCTCGAGCCACGTGTGGACCGACGACGCCTGGCTCGCCCGTCGCGCCGAGACAGACCCCCTCTGGCGCCCATGTCCGTCTACGAGGTCCATGCCGGCTCGTGGCGTGCAGGGCTGGGCTGGCGCGACCTCGCCGACGAGCTCGGCGACCACGTCGAGCGGCTCGGGTTCACTCACATCGAGCTGATGCCGGTGATGCAGCACCCGTACGCGCCGTCGTGGGGGTATCAGGTGACCGGCTACTACGCCCCGCTCGCCGGTCTCGGCGACCCCGACGACCTCCGGGCCTTCGTCGATGCGATGCACGGCCGTGGGATCGGGGTGCTGCTCGACTGGGTGCCGGGCCACTTCCCGCGCGACGACTGGGGTCTGGCGCGGTTCGACGGGACAGCGCTCTACGAGCACGCCGACCCGCGGCGCGGGTCGCACCCCGACTGGGGCACGCTCGTGTTCAACCTCGGGCGTCACGAGGTGCGGAACTTCCTTCTCGCCAACGCGCTCTTCTGGATCGAGGAGTTCCACGCCGACGGGCTCCGTGTCGACGCGGTCGCCTCCATGCTCTACCTCGACTACTCGCGCGAGCCCGGTGCGTGGGTGCCGAACCGCTACGGCGGTCGCGAGGACCTCGAGGCGGTCGGCTTCGTTCGCGAGCTCAACGACGTAGTCCGCGGCAGGCATCCCGGCGTGACCGTGACCGCCGAGGAGTCGACCGCCTGGCCGGGGGTCTCCCGTCCGACGAGCGGCGGCGGGCTCGGCTTCACGTTCAAGTGGAACATGGGCTGGATGCACGACACGCTCGGGTACTTCGAGAAGGAGCCCGTCCACCGCCGCTGGCACCACGACGAGCTGACGTTCTCGCTCGTGTACGCGTGGGACGAGAGCTTCGTGCTCCCGCTGTCCCACGACGAGGTCGTCCACGGCAAGGGGTCGCTGCTCGAGAAGATGCCCGGCGACGAGTGGCAGCGGTTTGCAAACCTCAGGGCCCTCTACGGGCTGATGTGGGCGCACCCCGGCAAGCAGCTGCTGTTCATGGGCGGTGAGCTCGGCCAGGGGACGGAGTGGTCGGAGGCCCGCTCGCTCGACTGGAATGTCCTCGATTACCCGCTCCACGCGGGTATCGCACGGCTCGTCGCCGACCTCAACGCCGCCTATCGCGCCGAGCCCGCGCTGTGGGAGGTCGACTTCGAGCCGGCCGGGTTCGAGTGGCTCGTCGGTGATGCGCGCGACGACAACGTGCTTGCGTTCGCCCGCTTCTCGCGTGCCCGCGACCGGACGCTCGTCTGCCTGGCGAACCTCTCGCCGGTCGTCCGGGAGGGTTGGCGCGTGCCGCTCCCGGCCGGCGGTACCTGGCGCCAGGCGCTCGGGACCGATGACGAGCGCTACGGGGGCTCGGGCGTCGCGACCGGCGAGGTGACGGCCGAGGAGGAGCCCCTCCATGGCCGGGGCTGGTCGGCCCCCGTGACCCTGCCACCGCTCGCGGTGGTCTGGCTCGCGCCCGCGCCCGCCTGAGCCGCGCGTCTCAGCCGCGTGGTGGCGCGACGTTGCGGGCCAGCGCGTCGAAGCTCGTCCGCGTCGCGTCGAGCTCGTCCTGCGAGAGACCGGCTGTGAGCCGACGGTCGAACGCGACCACCACCTCGAGCAGTGCCCCGTGCAGGCGCTCGCCCGCGGGTGTCAGCGTCACCCGCACGGCACGCCTGTCGTCCGTGCTGCGGGCCCTCGTCACGAGCCCGGCGGTCTCGAGCTGGTCGAGATGCCGGGTGAGCGTCGGCCCTTCGATACCCACCGCGCCCGCGACATCGTGCTGGCTCTCCGGTGTGCCGCCCCTCAGCGCGGAGAGGATCAGCCACGTCGGCAGCGACCCGCCGACCTCGGCGAGCGCGTCGTTGAACGCCCGGGAGACCGTCTTCGCCGTCCGCGCGAGGTGGAGGCCGATCGGGGTCCCTCGCGGTCGCTTGGGCCCGACCTTACTTCCGCAGCGTTCGTTCACGATATGTTAGTATACAAATAATTCGTCTACGAATGAGTATAGGGAATGGAAGGAGCCGCCAGTGCAGCAGGTGATCCTCAGCTCTGCCGCGCGCGCCATCCTGTGGGCGCGGTTCGCACGAGGCGAGATCGACGCGCCGGAGTACCGTGCGCGGCTCGCGGTCCTCGACCATTAGCGTGGAGCACGGCATGTCGAGCGACAACAGCATCATCGTCCAGGGTCTCGTCCGCGAGTTCCGCAAGGGGCCGCGTGCCGTCGACGGCATCGACCTCGCGGTCGCGACGGGCGAGATCTACGGCTTCCTCGGCCCGAACGGGGCCGGAAAGTCGACGACGGTGCACATGCTCACGACGCTCCTCCCGCCGACGTCCGGGACGGCGCTCGTCGGCGGTTACGACGTCGTCCGCGAGGGCCCGAAGGTCAGATCGGTGATCGGTGCCGCGCTGCAGGAGGCGGCGCTCGACCCGCTGCTCACGGGTCGCGACCACATGAAGCTGCAGACGATGCTCCAGGCGATCCCCAAGCGCGAGCGGCGGGCACGCCAGGACGAGCTGCTCGATCGCGTCGGGCTCACCGAGGCCGCGGACCGGAAGGTCGGCGGGTACTCGGGTGGGATGAAGCGCCGCCTCGACCTCGCCCTCGCGCTCGTCCATCGACCGCGGATCCTCTTCCTCGACGAGCCGACGACCGGGCTCGACCCGCAGAGCCGCACCGCGCTCTGGGACGAGGTGGCGCGGCTGGCCCGCGAGGACGGGGTGACGGTGTTCCTCACCACCCAGTACCTCGAGGAGGCCGACGTGCTCGCCGACCGGGTCGGGATCATCGACCACGGCCACCTCGTCGCCGAGGGGACACCGGCAGCGCTGAAGGAGGAGATCGGCCGTCCGAGCGTCCACGTGATCCCGTGCCGCGCGGACGACAACGAGCGGATCGGCGAGCTGCTTGCCGGATTCGGTGAGTCGCTCTCCGGTGAGGACGATCTTGCGGTGCGGCTGAAACCAGGATTGGGGCTGGCCGATGTCGTGCGGGCGCTCGACGCGAACGGCGTCGTCGTCGACGACATCGAGCTGAGGGCGCCGTCGCTCGACGACGTGTTCCTCGCCAAGACCGGGCGCACGCTCGAAGGCGCCGCACGTGATGCCGCCGGGGAGAGCGGCGAGGGAGGCGGATGAGCGCGCTCACGACACAGGTGGGGGCGCTGGCGCGCCGGTCGGTCACCCGGACCGCGCGCCAGCCGGCGAGCGCGATCCCGCCGCTCGTGTTCCCGCTCCTGCTCATGGCGGTGAACGCGGGCGGACTGCAGGCATCGACCGAGCTGCCCGGGTTCCCGACCGACTCGTTCCTCGCGTTTGCGCTCGCGGTGCCGTTCATCCAGGGCGCGCTGTTCTCGACGATGAATGCGGGCACCGATCTCGCGCGCGACATCCAGACCGGATTCTTCAGCCGACTCGCGCTCACGCCGATGCGCGGCTCTGCACTGCTCGCCGGTCAGCTCACGGGCATCGTCGTGCTCGGCGTGCTCCAGGCGGTCGTCTACACGACAGTCGGCCTGATCGTCGGCGTCCGCTTCGCCTCCGGGCCGGCCGGGATCGTCGTGCTGTTGGTCTACGCGGCGCTCGTCGCGCTCGCGTTCGGGGCGCTCGGCTCGTTCTTCGCGCTCCGCACCGGGTCGGGCGAGTCGGTTCAGGCCCTGTTCCCGGTGATGTTCGTGTTCCTGTTCATCTCCTCGATGAACACGCCGATCGACCTGATCCAGGTCGACTGGTTCCGCACGCTCGCGACGATCAACCCGGTCTCGTACCTCATCGACTGCGTCCGCAGCCTCATCATCACGGGCTGGGACGAGACCGCGCTCGCGCTCGGCTTCGGGATCGCGATTGCACTCGCGGTCGTGTCGATCGCCCTCGCCTCGTGGGCGCTCACCCGCCGGATGGAGCGGACGTGAGGCTCTGGCCGGTCGCCTCGGGTGTCGCGTGGCGGACGTTGAAGAACGTCCTCACCACTCCCTCGCTCCTGCTGCCGTCGCTCATGTTCCCGCTGTTCTTCTTCATCGCGTTCGCCGGTGGTCTCTCGCAGGTCGAGAACGTCCCGGGGTTCGACTACGCCGGCGACTACACGTCGTTCCAGTTCGTCTTCGTCCTGCTCCAGTCGGCCGCTTTCGGCGGTGTCTTCACCGGGTTCGGCGTCGCCCGCGACTTCGAAGGCGGCTTCGCGAAGCGGCTCCTGCTCGCATCGCCGAACCGGTTCGGGATCGTCGCCGGCTACGGGCTGGCGGCGATGCTGCGGTGGACGATAACCGCGACGTTGCTCACGGTCATCGCGCTCGCGACCGGGATGGAGGTCGGTGGGAGCGTGGCGGAGGTCGTCGGCCTGTACACGCTCGCCCTGCTCACGAACATGATCGGCTTCGGCTGGTCGGCGGGGATCGCGATGCGCCTGAGGACGATGCAGGCTGGCCCGCTGATGCAGATGCCGGTCTTCCTGCTCCTGTTCTTCGCACCCGTCTACGTCCCGCTCGACCTGCTCTCGGGCTGGATCCACACCGTTGCCCGTTTCAATCCGATCACGTACCTCCTCGAGTCGGGGCGCGGGTTCATCTCGGGTGACCCGGTGCACGTCGCGCTCGCGTTCTCGCTGGGGCTCCTGCTCGTGTGCGTGTTCGCCACCTGGGCGTTTCGTGGGCTGCGCGCGGCGGAGGCGGCGGGTTGACGCGAGCGCAGTGGCCGGGCGACCCGTTTCCGCTCGGTGCGCAGTGGGACGGGAGTGGGACGAACTTCGCGCTCTACACCGAGCACGCAAAACGCGTCGAGCTGTGCCTGTTCGACGAGGAGGGGGCCGAGGAGCGCGTCTTCCTTCGCGAGCGCGAGGCATTCATCTGGCACTGCTACCTCCCGGGGGTGGGGCCGGGACAGCGGTACGGCTATCGCGTCGACGGGCCCTGGAGCCCTGCGGCCGGCCATCGCTTCAACCCGACGAAGCTGCTGATCGACCCGTATGCGAAGGCGATCGAGGGCCCGATCCGCTTCGACGCGGCGCAAACCCTCGCCTACCGGCCCGGTGACGAGGACGAGCGCGACGAGACCGACTCTGCACCGGCGATTCCGTGCTGCGTGGTCGTCGACGAGGAGTTCGACTGGCAGGGGGACGAGCCGCTGCGCCGTCCCTGGGCCGAGACCGTCATCTACGAGCTCCACGTCAAGGGGTTCACGCGCCTTCTGCCCGAGGTCCGCGAGGACCTCCGCGGCACCTATGCCGGGCTCGCGTCGGAGCCGGCGATCGGTCATCTCCGTTCGCTCGGCGTGACCGCGGTCGAGCTGCTGCCGGTGCACCACATCGCCGACGAGAACCACCTCGTGGCCAGGGGGTTGTCGAACTACTGGGGCTACTCGACGATCGGCTTTCTCGCACCGCACTCGGGTTACGCCGCCACCGGCTCGCGGGGGGAGCAGGTTCGCGAGTTCAAGGGGATGGTGAAGGCGCTCCACAGCGCCGGCATCGAAGTGATCCTGGACGTCGTCTACAACCACACCGCGGAGGGAAGCCATCTAGGGCCGACGCTGTCGTTCAAGGGAGTCGACAACCTCGCCTACTACAGGACCGACCCGTCCGACCCGCGGCGCTATGTCGACTTCACGGGCACCGGCAACTCGCTCAACCCGGCGAACCCGTCCGTCCTGCGCCTGATCATGGACTCGCTGCGGTACTTCGCGGTCGAATGCCACGTCGACGGCTTCCGCTTCGACCTCGCCTCGGCGCTCGCGCGCGAGTTCCACGACGTCGACCGTCTCTCCGCGTTCTTCGACATCATCCACCAGGATCCCGTCCTCTCCCGCGTCAAGCTCATCGCCGAGCCATGGGATGTCGGGCCCGGCGGGTACCAGGTGGGCAACTTCCCGGTGCTCTGGACGGAGTGGAACGGGATGTACCGCGACACGATGCGCGACTTCTGGCGGGGACACACCGCGGTGGCGGACTTCGCGCGGCGGTTCACCGGGTCGAGCGACCTCTACGAGCACGACGGTCGCCGGCCGTTCGCCTCGATCAACTTCGTCACCTGCCACGACGGGTTCACGCTGCGCGACCTCGTCTCCTACGACCGCAAGCACAACGACGCGAACGGCGAGGAGAACCGTGACGGGAGCGACGACAACCGCAGCTGGAACTGCGGCGCGGAGGGAGAGACCGACGACCCGGAGATCAACGAGCTCCGCGACCGCCAGACACGGAACTTCCTCGCCACGATGCTCCTCTCGCAGGGGGCGCCGATGCTCCTCGCGGGCGACGAGCTCCGCAGGACACAGCACGGCAACAACAACGCCTACTGCCAGGACAACGAGCTGTCCTGGGTCGACTGGGAGCTCGACGATCGCGCGGAGGCGCTCGCGACCTTCACGCGTCGGCTCGTGCGCCTTCGCGCCGAGCACCCGGTGTTTCGCCGCGCGGACTTCCTCACCGGGGAGGAGCTGGCGCGTTCGGGCGCCCCGGACGTGTGGTGGTTCCGGCCGGACGGTCGCAGGATGACGAAGGGCGACTGGGAGCGGGGCGACGCGTTTGCGCTCGGGGTGTTCCTGAACGGCGAGGAGATCACGACCTTCAGCCGCGCGGGCGAGCCCATCGTCGACGAGTCGTTCCTCGTCCTCTTCAACGCCTGGCGTGACGCGGTCACGTTCACGCTGCCACCCGTCCGCTTCGGGCGTCACTGGGAGCACGAGCTCTGCACGCGCGAGCCGCTGCTCGAGCCCGGTGCTCGCGCGTATGCGTCGCGTGACGAGGTCGCCGTCGAGGGACGCTCGCTCGTCGTCCTGCGCCGCGGCACGTGATCGTGAGCAGCGGCTAGCTCGAGAGCACCCGCACGCACACGGCGACGACCGCCGGGTCGAACTGGGTGCCCGAGGCCTCCTCGAGGCGCCGGAGCGCCTCCCCCGCCGGCAGCGCCCTACGGTATGGGCGGTCGCTCGTCATGGCGTGGAAGGCGTCGCAGGCAAAGATGATCCGCGACGCGAGCGGGATCTGATCGCCGACCAGACGGTCGGGATACCCGTTCCCGTCGAACCGCTCGTGGCAGGCGCGGACGATCGGCCGGACGTCGGCCAGCTGCTCGATGGGGGCGAGGATCCGCTCTCCCAGCTCGGGGTGCCGCTCCATCAGCTCGCGCTCCTCCACCGTGAGCGGGCCGGGCTTCATGAGGATCGAGGCCGGGATCCCGATCTTCCCGATGTCGTGGAACAGGGCACCGAGCTCGACGCGCTTCAGCTCGATGGCGTCGAGGCCGAGCTCACGCCCGACCCTGATCGCCATGTCGCAGATCCAGCGCGCGTGCGAGGACGTGTACTCGTCCTTCGCTTCGAGGGCGTTGGCGAGCGCCTCGACCGTCGAGAGAAAGGTTCGCTCGAGGGTCTCGAAGCTGCCGGCGATCGTCAGCGCGAGCCGCGCCTGGCTTGCGATTCCCGCCAGGAGCTCGAGCTCGCGCGTTGCTCCGACCTGCGACTCGACCGCGACGGCCAGCGCTGCCAGACCCGACTCGAGCTGGATCGGCGCGACCACATATGCCTCCCCGCGCGGCTCGAACCCGAGCGAGGACAGGATCATGTCCGTGTCGGCGGCGTTCATCAGGTACGGCTCGTCGTGGGTGGCGACCCGTGCGACGAGCTCGGGCGGCATGGTCGGGCCGTCGGCCGTGCGTGAGCCCACGTCGCCGAACGTCGCCCGACAGGTGAGCGCGCCGGTCTCGTGGACCGGGAGCCAGACCGAGGACCGGTGCGACCCGAGAATGCGGGCGGCGCCCGCGGCGATCCGGTCGAGCACGCCATCGAGCTCAGTGACGGACGAGAGCTCGCGCGACAGCTCGAGCAGCGCCTTGGCGCTCTCGGCCTCGCGGCGCTGCGCCTCGTACAGGCGGGCGTTGACGAGAGCCACCGACGCGTGGCCTGCCATCACCTCCAGCAGACGGAGGTCGTCGGCGTCGAACTGATCCAGGCCGAGCTTCGAGACGACGACGACCCCGACGACCTGAGGGCCGTACCGGAGCGGGACGGCGAGCAGCGACTCCTCGATCGGGGTCGTACCCGGAATGAGCAGACCGATCTCGCAGTTGGCCGCGTCGCCGGTCAGGAACGGCTCGCCCGTCAGCGCGACATGACCCGTGACCCCGTCGCCGACCTTCGCCGACAGGACGTCGATCGCGGAGCCTTCGGCCGACAGGTCGCCCCGGAAGGCGATCGGGTGGAGGTCGTCACCCTCCCGCACGAACACGCGGCAGTTGTGGTAGTCGATCAGCTGGCGGAGCTCAGTCGCGATCGTCTCGCCGATCTCTGCCACGTCGTTGAGGCGGCTGAGCTTTGCCGAGACCCCATGGAGCATCTTGAGGTGCGCAATCGACCGGAACTCCTCGGATCGTGTCGACGACTCGGGGTCCGGGCGCGTCTGCGGCTCGTCCTGGAAGACGACCACGCGACCCTTGCCGGTCGCCTTCGCCGTCATCATCGCGGCCTCCGCGCACGCGAACAGCTCGCGTGGGTTTGCGGCGTGGTCGGGGCAGGCGGCGATCCCGATCGAGAGGCTCATCGGGCCAACTGCCTCGAACGAGCTCTCGGCCACCTTCGTCGCGACCCGCTCGGCGAGCCTGAACGCGTCTGCCAGTCCGGCCTGCGAGGCAATGATCGCGAACTCCTCTCCACCGATCCGGCAGACAGCGTCGTCGGTCCGGATGACGCTGCGGAGGATCTCAGCCACCGCGGACAGGACGTGGTCACCGGTCGCATGGCCGTAGACGTCGTTGACGCGCTTGAAGTCGTCGAGGTCGAGCATCACGAGCGAGACGCCCTCGTGCTCGACGGACGACTGGACGAGCGCGCTGCGGAGCCGCTCGTGGAACGCGCGGTGGTTCCAGAGGCCAGTCAGCGCGTCGGTCTGCGCCTGGTGCTCGAGCGAGGCACGAACGTGGGCGTTGTCGATCGCGAGCGCCGCCGCGTCCGCAAACCGCACGACGAGCAGGAACTCGTCCTCGGTGAACTCCTGGAAGCCCGTGCGGTAGATGTTGAGCGTCCCCTTCAAGGCACCACGTGCGATGAGCGGGACGACGATGAGCGACTCGGGGTCGGCCCCCGTGTCGGCAACGAAACGGACGCGCGGGTCGAGTTCGGCGCGGTTCGCGAGCACGGGCTCGCGATGCTCGGCCGCCCAACCGCTGATCCCGACCCCGTACGGGAACGGCGCGTCTGCGAGCACCTGTTCCGCGTCGGTCCCGATCGCGAAGACGGCATGGAGCTCACGCTTCGCCTCGTCGGCCTCGTAGAACGTGATGTCGTCGTACGGGATCAGCTCGCCGACGGTGTCGGCGATCCGCTGCAGCAGCTCGTCGAGGCTCTGTTCCGAGAGCACGTCATGGAAGACGTCCGCCAGCTTGCGGTACGACTCGACGACAGGATCCGGAACGACGTCGTCCCGTCGCCCCGATGCTGCCGCAGGGGTGTTCGAAGGGGGGTTCACCGCGCGCTCACGAGACTCATCGGCGCCGCCACGGCAGGGCTTGAGTGGCAAGGCGAACCAGGTACGCTCTGCGGCATGGCGGGCAAGATCGTCGTCGGCGTCGAGCCGGGGGAGCACACGAGCGCAGCGCTGGCCTGGGCGGTCGGTGAGGCGCGACTGCGGGGGTGCCCGCTCGAGCTCGTGCACGCGTGGAGCTTCGTGCCCATGACGACACCGGCCGACTCGGGGCTCGTCCCCGTCCCGTGGAGCGAGAACATCGAGCTCCTCGACGCCGCCCGCCAGTCGGCCGAGGAGCTCGTCGCGTCACTCGCCCGCGACGCGGTCGGAGCCGCCGACGACCTCGACGTGATCCTGACGTCGGTGGAGGGCTCGCCATCCGAGGCGTTGCTCGCAGCCTCCGCGGACGCTGACCTGCTCGTCGTCGGCAATCGCGGCCGAGGAAACCTCGCCTCGGCGCTCCTCGGCTCGGTCTCGAGCGAGGTGGCCGATCACGCGCCCTGCCCGGTCGTGATCGTGCGCTCCGGCAGCGACTAACACCGCCGCGCCGCCCGCTTTCGGGCAGGAGTGGCCCTCGGGACGCGGAACACCTCGGCGTGAGGGCTGGAGTGGCAGCGCTGTGCGTGGCGACCGCGCTCGTCCTCGGCGGGCAGGCGCTCGCCGCCCACCAGGCGCGGGCGACGAAGATCTGGTTTGCACGCGAAGGGGCACCGACTGCGGTCTCGCGGAGCGTGCCGACGATCCGCGCCGCGGTCACCTCGCTGCTCGCCGGCCCGACCGCTGTCGAGCAGGCCCGCGGCTTCACGACCTCGATCCCCGCAGGCACCGAGCTGCGCGATCTCACGGTCGCCCGTCAGGTGGTGACCGTCGACCTTGCGGCCCGGTTCGCGTCCGGGCACGACCTGTCCTCGCTCCACGAGCGCGTGTCGCAGCTCGTCCGCACGCTCCGCGCCATTCCCGGCGTGCAGGCGGTTCGCGTCCGGATCGAAGGTGGCGTGCCGATCGGGCTCTTCCCGGGCTACGACCTCGGGCGACCCGTGCTGAAGGCCGCCGACTCGGTCGCCCGCCCGCCGACGACCCGCGACTACCAGCAGCTCCTCGCCGACCTCGGGTTCATGGATCAGAGCGGCGTGACGGGGATGCTCGACGACCGGACCGCGACAGGTGCGCTCGGCTTCCAGAAGTGGGCCGGGCTCGCGCGCGTCGGTCAGCTCGACGAGGAGACCCGAGCAGGGCTCCTACGGGCTGTCCGGCCCGAGCCGGAGCTCCGCCTGCCGGCGATCGGCCGCCGGATCGAGGTGCACCTCGGGCAGCAGGTGGCACTGTTGATCGAGAACGGCCGCGTCGTCCGCACGGTTCACATTTCGTCGGGCGCGGGAGGAAAGACCCCCGTCGGCTCGTTCCGCGTATACCGCAAGGAGCGCTACTCGTGGTCGGTGCCGTTCAAGGTGTGGCTGCCGTGGGCGAGCTACTTCACGGGTGGGGTCGCCTTCCACGAGTTCGGCTCGGTCCCCACGTACGCCGCCTCGCACGGCTGCATCCGGGTCAACCACTACGACGCCCAGCTGCTCTACGCGTTCGCCACGATCGGCACTCCCGTCCGCGTCATGGACGAGCGGGCATGACGCCGAGGAGCATCCTGGCGACGCTCGGCGGCGGACTCGGGCTCGTCGCAGGAATCGTCGGCTGCGCGGTCGTTGCCGGTGGCGTGCTCCTCGCGCTCGGGATCGCCCCGGAGGTGCGAGCGAGCGACGCAGCGCCGGCGGAGGCATACGTGCCGCCCGCCGAGCTCGTCGTAGCCGTCAGCCTCGGGGACGCGGCGCTACAGGCCGGAGCCGTCCGTGGCAGCGAGGTCGTCGTCGCGCGCGGGCTCGAGATCGACGTTGCCCGGCTGATCCAGCGCAGGTTGGGGGTGCGATCGATCCGGTTTGTCAACATCAGACCGTCGACCCGTCTGCTGACCGCGTCACGACCCGGCTGGGACATGGCGATCGCTGCGATACGACCCTCGCAACGGTCCGTGGGCACGGAGCCGAGCATCGCGTACCTCCCGGCCGGTCAGGCGATCCTCCCCCGGCGCGGGCTGCCCATGCCGCGAACGATCGCCGAGCTGCGGACGAAACTGCTCTGCGGGCGCAAGGGAAGCAACGGCGCGGAGCTCATCACCTCGCGGGTGCGCCCGACCCAGCCGCCGCTCCTCGCCCCCGGTGACGAGCGGCTCGTTCGCCTCGTGCAGACGGGTGCCTGCGACGCGGCGCTCGTCGACGCCGTCACGGTGGGACGACTCGTTGCGGGACGCGGCACGAGGTTCGGGCCGATCGTCGACCGGATCGATGCGGATGACGGGCTCGTGGTGGCGGTCGCCCGCGACGGGAGCGTGACGGTCGCGGACGTCGATCGGGCCCTGCGCCGCCTCAGGGCAGACGGGATCCTCGGCCAGCTGGCGCGGCGCTGGCTCGGGATCGACCCCGCGCGCTTGCGGCCGCTTCGCTGATCAGGCCGTCACTGGTGGATCGGCGCTCCACGGAAACGTGATCCAGCGGTCGGTTCGCCGCCAGACGTACTCACACGCGACCTCGGAGCGAGGCTTCTCGAACAGCACCGCGCAGCGCGCCTCGGCCACCTCCCCGGCGCAGAACTCCTTGACGACCCGCAGCGTCGCGCCGGTGTCGGCCACGTCGTCGGCGATGAGCACCCTTGCTTGCTGGAGATCGATCGGATCGGGGACGGGTGGGAGGAGCAGCGGCGCATCGAGCCGCTCCTCGACACCCGTGTAGTACTCGACGTTGATCGTGAACGTGTTCTTCACTCCGAGCGCGTAGGCCAGCGCACCGGCCACGAGCAGGCCGCCGCGCGAGATCGCGAGCACGACATCGGGGGCGAAGCCGTCGTCGGCCGCCGCCTGCGCGAGCAACCTCGCGCCCACGCCCAGGTCCTCCCACGTCATCACCTCGCGTGTCACGCTCACGGAGCTCACCCGCGCATCGTCGCACGGCGGGCATGCACGTGACGACTGCTACCGTGGACCCGACCGCCTGGTGCAGCGCGTTGGATCGATCCGCGCGCTTGGTGGGCGGTCACATGGCAACGAGGCCATCCACCGTTCCCAACGGGAAGGAGGCGATATGTCGAGGCATACCAATGTCCTCGAGTCGGAGGCGGACCGCCACCGGCTGCTGATCGCCGTCGAGCGGATGGTGCGGGAGGGCTCGTCCACGGACGAGATCACCGCGACGGTTCGGTCGCTCACGGGCGACGACGGCAACAGGGCTCCACGCCGGCGGATGCGGAGGCTCTTCCTCCACACCGGTCGGTGACGGGTCGGGGCCCGGGACAAACCCGGGCCCCCACTCACCCGTCCACCGCGCGGGTCGCGGTAGCCTTGTTCACATGGCCACGACCGCCACGCCGACGCGCCTCTGGCACCCCTTCGCGGCGATGGGGAAGGTCGACGGCCACGAGCTGGTGCTCACCCGGGGCGAGGGCTCCCGCGTGTGGGACAACGCGGGCAACGTCTACCTCGACGCGACCGCGGGCCTCTGGTTTGCGAACGTCGGGCACGGACGCGCCGAGATCGCAGATGCGGTGCAGAAGCAGCTGAAGACCCTCGCCGCGCACCACATCTTCGGTGATCAGGCGAACGAGCCTGCGCTCAAGCTAGCCGAGCGGGTCGCCGACCTCGTGCCGCTGGACGACCCGGCGGTGTTCTTCGGGAGCGGTGGCGGCGAGGCAGTCGACACGGCTGGAAAGATCGCGCGCCGGTACTGGGCCCTCATCGGGCAGCCGCAGCGGACGGTCGTCGTCTCGCGGACATTCGCCTATCACGGCACGAACGCGTACGGCACGTCGCTGAGCGGGATCCCGGCGGTTCGCGACGGCTACGGCACCCTCGTCGGAGACGTCGTCGAGGTCGCCTACGACGACCCCGCCGCGCTGGAGCGGGTGATCGAGGAGCTCGACGGCAGGGTGGCCGCGTTCATCGGCGAACCGATGATCGGTGCGGGTGGAGCGATCCCGCCACCGGACGGTTACTGGCAGGCGGTCGAGCGCATCTGCCGCGCGCACGACGTGCTGTTGATCGCCGACGAGGTCATCTCCGGCTTCGGTCGCCTGGGTCACTGGTTCGGTTGCCAGCGCTATTCGTTCACGCCCGACCTGTTGACGTGCGCAAAGGGGATCAGCTCCGGGTACATCCCGCTCGGCGCCGTCATCGCGTCAGGGCGGGTCAGGGAGCCGTTCTGGCAGAGCCCTGCTCCGTTCCTCCACGGTGGCACGTACGCGGGTCATCCTGGTGCATGCGTTGCCGGGCTCGTCAACCTCGACATCATGGAGCGCGAGCGGCTCGTCGAGCGCGCGCTCGAGCTCGAGCCTCTGCTCCGCGACCTGGTCGAGCCGCTTCGTGAGCTCGAAGGGGTTGGCGCCGTTCGCTGTGCGGGTCTCGCCGCCGGGATAGAGCTGGACGCGGCACTCGTCGCCGCCGACCCGGGCGCACCTGCTGCCGCGGTCGCCTCCGCGCGTCGGCGTGGGGTGATCACTCGTGCTCTCCGCGGTGTGGCGCTGCAGATCTCACCACCGCTGATCGTGACCGAGAGCGAGCTGGGGGAGATGGTGGAGGGGATCGCCGCCGGGATCGCCGACGTCGTCGCGGCCCGCGCGTAGCCCTCAGCCGCTCTCGGGCGCCCTGGCCGACGCAACCCGCGCCTGGAGCGTTGCCTCCAGCTCGGTCTCGGACGGGGACACATCGCCGACACGGGCATTCCAGACGTCGACCTGGAGGCGCTCGATCTCCTCGATCAGGAGGAGGATCGCCCGCCCGGCCGCGCGCAGCTCGTCGCGAGTCGCGGAGGAGAGCCCGACACCCCACTGGCGGAGAAGCTCCAGCCGTTCCTCGTCGAGGCGCTCTCCCACGCGGTGAGCCTACGCCACAGCGCGTCGTCCGGTGGCGTGCCTCTCTAGGTGGGAACGACCGGGTGCGTCGGGCGGACCGGCGCCTGTGTCGTGCCCTCGATCGAGCGCATCCCGGGGAGGAAGAGCGCACCGAGCGTGACGACGCCGCCGACGACGGCTGCGGCGATCAGCGTCGTCTGGGCGCCGATCGCGCCGGCAACGGGTGCAGTGAGCGCGAAGGACAGCGGGAGGAAGACGATCGAGACGAGCCAGTCGAGGCTCGAGACTCGACCGAGCATCGCGGCGGGAACGTTGCGCTGTTTCAGGGTCGCCCACACGATCGTGCCGGCCGTCTCGAGGGCGTTGAAAACGAGGCAGGCGACCATCAACTGCCAGGCGGCGGTCGCAAGGCCGTAGCCGGCGACCGCAAGCGTGGCGAGAGTCCACGTCGCATACATGAACGTCACGTCCCGGCGAGGGCGCAGGCGCTGGCCCATCAGAACCGCTGCCCCGACAGCACCGACTCCGCCCGAGGCGAAGACCAGCCCCAGGGTTCCGGCAGAGGCATCGAGATCGTTCTTGACCACGTACGGGAGGAGCACCTCGGCAGGGCCGAGGAAGAGCAAGTAGGTGACGGCCGCCGACAGCAGCGTCCCCCACAGCCACACCCGATGTCGGACGAAGCGCAGGCCCTCGGCGACGGCGCGGACAGCCGGCTCGGGGTCGGCCGACCAGGGTCGCGCCGGCTTGCGCATGATCAGCACGGCAACGGCGGAGGCGAGAAACGACACGGCGTCGACCGCGAAGGCGAGCCCCGCGCTCGTGGCGACCAGCCAGCCGCCGAGCGCAGGGCCGAGGAGGCGGAGAGCGATCGGTCGGACGAACTGGTCGAGCGAGTTGGCTCCCGGAAGCTGGTCGGGCGGGAGCAGGTCGGGGACGACAGCATCGAACGCCGGAATGAAGAACGCCGTGCCGATGCCGTACACGCCGACGAGCACGACGAGCTGCCAGAACTGCAGCGACGAGGTCAATGCGAGAACCGCCAGGGCGCCGACCGCGACTGCACGGATGGCGTCGGCGGCGAGCATCACCGAGCGCCGGTCGAGTCGGTCGCTGACGACACCGCCTGGGATCAGGAACAGGATGGTTGGCACGGTCATCCCGATCCCGACCAGCGCGAGCGCAGCGGGGGCGTTCCAGAGGACGTACGCCTCCCACGCCATCGCGACGAGGAAGATGCCGTCGCCGACGAGCGAGACGGACATCCCGACCCAGAGCACGCGGAAGTCCCGGTGCCGGAGTGGGGAGAGAAGGTTGGCGCGGGAGTGGCCGCCGGGACGGTCGAGCGCCTCGTGGCTATGCAGCATCGGTCGTCGCCCGCGCATCGTCTTCCTCGATGAGGAAGCCGAACAGGGCGTCGTCGCTCATCGGCCGTGCGAAGTGGAAGCCCTGCCCGAGCTCACACCCCACGTCCTGCAGCCAGAGCGCCTGCTCAGGTCGCTCGACCCCCTCTGCGACGACCTCGAGCTCGAGGTTCTCGCCGAGGCCGATGATCGCGGCGGCAAGCGCGTCGTTCGATCGTGAAGCGAGGAACGAGCGGTCCATCTTGAGGATGTCGACCGGGAACCGACCGAGATAGCTGAGCGAGGAGTAACCGGTGCCGAAGTCGTCCATCGCCAGTCGCACGCCGAGCTCCTTGAGGTCGTGGAGCCGCCGTACCGCGAGGTCGGTGTCGGCGAGCATCACCGACTCGGTGATCTCGAGCACGAGGCACGACGGGTCGAAGCTGTTGCTCTCGAGCGCGTGGCGGACGTCTTCGACGATCGACTCGGACTGGAGCTGGCGCACCGAGAGGTTCACGCTGATCATCAGTGCCTTCTCGCGCGGGAAGCGGCTGTGGATCAGGGCGCCGTCGTGACAGGCCGTGTTCAGCACCCACTGCCCGATCGGGATGATGAGCCCCGTCTCCTCGGCGAGCGGGATGAACTGGTCGGGGAGGATGCTCCCGCGCGTCGGGTGCTGCCAGCGGAGGAGCGCCTCGACGCCGTAGATCTCCTGCTCGTCGAGCCTGACGACGGGCTGGTAGTGAACCTGGAGCTGCCCCGACTCGAGCGCCCGCTGGAGGTCGGAGCGAAGCTCGAGACGCTCGAGCACGCGCTCGTGCATCGCCGGCTCGAACATCCGGTAGCTCCCCTTGTTGTCTCGCTTCGCCATGTACATCGCCACGTCGGCGTTCCGCAGCAGCTCCTTCGCGTCGACCGGGCTGAGACCCGGAGGCACGAGACAGATGCCGATGCTCGAGCGGGGGAAGACCTGCTTCCCGTCGATCTCGACCTGGCTCTCCAGTGCGCGAAGGATCCGCGTGGCGGCGTCCGCGGCATCGGGCGAGTCCTTGACCGAGTCGAGCAGCACCGCGAACTCGTCGCCGCCGAAGCGGGCCACCGTGTCTGTCGGCCGAACGGTCTCCTTGAGTCGCACCGCGACCTCCTGGAGGACGACGTCGCCGGCGGAGTGGCCGAGGCTGTCGTTGACGGTCTTGAAGTCGTCGAGGTCGATGAACATCACCGCGACGGTCGCGTTCGTCCGCTGGGCCCGGACGAGCGCCTGCTCGACGCGGTCGGAGAAGAGGGCCCGGTTCGCGAGGTTCGTCACCGGGTCGTGGAACGCCTGATGCTGGAGCTGGTCCTCGAACGCCTTCCGCTCGCTGACGTCGCGGCTGTTGAGGACGATTCCGTGGACGTGCTCGTCGTGAAGGAGGTCGGTGTGCTGCACCTCGAACTGGAGCCACCGTCCGTCGCGGTGCTGGAGCGAGCACTCGATCGCGTGCGATTCGACAGGCCCGTCGCCGTCCGACCCGACGAGCTGTGCCAGCCGCTGGAGGTCGTCTGTGTGCAGGAGGCGGTCGAAGCGGGTGCCCTCGATCTCGTCGGGCGTGAATCCGAGCACGCGCTCGACCGAGGGGCTCTGGTAGGTGACGATGCCGGCGGCGTCGAGCACGGTGATCAGGTCGCTCGAGTGCGCCACGAGAGACCGGAACCGGGCTTCGCTCTGCCGGCGGTGGAGGTCCTCGGCGAGCGTGGCGCCCTCGACTGCGAGCGAGATCTGAGCTGCTAGCACTTCGAGGGAGTCGACGAGCTCGCGCGGGATCGACGAGGGAGACGAGACGACGAGGTGACCCCTGACGCCTTCGCGGGTCGCGAGCGACAGGATCACGACCGCCTCTCCGGGGAGGAGCTGGAGCTCGCGGCGCACGTGCTCGGGAACCAGTGCGAACTGGACCTGCCGCGACTCCTCCGCAGCCGTCCGCAGCCAGTCGGCCGCGGGTGGCGAGAGCGTCGCGCCGCCTGCGTCCTCGGTCGAGGCCGTGACGACCGAGATGCCGTCGCTGGTGAGGACGAGCCGTGCGTCCGCTCCCGGGCCGATGAGCGCCCTGACGCCCGATACCGCGGCGTCGTAGACCTGCCGGTGCCCTCCTGCGGCGACGAGGTCGGCCCCGGCCGCGCGGATCGCGAGCTCGCGCGAGGCAGCACGCTCCTCCTGCCGGACGAGGCCGGCCATGCGTGCGACCACGAGCAGGAACAGTGCTGCGGAGGCCGACGATGAGGACGAGCACGTCGGGGTTGCCGAGCTCCTGGACGAAGCGGATCGCAGGCGCGATGAGGCAGGCACCGCCGAGGAGCGTGAGCCGGAGCGGCGTCAACCGGGTCCTCGCCTCCGGTGCCGGCTCCTCGAGCGTCCGCATCGACGGGTGGAGAGCGGCTGCACCCCAGAGCACGAAGTAGGCGATCCAGCCGACATCGAAGCTCAGCTGGTGGTGGTAGCCGTCGACGAGCAGGGCGTACGCGTACACCGAGTCGGTGACCAGCAGGCTGACGATGCTGCCGACGAGGAGGTAGAACGCCGGTGCGCGCTTCCCTGCGTCGACGGCGAGGAGGATCGCCGCGGACAGAAGCAGCACGTCGCCTGCCGGATACGCGGCCGAGACGAGCTTCGCGAACATGGTCAGCCCCGAGAGGTGCACGTTCGGGGCGATGAGGAAGACCCAGGAGAGCAGGCCGATGCCGATCGTCAGGATCAGCGAGTCGATCAGCGCCGTTCGGTCCCGGCGCGGGTTGCGGCGGCGAGCCAGGTCGATCAGCCCCGCCATCAGCACGGGGTAGACCAACAGGTAGACCCCGTCACCGATCGACGGGAACGGGACGTCGGCGCCGAGCAGCTTCGGATAGCTGTACGTGTAGAGGTCACCCGCGAAGAAGAGGAACTGGCCGACCGCAAACAGCCACCACGCCGTCGCGGCGCGCGGCTTGTTGATCTTGATGCCGATCGCGATCGCGATCGGCGACGAGAGCCCGAGCAGGTTGATGAGCGGCCCATAGCCGGCCAGACCCGGGACGAAGAGGTAGCAGGCGGTCAGGAAGCAGGCGATGCCGACGTAGATCAGCCAGAGGCGCGCTCGGATCCCGCCCGAGGCGATCGCCTTCTCGGTCAAGTCGTCATCCGCGGTCGCTGCGCCCGCGGGGACAAGCGCGAGCTTGCTCATGCGGCCTGCTCCGAGGGGCGCGAGGGCTGCAGGTCGAAGCGGTTGGCGAGCTTGCCCAGGACGTCGACGAGCTGGTCGATCTCGGCCTGGGTGTTCGAGGCGGTTACCTGGATCCGGAAGCCGACCTCGTCCTTCGGGACGAGCGGGTAGGCGGCGAGCGTCACGTAGATGCCGTCCGCGAACAGGAACCGCCCGACCTCGTCGATGTCCTCGTGGCGCGCGAGCGGGACCTCGATGATCGGCAGCCCTGAGCAGTTCGGGGTGTGGATCCCGAGCCGTTCGAGGCAGTCGAGTACCTGCCCGGTCTTGTGGAAGAGCGCCGCGCGGATCACGTCGCCGCGCTTCTCGTTCACCTGGAAGCCCGCGAGCACAGTCGCGAGCGAGGCGACCGGCGAGGGCCCGGAGTACAGGTAGGGAGGCGCGGCGGTCTTGAGGCGGTGCTTGAGCTCGGTCGGGCAGGCGAGGAATGCGGCAAGCGACGAGTACGACTTCGAGAAGCCGCCGACGAGGACGACGTGGTCGTATGTCTCGTCGAGATGGCGCACGATGCTGTTGCCCCGACGACCGTAGGGAGTGAGCTCGTCCTCGGCGCGCTCGCCGATCACGCCGAACCCGTGCGCGTCGTCGACGTAGAGGAGAGCGTCGAAGGATCGTGCGATCCGGGCGATCGCGGGGAGGTCAGCGGCATTCCCCGTCATGCTGTTGACGCCGTCGAAGCAGATCAGTCGGGTGCTGGCGGTGTCCTCCCGCAGCATTCGCTCGAGCCCTTCGAGGTCCTCGAGCCGGAATCGCTTGACGGTTGACCCGAGCCCCTGCGCAAATCGGCAGCCGTCGTAGATCGTCTTGTGCGCTCGCTGGTCCATGTAGATCGTCCCCCCGGCTGCAAGCACCGGGATGACCGACATGTGGATGAGCGTGATCGTCGGCAGGATCAGGGTGTCCTCGCAGCCGAGCAGCTCGGTGAGCTGCTCCTCGATCTGCTCGTAGAGGATCGGGCTGCCCAGCAAGCGCGACCAGCTCGGATGCGTCCCCCACTTCCGGACGTAACCAGGGATCGCCTCGATGATCTCCTCGTCGAGATCGAACCCGAGGTAGTTGCACGACGCGAAGTCTGCGAGCCACTGGTCGCCGACCCGGATCATGCGGCCGTCGATCTCGTCGATCACGGCGTCCGTCATCGGATGCGTCCGCTCGAGCTCGGCGAGGTCATGGCACGCCGCGAGCCACCGGTCGATCCACGGCAGCGGCGGCTGGACGGGGGTCACCCGAGCTGTGCGCGGGACGCTCATCTGTGCACCAATCGGCCGCACGAGACAGGAGCTTTAGGGTGCGCTGCGACCGAGCCGACTGGAGGGCCCGACCCGACTGTGGGTCGCAGCGTGCCCGGGCGGGCACTTGCCTGAGTGCGCACGAAGCTGTTCATCAAGGGTGTCGTCCTTGCCGCAGTTGGAGGTCAACGCCTGCTCTGCCACATGGAACTCGGGACCACGCGGCCCTCCATACCCCAAACAGGGCATCCCACCGAACTGGCCTGAGCGCCGCCGGCGGGCATCGCACGGCCCCCACGACGCTACGTCGGGCCTACAGCGTTATAGGATCGCCGGAATGT
Organism: uncultured Actinomycetes bacterium; assembly: GCA_963821335.1. Lineage (GTDB taxonomy): Bacteria > Actinomycetota > Thermoleophilia > Gaiellales > Gaiellaceae > Gaiella. The sequence goes on from CAWGDJ010000001.1 coordinate 1,468,303, forward strand.
CCTCAGCCGACCGCGAGCAGGCCGCAGCTCACGTCGGCAGCCTGATGCCGGAGCTCGTCGCGGATCTCGAGCGACTCGTCGCGATCCCGTCGGTCTCCGCGACCGACTACCCACCCGAGACGCACGCCGATCTGCTCGCGGCACGCGACCTCGTCGTCGAGCTCCTCGAGAGCGGCGGGGTCGAGAACGTCCACTCGCTCGAGCTGGCGGACACGGCACCGGTCGTCGTCGGGGAGATTCCGGCACCGCCCGGCGCGCCAACCGTCCTGCTCTACGGCCACTACGACGTCGTCCCCGCCGGCGACGACGAGAAGTGGGACTCGCCACCCTGGGTGCTCACCGAGCGTGACGGCGCGCTCTTCGGCCGCGGATCGGCGGACACGAAGTCGAACATCGTCGCGCACGTCGGTGCGCTGCGCGCGTGGGGCGGCCGACCACCGGTCGGGATCAAGGTCGTGATCGAGGGTCAGGAAGAGGTCGGGGGTGGAGCGCTCGGCGCCCATCCGGCGACCGACCCGGACGCGTTCCGCGCCGACGCGATGCTGATCGCAGACATGGGGAGCGTCCGCCCGGGAGTCCCGACGCTCACGATCGGCCTGCGCGGCATGGCCCAGACGACGATGGAGGTCGAGACGCTCGGTGGGCCGAAGCACAGCGGTCAGTACGGCGGCGCCGCGCCGGACGCCCTCGGAGTGCTGCTGCAGGCGCTCGCCACGCTGCACGACGACCACGGCAACGTGGCCGTGGAGGGGCTCCTGCGGGAGCCCTGGACCGGAGCGGGCTACACTGAGGACGAGTTCCGGGCGCTCGCCGAGGTGCTACCCGGTCTGCCGCTCGTCGGCACCGGCGACCTCGGCTCGCGTGTCTGGTCAGGCCCGGCGATCACCGTGATCGGGATCGACGTGGCGCCGGTCGACGAGGCGCTCAATGCGGTGAACGCGCGAGCCCGTGCTCGGATCAACACGCGCGTGCATCCCGCACAGGACGCCGACGAGGCGCAGGCCGCCGTCGTGCGCCACCTCGAGCAGGAGCGGCCGTTCGGGATCGGCCTGACGGTGGAGCCCGGCGCCACCGGCAACGGCTTTCTCGCCGACACCACCGGGCCTGCCTACGCGGCCGCGCGCGAGTCGATGCAGGCCGCCTGGGGCGTCGAGGCGTCGTACGCGGCGACCGGCGGATCGATCCCGCTCGTCAGCGCGCTCCAGCAGGCTGTGCCCGACGCGGAGATCCTCCTCCTCGGGACGACCGACGGCTACGCCAACATCCATGCACCCAACGAGCGCGTGCTCCTGGAGGAGTTCGAGAAGCACATCGTGGTCGAGACGGAGTTCTTCGGACGGTTCGCCGAGGCGTGGGCGGGGACGGAGAGCACGTGACCGAGCCGGTCGCCGCGCCACCCTCCGATTCCGACGGCGGAATGATGCAGCGCATCCTCGGCGCGATCGAGCGCGGTGGCAACAAGATGCCCGACCCCGCGATCCTGTTCGTCTGGCTCTGCGGGATCGTGATCGTCCTGTCCGCGCTGCTCTCGTGGGCCGACATCAGCGTCACGTACCAGATGGCCAAGGCGCCGCCGGTTCCGGTCGAGGAGGTCGTCCAAGGTGGGTCGACCCAACCCTCCGGCGGCCTTCCGGACGCTTCCGTCCAGGAGGGCGAATACGAGATCGTCGAGCAAACCGCTGCAGTCCAGAGCCTTCTCTCGGCCGACGGGATTCGCTTCCTCTTCACCTCCTTCGTGGCCAACTTCCGCAACTTCGCGGCCGTCGCGATCATCCTCGTCGTCATGATCGGCGTCGGCCTTGCCGAGGCTGCGGGCCTGATCGGGGCGCTGATCCGCAAGCTCGTCGCCGTCTCCTCGGCGGCGTTGCTGACGCCGATCATCATCTTCATCGGCGTCCTCTCGAGCGTCGCCTCGGATGCGGGGTACCTCGTGCTGATACCACTGGGTGCGGCGGCATTCAAGAGCGTCGGGAGAAACCCGCTCGCGGGCATGGCGGCTGCGTTCGCGGGTGTCGCGGCGGGGTTCGGGGTCAACTTCCTGATCACCCCGCTCGACGGCGTCCTCACCGAGATCACGAACGACGCGAGCGCGCTCGTCGACCCGGACCGATCGATCGACCTCGCAGCGAACCTGTACTTCGGGATCGCCTCCACGATCCTGGTCACGATCGTGATGACGTTCGTCTCGGTGCGCATCGTGGAGCGGAGCCTCGGCGCGCACGACCCCGCGCAGGAGAGCGACGACGAGTCTCTCGATGCCGACAAAGGCCCCGAGGTGTCCCCGGAGGACGAGGCGAAAGGCCTGCGCTACGCGCTCATCGCGACCGTGGCGGTGCTCGTCGCGATCGGTCTGCTGACGTTCCTTCCCGACGCGCCGCTCCGCGACCCCGTGACGGGCGACATCATCGGGAACTCACCGTTCATGGACAGCCTGATCCTGATCATCACGCTGATCTTCTTCGCGGCGGGTCTCGCCTACGGCCGTGGAGCCGGGACGATGCGGACGAGCGCCGAGGTGATCGCATCGATCACGAAGTCCTGGGCTGGGCTCGCCGGCCTCCTCTTCCTGTTCCTGCTGATAGCGCAGTTCATCGCCTACTTCAACTACTCGAACATGGCGCAGGTCGCCGCGGTGAAGCTCGGGGACTGGCTCGAGGAGGCGAACATCGGCGCCGTCTGGCTGCTGATCGGCTTCGTGTTCGTGACGATGCTCGTCGACTTCATCATGCCGGCGGCGATCGCCAAGTGGGCGATCCTCGCCCCGATCTTCATCCCGCTGTTTCTCCGGCTCGATGTCGCTCCTCAGACGGTTCTCGCCGCATACCGGGTCGGCGATTCGCCTGCGAACGTGATCACGCCGCTCATGGCGTATTTCCCGTTGATCGTGATCTTTGCGAAGCGCTACCGGAAGGATGCGGGGATCGGGACGGTGGTCTCGATGATGCTGCCCTACGTCCTCGTGCTGACGGTCGTCTGGACGCTGTTCTTCGTCGCCTGGTATCTGGTCGGGATCCCGCTCGGCCCGGGATCGCCGGTGCATCTCGACTGACGCACCCCGGCGGGCCCCGTCAGTCGGTGATGCGGGGCGCTCGCGCCGGGCGCCGGCGCACGAGGAAGACATTGTCGAGCGCGGTGCGGAGACCGATCGCAAGTGCGCCGCTGAGCACGGCCGCCTCCCGAGGCTGGATGCCTCGAGCCGCGGCGGGTAGGGGATCCACCCGCGCAGGAGTGCGCGCACGGGCTCGAGCAGGAGATCGCCGTTGGCCCCGAGCCCACCGCCGAGGACGACGAGCGAGACGTCCGTCACGCTCGCGATCGGGACAACGTGGAGCGCGATCCGGCGTGCGACCTCGTCGACGACCGCCTGGGCGGTGGCATCGCCTGACCGCGCGGCCGAGAAGATCGCTCGTGGGTCGAAGGGCGGCTCGAGCGAGCTGACGACCCCGGCGCTCGCGACGAGTCGCTCGGCGTACGACGAGATCGCCCCGGCGCACGGATCGACATCGTCGGCCAGGCCGACGAGCGCGAAATCGACCTCCCCTGCCGCGCCATGATGTCCCCGGTGGAGCTCGCCGCGTACGACGAGGCCCGCGCCCATGCCGGTCCCGATCGACAGGAAGACGAAGTCCTCCACTCCCCGGGCGACACCGAGCCACTGCTCGCCGAGCGCGGCGAGGTTGACGTCGTTCTCGAGCGTGACCGGCAGCTCGAGCCGCGCCCGCAGTTCGGAGCCGAAGGACTCGCCCTCGAGCCCTGGAACGCTGGTGGCGAGATCGATGCGCTCGGTGCGCCCCTCGACGACACCGGGGATACCGACCACGACACGGTCGATGCGGTCGGCCGAGAGCCCTGTCGCGGCGACGAGCGAGTCGCGGAGCCGCGCCACCATCTCGAGCACGTCGATGACATCGGTGCCGACCATGTCCACGTCCTGCCGCGCCCTGATCTCGCCCGAGAGGTCGCAGATCGCGCCGCGAAGGAATCGACCGCCGAGGTCGAAGCCGAGTGCGAGGGCGGCATCCGCGACCGGCTCGAAGAAAGTGGCGCCATAGCGCGGGCCGACCGGCTCGGTGGCCGATTCGCGGACGAGCCCTGACTCCACGAGTGCCCGCAGCGCGAGCGACACCGTCGGCTTCGAGATGCCGATCCGACGGGAGATCTCGGCCCGGGAGATGGGCGCATCCGCGCGGATCGCCTCGAGCACGGTGCGCTCGTTCATGTCCTTGAGCAGCGGCGGAGTCGCGGGCGATCTCGACATTCTGGTTTGAACCTTTACCATAATCGACGGTGTTGTGCCATTGACAGTCGAGATTCGACACTCTAGCCTCCACGTTCGTAAAGTTTCCTAACGTAAGTGGGCTCTCACGAGACGGGCCCACACATGTCCCGAAGGAGGACGATCAGCATGAGACGCCCTGCGATGGCAGTGATCGCACTTCTCGTACTCGGGCTCGTCGCGACGGTCGGCGCGGTTTCGTCGTCCGCCTCGACCGATCGCGCGACCGCGACGCAGCTGACGGTCTGGGTCGGCTGGAGCGCCGGCCACGAGCTCAAGGAGTTCGAGAAGGTGGTCGCGGAATACGACAAGAAGAATGCGAACGTCGAGATCAAGGTGGTCGGTGGGATCAACGACGACAAGATCATCGCCGCGATCCGCTCGGGCAACGTCCCAGACGTCGTCAGCTCGTTCTCGTCGCAGAACGTCGGGGTGTACTGCCCGTCCGGCGGCTGGGTCGATCTCGCTCCCTACCTCAAGCAGGACAAGATCAACGTCAACATCTTCCCCGCGGCGTCGCGCTACTACACGCAGTACCAGGGCGTTCGCTGTGCTCTCCCGCTGCTGGCCGACAGCTACGGCTTCTACTACAACAAGGCGCTCTTCAAGAAGGCCGGGCTGACGCGCCCACCGCGGACGTTCGCCGAGCTCACGGCGTACGCCAAGAAGCTGACCCAGAAGAACGCCGACGGTTCGCTGAAGGTCGTCGGCTACGACCCGAACCCGTTCTTCTACCACGGCGGTGCCGGGATCGGCGCCTACGGTGCGCTGATCGGGGCTACCTACTTCGACAAGGCCGGGAAGTCCAACCTGTCTCGGCAGCCCGGGTGGACGCGCCTGCTCAACTGGCAGAAGGACCTGATCGACTACTACGGGTACGACAACCTGGTGCGCTGGCAGACCGGGGCCGGCGACGAGTTCTCGGCTTCCCACGCCTTCGAGACCGGGAAGCTCGCGATGATGCTCGACGGTGAGTGGCGGGTCGCGTTCCTCAAGAACGAGCACCCCGACCTCGGGTACGGCACCGCACCGATGCCCGTGGACACGGCGCAGCCCTCGCGCTACGGAGGGGGCAATGTCAACGGAACGATCATCGGCATCCCCAAGGGCGGCGGGAACCGCGAGGAAGCGTGGAAGCTGGTCAAGTACCTGACCACGAACGACCATGCGCTCGCAAAGTTCTCCAACGGCATCCGGAACGTGCCCTCGACGGTGAGCTCGTCAAGGTCACCTGAGCTGATCCCCGACAAGAACTTCAGCACGTTCCTGAAGGTCTTCACGAACAACAACTCGACGACGACGCCGATCACGCCGATCGGACAGGATCACCTCCAGACGTTCTCCAACTTCCTCGCGAAGTGGTATGCCGGGAAGGTGAGCAACCTGCAGTCCGGGCTCGCCAGCGTCGACCAGTCGATCGACGCAAAGATCAAGCAGGCCGGAAAGGGCGGAGGCAGCGTGCCGTGAGCCACCCGCCGGCAGTAGCGGCCGGGGCTCCCGCCCCGGCCGCGCCGGCACTCGCGCGTCGGCGCGCGAAAGGTCGAGCTGCGTGGCGGCGCAGGCTCGTCGTGCTCGCGTTCCTGAGCCCCTGGCTCGTGGGCTTCACGCTGTTCTTCGGGTACCCGCTCGTGATGACCGCATACCTCTCGTTCACGCATTACGACTTGCTCAGCCCACCGCGCTGGATCGGTCTCGCCAATTACCGCTACCTCCTCGGGGAGGACACGGAGGTCTGGCCAGCGGTGCGGAACACCTTGTGGATCATCGCCGTCGCGGTACCGCTCCAGGTGCTGTTCGCATTCGGGATCGCAGTCATGCTCACACGAGCGCGACGCGGCGTCGGGGTGTTCAGGACCGTGTTCTATCTCCCGGCTCTCGTCCCACCGGTCGCGGCAACACTTGGATTCGTCTACCTCCTGAACCCGGCGACCGGCCCTGTGAACGCCATCCTCGGCAAGCTCGGGCTCGAGGGGCCGCTGTGGTTCAACGACCCAGGCTGGGCGAAGCCGTCGCTCGTGATGCTCGGTCTCTGGGGGATCGGCAACACGATGGTGATCTTCCTCGCCGCCGTGCTCGACGTCCCTCGGCACCTCTACGAGTCAGCCGAGCTCGACGGGGCCGGCGCCTACCATCGCCTGCGCTGGGTGACGCTCCCGTTGATCAGCCCTGTGCTCCTGTTCGCGGTGATCCTCGGTGTCATCCAAGGGCTCCAGTACTTCACGCAGGCCTACGTTGCCGCCAGCGTCGCGGCTGGCCAGGCATCACAGGCCGGCGGCACGAGCACACTCGAGCTGGGCTACCCCGAAGGGTCGACGCTCTTCTATCCGATCCTCCTCTACTACCAGGGGTTCCGCTACTTCCACATGGGTTACGCGTCGGCGATGGCGATGCTGCTTCTCTTCGTCGCGTTTGCACTCACCCTCGTGATCATTCGCGGCTCCCGAAGTCTCGTGCACTACCAGGGGGCGGCGCGGTGAGCACGGCCGGTGTCTCGGTCGACGCCGCTCCCGCGGTCCGTCGCAGCCCTCCGAAGGCCGTCCGCCGCCGCCGGCTGCTCGTGACGATCGCCGATCACAGCCTGCTGATCGCGGCGGCGGCGGTCTTCGTCGCGCCGGTCGTGTTCATCGGTCTCACATCGCTGATGACGAACGATCAGGCGCTGTCGGCCCGGCTCTGGCCCGAGCCGTTTCACTGGGGGAACTACGTCGATGTCTTCTCCAGCGCGCCGCTGTGGCGGTGGGCGCTCAACTCGTTCATCTACGCGACCCTCGCGACGCTCGGTCTGCTGGTGTCGAGCATCCCGATCGCCTACGCGTTCTCGCGCCTGCAGTGGCGCGGGCGAGACGCCGTGTTCGTCCTCGTGCTCGTCGCCCTCATGCTTCCCCCGCAGATCACCGTCGTCCCGCTCTACGTGATGTGGGCCAAGCTGCACCTCGTCGGGACGCTCTGGCCGCTGATCATCCCGAACTGGTTCGGCGACGCGTTCGCGATCTTCCTGTTGCGGCAGTTCTTCCTCACGATTCCGGAGGAGTACCTGGACGCCGCCCGCGTCGATGGGTGCGGCGAGTTCCGGATCCTCACCACCGTGGTGCTCCGCCTGGCCAAGCCGGCGATCGCGGCCGTCGCTCTCTTCTCGGTGCTCTACACGTGGAACGACTTCTTCCTCCCGCTCCTCTACACGAGCGAGAACCCGGACAGCTGGGTGACGTCGATCGGGTTGTCGCAGTTTCGCAACCTCCACCAGGTGCAGTGGAACCTGACGATGGCCGCGACGTTGCTCGTGATGTTGCCCGTCGTGATGGTGTTCTTCCTCGCCCAGAAGGCGTTCGTCGAGGGCGTCACACTGACGGGGGTGAAGGGATGAAGCTCGCGGTCGTGGGAGGCGGCTCGACGTATACGCCCGAGCTCGTCTCGGGGATCTCGCGCGAGCGCGAGCGCCTGCCCGTCGAGGAGCTCGTCCTCCATGACATCGACCCCGAGCGGAGACAGGTCGTCGGCGAGATGGCGGCGAGGATGCTCGAGAAGCAGGGGTTCCGCGGCGCGCTCCGGGTGACCGACGACCTCGACTCGGCCGTCGAGGATGCCTCGTTCGTGCTGCTGCAGCTCCGGGTCGGAGGCCAGACCGCGCGCCTCCACGACGAGACCGTTCCGCTCGCCTGCGGTTGCATCGGGCAGGAGACGACCGGAGCCGGTGGCTTCGCGAAGGCGATGCGCACCGTGCCGGTCGTGCTGGAGATCGCGGAGCGTGTCCGTGCTCTGGCGGCCCGGGATGCCTGGATCGTCGACTTCACCAACCCCGTGGGGATCGTCACCCGGGCGCTGCTCGACGGCGGGCACAGGGCGGTTGGTCTCTGCAATGTCGCGATCGGGCTCCAGCGAAGGATCGCCGCGCTGCTCGAGCTCGCGCCCGAGCGGGTTCTCGTCGACCAGGCCGGGCTCAATCATCTGACGTGGGTGCGTCGGGTGATCGTCGACGGCGACGACGTCCTTCCGAGCCTCCTCGCCCGCCACGGTGGCGAGGTCGCCGGGCATGTCGGGCTTCCGCTGCGCCTGGTGGAGGAGCTCGGCGTGATCCCGTCGTACTACCTCCGCTACTTCTACGCCCACGACGCGGTGCTCGCCGAGCAACGCAGCTCGACCCCGCGCGCGGCCGTCGTCGCGCAGATCGAGGAGCAGCTGCTCGAGCTCTATCGCGACCCGGAGGTGGCGGAGAAGCCGCTCCTGCTCGAGCAACGCGGAGGGGCGTTCTACAGCGAGGCTGCGACTGCGCTGATCGCGTCGCTCGCCTCGGGCACGGGCGATGTGCAGGTCGTCGACGTGCGAAACGGCGAGACGCTCGCAGGCCTCGCGGCCGACGACGTCGTCGAGCTCCCGGCCCGGATCGAGTCGTCGGGGCCCGTGCCGATCGATCAGGAGCCGCTTGCACCGGAGTTGCTGGGTCTGACCCAGCACGTCGCCGCGTACGAGCGGCTGACCGTCCAGGCGGCGATCACCCGCGACCCGGTCATCGCGCGCAAGGCGCTCCTCACCCATCCGCTCATCGGTCAGGACGAGCTCGTCGGCGACCTGCTCGAGCTGCTGCTCGCCGAGAGCCCCGAGCCGGCAGGGGCACGGCGATGAGTAGCCGCGTCGTGCTCGCCGTCGACGGGGGCAACTCGAAGACCGACGTCGCGCTCGTCCGCGAGGATGGCGCGCTGCTCGCCGTCTCGAAGGGGCCGTTGTCGTCTCCCCACCATCTCGGCTTGACGGAGGCGGTCGCGCTGCTCGGGCGCCTGTTCGAGGAGGCAGCCGAGCAGATGCCGTCGGGCACGAGGTCGGTGGCGGTGGCGGAGGTGTTCCTCGCGGGTGTCGACTTCCCGGCCGAGGAGGAGGCCCTTCGCGCGGCGTTGGCGGCAAAGAGCTGGGCCGAGCACGTCGAGGTCGGCAACGACACCCTTGCCGTCCTGCGGGCAGGGACGGAGCGTGGCTGGGGGGTCGCCGTCGTCTGTGGCGCAGGGATCAACTGCGTGGGGGTTGCACCCGACGGTCAGCAGCTGCGGTTCCCGGCACTCGGGTCGATCACCGGGGACTGGGGCGGTGGGTACGACGTCGGGCTCGAGGCGCTCTCGGCCGCGGCGCGCAGCGAGGACGGGCGCGGTCCTGTGACGAGCCTCGAGCGGGCTGTCCCTGCTCATTTCGGGCTCGAATCGCCACGACAGCTCGCCGAGCAGATCCATCTCGGCCGTGTCGCACAGCGTCGTGTGATCGAGCTCGCCCCGGTCGTGTTCGCAGAGGCTGACCGTGACGAGGTCGCTGCGACGATCGTCGCGCGGCTCGCCGACGAGGTTGTGACCCTCGCGCGCGTGGCGCTGACCAGACTCGGCCTCGAGCGGCAACCCGTCGAGGTGTTGCTGGGCGGAGGGCTCCTTCGCGCCAGGGATCCGCGACTGGAGGCGGCGATCGTCGCGGGTCTCGCCGAGGTCGGCGCATCGATCGTCGTCCACACCACCGACTCTCCCCCCGTCGTCGGTGCAGCGCTTCTCGGGCTCGACTGGCTCGGCGCCGACGACGTGGCGCGAGAGCGAGCCCGGGCCGAGCTGACCGCGGCGGTCGATGCGGACGACGAGCTGGAGCCCGAGCACCCCGCAGGGATGGGGGCCGGTCGTGGCTGACGTCAGGTTCGAGCAGGCGACGCGGATCTACCCGCGAACCGACGTGCCGGCCGTCGACGCGCTCGAGCTCCACATCGAGGACGGCGAGTTCATGGTGCTGGTCGGCCCGTCTGGCTCCGGCAAGTCGACCGCCTTGCGGATGATCGCAGGGCTCGAGGAGGTCGACAGTGGGGGGATCTGGGTCGGCGGTCGGGACGTCACCTACGAGGCGCCGAAGAACCGCGACGTGGCGATGGTGTTCCAGAACTATGCGCTGTACCCCTATCTGACGGTCTCCGCGAACATCGCCTTCCCGCTGAAGATGGCAAAGATCCCGAAGGACGAGCGGGTGCGCCAGGTGGCGGCGGTCGCGGAGCTGCTTGGTCTCGCCGATCTCCTCGAGCGCAAGCCTTCGCAGCTCTCGGGCGGTCAGCGTCAGCGCGTGGCGATGGGGCGTGCGATCGTCCGGTCGCCGAGCGTCTACCTGATGGACGAGCCGCTCTCGAACCTCGACGCGCAGCTTCGAGTCCAGATGCGCGCGGACATCGCCGATCTCCAGGCGCGCCTCGGTGTCACGACGGTCTACGTCACACACGACCAGGCCGAGGCGATGACGCTCGGCGACCGCGTCGCCGTGCTCCGCGACGGGCGGTTGCAGCAGTGCGCGCCACCGCGCGAGCTGTACGCACGTCCCGCGAACGCCTTCGTCGCCGCGTTCATCGGCTCGCCCGCGATGAGCCTCGTGGAAGTCCCCGTGGGGGAGAACGGGTCGGTTGAGCTCTGCGGTGTCAGTTTGACGATCTCACCGGCCGCGACCGCGGCTGCGCGCACGCAGGGTCTCGCGACGATCCTCGTCGGGCTTCGGCCCGAGTCGCTCGCCCTGTCGTCCAGCGGTATCCCGGCCCGGGTCGAGGCCGTCGAGGTGCTCGGAGCGGACGCCTATGTCTTCTGCTCAGCCGACGTCGGTGGGACGACGGCGCGGGTGACGGCACGCGTGGACGCGTCGACGGTTCCGACCCGCGGCGGGTCGGTACATCTCGCGCATCGCGCGGAGCGCGCGCATGCGTTCGACCCGGAGACCGGGATCCGGCTCCCCGACTGAGCCGACCGCAGCGCGGTGAACATCTTCGAGACGGAGATCCGAGACCAGCCTGCGGGGATCGAACGGCTGCTCGCAGGTTGCGAGGAGGTGATCGCGGCCGGACGGGCGCTCGCCGGCAGGCATCCGGCGTTCGTCCGCATCGTCGCTCACGGCTCGTCCGACAATGCGGCCGCGTTCGGTGTCTACGCGCTCGCGTTGCTCGGCGGGCTCACGGCGTTTCGCGACTCGATCTCCCTCCCCGTGTACTACGGATCGCACCATCATTTCGGTGGCTCCGCCGTGATCGCGCTGTCGCAGTCCGGGCGTACCCCGGATGTCGTGACGTACGTCGAACAGGCGCGCGCACGCGGCGCGATGACGATCGCGATCACGAACGAGCCCACATCAGCCCTCGCCGAAGCGGCGGAGCTCGTCATCCCTTTGTACGCCGGGGCCGAGCAGGCGGTCGCCGCGACGAAGACCTACATGAACCAGCTGGCGGCGCTTGCCCTCCTCGCCGCCGCGGTCGGCGGGCGAGAGAGCGAGATGGTCGACGGCCTCCGCCGAGCTGCCGGATCGATCGCGAGCTCGGTCGACGAGCTCGCGCGGACGGTTGCTCCCGTCGCTGTCTCGTCCTCGTTCGTCGGCCGCATGTTCGTGATCGGACGCGGGGTCGAGTTCGCAACTGCGCGGGAGACCGCACTGAAGCTCACGGAGACGTGCCGGGTGGCCGCGGAGCCACTGACGACCACCGACCTCGCCCACGGACCGATCGCCGCCGTCGACGGCCTCTTCCCCGTGTGGGCGATCGCTTCACGAGACCCCACGCTCGAGACGGTGATCGAAGCCAGCGGTCGCGTCCGCGAGATGGGGGCGATGCTCATCGCGACCGGCAACGCCGCGAGGGATCTCGACGCACGAACGACGATCGTCGTGCCCGAGCCGCCCTTCCCGCTCCTCTCGCCGCTGCTCTCCGTCGTCCCGGGCCAGCTGTTCGCCGCGGCGCTCGCGCGGGCGAAGGGCCTCGACCCGGACCGCCCGGTCGGGTTGCAGAAGGTCACACTGGCGGCGTGACCTCCTCGAGCGCGGCGCGATCCTCTTCGATCTCGACGGAACGCTCGTCGATCTCGCGTGTGGTCATCGCGCGCCACTGGGCGGCCTTTGCCTCACGGCACGGGCTCGAGCTCGAGCCGATCCTCGCCGTCTGTCACGGCCGCCGCACGGCGGACACGATCGCCGACATCGCGCCGTGGCTCGACGTCGCGGCGGAGGCGGCCCGGCTCGACGGGGACGAGGAGACCGACGTCGAAGGGCTCGTCCGCGTCCGCGGCGCGGCCGAGCTGCTCGAGGCGCTGCCCGACGACGTGTGGGCAATCGTCACCTCCGGGCATCGCACTCTCGCGACCCGGCGCCTGACCGCGGTCGGGCTCCCGGTCCCGGCCGTCATGGTGTGTGGCGACGAGGTTGCGCACGGCAAGCCGGATCCGCAGGGCTTTCTCGCCGCTGCGGCGCTGCTCGGTGTTGATCCGTCGGAGTGCGTCGTCGTCGAGGACGCACCTGCCGGGATCGAGGCCGGGCGGCGTGCCGGGGCGAGGACGCTCGCCGTGACGACCACGCACGCCGCGGCGGAGCTGACCGGGGCCGACGAGGTGGTGGACGACCTCGAGGGCGCCGAGGACGCGTTCGCGCGACTCGGGTTCCCGATTGGCGTCAGATGAGCTTGCCGCGGGCCGCGACCGGCCACGTGCCGACGATCGTGCCCGACCGGTGGACGACCACCTCGTCGAACATGTTCGTCACGACGCAGGCGTGGTTCGGGATCACGCGCACCGCGTCGCCGAGCCCTGGCGGGGAGACGCAGCCCGAGACGTCGACGTAGCCGTGCTCCTCGTCGAGACGGTAGAGGTTGGCCTCGGGGTGCTCGAGGAGCTCGCCAAACCCCTCGAGCCCGAGCGTGTCGCTCGTGAGCGCCTTCGTCCCGGCGTCGAGGAGCGCGCGATCCGGGGTCGGACGTGACACGACCGTCGCGCGCACCGTCAGCGCGCACCGATCGCGCGCGACGGACTCCGACGCGATGCAGGAGCGGTCGCCGTAGACGTACGTCCCCACGCGGAGCTCGGTGACCCCGGGAACCTCGTGCACCCGGCGTGCCGTCGGCGTCCCGCCGACGCTGACCGTCTCGACGTCCGTTCCCCCGTCGACGAGCCCGCGCGTCGCCTCCGCCAGCCACTCGGCGGTGCCGGCGGGGCAGGGGTACGTGAAAAGCCCTTTCACGTGGAGCCCGGGGAGCGAGGAGAGGCGGGCGGCGAGCTCCGCGGCCTCGCTCGGGCTCGCGACCCCGGTGCGGCCATAGCCGACGTCGCAATCGACGAGCACGTCGACGGAGGCGCCCGCGGCGTGCAGCGCGTCGGACAGGACGCTCCCCGACGCGTACGAGTCGACGGCGACGCCGAGTCGTGCGCGACCGGCGAGCTCCGCGAGCCGCGCCGCCTTTCGCTCGCCGATCAGCGGGAACGTGATCAGCACGTCGTCGATCCCCGCGTCGACCATCACCTCGGCCTCACCGAGCTTCTGGCAGCAGATCCCGACCGCGCCGGCGTCGAGCTGGAGCCGCGCGAGCTGGGGGAGCTTGTGCGTCTTGACGTGGGGACGGAGCGCCAGCCCGTGCGCGTCGCAGTAGGCCTGCATCTCCGTCACGTTTCGCTCGACGAGGTCGAGGTCGACGAGCAGCGCCGGTGTCTCGACGTCGTCGATCGGCCTCACGCTCATTCCGGGACTGGCACGACCGCGTCGATCTCCACGTCCATCCCGACGAGGTCGGACTGAATGGTCGTGCGGGCCGGATACGGCTCGCGGAAGAACGATCGGTAGACCTCGTTCATTTCCGCGAAGTCGGCGAGGTCGCGGAGGTACACGCCCACGCGGACGGCGTTCACGAGCTCGGTTCCGGCGGCGCGAGCCACGTTGTCCAGGTTCTCGAGGGTCTGACGCACCTGGTCGGCGACAGTCTCACCCACCCGCGTGCCAGCTGCGTCGAACGGTCCCTGACCGGCGAGGAAGAGCAGCCCGGAGGCCACGACCCCGTGTGAATACGGCCCGGCCGGAGGTGGCGCGCCGTCGGCGGTGATCGGTGTCCGTTCACCCGCGCTCACGACGGCCCCTCCCGCGCGAACCGGTCGAGGGCCGCGACGAGCCCGTCGGTGGCGCCCAGGCACCGCCGAACGCTCCGTGAACCAGGACGATGCGCGCCATCACTCTCCTCGGTCGGCGTTGACCTTCCACGCGGACTATCTCAGACGGGAGCCAACACCCGGGTCAGGTGGGCATCCGCATGTGCCGATGTGTGATGGATGGGAGTCGCGCGTCGCGGATCGGTCCTCGTGGTACTGCTGCTCGTCGGTCTCGTGGTCGTTGCGCTTGCCTTCACGCTGACCCGGGCGCCCCGGCCGGCGCCGGGCAGCGAGGAGCGAACGGTGCAGGGCGACCTCAGGCTGCGGCTCCTGCCGGGCCTGCCGGCGATCACGCTGCGGCACGAGTCCCTCTACTGGCCGAACGATCGCTGGACGCGCTACCTCGCGAGCGAGCAGACGTGTCCTGGTGGGGAGCGAACCGACCTCCCGCTCGCCGAGCAGGCCGACGTGATGGTGTGCCTGATCGCCTACGCGCGCAAGCAGCGCGGCCTGCAGCCGCTCGTGACGGTCGCGATTCTCAATGACTCGTCGGTCGCAAAGGTGGGGCGGATCGTCGGCTGCCGACAGTTCGAGCACACCGCGTGCGGGTCAGAGCCCGACTCCGACCTGCGCGCAGCGGGTTACCGCGGCGCGTTCGGCGAGAACCTCTACATCGGCAGCGGCCGGCTCGGCGCACCGCGGGTCGCCCTCGACGGGTGGCTCAACTCACCCGGTCACCGCGAGAACCTGTTCCGTCCCGAGTGGCGAGCGCAAGGTCTCGCCGTGCGAACAGTCGATCGCTTCGGCGAGTATCGACATGCGACGCTCTGGGTGAACCAGTTCGGCGACCGGTGAGCCGGCCGCGGTCGTCGATTCGGCCTACCCGACGGCAGCGATGATCGCGTCCGTCGCCTGCTCGGTCGACAGCGCGTCGGTGTTGACGACGACGTCGTAGTGCGTCGGAAGCTCCCGGTCGACCGCGTAGAAGCGCTTGAGGTAGTCGGCTCGGGCCGCATCCGAGGCCTTGAGCGCCCCTGCCGCCTCGCCGGGGTCGATGCCCTCGGCGGCCACAACCCGTTCCACGCGCGTCTCGAACGACGCGGTCACGAGCACGCGGAGCGCGTCCTGTCCGACGAGGGCGAACGACGCCGCGTGCGCGACGATCACGGCCGAGCCCGACTCGGCCAGCGATTGAAGGACACCCTTGATCAGGGCACGCAGGTCTGCGTCCGAGGGGAGCCCTCGTGACTGCTCGCCGCCGGTCGGCAGACGCACCGGCGACCCACCACCGCCGAGCAAGCGGGCGATGAACGGCTGCCGGCGCTCCGCGTTTGCGACCAGCGTCGGATCGAGGTCAGACCACTCCGCCGCCTCCGCGATGACCTCGTCGTCGAGGTAGCGGTAGCCGAGCCGGTCCGCGACCGCTCGACCCACGGACTCCCCGTCGGCGCCGACCGCGCGCGAGATGCAGATCACCTTGAATGGCATGGGCCGAGAGATCGTGCGCGAGAGTCTATGACCTTCGGCGCTATCGGCGTCCGCCGGGTTGCCGCGCGAACACGAGCCGCTGCAGGAGGATGAAGGCGAGCAGCAGCAGCCCGACCACGATCTTCGTCCACCACGAGCTCAGCGTGCCCTGGAACGTGATGAGGGTCTTGATGAGACCGAGGACGAGGACGCCGAGGAGCGAGCCGATGAGATAGCCCGGTGCCCCCGGTCAGCAGGGTGCCACCGATGACGACCGCGGCGATCGCGTCGAGCTCCATCCCGACGGCGAGGCTTCCGGATCCGGAGAGCATGTAGAACGACAGCAGGATCCCGCCGAGCGCCGAGCACGTGCCGCTGATCGTGTACACGGCGATCTCGGTCCGTGCGCGACGGGCAGACCCATCAGCACGGCGGACTGTCGATTGCCGCCGATCGCGTACACGGTTCGCCCGAGCGAGGTGAGGTGCAGCACGTAGAGCCCGATGGCGACGACGACGAGGGAGACGATCGCGCCCATCGTCAGGAACATGTCCCACGGCATGGCGAGCGAGTACCCCGCCAGTCTCGTGAAGGAGGGGTTGGTGATCGAGATGGCGTCGACGGTGATCGCGTAGCAGAGACCGCGCGCGAGGAACATCCCGGCCAGCGTGACGATGAACGGCTGGATCTCGAAGAAGTGAATGATCGAGCCCATCGCGAAGCCGAGAGACGCGCCGACGAGCAGCACGACGGGCAGCGCGAGGTACGGCGGCCACCCATGGCCGACGAACTCGGCGCAGAGCAGGGTCGACAGCGCCACGACCGAGCCCACCGAGAGGTCGATCCCGCCGGTGAGGATCACGAACGTCATCCCGACGACCGCGACGAGCAGGAAGGAGTTGTCGACGAACAGGTTCAGGAACACCTGCCCCGTCCCGAAGTACGGGTAACGGAGCGACCCCACCGTGAACATGGCGACGACGAGGCTGAAGGTGACGAGCACGGGGACGTACCGGAGCGGGACGCCGGTTCACGGGGCCGCCGATGCGATGACGGACGGACTCGAAGGTGCTCATGCCAGGACGTCCGCGGGTCGCTCGGGTGGCTCGGCGCTGGGGGGTGACCGGTCGCTACTGCTCCTGGTTCGACGTCGCGGCTGGAGCAGCTTCGCGCGGAACGCGGGCGACTGCACGAGGCAGACGGCCGTGACCACGAGGGCCTTGAACAGGAGGGTGGTCTCCGGTGGGACGCCGATCGAGTAGATCGTGGTGGTCAGGGTCTGGATCAGCAGCGCGCCGACGACCGTGCCCGCGAGGAAGTACCGACCGCCGCGGAGCGCGGTGCCGCCGATCACCACCGCGAGGATCGCGTCGAGCTCGAACCAGAGTCCGGCATTGTTGCCGTCCGCACCCTTGATTCCGGAGCTGATGATGAGCCCGGCGATCCCCGAGCAGAGCCCGGAGAAGGCGTACGCGAGGATGATCAGGTTGCGTGAGCGGACACCGGCCAGCCGGCTTGCCTCGGCGTTCCCGCCGACGGACTCGATGAGCAGGCCCAGCGCCGTTCTGCGGCTGACAGCTGCGGCTGTCCCGTACATCGCGGCGACGATGAACAGCGAGAAGGGCAGTGCGAGCCAGTAGCCGTTGCCGATGAAGTTGTACGGCGAGCTGTTGATCGTGATGATCTGACCTGAGGTGATCAGCTGCGCGATCCCTCGCCCGGCGACCATGAGGATGAGTGTCGCGACGATCGGCTGGATGCCGACCACTGCGACGAGCATCCCGTTCCATACTCCGAGCGCAGTGGTGAACGCGACCGCGACCGCGACCGCGAAGAGCACGCCAGGGACGCTGCTCTCGTTGTCGAGATGGCTGATGAGGAGGCAGGCGGTGGCGCCCGAGATCGCAACGAGCGCTCCGACCGAGAGGTCGATTCCGCCGGTCGCGATGACGATGGTCATGCCGAGGGCGACGAGCATCGGCGGCGCACCGAAGCGCAGGATGTCGACGAGGTTGCCGTACAGGTGCCCGTCCTGCATGCGGAGGGCGAAGAAAGCGTGTCCGAAGACGAGATCGACGAGCAGAAGCGCCGCGATCGCGAGGAGCGGCCAGACGAGTCGTCGCATTGCGGTCATTGCTCGACCGCTCCGGCGATGGTGTGGACGAGCTGGTCGACGGTCACGTTGGTCGTTCTCGATCTGGCGATCAGATGCCGGTCCCGCAGTACGGCGACCCGGTCGCTGAGCCGCAGCACCTCCTCGAGCTCCGCAGAGATGAAGAGCACCGAGACGCCCTCGTCGCAGAGCGAGCGGACAAGACGCTGCACCTCGGTCTTCGCGCCGACGTCGATACCGCGGGTTGGCTCGTCGAGGATCAAGAGCCGAGGCTCGGTGAGCAGCCACCGCGCGAGCAAGACTTTCTGCTGGTTCCCGCCACTCAGCTGCCCGACCACGAGGTTCGGATCGGCCGGGCGGATGTCGAGCGCGGCGATCCACTTGGTGACCAGCTCGTCCTGCCGCCCGCGCGGAATCGGACGTGTCCAGCCACGGTCGGCTTGCATGGCGAGGATGATGTTCTCGCGAATCGTCAGCTCGTCGACCAACCCCTCCGTGCGGCGATTCTCGGGGCAGAAGGCGATCTTCCTCGCCGTCGCCGAGCGCGGGCTGCGAACGGACACCGGATTGCCATCGATGTAGATCCGCCCGGAATCGAGGCGATCGGCACCGAACAGGAGCCGTGCGATCTCGGTACGCCCGGAGCCCAGGAGACCCGCCAGACCGACGATCTCACCGGCGTTGACAGCGAGGTCGAACGGGGCAATGGCGCGCTTCCGGCCGACAGCTCTCGCCTCGATCACGGCCGGTGCGGGGTCGGCTGCGCGCTCGTCGTGGCGCGCATGCCGTTCGAGCGCTTCCAGTGTCTGAAGCTCTCGCCCCAGCATCTTCGAGACGAGCTCCGTCCGCGGGAGCTCGGGCGTCTCCCACTCGCCGACGAGCTGGCCGTTGCGCAGGACCGTGATGCGATCGGCGATCTCGTACACCTGCTCGAGGAAGTGGGAGATGAACACGATCGCGATCCCCTGCTCCTTGAGGCCGCGGATCAGCGTGAAGAGCTGCGCGACCTCGTCCTGATCGAGGCTCGAGGTCGGCTCGTCGAGGATCAGCACGTCCGCCGAGATGTCGATCGCCCGCGCGATCGCGATCATCTGCTGGATGGCGAGCGACTGCGAGTCGAGCGGCGCGCGGACGTCCACGTCGACCCCCACTCGAGCCAGGGCGTCAGCCGCCCGCCGTCGCACCGCGCGCCAGTGGATGTGCCCGAAGCGCCGAGGCTCCCGCCCGATCGAGATGTTCTCGGCGACCGAGAGATTCGGACAGAGGTTGACCTCTTGATAGACGGTGCTCACCCCAGCCTGCTGCGCCTCGAGGGGGTGTGCGAACTCCACCTGCTCCCCGTGCAGCCGAATCTCGCCGGCGTCGGGGAAGTACACACCCGTGAGCACCTTCATGAGCGTGCTCTTCCCGGCCCCGTTTTCGCCCATCAACGCATGGACCTCCCCGGGGAACAAGCGGAAGTCCACTGCGTCCAGCGCCTTGGTGTCACCGAACTGCTTCTCGATGGCACGCATTTCGAGGACAGGTGTGCTCATGGGTGTCCGATGCCCCGACGCTACCGGGGGAGCAGGAGGAGGGACAACCCCCGGTAGCGTCGAAGTGCTTTTGCCTAGTACTGGCGAGTCGGAAGAGCCTTCTTCGCCTGGGCGGGAGTGAAGGTGGTCTCGACGGTGACGATCCGCCGTGGCACGGCCTGGCCTGCCTTCACCTTCTTGACGAGATCCATCAGCTGCGGCCCTAGCAATGGGCTGCACTCGGCGATGAAGTTGATCTTCCCCTGTGAGAGGGCGACCATCCCGTCGTGGACGGCGTCGATGGTGACGATCTTGATGTCCTTGCCCGGCTTCAGCCCGGCCTCTTCGATCGCCTCGATCGCACCGAGCCCCATGTCGTCGTTGTGCGCGAACAGGAGATCGATCTTCGGGTTCGCCTTGAGGAAGGCGGCCATGACTTCCTTGCCCTTCGCGCGGGTGAACTCACCCGTCTGTGAGGCGACGATCTTGAGCTTCGGGTTCCCCTTGATCATCTGGCGGAAGCCCTTCGCCCGGTCGATTGCCGGAGACGAGCCGGTGGTGCCCTGCAGCTCGACGATCCGGACCGGCTTGGTGGCGCCCTTGTACTGGTCGGCGACCCACTTGCCCGCGAGCCGGCCTTCCCTGATGAAGTCCGACCCGAGGAACGTCTTGTAGAGCGTCGGATCCTTCGAGTCGACTGCGCGGTCGGTCAGGACGACCGGGATCTTCGCGCGCTTGGCCTCTTGCAGCACCGCGTCCCAGCCGCTTGCGACGACGGGGGAGAATGCGATCACGTCCACGTGCTGCTGGATGTAGGAGCGAATCGCCTGGATCTGGTTCTCCTGCTTCTGTTGCGCATCGGAGAACTTGAGGGTGATCCCCGCCGTCTTCGCCGAGGACTGGATCGACTTCGTGTTGGCGGTCCGCCAACCGCTCTCGGAGCCGACCTGGGAGAAGCCGAGGACGATGTTCGCGGCTCCCCGTTGGGGCGCCGTCGACCGACCCGCGGCGGATCCCGCGAGCGCAGACGCGACGAGCACGGCTGCGGTGATCGACGACAGGGTGATCCACTTCTTCGACACCGTGAACCTCCTTCGGTTCGAGGTGAACGTCGAGGATGATGACCGTGGCATGCGGCGCGATGTTAACGCGCACAACCGAGGATGTCAAGTGTGTCGACGAAAATTCGTCTGGGCTTCATGTGTTAGCGCTCAATTCGCTATGCTCGGCGAATGGTCGATGAGACGCCAGGGCAAGGAGCCCCGCGGCGGCGGCCCGCGGTCATGGCGGATGTCGCGCAAGCTGGCCGGGTTCTCGCACCAGACGGTTTCGCGGGTGATCAACGGCAGCACCCAGGTGCGGCCCGACACGCGCGACGCAATTCTCGCGGCGATGCGCATGCTCGACTACCGACCGAACTCGGTCGCTCGGCGCTCTCGCGACGGGTCGCTCGCGAACGCTCGGGCGTCGTCGGGCTCGACACGACGCTGTACGGGCCGGCGTCGACGTTGTTCGGCATCCACAGCGCCGCGCACGAGGCGGGGTACTTCATCAGCACGGTCAGCCTGGAGCGGGTCGACAAGGACTCGGCGCTCGAGGCGCGTGGAGCGTCTCCGGGGTCCAGGGCGTGGAGGGGATCATCGTGATCGCGCCCCAGACCGAGGCGGCACATGCGGTCCTGCAGCTCCCGCAGGGCATCCCGATCGTCGCGGTCGAGGGCGGTCCCGAGGCGGAGCGTGCCGCTCGTGAGCGGTGGATTCTGTCGCAGGCGCGACGATGGCGACGAGGCACCTGCTCGAGCTCGGCCACGGACCGTGTGGCACATCGCTGGGCCGTTGGACTGGATCGAGGCAGGGCAGCGCACCGTCGGGTGGGAGCGCGCGCTGCGGGAAGCGAGGGATCGAGCCACCGGAGCCCCGCTGACCGGCGACTGGAGCCCAGCGTCGGGGTACGAGGTCGGAAGGCAACTGGCGGCTCGACCGCGACGTGACGGCGGTGTTCGTCGCCAACGACCAGATGGCCCTCGGGCTCCTGCGAGCTCTGCACGAGGCAGGTCGATCGGTGCCAGCGGATGTCGCCGTGGTCGGCTTCGACGACGTGCCCGAGGCCGCGTACTTCACGCCTCCGCTCACGCACGGTCCGACAGGACTTCGTCGAGGTCGGACGGCTGGGCTTCCATCTGCTGCTCGACGAGATCGAGAGCGACACGCCCACGAGCAAGCGGGTGACGGTCGAGCCCGAGTTGATCGTGCGCGGCAGCACGACGCTCGGCTGATCTGAGCCAGGGTCAATTTGTGCGCGTTCACATCCGGATTGACTCGGTCCGCTTGACCACCCGTCATGTTGGCGCTAACATCGCGCGCCATGCACGTGGTCGGCGTCGATTTCGGAACACTCTCGGCCCGAGCGGTCGTCGTCGCAGTCGCGGACGGGCAGGTCCTCGCGACCGCGTCGCACGCCGTATCGCTCGGGGGTGATCGATCGACAGCTTCCCGCGACGGGTGAGCCGCTTCCTGGGTCGTGGGCGCTGCAGGATCCGAGCGACTGGATCGAGGCGATCTGCGCCGCCGTTCCCGCCGCCCTCGAAGCGTCGGGGGTCGATTCGGTCACCGTTGTCGGGATCGGAACCGACTTCACCGCGTCGACTCCCCTTCCGGTCACCGGGAACGGGACCCCGCTCTGCTGGCTGCCGGAGCTCGCCGGGCGTCCGCACGCGTACCCGAAGCTCTGGAAGCACCATGCCGCTCAACCGCAGGCCGAGCGGGTGACCGACGTCGCCCGTTCGCGGGGCGAGCCTTGGCTGGCGCGCTACGGGGGCAGGATCTCGTCGGAGTGGCAGTTCGCGAAGGCGCTGCAGGTGCTCGAGGAGGATCGCGAGGTCTATGCCGCCGCCGAGCGCTGGATCGAGGCCGCCGACTGGATCGTCTGGCAGCTCTGCGGTGCCGAGACGCGCAACGCATGCACAGCCGGCTACAAGGGCCTGTTCCAGGAAGGGCGCTACCCCTCCGACGCGTACCTCGCGGACCTGAACCCGGAGTTCGCGCGACTTCGTCAGCTCGAAGCTCGCCTGGCCCTTGTCGCAGCTCGGCGAACGCGCCGGTGACCTCACGACCGAGATGGCGGAGCGCCTCGACCTGCGTGCCGGCATCGCCGTGGCGGTCGGGAACGTCGACGCGCACGTGACAGCTCCGGCGGCATGCGCGATCGAGCCCGGGCAGATGCTGGCCGTGATGGGAACCTCGACCTGCCACGTCATGAACGGCGACCGACTGGCAGCGGTGCCGGGCATGTGCGGGGTCGTCGACGGGGGCATCACGCCCGGGCTCCCGGGGTACGAAGCGGGGCAGAGCGGCGTCGGGGACATCTTCGCGTGGTTCGTCGAGCACCAGCTCCCCGGGCGCTACAGCAGCGACGCCGCCGCGCGAGGGCATCGACGCGCATCGGTACCTGTCGGAGCTTGCCGGACGCAGGCCCCGGGAGCGCACGGCCTGGTCGCGCTCGACTGGCTGAACGGCAACCGATCCGTGCTCGTCGACCACGAGCTGAGCGGAGCGATCGTCGGGCTCACCCTCGGCACCCGAGCCGGAAGACATCTACCGCGCCCTGGTCGAGTCGACGGCGTTCGGGGCACGGACGATCATCGAGACGTTTTCGTCACCGCGGGGGTTCCCGTGCGAGGAGCTCACGGTCGCCGGTGGGCTCGTCAGGAACCCCTTCCTGATGCAGGTCTACGCCGACGTGCTCCGACGTCCGCTCAATGTCGTCGACTATGACGAGGCCCCGGCCGTCGGGTCGGCGATCCACGCTGCGGTCGCCGCCGGCTGTCACCCCGACGTGCGCTCGGCCTCGGCCGCGATGGGGAAGGTGCGCAGAGACGGCTACCTCCCCGACCCGTACGCAGCCGATCGTTACGACGAGCTCTTCGACCATTACACCGAGCTCCACGACGAGTTCGGCAGGCAGCGGCCGATGATGCACGAGCTCCGTCACCCAACGGGTCGACGACGTACCAGGCACGCCGACCCGCTCGCCGACCTCCGCAGTGAGCTCGCGGAGCTCCACGCGGAGCTGCCCCGGTACGGGCTCGTGAGCTGGACGAGCGGGAACATCTCGGCCCGGGTGCCCGGCGCGGAGCTCATGGTGATCAAGGCGAGCGGCGTGCCGTTCGACGAGCTCACCGCGGAGACGATGGTCGTCTGCGACTTCGATGGGGTCGTCGTCGAAGGCGAGCTCGCGGCGTCGAGCGATGCCGCCACCCACGGCTACGTGTACCGCCGTCGACCCGACGTCGCGGGTGTCGCCCACACGCACAGCCCGTACGCCACCGCCTTCGCGGCGCGAGGAGAGTCGATCCCGTGTGTGCTCACGGCGATGGCCGACGAGTTCGGCGGCGAGATCCCGATCGGGCCGTTTGCCCGGATCGGCGACGACGAGATCGGTCGGGGAATCGTCGAGGCGCTCGCTGATCACCGCTCGCCTGCGGTGCTGATGCGTAACCACGGCGTCTTCACGATCGGCCCCACTGCGCGCGAGGCGGTCAAGGCGGCGGTGATGTGCGAGGACGCGGCGCGCACCGTGCACCTCGCGCAGGCGCTTGGCGAGCCCATACAGCTGACCCGAAAGGACATCGATGCCCTCTTTGACCGCTACCACACCGTCTACGGACAGCACTGACCGCGGCCGTCGGGCTTCCCCGGCTCGGGCTGCTCGGGGTCATGCAGCACCTGTACGACGCGATGCTCCCGGGGATCACGGAGCGCCAAGCGGCCTACGCGCAGGAGCTGGGTGCCGCGCTCGATGGGATCGCCACCGTCACGGTCACACCGCCGGTGAAGGACCGGGCGGAGATCGAGCGGGCGATGCGCGAGCTCGAGAGCGCCGACCTCGACGGGGTGGTCGTGGTGATGCTGACGTACGGGCCGGCGATGAACGTCTCCCGAGCGCTCGCCGAGACGCGCCTCCCGATCTGCATTGCGAACACACAGCCGGTCGGGCAGGTGACGGACGCCTGGGACATGGCCGACCTGACGTACAACCAGGGCATCCACGGGGCCCAGGACACCGCGAATGCGCTCGTCCGATCGAGGCAGCCGTTCGACGTCGTGACCGGCGACTGGCGCTCCGGCGCGTTCGTCGAAGCGGTCGGCCGCTGGTCGCACGCAGCCGCTGCGACGACTCGGTGGCGGAGCCTGAAGGTGGCCATTTTCGGGTACGGCATGAACGGCATGGGCGACACCCGTGTCGACGTGCACACCCTGCTTCGCACGCTCGGCCCTCAGGTCGATGCCGTCGCACCCGGCGCCCTCGTCCGCGCTGCGAGCGAGATAGACCCCGAGGCCGTCGAGCGCCTGCTCGCCGACGAGGACCAGCGGTTCGAGATCGACCCCCGCTTGTCCCCCGCCGAGCGCGAGGATCACGCCCGGCTGCAGCTCGGGATCGAACAGGTTCTCCAGGCGGGCGGCTACGGCGCGTACTCGACCCACTTCGATGCCGTTGCCGATGACGGCCGGTTCGAGCGGCTGCCGCTGGCGGCGGCGTCCAGCCTGATGGCAAAGGGGTACGGCTACTCCGCGGAGGGCGACCCGATGACGGCAGCCTTGATGGTGGCGGCCCAGAACCTGCTCGGCACGACGCAGTTCACCGAGATGTACGCGATGGACTTCGAGCGCGACGCGTTCCTGATGAGCCACATGGGCGAGGGGAACTGGGCTCTCGCGCGTGCCGACCGGCCCGTCCGCCTGATCAAGCGGAGCCTCGGGATCGGGGGGCTCGCCGACCCGCCGACGTTCCTGTTCCAGTACGAGCAAGGGCCGTGCACGCTGGCGTCCCTCCTGGCGCTCGCCGACGGACGGTTCCGCCTCGTCGTCTCGGAGGGAGAGATCCTCGACAGCGACGAGCTCCCGGGGCTGGAGATGCCGTACGGCTTCTTCCGGCCGTGGAACGGGGTGCAGTCCTGTGCCGACGGGTGGCTGAGGGCTGGTGGCCCTCACCATCAGGTCCTCAACCCGGGCCACCGATCAGCCGACTGGCGCAGGTTCTGCGACACCGCCGGGATCGAGCTGGTCGTCGTCTAGCGCCCCACCAGCCGATCGGCATGGGTCAGCACGGGATCGACTGCTACCGTAGACGCGAGCTAGAGCGAGTTCGGTCTGCGCGTTTGCGCCTTCCCGATTTGTTCGTGAGTGAGTAGGGGAGGTGTATTCATATGGCAGAAGGAACCGTGAAGTGGTTCAACGATGCGAAGGGGTTCGGCTTCATCGCCCCCGCCGAGGGGTCGAAGGACCTGTTCGTGCATCACAGCAACATCGCGGGTGACGGCTTCAAGTCGCTCCCCGAGGGGGCGAAGGTCACCTTCGAGGCTCGCGAGGGCCAGAAGGGGCCCGAGGCGACCAACGTCGTCGTCGTCGCCTAGGCAACCAGGGCAGCTGGACGCCCGTGCCCGCTGACGGTCACGGGCGCCGCGCCCACCCATGCACATGACGGAAGGAGATCGTCATCCACGTCAAGGAAGAGAAGGTCGAGATGGAGGGCGAGATCACCGAGTCCCTTCGCAACCGGATGTTCCGGATCACGCTCGACAACGGCCACGAGATGATCGGATACACCGCCGGCAGGTTGAAGCGCTACCGGATCAGGATGGGTCCGGGGGACCGGGTGCGCGTCGAGCTGTCCCCGTACGACCTCGATCGCGGCCGCATCGTCTACCGGCTGCGATAGACCCATGGCCGATCGCGCCGCAGAGCTCCACGCCGAGCTGGCAGGGCTCCTTGCGCAGCACGAGCCGGCCCTCAGCGACGCAGACCGAGCCGAACTGCTTCAGCTCGAGGAGCATGGCGGGTGGCGGCCCGGCCGCAGACCGGCCCGCCCCGAGCCGCAGATCAGCGTCTTCCTCAACCTGCTCGATCGCGCCGAGCAGGAGGAGCTGACGGATCGCACCCTCACCGGTGGAACCGTCGACGACCTACGGCGCGTGATGCGCGAATCGCTCACGGCGTAGACGACCCCTCTTGCGAGGGGTGGGAGGACAGCTCCTGCGCGCGAAGCCAGGCGGCTTCCCGCGCGAGCTGGCTCCGGATCCCCAGTGGGACGCTGGGGTTGATTCCGACGAGGCCGACGGCGTCGTCGGCGAGCCCTAGGGTGATGTCGCCTCCTTGTGGTAGCCGTCCCTGGAGGAACAGCTCCACGCTCTCGGTTACGAGGTGGTCGTAGCGCTTGGTCGCCGAGACGAGGATGTGCGGACCGAGATACGAGAGATCGTCACCCGCAGGGATGCCCCAGACCCCGCGGACCGCGGTGGCCGCGAGTGCGCCGCGGCCGCATTCACCCGCCGCGGCTAGGACGACCCCCGACCCGGCGTCAATCTGCTCGTTGGCGAGCTTCTCGCAGATCGCCGGGTGATCGTAGTCCCCTGAGTAGCGCTCGATGACCTCGACACCCGGGAGAGCACGCCTCGCACCTTCGGCGAAACCCTGGGCCCAGGTTCTCTCCTGTGCGTAGCCGAAGTCCCCGGTGATGCTCGACACGATGTGCCGACGACCCTTCGCGAGAGGGCGTCGCGCCTCCATGAGGCCACCGAGGTATCCGGCGAGGTGTGATGCCAGATCTGCGCTCAGGGTGATCGCGGTCACGTTCGGGCTGTTGTCCGACCCCCAGTTCTCGACGCAGCAGTAGTCGAGGAGGACGAACCGTGTGTCGGGGTAGCGAGCAATGACGCTGTAGAAGTTGGGTCCCGGCAACCCCTGGGGCCAGACGACGAGATCGAAGTCTCCGGACTCGAGGCGAGCTGAGAGCCGCTCGACGTCCGCGAGTGAGCCCTGCTCGTAGCCACCCTTGACCGGACGGCGCGGGAAGAGATCGACGATCTCGGTGTCGAGCCCGTACGCACGCTCGGCGGCGAGCAGGCCGTCGACGAAGGGTGCCCACCCGACGTCTGGCCCGGCACCCTGCGTGCCGGGGTTCCACATGCGAATCAAGGCGACGCGGGTCGGGTCGGGGGCGCCGGGCACCTCCATGGTCAGGTCAGTCAGCCCAAGCGCCGCGACCATCGACCACGGCAAGAGCTCCCACGAGCAGGATCGCGAGACGATGCCACCTCGGCGTGCTCTTGGTCCGCCGATCGGCGGCCGTTTCGACCGGGAGGGTCGGCAGCCGAAGCTGGGGCTCCTGGCGGACGATCTGGCCGGCGAGGCGCTGGAGCTCCGCGCTCGGTCGAAGGCCGAGATCCTCGTCGAGCGCGCGACGAACGCGCTCGTAGACCTCGAGGGCCTCCGCCTGGCGACCCGAGCGGTAGAGGGCGACCATGAGCTGTGCAACGAGGCTCTCGCGGAACGGGCTCTCCTCGACCACGCCGCGGAGCTCGCCCACGAGCGCTGCGTGATGCCCCAGGTCGAGCTCCGCCTCGAAGCGGAGCTCGAGCGCTCGCCACCGAAGCTCGTCGAGGCGCTCCGCCTCGGAACGGCCCTCCGCGTGGAGCGAGATGCCGGAGAGGACTGGCCCGCGCCACAGGTCGAGGGCTTGCCGCGCAAGCTCGGCCGCATCCGCGTCTTCACGTGCGTCGGAGGCCTGCGCAGCCCGCTCCACGAGTGTCGCGAACGCCTCCGAGTCGAGCGTGGCCGACCCGAGGCCGAGCCGGTATCCGCCACCCCGTCGCTCGATCCCCACGCCGTGGGGCCCGAGCGTCGAGCGGAGCTTCGACACGTATGCCTCTAGGCTGTGCGCGGCGGACTCGGGCGGGCTCTCGCCCCAGATCTCGTCGATCAGCCGGTCGTCCGGCACGACCTGACCCGCGCGGAGCAGCAGCACGCCGAGAACGGCCTGTTGCTTGGGGCCGCCGAGCTCGAGCGGGTGTTCAGCGACCTCGGCTTCGAGCGAGCCGAGGATGCGGAAGCGGAGTGGCTCCGGGTTGCTCGTAACACCTGTAGCTAACCACGGCCCGCTGGCCCCTGGAAGCATGCGGCTTCGAGCGCCTTCCGAGCCGTCTACGAGGCGGCCCTACCACGCTCAGCCGCGATATCCGGTCACTCGACAGGAGGTGCGCGATGAGATTCAAGTGGGTGGTACTCGTCGGTCTCGCGGTGGCGGTCACGCTGGCGTCCGTTGCCGCTGGCGGCTCCGCCTCGAAGAAGCAGCGGGTGGCGATCACGTCGAAGGACCTGCCACAGGGAACGTTCGTCCTCGACTCGTTCCAGACCCAGGGGATCAAGTCGGATACCGGCACCACGAGCGTCGTCATCCATCAGCCCACACGCGTGATGCGCGACGGGCAGATCTTCGACATCTACCAGCTCGTCTGGACATTCACGGGGAAGCTGGGGAGCCTCACGATCCGGGAGCGGAACGAGTGGCTCGACACGGGGGACGCGTACGTCGCGTACGGCCGGTGGAAGGTCATGCGCGGCACCGGTCAATACGCCAACGTGACCGGCGGCGGGCGGAGCGTCGGTGTGGGGCACGACCGCGGGAACGGAAACTGGTTCGCACGCCACGAGGGCATCCTCACCACGTCCTGAGGCCGCAGGCGAAACGGGGCGGCGGCTGACAACGCCGCCTCGTTCCCCGCGTCGAGCCGTGGCCCGGCTCGCTCGGATTGTGAGCGACCCCTGACGGGTCCATACTGGCCGGATGCGACGTGCGCTCCTCGTCGCGCTCGTCGTCGGGATGCTCGTCGTGCCCGTCGCGGGCGGGCGACAGCAGGTCTCGAAGCTCCTGCTCGGCGTAGCGGGGGACCCGGCACGATTCCAGGGCCACACGGGTCAGCAGTCGCCCGTTCGAAGCTTCTTCCTCGGCTGGGATCAAGGTCGCGCCTGGGGGAAGCCGTTCCCCAAGATGCTGGAGCTGATGGGCCCGATCCCGATGTTCCACATCGGAACGAGAGGAAGGGACAAGCGTGATGCGATCACGCCGCGGCAAATCGCCAACGGAGCCGGCGACGCCTTCCTCGTCGCGCTGAACCAGGGGATCGCAGGCTTCGCAAAGCTCGTCTACGGACGGTTGATGGCCGAGGCAAACCATTGTGAGCGGAACTACGCCGCGTTCACCTGCTCGGGCGGCTCGCGCGGACCTCAGTACTCACCCGATGCCCATGCGGCGGCGTTCGCACGGTTCTCGGCGATCCTCCACGGCGGCACCCGGGCGGTGATCAATGCCAAGCTCTCGCGACGCGGGCTGCCGTTGTATTCAGGGCCTGATCTTCCGGCCAACCCGCCGAGCCGGTTGCTGTTGATCTGGAACCCGCTCGGGGGCGCCAGACCCTCGACCGCGGCCAACGGGTTTGCGAAGTACTACCCCGGTGACACCGCGGTTGACCTTGTCGGCAACGACATGTACGGCTCGTCCGCCGGTTGGTCAGGCCCGCAGAACGACGAGCTCTATGCCTTTGCGCGACGTCACGGAAAGCCGTACGCGTTCCCTGAGTGGGGGCTCGGGGCGGACGACGCGCCGGAGTTCGTTCAGTACATCTGCGAGTTCGTGAAGCTCAAGGCAGCGGTCGTGCTCGCGTCGTACTACGAGTCGAAGCCGTCGTCCGCATGGGATCTGCAGGGGAAGCCGAAGAGCAGGGCGCGATACCGAGGCTGCATCACCCCCCTTGGAACGACGATCCCGTGACGAGAGCCCACGCACGCGTGGACGCTCAGGTGTCCGCGCGGTGCGAGGTGTTGTCGGGCTTCCGCGGGGGACAGCGCCGTCTGCTCACGTCCTACGACTTGCCCGGGGTGCTCCCACCCTCCAAGGCGGTCGTGTTCACGGCTGCCTTGCGAGCCGGGAATCGCTTCGTGTGCTCCCAGGCCAGATCTCGCGGCATGAAGTGTGTCGACGTCCATGCAGCCTTCAACGGCGCCGACGGCTCGCAGGATCCGCGAGCACGAGGGCTCACCGTCCCCGATCATCATCCGTCGGCGAAGGGCGCGGAAGTGATCGCGCGCTTGATCGTCGCGAAGGGGCTCGAGCCGGGCCGATAGCTGCCTCGCCGACCTCCGGAACACGTCCCGGGTCGTCGCGATCAGCGGACGGTCACGCGTCTCGTTGCCGGGTTGGCGAGCGCGGATCGTCGAGAGCGCGTGCCGATTGGAGCCGGATGAACCCGCAGTTTGCGCACGTCAGCGGGATGGCCTCGACGCGGCGGTCGACCGTATCGCTGCCGGTGACGTGGTCGAGCGCTATCCGCTCGTCCCAGCCCTGCCAGTCCTCGTGACCACAGAACGGACAGGCAATACGCGCGTCGCGACTACGAAGAAAATCGAAGATCGGTCTCGTCGGCCTCACTCCTTCCTCGTGCCGGGCACGCAACGGCCGTCATTCCGACGAACTGGCCCGCGATCGCCACCAGCTTCGCGACAGCGGTTCTGGTCGACGGCCCGGCACGGACTGTCCGTCCCGCTAATGCTCCGAGACAACGATCCCCGCCTCGGGCGCAACCTCGGCCACCGGTGAGGGAGCCTCCAGCTCGCTCGACCCGCTGGCGGCTGCTCCGAGCGCGGCTTCTTCGCGAGCGGCGACGCGCGCCGCCTTCTTGGCCTGTTTCCGCTCGCGGCGTTCCCTCACAGCCTGCTCGCGGGCTCGCTTCGCCATCGTCTGTGGGTTCCTCGATGCCATACGCCTCCTCGTGCCGATTAATGGAACGGCGGTCGCCGGCTCGCGGATCCGGGGTCGCCGGCATTGCGTCTCGACGCCGAACATGCGTCCTTGCCGACCGCGCCCGCGACAGTGAAGCCGCGTCTCTCGTCGGCGTTGAACCACTTCGCGGTTCCAGTCGCCTTCAAAAAGAGCACCTCCTCCGCCGCTCGGGAACGGGCAGAGGAAGCGCGCGACCGCGTCCGACACTCGCTCAGGTAGTCGACTGAGACTAGCAAGGCCAGGGCGACGCGGTAGCCGACGGCCCCGCCGGCGCTGCTACTCCGAAGGGCTGGAGAGCACCGCCTCGACCAGGTCGCCCAGGGAGGCGGTCGCGAGGCAGACGGTCGTATCCGCGGCCCCGTAGTAGAGACGAACGTCGTCCGTCTCGACATCGTGAACGAGACCGCACGGGAAAATCGCATTCGGGACGTCGCCTACCCGCTCGTACTGCTCCGTCGGAGCCAGCACCCAGTCGGCCGCGCGGTGCAACACACGCGCCGGATCCTCGAGCGCCGTGAGCGCGAGACCGACGCGGTAGAGGCTCCCGGAGACGGTCTCCCTGACCCCGTGGTAGATGACCAGCCAGCCGTGCTCGGTCCGCATCGGCGGCGGCCCGAGCCCGATCCTGAGCGAGTCCCACCATGCCCCGCGCCGTGGTTGGAGCACCTGCTCCGGCGTGCTCCAACTCGTGAAGTCGTCAGACCGCGAGAGGACGATCTCCCCCCGCGAGCCACCGAACGTCGTAATGGGCCGATGGAACAGGATCCACTTGCCGTCGACCCGCTCGGGGAGGATCGCCGCGTTCTTGTCCTCCGGCTGTCGGATCAGCCCGACCCGTTCGACCGACGCGAAGTCGGTCGTGGTCGCAAGATAGACCGCAGGCCCACTCGGCCCGTACGCGGTGCATGTGATCATCCACCGCTCGAGCTCCTGCACCCAGACCACGCGCGGATCCTCGAATCCCCAGCACTCGCTCTCGATCTCCGGGTCAGGGGCGAGCAGCGGCTCCGGCGCGACCGTCCAGCCGTCGACGCCGTTGGCCGAGCGGGCGACCCCGAGATGCGAGATGCCCCGCCGGTCCTCCACCCTCACGATCAGCACGGTGATCCCGTCGACGAGCGCGGCGGCGGGGTTGAAGACAGCGTTGACAGGCCCCGGCCAGTCCGCGGCCGTCAGGATCGGGTTCGCCGCATGGCGCCCGAAGAGGTCGTGGACGCGACGTCACGCGACCTTCGCCCGTGGCTTGCGCCTCCGCGTCACCGCGGGGAGCGCGGCGCCGTCGAGCATCAGTGTGGCCCGGTGAAATGCGAGTGTCGATTCCGCCCCCTCGTTCGCGTTGAGGTCGCTTTCGCCAAGACCATCACTACATCCTCCTGTGGCGAAGTCGTAGAGCGGGCGGTCGAGCTTGTTGCGACCGAGGAACCAGTCGTACGAGCTTCGCGCACGCGATCCGTGCTCGGGGTCGCCCGTCACCGCGAGGGCCGCCAATTCGGCCTCGACGAGCGCGGCCGCATCGAGCGGCTGCTCGTCGCCGGCGCCCCGGCGCGGGCTCGTCCCGATCACGCCCCTCGTGGCCTGGGAGAACGAGGACGCCGTCCTGGAGCCCGCACTCGTCCCCGAGCCAGGCGAGGGACTCGAGCCCGAGGGCGACGTCCCCCGGTCTCCTGAGCGCAGACCCACCGACGATCAGCGCCTGCGAGAGGCGCGCATTGTCGTAGCGGAGCTGATCCTCGAACCACAGCCACGATCCAGAGGCCGTCTTCCGGTAGGCAGATCCCAACTGGTCGACGAGCCGCTCGAGGAGCAGCCTCGCGTCACGGTCGAGCCGATCCGGGTCGAGCCGGGCAAGACCGAGCACCGCGTACGCGGCCGTCCTGATGGAGACAGCACGAGAGAGCGACGGCACGAGCGTGGCGAGCAGCGAGCGGGACGGGCCGTAGAGGGCGGGGATCCAGGCGGTCGAGAGGATCTCGCCGAGCGTCCAGATCGTGCGGCCAACGTGATCTCCAGGGTGCGGCTCGTCGAGCCACCGCCGGTCGTACCCCATGAAGTTTCGCATGCCTGTTCCCGGCGGGCCCGCGGCGTACTGGAGGAACGCAACCGATCGGTGCAGGACGGGCGTCCATTCCCGATCGAGCGTTCGCCCGCTCAGCTCGAGTGCCACGGTGGCAAGACGCGCAACGTCGTCCACGCAGTAGCCCGTCTCCCAGTTCGGGATCACACCGTTGGCGTGTTGGATGATCCCGACGTCGTCGACAAGCGTCCGCAGGTGATCCGTCCTCACGGCGGCCAGATCGAGCTCCACGATCGGGATCGACTCCCGTCGGGATTGCGCTGCCGCAGCCTCTCGGAGGACGTCCGCGGTCGCGGCTGCGACCGCGGGCCACTCGAGCGCCAGGCCGATCCGACGCGACTCGGCGCGGGCAGCGCTGAGGGCAGCCGGGGTCTCGATGAACGTGCACACGGCCTCGGCGACCGCACCTGAGTCGTCGAATGGGACAAGCGTCCCCGCACCCGACCCGAGAAGGTCCTTGGCGTAGAGGTACGGGGTCGAGACCACGGCGCAGCCAGCAGCGACGGCGAACGTCAGTGCGCCCGACGAGATCTGCTGCGGGTTGCGATACGGCGTCACGAACACGTCGGTCGCGTGGAGCAGGTCGGCGAGCTCGTCGACGGCCAGGAAGCGATCGTCGAACTCGACGTGATCAGCGACCCCGAGATCGAACGCGCGCCGCTCGAGCAGGAGCCGGTACTGCTCCCCTTCCCGTCGCGCCACCTCTGGGTGTGTCCGACCGGAGATCAGATAGAGCACCTCGGGATGCCGCTCGACGATCGCGGGGAGGGCGCTGATCGCGGTCTCGATCCCCTTGCCGGGCGAGATGAGACCAAAGGTCGACAGCACGAACCGCGAGCTGAGACGCTGCCGCAGGCGTGACGGAGCGTTGCCGTTCGTCTCCTCGGCACTGAGCACGACCGGCGCACCGTGCGGCACGATGCGAACCTTTTCAGGAGCGCACGCACCCATCCGTAGGAGCAAGCCCCGGGCGGTCTCCGTCATCACGATCACGCGCTCCGCCTCGTCGCACAACGCCGTGAGCACATCGCGCTGATGCGTCGTCGGCTCGGTCAGCACGGTGTGCAGCGTGACGACGAGCGGTCGGGCGAGTTCCTGCGCGAACGAGAGAACGTACTCGCCGTCGGCACCGCCGAAGATCCCGTACTCGTGCTGCAGGAGCACGACGTCGACATCGGTGTGTCCGAGCAGCCTCGCCGCACGGACGTAGTCCCCACGGGTCCGCTTCGAGACCGTCGCCATCACCTCGGGTCGTTGCGGGCTCGAGGCCTCGTCGATCACGGCGACCACGCCGACGCTTCTCGTGTCCGGAAGCGCGCGTAGCGACATCCGAACGTCGAACGAGAAGGTGCCGATCCCGCATGCGCGCGGCGGGTACGTCGAGAAGATGGCGGTACGCACGCCGGCCGTGTGACCCTTTCACTAGGTGTCCGGCGAGCTGGCGCTGCCACGCCTGCATGCTGCCGGGTCGCTCCATTCTAGCCGATGAGGCAGGTTGGTCAGGCTGCGGCCGGTGCCGATCGTCGGCACGATGGGCTCATGCGCCGCGACGTCGCCGTTCGACTCGAGCTCGAGGTCGTAGACCCCGCACGTCTCTACCTGCAGGTCGCGCCCCCCATGGCGACCTTCGGATCGGTCGCGGATCGACAGCTCTCCGAGCGTCTCGACATCCGGCTCGGAGCGACACAGCTGCCGGTTCGCGAGCTCGAAGCGGCGCATCTCGGCCGGGTTCACGTCGTCGAGCTGGATCATGGCCGGGTCGTCGTCGAATACACCGCCACGATAGTCGGCCGTGACGACGCGCCAGCGGTCGACGAGCTCGACCTGTTCCGGTACATCCGGCCGAGCCGGTACGCCGAGTCGGATCGACTGACCGCGTTCGCGTTCGCCGAATTCGCAGGATTGGAAGGCGACGGCCTGCTCTTTGGCGTGTCGTCGTGGGTCGGTACGCGTCTCGGGTACGTCGCGGGCAGCAGTCGATCCACGGACGGGGCAGTGTCGACGCTCCTCGCGGGCGAGGGCGTGTGCCGCGACTACGCTCACCTCACGATCGCGCTGCTGCGAGCCATGGATGTCCCTGCGCGCGTCGTGTCGGTCTACGCTCCCGGGCTCGCGCCGATGGACTTCCATGCGGTCGTCGAGGCGCATATCGGCGGCGTGTGGCAGGTCCTCGACGCGACGCTGCTCGCGCCGAGAGACTCGATGGTCAGGATCGCGACGGGTCGCGATTGCGCCGACACGGCATTTCTCAGCACCTACGGCGGAACCGTCGAGCTCCTCGAGAGCTCGGTGAGCGCCACCGTCGACGGCGAGCTCCCCGGCGACGATCCCCGCACACTCGCCGTGCTCGGCTAGCCGACGGCCACGGTCGCGTAGACGTCGAGGTAGGCGCCGACCATCCTTGCGACGTCGAAGCGCCTGACCGCCTCCGAGCGGATGACTGCCCGATCGAGCTTCACGGTTCGCGCGACGGCGGCGACCGCCTCATCGACACCGTCGACGAGGAAGCCGGTCACGCCCTCCTGGATCAGCTCCGTCATCGAGCCCCGCGCGATCGCGATGACCGGCGTGCCGCAGGCCATCGCCTCGACCACGCTGTATCCGAACGGCTCGTCGAACCCGATGAGATGCAACAGTGCCTGCGCGCCGCCGAGAAGCTCGGATCGGTCGCGAGCGGTCGCTGCGCCGACGAAGGTCACCTGCACCCCATCGACCCGCGGGGCGATGCGCTCGTCGAAGTACCGCTGGTCCTGGATGATCCCGGCGATGACGAGTCGCATGCCCGAGGCGACCGCGACGTCGATGGCCTCGGCTGTTCCCTTGTCGGGGTGGATCCTTCCGAAGAACAGGAGATACCCGCCGGGCGACGGGTGGATCGCGAACGCAGCGGTGTCGATTCCGTGGTGGATTGTCGCGACGTAGTCGAGGGTCGGATGTCGGTCGGCATCGCTGATCGCGACGTAGGCCGTCGTCGCGTTGTAGCGCTGGTACACCGGGAGGATCCTTGGCGACGAGAACCCGTGGATCGTCGTGACCACGGGTGTGTCGACGAGTCCGCTGTAGGTGAGCGGGAGAAAATCGAAGCCGTTGTGGATGACGTCGAACTCGTCCGCACGCTCGAACGCGTGGGCGATGTGGAGACACTCGACCACCTTCGGGTCGATCCCCGAATCCTCCGAATAGCCGGTCGCGACGACAGACGCAAGGCGGGCCGAGGTCACCGAATCCGCTGTCGCGAACAGGGTGACGTCGACGCCTCGAGCGACGAGCCCTTCGGTCAAGAGCGACGCGAACTGCTCCCAGGGGCCGTAGGTCCTCGGCGGGACGCGCCACGATACGGGGGCGAGGACGGCGACGCGTAGCGGCATCGCGATGCCTGCTACGGCTTCGGGTCAGACATCGAGCAGGCGAGCCTGCTTCGCCGCTGCCCGCTTCTCCGTCCGGCGCTGCTTCAGCGTCTTCTGTGCAGGCTTCTTGTCGAGCTTCTTCGGCTTCTGCGAGGGCTTCATCGTGACTCCTGACTGCCGCGGCTCACGACGCGGCGTGGTCGATCGGACGCACTCGGGCGCAGGGATCAAGACCGGTGTGGCTGTCGAAGAGGAGAAGCTCAGAGCCTCGGCGGCGACCGCGCAAGGTCTACGCGCACACGCACTATGGCACATGGCTCTCCCATGCCTGTGGTGCGGACGGGACGAGGGCCATGCGTCGCGCGCGTGAAGACCGATCGCGCCGAATGGCAAGGGGACGATGGCTTTCTCTGCGTCAGACTGCTGCGATGGCGCTCTTCCGTGCGGTCGTGCTCGTCGAGGGCGTGAGCGACAAGGTTGCTCTGGAGACGCTCGCCGTGCGCCGTGGCCGCGACCTCGCCGCCGACGGGGTCTCCGTCGAGGCGGTTGGGGGCGCGCAGGCGATCGGCCGGTTCCTGAATCTCTACGGTCCGCGCGGATCGAATCTCGAGCTGGCCGGTTTCTGCGATGCGGGCGAAGAGCGCTGGCTCCGGCGGGCTCTCGAGCACGCCGGCTTCGGCGGCGACCTCGGCCGCGACGAGATCGAACGGCTCGGCTTCTTCGTGTGCGAGCGGGATCTGGAGGACGAGCTGGTTCGCTGCCTTGGCGCCCCGGTCGTTGAGGAGATCCTCGCCGCGCACGGGAAGCTGGGATCGTTTCGCACGTACCAGAAGCAGCCCCAGCATCGAGCGCGGACAACCGAGGAACAGCTCCGCGGCTTCCTCACGAACTGGAAGATCCGACTTGCGGCGCCACTCGTGGAGGCGCTCGATCTCGATCGCGTGCCTCGCGCACTGGACGGTGTGCTCGCGCACGTCTGACGCCGCCCAGCCGTCTGGGCGTACGCGTCCAGCACCTTCCCCGCGCCGCGGATCTGGATCAGGATGGCCGAACACGAGCGGGAGGACTGGTGAATGAGCTCCGAGTCGGGTGTCGGCATTGTCGGATTGGGCGCGATGGGTTGGCCAATGGCGGCAAACCTCGTGTGGAGTGGGGTCGACCTGACGGTCTACGACCTCGACGCCGAGCGACAGAGCGCGTTTGCGGCCGGTCATTCATGCGAGCTGGCAAGGCACCCTGCCGACTTTTCCGGCGTCTCGACGCTCATCACGATGCTCCCGGACGGACACACGGTCGCCGAGGTGGTTCGCAATTGGGAGGGCGGGTTGCTGACCGTGCTCGAGCCGGGTTCGACGATCGTCGACATGAGCTCGTCGAGCCCTCGCGGAACCATCGAGCTCCTCGAGGTAGCGCGGCGCCACGGTCTCGACGTCGTCGACGCACCGGTTTCGGGCGGGGTGCCTCGCGCAACCGACGCGAGCCTCTCGATCATGGTCGGGGCCAGCGACGAATCCTTCGCGAAGGTCGAGCCGACGCTCCGGAAGCTCGGGAAGGCGATCTTCCGAACGGGACCCGTGGGCTCAGGTCATGCGATGAAGGCCCTCAACAACGTGATTGCCGCAACGGCCTACGCCGCTGTGGCCGAGGCAATCGAGGTAGGTCGCGGATACTCGCTCGATCCGAAGACCCTCATCGACGTCGTCAACGAGTCGACAGGGCGGAGCTTCACGAGCCAGTTCGTGTTCGGCGAGCATGTCATCACCGGGACGTACGACACGGGCTTTGCGCTGGGGCTCCTCGCCAAGGATGCGGGCATCGCTGCCGAGATGGCGTTGGCCGTCGACGTCGACGCGCCCGTTCTTCACCTGGTTGCCCAGCGGTGGAGTGAGGCACTGGCCGGCGCGAGCTTTGCGGCCGACCATTCGCGTGCCCACCTGGCCTGGTGGTGAGTCGTGCGGCCTCAGCGGTTCGCGTCGTTGGCCAGCCACGAGCCGACGACCGTCGACCAGAACTCGGGCTGCGGGTTGAAGCCCAGCGACGCGTAGAGCTCCTGTGCTTGGTCGGTTTGCAACCCGACATGCTGCCCCGGCACCTCGTCCAGGAGCCGGGTGACGAAGGCCGACGCGATGCCCTGCCTGCGGTACGCCGAGGCAGTCCACACGTCGACGAGGTAGGCGTTGCAGACGCCGTCGGAGAGGAGCCGAGCCATGCCGACCACTCGGTTGCCGTCGCGAGCGAACACAACGTGCTGTGACTGCTCGAACGATCGGCGGAGCGCCTCTGGCGTCCGTCCGTTGTCGAAGTCGTCTGCCACCAGGTCGGTCTTGACCTGCACCCAGTCGATCCCGGCCAGCGAGCTGTCGATCAGAACCGTCACCGCGATACCGTTAACACAGGACTCGTTGTCTGCGTCGGCCATACGCCCGTCCTAGGTGTCGAGCGGAAGCGTCATCCTCGGCAGTTCGAACGAGCCGCCGAAGTCGGTGTCGGTTCCCCACGTGCGCCGGACGTCGGGACGAAGGACGATCGTGACGTCGTCGTTGGCGCGGATCACCCCTCCGATCTCGGGCGAGTCGAGCCCAGCGGGAGTGAGGTACTTCCGCCAGACACCTTCGTTCGATTCCCGAGCGGGATCGCCCTCGATGACATCGAGGACACCATGGGCCGCCGCACCGCGCAGCGCGCCAGGGCCGCGCGCGTCGATCAGGATCGAGCCCGTCGGCCTGCGACGAGCGTTTCTTGCCTTTCTCGTCGATCCGCCCGTCGCGACGAGGATCGTCCCCTCGTGATGGAGGAACCAGACTGCGGTCAGGTGGATCGTGCGATCCTCGTTCACCGTTGCGAGCGTTGCGATGTACCGCCTGGCGAGCAGGTCGCCGAGGCGATTCTCGTTTTGATCCGGTGACACTTCGAGATCCTGCCCGATGGAACGGCCGTACCCTCGTCCTCGACCGAGGCGCGGTTGAGAATCACTCCATGGAATCGATCAACATCGGCAGCGCAGAGAACCTCGAGGGGAGGATCGACGTCGCCCGTGCGCTCGGGTCGACGACGACCCTCATGTTCATCTATGACCTCGCGAGTGGTCAGAGCTCGTGTCCGTACCACTACGAGTACGAGGAGGAGTGGCTCCTGGTGGTCGACGGGACGATCGTGGTGCGGGACCCAGACGGCGAGCACACTCTCGAGCGCGGAGACCTCGTCCGCTTTGCTCCCGGTCCTTCGGGTGCGCACAAGATCATGAACCGAAGCGGGCTGCCGGCCCGCACGCTCCTGTTTTCGAGCTCGCGGGCGCCGGCCGTGTCGGTGTACCCGGACAGCGACAAGATTGGCATCTGGTCGGGAGACGAGGCCGACGACCTCGTCTTCCGGAGGAGCACAGCGGTGTCGTGGTCGGACGGCGAAGAGGGCTGGGACCGGGCGGACTGATCGGGCCCGGCCTCAGACAGGCGTCTCAGCTCCCCGGAGCAGCTCGACCGCTGCGACGACACTCGGAGCTCCGCGCGTAGTCCATCTGGCCAACGTCCGTGTTGTGGGGGACCCGTCATCGTCCCCAGTCGACAGCAGGGAACTGCCCGAGCCTCCGCTCGGACTGGGGACGTGGGATTCTGCGGCTGGTGAGGAGCCGGAAACACGGGCCCGTCTCGGAGGTGGTCTCGACTCCGATTGCGCAGGAGCGTGGCGGAACGTTTGCTTCACTCCGGATTCCGTCGTTCCGGTGGTGGTTTGTCGCGCAGATCCTCTCGGGATCCGGGGTGATGGCGCAGCTCGTCGGGCAGGCGTGGCTGGTCCTCGAGGTGTTGGGCGGTGGCGGGCTCGCGCTCGGTGCGCTGTCGGCGGTCACGTTCGCACCTGTGCTCCTGGGGAGCGCGTGGGCGGGTGCATACCTAGAGCACGTGGAGACGCGCAAAGCGCTGATTGCGACCCAGATCGCGGGTGGCTCGGTTGCGGCCGCACTCGGGCTGCTCGCATCGACGGACACGGTGCGGCTCTGGATGGTGTTCGTGCTCGGGTTCGTGAGCGGATGCGTCGCGGCATTCGACGCCCCGGCGCGCCAGTTGTACGTCGTGGATCTCGTTGGCCGCGCTCGGGTCGCGAGCGCCGTCGGGTTGTACGAGGTGATCATCAATGCCTCTCGCGTGATCGGGCCGGCGACAGGCGGCATCGTGCTGGCGGTCGCGGGTGTTGCCGCGTGCTTCTTCGTCAACGCAGCCTCGTATCTGGTCCCGCTCGTCGTGCTGCTCCTCTACCGACCACTCCACGAGGACGAGGAGCCCTCTCTGAAGCCGCGGACGCGCGACACGCTCCATGCTGGGCTCGCGTATGTGCGCAGGACACCTGCGATTGCCGCCTGTCTACTGATGGCCGCCGTCGCCGGGATGATCTTCAACACCGGGACGTCGATCCCCGTGATCGCGACACAGACGTTCGGGCTCGGCAAGACCGGCCTCGGCCTGCTCACCGCGTGCTTCGGTCTTGGTGCGATCCCCGGTGGGCTCGCCGCCGCCCGCTCGCGCAGCACCCACCTCGGGCGTCCGGTACGCGTCCTTTCGCTCGCGAGTGGGGTCGCCGTCATCGGGTTCGCCTGCGCGCCTGGACGCACGGCAGCGTTCCCGTTGATGGTGCTCGTCGGATTCCTCTCGATCTGGATGATCGCGTTGGCGAACACACTGGTGCAGCTGCGGCCTGGCGCCGGCCTCAGGGGGCCCGTCATGGGTCTCTGGACGATGGTGCTTCCCGGCCTCATGCCCGTGACGGCGCTTCTCACAGGCGCGACGACACAGTACGTCGGCCCACGCGCGGGGTACGGCATCGCCGGCGTGTTTCTCTGTGCTGCGTCGCTCACGAGCTGGCGAGCCCTCGCGGACTAGCCGTCGACGATCGTCATTCTGGTCTCGCTGGGTGCGTGGAGGGCACGGACTCCGTCAGCCGTACTCGGGGTTTGGGAAGTCGAACCGGCAGCCAGCATCCCACGAGGCGCGTTGGTTGCCGTGGACGGGAAAGCCGCCCGCACCGCGGACACCACGACCTCGTGCCGGTGCTGAGCACCGGGTCGGACGCCTCTAGGCGGTCATGCGACTAGCCACCTCGTACTTGGTGACGGAGGTGCGTTGCCCAGGGGTATCGCCTCCCGACATTGCGTTGAGCGCCTCATCACCACGCCTGTAGTCGTCCTCCGAATCGAAGAACAGGATCACGAGCGACGTCTCGGCGTCTGGTTCATGGAGAACGACGATCTCGCTTGCGGGCACGTCGTCTGGCCGACCTCCCTCCTCCATCTCTTGCTTCAACGCGTCCATCCGCTCCTTGCTGACCCCGTCGAACGTCACAACCCGTGCGAATGCCATCTCGACCTCCTCGTCGGTTGGGACATCCTATGCAGCTTCGGGAGCTCCGCCTCTCGAAGCACTCTCGCGCAGGCGACGGATTTCCCTTCAGGAATTCGTGTTGGCTCACGTGATCTCCACGACCACGGCGTGAGCCTTCTCCGTTTCCCGCCCCTCGACACCTCCAGACCCACGACCCATGACCCGCGAGCAGCAAGCCCACCGAGGATTCCCTTGAAGGCGACGGACCGCGACCGGCTTGACGGGGCGGTCCCTGTCCGGAGGCGCTATTGCGACGCTATTCGGGGAGCCAGCCGAGGCGGTACGCGGTCGGCTCGCGGGGTGGGACCGAGGCGTAGGCGACGCTGCCGTCGATCGTGTCCTCCTCGACGCTCGCTCCACGGCGCATCGCGGCCTCGTCGACGGTGAAGCCGAGCGAATCGGTCTGTCCGTCGTGCGCGCGTGCGCCGACCGCGATCACCAGACACGGACTGCTCCCTGCGCCGACGATCACGTGCCTGGTGTGCGGCGGGCAGTGCACGAAATCCCATGCGCGCAACGGGCGTTCCTCGCCCTCGACGATCAGAACGGCTTCGCCGGCGGCGACGAGGAAGTCCTCCGGATCGGCCTCCCAGTGGTACATCGCCATCGGCTCGCCCGGCTGGAGCACGAACGGATTGACGCCGTACTGGGCCGAGTCGCGCCGCCATCCCTCGAAGTCGTCGGCGACGACGCACACCGCTCCACGGCCGTCAGCGTGGCGCCACTGCGCCTCGCGCATGTTGAGCACGTACCAGCCCTCGCCCTGCGGGGCGAGCCCGTGCTCGGTCTCTTCGAGCGGCGCCTCCGGGACCATCGTCGGCTGGAGTCTCGCATTCAGGCTGTCGTTGGCGAGCTGGCAACCGCACGCGCCAGTGGTCACGAACCGTCCCCCGAGCAAATGCGCAAGTGCGGATTGCGGCGCACCAGCCGGGCGACGATTCCGAATGGTTTGACACATAACGATATATCGGATACTGTCGGAACATGCACAGAAAAGATCGATTCAACAGAGTAGGCCCGGAGGGATTCGGCGGTCCTGGCGGCTTTGGAGGACCGGGTGGCGATCGCGGCCACGGCGGCTTCCGGGGCGGCCACGGCGGCCGGCCTCGCCGGCGCATGCGCCGCGGCGACGTCAGAGCCGCGATCCTGCTCCTCGTCGAAGAGGAGCCTCGCAACGGCTATCAGGTGATGCAGGAGATCGAGGCACGCAGCGAGGGCGCATGGCGCCCGAGCCCCGGCTCCGTCTACCCCGCATTCCAACTGCTGGCCGACGAGGGTCTCGTCCGGAGTGAGACCCGCGACGGCGGGAACCTGTTCGAGCTCACCGACGCCGGCCGCAGCTACGTCGACGAGCACCGGGAGCAGCTCGGCTCTCCCTGGACGCTCGCCGGTGAGGGCGTGCCCGAGGAGGTCCGCGAGCTCGGCAAGCTGACGAGGCAGGTCGGGTTCGCGGTCAAGCAGGTCATGCACGCGGGCGGCAAGACGCAGACGGCCGAGGCAGCCAGGGTGCTCGCCGAGACGCGGCGCTCGCTCTACCGCATCCTCGCGGAAGACGAGCCGGACGCGAGCTGAGTGACGAGGCGGCGGTCCTCACGACCGCCGCCTCGATCACATGGAGTGGCGAACGCGGGTGTTGTCGTCGACGAGAGACGACGAGGAGAGTGGTCAGTGATGGACGCCGACGTGATCATCGTGGGCGCCGGCCCAACCGGTCTGATGCTCGCTTGTGAGCCAGGTCGCAGGCTGGGGATAGTGTTCGGGCGTGGCAGCCCGCACGGCGAGGCTCTCCGAGGGGCAGCTCGCCCTGCTTGCCGAGCACGGCGAGGAGCGCCGTGCGGCGATCGGCGACGTGCTGTTTCGGGTCGGTGACCGGCGCTATCCGCTGATCGCGATCCTCGAGGGTGAGGCGGCCGTCCTCGACCAGACCGGTGCGGAGATCATCCGCCACGGCGCATTTGGCTTCCTCGGTGAGGCGAACCTGCTCTCGGGACAGACCGTCTTCCTCACGGCCGTCGTGACCGAGCCGATGCGCTACATCGCCGTCGAGCGTGAGGAGCTGCGAGCGCTCATGTTCGAAGACAGCGCACTCAGCGACCTGCTGCTGTGGACGTTCAACGCCCGTCGGGAAGGGCTTCAGGCGCG
The DNA here is from genome assembly GCA_963821335.1 of uncultured Actinomycetes bacterium. Taxonomy (GTDB): domain Bacteria; phylum Actinomycetota; class Thermoleophilia; order Gaiellales; family Gaiellaceae; genus Gaiella. The sequence continues at coordinate 1,512,099 of CAWGDJ010000001.1, forward strand.
GGCCGGCGTCGGGGTCGAGGTTGTCGGGCCGCATTCGTCGGAGGCGACGCGACAGCTCGTCGAGTTCGCACGCCGCAACCGCCTGCCGTTCACATGGCTGGACCCGGACCGCCCCGAGCATGCGGAGGCGCTCTCCCGGTTGGCCGGGTTCGCGGACGATGAGATTCCGCTCGTGCGCCTGCCCGGAGGCCTGGAGCTGCGGAATCCCTCCGCCGGCGAGGTGTCCAGGGCGCTGGGCATCGGGCTCGACCTCGACCAGGCCGAGACGGTCGACCTGCTCGTCGTCGGAGCCGGCCCGGCCGGGCTCGGCGCAGCCGTCTACGCTGCGTCGGAAGGGCTCGACACGCTCGTGGTCGAGGGCAGCGCTCTCGGCGGCCAGGCGGGGACATCGCGGAGGATCGAGAACTACCTCGGCTTCCCGGCGGGAATCAGCGGCTCGGAGCTCACGGTCCGCGCGGTCACCCAGGCACGGAAGTTCGGCGCCCGCACGGCCACGCCGTATCGCGCCGTCGCGCTCGAGCCCGGCTCCGAGCACCATCTCGTGCGACTCGAAAGCGGACAGGAGATGAGGGCGCGCGCCGTCGTCCTCGCGACCGGAGCCGAGTACCGACGGCTTCCGATCCCGGAGATCGAGTCGTACGAAGGCGTCAGCATCTTCTACGCGGCAGGGCCGCAGGAGGCACAGCGCTGCAGCGCGACCCGGGTCGGCGTTGTCGGCGGCGGGAACTCGGCTGCCCAGGCGGCGATCTGGCTCGCCCGCGGCGGCGCGCTCGTGACGCTGTTTCACCGCCGGGCCGACCTGAGCGAGACGATGTCGGACTACCTGATCCACGACCTCGAGCACGCCGGCGTCCTGGTCCGCGGACGCAGCGAGATCGCCGCCCTACACGGCGCGGACGGCCAGCTCGAGGCGGCGACGCTCAGGGACGGTGAGCGGATCCCGCTCTCGTACCTCTTTCTCTTCCTCGGCGCCGTCCCGTGCACCGACTGGCTGGGTGGCACGCTTGCACTGGACGACGACGGCTTCGTCGTCACCGGCGCGCGGGCCGGTGCCGAGGGCATCCTCGAGACGAGCGTGCCCGGTGTCTTCGCTGTGGGCGATGTTCGCTCCGGGTCGGTCAAGCGTTGCGCCACCGCGGTCGGCGAGGGCGCCATGGTCGTGCGCTTCGTCCACGAGCGTTTCTCAAGCGACGTGGTCGGGACTTCGCCAGCCCTCGACGGCTGACACCGCTAGGTGCAGCAAGGGAGGCGATGCCGCGGGTCGACGGAGGCAGACGCGGGCCGTTGTCGTCAGCCGATCACGGCTTGCCACGGGGCTGCGTACTGCAGCGTCGCGATCGCGATCACCAGGCCGGCGACCAGTGCACCCGCCACGGCGCCCTGGCGAAGCCGCGAGCCGGAGCGCCGCTCCTTCGGCACTCGGAAGTCCGCCCCGGCGAGCCCTGGAACGTGGAGCACATGACCGAGCACATGGACACCAGTGACGACGAGCCAGGCGACGAAGCTGGCCTTGTGGACATTGACGACCCAACCCTGTTCGGGCCCGAGTGCGAGCATTGCGACCCCCGACCCGAAGAGAACGAGGGTGGCGACGATCACGAACGGCCCGAGCATGCGCATCAGAGCCTGCGGCGGCCCTGCGAGTCGGTACTTGTGGTCCTTGGCGTAGTACCGCGTGAAGCGATAGCCGGTGCTCCCCAGCTTGAGGGCGATGGGCGGGATGAGCAGCATCCCGATGAAGACGTGGGCGGGGAGCAGCGGTCGCAGCGAGACGAGCGTCAGGCCTTCGAGCGCCACGAGCACGAGCAGGATCACACCCGTCGCGGCCGTGAGGCGTGCATTTCCGGACGGGCCTCGGCCGTCCTGTTCCTCCGCCGCTGCGATGTTCCGCGACAACTGCTCGGCGAGCGCCGCCGGAGCGAGTTGATCGAGCGGCGGCAGTAGCTTGGTGGCCCTCGAGGCCGTGGGATGACGTGGCGCGCTCAATACGGCTCCTCGCTTCGGACGTTCGACGTGGTCGCACTCGACGGTATGGGGTCGAAGGCAAAGCGCGGGTAAGCGCAGCTCCCGGAATCGGTGCGTGCGACTTCTCGGCTCAGTCGTCGGTATCGATGTGCGACGAGGAGTCGTCGTCCCCGTCGACCGTGGGCTGCGTCGCCGGCGTGGTCGGCGTGCCGGTGTCCGTCTGGCTGACGAGCAAGCGCGGGCTGAGCTTGCCGACGGGATCCTGGGCATCCGAGGTCAGCCGGAGCAGACCGAAGTTCGTGAGAATTCCTGCAGCGGCGATGAGCACGACGAGCGCGACGCCGACGAGCGTCTTCAACCACGGGCGCATGTCCTCAGGGTACGTCGTTCGGGCACCCGGGCCGGCAGGATCTGCCCATGCTCACGTGCTCTGCTCCCGCGTCTGGAGAGAGGGGCGTCGGGGGCGGCCGCGCGCGGGGGGCACGAGCACGCGCCATGCCGTCGCACCCGCGACCGCCGCGACCGCTGCGACGTAGATCGCGAATGCCCAGGGCCGGCTCGAGTCGCTCCCGGCCGCGAGCCCGTGGATCGTGGCCGCGGCGAAGATCCCGTAGGTGGCCCAGTGGAGCCTCCTCCAGTTCTTGACACCGATGCGCTTGCGTTGTGAAAACGACGCGTAGACGAGCACGGTCGCTTCGGCCGTGAGGACGCCGATCGATGTCCACACGGGCCGGTAGGCGATCAGGCCTGGCACGAAGAGCGCGGGCACCGTGACGCGCACGGTGCTGTCGAGGACGAGCGCCACGGCATGTCCGGCCAGGGCGCCCAGGCCGAGCAGCGCCAGGATGCGGTGCAAGTCGGTGACGGCGGCAGGCTTGAGGGAGCGCAAGGGACGGGCCCGCAGCATCAGGCCGACGAGGACGCTGAGCGTGAACAGCACATAGGCAGTGAGCCCGAAGGCCCGAGCGAGCAGCCAGAACGTGGGATCGTGCCTCATCCGAGGCCACCTGCCAGTGCCACGCTGCCGTCGGCGGTGACGAGGACCCGCGGCACGTCGACGTCGCCGCCGAGGAAGGCCAGCTTTGCGAGCACCTCGGCTTCCGTGGCCGAGCCCGCGACGACCGTGACCCGGACGAGCTCCGTCTCGGCAGGCGCACCTGTGCGCGGATCGATCAAATGGTGCAGCTGCTCGTCGCCCCGGCGCCAGCAGCGGTGGTCACGGCCGGACGTCGCCATCCCTCCACGCGTGAGCTCCACCGTGAGATCGGTGGTGACCCCGACCGGCCACGCACCTCCCCGCACGGCCAGATCTCCGCCGGCGTTGACGAGGCAGTTCCCTCCCAGTGCCACGCGGTCGGCGACCTGTTCGACGGCGTATCCCTTGCCGATCCCGCCGAGGTCGAGGCGGGTGCCGGGCTCGAGCCGGATCGTCCGTCCGTCGAGGTGCACCAAACCGCCACAGGTATTCCCGAGGCTGGTCCGGAGCCTCGGCGCGTCGGTAGGCAGATCGTCGAACGAGCGGTCGTACCCTGCGGTCACGAGTGCGTCGTGCACGGTCGGGTCGAAGAGGCCACCTGTCTGCTCACGTGCCGCCAGCGCGAGCTCGACGACACGAAGCAGGTCGGCACTCGCCTCGATCATGCCACTGCGATTGAGGGCCGAGAGCTCCGAGTCCGGCCTGAAGCGGGAGAGGACCTGCTCGAGCCGCTCGAACTCGGTTTCCGCCCAGCGCAGCGCGGCGTGGCTCCGCCGACCGGCCGGCGCGTCGAGAAAGACATCCACGCGGGTGCCCATCGCCTGGAACGTCCGCTGAAGCATCACGAGCTCCGCGTGACGGTGAGCGGCGGCAGGGTCACGATTCGCACCTGCGGCGCCCGGGCTACGGCGATCGGACGCGATCGGGCCTCGGCGATCGCGGCGCGGCGCGCCTGGAGCGCAGTCTGATAGGCGGCGCTTCGTGCCGCGACGACCCGTGCAACGATCTTCGCGTCTGCCCGTAGACGCTGCTCGCGGGCCTGGAGCGCAACGAGCTGTGGGTCGGGCTTCTGGGCGGCCCACGGATGCGCCGCGACCGCGGCCCACGACAGGAAGAACACGACCAGTGCCGTCGCGACGGCGTAGGTGCGGTGGCTCGTCTCAGTCATCGTCGCGCTCCTCCCACGGCTCATCCGAGTGCTCTTCGTCGTTGCCCGCGCGGACGACGGACGGCGCGCGTCGGTAGACGACGCGAGGCGACTGCGCTGCGCCCGCGGTGGCAGCGAGCTGCCGGCACCGGCGGCAACGGCGGAGGTCGCTTCGCGAGCGAAGCTACGAGTGAGGCCTGAAAACGATCCAGCTGCGCACTCCGGCGTCGTATTTCGACACCACTCGTCGTCCGCGCCTGCGCGCCGAGCGCGACCGAGTGTCGGAGAGCGAAGACACCAGAGGCCGCAGCGACGGCCACTGCGAGGGAGAGGACAGCTGCACGTGCTCGGTTCATCGACGGTCACCTCCGGCTCGGAATCTGCATCGAGGACGGTACGGCCGGGTCGGCAAGTTGCGAGCCAGCTCGAGGTTAGGACTTCGCCAGGAATCGGCGATCGCCACCCGAGCTGCGAGCGCCGCCACCTACCATCCGCCGCATGCACCTCCTGGTCGTCGAAGACGAAGACGCGATCGCCGAACCTCTCGTCGAGGGCCTTCGTGCCGAGGGATTCGAGGTCACGCGCGCGGCGACCGGTGAGGAGGCGCTCGCAGCGCCACCGGTCGACCTCGTCCTGCTCGACGTCCGGCTGCCGGACATCGACGGCTTCTCCGTCTGCCGAGAGCTCCGCGCGCGCTCGGATGTGCCGATCATCATGGTCACCGCGAAGGGCGAGGAGATCGATCGCGTCGTCGGCCTCGAGCTCGGCGCCGATGACTACGTCGTGAAGCCGTTCGGCCTCCGCGAGTTGGTGGCGCGGATCAGGGCGGTCGCGCGTCGCGGCCCGGCCCGGAGGCACGGGCACGAGACGCTATCCGTCGGCGCGCTCGAGGTCGACGTTCCTGCACGGCGTGCGACTCTCGCCGGACGCGAGCTCGGCCTGACGGTGAAGGAGTTCGACCTGCTTGCGCTCCTCGCCTCCGACCCCGACGTCGTCGTCGACCGGCCCAGGATTCTGAGGGAGGTTTGGGGCACGACGTGGTACGGGTCGTCGAAAACGGTCGACGTCCACGTCGCCTCGTTGCGCAAGAAGCTCGGCGATCCGACGCTCGTCGAGACCGTGCGCGGCGTCGGGTTGCGCCTGCGCGGATGACGCGGCGACTGCTCTTCAGCTACCTCTCGCTCACGGTCGTCGTCCTCGCCATGCTCGAAGTGCCGCTCGGGTTCGTCAACGCCCGCAACGCGCGGGCGAACCTGACGGCCAAGGTCGAGCGAGACGCAGTGTCGCTCGCCTCGCTGTCCGAGGGCACGCTGGAGGGCGAGGCCTCCGCCTCGAGCGTCCAGGCGCTCGAACGGCTGGCGCAGCGGTACGCGGCGGAGACCGGCGGTCGCGTGGTGATCACCGATCGGGGCGGCGTGTCGCTCGTCGATTCCACACCACCGGCGCAGCGCAGCTTCGCCGACCGACCGGAGTTCCGGACAGCATTGGCGGGGGACGTGGCCACCGGTGTCCGAGGCTCACAGACGCTCGGTTACAGCTTCCTCTACGTCGCCGTTCCGGTCGCCTCGGGCGGCGTCATCCATGGCGCGGTTCGCGTCGCCTACCCCACCTCGAAGCTCGACGAGCGCATCCGCAACTACTGGCTTGTTCTCGCGGGCATCGCCGCGATCGTGCTCGGCGTCGCCACGCTCGTCGGCTTCAGGTTCGCTCGCTGGATCCGCCGCCCGCTCGAAGGGCTCGAGGAGGCCGCTGCCCGGGCCGGGGCCGGCGATCTCACTGCACGGGCCTCCGTGCCAGAGGCGCCCGAGGAGATCCGGGCACTTGCCCTCGAGTTCAACGACATGGTGGCCCGGGTCGACGGCCTCGTGACGGCACAGCGGGATTTCGTCGCCGATGCCTCCCACGAGTTGCGGACGCCGCTGACGGCTCTGCGGCTGCGGCTCGAGAACCTCGAACGGCACGTCGACGCCGCAGGTGGTGACGGGATAACAGCCGCGGTCGCCGAGGTCGATCGCCTTTCACGACTCGTCGACGCGCTGCTCGCGCTCGCGCGAGCAGACGAGAGTGCGGTCCCGGCGCGGAGCGTCGACCTGGTCGCGCTTGCGCAAGCTCGTGTCGATGCGTGGCGCCCGACGCTCGAGCGCGGTGTGAGACTCGAGCTCGATGCGACCGGGGTCGTTGCAGCACGGGCGGGCGGAGAGCGCCTCGCTCAGGTGCTGGACAACCTGATCGCCAACGCACTCAGGGCCGCACCCGACGACTCGACCGTCACCGTCCAGATCTGTCGCACGGATGCCGACGCCCAGGCAATCGTCCGCGACCAGGGCCGTGGCATGACGCGAGAGGAAAGAGCGCGTGCCTTCGACCGTTTCTGGCGAGCGAGCTCGGGTGGCGAGGGGTCAGGACTCGGTCTGGCGATCGCCCGACGCCTGGTCGAGCTCGACGGCGGCACGATCGAGCTCCGCGACGCACCTGGCGGAGGGCTCGAAGCTGTTGTCGTCCTTCCGCACGCCTGAGGCCGAGCGCGAGGTCGCGCTCGGCTACTTCACGGTAAAGCCGACGTACTGGCCGGCCTTGTAGTGCCCCGGCAGGTTGCACAGGAGCACGTACTTGCCCGGCTTGAGCGCCAGAGTGAGCTTGGCCGATTTCCCGGCTCTGAGGTCCGCGACCTCGCCCACCGCACCCTTCTCGCTCGCTTCCTTGCCCGTACCCGCGAGTGAGCCAGGCGCCTTCGTGGTCTTCACGACGACCATCTCGTGCATCACCTTGCCGGTGTTCCGCACGATAAAGGTGACCTTGCCCGCCTTCACCGACTTGACGGTCGGGATCACCTCGAACTCTTTCAGCGTTACGCCGACGCTCGCGTTCGAGCCGTACCCCGAGGCGACCGGGACGACGGCGGATGCCGCGAGTGCGATCACGACGAGCGGTGCCTTGCGCATGCGGGCTCCCTTGCGTGAGTGTTTACACAGAGGAAACCTGCAATCGGGGCGGGGATCATCCGCGGTGGCGCCGATCCACACTGCGGAAATACCGCGGGAAAGGAGCAGACGACGCGTAGAGCAATTCGGTTGGGGCCACGCGCTCGCCGACGGCGAAGAGCCCGGACGGCTTCAGTCAGCCGGAGCTGGCGTTGCTGATGCTCGGGTACGAAGGAGTACGAAGGCTGCGAGAGCGCCGACAGCGGCCAGTGCTGCGCCTGTCAGCAGCACGTCGTTCAGGCCGCTGGTGAATGCCTCAGTCGCAGGCTCGGCCAGGTTCGGGTGCCCGGCAACGGCTCGCAGCCCGGCCGAGCTCACTGCAGCACCGAGGGCAGTCGTGTTGTCGCCGGCGGCCGCCGAGAATGTGGTCTGAACGCGATTCTCGAGTAGCGCGCCCAGTGCGGCGACCCCGACCGCCATTCCGCCGAGGCGGAACGTGTTGTTGATCCCCGATGCCATCCCGGTTCGTGCCGGATCGACGACCCGTAGGGCGCTTGCGGCGAGTGCGGGGTTCGCGACCCCGATCCCGATACCGCCGACTATGAAGCCGGCGAGCAGTGCCGTCCAGTTCGAGTTGGCATCGAGCCCGAACATCAATGCGAGCCCTGTAGCAACGAGCGCTAGACCCGAACCGATCATGAGCCGCGGGGGCACGCGGGCGGCGAAGCGTCGCGTTACGAGCGGCACGAAGAAGACGAACCCTGTCAGTGGGAGAAAGCGTAGGCCCGTCTCCAGCGGGGAGTAGCCGAGGACGTCCTGCAAGTAGATCGACAGGTAGGGAAACATCGCGAACATGCCTGCCGCGATGCAAAACGTCGCGACAGATACGCCGACGAACGCTCGCTCACGGAAGAGCGTCACGTCGAACATGGGCCGCTCCTGGCGGAGCTCCAGCACGACGAAGAGGACGAGCAGTAGCACGCCGCCGATGAGGGACGCGAGGATGAGGTGACTCGTCCAGCCGCGGGCGTTGCCGCGAAGGAGCCCGAGCACGATCAGGAACAACGCGACCGAGAACGTGACGAGGCCCCACACGTCGGTGCGTTGCGCACCTTCGTCTCGCGATTCCGAGATGCGCGCGAGCGCGACGGCGAATGCAAACACGCCGATCGGGATGTTCACGTAGAAGATCCAGCGCCAACCAAGAGTGTCGGTGAGGAGGCCGCCCACAAGCGGGCCACAGGCGACCGCGGCGCCAACCGTCGCGCCCCAAACGGCGAGTGCGCCGAAGCGCTCAGGGCCGCGATACTCGTGGCCGATGAGAGCAAGCGCGGTTGCGAACAGCGCGGCGCCACCGATCCCTTGCAACGCACGAGCGACATCGAGTGCCGTGATGCTCCAGGCGAGGCCGCAGAGCAGCGACGACGACGTGAACAGGACAACCCCCGTCATGAAGACCAACCGGCGTCCGTACCTGTCGGCGAGCGCACCGGCAGTGAGGATCAATGCCGCAAGAGAAAGCGCGTAGGCGTCGACGACCCACTGCAAGCCGGGCAAGCTGGCATCGAATCGCTGCTGCATGTTCGGTAGCGCGACGACCACGACCGAGAGGTCGAGAAGCAACATGAACGTCGTCAGGCAGACAGCGAGAAGGGTCCACTTCCTTGCGTTGTTGTCCAACTCCATCCCGACGACGCTACAGAAAGCCCGCGAAAACGCCCTCGGACGTCCGTGGGCGGGCCGGCAACCCGGACGGTGCTCGCCGACGGCCGCGTAGCGTGTCGGGCATGCCGGTCGATCAACGTGCAGCCGAGAGCTTCATCTGGTGCGCTGCGCGGCTGCTCGACCGCCACCGTTACGCGCTGCTGTTCGCCGACGGTTCAGCCGAGCCGGTGCTCGAGGCGCTACGCGGCTACCGCAACGCCGACGGGGGCTTCGGCCACGCGCTCGAGCCCGATCTGCGTTGCCCGGCCAGCCAGCCGGCGCCGACGCTGCACGCACTGGGAGTTCTGAACGAGGCCGGAGCGGCGGACAGCAAGATGGCTCGCGACGCCCGCGCCTGGATCGTCTCGATCGCAGAGGGAGACGGCGGCATCCCGTTCGTGCTGCCCGGCTTCGAGGACTACCCGCACGCGCCGTGGTGGTCGCCGCAGCCTGGTTCCTTCCTGACGTTCGAGCTCACCGCGGTCCTACACGCCAGCGGCATCACCGACGACGAATGGTTGGACCGCGCCACCGATTGGTGCTGGCGCTCGATCGAGACAACCGGGCGGCCAAGCGGCTACTGGCTGAAGAACGCCTGCCGGTTCCTCGATACCGTGCCCGACGAGCAGCGCGCTCGTGCTGCGATCGCCTCGCTTGCTACTCGCGTCGATCTGCGTGCCGTCGCTGGCGAAGGGGCAGACGGGGAGGCGTTGCGTGCACTCGACCTTTCGCCTCGTCCCGGTAGCCGATCGCGCGATCTCATCAGCGAAGCCTTGGTCGAGGCTCACCTCGACGCGGTCGAGTCCGGGCAGCAGGAAGACGGTGGCTGGATGTTCGACTTCCCGGCCTGGTCGCCGGCACAGACGGCGGAGTGGCGTGGGGTCGTCACGATCGGCGCGCTGACCAGTCTGCGCGACCACGGACGTCTCTGAAGGAGCCCAGCACGCCGTATCGGGAAGCGACCGTGGGAGGCGAACCGTGTGTTGTCAGTTCGTGGTGTACGTCGTGCGCTCTGTCTGGAGTGCTGGGCGGACCTCGGCGAGGATCTCGTAGGAACGGACGCGTGCTCGATGGTCGTGGATCGCGGTCGCGACGATCAGCTCGTCCGCTTCGGTCTCGCCGAGGATCCCCTCCAGTCCGGCTTGAACGACCGCCGCGGATCCGACGTAGGAGCGGCTGAGCATGTTCGAGACGCGCGCCTTCTCTTCTGGCGACCAGTAGGTGTCGATGTCGTCGATCGGTGGCGGCAGCTGCCCTCGGCTGCCGCGAAACACGTTGGTGAATGACTGCTGCAGCGACGTGAACAGGTGGCGTGCTGTTGCGTCGTCGGCTGCCGCGACGACGTTGACGGCGACCATCGCGTGCGGGTTCTGCAGCTGCTGTGACGGCTGGAACTGGGCCCGGTAGACGTCGAGCGCAGGAAGCAGTGCGTCCGGTGCAAAGTGCGATGCGAACGCATAGGGAAGCCCGAGTGCCGCCGCGAGTTGCGCACCGTACAAGCTCGAGCCGAGGATCCAGATCGGCACCTGCGACCCAACACCGGGGATCGCGAACACGTGTTGGCCGGTTCTCGGCTCGCCGAGCAAGGCCTGCAGTTCGAGGACGTCCTGCGGGAAGGAGTCGGCGCTCGGGTCTTGCCGGAGCGCCCTCAACGTCAACTGGTCGGTGCCCGGGGCCCGCCCCACACCGAGGTCGATACGGCCGGGATGCAACGCCTCGAGCGTCCCGAACTGCTCGGCAATCACCAGTGGCGGATGATTCGGCAGCATCACACCGCCAGCACCCACCCGGATCGAGCGCGTGACCTGGGCCAGGTGCGCGATCACCACCGAGGTTGCCGCACTCGCAATGCCACTCAGGTTGTGGTGCTCAGCGACCCAGTAGCGGGTGTAACCGAGCCGCTCAGCGTGCTGCACGAGATCCAGCGAATTGCGCAACGCCTGCGCGGGCGTCCCACCGACAACGATCGGGGCCACATCCAGGACCGAAACCGGCTTCACACAACGACGATACCCAGCTGCCGCTCAGCCGCTCCATGCGTCGTCGGGTTCGCTACGTGTCTGGACTGTGACGGCGAGTAGGACGATGAGCCCGCCGACGAGAGTGGTGGTGCTGGGTTTCTCTGAGAATACGAGCCAGACCCAGATTGGGCCGAGGACGACCTCGAGGAGCGTGATCAGGGCGACTTCGGCGGCGGGGATCAGCCGTGCGCCGACGGTGAGAAACGCGAGCCCGAGTCCCATCTGACCGATTCCGAGCGTGGCGACCACAAGCAAGTCGTGCGATCCAAGGCTGGTGGGGCTCGAGAACGGGGCGACCACGACGAACACGATCACCTGCGAAAGGCAGATCGCGGGAGCCATGGAGATGTCCCGGCGGTGACGCGTTATCACCAGGGCGGTTGCAAACGCAAGCGTCATGACGACCGAGAGGGCGAACCCGATCCCGCGGGAACCTCCCGGGCCTCCGACCATCACGCCGACGCCAGTCAGTGCGATCACCATGGCGACCGCACTGCGTCGTGTGACGGACTCGTGAAGGGCAAGCCAGGCAATGACAGCGGCGACGATCGGGGCAATTGCCTGCATGAAGAGAACGTTCGCGACACTCGTGTAGTTCAGGGCAGTGATGAACGTGCTGGACGCGACCGCCGTCAGCACTGCAACCGAGAGGCCCGCACGTCCCATCGACAGAAACGACCGCACAATGCCGCCGCGTTCGCTGAATGCAACGAAGACGAGCAGAGCGAACATCGCGAAGAAGGCGCGACCTGCAATCTGTGTAGCGGCATCGACTGACAGGTCGCGCTGTAGCACCCCCGCCGTCGACCATGCGACGGCCGCCAACGCCACATACGTCTGGCCGCGGCGACGGATCCTGCGTGCGTCCAGGACGGCGACAGACGCGCTCACCGCCGCAGTCAATCAGCGATCTGAACAGCTGCGCCGCCCGAGGACGCTAGGAATCAAAGCGGGACGACCGCCCGCTCCCGGTGCGACTCGAGCGCTGCCGTGAAGAGCCGGTGAGTCGCTGCCGCCTCGTCGGGCGTTGCGCAATGGAAGGGCTGACTCATGTCGTCCTTCCCGTGAGCGAGCTCATCGAGGTATGCCGCCCACATCTGGAGAATCGCGTCCGAGAACCCGAACTCGAAGATCGCACCGGTGACGTGCGGGTAGGCCGAGACCGAGCCCAGGTCTACCGTCTGCCACTGCTGGCGCCCACCCGGTGCGTACTCCATCCAGCGCAGCGTCTTGGGGTACTTGCTCGTGTATGCGATCGAGCCGTTCGTGCCGTCGATCTCCACCGTCCACGTGTTCGTCTCGCCCGGTGCGATGCGCTTCGTCTCGACGCGCAGCGGGAACGTGTTTCCTCCGTCTTCGACCTCGCACAGCAATACGGCGTTGTCCCACGTGTCACACGGAACCATGCTGCCGCGGCCATCGGGACGCTCGGACACGATGTCGGACAGGATCGCTCGAACGTTGACCGGCTCCCAGCCGGCGCGCAGCGGGAGGTGGAGCGCATGCATACCGAGGTCGCCCATGCAGCCGTACTCGCCGTTGAGTCGAGCGATGCGTTTCCAGTTGATCGGTTTCGTCGGGTCGAGGTCGCTGGCGTGGTGGAAAAGCGCCCGCACCTCGATAGGGCGTCCAAATCGGCGATCGCGGATGAACTTCGCAACTTCCTGGCCGCCGGGATAGAACGGCAGCTCAGACGAGCACCGAACGAGCAGGTCGGGATTCGCCGCGATCTCCGCGTTGATGGCCGAGTTTGCCGCGAGGTCCATTCCGAACGGCTTTTCGCCGAACAGATGCTTTCCAGCGCGTAGGCAGGCGACGCAGATCTCCTCGTGCAGGTTGTGCGGCACTGCAACGTAGACCGCCTCCACTGCGTCGTCCTCCACCACCTGACGATAGTCCGGCACGAGGCGTGGCCGGGGATCGAGACGCTCGTACCACGCAAGCACATCGGGACTCGTGTCGCAGACAGTGACAACACGAGGTCGGACGCCGATCGGCTCGAGATGGATCCAGCGGGCACAGGCGCTCGCGAACTCGCGGCCCATCAGACCGCCCCCGATGACGCCGAACGAGACGACCCGCTCAGGCACCGAGAAGCTCGAGCGCCTGAGCCGCAGGGATCCCCTCGTGGACGATCGCCATCAATGCCGCGGTCATCGCGGCCGGATCCGGGTGCTGGACGACGTTACGTCCGTAGACTATCCCGGCTGCGCCCTGCTCCATCACCGCTTCCGTTCGGCGTAAGATCGCCTCGTCAGGGGCTCGACCACCGCCGCGAACGAGCACCGGGATGTTGCCGGCGATCTCGATCACCCGGCCGTAGTCGGCGAGGTCGTTCGTCGGGTCCGCCTTGATCACGTCCGCCCCGAGCTCGACCGCCTGTCGGACGAGCGGGACGATCTTCTCCACATCGCCGTCGACGCCATAAGGCCCGAGCTCGCTGGGTTGCATGACGAGCGGCTCGACCATCAGGGGCATACCGACCGGCTCACACGCGGCGCGCAGCGCGGACACGTTTTGAACGCACTGGTGGAAGAGCTCGGGCTGGTCCGGCAGCTGGAGCAGGTTGCAGACCACGCACGACGCATCGAGCCGTAAGGCCTTCTCGACCGCTCCGACCACGAGCTCACTGAACAGATGGCGTGGAAGCTGTGGTCCATAGACGTTCGCGACGTCCGTGCGCAGTACGAGCGCCGGTTTCTGCGGCCCTAGGTGTTGCTGGAGGTACGACGCCTCTCCGGGTGACAGCTGAATCGCATCGGGTCCTGCCTCGACGAGTGCTGCGATCACCCACTCCATCGTCTCGATTCCTGTGAGAAACGACCCTTCCCCGAAGAATCCGTGGTCGACGGCGACGTCAAGGCACCGCCCGTCGGCGGCGAACAGCCGATTCAGCCGTGCATTCACGCCGCGGCCCCGAGCCTGGCGAAGGCGAGCGTCTCGTCGAGATCGCGAAGTCCCTCAGTTGCGCCGATCGCAGTCGTAGCCAGCGCGCCAGCAGCGTTGGCAAGCCGTGCGGCGTCGGCGAGAGGCCAGCCCGCCAGCCTTCCGTAGAGAACACCAGCGGCGAACGCGTCGCCGGCTCCTGTTCCGTCGACGGCACGGATTGGGAAAGCCGGTATCGCGCCTTCGAACGACTCGCTTGCGACGAAGCATCCTTCGGAGCCGAGCTTCACTGCTACCTCCGCGACGCCGCGGTCTCGGAGCCACGCTGCAGCCGCTGCGGGCTCGCGCTCGCCGGTGATCCCCTGCGCTTCGGCGATTCCCACGGTGAGTAGGTCGAGGTGAGGCAGGCATGGCTCCACTCGCTCCCAACGTCCGGTGGCGTCGAAGACCGTATCGAGTGACGTCCTGACTCCGCGTCGGCGTGCCTCCGCGAGCAACGCCGCGGTCGGAGCTCCGTCGAGTGCGGGCATGACCAGTGCACCGGCGATGTGCAGCGCTCGACCGCTGAAGACGCGCTCGGGTGTCAGCTCGTCGGCACCGAGAGCGCCGTTCGCACCGGGGAGATGGAGAAAGGAGCGCTCCCCCTGACGGTCGACCAAGACGACCGTCGCGGACGTGGGCGCGATGGTGTCGCGCAACACGCCTTGCGTGTCGAGGCCCCGGTCCGCGATCAATGCGAGCACGAAATCGCCGGAGGAGTCCACGCCGACCTTGCCGACCACGGCGACGGTGAGACCGAATCTGGCCAGCCCGGTCCCGGTGTTCAGGGCGCAACCACCGCCGCGGAGGGATACCTCTTCCATCAGCGCAACCGTCCCGTGTGGCAGTTCGTCGACGGGCCTGGCGATGATGTCGGCGACGAGGATGCCAAGGCAGACGACGTCGACCATCTCGACTACGCCATCGCGATCTCAACATCGTCGGCGACGCCGCCGAGGATTGTGTAATCGGTCGGCGCGGTCTGCAGGATCGACCCGGGAACGAACTCGGACACGGGGCCGTGCGCGACGAGACGGGCGATGAAGCGCTGCCACGACACCCCCCCACCCAGATCGCCGTCGAGCCAGAAGCTACGGTGCGCCGCGCCGAGGATCTCGCGTGGGCCGATCGTGTTCGCTTTCGGCGGCACCCATGACCAGTCGCCGCCGAACGAATGGAGCGCGTTCTGCATGATCGTCATCGGGTGCAGCTCGACGAGCCGCGCACCCGCACTCATGTACGCCTCGAGGTCGCCGGCGAACTCCTCGCCGAGATGGGACTCCCAGAAGGCGATATGACCGCACCACCCGATTCCGCCGTAGCAGACGTCGGCTCCACCGAGGTCTTCGATGCGCGCGCTGTAGTCACCCAGCGCATCCGTCGTCGGGAAGTGAATCTGCGCCTCCGGTGGGCACAGCTCCGGGTCGATGCGGGCGAAGAAGTTGTCGAGCATCGCCCGTTGGAATGACCCCGGCCATGAGAGCGGCGCGGTCACCCCGTCGTCGTTTGCATACTCGTCCATGTTGAACGTGTGCACATGGGCGAGCGAGAGGCGCTCCTCGTTGATCATCCGGACGGCGAGCTCGTACTGCGGCATCGGGCCGACGGGCAGGATCGCAACGAGGTGCCGCCCCTCGTCGCGAGCGGTGCGGATTCGGCCGACGATGTCGTCCGCGAAGGCGCGGTAGAACGTCGCGGAGTCGTCGATGATCCTGATCCGGAAGTCGGGGTTGGGGTGGCTCGCCAACTCCGCTCGCGGGATTCGCCTAGCTCGCTCGCAAGCGTCCAGGTCGCGGAAGCTGATGAAGCGGGCGAGCCCGTATGTGAAATCCGTGTCGGTCAACGATGCCTCCTGTCACGGCAGCAGGCGCCGCGTCGTACCTCTCAGGTGCGTCAAACAGGGAACGAAGCCCTCCGCATACTCCACGCTGCATTGCTGCCCGCGGAAACGGCTCACGGTAGTCATCTGCTCGACGATATCGACGTTGTTGTGGTCCTTCAGCCATGTGAGCTGACTCTGATGGGCTTCGAGCATTGCGATCTTCGTGTCCATCGTCGTCGAGATGTCGACGAACTCCGACGGCAGGAAGCCATGCCCCATGATCGTCTCCATGAAGTAGATCGGCGTGATCTCGGAGTGATAAGGCTTGTCCGTCTCGTAGAGCGGGAGGGCGGCGTAGAAGCTGCAGTCGAAGACGAGTCGCGAGATCTCGTTGTGGTCGCCCATGTAGTCGCCCGGCGAGTGCGTCACGATCAGGTCCGGCCTCGCTTCTCGAACGAGCTCGACCACAGCCCGTTGCTGGTCGCGATCAGCGGCATTGATCTCGGCGTCGCTGAAACCGAGGGTGGCGTACGAGGCACCGCAGATTTCGCTCGCTCGTCGTGCCTCAGCACCACGTATCGCGGCGATCTCTTCGGACGTGTGGACGAAGCTGCCACGGTCGCCGCGGGTGGCATGGCACATCACGACCTCGTGACCTTCCCGGACGAATCGGGCAAGTGTTCCACCGCAGAGGATCTCGAGATCGTCCGGGTGGGCCCCGACGGCGAGGATTCTCACACAGCCTCCGAGGCGGCAACGTTGAACAGGCGCTCTTCGACGGCCTGGAGCGCGAGCTTGGCTCCCCCCAGCGCTACAGACTCGTCTCCGAGGGTCGAGAGCACGACGCGCGGGGGAACCGGCACGAGATCGGCAATGCGGCGCTCGAGCGGCTCGAGCAGTCTCTCGCCTGCCCGTGAGACGCCGCCACCGACGATCACGGTCGACGGATTCAGAATCGTGACTGCGGACGCGATGCCGCGAGCCAGTCGCTGCAGCAACTCGTCGAGAATCCGCTGCGCGGCTTCGTCACCGCTCGCCGCCGCCGCAAACACGGCCCCGGCGTCGATTGCGTCGGGGTCACCGCCGGCGAGCTCCAGCAACGCGGGGCTCTCCCCGGCCGCGACCGCCCGACGGCCGAGGCGGGCGAACGTGGTCCCGCCGGCGGCGTGCTCGAACGGCCCGAGTCCGTCGCGCCCGGCGTCCGCATCGAAGATGGGCAGGTAGCCGATCTCTCCCGCGGCTCCACCGGCTCCCCGGTAGACGTCGCCTCCGATCAGCACACCGCCGCCGATACCGACGCCAACCTGAACGTAGAGGGCGTCGTCTATTCCCTGTGCGGAACCGCACCACCGCTCGGCCAGGACAGAGAGGTGTACTTCGTTGTCGACGAACACAGTGCAGGGAAACGCCGGCTGCAGCCGGCTAGCGAGTTGGATCCCCTCCCAGCCACCGAGCTGGGGAGCCAGCGTGACACTTCCCGAGACGGGGTCGACGACGCCTGGCGTGCCGACGCCGACGGCCTCGAGACTGGTCCGGTCGACGCCGGACGCTTCGAGGACCTCCCGGGTTGCGGCGCCGACAAGATCGAGAAGACCGTCAGCGCTTCGCCGCTCGTGCGCGCTCGTCTGGCGCCGAGCCGCTCCGAGTACCTCGCCGGCGAGGTCGGCGACGATCACAAGCACCTTGTTCGCGCCGATGTCGATACCGAGCACGTACCCGAGGTCTCCGCGAAAGCTGAGTAGCCGCGCGCGTGGCCCGGGGCGGCGCGTCGTGGCGCCCGCGTCCGCCAGGCGTTCGGTCAGGTACCCGGACTCGAGCAGAAGCTCCACGGCGCCGTTGACCGTGGGCTTGGAGAGGCCCGTCACCCGGGCCAGTTCCGCGCGGGAGACCGGCCCGTCGGTGCGGATGGCGCGGAGCACCGCCGCGGCGTTCAGGCGGCGGAGGAGTCGTGGTGAGGTGGCCAGGAACTGCTGCGTCATTGACTCAGGTTTCTGGTGATGTTAGAAACCTTTCCTATCAATTTGCAAGCGCCCGAGGCCCACTGCTGATGCCGCAGTTCGATCGCTCCCGATTCGACCACATCGGTCTCATCACCGACGAGCCGAAGGCGGGCGAGAGTTGGGTCGAGGCGACGCGCGTATGGGTCACGAGTCCCCGTGAGCACCCGTACAACGTCGAGTGGCTCCGCTTCGAGCCCGACACACCGGTGACAGGCCCCTTACGCACCGAGCCCCACGTTGCGTACCGGGTCGACGACGTTCAGGCCGCACTCGAGGGCCTCGACGTACTGGCAGAGCCCTTCGACGTCGGAGACGGGTTTCTCATGGTGGCGTTCGCCATCGTCGACGGCGCAGTGGTCGAGTTCATGCAGTACGCACAGCCCGACGAGGAGGGTTGGTTCTGAGCTCCGCCGCCGCGAAACCGAAGCTCGAGATCCGCGGCGCGACAAAGAGGTACGAGGCGAAGACGGGCCCTGTTCACGCGCTTCAGGACTTCACGCTCGACATCGAGGACGGAGAGCTCGTCTGCATCGTCGGGCTCAGCGGTTGCGGCAAGACCACGCTGCTCTGGGCGACCGCGGGCCTCCACGCGTTGACAAGCGGCGAGGTGGTCCTCGACGGCACACCCGTGAACGGGCCACGTCCCGACGAGATCGGGATGATGTTCCAAGACGCGAACTTGCTTCCCTGGCGAACCATCCGCAAGAACATCGAGCTGCCATACGAGATCAAGAAGCAGCCCGTCGACGAGGAGCGGGTGGCGCTGCTGCTCGAGGAGGTGGGCCTCACCGGGTTCGAGAACTCGTTCCCGAGAGAGCTCTCGGGCGGCATGCAGCAGCGGGCTTCGATCGTTCGCGCACTGGCGACCGACCCGGGCGTGCTTCTGATGGACGAGCCGTTCGGGGCGTTGGATGCGTTCACCCGCGACGAGATGAACCTGTTGCTGATGCGGCTGTGGACGGAGACGAGCAAGACGATCCTCTTCGTCACACACAACATCGGCGAGGCGATTCTCCTGGCCGACCGTGTCGTCGTGATGACCCCACGGCCGGGACGCCTGGCCAGGATCTTCGACATCGATTTCCCCCGTCCACGCACCATTGCCATGACCTTCGAGCCGAGCTTCATCGAGCTGATCCACGAGATCAAGGGCGCCGTCGAGCACGGCGGCCGACCAGTGGTGGAGACGCGATGAGCGAGGTCCCGAAGGAGCTACACGACGAGATCCCGTCGTTCGACGAGGAGCCAGTCCACCACGATCACGGCCCGGTCGACTGGACCGGGCTGACGTCGGTCCGCGGGGCGAGGAGCGCGCTCGAGATCGGCACCGTCATCGCGATCGCGGTCTGCGTGTTCTTCGGCACCGAGGCAGTTCTCCGGCTCACCGACACGCCGACGTACATCTTCCCCAAGCCCACCGCCGTGGTCCGCGCTCTGACGGACGACTTCTGGCTCCAGTACGGCCAGCACCTGGTCGTGACCCTGGAAGAGTTCTTCATCGGCTTCGCCATTGGGTCGACCATCGGGCTCATCCTCGCAGCGGTGATCACTCAGAAGCCGTTCGTCGAGAAGGTCGTCGCGCCGTACATCATCATCCTCGTCGTCACTCCGATGCTCGCGCTCGTGCCGTTCCTCCGGCTGAGCCTGATTCGAGGCGTCAGCATCTGGCCGATCGTCGCCGCCGTGGCTCTCGCGTCGGGGCCGATGGTGCTCATCAACGCCGCGACCGGGTTCCGCCGTACCGACCTCGCCAAGATCGCGCTAGCACGCTCCTACGGAGCAAGCACGTTCCAGGTGTTCGGCAAGATCCGCTTCCCGCTCGCATTGCCGATGATCATCGTCGGCTACATGGTCGGCGCCATCTTTGGGCTGCTGACAGCGATCGGCGGTGAGATGGTCTCGGCGAGCGAGCAGGGCGGGCTCGGGCACCAGCTCATCTACTTCTCGTCACTGATCCGAATGGAGAACTTCGGCGCCGTGCTTCTGATCATCGAGGTGCTTGGACTTTCAATCTACTTCGTGTTCTATTTCATCGGGAAGCGCTGGGCGAGCTGGGAAAGCTAGACGACTTGCGCATCTCGGGAGGCACAACAGCAGGGAAGGGAGGACACAGGATGGAGGACACACCCTTCATCGAGGAGCCCGACGGGAGAGGCATCAGCCGCCGCGAGCTCCTCAAGCGTAGTGCGGTCGCAGGAGCCGGGGTTACGGCTCTCGCCGGTCTCAGCGTCGAGACCGCCGGCGCCAGGAGTAGCGCAGTGGACACGGTTCGCTGGGTCTCGCCGCGCGGCTCGCTCGAGGTGATGGACGACTACAACCTGCTCGTCCCCATGGTGATGGGCTACTACAAGCCTCTCCGGATCAACGTCAAGATGAGCGCTGGCGACGCTTCGGGCAACCTTCCGCAGGTCGCCGCCGGTCAGCAGGACATGGGCTACGCGTCTCCCGGCGTGCTCACAGCGTCCGTCGAGGCGGGCGTTCCCGTGACATCCGTCTGGGAGATGATCCCGAGCCAGGTCTTCGACTTCGTCCTTCCTGCGGGGAGCAAGATCAAGAACCCGAGGCAGCTGAGGGGGAAGACCATCGCCCTCTACAACATCGGCTGGAAGGCAATCGTCGACCCGATGCTGGCGGAAGTCGGGATCAATCCGAAGACGGTCAAGTACCGCGAGTTCGGCCCACAGTGGAACCAGGCGGTTGCGTTGAAGCTGGCCGACGCCGGCTTGTCCTGGGAGGGGCTCAGGGCTCAGCTCGAAGGCACGGCCGCATTCTTCGGCTCCGGCAACGCTGGGCTCGAGTTCCTGATCGGGTCGGAGTGGGGCTCGAAGGGGCCGTCCAACAGCTATCAGATTCGGACCTCCGATCTCGACGACTCGGCCAAGATGGATGTCTACACGCGTCTCCTCGCCGGCTCGGTGATGGGCTTCGAGTTCTGCCGTGTCAACCCGCGGGCAGCGGCACAGATCGTGTACGAGCAGTACCCGGGCATGCAGAAGGTGATCACGCCGCAGGTCGCGGTCGACTCGATCATGCAGCTCGCAAGCCTCTACCACACATCGAGACGACTGCCGCCGCACCTGTACGGCTACCACTACCCGAACGCGTGGACGAAGTACCTGAACACGGTCTACCAGCTTGGCCAGACGAAGACCAGGCTGACGACCGGCGGCGTGCTCACGAACGTTCTCGTGCAGCCCGCGAACGCCAGGGCAAACAAGGCCCGCGCCCGCAGGGACGCCGCCAAGTTCAAGCTGAGCGCGGCGTTCAGGAACACCACCGTCCCGAAGGGATATCCGCTGTAAGTCGTCGAGGAGTGAGGCGTCCCGCACGAGCGGGGCGCCTCACCCGCAAGGGAGGCGTTGATGCAGAACCCGCTGGCCGGGCACACGAACTCGTACCACACGTACAGCGAGGACGAGGCGCTCGCCGGGATCGCTGCTGCCGGCTACCGCTACGTCGAGCTGTCGGCCGTTCCCGGCTGGACGGAGCACGTCGATCTCGACACGCCGCCGGGCGACACACGCCGCAAGCTGGAGGGTTACGGGCTCGAGGCCGTGAGTCTCTCGGGGCACTCGGACCTGACGACGGCCGACGGGCTCGCCCACGGGATCAAGGCCGTCCGATGGGCTTCGGAGTACGGCCTTGGGGTCGTGAACACGGCGGTCGGTGGCCATGAGTCGGCGGACGAGAACGAAAGCGCGTTCCTCGGCAACATCGGGGCGCTGGCGGACGTTGCCGACGCAGAGGGTGTCGTGGTCGCACTCGAGATCCACGGCGACATCATGGCTTCGAGCGACGTCACTATCCCGCTGCTGGAGAAGATCGGCCGAGACTCGATCAAGGTCAACTACGACACGGCCAACGTCGAATTCTACTCCGGCGAGAAGGCGGTCGACGACCTGCCGAAGATCACGCCGTACCTGGCGCACGTGCACCTGAAGGACACGACGGGAGGCAAGGGCAACTGGAACTTCCCGGGACCAGGCGACGGAGTAGTCGATTTCGCCCGGGTGCTCGAGATCCTGAGCGATGCCGGGTATACCGGCCCGTTTTCCGTGGAGATCGAGTTCCAGGGTGAGCCGTGGCCCCCGCTCGCCGACGTCACGGCGGCGATGAAGCGCTCGTACGAGCACCTCAGCTCGCTCGGGCTCTCGTAACGGCCGCCGCAGTGTCGACATCGATCTACATGCCGGAGATGACGAATCTCCAGGTGCGCGAGTACCTGGAGGCGGGCGGCACGAGGGTGATCGTGCCGGTGGGCTCCACCGAAGACCACGGCGACCACGGCCCGCTGTGGACGGACGTCTACATCCCGCTCGAGGTCGCGAAGCGTGCGGCGCCGGAACTCGAGGCCATCGTCGGGCCACCGATCCCGTTCGGTATCGCACACGACCACCGGGGCGCGCACGGCCTAGTCCACGTGCGGATGGACACGTTTCTCGACCTCGTGCGCGACGTCTGCCTCTCGCTGACGGACGTCGGGTTCACCAGGATCGTCCTGCTCAACGGGCACTACTGCAACTCCCACGCCCTCGAGTTCGCGGTGGCTCGGTTCCACGACGACCTGCCTGCCGGCGCACGCGTCTACCCGTTCCCCTACTGGGCCGGGATGGCGCCGGAGGAAGCGGAGCAGTACCTCTCCGGCAGCGCCGGCATCCACGCGAACGTCGGCGAGACCTCGATCGTGCTCGCCATCGACGAGGAGCTGTGCGACATGCAGCGCGTCCGCGACTTCACTCCCACGCTGCCCGAGCTGCGCACCAACCCGCTCGCGCTGCTCGACCCGTTGTTCCTCGCCACACCCGGATCGTTCTGGTCGCTGCTCGAGGACGGTGGCGGCGTGTGGGGGCGACCGAGCGAGTCGACAGCGGAGAAGGGAGAGGAGTTCCTCGGGTGGGCCACCCGCGCGGTCGTCAACCTCGTGCGCGACATGGACGACGTGCACGACCAGCTGGAGCCCCGCTACCTCCGCACGCGGAGGCCTCGCCCTGCCTCACGCTGAGCTCGGCGAGCGCCGCGTCTTCTACGAGGAGCACGGCTCCGGTGACCCTGTCCTGCTCGTCAACGGGCTCGGCGCCGACCACACGGCATGGGCGCTCCAGACCGAGTACCTGCAGGAGTCGTTCCGAGTCGTCGTGTTCGACAATCCAGGGGTCGGCCGGACGGACGGGCCGCGCGGGCCGTACACCACCGCGCTCTTCGCCGACGTCGCCGTCTCCCTGCTCCGGCACCTCGAGATCCAACGCGCCCACGTCGTCGGAGCCTCGATGGGCGGGCTGATCGCGCAGCAGATCGCCGTTCGTCATCCGGCAGCGGTTCGCTCGCTCGCCATCCACTGCCCGTGGTGGACTGCAGACCCGTACACGACGGCGCTGATTCGCAGCTGGCAGACCATCGCCCGCACAGCAGGGATGGCCGACCTCCTACGCCAGATCTGGCTCTGGGTGTTCACGCCGCGCTTCTACCGAGAACAGCCGGAGACGCTCGTCGAGCTCGAGCGCAAGAGCGCGGAGGACCCCCATGCGCAGACGGTGGAGGCTTTCTGCGACCAGGCGGAGGCATGTGTGACACACGTCGCGCTCGAGGAGGTGGCGGAGATCGAGATCCCAACGCTGATCACCGTCGGTGACACGGACATCCTCACGCCCCCCGCGCACGCGCGCGCTCTGCACGAGCGCGTGCGCGGGTCGGTAATGCACGTCTGGCCTGACATGGGTCACGCGCCGTTCTGGGAGATCCCCACCGCGTTCAACCGGCTCAACCGCGAGTTCCTGGAGGCCCACTGATGATCACGGTCGCAATTCTGGGCGGGGGCTTCATGGGCGCGGCCCACGCCGCGAACTACAAGGCGCTCGGCGAGCGGGTGCGGGTGAAGACGGTCGCGTCCCGCACGGCCGAGCGGGCCGCCCGTGTAGCCGACGTCGTCGGCGCCGAGGTGACCGGCGATCTCGACGCAGCCATCACGGACCCGGATGTCGACGCCGTCGACATCTGCCTGCCGACTCCGCTCCACCGCGAGTACGCGGAGCGGGCGCTCGCCGCGGGCAAGAGCGTGTTTCTCGAAAAGCCGATCGCGATCACGGTCGAGGACGCGGACGCGATCGTCGCTGCAGCCTCACGGAGCGACGCAGTGTTCATGGTCGGCATGGTGCTGCGCTTCTGGCCCGAGTACGTCGAGCTGCAGCGCCTCGTGGCGGCGGGGACGTTCGGGCGCCCGCGGGCCGTCTCGGCGTTCCGGCTGTCGCCGCCGGCCGACTGGAACGACTGGATGGCCGACCGCTCCCAGTCCGGCGGGACCGCCGTCGACCTGATGATCCACGACCTCGACCAGATGAACTGGCTGCTCGGCACCCCGCACAGCGTCTACGCGAGCGAGCCGACGCCAGGTCACATCCATGCCGTCGTCGAGTACGACGGCGCCAGCGGTGTAGTGGAGGGAAGCATGTCGATGCCGCGCTCCTATCCCTTCTCGAGCTCGATTCGCGTCCTGTGCGAGAACGCCGTTGCCGAGTACGGCTTCTCGGCAGCGCCGATCGAGGGCGAGGGCAACATCGGTGCGTCCTCCTCCGCGAGAGGTCTACGGGTCTTCCCGGTCGGCGGCGAGCCAGAGACCGTGCCGGTGGAGAGCGCCGATCCGTGGGGCCCCGAGATCGAGGAGTTCGTGTCGTGCGTCGAGCAGAGACGGCAGCCGGCGCAGGGCACCGGCGAGCAGGCGAGGCTCGCACTGCGCACAGCGCTTGCGGCCGCGAGGTCGCTGGAGAGCGGACAGCCGGAAGCGGTGTGATGGCAGATGTTCTCGACCGGCTGCTCGCGTGCGTCGACGCGCGTCGTGAGGATGCCGTCGAGCTTCTCCAGGAGCTCGTCCGCGTGAACAGCGTCAACCCGGAGTTCGCCGGCGTCCGCCGCGGTGACGTGATCGGGGGCGAGACGCGTGCGAACGAGATCCTGCGCGAGCGGTACGAGCAGGCAGGGCTGGAGACCCACTGGGTGGCGCCCGACCCCGAGCGGCGGAACCTCGTTGGCGTCCGCAAGGGACGCAACGCGGGTGCCCGCTCGCTCGCTCTCAACGGCCACGTGGACACCGTCCCGCCCGTCGACCCCGACGCTTGGGTCAACGGCAGCCCGTGGAACCCCGAGATCCGGGACGAGCGTCTCTACGGGATCGGCTCGACGGACATGAAGGGCTCGGACACCGCGATGTGGCTGGTCGCCCAGGCGCTGACCGACGCGGGCGTCGAGCTCGAGGGTGACCTGCTCCTGCACTCCGTCGTCGGCGAGGAAACGATGCAGCACGAGCTCGGGACGTCCGCGGTGCTCGAGGCGGGGTTCACGGCCGACGCTGCCATCGTCACCGAGCCGACGTCGATCCCGCACCCGTTGACCGTCTCCCCGATCGCCGCGGGCAACTGGTACTTCCGCATCCACGTCGAGGGCCGAGCGACGCACTGCGGCAACCGGGCGCTCGCGATCCGCCCCGGAGGGCCTGGCGACGCGATCGGCGTCAACGCGCTCGAGAAGGCAGTCAAGGTCGTCGTCGCGCTGCAGGAACTCGAGCAGCAGTGGGGTCTGACCAAGAGCCATCCGTACTTCATGCCCGGTTTCTTCTCGCTGCTGCCGGGCGTCTTCCATGCCGATCCGGGACTCGACATCCCCTTCTACTTCCCTCATCGGGCTGAGGTCGCGTACTCGCTCTGGTACCCGCCCGACGAGACGGCAGGCGCGGTTCGGGCGCAGATCGAAGAGTACGTGCTGGCCGTCTCCCGCCTCGACCCGTGGTTGCGCGACCACCCGCCGCGCTTCGAGTGGGTCAACAACTGGCCCGCGGCCTCCACCCCGTGGGAGCATCCGGTGGTGCAGACGATGGCCCGGTCGCGCGAGCAGGTCACAGGGACGCCGATCCAGCCGCCGAGCCCGCAGCATCCGATCGCCTTCGGCGCGGCGTCCGACGCGTCGTTCTACGAGGCCGCCGGCATCCCGAGCGTCGTGTTCGGACCGGGCGATCTGCGCATCGCGCACTGCAAGGACGAGAGCGTGATGCTCCCCGAGCTGGTCGCCGCGGCGAAATCGCTGGCCGCGGCCGCGACGGAGTGGTGCGGTGTCGCGGCGTAGGCCCTGGGCGGCGATCGTGGAAGCGCTCGAGGCCGAGGGTGTCGAGTATGTCTTCGGGTTGCCCGGCAACCCGGAGCTTCTCTACAACGACCTGTACGAGAGCTCCGTGCGCCCGGTTCTGGTGCGGATGGAGACGTCCGCCGTGTTCATGGCGATGGCGTACGCTCGCGTGTCGGGCCGCGTGGGCGTGGTGCACGCCAGCCCGGGACCCGGGATGGCGAACCTCGTGCCGGGGTTGCTGGAGGCTCAGTACGCCTGCTCGCCCCTCGTCTGCGTGGTCTCGGCCTCGGGCCGCGAGCACGAGGGAAGCGGCGGGTTCCAGGACGCCCCGTCTCTCGCGATGGTCCGTCCGGTTACGAAGTGGGCCGTTCGGATCGATCTGCCGGAGCGGACGTCGTGGACGATGCAACGCGCGTTCGCCGTCGCGCAGAACGGCAAGCCGGGCCCCGTGTTCGTCGAGATCCCGGTCGATGTCGCTGCGACAGAGGCGGAGATCCCGGAGTACCGGCGCCCGCTGGTCGGCCTTCGCAGCGCCGGCGACCCTGCCGCGGTCGAGCGGGCCTCACAGCTCCTCGCCGCGGCCGAGCGGCCCGTGATCTGGGCTGGTGGCGGCGTCGGGCTGTCCGGTGCCGAGGACGCGCTGGTCCGGCTCGCGGAGACCCTCGACGCGCCGGTCGTGACCACCCCGTCCGGCCGTGGCTCGATCTCGGAGTCGCATCGCCTCGCGTTCGGATCGGTCGGCCTCTATCGCACTCGCTCGAGCGCGCGACCCGTCGACGGGTCGGACTGCATCCTCTACGTCGGTACGCGGTTGGAGGAGTTCCAGACGGGCCTCGGCCGCTACCTCCCGGCGACCGCGCGCGCGATCCAGGTCGACGTCGACCCGTTCGAGATCGAGCGCAACATCGCAGCCGACGTCGCCGTGGTGGGCGACGCGAAGCTCGTGCTGGAACAGCTCGCGGAGTCGGCGCCAGCTGTGCGCGAACGGCCGTGGACGGTGGAGCTGGCCGCGTTCAGGGCGGAGTACGAGCGCGCTGTCGAGAGCGAGTGCTCCACCGCGAGTGCCGGGCCGCTACGCACGAAGCAGGTGGTGCACGCCCTCAACCGCGTCTTCCCGGATGGCTTCGTGCTCGTGCACGAAAACGGCGGACAGGACCTCTGGTCGTACTACTGCCCGTTCGTGAAGGTGACCGCGCACCGCGGCTGCGTCGCCCCCGCGGAGCAGACCGTGATGGGTCTCGGGGTCGCGGGCGCGATCGGAGCGAAGCTGGCACGACCCGACGCCCACGTCGTCTGCGTCACGGGCGACGGAGCGTTCCAGATGTACATGAAGGAGATCCCCACGTCGTTGCAGCACGCGGCGCCGGTTCTCTGGGTCGTGCTCGACAACGCGGGCCTGCACTGGGTGAAGTGGATCGCACGGGCGACCGGCGAGCGCTACCTCGCCGTCGATTTCGACGTGCAGCCCGACCTGGCGGCCATCGCCGCCGCAAGCGGGGCGCACGCGGAGCAGATCGAAGCACCGGAGGAGCTCGACGGGGCACTCGGGCGTGCCCGAGACGCGCTGCACGATGGACGCTCGGCGGTGCTGGTGTGCAGGATCGACACCTGGGACTACCCCGAGGGATTCGTCGAGTTCCACCGCGACGTGTGGGGCCTCGAGCTACCGGACGGAGGGAATGCGACATGAGCTGGATCGAGACCGGGTCGACTATCTGCTTCAAGCCGTACACGCTGGAGGAGGCCCTCCGCGGGTTGTCCGAGGCGGGGTTCGAGAACGTCGAGATCGGCGCCGTCAAGGCATTTCTCGAACATCTCGATCCCGACCGGCTCGGACCGGCGGAGATCGACGAGACACGTGGGCTGCTCGAGCGGTACGGACTGCGATGCGTGTCGCTGAGCGGGCACGCGTCGCTCCACCTCGACGAAGGGCTCCAGCGTCTCAGAAATGTCCTGGCCGCCGGCAAGGCACTCGACGTCCTGGTGCTGAACACGTTCACCGGGGACGCCGAGACCCCAGCGCAGGTCGAGCAATTCAAGGCGAACGCGCGGGTACTCGCCGACGAGGCGGAGTCCGCCGGAATCCGCCTGTGCATCGAGACGGACTCGAATCTGCTGCCGACGGCGGAGATCGGGATGCGGCTGCTCGACGAGATCGGTCATGACTGGATCCAGATCAACTACGACCCGGGCAACGTCGTCTACTACACGGGGGCCAGGCCTGAGGAGGACATCCGGATCGGCCTCGGCCGCTACGGGCACTTTCACCTGAAGGATCAGCGCGGCGGCAAAGGGGTGCTCGACTTCCCCACGCTCGGGGAGGGCGAGATCGATCTCGCGTCGATCCTGCGCGATCTCGCCGGCTCGGGGTTCTCCGGGCCGGTCAGCATGGAGATCGAGTTCACCGACTACGAGTACCCGCCCTGGGACGAGTGCGTGGCAGCAGCCCGCCGCGGCAAGGCGTACTGGGACTCGCTCGACGTGGCGACGCAAGCGGCCTCGGACACCCCGTGACGGCGTTCGACATTGCGTCGTTCGTCCGGGACCAGCCTCTCTACGACGTGCACGAGCATCACATGCCCGAGACGCTGCACGACCGCAAGGTGGGGCTGTTGCAGCTCCTGGAGCAGAGCTACGCCGGCTGGACACAGTCGCGCCCTTATCCCCTCTCCCCGGACGACGAGCCTTTCTCCCTCCCTCCCGAGCGCCCGTGCGCCTGGGAGGATGTCGCGCGCTACGTCGACGGCAGCGGGTCGAACTCGTTCGTGACGTCACTGGTGTCGGCGCTCTCGGAGCTCTACGGGCTGGGTGACGACGGGATCACCGAGGACACGTGGGAGGAGCTCGACCACGAGATCCGGCGCCGCCACGAGAACCCGGGTTGGGTGGACGATGTGATCGAGAGAGCGGGCATCGAGCGGATCATCACCGACCCCTTCACGAACGTCCTGCTCGACGCTCCGGCGAGCCTCGGGCCGCGCTATCGATCGGTGGCCCGGATCAACTGCCTCGCTGTCGGCTGGCACCCCGACTCCCACGACCACAACGGCAACTCCGCCCATGCGATCGCCGCCGCGCTCGGTGCGCAGATCGATTCCTTCGCCGACTATCTCTCCTTCCTCGAGCGGTTCGTCGAAACGCTCCCCGACCGCAGCCAGGTCGCGCTCAAGAGCGCACTCGCCTACGACCGCGATCTGCACTTCGACGAGCCCGACGAGCGGCTCGCGCGAAGTGCCTTCGGGAAGCGGCGTCCCTCGCCGGATGAGCAGAAGGCATTCGGCGACTTCGTCGTCGACCGACTCTGCGCACTCGCGGCCGAGCGCGGCGTGCCCATGCAGATGCACCTTGGCACCGCCCTCATCCGCGGCTCGCACCCGATGAACGTCGCCGGTCTCGTCGAGCGCCATCCGGGTACCCGGTTCCTGCTCATGCATCTCGGCTATCCGTGGAGCCGCGACCTCCTCGGCATGGCATTCGTCTACCGGAACATCTGGCTCGACCTCACCTGGTCGTTCCTGCTCAGCCCTTCGCACTTCAAGCTCGCCCTGCACGAGGCGATCGAGATCCTGCCGGACGAGTCACGCCTGATGCTCGGCGGTGACGCCTGGCACGTGGAGGAGAGCTACGGCGCGCTCGGGCTCGGTCGGCGCCTGATCGGCGAGGTGTTGCACGAGCGTATTCAGGCTCGCTTCCTCCGTGAGGAGGGCGCAAGGCGGCTGGCACGCAGAATCCTGCACGAGAACGCCCGGGCGTTCTTTCGGCACGGCGACAACTGACGCTTGGGAGAACTCCAGGCCGCCCGCGCATGGAGTTCAATGGTCGGTGCAGAGGCGAGATGCCCCAACGGGCGCGTTAGCGCCGCCTGTCGAGTGCACCACCGCCGGCGAACGTTGCGTCTGGATGCTCCGACTCGATCCGGAGGAGCCGGTTCCATTTGGCCGTGCGCTCTGAGCGCATCGTCGAGCCAACCTTCAGCTGTCCCGTGCGCCACCCGACGGCAAGGTCGGCGAGCCATGCGTCCTCGGTCTCGCCGGAGCGGGCGGATAGGACGGTCGTGTAGTCGGCTGCCTTGGCGAGTTCGACGACGTGGTGAGCATCGCTGAGAGTCCCCACCTGGTTCGGCTTGACCAGTACCGCGTTCGCGATGCCATTGCGTATTCCCGCTTCAAGCCGGACTGCAGAGGTGGCGAAGAGGTCATCGCCGAGTAGCTGCACACGGCTTGCGAGCCGGTCTGACGCGTGTTTCCAACCGTCTTCATCGTCCTCGCCGAGCGGGTCTTCGACCGAGACGATGGGAAAGTCGTCGACCCACCCGGCTATCTCTTCCACCAGCTCGTCCGCCCGCAGGCTACGGCCTTCGCTGGCGAACTCATACCCATGGGCTGAGGTCAGTTGGGTCGCGGCGATGTCGACGGCGATCGCGGCCTCAGCCCTCGGCTCGAGTCCACTTCGCTCGATCCCAGCGAGCATGATCTCGAGTGCCGCCCGGTTCGATGGCAGTGGCGCCGCAAGACCTCCCTCGTCGGCCACGAGCGATACGTCATGTCCCTTGTCGAGGAGGATCGAGGACGTGGCTGCACGTACTCGTGAGGCCCATTCGACTGCCTCTGCGAACGACCGTGAACCGACTGGCACGATGAGGAAATCCTGAACATCGACGAGGCCACCCGCGTGCGCACCGCCGGAGATCACGTTGACCATCGGTAGCGGCAGAAGAGGCGGCAGGTCGGGGCACAGCGCACGCCATAGAGGCAGACCCTGTGATCGAGCAGCTGCGATCGCGCAGGCGACCGACGCCGCGAGAACAGTGTTGGCGCCGAGCCGCGCCAGCGAAGGTGTCCCGTCCAGGTCCCGCATTCTCGCGTCGAGGAGCAACTGGTCGTTCGGGTCAAGCCCCGTGAGTGTGGGCGCGACCTCAGAAAGCAGCGACGTTGACCGCTCCAGCGACTCCCTTGCCGTCGAAGCGCACGCCCCCGTCTCGCCGTTCGTGTGCCTCGTGGGCGCCGGTCGACGCGCCGGAAGGCACGGTCGCTTCTCCCTCACTCCCGTCGTCGAGTCTCACGCAGCACCCGATCGTGGGCGTTCCACGAGAGTCGAGCGCTTCCCAGGCGTGGATCCCGGCGATCAGAGCCATTGCCACAGCCCTCGCTCCGGTTGGCGTAGCAACATGATCCCTGCCTCACGCGCCTTCATGCGCGAGCCGGGATCGAGGAACTGAGCCGGTGACATGCCGTCGGTCCGGGCGAGTATCAGCGCTGCCGTGTGGAGGTTCACGGCCTCCACTGTCCCGGCAAACCCCTCGCCCGCAGCGTTCGCGTATCCGTGCATGAAGCCGCAAGCCAGTTCGCGCATGTCCCCCAGACTGGCCGGCCATTGAATTGCCGAGAGCACCGCAAACGACAGGAAGAACCCGAGATCGAATACCGGGTTGCCGTAGTGGGCGACCTCGAGGTCAAGGACCCATGCCCGATCCGGAGCAACAAGGATGTTCTTCATGGCGAAGTCGCCATCGACGAAGCAGCGACGTTGTCGAAGTTCCTCGATGAGGGGGACGATGTTGCCTTCCACTTCGGGCAGCCGCTGGATCAGCGTCTCGTGGAACGGTCTCAGCCGCAATTGTTCAAATGACTCGAAATCGTCGAACTCGGCAGCCACGCGAGGGTCACGGTCGGTTCGTGCGTGCCAGGTTCCGAGGGTCGCTCCCGCCCACGAGCCCATTTCGACGTGCGAGCGCCCTTCGGCAATCTCGCTCTGCCAGTTGCGCGCATCGTCAGGCAAGAGTTCCATGACGATGATGTGGGCCGAGCTGTCCGTGTCGATCAAGCGAGGAACGCGACCGGGAGTAAGAGTTTCGCAGAGGCGTATCGCTGCGGCCTCCACCTCGGTTCGTTCTCTCTTCGCTCGCCAATCGTCCGGCACCTTCAGACGTTCGAGTGCCTGCTTGACGACAACCGCGACCGTGGGTGATCGGACGGCGAAGACCGTCGCCGATACCCCTCCTTCCAAGGCATCTACGGAGGCACCCTTGTCGTGGGTGAGAAGCCCACGATCGACGAGGTAGGGAACCACGGTTTCACGATCGAGCTCGAGAAACGCCGATCCGGGGTGACCGCTGTCGACCCCGCGAGAAAGATCGCTTGTCACCGGCCGACTCGGCATGACGAATTGTCACGAACGCACGGGTTGGGCGCCATCGTGGGGAGTCTTTCGCTCAGGACGCCTCCGACGTTGACCTGCTGACACACGTGACTGATTGCTCCCGGCTCAGACGAAGAAAGCCGCCGGGGACGGCAACGCCATGAGTGAGATCGGCAGCCTCACTCGCGATCCGCGGGTTCCCGTGCGCGGCTACTCCACGCGGTTGGCGGCAGCCACCGCCGCGGTGTCGAGGTAGATCTGAAACCGGGCGAGCTTCCCGTCCCTGAATGTCCAGACATGCGCCTGGTCCTGCACGACCGAGCGGCCGGTGCTTCGCACTGTGGCCTCGGCGTAGACGATGGACACGACCTTGTCGCCCTGCGCGATGAAGTCTCTCGGTTCGAAGGTCGAGAAGTCGAGTTGCTCCGCAAGCTTGCCGAACCAGCCAAGGACGTCGTCCTTGCCGCGGTACGTGCCCGCCATGGGGTCTTCGTTGGGATCGCCGGGATTCACCCACTCGATGTCGTCCGCCATCACTTCGGCAAGCGCTGGCATGTCGCCCCGACCAAAAGCCTCGTATGCACTCTGGGCGAGGCGGGTGTTCTCATCTGCTGACACTGGACTCCTTGTCGAGGGTGAGCGAAGGAGTATCACCCGTGGAGACTCCGTTCACAGCGGAGGGGGTCGCGTTCGCGGGGCGGCGAGGTGGTCCGCGCGAGCATGTAGGCGCTTCGAGAACGTGGGTGGGTGAGGGCTGCGACACTGCCCGGGTGCTCCCCGAGACCCAGTATGCGAGGAGTGGTGATGTCAGCGTCGCCTATCAGGTCGTCGGAGAAGGGCCGTTCGACGTCGTCCTCGTGCCCGGTTTCGTCTCGCACGTCGAGCTTGTCTGGTCGATCGAGGCGCGCGCCGCGATGTTGCGACAGCTCGCGTCGTTCGCGCGGTTGATCCTGTTCGACAAGCGGGGAACCGGCATGTCCGACAGGGTGGCAGGGGCGCCGATGCTCGAGACGCGGATGGACGACGTCCGTGCGGTGATGGACGCGACGGGGTCCGAGCGTGCAGTCCTGGTGGGCTTTTCGGAGGGTGCACCGATGAGCGTGCTCTTTGCAGCGACCTACCCGGAGCGGACGGCGGCGCTCGTGTTGTGGGGCGGGTTTGCGCGAATGCTGTGGGCTGCTGATTACCCGCAGGGGAGTACCGACGAGGAGTACCAGCGTGAGCTCGAGGACGATCTCCGGCTGTTCGGTCCACGAGAAGAGGCCGACGCGGTGATCCGCTCGATCGGAATCGAGGATCCGGAGGCGTCGCGGCAGCTCGCCGAGTACTTCCGGCGTAGCGCCAGCCCTGGTGCGGTCGAGTCACTTGCGCGCATGAACCGGGAGATCGACGTCAGGCAGGTGCTCTCAGCGATCCGCGTGCCGACGCTTGTGATGCATGGCACGGACGATCTGCAGGTGCCCTTTGCCCGAGGACGCTACGTCGCTGAGAGAATCCCGGGAGCCCGATTCGTGTCGTTTCCGGGCGGGCATGTTCCTGAGGGACCGGTCGCCGCCGATCTGGTCGACGAGATCGAGCGGTTTCTCGAACAGGCCCGGGAGGCCGGTGCCTGGGATGAGGCCGTGCCCGAACGCATCCTCGCCACGGTCATGTTCACCGACATCGTCGGCTCGAGCGACCGCGTCGTCGAGCTCGGTGATCGGCGGTGGCGGGAACTGCTCGAACGACACCATGACACGGTGCGTCGCCAGCTCCTTCGGTTCCGCGGGATCGAGGTCGACACGGCGGGTGACGGCTTTCTCGCGAGCTTCGATGGACCGGCGCGCGCCATCCTGTGTGCCTGCTCGATCGTCGACGCCGTTCGCGACATCGGACTCGAGGTTCGGGCGGGCCTGCACACGGGGGAGTGCGAGTTCATCGACGGCAAAGTGGCGGGCATCGCGGTGCACACGGGCGCGCGCGTCGCCTCCGAGGCTTTGCCCGGCGAAGTGCTCGTCTCGAGCACTGTCGAGGACCTCGTCGCGGGCTCCGGAATTCAGTTCGATGAGCGCGGCACGCACCAGCTCAAAGGTATCCCTGGCAAATGGCAGCTCTACGCCGTCGGTCGCGACACGAACACAACCACTTCCGCCGCACTCGCCCACCCCTAGATCGACTCCGCCTCCTACGCGTCGCATGGAGCGATCAACTCGCACGACGTGGCTCAAGGCGGTTGCGCTGGTGGTCGCGCTGGCCTCTCTGACGATCAACTTCGGCCTGATCGATCTGATCGATGGCTACACGGGGTACGTCGACCAGGCGCGCAATCAGGTGCTCGACGCGGGCTGGGGCTTGGTCTTCGGCGTGATCCTTCCGCTGGGTCTGCTGGCGCAGCTTCGCCGCCCGGAACGACGGATCGCCGGGATACAGCAGACGGCGGTTGTCGCCCTCGCGCTTGCCATGGCGGGCGTTGCGGGGGAGGCATGGCGGTACGGTGCCGTCGCTGCCGTAGTCGCCGGCGTGGGTGCGGTGTTGGTTGCTCTCCATCCGGCGCGAGCGACTTTCCTCGCGCGCGGGCAGCACCTGGACGTCGTCATGCTCGCGCTCGCGGCCGTCGCCGCTGTTCCCTCCCTCGGCTACACCTGGCGGATGGCCTCGGCGCAACGGCACGATCTTCCGCCTGCCGATGCGGTGTCGAACGGTCTGCACCACTGGTCGGTGATGACCGCACTCGCGCTGCTCGTACCGCTGCTCGTGCTGTTGTCAGCGCTTCGCACCATGGGTTGGCGCATACCGGCAATCAGCGCCTCGATTGCGGCAGGCGGATGGGCGATCTCCTGTCTACTCGCGCCGGAATCAGCAGCGGGAAGCGAAGGCCATGCGTGGGGGTGGGCGGTCATCGGCTGGGCGGTCGTGACGTTCACGGCGAGCCTCTGGCCTCGTCATCGCGCCCCGTTTGACGGCTGACCGGGTGGGCGCGCTGGGCGCGCGCCCGCTCCAGGTTCCGCTCGGTCATCGCCTGGTTCTGCGTGATCAGGTTGACGAACACCCCCCGGGCGCCGCCGCGCTCGGCTTTCTTGCTCGATAGGTTGTGTGTCCGACACGACGCAGGCGCACAACGGGCTCGCGTCACCTGGGTCTTCCCGTCAAGGAGGTCGATGTGTTCGTCGCCGCAAGTGGATGGTGGTTCTGGTCCGTCCTCGCCCTGATCATCTGGATCGCCATCGCGTTCTGGCCTGCCAGGGTCGCCGCTCGGAAGGGCCACAGCTTCCTTCTCTTCTTCCTCTTCAGCTTGGTCTTCTTCCCGGCGGCCCTCATCGTCGCCTACCTGGTGCGACCCCGGAGACTGGCCTGAGTCGTCCCCTGACTCAATGCCTGCGTTTGTTGCAACAGGGCTTGGGTTGTTCGCGTTTGCGCACCTGTTCCAGCTTCGGAGGGAACTGAGCCGGGATGGACTTTGTGATCGCGGGGGTGCTCGCCGTGGTGGCGGTGCTGATCGTCGGCGCGACCCAACGTGACATGCGGGACATGAAGGCGTTCAGAGAGCGGTTTCGGACTGTGGTCGGAGACGACGACTCGTCGAAGACTTCCGGCGACCAACGTCGTCAGGCGACGAGGGAGCTTCGCGATGGCAGGGCCGTCTCTGACCCGATGCTCGGCCCGCGCCTCGTGCGCGAGTACGACGCCGTGGGTGCTCCACCTGACTTCACACGTCGTTCGAGCATCGTGGCGATCGGGGGATCAGCGGGCCTCTGCCTCGTCGGGCTACTAGAGGGGTCGGGGGTGCTTGCGATCGGTGCGCTCATCGGTCTGGTGTTCTTCCTCGCGATCGCCACCTGGAAGTGGCGCATGCGACGGGCGATCGAACGCTCGATCGCTGCTACCCGTCAGCTACACCAATCAGTCCGCACGTAGATTCCAGGATCGAGCAGCACCGGTCGGGCGAGGCATCGTCCTTCCTGGAGACCAACGATCGCTTCACCTCGCGGAGCCCGGGAGGCTCGAGGCCAGTCCGCGAGGACCGACCTCGAGCTCCGTTCTGCCCCATGCGGCAGTTCTAATCCGTGCCCCAGGGGTTGTCGATCACGAAGCGCCAGGTGCCATCTGCCTGGCGACGCAAGACGTCCGCATTGCTCGCCGCCAGCTGCACCGGCTCGCCGTCCGGTCCTGTGCCGTCGAACGACCAGATGCCGGTCACGAGTGCCAGGTCGTCCACCTCGAGGACTCGCGTTGCTCCTCAAGGGAAGAGGGCTCACGGTTGTGGGAGGCCGGCGTAGCTTGTATGAATTGCCGCATGCCTCAGTACGTCGTCATCGGCGCGGGCTCGGCCGGCTGTGTCGTCGCTGCACGGCTCGCGGAGGATCCGGACGTTTCCGTAGCCGTCCTCGAGGCGGGTCCGCCCGACAGCGATCCCGAGATTCAGATCCCGCTTGCGTTTGGCCAGCTTCTCATGAGCCGGATCGACTGGGATTTCTCCAGCGAGCCCGAGCCGGGTCTCGACTCCCGGCGGCTCTATCTGCCCCGCGGCAAGGTGCTCGGCGGCTCGAGCTCGCTCAACGCGATGGTCTACATGCGCGGCAACCGTGCCGACTATGACGAATGGGAGTCGCTCGGGGCCGCCGGCTGGGCGTACGAGGACGTACTGCCCTACTTCAAGCGCGCAGAGGACAACGAACGGGGCGAGAGCTACTACCACGGCGTCGGCGGGCCGCTCGCCGTGAGCGACAGCCGCTCGATGCATCCGGTGGTCGATTCAATGATCGAGGCGGCGGTCGAGTACGGGCTCGAATCGAACGACGACCCGAACGGCGCCGCGCAGGATGGCACAGGACGCTGGCAGGCGACGCTCCGCAACGGCCGCCGCTGCAGTACCGCGGTCGGCTACCTCCACCCTGCCGTCGCGCGGGGGAACGTCGAGGTGATCACCGACGCGCTCGCGACCCGAATCCTCTTCGAGGGCAACCGAGCCGTCGGCGTCGAGTATCTGAAGGACAACCGTCTGCAGCAGGTTCGCGCCGAGCGCGAGGTGGTCGTGTCCGCAGGCGCGTACCAGTCACCGCAGCTGCTACTGCTCTCGGGCATCGGACCGGCGAGTGAGCTCAGGCCCTTCGGGATCGAGGTGCGCGAGGACCTCCCGGTTGGCGAGCACCTTCAGGATCACGCGGTCATTTCGATGCTGTGGCTGACAAGCGAGGACAGCCTGTTGGCCGGGATGACACCTGCGAACCTCGAGCTGTTCGCGCGAGAGGGTCGCGGGCCGTTTGCGTCCAACGTCGCCGAAGGAGGCGCGTTCCTGCGGACACGCGACGGCCTCATCGCGCCTGACGTTCAGTACCACTTCGGTCCGATCATGCTCCACGAGGAGCTTCTCGGACCTCTCCTCGACGAGGCGTACTCCCTTAGTCCGACTCTTGTGAAGCCGACGAGCCGCGGCTCCGTCAAGCTGCGCTCACCGCTGCCTCACTCCAAGCCGAGGATCCTGCACAACTACTTCCAAACGGAGGCGGACCGGCAGAGCATGATCCAGGGGGTGCGAATCGCCCTCGAGATGAACCGACAACCGGCGCTGCAGACGGTGACGCGCGATAGCTTCGTCGTGCCGGCATCGCCTTCGGAGCCAGACGTCGTGAGCTTCATGGAGCGGCGAGCGCACACGATCTACCACCCGACTGGGACATGCTCGATCGGACACGTCGTAGACCCGAATCTCCGTGTCTACGGCTTCGAGGGTCTGCGCGTGATCGATGCGTCCGTGATGCCCACAGTGCCGCGTGGTAACACGAACGCCCCGACGATCATGGTTGGCGAGAAGGGCGCTGATCTGCTTCGGGGCCTGCCGCCGTTACCGCGACAGCAGACCCCCGTCGACCCGGTCTCGTAGAAGCCACCACGGCTCGCGAGTAGTCGGTCTCGCGAAGGGGGCTGCTCGGGGGGCATTTCTGAACTGGCGCAGCAGACGGTCCTGTAGCTCGGCAGCCGCCTAGGTCACCGCGGCAGCGGGTTCGCGCCGGTGGCGGTGACCAGCCGCTGCGGCACCCAGTCGTCCACATGGACGAAACCCTCGAAGCGCCCTTCCTCGTCCTCGACGACGTCGAAGAAGGAGCGCCGATAGAACTTCACGTGGGTGAAGTCCTCGAACAGCACGTAGACCGGATCGATGTCGGCACTCTGGAACTGCTGCCCGGTCAGCGCGGCCCGGTGCACTCGCGAGAACTCGTCGATCTCCTCACCGACGACGACGCCGAGGTGCTCGAGGCCCATCCGGTAGACGCGCTGATGGACGGGCGGGATCAGCTCGATGCGCGAGACCGGAGTCCCGTCGAGAACATCGAGCGGCTCGGCGAGCACGATCAAGGAGATCGGACGCCCGTTCCAGACGTTCTCGCGGTTCGTCCTCGCATGGCGCTCGAGCAGCGTCCGCTGGTGGACGTACAGGTCCCAATCGGCGACGCGGACGGCGAGGTGGCTGAGCGGGTAGGGCGCGATGTCGATGCCGCGGGCAAGAAGACGGTCGCGCTGCATCGCCGCGAAAGCGCGATAGTCGCCGATGATCTCGGCGATCGGATCAGACGTCGCCACGTGGCAATCCTCCTCCGCCATCGTACGAGATGCACGGCGAACCATCCGGTCCGGGTTGGTCGAGCGTAGGTCGTCAGCTCGTGGGCGCGGGTCTCGGTGAACTCGAGGAGGCCCTCGTGCCCGAGCTCGGGCGACTCACACGTTCGGGCCTCCGGCGGGCTGGAGAAAAAATGGCGACGAACCTCCGCGTCGTGCGGAGGACATGGCTGGGAACGCCGTCGTGCGGTGGGAAGGGCGATCGTCAGGCCGCCCTTCCCACCGGCCGTTGGTCAGCTCGTCGTCGCGGGGCGGGTGCCGAGCACGACCGTGATCGACTTCGTGCTGCCGTTGCGGGTGAGCTTCAGGGTGATCTTGTCGCCTGGGTCGCGCGAGGCGATTGCGGCTGTGAGGTCGTCCGCGTCGGCGACCGTCTGACCGTCGATCGCGATGACGACGTCAC
This sequence comes from uncultured Actinomycetes bacterium, assembly GCA_963821335.1. Classification (GTDB taxonomy): domain Bacteria; phylum Actinomycetota; class Thermoleophilia; order Gaiellales; family Gaiellaceae; genus Gaiella. Next base: position 1,550,824 of record CAWGDJ010000001.1, read on the forward strand.
CCGTCTGGATGCCGGCGTGGGCGGCGGGTCCCCCGGAGGTGACGGTCCCGATCTGGGCGCCGACTCCGTCTGCGTTGTTGCCGATCGAAACGCCGAGGTAGGCATGTTCGACGGGTTGGCCGGCAATCAGGGCGGTGGTGACCGCCTTGACGGTGTTGGACGGGACTGCGAAGCCGACGCCGGCGTTCTGGCTGCTTGCGCTGTTGTCACCGGTGGCGATCTGGACGTTCACGCCGATGACCTCGCCGCTCGAGTCGATCAGCGGCCCGCCCGAGTTGCCGTGGTTGATCGCGGCATCGGTCTGGATCGTGTTCGGGATCGAGTAGCCGTTGGGTGCCTCGATGTCGCGGTCGACGGCGCTGACGATCCCCGCAGTGATGCTGTTGGACAACCCGAACGGGCTCCCGATCGCGACGACGCCCTCGCCCGCCTCAACGGCGTCGCTGTCGGCGAGCGCCAGCGGTGTCAGCCGCGACGCCGCGGCATTCACCTTGATCACGGCGGTGTCGGTCGAGGGGTCGGTGCCGACGAGCGTGGCCTTCGTCGTGGTGCCGTCCTTGAAGCGCACCGTGATTGCTGTCGCGCCGTCGACGACGTGATCGGCAGTGACGATGTTGCCCTGCTTGTCATAGACGAAACCGGTGCCCTCCGCCTGCGAGGCGCCTCCTTGCGGATCGAACGGCGACAGACCCTCGCCCTGACCCTGGCTCGCCATGGTGACCGTGATGTCGACGACCCCGGGGCTGTCGCGCTTGTAGATGGTCTCCGCGTCGTACTCTGCGGCTGTCAGGGCGACGTCCGTGCTCTGTGTCGCCGTCTGAGCCGTCGCTGGTGCTGCCGTTCGGCTCGACGTGTGCACGGCGCCGTAACCGGCGACCAGTGCGGCGCCAGCGATCGCTCCGACCGCCAGTGGCGTGACGATCGCTCGCCTCCGACGCTTGCCGGACGAGGTCCTCTCGGTCTCGCTCATGGCTCGGTTCTCCTTCGCGTTTGTGTGTCCCCATGAACGGAAGCAGCCGAACCTGAAAAGCTCGTGTGGAACGGACTAAGATCAGTTGAACGGTGTGTTCACATCGCGTTCAGAGCGGCGCGATGGACTCGTCCCGCCTGCTCACGCCTCACGGTAGACCGCTGGTGGGGTACTGCTACCGGCTACCAGGCGATCCAGGCGCGGGATTCGGGGTCGCCGGTTGGATCGTGCGTGCACCCCCGAGCCCTGACGATCGTCAGCGTTCCGGTCTCGGGGTCGCTACTGCAGGTAGTTCTCGACGGTCTCCTCGGGGCGCGCCTCCGCCGCGTCCGGATTGCCGCCAGCCTCTCGCCGCGCGCGTCGTTGGCGCAGCAGGTCCCAGCACTGGTCGAGCGAGACCTTGAGCTCCTCGAGTCGCCGGCGGTCGCCCTCGCCGGAGGTCCCGGCGGCTTCCCGGTTCCACAACTCGTGCTCCTCGGCTACCAGCTGCTCGATCGTCGCGTGAATCTGGGTGTCGTCCATCGCTCGCTCCCTCAACTCGGGTTGTCGTCGGCGCTCGGGTCAACCACGAACGCGACCTCGTCCACGAAGCACCAGCTCCACTCCTCGCCGGGCTCGGCCGAGCGCGCGACGGGATGCGAGGCCTCCGCTGCATGCCTGCTCGCGTGCCGGTTCGGCGACGAGTCGCAACAGCCGATCCGGCCGCAGCTCATGCACATCCTCAGGTGGACCCAGCGGCTCCCGATGCGCAGGCACTCCTCGCACCCCGCAATCGGCTCCGGGAGGGTCGTGACGGTGACTTGCCCCAGGTGGCTGCAGAGCACCTCGCTCATCGAGCCTCGCCCTGGCGATCCCTGATGCCGGTCACGCGTCGCCGCGAAGCTGTGCGCGAAGCATCCACTGCTGTTGCTCGAGCGCCCTTGCGACCTCGATCAGCACGTCCTGGGAGACTGCGTCCAGCTCGCCGAGCCGGTCGATGCGCGACCTGATCCGCTCGGTCGTCTCCGCGACGCGGTGGGCGAGCTCTCGCACCACGACCTGGTCTTCGATGGCCTCCGGCTCGACCGCGCCCAACGGCGACTCCTTGGCGATGGTTGCCGACTGCCCGTCGGGCATCACGCCGATCGCGACGGCGCGCTCGGCAACCGTGTCGCCGAGGTCGCGCCACGTGTCGACCACCTCGTCGAGCTGCAGATGCAGCGATCTGAAGTTCGCGCCGATCACCGTCCAGTGCAGCTGCTTGCCGAGCAGCGAGAGATCGACGAGCTCGACGAGCGTGGCCTGCAGGTCGCGACCGACCTCGTCGCGCTCATGTGTGCCCAGGGCGGGTAGGTGGGTGGAAGTTGCGATCGAGCTCATCCGGTGTCCTCCTCGTCCGACGTTCGCGCCCGCGTGGCGAGGGCGCCCCACGGGCGGCCGACTACTCGTGCCAACCGCTCCCCCCTGAACCATGGCAGAACCGCGAAGAGCTGCGTCGGTCGGAATGCTCATCGCTTCGGCCCGCTAGAGCGACCGCACGGCGGGTTCTTTCAAGGACCGCGCACGACGGTCACCTGTTCGCCGAGGCGCCATTCCCTCACGAAATGCTCTCGCCCATCGACTTGCAGCGTGACCCGTACCGTCGTGTCGGTGCGTTCGATCGCGTGCACCACCTTGGCCTCGACCTGGCCTGCCGTGTCGTCGAGTTCGATCAACACGACATCGCCTAACACAAGCCGCTGGACGTCGTAGTTCATAGCCATGGGACGAGTGTATTGAGTCGCGCAGGTATCCGAACGGGAGCACCGCGCGACGGCCACTGTTGCGTCCATCACCTGCCGAGGCGTGGTCGGGAAACCGCCGTGCCAGCGGTCGCCTGGACCGCTTGCTCACGGTGGACGGCGGCACAGACAGAAGGTGATGCCCCGGCAAGAATCGAACTTGCGCACGCGGTTTGGGAACCTGATTGCACCGCTGGCTACCGGCCTAACTGCCCGCCGAACGTCGCACCCGATGCTCGGTCGGTGCTCAGTGTTCGGGTGCGAGGAACTCGAGTCCGTAGCGTGGTGCTGCGGCCAGCAGACGTCCGACGAGCTCGGGTGTGACGGGTGGCGGTTCGGCGGAGCGGTCATCGGCCGGCTCGAACACTTCCTCGAAGAAGTGCTCGATGCCTGCGGGCTGGAACGACAGGATCATCCGCATCGGTTTGCCACTGAGGTTGGTGAAGCGGTGTGGCACGCCCTTGGGTAGCCAGACGAAGTCGCCCTTGGAGACGATCTGCACCTCGTTATCGAGTTGGACCTCGAGCTCCCCGTCGAGGATGTACAGCGTCTCGTCCTCGCGGCTGTGCACGTGCGGCGGCGGACCGGCTCCGTGCGGGACGTCGGCCTCCATCGCGAATACGGCCCCGCCGGACTGATCGCCCGTCACGAGATACGTGTACAGGTCACCGGGACCCCAAAGCGCCTTCCCGGTGCCCGACGCGGTATGAAGGGGACGAAGCTGAACCGCCATGCCTGCCTCCCATCCTCACAAGGGTTATGTACTGATCGGTACGCTAACACCGTGACATCACACCTTCAAGGAGCGTCGGGTGAGTAGGCCGAGAACGTTCGACACCGGGCAGGCGCTCGACGAGGCGATGCTCGTCTTCTGGCGGCTCGGCTACGACCGTGCCAGCCTTGGTGACCTGACGAAGGCGATGGGCATCAGCCGGCCAAGCCTCTACGCCGCGTTCGGAAACAAGGAGACCCTCTTCCGCAAGGCGCTCGATCACTACGCGCGAGGGCACGCCGGCTACGACCGCGACGCGCTCGCGCTGCCGACCGCTCGCGAGGTCGCCGAAGCGCTGCTACGCGGCGCCGCCGACATCCAGACGCGGCCGGACATGCCGCACGGCTGCCTCGCGATCCTCGGCGCGCCCACGTGTGGCGAAGCATCGTCCCCGATCGCCGCCACGCTGATCGAGGCACGCCGCGCCGGCGAGACCGAGCTACGCGACCGCTTCGAGCGGGCGCGCGCAGAAGGCGACCTCCCGGACGGCGTCAGTCCCGACGAGCTTGCGGGTTTCGTCAGAACGGTCGCCTACGGAATGGCAGTCAAGGCCGCCACCGGCGCCACCAGGGCAGAACTCGATCGCGTGGTCGACTACGCAATGCGCGCCTGGCCGGATTCGCGGTAGAGAAATCCCATCCGCGCGGGGTCAACCGGATCAGGACGGGCAGCGCGGGTTCCTTGAGATGGCGTGCGTCAGTGGGCGCCACGCAGCCTAGTTCGAGCTCTCCACCGGTCTCGTGGTCGAGGGCGTTGGGCTCAGGAAGGCTTGGTAGCCCAGTCTCCCGCGGCTTCTGTCTCCATGCGCTCGAGGCGCTCGTAGTAGTCGGGGAACTCCTTCATGTGCGCGAGAGCGATCTTCCCTGTCAAGAACGGGTCATCATGAGTCACATCCGTCTGCGGGTCGCGTGAGCCGTGCTCGTATTCGACGTCCATACCCGAGCGGAACTGCTCCAGATCGAAGCGGCTCCAGTCGACGCCGATCTCGTCGCCGACTCGCTTGGCCTCGTCGCTCGTGGTTCGACGCATCTCGGTCATCGTGTCCTCCTCCGTCGTGCCTTGCGCCACACTAACTCCGAACGCGTCAGGCCCACGTATCCGTCGGGTGTGTGTTCGTTGATCGACCGCGTCCAGGGCTCGAGCCGCACCTGACCAAGCCGCTCGCGGAGACATGCCCCCGGCAAGAATCGAACTTGCGCGCGCGGTTTAGGATGCGTGCGCTGTTTGGCTCAACCATGCGGGATCGAGGCGCTGCGCGCCACGGTGCGCGCCAGTCGAGGTTCGACCGACACATGGAGGAGGAGCCCTCTCGTCACACCGTCCGTCGGTCGATAACGAGGTCACGGTGCCAAACAGCGAGCTTGGATCTTTCCCTGAACCAATCGGACATCTCGGTGGTCGGACGCGGCGCAGGGCACCGGGTTCGGGGCTTCGGCCAACCGTTCGCTTCGTCGTCGCATTGGCTCTGACGCTTGCCTGGGTCGGGTTCAGCATCTGGGTGTCGGATCCCTGGAGAGATGAACTCGCAGCCGCGATCGGCCCGGTCATGGCCTGGGTGATCCCGATCTTCCTGGCCTACATCCCCGGCCTTGTCATCTGGTTCATGATCTCCACACTGCTGATCACCCGGTACCAGGAACTCCCGCTCGTCCCTCCGAGGGGCGACTGGCCAGAAGGGGAGTGGCCGTCGGTGACGATCCTGGTGGCTGCGTGGAACGAGAGCGAGGCGATCGTCCGCACGCTCGAGCAACTCTCCGAGCTCACGTACCCGGGGCGAGTGGAGGTCGTTGTCGCTGACAACAACTCAACCGACGACACCGCACGCCTCGCGGACGCGACGGGTGCAAGCCTGGGCCTCCAGTACCGACGCGTCTTTGAGGAGATGCAAGGCAAGCATCACGCGCTGAACGCGGCCCTGGCGACCGTGACGACACCGCTCGTGGTGACGGTAGACGCCGATACCCATGTGCACCCTCAGTCGGTGACTCGACTCGTGGTTCGGCTGACGACCGCACCGCAGGATCAGCACGTCTGCGCCTGCGCCGCCGCACTCGTTGCCGAGAACCCGCTCGCGACGTTTGTCACCCGGATGCAGCAATGGGACTACCGGTTGGGGATCAACGGGGTGAAGCGGATGCAGGCGGCGTACAACACCGCCCTCGTCGCGCAGGGCGCGTTCTCGGGCTACTGGACCAACGACTTGCGTGCTGTCAGCGGCTGGCCCGATGCAATCGGTGAAGACATCGTGCTCACCTGGACGATGCTCGCCTCTCGGGGGATCGTCCAGTACGAGCCGGTGGCACTCGGCTTCACCGTCGTCCCGGAACGACTGGATCGGCTGCTGAGCCAACGCTCTCGCTGGGCACGGGGGATGTTTGAAGGCCTCCGAACCCATCCACCGCCCAGACAGCCACGCGTCCTGGCGAAGCTCGTCGCCGGGATCGACTACCTCGTCCCGCTCCTCGACATCGGCGTCATCTTCTTCTGGGTGCCTGGAGTCATCCTCTTCCTGTTCGGCTACCCCTTGATCTTCGGCTGGTGGTCGATGCTCCTCCTGCCGATCACCATCGCGATCTTCGGCTTCATGCAACGCTGGCAAGCGCGCCACGTCTTCCGAACACTCGACATCCACCCCCAGCACGACAAGCGCGGCTTCCTCGGCTACCTGTTCGCCTACCAAGTGCTCACCTCCGCAGCCGCCCTGCGCGGCTACGGCCAGTACCTCATCGGGTCGAATCGCCGCTGGAAGTAGCAGCTGACGGGATTGACTGCACGTGTTCACAGGCGTGCCGCCGAGACGCGGGGTACTCGGAGGCATTGCGATGACCCGTCGCACCCTCCCCGTGAATGTAGGCGTCGAGGAGAGCACCGTCGCTCTCCAACTGACCTTGGAGCCGGTGCCGGTACCGGTCGCTGACGGTTGTCCCGGCGTGACCGAGAAGCGGTCAGCCCGCGCTTCACTGATCCCGGCGGCGTCGAGGAAGCTCGCGTAGCCGTGTCTGCACTCATGGAGCGTGACGCGAGGGATTGCCCGCGAGCTTCCATGCTCGGTCGGCGGTGGTGCGGACGTAGCTCGGTGAGAATGGGGATCTCCCGGACCCTCCAAGAGTGACGTCGCCACCTTCGCGCTCGGTGCGGGCAACATGATCGACTGCGCGCGCCACGCCTCCGGACGCTGAGGTCAGTCCCGACCGTACGCCTGGGCGCGAACCAGCGCCTCGCCCAGCTCGTCCGCACGGACCGGCTTGGCGAGGTAGTCGTCCATCCCCGCCGCGAAGCACGTCTCGCGATCCTCGATCATGGCGTTCGCCGTCATGGCGATGATCCGCGGACGCGACGCGTCCGGCCAGCGCTCGCAGATACGGCGCGACGCCTCAAGACCGTCCATCTCGGGCATGTGGACGTCCATCAGCACAACGTCGTAGCGCTCCCGCTCGAGCGCCTCGAGCGCCTCGAGCCCGTTCGACGCGACGTCGGCGCGATAGCCGAGCTTGTCGAGGACGTGCAAGGCGACCTTCTGGTTGACGGCGTTGTCCTCCGTCAGCAGGATCCGCAACGTCGACCTTTCCGCTGCGCTCTTCTCGGCGCCGGGCTCGACGACGACTTGCTGGCTCGTTGGCCCTGCCAGCACGCTCACCAGCACGTTGTAGAGCTGGGACGCCTTGATCGGCTTCGTGAGCTGGGCGTCGAACTCGTCGGCGGTGCGAGCCCGCGGCAGCCCTGCGAGCGAGGTCAGGAGCACGAGTGGGAGCTCCTGCTCGCCGAGGTGGTCGCGGACTCGCCGTGCGAGTTCCTGCCCGTCCATCTCGGGCATGTGCATGTCGAGGGCGGCGACGTCGAAGTGCTCGCCTTGCTCGATCAGCGCCAGCGCCTCGGACGGGAGCCCGACCGCCACGGCATCCATCCCCCATGACCGCGCCTGCCGGCTCACGATCTCGCGATTGGTGGCGCTGTCGTCGACGACGAGGATCCGCTTGGCGTGGAGCTGCGCGGGCGCGTCGCCGCGCTCGATCGTCGCCGGAACCGCGGTCTCCGTGACCGTCAGCTCGATGTGGAACGTCGACCCCTGGCCCTCGACGCTCTCCGCTCGCACCGTCCCGCCCATCAGCTCGACGATGCGCTTCGAGATGGCGAGTCCGAGCCCGGTCCCGCCGTAGCGGCGCGAGGTCGATGCTTCGACCTGGCTGAACGACTCGAACAGCCGGTTCATACGATCAGGAGGGATGCCGATGCCGGTGTCGCGAACCGCGAGGTGGAGCCGGTGCATGCCGCCACCGGCCGGCTTCGCGTCCACGTGGACGACCACCTCGCCGCTGTCGGTGAACTTCACGGCGTTCGAGAGCAGGTTGAGCAGCACCTGCCGCAACCGCGGCCCGTCGCCGATGATCCCTGCCGGCACGCCCTCGTCGATGAGGCAGCCCAGCTCGACTGGCTTCTCGGACGCGCGCGGGGCGACGATGTCGAGCGCTCCTTCGACGCAGTCGCGCAGGTCGAACGGCTCGCGCTCGAGCTCGAACCTGCCCGCCTCGATCTTCGAGAAGTCGAGGATGTCGTCGATCACGCGAAGGAGCGCGTCGCCGCTCGACCGCACGACCTCCGCGAACTCCCGCTGCTCCTCGGTCAGCTCGGTCCCCAGAAGCAGCCCGCTCATCCCGATGACGGCGTTCATCGGCGTTCTGATCTCGTGGCTCATCGTTGCGAGGAACGCACTCTTCGCCCGCGTTGCGGTCTCCGCTTCCTCGCGCGCCTGCTGCAGCTCGGTGAGGTACCGCGCCTTGTCGATCGCGGTCGAGGCGAACGCGGCGAACGCCTCCGCCGTCTTTGCGTGCTCCGCGGTGTAGAAGTCGGGTTGCGAGCTGTCGAAGGTCAGCATGCCGATCAGGCGGTCGCCGAACAGCAAGGGAACCGCCATCCAGCTCTTGATGAAGCCGTCTTCGAAGGGGTCGACGAAGCGCGAGAACCGCGCCGCGACGTCGGGGACGATGAGGGACTCGTGACGTTCCACCAGCTCGTGGGCAGGATCGCCTTCCCCTCCCACCGCGTAGCGGACACCGATCAGCTCGTCGAGGTTCGGGTAGCCGTAGCCGCCGACGATGACCAGCTCGTTCCCGTCGAACTGCTGGACGCTCGCGCCCTCGAAAGGCACGACCTTGCGCAGCTCCGTGAGGATCAGGTCGAAGACCTGCGGCACACCAACGGTGCTCCCGAGCGAGTGGGCGGCCGCGCGGAGGGTCTCGGCCTGCTCGCGGGCCGCCCGCTCGGTCTCCAGCAGACGGGCGTTCTCGATCGCAACCGCGGCCTGCGCCGCGAACGCCGTCGCGAGCTCTGCGAGCTCCTCGTCGTAGAAGTCGGCCTCGAACTTGTCGACGCTGATCACGCCGATCACGCGATCCCCCACGATCATCGGCGCGCAGATCCAGCCGCGAATCTGTGCGCTACCCATGAAGTCGCTCGCGAAGTGTGAGTCCTGCGAGACGTCGCCGAAGACCTGTGTCCGCTTCGAGCGCACGACCTGGCTGTTGAGGTTCGTCTCGTCGTCCAGGTCGAACCCTTGGCCGAGAAGGGTGTCGAGGTCGTCGAAGCCGCGCCCGCCGACGATCACCAGCCGGTTCCCCTGGATCACCTGCACCGAACAGCTGTCGTAGGGCACCACGCGCTGCAGCTCGCCGATGATCGTCTCGATCGTTTCCTCGAGGCTGAGTGTCTTGCCGAGCACCTGCGTCACCGTCAGGAGCGTCTCGGCCCGCTGCCGAGCGCGCTGCAGCTCGCTGAGGAAGCGGGCCTTGTCGATCGCGGTCGCGGCGAACGCGGCGAACGCCTCCGCGGTTCGCGCGTGCTCCGTGGTGTAGAAGTCGGGCTCGAAGCTGTCGAAGGTCAGCATCCCGATCAGGCGGTCGCCGACGAGCAGCGGAACCGCCATCCAGCTCTTGATCCGGCCCTCGCCGTAGGGGTCGACGAAGCGCGAGAACCGCGCCGCGACGTCGGGGACGATGAGGGACTCGTGACGTTCCACCAGCTCGCGGGCAGGATCGCCCTCCCCTCCCACCGCGTAGCGGACACCGATCAGCTCGTCGAGGTTCGGGTAGCCGTAGCCGCCGACGATCACCACCTCGTCCCCGTCGAGCTGCTGGACGCTCGCGCTCTCGAAGGGCAACACCCTGCGCAGCTCCGTGAGGATCAGGTCGAAGACCTGCGGCACACCCACCGCGCTCCCCATCGAGTGCGCGGCCGCACGGAGCGTCTCGGACTGCGTGACGTCGTGGTAGATGGCGTAGAACCCGACGTGCTCGCCGTCCACCGTCAGCGGGACGAGCATCAACTCGACGTCGACCGGCGAGCCGTCCTTTCGCGCTCGTCGCGTCACGCGGTGCGCGCGGCCGGACTCGAGGGCCTCTCGGGTGGTCTCCCGGCCCTCATCGCGTCCTTCCTTCGTGAAGACGAGGTCGTCGATCTGCCGGCCGATCGCCTCCTCGGGCTGGTAGCCGAAGAGCTCGGTGGCGGAGGGGTTCCAACCCGTGACGCGCTCGTCGGTGTCCATCACGACGATCGCGACCGGGCTGATCTCGACGAGCGACTCGAAGTACTGCTTCTGGCGACGCGTCTCCGCACGTGCCAGCGTCTGCTCGGTGATGTCGATCTCAGCCATGACCGTCACCGTACGTCAGCAGCTCGGCGCGCACGCGAGCCCATTCCGCCTCGATCCCGTCGATACCGGCGAGGACGGCACCGAGATCCTTCGCCCCGGCCGCGGCCTCCGCGTCCTGGCAGAGAGTCGCAAGCTCAGCCGCTCCGAAGGTCATGCTGGTGCCCTTCAGCGTGTGTGCCGCGCGCAGTGCGCCGGCCGCGTCGCCGGTGCTAGCCGCGACACGCAGTGACTCCAGCTGGGTGGGTGCGTCGTCGACAAATTCGTGGATGAGCTCAGCGAGGAACTCGGCGTCGCCACCGACGCTGTCGCGCAGCTGGCCGAGCGTTCCCATGTCGACTGCGGTGCGCTGTTCCGTCAACGTCCCACCCCAGGGTGGCGATGTGCGCGAGCCTACGGTCTACTGAGCCGCGTTGCCAAGCGGCTAGGCCGGCTGTTGACCTGGTCGCACCGCGCGGCGAGGATCTCGCGGAAGCCCATTTCGCTCACCCGAAGACGTCGACTGAGACACGTGCTCCCTCTGGCGCTCGGCCAGGTGATCCGCGACCGGCAACACGAACCTAGGCGTCCTGCGGCCCCTTGCGCGGCCCCTGTGGCCCCCTGTTGGGCGGGCGCAGGCGGTCGCCGCCGGCAAGACCGTCAAACCCGGGTTTCGGCAAACCCCTTTGTGCATCACGGTTTCCGCGTGTCGAAGCCAGTGCCCCCGGCAAGAATCGAACTTGCGCACGCGGTTTAGGAAACACTGTCGGAGCGTAGAAGCAGCGTAGAACCAGCGTACCCTGAGGGTACGCTCAGGAGTAAGCCTTGTTGCCTAATTAGAGTACAGACGGGACGTCAATAGCCAGCAGGCCCTTGCGCGTGGTCGAACTACCCGGTGTAGTCGAAGCGCAGAGATGCTGGGTTCACACTCGCTCGGATAGGGCGGAGAGTCCGCGGCTATGCGCAACCTTGCCGGCCCTCCCGAGGAACCCATCGCGGGCCAGCGCAGCTGCGCCGATAGCGACGGCGTCGTCACCGAGCCCTGACTCGACGATCTGAAGGCGACGCGTAACTCCAGGGAATGCGCGCTCGTAGATTCCTTGACGGATCGCACCCATGAGAACGTCGCTGCCTAGCATCCTGGCGGTGCTGATCACGATGGACGATGGATTGAAGAATGAGATTGCTCCGGCAAGCACGAACCCGATCCGCACGCCGAGCTCACGCATCAGCAACGTGGCTATCGGGTCGCCATCAAGAGCTGCACGTCCGATCGCGTCCATCGTTATCGTGTCGCCGTCGATGGGCGGGCGAAGGGCCATCGATCGCTCCCGGGAAGCGAGCTCACGCGCCCGTGCAGCGAGGTTCGCTGGGGCAACCAGCGCCTCGAGACATCCGCGGTGGCCGCACGCACAGATGGTGTCGTCGTCGGAGACGGAGATGTGGCCGATCTCACCGGCAGAGCCGTGGCTTCCGCGAAACACTGCGTTGTTTATGACTATCCCGCATCCAATTCCTTCGTGTGCCTTGACGACGAGGAATGCCGGGCCGAGCGGTGGATGATGCGGAACTGTCATCTCGGCGAGGGCGAGGGCATCGAGATCACTGTCGACGAAGACGCGTGTCGCGAACCGATCCGCGATGCGCTCGGCGACCGGAAAGCCGACCCATTGGGGCATCGCGGGCGCGACGGAGGCCGCCCCTGTCTTCGTGTCGATTGCAGCAGGGAGCGAGATCCCTACGCCGACAACAGGCCCCCAGATGTCGTCTAGCAAGCCGTCGACGAGATCGGTCGCGGTCTCGAGTGCGTTGTCTGGATCGCTTGCGGCGTCGAACCGCTCGTGCGCGGTGGCGACGATCTGCATGCCGAGTGTCGCAATCGCGATCCGCAGCCGATCGACGTCGATTTCCAGTCCGACCACGACCGCTGACTCCGGTCCGGCTGCACCAAGGAGGTCGCCACGGCGACCACCGTGAGACTCGTCATGACCGACTGAGACGAGAAGTCCGTCTGCGACGAGGCTGAGGATGACGGGCGAGAGCTTGGAACGGCTGAGACGTAGCTCGCGTGCGATGCCTGCGCGGGTAAGCGCGCCGGCGCGAACCACGGCGCCTAGGACGCGGCGCTCCGTCGGGGCGAGCGAGAAGGGAGGGTTGTGTGGCATGCGTTCGTCGACCGCGAACGCAGGGGCTCGCCTTCCTCTGTTCTGTTCACGAGTGGACATTACGGCGTCTGTTCAGACGAAGTTCGGTTTGATATCTACCACACCCATGGCGATGACGCCGACTCCATCGGGGCGAACGAGCTGGGAGCGGGTCACAGCGTCGTGGGCGGAATCGGATCAAACCGGGTGGCGCGAGCTCTGTGCGACGCGGACTGCGCTGCGGACATCGCCAGTGGCGACCGTCGGTCGAACAGATCGGAGGAACTGCAGATGATGAAGCAATGGAAGCGATGGTTTGTGTGTGCGGCGGTGTTGGGGGCCGCTGCTGTGCTTGCAGGACTCGCGGCTGCGGGTGGCGGGGCTAACCCACCGGGCATCTCGGCGATCACGAATCCGCCCGCGGTGGACACAACGCCTCCCACGACGAAGCCGAAGTTCATCACGGTTCGGCTGTGGAGCGGCCCGTACCAGAAGGCCTTTGCAGCAACTGTGGCAAAGCAGTTCACGAAGGCAACCGGCGTCGCCGTTCATTGGGATACGTCGGACGAGCTCGTTAGTTATCAGAAGATCGCGCAGCAGATCCGCTCCGGAATCCGCCCACAGGCCGATGCGAGCATGCAAGCCCAGCAACGCGCGTACCTCGACGCGGTTCGAGGGCTGACACTCCCGATCAGTCTTGAGCTGGCGCCGAACATGGCAAACGCCGTGTTTGCGATCGCGGCCCCCGCTGGGACACCGACGTCGGCCAAGAGCTGGGCGTATACCAACCCGTACTCGGTCACCGTTTCGCTTGTTGTGAACACGGACAAGGTGAAGCCCTCGGAGATCCAGAAGTGGTCGGACATCTTCAAGCCGAAGTACAAGCGCTCGATCGTGCTTGACCAGACGTTCTGGAGCACAGCCTTCCCGCTTGCCAAGTCGATGGGGATTGATCCGGCGAAGAATGCACCCAAGAGCATGGACCCCGTGTGGGCGCGGATCCGTACGTTGCGACCGAACCTCACGGCGCTCGGGAACGGCCAGGACATCACGACGGCGCTGACAAATGGCAACGCGTCGATCGCGGTCACGTGTACGTGCAACGTGATCAGCGCGATCGCGGCGGGCGAGAAGCTAGCGCTGGTCGTTCCCCGCGACGGGATGTTCATGGTCGGGGACGGGTATTACATTCACAAGGGGATCCCGCCTGAGAACTACTACTACGCGCAAGTCTTCGCGAACTATCTGTTCAGCCCTGCGACACAGGCATACCTCGCCAAGGATCAAGGCCTGGTTCCGTCAGTCACTGGGACTCCTGTGCCGGCGTACATGAAGAAGCAGCCGAAGGCATTCCCGCTATCGGCTGCCCAGATCAAGGCGGCGAACGGCGTCGTCGCCCCGATTCCGCTGATCGCGAAGTACAACGACCAGTGGCAGCTCGCGTTCGAGAACGCGATCAAGTAGACGGCTCGACGTCGGGCATGCGTCGGTCGACGATCTCCACCCCGTCCTCCTCCTGCGGGGTGGAGATCCGACCGCGGTGATCGACACTGCGACGAATACGACCACCGAAGATGCAGAGACGGGCCCCAAGCTCGAGCACAGGGTGCGAATGAGCGACCACTCCACCCCGATGATCGAGCTTCGCCACGTCTCGAAATCGTTCGGGGCAGTAACCGCGCTCGATGATGTATCTCTCGAGATACACGACGGCGAGTTCTTTACGCTGCTCGGCCCGTCCGGATCCGGCAAGACGACGGTGCTGCGGGTCATTGCCGGCCTGATCCATGCCGACGCCGGCGATGTCCTCATCGCTGGCCAGTCGATGCGCAACGTTCCCCCGTACGAGCGCGAGCTCGCCGTCGTGTTCCAGTCGCTCGCGCTGTTCCCGCACATGACGGTCGCGGAGAACATCGCCTTCTCGCTCCGTATGCGTCGCCGCTCCAAGCCGGAGATCGCAGCGATGGTTCGTGACGTCCTCGAGCTCGTCCAGCTCCCTGATATCGGGGCACGAAACATCGCTGAGTTGAGCGGCGGGCAGCGCCAGCGTGTCGCGCTCGCCCGTTCGCTCATCTACAAGCCACGGCTGCTGTTGCTCGACGAGCCTCTCTCGGCACTCGACCGCCGGCTCCGCGAGGACATGCAGCTTGAGCTGACACGGCTTCACAGAGAGCTGGGAGTCACGATCGTGAACGTCACCCACGACCAGCACGAAGCTCTCTTCATGAGCGACAGGGTCGCGCTGATGAACGGCGGTCACGTCATCCAGGTGGGACGCGGTCGCGAGATCTACGAGCGACCCGCAAACGCCTTCGTCGGGGCGTTCCTCGGCGATCCCGTCCTGCTCGCGGGAGAGGTCACGATCGACGGAGCCCAGCCCGTGCTACATGCACACGGTCTCCAGTTCCTCGTCGAACCCGGCGCCCCGGTCGGTTCTGGCGCTCTACTACTGCGGCCCGAGCGACTTCGACTGATCCCTGATGGCGCCAGTCATTCCGGTTTGGACAACGTGCTGTCCGGCCGCGTCGTCTTCGCGGCGTTCGACGGAAGGGGTGTCTTCGCCCAGGTGGAGGTTGACGCCGGCTTCACCGTGAGCGTTCACACCACCATGCGAGACTCACTCGAAGTCGGCCCTGGCGATCGTGTGCAGGTCGGCTGGAACGCCGTCGATGCTCCCTTTGTCGCGGGGGAAGGCACGTAGATGCACACCTCGCGGGTCGTCTCAGGCCGCCCCGACCGGATTCCGTTCGGCTGGAGAATCGTGGACGGATTGATTTCGGTGCGTCGGTCGGTCATCGGCCGGGGGGTGGGGCGCGTCGGTCCCTGGCTGTTGGTCACGCCCGCGATCCTGCTCATCGGTCTTCTCGCGGCGGGCATCGGTTTCCTCACCTGGGCGTCGCTGCATGCCTACGACACGTTCCTTGCCGTGCAGGGCGGGTTCGGGCTTAGCGAGTACGCGGCGGTCATCCACGACCAGCAGTTCCAAACCGATCTGGTGCGGACACTGCTGATGTCAACCCTCACGGCTGCGATCGCGGTGCTACTCGCAGTCCCCTACAGCATCGTGATGGCGCGCAGCCGTAGGCGATGGTTACGCCTCGCGCTCATGATCGTGCTGTTTGTTCCCTATCTGACCGGGGACATCACACGGACGTTCGGCTGGCTAGCCGTGCTCGGGCCTCGCGGTCCGGTCGCGTGGGTCAGCGAGCACCTTGGGGCGACCCCTCCTAACCTGGTTGGCACGCTGTGGGGCATTGGGCTAGGAACGGTGCAGGTGCTCCTTCCGGCCGCCGTTGTGATCCTGCTTCCGGCGGTGCTGCGGCTCGACCCGGAGCTTGAGCAGGCTGCCGGAACCATGGGCGCCCGGCCGTACCGCGCTTTCGTCCACGTCGCGTTACCGCAGCTTCGTCTTGCCTGCTTTGCTGCCATGACCGCGTGCTGGGCTTTGGCGATGGGGGACTTTGCGAACCCGCAAATCCTCGGCCAGGGGCTGAAGGACTATCTGGCCAACTTCGTTCAGAACCGCTACCTCGCGATTGGCAACCCGCCGCAGGGGGCCGCAGCCGGAGTCATTCTCATCGTCCTCGTCTCCGCTGGCGCAGCGCTCATCCTGATCCTCGGTCGCGTCAGGGTGAGAAGAGGCGGCCGATGAGGAGCTTCCGCTTCACGTTCCCCGTTCGGGGCCTTCTTGCCGGTGCCGCCGTGGTGTTGCTTCTCGGTCCGACCCTGATGGTGCTCATCTCGTCCGTAAGTGAAGGGCGCCAGATCGTGTTCCCGCCCCACGGATTCACGCTCGAGTGGTACGGCGAGATCATCCGCGACGGGCCGACCTGGCACGCGCTCCTCCACTCCTTCTACGTGGCGTTCGTCGCGGTCGGCATCGGCCTTCTCTTCGGTGTGCCCGCGGCGCTGGCGCTTCCGTCGATCGCGAGTGGCAAGAGGCTGGTGGTGATCTTGGCGCTTTCGCTCGGCCTGAGCACGCCCATCATCGTGGCCGCGTTCTCGTTCTTTGAGGTCTTCGCTCGCCTTGCTGTGTATGAGCATCTCACCGCGGTCGGGATAGCTGTCGGGATTGTGAACCTGCCGTTCATGGTGTGGCCGATCGTCTCCTCGATCGAGGACCAGGATCCCGAGCTTCCTGCCGCGGCAGCGACGCTCGGCGCCGATCCGGTCGAGCAGTTCCTGTTTGTGCGGCTGCCGCTCGTGACGCCGGGGATCGTCACGGGCGCGATCATCGTGTTCGTCCTCAGCATCACCGACTTCGTGATCAGCCAAGTGTTGACCACCCCGGCCAACCAGACGCTGCCGGTGTTCATCTACTCCGGGCTGCGGACATCAATCTCGCCAGGGCTCGGCGCCGCTTCGGCTCTCTTTATCGGCATCGCAACGCTCGTGTTCGTCGTCGTCCTTCGAATCGGCGGCGTCGAACGGTTTCTGCTCCGACACGGCGGCTCCTGATGAGCCGCCCCAACCAGCCAGCGAAAGGAGTCGGCTCGTGAAGCTCGGTCTACTTACAGGGGTCATCGGTAACCAATCTCGAACGGACGCATTCGCCACCTGTCAAAGCCTGGGATTGGACTGCGTGGAACTGGGGACCGGCGAGTTCTCCTCTGACTGGCACGTCGGCCTTGGATCGATCGTCTCGGACGATCAAGCGCTGGAGCAGTTGAAGGCCGATGTGGCCGCCCACAACCTCGAGATCAGCGCACTCAGCTGCCACTGCAACGCCCTGCATCCCAACCCCGCGTATGCGGAGCGAGCACAAGCCGTCTTCCGCAACACCGTCCTCGCCGCCGAGCGGCTCGGCGTCGAGCAGATCTGTCTCTTCGCGGGCTGTCCCGGCACGCCCGATGGAGGCGAGTACCCGAACTGGGTCTCCACGGGTTGGCCGAGCTACTTCACCGAGTTGCTCGACTGGCAGTGGTCGGAGCGCATCATTCCGTTTTGGCGAGAACATGCTGCGTTTGCCGCCGAGCACAGCGTCCGCCTCGCCTTCGAGATGCACCCTGGCGACTGCGTGTTCAACTTCGGGACGCTCCTGCGGCTGAGGGATGCATGTGGCGACAACGTTGGCTCCAATTTCGATCCGAGCCATCTCTGGTGGCAGGGATCGGATCCGCTCGTCGTCGCGCGCGAGCTTGGCGAGCGCGGGATGCTGTATCACGTCCACGCCAAGGACACCTACATCGACCTGGGTCGCACCGCGCTAGACGGCGTTCTCGCGACCACCGACCATGATGACCCGCGTCGGACATGGCGGTTCGCCACTGTCGGTTATGGTCACGACTCGACCTTTTGGAAGGAGCTCGTCTCCATTCTGAGGGTGGTCGGCTACGACGGCACTCTCAGCATCGAGCATGAGGATCCCCTCGCGCCGGTCATGGAGGGACTCGAGCGAACGGTTCATCTGCTCCGCGACGCCATCTGGACTGAACCAAGCGCCTCACTCTCGTGGCTCGTGGATCCGCCGAACCTGACGACGATCGAGAAGCAGCGTGGTGACGCGTGATGAGGATATCGACGATGCCCTACCCCAACGTCCTTCTCTCTGTGACTCCGAGGCGCCTGCTCGAGCTGGGAGCCCGCTTCGCTGAACTGGGCGGGCACTGACCATGGAAATCGCGCTCGTCGATGCGGTCTGGGAGGGGAGCGAGTTGGAGGGGACCCCGGGACTCGCCAAGGCACGCGAGATCGGGTTCGACGCCGTCGACGTTGCGTTCGACCCGGTGGGTCAACCGGTCGAGGCCGTCGATCGGTTCATCCGCGACGCCGGAGAGTCAGGTCTGCCTGTGCGTTCGGTCATCTGCGTCTCGCTCGGGATCGGTGGCGACTACAACCCATCGGTTCAACGATTCCACGTCGAGCGGGCCAAGCGACATCTGGAGTTTGGGGAACGACTGGGCGCACACAACATGTTGTTCGTCATCGGCGAGTACATCTGGCAGCAGGAGATCATTCCCGCCGATGACCAGTGGGCGACCGCCGTACGGAACGTTCGTGAGGTTGCCGAAGCCGCTACTGACCTTGGGCTGGAGCTTGCGCTCGAGCTCGAGCACTGGAAGTACGCCTTTCTCAACTCGATTCCGGCGGCACTGAGATTCATGGATGACGTCGGTGTCGAGTCGTGCAAGGCCAATCTCGACCTCAACCATCTATGGGCGATGGGAGTCACGGCCGGTGAGATCCGGTCGCTCGCCGGCCGAATCAGTCATGCGCACATCTCCGACTGCCACGGCAAGCAGTACGAGAACCTGCCCCCCGGTCGTGGAACCGCACCGCTAGCCGAGTATCTCGCGGAGCTGATCCAGACTGGTTTCGACGGGGCGCTCAGCCTCGAGCTCGGACCGCCGCCGACAGGTGAGGACATCGAGGCATGGGTTCGAGAGGGCTACCTCGAGACCAGCAAGCTGGTTCAGGCAGAGGGTGGAGCGGCCGCCAACCAACGTGGTCGACCCTGACGAGCGGCTTGCGATGACCGACGCGCCAGGCGCCCGGCCTGACGCGTGGCACGTGACGGAGAGAACAACGCCAGCACCGGAGGGCAGGTGGAGCTCGGACTGATGGTCGAGGGCCAGGAGGGAGTGACCTGGCCACAGTGGTGCGACCTCGCGGAAGTGGCAGAGCGCCTTGGCTTTCGCGGACTCTATTCCTCCGACCACTACCTCTCGGAGGCAAGAGGGAGCGGCCGCCCCGCGATGGACGTCTGGGGCACCATCTGCGCCTTGGCCGCCATCACCTCCCATGTTCGGTTGGGGGCCGTCGTGTCACCCGTCACGTTCCGCCACCCGTCGGTGCTTGCGAAGCTCGTGGTTACGGCAGACCAGATCTCGGGCGGCCGCGTCGATCTTGCAATGGGGACAGGCTGGTTCGAGGACGAGCACACCGCCTACGGTTTTCAGTTCCCACCGCAGCGAGTGCGCATGGAAATGCTCGAGGAGCAGATCGAGATCATGCGGCGTACCTGGGCACCCGAACCGTTCTCGTTCGAAGGCAAGCACTACACACTGGCTGAGCTGGACGCGCGCCCGAAGCCCGTCCAGCAGCCGTACCCAAGGCTCGTCGTTGGTGGATCCGGAGGTCCGCGGAGCATCGCGCTTGCCGCGCGCTGGGCTGACGAGTACAACAGCCCGGCGCCGACCGACGATCAGATTCGGGAACGGCGAGCGGCGCTCGCTCGTGCGTTCGAGGAAGCAGGCCGCGATCCAGCCGAGGCGAGATTCTCGATCATGACCTGCGTGGTCGCTGGTAACGATCGCCGTGAGCTCGAGACCCGCGCGGCCGAGATCGCCCGATTTCGGGGCGACGATGACAGTGACCCTGCCGCCTGTTTGGCGTGTCTGCCGGAGACATGGATCGTCGGAACCCCTGCTGAGGTCGTTGGGCGGTTGTGGGCACTCGAGTCACTCGGCGTGGCCAGAGTCATCCTCGAGCCGCCCCTTCATACCGACCTCGAGATGATTGAGCTGCTAGGACGCGAGGTTGTTCCCGCCATGCGAGCGTCCGAAGCATGAGCGACGCAGCGCTCACCGGTGACCAGCTTGCCACCCTCGAAGCGATGCTCGATCGGCTCGTCCCGTCCGACGAACACGGGCCTGGCGCGCGGGAAGCCCGTGTGTCCCGCTACATCTCGAAGCGACTGACCGGCCCGTACGCCATTCACGTAGAGACCTACCGCGAAGGGCTGGCACAGCTCGACCAAGATGCGTTGAGCCTGTACGGAACTCGTTTCGTCGACCTAAGAGCCGCGCAACAGGACGCCCTGCTGAGGTCGACGGAGCAGCAGGAGATCGACGGTGCCCCCGACGGGTTCTTCTCCATTGTTCTCGCTCACACGATGGAGGGTATGTTCGCCGACCCAGAGCATGGGGGAAATGCGCACTTCATCGGCTGGAACCTGATCGGTTACAAGGGCGTCAAGTACGTCTGGACCGAAGACGATCAGCGGTTCGGGACCATCATCACCGAACCCGACGGAGATCGATCAGCGAGTGCTGCTCGTGCCGCGATGCTCGCGTCGATTCCGAAAGCGTGAAGCGGACGGGGTACGAGGAGGCCGATGTCGTGCTCGTCGGCCTCGGCGCCGCCGGAGGCATCGCGGCCCACGTGCTCGCAGGGGCGGGCCTGCGAGTCGTCGCTGTCGAGGCAGGCCCGCGCCGTGACCGTGACGAAATGGCCTTGGATGAGCTCCGCAACGAGATAGACCACTGGCTCTGCGCACCGAAGTCGGCGGGCGAGATCCCCATGTTTCGACCGGATGCCAGCACAGCGAGCATTCAGTCGCCGCACCCAACGCTCATGGCGAACGGCGTCGGGGGCGCTGCAGTGCATTATCCGGGCACCAGCCCGCGTCTCTTCCCGTGGAACTTCCGTATGAGGTCTCAGACGCTCCAACGTTACGGAGAGCGAGCAATCCCACCGGACGCGATGCTCGTTGACTGGCCTCTGGACTACGACGAGCTCGAGCCGTACTACGACCTTGTCGAACACGAGATTGGCATCTCCGGCCAAGCGGGCAACACGAATGGGAAGACTCATCCTGAGGGCAGCCCTTTCGAGGGTCGACGGAGCCGCGAGTTCCCGATGCCGCCGCTTCGCCGCACCGGCTGGACCGAGCTCATGTCAGCCGCAGCGCGGCGGTTGGGTTGGCATCCATTCCCGACACCCACAGCCATCAACTCAGAGCCCTACAACGGCAACCCCGCCTGCACCTTCTGCGGGTTCTGCGAGAACAACGGCTGCTACAACGGCGCCAAAGGGTCTCCCGACAACACGGTGATCCCGCGCGCCGCCGCCACCGGGAACCTCCGGCTCGTGACATCGGCGCGCGTCACTCGCGTGGAAGTGGATCGCACAGGGCGCGCCACAGGCGTGAAGTACATGAAAGACGGGCGCGAGCAGTTCCAACGTGCAGCGGTCGTGCTTCTGGGAGCTCACACCTACGAGAACGTCCGGATCATGCTGCTGTCGGCGTCCGACGCACACCCAGCGGGACTCGCGAACGGGCATGGTCAGGTCGGACTCGGCTTCATGCCCCACATCAACCCCGACGCCTACGGATTCTTTCCTGGCACCGATCTCAAGCTTCAGACCGGATCGTGGGGACAAGGTGTCTGTGTCGACGACTGGAATGGCGACAACTTCGACCACTCGGGCCTGGGCTTCATCTCCGGCGGGATGTTCACTGCGGCGCACGAGCTGCTCAAGCCGATCGCACTCAGCCAGTCTCTTCCTGACCAGGTGCCCCGCTGGGGATCCGAATGGAAAGCCTGGATCAAGCAAAACGCGAGGTCCGTTGCCGTCGTGAATGCACAACTGGATGTCCTTCCGTACAACCGAAACTTTCTCGACCTGGATCCCGTAGCCAAGGACCCGTTCGGAGCACCTCGTGTTCGAGTGACTTACAGCGTCAACGAACACGACGTGCTGGCAAGAGCCTTTCTTGTCGAGAAGTTGCACGCATGGCTACGGGAAGCCGGAGCGCACGAGACGTGGTCGTCGCGAGGACCCTCGATCGAGATGCGAACGGCCTACGGGGGGGCGCGAATGGGCGACGACCCAGCAACGTCGGTCGTTGATCGGTTTGGCTTTGCCCACGAGGTGCCGAATCTGGGGCTCCTCGGCACCTGCACGTTTCCAACCGCAGGTGGGCACAATCCGACACTTACGCTGCAGGCCCTCGCCTGGCGCACGGGGCAGCGACTGCTCCAGGATTGGGATGTAATTGCAGGCTGACAGCTCGGCTATCCAGCTCGTCAGGCCGAGCAGTTTCTCGATGACCTCTCGTTGTCGGTCCCGCTGGTGCGTGTAACCCGGCTCGCGACAGGCAACGGCTCGGGCGGAGCCATCCTCGTCGTCTACGCACTCAACTTCTACACGGCGGCGCTCGAACTCGCGATCGTCCCACTTCTCCCAGTCTTCTCCGACGAGTTCGACCTCACAACCGTCCAGACAGGCGCGCTCCTCGCGGCAGGAAGCGTCGCGGTAATGCTCGCATCAGTTCCGCTCGGCCACCTGAGCGACAAGATCGGCGCCCGTCGCATGACGGCCGCGGCCGCGTCGCTATACGCGATCGCCGCCGTCGGACAAGGACTAGCTTCGACCTACGCGCTGCTCCTTATCAGCTGGGCCGTCTTCGGAATCGGCGTAGCCATCGTCGTCACTGCGAGCCTCGCCTGGCTCTCCGACCTACTTCCTGCAGTGTCCCGAAGCACTGCCCTCGGAGGGGCATCGACCGTCTCCGGACTCGGAGTGATCGTCGGACCGATCCTCGGAGGCGTCGCCTCCGACGCGGTAGGTCGGAAAGCCGTCTTCCTCGCAGCTGCCGTCGTCGCCATCACGCTCGCGATCGCCGCCCTTCTAAGCACCTCGTCAGTTTCACACCAATCCTCGGCCCGCTCGCTCGCTTCGACACTTGCGGCGGCCCGCCACGAGCCGCTCGTGCTCGGGGGACTCGCGCTGGTAGGTCTCCTCGGCCTGATCTTCGGGTTGATCAATGTGCTCATCCCATTGCAACTCGACGCCAACGGCCTCTCACCCGGAGACGTTGGCCTTGTCTTTGCAGTCAGCGGCGGCATATTCGTCCTGGTCAGCGCATTCGTCATGCGGCAAGGAGCCAAACTCGCGACACTGCGAGTCGCCGGGCTCGCGATGCTTGCCCAGGCCGCCCTGCTCCTTCTGCCGATCGTTAGCCTTACCACGGTCGCCCTCATCCTGTTCCTCGTGCTCCGAGCACCGCTCTGGGCGACCTCCGCAACCATCTCGTACCCGCTCACGTCCGAAGGCGCACATCGAGCGGGCCTTGGCCGAGGGGCGATCTTCGGGCTTGCAAACGTCGTCTGGGGCATCGCCGCCTTCGTGAGTCCGCTTGGCGGAAGCCTCATCGCCCAGCTCATTGGCCCGCCGTTCGCGTACGGGGTTCTGGCAATTGTGTGCGCCGCAGCGGCGCTCTTGCTGTTCTCGCTTGAAAAGCGAAATCGTCGGGATCAACCGATACGCGCGATTTGAAGCTCGCTTGGCCGTTGAGCCGACTCCCGCGATTCGCACAACCTGATCGACCCGCTTCGGCCACCGTTGCATTCTCTTGGGCCATGTGGGTGGTCAGTCCCAGAAATCTTGATTAGCAGGGACTTCGCAGTGCCCCCGGCCGGAATCGAACCAGCGCACGCGGTTTAGGAAGCGACGGTGTTGAGGCGAACCGGGTGTCGCTCCGTTCGAGGTGTAACGTCCTGACGCGGCTCGCGACAGGTCCGAGTGTCGTGGAGACGAAGGCTGTGCACCCCTCTCCGGTGGGTCCCGGTAGACCGCTGGTTGACGGCGAGTCAGGAGAGAGCACGCGCGCAGCCGGGTGGTCACGCCCTCGACGGCCTCCGCGCGCGCCTCGTACCGCGAGCAAGCGCCTCCTCGGCCACAACCGTCGTCACGCGCGCGTCACATTGTCCGACGCCGTCACGAACCCTGCTGTCAGCGCTGTCCTACCGTACCCAGAGCTGGTCGATGAGCATGCCGTTCTGCGGGCTGTACTGATAGTTGCCGACGCGCTTCGAGAGGAAGTTCACGTCCTTCGTAACCATGAGCGGCACCCACGGTGCAGCGTCTGTGAGCTCGCGGTCGACCCGTTGCCAGCGTGCGCGCGACCCGGTCGGGTCGCTCAGCTGCTCTGCCTGCGCCTTCTCCATCTGGCGGTCGATGCCCGGGTCACAGAACGCGCTTGGGTTCAGGTTGTCGCGGTCCGCGGGCAGGAACGCTGCACAGCTGAAGGACTGGGTAAGGAACCCCCCCGGGTCCGGGTACCCGAACGCCCAGCCGGTGAACGCGATCTGCGCGCGGTTTCGCGAGTCACCGACGTCACCCCAGAATCGGTCTCCTACGATCGGCTTCACGGTCACGCGGTAACCGAGCGAACGCAGCACCTTCACGGCCACCTGGTTGAAGCCCTGTGCCTGCGACCACGCCCAGACGGTGACCTTCATGCCGCGCGTCCCTGAGCGTTCCACGAGCGCCTTCGCCTTCGCCAGGTCGGGTGCCGTCCATTTGCCGCTCTTCGTCGAGCCGGCCGTGTACGGGCAGTAGGGGCGGTAGCTGGGGAAGTTCGGCGGCAGGAGCTGGCACGTCGGCTCGGCGACGTTCGGCCCGCCCCAGGCGCCCGCCGCCGCCGCGCGGTCGACGGCGAGGTTGATCGCCTTGCGGGCGTCGAGCCGGTTGAAGGGCGCGACGCGAGTGTTGAGGAAGAGCGCCTGGAGGTTCCACCTCGGGTCGGAGTGGAGCTGGCGCGCGTGCTGGAGCTCGAGCCTCGACAGCTGCGACGGGGTCCACGGCTCGGTCAACCGCACGACATCGGCCTTGCCGTCGACGACGTCCCGAATTACCTCGTCCGCGGTGCCGGCGATGCGGATGTCGATGCGGTCGGGGTACCCGTCCGGCTGTGCGGCCCGCGACCACTCGTGGAAGAACGGATTGCGGACGAACCTGAGCAGTTTCCCCGGCCGGTAGGTCGCGATCATGTAGGGGCCGGTCGCGGGCAGCGGGTGCGTTCCGGCCGGCCGCCGCGGCGTGCCCCCCGGCAGCACGTAGGCGAACGAGCTCGCGAGCTTGTAGAGAAAGTTGGGGTCCGGTTGGATCAGGTGGAAGGTGACGGTGTGGGAACGGTCGTCGGCGACGATCCCGCGCGAGAGGTCGCACCGCTTCGGATGCTTCCGGCACTGCGCGCCGCCGACGATCCCGTCGTAGTCCGTCACGGGTGATCCGAGCGCGTAGAAGCGTTCGAGGGTGAAGCGGAAGTCCGTCGCCTGCACCGGCTTGCCGTTCGAGTAGCGGATGCCGGGCCGGAGCTGGAAGGTGTACGTGCGGCCCCCGTCGGTCGGCTCCGGCAGTGAAGTCGCAAGGTCGGGCACGAGCTGCGTGCCGGCCAGACCGCTGACCTGGTTGAACGCGGTGAGGCCGTCGCCGGTCATCCGCAGGAGTGGCGAAACGTACGTGTACATCGAAAGCGCGTAGTCAATGGAGTCGATGGAGTCGGTCCCTCTTTTCCCGGGCCCGTTGGTCCGCAGCACGAGCGTCCCCCCGCGGTGGCCGGCGCCCGAGTGAGGAACGGCGACGAGCACGGCGTCGCCCGACATCGCCAGTCCCGACACCCGGCTTCCCACGCTCACTCGTTGCGCCACCTGGTTCCTGCCGGGATCGATCCGCACGACGTTGCCGTCGAACTGGTTGCTCACCCAGATGCCGCGTGGCTCGACGGCCACCGCATCTGGCCCGTTCCCGGTGAGAACGGTTGCGGTGACGGAGTTCGTTTCGGGATCGATCCGGGAAACCGTCCCGTCCAGGCTGTTCGCCACCCACGCCGCGCCGTGGCCGAACGTGATCCCCGTCGGGCCGTTCCCGACGTGGATCGGGGCAAAGACCTGTTTCCCGGTCGTCGGATCGATGCGAACCACCTGGCCCGCGGCCCGCTGGCTCGCCCACACCGTGCCTGCGCCGAAGGCGAGCTCGGTCGCGGCGACCTGCAGCGGCTTGGTCGGCCTGCCGCTCTCGGGGTCGATCCTCGTGATCGTTCCGTCGCCCGTGTTCGCGACCCAGACCGAGCCGGCCGCGTAGACAATCCCGCGCGGCCCGGCCCGGACGGGGATCTGGATGACGGTGTTCGTGCCCGGGTCGATCCGCGAGACCGTGCCGTCAAGGCTGTTGACCACCCAGACCGCGCCTGCACCGGTCGCAATCCCGCTCGGGCCGTTTCCAACCGGAATCGTGTCGACGACGGCATTCGTTCCAGAGTCGATCCGCGACACCGTGTGGCGGTCGGCGTTGGTGATCCAGTGCGCACCTTCGCCGGCCGCGACGGCCGTGGGTGTTGCGCCGACAACGGTGGCGGCGACAAGGCGACCCGAGCGCGCGTCGACGACGGCCAGCGAGTCGCCGGTCGCCGAGACGGCCGAGCGGCCTCCCGTTTCACCGTCGGCGAACGCCACGAGCGGAATCACGACCGCCGCAGCGATCACACCGCTGAGCGCAGAGAAAAGCACCACACGGCGCTTCCGTGACGGTCGCTCGGTCACCTTCGTCGCGCCGAGTGCTGGCAGCTCGGTCTGGCGTTGCGAGAGCTCGGTCTCACCGGGTTCGGCCGACGGCTCGACGACCGGCGGCCTCGCTCGAGCCGAGGGCTGAGGTGCCGCGAGGAGCGCGCGGTAGATCGACTCCGTCTCCGGCGACGGGTAGGCGCCGAGCTCGTCGGCCAGCAGCCGGCGGCAGCGCTCGTACACGCGCAACGCCTCGGCCCGGTCTCCGGCGGCGACGCGGGCCTCCATCAGCCGCCGGTAGCCCGTCTCGCGGAACGGCGAGAGAGCAACCAGTTCCTCGGCCCACTTCGCCGCCTCTCGCGTGGCGCCCGACCGGAGGCACGCGTCGGAGAGCACTTCCAGCGCGCGCTCGCGGAGATCGGCGAGCTCGCTTCGCTGCTCCTCGACCCACGTGCCTTCCTCCCCAGGCAGGAACGGCTGGCGCACCAGTGACTCCACCGACCCGGCGGCTGCCCGTGCCCGCTCGAGGTCGCCTGCGGCGAGCGCGTCCTCAGCGTCACTTGCGCCGCTTGCGGCCGCAAAAACGTCGACCCATGTCCCCTCGGGCAGGTCGAGCCGATAGCAGCCGAAGGCGGCTGTCAGAGCGCCTGCTCCGTCGACGCCGTGCTCAGCAAGGAGGCCGCGGAGCTTGCTGGCGAGCACCGTCAGCGCCTTGTCCCAGCTCGCAGGTGGTCGCTCCCCCCAGAGTGCCTCGGCGAGCTCGTCCCGGGGCACCGCTCGGCCCTGCTCGGCCACCAGGTAGGCAAACAGGAGCCGACCCTGCCGTCCGGGGAAGCGCTCCTCCTCGACACGCACGCCGTCGAGCTGCACGGCAACTCGCCCGGCGAGGAATACCTTCAGCTGCGGCGCACCAGCCATTGTCTAGTGGGGATCTTGCCTTGTTCTAGGGGCGCCTTTCTAGCCTCGCCCGCGAGGAGTCGTGGACAAGATTCTGCATTGCGACTGCGGGTTCGAAGCCCGTGCGGCCGACGAGGAAGAGCTCGTCGCAGAAGTTCAGCGCCATGCCCGGGAAGCGCACGGAATGGCCCTCTCGCACGACGAGGCACTGCTGCTCACCTTCCAAGCCGAGCTTGGCCAGCACGGCACCGTCTCAGACAGCCCTCGCAGCGCCATCCCCGATCCCTCGAACAAAAAGACGTCCAACAGCTGAGAAGGAGGCAGAGATGACGCACCATCGCTCGCGCGCGGCCGCGATCGGAGTCGCCGCGATGCTCCTCGCGCTCGCGACAGAGAACGCTTCGGGAGCGGAGTCGAGGGGCCAGGCAACGGAGCCGCCGTCGGCGACTCAGTTCGCACGCGTCTTCATCGGTGTGACGAACGAGTACGCGTCCCAGCACGGCGACGGAGCACGCGTAGGCAAGGCGCACTGCGTCCAGGCGGCGCCCGGGAAGTACATGTGCTCGTACCTGGCCACGGAGAAAGGCGTGAAGACCTGCCATCTGATGCAGGCGCAATGGACGCCGAAGCTTCCGTCGGCGATCACGGTCACGCTTGCCGGAAGGACCGGCCGGTGCGGGACGCTCCGCGAGGCGATCCAGAGCCTCCGTTGATCCGGAAACACGCTAGGCCTCGGCGGTCGAGTTCGGCGACCGTGCGGCGCCGAACTCACCGCGCCTCTGACGAGGTGCGGGTTGTCCGCGACGCTCGAGGGAGGAACGCGACGTTGGGATGTCGGGCGGCCGGGCTAGACGAACCGTCAGCCATGCACCACGAGAACGCGACCTGTACGAGCTCAAGTCGATGGTCCGGCAAGAGCGCATCTATCAGGCGCAAATCGCAGCATCGCCCGACTCAGGCCGCTCGGCGTCGTGAAGGGCTGACGAGCCCTAGCTGACGGACTCGACGACGTGGTAGACGCGACTGACCGGCTCGGTCGAGAGCAGGCCGTCGACCTCCTGCAAGAGGCGGCCGGGAACCGGGCCCGCGAGCCATCGCTCGTGGAGCTCGGGGCTCGCCCACGACCCGACGATCACGACCTCGTCCTCGTCGTCCACCGCGGTCGCCACGTCGACGTCGAGGAGGCCGTGCTCGCCGCGGATGAGCGTCAGGACCTCGAGCTGCTCGAGGATCCGGAGAAGGTCGGCGCGCCGGCCGGGACGTGCGTGAAGAAAGAGCAGGCTTCGGGTCATCGGAGCCCTCCGCGTCGTGTGCCAGTGCCCGAAGTGTGGCCCGTCTCGGATGTCGCGGCATCGTCGGGATCACGGATCGGCACGACGGAGAACTACGACCCGGCAGGCCGGGGCGACGATTCGTAGTCCCGTCCACTCCGATCAGTGCTTCCCACGATGGAGCAGGTGTGAATGCGGCCCACGATCCGGGTATGGGCGCGCTCTTCCACGACCGCGTCGATGCCGGGCGCCGCCTCGCGGCGGCGCTCGAGAGCGCCGACCCGGGCGATGCGGTCGTCGTCGGCCTCGCGCGCGGTGGCGTCCCGGTCGCGGGCGAGGTCGCGCGACGGCTGTCCCTGCCGCTCGACGCGCTCGCCGTCCGCAAGATCGGCCACCCGTGGCAGCCCGAGTACGCGCTCGGAGCCACCGCACCGGGTGAGGACGGTGTCTTCCTCCGATCGCGCGATGGTCTCGACGAGTCCGCGCTGCGGCACGCGATCGGGCAGGCGAAGACGAAGGCCGATCTGCTCGACCGCGCGCTCCACGAGCGTCATCCACCTCTCGATGTCCGCGGCACGACGGTGCTGCTGGTCGACGACGGCCTTGCGACCGGCGCCACGATGGTGGCCGCCGTCCGCTGGGCGCGCGGGCAAGGCGCGGCGCGCGTGCTCGTCGCCGTGCCCGTCGGCGCCGCCCAGAGCATCCGCACGCTCCGCGAGGAAGCGGACGACGTTATCTGCCCGTTCGCGCTCGACGACTTCGGCACCGTCGGGCTCTGGTACGACGTCTTCACGCAGGTCGACGACGCCGACGTGATCGCGATCCTCGACGAGCTCCGCTCACCGCTGCCGGCGACCTGACCGCGGTCGCGTGTCTCTCAGCGGCGCCCACCCGACTCCGAAACGACGCGACCCACGTCGGTGATCGAGAGCAGCCCCGCGAGCTCGCCCTGATCGAGCACGAGGTCGCGGTCTCTGTTGGCGGCGCTGACCACGTTCCTCGTCCCCATACCGCGACGGACCCGCCGCGGCACAGACCTCCGAGCCACTAGCCGCCGCCGTCTCAAGCTAGACGACACAGATCCCGAGATGAACTCTGCGACCCAGAAGTGAGCCAGGGAACATTCCCGAACGCTGGCGCACGCGACCGTGCGTCCGTCAGATGCGTCCGCTTCGTGCCCCGGAGCGGGGCGCGCACTCCGAATCCGAGCGACGCTACGGAGTTGCCGACAGATGCCCCCGGCAAGAATCGAACTTGCGCACGCGGTTTAGGAAACGCCGTGGTGCGTAGAAGCAGCGTACGCCCAAGGTCTGCTCTGTCATACGCTTTGATGTCCATATTGACGACCGCATTGGACGTGGGCGTTGTG
This sequence comes from uncultured Actinomycetes bacterium, assembly GCA_963821335.1. GTDB lineage: Bacteria > Actinomycetota > Thermoleophilia > Gaiellales > Gaiellaceae > Gaiella. The sequence goes on from CAWGDJ010000001.1 coordinate 1,580,641, forward strand.
AGACACAGGTCAACTGCTTGTCTATCTCAGGTGGGCTAGCGGATGCCGGTGTCGATGTCGAAGTTGACGACTCGAAAGCGACCGCCGAATACGCGAACGGTGTCTGGCTCGATCCCGGAACCTATTCGTGGGACTGCTGCTGTACGGACGCTCCACCAGCCTGGCGCCAAGGCGACGCGATACTGGCCGACGCTGTTCGTTCGAGTCCTGGTGCTTCTGCCCGGTCGGAAGAACACGAGTAGCGTGTTCTTGGCCGGGGTCGAGCAGGGGACTCCTTCCATGCACACGGGCAGGGTCGGGGAGCGGGTGACGACACCGCGGAGGCCGCTTGCTTCGGTGGCGTGGGTGGTCGTTGTGGCGAACGTCGCCAGCACCAGCACTGCGATCAAAAAGGCGTACTTCGCGTGCATCCCGCCTCAGTGTGGTACGCCACGAGCGTCTCGCGTTGTCACAGGTGTCGGTGCAGGTCGACACTCGCCCACAGCCACACGCAGGTGTGGTCGCAAATGAACCCGTGCGCCTCGAGCTAGACGTCGATGCCGAGCTTGCGGAGCTCGACGATCGCAGCTCTCCGCCATCGGGTCGTGTCTGGTGAGAACGGCAGCATGAACGGCATGCCGCTGGCCTTTCGAAGCGGCTTGCCGTCGCGCAATACCCGATAGTGACCTGGCGTCGACTCGACCGTGAGCCCGGCGGCTTCGAGCCGTCGGATGAATTCGCGGACGTCCTTCCTCATCCGATCACACTCTGACGCGAAGTGGCGCTAGAAGGGGCCTCACACCGATCTCTCGGCGAGCGGGGCTTCGCAGCGGCTGCCGAGACCGCTTGCGCACGAGTGAAGGTGGCGCAGATAGAAGGCGATGCCCCAGGCAAGAATCGAACTTGCGCACCCGGTTGAGGAAGCGACCCGGTTGGGCGAACCCTGTGTCGCTGAGTTCGAGACGTCCGTCCTAGCGCGGGTCGAGACGCTTCGAGTGTCGTGGAAACGAAAAGCCGTGCAACGTCTCCGGCTGGTCTCGGTAGACACCTGGTAGACGGGCGACTCGGGGACCGATACCTGTACAGGATCGCGGGGCCGTCCCTCTCGGTCCCCGCGATCCGTGTCACGAATGGAGTCAACGCTCCATGCGTGCTTTACCCAAGGCATACTTCGCGACCGCCCACGTGCCGATGGTCGCAAACAGCCCGACGAAGATCCCTGACGGAATGGTCGTGCTGGTGCCATCGTTGCTCGATCCCACCAAGTCCGAACCCCAGACGGCAGTCACCGCGACTGCGATCCACATCGCGGTGATCGCAAGCGACGCCCAGACTTCCCTGAGACGGAGCAGCGAGGTCCAGCTCTGCTCCCGAGTAGCCCCGGCGGGCGGGTGCGAGATGCTCGACATGGCACACCTCCCTTCTCAAACCAATGCTGCAACGTGCGCGTCAACCCTGCATCCGCGCAAACCCCGATCCCGTCTGCTAGTTGTCCCCGCGGCCCTTGCGTCGTCGTTGTTGATTCGAAGCCGCCGGACGAGTAGTTCGATGCGGACGTCTGGAGAGCCTGTCTTGAGGGGTCCGAAGTGCCTCTCGACCCCGCGATCTTTCTGCGCAAGCCGAGTACCCGCTCAACGTCGAACAACTTGCCGCCGCGGTTGACGACGACGGCGACGTGTTGGGCTCCCTTCGCCGGGAACGAGCCGATCAGCAGCCGTCCGGCGGCGGCGTAGGTGTGGTGGTCTTGTCGTCGTTCGGGTTCGCCCCACCCACGTAGGGGCGGTGAGAGGCCCGGCACCATCCGGGTCGGGCCGGGTCTCGGTCAACACCCGGTTCGCGTTGTCATAGGAGCAACGTCCGAGCTGGGCTTACGTCTGGTTTCGCCCGGCACGGCGAGCCCGTCCGGGGTCATCGCGAGGCGGGCGTGTCCCTCAGAGGCTCCTCTCTGCAACAGAACTCACGGGCTACCGCCAGGTAGACCCGCCGGCACTGATCCACTGAGTCGAGATCAACCCATTCCCTTGCCGCGTGCGCCCCCTCGCCGTCCGGCCCGAAGATCACCGTCGGGATTCCTGCCGTCGAGAGCAATGCGGAGTCCATCCACCCCGTCGCGCCCGTTACCGGCCGCTCCGACCCGACGATCCCCGACGCCGCCCGCAGTACCACGTCCACGATCGGCTCGCCCAGCGACACTTCGAAGGGGTCCCGAACCAGTCCGCATGTCGCCGTGGCTTGAAACGCATCGTCATGCGCCGCGATGCCGTCGATTAGCTCGTCGATCTGTCGGGCAACGAGATCGAGATCCTCACCCGGCACAGTCCGACGCTCGATCTGGACCAGACAGCGGTCGGGATAGGTCGAGAGCTCACTGCCACCCTCGATCACCGACGCGTGAATCGACCCCGTCCCAAGCAGTGGATGGCCCGCCGATACCCGCAAGCGCCGATCGAGCGCCTCGAGCCCGACCAGGGCGTGCCCCATCTTCGCGATCGCATCCACCCCGAGATCGGGGCGCGATCCGTGCGCCGCCACTCCGGCCACCTCTATGTCGAGCCAGACGAACCCTTTGTGCGCGACCGTGACTGCGAGTCCCGTCGGCTCGGTGACGATCGCCGCATCGGCTCGATAGTCGCGCACCACCGCCTGCGTGCCGATGCTGGCGTACTCCTCGTCCGTGACCGCGGTCACCATCACGTCGCCAGCGGGTGGATCGACTGCCAGCTCGGCGGCCGCCAGCATCGTCGCCGCCAGACTCCCCTTCATGTCGAACGAGCCCCGGCCGTGAAGCCGGTTCCCCTCGACCCGTGCACGCAGGGCGCCGTCCGGACCGCCGAGACCGACTGTGTCGGTGTGGGCGTTCAGCATCAGCGATCGCCCACCTCCTCGACCGCGCACCCGGCCAACCACGTTCGGTCGCTCGCTTGCCGTCTCCTGCAGCGCAACCACGAGCCCGGCCCGTTCGAGCCACTCCGCCACGAACCTCGCGATCTCCCCCTCTCCCGCCGCGCCCGGCACGAGCGAGGGATTGACCGAATCGATCTCGACTAACCGACTGAGCAACTCTGCCAGTTCCGCCACGACCCCCTCCGCTTCCGCTCTGAGCAACGTCCGAGCTGGGCTTGACGACGAGGCTTCTCCCAAAGGGCCGGTCTGGCCCCCGATTGCTCGATCAGCGTACGCCGAGAGAGTCGCGGCGAACGCTCAACGCGACCGGTTGGTAGACGGGGGAATTTCGAAACGGTTCGCCCGGCCTGCCAACTGCCCGCGAACAGCGTTGTCACGGGCTTCCGCCCCAATGCCCCCGGCAAGAATCGAACTTGCGCACGCGGTTTAGGAAGCGACCTGGTCGAGGCGAACCGTGTGTCGCTCAGTTCGTGGTGTCCGTCCTGACGCGGGTCGAGACAGGTCCGAGTGTCGTGGAGGCGAACGCTGTGCATCCCTCTCCGGCTGGTCCCGGTAGACGGCTGGTAGATGGCGAATCAAGGACAGCACGCTCGCGCAGCCGATCTTGCTCCCGCGTGCCTCAGGAGCCGATCGTCGTGAAGGACTCCAGCATGTTGGTCGCCCAGGCGTTGAGGAGTGCGCCACCTGTGGGCCTGTCACGTCCACTGCGACCGTTGCGCAGCGTCAGCGCCTGAACTCGACCTCGGGCCACGGCCCTGTTGTCTCGAACGTGGTGAGGGCCGCTGGTGTACGGCTGCGGCGAGCCGAACGGTGCGTCGATCGGTCGTCCGGCGCAGACACGCGGGAGAAACGGGCTTCAACTGGCTCCGCTCTGTGTTCACGCCGGTGTCGTCGGGCTCACGCCGGTGTCGTCCCGGGTCCGCTCGTAGTCGTTACGAGCTCGGGTTGCCCAGGGGACGAATCCCATCTGTTCATTCATGGCGATCGCGTGCTCGAGGTGTTCGGCCGCGTGTTGGGGATGTCCGAGGGTTGCGGCGAGTAGCCCGAGATAGCGGGAAATCGCGCCGCGGCAACCCTCCGCCACATCACCGGCGTTCAGCTTGCGCCACGGCAGGAGCAGCGGATACAGGGTGGTGGCAGCGTTTGTGTCGTCGAGTATCGCGGCCGTTTCGGCGAGGAGGCTCATTCCGTAGAGCCACTCTTGGTCGAACGGCAGTGCGGCGACCTGTTCTTGGGTGAGCGCGTTGAGTGTGTTCTGCGCGTCTTCGATTCGTCCCGTTCGCGCATGGACGTGTGCGAGAACACAGCGGAACACAGGTCTGGCGGGGAACCGTTCGACGAGTTCGCTGATTTCGGGCTCGATCGGTGCGAGGTCGCCGCGAAGGTCGTACAGCAGATGGCGCTGGCAGCGGTGTTCGGCGATGCTCGCCTCGAGAAGCGTCTGCTTGCCGAGTTCGTATCGTTCGTTGCTCAAGGTCTCGCCTTCGTCCAGCCGGCCGCTCGCTAGCGCAATCATCGCCTTCACTCCTTCGATCTGAGTGACCTGGGCGCGCTGCCCGAGTTCGGCTGCAAGCGGAGTCGCGGCTCTGAGTTCCGTCTCGGTTGCGGCGATATCTCCGAGAACGACGAGTGCCATGATCGCCAGCATGTGGCCGGCGACGATTCGCTCTGTGTCCCCGGCTCGTTCGGCCGCTTGCCGAAGCTCGTGCGCAAGGTCGAGGCATTGCTCGACCGTGTCGGGTGCGAGCATCGCATAAGCCCGGGCTTCGAGCGCGTAGGCGAGAACCGCAGGTTTGCCCGAGGCGTGAGCGAGGCTGACCGCTTCGTTGCTCAATGCTTCCCGCCGATCACGGATGTGCTCGTCCCGAAGGGCTCCGGCGAGCCTGGCGAGGAGCCGCGCGCGAAGCTCCACTTCGTCGGCCGGGAGCGCGGCGAGCGCTTCCTCGAGGAGTGGGACGAGACGGCTGTCTTCGCCGGCTCTGACCCAGACGATCCGGCCACCGTAACCGAGCGCCGCGCGTGCCAGAGACAGGGGCAGCCCGAGTTCACGCGCGAGGGCCGCGGCGGCGAGGAAGGTTTCCCGCGCGCGCGACGTGTCGCCGGCGCGGATCTCTGCTTCGCCGCGCGAGAGCAGCAGCTCGCAACGCGTGTGTACGTCTGGCTTTGCGCTCAGCGCGACTTCGTATAGGCGCGCTGCCTCCTCGAATGCGAGCAGGGCGAGGGCGCGGTCGCCGGCCCGCTGTGCGCAGGCGCGCGCTCTTTCGAAGTCGTTGGCGGCCATCGCGTGGAACGCGAGCTCTGCGTCGTCCTCGAGCACGTCCACGGCCTTGCGATGCAGGGAGACGCGACGCGCCGACGAGAGACGGTCGTAGAGTGCGTCCCGAATCAAGACGTGTGCGAACCGTGAGCGCGTGTTTGCATCCGGGACGTCGGACACGACACGCGCTGCCATCGCCTCGTCGAGGATCTCCAGCAGCTCGTCGACCGAGAGATTGCTCATCGACGCGAGCGGTGCGTGGTCGAACTCGCGTCCCAACACGGCACCAAGCACGAGCACGCGGTTGCATTCGCCGCTCAGGTGAGAAAGCCGACGTGCGATCACCTCGCGCAGGCTCGGCGGGATCGCGATGCGGCCCTCCAGCGCGAGGAGACGAACCGTCTCGCCGAGGAACAGCGGGTTGCCCTCGGTGCTCTCGTACAGCTTCGATGCCAGCTCTCGAGAGGCGAGTTCGGCGTCGACATAGTCCGCCACGGCCTCCTCGCTGAGCCCTCGCAGCGACAGCCAGGTTGTGCCCGGCTCACGGATGGCTTCGGTGAGCATGTCTTCCAGCGGCCGCCCGGGCAGCGGATCGACGTCGCGACACGCGACGATCAGCAGCATCCGCGACGATCCGAGCTGACGGGCGACGAACCGGAGCAGCAGGAGCGAGGGCTCGTCGGCGGCATGCATGTCGTCGAGGAAGAGCAGCAATGGCCGGTCACGTGACAGCCGCCGCAGGAGCTCCGCGATCGCGTCGAACAGACGAAAGCGGGCGCTCTCCGACGGCGAGTCGGCCGGCTCACCGTGCAAGAGTGCGGCGAGCTCCGGCGGCGCGTCGTCGGCACGCTCACGGAGCGCCTGAACCCACGGCCAGTACGCGGGCGCGCCGCTGGCCTCCCAACAGCGACCGACGAGCACGTCCACACCGCGAGCGCGTGCCACCTGGATCAGTTCGTCCGCTAGGCGGCTCTTGCCGATCCCAGGCTCGCCCACGAGCAGAAACAGGCGCCCGTGCCCCGCGAGCGCATCGTTCAACCCTTGCCTGAGCGCCGCCAGCTCGTCGTCTCGACCGACGAACAGCCCCTGCGGCGTCAATGCGTCCTCGGCACGTCTTGGCTCGACATCGAGCGTCGGATCTTGGTTGAGGATCCTCTGCTGAAGATCGCGAAGCTCGCGACCCGGCTCGATGCCGAGCTCCTCGGTCAGCGTGCGGCGAGCATCCTGGTAGGCCTCGAGCGCTTCCACCTGACGTCCGGAACGGTAGAGCGCAAGCATGAGCTGGCCGCGCAACCGCTCCCTGAGCGGACCCTCGGAGACGAGCGCCTCCAGTTGGCCAACCAGTTGCGCATGACGACCCGCGCCGAGCTCCTCGTCGTTGCGCGCCTCGAGCGCGGACAGACCCAGCTCCTCCAGGCGAGCGATCTCGGTCTGGGCGAAGCGGTTGTAGACGAAGTCAGCGAGCGGCCTTCCCCGCCAAAGATCGAGCGCCGCTCGCGGCTGACCCTCGTCGATCAGGCGCTCGAAGCGGGCCGTATCGAGCTCGTCGGGAGCAAGACGTAAGAGGTAGCCGGGTGTCTTCGTCTGCAGGCGTTCTCTGCCGATCAGCTTGCGCAACTGCGAGACGTACACCTGCAACGCCTTGAGGGCCCGGGGCGGTGGCGTGTCCTCCCACAACGCCTCGATCAGCTGATCCGTCGAGACGACCTCGTTGGCATGCACGAGCAGCACGGCCAGTAAGGTGCGGTGCTTCTGGGCTCCGAGCTCGAGCTCGACGCCGTCGTCCACGACCTCGAGCGGTCCGAGGATACGAAAATCTAGCGCCATCTCGGGCGACGCTAGCACCGGTCGTCAACCCGTCAACGCCGCCTAAAGAGTGGCTTTACCGAGACGCAGCCATCCCTTTTCCGCCTGCTTGTCAAGTGGGGCAGGACGACCGAACAAGGAGTCGGTCGCAGGACAAGGAGGCAAGATGTTCCGCAAGACCAACATCATCGGACTGGCCCTCGTCGTCGTCGCCATGGCCGTGGTGGCGCCGGTCGCGCCCGCGAACGACGGCCTCGTAGACGACTGGTTCCGCGACGCCAAGCCCGCGCCAGAGGTCAGCATCGGCCTCATCGACGTGACAGCGCAAGACGCTAGTCGGCCGTTGGCCACGCCCGTCCAGGCTGAGAGGCTCGTCGACGATTGGTTCCGGGACGCCAAGCCGGCACCCGAGGCGAGCATCGGCCTCATCGACGTGACGGCCCAGGACGTCAGCCGGCCTGTCGTCACAGCCGCGGTCGCCGCACCCTCCACCACGTCCGCATCAGCAGGCAGCGGCTTCGCATGGGGAGAGTTCGGCATCGGAGCAGCGGCGATGCTCAGCGCAATACTGCTCGTCCTCGGCCTGGGCGCAATCGCCATGCGCCGCAGAGGCGAACAGCTCACCACTTCGTAGGCGAGCTGGTTCGCTCAACGCAGGCGAAGCGGGCCCTCAGGGGCCCGCTTCGCGCTGGAGCATGGATCTAGCTGACGGCCTCTCGCGCGACCCTCTGAGCGGCGTCCAGTCGCGTTTGCCTGACGGCCGATGACGCCTCCGCGGCGGACAGACGGAGGTCGACGAGAGGCGTGGTACGAGCAATCACCGGGTTGTCTGTGGCTTGAGGCTATGCCCCGGCAAGAATCGAACTTGCGCACGCGGTTTGGGAAACGCCGTGAGCGTAGAACCAGCGTAGAAGCAGCGTACTCTCCGGGTACGCTTGTGAGTACGCACCGTTGTCAGATCAGATTACGGATCGACGACTAGAGCCACTCTGGCGATGGGAAGGAATTCTTTATCTTCGAAGTTCTTGATATTTAGCTATTGTTGGGATGTGCCGTCTTCTGTGCGTCCGGTGTATGAGGTGAAGGCGGGCCTGTTCAGGGTGCTTGGGCATCCCGCGCGGGTACGTGTGCTTGAGCTGTTGCGGGAGGGGGAGAAGTCGGTGGGTGGGTTGCAGGCAGAGCTGGGGCTTGAGTCGGGTGCGACGTCGCAGCATTTGTCGGCGCTTCGGAGGGTGGGTTTGGTCGAGTCGCGTCGGGAGGGGACGAGCGTCTTCTATCGCGTGTCGGACCCGCGGGTGTTCGATCTGCTTGAGGCTGGCCGGGCGCTTGTGACGCGGCGGCTGCGGGAGGAGCAGTCGATGCTGCGCGAGCTCGCGGAGCGGTGATCGCGGCAGGTTTGCTCGTGGCCGGCCTTGCGATGGTCGGTCTCGGAGGCGTGCTCGCGACTAGCCGGAGGTGGTTTAGGGCCGGCGTGGGTGGGCAGGCGTTCGGGTTGGGGGTTGTCGGAGTGGCAGGGGTGTGGGTGCTTGTCACTGGGTCCTCGCTGGGTGCTTCGTTTTCGAGCTCGTTCGATCCGCGGGTCGGGGTGGACGGGCTGAGCGGTTTGTTTTTGGGGGTGCTTGGGGCTGTCGGGGCGTGTGCGCTGCTGTTCGCGGTGCGGTCGTTGCCCTCGTCGGGCCGGGGTCGGGCGATTGGTTCGCTGACGGCCGTGTTTGTGCTTGCCCAGGCGCTTGTTGTGGTTGCGCGTGACCCGGTCAGTTTTCTGGTCGGGTGGGAGGCGATGACGCTCGTTCCGGCGGCTGTGATCTTGGTGTACCGCGGAGACGCTGAGGCCCGAAGAACGGTGTTTGTGTATGTGGCGCTGACGCATCTGGCGGGCGCCGGGACCTGGATCGCGGTGCTGCTGCTGGCTAGTTCGGGGGCGTTCGGAACCGAGGGTGCGATCGTTCCGGGGTCAGATCTCCAGGTTGCGATTGCGCTGGCGGCGCTTGTCGGGATGGGCGCCAAAGCCGGGTTGATGCCGCTGCATGTGTGGTTGCCGCGTGCGCACCCGATTGCGCCGGCTCATGTGTCGGCGTTGATGAGCGGCGTGATGATCAAGGTCGCGATTTACGGGCTGGTGCGGGTGCTTGTCGATTGGCTTGGTGTGCTTCCGCAGTGGTTCGGCGTGACCGTGTTGGCGGTTGGGGCGTTGTCGGCGGTTGCGGGGGTGGTGTACGCGGTCTTCCAGCACGATCTGAAGCGGCTGCTCGCGTTTCACTCGATCGAGAACGTCGGCATCATCGTGCTCGGCCTCGGCGCGTGTCTGCTGCTTCGCGCTCGTGGCGCTGACGAGTGGGCGGCGTTCGCGCTCGCGGCCGCGCTGTTACACACCGTCAACCATGCGCTCTTCAAAGCGCTTCTGTTCTTGGGCGCCGGCTCGTTCGAGCGTGCGGTGGGCTCGCTCGGCCTGGATGGTCTTGGCGGGCTGTTGCGTCGCATGCCGTGGACCGGTGCGGCGTTTCTGGTTGGCGCGATGGCGATCGCTGGGCTGCCACCGTTGAACGGGTTCGCGTCGGAGTGGCTGACGCTGCAGTCGCTGCTTCGCGTGCCGGCCTACGGTGGTGGTGTCGCGGTTGGTGTCGCCGGGGCCGTCGCGCTTGCGCTGTTGGCGGCGACGGCCGGGTTGGCGCTGTTTTGTTTCGTGAAGGTCGTCGGGCTGGTGCTGCTTGGCCCGGCCAGGCGCGAGTCTGTCGCCTCGGCTGTGGAGGTCGAGCGCTCACCGCGTGTGGCGGTGGTCGTGCTCGCGGTCGGTTGCGGCATTCTTGGGGTTGCTCCGGGGTTGCTGTTCGGCCCGCTTGTCGGTCTTGCGCCGTGGAGTGTCGCGGAACCGACCACGGTCGGGCTTGATCTGCCGACGACCGGGTCGCTGCCGACTGGCGGGGTCGCGCTTGTGCTGGTCGGGCTGGTCGGTGGGTTGGTGCTGCTGCGCGGCCGTCGAACAGCGGCGTCGGCGCCAACCTGGGCGTGCGGACAGCTTGTCGAGCGGCCGCTTGATTGGACGAGCGCGGGCTTCAGCAAGCCGTTGCGGCTCGTGCTGGAAAGCGTGTTGCGACCGCAACGCGAGATAGCGGTCCGGTCGAGCGGCGGAGTTGTCCAGGAAGTCAGCTACGCGGGCAGGGTGCCGCATCTGTTTGAGGAGCGGCTGTACCGCCCTCTGGCCGTGTTCGCGCTTGGAAGCGCCAAGCGGGTGCGGCGTCTGCAGAGCGGCCGGCTCGGGTCGTACGTGTTGTATCTGATCGGGCTTGTCCTGGTGTTGCTCACCGCCGCGAAGCTCGGGGTGATCGGGTGAGCACGGTCGAGACGGTGGCGGGCACAACTCAGCTTGTCGGTGGCCTGATCGTGGCGCCGCTGCTGGTCGGTCTCGTGCAGCACTGGAAGGCGCGGCTGCAGGGCCGTCGGGGTCCGAGTCCGCTGCAGCCGTATCGTGAGCTGCGCCGTCTGTGGGGCAAGAGCGTGGTGGATGTCGAGGGGGCCGGGGTCGTCTACCGGCTCGCACCGGCAGTAGCTGCGGGAAGCATCGCTGCGGCGGTGCTGCTGGTGCCGGTCGCAGCCGACGCTCCCGGGTTCGGGGTCGGCCACGACGCACTGGCCCTCGCGGGGCTTCTCGCGCTCGCCCGCTTCGCGGTCGCTGCGGCAGCGTGGGATGTGTCGAACGGGTTCGCGCTGATGGGCGCCAGCCGCGACCTCACGATCTCGGTGTTTGTCGAGGCAACACTCGTCCTGTCGCTTGGGGTCGCGGCTCTTGTCGCAGGCACCACCGACCTGGCCGGGATGGTGGCCGGCACGTCAGGAGGAGATGCTTGGACGAGCCCGGCGCTGGCGTTGGCCGCGATCGCGTTCGCGTTGGTGGTCGTCGCCGAGACGGGCCGCCAGCCAATCGACAACCCAGACACCCATCTCGAGCTGACGATGATCCACGAGGGCCCGCTGCTCGAGTACGCAGGCCGCGACCTTGGCCTGTTGCAGTGGGCGATGGCGGCCAGGCATTGGCTCGTGTTGGTGCTGGCGGCCACGCTGTTCGTTCCCCACCCGGGCAATGTTTGGGCGCAGTTGGCGCTGCTGCCCGTCGTTCTGGTCGTTCTTTGTGCGGCGCTGGCGCTGACCGAGACGCTTGTCGCGAAGATGCGGATCCTGCTCGCGCCAAGGCTGCTTGGGGTTGGAGCAGCGGTTGCGCTGCTCGGCGTCGTTGCCTGGCTGGTGCAGGCGTCATGACCGGATCGCTGGCCTGGGCAGTGGTGGGTCTTGGATTGCTGGTGGTGGTTGTTCGCCGACGCTCGGTGGCAGTGGGTGTCGTCACTGCGCAGGCGCTTCTGTTGGCGGTCGTGGCGATGGGTGAGGCATCGACCGGAGACGACTCGGTCGCAGCGGTGGCGCTCGCGCTTCGTGGCATGGCGCTGGCGGTCCTTTTCTTGTTCGTTGTCTCGAGGACGAGGGAGCCGCGACCTGTACGCGCTGGCGCCGCCCCGCTCGTGCGCGCTGGGGCGGCCGTAGGGTTGGCGCTTGCGCTCACTTGGCTAGTGCCGGCGATCGGGCTCGAGTCAGATCAGTCCGAGCGGGCAGTGCTCGCGCTGATCGCGTTTGGGGCGATCACCGTTGCCACCAGGAAGGCAACGCTGCACCAGGTGCTCGGGATCGTGCTGGTCGAGAACGGGCTGGCGTTGGCGGCGATCGAGCTCCCCGGCGGCGCGTCGCTCGCGATCGAGCTGGGGGTTGCGCTCGACCTGACACTCCTGGGTCTCGTCGCCGCGGTGTTCCACGAGCGGATCTTTGCCGAGTTTGGCGCCGGCGACACGAGCGCGCTGGAGAGCCTGCGTGGCTAGCAGGGAGTGGCTCGCGCTGGCCGCGGTGGGTGCGCCAGCGATCACCGCCGCGCTCACGATCCTGGTGCCACGCCGCGCCGTGACCGCGTTCGCGTTGGCCGGCCTCGGTCTGTCGGCGGCGGCCGCGTTCGCGTTGGCCGCGGTCGCGCTTGGGCATCCGGACACGCCGCTGGTAACCGACTGGATTGTCGTCGACGCAGCCGCCGGGCTGCTGGTCGGCGTGATCGGGTTGGTCGGGCTCGCCAGCGCGCTCACCTCGCCGGTGTATCTGAGCTCCACACGCTCGGGGCTGGTGCGGCAGGAGCACGGGCCACGCATCTACTTCTCAGCGCTCGCGGTGTTCTGGGCGGTACTCGTCGCGGTGCCGCTGGTTGGGAACCTCGGAGCTGCGTGGCTGCTGGTGGAGGGCACGACCGCCGCCTCCGTGATCCTGGTCGGCTGGAGCGGCCGCCCGCGAGCATTGGAGGCAGGCTGGAAGTACCTGATCCTCACCTCACTCGGTCTCGGCTTCGCCTTGCTCGGGATCGTGCTGCTTGCCTCGGTCACCCCGGGCGGCGCGCTCGACGCGCTCTCCTGGCGCTCGCTCAGCGCGGACACGCCCGGCGGCGAGACCACCCTCGTCGGCTACCTGCTGGTGCTTGCAGGGCTGGCCGCCAAGATCGGTTGGGCGCCCGTCCACAACTGGCTGCCCGACGCCCACTCTGAAGCACCACCACCGGTCTCAGCCCTCCTTTCCGGAGCGCTTCTCCCCACCGTGTTGCTGATTGCGTGGCGCACCGAGCGCGCGCTCGAACCTGCGCTGGGAGCTTCGACCGCTCGCTCCGTCCTGATCGGGTTCGGGCTCGTGTCGCTCGCTGTCGCGATCCCGTTTCTCTGGCAGTCGATCGCCTGGAAGCGGCTGCTGGCCTACTCGAGCCTCGAGCACATGGGAGTGATCGCGCTGGGGGTCGGGTTCGCAACCCCGCTCGCGCTCGCCGGCGTCGCCGTCCACGTCGCCGGCCACGCGGTCGCGAAGGCGCTCGGGTTCTACGCCGCGACACCGCTGCTCGGTCACGATCCCCGCGCGGCAGGACACGCGGTTACCGGGATCGGCCGCACCCAGCCTGCGCTGGGAGCGACGATGGGGATCTCGCTCGGAACCCTCGCTGGGCTGCCGCCGTCGCCGCTGTTTGTGAGCGAGCTCCTGATCGTGGCAGGCGGGTTCGAGGCCGGATACGCCTGGGCGGCGGCTACGGCTGCGGTGCTGCTGGCACTCGGCTTCGTTGGCCTCGCGCACGCACTTGTTGAGACGATCGGCGGCAAGCTCCGTCGCCGCGACCGCCGTCAAGCGCCAGGGCTGCGCGGCGTCGTCGTGTGCGGCACGGTCGGAACGGCGATCCTGCTCGCGCTCACCGTGACCGCGCTTTGGCTTCCGGGAACCGGGATCGTTCAGGCCCTCACGGAGGGGATCCAATGAGCGTTCATACTGGTCCCGGCTACCGCCACACCGTGGCTGAGCTGCTCGCCAACGGCCGTCGTTTCGCCGGGCTCCACGCGACCGCAGACGGCCGTTTCGTTCGGCTTGCCCACACCGGCGCGAACGGTGACCTCGCACTCGAGACGGTCGCCGCGCGCGACGGGGCGGTGCCGACCGTGGTCGACCTGATCCCTGCCGCCGGCTGGGACGAGCGCGAAGCACACGATCTCTACGGCGTCGGCTTCGACGGGCACGAACCCTTGCGACCGCTGGTCGACCATGACCTTGCCCTCGACCACTGGACGGTGCCGGTTCGCGGCCACGATCCCTACCAGGTCGCTGTCGGACCGATCCATGCAGGCGTGATCGAGTCGGGCCACTTCCGCTTCCACGTCGTCGGGGACCGCATCCTCCACCTCGACCCACGTCTGTTCTACAAACACCGCGGACTCGAGCAGGCAGCCGTCGGGACATCACTTCAGAGTGGAGCCGCGTTTGTCGGCCGCGCCTGCGCCGCGTGTGCCGTGTCCAACGGCATCGCCTACGCACAGTCCTGCGAGAGCGCGCTTGGGCTCACCCCGCCCAGACAGCTGGCTCGCGTGCGAACGATCCTGCTCGAGCTCGAACGCTGCTGGAGCCACCTCAACGACATCGCCGCGGTCTGCGCCGGCGTCGGGCTCGCCGCCGGAACCAGCCGCTTCCTCGCTCTCAGCGAACAGATGCGCCGCCTCAACGCCACCCTCACAGGACACCGCTACCTGTTCGGAACGATCAAGATCGGAGGCAGCCCGCTCACCATCGACACCGCCGCAGTCCGTTCAACTCGGGACGAGCTCGAAACGGTGCGCGCCGAAGCAGCCCGGGCGTGGCGGGAACTCGTCTTCAACGCCTCCTTCGAAGACCGGCTCCCCGACATCGGGATCGTCACCGCCGACGACGCCAACCAGCTTGGCACCGTCGGCCCTGCAGCACGCGCAGCCGGCCTGCCCGAAGACGCGCGCGTCGGAGCCGCGCATCTTGTCTACGACGGGTTCGAGATCGCGACCCTGGATCGGCCGGCCGGCGACGTCCAGGCGCGGATCGAGCAACGAGCGGTCGAGCTCGAACAGTCGTTCACGATCCTCCACATGCTGCTCGACAGCCCGGTCCGGCCCACTTCGACCCGCAACGAAGCTGCCAAGGCCGAGATTGGCGTCAGCCGGGTCGAGAGCCCACGCGGTGCAACCCTCTGTGTGATCGAACGAAGCAGCGACCGGCTCGAACGGGTACGACTCCGCACCGGCTCGTACGCCAACTGGCCCTCCGTCGCGTTCGCCGCCACCGACAACCTCCTCCCCGACTTCCCGCTCATCAACAAGAGCTTCGAGCTCTGCTACGCCTGCGCCGACCGCTGATGCTCACCCTCCTGCGCGACCTCCGCCAACTCCGCCGCAGCATCGACCTGCCAGCGCCCGACCGCGGCCGCAGCCTCGCCATCCGCCACGTCGACGCAGGCTCTTGCAACGGCTGCGAACACGAACTCACCATCGCCTCAAGCCCCTACACCGACCTCCAACACTACGGCCTCGGAATCGTCGCCTCACCCCGACACGCCGACCTGCTCCTCGTCACCGGCCCCGTCACCACGCCCATGCACCAACCCCTCCTCACCGCCTACCAAGCCATGCCACAACCACGCCTCGTCGCCGCACTCGGAAACTGCGCCCTCGGCTGCGGAATCCTCGGAACCACCAACGAAATCGTCGGACCAGTCGAACACATACTCCCCGTCGACCTCCACATCCCCGGCTGCCCCCCAACCCCACACACCATCGCCACAGCCCTACTCGAACTCATCGACCGGAAACCAGACACGCCCCAACACCACATCCCGACCCTCGCGTCGTAGCCAGGCAATCCTGACGCTCCGCGGGTCAGGCGACGTGGCTCTGCGCCGCTTCGATTGCGGCGCGCAGGCCGGGCTCGGCGATGCTGGTCGGTGTCGCTGTCCGGGTACGGGACGCATCCACGTTTGACGATGTGGGTGTCGCGCACGTGCCCGGCCCGGTCGAGCCGGGCGACCTGGTCGAGCTCGCGGAAGGGGCCGCCGCTTCGGATCGTCGCGGTGGTGCTCGTGCCGCTCGGCGCGCCGTTCGTGCCGGTGCTGGCCCGTCCGGCACCGCTCGCGCTCGCCAGCCGGTGAACGCGGGCGCCCGATAACTCCGCCGTCGAGCCGGCCGCCGCGGGCTTGGTCCGGCGGCTCGCCACGTTCAATCGAGCATGTTCTGCATGCCGCACGGGAAGTGGTTGCCGCTCGAACCGGTGGCTTGCAAGCTCTAGACACGAGTTGAAGGCTTCCTTAAACTCACCCGACTGAGGCGAGGCCGCCTCTCGGACGAAAGGAGCGGTTATGAGCAGGATTGTCGCCGTGGTCGCCACACTGGCCGCGATCGTTTCCCTCGTCTTCGCATCTTCATCCGCGTCCCGGTCGAACGCTGCGGCGCCGATCTACTTTGGGATGGACGCGCCACTCACTGGGCCCACCCAGCTCGTAGGTCAAAGCGACCGTCAAGCCGCCGAGGCAATCGTCGCGTACTGGAATGCCAATGGCGGAATCAAGGGGAGACAGGTTGTCGTCGATGTTCTCGACAATGCGTCGAACCCATCGCAAGCGGTTCAAAACGTGCAGAAGTTCATCAGCGACTCGAAATACGTTGCCATCCTCGGGTCAGGCAACGCCGCTGCCGCGGTCGCGACGGCTCCGTTGGCCAGCCGGGCAGGGATCCCGTTTGTCGCCCTGTCGCCCCCAACGCAGCTGATCGAGCCACCACAGCCCTTCGCCTACGTCATGTCGGCGACGTCGCGGCTCTACGCATATAGCGAGGCTGCGTACCTGCGCAAGCTTGGCCTCAAGCGGGTCTGGCTGATGGGCGACAACGGCGGCTTCGGTCGAGATGGCCCCGCGCAGGTCGCGAAGCTGGCCAAGAAGTACGGCCTCGAGATCGTTGATACGACGATCTTCTCGCCCGCATCCACGGACTTCTCCGCCGAACTGACAAAGATCAAGGGCTCAAGCGCCCAGGCGCTTTGGCTCTGGACGGCAACTCCCGCCGGGCCGACGATCGTGAAGCAATTCAGACAGCTCCAGCTACCACAACGCCTCGTGCTCACGGGCGCCAACGTGTCACCGCAGTTCCTGACGGGAACGTGCGGCGACGTCAACGGTGCGATCATCAACTCCTACCTGGGGACGGCCTGGAACTTCCTGCCCAAGACGAATCCGGTCAGAGCTCAGGGCGCGCTGCTCCGCGCGATCTTGAAGCGGCCAGTCTCCAACTTCGATGCCGACACAGCCACGGCGCTTTGGGCGTACAAGGGCGCCATCGAGCGTGGAGCCGCGACTCGAGCAAGTATCAACACGACACTCGAGACGAAGCTCCGTGGATTTGTCACTCCCGGCGGCAAGATCTACGTCTCAAAGTCCAACCACACAGGGCTTCAGCTGGATTCGATGTGGGTCGGCGAGATCCAGGACTGCAAGATCAAGCCGCTCGCCGGGGCGGCATTCGCAAAGTAGGGACGCCGACGTCGCAGACGCGGGACGCTGCCCACGGCCGCGTCTGGGCACGGCGCTCGCGTGCTTGGGTAGCAAGGCAGTCATCGTTAGTTCAGCGGTCCGAAAGTCGGTGCGGGCAAGGAGAATGACCACCATGACCGACGACAATCGGAAGCTGGTGCAGATAGACGGCACACTCGACACCTGCCCGCCCAGGTCCGAGCCGCGGATCTCGTACGCGGTCGCCCGCCTGCACCAGAGAGTGTTCACGGGAGTGACCGAACGGGTAGCTCCGCATGACCTGACAGCACTGCAGTACACGACTCTGAGTGTGCTCAGCCGCCATGGTGCGCCGCTCTCGGCGTCGCAACTCGCCCGACGCTCATTCATGACGGCCCAGTCGATGAACGAGGTCATCCACGCCCTTGAGGGCAAAGGGCTGATCGAACGCAGTCCGGATCCTGCACACCGAAGGAAGCTCCCTGCGACGCTGACGACGAAGGGGCGACGGGTGCTGGCCTCCTGCGAGTACGCGGTCGACGAGTTCGAGGCGCTGATGCTCGCCGGTTTCGGCGACGAAGACGCGGCGGCCTTCCTCGAGATGCTCAAGGCTGCCGTTCGCAATCTCGGCTCGGGCTTCCCGCAGCACGACTAGCGATCCGAAGCGCTCCATTCGTCCCTGTGTCGACCACGGTTCCAGAGACACGCGACACCCAAGGCGGACATGCGTGTGAGATCGTCGGCGTCACGAAGTCGTTTGGCGCTGTTCAAGCCGTCGACGACGTCTTTCTGGCGATCTTGCCCGGGTCGCTCACGTGCTTGATCGGACCGAATGGCGCCGGAAAGTCGACGCTGCTCGGCTGCATCTCAGGGCTGCACCCCGTTGACCGTGGCGTTGTGCGCGTCAATGGATCGAACGTCACGCAATGGCCCATGCACCGGCGTGCGCGCCGCGGCCTCGCGACCGTGCCCCAGACAACACGCCCACTCGGGAATCTCACCGTCCTCGACAACGCGGCGGTGGGAATGCACGTCCGCTCGCGCTCCGGCTTCGTATCGAGCATGTTCCGACCTCCTTGGCAGTGGCATGAGGAGCAACGCGTACGACGGGGTGCCCGGAACGCACTCGACGTCGTCGGGCTTGGCGACCGCGCGTCAGATCCTGCCGGTGTCCTGCCGCTTGGCCAGCTTCGATTGCTCGCGATCGCACGTGCACTCGCGCAAGAGCCTGAGCTCCTCTTGCTCGACGAGCCCGCCGCGGGCCTTCGCGCTGCAGAGAAGGCACGTTTGATCGATGCGCTCCGGACACTCTCTCGTCAGGGCCTCACAATGGTCGTGGTCGAGCACGATATGCAGTTCGTCGGAGCCATCGCGGAGCGGGTGGTCGTACTCGACCGTGGCCGCGTCATCGCAGACGGCGTTCCGGCCGACGTCAGAGCCAATCCACAGGTCATAGACGCCTACCTGGGATCGACGTCGCTGTGAGTCCGCTCGTCGAGGTCGAGGATCTGGTCGTTCGGTACGGCCCAGCAGTCGCTGTCGACGGTGTGTCCCTCGTGGTCGATCACGGCGACCGAGTCGCTCTCGTCGGCGCAAACGGGGCCGGAAAGTCTTCGCTGCTCAACGCGATCTCTGGCGTTGTTCGGCCCGCGGCGGGCTCGGTCTGCATCGACGGCTTCGACGTCACCGGGAAGACGCCGAATCAGATAGTCCGCCATGGCCTGACCCAGGTCCCGGAGGGGCGCCAAGTCTTCCCGAGTCTTGCTGTCGAGGCGAATCTGCTTCTCGGGGCATTCGGTCGCTCATTCCGAACGGAAATCGCCACGTCGACAATCCGCTACCTCCGTCGTCGTCGAGCGGTACGAGATCGCCTCGAGAAGATCTATTCGCTGTTGCCCAAGCTGTACGAACTGCGCGAGCGCCCTGCGGGGCGCACATCAGGCGGCGAACAGCAGATGGTCGCCATCGGCCGCGCCCTCATGGCGGAACCACAGGCGCTCGCAATCGACGAGCTCTCACTGGGCCTCGCGCCGCTCGTAGTCGAACAACTAGCGGACTTCCTCTATCGACTCAACGAGGAAGAGCACGTCGCGATCCTGCTCGTGGAGCAGAACGCGCGTCTCGCATTCGACCTCTGCGAGCACGCGTACGTACTCGAGACCGGTCGAGTGATACTCGCGGGCGAGAGCCAGCAGGTCCGGAGCCGCCCAGAAGTTCAAGACGCGTACCTCGGTACGGCCCCAGCATGACCACCTTCCTGCAGCTCGTCGTCGTGGGCCTGTCGACCGGATCAGCCTTCGCTCTTGTGGGGATGAGCCTTGTCCTCGTCTACCGAACCACCGGGATCGTCAACTTTGCACAGGGCGTGTTCGCCGTTCTCGGAGGATTGCTCACCTTCAGGCTTTCCAGCGACCTGCCCGTCACACTCGCCGCGCTCATGGCGATCGTTGCAGCTACCTTGCTTGCCTCATTGGTTGGCGTCGTCTCCGTCGGAATCCGTGGAAAGACGACAAGCCTGGCGAGCACGATCATCACACTCGGAGCAGCGTTTCTCGCCGAGGCATTACTGCTCCTCGAGTTCGGCGACATCCCACGCAGCTATCCGGGGATCTCCGAGACCGCATGGAACATCAAGGGCGTCCTCGTCCAACCGCAGTACGTGCTAATTGGTCTCGTGGCGCTTTCGGCGGCGGTCGCGCTCACGCTCTTCCTACGCCACACGATCGTCGGACAGGCTCTCGTTGCCTGCTCGGATTCAAGGCGCGCCGCCGAACTGGTCGGGCTGAACTTCCGCTCCCTTGCGATCGTCGCCTTCATGGCCGCTGGCGCGCTCTCCGCACTTGGCGGCTCGCTCCTCGCACCGAGCAACCCCATGACCTACAGCTCCGACGTGGCGATCACAGTGAACGGCTTCGCTGCGGCCGTTTTTGGCGGTCTTGCATCGATCCGGCTCGCGCTCCTCGGCGGCTACGCCCTCGGCATCCTCGAACAGTTCGTGGTCGGCTATGTCGACCCGCAGTACAGCTTGACCGTCGCGCTGGTCGTGATGCTCGTCCTGATCGGGTGGCGTGCACGGGCCGAAGTCGCGACCGCCGGCGAAGCCGCCCATGGGGCGATCCAACGCATGCGTGCGCCCTGGCCCGCGTGGATCCGCCTTGTGCTGCTCGGGGGAGCGGCGCTGTTCGCGTGCTGGCTGCCCTATCAGCTCTCGACGTTCGACGTCGCGCTCTACGACCGGATGGGTCTGTACGCCCTCGTGGCGATCGGTCTCACGCTCCTCATGGGCTTCGCAGGCCAGATCTCGCTCGGCCAGGGTGCGTTCTTCCTGATCGGCGCCTACACCTCGGCGGTGTTGACCGTGGGAATCGATCCCGCCGCACGTTTCGTCGACCCGAGCGCCGGCATTGCCCCGGTCCTCGCTGTCCTCGCGGCGCCGGTCGTCACAGCCTTCATCGCCGCCGTGATCGGCGTCCCGCTTCTCAGGCTCCACGGTCACTATCTGGCGTTCGCAACTCTCGCCTTGCACCTCATCGCCTTCTCGCTTCTCTCGGCGTGGGACAGGTTCACGGGCGGCCAGTACGGGATCTCGGTCACGAAGCCACTGACGCTCTTCGAACACGATCTCACTGGCCCCCTCCACGCGGCCGTCGTGTGGGCGATCGTCGCGCTCGCGCTACTTCTCGCCACCAACCTCGTCCACTCCCGGGTGGGGCGGGCTCTCCAGGCGATCGCGACGGACGAAACGTCCGCCGCAGCCTCCGGGATCCCCGTCGCCAGTTACAAGCTGAGGCTGTTCGTCGTCGCAGCCGCACTCGCCGGGCTCGGCGGCGGCCTCTTCACCTTCTCGTTTCTCATCGTTTCGCCCGAGGCCTTCCCCGTCGTGCTGAGCATCGAGTTCGTCGTAATGGTCGCCGTCGGCGGGCTCGGCAACATCTACGGTGCTGTCATCGGCACCGTGACGATCCTCTACCTCGAACAGAAGCTGCGAGAGATCGGAGCGCGCCCCGAGCTACTCGGCTGGGACCTCCCGGACGCAGCGCCAACCGTGTTCTCGTACGGAGTCTTCGGGATGATCCTGATCGCGATCATGCTCCTCTTCCCGGGCGGGCTCCTACCCGCACTGGGTGACGTCAGCATAGGCGCTCGTCGGCGCCTCGCCCGAGTGGCCAGGCGACAACACCCCTCCGATCTGGAGAACTAGGACCAGCGCTCGGAGCGGTTAACGGCGCGACCAGAAGCGTGTCTGAAGCAGAGCCATTCGTACGCCGAGCCTGAAGCTAGTGGCCTGCGCCGTGAGACTTCCGACGCTTCGCCGGCACTAGGGGAGGGCTCGACTGAGCTCAAGTCGATGGTCGACGAGGCTCGCAAGAGTGCGTGCGGCGGGGTTGAGTGAGGGCCGTGAGCTTGACGTTTACGGCTGCGCCCTGCGTCGGCTCTTGCCTGTCGCGGAAACCTTGTGCGTCGATCGGGGCCATCCGTTGAAGCGGCAAGAGCGAGTGATGCCCCCGGCAAGAATCGAACTTGCGCACGCGGTTTAGGAAGCGACCTAGTCGAGGCGAACCGTGTGTCGCTCAGTCCGTGGTGTCCGTCCCGACGCGGGCCAAGACAGGTTCGAGTGTCGTGGAGACGAACGCTGTGCATTCCTCTCCGGCTGGTCCCGGTAGACGGCCGGTAGACGGTGAGTCAGGCGAGAGCACCCTCCGCAGGCTGCGCGGCTCCCGCTCGTGTCTGGGGAGGGATACTGGAAGCGAGCTCGTCGGTCGCGAAGTGCGAATTAGGAGTGCTGTTCGTCTTTCTGGATCAGGCAGTCACCGGAACCGGGTCGGTCTAGAGTTGCGGGTCGGTTGACATGAGATCCTCGCCCGAGCCCGTCTTCGCCAAGAGTGGCGATGTCCACATCGCCTATTGCGTGACGGGTGTCGGCCCGGTCGACATGGTGTACGTGCCGGGTTGGGTGTCGAACATCGAGCTGATGTGGACCAACGATCGCCTCGCGGGGTACCTGGAAGCCCTGGCCTCGTTCTGCCGGCTAATCATCTTCGACAAGCGTGGAACAGGGCTGTCCGATCGCGTCCCCGACCAGGCGCTTCCCGACCTCGAAACGCGGATGGACGATGTGCGCGCGGTCATGGATGCGGTCGGCTCGCGTCGGGCGTTCCTCCTGGGGCAGTCCGAGGGTGGCCCGATGTCGGCCCTGTTCGCAGCCACCTATCCGCAGCGCACGCGCGGGGTCGTGCTCTATGGCTCGGACGCCCGTGGCGCCTGGGCGACGGATCACACCTGGGGGATGGCGGAGGATGAGTTCCGACGGGATCAGGAGGCCATCGATAGTGGCTGGGGCAACGGGGCGTACGCGCGGGCGATGGTCGGCGAGCTCATGCCGTCCGAAGCCGCGGATCCGGAGTTCGTCTCGTGGTGGGTCCGCTACTTCCGGCAGAGCGCCAGTCCGAGTGCGGCCATGGCGCTGAACCGGATGTGGTACGAGACGGACGCGCGCGACATCATGCGGAGCCTTGCGCTTCCGACCCTCGTGATCTGGCGTGCCGACGACCCGGTCGCGGGCGACAGTCGCTGGCTCGCAGCGAACGTGCCAGGCGCTTCCGTCGCAGCGTTACCGGGTGCCGATCACGTCCCGTGGATCGGTGACACGGCGGCGGTCGTGGAGACGATCCGTGGCTTCGTGAACTCGGTGCGCGACGAGGAGGCGACGCTCGACCGGGCAATTGCAACCGTCCTCGTCACTGACATCGTCGGCTCGACGCGAATCGCCTCTGAGATCGGCGACCGCGAGTGGCGCGCGCTCCTCGAGCGCCACCACGCCCAGGTTCGTTCCCAGCTCGCGCGCTACCGGGGCCGCGAGGTCGACACTGCGGGCGACGGGTTCTTGGCAACGTTCGACGGCCCGACCCGCGCTGTCCGTTGCGCTCAAGCGCTCCGCGATGCTGTCGCGGCATTGGGGATCGAGATGCGAGCGGGGGTGCATACCGGCGAGTTGGGCACGGTCGACGGCAAGGTGGCTGGCATCGCCATCAACATCGCCGCGCGCATTTCGGCGGCGGCCGGAGCATCCGAGGTACTCGTGAGCCAGACGGTCAAGGACCTCACTGCGGGTTCGGGGATCGCGTTCGACGACGTCGGCGACCACGAGTTGAAGGGCGTCGCGAATCATTGGCGGTTGTATCGAGTGATGGGCTAGGGCTTGGGCTTCAGGGGCGAGCGTTGCCGTTTAGCCGGCCGTCGTGCACGGACACGCTGCCAGACGACGTGCTGCACGGCGAGCGTGAGCCAGCCCGCGAGTGCCATCCCGGTGATGTTGACGAGGAGCTGCAACAGGCTTCCACGCACCTCGTGCCACAGTCCGAAGGCGAGCCCCGCAGCGATGTTGGCCGCCGCGGGGATGGTGGTGACCGAGATGAAGACCCCCGTGAGACCCCCCGCCTTCGCCGAGGTCATGGCGAGGACGCCGGCCGACCCTGCGATCACGGCGATCAGGAACGACCAGCGGTCGGGTTGGTAGATGAAGTTGGTGCCGAGACGGTCGGAGGTGAGATCGCGCGCGTCGACCCAGTCCAGCCACCGCAGTACGAGCATCACCACCGTCGTCGCGAGCACGGCGATCGCGAACCCGATCGCGAGAGTTCGGAGCGCATGTCGCAGGAGGCCGAAGCGCTTGCGGAGCAGGGCGATCCCGAGCGCGGCGACCGCGCCGAACTCGGGTCCCAGGACCATCGCACCGATGATCAGGATTTGCGAGTCCAGGACGATGCCGATGCTCGCGATCAGCGTCGCGAACACCATGAAGGTGACGAACGCGAAGGTGAGGTGCGCCTCCTCGTAGGCGCGCTGGATCACGTCCACCCAGACGATCGCGTCCGCCTCGGCCCCCGGGGCAGCGCGCTCGGCGTCGAACCCGGCCTGCGAGATCCACGAGCGGACGGGCTGGAGCTGGATCGATCCCTGCACGTGGACGCCGGTCGCCGTGAGGCGGTCGACGACGAGGTTCGCGGTCTCCCGCGGGACGTCCGCGAGGACGAGATCACCCGGCGGCCGCACCGAGGCTCCCTTCAGCACGGCCAGCGTGCTCACCGTCGGCTCGTCGCGCAGCACCTGCACGACCGACGTGGTGAGCGCCGTCGGCGCGTAGACCCGAAGGTGGAGCATGGCTCAATCCTGACCGACGACGGCGGATGGCGAGGCTGATCGCCGGTGGTTGCCGCTTCGCGGCGGCCTTGCGATCGAGCGCGTCGCGACGAAGCGCAAGGGTTCCGGCTCCCAGCGCCGACTGCAAGCCCGACCCAGGCAGCGCCGTCAGCTCGGTCTCGCGCCCGAGGACGAGATCGGACAGCGTGCGGCCGCAGATGCTCGAGGTGACGAGGCCGTGCCGCTGTGTGCGCGCCAGTCGCGCGCCAGTGAGCACCCAGATACAGCCGTGTTGAGCCGTCTCAGGCGGTCACCGTGGCGAGACCGGACACAACGGCCCGAGGGGCCGCGAGCGGCCTAGCCAGGCGGAAACCGCATGACCAAGCCGCTCCACGAGACAGTGCCCCCGGCAAGAATCGAACTTGCGCACGCGGTTTAGGAAACACCGTCGAGCGTAGAAGCAGCGTAAAACCAGCGTACGGCTGAGGTACGTTTAAAGTACGCTCTGTTGCCTAATAAGAAAACAACACGCATGGCTCGGGAGACGGTTGGATTGCTATGGAAGGAAGCCCTCTGACGGACTCGAACCCGTCGAACCCCTGAGTACCTTCGCCGAGGCCACCGCGGGGTCAAATCGGGATGCTGGCACCCTGGCGGTTGCGTCGCCTGACCACGATCATCGTCTCTCGAGATCGATAGCGAGGGAGCCCAAGGAGGTCAGAAGATGTGGAGGCCACTCATCGGAGGGATCCCACTCCGCGCCGAAAAAGAGACATGCCGCACAAGTGGCTGG
Source organism: uncultured Actinomycetes bacterium (assembly GCA_963821335.1). Taxonomy (GTDB): domain Bacteria; phylum Actinomycetota; class Thermoleophilia; order Gaiellales; family Gaiellaceae; genus Gaiella. The sequence continues at coordinate 1,605,373 of CAWGDJ010000001.1, forward strand.
TACGCTCGCTCCCCGAGCAAAGGAGACCCCGATGGTCGGCCGAACGCGGCTGTCCGCAGGCATTCTCGTCGTCGCAGCGGCTCTATCGCTCGCGTTCTCCTTCTCCGCATCCGCTGCCTCCTCGCAGGATCGCTCGCCTCGAGCGACGAAGCCATTCCATGCGACGAAGGACTGCGCGGGAAACACTGGACAAGTCGGCTGCTTATTGCACGATCAGGTCCTCGAACGTCAAGGCGATCAAGCTGGGCTCGAAGATCTTCTACTTCCAGGAGGCCACCAAGACCGGGACGGACAGCGACATCGTCATCTACGTGGGGCGGGGCACCGTCGCAACCGGCCATTGCTTCATTCAAAACAAGGTCCAGGCTGGGCTGTGCACGATCTCGGACGGCACGGGCACGCTCGCCGGGTTTCATTCCCGTGTCCGTGTCACGGCCGATTCGTCGGTCGCCAACCTGTGGCACTGGGACGGGACGTACAGCTTCGGTAGCGGCTAGCATCCCGTGGGGATCGGCCGGTGAGTGAGCGGGTCGCCAGGCGGCTTCGTCGCTCTCGGCCAAGTACATCGCCGTGTTCGCGCTGCTGGTCGCCGTGCCGGTCATCGGGACGAGCGCGTACCTGCTCTCCTCGTCCTATCAGGACAACAAGCGTGCGCTTGATCCGGCTCCAGCAGGAGAAGGCGAAGTCCGTTGCGGTCACGATCGACCGAGTACTTCCTGGACCTGACCAAGCGGACTGCAGACGATGACGGGCCAGTTACCTGTACTTCACGGCACTCGGCTCGCAGCTCGATCCCTTGCTCGCCAATCACGCGATCGATGCGTTCTACGTGGACGAACACGGGCGCAAGACGCTCGCAGAGACAGGCGGCGGGCTCGACCGTGGTCAAGGGGAACTCACTCACATGATCGTTCGACTCAGCTGGCGAGGAAGGCGGGGGTCTACTTCGGCTCTGCGTTACGCACCACAGCTCCTGTCCAACCCCGAGGCGCGAGCGATGGAGGTCGTCGCTGCGGAATTCGGGCCCTCGGGACTAGCAGCACTCGGGGAGCGGAGTCTTCGGCGAGACGCTCGATCTCGTAGTCATCCAGGATCTCGTCAGGCAGACGCGTCTCGGCACGTCGCGGATACGTCTACGCGGTCGACGCCAGAGGCGTGCCGATCGCGCACCCGAACGCCGCCGCCTTTACGCATCGATTCTCTGGCCCTTCCCGCAGGTGACGCAGTCGCTGGCTTCGTCGACGCACGGGTCGACGGTCGGCCGAAACTTCCGACGGCGAGAAGGTGCTGAGTACCTGGGCGACCGTCGAGCCGCTCGGCTGGAAGGTGTTCGTCGAGCAGCCCGAGAGCGCGGCGTTCGCGCCGGTCCGCGGAAAGATCTGGCGGACGGCGCTGCTGCTGGCGGCGTTTCCTCACGGCGGGGGTCGGCCTCAGCGTCCTACTGGCGCGCCGTCTCGTGCGCCCGGTCAAACAGATGCGGACAGCAGCGGCCCGGATCGGCGCAGGCGCCTACGACGAACGGATCGAGCTACCATCGGCGGGACGAGCTGGGTGGTCTTGCAGACGAGTTGAACGCGATGGCGGCGAGCCTGCAGGCATCGGTCGAGAGGGCTGGAGCAAAGGGTCGACGACCGAACGCGGGAGCTGCAGCTGGCGCTCGCAGAGCTCTCGCAGAAGGGCAGCCAGCTCGAGGTCGCGAGCCGGCACAAGAGCGAGTTCCTGGCCAACATGTCGCACGAGCTGCGGACGCCGCTGAACGCGATCATCGGCTTCTCCCAGGCGCTTCGGCAGCGGTTGTTCGGGCCGCTCAACGCGAAGCAGGCAGAGTACCTCGACGACATCCTCGCGTCGGGAAACCACCTCCTCACCCTGATCAACGACGTACTCGACCTGTCCAAGGTCGAGGCCGGGCAGATCGAGCTCGAAGTCGCGACCTTCTCGCTCCGCGAGGCCCTCGAGCGCGGCGTGGTCATGGTGAGGGAACGGGCGACCGAGAACGGCGTACTCCTCTCGCTGGAGCTCGACAGCCGACGTCGATCTCGTCGACGGTGACGAGCGGCGCGTCCAGCAGGTCGTCTTCAACCTGCTCTCGAACGCGGTCAAGTTCACGCCGAGCGGCGGAAGCGTCGTCGTCGCTTCTGCGCGGGAGGACGGAGAGGTACTCGTGTCGGTGACGGACACCGGGCCCGGTATCGCCGCAGACGACCAGGAACGGATCTTCGAGGAGTTCCAGCAGACGGACATCGGCGTGCGACAGCGCGATGGGCACCGGCCTCGGACTCGCGCTCTCGAAGCGCCTCGTCGAACTGCACCGGGGCCGCATCTGGGTCGAAAGTCGGTCCGGGCACGGCAGCCGCTTCGTGTTCACGCTCCCGATCGAGAAGGCAGGTCGCAATGGCGGGTGAGCGCATCCTCGTCGTCGAGGACAACGAAACGAACATGAAGCTCTTCCGCGACGTGCTGCAGGCAAAGGGGTACAGCACGCTCGAGGCGACGACCGGCGAGGATGCGGTCGAACTCGCGCGGACGCTCGACCCGGCGCTCGTGCTTGATGGACGTGCAGCTGCCCGGGATCGACGGCATCGAAGCCCTGGCGCAGCTTCGGGGCGACGTGCGAACCTCCGCGATCCCCGTGGTCGCGCTGACCGCGCAGGCTATGAGAGGCGACAGCGAGCGCTTCCTCGACGTCGGGTTCGACGGCTATCTGTCCAAGCCCGTCGACGTCGTCGAGCTGATCCGGGTCGTCGAGAGCACTGCGATCTCGGGCGAGCCGCCGGCGAGGATCCTCGCCGGCGACACGACTCACCGGCTGCGGACGTGTAATGATCGACAGATCGAGGAGCTGAGCGCCTCGCGGAAGCGGCTGGTGCTGACCGCCGCAGCCGATCGCGGCAGGATCGAGCGCGACCTCCACGACGGCCCTCAGCAGCGACTGGTCGCGCTCGCGGTCGAGCTGCAGCAGACTCGGAGGCTCGTCGACGTCGATCCCGTCGCGGCGGGCGCCCTGCTCGACGAGATGAAAGGCGAGCTACAGGAGGCCGTGGCTGCGCTGCAGGCCTTGGCGCACCGAAGTCCATCCTCCCCTGCTCGAAGCGGGCGGCGGGCTTCGCGCCGCACTGCGCACCACGGCGGCGATGCTCGACGCGCCGACTCGCGTGCAGGTTCCGGAGGGAGCGACCCTTCCACCCGAGCTTGCCGGAGCTATCTACTTCTCCTGCACCGACGCACTGGAGCATCCTCGGCGGGAAGGGGAAGATCGCGATCAACGTGCCGCGCAGGAGAGGGGACAGTCGTGTTCGAGATCACCGCCGAAGGCTCCAACTCGGCTACGGCCGATGCCGACCTGGCCCCGATGCGCGACCGCCTCGAGGCGCTCGGTGGCGGGTTGACGATCGACTCGGAGCCGGGGCACACCGCCATCATCGGCTCACTGCCGATCTCGGCGATGAACCTAGCCGTTCTCGGCGAGGTAGAGGATGACGGCCTTGACGCGCCGGTGAACCGCCGGCTCCCACGTCAGTCCGAGCTTGAGGAAGATCGAATGAATCACCTTCTCGACCGAACGCTCGGTCAGGAAGAGCGTCTCGGCGATGGCCGCGTTGTTCTTCCCTTCGGCCATCTCGCGCAGCACGTCGCGCTCGCGCGGCGTCAGCTCGTTGAGCGGGGACTCGTCGCTCCGACCGCTCGCCGCGACGAGGGCCTCGACGACCTTGGCGTCGATCACGGAGCCGCCCTCTGCGACCGCGCGGATCGCGCCGACGAACTGGTCGACGTCCTCGACCCGCTCCTTGAGGAGGTAGGCGCGACCGGCGCTACCTCGGTCGAGCAGCGCAAGGGCGTATGTCGGATTCGCGTACTGGCTCAGCACGACGACACCGACGTCCGGATGCGTCTCGCGCAACCGCTCGGCAGCCTGGATCCCTTCGTCGGCGTTCCCCGGCGGCATCCGGATGTCGGTGACGACGACGTTCGGTCGCTTCGCGTCGACCGCCTCGAGAAGGGAATCGAGGTCGTTGCAGACGGCGGCGACCTCGACGTCGGATACCGGCTCGAGCAGGCGCTGTACGCCTTCGCGGACGAGGTAGTGATCGTCCGCCAGCACGACCCGGATCGGCACGGGTAGGAGGATACGCCGGTGCCCGGTCCTCCTCCAGACGGGCGGAGCATGTCCTCGCGGCTCGTCCTGATCGTCGACGACGACGCGAGGAACCTGAAGCTTGCGCGGGACGTATTGCTCGCCGCGGGATTCCGAACGCTCGTTGCCCGGAACGGTGCGGAGGCAGTCGCGCTGAGCGCCGAGCATCTTCCCGACGTCGTCCTGATGGACCTCCGACTGCCTGACATGGACGGTACGGAGGCTGTCAGGATCCTCGCGGAAGGGGCGAAGACAGCGGCGATTCCCGTGGTCGCGTTGAGCGCGGTCGCGTTCGAAGGAGACGCCGACTGGCTCACGCACGCCGGATTCTCCGGCTACCTCGAGAAGCCGATCGACGTCGAGAGCTTTCCGCACCGGGTACGCCGGTTCTGCGCCTGACGCGTCCCCGTGCTGGCACCCGCGTCGATCGGGGGCTGGCACCGCAGACGCGCCTCGGCTCCGATGCCACGCTGAGGGCGTTGGCATACAGGCAGCTCGAGATCACCGAACCGGTTCACAACCGAGAAGGAGGAGATCCAACATGAAGTGGATCCTGGGCTTGTTCCTTGGAGTCGTCGCCGCGGGAAGCCTCGCAGCCGCGGGCTCAGCCCGCAACAGCGGTGAGCATTCCACGCCGCACAGTGGAACGCTCCACGTGAAGAAGGAGTGCTCGCACTACACCGGCAAGGCGGGATCCTTCTGCACGGTCACGTCTTCGAACCTCAAGCTCATCGCCGTCGGCTCGAAGATCGTGTACGCGACGCCCGATCCAGGCAGCGATTCAGACCTGACGCTTTTCAGCAAGGGCGCGAAGGCGTTCGGCCACGTGATCCTCGATCTGAACACCGGGATCGGGACAGTCACGTTCTCCGGCGGCACCGGGCCGCTCAGGAAATTCACGGCCAACCTCGTCGTCAAGCCGATCGGCGATCCGGCGAAGACCATCGACTACCGCTGGGACGGCAAGTACTCCTACTAGCCATTGGAGCGCGGAGGAGGTCGCGTACCGGCCTCCTCCGCCCGACCGAGAGCGAAAGGACGAGGCGAGGCGAGAGCAGCGTCGTCGCCGTCGCAGGTACTGGGCGCTCGCCGCGCTAGCGACCTTCGTGGGCGCGGTTGTCCTCATCCTCCTCGAGTCGTGGGGCGGGCAGAGCGATCACGGTCGCATCCTCCCCCGAAAGCACCCTCCCCCGAACGTATGCGTCGAGGAGAGCACCGTCGCTCTCCAACTGCAGCGGCCCCTTGCGCGGCCCCCTGTGGCCCCCTCTCCAGCGGTTCCAGGCGGCGTATCGGGGCGTCTGGACGAAACCCAGGTTTCCGGCACCCCTCTGCCCATCCCGGTTTCCGCGTGTTCAAGCCAGTGCCCCCGGCAAGAATCGAACTTGCGCACGCGGTTTAGGAAGCGACCTAGTTGAGGCGAACCGTGTGTCACCCAGTTCGTGGTGTCCGTCCCGACGCGGGTCGAGACAGGTCCGAGTGTCCTGGAGACGAACGCGGTGCATCCCTCTCCGGCTGGTCCCGGTAGACGGCTGGTAGACGGCCGCGTCAGGGAAGAGCGAGCGCGGATTGGGCTACTGCGAGACAGTTCCATTCATGGTGATGTTGATGGTTGACGAGTACCGACCGCCCTCGTTTCCTCGCCCATGAAGCCCGGCGTACGCCTTCGTTCCCTCGATGATTTCCCAGTTGCATTGACATCTAGACCCGCGTGTCGGTGCACCAACAGAGATCCAGATGGCTCCCTTCGTGCCGTTAAGGGCACGAATGACGATAAGGCCCGGGCTGTCAACGAACGTCCCGCGATCAGCGATCGCGCCGGAAAGAGTGAACCACCCTCGACCGGCATTGGTGCTGGGTCCTAGCCGCTTTCCCTTCAGGCTGATGGTCACCGTGCCACGCAGGGCCCGGCTCGAGTTCACACCGTTCGTGCCGTTCGCTGCCGCCGGCAAGCTGACCTGCACCGTAAGCGCCAGCAACGGTACGACCGTCACGATGAGGCCAACGGCGATGAGACGTTGGATTCGACTCGTGGGCATCTCGCTCGTCCCCTTTCCGCATCCGGTTCTGCTCGTCCGCCGTGGGCGCCGTTCATGAACGGCGCGAGGGCCGATTCGTCTCGAGGAGTCGTGGATCACCCGCCAGGGCCGCTCGGTTCGCCGTGTGGGAGGATCGGAACGAAGGTGATCGAGACATAGCCGCCGTTTGGATGTCGCGCTCCGACGAGATACGCCAGCGCAACGTTCTCGACTCTCCAGTCGACTTCGAGTCCCGCGTCCTGGAGTGCCATGCGTAGTGAGCGGGCCTCCTCGCCCGTCACCGTGAAGAAGTAGGTGTAGTCGGGAACCAGATCGCCTTGCCAGCCGGTAAGTCCCCGCTCCCGTCTTGGCTTGTGAGCGCGGAGGATGTCGCGTGCCCGGTCGGGGAGCTGCTTCAGGGTGTCGGAGTAGTTCACCTTCAGTGGCCATGGGCCGTACCAGAGCTCGAACCTGGCGGGTACGTAGGCCCGTGTCTGCCGATCGCGCCATGCGCTCGTTGGCAGCCACGCCTCCGGTTCTGTGACACGTGCGACGAGTCGTTGAAGTGTGGTCGCCTGCTCGTGAGTCGCAAGCGGATAGGCCGGCTTGGGCTCGTACGGGGGGTGTTGGTGCCACGCGACGCGTACGAGCCGTGCTCCGTTGCGCACGGAAATGGAGTTGAAGAACGGCACCACCGGACTGGCCACCGCGAGATCGCGGTCGTGGCCGAAGAGCCCGGTCGACATGATCTCCGATTGCAGGATCTCGACCCCTTCCGGGGTCAGGTGCTTCTCGAGAAAGCCGGTCGATTCTTGGTTCGCACTGCCGGGGGGATGCTTGGTTCCCGGGCGAAGCTCGCGCTGGAAAATCATCCTCCCGTCGCGGTACACCCACACCTTGTTGCGCGAATGCGCGGTCACTCCATAGGCGCTGAGAACCAGCTCGCCACGCGTCGGCGTGCTCGCCGTCGCTCCCACCGGTGGAATTCCGATAAATCCGTTGCCGATGAAGAACGCGCGCACGGCGAGCGCAGAGGCGCTGACCACCGCCACGAGCACAACCACAGCGAGCACGACCAGCAGCCGGCGGCGACGACGAGAGTGCCCGTCGGAAAGCCGGAACCGCCTGGGGCTCGTCCAACCCTTGTCGACCCGGCCGATCACGTCGACCCAGTCGCCTGGCAGCGGATCGGGTGCGAGGGCGGCGAAGCGAGCTTTCAGCAGACTGTCCTTGTGACTGCTCATGCCACCACCTCGTTCGCGGAGAGTTCGGCGACGAGGTGCTCGTGCGCCTTGGACAAGGTCGCGGCCACGGTTCCCTCGGCGATTCCCAGCACCTCGCCGATCTCTGCATACGAGAGATCCGCGAAGTAGCGGAGGAAGACGGCCATCCGTCGCTGCGGCGACAAGCTGCGCACGGCGGCCGCCAGCGCCGGGTCGTGGCTCTCGTGGACGAACGCCACCTCCGGCACCTCATCCACAGCAAACTCGCGCGATCCACTTTGCCCGACCGCGACCCGGAACGCGATTCGCCACACCCAACCCTCCAAGGAACCGTCCCCCCGGAACCCCGCCTGGTCGCGCAATGCCTGTGCGAATGCCTCCTGCACGACATCGCGTGCGCTCTCGACGCTGCCCGTGACCGAGGAGAGCATCACCTGGAACGCATCCTGACGGCGCCGGTACAGACGCTCGAGATCGGAGTCCAGGCTCCCCACACCTACTAGGGTGACATCAGCGCCAAATCCTTTATCACGCCCCGCGCACGCGACTCATTGCGCAGAACCTGATGAGGACCCTTCGCCTCGGACACACGCGAGTCACATATGTCCGACTGTCACCCGGCCAGTGGCAAATCTGAGCGTGAAGGGGCCCCACTCCTCGGCCACCGACCCCTCAGCGAGCGGGGCTTGGCAGCGGTTGCCGAGACCGCTTGCGCACGAGGGGTGGTAGCTCAGTTAGAAGGTGATGCCCCCGGCAAGAATCGAACTTGCGCACGCGGTTTAGGAATCGGCCGTCTTGCTGCCTTAGGGTGATGCTCTGTTCACCGAGCACGTTGGATACGAGGAGCTTTTGGTCTCTGTGACGTTTCAGTGTTCTGTCCGGTGGCTCCGTCCTGTCCCGGTAGACGGTCGGTAGACGGGAAACGTAGGTTGAAGGCGGCGGCGGAAAGAGCTCAGCTTGTCGCTGCAGAGGGTGTGGAGCGCGCATCGCGAAGCGGGCGGCCCCAACAGCGGCCCGGTTGGCTGGCCGCAGCCGTAGCCTCGCCCCTTTCCGATGCCCCGCAATCCAGTTCGTGCCGCGGCTGCTCCTTCGGTCTACTCCCGTAAACTTCTGTCGCTCGACTGGACACGATTCGGTCTGGGTTGGAACTGTCGGCGGGACGCTCGCACGCATCGATCCAAGCTCCGGTCGCGTGACCGAGAACCACCCTTCCGTGTTTTTCTGCGGCCCTAAGACGTCTGCTGGTAGGCCGCGAACTCGGTGTAGAACTGGCTCACCGTTTTGCCGAAGCTCTGTTCGAACGCCTCCTGCCACGGGGTGCCGATTCCTAGCAGCTTGAAGTAGCTCGAGTACTTGGCAAGGCCTTGCTCGCCTACGAGGTAGTCGCACGCGAGCGCCGACAGTGGATAAACCGTGCTGTAGAAGGCTGGCGGCCAGTCTCGTTCCAGCGCCTGGAGCTGGAGCTTAACGGGACGCGTTCGCGTCTTCCAGTCGGCAATCGAGGCTTTGTAGTTGAGATACCCCCGCTCGGCGGCCACGCGGTAACCCACCACCTCGGCCGTGCCCTCGACGAGCCAGTAAATCTCAGAGCCTTGCATCTGCGGCGCCCATTGCGACTGGAGGGAGTGGAAAATCTCGTGCGCCATCACCTTCAACCGGTTGGGAACGCCTGATTGCTGCCAGGGCGCCGCCCAGTAGATGAGGACGGTTGTCCCGTACACGGTGCCGAAGTTGCCGGCCTGCCAAGCCGCGCGCCACTCGTTGCGCGGACGCTGGAACCGCCCCGCCACCTCAGCCTGGCGGTCGAGAATCCATTCGAGGTCGTCGGATACGAGGACTCGCCGGCCGCCGAACGCGGTCCCGAACAGCCGCTCGATCTCCTGCGCCGAATACGAAACGAGATCGGTGATCTGATCCCGTTCGGCCTCGGGGAGGGCCCCTTGAACTACTAACTGGACGCCTGCCGGCAAGGTCGGCGCCGGAGGCGGTGGGGATTGCGGCGGAGCTGGTGGCGACGGAACCGGCTCCGGGCCGCGTACAACCTCGCAGTCCTTGGCAACCTTGTCCCGCACGTCTCTGGTTGCCGTGTCGCGGCCAGGCCCGCACGAGAGCGTGTCGGCACCGGCCCCGCCTACAAGGAGGTCGTTGCCCGCCGCCCCCACAAGGACGTCGTTGCCGCCCGCCCCGAAAAGCTTGTCGTTGCCTCCCCTTCCGAAGATCCTGTCGGCGCCAGCACCACCACGCAGCGTCTCGTTACGCGCGCTCCCGTTGATAGTCGCCGCCCAAACGGAGCCGGCAGCGATGCCAACAACGCAGACGAGCATCGCAATCCAGAAGATGCTGCGCTTCATGACTGCCTGACCCTACTCTTGCTCACGGGCTTTCCGCACGATGCCCCCGGCAAGAATCGAACTTGCGCACGCGGTTTAGGGCCGCCGGCAAACGAGTTGTTGTGCGGCCCCCGGCGCGGCCCCCAACGGCCCCCTCTCAAGCGGTCTCTGGCGGGCTATCGACCGCTAGGACGAGGAACCCAGGTTCCGGGAAGCCCTGTGTCCATCGCGCTTTCCCCGTATCGAAGCCGATGCCCCCGGCAAGAATCGAACTTGCGCACGCGGTTTAGGAAACCGCTGCTCTATCCACTGAGCTACGGGGGCGCGCCGCGGAGGGTAGCGCGGTGAGCTGGTGGTGAGATCGGCCTCGCGCTGCCTCGGAGCCGTGCTCATCCCGGTCGAGTGCTCCCGAGCACCCGTCAAAGTGATAGCTCGCGGCGTCGAGACGAGGCGACGGCGCGCAAGCGTGCAGGTCAGGCTACGTCCGCTCGGCGTCGAGCAGTGGGACGACGCGTTCGCGGAACACCTCCAGCTGATCGCGCTCGTCGGCGAGCGGCCACAGGAAGACGCGTTGGGCGCCCGCACGCTCGTAAGCGAGCAGCTTCGCTGCACATTCCTCCGCCGACCCGATGGGAAGGAGCGTGCGGAGCGGCTCCACCGGACGATTGAGCATCGGCGCCAACACGTCCGCGAGCATCGCGTCGGCGCGTGCCCGGTCCTCGGTGACGTAGCACCACATGGTTGCGATCCCGTTCTCGAACCCCGCGACATCGCGCCCGCGCGCCGCCAGCTCCGCCTGAACATCCAACCAAGCCTGGGCGAACGATTCCGGTGTCGTGTTGTAACCAGAGGCAAGCCAGCCGTCGGCAAGGCGCGCCACGCGCCGCAGCCCGGCCGGTGATCCCCAACTCCCGATCCAGATCGGCGGACCGGGGCGTTGGGCTGGGGTCGGTTCCAGCGTGAAGCCGGCGCTGGAGTAGAACGCGCCCTCGAATGCGACGTCGTCGGCTCGCCAGTACGCACGCAGGGTCTGTACCGCCTCGTCCAGCCGTTTCCAGCGCTCCTCGAATGGCACCCCGACCAGCTCGTAATCGCGAGCCGACGAACCCGGACCGAGCCCGACCACCAGCCGGCCGCCGGACAACAGGTCGATCGCGGCGAGGATCTTTGCGGTTGCCGCAGGTCCACGAAGCACCGGCACGGCAACGGTCGTCGCGACCGTCATCCGACCACTGTGCGCGAGCACGGCTGCCAGCGCCGTCGGCCCGTCGAGCCACGGGCGCGAGAACACGAGATGGTCGTTCGCGCAGATGTGCGTGTAACCGAGATCGTTCGCAGCCTGGGTGACCGCGACCAGGTCGGCGAGCGTGCGCTGCTCGCCTGCGAACGAGATCAACGGCAGATGGACACCGAATTCCATACGAGCCATTCGTCAGGAGAGGCTATTCGGAACTCCATCCCGCCGCCTGGCTCGCCTCGCGTGCTGGTTGGCCGCTGCGCCGTGCGATCCGGGGATTCTGGTCGATCGCACGATCTCATCGGCGAAGCCTTGATCGAGGCTCACCTCGACGCGGTCGAGTCTGGGCAGGTCGACGGTGCTGGATGTTCGACTCCTGGCCTGGTCGCCCGCGCAGACGACCGAGTGGCGTGGCGTGTCACGATCGGCGCGCTGGTGGACGGCTGGTGGACGGCGCGTCAGAGAAGAGACTCTCGTGCAGTCGAGGTTGCCGTCGCTCGGGTGAGACGGCGCCGCTACGGGTTATTGTCGTGAGCGACTTCGGCGGCCATGTCTGATTCGCTCGCACTCGACAACATCGCTGCGACGCTGCTCGTTTTCGGGGCTCCGGTGGGGTCAGTCGTGGTGGAAAACCGGCGGTTTCGCGGTGATACGAAACGTCGGTGGTCTGACCCGACCTACTGGCAGTTACAGGCGTGGCAGATTGCTGGGCTAATTCTCGGAGTGCTCCTCGCGAAGCAAGCTCCAGGTGCGGCACTGCCCGGAGACGAGTGGCTCTGGCCCGTAGTCGGGTGCGCTATAGGGCTCGCCGGTGTGGCTCTCCGCTGGTGGGCAATCCGAACCCTGGGCGCACACTTCACGCGCAACCTCCAGGTGGCGGCGGATCACCCCGTTGTCGTCGATGGGCCATTTAGGTATCTACGGCACCCCTCGTACACAGGCGCGATCCTCATGTTCACCGGGGTCGGAATCGGACTCGGAAACGCCTTGAGCCTCGTGACCTGCACAGTGCTCCCTGCGATCGGCTTCGTTCGGCGAATCCCGGTCGAGGAGGCGCTCCTGAGACGCGAGCTCGGCGAGCCGTATGCCGAGTACGCGAGTCACACTCGACGCCTGCTTCCCGGCGTATGGTGACGGTCCGGGACGCTCGCGCCGAGGGACATTTCTGAACACTCGCCCACCCGACCAAGCCGTCGCGCGACACTCGGTAGCGTCGTCCCGATGTCGAGGATCTTGGTGACCGGCATGTCGGGAACGGGCAAGTCGTCGGCGCTCGCCGAACTTGGCCGACGCGGCTATCGCGTCGTAGACACCGATGATCCGGGCTGGCGCGAGTATCGCGAGCATGCCTCGTCCTCCGACGAGGCGCGCCGCGGGGAGTGGCTCTGGGTCGAGGAAGAGATCACCGGGCTTCTGGATTCCGATGATGGTCGCTCGCTCTTCGTTCAAGGGTGTGTGAGGAACCAGTCGAAGTTCTACAACCGTTTCGACGCGGTCGTCCTGCTCAGCGCCCCTGCTGACGTGATCCTTGACCGGATCGCACGCAGAACGACGAACAACTACGGGAAGACTCCAGTGGAACGAGCGATGATCTTGGATGACCTCGTCAGCGTCGAGCCGCTGCTGAGAGCGAGCTGCACGCACGAGCTGGATGCCACCCGACCGCTCGATGAAGTCGTCGCCGACTTGATCGCAATCGCGTCGCGCCCGACGACGTCCTAGCGCGGTACTCGAGACTTACCGAGGCGGCGACGACTGCGACAGTCTTCTCATGTCCGCCACGGTCGACTCGTTCCTCGACGAGTACGCCCGCCGCTACACGGAACGCGATGTGGAACGGGTTACGAACCTCTGTCTTTGGCCGTTCCTCGCGGTCCGGAATGGGGAGGCGATCCATCTCCCGCTGTTGCGCGCATACGCAGACGCCTCCGATCGGCTGGGACAGGCAGGCCATGGCCTGCCTGTCCACTGTGCCACGCCTATCCGCGCCGCGACCGACCCTGCCGATCCGGGTACTGCGACTACCCCTCAGCGCGCGACGTCGGAGGACGTGCTGCGATACCGCCTCGCCGCGGCGGGTGGGAGGTGTCTCAGGCGGCGGCTCCGAGGGGAGTGGGTTGGCGCAGTTGGTGGGCGCGGGCGACGAGCAGGTCGCGGATGTCGGTTGTCTGCCTGAACGGGTTGGCGAGGGGCTCGGCGGCACCGCTGAGCGGCGCGGCCGCGACGAGCTCCTGGTCGATCTCGGCCAGCAGGAACGCTCCGGCGGGGAGCGGGCGGCTGTCGAGCGCTGCGAGCTGCCGGAGAGCTCGTGTGTCGTCCCGGTCGCTGCGGCGGATCGTGAGCGAGCCGGTGAGCTCGGGCTGAGGGCTGCCCTGCTCTCGGTTGGCACGGAGAGTGTGGGAGAGCCTGGAGAGGTTGAAGAGCGAGAACAGCATTGTTGCCTCCTTCGATCGTTGGTTGACCCGGTCTGCGATCCAGGTCGAGTGACGTAGGTGGACGAGGACCGCACGATTGGTCTTCGCCAGCACCGCGCCGGCAAGCGACGGGCGAGTGTTCCGAGCGCTGTGGGCGGCGGTGAACACCTCCCAAGCGTGCAGCCGCGGGGGCGGGGTGACATCAGGCGCCAACCCGGAACACGCGACCCTGATTTCTCCGGGGTCGGGGTCCGAAGTACCCCTAGATCGCGGTCGCGGCGCGGCCCTACGGCGTGCGTTCGGCGCGCTCGACGACGCGCGCCACTTCTACGCGCGATGTGACGCCGAGCTTGCGGAAGGTGTTGCGCAGGTGAGTTTCGACCGTCTTCGAGCTGAGGAAGAGCTCGGCCGCGATCTGAGGATTGGTCTTGCGGTCGACGACGAGTCGTGCGATCTGGAGCTCGCGCTCGGTGAGCGAGTCGACGCCGGTTCCGTCTGCCTTGCCCGGGCGCGTGCGCCGGTGGATCGAGCGTCCGAGTTTCCGGAGCTCCCGTTCGGCCTGCTGCCGGTAGCGGTGCGAGCCGAAGGACTCGAACGCCGCCGCTGCGAGCTCCAGCTCGGCCGCCGCCTGGTCGGGCTTGCCCGCCTCGGCGAGCGCTCGACCGGCGACCAGCCGCGACGTTGCGGCGTCGAAGACGTTCCCGACCTCCTCGAGCGCCGCTGCAGCGCTCAGCGCCCGCTCGGCGGCGGACGACGGCCGACCGCCGTCGAGATCGAGCGCCGCGGCGGCGAGGGCTGCCATCGCGCCCGCCATCGGGAGACCCACGGTTTCGGCGCAGTCCTGCGCAGCCGCTGCAGCGTGCTCGGCTTCGTCGCGCCGGCCCGCTGCGAGGTAGGAACGGGTGAGAAGCTCGAGGTACCTGGCCCGCCAACCTCCTCCGATCAGCCGCAGCTCGTTCCCGCCTGCGAACTCGACCAACAGCTCGGCACATCGCTCCGGATGGCCGGTATCGAAACGGGCATACGCGAGTGCGACCGCGGCGTGCGCACGGACGGGACCGGCGTCCAGTTGCTGCGCGAGGTCGAACGCTTCCGTTGCGGTCGCGAGCGCCAGGTCGATGTCGCCGGCGGCGAATGCTGCGTAGGAGCGGTTGAAGAGGTTCCAGGCGAGTCCTTGCGGGTTGTCCACCAGCCGCGCGGCTGCGATCGCGCCGTCGAGCACCTCGCCTGCTTCCGCCATCCGGCCTCGAACCCAGAGGCTGCCTCCGAGCATCGGGAACGATGAGCGGGAAGAGATCGCCCTTCCCGGTCGCACGGCCGATCCTCAGCGCGCGCTCGGCGTGAGACCCTGCCCCCGCGAAGTTCTCGAGGTAGAACTCGGCCGTGGCGAGATGCGCAAGGGCGTCGAGCCGACTGCCGAGCTCGTCGTCCGCGAGACCGTCGATGAGCACGGCGGCGTCGGCGGCATACGCCTGTCCCTCCGCCGCGCGACCCGCAACCGCACTTGCGAGGACACGTCCGGCGAGCGCCGCTGCGAGCAGCGCCTGATCGCCGAGCAGCTCGGCCGCATCGACCGCCCGGCCCGCCCAAGCGCGCATCGCGTCGTAGTCGCCGTGGTAGAGGCTGTCACCGACGAGCTCGATCATCAGTTCGACGCCCAGCGCGGAGGCGGGGTCTTGGAGCTCGGCGAGGGCGGCCTCGAGGTGGGCGTGCGCCTCGTTGTACCGGCCGAGGAGGTGCTCGACGCGCGCGCAGGCAACGGTGAGGCGGACGCGCAACGACTCGGCTTCCTGGGGGACGATGTTCATGCTCTCGAGGAGTGCCGCGTGGCTCTCGCCGAGTTGGCCGGTGGCGGCGAGCGCTTCGGAACGGGCTAGCAGCAGCTCGACGCGTCGGTCGCCGGGCGCAGCCGCTGGGAGGAGACGGAGGGCTGCGGCGAACCAGCGCGCGGCGCTCGCAGGTGCACGGGGGGCCGCGGCCTCTCCAGCCTCTCGCAGCAGCGCAACCGCGGCCTCGTCGCCCTGACGCGCGGAGCGTTCGACGTGGTGTGCGATCGCCGAGGGCGGCGAGCCTCTCAGGGCAAGGGCATCGGCGCAGCGTTCGTGCGCGCCGAGCCGCCAGCCGCCGGGCATCGACTCGTACACCGCTCGGCGCACGAGCGGATGTCGGAACCGGAAGCGCCGCGGAACGTCCGTCTGGCGGATGAGATCCAGGCGCAGCAGCTCGTCGAGCGCGTCGATCGCTGCCGCGTCGTCGGCTCCGGCGGCCGCGGCCGCCAGCTCAGGGTCGAAGGGGTCTCCCGCGACGGCGGCGCCCTCGAGGATGAGGCGTGCGGGCTTGGAGAGCAGAGCGAGCTCCTCGGTGAGCGCGGCGGCGACCGCGGCTGGGACGTCGACACCTACGAGCGAAGGCTCGTGGGTCGGCGCCGGCCTCTCGGGACGGTCGGCCGACCGCGCGAGCTGCTCGAGGTAGAAGGGATTGCCGCCGCTGTCCTCGTAGAGGCTGGTCGCGTCCGCTCCGTCGCCGATCAGCTCGCGGGCGTCCTCGGGGCTGAGCGCCCCGAGTTCGATGCGCGCGATCGTGCCGGCGCGATGAGCCCGTTCGAGCGCGGCGCTGAGCCGCTCGCCCATCTGCCGCGGCCGCACGGCCAGCGCGACGAGTACCTGAGCGGCCGGCGGTCGGTGGAGGAGCGCGCCGAGCAGCTCGACCGACGCCGGATCCGCCCAGTGGACGTCGTCGAGCACGAGCACCACCGGCTGTGTCTGCGCGAGCGTTTCGAGCAGTGTGCAGACGGCGCGGTGGCTGCGGTATCGCTCGTGCTGGATCGCCGTCCTGTGCCCGATCGCGAGGCCGACCAGTGACGGGAAGACGGTCGCGAGCTCCGCGCGTACATCACCGTCGAGGCTGTCGAGGCGGTGCGGGTCGAGGCCGTGGACGTACTCGTCGAGCGCGTCGACGAAGACCCAGAACGGCAAGTCGAGCTCGAGCTCCCCGGCCCGGCCCGAGAGGACGAGGTACCCGCGTGCGTCTGCGCGGGCGGCCAGCTCGGCGAGGAGGCGCGTCTTGCCGATTCCCGGCTCGCCGACCAGCTCGAGCGCCGCGGATTGTCCCCCGCCGACTTGGGCGAGGAGACGGTCGACCGAGTCGAGCTCCGACGCGCGGCCGACGAGATGGGTGGCAAGTGCCATCTGTGGCTTCCGGCCTCCACCCTAGATCAGGGCTCGCGGATCGAGAAATCAGGGTGGCCGATCCAGGGTGACCGCCTGATGTCGGGACGACGGCGCCGCGGCAGGGTCGGACACATGCCCCGCTACCTGCTTCACCACCACCACGAGTCGAACGAGTGCGGCGTTGCGTTCGCCGCCTTCAGCGGCTTCGAGAGCCCGCTTCGTCACAAGGGCGCGCTGGCCTCCTGCCATTCGGGCGGCCACTCGATCTGGTGGACCGTGGACGCCTCGAGCGAGGAGAACGCGCTTGCGCAGCTGCCCTTCTACGTCGCAGAGCGCACGACGGCCGTCCGGGTCAGCGAGGTGCGAATCCCGTGACCGGCCTCGGCTACCGCAACCCAGAAGGAGGAGTCGTGAGCACAGCTTGTGAGCAGCACACCTGGAGCGAGCTCGCGGTTCGCGAGAACGACGGTCTCGTCGTCTCGCTCCTCTGGAGCCGCATGAGCGGCCGCGTCAAGGTCGAGGTCGTCGACTCCCACCTCGACGAGCGGTTCGAGTTGCACGTGCCGGGCGCCGACGCGCTCGCCGCTTTCCACCACCCGTTCGCCTACGCGACGGGGCCGGGCGCCTCTTTCGGCGACACCGGCTCGCGCCGCGGTCCTCGTCTCGCACCCGAAAGGAAACCGGTCTGATGACAATCGATCCCGTCCAGTACGCGCGCCGCTGGAAGACGCTCGGCGTGCTCTCGCTGAGCCTGGTGATCATCGGGCTCGACAACACGATTCTCAACGTCGCCCTGCCAACGCTGCAGGACGAGTTCGACGCCTCCCCTTCCAAGTTGCAGTGGATGGTCGACTCCTACCTGCTCGTGTTCGCGGGCCTTCTGCTCGTCTTCGGGACGCTCGGAGACCGCTTCGGGCGCAAGCTCGCGCTCCAGGCAGGCGTCTCGATCTTCGGCCTCGCGAGCCTCGGCGCCCTCCTCGCCGATTCCGCCGACCAGGTGATCGCTGTGCGAGCCGCCATGGGTATCGGCGCGGCGCTGATCATGCCCGCCACGCTCTCGATCATCGCCAACGTCTTCACCGGCGAGGAGCGCGGCAAGGCGATCGCCATCTGGGCTGCCCTGGCAGCGGTCGGGATCGGGCTCGGCCCACTGGCGGGCGGGCTCTTGCTCGAGTGGTTCGCCTGGCCGTCGGTCTTCCTCGTCAACGTCCCGTTCGCAGCAGCGGCGCTGTTGCTCGGCATTCGCTATGTGCCCGAGAGCCGTGATCCCCGGCCTGGCTCGTTCGACCTGCTCGGAGCGGCACTCTCCGCCGCCGGTTTCAGCATCCTCGTGTACGCGATCATCGAGGCGCCCGAGCAGGGTTGGACGTCCGGCCTCGTTGTCGGCTCGCTCGCCGCAAGCATCGCGCTGCTGGGCGCTTTCGTCTGGTGGGAAGGGCGCACCAATGACCCGATGCTCGACCTGGGCTTCTTCCGGAGTGCGCGGTTCAGCGTCGGAACAGGGGCAGTCAGCGTCGCCTTCTTCGCCCTGCTCGGCGCGATCTTCGCGCTGACCCAGTACCTGCAGTTCGCCCACGGCTACAGCGCGATCGAGGCAGGCGCGATCATGAGCCCGATAGCGCTCGGGCTGATGATGGGCGCGGGCTCGTCGAGCAAGGCAGTGCGGCGGCTCGGCACCTCACGCGTCGTCGCGGCAGGCCTGAGCGGTCTGGCGCTCCTTCTGGCAGTGACCACGTTCTGGGACCCGAGCACGAACGCGCTGCTGCTCGCGGCCTGGTTCTTCGGGCTCGCACTCTCGATGGGTTGGGTGATGGCTCCGGCGACCGAAGCCGTCATCGGCGCCGTCCCGGCCGCCAAGACCGGCGTCGCCTCTGCCACCAACACCGTGGCCCGGATGGTCTCGGGAGCGCTCGGCGTTGCCGTGGTCGGCTCGCTCGTCAGCTCCCTCTATTCCACTGATGTCGAAGGCTCGCTCGACGCCTCTGCCTCCCAAGGCACAGGCGGCGGCCGAGTCCTCGGTCGGCGCCGCCAGCGCGATCGCGGCCCAGCTTCCACCCAACGCAGCCTCGGAGCTGCTCGCGACGACCGGCGACGCCTTTACGCAGGCGATGGGTACCGGTCTTCTCGTCGCCGCCGCGCTTGCCGGCGCCATGGCCGTCGATCGTGATCCGCTTCCTGCCGGCCCGCGAGTCCGTGGAAGCGAACGTCGCGAACCGTGATCTGCGCCCGACGCCCGACACGCGCAAGCCGTCACTCCGTCGGAAGGCCGGCGTGTGGATGATCCTCGCCGCGCTGGTACTCGGGGCGGCCTACCTCGCCAGCAAGCCGGGCTCTGACACTCCTGCCGCCAACGGGCACGGATCCGCTCCGGAGTTCGCGGCCATCGAGCGTTTCGTTCAGGACGAGATGGCGGCACAGCGGATCCCCGGACTCGCGCTCGGCATCGTCGAGAACGACCGGATCACCTACCTCCGCGGCTTCGGCAAGGCGGACGACTCCGGGCGGCCCGTGACCCCGAGGACGCCTTTCATCATCGGCTCGATCGCCAAGTCGTTCACCGCGCTGGCGATCATGCAGCTCGTCGAGGCCGGGAAGATCGAGCTCGACGCCCCCGTGCAGCGCTACCTGCCGTGGTTCCGAGTCGCGGACGAGGCGGCTTCCGCCAGGATCACCGTCCGCCACCTCCTGAACCAGACGAGCGGCCTGTCGACCAAGACCGGGCGGACGTTCCAGGGCAACGGCGACATCAGCGACGCAGCGCTGGAGAAGACAGTTCGCAAGCTGAGCAGCGTCGAGCTGACAGCACCGGTCGGCAAGACCTACCAGTACAGCACCGTCAACTACGCCGTCCTGGGGTTGATCGTGCAGACCGTCGCCGGGCGCTCCTACGAGAGCTACGTCCAGACGGAGATCCTCGACCCGCTACAGATGCGCGGCTCGTTCACGTCCGCGGCGGCGGCCGAGCACCACGGCCTCGCCACCGGCTATCACTACTGGTTCGGCCGGCCGAGAGCGGCCGACCTCCCCTACAACCGTGGCCTCGTCCCGGCCGGCTACCTCATCTCCGACGCCGAGGACATGAGCCACTACCTGATCGCCCAGCTGAACAACGGTCGGTACCGCTCGGCGTCCGTGCTCTCACCCGAGGGAGTGGACGAGCTCCACCGGCCCGCCGTCCAGACACCGGAGACGGGCACCTCGTACGGGATGGGCTGGTTCGTCGGCCCGATCAACGGAATCCCGGCCATCCACCATCAGGGCGAGACGTTCAACTTCCACGCGAACGCCGTGCTCGTGCCCGGAAGCCGGACCGGAGTCATCGTGCTGATGAACGCGGAGAACTCCATCGACCTGTTCCTCAACGGTCGCATGGGCACGATCTCCGAGGGCGTGACGAGTCTCCTCGAGGGACGCGATCCCGCTCCGCCGCCGTCGGGCATCCCCACGTTCGTCGTCTACGCGGTGCTCTTCGGGGTGCTCGTTCTCCAGATGCGCGGCATCGTGCGCTGGGTCGCGGCTCTGCGTCGCGGGCGTCTCCCTCGTGGTCGCGTGGGACCGCGCATGCGTATCGGGCTCTCGCTGGCGTTGAGCCTCGGCTGGGCCGTCCTGATCCTCGTCCTCGTGCCCGAAGCAGCTCGGCTTGTCGCTTCTCGTTGTCGCTCAGGGCTTGCCGGATCTCGCCTACCTCCTTCTGCTGAGCGGCGTGGTCGCTCTGTGTTGGGGGATCGTCAGAACGATCTGGGCGTACGCGACGCTCCGACGAGCGGGCCGCCGCAGCCATGTGGCCGCCCGGGCAGACGCGACCAGAGTCGCTGCGAGCCAGTCATGAGCACGATCGCCTCCCGACTCCATGTGCAAGCGGGCGGACTCGCTCGGCTGGCGAGCGCCGTCACGCCGAGAGACCGCATTGTCTCTGATCGCGGTCGGAATCGTCGGCCTCCACATCGTCGACGACAACTTCCTCCAGCCCGAGCCCGGTACCTCTGCGGGCGACCACCTCGCAAGCGGGCTGATTCCCGTCGCGGTACTGGCGGCTGTCGCGGTGGTGTACCCACGCCTACGCGCCGGCCTGCGAGCGATCACGGCGATGACCCTCGGCGCGCTCGCCATCACCGTGGGCGTGCCATCGGCCTACTACCTCCTCGACGGCAGCGCCTCCGGTGACCACTTCACCGGCCTGCTCGCGATCGTCGCGGGGGTCGCGCTGCTCCTCATCGGTCCGGTCACGCTGTGGAAGGCACGGCGCACCGACGGAAGCCGACGACGCCGCTACCTGCGCCGTGCGCTCATCGTCGTGGCGACGCCGTTCCTCGCGTGGGCGATCGTCTGGTTCATCGTCTTCCCGATCGGCTTCGCCTACATCTACGTGCACACCGGACGAGCCGCAGTGACCCCGGACCTCCGTGTCCCGTACGAGACCGTCACCGTGGTCACCGGCGATTCGCTCGACCTGGCCGCGTCATACGTCCCGTCGAGGAATCGTGCCGCGGTCGTCCTCTTTCCAGGTGCGACTCGGTCCCGAGGAGGCGAGGATGCTGATCCGCCACGGATACGGCGTGCTGCTGCTCGACCCACGCGGCCAGGGCTCGAGCGAGGGCGACACCGTGCGCTGGGCGGGCGACCGCGACCTTCTGGCCGCTGCCGAGTATCTGCGCCGTCGTCCGGACGTCGACCCGGACCGCATCGGCGGGTTCGGCTTCTCGATCGGCGGGGAGATCCTGCTCGAGGCGGCCGCGCAGTCGACCGCGTTCAAGGCGATCGTCGCGGAGGGCGCGGGCAGCCGCGTCGGCGACGAGGACGTGACAGGTCCGGCCCGTCTGCTGGCGGAGCCGAATCTGGCGCTCATGACCGCCGCGTTGACTGTCTTCTCGAACCACGGCCCGCCACCGCCGATCGAGAGTCGCATCGCCCGCATCGCACCCCGCGCGGTCTTCCTGATCCACGCGGACCCGGGGCTGGGCGGGGAGAACACGAGAGGGCCGATCTATTACGCAGCGGCCGGCGAGCCGAAGGCGATCTGGAAGGTGCCGGGCTCGAAGCACACGGGCGGCATGCGAGGCGCACCCCGCCGAGTACGAGCGCCGAGTGATCGACTTCTTCGACCGCGCGCTACTCCCAACCGATTAGGAGGCAACACCATGCGCATCGAGCAGTCCTTTTCCGTCAGCCGGCCGCCCGAGGTCGTCTTCGACTACCTCACCAACCCGGCCAACCTCGCCGCCTGGCAGACGTCGAAGACGTCCGTCGAGCAACTCACCGCCGGCGCGCCGCAACTGGGCACCCGCGTCCGCGAGCGCACGAAAGGCCCGCGCGGGAAGGAATTCGAGCAGATCGTCGAGTTCACCGAGTTCGACCGGCCTGCTCGCGTACACGCGCACATCGTCGAGGGGCCGTATCCCATCGACGGCACGTGGTCGTTCGCGGCCGACGGCGCAGGGACGCGAGTCGACTTCGTCGCCGAGGGCGAGCTGCCCGGCGTGCCGCGGCTGCTGCAGCCGCTCGCAAAGCGCCTGATGGCACGCCAGATGGCCGGCTACCACCAGAACCTGCGCCGCAACGTCGAGGCAGACGAAGCAGCGCTGGACAAGGCCCAATGATCGGGTCAGGTGGTAGAGCCCGACTAGAGGAATCGGAACATAGCGAGCTGGGTTATCGGGCTATCCGCGGCGCGGTCGAGCTCTAGCCGAGCGAGGCGTCGAGCGCGTCGAGCTGATCAGCCGCTCCGCCGATGATCGACGGCCCGTGCCCGAACACGATCGTGTCGGGCCGCAGCGCGGCGAGCGTCGCGACGGCGGCGCGAGCATCATCCGGGTCGGCGGTGTAGACCGGGGGCGAGCCGCCGAGCGCTCCCTCCCGGTTGTTGAGTGCGTCGCCCGCGATCAGGATTCCCTCGTCGACCAGGAGGAGCGAGACGTGCCCGCTGGTGTGGCCATGGGTGTCGTGCGTTTCGATCCCGTCGTGCAGTGGGAGAACCGCCCCAGGCTCGAAGCGGTGGTCGACGGTCGCGCTGCGCTTGACGTCGCCGCCGCGGCTAGCCGCGAGACCTTCGATCACGTCGGCTTCGAGCGCACTCGCCCACACCGTCGCGCCGGTCTGTTCGACGAGGGCGGCGAGCCCGCCGACGTGATCGCCGTCGGCGTGGGTGATCACGATGTCGGTCACGTCCGCGGCTGATCGCCCGAGCCCTTCGACGGCGGCGAGGATCGCGGTCTCGCTGCCGGGGACACCCGTGTCGACGATCACGACGCCCTCCCCGAGCAGGATCGTCGGGCCGCCGACGATCTCCGGGAGGTGGTAGACGGTCTCGCTGATCTTCTCCATGTGCTCCTCGTTCGACGACGTGGGTTTTCGGGAGATCACGAGTGTACGAGCGGGACTGGTGACAGACGAGTGTCCGCGGATGTCCTAACGCTGAGGCGTGAAGCGGCGGACGAGCCGAAGCCGCCGCGGCGACGTCCCGCCGGCGTCCTCGATCCGGTCCGCGCTGTCCAGGATCGCCGCGATCGAGCGTGTTGCGACGAACCGGAGCGGCTCGGGCTCCCACCGGCGGCTCTCGTGCCCGACCCACGGGAGCGTCGTCAGCTCGGTCTCGCGACCGAGCACGAGATCGGCCAGCGTCCGGCCGCAGATGCTCGAGGCGACGAGGCCGTGTCCGGCGAGGCCGCCCGCCCAGCCGAGACCCGACCGGCGGTCGAAGCAGATCCCGAGGCCCCAGTCGCGCGGCGTCGCGAGCGCCCCGCCCCAGCGGTGGGTTACACGCGTCTCGCGCAGTGCCGGGAACCAGCGTCGCAGTGTCGCCTCGATGCGCGCGTGGATCGCGGGGTGGTGCTCGTCGCGCTCGTTCAGCGAGCTGCCGAACCCGTAGCCGGCGCCCGAGCCGCCGAGCGCGATGCGCCCGTCCGTCGTCCGCTGGCCGTAGTGGAACAGGTAACGGTGATCGGCAACCGTGACCGGCTCCGCCCACCCGAGCTCCTCCCACACCTCGGCCGGCAGCGGCTCGGTCGCGAGCATCCGGGTGAACACCGGCGAGAAGCGGCGGCGCTGGGCGGGAAGCCGGATGGTGAACGCCTCCGTCGCGCGAAGCACGACCGGCGCGCGCACCGTGCCCGCGGCACAGGTGACCGTCCCCGCAGCCAGGCCCACCGCCGGCGAGCGCTCGTAGATCGTGACCCCGCGGCGTTCGCAGGCCGAGGCGAGCCCTCTGACGAGGCGTGCCGGGTCGACACGCGCGCAGTGCGGGGTGAACGAGCCGCCGAGCGCGCCGACGACCCGGACGTGCTGACGAACCTCGTCTCCATCGAGCAACCGCGCGTCCTCCTCGCCGAGCCCACGCGCATGTTTGGCCGCGACACCCGCGCGCACTCGCTCGAGCTGCGCGGGAGAGGTCGCGACCCGAAGCGAGCCGGCCTTCGACCAGCCACACTCGATCCCCTCGTCGGCGACGACACTCCCGATCTCGTCGACCGCCGCGATCATCGCCCGCTCCGCCCGAAGGAGGCCCTCCGCGCCGCCACGCCGCTCGCAGACCGGAGCGTTGCCACCGACACCGGCTGACACGAACCCCGCATTGCGGCCGGCGGCGCCGAACCCGGCGACCTCCGCCTCGACGACGGCGATCCGGATCGTCGGATCGGCACGCGCGAGGCTGTAGGCCGTCCACAGGCCGACGAAGCCTGCACCGACGATCGCGACGTCGCAGGTGTGCTCGCCCTCCAGCGCAGGTCGCGGCATCAGCGCACCCGGCGTGAGACCGTCGAGCCAGAGGCTCCTGGCTCGGTAGCGGGCGTCGCTCACCGCTCGCGCGGCTCCCACCCGAACCGTCGCCATGCCACGAGCAGCCCGGCGGCCGCCCAGGCGCCGAGTACAGCGAAGGCAGTCGGGTCGCCCCAGATCGTGCGGTCCTGCAGGTAGGCCCGGTCGACGAGGTCGATGAAGTACGTCAGCGGGAGAACGTCTCCGACCGCGCGCAGGAACGCCGGGTATCCGTCCGTCGAGCCGAACGCGCCCGACAGGAACGCCATCGGGAGGACGACGAGGTTCACGACCGCCGACGAGCCTTCCGCCGACCGGATGAGCGCAGTGGCGCCGAAGCCCATTGCCGCAAACGCGCCGCCACCGATGACGACGAGCAGCGCGAGCTGTCCCCACCGCTCCGGGCCCTTCGCACCGTAGAGCCCGATGCCGAGGGCAAGCGTGACGAGCATCTGGAGCGCGAAGACGAGGAGCGTCGAGGCGACGACCGCGACGAGGTAGGTCTGCATCGGGAGCGGTGTGGCGCGCAGGCGCTTGAGAAAGCCTGCCTCGCGGCGGACCACCTGCGTGATCGCAAGCCCGCCGAAGGCCGTGTTCGCGCAGCCGTAGCCGATCAGCCCTGCGAGCAGGACGTCGGTGGCCGGGTATCCGTCGATCTCGCCGTCGTAGACCGCTCCCAGCAGCAGGTAGAGGAGCGGCGGGAAGACGAACACGAACACCGCCGCCTCGCGGTTCCGCCAGAAGAGAAGCTGCTCCGTCCTGAGCTGAGCGAGAACGAGACGCATCGGAAATCAGTCCTCGCGGACGAGGTCGAGGTAGACGTCCTCGAGCGTCGGGCGTCGAACCTCTAGACCCGCCAGCTCGCGCCCGTCGGCGACAGCCGCGGCTGTCAGGTCGGCGAGCACGGCCGTCGCCTCGGTCGTCTCGACCACCCGCTCGACGCCGTTCTCGACCCATCGGATGACGGTCTGCGCGGTCTCCTCGATGAGCTCGTCGGGAGTCCCGGTCGCGACGATCTCGCCCGCTCGGAGGACGGCAACCCGATCGGCCAGTTGCTGGGCCTCGTCCAGATAGTGGGTCGTCAGGAGGATCGTCTTGCCGAGCGCACGCAGCGACCGCACCGTCTCCCAGGCCGACCGCCGCGCAGCCGGGTCGAAGCCCGTCGTGGGCTCGTCGAGGAAGATCAGCTCCGGGTCGCCGACGAGCGCCACACCGAGGTCGAGCCGCCGCTTCTGGCCACCCGACAGGGTCTTGACGCGTGCACCGGCCTTGTCGCCGAGCCCGACGAGCTCGATCACCTCGTCGACGTCGCGCGGCCGCGCGTAGAGCCGCGAGAACGCAATGTGGATCTCGCGGACGGTGAGCGCAGGGGGAAGCTCCGACTGCTGGAGCACGACGCCGATCCGCTGGCGAAACGCCGGGGTGCTAGCCCCGGGGTCGTGGCCCAGCACGGTGATCTCCCCGTCGTCACGCGGCCTGAACCCCTCCAGGATCTCGACGGTGGTTGTCTTGCCGGCCCCGTTCGGCCCGAGCAGCCCGAACACCTCGCCCACGGCGATCTCGAGGTCGATACCGGAAACTGCCTCGACTGCGCCGTACGCCTTCCGCAGACCGCGGACGGAGATCGCCGCGCTCACAGCTCCAGCTCGGCGCGTCCGGCGACCTTGAAACCGGGGTCGACCCCGGTGAGCTCGAGCATGATCTCCGAGCAGTCGGGCTGATGCCCGACGACTGCGACCGCTCCCACGCCCACGAGGCCGATGGTCGCGGCACGCAGGTCAGCCGAGGTCGCGCCCGGGGCGAGTCGAGCATCGACCAGGAGCCGCGCGCCCGTCTTCTCGGCGATCAGCTCCGCGGTCTGACGCGCCCGGACGAGCGGGCTCGTCAGCACGACCTCGACGGTCGGCGTTGCGCGGGAGAGCTCGATCCCCAGAGCATGAGCCTGTTCGATCCCCTTGGAGTTCAGCTCGCGCAGCTCGTCGGGATCACCGGGCTCGGCCTTGGCATGACGGCAGAGGTGGACGCGCATCGCCGAAGAGGATAGGCGCTCGCGGGCTCGCTCCCCGACGCAACGGTGCGGCGGTGACGGGCCCTGGTCGCCGCCGCTAGCGTAGGACCCGTGCCGACGTACCGCTACGTCATCGCCGACGTCTTCACGGACACGCCGCTCGAGGGCAACCAACTCGGTGTCTTCACCGACGCGCGCGGGCTGGACACGGCGACGATGCAGGCGCTGGCGCTCGAGCTCGGCTTTGCCGAGACGACGTTCGTCCTCCCGGCCGAGCACGGCGGTCATGCGCGGATCCGGATCTTCAACCCCGGCCACGAGATGGCGTTCGCGGGTCATCCGACGCTCGGCACCGCATTCGTTCTCGCCGCGCCGCTCCAGCTCGGTGTGATCGAGCTCGAGACGGGTGCCGGGACGATCCCGGTCGTGCTCGAACGCGACTCCACCGGGCGGATCGTGTTCGGTCGGATGCGGCAGACCATCCCGCGCGTGACTCCGTTCCCCGACCCTCCGGGGCTGTTCGAGGCGCTGGGCGTTGCCGGCTCGAGCCTGCCTGTCGAGATCTACGACAACGGCGCCACCCACGCCTTCGTTGCGCTCGACAGCGAGGAGGAGGTTGCGGCGCTCCGACCCGACATCGCCGCCATCGCCGCCTACGGTCTCACCGGCGTGAACTGCGTGGCCGGCGCGGGACGGGCGTGGAAGATGCGGATGTTCTGGTTCAACGGCGAAGACGCGGCC
Organism: uncultured Actinomycetes bacterium; assembly: GCA_963821335.1. Lineage (GTDB taxonomy): Bacteria > Actinomycetota > Thermoleophilia > Gaiellales > Gaiellaceae > Gaiella. The sequence continues at coordinate 1,632,398 of CAWGDJ010000001.1, forward strand.
ACCGGGTCGGCGGCCGGGCCGCTCGCCTGCCATCTCGCGCGGTACGAATGGGTTCCCTGGGGCGAGGAGATCGTCGTCACCCAGGGGGTCGAGATCGGCCGGCGGTCGACGCTCCACGCGCGCGCTGACGGCTCTGGCGATCGAATCGAGGCGGTCGAGGTCGGCGGCGCGGCGGTTGTCGTCGCGCGCGGCGAGTTCTCGCTGCCGGCGTCTGGGCTCGCTACGTCGCCGGCTTGACGGCATCGAGGAGCTTGCGGAGCTCGTCCTCGGAGGGCACCTGACCGTCGGGTGTGAGCCCGTTGACGACCTGCGGCACGAGCTTCGCGAGCACGTCCGCCGCCTCCTCCCGCGAGATTCCGGCGGTCTGGGCGACCTGATCGACCGCATCGCTCATCGGCTCCTCGAGCTGGGCGCCGGTGACCGGCAGGTTCTCACCGGTCCCGACCCACGAGTCGGCCTGCGCACCGAGCCCGCTCGATTGCAGGTTGCCGAGGAGCTTCTGGAGCCCACCGCCCGCGAGCAGGCCGCCGACCAGGGGTGCGAGCGCCGCGACGAGGTTGCCGGCGCCGCCGGCCTGCCCATCCGAGCCGCCACCGAGCAGCCCGCCGAGGAGGCCGCCGAGCCCACCCGGCACCGATGATCCCCCGCTGCCCTGTCCAGCGCTGGTACCGAGCACCCCGCCGAGCAGATCCTCGAGCCCGCCGCTTCCGCCCTTGCCACCGCTCGTCAGGCCACCGATGAGATCGTCGAGCCCGGTCATCGTCCTCCTCCGTTCGATTGTCGACTCGATCGTGTCACACGGGTGGCTCGCCCGGTCTCAGCCGATCACGACGGCCTCGATCGCCTCGAGCTCGAACGGCAGCGCCGACCAGAAACGGGCACCGTCGCGCGACACGAACAGCCGGCTCGTGCTCGCGAGCACGACGAGATCGGGGTCGTCGGGTGAGATCGCGACGGCCACACCGCCGGGAAGCCCTCCCCCGGCCTCGCGCCACGTCGCGCCGAGATCGTCCGACACCGCAAGCGGGGGCCGACGGTCGAGGAGCACCACGAGCCGCGAGCCCGACCGGGCTGCAGCAAGCTCGAGCGGGAGGCCCACGTGCTCGCCTCGTGGCCGGACGAGCACGTCGTCACAGAGCTCCCAGTCCTCCTCGTCGAGGTCGACCCGCGCGACCCCGAGCGCGAACGAGACGTGCGCGACGCTCATCGGGCGATGATCGTGGAGACGAACCGGCTGGCCGCCAGCCCTGCCTCCTGGGGCGATCCCCCGCGGATCCGCTCGACCGCGTATGCGACGAGGAACGAGTCACCGGCACCGGTCGGGTCGACCGGCCCGTCGACCGGCGTCGCCGCGACGCGGGCGACGGTCGTCCCGGAGAGGATCAGCGCTCCTTCGGACCCGAGCGTCAGCACCACCTCGGGGACGCCGAGCGAGCGGAGCGAGGCCTCGTCGACCCCTCCGCAGAGCACCTCGGCCTCCTCGTCGTTCAGCTTCAGGGTGGTCAGGTGCGCGAGCAGCTCGCGCTCGATGTCGCCGTCCGACCGAAGCGGCCCGACCGACCCATGTCGGACGAGCCCCTGTGCGTCCATGATCACCCGATGACCGCGGGCCGCGAGCGCGGCGACCGTCTCGAGCGGGGCGTCCTCGCGGACGAGCGCCCCGAACAGCACCCACTCCGCAGCGCCGATCGCCTCGCCAGCCCATCCCTCGACATCCGCGGTCGTCCAGGGGTCACCGACCGCGTCGAGCGACATGATCCTCCGGTCACCCTCGTAGTGGAACGAGAACCGCGTCGTCCGCTCGGCGGGACGCCAGAAGACCGGGTAGCCAAACGATTCGACCACGGGGACGAGCAGGTCGCGGTCGGCCCCGGCACACCGGCAGACGAGCACGACATCCGCATCGGGCGCGATCTCCCGCAGCGCTCTGGCGCAGTAGTAGACGGCGCCGCCGGGACGCGGCGCGCCTCCTGCGACTTCGTCCAGAACGAGGTTGCCGACGATCGCAGCGCGAGGCATCGCGCGATCCTAGAGGCTCGATGCGAGATGTCGAACGGCTCAGGCGGCTGGCGTCGACGGGCGCATGACGCCCCTCGCGACGAGCGCGAGCCCGAGCACGAACGAGACGACGAACGCAGGAAGCGTTGCCCCGATTCCCCAGGTCGGTGGATCGAGCCGGTCGACCTGGTCGACCCACCACCCGGGCCCGGTCGGCGAGAGCCACTGATAGGTGACGAACCCGGCGAGCCAGGCGACGATCGGGCCAACGCGGAACGCCGGGGCGCCGAACACGTCGTCGTAGCCGTAGCGTCGGCCCGACGCGAGCCAGTCCGCGAGGAGGACGGCGAACAGCGGCACGAAGAGCGAGCCGAGCAGGAACAGGAAGCTCTGGAAGTCGGACAGCTCGAGGATCAGCGCGCCGGCGGTCCCGAGGGTCGTCGTGACGACGATGAGGAGCCGCTGCGAGACGGCGGGTACGAGGTTCTGCAGCGAGACCGCGCCCGAGTACGCATTCGCAAACGCCTCGTCCGTCTCGGCGACCGTGAGCGCCAAGAGCGCCACGAGCGCCATCACCCCGCCGGCCGCGACGGCCGCGGGCAGCGCGGACGCGTCCGCGACGTCGCGGGTCAGCAGGACGACCGCGCCCAGGCCGAGCAGGAGCGCGTCGGGCACGAGGTAGCCGATCCCCGTTCCCCAGAAGGCGCCCCGCTCGGACCGCGCGAACCGCGTGTAGTCGGGGGCGAGCGGAACCCACGACACCGTGACTCCGACCACGATGTCCACGGCCTGCCACGTCGAGAGGCCACCCTCGCCAGGCCGGCTCCACGCGTCGCTCAGGTCGTCTCCCGACAGCCCCCACCACACCAGGTACACGACCGCGACCGGGACAACCCAGATCGCGACCTTGCGCAGCACGGTGCGGACGACGCCGATCGGGCCGAGCAGGCCGAGCACGAGCGCGGCGGCTCCGAACAGCAGCGTCCACGCCCAGCGTGCCGAGAACCCGAGCACCTCGTCGGACAGCGCCGCCGCCGCGGTCGCGATCACGAGCAGCTCGAACACCGTCCAGCCGATGCACTGGACGACGTTGACCGCCGTCGGCAGGTACGAGCCACGCGTGCCGAGCGGTGCGCGCATCAACGCCATCGCCGGGACGCCCGCCTGAGCGCCGATCGCACCGGCGACGGCGAGCATGAGGTTGCCGATCAGGCACCCGATGGCGATCGCCAGCAGCGCCGACGGGAGCGAGAGCGCCGGAACGAGGATCGCGCCGGCGACGATCACGAGCAACGACACGCCGAGGTTGCCCCACAGGACGCCGAGGTCGAGCCCGCTCAGGACACGCAGACGCTCGGGCACCGGCTCGATCCCCCACGACCCGCTCGGTGTGCCGCCCGCCCGGGAACCAGGTGCCATGGGGGCGAGCGTACCCCGTCGTCGATCCCCGTCCCCCGATCGGGGGACACTGGAGCGCGCGCGGCTGCCGACAACAGGAAGTGCCATGCCTACCCGCCGCCTTCTCTCCGCTAGCGTCGCCGCGCTCGCCGTGGTCGCGCTCCTGGCAGGAGCCGCCTTCGCGAAGAATGCGAAGCCCGCTGCCCCGCCCAAGAACCTCCGTGGCTTCCTCCTGAAGCCGAGCGAGCCCACGAGCCACACCTTCGCGCGGACGCCTGCGTTTGCCTGGGCCCCCGTGCGCGGTGCGCGCTGCTACGAGTTCCAGCTTGCGACGAGCCGAAGCTTCTCGAGCAACTCGGTGATCTGGTCGAACGTCAACGATCAGGCGAAGACCCGGGCCTGCCAGCCGGTTGCCGCCGATCCCGGCGCGACCACCGGCTCGGCGTCCGACCCACAGCCGCCGACGGACGACGCGGCGGCGGCGGCCACGACCGATCCGAACCAGGCTGTCATCGCGCCCCTGCTCGTCCCGGCCGTCTCGGTCGACCTCGTGCTCCCGTGGTTCACCGGTAACCCGTATGCGCTGTACTCGCGGGTTCGCGCGGTGACCGATCGCGGGCCGACGCGGTGGAGCAAGTCGTTCGGGTTCAACATGCAGTGGCAGACGCGCCCTGCACCCCTCAAGGCGCCCACGGGCCTCGTGCGTTGGACGCCGGTCGAGGGCGCAACCGGATACCAGGTGTGGTACCCGCAGATCGGCAAGTCGTTCTCGACGAACACGAACACCTCCGACCTGCGCGACTTCTACACCTTCCACCGCGACAACACGGACTGGTGGAAGACCGTGCAGTGGCGGGTCCGTGCGGTGCGCCGCGTGGCGGGCACGATCGCAAACGGCCTGCCAACCGTCTCGTACGGCCAGTGGAGCCCGACGTACCTCGGTGTCAACGCGCCGCTCACCGCCGGGCCGCTCAAGCTGATCAGCGCCGTGTCCGACCGCTCGTCGACGCGCGGCCTGATTCGGGCGCACGAGCTCATGCCCGGTCTCTCGTTCACGGGCAACCAGGGCGCCAACGGCGTCCCGGCCAGCTTCTTCCGCATCTACGTCGCAACCGACAGGGACTGCGTCAACGTCGTCTTCAAGGGCTCCGTGGTCGGCAGCCCAGGGTTCGCGCCGCGGACGTCAGGGCCGCTCAAGCTGCCGACGACGGCCGACGACATCGGCAAGGCCGAGTCCGCCGCATTCCCGCACTCGATCCCCGACGCCCCGGGCGAGGGCTCGAACATCACGTGGCTCGCCGACTGGCGTGCCGTGGTGGCAAGCGAGACGACGCCGGCCTCGGCGGCTCCCACCTCGACGTCGACCGACCCGGACGAGTCGCAGACCGTCGTCCAGGCGCGCGTCGACCTGCCCGACCTCACGTTCCCGTCGACCCGCTACTTCTGGACGGTCGTCCCGGTGGCGTTCTTGACGAACCCGAGCGACGACACGAAGGCCGGCTACGTCGACCTCGAGTCCCCGCAGGATGCGTGCCAGGCGGGTCGCGTGATGAGCTTCGGCAAGCAGAGCGCCGCGGTGCAGACGGGCAGCGACTCCGGCTCGCCGTTCGTCTCCGGTCTCGACCCGAACGGAAGGTTCCTGACCTCGACCCACGCGCGCCCCGTCGTGTACTCGAGCCCGCTCATCGCCTGGCAGCCGGCGACCGGCGCGACCGCGTACCAGGTGCAGTGGTCGCGCTCGAGGTACCCATGGAAGGCGTCGGGCACGGTGCAGACCTTCGCCACCTCGGCCGTGCTGAACCTCGGCCCGGGCAAGTGGTACTACCGGGTCAGGGGTCTGAACCAGACCCAGATCCGACGCGCCGAGATGTCGTGGTCGGGCCCGGTCGCGGTGAAGATCGCAACCCCGAAGTTCTCGATCGCACGGTAGGGCACGGTAGGGTCCGGGCCGTGGGCCCGGACCTGGCATTGGCTCTCGAGCTCGCAGACGCGGCCGACGGACTCTCCGTCGGCCGCTTCCGCGCTCGGGACCTGATCGTTGAGACGAAGCCCGACGCGACGCCCGTCACGGAGGCCGATCTCGCGGTCGAGACCGAGCTTCGCACGATCCTCGCCCGCGCCCGCCCGCGTGACGCGATCCTCGGCGAGGAGTTCGGCGAGACGGAGCAGGCGCCGCGCCGCTGGATCATCGACCCGATCGACGGGACGCGGAACTACTCGCGCGGTGTCCCGGTGTGGGCAACGCTCATCGCGCTCGAGGAGGAGGGCCGGGTCACCGTTGGCGTCGTCTCCGCTCCCGCGCTCGGTCGGCGTTGGTGGGCCGAGCGGGGTGGTGGGGCCTACGCGGGTGGCGATCGCGTTCACGTCTCCAAGGTCTCACGGGTCGAGGACGCGGTCCTCAGCTTCGCGCTCGAACAGCCGGTCCCGGCACTGGCCGCCCGCGCTTGGCATGCGAGGGGCTATGGCGACTTCTGGAGCCACATGCTCGTGGCAGAGGGGGCGGTCGACGGAGCGGTCGATGCAGTCGGGGTCTCGGCCTGGGACCTGGCGGCCGTCCTGCCGATCGTCGAGGAGGCAGGCGGGCGGCTGACGGACTTCGGAGGCCTCGCGCGGATCGACGGCGGCAGCGCGATCTCCTCCAACGGGCTCCTCCACCAGGTGCTCGTCGACTCCGTCACCGCCGACCGGTAGGCAATTCGCGGGGCGTTCCGGCGGCCCGGTCGCTCAGCCGGATGCTGCCCTGAGGCTCGCCTCGTACACGGGATCGCGGACAAGCCGGTCGAGCTCGGCCGACAACAGGTCGCTCGCGGACGGCCGGTCGCCGACCGGGCTCTCCACGGCGACGCCGTCGACGGACACACGCTCGATCTCCTCGGCGGTCTGTCGCGTGAGCTGGATCTCGTGCCGCAGTCGTGAGCGCAACCAGCCAGCAAGGAGCAACGCATCGGCCTTCGGCCCTTCCACGCGGACGCGCCCTGCGCGCCTCACCCCGGGCCAGAGCTCCGCGATGCGCGCACGCCACGGGAGGCTCCGCCGGAAGGCGATGTCCGAAACCGCGATCCGGTCGAACAGCTCGCCGAGCCGGGTGTAGGCGCCAGGCAGGTGCGGCCACTCGGACGAGTCGACGACGAGCCGGTCGCAGACGTCGACGAGCTCGTGGAGTGCGCCGCCGTCCCACGCGGGCTCGCCGCGCCAGCGGCAGAAGGCGGGCAGGTCGGAGACGAGCAGCGGGAGCACGATCGAGGCAGGGTGCTCGGCGGCTTTGCCTCGGAGTCGCACCTCGACCACCTCGGAGAGCACCTCGCTCCCCTCCCCGAGCTGGAAGTCCCGGACGGTCGCGGTCGCGGTGACCTCGGAGCGACGGCCGGGCTCGGGGACGAGGAAGACCGTCCGCGCGGGATGTCGCTCGTCGAGCCCGGCGAGCACGCGGCGTGCAAACGGCAACCAGCGAGGTGGCGCCCAGACGATGTGCGTCATGGTGCTCGTGCGGAGCTCCGGCACGTCGTCGGCGGCCTGCCGTGTCCGCTCCCGCGCGAGCTTCCGCTCGATCTCGGTGACGATGCCCGTCACCGGTGTCTGACACCGATTTCTGTCAAGGGCGAATCGTGCCGAAAGCGTGCCAATTGCTCCCCGAGCGGAAACGCCGAGGAGCAGGGCTCTTGTGTACCGATCCCAGACGTTCCACAGGCACTCATCGGAAGCGCCGAATCGGACATGTCCCTGACCGACACCCGGTGTCAGACACCGTTAGTGGCGCCTCCACGAGCGCCCGTCGCGATGGATGAGCTCGTCGGCGACGCCCGGGCCCCAGCTGCCGGCTGCGTAGTCGGGGAAGGCCGGCCGGTCGCGAGCCCACGAGCCGACGATCGCATCAACGAGCTTCCACTGCTCCTCGACCTCGTCCTCGCGCGTGAACAACGTCGCGTCGCCGAGCATCGCGTCGAGCACGAGCCGCTCGTACGCCTCGGGGAGACCCTCCCTGAACGCGCCGCCGTAGAGGAAGTCCATGTGCACCGTGCGAATCGACATTCCCGCACCCGGCACCTTGGCGCCGATCGCCAGCGAGACGCCCTCGTCGGGCTGGACGTGGATGAGAAGCACGTTCGGGCGCAGCCCGTCACCGGCGATCGCCTCGAACGGCGGGTGTGGCGCCCGTTGGAACTGGATCGCGATCGTCGTCTCGCGGCGCGCGAGCCGCTTGCCCGCCCGCACGTAGAACGGGGTGTCCGCCCAACGCCAGTTGTCGACGTAGAGCTTCGCCGCGACGTACGTCTCCGTCTTCGAGCCGGGATCGACCCCCGGCTCCTCGCGGTACCCGCCGACCTCCGCGCCCTCGATCCATCCGGGCCCGTACTGGCCGCGCACGACCGACTTCGGCCCGGGTGTGTGCATCGCCCGCAGCACCTTCACCTTCTCGTTGCGGACCGACTCGGAGGTGAAGTCGATCGGCGGCTCCATCGCGGTGAGCGCGATCAGCTGGAGGAGGTGGTTCTGGAAGATGTCGCGGATCGCGCCCGCCTGCTCGTAGAAGCCGGCGCGACCCTCGATCCCAATCGACTCGGCCACCGTGATCTGCACGTGGTCGATGAACTGCCGATTCCAGATCGGCTCGAAGATCCCGTTCGCGAACCGCAAGGCCAGCATGTTCTGGACGGTCTCCTTGCCGAGGTAATGGTCGATCCTGAACACCTCGTCCTCGGCGAACCAGCGCTTGATGCTCGCGTTGAGCACCCGCGCCGAGGTCAGATCCCGGCCGAACGGCTTCTCGACGATCACGCGCGTCCAGCCGCTCTCCTGGGCGCGCCGCTCGCCGAGCTCGCGCACGATGGTCTCGAACGCCTGCGGGGGAACGGCAAGGTAGTGGAGCCGGTTCCCGGCCGTACCACGCTCGCGGTCGAGCGCTGCGAGCGTCTGGCCGACCTGGTCCTCGCCACGGTCGTCGGCGAAGTCCGTCGCGACGTAGCGAACACCGCCGACGAGACGGGAGAACACGTCGGCCCGGAACGGATCGCGTGCGTGCTCCTTCACTGCCGCCCGCATCGCAGTGACGAACTGGCGTGTCGTCTGCTCCGTCCGTGCGACCCCGACGATCCCGAACCGCTCCGGAAGCAGCCCGCGATAGGCGAGCGAGTAGAGCGCGGGGAACAGCTTCCGCTTCGTCAGGTCGCCCGAGGCGCCGAAGACCACCAGCGCGCACGGCTCGGGCTTTGGCCTGACGCCGAGCCCTTCGAGGAGCGGGTTGTTCACCGCGCTATCCGGCCGCCCGGGCGACGACCGACCGGTCGGCGATGCCGACGAGCAGCTGAGCGAAGGAGTCGGCGAACTTCTGCACCCCCTCGGCCTCGAGCACCGCGACGACCTCGTCGTACGAGACCCCGACGGCCTCGAGCTCGTCGAGCAAGCCCCGCGCCTCGACGACACCCTCGGTGAGCGTCGCGCCGCGCACCTCGCCGTGATCCTGGAAAGCCGCCACGGTCTCGAGCGGCATCGTGTTGACGGTCTGAGGCCCGATCAGCTCCTCGACGTAGAGAACATCCCGGTAGGCGGGGTTCTTCGTCGAGGTCGACGCCCAGAGGCAGCGTTGAGGACGAGCTCCCTTCGCGGCGAGGTACTCCCAACGGCGCCCCGAGAACGCCTCCTGGAAGTGGGAGTAGGCGAGCCGCGCGTTCGCGATCGCCAGTCGACCCTGGAGCTCCTCGTGCCCGAGCTCCGCGAGGCGGCGATCGGCCTCGGTATCGACCCGTGAGACGAAGAAGCTCGCGACCGACAGCACCGAGCCGGGATCGCCTCCTGCCGCGACGAGCCGCTCGAGCCCGCGCAGGTAGCTCTCCACGACCGCTGCGTAGCGCTCGAGCGAGAAGATCAACGTGACGTTGATCGACGCGCCGCGGGCGATGCAGTCCTCGATTGCGCCGAGACCCGGCTCGGTGGCGGGGATCTTGACGTAGAGGTTCGATCGGTCGACCTGCGCCCGTAGGCGCATCGCCTGTGCATACGTCGCCTCGCGGTCGTAGGCGAGCGTCGGGTCGACCTCGAGCGAGACCCAGCCGTCGATCCCGCCCGTTCGCTCGAACACCGGCGCCAGCAGGTCGCAGGCGTCCTGAATGTCGCTCTCGGCAAGCGCGAAGAACTGCTCGACCGGGTCGTCCGTCGCGGCGGCAGCCTCCGAGAGCCGCTCGTCGTACCGGTCACCCTCGGCGAGGGCCTTCTGGAAGATCGTCGGGTTGGACGTCACGCCCACCACCGCGTCTTCGTCGATCAGCCGCGCGAGCTCACCCGTCTCGAGCATCTCGCGCGAGAGCGAGTCGATCCAGACGCTGACACCGTGCTCGCTCAACTCGTGCAATCTCGATCTAGCCATCGACCATCCGCTCCAGTGCCTCGACCTTCTCGAGGCGTTCGAGGTATCGACCGGTGCCCGCGAACGTCGCACCGAGGAAGGCGCGGACGAGCTCGGTCGTGAGTGCCTCCCCGACGATCTCCGCGCCGAGGCAGAGCACGTTCATGTCGTCGTGCTCGACCCCCTGGTGGGCCGAGTAGACGTCGTGACAGACCGCCGCCCGAATCCCCGGGATCTTCGAGGCGGCGATCGAAGCACCCACACCCGACCCGCAGACGAGCACTCCGCGCGTGGCGTTCCCCTTCCGGATCGCCATCCCGACGTCGAGCGCGACGTCCGGGTAGTCGACGCGGTGCGCGTCGGTGTCGACGCCTAGGTCGACGAGCGTCGCGCCCGCGTCCGCGATCGCGCCGATGACCGCCTGCCTGAGTCGCACGCCGCGGTGGTCGAAGCCGACGGCGACCTTCACGCCGCGCTCTCCACCGCGCGGGCGACGGCCTCGGGCGTGATCCCGAGCTCCTCGAACACCCGGCTGCCGGGCGCCGAGGCGCCGTACCGGTCGATGCCGACGTGCGTCGTCGCGTACGTGCTCCAGCCCAGGGTCACCCCGGCCTCGACCGACACCCGGTGGCTGACATCAGGTGGCAGGACGCTGGCACGGTACGCGTCGTCCTGTGCCTCGAACAGCTCCCAGCAGGGCATCGAGACGACCCGTACGTTCGCGTCGACCCGTCGCGCACCCTCCAACGCGACATGGACCTCGGAGCCAGTTGCCATCACGATCGCCTCTGGCTTGGTCCCGGGCTCCCGCTCCCACAGCGTGTAGGCCCCGCGGAGCGCCCCTTCGGCGGCGGCGACATCGGAGCGGTCGAGCGTCGGCAGCTTCTGGCGCGAAAGAGCGAGCGCAACCGGCCCGTCCGCGCGCTCTAGCGCGATCCGCCATGCCATCACCGTCTCGTTCGCGTCGCCCGGTCGGACGTACCAGAGGTTCGGGATCGCGCGGAGCGCCAGATGGTGCTCGATCGGCTGATGCGTCGGCCCGTCCTCGCCGACCCCGATCGAGTCGTGCGTCCAGACCCAGGCCGTCCGCAGGCCCATGATCGCCGAGAGCCTGACCGAGGGGCGCATGTAGTCCGAGAAGATGAGGAAGGTCGAGCCGTATGGTCTGAGCATCGCGGGCTCGAGCGCGATGCCGTTCACGATCGCCCCCATCGCGTGCTCGCGGATCCCGAACGGGACGTTCCTGCCCGCGTGGGTACGGGCGAAGACGCCTGCGCCCTCGAACTCGGTCTTCGTCGACTCGACGAGGTCGGCCGCGCCGCCGATCATCGTCGGCGTAAAGGGCTTCAGCGCCTGCATGACGGACTTTCCCGCGTCACGCGTGGCGACCTCCTCGCCGGCGGCGAACGTCGGCAGTGCCGCGATCCAGCCGTCGCGCGGTCGTCGCTCGAGGTCGAGCGCTCTCTCGGTCGCGACGTCGGGATACGCCGCCTCCCATGTGGCCAGGTGCTCCTCCCACTCCGTCCGGGCCGCGGCGCCACGTTCCCGGACACCTGCCATGTGGGCCTGCACCGCCTCGGGCACGACGAAGGTCGCGTCCGGGTCGAGCCCGAGCACCTCCTTCGTCGCCCGAACCTCGGCCTCTCCGAGCGGCGCGCCGTGTGCCTTCGAGGTGTCCATCGCGTGCGGTGCGGGGTACGCGATGTGCGTCCGCAGGACGATCAGCGACGGTCGCGTCGGCTCGGCCCGTGCGGCCGCGAACGCGGCCCGCAGCGTGTCGAGATCGTTGACGTCGTCGACGTGCTGCACGTGCCAACCGTAGGCCTCGAACCGCTTGCCCTTGTCCTCGGTGTCGAAGCTGAGTGTCGTCGCGCCGTCGATCGTGATCCGGTTGTCGTCGTAGACGTACACGAGCCGCCCGAGGCCGAGGTGGCCGGCGATCGACGCCGCCTCCTGGCTCACGCCCTCCATCAGGTCGCCGTCCGAGCAGATCGCGTAGATCCACGAGTCGACGATCCGGTGGAGTGGGCGGTTGTACCGCTCGGCGAGGAACCGCTGCGCGATCGCGAGGCCGACACCGTTGGCGAATCCCTGGCCGAGGGGCCCGGTCGTCGTCTCGACCCCCGCGGTGTGCCCGAGCTCGGGGTGCCCTGGCGTGCGCGACCCCCATTGGCGGAACTGCTTCAGGTCGTCGAGGGTCACGTCGTAACCCGAGAGATGCAGGGCGGCGTACTGCAGGACGCAGGCGTGCCCGGCGGACAGGATGAAGCGGTCGCGTCCCGGCCAGTCCGGTGCAGCGGGGTCGTGCCGGAGCTCCTCGGCGTAGAGGAGGTAGGCGACCGGCGCGAGCGCCATCGCTGTACCGGGATGACCCGCGTTCGCCTGCTGGACGGCGTCCATCGCGAGTGCACGGATCGTGTCGATCGTCAGTCGAGCCGGATCCGCCGTCACGCCTCAACACTACTCGCGCCCGCTCACCCGACGGTCGTGGTGCTGCTCGTCCGCATGCTGGCGTGCCGCGACGTCGGAGACGTCCGGGGAACCATCGTCGCCCGATCTCGTCCACTGGCTCGGCGGCTCCTTCCCCGCAGGTCGTGACTCTCCGCGATGCTTCTTCGATGGCCGTGCTCGTCGCGTCCGGGCTCCGCAAGGAGCTGTCGGGAGACCCACTGTTCGACGGGGTCTCGTTCACGCTGCGACGTGGCGACCGACTCGCGCTGTCAGGACCGAACGGCGCCGGAAAGACGACCCTGCTCCGAGCCCTCACGGGCGAGGTGTCGCTCGACGGCGGCAAGCTCGCGTTCGCGAAGGGCACGCGCACCGCGCTCCACGACCAGCGCCCCCCGCGGGGGCAGCGGCTCACGCTGCGGGAGTACGCGCTGTCGGGCGCCTCCGAGCTCATCGCGATCGAGGGTGAGCTGCGGCGGCTGGAGGAGGCGATGGCCGGTGGCGACCATGCGCCGGCCACGCTCCGCCGCTACAGCGAGGCCCAGGCGCGCCTCGAGCATGCCGGTGGGTGGGGCTGGCGCGACCGGGCCGCATCCGTCCTGCGCGGGCTCGGGTTCGTCGACGCCGACCTCGACCGGCCGCTCGACACCTTCTCCGGCGGTGAGCTGACCCGCGCATCGCTCGCGCGCGCCATGGCCGGGGACCCCGACCTGCTGCTGCTCGACGAGCCGACGAACCACCTCGACGTCGAGAGCCTCGAATGGCTCGAGCGGGAGCTGATCTCGCTCGACGCGGCGGTCGTGCTCGTCGCGCACGACCGCTGGTTCCTCGAGGCGGTCACCACCGCGGTGCTCGAGCTCGGCGGCCCGAAGCCGTTCTTCTTCGCCGGGCCGTGGCACGCGTGGCGTCGGGAGAAGGCCGCGCGCGCGGCGGCAGCGGCGACCCAGCTCGGTCGTGTGAGCGACGACATCGAGCGCCTCGAGCGCTTCGTCGCGCGATTCCGCTACAAGAAGTCGAAGGCGAAGCAGGCACAGGCGAAGCTGACCCAGATCGGGCGGCTCGAGCAGGAGCGGCGCACTGCGGCCGACGAGCTCGAGGCACTGACGAAGCGCCGGCGGACGCTCGGATTCGAGTTCCTGAAGCCCGCACGGACGGGTCGGATCGTGCTCGAAGCGGAGGGGGTCTCGGTCGTCGCCGGCGACCGGATGCTGCTCGACGACGCAGAACTGGTGCTCGAGCGCGGTGAGCACGTGGCACTCGTCGGTCCCAACGGGTCGGGCAAGACGACGCTGCTCGAGACGCTCCTCGGCCGGCGGCCGCCCGTCGCGGGGATGATCCGGCTCGGTCACGGCGTGATCCCGGCGTACTTCTCTCAACACGAGGCGGAGTTGCCGACGCGCGGCTCGCTGCTCGACATCACCGCAGCCGAGACCGGGCTGCCACGACCGCAGGCACAGAACCTCCTCGGCCGGTTCCTGTTCTCCGGTTGGGAGGTGCAGGAGAAGTCGGTCGCCGTCCTGTCGGGTGGGGAGCGGCGGCGGCTTGCGCTGGCGCTCGTCGTCGCGTCGGGAGCCAACCTGCTCGTGCTCGACGAGCCGACGAACCACCTGGATCTCGAGAGCCGCGAGGCGCTCGAGGCCGCGCTCGAGGCCTTTCCGGGGACTGTGCTGCTCGTCTCGCACGACCGCGCGATCCTCGACGCCGTCCCCGACCGGATCGTGGCGATCGAGCACCACCGGCTCCAGGGCTACGAGGGCGGCTGGGCCGATCTCGTCCAGGCGAGGGAAGAGCGGGATGTCCCACCCCCGCCCGAGCCGAAGCCGAAGCCCCGACGCGACCGGTCGCAGAAGGGGCGACCAGCGAAGCCGACCGAGCTCGAGCAGGTCGAGCAGGACATCGGGCGACTCGAGACGCGGGTCTCCGAGCTCGAGCTCAAGCTCGCGGCGGACTGGGCCGACATGGACGTGCTCGCCGCGCACACCGCGGCGCGTGACGAGCTCCAGAGCCTGCTCGCGCGCTGGGAAGCCCTGTTCGAGGCGAGCCAGTCGCCATGAGCCGAGGCGACCGGGTGTGACGTCGGTGCAGGTCGGCGACGTAGTTCGGTCGTGCAGGCGATGACCCTCAGCAGGCCCGACCTGACGATCGCGCCACCGACGTTCGCCGACGCCGCCGAAGCGCACCTCGACGACGTGTTCGGGTACCTGCTCCACCTGACACGCAATCGCGCGGCCGCCGACGATCTCTGCGGAGCGACGTTCGAGAAGGCGCTCCACCTGTGGCCCCGGTTCGACGTCCGTCGGGGGACGCCTCGCACCTGGCTGCTCGAGATCGCGCGGTCGACTGCGCTCGACTGGTTCCGCTCGGAGAAGCGGCGCAGGCGCCGCGAAGAGGTCTCGGCGCCGCTCGATCGGGTCGAGGACCCGGTCGTGGACGGGCTCTCGGCCGAGCTCGAGCACGCGTTGGCCTCGCTCAGCCCGGCCGAGCGGGAGGTCGTCGCGCTCCGCGTCGTGCTCGAGCTCGACGGTGCCGCCACCGCGCGGCTCCTCGGCATCACCCCGACAGCAGTCTCGACCCGGTTGAGCCGGGCGCTCGAGCGACTCGAGGAAAGGATGAGCGAGCATGAGCTCGGCTGAGATCGCGCGCACGTTGCGTGCACACCGTCCCGCAGCCCCACCCACATTGCGAGCGCGTGTTCTCGCGCTCGAGACACAGGCCCCTGCCCAGCGGCGGTCGTTCGTGTCCCGTCGTCGTCTCCTCGTGGCCATGCCCGTCGCGGCGGCCCTCCTGATCGTGCTCGGTGCAGGCGTCGTTCTCTCCCGCTCGCCCGGCGAGCAGGTGACCGCCTCCGGCCTGGCTGGAACGGGCGCCCGGACCGGGGTCGAGAGCACGACGGCGCCGGTCGCGCCGAGCGTCGCGCTCGACGCCCAGGCAAAGCTTCCGACGGGTGCGGCGGCGTCCAGGGCCCGCGCCGTGGTTGCAAGCCTCGTGCTTGCGGTCGAGAACGGCTCGGACGTCGCTCCGATGGCACAGCGGGCGATTGCGATCGTCGACGAGCTCGGCGGGTTCGTTGCCGGATCACAGGTCGTCAGCGGCGAGAACGGCTATGCATCGCTCACGGTCAAGGTGCCGTCGGCACAGGCCGAGGTGGCGGTCACCCGACTCTCCCAGCTCGGCAGAATCGTCTCGCAGGACGTTCAGACGCAGGACCTGCAGGAGACGCTGGACGGGCTCGACCGAGCGATCCGGATTGCGCGGACGCAGCTCGCGGCGGTCCTCACGCGGCTTGCCGGCAACGACCTCGATGCGGTGGAGCGGGCACGTCTGGAGGCGCGTCGGGACGCGCTGCGCGAGCAGCTCCGTCTCGCTCGCACCGATCGGGTCCGGACGGCGACCCAGGCTGCGACCGCCACGATCCAGCTCGAGCTCCGCACCGAGGACGCATCGAGCGGAGCGGTGGCTCCGTCACCGCTCGATCGCACCCTCGACCGCGCGCTCGCCGTGCTCGCCTGGGAGGGGGTCGCGGTGCTCGGGCTGCTGCTCCTCGTCGGGCCGCCGCTCATCCTCGGGCTCGTCGCCTGGTGGCTCACCCGGGTCCATCGCCGCCGCGCCGAGTCACGCCTGCTCGCCTCGACCTGAGCCAGTTCGACTAGCGGGCTGGAGTGTCCCCTGATGTATCGAGGGTCGCGATGAGCGCCTCTGCGACGACCTTCAGCGGGCGACCCGAGATCTGGCTCGCCTTTCGCAGCCGCGCGAAGGCGTCCTGCTCGGTCAACCCTTCACGCTCCATGAGCAACCCCTTGGCCCGCTCGATCGCCTTGCGGGCGGCCAGCGCCTCCGCAAGCGACTCGGCCTCGTCCCGCAGCGCGACCAGCTCCTCGTGGCGGGCGCGCGCCGTCTGGATCGCGGGGAGAAGGTCGGATTCGCGAAACGGCTTCACGAGGTAGCCGAACACGCCCGCCTCGACCGCCCGCGCCACGAGTTCGTCCTCGCCGTAGGCGGTCACCATCACGATCGGGATCGGTCGCTCCTCGAGGATCTTGCGGGCCGCGTCGATCCCGTCGAGCTTTGGCATCTTGACGTCGAGCAGCGCGAGCTCTGGCTCCTCGCTGCGGGCGAGCGCAACTGCTTCCTCGCCGTCCCGGGCCTCGGCCACGACCTCGTATCCGGCCTTCTCCAGCAGCTCGCGCAGGTCGAGCCTGATGATCGTTTCGTCTTCGGCGATGAGAATTCGCATGCACACCTCCTAGGCGGGAAATCGCACCTCTGCATGCAGTCCGTCACGGTCGACCAGCTCGAGCGTCCCACCGAGCTCGTCGCGCACGAGTGCACGAACGATCGAGAGCCCCGTGCCATCGGTGCCGTCCCGCATGCCCGCGCCGTCGTCGGCGATCGACAGGACAACCTCGCCCTCGTCCTCCGCCAGTCTAATCGAGATGTGCTCACCACCGTGCTCGAGCGCGTTTCCCAGCAGCTCGCTGAAGACGAGCGCGAGCGAGGTGGCGCGCTGCCCGGCGAGCGACACGTCGGCGAGCTCGGCGGTCACCGCCTTGCCCTGGACGAGGCCTTGGACGAGCATCGCGCGCAGGCGGTCGATCAGCTCGTGGAGGTCGACCTCGTCCTCCCGATGCTCGGTCAGCGCCTCGTGGACGGCCGCGATCGCGAGGATGCGGTTCACCGAGTCGCTCAGCGCCTTCTTCGGGTCGACCCCTTCCGCCCGTGCCTGCAGGCGCAGGAGCGAGGCGACCGTTTGGAGGTTGTTCTTGACGCGGTGATGGATCTCCTGGGCGAGGACGCCGCGCAGCGTCATCCGCCCGCTCTCGACCGCGACCGCGGCGTGGGCTGCGATCGCCTCGAGCAGCTGGCGGTCCTCGTCGGAGAACGGACTGTCCCGGTCGACGACCAGCTCGCCGAGTGTTCGCCGCTTCCATCGGAGCGGGGTCCGCTCCGCGTACGCACCCGCATGCCCCTCGGGCCACACGACGGTGCCGTCCTCCAGCACGAGCGCTGCTCCGGTTGCCCGGAGCGACTCGACCGTCGTGCGGACGACTGCCCCGAGCGACTCCTCGAGGTAGAGCGACTCGGACACGGCCTCCGAGATCCGCGCGAGCGCCTCGAGCTCGTGCACGCGCCGCTGGGCCTGCGCGTAGAGCTTGGCGTGCTCGATCGATTGGGCCACCTGCGAGGCGATCGTCATCAACAGGTCGATCTCCGCCTGGGTGAACACCCTGGGGTCGCGGGTGCGGACGTTGAGGGCGCCCTCGAGCTTCTCTCGCGCGAGGATCGGCACGGCGAGGATGGACGCGTAGTCGTCCTCCGGCAGGTTGGGGAACGACTTGAACCGTGGGTCGAGGTGGGCGTCGGCGGCGATCATCACGGGCGCGCGCTCGGCCGCGGCCGCACCGGTGATCCCCTCGCCGGGTCGCATCCGTGGCGTGACCGTCGCATCCTCGACGCTCGTGCCGTGGGTGGCGCGCAGCACGAGCTCGTCGGAGCGCTCGTCGTAGAGGTAGACGTATGCGGAGTCGGTCTCGAGTGCCGCGGCGACCTCGTGCGCGATCGCCTCCATCACCTCCTGGAGGTCGAGGGTCGAGTTGACGACCTCGGTCGTGCGAGTCAGGAGCGCGAGATGGCGAGCGACCTCGGTCACAGCCGCCCGCAAGCGGCCCTGGCGGCCGTCCACATCCGGCGCCCGGTCGTGCCCGAGCACTCGGTCGTCGGAGACCGGTGTCTGACACCGGGCGGCCCTGTTTGGACATCGGTTCCCGTGACGAAGGTCATCGGACCGCACCGGCTTGCTGGCTGCACCGGTGGCCCCACGGCGTTTCCGCTGCACCGCGGTGGTTTTCCGGCCGGCCGGTGGTGTGGAGAAGTTGTGACACTCTTGGCACGCTTTTCCCTTGACAGGAATCGGTGTCAGACACCGGTGGTCCCCCCTCAGTCGAGATAGGTCAGGACGACGGCGCCGAGGACAGGCACGGCGATCGTGAGGACGAACGTGAACCACCCGACGAGGACGAGTCGGCGACGGGTCGTGGGTGCGTCCGCCGACCCCTCGCGCAGCTGCCGCTGGAGGCGCGGCCCGAGACCGTAGTCGTGGATCAGCGCGCCGACGACGAGGAGCGCGACGAGCACGGACTTGACGATCAACGTCCGGTCGAAGTCGGTCGACAGCGCCGCCCGGTTGAATCCACCATGGAGGTCGGTCAGCCAGAGCCCGGAGACGATCGCGACACCCATCGCGCTCCACCCGAGTGGCCGCCAGCGCCGGCCGAGGGCCCTCATCGCCTCGGCGCGCGCCTCTCCTTCGAGGCGCCGGATGGCGGGCACGCCGACGAACACGAGCGCCACGGTGCCACCCACCCAGATGCACGCGGAGAGCACGTGCGCGATACGGAGCACGGTCAGCACGCGCGCAGGCTACCGCCGGGCTGTCGACGGCGTCCCCGACCACTCGCGGTCGACCTGCGGGTCTCGTAGGATGCTCGCCGTGAGCTTCGACGACTGGCTGCTCGCTCTCCATCTGCTGAGCGCGTTTGCCTTCGTCGGCGCGCTCGTGCTGTTCTGGATCCTCATCGTCGTCTCCTGGAACATCGACACCCCGGGCCCGACGGTGGCTCTCGGACCTGTCGGCCGCGTGGGCAACATCAGCGTGGCTGTGGGTGGCCTCGGGACGATCGTGTTCGGGGTCTGGCTCGCGATCTCGCTCGAGCGCTATCAGGTCTGGGACGGCTGGGTGATCGCCGCCATCGTGCTCTGGGCAATCGGGACCGGGATCGGCGCCCGCGCGGGCAAGGAGTACGAGCTCGCCCTCCATCGCGCACGCGAGCTCCAGTCGTCGGAGGAGACCGGGCCGAGCAGCGAGCTGCTGGCGCTCAACCGCACATCGCGCGGTCTGCTGTTCCACACCATCGCGACCATCGCAATGGTCGCGGTCCTCATCGACATGATCTGGAAGCCGGGGGCATGAGACCCGACTCCTGGAACTACCTCCTGCTCCTCCATGTGCTCGGCGCGATGGTCCTCGTCGGCGGCCTCCTCACCGGTGCGGCCGCGCTCGCCCTGGCCCGCGGCGATGCCCGTCTGCTCCGCCTCGGCTACTGGTCGCTGCTCGCGGTAGCCCTGCCCGGGTATATCGCGATGCGCGTGGGCGCCGAGGCGCTCCTGTCGAAGGAAGAGGAGCTCGCCCCACAGCTCGAGGACACCGCGTGGGTCGGCATCGGCTACATCGTCGCCGACGCCGGGGCGCTGCTCCTGCTCGTGTCGCTCATCGTCGGCGGGGTCGGCGTGCGCAAGTTGCGCAACGGTGGAGGCGCCGGGTGGCTGAAGGCCGCGATGGTGCTCTCGATCGTCCTTCTCGCCGCTGCGGTCGTCGCCGTCTGGGCAATGGGCGCCAAGCCCCAGTAGCAGGCAGACGGGCGGCCCCACGTGCGGATCTGACGCCACCTCGGGGTGGAAGCCGCGAGGCCCACCCCACAACGACCACGGGCCCCCACTAGGGACCCGCGATCGGCCGTCAGACACAGACATCACCGCTCGCCTTGCGGCTCAGCCTGCGAGTTGGATCATGCGCCATTCGCCGGACGATGTCCAGAGCCGGACCATGCCCGGTCCACACCCGCGTCAGGCCCCTACAGGCTCGCCAGATAGCGCTCCTTCTCCCACTCGCTGACCTGGATCCGATATTCGTCCCATTCCCGCCGCTTCAGCTCCACGTAGCGGGGGAAGATGTGGTCGCCCAGCGCGCGCCGCATGAGGTCGGACTTGGCGAGCTCCTCGATCGCCTCCCCGAGCGAGCCGGGCAGCGAGACGACGCCCTGCTCCTCGCGCTCGGCGTCCGAGAGCCGGTAGAGGTTCGTCGTCATCTCGGGTGGGAGCTCGTAGCCCTGCTCGATCCCCTCGAGCCCGGCGTGGAGAAGCACGGCGAACGCGAGGTACGGGTTGCAGGCGGGATCGGGGCAACGGATCTCTGCCCTGGTCGCCTGCTCGGCACCCGGCTTGTAGAGCGGGATCCGGATCAGGGCCGAGCGATTCCGCTGCGACCAGGCGACGTACACGGGCGCCTCGTAGCCGGGCACGAGTCGCTTGTACGAGTTGACCCACTGGGCGAGCACCGGCGCCATCTCGCGTGCGTGCACGAGCAGCCCTGCGATGAACGCCTTGGCGGTCTTCGAGAGGTTGTGCTCGTCTTTCCCGTCGAAGAACTGGTTGCGACCGCCCTTGAACAGCGACATGTGGGTGTGCATCCCGGAGCCGTTCTCGCCGAACAGCGGCTTTGGCATGAAGGTCGCGTAGTAGCCGTGCCAGGCGGCGACCTCCTTGACGATCAACCGGTACGTGATCGTATGGTCGGCCATCTCGAGCGCGTTCGCGTACCGCATGTCGATCTCGTGCTGGGACGGCGCTACCTCGTGGTGGTGGTACTCGATCGGGATCCCGACCGACTCGAGCGCATGGATCGTGTCGTTGCGCACCTCGGTCGCCGCATCCTGCGCGGTCATCGCGAAGTAGCCGCCCTCGTCGAGGGTCTTCGTGTCCTTGTCGTCCTCGAAGAGGAAGTACTCGAGCTCCGGGCCGACGTTGAACGTGTCGAAACCGAGGCTTCTCATCCGCTCGAGCCCCTGGCGCAGGACGTAGCGGGGATCGCCGTCGTAGGGCACCCCGTCGGGCTTGACGACGTCGCAGATCATCCGCGCGACCTTCGAGCCGAACGCGTGACCGTGCTCGTCGGTCGGCTGTGGCATCACCTGGAAGGTGGCGGGATCGGGGATCGCGACCATGTCGGACTCCTCGATCCGGTTGAAGCCGGTGATCGACGAGCCGTCGAAGCCCATCCCGTCGTCGAGCGCGCCCTCCATCTCCGATGGCGTGATCGCGAACGACTTGAGGTGACCCTCGAGGTCTGTGAACCAGAAGAGAACGTGCTCGATGTCCTCGTCCTTGATGCGCTTGAGCACCGCGCGCCGCGCGGCGACCGGGGAGGTCGCCCGGTCCTTGCTCTTCACCATCGCGCCACCCCGCGGGGTCGCGGCCGTCCGCGGTCTCGCCATGTCACGCTCCTTCGTCGGAAACTTGCCGGCACTCCCCATCCGGGAGGCAACTCCCGGGGAGGAAGCCGATGCTATCGCAGGCCCCGTCGTTGCTCCACACGTCTCGCTTGACGAGGGCGAGGGGCGCGGCTATAAGCAGAGGCGGATGCCGCCGGTGCGGGTGGCGTCGAGGCGATGGGGCCTCAGGACATCAGTCCTGGGGCCCTTTTTGTTGGTCCGAATGCGAGAGGTGATCGAGATGACAACGACGATCGGTGGTTCGCGATGAAGTTCAAGCTCGAGTACATCTGGCTCGACGGCTACGAGCCGGTCCCCAACCTGCGCGGGAAGACGAAGATCTCCGACTTCGCCGAGGTCCCGACGCTGGAGCAACTCCCGCTGTGGGGTTTCGACGGCAGCTCGACCCGCCAGGCCGAGGGGAGCGACTCCGACCGGATGCTGCAGCCCGTGGCGCTCTTCCCGGATCCCGCGCGGGCGAACGGCTTGCTGGTGATGTGCGAGGTGCTGTTGCCCGACGGCACGCCGCACTCGAGCAACAGCCGGGCGACGATCCCCGACGACCCGGACACGTGGTTCGGGTTCGAGCAGGAGTACTTCCTCTACGAGGGCGGCGCGCCACTCGGGTTCCCGTCGGGTGGCGGGTTCCCGGCCCCCCAGGGGGAGTACTACACCGGCGTTGGGTACAAGAACGTCGGGAGCGTCGCCCGCCGGATCGCGGACGAGCACCTCGAGCTGTGCCTCGCGGCCGGGATCGCCCACGAGGGGATCAACGCAGAGGTTGCAAAGGGGCAGTGGGAGTTCCAGATCTTCGGCAAGGGCTCGAAGCGTGCAGCCGACGAGCTGTGGATCGCCCGGTATCTGCTGTTGCGCCTGTGCGAGAGCTACGGCGTCGACGTCAACTTCCACCCCAAGCCGCTCGGCGTCGAAGTCGACTGGAACGGGTCGGGGATGCACACCAACTTCTCGACGAAGGCGATGCGCGAGGTCGGGGGCAGGGACTACTTCGAGGCGCTGATGGCGGCGTTCGAGCTGTACAAGGACGATCACATCGACGTGTACGGCCCGGACAACCACCTTCGTCTCACCGGGCTCCACGAGACGCAGTCGATCGACACGTTCAGCTATGGCGTAGCCGATCGCGGAGCCTCGATCAGGGTGCCGCACAGCTTCGTGCAGAACGGCTATCGGGGCTATCTCGAGGACCGACGGCCGAACTCGATGGGTGACCCCTACCGGATCACAGGTCGCATCCTGCAGACGATTCAATCGGTCACGGCCGAGCCGGCCGGGCGCAACGGCGCAGGCCCTGCGGGCATCGGTGGGCTGTCCGAAAGGGTCGTGGCGGTCGCGGAGCCGTCGGCCTAGTGCTCGCTCCGGGAAATCCAATCATTCTTCGCGCGGCTGCAACGCTTCGCATGCCGTCGTCCTCGGTCGCCCCGATACCTTCGGGTATCGAGGCTCCCTGCGTCCTAGGCCTGCTCGGTTTTCGCCGGCGAATCACAACCGGATTTCCCGGAGAGACCAGCGCCGCGGAGAGGTCGGCCCCGGATCGGAGACGCCCGATCCGGGGCCGGTCAGCCCGTGCTACCCGCTTCGCTTGAGCTTGCCCGTCTTCTTCGCGTAGACCTCGCCGCGCCCGAACACCCACAGACCGAGCGGGATCGAGACGACCCCGATCACCAGCAGCGGCCAGACATCACCCCAGGCGAGCCCGGCCCCGTCGAGGATCGAGGCGCGGATCCCGCGGAGCGCGTACGTCGCCGGTGAGATCGTCGACAGCCACTCCATCCAGTCGGGCAGGACGCTGACGGGGTAGTAGACGCCGGAGACGACGAGCAGGAGCCCCTGCGCGACGAACCCGAGCTGTGCGCCCTTCTCGGGGGAGATCAGCGGCAGGACCGCGGTCATCATCCCGATCCCGAAGAACGAGACCGAGGCGATCAGCAGGATCGCGAGCGCCGCACCGAAGTTCGCGCCGGGGAACGAGAGCCCGAACACGAGCGCGACCACGATGAACAGCAGGATCGCCCGCACCGTCCCGAACAGCACCGAGAACACGCCCGATCCTCCGAGGTGCGCCGCGCGCGAGAGCGGGGCCATGAACGTGTACTCGATCGTGCCTTCCCACCGCTCCCAGGCGACGGTCTCGGTGATGAACTCGAAGATGATCCCGAGGTACGCCCAGACGACCGCGCCGATGAGCAGCGTCGCGGTGGCCCGGTCGACGTCGATGCTCCCACCGGTCGCCTCGATCCCGTCGGCGATGTAGACGATCGTGAGCGTGTTCGCGACCGTCCAGAAGAAGAACGCGATCTCCCAGTAGAAGTAGCGGCGCGTGAGGTAGACGTTGCGCTCGACGATTCCGGCGAGGCCGACGAGCTCCTCCCAGACGAGTGCTCTCATGCGAACACGCTCCTTTCCTCGTCCTCCTCCTCGTCGAGCTCCAGCGCGAAGTCCCGCCCGGTGGCCGCGAAGAACGCCTCCTCGAGCGTCTCGGTGCCGAAGCGCTCCTTGATCGCACCCACGGGCTCGAGCGCGAGCAGCTGCCCGCGGTCGAGGATCCCGACGCGGTCGGCGAGCAGCTCGGCCTCGGCGAGGTCGTGCGTGCAGAGGAAGATCGTGGCGTCGTGGGCCGCCCGCACCTCGCGCACGAACTCCTGCACCTCGAGCTTCGAGCGCGGGTCGAGACCGGTGGTCGGCTCGTCGAGCAGGAGCAGAACGGGTGAGGTGAGCAGCGCCCGGGCGAGCGCGACCTTCTGCTGCATCCCGCGGGAGAGGTTCTCCATCGGCTCGGTCCGACGCTCGGCGGGGAAGCCCACGCGCTCGAGGATCGCTGGGATCCGGTCACCGGTGTCGCGCGGCGTCATGCCGTAGAAGCGGGCCGCGTACTGGAGGTTTTCCGCGGCGGACATCTTCTTGAAGAAGCTCGCCTCGACCGAGACGCGGTTCACGAGGCGCCTGACCGAACGGGCGTCGCGGACGACGTCGTGACCGAACACGCGAGCGCTCCCGCCGTCGGGGAGGAGGAGCGTCGAGAGGAGGCGGACGAGCGTCGACTTCCCCGACCCGTTCTGGCCGAGGATCGCGACGCACTCGCCACGCTCGATCGTCAGCGTGACGCCGTCGAGTGCAGGGACGCGACGCTTGCCGCGGACGCGGTCGCGACGCGTGAACTCCTTGCGCAGCTCGACGACCTCGACGGCGCGCGCTTCGGGTTGGACGGGTGGTGCGGTCTTCACGGATGCTCCTTCGCTTCACATGCCAGGACGTGCGAAATCGGGCCCGCGGGTGGCGGGCCCCTGCAACGGGTGTCCTAGATGTGGGCGAGCATCATCTGTCCCGAGGCTAGCACCGCCGCCGGCTGGTTTCCAGCTTGCGCTCCGACCGTTGCGCCTCTAGGATTTGCTGCTCGCGGGGGCGACGTCGACCCCGCGGACGGCAACGGAGCCTCATCTTCCCGCGGGGAAGGTGGGGCGTTTTTCGTGGTCCGACCAAAGGAGGACCGTGTCGCGAGGAAGCACGTCCATGCCGGCCGGCGACGCCGCTGGACCGGTCAAGCGCAGCGCACGTCATTTCGCTCCCAGGCCGACAAAGCCCGGGATCGGACGTCCTGTGCGGACGCGCCCGGCGCCACGGGCCAGTGAGAGGAGTGAAGCACCGTGATCAAGATCGAAGCGGTCGTCGTACGAGACCGCGTGGAGACCGTGATGGAGGCGGTCGAGGCCGAGACGGGGCACGTCGGCGTCACCGTGATCGAGGCCGTCGGCCACGGGCGTGAGAAGGGGATCACCCACGAGTACCGCGGGCGGGTGTTCGAGTCGCGCTTCCTGCCAAAGGCGCTCATGACGTTCGTCGTCCGCGACGAGCTGGCCGACCCGGTGATGTCCGCAATCGTCGACAGCGCCCGGACAGGTCACGCGAACGGGGATGGCATCTGCTGGATGTCCCAGGTCTCGAAGGTCACGCACAACCGCACCGGGATGCGGCTGGAGGAGGTGGAGACGGTATGAGCACCAAGGAGCTTGCATATGCAGCGAGCACGATCTGGGTCGTCATCGCTGCCGTCCTCGTCATGTTCATGCAGGCCGGCTTCGCGTTCCTCGAGGCTGGACTGACCCGCATGAAGAACGTCGGTCACATCGCAGCCAAGAACGTGCTCGTGCTGGCGATCGCGTCGATCGTGTACTACCTCGTCGGGTTCGGGATCGCGTTCGGCGACGGCGGCAACGGACTCGTCGGCGGCTCCGGGTTCCTCCCGTCGGTCGACGAGCTGCTGACGATCGGGCAGGCACCGTTCTCGTGGTTCAGCGCGATCCCCGCAGCCGCGGGCTACATGTTCGAGGTCGTGTTCGCCGCCGTCTCGCTCGCGATCGTGTGGGGTGCGATGGCGGAACGGACGAAGCTCTGGGTGTACTTCGCGTTCGGCGCGATCTTCACCCTCATCTACTCCGTCGTCTCGCACTGGGTCTGGAGCCCCGATGGGTGGCTGTTCTCGAAGGGGATGCAGGACTTCGCGGGCTCGACGGTCGTCCATTACCAGGGGGCACTCGCAGGGCTCGCCGGAGCGCTCCTGCTCGGGCCACGGATCGGCAAGTACGTCGACGGGAAGCCACAGCCGATCCCAGGGCACAACATGGCGTTCACGACCCTCGGCGTGATCATCCTCTGGTTCGGGTGGTTCGGGTTCAACCCGGGCTCGACGTTGTCGGTCGACTTCGGGGGGGTCGGGTTCTTCGCCTACGTGGCGTTGAACACGAACCTCGCCGCGGCTGCCGGCGTGTTCGGGGCGGTGCTGACCTCGTGGATCGTGATCAAGAAGCCCGACCTCTCGATGATGCTCAACGGTGCGATCGCGGCGCTCGTGGCGATCACCGCGGCCTGTGCGTTCGTGGCGCCGTGGGCCGCGATCCTGATCGGGTTCGTCGCCGGCGTGATCGTCGTGCTCGGGTCGCTCCTCGTCGAGCGGGTGGGAATCGACGACCCGGTCGGTGCGCTCGCGGCCCACGGCATGTCCGGGATGTGGGGCACCCTCGCGCTCGGGTTCCTCACGGTGCCGGACCTCGCGAAGAACGTCGCCACCGGATCCGGCGGCCTGTTCTACGGCGGCGGGTTCCACCAACTCGGCGTGCAGGCGCTCGGCCTCCTCGCGGTCGGGGCGTTCACGTTCACGGCCTCGTTCGTCGTCCTGTGGCTGATGAAAGTGACCGTCGGGATCCGGACGGATCCCGAGGACGAGTCGCTGGGCCTCGACGTCTCCGAGCACGGAATGTGGGGGTACCCGGAGTTCTACATCCCGGTCCCCGGCGGGTACGGCACGGAGACCACGCGGAGCGGACATGCACCCCCCGCTGGCCCGGCCGCCGTGCACGCGATGATCGCGACCCCGGACCCGACCGGCTAGCGACGGAGCGACAGCGATTCGGAGGGCCCGGCTCGCGCCGGGCCCTCCGTCGTTCGGGCAGGCTCTACTTCAGCTCGAAGGTGACGCTCACCAGGGCCTGGGTCTCCTGCGGGCCCGACACGACGGGGGTCGAGTCAGCGGCCCCTGCGGCCTTCGCGAAGATCGGCTGCGGGGCCGAGCTTGCCTCCGACATCGCCGTCACGCGACCGAGTTGGCGGCCGGCGGCCGCTGCGAGGACGCCCGCGCGGTCCTCCGCGTCGGCGAACGCCTTTGTGAGCGCCTGCTTGTACAGCGCGGTCGCGTCCGAGCGGGACAGCGAGGGCCCATAGACGGTGGTCGCCCCGGCGTCGACCGCGGCGTCGATCAGGGCGCCGGCGCCGTCGAGGGTCGTGATCGCCGAAGCGATGTTCGACGCCACGAAACCGTTCGGCTGACCCTGGTTGTCGAACGTGGTCGAGAGCGACACGGACTGCGTGGTGACGTTCTTGCCACCGTTCGCCTTCAGCGCGTCGAGCACCTTCCGCATCGCGGTCGCGTTCGCCGAGAGGGCCGCTTTGGCCGTAGCCGCCCGTGACTCGACACCCGCCGACACCTCGGCCCGGTCGGGTACCGCGAGCACGACCCCGGTGCCCGTGACGCTCACGGTATCGGTCGTCGTGGCGGGATCGACGGCGTGTGCGCCCTCGGGCCGGAGTACCCCGGCGAGGGCAACGGCGACGAGCAGCAGGCCGGAAACGAGTGCGATGCGCTTCATGGGACATCCTCCGTGTGATCGGGTTCCGACGGGTATACGTCGCCGGTCCGACGGACGTCACCGCATCAGAGGCTCTCTCCGAACCGCCGTCGTGCGGCCGCGATCGCCTGCTGCACGTTCCCCGGGCCCGGTGCCGGCCGCGAGGCCACGCTGTCGGCGGCCGAGCCCTCCGCGCTGAACGTCCCGTCCCTGACCGCGGCCGCAACCCGTTCGTGCGCCTCGCGGAAGGGGATCCCCCCGCGGACGAGGTCCTCGGCGACATCGGTTGCAAGGAGGAGCGGGTCGGACACGGCCGCCTCGAGCCGGTCGCGATCGACGGCGAGCCCGCTGACGAGCGCGATCATCGCCTGGAGACCGAGCCGCACGTCGCGGCGGGCCCCGAACACGGGCGTCTTGTCCTCCTGGAGGTCGCGGTCGTAGGCGAGCGGGAGCCCTTTGACGGTCGCGAGCAGCCCGGTCAGCCGACCGATCGCGGTGCCGGCCTTCCCTCGCGCGAGCTCGGCCACATCGGGATTGAGCTTCTGAGGCATCATCGACGACCCGGTCGCGGCGCTCTCGGGAAGGCGGACGAACCCGAACTCGGAGGTCGACCACAGCACGATCTCCTCCCCGATCCGGGAGAGATGCGAGTAGAGCAGGGCGGCGGCGTAGAGGTAGTCGAGCGCGAAGTCGCGATCGGCGACCGCGTCGATCGAGTTCCGGAGCTGGCTGGCCGGCGGGTCGAGCCCCAGCGTCGAGCCCGCAACCGCACCCGCGCCGAGTGGGCTGGGCGCGGCCGCCTCGGCGGCTGCTGTGAACCGCGTTCGGTCGCGGTCGAGCATCTCGACCCAGGCGAGCAGGTGGTGGCCGACCGTCACGGGCTGCCCGCGCTGGAGATGCGTGTAGCCGGGCATGAGCGTGCCGGCCTCGGCCTCCGCGAACGAGAGCGTCACGAGCGCGAGCGCCTCGATCTCCTCTCGCGCCTCGGCGCACGCGTCGAGCACGTAGAGGCGGAACGCGGCGGCGACCTGGTCGTTGCGCGACCGCCCGGCGTGGATCTTCCGCCCAACCGGCCCGAGCAGCCGCTCGATCGCCGAGTGGACGTCCTCGTCGCTGTCGAGGTACGCGGACGGGTCGGCGGCGATCTCGGCGAGCCGTCGCTCGGTTTCCCCGAGCTCCTCGTGGCTCAGCAGGCCTGCTGCCGCCAGGCGCCCGGCGTGCTCGGCGGTCGCCTCGCAGTCGTAGGGCAGCAGCTCGGCGTCGTGCGCGCGGAGGAACTCCCACACTGCGGGGTCGAGCGCATCGCCGACGCGACCTGACCAGAGCGTCATGGCGCGATTCTCACCCCTCGGCGAGGTGCGTGGCGAGCTCGTCGCTGAGCGCGGACGCGGTCGTGCCCTCGCGCGGCGCCAGGAAGATCGTGTTGTCGCCGGCGATCGAGCCCGCGATCCCGGGATGCGAACCCTCGTCGATCGCCTGCGCGAGCGCGCTCGCATACCCCGACGGGGTCGTCACGACGACGAGCGGGCCTGCCGCCTCGACCCCAACCGCGTAGCGGCGCATCGCGACCCCGATCTGCCGGAGCCGATCCACGTCACCCGACCCGGGCGCGGCGTACACGAGCCGTCCCGACGGAGCGCGCACCTTCACGAGCCCGAGCTCCTGCACGTCACGTGAAACCGTCGTCTGAGCGACGTCGTGACCTTCCGATCGCAATGCCTCGGCGAGCTCTGCCTGTGTCGAGATCGCCTCGTCCCGGACGAGCCGCACGATCGCCTGGTGCCGCACGGCATTACTCACCAAGGACCTCCTGCACGATCGCGAGCGCCTCGTCGACCTCGGCCTCGGTCGCGACGAGCGGTGGCAGGAATCGCAGCACGTCGGGGCCGGCGGTGACGACCAGAAGCCCTCGCTCGCGGCAGGCGTCGACGACCTCCCCGGCCGGGCGGTCGAGCACCGCGCCGATGAGAAGGCCACGACCTCGCACATCGATCACGCCGGCGAGACCAGCGACGCCTTCGACGAGCTGCGCGCTGCGCGCCGCGACGTTCGCGAGGAGATCGTCGTCGATCGCCCTGACGACCGCGCACGCCGCAGCGCAGGCGACTGGGTTGCCACCGAACGTCGAGCCGTGGTCGCCCGGACCGATCGCGGTGGCCGCGCCGTCGCGGACGAGCGTCGCCCCGATCGGGAGGCCGTTCCCAAGTCCTTTGGCCAGCGTGACGACGTCTGGCTCGATCCCGAGCGGCTCGTGGGCGAAGAACGTGCCCGTGCGCCCGATCCCGGTCTGAACCTCGTCGACGACGAGCAGCGCCCCCACCTCGTGCGCGAGCTCGGCCGCAGCGATCACGAACGAGTCGTCGAGCGGTATCACGCCGCCCTCACCGAGGATCGGCTCGAGCATGACCGCGGCCAGGTCGCCCGTCGGGCCGGAGGCGGCCTCGAGCGACTCGACGTCGTTCGGGACCGCAAACGAGATCCCCGGGAGGAGCGGCCCGAAACCTTCCCACTTCGACGGCTGGCCCGTGGCCGACAGCGCCCCCATCGTGCGACCGTGAAAGCCGCCGTCGAGCGCGACGATGCGCGTGCGCCCGGTTGCCTTGCGCACGATCTTCAGCGCGGCCTCGTTCGCCTCGGCGCCCGAGTTGCAGAAGAACGCCTGGGCGCCACCCATCCGCTCCGACAGGAGCCCGGCGAGCTCGAGCATCGGCTCGGTCCAGTAGAGGTTCGACGCGTGCCAGAGCCGGTCGAGCTGGGCGTGCGCCGCGGCGGTCACCGTCGGATGGCAGTGACCGAGGCCGACGACGGCGATCCCGCCGACGAAGTCGAGGTACGAACGGCCGGCGTCGTCCCAGACGCGGGCGCCTTCCCCGCGGACGACGGTGAGCTCGGCCCGGGCATAGGTCGGCAGGATCACGTCCCGCGCTCGTGACAACTTGTCGCTTGCGGTCGTCACGCGGGCACCTCGGTCGCGCCGATCGTCGCCCGAACGCCACCGCGGGCTGCGCGGATCGCCGCGGCGAGCTTCGGCACGATCCCGCCTTCGAAGGACCCGGCGAGCAGTCCCGCCTCCGCCTCGTCGGCCGGGAGCTGCGCGACCACTTGGTCGTCGACCAGGACGCCCGGGACATCGCTCACGAACGCGATCCTCGTCGCGCCGAGGCCGATCGCGATCGCGGCGGCCGCCTCGTCGGCGTTGACGTTGAGCGGGCCCACGGCGAGAGGCGCCACAACCGGGATGCGGCCGGCCGCGAGCGCCGCGAGGATCGCCTCGGGCGCGGTCGGCTCGGGGTCGCCGACGAGACCGAGCTCCTCGACATGCCTCGCCCGGAGCCCGATCTCGTTGCCGAACAGCCCGATCGCGAGCGGTCCGATCGCCGCACACACCTCGGCATTCACCTCCTGAAGGGCCTCCCTGACCGCGTCGAGCACCTCCGGCGTCGTCACGCGGCGCCCGGCGACGAAGGTCGGGGTGATCCCGGCCCGGGCGAGCCGCTCGGTGATCTGCGGCCCTGCACCGTGGACCACGACGACCCCCTCCGCGGCGAGCGGGAGCGCCTGTCGAGCGTGCTCCGCGGCGATCCGTCCGCCGAGCTTGAGGACGACTGTCACGTCGTGTACTCCGCGTTGATCCGCACGTAGTCGTACGTGAGGTCGGAGGAGAGGTAGCTGGCGCAACCCGTGCCTAGGCCGAGGTCGAGCTCGATCCGGCAGGTGGCGCCGCCGAGCGCAGGGACGGCACCGGTCGGTGCTCCATCGGAGAGTACGGCCGTCCCGTCGAACGACACCGAGAGGGTCGCCGGGTCGAGCTGCGCGAACCCGCCGTCGAACGGGGCCGAGCCGGCCGCAGCCACGACGCGGCCCCAGTTGGGGTCGTGCCCGAAGGCGGCGGTCTTCACGAGCGACGACGTTGCCACCCGCCGAGCGACGGCCTCTGCCTCGGCCTCGCTCGCCGCGCCCGCCACGGAGATCTCGAGCACGACCGTGGCGCCCTCGCCGTCGGCGACGATCTGCCGCGAGAGATCAGCGCAGACGCTCTCGAGCGCGTGTGCGAACGCCGCATCGAGGTCGCTGTCGCGCGTGACACGCGAGGCGCGGTTTGCGAGGAGAACGACGGCATCGTTGGTCGAGCAGTCGCCGTCCACGGAGATCCGGTTGAACGTGCGCTCGACCACGGGTCGGAGCAGGCCATCGACCTCGCCCGCCTCGAGGGGGTAGTCCGTCGTGAGCACGACGAGCATCGTCGCAAGGCGCGGGTGGATCATCCCGGCCCCCTTTGCCATCCCACCGACGGTGAATCCCTGCCCCGCGAACGTCGCCTGCTTGGGCCCGGAGTCGGTCGTGAGGATCGCCTCGGCCGCCGCCGGGCCTCCCGTTGTAGAGAGCTCGCTCGCCGCGACGGTGATCCCCGCAAGCATCCGATCCATCGGCAGCGGAACGCCGATCACCCCGGTGGAGAGCACGAGCACCTGCTCCGGCTCGACCCCGAGCTTCGCGGCCACGTGGCGTGCCGTCTCGACCGCGTCCGCCTCCCCGGCAGCTCCGGTCGCCGCGTTCGCGGTGCCCGCGTTGATCACCACCGCCTGGGGCTGTGCGTGCTCGAGGTGCCGGCGCGAGACGACCACGGGAGCCGCCTGGACGCGGTTCGTCGTCCAGAGCGCGCCCCCGACCGCGGGGACGAGCGAGCGGACGAGCGCGAGGTCGGGCTTCCCCGAGGGGCGGATCCCGGCCGCGACCCCGGAGGCCGCGAACCCGTCTGGTGCCGTCACGGACATGTCAGACCCGGACGCCCGAGAGTCGCAGACCGGTGGTGTCGCTCCAGCCGAACAGATGGTTGACGTTCTGCACCGCCTGACCAGCAGCTCCCTTACCGAGATTGTCCTCGGCGCAGATCACGATCGTGCGATCCGTGTGCCGGTCGGCGAAGACGCCGATCTCCGCGGCATCGGTCCCCTGCACCCGAGCCAACTCGGGTGTGACGCCCTCGGGGAGCACGTTGACGACGTCGCTCGAGGCGTACCGGGCCTCGAGCAGCGCCCGCAGGTCGGGACCGGTCGACCGCACGTTGCACGTTGCGATCAGACCGCGCCTGACGGGGAGCAGGTGAGGGGTGAGCGAGACGGGGAACCCGAGGAGCTGGGTGATCTCCGCAACATGCTGGTGGGAGCCGACCTTGTACGGCGCGACGTTGTCGAGCACCACACCCGAGTGGGTGGAGGCCTTCGGCGTCCGGCCCGCCCCGGTCATGCCGGACAACGCGTCGACGACGACGCTGTCATGGTCGATCGCATCGGCGAGCGGGGCGAGCGCGAGGAGCACCGCGGTCGCGTAGCACCCCGGGTTCGCGATCAGCCTCCCGTGCGGTGGCGCGAGCTCCGGGAGCCCATAGACCCACTGACCGAGCTCGTCCGGCCGCGGGTGGGTGAACCCGTACCAGGTCTCGTAGGCACCTGGATCGGAGAGCCGGTGGGCGCCGGAGAGGTCGACCACGATCCCGCGCGAGGGCGGGACGAGCCGGGCCGCCTCCTCGTGCGAGAGGCAGAGAAAGGTGATGTCCGCCTCGCACGCGAGCGCCGCCTCGTTCGTGATGAAGCGGGGGACGCGCTTGCCGCCGTTGCGGTTGAGCCGGATGTCGAGCGCGGTCGCGTCCTGCCCGGCGAGGCTGTCCGAGCCGACGGCGTAGACCTCGAGCTCGGGGTGGCCGAGCACGCGGTCGAGGGTCTCCTGACCCGTGTACCCGGCTGCTCCGACGATGCTGACGTACGCCATCTTCTGCATAGTATGCAGTAAAGTAGAAATATATGCGAAACTAGGCGGTCAGACGATCCTCGTCCTCGCGCTCCCGCTCGATCGCGGCGGTGCGCGGGACGACCCGGACGAACCGCCCGAGACCGTTGTCTCCGTCCGAGAGCAACACGCGAGCGCGTGGCGATCCCGTCGCGCGATGGTGGCGCTCGAGCAGCTCGGCGAGCCTCGCGCGATCGTCGTCCTCGAGCGCGACCAGCGTCACGAGCTCGTCGTTCACGAGCCGCGGATCCCCGTCCAGCAGGAACACCTCACCACCGGTCATCCCCGCGCCGAGGTTGCGGCCGTGCGGGCCGAGCACCACGACGATGCCGCGGGTCATGTACTCGCAGCCGTGGTCGCCGACGCCCTCGACGACCGCCGTCGCGCCGGAGTTCCGCACTGCGAAGCGCTCGCCGGCCGACCCGGCGACGAACAGCTCGCCACCCGTCGCCCCGTAGAGGACGGTGTTACCGACGAGGCACGGATCGCCCGCGTCGCTGCTCGGCGGCGAGACGACGATCCGACCCCCGCTCATCGACTTGCCGACATAGTCGTTGGCGTCGCCGACGAGGTTCAGCTCGACGCCCGCCGTGAGGAAGGCGCCAAAGCTCTGACCCGCCGTGCCGCTGAACCGCGCGCGAACCCGGCCCGCTGGCGCCTGCGACCCGATCTCTCGCGCGATCGCACCGCCGAGACGTGCGCCGATCGCACGGTCGGCGTTGGTGATCTCGAACGCGGGCTCGACGAGGCGGGACTCGTCGACGACCGACCGGCCCTGCGCCGTCAACACCGTGCCGAGGCGGTCGCCCTCGTGCGGTACCGGTGCGCCGACGTATCGAGCGTGACCCTGGCCTGCGCGAACGAGCAGCGGGGAGAGGTCGAGCACATCAGCGGCCGCATCACCCACCTGGCGCTGGCGCAGGAGGTCGACCCGACCGATCGCGGCATCGACCGACGAGAGCCCGAGCGAGGCGAGCAGCTCGCGGATCTCGATCGCGACGAACCGAAGGTAGGTCTCCACCATCTCGGGTGTGCCGGCGAACTTCGCGCGGAGCTCCGGCCTCTGGCTGGCGATTCCGACCGGGCACGTGTCGAGGTGGCACGAGCGAACCATGAGACAGCCCTCGGCGAGCAGGAGCGCGGTGCCGAAGGAGTACTCGTCGGCGCCGAGCAGCGCCGCTACGAGGACGTCCCGCCCGGTCTTGAAGCCACCGTCGGCGCGGACGCGCACCCGCCCCCGGAGGCCGTTCGCCACGAGCGCCTGCTGTGTCTCGGCGAGCCCGAGCTCCCAGGGTGCGCCAGCGTGCTTGATCGAGGGGAGCGGGCTGGCGCCGGTCCCGCCGTCGGCACCCGCGATGTGGACGACGTCGGCGTGGGCCTTCGCGACACCCGCGGCGATCACCCCGACACCGCTCTCCGAGACGAGCTTCACCGAGATCGCCGCCTCGGGGTTGACCTCGCGGAGGTCGAAGATGAGCTGTGCGAGATCCTCGATCGAGTAGATGTCGTGGTGCGGTGGCGGCGAGATGAGCGACACGCCGGGCTGGGTGTTGCGCAGCCGGGCGATCTCCTCGGTCACCTTGTGTGCCGGGATCTGGCCGCCCTCACCCGGCTTCGAGCCTTGGGCGACCTTGATCTGCAGCTCCTCTGCGGCAACCGCGTACTCGGCGGTGACACCGAACCGCCCGGATGCGACCTGCTTGATCTTCGAGTTGCGGTCGTCGTGGTAGCGCGCCGGGTCCTCGCCGCCCTCGCCGCAGTTCGACTTGCCGCCGAGACGGTTGAGCGCGATCGAGATCGTCTCGTGTGCCTCGGCCGACAGGGCCCCGTGCGACATCGCACCGCCCGAGAACCGCTTCACGATCGACTCGACCGGCTCCACGTCGGAAACGGGGATCGGCGGTCCTGCGGGCACGAACTCGAGTAGGTCGCGCGGCTCGATCGGCGCGCGCCCGTTGACGAGGGTCGCGAACCGTCGGTACTCCTCGGTGCGCTCCCCCTTCACCGCCCGTACGAGCGCATGCGCCGCGGTGACGCTCTCCTGGAGTGCGGCGACGATCTCCGGGTCGGTGGCGTGAGGCTCGCCACCCTTGCGGAACTTGTAGAAGCCCGGGTTCTCGAGCTCGGGCTTCTCGCCCGAGGCCGCGGCGAGGCGATCGAGCGCCTCGCGCTCGAGACGGTCGAGCCCGATCCCGCCGATCGCCGACGGGGTGGAGCCGAAGAACCGGCGACAGAGCCGGCGGTCGAGGCCGACCGCGTCGAACAGCCGGGCACCCCGGTAGCTCGCGATGTCGGAGATGCCCATCTTCGACATCACCTTGAGGACACCGTCCTCGAGCGCGGAGAGCAGGCGGCGCTGCGCCTCCTCGGGTGAGGGTCGGTCGCCGCCGACCTTGTCGATCGCGGCGAGGTGCGCGACCGTTTCGAGAGCGAGGCGTGGGCAGATCGCGTCGGCGCCGTAGCCGAGCAGGGTGGCGGTCATGTGCGTGTCGCGCGTGTCGTCGCTCTCGACGAGGAGGGCGCACGAGAGCCGGAGCCCGCGCTCGACGAGACGGTCGTGCGCCGCGGCCACGGCCAACAGCGACGGGATCGCCGCTCGACCGTCGCCCGCGGCGGCATCGGACACGCAGAGCGCCTCGTGACCGGACTGCACGAGCTCGACGCAGTGGTCGGCGAGGCGGTCGACGGCAGGCCCGAGCCCGTCCTCGGCAGTGAACGTCGCGTCGACCCGCACGGGCTCGAGCGCCTCGAGGCCGGCCGGGGTGAGCAGGAAGGACGGCAGCACGCCGATCGTCGGCAGCGGGCCCGACGCGTCGAGCGGCGCACGCGGCCCGAGGAAGGTCACGACCGACATCACCGTCCGCTCGCGGTAGTGGTCGATCGCAGGGTTCGTCACCTGCGCGAACCGTTGTCGGAAGTACGACGCGAGCGAGCGGCCGCGTCCTGCGAGCGGGGGGATCGGCGCGTCGTCGCCCATCGAGTAGACCGGGTCGTGACCCGTCTGGGCGATCGGGCGCAACATGAGGTTCAGCTCCTCGCGTGTGTACCCGTGGACGATGTGGCGGGCGGTGAGCTCGTTCTCCGGTGCGGGGCCTGGCTCGCCCTGACCGCGCGCGACGACGCTGCCTGCGACCCAGTCCGCGTACGGGCGGCGACGGGAGAGCTCGCGCTTGAGCTCACCGTCGAAGAGGAGCCCACGCTCGGGGTCGACGGACAGCTGCTCACCGGGGCCGAGCCGGCCGCGGCGTACGGCGGCGCCCTCGGGGAGCGGGATCGCTCCCGCCTCCGAGCAGACGGCGACGAGCTCGTCGTCGGTGACCGCCACGCGCAGCGGTCGCAGGCCGTTGCGGTCGAGCGCGGCACCACACGCCACCCCGTCGGTGAACACGAGCCCCGCCGGGCCGTCCCACGGCTCGACGAGCAATGCGTGGTAGCGGTGCATCGCGCGCTCGACGTCGTCGATGCGAGGGTCGTTTTGCCACGCCGGCGGGACGAGCATCGAGACGCCTTCGCGAATGTCGATCCCGGCACGCACGAGCACTTCGAGCGCGTTGTCGAGCAGCGCGGAGTCGGAGCCCGTTCGGTCGAGCGCGGGGGCGAGCTCGGTGGCAAGGCCGCGTGCGCGCTCGCGTGCCTCCATCCAGGCGACGTTTCCCTCGATCGTGTTGATCTCGCCGTTGTGACAGAGCAACCGGAACGGTTGCGCGCGCTCCCAGCTCGGCTCGGTGTTCGTCGAGAAGCGCTGATGGAAGATCGCCCAGGAGGCGCGCCAGCCCGGCTCGCGGAGGTCGGGATAGAAGGACGCCAGCTGGGTCGCGGCGCAGAGTGCCTTGTAGGTGACGGTGCGGAACGACAGCGACGCGACGTAGATCCCGTCGACCGTCTCGGCGCGGCGGCGGGCACGGTGCGCCCTCAGCTCCGCATCCGGATGCTCGCACGGCTCCAGCAGCAGCTGGACGATCCGTGGCATGCTCGCGGTGGCTGTCGACCCGAGCGCCGCCACGTCGTGCGGCACCTCGCGCCAGCCCGCCGGCTCGAGACCCTCGGCGCGGCACGCCTCCTCGACCACGTTCCGCAGCCACGGCTCGCGGAGGAAGCACATCGCGATCCCGGCGCCCAGCTGCCCGGTGAGCACGGGCGAGACCGGGAGGAGCACGCCGGCGCCATCCCCGGTGACACCGTCGGCCGCCCAGGCGCCGCGGTGGGAAACGGCCGCGAGACCCGCCAGCGCTCGGTCGACGAGCTCGCGTGACGCCCGACCGCGGGCGTCGGCCACCAGACCGATCCCGCACGCGTCGCGCTCGCGTGCCGAGTCGTGGAGCGGTGCGATGTCGAGGGGTGTGGCCAAAGGAGCCGGTCCTTCCGGGTCGAGCGGGTCGTGGATGGTGCTTCCCGCCGATGTCTTCTTCAGCTAGTCCGGCGGGCGGGAGAGAAAGCCGGCTAGCGCGCTGTCGGCGCGATCGCGATGGCGGCAGCCGTCGGCGCGAACACAACTGCCCCGCGGCCTTTTCCGATCACCGTTACGCGCTCCATCGATGATCGATGGTAAAGGCTCGGTCCTGATTCGGCAAGGCGCTTCCGCCCTCGATCGGGTGTTGACACCTTCACGAACGTCCGGCACTCTGGAAGGCAGATGCTCTGCCGCGTCGTATCCAACGACCAGCTCGTACCGCGGGTAGCGGGCGTGTCGGTTGGTCGCGGCATCGAGCTGATTTCGATTCTCCCCCGCTAGGGGGAGATGTCGCACACGCGCTGTCCGGCAAGGCGCAGACACCGACCGACACGACACCACCGGTGCGTCCTCGGGACGACCGACGAAAGGATCATCCGCGTGAACCCCATCCACACCACGACGAGCGACCGGCCGGGCGAGCTCCCGACCGTGGTGGTCGCCTGCCTTGCCGGCAACGGGATCGGCCCCGAAGTGACCGCCGCTGCGAGCCGCGCTTTGAACCACGTGTCGCGCTCGCACGGGTTCCGCGTCGAAGAGGTGCACCCGCCCTTCGACGGTGAGGCGCTCGTCCGCTCGGGGCATCCGCTGCCCGCGGCGACCCGCCGCGCGACGCTCGGCGCCGACGCGATCCTCGTTGCCGGGGCCACGGCTCCGGCGCTCGACGGCGTTTGCTCCGAGCTCGATCTCGCGGCGCGCGTCATGCGCCTCGTGGGGGAGCCAGGCGAGGCGATCCTCTTCGCGCCGTGCGCCGCGACGACGGCGGATTGGACGGTCGACCGGGCGTTCGCGTCGGCCCGAGCACGGACGGGCAGACTCGTCTCGGTCGGCGTGAGCGCCGAGTGGCGCGCGCTCGTCGATGCTCGCAACGGGGGCCAGGGGGTCGAGGTGGAGCACCGAGCGCTTGCGGACGCGCTGAGGTTGCTCGCCGAGGAGCCGGTGGGGACATTCGCCGTCGAGCACAGCGTCGCGGACGCCGTGCTCCAGGCACCGCGCCTCGGTGGTCGAAGCTTCCTGGCCGCGACCGGCGACCTCTCGGCCACAGGCCCCGGCGTGTTCGCACCGACACACGGCACCGCGCACGACGACGCCGGTCAAGGGGTTGTCGACCCGAGCGAGATGCTGCTCGCGACGGCGTTGATGCTCACCGAGGGCGTCGGTCGTCGGGCCGCCGGCGAGGCGCTCGAGGAGAGCCTCGTGCTCGCGCTCCAGCGACCACAGCGCCCGGGCGGTGTCGCGGGCGCCGGAGTGGCGGCCACGACCCGCGAGTTCGTCGACGCCGTGGTAGGACTGCTTCCGAGTGCACGCCGCGACACCGAGTTCGCGATGGGGGTGAGCAGATGACGACGAGGATGCGTGGCGCCGACGCGATCCTGCGCTCGCTCGAGGCCGAGGGAGTCGATGTGATGTTCGGGATCCCCGGCGGCGCGATCATGCCGCTGTA
Source organism: uncultured Actinomycetes bacterium (assembly GCA_963821335.1). Taxonomy (GTDB): domain Bacteria; phylum Actinomycetota; class Thermoleophilia; order Gaiellales; family Gaiellaceae; genus Gaiella. Next base: position 1,671,444 of record CAWGDJ010000001.1, read on the forward strand.
CGACGCGATCGCGCGCGGTACGACCGTCAGGCACGTCCTCGCTCGGCACGAGCAAGGTGCGGGTCACATGGCCGAGGGGTACGCGCGCGCGTCCGGCAGGGTCGGGGTCGCGGTCGCGACCTCGGGCCCAGGGGCCACGAACCTCGTCACCCCGATCGCCGACGCGTGGATGGACTCGACTCCGCTCGTGTGCATCACCGGGCAGGTGCGCTCGACCCTGATCGGGACGGACGCGTTCCAGGAGTGCGACATCACCGGCGTGACGATGCCGATCGTCAAGCACTCGTGGCTCGTCCAGGACGCACGCGACATCCCAGCGGTGATCAAGGAGGCGTTCCACGTCGCCCGCACGGGGCGCTGCGGACCGGTACTCGTCGACGTCCCGCGTGACGTGCAGGAGGCGGAGCTCGACTTTGCCTACCCGGACACAGTCGACCTCCCCGGCTGGAAGCCACCACGCAAGGTGCACCCGCTCCAGATCCGCCAGGCGGGCGAGGTCATCGCCCGGGCGGAGAAGCCAGTGCTCTATGTCGGCGGTGGCACGCTCAACGCCGACGCGTGCGACGAGCTGCTCGTTCTCGCCGAGGCCGGTCGGCTGCCCGTCATCTCGACGCTGATGGGGAAGTCGGCCTTCCCCGAGACGCACGAGCTGTTCTTCGGCTGGCCGGGGATGCACGGGCCGAAGTGGGCGAACATCGCGATGAACACCTGCGACGTGCTCGTTGCGGTCGGCGCGCGCTTCGACGACCGGGTCACCGGCAAGCTCGCGGCCTTCGCTCCCGGAGCGACCGTCGTTCACCTCGACATCGACGCGGCCGAGATCTCGAAGCTCCGTGCGGCCGACATCCCCGTCGTCGGCCCGTTGAAGCAGGCGCTCGCGGCGCTGACGACCGAGCTCGTCAAGCATCGCGAAGCGGGCGCGCCGCCGCCGGAGGCCTGGTTGCACCGGATCGAGGGCCTGCGCGAGGAGTTCCCGCTCAAGTACGCGCAGGGCGGTGACTTCGTCAAGCCGCAGTGGCTGCTCGAGCAGCTTCAGGAGCTGACCGCCGGGGAGGACGTCGTCTTCACGACAGGTGTCGGTCAGCACCAGATGTGGGCGATGCAGTACCTCCTGCCCGAGCGGCCGCGGACGTTCATCACCTCGGGTGGGCTGGGGACGATGGGCTACGGGATCCCGGCGGCGATCGGCGCCAAGGCAGCGCGTCCCGAGGCGACCGTTGTCTGCATCGACGGCGATGGCTGCTTCCAGATGACCTCGCAGGAGCTCGTCACGGCGGTGCTCGACGACCTCCCGATCGTCGTCGTGCTCGTCAACAACGGGTACCTCGGGATGGTCACCCAGTGGCAGGACATGTTCTTCGACGGCCGGCGCTCGCACGTCCACCTCGACGCGTCGATGCCGGACTACGCAAAGCTCGCCGAGGCGTACGGCGGGATCGGGATGGTCGTCCGCGAGCGCGACGAGCTGCGACCCGCGCTCGAGGAGGCGCTGTCGTGTGGTCGCACGGTCGTCGTCGACGTCCGCGTCGACCCGCTCGAGCAGTGCTTCCCGATGATCCCCGCCGGGGCCGCGGCGATGGACATGATCGAGTTCGAGGAGAACGTGGAGGCCACCCCGTGAAGCACACGCTGAGCGTCATCGTCGAGGACAAGCCCGGTGCTCTGACACGGATCACGACCATGTTCGCCCGACGTGGGTTCAACATCGAGGCGCTCGCGGTCGGGCCGACCGAGCGCCCCGGGGTCTCCTGCATCACGATGCGCGTCGACTGCACCCAGCACTCGCTCGAGCAGATCGAGAAGCAGATCCACAAGCTCGTCAACGTGCTGCGGGTGACCGAGCTCGTGGCGGGCGAGGCGGTCGAGCGCGAGCTGATGGTGATCAAGGTGAACGCTCCCACCGACCGGCGTGCGGAGCTGATCACCACCGCCGAGGCGTTTCGCGGTCATGCGCTCGATCTCGGGCCGGACGCGATCGTCTTCGAGCTGGTCGGCTCACCCGAGGAGCTCGACGCGTTCCACGAGCTGTGTCGGCCGCACGGGATCGTCGAACTCGTCCGCACCGGGCGGATCGGGATGTCCCGATCGTCGACCAAGCGGCAACCGCGGAGGCTGGCGGCAATAAATTAGGGGCCGCACGCGCTTCACGGACCACGACCTGAAAGGAACCACGCATGGCCACGATCCTCCGCGACGGCGACCTCTCCCTGCTCTCGGGCAAGGTCGCGATCATCGGCTACGGAGCGCAGGGTCATGCCCATGCGCTCAATCTCAGGGATTCGGGGATCGAGGTGCAGGTCGGTCTCCGCGAGGGCAGCGCCTCGCGCGGGAAAGCCGAGGCCGCCGGGCTGGCGGTCGGCACCGCCGCCGAGGCGACGAAGGGCGCCCAGCTCGTGGCGATGCTCGTTCCCGACCAGGCGGCACCGGCTGTGTTCGTCGAGGAGGTCGAGCCCGCGCTCGAGCCCGGAGCCGCCGTGCTGTTCGCGCACGGGTTCAACGTCCTCTACGAGCGGATCGCGCCGTCCGCGGGGCACGACGTGATCATGGTCGCCCCCAAGGGGCCGGGCGACGTCGTCCGCACGCTCTTCACCGAGGGGTACGGCACCCCGGCCCTGATCGCGGTCGAGCAGGACGCGAGCGGCCAGGCGCGTGACCTCGCGCTGGCCTACGCGGTCGGGATCGGCGCAGGCCGCGCCGGGATCCTGGAGACGACGTTCAGGGAGGAGACCGAGACCGACCTCTTCGGGGAGCAGGCCGTGCTCTGCGGTGGTACCGCCGAGCTCATTCGCGCCGGCTTCGAGACGCTCGTCGCGGCCGGCTACCAGCCCGAGGTCGCCTACTACGAGTGCCTCCACGAGATGAAGCTCATCGTCGACCTGATCTGGGCCGGTGGGCTCACGCGGATGCGTGAGGTCGTGTCCGACACGGCAGAGTTCGGCGACTACACGAGCGGACCGCGGATCGTCGACGAGCACGTCCGTTCGACGATGAAGGACGTCCTGACGGACATTCAGAGCGGCGTCTGGGCGAACCGATGGATCGCCGACATGACGAACGACGAGGCCGAGCTGAAGCGGCTCCGGGGCGAAGCGCAGGGCAGCGCGATCGAGACCGTCGGCAAGGAGCTGCGGCAGCTCATGCACCGCGAGGGCGCGTGACCCGTGGGCTCGGTTGACGTACCCGTCGCCGTGTCCTCTCCGCAAGCTCGCCTCGCGCGGGTGCGCGACGCGAGCGCGGAGCAAACCCCTGAAGGGGCCGCTTTGCGGCCGGAGCGCGCCGGCCCGGGGAGCACTCGCTGATGGCCAGCGTCGACGTCCCCGTCGCGCTGTCCTCTCCGCAAGCTCGCCTCGCGCGGGTGCGCGACGCGAGCGCGGAGCAAACCCCTGAAGGGGCCGCTTTGCGGCCGGAGCGCGCCGACCCGGGGAGCACTCGCTGATGGCCAGCGTCGACGTCCCCGTCGCGCTCCTCGGATACGGGACGGTCGGGGCGGCGGTGCATCGGCTGCTCGAGGAGCAGGGCGACGAGATCGAGCGCGCCACGGGGCACCGGCTCCGCGTCGTGCGCGCCCTCGTCCGTGACCCCGCCAAGCAGCGTGGCTTCGATCCGCCCGACGGCGTGCTGACGACCGACCCCGCGGCGATCGCCGACGACCCCTCGATCAAGGTCGTCGCGGAGGTGATGGGTGGTGTCGAGCCGGCCGGTTCGCTCGTGCTCGACGCGCTCCGCTCGGGCAGATCGGTCGTGACGGCGAACAAGCAGCTCGTCGCCCGGCGCAGCGCCGAGCTGTTCGCCGCTGCATCCGAGGCCGGGGTGCAGCTGCGGTTCGAGGCGTCCGTGTGCGCCGCGATCCCCGTGATCAAGGCGCTCCGCGAGTCGCTCGTGGTGACGAACGTCCACCACGTGCTCGGGATCGTGAACGGGACGACGAACTTCATCCTCTCGGCGATGGGCGAGGGGCGCTCGTACACCGAGGCGCTCGGCGAGGCCCAGCGCCTGGGGTACGCCGAGGCCGACCCCACCGATGACGTCGGCGGGATCGACGCGGCGGCGAAGACCGCGATCCTCGCGACCGTCGCCTTCGGGACACGCGTCCCGGTCGAGTGGGTCGTGGTCGAGGGGATCGAGGGTGTGACGGAGGAGCAGATCACGGCCGCCCGCGCGCTCGACATGCGGGTCAAGCTGCTCGGCCAGGCGACGCTCGCCGGGGAACGGGTCGACGTGCGCGTCGGACCTGCGTTCGTCGACGTCCACCACCCGCTCGCGGCGGTCGAGGGCGCGTTCAACGCCGTGATGCTCCAGGGCGACGCGATCCGCGAGATCACGCTCGAAGGGCCGGGTGCGGGTGGGATCGAGACTGCCTCGGCTGTCGTCGCGGACATGGTCTCGGTCGTCGGCACGACCGGAACGGGGTTCCTCCAGGACGACCCCGTGTGGCGGGAGCTCGAGCGGATGGCCCCGGGCGACCATGTCTCGAACTGGTACCTGCGGCTCGAGGTCGAGGATCGCGCCGGGGTGCTGGCGCGGATCGCCCAGGAGTTCGCCACCCATCAGGTCTCGGTCGGCCGGCTCGTCCAGCAGCCGGGTGGGAACGGGGCCGTGCTCCACGTCGTCACGCACGAGGCGCCGGCGGGCCAGGTCGAGGCCGCGCTCGAGGCGATCCGGGCCTTGCCGGAATCGCGTGGGGACGCGAGCGCGCTCCCGGTCGTGTCCGGGCGCGGGGTCGAGGGTCTCGGCTGGGCGTAGCCCTTCTCGTCAACGCACCGTTGCCGTCAGCCGGACGTGGCGTGGCATGTGCGACAGCTCGACCGTGCCGGTGCTCGGGTCGAGCGGGAGTCGATGTCCATGTGCGTCGCGAACCGAGACGACCCGGAGCTGACCCGGCAAACGGAGCCGCAGCCACACGCGCGGCGCCTGTGGCGCATCGACGTCGACGAGGACGCGGCGACCGCGGCGTCGCAGCGCGAACGAGACGGGACCGAGGCGGGTGGCCGCTCGTTCGACGGCGATCCGGCGGCCGTCGGAGAGCCACCACCGGGGTGTCCCGAAGGCGAGCTCGAGCCCGGAATGGCTGTCACCAGCCGCGCGCTCGTGGACGAGCATCTGGCGCAGGGTCTCGAGAAACGCCGCGTTGGCGCCTCCGTTCGGCGGCAAGAACATCGTCCTTGGCCACGCGCCCGCGAGCGGGGTGACCGTCGCGGCCTCGCCGCTCACGAACGTATTGGTCGTCATGGCATTGGCCAGCGCGCCGTAGAGGGCGAGGCCCAGTTGTGGCGCCCGGCCGGCATCGGCGAGGAACCGTGCGAGCGCCAGGCCGTAGACCTCGTCGATTCCCGAGCGTGGGCCTGGTGTCGCGCGGTACAGCGTGTCGGCACGGGCGCGGACGAGACCGAGCAGCCAGGCGCCGTGATCGGTCATGTAGCGGAGGATCCCGGCGGCCACCCGACCGCGGGGAGGGAGCAGCCCTGTAGCGAGGCCGTATGGCTGGACGAGGTTCCAGTAGCTGCCGTCCCGCGAGTCGGAGAGCCGTTCGTGGGGGACCTCGTCCTCGAGCAGCGCCGCGGGGACGAAGATCGTTCCGTCCGACAGCTCGCGTCGTGAGCGTCTCACCGCTTCTCGGAGTGCGCCACCGAGCCGCCGAGCGAGGGCCTCGGCGTGGTCGGCGAGCCGCGGTCGGCCCACAGCGCGCCAGGCGGCCGAGACCGCTCGGAGGCCAGCCCAGGCGGTCGCCTGCTGGTGGAAACCGATCACCCGTCGTCCGACGTCGGTCGAGTACCGCTCCGAAACGAGCAGGCCCCTGCCGCCGGGGCGCTGGATCTGTGCGCCGAGCCGCTCGAGGGCCGGCAGCAGCCCCGGTGTTGCCTCGTCGACGAGCATGGGATCGCGGTCGAGTGCGAACACGCGTCCCACCGCGAGCAGGGTCGCTCCGTCGCGCCAGCTCGTCGTCCGCTCCGGAAGCCGGCGCAGCGCGAAGCGCACGATCGCGCGCGAGACATCGGGTCTCCCGAACTCGGCCATCACCTGTGCGACGTCGAGCGCCTCCACGAAGGAGAGCTCCTCATAGGGGTTTCCGATGCTGTACCTCCATGTGTGGAGGATCTCTTGGACGAGAAGGTTCCGCTCCGCAGCCATGACCCTGCGATCGGGGACGGAGAAGCGCGACGCATGCTCGAGCTGGTCGGCCCAGGCCGTCCTCACCATGCTGCGCGCGGCGGAGAAGACATCGGGGGTCGCCTGCACGATGAGTGTTGGTCGCGGCTGGTGGACCCAGGCGACATCGATCGTGGTCGGTCTCGTGACGCGGTACGCGAGGCTCGAGCCCTGCCAGCTTCCACCCGGCGAAAACGCGAGGCGGACACCATCTGGAGCGACCAGCGTGTTGTCGCGTCGGATGAGCCCTGCCGGCGTTGGTCGGAAACGGACGGTCGTCCCTGCCGCCGCTCCGGGATCGACGCGCAACTCGACGAAGCTCGCAGTGGCGGACGAGCCCGGAACCGGCGCGACGAACGATTCCTGTCGGTAGCGGACACCGGCTCCGTCGACGTACGTCGTGACGAGGACCGGGAGGTATCCGTCCAGAAGCTGGGGCGGCCGGAGCCGTTGGAGACATGTGCCGTAGGGCTCCGGTTTCGTACCGACGACGACGCGAAGTGCCGCGCCACCGATGCGCCGGGTGATGATCTCGCTGCCGTCGGCGACGTGGAGCCCGAACGACTTCTCCCCGTACAGGCTGCCGGGGAAACCGAGCGCAAGGTAGTAGGCGCCGGATCGCGTCAGGAAGCCGCCGCCACGCCCACGTGCGAACCAGAGCGGCGCGAGCATGCGTGCAGCGCCGTAGCTCGGCCCGCCGGGGGTTGCCTCGACCCGCTCGCCGAGCACGTCTCGACCCGACCGTACCGCGGACTGGATCTTCGCGACGTAGGCGGCGGACGCACGCGGGACGGCGCACCCGACGGCTACGGGATGGGCGGTGCCGGACGATCCTGCTGCGAGAAAGACCCCGAGCACGACCGTGCCGAGCGAGAGACCGTGCGACAGGCGCATCGCTGAACCGAGCCGACGTTTGCACGGCTGCCGGTGTGGGTCAACATCGTCACCGTGCGGAGAGCCCGTCGATAGATTGGCCGGGTGCTACACGCACCATTGATCGAGCGGTTTCGCGACGTCCTTCCGGTTACGGCTGCGACGCCGATCGTGTCACTCGGGGAAGGGTCGACACCGCTCCTCCGCGCGGAGCGGCTGGGCGAGCAGCTCGGCGTCGCCGAGCTGTGGCTCAAGTGGGAGGCGGCCAACCCGACCGGGTCGTACAAGGACCGCGGGATGACGGTCGCCGTCTCGAAGGCGCTGGAAGAAGGAGCCGAGGCCGTGATCTGCGCCTCGACGGGCAATACCTCGGGGGCGGCTGCCGCGTACGCCGCCCGCGCCGGCCTGACCGCCGTCGTGCTCGTCCCGCAGGGGGCGGTCGCGGGCGCAAAGCTCGCCCAGACCCGGATGCTGGGTGCGGTGGTGCTCGAGGTTCGCGGTGACTTCGACCAGGCGCTCGCCGCGGCGCGCGAGCTCGCCGACCGTGGGACGCACGCGCTCGTGAACTCGATCAACCCCTACCGACGCGAAGGGCAGAAGACGGCCGTCTACGAGATCGTCGAAGAGCTCGGTGGCCCACCCGACGCGTTCGTGATCCCCTACGGCGGTGGTGGAAACACCTCGTCCTACGCCCAAGGTCTCGGCGAGCTGGCGCTCGAGGTCCCGATCGTCTCGGTCGAGGCGGCGGATCGGCGACGGACGCTGGCCACCGCGATCCGGATCGGCGACCCCGTGCACGCCGAGGCGGTGGCGGCGTCGCGCGCGCACGTCGTCACGCTCGACGACGCCGAGATCCTGGAGGCCTGGCGGCTGCTCGCGTCGGTCGAGGGCGTGTTCTGCGAGCCCTCCTCGGCGGCCGGGATCGCGGCGCTGCGCCGTGGTGCGGTCGAGGGCGAGCGGATCGTGGTGACGCTCACGGGGCACGGTCTCAAGGACACGGAGATCGCGGCCCGCGAGGCATCCCCCGCGATCGAGGTCCTGCCCGATCCCGATGCGATCCTCGCCGCCAGCCGGAGTGCGCGGTGATCGTCCGCGCCCCTGCGACGTCGGCGAACCTCGGGCCGGGTTTCGACTGTGCAGCGGTCGCGCTCGACCTCTGGAACGAGCTCGAGGTGACCGACGGGTCGGGGATCGTCGTCGAGGGCGAGGGCGCCGGTGAGCTCCCGGAGGACGAGAGCAACCTCGCCGTGCGGGCATATGCGTTGCGTGGCGATCCGGCGGGAAAGCGTTTTCGCTTCGTGAACCGGATCCCGCTCGAGCGCGGGCTGGGCTCATCTGCGGCGGCGATCGCCCTCGGGCTCGCGGCCGCGGCTCCCGCCGCATCGCCGGAGGAGCTCCTGCGCGAAGGCAGCTCGCTCGAGGGCCACGGGGACAACCTCGCCGCGGCGCTCCTCGGTGGTGTGATCGTCACGTGGGACGGCCAGCTCGCACGGATCGCGGACGACCTTCCCCTCCGTCCGGTGGCCGTCGTGCCGCGGGAACGCGTGTCGACCGAGGCCGCGCGAAGCGCGCTGCCCTCCTCGGTGCCACATGTGGACGCGACCTTCACGGTCGCGCGGGCGGCGCTGCTCGGGGCAGGTGTCGCCAGCGCCGACCCCCGGCTGTTCGCTGCGGCCCTCGACGACCGGCTGCACGAGCCGTACCGCTCGTCCCCGACCCTCGATGCGATCCGCGCCGAGCTCCCGAACGGCGCGCTCGGCGCGACCCTCTCCGGATCCGGCCCCACCGTGATCGTGTGGGCGCAGGACGGAGATGCGTGCGTCGAGTCGCTTCGGCCGCGGTTCCCCGACCACACGGTGACGGCGTTGGCCGTCGCCTCCCGCGGCGCGCTGTGAGGACGCTCCTCGTCGACTGCCGGCCCGGGGAGGCGTTCCGAACGGGACACGTGCCCGGTGCGGTACACGCCGACCCCGAGCACGATCTCAGCGACCCGCCCGTCGACCCGACGCATGGTGGTCGGCACCCGCTCCCCGCTCCGGAGCGGCTGGCGACGCTGTTCGGCGGGCTCGGAATCGACCCGACGACGTTCGTGCTCGCACTCGACGAGGGAACGGGGTGGGCGGCTCGCTGCTGGTGGCTTCTTCGACACCTCGGTCACGACGCGGCCGGCACGCTCGACGTCGGCGGCTACGAAGGGCCACTGGAGACCGGAGCAGGAGCTCTCCCCGACACCACTGCATCGCTCCCTGTACGGCTCCGCCAGGACGACGTCATCGAGCGCGACGAGATCCTCTCGCGGCTCGGCGATCCCGCGCTCGTCCTCGTCGACGCACGCGCGCCCGAGCGCTGGCGCGGCGATGTCGAGCCGCTCGACCCGGTTGCCGGGCGGATCCCCGGCGCGCGCAACGCCTACTACCTCGACCCGCTGCCCCTGGACGTGCTCGACGCGCCCGAGCTCGCCGTCTATTGCGGGTCGGGTGTCAGCGCCGCCCCCGTCGTCCAGCGACTGGTGCTGGCGGGCCGCGACGACGTGCGGCTCTATCCGGGTAGCTTCAGCGAGTGGTGCCGCAACCCCGATCACCCCATCGAGACAGGAGACCCGAGTTGAGCACGCCGTACGATCAGCCGTCCGACCCCGCCAAGCGCATCAGCGCAGCCCTCACCGACGGGCCCGACCGCGCCGGGGCTCGGTCGATGCTGAAGGCGACCGGGTTCACGGACGAGGACCTCGCCAAGCCGATCGTCGGTGTCGGGACGACCTGGATCGAGACGATGCCGTGCAATCTCAACCAGCGCGACCTCGCGCAGCACGTCAAGCGTGGTGTCCGCGACGCGGGCGGGACACCGATGGAGTTCAACACCGTCGCCGTCTCGGATGGGGTCTCGATGGGCACGAGTGGGATGCGCGCGTCACTCGTCTCGCGCGAGGTGATCGCGGACTCGATCGAGCTCGTCGCGCGCGGCCACCTGTTCGACGGTCTCGTGTGCCTCGTCGCATGCGACAAGACCAACCCGGGTGCGGCGATGGCCGTCGGCCGGCTCGACATCCCCGCCGTCGTCTCCTACTCGGGCTCGATCGCGCCCGGGCTCTACCGCCACCGTGAGGTCTCGGTCGCCGACGTCTACGAGGGGATCGGCGCCTACGCGGCCGGGAAGATCACCGCCGGGGACCTCCACGAGCTCGAATCCGCCGCATGCCCCGGTGCCGGTGCCTGCGGTGGTCAGTTCACCGCGAACACGATGTCGACGATTCTCGACTTCCTCGGGCTGTCCCCGTTCGGGACGAACGGGATCCCCGCGATCCACCCCGACAAAGACCAGGCCGCGTACGAGGCCGGTCGGCTCGCCGTCCAACTCGTTCGCGACAACGTCACACCGCGCTCGCTCGTGACGAAGGAGTCGTTCGAGAACGCGGTCGCCTCGGTCGCCGCGACCGGCGGCTCGACGAACGGTGTCCTCCACCTGGTCGCCATCGCGAGGGACTTCGGAATCGACTTCACGATCGACGACTTCGAGCGGATCTCGGCCCGCACCCCGATCGTGGCGGATATGAAGCCGTGGGGTCGCTGGCACGCGAACGACATGTACCGCGCGGGCGGCGTCGCGCTCGTCGCGCGCGAGCTGAAGAAGGCCGGGCTCCTCCACGAGAGCGCCCGCACGGTCGACGGACGGACGATCGGCGAGATCGCCGACGGCGCGGTCGAGACGGCGGGGCAGGAGGTGATCGTCCCGATCGAGACGCCGCTCAAGGCGCGTGGTGGGGTGGCGGTGCTCTACGGCAACCTCGCCCCCGATGGGTGCGCGGTGAAGCTGGCCGGGCACGACCGCCTCGTCCATCGTGGCCCGGCGCGCGTGTTCGACTCGGAGGAGGACACGTTCGCAGCGGTGAAGGCCGGCAAGATCGTCGAGGGCGACGTGGTCGTGATCCGCTACGAGGGCCCGCACGGAGGCCCGGGGATGCGCGAGATGCTGCACGTGACCGCGGCGATCGTCGGTGAGGGCCTCTCCGAGACGGTGGCGCTCGTCACCGACGGCCGCTTCTCGGGTGCGACCCACGGGTTCATGGTGGGGCACATCGCGCCCGAGGCCTCGAAGGGCGGCCCGCTGGCGGCGTTGCGCGAGGGTGACACGGTGGTGATCGACGTCGAGCGTGGCGTGCTCGAGGTCGAGCTGTCGCCAGAGGAGCTGGTCGAGCGGATGGAGAGCTGGTCCGAGCCCGAGCCGCGCTACCGCCGCGGGGTGCTCGCCAACTACGCCACGCTCGTCTCGTCGGCGTCGAACGGCGCGGTCACGCTGTCACGGTACGAGACGGCCTAGGCCGGCCCGATCGGCCGCCCGACCGGTCGCATCGTCGCCGCCGGCGATATACTCGGCTCACTCGGCCCGGGGACGAAGCGGTTCCCGTGGGGAGGCATCGATGCCGCGGCACGTCGCTCAGCGACTGCTGGAGGAGCTCGATGCCGCGACGAGGAGCTGATGGGGTTGGCACTGTCGGAAACCAGGGTTCGGGAAGCCGAGGCGGCGACGTCGGGAGACGCGTCCGCAGTCGCGGCGTACCTCGCGGCCCTGCATGCCCGCTACGAGGACGTCGACGACGGCGAGGTCGCCTCCTACATCCCCGAGCTGTCGCGGGTGGATCCGTCGCTGTTCGGGATCTGCCTGGCGACGGTCGACGGCGCCGTCTACGCGGCGGGGGACACCGACGTGCCGTTCACGCTCCAGTCGATGTCCAAGCCGTTGACGTACGGCCTCGCACTCGAACGGCTGGGGACCGAGGCGGTGCGGAGCCGGATCGGCGTCGAGCCGAGCGGGGACGCATTCAACGAGCTGAGCCTCGCACCCGAGACCGGAATGCCGCGCAACCCGCTCATCAACGCGGGAGCGATCACGTGCGCGGGCCTCGTCGCGGAAGACAGCGTCGATCCCTTCGAGCTCCTGACGGCGACCTACTCGCGCTACGCAGGCCGCGCGCTCGAGCTCGACGAGGCTGTCTACCTCTCGGAGCGCGACACGGGTCATCGCAACCGTGGGATGGCGCACATCCTCAAGAACTTCGGAGCGATCGAGGACCCGGAGTCCGCTCTCGACCTGTACTTCCGCCAGTGCGCGCTTGCCGTCGACTGCAGGGATCTTGCGGTGATCGGCGCGACGCTCGCCAACGGAGGCCTGAACCCGCTGACGGGAGAGCGAGCGGTGGAGGAGGACGTCGTCCGCGACGTCCTCACCGTCATGGCGTCCTGCGGGATGTACGACTTCGCGGGCGAATGGCTCGTCTCGGTCGGGCTACCGGCCAAGAGCGGCGTGTCGGGCGGGGTGATCGCAGTGCTCCCGGGCCGGCTCGGGATCGGAGTCTTCTCGCCGCGGCTCGACGAGCAGGGCAACACCGTCCGGGGGATCGCCGTCTGTAGGGATCTCTCGGAGGACCTCTCCGTTCACCTCGTACGGCCCGGTGAACGGGCGGCATCGTCCGTGCGCGCCCTCTACACCCCGGCGGAGCGCAGCTCGAAGCGAGTGCGGAGCGAGGCCCACCGGGCTGCGATCCGGGCCGCCGCCTCGCGTGCGGCCGTGATCGAGCTCCAGGGGGAGCTCGGCTTCAGCGCCGGCGAGGTGCTTGCGCGCTGCATCGACGACCCGGTGTCGCCGCCCGAGCTCGTCGTCATCGACCTGCGGAGGGTCGTTCGCGCCGACCACGGCGGCGTGCGATTCCTCGCCTCTCTCGCCGAGCGGATCCGCGAGCGCGGGGGAACACTCGTGCTCACCCCCGCCAGCGGGACGAGCGGTGCCCTGTTCGACGAGCTGTCGGACACGGCAGCGGTGTTCCCGAACCTCGATCTGGCGCTCGAGTGGTGCGAGGACGACCTGCTGCGTCGCGTCGGCGAGGAGCCGACCGTGAAGGACGTAGCGATCGCCGACCACGAGCTCCTCGCGGGGTTGTCGACCGCCGAGCTGGACCGCCTGGTCGACGAGGTCGAGTCGATCACTGTCGCCCCCGGGACGCTCCTCGTGCGGGAGGGCGAGCCTGCGTCGGAGCTCTTCCTCGTGACCCGAGGATCGCTCAGCGTCGTCCGGAGGACGTCGGACGGCCGCGGCCACCGAGCGACCACACTCTCCGCGGGGATGACGTTCGGGGAGTTAGCCTTCGTCGATCGAGGCGTGCGTGCTGCCGATGTCCGTGCCGACTCCGAGGTCGAATGCTCCACCCTTCCCTACGCGACGATCGACAGGCTTGCAGAGAGCGACCCGGTGCTCCACGGCAAGCTGCTCCGGAACCTCCTCGGGGTCGTCTCGGGGACGCTGCTGGTGCTCAACGCCGAGGTTGCGCACCTGACGAGCTGATCGCCGACCGGAGAAGTGTCGTGAGCAAGCTCGCGGTACCGCGGCGTCAACCGTTGACCGACCGCCTCGGCCCGTTCGTGCCCAGGCTCGCCGTCGACTGGCTCCGCGACACACCGTCGGTCCGGACACGCGCCGTTGAAGGGACGCTCGTCTTCGCGGACGTCTCCGGGTTCACCGAGCTGACCGAGGCACTCGCGCAGCGTGGCCGCGAGGGAGCCGAGGAGATCACGGCGGTCCTCGATGCCGCGTTCGCATCGCTCACCGGGGCCGCGTATGCCTATGACGCCGACCTGCTCAAGTTCGGTGGGGACGCCGTCCTGTTCCTCTTCCGTGGGGCGAACCACGCAGCGCGCGCGGCGACGGCCGCTGTCGAGATGCGCGGCGCGCTCGACCGGATGCGCCGTCAGTCGACCTCCGCGGGGCCCGTACGGCTGCGGATCTCGATGGGGATCCACACCGGGACGTTCGACCTGTTCCTCGTCGGTGGCGTCCACCGGGAGCTCGTCGCGGCAGGCCCAGGGGTGACCGCCTGCCTCGAGGCGGAGGCGATCGCGAACGCCGGCGAGATCGCCCTGAGCGAGGCGACCGCAGCTGCGCTGCCGTCGAGCCTGCTCGGCGAGCGTCGCGACGACGTCGTTCTGCTCGCGGTCAGCCCCGAGGCCGGCGAGCAGGCTCCGCCGTTCTTCGACCCTTCCGGTGTCGACTTCACGCAGCTGCTTCCGGCGGCCTACACCCGTGAGCTGCGCGCGGCGCCGACCGAGCCCGAGCATCGCCACGTGGCGATCGCGTTCCTCGAGCTGCGGGGCACTGACGACCGTCTTCGGCGCGACACGCCGGAAGCGTTCGCCGAGGCGCTCGACGAGCAGTTGACGACCGTTCAGGAGATCTGCCGCGAGCTCGACATCGCGTTCGCTCAGACGGACGTGAGCAAGGACGCGATCAAGGTGATCTTGCTCGCCGGGGCACCACGCAGCGCGGGAGGAGGGGAGGAGGAGCTGATTCTCCGCGCGACCCGCGCCATCGTCGATCGCCCCGGCCCGCTTCCGGTGCGAGTCGGGGTCAACAGCGGGCGCGTCTTCGTTGGCGTCGTCGGGAGTGCGACCCGGCGGACGTACACGTTCTACGGCGACGCAATCAACACTGCCGCCCGGGTGATGGCCAGGGCGGAGGAAGGGCAGCTGCTCGCACGTCCCGACGTACTGAAGCGCACGCACACGACCTACGAGGCGATACCGGTCGAGGCCTTCGCGGCGAAGGGGAAGGCCGAGCTCGTCGAGGCGGTGGCGGTCGGCCCGGCCGTGGGGGAGCGGGAGGTGGTCACGAGCGGCCCGTTCGTCGGGCGGGAGGCCGAGCTCGACGTGCTGCTCGCGGCGCTGGGTGAGGCGGTCGAGGGGTCGGGGTCGCTCGTCGTCGTCACCGGCGAGCCGGGGATCGGCAAGACGCGGATCGCGGCTGAGCTCGCCCTCCGCGCGCCCGACGTTCGGACGGTGCGGGTGCAATGCACGCAAGCGGGAGCCACCAGGCCGTACTCGGCCGCCGAGTCGATCATCCGCAGCGCGCTCGGTCTCGGCGCGCATTCACCCGGAGCGGAGGTCGAGCGGCGGCTCCGGGCCGCGGTCGCCGAAGCCGGCGACGAGCTGGCGCCCTGGCTTCCGCTGCTCGGGCTCGTCGTCGGTCTCGAGCTGCCCCCGACGCCCGAGAGCGCCGCTCTCGACGAGCGGTTCGTCGCGGAAAGATCGCGGCGAGCGTCGAGACGCTGCTCGCGATCGTGCTGTCCGAGGCCTCGCTGGTCGTGGTCGACGACGCGCATCTCATGGATCGGGCGTCGGCCGAGCTCCTGCGCAACCTCGCCGACCACATCGGAGCAGCACCCGTGGCTGCTGCTCGTCGTTCGCAGACCCGACCCGGGTGCGTCGGTCGCGTTTTCCGATCTGGATCCGCTGACCGTCCGCCTCATCGCGCTCGACCGGGTGGACGTCCAGTCGTTGATCCTCCAGCTCACCGAGGAGGCGCCGGTCGCGGCGCACGTCGCGAAGGCGATCGCGGCGCGATCGGGGGGCAATCCGCTGTTCGTCGTCGAGCTCGTCGAGCTCGTTCGCGGCTCGGGCTCGATCGACGCGCTGCCCGAGTCGGTCGAGGCGTCTGATGACCGCGCAGATCGACGAGCTCGCCGGAGCCGACCGAGGCGTGTTGCGCCAGGCGTCTGTCCTGGGCACCCGCTTCACCCGCGCCCGGCTGGTCGCCGCGCTCGAGCTCGACGGTCGGAGAAGCGGACGAGGTGCTTGCGCGCCTCGACCGGTTCCTCACACCGGACGCCGACGGCCAGCTCAGGTTCCGCCACGGGCTGCTCCGGGACGCCGCCTACCACGGGCTGTCGTTCCGGCGCCGCCGCCAGCTCCACCGGCGGGTCGGCGAGTCGCTCGAGCGCGAGGCGTCCGGACGATCCCGCGAGCGTCTGCCGACCAGCTCACGCACCACTTCTTCGAGGCCGGTGACTGGGCGAAGGCGCTCCGGTACGGGACGATTGCGGGCTTCGCCGCGCGCAGGGCGTTCGCGAACGTCGACGCGGCGGCGTTGTTCGCCCAGGCCGTCTCCGCCGGGACCACGTGGAGGCGCGCCGGCCCGAGGCGATCATCGTCGCGGCCGAAGCTCTCGGCGACGTCCGACTCGTGCTCGGCGAGTTCGACAGCGCACGCGAGGCGTTCGTCGTCGCCAGGCGACGCGTACGCGGCGACGTCGTTGAGCGGGCGCGCCTGATGCGGAAGGAGGCGAGTGCCGCATGCCGCCTCGGCGCCAATACGCTCTGCTCAGAGAAGCCTGACCGTCCGGTCTCGAGCCTGCTCTCGGGCGTCACGAGTCGTGCTGCTACCGCGCAGCGCGCCCACATCGAGGCGTGGCTCGGGATTGTCGCGCTTGTGGCGGGGGCGACCCGACCGACTCGGTCACCTGGCTGGAGCGCTCGATCGCGGACGGTGAGGTGGTCGACGACCTCGAGGCAATCGCTCACGCGCTCAGCGGGCTCGACCTTGCGTTCAACGCTCTCGGGGATCCGCGCCGCGGTAGCCATGGGGCCGCGCGCGCTCGAGATTTACGACGCGCTGGGTGATCTCTCCAGGCAAGGGGACGTTCTCAACAACCTCGGCGCAATTGCTTTCTGGGCGGGTCGCTGGAACGACGCGCTCGACTACTATCGCCTCGCGGTCGGACGCATGGGAGCGCGCCGGCGACATGAAAAGCGTCTCGAAGGCGTCATTCAACGTCGGCGAGATCCTGTCGGGCCAGGGGAAGCTCGACGAGGCGGAGCCGCTTGCTACGCGACGCCGAGCGCTCGAGCCGGGCCGCAGGAGGCTCGACCGACATCGCCGAGTCTCTGATGGAGATGGCGCTCCTCGACGCAAGGCGAGGCGACCTAGAGGCCGCGGTTGCACGTCTCGACGAGGCTCGGGCCCTCCTGGACGGAGAGGACGCCGGCTCAACGATCCTCCTGCTCGACGCCAGGACCGCCGAGGCGCTCGCACTCGGAGGGCACTCTCAGCGTGCGGTCGAGGTCGCCTCGCAGGCGCTGAAAAGAGCTGCGGAGGATGAGGGCGCAGCGCTCGTACTGCCGGTGCTCCAGCGAGTGCTCGGTCAGGCTCTCCTTCTCGCTGGTCGACCGGAGGAGGCTCGTGCTGCTCTCGAGTTGGCGCGGGAGGACGCCATTCGGACCGGCTTCGCTTTTGAGCAAGCCCAAGCGACTGACGCTCTCGTTCGCCTCGAGAGCCAGGAAAGGCTTTCCGAAGGTCGGGTTGTCGAGCGCGACCAGCTGTTCGAGCGGCTCGGAATCGTCGCCCTGCCGACGCCGTGGTCTCTGCTCGAGCCGTCCGAGCGAAGCGAACGGGAGGAAAAGCAATGACGCTTTCCCTCCCGTGTGACGGGGCTTAGCCCCAAGCCAGCTTGGGGTCGAACCCCGGGTTGCCGTCCGTCGAGACGGTTTCGGAGCCCGGAATGAAGGGCACCTTGATCCGGATCACGGCGTCGCCGTCGCTCGTCTGCGAGCGGCTGGAGATCCAAGGACCTATGACCCACTTGCCGTTGACCTTGACCAGCCGCGGGATGCTGGGCAATAGGCCCCAGTAGCGAGAGTACGCTGGCGGACCCGTCGATGCCGGCCGAAGGTTCGCGAGCGAGTCGATCGCGGTGATGAAGTTCATGTTCGTCCCAAAGCACACCTTCGTCTGCCACCACTTGGTGCTCCCGAGGTTTTCCTTCGGGATCACGATCTCGAACGCGGCATCGGTGCTCAGGGGCCGAATGTCAAACTGCACACTGCTCTCCTTCTGGACGAAGCCCTGACAGGCGTCTGCCGGGGTCTGGTCCTGTTCGCTGCCGGCGAAGCTCGTGAGGAAGACGTTCGTCGTCTGAGTCGGGGTTCCGGTCGTCAGCGTGAACTCTGCCCCTGACTGGTCGATTCCCGCGGTGGTGCATGCGCCGCTGCATGTCTGCGTCTTGAGGGACGTTCCGCCCAGCGGAAGGACGTCGACCTTCAGCGGCGTCGTGTCGAGTGGCTGACTGACTTGGTTGCCGCCGACGGCGACGGTCAACGAGCTCAAAGCAGCGACGTCTTCTGTCGTGACGTTTACGGGATCCGAGCCGTTTCGCTTCGCCGTGATGTGGAGCGTCATCGGCGTCACATCGGTCAACGTCCCCTTCCACGTCAAGACCTTCCCCGACACCGACACGTCCGGCTGCCCAGGGCTCGTGGACGTGACATCGAAGTTCGGACCGAGGGTCTCGATGAGCGTGAACTGGACTGGAATCACGACGAGAACGCCCAGGTCGGTGCGGAGCCTGCCCGTGTTGATCGGCCCTGGTGTCCCGTTCTGGTAGGTCGTCGGATCCGAGGCCCACCCCTTGAGGTTCGACGCGGTCTGGTCGTGCCGATGCCGATCGGCACGAACTTCTGGACGCCCCCGGTGGTCTTGGCCGTATTCGCGGCCTGAGTCGCCTTGTTGAGCGCTGACCCGGTTGCCTGCCCGTCGCTGATCAGAACCAGCTTCCTGGCGAGGCCCTGCCCGTCGGCGGCGAGCTTGGCGCTCGCCGTGCTGATTCCGACGTCGTGTGGGCTCGAGCCCGACGACTTGGCGAGATTGGTGGTCACCGCTGCTACGAGGGCGTCGTAGCCGGAGCCGAGCTTGGGGGCCGCCATCGTGTCGTAGATCGCCTTTGTCCCCGCGTATGTGACGATCCCGACGATGTTCTGGCCGAACTGGTGGTCCGCTTTCCCGTCGGCCAGGTCGAGCATGTCGATCGTCGCAAGAGCGGCCGCCTTGAGCTGGTCGGACTTGCTCGAAGGTGAGCCCATGCTCTGCGATCGGTCGAGGACGATCATCACCGCCGACGCGGCACCGGTGCTTCCAGGGGTGCCCTTGACCGTGACGTCGACGTTTGCCGTTCCGTCCGACGTGAGCGGGTTCGGCGTGTTGACGAGCGCGTGCGTCGTAACAGATGCGCTTGGATCCCCCGCCGCTGCCATGCTGGCGAGCGCCCCGGTCAATCCGAGCGCAACTACAACGATCAATGCTCCGAGACGGCCTCGTCTCATCGTTCCATCCCTCCTCCGTTGGCCTGCCGATCGGCAGGAAACGAGCACCGCAGGCGGATGGACTCCGTCGTCTCGCTCTCGCCTCTCCTGGTGCGGACCGGAAGCACGACCCCCGCACGTGCAACCGTTGCGATCCTACGCCGCGACGACCCCGGAGTGCAACGCGGAACCGCACACCGCCGTGACCCGGCTCGGCACGCTAGCGTGACCCCATGATCGTACGGCAGCCCTTCGGGAGCACCGGTCACGAGAGCTCCCGTGTGATCTTCGGCGCCGCGGCGCTCGCGTCGCTCTCGCAGGACGAGGCCGACGCGGCGCTCCCGCTGCTCCTCGAGCACGGGGTCAATCACATCGACACCGCCGCGAGCTACGGCGACGCGGAGCTCCGACTCGCCCCCTGGCTGCGCGAGCACCGCGACACGTTCTTCCTCGCCACGAAGACCGGGGAGCGCGGGTACGAGCCTGCACGGGAAGAGATCCGTCGCTCGCTCGAGCGGATGGGTGTCGACCGGGTCGACCTGATCCAGCTGCACTGCCTCGTCCACCCGGCCGAGTGGGACCTCGCGCTGAGCGATGACGGTGCGTTGCGCGCAGCGGTCGAGGCACGCGACGAAGGCCTCGTGCGGTTCATCGGCGTCACGGGGCACGGCTCGACCGTCGCCGAGATGCACCTCCGCAGCCTGGAGCGATTCCCGTTCGACTCCGTGCTGTTCCCGTACAGCCACGTGATCGTCCAGGACGGCCGCTACGCGAGCGACGTCGAGCAACTGCTCGCGACGTGCCGCGACCGCGGCGTCGCGGTGCAGACGATCAAGGGGATCTCGCGGGGCCGTGGGGCTCGGCTGAGCGGACCGCGGGGACCTGGTACGAGCCGTTGCTCGAGCAGGAGCACATCGACCTCGCGGTGCACTGGGTGCTCGGCGAGCCCGGCGTGTTCCTCAACAGCGCCGGCGACCTCGAGCTGCTTCGCCGCACGCTCGACGCGGCCGAGCGGTTCGAGTCGCGGCCCGACGAGAGCGAGATGCGCGCGCTGCTCGACGACCTCCGGCTCAGCACGCTGTTCGTCTGATCGAGGCCGACGCTCGCATCGTCGCAGCGGACCGGCTACAGTTCCTGCCGGCAGCGGGACTCGTCTCGCTCCACATCGAGAGAGGCTGAGGGACCGGCCCTATGACGCCTCGGCAACCCGCCCCGATAGGGGCCACGGTGCCAAACCCGGACGGATGTCGAGCACAACGTCGAGGAGGTCGAGCCCCAAATGCCAGCTATCTCTCTTTCCTGTCGGGTCTGTGCGACCGAGCATCCGCTCGAGGCGGTCGGCTCGTGCAGCCGCTGCTTCGGCCCGCTCGACCCGGTCTACGACTGGGATCGCCTGCGCGGCCGACGTCAGCCGTGCGCGATTCGCAGCCGGGCCGCAGTCGATCTGGCGCTACGCCGAGCTGCTGCCCGTCAGCGCGCCCGAGGAGCCACGCCTGGCGCCGGGCTGGACGCCGCTCACCCCGGCTCCGCGGCTTGCCGAGGAGCTCGGGATCGGCGAGCTCTGGTTGAAGCTCGACACGGCCAACCCCACCCACTCGTTCAAGGACCGCGTCGTCGCTGTCGCGGCGCGGAAGGCGCAGGAGCTCGGGCTCGAGACGCTCTCGTGCTCGTCGACCGGGAACCTCGCCGGCGCGGTAGCCGCCCGCGCCGCGGCCGAGGGGATGGAGGCGGTGGTGTTCGTCCCCGCCGACCTCGAGCCCGAGAAGCTCCAGGCAGCCGCGGCGTACGGGCCGACGCTCTACGCCGTCAACGGGCATTACGACCACTGCTCGCGGCTCTCGGTCGAGCTGTCGTTCGAGCTGCCATGGGGGTTCGTCAACGTCAACCTCCGCTCGTACTACGCCGAGGGCTCGAAGACGCTCGCCTACGAGCTGGCGGAGCAGCTCGACTGGCGTGCTCCGGACGTCGTCGCGATCCCGATCGCCTCGGGTGCGCTGTTCCACAAGGTCGGGCAGGGCTTCGACGAGCTGCGCGCGCTCGGGCTCCTCGACGGGCCGGCGCCCCGTCAGGTCGGCGGTCAGGCCGAGGGCTGTCAGCCGGTCGCGACCGCGTTCCGCGACGGAACGGCGGTCAGGCCCGTGCGACCCGACTCGATCGCGCGGTCACTCGCGATCGGCACCCCCGCCGACGGGGACTTCGCGATCGCCACCGCACGCGCCACCGGCGGGTCGATCCACACCGTCCCCGAGGACGAGATCGGCGAGAACATGGCGCTCCTCGCGCGGACGACAGGCGTGTTCGGGGAGACGGCGACGGGTGTCACGCTCGGGGCGCTGCGAGCCGCCGTCGACGCGGGGGAGGTCGACCGCGACGACCGGGTCGTGCTGCTCGTCACCGGCGACGGCCTCAAGACACCGGGGGCGGTCGCCCACACCTACGCTCCGATTCGGATCGAGGCGGACGCAGACGCGTTTCTCGACGAGGTGCGCGCGCTAGCCTGAGCGCGTGGGGACAACCCTCTTCGACAAGGTCTGGCAACGGCACGTCGTCCGCGAGGCGGGCGGCGAGCCGACGCTGCTCTACATCGACCTGCACCTCGTGCACGAGGTGACCTCTCCCCAGGCGTTCGACGGGTTACGGCTCAACGGCCGACGGGTGAGACGGCCGGAGCTGACGGTCGCCACGATGGACCACAACGTGCCGACGCTTCCGGGGCCGGTCACCGACCCGCTGGCGAAGGCGCAGCTCGATGCGCTGCGCGAGAATTGCAGTGAGTTCGGGGTTCGCCTCTACGCGAGCGGCTCGGGGCACGAGGGGATCGTCCACGTGATCGGTCCCGAGCTCGGGCTGACCCAGCCGGGGAAGACGATCGTCTGCGGTGACAGCCACACCTCGACCCACGGCGCCTTCGGCGCGCTCGCCTTTGGGATCGGTACCTCCGAGGTGGAGCACGTGCTCGCGACGCAGACGCTTCCCCAGCAGCGCCCGAAGACGATGCTGCTCGAGTTCGTGGGCTCGCGCCCCACCGGGGTGACCGCAAAGGACCTCATCCTCGGCGCGATCGGCCAGGTGGGTATCGACGGTGGGGTCGGCTACGTCGTCGAGTACGCCGGTGAGGCGATTCGGACGCTGTCGATGGAGCAGCGAATGACGATCTGCAACATGTCGATCGAATGGGGCGCGCGCGCGGGGATGATCGCCCCCGACGAGACGACCTTCGCCTATCTCGAGGGCCGCGAGTTCGCACCGTCGGGAACGGCGTGGGACGACGCGGTCGCCGACTGGCGCTCGCTCGTCTCCGACGCCGACGCGACGTTCGACCGCCACGTCGTGATCGACGTCGAGCAGCTCGCGCCGCAGGTGACCTGGGGCACGAACCCCGGGATGGTCGTCCCGGTGACCGGCGTGGTGCCCGATCCGGGCTCGTTCACGAACCCCGACGACCGGGTCGCGGCCGAGCGAGCGCTCGCATACATGGATCTCCGCGCTGGACAGCGGATCGACGAGATCCGCATCGACCGCGTCTTCATCGGCTCGTGCACCAACTCGCGGATCGAGGACCTGCGGGCTGCGGCGGCCATGGTCGAGGGGAAGACGGTCGACTCACGCGTGACCGCGCTCGTGGTGCCGGGCTCCGCCCAGGTCAGGCGCCAGGCGGAGGAGGAAGGGCTCGACCAGGTCTTCCTCGCCGCCGGCTTCGAGTGGCGGCTCGCCGGCTGCTCGATGTGCCTCGGGATGAACCCCGACATCCTCGCCCCGGGCGAGCGCTGCGCGTCGACCTCGAACCGCAACTTCGAAGGGCGGCAGGGCCGTGGTGGCAGGACGCACCTCGTCAGTCCCGAGATGGCCGCGGCTGCTGCGCTCCACGGTCGCTTCGTCGACGTGCGCACGCTCGAGCACCACCGTGACCCGGTGCCGGCATGAAGCCGGTCGGACTCGTCGAGGGTCGTGTCGCCGTGCTCGACCGCCCGGACGTCGACACCGACCAGATCATCCCGAAGCAGTTCCTCAAGCGGATCGAGCGGACCGGCTACGGGGAGTTCGCCTTCTACGACTGGCGCTACGACGAGGACGGCAGCGAGCGTGAAGGATTCGAGCTGAACCAGCCGCAGTTCTCCGGCGCGCGGGTCCTGCTGACCGGTCGGAACTTCGGTTGCGGCTCGTCGCGCGAGCACGCCGCCTGGGCGCTCCAGGACTACGGCTTCGACGTCGTGATCGCACCGTCGTACGGCGACATCTTCCGGTCGAACGCCGGGAACATCGGGATGGTCGCGATCGCGCTGCCCGAAGACGAGGTCAAGGCGTTGATGGAGAGCGTCGACCTCGACACCGGGTCGGAGGTCACGGTCGACCTGGAACGGCGGGTGATCATCGACCCGCGCGGTCGGGAGATTCCCTTCGAGTTCGACGAGGCGACGAGGCACCGGCTGCTCAACGGGCTCGACGAGATCGGGTTGACGCTGCAGCACGAGCAGGAGATCGCGGCCTACGAGCACGACCGAGGGGTAGCCGGTTGACCGTCGTCGTCCTCCCCGGGGACGGGATCGGCCCCGAGGTTGCGGCCGAGGCGATGCGGGTGCTCGACGAGCTCGGGGTCGCGCACGAGGAGCATCCGTTCGGTGGAGGAGCGATCCTCGACACGGGGACGCCGCTCCCGGAGGAGACGCTCGCCGCCTGTCGCTCGTCCGACGCCGTGCTGCTCGCCGCGGTGGGGCTCCCCGAGCTCGAGGGCAAGCCCGTGCGACCCGAGCAAGGGCTCCTCGCGTTGCGCAAGGAGCTCGGCGTCTACGCGAACCTCCGACCCGCGGTCGCCGAGGGGATCGACATCCTCATCGTCCGCGAGCTCGTCGGCGGCCTCTACTTCGGCGCCAAGGGGACGCGGGACGACGGCACGTGGTTCGACACGTGCGAGTACACCCGACCCGAGGTCGAGCGGATCGCGCACGTTGCCTTCGAGATCGCCCGTGCGGACGGTCGCCGGCTGACCTCGGTCGACAAGGTCAACGTGCTCCACACATCGCGGCTGTGGCGTGATGTCGTCAGCGAGCTCGGCGCGGCGCAGTACCCGGACGTGCCGCTCGACCACGCGCTCGTCGACTCGTTCGCGATGGTGATCGTCGACGCGCCGCAGACGATCGAGGTGGTCGTCACCGAGAACACCTTCGGCGACATCCTCTCCGACATCGCTGCCGCCGTCACCGGCGGGCTCGGGCTGGCCGGGTCGGCCTCGCTCGGCGAAGACGGCACCCCGGGGATCTTCGAGCCGGTGCACGGCTCGGCGCCGCAGATCGCAGGACAGGGGATCGCGAACCCGGCCGCAATGCTCCGCTCGACGGCGATGCTCCTCCGCCACGCGCTCGATCGCGCCGCCGAGGCAGACTCCCTCGAGCTGGCCGTGAACACGGCGCTTCGCACCGCTCCAACCGCGGACCTCGGCGGAACCGCGACGACGCGCGAGCTCGGCGACGCGGTCCTGCGGGCGCTCGCTTCGTGACGCGCGACCACTCCGGGCCCGACAGCCGTCCTCGGCGGACATGACCTCTACTGCGATCGTCGGGGCCGGCTTCTGCGGAGTGATGCTCGCGACGCACCTCCTGCGCCAGGCGGACGACGAGACCGACGCTGTCTTCCTCGTCGAGAGAGGCGGCCGAGCCGTGGGCGGGATCGCGTACGGCACGAGCCGCTCGAGCCATGCGCTGAACGTTCCCGCAGGCCGGATGAGCGCGTACGGCGACGAGCCGGACGACTTCCTCCGCTTCGTGCGCCGCCGTGACGCTGCAGTCACAGGTGGGTCCTTCGTCCCGCGGGGCTGGTATGGCGACTACCTCGCGGAGACCCTCGCCCAAGCGCGGCGCTCCTCACCGGGCCTCCTGACCCGGGTTGCCGGCGACGTCGTCGCTGCGAGCGTCGGAGAAACCAGCGTACGGCTCGAGCTCCGGGACGGTCGCCTCGTCGACGCCACGCGGGCCGTGCTCGCGGTCGGCAACTTCCCCCCGTCCGACCCTGCCGGAATCGTCGAGGAGCTGGCGCGCAGCCTGCGCTATGCGCGCGATCCGTGGGCACCCGACGCGCTCGAGGTCGAACCGGATCAGCCCGTCCTGCTCCTCGGGACGGGCCTGACCGCGTGCGACATGGTGCTTGCGCTGCGAGAGCGCGATCACCGAGGTCCCGTGATCGCGCTCTCGCGACGAGGGCTGCTCCCGCAGCCGCACCGCCTCTCCTCGACGCCGCCGCCGCATCTCGACCCACCCGCCACACTCGCGAGCTGGCCTCACACCGCCGTGGGAATGCTTCGCGGGCTGCGGGCCGAGGTCGAGACGGCGGCCGAGCGAGGACTCGACTGGCGTGAGGTCGTGACCTCCCTGCGCGAGGCCACTCCGACCCTCTGGCAGCGCCTCGACATCGAGGAGCGGCGCAGGTTCCTCCGCTACCTGCTCCCGTTCTGGGAGACGCACCGGCACCGTTCGTCGCCCGAGACCGCGTTTGCGATCGAATCGCTTCGTGCCACGGGGGAGCTCCGGGTGATCGCGGGAGCGCTTCTCGGCACCTCGCTCGACGGCGACGCGGTCGCGGTCACCTACATGCCGCGCGGCCAAGACGCGATCGAGCGACTGGTGGTCGGCAAGATCGTCAACTGCACCGGTCCGGACACCGATCTACGCCGTGTTCGCGACCCGTTGATCGAGAGCCTGCGCGCCGACGGGGAGATCCGACCCGACGAGCTCGGTCTGGGCGTCGACGCCGACGCGTCCGGTCGCCTGATCCGTCGGGACGGAAGAGCCCACACCCGGCTCTTCGTCGTCGGCCCGCTTCGCAAGGGTGCGTTGTGGGAGAACACCGCCGTCCCGGAGCTGCGACTCGAGGTGGAGTCTCTCGCCCGCCTGCTCGTCGCCGAGTCGAGGTGACGCGACACGCCGGCCCGAGGGCGGTCACTGCCACCTCTTGCCGAGCAGACCGACCTCGCCTACGCTTACCAGCTCATGGAGAGCGCCCGCCCCACGCACGTCTCGTTCGCGTTCTCCTTCGCCTTTCGCCGCTAGTCGGCGCGCACGCTCCCGCCCTGCGCCGGCTAGCTGACTCGAGCGGCGGACGTCGAATCACGAAAGGCAACGCATGACCCAGAACGACAACACCGTCGCGTATCCCGGCCGCGAGGGAGCGCACACCGCAGCTGCGTGCGACCGGCTGTTCCCCGCGGCGCGGCTCGTGTCGTACCCCACGTTCGCGGAGGTTGCCGCCGCGGTCACCCGGCGGGAGTCGACCTACGGCGTGCTCCCGATCGAGAGCTCGCTCGCCGGCCCGGTGAACGAGACGCACGACCTGCTCTACGACTCGCCCCTGTCGATCGTCGCCGAGGCGATCCTGCCCATCCGGCACTGCCTCGTCGGCGTCGCGCCGATCGAGCTCGACCAGGTGAGAGAGGTGCGGTCCCACCCGATGGCGCTCGACCAGTGCCGGGGAATCCTCACCCGGCTACCCGGGGCGACCGCCCTGGCCTCCCCGACGACCGACGCGGCCGCCGCAACCGTGGCCGAGCTCGCAGACCCGGCTGTGCTCGCGATCGCAAGTGCGCGGGCCGCGAGGCTGCACCGGCTCGTCGTCGTGGTCGACGACATCGGCGATCACCAGGCCTACACGCGATTCGCCGCGCTCGCCCCGTACACGCGGCTCGACCGGCGACACGGCGAGTGGCGCACGGCGCTCAACTTCGAGACGCACCACAAGCCCGGTGCGCTCCACCAAGCGATCGAGCCGCTCGCCCGCAGGGCGATCGACATGGTGCAGCTCGTCTCCCGCCCGATCCCCGAGCGACCCTTCGACTACCGGTTCGACTGCGTGCTCGGAGGCCACCCGCTCGACCCGGAGGTGGCAGCCGCACTGCGCGAGATGACCGCAGAGACGGCGCGCTTGCGCGTGTTCGGCTCGTACCGCGCGGATCGCGAAGAAGGGTGGGAGACGGTGGCCGCGTGAGGCACTTCTCGGCGTTGCCGCGAAGTGCCAGGGTAGACCGATGACCCGGATCGAGCTCTGCGAGGTCGGCCCGCGCGACGGGCTTCAGAACGAGGCGACGGTCCTGTCGCCCGTCGTCCGCGCGCAGCTCGCTCGTCGGCTTGCCGAGGCGGCGCTCCCGGTGGTCGAGGCGGTGAGCTTCGTCCGCGACGACCTCGTCCCGGCGATGGCCGCGGCAGAGGAGGTCGTTGCCGCGCTACCGCACGTCACGGATGCGACCTTCGCCGGTGTCGTCCTCAACGAGCGCGGCTACGACCGTCTTCGGGCCACCGGGCTCCGCGAGGCGCACGCGTCGATCGGAGTCACCGAGAGCTTCCAACGGCGCAACGCCGGTTCATCGGTCGCGGACGGCATCGAGCGCGTGCGACGGATCGTGGAACGAGCGCGCGCAGACGGAATCCGCGTCACTGTGACCCTCAGCTGCGCCTTCGGCTGTCCGTACGAAGGGCGGGTCGAGCCAGCCGTCGTCGGGCGGCTCGCAGAGATGGCAGGCGAGGCGGGACCCGACCTCGTGGTGCTCGCCGACACGATCGGCGTCGCCACCCCCACGCGGGTGCGTGACCTCGTCCGGGGTGTCCAGCGTGCAGCCGCTACTCCCGTGGGGGCGCACCTGCACGACACCCGTGGAACGGCCGTAGCGTGCGCGCTGGCGGCGGTCGAGGTCGGCGCAACGACGCTCGACGCATCGGTCGGTGGCCTCGGCGGCTGTCCGTTCGCTCCGGGTGCCCAGGGGAACGTCGCGACCGAGGACCTCGTCTACGCGCTCGAGGGCGAAGGCATCGAGACGGGAGTCGACCTCGAAGCGCTCATCGCGGTTGCGCGCTGGCTCGAGGATCTCATCGGACGCCCGCTCCCCGGCCGCGTTCACCGCGCCGGCACCTGGCCGGGCTAGCCGCCTCAGGCCGCGCGGGCGGTGCTCGCGCCGCGGTCGAGCGCCGGGAGATAGCGTCGCCAGGTGTCGGGCACGTGGCCGAGCGCGAGGCTGATGAACAGCACGGGGGTCGGGGCGCGCGGGGTCCGCGGCAGGCTGATCCGCAGCTCCTCGAGGGTTCGATCGCCCTTCTTCAGATTGCACGGCGCGCACGCGGTGACGACGTTCTCCCACACCGAGTCGCCTCCGCGCGAGCGAGGGACGACGTGGTCGAGCGTCATCCGGCCGGCGCCCGTTCCGCAGTAGACGCAGCGCCAGCCGTCGCGGGCGAAGAGCGCGCGTCGCGAGATGCGACGCTTGACGGCATGCGGCACTCGAACGTACGCCGTCAGCCTGATCACGTCGGGCCGCTCGTAGTTCGTCGTCGACGTCCGGAGCGGGTGGTCGAGACGTTCGAGCACCTCGGCCTTGCCCTTCCACACCAGGACGTGCGCGCGCCGCACGGTGCACACGTTCAGCGGCTCGTAACTCGCATTCAACACGAGGACCTGACGCACGACGCGAGCGTATCAGGGGCACTTTCCGCCGATGGGCGCAAAGTGCCCTAGCGGGCCATTGCTCGCTCGACTGCCTCTGCTTCCTCGGGCGAGAGGGCCAGCGAGGCCTTGCCGCGGTCGAGCTCCTTCACGTAGATACGGGCGTAGTCGCGACCCTGGATAGCGGTGACGACCGTGCCGCTGCGGTTTGCATCGAGAAACGCGAACGACGCGGACTGCTGGCCACCGGTGTTCTCGTAGGCGTCGTACCGGACGACCGAGGTGTTGGAGACGGTTCCGTCGACCCGTCGGTCGACGCGGGCCAGCCCGCCCGCGACCTCGCCCACCGCGCGGTGGAGGTCGTCGATGCGTCCCTGGAGGGAAACGGCGAAATCGACGACGTCCGCCGTCGACCCGCCGAGGATCGCACGCTGCGCGCGCCTGACCTCCCGGAGCGACCTCCACAGGAGAACCACCGCGACGAACGCAGCGGCCGCGACGACACACGCCGCGATCGCGACCGCGAGCGCGGCACTCACGGGGTCAGGGAGAAGACGACCGGGTACTCGGCCGAGTTGTTCGCCGTGTTCGTCTCACCGGGGACCGGCTTGACGCTCACCTGCACGGACGTGTCCTCGCCGAACGGCACGTCGGGGAAGTCGCTGAACTTCACCGACTTCGTCTCGCCCGGGTCGATGAGGTCGATGGTCGCCTTCTTGACGATCGGGTTGGGGTCGGCGGGGATCGTCAGCGTGACCTGGACCTGCACCTCCTGGTTCTCACCCGAGTTGAGCACCCCGACCTCGAAGCCGAGGTCGGTCGAGACCTCGATCGTCGTCTCGGTCTGGGTCGAGAGTTGGGTTCCGGCCGGAAGGACGTTCGTGAACGCGAGCTGGCTGCCGTGGACACCGCTCGGCGTGCCACCGGTCGAGGCACCGTGGATCCGCTGCCAGATCGCGCTCATCGAGCTCGCCGAGTAGAGCTCGACGTTCTCGACGAACACCGACGGCGGCGCTTTGAGGGTGGTCACACCCTCGTCGGCGGCTGCAGTGTTGGCAGCCTCCTGGAACAGGTCCTGCCAGACGACGTCGCTCGCCTCGAACCGGCGGCCCTGTGCGGCGAGCAGGTCGCCGGCCGCAGCAGCATCGTCGGAGTTCTTCGTCGACTTGAAGGTCGCCAGCATCCCTTCGAGCCCCGACACGCGCATCTGGAGGGCCTCGATCGCGCGCTCGTTTGGCGGTGCGAGCGATCCGGGCGGGTCGATGTCTGTCGCTCGCTGCACGTCGAGCTGCTGCTGCTGGACGAGCCCGCCGAGCTTCGTCTCGAGCTCGTCCTGGGCGAGCCCGGGCGTCGTGAGGATCGTCGCCAGATCGGTGCCGATCTTCGCCGAGTCGGTGCCGACCGCGCCGATCGACGAGTAGTAGTCGGCGATCTGGTCCTCGGTGCTCTTGCCGGCGCACCCCTCGGTCCAGACCACGAGCAGGACGACGAGGGCGATCGCGAACAGGATCAGACCCGCGAGCCGCAGGATGGGCATTGCCCCTTGGGCGCCGCGGAGACTCGGTCGACGCGGGCCGCGGGGGCCTCTACCCCCGCCTCCCGGCTGCTCCGGCTGCCGAGGAGGGTCCGGGGCCCTCGGTCCCGAGGGGGGTGACTCGCCTGGCGCGTCCTCGACGAAGTCGAAATCGAGAATGTCGTCGTCGTGAACGCTCATACGGTCTCGGCCCCGCGCGACCGGGTGGCCGCAGGGCGCGCGGATTGGGGCGAGTGTACGGGAGATCGACCGGACGCGGAGGACGCGCCGACCCCGCGGCGAAGCTGGCAGGACGCGTGTCCGCCTACGCCCTGTCCGATCGCGAGCTCGTCCTCGACCGTTACCGTGCGCTTCGGCCGCTCGGCCGCGGCGGGTCGGGCTCGGTGTGGTTGTCGCGTGACGAGCGCACCGGCCTCGATGTCGCGCTGAAGATCGTCCCGCGGGAGGGAAAGCGCGCCGCACGGGCGCTACGCGAGATGGAAGCGGCCACCCGCCTGCGCCACCCACACTGCGTCCGCGCCTTCGACTACGGCGAGGACGAGGGGCACGTCTACATCGCGTACGAGTACGTCCAGGGCCGCACGCTCCGCGAGGAGCTCAGGGCAGAGCGGCTGTCGGACGCACAGGCGGTCGAGGTCTCGGCGCAGGTCCTCGACGCGCTCGCCCATGCGCACGCCCGCGGGATCGTCCACCGGGACGTCAAGCCGTCGAACGTGCTCGTCGAGGAAGGCCCCGAGATGTCGGCGAAGCTGCTCGACTTCGGGCTCGCGCAGTTCGACGAGGCCGACACGCTGACTGCGATGGGGGACGTCCCCGGCACGCTCGCCTACATCTCGCCGGAGCGGCTGCGGGGTGCCGAGGCGAGCGAACGGAGCGACGTCTGGTCGGTCGGCGTCATGCTCTGGGAGGCACTCGCCCGCACTCACCCGTTCTGGGGGATCCCGCTGCCCGAGGTCGCGGGAGCGATCGAGTCGGGCGCCGAGCCGCTCGCAGGTCGTCGGCCCGATCTTCCGCCACGTTTGCTCGCGACGGTCGACTCCGCGCTGTCCATCGATGCGGGCAAACGACCAACCGCCTCCCGCCTCGCGGCGGAGCTTCGAGAGGACTGCGTCGTTCGCCCTCGCACGCGCAGGACACCGGCACGGAGTCGGAAGGCGGAGAAGCGGGTCGAGGCGGTCACGCGGGTCGAGGCCCTACGCCGTAGCGGCCGCGCAGGCCTGGCCGCCGCCGCAGCCGCGGTCGGCGCGTCGCTGCTCCCGTTCTGGCCACCCGGGCTCATCGTGCTCCTTGCGCTGGCCGCGGCCTTGACCACGCTCCGGTCGCCTCGTGCCGGGCTCGTCATCGTGCTCGCTACGCCGGTCCTCCCCCTCGGGAACCTCGCCCAGGCGGCCGCGGTCGTGTACGCGGTTTGCGCCGCGGTGTGGCTGGCCGTTGTCTGGCGCGATGCGCGCGCAGGGCTCGTGTTCACCGCGGGGCCGCTGCTCGCCGCGGTAGGGCTCCTCGCCTTGCTGCCGCTCGCGGTGCAACCGGCGCGTGGAGCCTGGCGTCGCGCGCTCCATGCCGCCGTCGGCGTCCTCACCGCAGTTGCGATTTGGGGCCTTGGTGGGCGGCCACTCCCGCTAGCGGGCGCGACCGTCTCTGACCTCGGGCTTGCCGGGAGCGAGCACCCTTTCGACGTCGTTCAAGGGCTCACGACCGTGCTCCAGGTCGAAAGCTGGGTTCTCACCACTGCTCTCGCCCTCGCGCTCTCAGCGGTTGCGCTCCCGTACGCGGTCGCGCGCGGCCCCAGGGGGATCGCCGCGCTCGGTATCGGGCAGGCTGCTCTGGTGCTCCTCTGGGGGCCTGCGATCCCGTGGGCCGGGCCGGTGCTCGGGACGGCCGCCCTGTGCGGGATCCTCGTGGCGTGGCCCAGGATCACGACCCGGGTCGGACGACCCGCGGGGTAGACTCGATCGGCGGAGACGTTGCCGTGACGACCGACAGGGAAGCGTGGAGAGGGCGCCGATGAGCGTGCTCCGCGCAGTAGAGGGAAAGCTCGAAGGCCTGCTCGAGGGAGTCTTCGGCCGTGCGTTCCGCGCGAACGTGCAACCGGTCGAGCTCGCCCGGAAGCTCGCGAAAGAGATGGACGAGCACCGGTCGGTCTCGGTCTCCCGCGTGTACGTCCCCAACGAGTACTCGATCTACCTGTCACCCGGTGACCGGGCACAGTTCGCGGCGTACGAGGGCTCGCTCGTCGGCGAGCTGCAGGAGTACCTCGGCGAGCACGCCCGGCGTGAGGGCTACGCGATGCTGACGACCCCTCAGGTCGTCCTGCTCACCGACGAGGATCTCGCCGTCGGCGAGTTCGGGATCGCGACGCGGATCGTCGAGCCCGAGCCAGTGGCGAGCCGGCCTGCGATGACGCCGGCCCCGACGCCGATCCCGGTCGTCGAGCCTCCGCCCGCGACGATGATCTACCGTCCCGCCGAGCCGATCGCCGACCTGGTGGCGGCCGAGCCGCCACCGGTCGTGTCCGAGCGCGTGACTCTCGAGCTCGACGGCCGGGTGGTCGAGGTCACCTCGAGCCGCGTCGTGCTCGGCCGGTCGCGCGAATGCGACGTGCAGCTGGACGACACCAACGCCTCGCGTCGCCACTGCGAGCTCACGCAGGACGACGCAACGGGTTGGGAGCTGCGCGATCTCGGCTCGACGAACGGGACGGAGCTCAACGGGCGCCGGGTCGAGCGTGCGGCGCTCGCGGACGGTGACCGGATCACGATCGGGGAGACCCGGATCCTCTTCGCTCGCACATCCTCGTGACCGACGCGCTCACCGTCGACGAGGCCCTGCTCGTCCTGAAGATCGTCTTTCTCGTGCTCCTGTACGTGTTCGTCTGGCTCGTCGTCCGAACGGCGACGCGCGGCGTGACGACCGCCCCACAGGAGAGCATCATCCTCTCGCCCCGCGAGGCGGCTGCGCTGAGAGCGGAGGTCGGTCAGCCCGCGACGCGCCTCGTCGTGCTCGAGAGCCCTGCGCTCGTCGTGGGCCAGGCGGTGGAGGTAACGGGTCAGGCGCGGATCGGGCGGGGGCCCGAGAACATGATCAGGCTCGACGACGACACGACCGTGTCGAGCCGGCACGCGACCGTCGAGCGACGCCGGGACGGGCTCTGGATCGAGGACGAGGGCTCGACGAACGGGACGTTCGTCAACGAAGCACGCGTCACGACGTCGCGTCTGCTCCAGAGTGGCGACGTGATCCGCATCGGCCGGACCGAGCTGGAGGTCGAGACGTGAGGATCGGGAGGGCCGCAGGTCAGACCGATACGGGCCGTCGGCGACTCCAGAACGAGGACGCGTTCGTCTGCGAACCACCGCTGTTCGCGGTCGCAGACGGGATGGGTGGCGCGCGCGCAGGAGAGCTCGCCTCGGGCCTTGCCGCCGCAGTGCTCGAGGAGCGTGCGGCTGCCGTCACGGGAGAGGAGCAGCTCGCCCGGCTCGTCCGCGAGGCGAACGCCCGCGTCTTCGAGCGAGCGGTTCGCGACCCGGCCGCCGCCGGGATGGGCACGACGGCCACCGTCGCCGTCGTCGAGGAGCACGAAGGCCGGATCACGATTGGCCACGTCGGCGACTCGCGCGCCTACCGGATCCGTGACCGCGCCCTCGAGCAGCTGACGACCGACCACTCGCTCGTGGGGGAGCTCATGCGGAGTGGCCGGCTCACGGAGGAAGAGGCGTTCGCTCATCCCCATCGCGCGGTGATCACCAGGGCACTCGGGACCGAGCCTGACGTCGAGGTCGACACGCTGACCGTCGACATCCGCCCTGACGACCTGTTCCTTCTCTGCTCCGACGGCCTGCCCGCAATGGTCCGGGACGAGATGATCCTCCGGCTCATCCTCGAGGCGGAGGGGAGCCCTGGCGTCGCCGCGGATGCTCTCGTCGCCGCCGCGAACGCGGCCGGCGGCGACGACAACGTGACGGTCGTCCTGTTCGAGCTGATCGAGGGCGACGCACCGGAGCGGCAGGCGCCGCCCGCGGACGAGCCCGTCGTGGAAGGGCCGCCCGTCGCGACGCTCGCGCCCGAGGACGTGCGCAAGCACGGCGCCGCGAAGGGCAGCCGCTGGCCGGCACTCCTGTTCCTCGTCGCAATCGCCATCCTCGCCGCGCTCGCGATCTGGTGGAGCCTGCATTGAGCGCGCGCACGAAGGAGCTCATGATCCTGTGCTTCGCGGGCGCGATCGCCTCGGTGGCGTTCGCGTCCGCCTGGATCGCGAACGCGAACGACTTCGACCGCGGCTGGATCCCGTGGGCCGTCTGCTTCGCGGGCATCTTCGTCGTCGCGCACGTCGCGGCACGCGTCACCGTCCCCTATGCCGATCCGACGCTCCTGCCGCTCGTCGGGATCCTCTGCGCGATCGGGCTGACGTTCGTCTACCGCATCGAGCCCGAGGACGGCCGCAAGCAACTCGTCTGGGTCGCGGTCGGCGTCGGCGTCTACGTCGTCGTGCTCTACGCGCTGCGGTGGGACTACCGCTCGCTCGAGCGGGTGAAGTACCTGTTCGGGATCAGTGCCGTCGTGCTGTTGCTGCTCCCGTCGGTGCCCGGGCTCGGAGAGCGGGTCAACGGCGTGAAGCTCTGGATCCAGGTCGGGCCGGTCGGGTTCCAGCCCGGTGAGATCGCGAAGGTGTTCCTCGTCATCTTCCTTGCGGGCTACCTCCGCGACAAGCGCGAGTCGCTGGCCCAGGGGCGGATGAAGGACCTCGGCCCGCTGCTCGTGATCTGGGGCGCGGCGATGCTCGTGCTCGTGCAGACGAGCGATCTCGGCTCGGCCCTGCTCAACTTCGGGATCTTCCTCGCGATGCTCTATGCCGCCACCGGGCGGGCGCTCTACGTGGGCATCGGAATAGTGCTGTTTGCCGGTGGGGCGGCTGCGCTCTACAACGCGCTCGACCGCGTGCAGCAGCGCGTCACCGTCTGGCTCCAACCCTGGACGGACGACAAGGTGCTCTGCACCATCAACGGGAAGCTGGAGTACCGCCAGAACTGCGACTCGTACCAGCTCGTCAAGAGCCTGTACTCGATCGCGAACGGCGGCTACGGCGGCACCGGGATCGGTCACGGCACCTTCGAGACGATCGACGGGACACCGCTGATCCCCTACCTGCAGACCGACTTCATCTACTCGGCCCTGGCTCAGGAGCTCGGCCTCATCGGCGTCGCTGCGGTGCTGCTCCTCTATCTCGTCGTCGTCGCTCGCGGGATGCGGATCTCGCTGATCGCGCAGGACGGCTTCTCGAAGCTCCTCGCCGCGGGACTCACGTTCGGGTTCGCACTGCAGACCTTCATCATCGTCGGCGGGGTGCTCCGGGTCGTTCCGCTGACCGGGATCACGCTCCCATTCGTCTCCTACGGAGGCTCGTCGATCGTCTCGAACTTCGTCATGCTCGCCCTCCTGCTGCTCGTCTCCAACCGCGCCACGCTCGGGGCACGGGCGGGATGAACCACCAGCTCACCCGTGTCGCCGGTGTGGCGATGGGGCTCGTCGTCGTCCTCATCGTCGCCACCACGTACTGGCAGACGTGGGCCCGGCCAGGCCTCGCGGCGCGCCAGGACAACGAGATCCAGCGCGTGGCCGAGTTCAGGATCAAGCGTGGGCTGATCCTCGAGCCGACGCGGGTGCTCGCTCGGAACCGCAAGCGCGTCGTCGACGGGAAGCCGTTCTACCTGCGGCGCTATCCCCAGGGCAAGCTCACCGCGCATGTCGTCGGGTACTCGACCGTCGGGCGTAGCCGGGCAGGCCTCGAGAAGTCGCTCAACGGGGTCCTGACGGGGACCGACCGGGCACTCGACAGTCTTGTCGACCAGTCGCTCGACAAGCTGCGCGGCAAGCCGATCGTCGGCGACACGGTGGTGACCACGCTCGACCTCGAGGCACAGAAGGTGGCCTACGAGCAGCTCGGGACGAAGTGCGGGGCCGTGGTGGCGCTCGACCCGCGTACGGGGAAGCTGCTCGTCATGGCGTCGTCGCCGAGCTACGACCCGAACCTCGTCGAGCGCCGGTTCGAGCTCATCGATCGGATCACGGCCGACTGCCGCCCGGCCGCGCCGCTCGTGAACCGCGCCTCGCAGGGGCTCTATCCGCCGGGGTCGACGTTCAAGGTCGTGACCGCGTCCGCGGCCCTGGGCTCGCGCAAGTTCACCCCGGAGTCGGAGTTCGTCGATCCGGGGTACTGCATCGTGTACGGCAAGCGCGTGAACAACTTCGACACCTCGAGCCCGTTCGGGCGCCTGACGCTCGCGACGGCACTCCAGCACTCGGTCAACTCGACGTTCTGCGAGCTCGGCAAGGCACTCGGCGCGAAGCGGATCCTCGAGCAGGCGAAGCTGTTCGGTTTCTACGAGCGGCCGCCGCTCGAGACGCCCGAGGGTGAGCGTCGCCCCAGCGGTCTCTACAAGCGCGGCGAGCTCTGGTATCCGGAGCGGAACCGAGACGTCGACGCGGGCAGGATGGCGTTCGGGCAGGAGCGGATGCTCGTCACGCCGATGCAGATGGCGATGGTCGCGGGCGGGATCGGCAACGCCGGGATCGTGATGCGGCCGTGGGTCGTGTCGAAGATCGTCACGCCCCGGGGTACGACAAAGGCCCGCACCGAGCCCGAGCGCATGTCGCGGGCGACCTCGCCGGCAACCGCAAGGGATGTCGGCAGCATGATGGTCGCCGCGGTGGAGGGTGGAACGGGCACCGCAGCCCAGATCCCCGGGTACCGGATCGGTGGGAAGACGGGGACCGCGGAGACCGGCGTCAGCGGGCGCAACGTGACGTGGTTCATCGCCTTTGCAGGGAAGCCCGACGAGCGACCGTCGGTCGCGATCGCGGTCGCGCTCGAGGGACAGAGTTCCACCGGAGGGCGAACCGCCGCCCCGATCGCACGCGCCGTGATGGACGCACTCCTGCGATCCGCGGATAACCCCTAACGTACCGGGGATTCGAATGAGCACGGACCTACGACAAGAGGAGATGTTCGCCGGGCGCTACCGTCTCGAGCGCAAGCTCGGCAGCGGCGGCATGGCCGACGTCTGGCTCGCCGAGGACACCGAGCTCGGCCGGCGGGTCGCGATCAAGATCCTCCACGAGCGCTACGCCAGCGACGAGCAGTTCGTCGAGCGGTTCCGCCGCGAGGCGACCCACGCCGCCGGGCTCTCGCACCCGAACATCGTCTCGATCTTCGACCGTGGCGAGTCCGACGGGTCGTACTTCATCGTCATGGAGTACGTCGAGGGGCGGACGCTGAAGGAGCTCATCGTCACGCGTGGCTACTGTCCTGTCCCGGTCGCGATCTCCTACGTGCGCCAGATCCTGGCCGCGCTCCGGTACGCGCACCGCAACGGGATCATCCACCGCGACATCAAGCCGCACAACGTGATCGTCGACCGCGAGGGGCGGGTGAAGGTCGCCGACTTCGGCATCGCCCGTGCGGGCGCGAGCCAGATCACGGAGGCCGGCTCGATCATCGGCACGGCGCAGTACCTCTCCCCCGAGCAGGCGCGCGGCGCGCCGGTCGACGAGAGCTCCGATCTCTACTCGACCGGGGTCGTCCTCTACGAGCTCCTGACCGGGGCGGTCCCGTTCAACGGCGAGACACCGGTCGAGATCGCGATGAAGCACCTCTCGCTTGCGCCCGAGCCGCCCTCGACGCTGCGACACGAGATCCCGCACGACCTGGACCTCGTAGTGATGCGCGCGCTGGCCAAGGAACCGGTCGACCGCTACCGCTCCGCTCAGGAGATGGACCGCGACCTCGAGCTCGTCGCGCGAGGCGAGTCGGTTGGGCGCGAGACCGAAGAGGCGGCGACGATGGTGATGCGCGGCGAGACGACGGCCGCCACCGCGGTGGGCGGCGCGGCGCGGCTCCCCACCGGGGTCGGCGGCGACGAGCGCTACCGCGCATACGACGGGGAGGTGCGGCGGCGGCGCTCACTGTGGCCCTGGATCGTCGCGGCGATTGCAGTGGTGGCGCTCGCCGTCGGCGGATGGTTTCTCTACGACGACCTCCAGAACGAGCTCCAGGCGAACGAGCCCGTCGCGGTCGACAACTACACCGGGCTGCTCGAGGTGAAGGCGGTTCAGTTGATCGTCGACGACGGCTTCGACCCGCGCGTGCGCCGCATCCCGAACGGTGACGCCGCGAAGGGCTACGTGTTCCAGCAGGAGCCCGAGCCCGGCACCCGCCTGACGAAGGGGAGCATCGTCACCGTGCTCGTCTCGTCGGGCAAGCCGGTCGTGACCGTGCCCTCGCTCGTCGGGAAGTCGCGCGATACCGCGGTGAAGGAGCTCACGACGCTCGGCCTCGACACCAAGGTGGTCGAGGTGAACTCGGATCAGCCGCCGGGCACGGTCACCGCGCAGGATCCGACGAGCGGCACTCGTCTCGTCAGCGGCTCGACCGTCCGGATCAACGTCTCGAAGGGTGTCAAGGAAGTCGCCGTGCCGAACGTCGTCGGGTTGAGCTACGACGTCGCCGCCGCGCAGCTGCAGAGCGCGGGGTTCAGCGTCGCGGCGCCCGTCTCGGTCGACAGCAGCCGCCCGAAGAACGAGGTCGTGGCCCAGGATCCGGTGGGGAACTCGACCGCGCCCAAGGGTGCGTCGATCACGCTTACGATCTCGAAGGGCCCCTCGACCGTGACCGTCCCCGATGTCACCCTCCAGCCGCTCGACCAGGCGCAGGAGACCCTGACCGCCGCGCAGCTCAAGGTCACGGTGGTGCAGCAGACGACCGACGACATCTCGTTCAACGGCGTCGTGATCTCGCAGGATCCGCCTGGCAACGTCGAGGTCGAGCCGGACTCGACCGTGACCGTCACGGTCGGCGTCTACGTGGCGCCCGACCAGCCTGCGACGACCGACACCACGACCGACACCACGACCGACACAGGCGCGACGGACACCGGCGCCACCTCCCCGACGACGACGCCGTGAGGCGCATCCGGGTCGCGGTTCTCGCCGGAGGACGGTCGAGCGAGCACGAGATCTCGCTCGCGTCGGCCCGCTCGGTCGTGGCGGCTCTCGATCCGGCGCGGTACGAGACCCGGACGATCGAGATCGGCCGAGACGGTCGTTGGGCGTTGCCGGCGGGTGACGGCCAGGCGGTGCTCGAGGCGCGCACGACCGCGGAGACGCTGCCCGTTCCGGCGGACTCGGCCCCCGCGACGCTCGGGGCGGTCGATGTCGTCCTGCCGATCCTGCACGGGCCGTTCGGCGAGGACGGCACCGTCCAGGGACTGTGCGAGCTGGCGGGGGTCGCGTACGTCGGGCCGGGTGTGCTCGCTTCCTCCGTCTGCATGGACAAGGACGTGTTCAAGACCCTGATGCGCGGCGCGGGGATCCCGGTCGCCAGCCATGTCGCGCTCCGGCTCGGTGACCCGGTGCAGAACCCGTTCGGCTACCCGGTGTTCGTCAAGCCCGCGAACCTCGGCTCGTCGGTCGGGATCTCGAAGGTCGCCGCGGAGACCGAGCTCGAGGCTGCGGTCGAGCTCGCCAGGCGTCACGACGAGAAGGTGCTCGTCGAGGAGTTCGTCGCCGGCCCCGAGCTCGAGGTGGGCGTGCTCGGCAACCTGCCGTCGCCGGTCGCCTCGCGCGCCGGCCTCGTCGTGTCGCACCACGCCGACTGGTACGACTACGCGTCGAAGTACGCGGACGGCGGCTCCGAGCTGCTGATCCCCCCGCCGGGCGTCACCGAGTCCCAGCAGGAGCGCGCACGGGAGCTGGCGATCGCAGCTTTCGTCGCGGCATCGTGCGAGGGGATGGCGCGGGCCGACTTCTTCGTCCGCGCGACGGACGGCGAGGTGGTCATGAACGAGCTCAACACGATCCCCGGCTTCACGGAGACGAGCTTCTACGCCCGGCTGTTCGCCGCGTCCGGCTGGGAATACGGGGCACTCCTCGACCGCCTGATCGAGCTTGCCCTCGAGCGCCACGAGCGGCGGCGCGGGTTGGCGTATTGAACGGTGGGCCGGGCAAGCCCGGCCGTACGTCACCCGAGCACCTCGTCCAACGCGCCCTCCCAGGCGGCGAGCCCGTCGTCGAGCTCGGCGTCGCTGATCGTGAGCGGGCACAACACACGGATGCAGTTTCCGTGCAGCCCGGCCTTGAGCAGGATCAGCCCGCGTGCCAGCGCGGCCTCGACCACCGCGCCGGCGAGCTCCGGCGCCGGCGCCTTCGTCTCAGGGTCGGTCACGAGCTCGATCGCGAGCATCGCGCCGAGCCCGCGCACGTCGCCGATCCGCGGATGGTCGATTTGCCAGCCGAGCATCCGCTCGCGGATCCGGTCGCCCACGACCACCGCCCGGTCGAGTACCCGCTCGTCCTCGAACACGTCGAGCACCGCCAACGCGGCCGCCAGCGCCACGGGGTTGCCGATGTAGGTGCCGCCGATCGCCCCCTTGTGCGCGCCGTCGACGATCTCGGCCCGTCCGATGACGCCCGACAGGGGCAGCCCGGCAGCGATCGACTTCGCGACCACGATCAGATCGGGCTCGACGTCGAACTGCTCCATTGCGAACATCGTCCCGGTGCGGCCGAACCCCGTCTGTACCTCGTCGGCGACCAGCACGATCCCGTGCCGGTCGCTGATCTCTCGCAGGCCACGGACGAATTCAGGGTCGGCCGGGACGAACCCACCCTCGCCGAGTTGTGGCTCGAAGACGACTGCGGCCACCGCCTCGGGAGCGACATGGGCACCGAGCATCAGCTCGAGCCGAGCGAGAGCCTCGTCGGGCGACGGGCCGCGGTACGCGCTCGGATACGGCGCGCGGTAGACCTCGGGGGCGAACGGGCCCATACCGGTCTTGTACGGGTGCACCTTCGAGGTCATGGTCATCGACAGCAAGGTGCGCCCGTGGAACGCGCCCTCGAAGGCGATCACGGCTGGGCGGCCGGTGTGGAGCCGCGCGAGCTTGACGGCGTTCTCGACGGCCTCCGTCCCGGCGTTGAAGAACGCCGCCCTCGTCGGGCTCGTGATCGGGGCGAGTGCGGTCAGGCGCTCGGCGAGCTCGATGTACGACGCGTACGGGACGACGGTGTAGTCCGTGTGCGTGTAGCGGCTCGCCTGTTCGACGATCGCCGCGACGACCCTCGGGTGCGCATGCCCGACGTTCATCACCCCGACGCCCCCCGCAAAGTCGACGAGCACGTTCCCGTCGACGTCGGTGACGGTGGCGCCCGCGGCGCGCTCGACAAAGATCGGCAGGTGCACCGCGAGGGGCGAGGCGACCGCCCGTGCCTCGCGCGCGAGGAGCTCCTGCGACCGGGGCCCTGGAATGGCGGTGCGGAGCTCGATCACCCGGGTCGCGGCCATGCCGGCGGGCAGCCTAGCGGAGGGTCGCGATACCCTCGGATGCATGGATCCGTTCCTCGACGACCTCGAGCTCGACCCGAGTCTGCAGTTCGGGAAGTGGCTCGTCGAGGCGCTGGCCGCCGGGTTGCCCGAGCCCGAGGCGATGGCGCTCGCCACCGCCACTCCCGACGGCGTCCCCTCGGTGCGGATTGTGCTGTTGCGGCGTCGCGACGAGCGTGGCCTCTGCTTCTTCACGAACCGCGAGAGCCGGAAGGCGCTCGAGCTCGATGCGAACCCGCGGGCGGCACTCGCCTTCCACTGGTCTCCGCCGCTCCAGCGCCAGGTGCGTATCGAGGGGGTCGTCGAGGCGCTGACCGACGCCGAGTCGCTCGACTACTTCAGGACGAGACCACGCGACAGCCAGCTCGGTGCCTGGGCCTCGCCACAGTCGCGAACGCTTGCGGATCGAGCCGAGCTCGAGGCGCGGCTGGCGGACGTCGAGGCTCGCTTCGCTGACGTCGAGGAGA
The DNA here is from genome assembly GCA_963821335.1 of uncultured Actinomycetes bacterium. Lineage (GTDB taxonomy): Bacteria > Actinomycetota > Thermoleophilia > Gaiellales > Gaiellaceae > Gaiella. The sequence continues at coordinate 1,713,152 of CAWGDJ010000001.1, forward strand.
TCCCGCTGCCGTCGTTCTGGGGTGGCTACCGCCTCGTGCCCGACGGGTGGGAGTTCTGGCAGGGGCGGTCGGGGCGGCTCCACGACCGTGCGCGGTACGAGCGGGACGGTGTCGGGTGGCGGCGTACAAGGCTCGCGCCCTGACGATCGGGCGCGCTCCCTAGACCGAGACGGTCTGGAGGCCGAGCGCGTCGAGCATTGCCCGCGCGTGCTCGTCGCCGGCGTCTGCGGCCTCGCGAACCTTCGCGTGGAGCTCGACGAGCGCGGTGAGGTATTGCGCATGCGTCATCCCGCGACCGCCCGCGGCTGCCCGGTAACGCATCGCGACCTCGCGCGGAACGCGCCGCAACATGATGTCCTCGTGCTCCTTGCCGGGCGCGCTCTCGACGTCCTCGATCCGGTGCTTGATGAAGAGCACGTCGTGCGGGCCGTGGGGTGGGAACCCCGGCGGCGGCAGCGGCATCGTGAACGGCTCGACGTCAGGTATCTCATCCATGCAGCAACGCTATCAACGCTATCCCATGAAATCAAGACGACGGGCAGGTCGAGACGAAGAGGTCCCGTCCCACTGGGTGGGCGCGCAGCGATCGGCAGGGGAACGCCCTGGGCGGGCTCAGGCGGCGAGGAGCGGCTCGAACCGGGTCGGGTCGTCGAACGGCCCGATGAGGGCAAGCCGGAGCTCACCGCCGAGAAGGTCGCCCGCCACACGCTGGACGTCCTCGACCGTGACCGCGTCGAGCCCGGCGAGGATCTCCTCCGGCTCGGCTGCGGCTCCCTCGAGGATCTCGCGTCGCAGCCCGAACATGATCGTCCCGTGCGGGCTCTCGAGCCCGAGCACGAAGCGGCCCTTCGTGAAGGCGCGTGCCTTCTCGAGCTCGTCGGGCGGCACCGCCTCGGCGGCGATGGTGCGCAGCTCCGCGACGATGGTCGAGATCGCCTCATCGATCCGCGTCAGGTCGACCCCCGCCTGAGCGGAGATGGTGCCGGCGTCGGCGTAACTGTTGTTCCCGCAGAACACGTAGTAGGCGAGACCGCGTCGCTCTCTGACCTCCGTGAAGAGGCGAGACGACATGCCACCGCCCAGCACCGTCGAGAGGAGCTGAACGACATAGCGGTCGGGGTGGCCGTGCGGGTAGCTGCGCGCGCCGAGCACGAGGTGCGCCTGGTCGGACTGCTTCGTGTGGAGCTTGACCGGGCTGCCGTTCTCGGGCAGGACGACCGGCTGCGGTGCCCCGGTCGCTGCCGGCTCGACGCTTCCGAGCAGCTCCTCGAGCCGATCGGCGAGCCCGTCGCCGAGGTTCCCGCCGACACCGACGATGGTTCGCTCCGGCCGGTACCAGCGGTCGAGGTAGCCGAGGAACGTATCGCGGGTCGCACCCCGCACGGTCTCCTCGCGGCCGATGATGTCCCAGCCGAGCGGCTGGTCGCCGTAGACGAGCTGCTCCCAGACGTTGCCGATATAGCTCCGCGGCGTGTCGGTGTACATGTTCATCTCCTCGACGATCACGCCCTTCTCGCGGTCGATCTCCTCGGCGTCGAAGCGGGAGTTGCGGAGCATGTCGACGAGCACGTCGAGCGCGACGTCGCGGGTGTCTGCGGCGCACTTGACGTAGTACCCGGTGAGCTCCTTGCCGGTGAACGCGTTGAACTCGCCGCCGATCCCGTCGATCTCGGTCGCGATCGCGCGCGCGGTCGGGCGTCGCTCGGTCCCCTTGAAGAACATGTGCTCGGCGAAGTGGGCGATCCCGGACTCCTCGCGGCGCTCGTAGCGCGACCCGGTCGCGAACATGACGAAGCACGACACGGACTGGGCGTGCGGCATGGGGGCCGTCACCACCCGAGTGCCGTTGGAGAGGGCGGTTCGCTCGAACGTGGCCACGCGGCCATGGTATAGACGTGCCCCATGGGTACAGGTGGTCTCAGCCACGAGCGAGCGCTGGCGATCGTGGCAGCCGTGGTCGAGGCCGCGAGTGGTCCGGTCTCGGTCGTGGTCGCCGACGACCATGGCGAGGTGATCGCCTCGTTGCGGATGGACGCCGCCGCCCTCGACACCGAGCTCAACGCGAGACGCAAGGCGTACACGGCTGCGCGTAGCGACGCCCTCACCACGCGATCGCTCGCCGACAAGGTCCGCGACGATCCGACCGAGCTCGCGAGCTTCGACCCGTTCTACTCGTTCTTCCTCGGCGGGGTCGCCGTCCTCGACGGCGGCGTTCGGATCGGCGCGGTCGGGGTCAGCGGCCTTCCCGGAGAGGTGGACGAGCTGCTTGCGCTCGAGGGGATCCGGAGCGCCGGGCTCGAGACGCCCGGGTAGGTCGAGCGCGCAGCTACGCGAGCGCGTCTGCCGGCGGGCATGCGATCTCGATGCGCATCCCGTCCGGGTCGAAGACGAACCGCTCCTCCTCGCGCAGCCCGAGAGGGCCGAGGATCGCGAGATAGAACGCGAGCGAGCGCTCGACATCGCGGACGGCGAGGTCGACGTGGTGGATGCCGCGTGCGGGCAACTCAGCCTCTGCCGTCGAGCTCGCCGATCGCCGCGAGCAGTCGGTCGACCTCGTCGGTCGTGTTGTAGTGCACGATGCTCGCCCGCACCGCTCCCAGCTCCGTGTCGAGCCCGAGCCAGGTGATCGTCTCGAGCGCGTAGTAGTTGCCCCACCACACGGCGATCTCGCGGGTGGCCAGGTGCTCGGAGACCGCCTGCGAGGTGTGGCCGCCGACGTCGAAGCAGAACGTCGGCACCCGCCCCTCGAGGGTGGGGATCCCGTAGAGCTGCACGTGGTCGGGGAGCCCGTCGAGGAACCGCTGCCCGAGTGCGCGCTCGTGACCGGAGATCGCCTCCCAGCCGAGCTCGCCAACGTATTCGATCGCCGCCACGAGACCGGCGAGCAGCTCGTGCTGACAGGTGCCGAGCTCGAAGCGATGGCCGACGGGCTCGTCGGATGCGGGCCGCACCTTGTACGGCTGCCAGCTGCGGAGGAGCTCGTCGCGCCCGAACGCCATCCCCATGTGCGGGCCGAAGAACTTGTACGGCGAGCACAGGAGCACGTCACACCCCCACGCATCCACGTCGATCGGGCCGTGCGGCGCGTAGTGCACCGCGTCGACCCAGGCCAGCGCGCCCGCCTCGTGCGCCAGCGCCACGACCGCAGCCACGTCCGGAGCCGTCCCGACCGAGTTCGCAGCGGCCGGGAACGCGACGACCCGGGTGCGCTCGGAGAGCTTGGAGACCAGGTCGTCGAGATCGAGCGACAGATCTTCGCGGGCGGCAACGAAGCGCACCACGGCACCCGTGTCTTGGGCGATCGCGAGCCACGGTGCGACGTTCGCGTCGTGGTCGAGCACGGTGACGAGCAGCTCATCGCCCGGCCGCAGCTCCCGCGCGAAGGCGCGTGTGAGCAGGAAGTTGAGCGCGGTCATGCTCTGCCCGAACGCGACCTCGCCCGGGTCGCACCCGAGGAATGCCGCGGCCCGCTGGTGCGCAAGATCGACGAGCGCGTCCGTCCGGCGGGAGGTCGCGTACGGCGCGCCGACGTTCGCATTGTCGTGTCGCAGGTAGTCCGCGATCGCGTCGATCACGACGTCCGGGCACTGGGTTCCGCCGGCGCCGTCGAAGAACGCGAGCGGACGCTGGAGGGCGGTGTAGCGGCTGCGAACTGCCTCGACGTCGAGCAGCGTGGCGCTCAGACCCGCCCCCGACCGGCCACGGTCACCATTCGGTCACCCTATACCGTCCGGACCGTGACCTACGCTCGGTGCCCATGCAGCGGTTGCGGCCGTTGAATGAGGACGAGTGCTACCTCCGGTGTTATGGCTGGGTGGGCGACGACGACGCCGTCAGGGTCTTCCGACCCGGTGACGATGAGCCCGAGGCGACCGCAGTGCTGACCGAGCGGATCCGGCGTGCGTTCGAGGCACGCCTCGAGCCACAGGACCGCCGAGCCGCGTAGGGGTGGCGAGGCAGGATGCCTCGCCCGACCGCTCCCGGGTCGACACCGAGCGCTGTCCCGGACATCCTCGCGCCGCACCTCGACGTCGTGTTCGTCGGGATCAACCCGGGCTTCCACAGCGACGCGAAGGCGGCACACTTCGCGAACCCGCGGAACGATTTCTGGCGGCTCTTGCATGCCGCCGGGTTCACTCGCGAGCTCATCGATCCCGTCGACCAGTTCGAGGTCCTCAAGGAGGGGATCGGCATCACGAACGCTGCCTTCCGGACGACGCGTGGCTCCTCCGATCTGCGGAAAGCGGACTTCGTCGGGAGCGCCGAACGCCTCGAGCGGCTTGCGCACGAGCTGCGACCACACTGGCTGGCGTTCGTCGGGAAGGAGGCGTTCCGCGGCCCGTTCGGCGGACGGCCGGATCACGGCGTCCAGCCGCAGCTGCTCGGCGAGACGCGTCTCTTCGTCCTGCCCTCGACCTCGCCGGCGAACGCTGCGGTCCCGTGGGCCGAGCGGCTGCGGTGGTTTCGTGCGCTGAAGGAGCTGTTGCCCCGTAGGGGCGGGCTTGCCTCGCAAGGCTCGACCGGGCGTCAGCCGAGGCGCGCGACGAGCCGACCGAGGACGAGGTCCCACCCGGGGTCGTAGCTCGCACGGGCTGCGAGACCGTCGGCGAGGCTCTCGAAGCCACGATGTTCGAGGTCGACGAGCGTCCCTTCCGCAAACCCGGTGAACGTGACCTCGACCTCGAGCCCGAGCCGCTCCGGGTTGACCTGCCAGGCGACCACGAGCCGGCGCGGCGGCTCCCAGACGAGGACCGTCGCCCACCGGCTCCGCTCACCGCTGGCCGCGACCTCGTAGACCTCGCCGCCTATGTGCTCCTCCCAGATGACCTCGCGGGACCTCACCCGGATTGAGCGCATGCGTCTCGGTCGGCCACCACGTGCCGATCTCCCGGGTGAACACCTCGAATGCACGTGCTGGCGGACAGGCAACCTCGATGCGCTTGCGCACCGGGGTCGACGTGGCGGTCTCGCTCATCTCTGTCTCCCTTCGTCTATCGATTCGGCGGCACGCCGGTAGCGATCGAGGGCGTCGTCCCAGAACGCGTCGAGCCACGCTCGGAGCTCGACGACACCCGACGGGTCGACCTCGTAGACGTGCCGCGTTCCGTCCCGCGAGAACTGCACCAGTCGCGCGGAGGCAAGCGCGCGAAGGTGCTGGGACACGGCGGGCCGGCTGACCGGCAGCAGGCGGGCGAGCTCGCCGACCGACGCTGGCCTCTGACGGAGCAGCTCGAAGATCCGTCGTCGCGTTGGGTCGCCGAGCGCGTCGAGGGGGTGAACGTAATCCAACACTTACCGTAAGCTATCACTAACTGATCGGCCGTCAAGCCAGCAACGGTGCCGTTTGGCGGGGCGGTCGATCGGGGCGGAAACGAAATCGGTGTCTGACACCGGTTTTCGTCAAGGGTCCACCTGTGCCGGTTGTGTGCCAGTTGCTCCACAACGGCAGCCGGTGAGGTCGCCGTCGAACCGACGGCTGGCGCCGCGCCTCTGCCTCCCGTCAGCCGCGCCAGCGCTTCGTGATCGGCAGGCGCCAATCGCGACCGAACGCGCGCGGACGCAGCTTGACCCCCGGGGCCGCCTGACGCCGCTTGTACTCGGCGCGATCGACGAGCGCGAGAGTGCGGTCGACCGTCGCGGGGTCGAACTCCTCCAGCAGCTCCTCGCGTGAGCGGTCGAGCTCGACGTACGCCTCGAGCACGGGATCGAGCAGATCGTACGGTGGGAGCGACTGGTCGTCTCGCTGGTCGGCGCGCAGTTCGGCGGTCGGTGGCCGGTCGATCGTCGTCACGGGGACGAGCTCCTGCCCGGCCCGCTCGTTCAGGTGGCGCGCGAGCCGGAACACATCCGTCTTGAACACGTCCTTGAGAAGCGCGAAGCCCCCGACCATGTCGCCGTACAGCGTCGCGTAACCGACCGCCATCTCCGACTTGTTCCCGGTGGCTACGACGAGCCAACCGTGGGTGTTCGACAACGCCATCAGCATCGTCCCCCGGATGCGGGCCTGGAGGTTCTCCGCCGCAAGCCCTTCGAGACCACCGAGCGCGTCGTGGAACGAGGCGACCACGGCTTCGATCGGCACCTCGCGGAAGTCGACCCCGAGGTTCTCGCTCACCTCGCGGGCGTCGTCACGCGTGTCGGCCGAGGAGAAGCGCGAAGGCATCGAAATCGTGTGCACCCTCTCCCGCCCGAGCGCGTCGACAGCGATCGCGGCGGTCAACGCCGAGTCGATCCCCCCCGAGATCCCGATGACGACGTCGGAGAACCCGTTCTTCGTGACGTAGTCGCGGAGCCCAAGCCCCAGTGCGAGGCGCATCTGCTCGAGCTCTGCGGCAAACGGGACAACGGTTCCCGTCAGCTCGTCGGAACGCTCGCGCGGCTCCCCGACGTCGAGCACCCGAGCTGCGGGCGCCTCGCCTCGGGCGCGCCCCAGCTCCCGGCGTCGCGCGTCGCGGAGGCGCCTTCCGATCGTCTCGGCCGGGTCGACGTCGACCACGAGCAGCGCCTCCTCGAACCCGGGCGCGCGCGCAAGCACCTCGCCCTCGTCGTCGAGCACGACGGAGTGGCCGTCGAACACGAGCTCGTCCTGCCCGCCAACGAGGTTGCAGAACGCGAGGTAGGCAGCGTTGTCGCGCGCCCGCGTGACGAGCATCTCCTCGCGGTCCTCGGCCTTTCCGACGTGGAACGGTGAGGCGCTGAGGTTGACGAGCAGGTTCGCGCCTGCCACCGCGAGATCGGTCGCAGGAGGCCCAGGCTGCCAGACGTCCTCGCAGATCGTCGGCCCGACGAGGGTCTCGCCCATGCGCAGCAGCAACAGCTCGCGACCCTCCGCGAAATACCGGTGCTCGTCGAAGACGCCGTAGTTCGGGAGGAAGTGCTTGCGGTAGGTGGCGACCACGACGCCGCCCTGGCAGACGGCGGCGGTGTTGTGGAGATCACGCTCGAAGACGGGGCAGCCCACGAGGGCCACGATCCCGACACATGCGCGGGCGACCTCCTCGAGCGCCTCGCTCGCAGCCTTGACGAACCCCGGGCGGAGGAGAAGGTCCTCCGGTGGATAGCCGGTGACTGCGAGCTCCGGAAAGACGACGAGGTCGGCGCCGGCGATACGCGCATCGGAGATCGTCGTGACGATCCGCTCGACGTTTGCGTCGAGGTCGCCGACGACGACGTTCAGCTGGGCGAGAGCGAGGCGCACGGGCCGGCCGAGGGTCGAAGTCGCACGAGAGGAAACGGAGGTTTTCGCCTCATGGTCGTAAACATGAGTCTAACCGCGCGTCAGCGTGGGGTCAGCGCGACGAGCAGCCCGCCGTCGTCGTCGTAGCCAGGGAAGAGGTCGAGCGTGATGCCCTTTTCGATCCCGGCCCGTGTCCGGATCGTCGTCTCCTTGCCGAGCTGACGGACGCCCCATTCCCGCACGAGCGCAAGCGGGGCGGGGTCACCGAGCGTGAACGCCTCTGCGACCGGCCGTCCGATGAGGTCGCGCTCCCGAAACCCCGACAGCTCGAAGACACCCCTTCCGGAGGCGAGCACTCGACCGTCGTCGTCGCAGACGACGAGCCCGGTCGACGGAGCCGGGTAGTAGTCCTCGAGGAGCTGGAACAGGAACCCGAACGCGCAGCTCCGGCACTGGACGCTCTGGGTCGAGAACCCTTCGTATCCGTCGACGTCGACCGACCGCTCTTTGCAGTTGGGGCAGATGAACACCGGCACGACGTGATCGTACGGTCGGCGGGCATGATCCGGCCCGGATGCCCAACGCACCGACCCTGCTCTGGGAGCCGTCACCGCAGCGCATCTCGCATGCGACGATCACGCGCTTCACACGCTTCGCAGAGGACCGAGCGGGCCGCTCGTTCCCCGACTACCTGTCGCTCTGGCAGTGGTCGGTCGACGAGCTCGAGAGCTTCTGGTCCGTGGTCTGGGAGTTCTTCGACGTAAAGGCCTCCTCGCCGTACGAGCGCGTGCTCGGCAGCCGGGAGATGCCCGGTGCGAGCTGGTTTCCCGGCGCCCGCCTGAACTACGCGGAGCACGTGCTGCGCGTCGGTGACGACGATGTGGTGGCGCTGAGGCATGTCTCGGAGACTCGTCCACTCGCCGAGACGACCCGGGGCGAGCTCAGGGAGCGCGTGGCACGCGTTGCAACGGGGCTCCGAGCGCTGGGCGTCGGTGAGGGAGATCGTGTTGCCGCGTACCTCCCGAACGTGGCCGAGACGGTGATCGGCCTGCTCGCCACGGCCTCGCTCGGCGCGATCTGGTCCTCCTGCGCACCCGAGTTCGGTGCCCGCAGCGTGATCGACCGCTTTGCCCAGATCGAGCCGAAGGTGCTCCTGACGATCGACGGCTACCGCTACGCGGGCCGCGACGTCGACCGCGTGCCCATCCTCGAGGAGCTCCGAGCGGGGCTTCCGTCGGTCGAGCACACGGTCGTCCTCCCGTACCTCGATCCGGGCTTCGACGTGGCGCGGCTTCCCGGAGCGCTGACCTGGGACGAGCTCGAGGACCACGGCGGCGAGCTGTCGTTTGCGCAGGTTCCGTTCGACCATCCGCTCTGGGTGCTCTACAGCTCGGGCACGACCGGTTTGCCAAAGGCGATCGTGCACGGCCACGGCGGGATCCTCCTCGAGACCCTGAAGCAGCTCGGTCTCCACGTCGATGCCCAGCCCGACGACTGCGTCTTCTGGTTCACCACGACCGGCTGGATGATGTGGAACTTCCTCGTCGGCGCCCTGACGACCGGCGCCTCGATCCTGCTCGTCGACGGGAGCCCCGGCCAACCCGACCTCGACCGGCTGTGGGCCCTCGCCCAGGACGCTGGTGTGACCATCTTCGGTACGAGCCCTGCCTTCATCGGCGCCTGTAGCAAGCACGGGGTACGGCCTCGTGCGGGACGAGACCTCGCCGGGCTTCGCGCAGTCGGGGTGACCGGGTCACCGCTCCCACCCGAGGGATTCGACTGGGTGATGGACGAGCTCGGGCCGGATGTCTGGCTGTTCTCGATGTCGGGGGGGACCGACCTCTGCACGGCGTTCGTCGGCGGTGTCCCGACGCTCCCTGTGTTCCGGGGTGAGCTACAGGCACGGGCCCTCGGGGCAGCGGTCGAGGCGTGGGACACACAGGGTCGGCCGCTGGTGGGCGCGGTCGGCGAGCTCGTGATCACCGAGCCCATGCCGTCGATGCCGCTCGGGTTCTGGGGAGATGGTGACCGCTCGCGGTACGTGGACGCCTACTTCTCCACCTATCCGGGCGTCTGGCGGCACGGCGACTGGATCGAGCTCACCGATCGCGGCAGCGCGATCATCACCGGCCGCTCCGACGCGACGATCAACCGGGGCGGAATCCGGATGGGGACGAGCGAGCTCTACCGCGCCGTGCTCACCGTGAACGAGGTCGTCGACGCTCTCGTCGTCGACGTTGCCCGCGAGGGCACGGACGGCTGGATGCCGCTGTTCGTCGTCCTTCGCCCAGGGCTGGAGCTCACCGACGAGCTATCGGTCGAGATCCAGGCCCGCGTCCGTGTGGACTGCTCGCCGCGCCACGTGCCCGACGTCGTGATCCAGGTCGCCGACGTGCCGCGGACGTTGTCGGGCAAGCTGCTCGAGCTGCCGGTGAAGCGCATTCTCGAGGGAGCCCTCGCGGACGCGGTCGCGAGCCGAGACGCGCTGGCAAACCCGGAGTCGCTCGCCGTGTTCGAGACGCTCGCCAAGACCCTGTAGAGGCCGGGCATGCCCGGCCTGGCACCCGGTGCGTAGGGGAGTGCTTGTGTCGGGAGCGCCTGCAGAGTCCGGGCGTGCTGCAGCAGGTGGTTAGCGTCCGCTAACATGTGGTCCTTCAGACGAAAGGAACGCCGTGTCGCCGACCCTCCTCCAGGGCGAGAACCGCAAGTGGTGGACGCTCGCCGCAGTCGCCTTCGGCCTCTTCATGATCATGCTCGACAACACCGTCGTGAACGTCGCGCTCCCTTCGATCCAACGTGACCTCGGTGTGGACATCTCCGAGCTCGAGTGGGTCGTCACGGGGTACGCGCTGACGTTCGCGGCGTTGATGCTGATCGGCGGCAAGCTCGCCGACATGTACGGCCGGCGGCTGATGTTCGTGATCGGGATCGCGATCTTCACCCTCGCCTCGCTGTGGTGTGGTCTCGCCGACAGCGGGTCGATGCTCATCGCGGCGCGGATCGTCCAGGGCGCCGGGGCGGCGATCATGAGCCCGGCTTCGCTCTCGATCATCACGGCGACGTTTCCGCCGCGGCAGCGTGGCACCGCGATCGGGATCTGGGCGGGCGTGTCGGCGATGGCGCTCGCGATCGGGCCGCTCGTCGGCGGGCTGCTCACGGAGCACCTGAGCTGGCACTGGATCTTCTTCGTGAACGTCCCCGTCGGGATCGCCGGCATCGCCGCGAGCTTCTTGCTGATCGACGAGTCGCGCGACGCCTCGGCCGAGCAGCGGCTCGACATCCCCGGTCTTGCGACGTCCGCGCTCGGGCTGTTCACCCTCACCTACGGGCTGATCGAGGCGAACGCGTACGGGTGGACGTCCCCGCGCATCGTCACCTCGTTCGTCGTCGCGGCCGCGGCGTTCGTTGCGTTCGCCCTGCTCGAGCGGCACCAGCGTGTGCCGATGCTCGACCTGTCGCTGTTCCGATCCTCGACGTACGTCGGCGCGAACGTCGTCCTGCTGCTCGTCGCGCTCGCCATGTTCGGCGTCTTCTTCTTCGTCTCGCTCTACATGCAGAACGTCCTCGGGTACTCGGCGGTCCAGGCAGGTGCCGCGTTCCTCCCGATGACGATCCTGATCATCATCCTCGCTCCGCAGGCAGGCCGGCTCGCGGATCGGATCGGCTCGCGCCTGCCCATGACCGTGGGAATGACGCTCGTCGCGCTCCACCTCCTGCTTCTCTCCCGGCTCGATGCGACCTCGTCGTACTGGAACCTCCTGCCTGCGCTCGTCATCGGTGGGCTCGGGATGTCGTTCACGATGACACCGGCCACCGCCGCCGCGATGAAGGCTGTCCCGGCGAACAAGGCGGGGGTCGGGTCGGCGGTGCTCAACGCGTTCCGCCAGGTCGGTGGCTCGATCGGGGTCGCGTTGATGGGCGCGATCATGGCCGCCAAGGCCGGCGATCACGTCTCGATCGACGGCTTCGTCGACGGGCTGCACACGGCGCTCCTCGTTGCCACGGGGATCGCGGCGGTGGGCGCGGTCATCGCGTTCCTGCTCGTCAGCGGGTCGCGCCAGCACGACCAGAGCGATGCCGCGTCGGCCGTCGAGGCGGCATGAGAGCCGAGCGGGGTCTCACCCGCCGCGGGAAGGAGCGTCACGCGGCCACGCGGCTCCCCGCCGCACAGCGGCGCGCCATGATCGTCGAGGCCGCGCTCGCAGTCTTCACGACGTCGAGCTACGCGGCTGCGACGACCGCCGAGCTCGCGCGTGCCGCCGGCGTCTCCGAGCCGATCCTCTACCGGCATTTCGCGTCCAAACGAGACCTGTGGCTCGCGTGCCTCGACGCGGCCTGGGCGGAGGTGCGCGGCGCGCTCGAGGAGAAGCTGACCCTGTTCGCGAGCGGGCGCGAGATCCCCGAGGCCGAGATGCGCTCACCGTGGGAGAGTGCGCGGATGCCCAACCTATGGCTCCAGGGGATCGTCGGGGCCGACGACGACCTCGTGATCCAGGCGCACGTCCGGACGCACATGCAGGAGGTACACCGCTTCGTCGTCGATCTGCTCCGCCGTCAGCAGGCGGCCGGTGCGGTGCCCGCGGACCGTGACCCGAGCGCCGAGGCGTGGATCTTCATCGCTGGGGGCCTGCTCCGCTCGACGGCCGACCGGCTCGGTGGCGTGATCGACTCGGCCGACCTCATCGCGATCGGTCGCGAGCGGCGACGCTGGCTCAGCGGCGCCGGCTGAGCTGCCGGCTCACCAGGGGATCCGCAGCAGCCAGAACGCCGCCGCACCGGCGAGCAGCGCGTAGGCGAGCTGGCGTGTCCGCCAGGCGACGAGGGCCGTTGCGCCGGCCGCCGCGAGCCTGATCCCGCCCTCACCCTGGTTGCCTTCGAGCGACGGCGTCACGAGCGCCGCGAAGACGGCGATCGGGACGAAGTGGAGGAATCGGAGCCAGAACGGCGGTAGCGGGACGCGAAGCAGGATCCCGGCGAAGCGCGACCCGAAGGTCACGGCCAGCATGCCGGCGCACGTCAGCCAGAACCCCATCAGACGTCGCCCGGGAGGCCTTCGTGGGCGATCTCGTCCGGTGTCGGCGCCGGGAGGTCACGGGTCGCCCATGCGCCGACTGCCGAGCCCGTGACGCCGGTCGCCAGGATCGCCAGCCCGCCCTGGAGCTCGTGGGCCAGCACCCAGGCCAGTGCGCCGGACGCGACCGCGACGGCGACCTCGACCCTCGTCCGGATCAGGGGGACGAGCAGCGCAAGGAACGCGAGCGGGAAGATGACGTCGACCCCGAGCTTCTCGGGGTCCGGGATCGCGCCACCGACGATCGCGCCGACGAGCGTCGCGAGGTTCCATGTCACGAAGAGGCTCAGCTCGGTGCCGAGGAGGTACGGGTACGTCCGCGACCCGGAGGCGACCGTCACGCCGTACGCCTCGTCGGTGAGGAAGTACGCGGCGACCGGCCGCTGCCGGGCGGTCAGCGGGACGGTGCGGGCGAGTGACATCCCGTAGAGCAGGTGCCGTACGTTGAGGAGGAACGTCGTGAGCACGATCTCGAGCCCACCGGCGCCGCGGGCGAACAGCCCTGTCGCACTGACCTGTGCGCTGCCGGCGAACACGAGCAGCGACAGAGCCTGGGTCTGCACGAGTGAGAGCCCTGCGTTCCGTGCGGTGACCGCGTAGGCGACGCCGAACGGGACTACCCCGAGCCACAGCGGGACCATCGCACGGAAGCCGCGGGGGAGGTCACCCCCCAACATCGACCGATCGACCACGCCTGCGATGCTACGCGGAGGCGTATCGTGTGCTCGTGCGCCTCGTCGGCCTGGGTTTCGTGGTGGTGCTGCTCGCAGCCGCTCCCGTGACCGCCGCGCGCGCGGATTCGCCGGCGGCGATGAAGCACATCGTGCGTCAGTGGAGCTCCCGCCTGAACGCCTACGACAACGACGGCGTCGCCCATCTGTTCGCTCGTCCTGCCGGGATCGTCCAGAGCGGCACGATCCTGCGCATGGAGAGCTACTCACAGCTGGCGGAATGGCACAGTGGACTTCCCTGCGCAGGCACCATCACGTCGATGCGCGTGAAGGGGATCTACGTGACCGCGGTCTTCACGCTCACGCGAGGACCCCACAGACCGTGCCCTGCCGCGGGGCAGCAGGCCGCGGCGATGTTCAGCGTCGTCCACGGCAAGATCACGGGCTGGGCACAGGTGCCCGTGCCCGAGTACGCGCTCCATCCCCACCCGGTCGCCTAACGACCGAGGCGTGGACAGAGGGAAGGCTCGCTACCTCTCGCGTTCCCGGCTTCGTGTGGCGGCGTCACCTGCTTCGACAATCGCGACCGCGCGAAGCTGCGACATCGCGCTCAGCCGAGCGCAACGCCTTCGATGGAGCTAGCGGGCGTCGGGTCGGGGAGGCGTCTCATGCGGAAGGCGTTGAGCAGGCCGAGGAGACAGGCGATGAGCGGTATGAGGAGCGCGACCTGTAGGGAGCGGTCCCGTGCCTCCTTGTTGATACGGAGGATCTCGGCTTGGACGTCCGGGGGCTCCTCGGCGAGCAACGGTGCGAGCTGGGCGTTGCTCATCACCTCGGCGTCGTCCTCGAGGGTGTTCGCGATCTGCTCCTGTTGAACCGGTGGGATCACCTTGCTCTCCTCGGTGAGGTTCGTGAACTCGAAGGCGAGGAACGCGAGCATGATGCCGCCGGCCATCGCGAGCCCGAACGAGAGCCCGAACGATCCAGCCGCGGAGTTCACTCCGGCTGCTTCGCTCACGCGTTCTTCCTCGATCGGGGAGAGCGTGTAGTTGTTCAGCTGCGACACGAGCAGGCCGAGCCCGGAGCCCGTGATCAGCAGCGGGACGACGAGCGCCCAGCCCGAGTCCGTGCGCGGCACGATCGGGATGATCAGCGCCATGCCCACCGTGCCGAGAGCGAACCCGACCAGGACGATGTTGCTCGGCCGCCGGCCACCCGCCCTCTTTCCCGCGAGGACCGCGACGCCGAACATGCTGAGCGAGAGCGGTGCCAGGGACAACCCTGCCTCCATCGCGTTGTACTCGAGGGTCATCTGCAGGAAGATCGGGAGCACGATCATCGCGCCGCCCAGCGTGATCTGCTGCAGCATCTGCTGAGAGATCCCGACCGTGAAGTGCGGGAAGGCGAACAGGCCCGGGTCGAGCAGCGTCACCTTCCCCTGACGCTTGCGCCGCACCAGCCAATACGCAAGCAGCGCGAGCGCGACCGCTCCGATCGCCATCAGCAGCCCGACGAGCTCGCCCCCTTCCTGCCAGACGAGAATGCCCAGGACAAGGCCACCCATGCCGAGCACGGAGAGGATCGCACCGATCACGTCGATCTGTCGCGGCCCTGCATACGCCACATCACGCACGAGCTTGATCTGGGACAGCACGACCGCGATCACAACGACCTCGAGGGCGAAGCCCACCCGCCACGACATGAACGTGGTCACGAACCCGCCGAGGAGCGGCCCGACCGCGGCGGCGATCGCCGCAGCAGCCCCGACCAGCGCATAGGCCCTCGTCCGTGCTGCGCCCTCGAAGTTCCCGTGGATGAGGGACTGCATCGCGGGCAGCAGAAGCGAAGCGCCAAGCCCTCCGACGATCGCCCAGAAGATGATGATCGCAGTCAAGCTTTGGGCGAGGGTCATCGCCAGCGCACCGATCGCATAGGCCAGCAGTCCCAGCACGTAGGCTCGCTTGCGGCCGATCAGGTCACCGACCTTGCTGCTGATCAGGATGAACGCGGCGGACACCAGCGCCTCGAGCGCGATCGCCGCCTGAACTCCGCTCACCGTCGTGTCGAGATCGTCGACCACGGCCGAGATCGACACGTTCATCAACGACGTGTCCACGACGAGGACGAACATCGCGGCTGCCAACAGGAGAGCAAGCCGCGGGTTGCCCGCTCCCTGACCGGGCGGAGCAGTCGCATCGCGCTCGAGGTCAGACATCTGCGGCCTGTTTGACCGAATGCGCTTTCACGGTGGCGGCGAGCTCCGCCTCGACGGCGCGGTGAACATTGCCATGGAGGTGATCCTGCCCGATCTTGTCGAGAAATCCGTCTACGCGAAGCACCGCGAGCACCTGAGGTTTGGCACGAGCGGCTCGGAACCCGATTCCTGCGACGTCGAGGAACTCATGAATCTCGGTGAGCTTCGCTGACCCCTGGGAGTCGACGAAGTTCACACCCTCGAGGTCGAGGACGAGTGCCCGCAATGAGGCGTTGTCATCGACGAGCTCGCGGATGCGGTTCTCGAGCGCCTCCGCGGTGGCGAAGAACAGCCCGCCGTCGAGGCGCAACACCGCGATGCCCTCGAACGTCTGGTCGTCCGGGTTCTCGTCGAGATCGCGGAACACCTGGGTGTCGGGCTCACGGCCCAGCAGCGGCATCGGAGGTTGCGTTGCGACGTAGATCAACCATCCCAGCGACAGGACGACGCCGATCACGACGCCGGCGAGGACACCGGCCGAGAGAACTCCGAGGATCGCCGCAACGGCGATCCAGAAGTCGAAGCGGGTTACGCGGTAGAGACGACGCAGCTCCGGGACATCGATCATCCCGAATACGACCGCGTCGATGATGATCGCCGCGAGCACGGCCTTCGGCAGCTGGGAGAACAGCGGCGCCAGCACGATCAGCGTTGCGAGCACCAGCCCGCCGGTCACGAGTGAGGCGACCGGCGTTCGCGCCCCGGCCGACTCGTTCAGCGAGCTCGCCGACAGGCTGGTCGACACGGGCATGCCCTGGAACACCCCGGCGCCGACATTCGCCATTCCCTGCGCCACCGACTCCTGGTCGACGTCGATCCGATACCGGTGGCGCGTGGCAAACGCCCTGGCATCACCTGCGGTTTGCGAGAAGCCGATCAGCAACAGCGCCGATGCGGCGATCACGATCACCGACACGTTCTCGCGGATGACGTCGAGGTCGGGAAGCATGGGCGCGGGCAGGCCACGCGGAACATCGCCGACCAGAGCGACACCGTGCTCCCCCAGGTCGAAGAGCGCCGATGCCACGAGGCCACCGACGACCAACACGAGTGCGCCCGGGATCACGGGAGCGGTGAATCGCAGCGCGAGAATGACGGCGAGTGCAACGACCCCGACCAGCAGGGTCGTCCAGTGGATCTCCCCAAGCGTTCGCAGCCACGACCCCAGTTCCCGCCAGGCGCTGTCGCCGTCGGAGGACGTACCGGTCAGCTTCGGCAGCTCGCCGATGACGACGTCGACCGCCGCGCCGGCGAGAAAGCCGGTTACGACGGCCTTCGAGAGGAACTGGGCGATCCAGCCCATCTTGAACACCGCGAGCAGGAGGAACAGAACCCCCGTCAGCAGCGTGATCGCAGCAACGAGCTGAGCCGCCTGGTCGCCCCCCAGACCGGTCACGAGAACCGCGCCCCCGGCGACGGCGGCAAGGGAGGAGCTCGGGCCGGTCGAGATCTGCCGCGAGGTACAGAACAGCGCGTAGATGAGCGCACCGGCCGCAGCGGCATACAGCCCGTTCTGCAGCGGCACCCCGGCGATGCCGGCGTAGCCGAGGTTCTTCGGAACCACGAGGGCCGTGACGGCTATCCCCGCTGCGATGTCTCCCCGCAACCACCGGCGCTCGTACCGCGGCAGCCAGTCGACGATCGGAAGGAGCCGACTCACAACGGCACTCTCTCATGTTCGCTCGACGCGCCATCGAGCGCAGGTCAGTCGATGTCGCGTGCGGCTAGAGAAGCGGGGAGATCGCCGCAAATGCCGCGGCCCGTGCTCGCTCCTTCAAGGTCGATGGCGGCTGCAGGCCCGAGCTGATTGCCTCGGCGGGAGCGAAGAACTGCTCCTCGAACTGCGTCACGAGATCGGTGGACTCGAAGCCGATATCGATCTCGAAGAACCGCTTCAAACTCCACGCTTCGAGGTTGCAGGTGCCGACGAGGACGTGCTCGCCGTCGGCAACGAACGCTTTCGCGTGCAGCATCTTCGGGTACCCCAGAAGTTGAACCCCTGCCTCGAGCAGCCGCCGATGGTGGAACTGCTCGGCGGCACCGCATGCCCAGTTGTTGGGACTTGCCGGCACGAACAAGCGCATGCGCACACCTCGACCGGCTGCATCCACGATGCGATTGATCATGCGACGGTCGGTGACATACGGGTTCACGACATCCAGCGTGTCTTGCGCTCCGTCGATCAGCGCCGAGATGGCTGCCGTTATGGGCCTATAGCGGCCAGGTGCGTTGTGGAGCACAACCGCGCGTACGGGTCTCGAGCCCTCGTCAAGTGCTGGGAAGAGCTCCGGAATCACCTGCGTCGGGATCTCGCCGCCGAGCCATCGCAGGCTGGCGACAAACACCAGCTGCAACTGCGAGACAACCGGGCCTTCGACCCGGACGAACAGGTCGTGAAACGCGCCGTTCTCGAAGTGATCCTCGATCCCCGCCCCACCGACCCAGCCGATACGACCATCGACAACGACAACCTTGCGGTGATCGATGTGTCCCAGCCCGCTCAGGTTCCAGCCCATGGCTCCGCCGGCGCCCAACGGCCCACGAGGCGCCCGAGGCTGCGTCGCCCGATTCACGCACACCTGAACCCCCGCGCTCGTCAACCGCTCATACATCTCGCGTGACCCACGCTCCGGATCCGACCCCTGCCGATCGACGATGAGCCTCACGGGAACGCCCTGCTCGGCCTTGGCGATCAACGCATCCGCAAACCGGTCGCCCACCAGGCCAGGACGGAAACCGAACTGGTTGATATGCACCGACGACGACGCAGACGCGATGTCAGCCAGGAGCGGCGGGTAGAAGTTTCGTCCCTCGACGTGGAGTCGAACCATCGATGCAGTGGTCTGCTCGAACGCCAACGCGAGCTCTCCGCGCCGCAGTCGTGGTGCGGCCGACAGCCGTTCGGCACAAGCCGCGATCCCTTGGTTCGGCACGTCGATCCGACCCATGCGTTCACCATAGTGCTCACCCGGCGCAACGTTGGTGAGACCATCGATCGACCCAGGCTGGTGCATCGCGTCCCGGAACCTGCTGCGCGGGCCTCACTCCTCAGGCGTGAGAAGGTCAGCAGTTCGAGAACGAGAAACGCCCCCGGCTGCGGCTCCCGGGGGCGTCTCACTTTGGGCGACCCCTCCCCGGGACGATGGTCGGAGCTCGTGGCTCTGCGGCCCAGCCACGCTGTTCTCCGAGCCACCGCTGTTCCGGGTGGTGTGCCCCTCCACCGCACCTGGCGTCCGGCACGGCGGGTTGGTGAACCGACTGTACGGCTCGGGACCCAAAAAGTCAAGTAGCTAGGTCAAGTGATTTGGAGTAGACTGGATTTACCAGCCACACGGCGAATCGCGACCGGGATCACCCGCCGGAGGGAGTGCACGAAACGTGCCGCACGAGTTGACTACGACCGGAATGCCCGACTCGGCCGCCACCGCCGTCGCGCCGCTCGCCTCCGGGACGCTCGGCGACCGCGTCCGCACGCTCCGGGTCGCGGCCGGCCTGACGCAGACCGATCTCGCCGGTGACCGCTTCTCGAAGGAGTACGTGAGCCAGATCGAGCGGGGCAAGACGCGTCCGACGGGGGAGACGATCCGCTGGATCGCCGACCGGCTCGGGGTCGATCCGGAGTTCCTCTCGCGCGGTGTCTCGCTCGACATCCGCAACCGGGTCGAAGCGATGCTCGCCCGGGCCGAGGCGCTGTCCGAGGACCACCGCTACGACGACGCGGTCGCGACGTTCCGCGACTCGCGACGCGAGGCAGGGGTCGCGGCTGCACCCGAGCTGGACGTGCGTGCCCTCTCGGGTGAGGGCTGGGCGCTCATGCAGCGCGGCGACGTGCGCGAGGCGATCGAGGTCCTCCAGGTCGCGCGCGAGCTCACCGAGCTGCCGCAGTTCTCCGACGTCGATCGGGCGGAGGTGCTCTACCGGCTCGGCGCATGTCGATACAAGCTCTCGAGCATCGCTACCGCGGTCGCGCTCCTCGACGAGGCACTCGACCTGGCCGACCGGTCGGGTCATCCGTGCGATCTGCTTCGTGCGCAGATCCTCGGCTGGCGCGCCCGGTGCCGGCGACGGCAGCGCGACTACGAAGCAGCCCGCGAGGACGTCGAGCGCGCGCTCGAGCTCGCGCAGTCGATGGACGATCCGCGCGTGGTAGCCGGGACGTACTTCCAGGCCTCGCTCGTCGCAGAGAAGATGGGGCACTGGGTCCTGTCGCGGCAGTACGCGCAGCAGGCGAGGGCGATCTACCAGACGCTGAACGACGAGCGCAACACGGGTCGCATGATGCTGAATCTCGGCGGTCTCCAGCTGATGCTCGGGAAGCCGCAGGACGCGATCGAGCACCTGACGGCGTCCTTCGAGCTCGCGGTCGAATCCGGCTCGCAGGCCGATGCTGCCCAGGCGCTCGGCAGCCTGGCTGCGGTTCACGAGCAGCTCGGAGACCACGAGGCGGCCGACGAGCATGCGCGCAAGGCGCTGACGCTGCTCGAGGGTCGCGAGGACTATCTCAACGAGATCGGCCAGTCGAACGTGGTGCTCGGCCGCTCGTTGCTCGAGCGGGGCCGCCTCGACGAGGCGGAGCAGTGCTTCAGGGCTGCCGACGCTGCATTCGAGCAGATGGCGTCGGTCAGCTACCGGGCGGGGGCGTGGGTCGCGCTTGGGGACCTCGCGGGGCGTCGGGGAGACGCCCGCGAGGCGGCGCGCTTGTACCGGAACGCCGCTGAGGCGCTCCAGGACAACCGCTTCTGAGGAAAGGAGGATCCCGGTGAACAGAGCGCGGCTGTACCTGCTCCTGCTGAACCTCGCCCTCATCGCCGCCTGGCTCGCGAAGTGGAAGCAGGCCAAGACCTGGTCGGACGGCGACTAGGCGTTGCGGGTCATCCGGCGGGTGCAGAGCTGCACCCGGCCTGCGGCCCGATCGCCGGCACCGGCACGGCGACAGCACGACCACGCAGCGCCCCCGAGGCCCTCGGGGGCGCTCGACGCTCCGGGGTGGGTGCGAGCGGGACGCGGATCCCTCGAGGGTAGGCTCCGGCCATGTCACGCGTGCTGACGAGCCTGCCGGTCGGAAGGCGGATCGGGATCGCGTTTTCGGGCGGGCTCGACACGACAGTCGCCGTGGCGTGGATCCGGGAGCATGGCGGGATCCCCTACGCGCTGACCGCCGACCTCGGTCAGTACGACGAGGAGGACGTCGCGGGGATCCCCGCGCGGGCGCTCGAGATCGGCGCCGAGGAAGCGATTCTCGTCGATTGCAAGCCGCAGCTCGTCCACGAAGGGCTCGTCGCACTCCAGTGCGGCGCATTCCACGTCAGCTCCGCGGGCAAGACGTACTTCAACACCACACCGCTCGGGCGTGCGGTCACCGGGACGATGCTCGTCAACGCGATGCGCGACCACGGTGTCGACGTCTGGGGCGACGGGTCGACGTACAAGGGCAACGACATCGAGCGGTTCTTCCGCTACGGGCTCCTGGCCAACCCGGCGCTCGAGATCTACAAGCCCTGGCTCGACCCGACCTTCGTCGAGGAGCTCGGTGGTCGCACCGAGCTGAGCGAGTGGCTCGTCGCCCGCGGGCTGCCGTACCGGGCGAGTGTCGAGAAGGCGTACTCGACCGACGCCAACATCTGGGGTGCCACCCACGAGGCCAAGGAGCTCGAGCACCTCGACCGCTCGCTGGCGATCGTGGAGCCGATCATGGGCGTCGCTCACTGGGACGCGACCGTCGATGTCGAGCCCGAGGTGGTCACGGTCAGGTTCGAGCGCGGCTGGCCCGTCGCCCTCGGCGGAACGGTGTACGAGGACCGGGTCGAGCTCGTCCGGGAGGCGAACGCGATCGGTGGTCGCCACGGTCTCGGGACGTCCGATCAGATCGAGAACCGGATCATCGAGGCGAAGAGCCGCGGGATCTACGAGGCACCGGGGATGGCGCTGCTGTTCGCGGCGTACGAGCGGCTCGTCAATGCCATCCACAACGAGGCGACGCTCGACAACTACCGCACCCTGGGACGGCGGCTCGGGCGCTTGCTCTACGAGGGCCGCTGGTTCGACCCGCAGTCGCTGATGCTGCGCCAGAGCCTGCAGAGCTGGGTCGGGGCCGCGGTGAGCGGCGAGGTGACGCTCGAGCTGCGACGCGGCGACGACTACACGATCCTCGACACGGTGAGCGAGAACGCGACCTACCACCCGGAGCGCCTGTCGATGGAGCGGGTTGCGGGTGCCGCCTTCGGCCCTCTCGACCGGATCGGCCAGCTGACGATGCGTGAGCTCGACATCGAGGACTCGCGCGACAAGCTCGAGCTCTACGGCCGGCTCGGGTTGACGACCGGCAACGAGCTGCTCCGACTCGACGACGAGCCACCCGCCCTGTCCGCGGGCGATTAGCACCCGTCAGTAGACGGGTCGTTCGCGCCAGGTGCCCCAGACTTCGCGTAGGGCGTCGCACATCTCACCGAGCGTCACGTCTGCCTTCGCCGCGGCCACGATCGGGTGCATGAGATTTCCCGTGCCGGCGGCGACGCGGCGCAGCTCGGCCAGGGCGGCCTCGGCTGCGGCGGCATCGCGGCGGCCCCGAAGGGCGCGGACACGCTCGACCTGCTTCCGCTCGAGCTGTGAATCGGTCGTGTGCGTCGCGATCGGCTCCTCCTCGTCGATCGCGAACGCGTTGACTCCGACCACGAGTCGCTCGCGTGCCTCGACCTCCGCCTGGTAGCGGTAGCTCGCCTCGGCTATCTCGCGCTGGGGGACGTTCTCCTCGATCGCGGCCACCATCCCGCCGGCGGCGTCGATCCGGTCGAAGATCGCATAGGCCTCCTGCTCGAGCCGGTTCGTCAGCTGCTCGAGGTGCCATGCGCCGCCGAGCGGGTCGATCGCGCTCGCGACCCCCGTCTCATGGGCGATCACCTGCTGCGTGCGCAGCGCGAGCCGGACCGCTTCTTCGGTCGGGAGGGCGAGCGCCTCGTCGTAGCTGTTCGTGTGGAGCGACTGGGTGCCGGCGAGCACCGCAGCGAGCGCCTCGATTGCGGTGCGGGCGACGTTCACGAGCGGCTGCTGCCAGGTCAGCGAGACCCCGGCCGTCTGGGTGTGGCAGCGCATCAGTAGGCTCCGCTCATCGCGGGCCCCGTACCGCTCGCGGAGCACGGTGGCCCAGATCCGCCGGGCCGCCCTGATCTTGGCGATCTCCTCGAAGAAGTCGATGTGCGCGTTGAAGAAGAAGCTGAGTCGCGGCGCGAACGCGTCGATCTCGAGGCCGCGCTCGAGCGCCCACTCGACGTAGGTGAACCCGTCCTTGAGCGTGAAGGCGAGCTCCTGGGCGGCCGTCGATCCCGCCTCGCGGATGTGGTAGCCGGAGATCGAGATCGGATGCCAGAGGGGCATCTCCCACGTGCAGAACTCGATCATGTCGGTCACGAGCCGCATCGAGGGCTCGGGCGGGAAGATGTACTCCTTCTGTGCGATGTACTCCTTGAGGATGTCGGTCTGCACGGTCCCGCGCAGCGCGTTGCGCGGGACGGCCTGCTCCTCGCCGACGCAGAGGTAGAAGGCGAGGGCGATCGCGGCCGGTGCGTTGATCGTCATCGACGTCGACACCTCACCCAGCGGGATTCCGGCGAAGAGGTCGCGCATGTCCGCAAGGGCGTCGATCGCAACGCCCTCCCGCCCGACCTCTCCCTCCGAGCGCGGGTGATCCGAGTCGAGCCCCATGAGCGTTGGCATGTCGAACGCCGTCGAGAGCCCTGTCTGCCCGTGCGCGAGCAGGTACCGGAAGCGCTCGTTCGTCTCCGCGGCGGTGCCAAACCCGGCGAACTGGCGCATCGTCCACAGCCGCCCGCGGTACATCGACGGGTAGACGCCGCGTGTGAACGGGAACTCCCCCGGATGACCGAGGTCGCGTGAGGGGTCGAGATCGACGGTCTCGGGGGTCGAGAGAGGCGGGTTCTCGAGCCCGGAGACCGTCGTCAGGAGCTCGCCTGCGCGCTCGGGCGTGCGCGCGTACCGCTCCCGCCAGGCGTCGAGCGAGCGCCCAGGGCTCGTGCTCATCTCTTCGCCGGGCGGGTCAGACGGGCTCACCTGCGCGCTCGACCACGATCACCGGCACGCGCACCTGAGGGCTGAGCCGGAGCAGTGCCCGTACGAGCTCGGCGCAGTCCTCGGGTTGGATCATCTCGGCGCCATCGATCCCGGTCCATTCGGTCATCGGCGTGTCGACGTACCCCGGGCAGAGGGCGGTGGCCCGGACGCCGGTGTCCGCCTCCTCGCGGACGAAGCTGCGCGTCATCGCGATCATCGCCGCCTTGGTCGCCCCGTAGGTCGCAAGCCCCGGCGTGGGGATGGTGCCCGCGATCGAGGCGAGGTTGATCACGTACCCGCGCGATGTCCGCAGCAGCGGCAGCGCCTCGCGCGTGACGAGGAACGAGCCTCGGAGGTTGACCGACAGCTGGAGGTCGAAGCGCTTCGTCGAGGTGTCTCCGATCGTGCCCGCGATCCCGACCCCGGCGCAGTTGACGAGCACGTCGAGCCCGCCGTGCGCCTCGCGGTGCGCGGCCACGAGCCCGATGCAGTCCTCCTCGCTCGTGACGTCCGTCACGACCGCGGTGGCGCCGAGCTCGACGGCCGCAGCCTCGAGCCGGTCACGCGAGCGAGCAGCGAGCGTGAGCCCGTAGCCGTCCTCGGCCAACGCACGTGCGATGCCGAGCCCGATCCCGGAGGAGCCACCCGTGATCAGCGCGGAGCTCACGGCGCCAGTCTCGCACAGCCTCACACGGGCAGAGAACGAGGACGGCCGCCGAGGGGAGCGGCGGCCGTCAGTGCTGCTTGGGGAGGAGAAAGGGGATGGGTTTCTCCGTCTGGGGAGTTGTACGCCGCCGGTCGGACGACTCCTTCCCGGGACGTAGACTCGATTTCATGACGGCAGGGTCGGGCCGGAGGCGCCGCGCGCGGCGGGTGTGAGCGAGGCGGCGGTCTCCCATCGCGTGCGGACCGTGTCTGCGCGGCGCTTCGCCGTGATCTCGACGGCGACCCTGGCGATCCTCGCCTTCGTGGTCGCCTCCGGGGCGTTCGTCCGCCTGACCGGGTCGGGGCTGGGGTGCGACAACTGGCCGCGTTGCGGTGACACGCCCTTTCCCGCCAAGGACTTCCACGCCCTCGTCGAGTTCGGGAACCGCCTCGTCGCGCTCGTCGGGATCCTGTCCGCGCTCGTCGCGTGGCTCGCGGCTCGCAGGGCGGTCGGGCTTCCCCGCTGGGTGCGGTGGGTCGCCCTCGCGGCGTTCCTCGGCACTGTCGCGCAGATCCCGCTCGGGGGCGTGACCGTGATCCTCGATCTCCACCCGCTGGCCGTGATGAGCCACTTCCTCCTCGCGCTGGTCGTAGTGGCGCTCGCCGTCGTCGTCGCGGTCGAGGCCTGGAGCAACGACCTGGGGCTCGGCTCGCGAGCCGCACCGCGCTGGCTCGCGATCATCGGCCTGGTCGGTGTCGTCGCCTGCGCAGTGATGGTCGTGACGGGCGCCGTGGCGACGGCATCCGGTCCGCACCCAGGGGCCGACGACCAGGTCGAGCGGCTGGGTCTCGGGATCACCGACACGGTCTACGTCCACGTGAGGGCCACGGCCGTCTACGGCATCGGGCTGCTCCTCGTCGGGTCGCAGCTGCTCCGGTTGCGGCGTCGCCTGCCCGGGACGGTGCGGCTCGCAGCCGTCCTGCTCGGGGTCCTCCTGACCCAGATGCTCGTGGGTGAGATCCAGTACAGAAACGCCTTGCCCTGGGGGCTCGTGCTCGTGCACGTCGCGCTTGCGGCCACGATCTGGGCGCTCACCGTCGCGGTCGTGTACACGCTCTGGCGCCCACCGGCCCCGTTCGTCGCCCGCGAGTAGGCTTTCGACGATGGACGACCTTCGCATCGGCGAGCGCCCGACCCTGCGCCGCCCCGTGCTCATCTCGGCGTTCCGGGGCTGGAACGACGGCGGTCAGGCAGCGACGATGGCCGTCGGCCACCTCTCGCAGCTGTGGAAAGCGGAGCGGTTTGCCGACATCGACCCCGAGGGGTTCATGGACTTCCAGGCGGTGCGCCCGCTCGTCTCGCTCGACGACAACCTCGTCCGCCGGATCGAATGGCCCGAGAACACGTTCTCCCATGCGGCGGTGCCGGGCGCCGAGCGGGATGTCGTGCTGCTACAGGGCGTCGAGCCGAACTACCGGTGGCGGGCGTTCACCGACCTCGTGACCGGTCTTGCGCGGGAGCTCGAGGTCGAGCTGGTGGTGACACTCGGGGCGCTGCTGGCGGATGTCCCCCACACCCGCCCGGCCCCGGTCACGGGTGCTGCCACCGACCCGGCGCTCGTCGAGGAGCTCGGTCTACAGCTGTCGCGCTACGAGGGCCCGACGGGGATCGTCGGCGTGCTCCACGACGCGTGCCGTCGGGCGGAGCTCCGCTCGGTGAGCCTCTGGTCGGCGGTGCCGCACTACGTCTCGCTCGCACCGAGCCCGCGCGCTGCGCGCGCTCTCTGTGTCCGCCTGTCCGACCTGCTCGGGGTCGAGATCGACACGACCGAGCTCGAGGAGGAGGAGCGGGAGTACGGCCGCCAGATCAGCGAGGCGGTCGCCTCGGATGCCGACACGCAGGCCTACGTCGAGGAGCTCGAGCGGCGTGCCGACTCGATCGAGCTGTTCGCCGAGGGCGGCGAGCTTCCGACAGGCGAGACGCTCGCCGACGAGCTGACGCGGTTCCTCCGGGATCGCGAGCGCGAAACCGGCCCGGAGTAGGCGCTAGGCGGCGGCAGCGTCGTCGGTGCCGGCTGCGCCGTCGACCTCGGCTGCCGCCTGCGGCTCGGAGTCGCCGGTGCCGGTTGCGCCGTCGACTTCGACTGTCGCCTGCGGCTCGGAGTCGCCGGGCGTCGCTACGACGACCTGTCCCTCCGTCTCCGTCGTCGGCGACGCCTCGGAGCCGCCGCGCCGCTTCTTCCGGCGTCGTCGTGGCTTCCGACTCGGAGCCTTCGGGGCGGGGAGGCTGTCGGCGAGCGCCGACGCGAGCTCCTCGATCGTCCCGAGCTCCTCACGGGCCTTGTCGAGGAGGCCATTGGCGCGCGGGGTGTAGCCCTCGGCGGAGGCGAGCAGCGCTGCGCCGGCGGGGAGCGGGAGTGCGGCCGCGATCCGCACCAGCTGACCGACGTTCTCCTCGTGGCGATGCCCGCGTGAGTTTGCGACCGCGCCGAGCAGGCGCTTCGCCTCGGGAAACTCCTGGCTCGCCTTGCGGTCGAGCGTCTTCCGCACCGAGCGCGCCAGCTTCCAGGTCCAGCGGCCGAGGATCTGCTCCGGCGCGGCCGCCTTCCCCTCGCCGATCGCGCGCAGCATGATCCGGACGCCCGCCGCGCGGTCTTTCTCCCACGGAGGCGCTTGGGTCACGAGCGTGACGAGGTCGTCGAAGTCCGCGCGCTCGACCGGGGTCGCGACCCGATCCGCGAGCGCCGTCATCCGCAGCCGTCGATTCGGGTTCTCCGCGGCGCACACCGAGAGGAACGTCTCGAGCGCTCCCTTCTCCGCGCGGCCCTCGGCGAACTTGCGCGCGAAGTCCGCCCGCTGGTCGAAGCGGATCTGGCGCCCCGCGACCGTCGCCCAGAACCGCTGCTCGTCGTCGTCCAGGAACTTCGGGTCGACCCGTTGCCACTCGCGCTGGATCACCATCAGCCGACGCCGGACGTCCTGCGTGACCGGCACCAGCCAGGGAGCCGGCGAGAGCTTGCGGCGGGCACGGCGGGCGGACCGGCGGCGTGGTGCGGGGGTCACCCGCGCTCCCTCGCGGTAGAAGTCGGCATCGAGGAGCGAGTGGAGCGAGACGACCCGCTCGGCGTGCGTCGAGCCCTTCGGGACGAAGTCGACGACGATCCCCGCCTCCTTTCGCGGGTGCATGCGCATGATCCGTCCGATCCGCTGCTGGTACACGCGCTTGGATGCGGTCGGCGCGAGGTGCATGCACACGGTCGCGCGCGGCGAGTTCCAGCCCTCGGCGAGCAGCTGGGCGTTGATCAGGACGTTGATCTCGCCACGCTCGTACGCGGCGAGCGTCTCGGCGAGCTCGCGTGGCGGGGTCCGCCCCGAGACCGCGGTTGCCTTGAGCCCGGCTGCACGGAACTCCTGCGCGAGGTTGTAGGCATGGTCGACGCCGGCGGCGTACACGATCCCCGGCGTCGGGCCGAACCGATCGCGGTAGAGGCTCGCGGCAGCCTGGTTGAGCGCAACGTGGTCGAGGGCGTTCGCCAGGGCGCGCTCTTCGAAGTCGCCACCGACGATCGGCACGGCGTTGATCGCGGCCACGGGCGGGACGCGAAGGCACCGCAGCGGCGCGATGAGGCCTCGCCGTGCGGCGTCGTTCAGCGGAAGGTCGTCGACCGAGGCCGGAAAGACGTCCGAGACCTGCTTCGCGATCAGCTGCTCGGTCGCCGTCATGCCGATGTAGATCGGCTCGTGCAGCGCGCGGATCGCCGTCGAGGTCTTCTCTCCGAGCGCGGTGTGGGCCTCGTCGCAGATCACGAGCTGGTACGCCTCGCGCGAGAGCTCCGCACCGTGGCGCGCGAACCACGCATACGTCTGGATCGTCATCGGGTCGCGTCGACTAGGGAGCGAGCCCTTCTCGATCGCGTCGGTGATGCGCTCCCCATAGCCCTCTGTGGTCAGGTCGCGCTTGAACTGGTCGATCAGCAGCCGGCGATGGGTCAGGATCAGCACGCCGAGGTTACGGGCGGCCTCGACGAACCCGGCGGCGGCGATCGTCTTCCCCGACGCAGTCGGATGACGGAATCGGTAGCGGCGCACCGCACCGGGGTCGGCACCCGTGAAGTGCGCGGCCTCGACGTCCTCGTCGACGAGCCCGGCGTCCAGGTCGTCGTCCTCCTCGAGGTCGCCGTCGACGTCCTGCTCGATCTCCGCGACGTTCCCATTCGCGCCGCCGTTGCCGTTCGTCTCCTCGGCGCTGCGTTGCTGGGCCGCGATCAGCTCGGTGAGCATCCCCGCAAGCGCGTCGATCTGGTGGCGGCGCAGCGTCGTGCCGGACGCGGTGCGCGGGGTCTCGGCCGCCAGGACACGCTCGAGCCCCAGCATGAGCCCGTACCTGACCTTCCAGGTCGGCGATGGCGCCTTCTCGCCTGAATCGAGCTCCGCGATCGCGTCGTCGAGCGCAGCGCGGCGGGCGGTGCCGGGCGCCAGCGCGACAGCGACGTCCTCGCCGGGGTGGACGAACGGCTCGCCGAACCAGCGTTCGGCGCGGAGCGCGGCCTCCTGCAACCTCTCGGCCTGCTCCGACGGTGTCGGGGTGATCGTGGTGGATTCCTGCATGTGCGCAGCAACGGCGTCCGATGCTGCTCTCCGTCTGAGGAGTCGGTCACCCTGGTTCCCAACCGGAGGGCGTTGCCGACGTCCGGGACTGTACCCGAAGCGAGCGGACGGTGGGGTGTCAGTCGCCGAGCCGCTGCCCGGAGACCTGCTCGGAGATCCCCTCCTGGTCGAGGTGCTTCGTTATCCCACCGCGGAAGAACGGGAACCCTGCCCCGAGGATCAGACATGCGTCGATCTCCGCGGCGGTGGAGACGACGCCCTCGTCGAGCACGTGCCGGCACTCGTCGGCGAGCGCCTCCAGGATCGCGCGGTGGAGCTCGTCGACCGTCTTGCGGTCGTCGCCGGTGACGACGATCTCGGGCTCACCGTCGGCGAACCGGTCGAGCGTCGGCGACAGCGGGAAGCGGCTCGGGTATGCCTCGTGAAGCGTGTGCAAGACGTGGTTCGCGACCCGCGGGCCGACCATCGCCAGCAAGACCGATGGCGGTATTGGCAGACCCAGGCGCAAGGCAGCCTCGTCGGT
This sequence comes from uncultured Actinomycetes bacterium, assembly GCA_963821335.1. Lineage (GTDB taxonomy): Bacteria > Actinomycetota > Thermoleophilia > Gaiellales > Gaiellaceae > Gaiella. The sequence continues at coordinate 1,742,165 of CAWGDJ010000001.1, forward strand.
CTCCTCGAGCGTGTTGCCGTTCTCGAGCGCTTGCATGAGCACCGTGGACTGGCGGGTCAGGAGCCGATTGACGACGAAGCCCGGCGCGTCGCGGACGAGCACCGCGCGCTTCCCCAGCCGCTCGGCCACCGCCCATGCGGTTGCGACCGTCGCGTCGTCGGTCGCGGCGATCCGCACGAGCTCGACGAGCGGCAGAGCGGCGACGGGGTTGAAGAAGTGAAGACCGACGACGCGCTCGGGTCGCTCGAGCCGCTCGGCCATCGCGGTGACGGACAGCGCCGACGTGTTGGTGGCGAGGACGCAGCGCTCGTCGACGACCGACTCCAGCGCTCCCAGCACATCGCGCTTCACGTCCAGCTCCTCGAACACCGCCTCGATCACGAGCCCGCAGCCTGCGTACGCCTCGATCGAGACGCCCGCCTCGACGTTTGCGACGAGACGCGTTGCGCGCTCCTCGCCGAGCCGTCCCTTTGCGACCAGCGCACGGAGCTCCGAGCCAACCGTTGCAACCGCGCTGTCGACCCGATCGGGATCGACGTCCGTGAGCACCACGGGCAGCTCCAGACGACGCGCGAAGAGGGTCGCGAGTTGCGTTGCCATGAGCCCGGCGCCGACGATCCCGACCCGTTCGATCTCGCGGGGAGCCACTCGTGGGATCCCGATCCCGCGCCTGACGCGTCGCTCGACGACGTCGTATGCGTAGATCGAGGCTTGCGCCTGCGGTCCGGGGAGCAGCTCGGCGAGAGCCTCCTCCTCCCACCGCAGGCCCTCTTCGAGTGGCCACGTCGCCGCGCCCTCGACCAGCTCGAGCGCGCGGTACGGGGCGACGGCGGCGCCGTGCACGGCATCGTCCACGCGAGCCCGGGCCTTGCGACATGCCTCGTCCGCATCCGACAGATCGGTCGACGGGACGCGTCTGACCGCTCCCGCCTCGATCGCGCGCAGGAGCAGCTCGAGCGACTCGACCTGCAGCTCCTCGTCGGCATGAACGGCGTCGACGAGCCCGAGCTCGAGTGCCTCGGCCGCCCGCGTCAGGCGGTTCTGTCTGAGCGGGTTTTCGACGATCAGCCGTGCCGCGGCCGCAACGCCGACCAGGCGCGGGGTGAGCTGCGTCCCGCCCCAGCCCGGGACCAGCCCGAGAAACACCTCGGGGAAGCCGACGTGGCGGACCGAGGCGGCGATCGTCCGGTAGTCGCAGTGAAGCGCGAGCTCGAGCCCGCCACCGAGCGCGACGCCGGTGATTGCGGCCAGCGATGGGAAGGGGAGCTCCCTCAGGCGTCCGAAGAGCACCTGGCCCGCTTGGGCGCCGGCGCGGGCCCGCTCTGCCGTGATTCCGGGGAACTCGTCGATGTCGGCGCCCGCGGAGAACATCCCCGGGCGGCCGGTGATCACGAGTCCCTGCCAGTCCGCGGCACCCAGCTCCCCGAGGATCTCTTCGAGCGACCGGAGCGCAGCCTCGCCGAAGACGCACGGCGCGTCGACGCCGTTGTCGATCGTCACCCGCGCGACCTGCCCGACCCGGGTCGCCAGCGCCTCGAGCTGGAACCGCGTGATCGGCTCGGTGTCGCTCATCGACGCGTCAAGGGACGCAGAGGGTGGCGACGCAGCCGGGCGTCACTCGGCAGCGAGCTCGCGTGAGCGGTTCATCGCCGCCTGGATCGCATTGAGGAACGCCGCGCGCACACCGGCCGACTCGAGCTCGCGGATCGCCGCGATCGTCGTCCCACCGGGCGAGGTCACCATCTCGCGGAGCTCGACCGGGTGGAGCTTCTGGTCGCGCAGCTGCTTCGCCGTCCCGAACATCGTCTGGACGACGAGCTGCGTCGAGATCTCGCGCGAGAGTCCCAGCAGCAGACCCGCCTCGATCATCGCCTCGGCGAGCAGGGCGAAGTACGCCGGGCCCGAGCCCGACACTGCCGTGACCGCGTCCATGTACCGCTCGGGAACACGCACGACCGCCCCGAGGTGCGCGAGCGCCTCCTCGGCCAGCGTCACGTGCGCGTCGTCGGCGTGGGCGCCGGCGCAAACGCCGGCGATCCCTTCGTGCACCGTCGACGGCGTGTTGGGCATTGCACGAACGACGGGGACGCCGTCCGCCAGGGCCCGCTCGACCGTCGAGGTCGTGATCGCCGCGGCGACCGAGAGCACCGTCTGGTCGACGGTGATCGCGGGGGCGATCTCCTCGAGCAGAGCCGTGATGTCCTGCGGCTTGACCGCCAGGACGACGAGCGCTGCCCCCGCGGCCGCCTCGCGGCTCGAGGCGAACGTCGCGATGCCGTAGCGCTCGGCGAGCTCCTCCACCCGCTCCGGCCGCCGGCTCGAGGCGGTCAGCTCCTGCGGTGTGCGCCAGCCGGAGGACACGCAGGCCCGAGATGAGGGCCTCGCCGATCTTCCCCGCACCGAGGATCGCGATCCTGCGCTCGTCGAGAGACATGCGAGGAGTCTACGCGGCGCGTCGCTGACGGATCCGGCGCGGAGCGTCGCGATCGGCGCCCGGGACCAGCCCGCGCGACCAGCCGAGCATGAGCACCTCGCCGGCGAGGCCCGACCACTCCTCGTACGGGTCGAGCAGTGCGCGGGTCTCCTCCGGCTCGGGCCAGCGACCCCACAGCGCCGCACAGAGCTTCATCAGCCCGAGGTCGCCGACGAGGCCGTGGTCGTAGCGCCCGAGGCCTTCGATCGAGATCACCCCCACCGACCACGGCCCGATCCCGCGCTCGCGCTGGAGCCTGTCTCGGACGACTCCGGTCGGGAGCTCTCGGAGGCGCTCGAGGTCGATCGAGGCGACCACCCGGCAGAGCGCCGACGCGCGCGGTTGCGCGAGGCCGAGCCGTCGCAGGTCGACCGGCGCCAACCGCGCGAGCTCGTCCTGGGTGACGACCTCGCGTGCGCCGACGTACCGGGTCACCGCCCGCTCGTGCGCCCGTGCACGCCTCGCCTCCACGAGCTGACCGCAGAACGCGCGCAGGACGGCGTGAGCCACGGTTGCCAGGCGCAGCGGCCGATAGCCGACCAGTGCCCGGGCGGAAGGGCCGAGTAGGCGGTCGCGTGCGAAGCGCTCGTGGAAGCCGCTCGTGTCGTCCGCGAGAGCGAGCATGAACCGCGCGCGCTCGAGCGCGCCCTCGTCGCTGGCCCGAATCACGACCGTCCCGTCGGGTTGCTGCCACGCCGACGCACGAGCCTCGCCCGGAAGGCGCGCCACCCATGTCCCGGAGCGGGCCATGTGCCGGATTCGGTACGGCCCGCGGGGGGTGACGACGTCCTCGAGCATGGGCATCCCGCGATCCTACGCGGGTACCCTGACCCTCCGACATGCGTCGGGGAGCGCTTTCCCTCGTGGTCGTCTCGTAGGGTTCGCCGATGCGGCTCGCCGATGCGATCTCGCTCCGCTCGCGGCGCCGCAAGCTGCGGTTGCTCATGGACGAGCTCACCCCGACCGCAATGACCACGGTGCTCGACGTCGGCGTGGACGAGGTCTCGCTCGGCGAGGACGGCGGCGAGGACGGCTGCCGGACGCACAACTTCTTCGAGGAGCACTACCCGTGGCCGGCGCGCATCACCGCGCTCGGTCTCCACGATGGCAGCCGGTTCCGGGCCAGGTATCCGGGAATCGCGTACGTCCAGGGCGATGCCACCGCGCTCCCGTTCCCCGACGGAGCCTTCGACATCGTGTACTCGAACGCGGTCGTCGAGCACGTCGGCGACCGCGAGGCGCAGCGCGCCTTCGTCGCCGAGGCCCTCCGGGTCGGCCGCCATGTGTTTCTCACCACGCCGAACCGCTGGTTCCCGATCGAGGTGCACACGCACCTGCCGCTCGTCCACTGGCTGCCGGATCGTCCCGCCCGGCGTGCGTACCGGCTCGCGGGGAAGAGCTGGGCGGAGGAGAACCACCTGCTGGGGTCAGCCGACCTGCGAGGGCTGTTCCCAGGGCCGGTCCGCATTCACAACCTCGGCCTGACGCTGGTGGCGATCACGTGAGCCTGCGCGTCGCCCGGATCGGGCTCGTCGTCCTCATCGTCGGTCTTGCGCTCCACAACCTCGTGATGGCGTCGCTCTGGGATGCCGGCGTGAGGGGCACCGCGCTCGACGCGGTCGCCGCCTGGAAGGAGGTCGTTCTCGTCGTCGCGCTCGGCGCGGCGCTGTGGGCGGCTCGCTCCGTGCCCCTGCAGGGATGGGCCGATCGGCTCGCCGTCGCCTACGCGGCGCTCGTCGTCGTGTACCTGCTCCTGCCGCAGTCGTGGCTCGGTGGCGAGGCGACGACGCGTGGTGAGCTGTACGCGCTCCGCCATCATCTGTTGCCCGTCGCGGCGTACGCGCTCGGCCGTGTGACTCCCCTCGACCGGTGGTGGTGGCGTCGGGTCGGGCTCGCGATCGTGGCGGTCGCGCTCGGCCTGACCGCCCTCGGGCTCCTCGACGTGTACCTCGTCCCGCTCCAGTGGTGGCGGGACTCGGGCGTGCCCGGCTGGTACCGCGAGCAGCTCGGCCTCGTCTCGCAGTGCCTCGCGCTGCCGGAGAACTGGATCCTCAACACCGGAGACGAGGACAACCCGCTGCGACGCCTCGTCGGGACCTTCCTCAGCCCGCTCGCGGCGGCGTACGCCCTCGTCGTGGCCCTCCTGCTGCTCGCGTCCGTGCGCCGGCGGCCGTGGACGGTCGCGGCCGCGGCGGTCACGTTCGTCGGGCTCCTCTGGACACACACCCGCGCAGCCTTCATCGCGCTGGCGATCGGGCTGCTCGTGCTTGCGGCGCTGCGCCGCTCGTGGCGCCACGTCGGGCTCGCGGTGGGCTCGCTGGCGGCGGCCCTCGTCCTCGTCGCCGCGTTTCCCACGATCGGGCCGTCGACGAGCTACACGGCGGCCGAGCTCACGTGTCTCAGGGCCAACGCGTCACGGGAGCCCGACCGCACGCAGGACCCGCTCGGCACGAGCGACAGCTCGACCTCGAGCCATTTCCGCAACCTCCGTGACGGCATCCGCACGGTCGTGCGTCACCCGTGGGGGTACGGCCTGGGGAACGCAGGCGTCAACGCCTCGCGGACCGGGGTGCGGATCCGGGCGGGTGAGTCGACCTACACCGAGCTCGGGGTCGACACGGGCCTGCTCGGAGTCGCTGCCTTCGGCGCCTGGCTCGGTGCGCTGCTCATCGCGCTGCGTCGGCGCTCGCCCTGGCTCACGGCCTCGCTCGCCGCGGTTGTCGTGCTGGGGGTCCAGACCGACGTGATCGGGATCCAGTGGATCTCGGTGGTCGTCTTCGCCCTCGCGGGCGCAGCGCTGCGGGCGGCACCCGCTGAACCGCCGCCGGAAGAGGCGCTGTGACGGTTAGCCGAACGAGGCGCGGCGCTCGAGGTCGGCCGGGTCGACGAGGTGCCCGTCACGCCCGATGTAGCCGCCCTTGGCGCCGACGCAGAGCACGACGAGGTCGTCGTCACCCGCGTTCGACACCTTGCGTGGGGTGGTCGACGTCACGTGGAAGAGCCCGCCGGGCCCGAGCAGCCGCTCCTCGCCGTCGACCTCGACCCGCGCTGTTCCCGCGTGGACGAAGTACAACTCGTCCTGCTCGTCGTGAAAGTGCAGGAAGCCGTCGTAGTGCGGTGGCATGACGACCACGTTCACGCCGAACGCCTCGATCCCCATCTCGCGCCTGACCTTGCGGAAGCCGTAGCCGCTCCCGAGCTCGTCCACCGAGCTGAAGCTGTGACTCATGTTGCGCCTCCTTCCACGAGTGCGTCGATCGTGCGTCGCAGACCCTCCTCGAAGTCGATCAGCGGCCTGTACCCGAGCACCTCGCCCGCAGCGGTGATGTCCGCCCACGACTCGCGCACGTCACCGGGGCGCTCGGGCTCGAACGAGCGCCCGACCTCGCGGCCGAGGAGACGTCCGACCGTGTCCGCCAGCGCGTTCACCGTCTCCGAGCCACCCGCGGCGATGTTGAGCACTGCGCCATTTGCCGCCGGCGCCTCGGCGGCGGCGAGGTTTGCAGCGACGACGTTCTCGACGAAGGTGAAGTCCCGGGACTGCTCGCCGTCACCGAAGATCGTCACGGGTCTTCCCTCCGCGATGGCCCGCACGAACAGCGGCACCACGGCCGCGTACTGCGAGCCCGGGTCCTGCCTCGGGCCGAAGACGTTGAAGTACCGGAGCGCCACCGTCTCGAGCCCGTAGACACGGGAGAACGACACGCAGTAGCGCTCGGCCGCGAGCTTCGCAACCGCGTACGGGGAAATCGGGTTCGGCGCGGCCGTCTCCACCCGCGGGAACGCCCCGCCGTCGCCGTACACCGACGAGGAGGAGGCGAACACGACGCGTCGCACCTGCTCGTCGCGAGCGGCGAGCAGGACGTTCAGCGTCCCCTCGACGTTGACCGCGGTCGACGTGAGCGGATCCTGCACCGAGCGCGGCACCGACCCGAGCGCGCCCTGGTGATAGACGACCTCGACCCCGCGGACGGCCGTGTGGACGCGCTCGTACGAGCGAAGGTCGCCCTCGACGACCTCGACGGCGCTCTCGAGCCCTGCGAGGTTCGAGCGGTTCCCGGTCGCGAAGTTGTCGAGCACGCGCACCTCGTCGCCCCGTGCGAGCAGCTCGCGAACGAGGTTCGAGCCGATGAAGCCGGCGCCGCCGGTGACGAGCACCCGGCTCAGCGGGGCACCTCCGCGCAGACGTGGAAGTTCGCGATCAACGTGCCGGGCTGCGTCGCGTCTCCGAGCGACGTGACCCTGCGGTCGATCGCCTCCGCCGCGATGTTGAGCCCAGCGACGACCGGTCGTGCGAGGGCGCCGAGACGGGCTTTCCGGGCGACGAGATCGAGGTAGAGGGACGTCAGCATCGCAAGACAGGCCGTGGTGCCCGAGGCCGGGGCCACCCTAACCGACGCCCACTCCCCGTTTGACTGGAACAGCCGCTCGAGACCTGCGCCCGTCCACCGCCAGTGGTCGACGGGCGAGGGGTGGTACGCCATGACCCCGTGGGTCGAAAGGAGCACGCGACCGCCGGGAGCCGTCACGCGGCGCAGCTCGCGGATCACGGCGGACGGGTCGTCGACATGCTCGAGCACCTGGATGCACGTCGTCACGTCGAACCCCGCATCGTCGAGCGGCAGCGCCTCGGCGTACGCCTGAATGTCGGCCTTCGGGTTGTCGACCGGGTCGACGCCGACGGACGACGTCGCGAAGGGTGCGAACAGGGGCTCGTACGGCCTGTCCCCACAGCCGACGTCGAGCAGCCGGTACGGCCCGAGCTCGTCATGGGCGCGGCGAGCCTCCACCGCGAGCCAGCGCGCGAGCGGCGCCCGCACCGCGTAGGTCGGTAGCGAGTGCGGTGGGTGGAGGCGGATGTCGTCAGCCATCGCTGGCCGCCAGCCCGAACGAGAGCCATGTCATCGCCGCGAGCGGGATCGCGGGGACGATCCCGAGGCCGTTCCAGATCCCGGCCGCGACGAGAATGCCACCGGCACCGACGAGCGGGATCACGCCCCCCGCCGATGCGCCGAGCCCGAGCCACAGCCCGAGCCCGAAGACGACGAGCACGATCGCAAGCCCGACGACACCCCAGTCGGCGAGTGCCTGGATCGGAAGGTTCTGAACCCCCCACGGATGCTCGGGCGAAGGGAACGCTCGGTCGGGCTGGTCGGGGAATCGCGCCCGGGCCGCCTCGAGGTGGGGCCCGTAGGCGAACTCGTCGCCCGAGGCCTGGAACCCGGAACCGAGGAGCGGGTGGTCGAGGAAGATCCGCAGGCCGATGTAGGCGAGCACCGTCCGTTGCGCGTAGCTCTCGACCTGGCCGGTCTGCTCGGCCGGCCGGATACCGAGGAAGCCCGCAAACGCCTCGATCGCATCACCGCGCATGATCGTCGCACCCGCCGTCACGAGGACGACGATCGCCGCCACGGCGCCGATACGTCGGAGACCCGCGCCGTGGCGACGCACGGCAACGAAAGCGAGCGCGGCGCCGGCGAGCCAGAGCCCGAGCACGCCGGTCAGGGCCCCGGCGAGCACCATCCCGAGCGCCCCCGCGATACCCGCCGCGATCGCAAGCGAGCGCCGGACGACCGCGACGCGTGTCAGCAGCACCACGAGCGCGACGACGAGCACGAGCCCGGCCAGAGCGGAGAAGTCGTGGTAGCCGATGAACGACGGCTCCCGCTGGGACGGTCGGCGACCGTAGAACTCGTGCGCGATCCCCGCAAACTGGAGCACGGCCCAAGCGGTCGCGACCACGCACGTGAGGATCAATGCCGCTAGCACCGCCTGTTGCTCGCGCCGGCGCCGTGCGAGGAGCGGGACGCACGGGGCGAGCAGCGCGTACTCGACGAACCCGAGCGCGGCGACCAGTCGGTCACGCCACGCATACGGCTCGTCACGCAACACGGGCGTCGCAACCGAGGCGACCGCGAGCACGCAGAGCACGGCACCCGCGACGAACAACCACCGGCCGCGGACGAGCGGCCCGACGCCCGTGCGCACGGCGGCGACGACCGCGAGCCCTACCACGACCGCGATCGCCAGGTCTGCCAGCGAGATGCCGACGTCGGTGCCCCCGATCGAGGGCGAGATGCCGGGCTGATAGACCTCGTGGACGAAGAGGATCGGGATCGCTGCGGCGAGCGTGAGCGCCCCGGCCGAGACGTGGGTTCCGGCTGCGCTGCCACGGGCCGCGGCGGGCGGGCTCGAGACGGGCTGGAACGCCAAGAGCGGCCACTATACTGGCGCGTCGAGATGCGCACAGGGCTCCTCTGGCGCCGTTCGGCGACGGCCGCCGGGCTCTACGCGTCGGTCGCCCTCGGGATCCTCGGCACGATCGCGGCAGCGCGCGTTCTCGGGCTCGACCAGTTCGGTCTCTACGCGACCGCGCTCGCGGCGGCCTCGTTCTTCCAGATGCTCCTCGACCTCACCGTCGAGGACGCGTTGACGAAGTACGGGTTTCGATACGTCGCGGCGGGCGACTGGGGCCGGCTCCGCCGGCTGTTCTCGGTCGCGATGCGCGTCAAGCTCGCCGGTGGGGTGCTGGCCGCGATCGTCCTCGTCGTGCTCGCACCCTTCGCAGACGAGCTGTTCTCGACCGACGGGCTCACCGCGGCCGTGCTCGCCGTCGCGCTCCTCCCGCTCGTCCAGTCACCGGAGAACGTCGGCTCGTCGGCGCTCCTCCTCCGCGGCCGCTACGACCTGCGCGGGGCCTACCAGACGTTCGCACAGGGTCTCCGCCTCGTCGGGATCTACGTCGGCGCGCAGTTCGGTGTCACCGAGGCGCTCCTCGGGATCGTCGTCGCCCAAGCGATCGCGACGGCGGGCATCTCGGTGCTCGGCCACATCGCGTTCAACAGGTTCCCCGCCGCACCCGAGGAGCCGCTCGGGGACGATCGCCCGGGTCTCGTCTCGTTCGTCACCCAGTCGAGCATCGCCACCGGCATGGTCTCCGCGCGGACGACTCTCGCCCCCCTCATACTCGGCGTTGTCACCAGTCCGACTCAGGTCGGCCTGCTCCGGATCGCGCAGGCACCGCAGAGCGGGTTCGCAGCGGCGAGCTCACCTGTCCGGCTGATCCTGCTCACCGAGCAGACCCGCGACTGGGAGCACGGCAAGCAGGCGAATGTCATCCGCGGGCTGCGCCAGTACACCGTGTCGGCGCTCGGGGTCGTGGCGGTCGCCGTCCCCGTCTTCCTGATCCTCATGCCGTGGCTCGTCGACGTCGTGTTCGGCGAGCAATACGCCGGTGCGGTCGCCGCTGCGCGGATCGTGCTGCTCGCCGCCGCGCTCCACCTGGTGCTCGGCTGGACGAAGTCCTTCCCGACGACGATCGGCCGTCCGCGGCTCAGGATCGTCTCGCACGGAATCGAGACGGTCGTGTTGCTGCCCCTGACCGCGGTCCTCGGTGCGGTCTGGGGCGTGACGGGTGCCGCGGTGGCGATCCTCGTGAGCTCGATTGCGTTCGGGCTCGTATGGGTCGTGCTGCTGACCCGGATCCGGACGGAGCTCTCGACCCGGACCAGCGGCCCGCACGAGGCAGTGGCGCCGTGAGAGTCGTGGTCGTCAGCGGCATCTGGCCACCGGACGTCGGTGGACCGGCAATCCACGCTCCCGCGCTGGCCGGCTTCCTCGTCCGCCGCGGGCACGCGGTCGAGGTCGTCACGACCGCGGATGGTCCGCCGGGTGCACGGTCGTATCCGATCTCGTGGACCTCGCGAAGCCTGCCGCGCGGTGTCCGTCACGCAGCGGCGACGCGGCTCGTGGCGCGAGCCGCTCGACGCGCGGATGTCGTGTACGCCACGAGCATGGTGCGACGCGCGGCCGGAGGGGCATCGCTCGCCCGCAGCCCGCTCGTTGCCAAGCTCGTCGCCGACGAGGCATACGAGCGAGCGCGTCGCGCCGGTCGGTTCACGGGCACCCTGGAGGAGTTCCAGGGGTTTCGCGGCGACGCCCGGATCCGCGCGCTGCGACGCAGCAGGGATGCCGCGTTGAGGCGGGCCGTTCGCGTGATCACCCCGAGCGCGTACCTGCGTGCGATCGCACTCGGGTGGGGGTTGCCGCCGGAGCGCGTCACGGTCGTACCGAACCCGGCGCCCGAGATCGCGGGCCTCGCGGGCCGCGACGAGGCGCGCGAGGAGCTCGGCGTCGACGGCTCGGTCCTGGCGTTCGCCGGTCGGCTCACGCGGCAGAAGGCGCTCGACGGCGCGATCGAGGTGGTTGCGCGCCTGCCCGACGTGACGCTCCTCGTGCTCGGTGACGGCCCAGAGCGTGAGCCTCTCCGCCAGCTGGCCGTCGACCGGGGCGTTGCCGGGCGCATCCGCTTCCTCGGTGGAGGAACGCGCGACGACGTCCTCCGGTTGTTCCGGGCCGCCGACGCCGCGATCCTGCCGTCGTCGTGGGAGAACTTCCCGCATACGGTCGTGGAGGCGCTCGCGGTCGGGACGCCGGTCGTGGCGACCGCGGTCGGTGGCGTGCCCGAGATCGTCGTCGACGGCGTCAACGGGCTGCTCGTGCCCCCGGGAGACCTGGAAGCGCTCACCGGAGCGATCGACCGCGTGATGCGCGATCGCGCGCTCCGAGAGCGGCTTGCGGCGGCCGCCGCCGCATCGGTCGAGCCTCTGCGCGAGGAGGCGCTGCTCGAGCAGATCGAAGCGATCCTCCTGGAGGTCGTCGGATGAGGCGCCTCCTGATGGCAGGTCGCTCACGCTACGCGCTCCCGCTGTCGTCCTCGCTCGCCCGGAAGTTCGAGGCGCTCTCCGGGGAGCTCGACGTGCACGTGCTCGGCAGCGAGGCTCCCGGCGGCGGCGAGGATCCGCGGTTTCGGCTCGTGCCGCAGGCTCGTCCAAAGGCGCTCGATGGAGCGCTGTTCTACGCGCTGTTCCCGATGCGGCTCGCGCGTGAGCTCCGCCGGCTGCACCCGGACGTGGTGCTCGTCCAGGGCGCCCACGAGGGCTCCCTGGCGCTGCTCGCCCGGCGGCTCGGACGTGTCTCGACCCGGGTCGTCGTCGACATCCACGGCGACCCTGCGGCGGCCACGCGGCTCTACGGCTCGTCGTGGCGACGCCTGCTGGCGCGACCCGGCGACGCGCTCGCCCGCCGCGCGATTCGCCACGCGGACGGTGTGCGGACGATCTCCGCCTACACGAGCGGGCTCGTGCGCTCGCTCGGGGTCGAGCCGACCGCCGAGTTCCCGGCGTTCATGGACCTCGACCCGTTCCTCTCACCGACGCCAGGCCCGCCCCCGCAGCGACCGGTGGCGCTGTTCGTCGGGGTGCTCGAGCGCTACAAGGCAGTCGACGTCCTCGCCCGAGCCTGGCCGCGCGTCGCGGCCACCGTCCCGGGCGCCGAGCTCCACGTCGTCGGTCGGGGGACGCTGGCGGACGTCGTCGAGCGACTCGTGGCGGACAGCGGCGGAAGCGTTCGCTGGTCACCCGTGCTGACCACGACCGAGGTGGCAGCGGCGATGGACGGCGCCACCGTGCTCGTCCTCCCGTCCCGGAGCGAGGGTCTCGGTCGGGTCGTGATCGAGGCCTTCTGCCGTGCCCGGGCCGTCGTCGCAAGCCGGGTGGGAGGGATCCAGGACCTCGTAACCGACGGCGGCAACGGACTGCTCGTCCCGCCCGAGAGCCCGGAGGCGCTCGCGGCGGCGGTCTCGCGCGTGCTGTCCGACCGCGAGCTCGCAGAGCGCCTCGGCGCCGAGGGACGACGTTCGGTCGAGCCCTGGCTCGCCTCGCCCGAGGAGTACGCGAGCAGCACCCGGCAGCTCGTCGACCGGGTGCTCGACCGATGACACGGCTCGTGTTCGTCACGCAGCAGGTCGATCCGGCCTCGCCCGTCCTCGGCGCGACCGTGGCCAAGGTGAAGTCGCTCGCGGCACGCGTCGACGAGCTCGTGGTGCTGGCCGACTCGGCCGTCCCCGGCGTGCTCCCCGGGAACTGCCGGGTGCGCCTGTTCCGATCGCGCGCGAAGCTGGGGCGCGGTCTTCGCTTCGAGACCGCGCTCGCACGGGAGCTGCGACCACGCCCGGTGGCGGTCGTGGCGCACATGTGCCCGATCTACGCGGTGCTCGCGGCGCCCGCAGCCCGGCCGCTGGGGGTGCCCGTCCTGCTGTGGTTCACCCACTGGAAGCAGAGCCGCCTCCTGCGCCTTGCCGAGCGCTGCTCGAACGCCGTGATCACCGTCGACCGCCGGTCGTTCCCGCTCGCCTCGGACAAGGTCGTGCCGATCGGCCACGGCATCGACCTGCACGACCTCCCGTTCGTCACACGACCCGCGCGGGACCGGCTCGAGCTCCTCGCGCTCGGCCGGACCTCTCCGGCGAAAGGGCTCGCAACCATCGTCGAGGGTGTCTCGGCCGTCCCCGGCGCGCGACTGCGGATCGTCGGCCCGTCACTGACCGCCGAGGAGCGGCTGTACCGCGACGAGCTGATCGCGCTCGCGGCCCGACGCGGCAGCGACGAGGTCTCGATCGAGCAGGCGGTGCCCCGCTCCGGCGTGCCCGCGCTGCTCGCCGAGGTCGACGCGCTCGTGAACAACATGCGCGCGGGTGCGACCGACAAGGTCGTGTACGAGGCCGCGGCCACGGGCCTGCCGGTGCTCGCGTCGAATCCGGCGCTCGACGAATTGCTCCCCGACGAGCTTCGCTTCCCGCGTGACGACCCAGCAGCGCTTGCCGAGCGGATCGCCTGGCTCACCACCGCTGACCGGGAAGCGATCGGCAGGGAGCTGCGAGCGCGGGTGGAGCGTGATCACGACGTCGAGGGGTGGGCCGAGCGCGTGCTCGAGGTCGCGCGAACCGCATGAGAAGGGTGCTCCACATCGCGAAGGCGTCCGGCATCTCCGGCTCGGAGAACCACCTCCTCCTGCTCCTACCCGGGCTTCGCGAGGCAGGGTGGAAGGTGCGCTTCGTCATGCTCCACGAGGACGAGCCCGGCGCGCACGAGCTCGCACGCCAGCTCGATGGTCGTGGCGTGCCCGTCGACCGCATCCGGTTACCGCATGCGGCCGACCCGCGCGCGTTCAGGCGGCTGATCGGTCTCGTGCGGCGCCACCGCCCCGAGCTCGTCCATACCCACCTCGTCCACGCCGACTTCCTCGGTCAGGCCGCGGCCAGGATCGCGCGCGTCGCGGTGAGGGCGAGCACGAAGCACGGGTTCAACTCCTTCAGGTCGTCGCGCTCGTTCGCCGTCGCCGACCGGGCAGCGACCCGCGGTGTCGACCTCCACATCGCAATCTCGCGCGGTCTCGCCCGCTACCTCGCGACCGAGGAGGGTTTCGCCGAGGACGCGTTCGAGGTCGTCCACTACGGGATCGAGGCCGGCCCCGAGCCACCACCGGCGCCCGATCCCGACCGGCTCGCGGTGATCGGTCGACTCGTGCCGATCAAGGGTCATGCGGTGCTGTTCGAGGCGCTCGCCGGGCTGGGCGCCTTCCACCTCGACGTCGCGGGCGACGGGCCGCTCGCCGGCGAGCTGCGGGCCGCGGCCGCGCCGCTCGGTGACCAGGTCGCGTTCCTCGGCCAGATCGCACCCGCACGCCCGGTCGTCGAGCGGGCGGGAGTGGTGGTCGTTCCGTCGCTCGGCGAGGGGTTCGGGATGGTCGCGCTCGAGGCGATGGAGCGCGGAAGAGCTGTGATCGCGAGCTCGGTCGGCGGGCTGCCCGAGATCGTCGACGACGGTGTCACGGGACTGCTCGTCCCCCCGTCCGATCCACGAGCCCTGCGCGACGCGATCGCCTCGCTCATCGGGGATCCGGCACGGGCCTCGGCGATGGGCGCGGCAGGTCGCAGGCGGGCGCTGGAGGTGTTTTCGCAGGCACGCAACACCACACGCACGAGCGAGCTCTACGAGGCGGCGTTCGCCTCCACGACCCGCCCGTCCCGCCAGGCGCGAACGAGCGACCACGAGCGCACGAGCGCGAACGCAGCGAGTACCGCGAGCAGCGAGTCCCACGGCACGCGGTAGCGCACGGTCCCGGCGAACACCATCGCCATCACGGTGTTGAGACCGACGAGGAGCCCGACGAGCACGACGAACCGCCGAGGGGCGAGGAACGCTCCCCATAGGGCGAACGCGTAGAGCAGAACGACGAACAGCGGCTCGACCGTGTCCTGGGCGAGATGCCCGATCCCTCGCTGACCGGTGTCGTCGGCGCTCACCGTGAGCACCGGCGACCACAGCATCCAGGTCGCCTGGAATGCGAGACGCGCCTTTGCGCCCGGATGTGCGCGCCAGAACTCGAGCACCTCGTGGCGATAGAGGCGCATCTGAGCGCATTCGTCGACGGTGGTCGGTGTTCCACCGAGCGTGAGGTCAGCGGCGAGCTCCGGCCACGGCGGGGCGCCCTGCAACGGCGGCACGTCGTCGATCCATTTCCCCGATGCGAGGATGTCGTAGGTCGCCGGGTTGTTCGCCTTCCAGAGCGCGCGCGCATCGGTGGTGATCGTCGCGCAACCCACCTGGACGCGATTTCGGACGACCCACGGGGCGACCACGAGCATCGCGGTGGCGACAACGACGAGCCCCACGGCGGCCGCTCGTGCTCCCGGCCGGATCCGCCAAGCGACGTACGGGGCCAGGACCAGCGGGAGCAGCACGAGTCGAGAGTTTCCCAAGATGGCAACACCAGCAATTGCCCCGGTCGCAGCTGCGAGCCACCCCGACCGTCGCTCGTAGGCGACGAGCGCGACATAGGCGAGCGAGACGACGAGCAGACCGTCCAGCACCTCGCGATTGACGTGCACGTCATGCCAGACGAGGTACGGGTGGAGCGTTGCCACGAGCGCCGCGGTCACGCCGATCGCCGTCGATCGCAGCCTGTGCCCGAGCGCCAGGACGACGAGGGCGGTCGCGACCGCCACGATGACCTGCGCGAGCCCGACGGCGAGCCAGGACCTCCCGAACGGCCAGTACAACGCGGCCAGAAACCAGGCATAGAGGGGTTGGGTATAGGCCGATGGGACGTCGGGGAGAAAGCCGAAGGTCCCGCTCTCGACCAGCGTCCGTGCGAACCGGTCGCTCTTCTCGACGTACGCGTCGAGGATGTCGCGTCGCTCGAGCGCGAGCACCAGCAGCCGCGGCACGGCCGCGGCCGCGGTGACGAGCAGGACCGCGCGGCGTGGTATGCGTTCGCCCGTGCCCACGACGCCGGAACGGTACGCCGTCGTCTCCTGCCACGTCGAGCGACCGCTCGACGAGCGGGTGTGGGCGGCGTTCGCGGAGCTGCAACGGCGACCACCGGGCGGGGTCCCGATCGCCGCCCTGATGCGGCCGCCCGACCCGAGCGCGGGCGAGACCGACAGCGACCTCTGGTTGGAGCGTGCAGCGAGCGCCGCCGCTCGGGGACCGGTCGGTCATCACGCCCACTGGACGAGCCCCACCCATGCCCGTCCAACCGAGGGAGACGCCGGCGGCCGGGTCCGCGCCGACGGCGCCTGGCTCGTCGAGCGCGGGGTGCGACCCACGCTCTTCTGCGGCGGTGGCTGGTACACCGACCCCGGCGTGGCAGCGGCGTGCGCGGAGCTGGGCTACGTCGACTGCACCCCCAGGCCGGTACGCCCCTCGTACCTGTCGGAGACGGCAGCCTGGGCCGAGCTGAGCGACCCTGCACGGCTGACGCTCCCGCGTGGGCGCGAGCTGGTCGCGGTCCCGACGACCCACGGTCTCGGCGACCTCGTCCGTGCGCTCGCGCTCCCGGGTCGCCTGCCCGACCGGGTGCACACGTACTTCCACGACACCGACCTCGTCGACCCGCGCCGGCGCCGCCTGATCGCCGGCGCGCTGGCTCTGCTCGCCCGTCGGCGGCCCGTCACCGACCTCGACGCAGTTGCCGCGAGCGTGACCACGCGCATTCCCTGGGACACCGTGGCGCGCGGGGAAGCCGCCGCTCCCGCGGCGTAGAATCCCGGGGTGCCGACCTCGGCGCCTCCGAGCCCGCAGCAGGCCCCAGCGCCGCCTACGACGGGAGACGACGTCCGCCGGTCGCGGGTCTATGTCCTGACGCGCGGGTCGATCGTCGGTCTGCTGAGACGGGCCGCAAGCGTTGCCATGCTCATGATCCTCGACGTCTCGGGGCTCGCCCTCGGGCTCTACCTCGCGCTCGTCCTTCGCGCCCTCATCTACGGGGACACGATCTACTGGTCGCTGCTCTGGGACACAGGCCCTCGCGAGTGGCTGCCATTCCTTGCCCCGATCACGATCCTCGTGTTCCTCCAGGCAGGGCTCTATGCGCCACGCGAGCGACGCGCCGGTCAGGGACGGGTGCTCGCGGCGCTCGTGCTCGTGGCGCTCATCGTGCTCGCGTTCGGTCTCGGCACGGACTACGAGTTCACGACCACGGGCCTGATCCCGACGGCGGTCGTCACCTCCGCGATCTCGATCGGCGTCCTGCGCGCCGCGTACGAGTCCGTCTCCCGTGAAGTGCTCGAGTGGGCCGGCGTCCGCCGGCGGCTCGTGCTCGTCGGTGAGGGCGACAGCCTGCGACAGCTCCGCGACCAGCTCCTTGCGGTTCGCGGCGGCCTCGGGATCGAGCTGGTGGGAGCGGTCGCCCACGCAGGCGAGCCCGGGCTCCCCGTCCTCGCGCATTCGCTCGACGGGCTAGCGGGGGTGCTCGAGCGCGAGCGCCCGGATGAGCTCGTGCTCACGGAGGCCGATTTCGACGAGGCAACCGTTCTCGAGATCGTGCAGCTCGCGCATCGGCAGGGCGTGAAGGTGAAGCTCGCGCCGTCCACCACCGAGCTGCTCGTCCACGAGGGCGAATACGTGCCAGGGCAAGGGTTGCCGCTGTTCGAGCTCCGGCCGCCGATCCTGTCCGGGTTCGCGTGGCTGACCAAGCGGTGCTTCGACGTCGTCGTTGCGAGTCTCCTCGCGCTGCTCCTCGTGCCGCTCTGGCTCGTGATGGCGATTGCGATCAAGCTCGACACGCGAGGGCCGGTGCTGTACCGCGACCGGCGGATCGGAGTCGGCGAGCGCGACTTCCCGATGCTGAAGCTCCGCACGATGGTCGCCGACGCCGCCGAGCTGCAGCCCGACCTCGAGGACCGAAACGAGGCGTCGGGTGCGCTGTTCAAGATCCGCGACGACCCGCGGGTGACCCGTGTCGGGCGGGTCCTGCGGAGGTTCTCGCTCGACGAGCTGCCGCAGCTCTGGAACGTGATCCGCGGCGAGATGAGCCTCGTCGGGCCACGGCCGCTCCCGCTCCGCGACTACGAGATGCTCGACGACTGGCACAAGGCGCGGTATCTCGTCCTGCCGGGGATGACGGGGCTCTGGCAGATCTCGGGGCGTGCGGGCCTCGACTTCGACGATCTCGTCCGTCTCGACTTCGCCTATATCGAGAACTGGTCGGTCTGGTCCGACATCTCGATCATCCTGAAGACGATCCCAGCGGTGCTGAGCGGACGCGGTGCCTTCTAGTGCCCCCTGACCGCCGGTGGCGGCTGGCGGTTGCCGGCGCCGCCATGGTCGCCGGGGTGATGCTCTTCACTTTCGCTCGGACGGACGTCACAGCGTCAGTCCGGGACGGGCTCGGCCGCGTGACGGCCGAACGGCTGCTCGAGGCGTTACTCGTGCTCGTGATCATCGCCGTTGCCTCCGGTCTCCCGCCGTTCAACGGACTCGTCGCGCGGCTGCGAAGGCGCGCAGGAGCTGTCGGGCGGCCGCTTGCCGACCTGGTCTCCGCCTCACCCGGGGCGACGCTCGCGGTGGGAACCGTGCTGGTCGCGCTCGTCTGGGGCGCCCTTGCCTGGGACGCGGACGCCCCCACCGTTCTCGGCGACGAGCTGTTGTACGCCGATCTCGCGAAGGGCGTTGCCCGGACAGGGCTGCCGAGCGTACGGGGAGCGCTCGACCTCGGGCATACCGTCCTCTACCCGTACTTCCTGAGCCCTGCGTATGTCCTGAGCTCCACGGGCGCCGACGCGCTCGAGTGGGCTCGCTTGGCCAACGTCCTCGTGATGACCGCGACCGCGATCCCGGCCTACCTGCTCGCGCGCCTCGTGGTGGGGCGGGGGTACGCGCTCGGAGTCGCCGGGTTGTCGGTGACCGGTCCGTGGCTCGTCTACAGCAGCTACCTCATGACGGAGGCGCTCTTCTACCCGCTGTTCATCGTGTTCGCGTTGCTGTTCGTGCGCATGCTCGACCGACCGACCCGCGGACGACAGCTCGCCGTCGTCGGGGCGTTGGCCGTCCTCGTCCTCGGGCGCGCCCAGGCGCTCGCCCTCGTCGGCACCATCGTGCTCGCCATCGCGATCATCGCTGTCCGACGGCGTGAGGTGGCGCACACCGTGCGCGAGTACCTCGTGGTTCTCGGTTCCCTGGCTGCGGGTGGCGCGGTGCTTCTCGTCTCCGGGGCTCTCGGCCTCGGCGGGCCGACGAGCGGCTACTCGGTCCTGCTCACCGAGCGACCCGCGCTCGAGCAGGTGCTCCTCTGGGCCGGCCGCACCGTCGGCGTGTTCGCCGTCTCGCTCGGCGTCCTGCTGGTGCTCGCCTTCCCCCTGGCGCTCTGGGGTCTCACCCGACCCGGGAGCCGACGGATCGAGCGTGCATTCGCCCTGGGGTCGTTCTCGCTCGTCGTGGGAGTGCTCGCCTCCGTCGCGCGGTTGTCGGCGAGCGAGTACGGGCTGGGGATCCTCCACGAGCGAAACCTCTTCTTCGTGGTGCCCGTCGTGCTCGCCTGCGGTGCACACTGGCTTGCGGGTGGTTTGCGTCGACCACGAAGGGCGGTCGTTGCAGCGGTCGCGGTGGGAGGGACGTGCCTGTCGTTGCTCGTCCCGGCCTCGCTGATCGAGCGTTCGAGCGGATTCGACAGTCCGAGCTCGGCCTTCCTCCGTTCGTTCGACCCTCTGCACGGCTGGGGATCGCCGCGGGCCTGGCTCGTGGGGTTCTGGTGCGCTGCCGCTATCGCGATCGTCGTCGTGCGAGGACCGTTGCTTCCGATCGGTGCCCTCGTACTCGCGTTTCTCGGCGTGACTGCGGCGACACAGCACTACGGTGAGCTCAGCGCGTCTCAGGCGCACCAACTGGCGTGGGTCGACCGTCGCGTGGGGGACGCGAGCGTGCTGCTCCTCCACGCAGACCTGACCCGGCCCACCGACGACTGCGCCGAGAGCGCCGAATACGCGCAACAGGGGCTGATGGTCTGGACCGAGTGGTTCAACGACTCCGTCGACAGGTACGCGCACGTCTTCGGGACACGCGGACGAGACGGGCTCAGCGCCCCGCTCTATACCGTGGGGTCAGACGGCATCGTCAGCGACGATCGCGGACGGACGCTCGCTCCGCCCCTCGTCGTGGTCGACTCGCGTCAGCCGATCGCGGGAACGGCGATCGAACGGTTTGCGCCCGACGACGTCGGCATCCCGGGAGAGGGATCGTCGCTCACGCTGTGGCGCGCGGATGTGCCGCTGAGGCTTCTCCCGGCGCCGAGCCCGTTGCCCGCCCGGGGAAACGGAACGGGGTGCTAGAGGGGCCAGGGGGGCAGAGCGTGTCCAGGCTCGCCCGTACACTCGACGGCGTGCGACCGCCGCGCATCCTCGCCGTTGCCTCGGCGATCGACCTCGATTTCCGGTACGGCTGCACCCCGGCCTGGTGGCAGCTCTGGAAGGGGCTCTACGAGGCCGGCGCCGACCTCGTCGTGACCCCCTACCGGGGTCGTCCCGTCGAGTCTCCCTGGTGGCGGGTCGCTCCGAACCCGACATACCGCGAGGGTGAGACGTACGCGACGTTGCGCGACGGTCTCGCCCGGGTGAAGGGCGACCGCTACCTGCGGCGCGACGAGGACAACCCGCAGGACGGCATGCTCGACCGTCTGACACGCGAGACGATCTGGAAGGTGGTGACGCCGCGTTGGCGGCGCCATCTCGAGCGGCTCGTCGAGCAGGAGCGTCCCGACGCGATCATCGTGTTCACGGTGCCGATGGCCCACTTCCGCGGGATCGCGACGGCGCTGCGGGAGCGGTATTCGATCCCCGTCGCCTTCTACGACGGCGACGTGCCGATGAGCCTCCCCGAGTTCGGGGGAATGGACACCGGGTTCAACTACTACCACGGTGCCGACCCGTCGGAGTACGACCTGATCTTCTCCAACTCGGAGGGCGGCGCAGGCCGTTTGCTCGAGCTCGGCGCTCGCCGTGTCGAGTCGGTGCTGTGGGCGGCGGACCCCGAGTTCTTCCGCCCGCTCCCGGTCGAGAAGGAATGCGACGTCTTCTTCTACGGCTACGGCGACAAGTTCCGCCGGGAGTGGATGCGGGCCATGATCGGCGAGCCGAGCCGTCAGGACACCACGATCGACTTTGCGCTCGGCGGCCGCGACTTCCGTGGGGACATCGGCCTTGCACGACAGGTCGGCGACGTGCCGTTCAACACCTTCGCCCGTGCGATCAGCGCTGCGCGGATCAACCTCAACGTGACCCGGCGGTCGCATGCGACGGTGCCGGGCTCGTCCACCTGCCGCCCGTTCGAGCTGGCCGCCTCCGGGGCGGCAATCGTCTCGAACCCTCACGAGGGGCTCGAGCTGTGGCTCGAGCCCGGGTCGGAGGTGCTCGTCGTGTCGAGCCCCGAGGAGGCTCTCGCGGCGTATCGTGCGCTGCTCGACGACCCGGCGGAGGCCGAGGCGATGGGAGCTCGGGCGCGGGAGCGGATCCTCGACGAGCACACGTACGGCCATCGGGCGCGGCAGATCCTGCGGACGCTCGGGCTCCATGTTGCGGCGGGCGCCCCGTCATGAGCGACCTCGGCAGGATCGTCGCGGTCGTCCCCGCCTTCGACGAGGAGGGCGCGATCGGCGATGTCGTCCGGGGAATCAAGGCTTTCGATCGGGCGATCGCCGTGGTGGTCGTCGACGACGGGTCGACCGACGGAACCGCTGCCGCCGCCGAGGCCGCGGGCGCGACGGTCGTCAGGTTGCCGTTCAACCTCGGGATCGGCGCGACCGTGCAGACGGGCTTCCGGTACGCGCTCGAGCACGGATACGACACCGCTGTCCGGCTCGACGGTGACGGTCAGCACGATCCGCGGGAGCTCGCCAAGCTGCTCGACGTGCTCTCGGCCGGCGCCGCGGACGTGGTCACCGGGTCCCGCTTCGTTGCGCGGGACGGCAACTACCGGCCACCCCTGGCCCGCCGGATCGGGATCACGTGGTTCGCCCGGCTCGTCTCGCTCCTCACGGGGCAGGCGGTGACCGACACGACGTCCGGCTTCCAGGCGCTGAACCGGAAGGGGATCGCGCTCTTCGCAGAGGACTATCCCAGCGACTATCCGGAGGTCGAGGCCACCGTGCTGGTGCTGAAGCACCAGCTCAGGCTCACGGAGGTTCAGGTCACGATGCGCGAGCGTGAGCACGGCAGCTCGTCGATCACGCTTCTCCGCTCGATCTACTACGTCTTCAAGGTGACGTTGGCACTGCTCGTGGCGATGGGCCGGAAGTACGCCGTTCCCTCGGAGGAGGCGGTCGGCCCGTGACCCCGGTTCGCGTCTCGATCGCAGCCGCAATCGCCTCGCTGGTGCTGATCCTCGTCGTGCTGGAGCTGATCCGCGGGCGACGGCTGAAGGAGCGGTACGCGCTCCTCTGGCTCGTGACGGGCGTCGTGCTGCTCGTCCTGTCGCTCTGGCGCGGCGGGCTGAACACGATCGCCACGTGGCTCGGCGTCGGCACGTATCCGCCTGCGATCCTCTTCGCCGCGACCACGCTGTTCGTGATCGTCGTGCTCCTCCAC
Organism: uncultured Actinomycetes bacterium; assembly: GCA_963821335.1. Classification (GTDB taxonomy): domain Bacteria; phylum Actinomycetota; class Thermoleophilia; order Gaiellales; family Gaiellaceae; genus Gaiella. Next base: position 1,764,337 of record CAWGDJ010000001.1, read on the forward strand.
TACTCGACGGTGCTGTCCCGGCTCTCCGACGACAACGTGCGACTCGCGCAGGAGGTGGCGCTGCTCCGCGCGCGGCTGGACGCGGTCGAGCCTCAGCGGGTCGGCGCGGTCGAGGGCGGGGACAGTGCGAAGGGGTCACCGCCGACGACGTCGGGGTCGTAGCTCGCCGCGACTGCGACCCTGTAGCTCGCCCCGGGGACGGGTGCGCGATCGGTCCAGCTCGGCGCCCGCGTGACGGCCACGACGGTCGACGTCAGCGTGCAGCGCAGGACGCCCGACAGGCGACAGCTCAGATCGTCGCCGGGCTGCGCCGCCCGGTAGACGCGGTAGCTCACCCCTGCCCGCCACGTGCCCGGACGCCAAGCGAGCCGGAGCGCGCCGTCGGCGGTCGGGCGCCATCCGGGGCCGGAGCTCGTCGACCACGGGGACGAGCAGCTCGGCCTCCCCCTCCTTGACGAGCACGAGCTGATCGGTCGACTCGAGCTTCGGGAGCAGCGTTGCGAGCGCGAGCGGGACGAGGCAGAGCAGCGCCGCCGCGACCAGGGCCGGTCGGCGTGGTAACGCCGGTGCCGGTGGAGGGATCGCCCGCGCCCCGAGTCGCACTGCGAGCCTCGGCACGAGGAGCGGGATCGCGGCGAGCAGCAGCAGGTAGGCCGGCCACGCGGGCATCAGGAGCCGCCAGAACGTGTTCGCCTCGATGCTCGCCTGGGGGGATGCGCCTTTCACGAGCACGAACGCTGCCAGCCACCCACCGAGAAGCGCGGCCGCGGCGGGTCGCATCCGCGCCACGGCGACCAGGCCCGCGAGCGGTACCCACTGAAACACACGAGCGCTCCAGAAGTACTCGCGCAGCTGCGCCATCTGGATGCGCCAGTGGTCGAGGTCGAAGTCGATGTACCGGTCGATCGGGACGAACACCCGCCCTGTCGCCGAGGCCGCAACGTGAACCTCCTCGAAGGCGAGGATGGGCTGGAATCCGATGCCGCGCTCCTTGTAGATCGCGAGCGTCATCAGCATTGGGGCCGCGGCGACCCCGAACGCGAGGAGCTCGCGCCAGCGCCGGGCGACGAGAAAGGCAAGCCCGACGCCGGCGACGACGAGCATGTTGGGTGGCTTCACCAGGCCGACGAACCCGGCGACGGCCCCTGCGAGCGCGGCGTCGGTCCACGAGCTCAGGTCGATCGCCCGGAGCACGAGGAGCGCCACCACGAGGAGCCCGACCATCGACGGGAAGTCCGCCATCGCGGTCAGGCCGAGCCCTTGCGGGACGAACTGGTCGATCCAGCGCTCGTGGTAGCGCTCGACGAACAACGGGATCGCGAGAAACGGTGCTGCGATCCACAGGATCGAGGCCCAGAGACCGAGCACGCGCCCGCCGATCCGACAGCCGATCGCGTTGACGCAGAGCACCGCGAGCGGCCCGAGCACGAGGGTGTTGGCGAGCACGACGAGCGGGAGCGCCTGCACGTACGTCGCTCCGGTGATCCAGGTGATGGGCGCGAGGAGGATCGGCCAGCCGATGCCGACGTCAGCCGGAGGGAGGATCCAGTGTGCGATCGCCCACCCGTCGCTGACGAACCAGATCTGATCGCCGCCCTGGAACCAGATCCAGCCGTTGTGCGTCGCGAGCGCGAGCCCGAACACCGCGGTGGCGAGGAGCTGTGCCCCGACGAGGCCGACGATCGTTGCCCGCGGTCGCTCGAGGACGGCATCGATCCGGGCTCCCGCGGTCCGGCCGAGGCCGGACGCCCTGATCGCGAGGTCGCTCACACCCCGACGAGGGTGGCCCGGTACCACGCGACGGTCTCGGCGATGCCGTCACGCAACGGGACGCGGGCGCTCCAGCCGAACAGCTCGCGGGCGCGGGTCGGGTCGAGACTCCTTCGCGGCTGGCCGTTCGGCATCGAGGTATCCCACGTGATCGATCCCTCGAAACCGACCGCCTCGGCGACGATCTCGGCGGTCTCGCGGATCGACGTCTCGACGCCCGATCCGAGGTTGACCGGCTCCGGCCCGTCGTAGCGCTCTGCGGCCGCCACGAGACCTGCGACGCAATCGTCGACGTGGAGGTACTCACGTGTGGGTGACCCGTCGCCCCACAAGACGACCTCCACGGGCGACTCGATCATCTTCCGGATCAGCGCGGGGATGACGTGCGAGGTCTCGAGGTCGAAGTTGTCGCCGGGCCCGTACAGGTTTGTCGGGAGCAGAAAGATCGCGTTGACGCCGTACTGCTCGCGATAGGCCTGTGCGCCGACGAGGATCGTCTTCTTGGCCACGCCGTAGGGGGCATTCGTCTCCTCCGGGTACCCGTTCCAGAGGTCGTGCTCCTCGAACGGCACCGGTGTGTGCTTCGGGTAGGCGCAGACCGTGCCGACGATCACGACCTTCGGTGTGTCGTGGATCCGGGCCTGCTCGAGGACGTGTGCGCCCATCATGAGGTTCGCGAACCAGTAGCGGCCCGGGTTGGCGCGATTGGCGCCGATCCCACCGACCTCCGCGGCGAGGTGGAAGACGATCTCGGCCTCCGCCTCGTCGAAGAGCCGAGCCGTGTCGTCCATCGCGGTCAGATCGAACTCGGCTCGCCGGGCGGCGACCACGTCGTGTCCATCGCGCTCCAGCCGCTCGACGAGCCGTCGCCCGAGGAAGCCCCCGGCGCCCGTGACCAGAGCTCGGCTCACGGACGTGTGATCGCGGGAGCGCCGGTTGGAAGCCAGTCGACGCGACCGAGCCACCGTTCGCGGTTGTCCGCGTACCAGCGGATCGTCCGGAGCACCCCGTCCTCCCACGACACGCGTGGCTGCCAACCGGTCTCGGCGGTGAGCTTCTCGTGACCGACGCGGAGCGCCATCACGTCGGTCGCGCCCGGGCGAAGCCGGCTCTCGGTCGTGACCACGTGTCGGTCGTCCGGCCAGATCCCTGCGTCGATCCCTGCGCGGACGATGAGGTCGGCCCAGTCGCGCATCGAGATGTTCTCCCCCTGTCCGTACACGTAGACGTCTCCGGGGATCCCGTGGCCCGCGACGGTGAGATGCCCACGGACACCGTCCGTGCAGAAGCAGAAGTCGCGCAACGGCTCGAGCGCGCCGAGCTCGATCTCCGGCCGGGTGAGTGCCTGCGTGATGATCGTCCCGGTCACGTAGCGAGGGTTCTGACGAGGGCCGTAGTTGTTGAACATCCGCGTGACGACACCGGGGACGCCGTAGGCGTCGTGGTAGTTCATGGTCAGGAAGTCCGCGGCGACCTTGGCCGTGGCGTAGATCGACTTCGGGTTGATCGGCGAGCGCTCGTGCAGGATCAGCGAGCCCGCATCGTCGAAGTCGTGGTGGTCGGAGACGTCGTCGCGGACGTTCCCGTACTCCTCCGACGTGCCCGCGGTGTCGAACTTCTCGAGCTCGAGACCCCAGTCGACGATCGACTGGAGCAGGTTGAGCGTCCCGATCGTGTTGGTCATCACCGTCTCGTACGGGCGATGCCACGACTCGCCGACGTGTGCCTGGGCCCCGAGATGAAACACGTACGGCCGGTCGGGTGCCTGTCTCAGCTCCCGGACGAGGTAGTCGATCGACGTGCGGTCGGTGAGGTCGGCGAAGTGGACCTTGAGCTCGTTGCGGCGTGTCCCGATGTTGTTCAGCGCCCCGCTCGATGTCGCGCGGACGAACGCATGGACGTTCGCGCCGAGCTCGATGAGCGCGTCGGTCAGATGAGAGCCCATGAACCCGTCGGCGCCGGTGACGAGAACCGTCCGGCCGCCGTACAGGTCGCCGAAGTCTCGCCGAAGCTCCTCGAGATCGTGTTGTGTCCAGACGGTGTCTGCTGCCACGGTGGTCGCTGACCCGGTGCGTAGGCTTCCGCGTCGGTGAGCAAGCGTACCGCCTCGGCCGGACTTGGATCGCTCGCAACGGGCGCCGTGACCGCGGTCGGCATCGCGATCCAGACCGGTCTCGCGGCGTTGGTCGGCGTGCTCATCGCACGGGAGTTCGGCCGGACTGCCGAGACCGACGGCTTCCTGGCCGCCTACAGCGTCTTCATCGTGCTCTCGCTCGCGGCGACGGTGATCCGTCTCGTCGTGCTGCCACCGCTCGCACGCGCCCGCGATGGCGGCCGGCTGGGGTCCGAGACGGTGGGTTGGGCGGCGTCGCTCGGGCTCCTCGTCGTACCGACCCTCGTGGTGGGGACGGTCGCTGCAGACCCGATTGCCGCCCTGCTCACGGGCTTCGGGCCCGAGCAGGCGCAGGACACCGCGGCCGCTGCGCTGCCGTTCATGATCCTCGCGGCGTCCGCACAGCTCTACGCTGGCCTGTTGTCGAGCGCGCTGGCGGCGCTGGACAGCTACGCGCTCGCTGCGCTGGCGTACATCACGGGAAGCGTGGTGGGCCTCTCGTACATCCTCGCGCGCATCGACTCGGGCATCCAGGCGGTCGCGGTGGGGGTGGCGATCAACGGGATCCTCGCGCTCACCGTCCAGGTCGTTGCTCTGGGGCTCCACGCGCGCAACGCACGAATGCCGCGCACGGCGCTGCGACCCGAGGTGACGAGCATGGCGAAGCGGGTTCGCGAGGTTGCGACCGCCGTGTCGCTCCCGCTGGCGCTTCAGGCGGTCTACCTGCTGTGTCTCCCGTTCGCCGCCCGGGAGGGGGTCGGCGCGGTGACGAGCCTGGGCTACGCGTACCTCGCCGGATCGGCGGTCGTGGCCGTGTGCGCCTCGTCTCTCGGTCTGGTGACCGCTGTGCCGCTGACGCGAATGCCTGCGTTCGAGGGGGCACAGGTGGCCCGTCACGTGGTCTCCTCCGCGTGGCCTGCGGTCGTCGCAGTCGGTGCCGTCTCGGGGGTGTTCGCGCTCGCGGGCGGAAACGTCGTCTCGTCCGTTCTCGGCACCGGGTACGCCGATCGCGTCGCCGAGGACCTCGGATGGCTGGTGGTGGCTCTGGCCCCCTGGATGGTCGCGACGATCGGTTACTCGCTCGTCCTCCCGCTCGTGTTCGTCAAGGGCAGTGCGGGGTCGTTGCCGATCCTCGCGCTGGCCGTGTTGGTGTTGCAGGTCCCGCTCGCCTGGGCCGGACAGTCACTCGGAGGGCTCATCGGACTCGCGCTCGCGCTCGCACTCACGACGTTCGTCGTGCTGGCGGGGATGCTCCGCGTGCTCTCGGCGGTGCGCCCGACCCTGAGAGGGCTGGCGTGGGCGTGTGCGTTCGTCGCCGGGGTCGCGCTCGTCTCGTTCGGCGGCGCAAGCCTCCTCGACAACGCCACCGTCGCGGGGCTCGCCGGACTGGTGCTGTTCCTCGGGCTCGTCGCCCTCCTGCGTCCGCCCGGCCTCCGCGCGTCGTGGCGGTACCTCAGAGCGCTATAGGTCTCGTCTGCGGCGGCGCCCCACGACCCACAGGCCGGCCCGCGTGCTGAAGATCCGCTGTCGGGCCGATGCGACCACGCGCCGTCGTGCCGGCAGGTACGAGAAGCGGAGCTTGCTTCCGGTGCTGGCATCCGCGCCTGCCAGGGCGGGTGGCGTGTCCGGCGCGAGCTTGCGCACGCACGCCGTGCGGAAGCTGACCGCGTCCTCGACGATCCAGTTCGGGCTCGCGCGGACGTAGTCGACGATCGCCGCGACCGCCGGTAGGTAGGCGTCGTCGAGGAGCACGATCCCACCGACCCGTACGTGAGGCGCGAGGTACCACCAGTCGAGAATCGGGTACGGAAACCCGTGGGCCCCGTCGATGAGGACCAGGTCGAGCGGTCGCGGCTGCCAGGCAGGGAGAACCTCCTGCGACGGCCCGACGCGAAACGTCACACCCGAGCTGTCGATCCCGAGCGTCGCACAGGTGCGCCTGATCCGCTCCTCCTCGCCCGGATCCGGCGTCACGGCCTCGTGCCGGGCGCCGGCAGCGGCCAGCACGATCGTGCTCGCTCCTGCTCCCGTCTCGAGCGTCGCCCAGTCGCGTCTTGCGTGCTCCTCGATCCAGGCGAGCGCCGACCACGCCAGACCCCAGTACTCACCTGTGCCGTGAAGCTCCGGGGGTGTCGTCCTGAGACGCTCGGTGAGGGTGCTCGCTGGCATCAGCCGGCCCATTGTTCACGAACGACCCGACGCCGAACCTAGACTGGCCGCGCATGCCGGGTCGAGCTCTCATCACCGGGATCGGTGGGCAGGATGGCGCCCTGCTCGCCGAGCTGCTCCTGAACGAGGGCTATGAGGTCGCGGGCGTCGTCAGGCGTCCGCCGGAGGCCTATGCGGAAAACCTCGCCACGGTCGTTCGGCGGATCGACCTCTTGACCGCTGACCTGCTCGATCAAGGCTCGCTCGTCGCGGCGCTCGAGCACGTTCGGCCAACGGAGGTGTACAACCTCGCTGCACCCTCGTTCGTCCCGCGATCGTGGGACGAGCCCGTGCTCACGGCCGAGTTCGCTGCGGTCGGGGCGACGTCGATGCTCGAGGCGATCCGTGCCGTCGATCCCTCGATCCGCTTCTATCAGGCGTCGTCGAGCGAGATCTTCGGCGAGCCCCGCGAGACGCCGCAGACCGAGCGGACGCCGCTCTCCCCGTTGACCCCGTACGGGGTGGCGAAGGCGTACGCGCACTTCATCGTCGGGAGCTATCGGCGCCGGTACGGCATGTTCGGATGCTGTGGGATCCTCTACAACCACGAGTCACCGCTTCGCCCGGTCGAGTTCCTGCCACGGAAGGTCTCGCGCGCGGCCGCGGCGATCTCGCTCGGCCTCGAGGACGAGCTCGTCCTCGGCGATCTTTCGTCGCGGCGCGACTGGGGGTTCGCCGGGGACTATGTCCGGGTCATGTGGCTGATGCTCCAGCACCACGAGCCCGGCGATTACGTGGTTGCAAGCGGAGTGTCGCACTCGGTCGAGGAGCTCGTGGCGTGCGCGTTCGACGTCGTCGGGCTCGAATGGCGCGACCACGTCCGCACCGATGACAGCCTCACGCGCGGCGCGGCGGAGCTCCGAGATCTCGTCGGCGACGCCACGCGGGCTCGCGAGGTGCTCGGGTGGGAGCCGCAGGTCTCGTTCGAGGAGCTCGTGCGGCTGCTCGTCGAGACCGACGTCGCCCGGCTTCAGGCTTCTCCGAGCGACCGGTAAACCGTGTCGTGCGCGCGCGCCGTCGCATCCCACGTGAAGGGTGCCGCACGAGCGAGGCCGCGCTCCGACAACCCGTCCTCGTGCTCGAGCACCGTTCGGATTCCGGCGGCAATCGACTCGGGGTCGTGCGCGTCGAACAGCACGGCGGCCGTGCCGCAGACCTCCGCGATCGCGCCGACGTTCGACGCTGCGACCGGGCAGCCGCAGGCCATGGCCTCGAGCGGTGGAAGGCCAAAACCCTCGTAGAGGCTCGGGAACACCGTCACCGCGGCCCGGCGGTAGAGGTCGACCCGCTTTGCTTCGGGGACGTCGCCGAGGGTCTCGACACCGTCCGGGAGACGCGCCGGGTCGTGCCCCGACCCGCTGAGGACCAGGCGTAGACCCGGGTGTGCCTCGCGGACGAGGCGGAACGCGTCGTAGAGCCTCGCGTGGTTCTTGTGTGGCCATGGGCGGGCGGGGTAGTAGAGGAACGGCTCGCGAGCGACGGACGTGTCCGGGTGGAACACGTCGTGGTCGACGCCGAGGTGCACGGCGACGACGCGTGCCGGGTCGAGGTTCAGCCGATCGATCGCCCGATCCCGTACCCAATCGCTGATGACGATCACGCGGTCCGCTCGTCTTGCCGTGCGATCGTAGGCGAGGCGCCTGAAGAGCCGCTCTCCCCGAGAGAACATCGCCGGGAGGTCGAGATGCTGGACGTCGAGCAGCGTCAGCACGGTCGGTCGGTCGGTCGGCGGCACCGAGACGGTGAGCGGATAGTGGACGACGTCGAACGCCGAGAGCCAACCACGCAGCGCACCGGGTCTGACCGTCGCGCCGGCCATCGCACGGAGGCGCCCCGACGTCGTCGTCGAGGCCCGATAGCCGTTCGCCACGCAGGTCGGTAGGCCGCCGCCGGCTTCCGGGGCGATCGTCGGGACGAGGGTCTCGTACGTGTTGTCACCGACCCGCCCGAGCGCTCGGCACAGCTGTCGTGCGTACGTCTCGCTGCCGCCGGAGATGCCCGGGACGAGCGTGAGCAGTGGCAGGGCGACGCGCGTCACGCGGCTCGGGGTCGGGCGAGGGACGGAAGAACGCCGGCCAGGAGCACGACGAGAATCGTGCCGGCGAGGACGAGCGACCATTTCGTGTGCTCGGAGAACGACGGGAGCGCAAGGAGGACGAGCGGCACCCCGAGGAGTAGCCGGCGGTCGTTGCGCAGGGCCAGCGCGAGGGTGAGCCCGACCGCCGCGACCGTTGCGACCACGGCCGCGAGACCGGCAAGACCCCCGGTGACACGGTCGATCCGGAGCAGGTCGGGTGCAGCGAGCGCGACGACGGCCCAGCCCGCAAGCGCAACGCCGGCCGGGACGAGCTCGTCGCGTCGCGCCCATCCCGGCGGGAGCGACGCGACTGCGAGCACGAGCGCCACCGACAGCGACGCGACGACGGGGATCGCCTCGACCCAGCCGTGGGCCCCGTCGCCGAGGAAGAGGAGCGACTGCGTCAGGTTTCCCGCTTGCAGTCGGTCGAGCCAGACACCCGGGTGATCGCCTTCGATGAGCGGCTCGGCGAGCGTCGCGGCGGTCATCCAGACGGTCGACACGAGGGCGAGCGCCAGCGTCACGACCGCACGCGCCCGGAAGGCTGCCGCGAGCCCGGGGGCGAGGAACGGGAGCGCGGGAACGAGGAACCGTGGCCCGGGCACCCAGCCCCCGAACGGGAGGTAGTACGCGGCGTTGTAGACGAGGAACACGGCTGCCAGGGTGCCGCAGACGGCGACCTCCCGTCGGTGCGAGCGTCTGAGACACGCGAGCCCGACGACGGCGGCCACGACCACCGGGCTCAACACGAGGAGCCCTTTGCCCGACCAGAGGAGCTCGACAGCCGCCCGTGCGCTCGGGGAGGTCAGCCCGAAGAAGCCCTGGTCGTTCGCCCCGACGACATCGTGCCCCGACACACCAGGGAGGATCACGGCGTGCGCGTACGACACCTCGAACGGCGACCCGAACGCCCACACGTCGAACGCAACCAGCGGGACGAGCCCGAGCGCCACCCCGCCCGCGAACGCTCCCAGCCGCGCGACCGAGCGGTCACCGATCGCGATGTCGATCGCGAGCACGAGCGCCACGAGCGCGACCGGGAACTCCACCGTCGTGGCGAGGCCGGCGAGCAGACCGGCACAACCGAGCAGGATCGCCCGTGGTGGTCCGTCGCGCTCGCGCAGAAGGATGCAGAACGCCGCAAACGCGAGCGTTGCGGAGAGCACGTGGACGAAGAGCACGGTCGCGAACGGGAGGAGCAACGTGCCGGTCCCGAGCGTCACCGCGGCGATCGTCCCGTAGCCCGGGACGAGCCGCTCGCCAGCCCACCGGACGCAGAGGAGCAGGCACAGAAACGGCAGCACCACGGCCCACAGGCCGACTTGCCAGACCGCCGACCGTGGCATCGCGGTCATCGCATCCGGGTACGAGGCCCCGCGCGCGCCGTTCTCGGTGTCGAGCCCGGTGAGCCGGAGCATGCCGTACCACGGCAAGGAGAGGATCGCGAGCCCTGGCGCCTTCGCCGTGTAGTAGTGCCCGTCGATGAACGAGTCGTCGCAGGTCTCCGCCTCGTACGCGTCGATCGTCGGCGACCCGTCGGCCAGAGCCTTCACGAGCGCGAGGTGCGCGGTCTGGTTGCACCCCGTTGGCTGGAGGACAAAGGCGGCGGCGAGCACCACCAGCACGATCGCTAGCCACCCGGCGTGCTTCCCCCTGAGCCTCCGGGCCGCCACGGTGCGACGATAGCGCCCTCGCCACCCGCCCGTGCCCATGGGCCGGCGGCCGCCAGGGCTACACTGGCCCGGTGCCCGACCAGGCGACGGACACCGGCTTCCCCGCGCCCGAAGAGGTCGACGTCGATGCGCTCTTCGCGGCGCTACGCGAGGAGGTGCGACGGTCGGGTGCCGATCCCGGAGGCTTCGACAGCGATCCCGATCGGCGTGCCGCACGCTCGGATGCAGAACGGTTGTGGGCGGTGTCGGCCGATCGCGGGCTCCGGCTACGCCCCGGGCTTCGCGGCGGGGTGGGAACACCCGTGAAGGCCGCGCTGCGCAAGGGGATGCGGTGGTACGTCGAGCCGCTCGCATACGACCAGCGGTCGTTCAACGCAGCTGCGCTCCGCCTGATCGACGACCTCGAGGCGCGGGTCGCGGCGCTCGAGTCGGCGCTGGAAGAGCTTCGCGCCGCGGAGCGCTAGCGTGCGGATCGCCGTCTGCCGCCCGCAGGTTCCGTTCTCCCGTGGCGGAGCCGAGATCTTCACCGACGAGCTCGTCGACGAGCTTCGCGCACGCGGTCACGAGGCGGAGATCGTCTCGGTGCCGTTCAAGTGGTACCCCGGTGCGCGCGTCCTCACACAAGCGTTTCTCTGGCGGTTGCTCGACCTGACCGAGACCGACGGGCGACCGATCGACCTCGTCGTCGCGACGAAGTTCCCCTCCTATGTCGTGCCCCATCCGGAGAAGCGCGTCTGGCTCGTTCACCAGTTCCGGCAGGCGTACGAGCTCGATCGGGGCGAGCTCGGCCAGTTCTCCGAGTCGCCCGATGACCGGGCTCTGCGTCGCAAGGTGCAGGAGCTCGATCGCATCGCGCTCGGGGAGGCGACGCGGGTGTTCGCCACGTCGACGAACGTGGCGCAGCGGCTCGAGCGCTCGACCGGGATCGTCGCGGAGGTCTTGCCGCATCCACCGCAGGCGCTCGCGTACCGCTGCGACGGGTACGAGGGCTTCGTGCTCTCGGCCAGCCGACTCGACCGGGCGAAGAGAATCGATCTCCTGATAGAGGCGGTCGCGCTCGACCCTGCGCTCGAGGCGGTGATCGTCTCCGACGGGCCCGATCGCGAGCGGCTGGAGGAGATCGCAGCCGCTCGAGGGCTGAACGGGCGGGTGCGGTTCGAGGGCCGGGTGAGCGCGGAGCGGCTGGCCGAGCTCTACGCCCGCTGCTCTGCGGTGTTCTACGCCCCGGTCGACGAGGACTTCGGGATGGGCCCTTACGAGTCGTTCCTGGCCGAGAAGCCGGTGATCACGACGACCGATGCCGGTGGCCCGCTCGCGGTCGTTCACGACCGGAGCACCGGGCTCGTGGTCGATCCCGACCCGGTGGCGATCGGCCGGGCGGCCGCGTGGCTTCGCGCGAACCCCGACGAGGCGGCGGCGCTCGGACGGGCGGGCAAGGTCCTGGCCGACGAGGTCACCTGGGACCGGGCGATTGCGAGGCTGCTCGCGTGAGGGTCGCGTACTTCAGCCCGATGCCGCCGGAGCAGTCGGGGATCGCCGACTATTCGGCACTGCTGGTGCCCGCGCTCGCACGGCGGGTCGCGGTGAAGGTCGTCGAGCGCGGTGCGAAGCGAGTCACCACGCGGCACCGATCTTGCGCTCTACCACGTCGGCAACAACCCGGATGCGCACGGCTGGATCGTCGACGCCCTTCGAAGAGAGCCAGGCGCGGTCGTGCTCCACGACTTCGTCCTCCACCACCTGATCGCGGGGATCACGATCGGCCGCTCGGACGGGCACGGATATCTCGACGCTATGGAGCGGGAGAGCGGCGTCGTCGGACGGTTGATTGCGCACGGCGTGCTCGACAAGCGACTGCCCGCGCTCTGGGAGAGTCGTCCCGAGGAGTTCCCGCTCGTCGGGGAGGTGCTGCGGGATGCCCGCGGGGTGATTGCGCACTCGGCCCATGTGGCGGAGCACGTGCGTGAGACGGGGTACACCGGCCCAGTCGTCGTCGTGCCCCACCCTGCGTGGCCGTTGCCGTCGGTCGAGCCCGTGGTGCTCGACGGCGCGCCGCTGATCGGTGCGTTCGGGAACGTCAACGCGAGCAAGCGCGTCCCACAGCTCCTCGAGGCGTTCGCCGCGCTCAGGCAAGTCGCCCCGGGAGCGCGCCTGCTCCTCGTCGGCGCCGAGTCGCCCGGCTTCGATCTCGACCGCCGTGCTGGAGCGGCTCGGGCTCGACGGCGAAGGGATCGTGCGCGAGGGGTGGGTCGACGAAGCCCGCCTGTGGTCGTTGATGGCCGCGTGCGACATCCACGTCAACCTTCGCTCGCCCACGATGGGCGAGACCTCGGGCACTGCGATCCGCGCGCTGTCGCTGGGCAAGCCGCTCGTCGTCAGCGACGTCGGCTGGTTCGCCGAGCTCCCGGGCGACGTGGCTCTCAAGGTGCCGGTGGACGACGACGGAGGTCGAGCTGCTCGGTGCCGCGCTCGAGCTTGCTCGCCGAGCGCGCGGACGTCCGCGCCGCGATGGGTGCGCCGCCGCGGCCCTCGCTCGCGGCCCGCACGCGCTCGATCATGTGGCCGACGCGTACCACGCAGCGCTCGAGCTCATCGCCGGCGGGGGGGCCGTCGCCGACCAGATGCTCTGGGACGTGAGTCGGCGCAGCCGCCGACGTCGGGATCACCCCCGGCTCGGCCGAGGCCTCGGAGCTCGCGCACCGGCTGGCCGAGGTCGATCTCGGTGCGTGAGCTCGCGCGACAGGGTTCCCGCCTGGGCGTGGCTCGGCGGGATCGTCGTCGTGTCGGCACTCGTCAGGATCGCGCTCGTCCGCCAGATGGTCGGCGCCGTTCGTGTTCGTCGACGAGCTGATCTACGCCGAGCTCGCCCGGAGCCTCGCCGACGGCGCCGGGTACGCCGTGCGCGAGACGCCGGTCAGCGGTTACAGCCTGCTCTACCCGGCGGTGATCGCTCCCGCGTACATGCTGTTCCACGGGCTCGTCGACGCCTACGCGGCAGCCAAGGTGATCGGCGCCATTGCGATGTCGCTGGCCGCGATCCCGACGTACTTCCTCGCGCGCCGCGTTGCGAGCCAGTGGCTCGCCCTGCTCGCCGCGCTGACCGCCGTCGCCGTCCCGTCGATGGCGTACACGGGGACGCTCACGACCGAGTGCCTCTTCTATCCCGTCTCGCTGCTCGTCGCGCTCGCGCTCGTGGCCTACCTGGCAGACCCGGCCACGAGGTGGCTGGTCGCCCTCCTCGCCGCTCTCGGGGTCGCGTTCGCGACGAGGTCGCAGGCCCTGGCCTTCGTCCCGGCGGCGGCGAGCGCTCCGCTCGTGCTCGCCGCGATCCGGGGCAAGCTCGCGGTGCTCAGGCCGTTCGCCCCGCTGTACGCGACCCTCGCAGTGGGGGCGACGGGTGTCGTCGTGCTCCAGGCTACCCGCGGGCGCTCGCTCAGCGATCTGCTCGGTGCGTACAGCGTCGTCGGGCAGGGCGGTTACGACGTCGGAGACGTGCTCAGGTACTGGCTCTGGCACGTCGAGGAGCTGACGCTCTACTCGGGGATCGTTCCACTCGTCGGCCACCGTCGTCCTGCTGGCACGCTCGCGCGCCCTCCCATCCGCGCTGCAGGGCCACCTCGCGGCGACCGTCTCGCTCGCGGCGTGGTCGACGCTCGTCGTCGGCGCGTTCGCGTCGCGGTTCGCCTCCGACCGAGTCCAGGACCGGTACCTCTTCTTTCTCGTGCCGCTGTTCATCGTCGCGCTCGTTGCCTGGGTCGAGCTCGGCGCGCGACGACCCGAGCCGCTCGCCGCGCTCGCCGCCTTCGGGGCCCTGGTGCTGGTCGCTCCTGTTCCCGTTCGCCCGGTTCATCGGCGAGCCGGCGAAGTCCGACACGCTCGGGCTGATCCCGCTCTGGTCGGCGAACGAGCACCTCGTCGGCGGCTCGTACTGGGCAGACCGTGGCGGTGGTGGGCGGCGGGCTCGTCGCGCTGCTGCTCCTCGTGCCGCCGCGCTACGCGGTCGCGGTGCCGATTGCGGTGCTGGTTGTTGTTCGTGGTCCTCTCGCGACCGGTCTGGTCAGGGCCCCACGGCTTCGTCGTCGCGAGCAAGGGGGCGCTGTTCCAGGGGATCCGCTCGGTCGACCGGGACTGGATCGACCGATGCGGTGCCCGAACGGGCAGGAGGTCGTGGCGCTCTGGACCGGCCGGGCCGACCGGTTCACGGTCAACCAGAGCGAGTTCTTCAACCGCAGCATCGGCCGCGTGCTCTACACGGGTGCGCCGACGCCCGGAGGGCTCGCCGAGACGCGTGTCACGCGTCTGGCTCGATCGGGCATCCTCGTCAGGCCCGACGGGGCGCCCATCGTCGCGCCGTACGCGCTGCTCGACGGGTCGATCACACCCGACGGCGTCGTCGTCGCCCGTGACAAGGCGCTCGGGACGACTCTCTGGCGGCTCACCGGCCCACTTGCGTCGACAACGACGGTCACGGGTCTCTACCCGAACGACACGTGGTCGGGTCCCGTGGTGACGTGGAAGAAGCTGCATTGCCGACCCGGACGACTCGTCGTGGGGATCCACGGCGATGAGACGCTCTTCCCAGAGGGCCAGCACGTCGACGTCCTGCCCGACCGGGGGCGCCGTGTGCGCATCGACCTCCCACCCGGCGAGACGGTCGGGTCGGAGATCGACATCGCCCCGCGTGGCGACGGTGCGTGCCTCGTGCGCTTCGTCGTCACGCCGACCGCCGTCCCGGCGGAGGTGATCCCCGGATCGAAGGACGACCGTGTCCTCGGTGCGCACTTCGACTCCTTCGTCTACGAGCTCGGCCCAGCATGAGGATCGTCGTCGACGTGTCGCCGCTCTCGCATCCCCGGACCGGGATCGGGAACTACATCCACGGCTCGCTCGCGGGGCTCGCGGGCGCCGCGAAGGGACGTCACGAGGTCGTCGCCTTCGCACCCACGAGCCTGCGCGGTCCCGGTCGCATCCGGACTGCGCTGCGCGATGTGCAGGTGCCGGTGAAGACGATCCCGCTGCCTGCCTCCCATGCGCTGAGGACCGCTTGGAGCCGGCTCGGCCATCCTGCGCTCGAGCGCGTCGCCGGGTCTGTGGACGCGTTCCTGTTCAGCGAGTGGATGTACCCCGCCCAGAGCGGTGGCGTGCGTGCGACCGTCTTCCACGACCTCGTCCCGCTCCACCATCCGGAGTGGTGCACGCCACGGACGATCTCGATGCACACGAGGAAGGCGCGTAACGCCGCAACGACCTGCGACATCGTGTTCGCGAACTCCAGCTTCACCGCGGCCGATCTCACGGCGACGCTCGGGATCGAGGAGGAGCGGATCGTCGTCGCCCATCCTGGGCTCGAGGACGGCCTCGGACCTGATGGGCCCCGGGCGAACTTCCGCGGCGAGACGGTGCTCGCGCTCGGCACGATCGAGCCGCGCAAGAACCTCGCACGCCTTGTCGAGGCGTGGCGCCTGCTCGACGGCGAGCTCGGTCTCGCACTCGTCGGTGGTGAGGGTTGGGGTGATCGGCCCGACCTGGCCGACGACCGCATCCAGCGGCTCGGGTACGTGGACGGTGCGAGCCTCGGTGCGTTGTACCGGGGTGCCGCCGTCCTCGTCTATCCCTCGCTCTACGAGGGCTTCGGGATGCCGATCGTCGAGGCGATGGCCTGCGGATGCCCGGTCGTCGCCTCGTCGCATCCCTCGCTCGACGACGCCTGCGGGATGGCCGCCGTCAGGGTCGACCCGCATGACCCGGCGGCGATCGCTGCGGGGATCCGGGAGGCGACGGCGCGACGCGTGGAGCTTGTCGAACGTGGTCTCGCACACGCCGAGCGCTTCTCGTGGGCGTCGACCGGGCGCCTGATCCTCGAGGGGCTCGAGGCGCGCCGATGAGCGGGTGCAGACGGCCGGTCGAGGTCGTGGTCGTCGTCCGGCGGCCTGTGGCCGACGGGCTCGAGTACCTCGTCGTGCTCCGGTCGCCGGAGAAGCTCGGCTACTGGCATCTGATCGCGGGCGGAGTGGAGTGGGACGAGCTCCCCGAAGCAGCCGCGGTGCGCGAGCTCGAGGAGGAGACAGGGCTTCGTGCAGACGTCGGCTCGCTCGGCGAGCCGCTCGAGTACTCGCTGGCGGGTGACCCCGAGCCGGTGCGCGCGCGCTTCCAACCGGGCACGGAGTCGATCACGGTCCACCCGTTTGCCGCGGACGCTCCGCGAGCCTGGGAGCCGACACTCGACGACGAGCACGTGGATCACGCGTGGCTCACGGCCGACGAGGCCGTTGCACGTCTTCGCTATCCCGAGCCGCGCGAGGCGGTCCGGAGGGCCGCAGCGCGATGAGGGTCGGGATCGACCTCTCGCCGCTCGAGCAGACCCGTGCCGGAACGGCGCGTCACGTCCGTGGTCTCGTGGGGGCTCTCCGGGATCGCGAGGGACTCGAGCTGGTCGGCCTCTCGGCCGGCGGTGCGAGCCGGCTCGCGAGCATCCGCCGCGACGCGCTCTGGTATCCGCTCCGGCTCGGCAGGGCCGCAGCCGGGCTCGACCTCTTGCACTGCACGACGTTCCGCAGCCCGCGGCGGCCGCGGTCCCCGCTGGTCGTGACGGTCCACGACGTCGCGCTTCTGCGCTACCCCCACACGTTCCCACGTTGGCACCGCGTGACCGGGGCGGCCGCGCTCCGGAAGGCGGTCGGGGTCGCCGACGCCGTGATCGCCCTGTCGGCGTTCACGCGCGACGAGCTCGTCGACCTGCTCGCCGTCCCCGCCGAGCGGATCCGGATCGTGCCGAACGGCGTCGACGCGGTCTTCACGCCCGACGGACCGGCCGTCGAGGGAGACTACGTCCTCGCCGTCGGCACGATCGAGCCGCGCAAGAACCTGGGTCGTGTCGTCGAGGCGGCTCGTCTCTCCGGGCTCGAGCTCCGTGTGGCGGGCATGGCGGGGTGGGGCGGTGTCGCGATCGACGGCTGGATCGGCGAGCCGGGCGACGAAGACCTGGCGGCGCTCTATCGAGGAGCACGTTGTGTCGTCTACCCGTCGCTCTACGAGGGCTTCGGGCTTCCGATCGTCGAGGCGATGGCGTGCGGCACGCCGGTCGTGACGAGCAGCGGTGGTGCAACGGAGGAGCTCGCCGCCGACGCGGCCGTGCTCGTCGACCCACTCGACCCCGAGTCGATCGCGCACGGGATCAGCGAGGCGATCTCGCGACGCGGCGAGCTCGCGCGCCTCGGCGAGCGACGTGCCGCCGAGTTCACCTGGGCACGCACGGGCGACGCCGTCGAGGCCCTCTGGAAGGAGCTCGCGTGAGCCTCGTCGTGCTCGATGCCGACGTCCTCGGTCGGCGTCGCACGGGTGACGAGACGTACGTCCTGAACCTGCTCCGGTCGCTCCCGGGGCCGCTCGCGGCGGCCGGGCTCGACCTCGTCGCCGTCACCCGGCATCCCGAGGCGGTGCCCGCCGGGGTCCGGGGGATCGAGCTCGCGGCACGGTCGCAGGAGCTGCGCATGGCCTGGACGCTGCCCCGGGTGCTTCGGCGCCTCGGCGCCTCGCTCGTCCACACGCAATACGCGCTCCCGCTGCGTTGCCCGTGCCCCGCAGTGGTCACGATCCACGACTTGTCGTTCGAGGACGCGTCGCTGATGTCGCGTCGTGACCGCGCCCTGTTCCGGCGCGTCGTCCCCCGAGCGGCGCGGCGAGCGCGACGGGTGCTCACGGTGTCCGAGCGCACCCGTGACGATCTGGTCGCCCGCTACGGGATCTCATCCGAGAGGATCGTCGTCGCGCCGAACGGAGTCGATCCTGCGTTCCATCCGGGAGCTCCCGGCGGGGGCGACGTTGCGCGGCCGCCGTACGTGCTCGCCGTTGGCGCGATCCAGCCGAGGAAGAACCAGCTGGCGGCATTGACCGCCGCGCGCGAGGTCGGGCTGCCGTTGGTCGTCGCGGGTCCCGTCAAGGACAGGGCGACGGCGGCAGCGCTCGAGCGGGAGGGAGCGGTCATCGAGGGATACGTGACGACCGAAGCGCTCGCTGCGCTCTACCGCGGGGCGACGTGCCTCGTTCAGGCATCCCGCTTCGAGGGCTTCGGGCTCCCCGTCGTCGAGGCGATGGCCTCGGGCACACCGGTGGTCGTCGTCCCAGAGCCCGCGCTCGTCGAGGTCTCCGGCGGGGCTGCCGTGGTGGTCGAGGAGCGCTCGCTCGCCGACGGCATTCGCCGTGCCATCGCCGAGCGGGACACGCTGGTTGCGGCAGGACTCGAGCGTGCGCGGGCGTTTTCCTGGACGCGGTCGGCCGAGCAGGTCGTCCGCGCGTACGTCGAGGCGCTCGCACCATGAGGTTGTCGGCGGTCGTCGTCTCGCACGGCCACGCGGTCGAGGTTGGCGAGCTGCTTCCCTCGCTTGCGCCGGAGGTCGACGAGCTCGTGCTGATCGCGAACATCCCCGGCTCGGTTCCCGACACGCTCCCGACCGGGGTGCGCGTGATCGAGAACTCGGTGCCGCGTTCGCTCGCCGCGAACGTCAACACCGGTCTGGCGGCCACCACGGGGGCGTACGTGCTCAACGCGAACCCGGACACCGTCCCGGAGCCCGGCGCGGTCGCGCTGCTCGCCGCGCACCTCGACGAGCACCCCACTGCCGGGATCGTCGGGCCGACGATGGTCTGGCCCGACGGGAGCTTGCAGCCCTCTGCGCGGCGCTTTCCGACCGTGCGCGGCACGCTGGTCAGGCGCACGCCGCTCAGGCGCCTCAGGTCGCCGTACGAGCACCAGCGCGACCACTACCTGCTCGATCAGCGAGCCCGCCGGCCCGGTCGAGGTGGACTGGATGCTCGGCGGATTCCTGCTTCAGCGGCGGACGATGCTCGCGGAGCTCGGCGGCTGGGACGCCGGCTACCGCCACTACGTCGAGGACATCGACCTGCAGTACCGGGCGATGCGGGCCGGGTGGGAGCGCTGGCTCGTGCCCGCCGCCACGGTGCGTCACGCGTACGCGGCGGTCATCGACCGTCGCTTCCTGACACGGCACACTCTCTGGCACGCCCGCGGGATGGCACGATTCGTGCGGAAGCACCCCGAGACGCTGCTGCGGGTTTGACGGCTACCCGTTCTCGACGAAGTCGAACCGCGGCCGCACCCCGAGCTCGCGGCGCTCGCTGAGTCGCGGGTCGATCTCGTTCGGGATGAACGTGTCGGAGACGACCTCGACGCGCCAGGGCCCATGCGGCGTCGGGAGCGAGACGGTTCGGGTCGTGCATGTGGGGACGTAGACCGTCTTCTCGCCCGTCACGCGGCTGATCGCTGGCTCCTTGTCCGTTCCGACGCCGAGCGGCCCGATCCTCACGTGCACCACCCCCGGCAGGACGGTGTTCTCGTAGCAGGACGTCTCGTGCGACAGCGTGACGACGGCGCGGCCGGGCCCATCCCCGCCGACGTCGAACCGGTTGTAGGCCGCTTCCGCCGTGCGGCGCTCGTCACCCGGGTCGCCCACCATCCAGCCGTCTGCCGAGATCCCGGT
This sequence comes from uncultured Actinomycetes bacterium, assembly GCA_963821335.1. Taxonomy (GTDB): domain Bacteria; phylum Actinomycetota; class Thermoleophilia; order Gaiellales; family Gaiellaceae; genus Gaiella. The sequence continues at coordinate 1,783,675 of CAWGDJ010000001.1, forward strand.
CACGTTCGACCGGAGCCGGATCGGGCCGTTCAGCCGGACGAGCGCGTCCGACCCGTCGGGTGATCGCCCGACCTCGTCCCCGGCGACCTCGACGCCGTTGAGCGCGAGCACGTAGTCGGTTCCCGGCGCGGGCGTGAGCGTCCCGTCGATCGCCGCCAGGTCAGGTGTGAGCGTCGGGCCCGGTGGTGGCGCCGTCGCCGTCGACGCTCCACACCTTGGTGATCGAGCGGTTCCAGAACTCGGTCGAGCCGTTCCCGAGGGGGTTCTGGTTCATCTGCTGGCCGAACATCACGACGGTGCCACCGTCCGCCAGCCGGTCGATCCAGTCGTTCGGCTGTGGCAGTTTCATCGAGACCCGCGACGAGTAGTCGTGCTCCCCGATCGAGGCGTAGATCTCGGCGGTGAGCCCCCAGACGCCGACCGCCGCCGCGGTGCCGATCGCAAGTCCGGTCGCAAGCGTGCGCCGGCTGCGCCGGAATGTGGTCACGAGCAGGAGCACGATTGTCCATCCCACCAGGAGCACGACGAGGGCGCGGTCGATCCGCTCGAGCGGCCAGCTCCATTCGCGGTTGGCCAGGGCGAGGATCGCGAGCCCGTGCGCCTCGTAGTACGGGAAGCTGTCCAATCCGCGATCGATCGGGGTCGCGACCACCATCCAGCCGACGACAGCCCCGGATGCGACGATCGCCCACCACGGCGGGGTCGCCCGCGCAAGGAGGTATGCGGTCGCGGTGAGCGCCAGCGGGGTGAGGTAGAGCAGGTTCCGCTCGACGATCAGGCTCGAGAACGTCATCGAGAGGTATGCGCCCTTCATCGCCGCATACCAGCCGAACCCGATGAGTGCCGCCGTAACGACGATGACGAATGCGTGTGCGCGCCGACGATCCTCACCCCGGAGGAGCGTGGTCGTCAGCAGCGCGATCGCCGGGACGAGCCCGAGCCCGATCGCGAACGCGCCACCCGCCCAGAGCCCGTAGTCGAAGATCCTCCCCTTTCCGAGCCCGGTTGCCGTGGTGAACCCCCACTCGTACGAGACGTGCCCCGCGAGGGCCGAGAGCGCCAGCACGATTCCCACTCCGAGGATGACGGTGCCCGCCCAGTCCCAGCGCGTCCATGTCGTACGCCACGCCTGAGCGCGTGGGGAGGCCCACGCGACGGCGAGCAGAGCGAGCGCGAGAACGAGGACGAGGACGGCGAGCTGCGAGCGGGTCGCCGCCGCGACGATGCAGAGGGCTAGCGCGAGCGCGACGGTGCGCCAGGTGGGCTTGTCGGTGGCTCGCAAGGTCGCCCAGATGGCGGTCGCCGCGATCGGGTAGGCCCACGGCTCCTCGACGAGGATCGGCGCGTACGACAGGGCCGGCGCGGCGATCGTCCCGGCAGCTGCGAACAGTGCCCACGGCCGTGAGACGACGGTCCGGGCGATCCCGTACGCGGGGAAGATCGCAAGCGCCATGACGAGGGCCTGCACGTACTTGATCGCCTCGTAGGCGTTCGCGACACCGTGGAGCCACCAGAACGGGCTCGTGAACCAGGGAGCGAGCGTCGTGAAGCCATAGCTCTCTCCCCGCCTCGCGGGCCAGCCGTGGTCGGCGATCGCGCGCGAGAGCTGTGTCAGCTCGAGCTCGTCCGTGAAGATCGTCGGCGTCTCCCGACGCCACGCCTGCCACGCGAACAGCGTGGCGAGCAGGAAGTACAGGCCGAAGAGGGCCGCGACGGTCTCGTCGACACGGATGCGTTGCCGCCCGGTCGCGGCTCCCTCGCTCGGTGTGGGCTCGCTCACTCGGTCCCGACCGCGACCGGGTCGCCTGACGTACGGAACGGGACGCCCGCGGCCGCGCACGCATGGCGAACGAGCTCCAGCCTCTCCGGGGACGTCTCCGCCGCGGTGACCACGACCTCGTCCGGGGACAGGTTGCCGAGCGTCTCCGGAAGCTCGGCGGTGGTGCCGACGACCGGCATCCCGAGCACCCGTCGCCGCTGCAGTCGCGGATCGTCGTCGACGAACGCCACCACCCGCGCCCCGTCGTCACGGAGCCCGCGAGCGATGCCGCGACCGGCCATCCCGGCACCGACGACGACCACGCGCGAGCGACCGTCGCGACGGTCTGCCGTCGAGGGAAGCCGTCGCTGTGCGAGCCGCGCCGCCACGGTGACCGTCGTGAAGAGGACGAGGTCGAGCGCGAAGATCCGGCCAGGGAAGTCGCCAAGGGCCCGGGTTGCGTTGACCACCGCATATGCGACGACCTCCGACACCACACACGCCGCGAGCAGCGCGGCGAAGTCGCCGGGCTGCGCGTACCGCCATGCTCGACGGTAGATCCGCAAGCCGACGAACGCGACGTACCGGCAGCCGAGCAGGATCGGAAGCGAGGCGAGGAACGTGCCGCGCTCGGGGGCGTCGCCCTGGCCGCCCATCACGATCAGGTACGCGGCCAGAAAGGCGCCGCTCGTGACGAGGAAGTCGACCAGGAGCTCGACCACACGCCGCGGCTCGACGGTGAGCGCGTGCCTGAGCGAGGTGTCACCCGGCTGCCCGCTGCGCGTCCGCTCGCTCAGCTCACCGAGGAACGCCCCGAACTGGACGAGCAGCACGAACGAGACGAGCACCCCGACCGCCGTGACCGCTGGCTCGTCGAGCACGTTGTAGGCGACCGCCGTCGCGCCGAGCGCGAGCGCGATGAGCACGAGCAAGCCGACGGCCCGGGTCTCCGACAGCCCGTAGTAGACGAGCCGGTGCGAGGTGTGGTCGCGTCCGCCCTGGGTCACGGGTCGGCGCTCACGGAGCCGCTTGAGGGTCACGAGCGTCGTGTCGAGGATGGGGATCGCGAGCACGAGGAGCGGCAGGAGCATGGTGGCGACCGTGGTGCCCGCAGTCGTCCAGCTCGAGGCCAGCCCGAGCGTGGCGAGGAGGAAGCCGAGCACCTGGCTGCCGGAGTCGCCCATGAACACGAGCGCCCGGCCACCTGGGCGAAGGTTGAAGGGGAGGAAGCCGAGGCAGGCGAACCCGACCGAGAGCGCGATGACGAGCACGAGGTCGTTCTCGTGCACGGTCGCCGCGTCGATCGCGAAGTAGGCACACGCGACCGTCGCGAGCGTCGCGGCCAGCCCGTTCATGTTGTCGAGCAGGTTGAAGGCGTTCGTGATCCCCACGAGCCAGACGAGCGCAACGGCCACCGCGACGACGTCGTTGCCGACGAGCTCGACGCGAAGCCCGGCGGCGATCGCGATCCCGGCGGCGCCGAACTGGGCTGCAAGCTTCGCGACCGGGCTCAGATGCCGGACGTCGTCGAGCAGGCCGGCGACGAACAGGAGCAGCGCGCCGGCGACGATCCCGCCGAGCTCGCGTGAGCCGGACACCGCACCGACGAGCACGGCAAGCCCGATCCCCGCGACGATGCCGGTGGCGATCCCGACCCCACCGAAGGTCGGGGTCGGGCGGTCGTGCCAGCGCTCTCCGCTCGGGACGGCAACGAACCGGGCGCCGACCGTCGGGCTGCGAAGCAGCGCCCAGAGAACGGCGGCGGCGACGGGTAGCGCGGCAATCGTGACGGCCGCTTGCACGGTTGGACAGGGTACCCCGTGCCCCGGCTTCGCAGGGGCCCGCTCATCCCGTCCATACAATCGCGCGATGCAGGTCTACGGCGACCTCGTCCGGTACCGCGAGCTGTTCGGAAGCCTCTTCCGGCGCGATCTCAGGGCGAAGTACAAGGGGTCGCTCCTCGGGCTCGCCTGGACCCTCGCGCTCCCGGTCAGCATGATGGTCGTCTACCTCGTCGTCTTCTCGGTGCTCTGGCAGGCCGCGCCGACCGACCAGGACGACTACTGGCTGTTCCTGCTGTGCGGGCTCCCGCCGTGGGTGTTCTTCGCCTCGTCGCTCCAGTCGTCGTCGCGGAGCCTGATCGAGAACGCCAACCTCATCCGCAAGGTGCGGTTCCCGCGGCAACTCGTGCCGCTCTCGGTCGTGGCGACGCAGCTGATCGCGTTCGGGGCGATGATCGCGATCGTCCTCGTGCTCGCCTTCTGGTTCCGGCCCGAGAGCCGGCCGGTCGGGCTGCTTGCGCTCCCGGTGGCCGTCCTCCTCGTCGGGTTCGTCGCGGGCGTCTCGCTGACCGTCGCGTCGCTCAACGCCGTCTATCGCGATATCGAGTTCGTCGTCACGGCGGCGCTTCTTCCGTGGTTCTTCCTCACACCGGTTCTCTACGCGCTCGACGATCTCCCGGGGGCCGAGGCGCATCCGTGGCTGATCGACCTGATCCACTGGGGAAACCCGATGACACCGCCCGTCGAGGCGTTCCGCGCGCCGCTCTTCCAGGGCGATGCGCCGGCGCTCGGGGATGCGGTCTACGTCGTCGTCGAGGCGTTCGTGGCACTCGCGCTGGCCGCGTTCGTGTTCAGCCGGGTCGACGATCGGATCGCGTCGGAAGCCTGACCAGCGCCCCACCGTCGAACAGCCCTGCGGAGCCGTCGTACGCGGGGAGCCCGCCACTCGACACGGGCTCGAGCCCGGTGACGAGCGAGGGGAGGAGCAGCGCACCCTCGTGGCGCGGGCTTCTGCCCCCGGGTCCCCAGGCGGCGAGATGCCGCTCGGCACGGCGACGGGCGAGCCAGCCACCGGTCGGGACGAGCGCCGGCCCTACCGCCTCCCAGCCCTCCGCGTGCGCGTCGAGCATGCGGCAGGCCCAGTCCGGGGCTGGCTCCGCGCCGGCGACGAGATGGGCCGTCGCGGTCGGCTCGTCCTCGACCGGGGGCTCGTCCTGGGCGGCGAGCGCCGCTGCAGTGCGCGCGTCGGGACCGCCGTGGACGACGACCGCGAGGCGGCGCTCCGCGATCCGCGGGGCGACGTCGACGTCGACGTCGTGCCCGGGAACACCGGTCTCGGACAGCCAGAAGGCGTGCTCCTCGACGAAGTCGAAGCGAATCACGTAGCGGCCCGGAGGTCGTGGAGCGACGAGGTCGACATCCAGCTCGACGGTCTCGCCCGGGTGGACGGCCCGGGGGAGCGCCGTGCGCTCGCCGTCCCACACGATCGCGTTCCCGCGCGGGTCGAGCCAGTGGTACGAGAGTTGGAGACCCTCGGTGCCACGAGAGCGCCAGGTCGCCGTCCCTCCGTTCACGATCGTGACACGCGCGATCGACCGGGCACCGGCCCGTTGCGGCGGGACGCTCGCGGCCTGCCACGTGGGCGCCAGTGGTTCCACGGCGCCCGAGTCTACGGCCCCTCGCGGCTACGCTCCGCGCGTGACGACCGACCCGCTTCTCGTCCGTGCGGCACGTCGGGAGCAGACCGAGCGGACGCCTGTCTGGTTCATGCGACAAGCTGGCCGGTCACTGCCCGAGTACCGTGCTCTCCGAGAGCGATATGGCTTCTTCGAGCTTGCGGGAACCCCCGAGCTGTGTGCCGAGGTGACCCTGCAGCCCGTTCGCCGCCACGACGTCGACGGGGCGGTGCTCTTCGCGGACATCATGACGCCCGTCCTCGGAATGGGCATCGACGTCGAGCTCGTCGAGGGCGTCGGCCCTGTCATCGAGCAGCCGATCCGCTCTGCTGCTGATGTCGCCCGGCTTCGCGTCCCCGACCCGGAGGAGACCTTCGCGTCCGTGCTCGAGGCGGTGCGTCTCGTCCGGTCCGAGCTCGACCGCGAGAAGGCGGTGATCGGGTTCTGCGGTGGCCCGTTCACCGTCGCCGGCTACCTCGTCGAGGGCCGTCCGAGCCGGGAGCTGGCAAGGACCAAGGCGCTGATGCTCGCGGAGCCCGACACCTGGGACGCGCTGCTCGACCGGTTGTCGGAGTGCTTCGCGGCGTACGTCGCCGCGACGGTTCGGGCGGGAGCCGACGTGATCCAGCTGTTCGACTCGTGGGTCGGGGTCCTCCCGCCCGCGCTGTATCGCGAACGCGTTGCGCCGTGGAGCGCGCGGATCCTGCATGCGGTCGACGTGCCGACGATTCACTTCGGCACCGGTGCGACGCACCTGCTCGAGGAGCTGACGGCCGCCGGTGGCGAGGTCATCGGGCTCGACTGGCGCCTTCCGCTCGACACCGGCTGGGAGCTCGTCGGCGATCGAGCAGTGCAGGGCAACCTCGACCCCGCTGTGCTTGCGGCGCCATGGGAGGTCGTCGAGCGTGAGGCCGAGGACGTGCTGGCTCGTGCCGACGGCCGTCCCGGCCACGTGTTCAACCTCGGTCACGGCGTCCCCCCGGAGACCGACCCGGACGTGCTCACGCGGCTCGCCTCCCTCGTTCGGGAGCACGCCGGGGCCGAGCGGGAGAGCGGGATAGCGTCGTGAGCCCAGGGGAGATCCTCGTCGAGGGCGCCTCGCGCCGGTTCGTCGTCCGGGCGCGGGAGACGCACACGCTCAAGGAGCTCGTCATCAGCCTCGGCCGGACCGAGGCGCAGGAGGTCTGGGCGCTGCGCGATGTCTCGGTGGCGGTGCCCGCCGGTCAGGCGGTCGGCCTCGTCGGGCGGAACGGCTCGGGAAAGTCGACGCTTCTGCGCCTCATCGCGGGAATCATCAGGCCGACATCGGGTCGGGTCGTCGCGACCGGTCGGATCGGGTCGTTGCTCGAGCTCGGGGCCGGGTTCCACCCTGACTTCACAGGTCGCGAGAATGTCGAGCTCAACGGTGCGCTCCAGGGCCTCTCGCGCAGCGAGATTCGCGACCGCTTCGACGAGATCGTCGCATTCGCCGAGCTCGAGCATGCGATCGACCGGCCGGTGCGGACGTACTCGTCGGGAATGACGATGCGCCTCGGCTTCGGGATCGCGGCGTTCCTGGAGGCTGACACGCTGCTCCTCGACGAGGTGTTCGCGGTCGGCGACGAGAGCTTCCAGCGGAAATGCTTCGGTGTCATCTCCGCGTTCAAGCAGCGCGGAGGGACGATTCTGTTCGTCTCGCACGATGCCTCGGCGGTGGAGCGGCTCTGCGACCGCGCCGTCCTCCTTCGCGGCGGCTCGGTTGCCTACGACGGTGCCGTGCACGAGGCGATCGCCCGATACCGTCGCCTGCTCGCCGAGGACGACGAGGCGCTCCCCGGCACGGACGGTGAGCGTCCTGTCGGCACCGCCCGTTCGCTGCTCGACGGCGCACGGCTGCTCGGCTCGGATGGGCGCCCACGGCAGCGCTTCCTCGCGGGCGAGCCGATCGTCGTCGAGGCCGAGATCGCGGCGGGCCTCCCCACCGGCACCTCGCGACTTCACGTCGAGCTGCGCGACTCGACCGGGCTCCTCGTGGGCGAGGCGGCGGTCGACGTCGGCCCGCGCGGGCCGGTGGCGACATCAGGGTCGCTCACGCTCTCCTACGAGATCGCCCGGCCGCCACTCCAGTTCGGGCGCTTCGAGGTGCAGCTCGCGCTCGTGGGAGCCGACGGTCGGCTCCTCGATCAGCTCCCCTCGCCGCTTGCGCTGCTCGTGTACCCCGATGACGAGAGTCGTGGGCTCGTTCGCCTCGAAGGAACGTGGCACGGCGAGACGAACTCTGGTCCCGCATGAGCTACAAGACCTGCCCCGAGTGGCCCGCTCTGATGGAGCTCGCACCCGCGCTCCAGTTCAAGCACCTGACCGTCCGTGACGCGCAGCTGCCGTTCGAGGTGGTCACGCGGATCCCCGCCGACCTGTCGCTCGACGAGATCGAGATCTGCTGTGACCTCGACCGCCATGTCGTGAACGCCACCCACACCCACCCGGCGGTCGTCGCCGCGCTCGAGGGCACCCACTGGTTCGAGGTGCACGAATGGGCCACCTCGGGCCCCGGGTCGCAGGGCGCAGCACCGCACGCCGCCTGAGTAGGCTCGCGCCATGCTCGTGGTCGTCCCGTTCCGGGCCGGCGGCAAATCGCGCCTGCCCGTCGAGATTCGTTCCGAGGTGGCGCTCGCGATGCTGGGCGACGTCGTCGAGGCAGCGGTGGAGGTCGGGGAGGTCCGCGTCGTGACGAGCGACGCTGCCGGCCAGCTCGTCGCGACAGAGCTCGGGGCGATCGTCGTCGACGACCCGGGTCGAGGTCAGGGGCCGGCCGTCGCTGCCGCGCTCGACGGCGGCGACGGGATCTGTGTGGTCGTCAACGCCGACCTGCCGTGCGTGTCGTCCACGGAGATCGAGACGCTGTCGCTGTCGCCACGGCTCGGCAGGGTCGCGATCGCCGAGGCGCTCGACGGCACGACGAACGCGCTCGGGCTCCCGGCACCCGAGGTCTTCCATCCGCTCTACGGGCCGGACAGCGCGGAACGGTTCAGGGAGCGGGCCGCCGAGCTCGGGCTCCGGGTCGACGAGCTCGGGCTTCCGGGCCTCGTCGCTGATGTCGACGACCTCGCAGACCTCGCGCGGATCGAGCTCCGTCGCGGCTCCCGGACGGGGGCGCTGCTCGAGGCAATCCCGCTTTGAGGGTCGCCTGCCTGTCGGGCGGCGTCGGCGGGGCAAAGCTCGCGTGTGGCTTGTACGACGCGCTCGGTGCCGACGAGCTCACCGTGGTCGGCAATGTCGGCGACGATGCCGAGATCCTCGGGCTTCACATCTCACCCGACCTCGACTCGATCCTCTACGCGCTCGCCGGTCTCAACGACGAGGAACGAGGCTGGGGGAGGGACGACGAGACGTGGAACGCGCTCGGCGCGGTTCGCGAGTGGGGCGGCGACACATGGTTCCAGCTCGGCGATCGCGATCTCGGCTTGCACCTCGTCCGGACCCAGGCCCTGCGTGGCGGCATGTCCTTGTCGTCGGTCACGGCCGCACTCGTGGACGCGGCGGGGTTGAGCTGCACGGTGTTGCCCGCGACCGACGACCGACTGCGCACGCGCCTCGAGACTCCGGCCGGCACGTTCGACTTTCAGGAGTGGTTCGTCGAACGTCGACACGCCGACGAGGTCGACGGTGTGGAGCTTGTCGGCGCGATCGACGCCACCCCGGCCGTCGGCGTGGTCGACGCGCTCGACCGAGCCGACGCGATCGTGATCGCACCGAGCAACCCGTACGTCTCGATCGGCCCGATCCTCGCGGTCGCCGAGATCCGGGCGGCGATCGAGCGGCGTCGCGTCCCGTGTATCGCGGTCAGCCCGCTCATCGGGGGTCGCGCCGTCCGAGGGCCGCTCGATCGTATGCTCAGCCGGATGGCCGGCGGCACCTCTCCGCAGCACGTGGCCGATCGATACGAGGACCTCGTCGACGTGCTCGTGATCGACCGGACTGACGCCTCGGCCACGGCGAGCGTCTCGCTCGTCGTAACCGAGACCCTGATGACGACTCGCGATGCTGCCTCCCGGCTCGCCGAGACGGTGATCGAGGCGGTCGGATGATCGTCGCGGTGATCGGCGGGACGGGGCGGTTCGGCGTGGCGCTCGCCCGACGACTCGTCGAGGGCGGCTACGACGTCGTGATCGGCTCGCGCGACGCCGACCGAGCGGCCGAGGCCGCCGCCGCCGTCGGTGCGAGAGGCACCTCGAACGACGATGCTGCGCGGGTCGCCGACCTCGTCGTGCTCGCGACGAAGGCCGAAGCGACGCTCGACACTGCCCGGGAGCTGAGCGAGGCGATCGGCTCGACGCCCGTGCTGTGCGTCGCCGCCGAGCTCCAGTTCACCCAGGCGGGCGTGCTACCGACCGCAGAGGCGACCGCAATCGCGCAGCGCGTGCAGGGAATCGTCAAGGGCCCGGTAACGGCCGGGCTTCACTCGCTCGCTGCGAGCAACCTCGGTGGGGAGGTGGCCCCGGACGAGGACGTGCTCGTGTGCGGCGACGACGCGCATGCAAAGGAGATCGTGCTCCAGCTCGCCGAACGGATCACGGCCGGCCGCGCGATCGACTGCGGCCCTCTGGCGAGCGCACGCGCGTTGGAGGGCTTGACCGCCGTGATCGTGAACGTGAACAAGCGGTACCGCGCGCACGCTGGCGTGAAGCTCTCGGGTGTCGAGTGACGCTCGCGCCCGGCGAGCTGCGGGTGATCCCTCTCGCCGGGCTTCCCGATCTCGGCGAGGGCGATGATCTCGCCACGCTGCTCGCCGAGGCGGCGATCCGGGCGGGAGGCCTCGCGGACGGCGATGTGGTGGTCGTCGCCCAGAAGGCGGTCTCGAAGGTCGAGGGGCGGTTCGTGGCGCTCGCGGATGTGCGACCCAGTGCCCGTGCGCGAGAGCTCGCCGGCCCGGACGCCGATCCGCGCCAGCTCGAGGTGATCCTCGGGGAGGCTGCCGAGGTGCTCCGATCGCGCCCGCCACTCGTCATCGCCGCGACGCGTCACGGGTTCGTGTGCGCGTCGGCCGGAGTCGACGCATCGAACGCACCCGCTGCCGACGTGCTGGTCCTGCTCCCACTCGATCCGGATGCGTCGGCGAAGAGCCTCCGCGACGAGCTCCACGACCTGACCGGGAAGCAGGTCGGGGTCGTCGTGAGCGACTCGTTCGGCCGGGCATGGAGGCAGGGCACGACCGACGTCGCGCTCGGTGTGGCCGGGCTCGAGCCGATCCGTGACCTCCGCGGCACGACGGACGCGGTCGGGCACGAGCTCCGTTCGACACAGATCGCCGTCGCAGACGAGATCGCCGGTGCCGCCGAGCTCGTGATGGGCAAGGCGCGACGGATACCCGCCGCGATCGTGAGAGGGCTCGAGGTGGCGGGTGACGGATCGGCGCAGGAGCTCGTGATGCCCAGGGAGCGCGACCTCTTTCGATGAACGGCCCCGGCACCGCGCTGCTTCCGGCGCCCAGCGTCCCACGCCCCGGGCGGTAGCATTCCGCCATGCGCGCGTATGCCATCTGGGGAACTGCGACCTCCGCCCAGCATGAGGCGTGGGTGCGCGCCGTGGGTGCGGAGTTCGAGCAAGACGGGTTCGCCCGCGTCGACGAGGTGGCCGACGCCGACTTCGTGCTGAACATGTTCGACGCGGCGGAGCCGAAGGCGTTTCGCCGGCAGTCGCGTGGCACCTACTCGGCTTCGTTCTACGAGCTACCCGCCGTCCCCGACGACGTGCTCAAGACGAGCTACCCGATGCTCGTCCGGACGCTGGCGAACGTGGTCGTCCTCCACGTCCCCGGCAAGGGCGTCTGGTTCACGACGATGGAGCGGGGCACGTACGAGATCAGCGACGATCCCGCCGAGGTGTTCGAGCGGCTCGCGCCGCTGGCGAAGTCCAAGCTCGTGATCGACAACGAGTTCGTCCCCGATCTCGAGCCGGAGCTCTGGGACGGCGACGAGGTCACTGCCGACCTCGGTGCTGCCGGCAAGCGCATGCAGGAGCTCGACCTGCTCCCTGCGCCGTTCCCGGTCCACGAATACCTCGACGAGCGCGATCTGCGCCACGTGATGCGCCTCTACCAGGTCGGTGGGCTCTCCTACGGGAACCTCTCGGCCCGCAAGGACGCGACCCGGTTCTGGATGAGTGCGAGCGGCGTCGACAAGTCACAGCTCGAGGTGGCGGGTCGCGACATCCTGCTCGTGGCGGGGTACGACGAGCCGAACGCGAAGATGATGATCAGCGTTCCTCCCGGGATCGAGCCTCGCCGCGTGTCGGTCGACGCGATCGAGCATTGGATGATCTACCAGGCGCATCCGGATGTCGGCGCGATCCTCCACGTGCACGCCTGGATGGAGGGGATCGCAGCGACGGACATCAACTATCCGTGCGGAACGCAGGAGCTGGCAGAGGCGGTCGCCGAGCTCATCGACCGCGAGCCCGACCCCGCGCATGCGGTGATCGGGCTCCGCAACCACGGGATCACAGCCACCGGCGGGAGCCTCAACGAGATCCTCGACCGGATCGAATCGGACATCCTGCGTCAGGTCCCGATGACGTGACTGGCGCTTGCCGGCACTCAGGCCGGCGGAGCCGATCGTCAGTCGGGGCCTGAGCGAACGACGCGCCAGACCGTGGTCACCGCGAGCAGCGGGACGATCACGACGTCGTTGACGAGGCACCAGATGCACCAGGCGTCGATCACGAAGGCCTGGAGCGAGACGAGGTAGATCGCGAACCCCACGGCGCCGAGGGCCAGCCCTGCGGCGAGCGCCCGCGCGAGCTCGGAATCCCAGAGCACCAGCCCGATCACCGTCAGGTACGCCACGAGCCCGAGGACCGGCACGGGGATCCCGACCAGGACCGCGTACTTCGAGTCCTGGACCTTCTCGCAGCCCCCGCCGACCGTGCAGATCAGCGCGTCCGGCTGGTAGTGGACGTACGTGAGGTACCCCGCGATCGCAGCGCCTGCAGCGGCCACGACGAGCACGGCGATGCGGAGCACCCGGTCCGTCATGCCGCGCGCGGCTCGTCGACCGTCGCGCGCCTCAGGCGCATCTCAGCTGTTGAGCGCGTCGTCGAGGATCGGTTGGAAGGCTGCCGTGTCGAGCCCGCTCGGCTGAACGAGGTACGGCGCCTCGTCGCCGATCTGGACGTAGAACGTCGGTGTTCCGGGAACGTCCTTTTGCTGCGCCTCGGCGGCCATCGAGCTGATCGTCTGCGTGACGTACGCGCTGTCGGCGTCGGTCTTGAGCTTGTCCCAGTCCAGGCCGAGGTCGGTTGCGGTGCTCTCGAGCAGGTCGTCGGTCACCCAGCCGGTGTTCTCCTCGCCCTGCTGATGGTAGAGGGCGTCGCTCATCTGCCAGAGCTTGCCCTGACGACCCGCGGCGACGACGTAGCGCAGCGCTTTCAGCGAGTCGGCGCCGATGAACGAGAGACCGACGAACCTGACCTTCACCTGGCCAGGTCGCACATACTGGTCGACGATCCCGGGGAATCCCTCCAGCGTGTACTGCTTGCAGATCGGGCACTGGAGGTCCTCGAACTGGATCAGGGTGACCTTCGCGGTGTCGTTGCCGAGGATCTCGGCGTCTTGCGGGATCCCGTCGAGGAACGCCGTCTCCGTGGCGATCGAGTCGCCGCCGCCGTTGCTGCTGTCGTCTCCGCCGGTGAGGACGAGACTGCCGACGACGAGCGCCGCGACGACGGCGAGCGCCACCACCCCGGCGATGACGAAGTTCCGGTTCCTACTGCTCGTGCTCGGGGGTGGCTTTCTCGGGGCGGGCGGCATGTCCTGAAGTCTGCCTGCAGCTGCGGGAAACCCGCACACACAGGGTGGGAATGCCCGATGCCGGGGAGTTCGGCGGGCATCGTAGACTTCGCGGCGTGTCGCACACCGCCGTCGTCGTCACGGTCGCGTACGCGATCGCATGCGTGTTCGGCGGCGCGATCGCGGTCATCGTCTGGCGTTCTACGAGTCGTCCGGAGCCGGGCGACGACACCGTGCGCACCTGGTCACATCGGGAGACGACGTGGCTCGTGATCGTCCTCGTGGGGCTGTTCGCGCTCCTGCTCGCGACGATCTTCTACGTCCCGTACGGTGACTCGGCAGGGCCGAACCGTCAGATCGTCCGGGTGACGGGTGTCCAATTTGCCTGGGCGATCGATCCTCCCGAGGTCAGGGTCGACATTCCCGTCGAGTTCCAGCTCTCGAGCCGTGACGTCAGTCACGGCTTCGGGGTCTACAACCCTGATGGAGCGCTCATCACGCAGGCACAGGTCTTGCCAGGCCGGACACAGAAGCTCGTCTGGACCTTCCGGGCGCCGGGAACGTACGAGGTGCGCTGCCTCGAGTTCTGCGGCGTAGACCACCACAAGATGGTGGCGAGCGTCGAGGTGCGACCGTGACCGATCGCGAGGCAGCCCGAACGCTCGCGCTCCGGTACATCGGCGCGTCGACGGCGATCCTCGCCGCATCGGGCCTGCTGGGTGTCGTCCTCCGTTGGAGTCAGGCAGTGCCGGACGCCCGCGTCGGCGACAACCTCTGGTACGCGATCATGACCGCCCACGGGCTGGGAACGTTCGTCGGTTGGGCGGGGTTTGCGGTCATGGGGATCTCGTGGTGGGTGCTCGCGGCCGTCGGCTTCCCGGTGCGAGGCTTCGGTCGGGTGATGGCGACGCTCAGCTGGTGGCTGATGGTGCTCGGCGTCGTCGGGGTCGTGATCACGACGCTCGGCATGGGCTTCGCGGCCTCCTGGGTGTTCCTCTACCCGCTGCCGTTCTACGGCGCCGGGGAATGGGGTGCGTGGGCGACCGGGATCTTCTCGTTCTCGGTCCTGCTCGCGGGATTGTCGATCGTGACTTGGTGTTTCGGGATCCTGCACACGGTCTGCAATCGCGAGTCGTTGCACGCCGTGAAGACCGGCATCCTCAACCGCTTCGGGGTCGCGATGGGCTGGGGGTACCTCTTCCCGCGCGCCTTCCCGACCAACCCGCGGTCGGTTCCGTATCCGGTGATCCCGCTCGCGGTGATCGGGCTGGACATGATCATCGCGACGCTCCCGCTCGCCGGCCTGCTCGTCTGGCAGATCCTCGAGTCGGCGGGTTGGGTGGGCGAGACGAACGCGCTGCTCGCGAAGAACATCCTCTGGTGGTTCGGTCATCCGGTCGTCTACCTGCTCCTCTTCCCTGCCGTCGCCGCCTACTACCTCCTCATCCCGCGGTATGCGGGTCGGGAGCTCGTCGCGGGGAACGTGATCGCGGTCGCGTGGACGGTCGCGGTGATCGCGAACGTCTTCGTGTGGGCACACCACATCTACCTCGACTACCCGGATGGGACACCGCAGGCGCAGATCAACACGGTGATGCAACCGATCACGTTCTCGCTCGTGCTTCCGTCGGCACTCTCGCTCTACAGCCTCGCGTTCACGATCTACCGCTCGCGCTTCCGTTGGACAGCTGCCTCGACGGCGTTGTTCCTCGGGCTCGTCGGCTGGTTGCTCGCCGGGCTGTCGGGGGTCGTCAACGCGACGATCGCATTCGACGTTGTCGTGCACAACACGTTGTGGATCGTCGGCCACTTCCACCACATGGCGTTCCTGAACATCGGGTTGCTGATCTTCGGCGCGGTGTACGCGCTGCTCCCGGAGCTCTCAGGGAAAGCGCTGTACAGCGAGCGGATGGCGCTCTGGCACGTCTGGGTCACGTTCGGTGCCGGGATGACCGTGTTCGGCCTCTGGCTCGTCCAGGGCCTGAACGGCGCGCCGCGGCGCTGGTCGGTGCTTCCGTCCGAGTACGACACGCTGACGCGCGTCTCGGTCCCGTTCGTCGTCGTGCTCGCCGCGGTGCAGCTCCTGTTCTTCTGGAACGTGTGGCAGACGTTGCGGGGCAAGGCAGGTGCCGCGGTGTTCGACGAGCGGGGGATCCCGCTTCGGGCCGAGCGACATCGTCGCCCGATGTCGGTCCCGGTGCTCGAAGGGGCGATCGTGCTCGTCGCGCTCCTCCTCGGGCTCGCGTTCGCCGCTGGCGGGTTCGTCGTCGGGCGCGAGACCGCCGGCGGAGAGCCGGCGACCACGTCGGAGGAGTCGACCTCAGCCCAGACCTCAGCGACCCCCGACGGAGCGACCGTGTTCGCCTCCGCAGGGTGTGCCGGGTGTCACACGTTCGGGCCTGCCGGCTCGACGGGGAACGTCGGCCCGAACCTCGACGACACCGCACTCACCGCCACGCAAGTCGCCGCGATCGTCCACGCCGGACGCGGCGCGATGCCGTCGTTCGACGGTCAGCTCGACGAGGACGCGATCACGGCTGTCGCCGACTTCGTGGCCGGCTCGAAGTAACGGCAGCGACTAGGACTGCGCTGCCTCCAGCGCGAGCGCTGCCAACGTCTTCCCGAGCTGCGGCGCGAACTTGAATCCGTGGCCGGAACAGGCCGAGCCGACGACGAGTCGGCCGTGCCGCTCCAGGACGAAGCTCTGGTCGGCGGTGTTCGTATAGATGCACGTCTCGGTTGAAACGGAGTCGGCGACCCCGTCGAAGCGATCGCGAGCCCAGAGCACGGCCGCATCCGCGATGGCCGCGTCGGGAGCGGGGTTGGTGTCGGGATCGGTTACCGGGCCCCCGTGGTGCAGCCCGATCTTCAGCTCCCCGCCGGGCAGGCCGAGCGCGTACCACGCCTCGCCGGCGCGTTCGAGCCCGGCGACGTGTGCGGCTGCGAGTGGGTTGTAGTCGATGACCGTCGGGAGCTCGAGCTCGGTGGTGCGCGCAACGTACGCGATCGTCTCCCGGGTCGGGACGACGGGGAGCTCGACAGCGAGGGGGCGCACGAGACGATCGGCCCACGCTCCCGCCGCGACGACGACGGCGTTGCACCCGATCGACGTTCCGTTCTCGAGAACGGCGCGCATCGCGACGCGGTCACGCTCGATCGCGACCACGCGTGTCTCGTCGAGAAGCTCGACCCCGAGCGCCCGTGCGCTCTCGGCGAGGGCGCCAAGCGCGACATCTGCCCGTAGCACCCCTCCGTCGGCCTGGAAGACGGCAGCCTCGTCGTCTACGCACACGATCGGCCAGCGTTTCCTGACCTCCGCGCCGGAGAGCCGCTCGCACGCAACTCCGGACGCACCGAGGGCCCGTGCAATGCCGATCGACGCCTGTCCGAGGTCGAGCGCCCCTACGCGATGGATCAGCTCGACCCCTGCCTCGGCTTCGAGCTCCCGCCAGCCGCCGAGTGCCGCCGACGCGAGTCGGATGTACCGCTCGTCGTCGTAGCTGAGTCGAAAGATGCGCGTGGTGCCGTGGCTCGATCCGCGCGCATTGCCCACGGTGAACTGCTCGAGCACGACCACTCGGCGACCGGAGCGAGCCAGCTCTCTCGCGGTGGCGATGCCCGTGATCCCGGCCCCGACGATGACGATGTCGGCGTCGCGGGGCACGGGCTCGATCCTACGCATGCAGCTGGTTCGCTCCTGAGAGGATGGTGCTGTGGAGTTCGACCTCGAGCGCCTGTTCCGCCCGCGAATCGATCAGACCGCCGGCTGGCCGCGCATGCCTGCGATCGCCTCCGAGGCCATGATCTCGACGAGCCATCCCCGTGCGACCCGGGCCGGTCTTGCCGTCCTGGAGAGCGGTGGCAACGCGATCGACGCAGCGCTCGCCGCTGCGGTCGTGCTCACGGTCGCCGAGCCGACCGACAACGGTCCGGGTGGCGATCTCTTTGCGCTCGTCTGGGACGGGAAGCGCCTGCACGGGTTGAACGGCTCGGGTCGCTCGCCTGCGGTGATCGACGATGGCGGGGTCGCCGAGGACGGGCCTCGTTCCGTCACGGTCCCCGGGGTGGTGCGCGCCTGGGCAGATCTCGCGGAGCGCTTCGGTCGCCGAGGGCTCGACGCCGCGCTGTCACCGGCGATCGATCTCGCCGAGGGTGGGCTTTCGTGCTCGGCCCGCATCGCCCACAAGTGGGCTGCGGCGAGCGCGCCTCCCCTTCCCCCGCCGGGGATCGGTGGGCGGTACGCATTGCCCGAGCTCGCCGAGACCTACCGTCGGCTTGCAGTCGAAGGGCCCGACCTGTTCGCGAACGGGCCCGTCGCCGAGGCGATCGCGGCATCCTCCTGGCTGATGGTCGACGACCTGGCCGCTCACGCGTCCGAGTGGGTCGACCCGATCCAGCTGACGTATCACGGTGTCGACGTGTGCGAGCTGCCTCCAAACGGACAGGGTGCAGCGGCGCTCATCGCACTCGGGCTGTACGAGGGTCTCGAACCGGGGCTCCACGAGCAGATCGAGTCGATGAAGCTCGCGTTCGCCGACGCGGCGGCCTATGTAGCCGACGGGCCGCTCCCCACCGAGCTGCTCGATCCGGTCCACCTCCGGGATCGTCGGGCGCTCGTGCGCCCCGATCGCGCCCTCGATCCCGAGCCGTCGCTTCTTCCGGCTGGTGGTACGACCTACCTTTGCGCCGTGGACGGCGACGGGATGGCGGTTTCGTTGATCCAGAGCATCTACGAGACTTTCGGCTCGGGCGTCCTTGTCCCCGGCACCGGCGTGGTCCTCCAGAACCGGGCCGCCTGCTTCGTCGACGACGAGGGTCACCCGAACCGGCTCGCACCCTCGAAGCGCCCGTTCCACACGATCATCCCGGGAATGCTGCTCGAGCATGGGGAGCTACTCGGCCCGTTCGGTGTGATGGGAGGTGCGATGCAGCCGCAGGGTCATATGCAGGTGGTGCTCCGAATGGTCGACGAAGGAGCTGACCCGCAGGCGGCCCTCGATGCACCTCGCTGGCGGGTACGCCCGGGACGGGTCGTTGAGCTGGAGCCAGGGCTCTGGCACGAGCTCGAGCGCCTGAGGGGCCTGGGGCACGACGCTCGGAGGGCCTCGGTGCAACACCCCTTCGGCGTTGGCCAGGTCGTCCTTCGCCATGCAGGTGGGCTCATCGGCGGCTCGGACGGACGAGGCGATGGGTTCGCGGCAGGCTTCTGACCTGCCCCTAGATCGCGAATGTGGCGATTACGCCCCTGGTTACGCCCCATTGTCAATGGATCCCTCGAACGAGGGAGTGGACAATCTCCACATGCCAAAGTCCGCAACAGCGTCGGATGCGGAGATCACCGAGCGCCAGCGCCAGATCGTCGCGTTGCTCGCGGCCGGGTGCTCGAACGTAGAGCTCGGCGCCCGGCTCGGCATCTCGCCGCGCACCGCGAAGGCGCATTGCGACGCGCTGAGAGCAAAGCTCGGCGTTTCGCGGCGGCGCCACATTCCCGTGGCGTATCGCGCTCAGACCGGTAGAGACCCCTACGAGGTCCCGCTCGGCGGGCTCCGCCCCGGGCAGGGCTGACGGCAGGCGCCTGCGGCCCGCCCCCGCCGGCCGCAGGCGTTCTTCTCAGATGACCGTTGTTCCAGTAGCGTCCCCGAGCACGATCATGGCCCAGGGGCCATCGACGCCAAGGATCCGTCGGCGGCGCATCATCGAGCGCCCGCGTCTGTTCCGTGCGCTCGATCGGTCGAAGGCGAGGGTCAGGACGCTCGTTGCTGGCCCGGGGTTCGGGAAGACCATCCTCCTCGAGCAGTGGGCGCCGCGCGACGATCGAGTCGTGGTCTGGTTCCGTGCGCGCGGCTCGGCGGCCGACGTTGCCGTTGTCGCGCGGGAGCTGGTGGCCGCGACCTCTCGCGTGGTGCCGGGCGCCGGGCAGCGGCTGCTCGAGCGGCTTGCGGTCACCGACGATCCGGAGCGGGAGGCGGTGCTGCTGGCGGAGATGCTCGCCGAGGATCTCACCGACTGGCCGGACGGCGCGTGGATCGTGATCGACGACTACCACTTCCTCGCGGTCTCGCCGGGCTCGGAGGCGTTCGTCGAGACCATCGTCAATCGCGCGCCGGTACGGCTGTTGCTCGCAAGTCGGGTGCGTCCTGCGTGGGTGAAGGGTCGGAACATCCTGTACGAGGAGGTGCTCGAGCTTCCCGAGGGCATCCTGGCGATGACCGCTGAGGAGGTCGAGCAGGTACTCGAAGGGGCGCGCCCCGAGCTGACGGCTGGGCTTGTCGTGCTGGCGCGTGGGTGGCCTGCGGTGATCGGGCTCGCGGGCATGACGCCCGGTGACGCCGAGATCGACGCGGATCTCCCCGAGACGTTGTACGAGTATTTCGCGGACGAGCTCTATCGAGCGCTCGACCCTACGATTCGCACGGGTCTCGCGGTGCTTGCCGCGATGCCCACCGTCGACGCCGAGTTGGCCGTTGCACTCCTGGGCGAAGAACGAGCCCAGCGCGTGTGCGCGGAGTCGCTCTCGCTCGGGATCTTCGACGAGCGCGACGGGCGGCTCGAACTGCACCCCCTGGCGGCTGCGTTCCTGCAGAGCCGCGCACCCCTGGATGCCACCCCCCAAGTCGCAGACGCAGCTCGGCGCGGACTTGAGATCTATCGCCTTCGGGAGGATTGGGACGCTGGATTCGAGGTAGTGAGGCGCCATGGTCTGGACGATCAACTGCCGGTCCTATTGATGGACGCGATCGATGACCTTGTGTATGGCGCCCGCCTCATGGCGTTAGAGAGCTGGATCGTCTTCGCTCAGGCGCGACGGATCGGATCACCGGTCCTCGATGTTGCTGATGCAGAACTGTCGCTTCGACAAGGACACCACACGCGGGCACTAACATCTGCCAGGCGTGCCCTCGGGTGTGGCCCGGAAGACTCAGATCTGAAGTATCGGGCCTCCGTGGTGGCCGCGCGTGCCGCACACATCGGATCGAACGAGGCTCTTGCTCTCTCGTACTATCGAGGCGCCTACGAGGCGACCGAGGATCATTGGCAGCGACGCGAGTGCCTGTGGGGTCAGGTCATGTGCCTTTCGGCGCTAGAAGATGGGGAAGCTCTCAGCCTCCTCCATGATCTTGAGAGCTCGGCGACCGGCACCAACGCACGTGATCACGTGCGAATGGTCGACAAGCAGTTGAGTGTCGGCTTCCGTTTCGGCTACGTCAGTCACCTCGCTCGACGCGCGAAAGGCGGTCGAACTTGTCCCTAGAGTTGCCGACCCACTTCTGAGGTGCTCGTTTCGAAGCATGCTGTCTTGGGCTTTGGTCCTAGGTTCGTACTATGCGGAGGCGCTTGATCACGCTCGGGAGCTCGTGGCTGACGCAACGGAACACCGCGTTGATCCGGCATTGCCGTATGGGCTAGCGACGACAGCTGCGGCGCTGGCGGGGCAGGGCCGTTTCGATGACGCTCTGAATTCCATTGAACTTGCCGCGATAGAGGCGCAACGGATCAACGACGAGAACGGGATCCAAAACGCCTATGCGATTCGCGTGCGGATTCTGGTCCAACACGGGCTTAGCCTGGATGCGTGTGCGTTGGAGCCACCGGATCTGACCCGGGCGTTGCCGAGCATGAAGGGCGAGGTGATGGCGTCGCGTGCGTTGGCCCTCGCTTCGATTGGGCGACTCGACGAGGCGGCCGAGCTCGCGGATCATGCCTCGAAGCAAACGAGCGGGGTTGAGACAAACATGCTGGTTCGTGCAACCAAAGCGGTCGTTGCGCTCAAGGCTCGAATCCCAGGAGAGATGTCGAGTTGCGATGTTTTGCTCGAGACCGCCTATGAAGTGGGTGCCCAAGACATCGTCGTGACCGCCTATCGGGCGAACCGCGAACTTCTTCGCGCACTTCTAGGTTCTTCGAAGACCAAGGAGCCGGCTATGTTCGTCGTACTCCGCGCAGGTGACAGTCGCATCCTCGAGGAGCTCGGGACCTCGACCTCAGAACTCGTTGATCCCTGGGCTACGTTGACACCCCGGGAACGTGAGGTCCATGAGTTGCTGTGCTTGGGTCGGAGTAATCAGGAAATCGCAACGCGGCTGTTCATCAGTCAGTCGACTGCGAAGGTTCACGTGCGACACGTTATGCAGAAGCTGGGAGTTAGGTCCCGAACTGCGGTTGTACTCAACGCCGCGACGCGCACGAACTACGCAGCACCGACCGAGATGGCGAGAGAGGATCGTGCATGAGCCGTGAGCTCGGAGGCGGGTTCGATCGGCCCGAACTCAGAACTCCGTGCATGCCGGTAATCCTCGTCGGCGTCAGCTAGCACGGCGAGAAAGGCAACGACAGCGTCGACGTAGAACTGACTACCCATCGCCTGGAGCAAACGGTCCCGCGCCACTGGGAACGCCATGGCCTTCCGATACGGCCGGTCAGACGTCATCGCGTTGTATGCGTCCGCGACGGCGATGATCTTCGAGATCAGTGGGATCTCGTCGGATCGGAGTCCATCTGGGTAGCCCTCTCCGTCGATCCGCTCGTGGTGATGTCGGACGATGCGCGCGACGTCCGCGTACGCGTTCACCTTGGCGAGAATCCGCTCTCCAATCTCAGAGTGTTTCTCCATTTCACGACGCTCCTCGAGGGTTAGCCGCCCTTCCTTGTTGAGCAGTGTCCCCGGAAGACCGATCTTCCCGATGTCGTGTACGAGGCCACAGAGATGTGCCTTTTCCTGATCCTCGACGGGAAGGCTCATTCGAGCCGCGATGTCGCGTGAGTACGTGGCCACAGCTCGAGAGTGACCGGCGGTGTACCGGTCACTCTCTTCAAGTGTCTGGACTAGTGCGGTCGCGAACGACAGGTTGGCACCGAGGAGTGTGGCGTTCGCGGCGCGAAGGTCTTCCGACAGTTTGACCTGTTCTTCGTAGAGTCGAGCCTTCTCCTGGTAGAGGCTGAACAACCTCTGGGCGGCGAGCGCTGGAGCGAGGAACAGGAGGGCTGTCCACGGCGAGACTTCCGAGTAGGTATACGCAAGGGCAGCGACGACCGGTGCGTATACGCAGGTAGCCGTGGCCATCAGCGGGCCAACAGTCCGAGCGATCGAGACCGGATTTCCTCGTAGATGGGCGGCGAGCGATGCGAACAGCACTTCAAGCCCCTCACCCACAAGCGACGCGGCGATGGTCGAGACCACGAGACCCGCCGTGCCTACCCAACCATCTTGGACGAACTGGGCGCAGAGCCCCATCGCGGCTCCAGAAATGAAGCGGCTGCTCGTGTAGGTGAGCCACTTGAGCCGTGGCGAACGTCCAGGTTGGGAGCCTCCGAACAGTTCTGTGTCCCCCAACTCCGAGGCCGCTCCGACTATACCGCCGGCGAGTGGTCCGAACAGGACCGCCGCGAAGAGGGTCAGCACCGGCGAAATCGACAGTTCAGTCGTCGACGAGAGCCGCACTGCCCCGCGTTCCGCGATCGCTGCCGCCAAGCACAAAGCGAGGATTGCTAGCGGGTTCCCAAGAGTCTGACCGCTTCCGAGCAGCGTTGCCGCCACTGCGCCTGCGGCGGCGGCGAGAGTGAACACATAGACGTGGAGGATGCGGGTTTTCGGACTGGCGATCACTGGACTTGAGGATCCCTCAAATGGGGTATACGATCTAGGTTGCCGTCAGTTCCCAATCTAGGAGTTAGCGATGCGAAAAGCCGTCGTTCGCAACCTCCTTCGTGCCGCCATGTCTGCGGGCGTGAAGGACTGGTAGTTCAGCCGTCGGATCCTCGTTTCTCCACACATGCCTGGCATCCCTCTTTTGGGGGAACACGGTCTGTGTGAGAGCCGGGGGCTGACGGCCGAACAGACAACGTCACGCAATGAGCCCACGCCGGAAGCCAACGGCTACGGCGTGGGCTCTACTGCGTGCCTGAAGCTTGGCGAGGAGATGGCGGACATGCGACTTCACCGTCTCCTCCGAAAGGAACAGGCGCTGGCCGATCTCGCGGTTGACAAGCCCGTCGGCCACGAGTTGCAGCACCTCGATCTCGCGGGCGGTCGGCTCCTGCTCGAGCTCACGGAGAACCGGCGCGGTGAAGGGAATCACCGACGCCGTCCTGCTCGTGCTCCGACGCGCGGCAGCCGCTTCGAACCGGCGGCTGTGATCGCGGTATCGGTTCAGGATCTCCTTACGCTCG
Organism: uncultured Actinomycetes bacterium; assembly: GCA_963821335.1. Classification (GTDB taxonomy): domain Bacteria; phylum Actinomycetota; class Thermoleophilia; order Gaiellales; family Gaiellaceae; genus Gaiella. Next base: position 1,806,823 of record CAWGDJ010000001.1, read on the forward strand.
GCGGCGTCCACAGAACGGGTATCGGCCGCCTTCAGATGGCGCTTTAGAGGGATCGGTCGCTCGAACGAGTGAGTCCGACGGCTCGGGAAACGCGATCAGAGCGGAGAATCGCGACTTTTTCGGCTAGGCGGCGAGCGATGCCAGCTCGCGCAGCGCCGCAAGACGGCTCAGCGCCTGCCCCTCGAGCTGCCGCACACGCTCGCGTGTCAGGTCGAGCTCGTGCCCGATCGCCTCGAGCGTCCACGGCTCACCCTCGAAGCCGAACCTGAGCTCGAGAATCCGCCGCTCGCGCTCCGGCAGCGCGTCGAGCGCCCGCCTGATGCCCTGGCGCCGCAGCGATTCCTCGGCCTCATCGAACGGGTCGGCGGCCTCGCGATCCGCGAACAGGTCCCCCAACTCCCCTTCGTCGTCCGCACCGACCGTCTGATTCAGCGAGACGGACGCGTGGGCGGCGCCGAGCGCCTCCTCGACATGCTGGATCGGAAGCCCGGTCGCCTCGGCCAGCTCCTCCTTCGTCGCCTCGCGACCCAGCTCGACCTCGAGCCGGCGGGCGGCGCGCGACAGCTTCTGCTGGCGCTCGACGACGTGCACCGGGACGCGGATCGTGCGCGCGTGGTTCGCGACCGCTCGCTGCACCGATTGGCGAATCCACCACGTCGCGTACGTCGAGAACTTGTAGCCGCGCCGCCAGTCGAACTTCTCGACCGCACGGTTCAGACCGAGCGTGCCCTCCTGGATCAGATCGAGGAAGGGGACCCCAAGACCGCGGTATCCCTTCGCGATCGAGACGACGAGCCGCAGGTTGGACTCGATCATGTGCCGCTTCGCGGTCGGATCGCCCCGCTCGATCCGCTTCGCGAGCTGCACCTCCTGTGCCGCCGTCAGCAGCTTGTGCTTGCCGACGTCGGCGAGAAACAGCTGAAGCGAATCGGCTGCTCCGCTGAGCGTCTCGCTCGCCCAGATTGCGGCCTCTGCCGCCTCCTCGCGAGCGCGCTCCTCGTCGCTCTGCTTCGGCGCGCCGATCTCGAGCCCCATCGCCTCGAGCTCGCGGGTCACCTGCTCGATGTCATCGGCGGCAAGCTCGTTTTCGACGGCGAAGGTGTCGAGCTCGCTCTGGTCGACCCACCCGCGCTCCTCCGAGCGCTCCACGATGCCCTTCAGCTGGTCGGTCTCGAACAGTTCGATGAGCTGGTTTTGCGTCAAACCGTGTGTCAGTCCTTTCGGGTCTGTCGGCGGAGCACAAGCAACTCTGACTCTATGCTGATTATCCCGCTTCTTCCAGGAAACATGCTGTGGCGCTCGTGTTACAAAGTCACAACGGAATGGCGTTTCGACGTATTCCGCGGCCGTGGCGATCTGATCGCGTCGCGAAGCACGTGTGGTGCGTGAGGGCGGACGTCCGACACCCCAGGGGCGTCGAATGGACGCAAGACGTTACCACCCACCCCCGATGACCATCAACCCTCGAGCGGACAGAACTTGTCGCAACGAGCGGGTCAGGAGCCGCGCTTACGGCGCGCGCGCGGCGCTGAAGGGCCCTTGGCTCGGCGTTCCGCGAGCAACTCGAGCGCACGTTCGAGCGTGAGGCCTTCGATCTCGTCGCCGCGACCGAGGCTGGCGTTCGTCTCGCCGTCCGTGACGTAAGGCCCGAACCGCCCGTCCTTGACGACGATCGGTCGCGCGGTTGCAGGGTCAGGGCCGAGCTCCTTGAGCGGAGGCTTGGCCGCGCCGCGCCCACGGCGGACCTTCGGCTGGGCGAGGATCGCGACCGCTTCGTCGGCGGTGAGCGTGAGCAGCTGGTCCTCGCTCTCGAGCGATCGGGTCTCGTTCCCGCGCTTGACGAACGGCCCGTAGCGGCCGTTCGAGACGAGGATCTCGTCGCCGTCGTCGAGCGTGATCGTGCGAGGCAAGGTCAACAGGGTGAGCGCGTCCGCGAGCGTGATCGTGTCGAGCGACATCGACTTGAACAGCGACCCCGTGCGGGGCTTGCCCTCGGCTCCGTCCGGGAGCACCTCGGTCACGTACGGGCCGTAACGACCGTCCTTCGCCAAGATCGTTCGTCCTGTCTCGGGATCCTCGCCGAGCTCGCGGTCGCCCGACGGACGAGACAGGATCTCGTCGACGAACTCGGCCGTGAGCTCGTCGGGCGCGACATCGTTGGGGAGGCTCGCTCGCTCGTCCCCTCGTTGGAGGTACGGGCCATAGCGGCCCACGCGTACGACCGCTTCGGTCCCCGGGATCGGGATCGAGTTGACCTCTCGCGCGTCGATCTCGTCGAGGTGCTCGGTGACGAGGGCGTGGAGCCCTGGGTCGCCATCCCCGAAGTAGAACCGCCGCAACCAGTCGACGCGCTGCTCGTCGCCGGACGCGATCCGATCGAGGTCGTCCTCCATGCGCTTCGTGAACTCGTAGTCCACGAGCTGCTCGAAATGCTCCTCGAGGAGCCTCGTCACCGCAAACGCGAGGAACGTCGGCACGAGGGCCGTCCCCTTCTTGAACACGTAGCCCCGATCGAGGATCGTGCTCATGATCGACGCGTACGTCGACGGGCGGCCGATACCGCGGTCCTCGAGCGCCTTGACGAGGCTCGCCTCGGTGTACCGCGCGGGTGGGCGGGTTTCGTGGTCTCGTGGCTCGAGCGCAGACGCAGACAGTTCCTGTCCGGGGCGGAGGTCGGGTAGCCGGCGCTCCTGCTCCTCGTCCTCGGACGGCTCGTCACGGCCCGACTCGTATGCCTGCAGGAAGCCGGGGAACGTGATCACCGTCCCGGACGCGTCGAACGTCGTCTGTGTCCCGTCGGTGGTCGTCGCGTCGATCCGAATCGAGACCGTCTTCCCCACGGCGTCCTTCATCTGTGAGGCGACCGTCCGTCTGAAGATCAGCTCGTAGAGGGCGAGCTCGTCCCGTGAGACCTCGCGTGCGAGCTCCTCAGGGGCTCGGAACGTCTCGCCGGCGGGTCGGATCGCCTCGTGAGCCTCCTGGGCGTTCGCGACAGCGCGCTGGTAGACACGCGGTGACTCGGCGACGGTCTCGGGCCCGTAGACCCTGCTCGCGTGGGCGCGGGCCGCGGTGAGGGCGGTCTCGGACAACGTGACCGAGTCGGTGCGCATGTACGTGATGTGGCCGTTCTCGTAGAGACGCTGCGCAACCCGCATCGTCGTCTGCGCGGAGAACCTGAGCTTGCGGCTCGCCTCCTGCTGGAGCGTGGAGGTGCGGAACGGCGCGGCCGGGCGGCGCGTGTAAGGCTTCTCGTCGACGCTGCGGACGGCGTACGCCCGACCCTGCAACCCCGCCACGATCGCGGTCGCTCGCTGCTCGTCGAGCACGACCACGTCGGCCGTCGGCTGCCCGTCGTCGCCGAAGTCTCGTCCCTGGGCGACCCGGACACCGTCGACCGTGCTCAGGCGCGCCTCGAAGGTGCCCGGCTCGAACGTCCCGACCACATCCCAGTAGCGAGCGGCGACGAAGCCCATCCGCTCGCGCTCGCGCTCCACGACGAGCCGTGTCGCGACCGATTGCACCCGTCCCGCGGACAGGCCCTGGGTGACCTTCTTCCACAGCACCGGTGAGACCTCGTAGCCGTACAACCGGTCGAGGATCCGTCGCGTCTCCTGCGCGTCGACCAGCCGGTCGTCGATCGCGCGCGTCTCGCCGAGGGCGCGCTGAATGGCGTCGCGGGTGATCTCGTGGAAGACCATCCGCCGGACGGGAATCCCCCGCTTGGGCTTGAGCACCTGCGACAGGTGCCAGGCGATCGCCTCGCCCTCGCGATCTTCGTCGGTTGCGAGCAGGAGCTCGTCGGCCTGGGCGAGCTTCTTGCGAAGCTCTGTCACGATCCGCTTCTTGTCGGGATCGACGACGTAGTAGGGCTCGAACTCGTCCTCCACCGCGACTCCGAGCTTCCCGAAGCGCTTTCGATCCTCCGCCGGGACGTCCGAGGCCCGACTCGGGAGATCGCGAATGTGGCCGACGCTCGACTCCACCATGAAGCCGTCGCCGAGATAGCCGGCGATGGTCTTCGCCTTGGCGGGTGACTCGACGATGACGAGGCTTCGTCCGGCCACGGATGCGTGTTCTCCCTCGGGTTGCAGTTCCTTCCCGGCCGGGATCGGCCGGATGCGGGCGACACCTTACAGCGGGTGTCCAGCGATACTGAGCCGGCGATGGCCTCGTCGCACCGACCGAGCGTTGCCTATCTGGTGGTGGGGCTGCTCAGCTTCCCTGTGCTCAAGCTCGTATTCCGGGCCTCGAGCCGGGGGAAGGAGCACCTGCCCGCCGGGGGATACGTCCTGTCCTCCAACCACTGGTCGAACTTCGACCCGTGGCCGCTCGGGCTGCCGTTGTTTCCGTCCCGGTACCTGAGGTTCATGGCGAAATCGGAGCTGTTCTGGTTCCCGCTCGGCCCCTTCATCACCGCCTGCGGGGCGTTTCCGGTGCGGCGAGGTGAGAAGGACACGGTCGCAGTCCAGAAGGCGATCGACCTGTGCCGCGAAGGGCAGATCGTGGTGATGTTCCCGGAGGGGACGCGTCGCCGGAAGGGGATCCGGAAGCGGTTCGAGGCGCGCTGGCACACGGGTGCGGCGCGGGTTGCGCTCGGCGCGGGCGTGCCGCTGGTTCCGGCGGCCGTGGCGGGCACCGAGAGCCTGCGGCAGCTCGCCCGGCTCAAGGTCGCCTACGGCCCGCCGATCCCGCTCGACGACCTCGCCGGGGCCGAGCCGGAACACGCGGCAGCGGTCGCGACCGCGCGACTGCGCGTCGCCGTCGAGGAGCTCGAGGCCACGCTCGCATGAGCCGCCCACTCCTCGCCGTCGACGGCGACTCGTTCGCCCACCGCGCGTTCCACGCCCTGCCGCGTTCCATCAGGCGCGAGGGCGGTCGTCCCGGCAACCTCCTCACCGGGCTCGGCTCGATGCTGGTCAGGCTCTGGCAGGCCGAGCGCCCCAGGGCGGTCGTCGTGGGCTGGGACACGCTCGGTGTGCCGACCTATCGAACGGAGCTCCACCCGGGCTACCAGGCCGGACGGGAGTTCGACCCCGAGCTCGTGGAGCAGCTCGACCTCGCACCGGCGCTGCTCGAGTCGGTCGGGTTCGCCTGTGTCAAGCGCGCCGGGTACGAGGCCGACGATGTGCTCGGCGCGGCTGTCGCCGCCGAGCGGTTGCGCGGAGGCACGACGCTCGTCGCGACCTCCGACCGCGACTCGTTCCAGCTCGCCGCTCCGGACGTGACGATCCTCCAGCCCCGCAGAGGCGTGTCGGAGATCGACCGGGTCGGCCCCGACGAGGTGCGAGCCCGGTATGGCGTCGAGCCCGCACAGGTGACCGACTTCATCGCGCTCCGCGGCGACCCGTCGGACAGGATCCCCGGGGCGCGCGGTGTCGGTGAGAAGACGGCCGCCTCGCTGCTCCGTGAGCACGGGTCGCTCGATGCCCTCCTTGCCGCCGGGCGATTCGCTGCGGAGGCCGAAGCGCTCCTGCGCTACCGACGTGTCGCGACACTCGACCCGTCTGTACCGCTTCCGCCGCTGGACGATCGCGAGCCCGACTGGCTCGCAGGCGCCGAGGCAGCGACCCGGCTCGGGTTGACTCGGCTCGCCCGGCTCTTCGCCGAAGCCGCCTGATGCAGCTCGTCTCGGACTCACTGCTCTGCTCGCTCCACCCGACCTCCCAGTGGGGTCACTCGGAATGCGAGCAGCGTCTCGAGGTGCTGCTGGACGCGTTCCCGGGCGTCGTCACACCCGAGCCTGCCTCTCGTGCCGCGATCGAGCGGGTGCACGTCCCGCAGTACCTCGACCTCCTCGCCGCGCTCGAGACCGACACGGCGCTCGACGGGGACACCGTCGCCGGCCCGACCTCGTGGGAGGCGGCCCGCAGAGCCGCGGGCTGCGCGATCGCGGCGGTCGAACAGGGCGGGTTCGCGGTTGTGAGACCACCGGGGCACCACGCGCTCGTCGACCATGCGATGGGCTTCTGCCTGCTCGGCAACGCGGCGATCGCCGCCCGTCACGCCCAGGCAGAGCTCGGTCTGGAGCGCGTCGTGATCGTCGACTGGGACGTCCACCACGGCAACGGGAGCGACGCGATCTTCCGCGGTGACGACTCCGTGCTCGTCGTCTCGCTCCACCAGTGGCCGTTCTACCCGGGAAGCGGTGGGCCTGGGACGAGCGACGCCTCGACGCTCAACGTGCCGCTACCCGCAGGATCGGGCGATGCCGCGTACGGCGACGCGTTCCGGTCGCTCGTCGAGCCGACGGTGACCGCCTTCCAGCCCGAGCTCGTGATCGTCTCCGCGGGCTTCGACGCCCATCACGACGACCCGCTCGGCGAGATGCTCGTCACCGCGGACGGGTTCCGGGAGCTCGCGCGACGCTCGGCGTCGCTCGCGCCCCGGACGGCCGCCGTCCTGGAGGGGGGATACAACCTCGCGACGCTTCCGGGCCTCGTCGAGGCGGCTCTCGAGGGGTTCGAGAGCGAGGAGTAGCTCCGTCGCGCACTGAGGTGCAAAAGCGAGAGCGCCGGGGTGCGGCCCGGCGCTCTCGCTGCGGTTTCCACCAACCAGCTCCCTCGAAAGGAAGGACCCTGCGTGACGATCGAAGCATGACCCAACCGCACGGTCCTGGCCATCGCCCTCGATCGACGAACGTGCATCCCCCTCGCTGGGGGATGCTACGAGCGAGTTCCGGCGAGGCGGTCGAGCGCCTCGCGGCGCGACGAGACGCCGAGCTTCCGAAGCAGGCTCTTCACGTGCGAGCGGACGGTGTGCTCGGAGATGAAGAGCCGTGCCGCGATCTCGTCCGTGGTGAGATGCTCGTCGAGGAGCAGCAACACCTCGACCTCGCGGGCGGAGAGGAGCTCCGCGATGTCCTCGGGTACGCCACCCATCCGCCCGCCTTCACGCACCCGCTCGAGCAGGCTGCGTGCGACGGCGCCGGAGAGCGCCGCCTCGCCACCTGCAACACCCCGGAGGAAATCGGCGATCCGCTCGGGTGCCTCGCTCTTCAACAGGTAGCCGGCTGCGCCCCCGCGGATCGCGTTGAGCAAGTTCTCCTCGGTGCCCGACGCGGTCAGCACGACGACCTCGGCCTCTGGTGCCGCCTCGCGGATCAGCGGCAACGCCGTGAGCCCGTCCATACCGGGCATCGTCAGGTCGAGGAGCACGAGCTCCGGATGGAGCTCCCCGGCGAGCGCAATCGCCTCCTCGCCGTCGGAGGCCTGGCCGACGACGTCGAAGCCGTGCTGCTCGAGGAGCGAGGACAGCGCCTCGCGCGTGAGCGGGTGATCGTCGACCACGAGGATTCGCTCGGCCATGGCACACCTCTCATCGGCAGCTGAGCCGCTGCCGATGAGTCCCTCGTGCGAACTCTTCGTTCAGATGCCTATCGCTCGTGGCTCCTCGGCGAGCTCGCGCTCGTCGCTGCGCTCGCGATCGGAACGGTCGCGCTCTGGGCCGCCCATCGTCTCGATGGGTACTCGCTGCCCGAGGCACGGCTCGCGGTCGACACGAGCGTCGCCTTCGCGGCCCTGCTCGTCGCGATCCTCGCGGCGACGCGGTTCCTCGTCGACGGGCGGCTGATGGACCTGCTGCTCTCGGCAGGCTTCCTCGTCGCCGGCGTCGGGACGTTGGCGTTTCGGGTCGCGCCCGTCTTCGGCGGCGACCCGATCCACCCCGCGGAGGGGTGGGCGGGGATCGGGGCGCAGCTGGGTGCTGCGGCGACGATCGCGGCCGCACCGTTCGTGAGCCGACGCGTGGTCGATCGCCGCCAGGCGATCTTCGCGGCAGCGGTCGTCACCGGCGTTCTGCTCTGCAGCCTGTGGCTCGCGCTCCGCGGGAGTAGGCTCGCCACATCGGGCACAGGGGTCACTGCCGCGCTCACGGTCGCGTTCGGAGCGCTCGCGGTTCTCGCCGTGGCGGCCGCAGTCGGCTTCGGGCTCCGCTACCGGCGGCATGGGCGCGACCTCGACAGCTGGCTCGCGCTCGCGATGACGCTCGTCGTCTTCGCCGACCTCCACTACGTGCTGACCCCATCGCTGCAGGGAAGCGACCTGCTCCAGGGCGACTTTCTGAGGCTCCTCTCGTACGGAGTGCTCCTCGTCGGAGTCTGGCGTGCGATCGGTCACGCCGAGTTCGGGCGAGCCGTCGCGGAGGAGCGGGCCCGCGTCGCGCAGGAGATCCACGACGGCCTTGCGCAATACCTGTTCGCGATCTCGACGCAGGTGAGCATGCTCGAGGGAGGAGCGCCGCTCGAGACGATGCTGCCGCGGCTGAAGCAGGCGGCGATCGCCGCGCAACAGGAGGCGCGCTTCGCCGTGCTCGCCCTGTCGTCGGCCAGCGGCACCGCTCCGTTCGATGCCGCGTTGCGCCGGTACGTCGAGGTCCTCACCGCCGACGGCGCGCTCGACGTCGAGCTCGACATCGACCGCGAAGTGACGCTCGCACCCGACGAGCAGATCGAGATCTTCCGGATCGTCCAGGAAGGGCTCGCAAACGCGCGCAGGCACGCCGACGCGCAGCATGCCGCCGTGACGATCGAGACCGTGGCTGGCCGCCGGGTGGTGCGCGTGAGCGACGACGGCGTCGGCTTCGACGACGCGTCCGTCGAGAGTGTTGGCCAGGGGTTGCAGAGCATGCGGCGACGCGCGGAGGCGATCGACGGTGGATTCACGCTCCGGTCGTCGCGGGACGAGGGAACCGCGATCGAGATCGTGTTGCGCGCCGCCTAACCGGTCGAACGCTGGGTCGAGCCAACACCGCCGCGGGTCATCCGATGCGCTCGCCCGGGATGGATGGTCATCGAGGCATTCAATAGGAAAACCCTGCAAATGCAGGGTTTTCCTGTAGCAGGCCTGTAAGCCGGATTCTGTCGAGGATGGCCATCTTTCTTGGCCTCCGGTTGCCCGGAGACTCGAGCGGCATACCCGGTCCCTCGGCGGGCCGCGTCGTCGGGACCTGTTTCGCCTTGCACCGGACGGGGTTTGGCGAGCCGCCGTGTCACCACGGCGCTGGTGGGCTCTTACCCCACCGTTTCACCCTTACCGATCTCGCGATCGGCGGTCTCCTCTCTGTTCCACTTTCCGTCGGCTTTCGCCGCCTGGGGTTTCCCCAGCGTCCTGCCCTGCGGTGTCCGGACTTTCCTCGGACGCCGAAGCGCCCGCGGCCATCCAGCCTGCATTGCGCACGGTAGCGTCCGCCGAATCGTCGTGCCGCCTCTCACCGGGGCGGTAGGCTCGGCCCGACTTTCGACGACGGCGACGGAAGGAGCACGTCATGGCGGGCAAGCAAGACTTCAGCGAGGGCGAGTGGGACGATCTGCGCCGGGGCGTCACGGGTGCGGGGATGCTCGTCTCGATCGCCGACCGTGACTTCACGGACAGCTTTGGCGAGGCGAGCGCGGTCGCCAAGTCTCTCGCGGGCCACGCTGCGAGCGACAGCGAGCTCGTGCGCGAGCTCGCGGCGATCAAGGGAACCGGCTTCGGCGCCGTCGCCTCCCCTTCCGAGGTGGAGGGCACGCTCGGCTGCCTGACGAACGCCGTCGCGACCCTCGAGGCCAAGGCCCCGGACGAGCTCGACGCGTACCGCGCGTTCGTCCTCGACGTCGCCAACGCGGCCGCGGAGGCGAAGGGAGGAGTCAAGGACAACGAGGCCGCCGCGATCGCTCGGATCACCGAGGCGCTGCGGGTCAGCGCCGGCAGCGCCTGAGGCGGGTGGGCCGAGTCGAAGCGCGCTTGCGATGCAGTGCTGGTGGTCCTACGACCGCCCGCCAGGGGAGGCCTGCGGTGTCAACACCGACAGATCGAGCTCCGGCACGACGCTCCCGTCGGCGAGGAGCGAGCGACACTCGGGACAGGCGAGCACACCACGCAAGCGCATCACGAACTCCCCGCAACACGGGCACTCCATGCTCGCGCCTCGGGCGAGAGCGAGGAGCTCCTGGTCGAGCGTCCGGTTGAGCGCGGTGACCGTCATCGCAGGCTCCGGAACACCCCCACGACCTTGCCGAGCACCTGGACGTGATCCGCGTAGATCGGCTCGAGCGCGGCGTTCTCGGGCTGCAGCCGGATCCGGCCGTCTCCCTCGCGGAAGAACGTCTTGACCGTCGCCTCGTCGGCCGCCTCGTCGTCACCGACGAGCGCGACGACGATCTCGCCGTTACGGGCGTCGTCGCGGCTCTGGACGACGAGCGTGTCCCCGTCGAGGATCCCGGCCTCGACCATCGAGTCGCCCCGGACCGTGAGCAGGAAGTCGGCTCCGCGCCCCAGCGGCTCGGGAACCGCGATCGTGTCCTCGATGTTCTCCTCGGCAAGCAGCGGCATACCTGCCGCGATCTGCCCGAGAAGCGGCAGGCGTGGCACCTCCGGTTCCCCGCTTCGATCGACGCGGCGACGGCCGGGCAGCTCGATCGCCCGCGGCTTGGTCGGGTCGCGCTTGATCAGCCCGGCCCGCTCGAGGTTCGCGAGGTGCGCGTGCACCGTCGATGGGGATGCGAGCCCGACGTGCTCGCCGATCTCGCGCACGGTCGGCGGGTATCCGTGGGCCTCCACGTACTCGACGAGGAACTGCCAGATCTCCTGTTGTCGCGCGGTCAGCACGGCGGTCGCCTGCACCGGATCGCCTCCTGGAAGGGGTTGACGAACATGTGTTCGCCATCCAGGGTACGGATCCTCCCGGATGTCGTCAACCGAGCGCTGCGCTGCCGGGGCGTGCGGGGCCGGTTGACCGGGCGAGGCAAGCCTCGCCACTACACGGGTGTCTGCATCCAGGAGGGAATCTGTGACGAAGGGGCCCGAACGGGCCCCTTCGTCACAGATGCGCTGGAGAGGACTTGAACCTCCACGACCGCAATGGCCACCAGGCCCTCAACCTGGCGCGTCTACCAATTCCGCCACCAGCGCGTGCGGCCCCAAGCTTAGCGAGCATCTCCGACCCGCCCGCGGTGACCGACGAGCGAGCGCGCTACGCGAGCAGCCGGTACAGGACGACCGTGTTCGCCACGAACAGGATCGCCACCGCGACGGTCAACCGTGTCGAGGTTCTTCTCGACGATGTGCGTCCCGCCCTGCGAGGCCGGCGTAAAGCCGATCCCGCCGAAGCCAGCCTCGCGGCCGGAGTGCATCAGCACGAGCGTGACGAGCGACGCGCCGAGGAGTACCTGGAGGACCGCGAACACCGGGATCATCGCGGCGGCATGGTAGCTACGCTCGGCTGATGGCTGCGTCCGACGATGCGCGCGCGAGGATCCAACGGCTGCTCGTGACCGGGGACAACCGGCTCAAGCAGGGTGTCGCGCCCGAGAAGGTGCGCGAGAGCTACGAAGCAGCGCTCGAGGCCGCGCGCGACGCGGGTCTCGAGGCAGCGGTCGCACCGCTCGTCCAGCTCAGGCTGGACGATCTCGAGCGACGCGGAGCAGGACCTCCTCCACCCGAGCGGCCTGTCGCCTGACATCGTGCTGCTCGGCCGCCCGGCGGGCGGCGTCGTTCGGACGTGGCAAGGCGGCCGCTTCGGCGAGTGCGGCGACGAGGGCATCGTCGTCACCCGGCTCGACCAGTACGCCGGCGTCGGGCGTCACGAATTCCGGCGGCCCTCCGACGGAGGTCGCGACCACCGACCGCGCCGAGGCCATCGCCTCGAGCGCCGCGATCCCGAACGGCTCGGCGAGGCTCGGTTGGCAGACGACGTCGGCCGCCGCGAGCCACTCGGGTACCACGCCGTGCGCAACGGGACCTTCGAGCCTGATGCGAGCACGACCCGTGAGAGCGAGTCGCAGCGGCCCGTCTCCGATCAGCGCGAGCTCGGCATCGTCGAGCCGTTCCACTGCCCGGGCCAGGCCGAGCACGTTCTTCCGCTCGCTGAGCGCGCCGACGCAGACATAGCCAGTGCCGGCGGGATGCCAGCCGAGCCGCTGCCGCGCCGCGTCCCGGTCGGTGGGCTCGAACCGGTCGAGGTCGACCCCACAGTCGATCACCGACAGCTTCGCGGTGGCCTCGGGAGCGACCTCGACGAGTCGTCGGCCGAGCCAGTCCGAGACGGCGATCACCGCGCTCGCACGACCCACCGTCGTCTGCGTCAGCCGACGGATCCACCAGGAGCTGCGGGCGTTCTCGACGTCCTGCCCGTGTGCTGTCACGACGCAGGGCGCGTTTCCCGCGACCGCCGCGAGAAAGCCGGCCGGGACGAGGAAGTGCGCGTAGACGACGTCGGGCCGGAAGCGCCGCGCCGCCGCGACGACGTCGCGCGCCAGTGCGAGGTGCCGGGTGCGGCCGCCGCGCCGACAGACGACCGCACGGTCGAGCTCGTGACCGCGCTCTCCGAGCGCCGTCTCGAGCTCCGCCACGAACGTCCCCAGGTCGGGCGCATCAGGGCCCGGGTACATCTGCGAGACGAGGAGGATCTTCATCGAGGGTGAGGGAGCGCCCTGACCCCTGCTGCGCTCACGCTCACCCGCGTGTCACCTGCAGCACACCGAGGCACATCTCGTCGGTCGTGCCCTCACCCCAGAGGATGTACCGCGGCGCAGCCTTGGGCAGGACGAGTTTGCGCCTCCCGGTGTCGTACGTGCACGTCACGCGCAGCACGTCACCGGCGTGCGCGACGATCGGGCGAGCGAGCAGGTACGACGACTGCCAGTGGAAGTCCCACCGGGGGATGTCGAGCAGCACCGTGCGACTGGGTGTGCCGGGGTTCAGCTCGACCTTGATCGACGTCCCGAGCAGGTGCATGTGCCCCATCACCGCCTGGATCGTCGTCGTGGCGGGAACGCGTCGGTCGCAGGTCGTGACGGCGCTGACCGGCGGGTGCTTCGCGTCTTTTCCGCAGAGGAGCAACAGTCCGGTCGGGATGAGGCCCGACTCCTGCCCGTACTTGCGGATCAGGTCGAACTGCGCGGCGGTGCGGTCGCAGAGCTCGCCGCTCTGGCCCTTCGGGCACGCGAGCTCGACCGGCGCCGGGAGGAGCGTCGTCGACACCGGTGTCAGCTTCGTCGTCGCAGGCACTGTCGTCAGCACCGCCCGTGACCGGTCGAGGCCTGCGCCGTTCAGCAGGTTGTAGTGCACCTGCATCACGATCTTGCTCCCTGCCGGCAGCTCGATCCCCGTCCCGTCCCGGAGCCGCGCCCCGACCGAGCCCGGCGCCCAGGCGGCGATCCAGCCCGCATCGTCGAGGAACCCGAACGCGCTGCCCGCCTGCCGGTCGATCCCGGCGGTGCCGAAGCACGTCCAGCCAGGGCCCGCCTGGGCGCGATCGAGCTTCTCGGCGCTCGCCACCGCGGCGGGCAGGACGCGGTACAGGATCACGTGGTGGACGATGGACGCGCGGCCGGGATCGACGCGCGCAGATGTCACGAACGAGTCCTGGGTCAACTTCGGGTCGAGGACGAAGCAGCGGTAGTCGTCGGTGCTGTTCGCCGAGGCGGTCGGGCGGTAGGCGGTCGGCATCGCGAGGTCGAGAGCGGATTCACCCGACCGAACGCTGGTCGTCGGCGCCGGAGCCGATCCGACAGCGGCGCCGCGCCGCGGCGCACCAGGGCGGACGAGCTGTGCCCGCGTCCACCGCAGGAGGGTCTCCCGTTGGGCGGTGCTCAGCGTCCTGGTCGCCTGCTCGACGAATCTGGGAGAGTCCGGCCCGGGCGGCCACGGTGGCATCCGGCGGTCGTCGAGCGCGCGGACGATGAGCGCGGCCCGGGAGGCGAGGTCCCGCTCCGTCCGGAAGGCGAACGGCGCGATTCCACCGTCCATGTGGCAGCCCGCGCACTTCGCGCGCACGATCGGCGCCACCTCGCGGGAGAAGTCGGGCAGCCCGGTCGTCGCGGTCGTCGCACGCACGGGCTCGTCGCGGTCACCGGCGAATGAGGCGAGCGGAACGACGAGCGCGAGGGTGCCGAGGCAGACCGCGAGGACGATCCCGCGTCTGCGGTGCTCCGCACCAGGCTCCATGCGCGCAACGGTACCTAGAGGCTCGACGCGTCGTGCATGCCCCAGAGCTGCCGCAGTGTGCCGCACACCTCGCCGAGCGTCGCGCCCCCGCGGAGGGCTTCGCGCAGCGGAGGGAGCACGTTGTCGGTCGTGTTCGCGACGCGTGCGACCTCGTCGAGTGCTGCCGCTGCCGCGCTCTGGTCGCGCTCGGCGCGCCACTGTGCCGTCCGCTCGCGCTGCCGGTGCTCGAGCTCCGGCTCGAGCCGGTGGAGCTCCGGCTCGACCTCGTGCTGTTCGGTGAACTGGTTGCTGCCGACGACGACCCGCTCGCCGCGCTCGACCTGCTGCTGCCATCGGAACGCGGACTCCTCGATCTGTCCCTGGACCCAGCCGGTCTCGGTCGCGGCGACGGCACCTCCGAGCTCGTCGATCTGAGCGATCAGCTCCAGCGCGCGCTCCTCGAGCTCGGCCGTCAGTGCCTCGACGAACCACGACCCGCCGAGCGGATCGGCCGTGTCCGTCGTGCCCGCCTCATGCATGAGGATCTGCTGCGTCCGGAGCGCGATCGTCGCCGACCGCTCCGTGGGGAGCGCGAGCGCCTCGTCGAAGCCGTTCGTGTGGAGCGATTGTGCCCCGCCGAGCACCGCCGACAGCGCCTGGATCGCGACACGGACGACGTTGTTCTCGGGTTGCTGGGCCGTGAGCGTCGAGCCGCCCGTCTGGGCGTGGAAGCGCAACGCCTGGGCGTGCTCGCTCGTGGCGCCAAACCGGTCGCGCATGATCCCGGCCCACAGCCGGCGCGCCGCCCGGAACTTGGCCACCTCCTGCAGGAAGTGGTTGTGTGCGTTGAAGAAGAACGACAGCCGGGCTCCGAACTCGTCGGGCTCGAGCCCCGCCGCGACCGCGGCCTCGCAGTAGGCGATCCCGTTCGCGAGCGTGAACGCGAGCTCCTGGACCGCGGTCGCGCCCGCCTCGCGGATGTGGTAGCCGGAGATCGAGATCGTGTTCCACACCGGAAGCCGCTCGGCGCAGTAGGCGAACAGATCGGTCGTCAGCCGCATCGACGGGCGCGGCGGGAAGATGTAGTTCCCACGGGCGACGTACTCCTTGAGCACATCGTTCTGGACGGTGCCGCGGAGCGCCTCGCCAGGGATACCGCGCTCCTCGGCGACCAGCTCGTAGAGCAGGAGCAGCACCGCCGCCGGCGCGTTGATCGTCATCGAAGTCGAGACGCGATCGAGCGGGATCTCCTCGAGCAGCGTCCGCATGTCCTCCAGCGTGTCGATCGCGACACCGGTGCGACCGACCTCGCCCTCCGCGCGCGGGTCGTCCGAGTCGTACCCGAGCTGAGTCGGGAGGTCGAACGCCACCGACAGGCCGGTCTGGCCCTTCTCGAGCAGCGCCCGGAAGCGCGCGTTCGTCTCCTCGGCCGAGCCGAAGCCGGCGTACTGGCGCATCGTCCACGGCCGCCCCCGGTACATGTCGCGATAGGGGCCGCGCGTGAACGGGTACGAGCCGGGCAGCTCGGTGGGCGCCTCCCGTGCATCCTCGGGCCGGTAGACCGGCTTGACCTCGATGCCCGAGTCGAGCCTCCGCGCCTGGGGCTCACCCGTCATGAGGTGATCCTACGTCGGCGCACCGTGAGCGCTCGGCGCGACGCGGTTTCGCTGCCTCGACATCGACCACGGGGTCGCTCATGCTCAGCATGGCCCGCTACGGTACGTCCGAGGAGCAGGTGATGGGACGACGGAGAATCGTGTTTGCGTTGCTCGCGATGCCCCTGGTCGTGCTGCCACTCGTCGGGGTAGCGCGTGCAGGTGTCTCGGCGCTCGGGTCGTCACCCCCGATCGACCTCACGAACGCGTACTTCGTCAGCCAGTGCACGTTCAGCCATGCCTCGAACGACGACCCGATCAGGCTGCCGCGCAAGCCCGGCCTGTCGCACAACCACTCGTTCTTCGGCAACGTCTCGACGGACGCGATGTCGACGGCAAAGACGCTGCGGACAGCCGAATCCACATGCGACCGGGACGGCGACAGGGCTGCGTACTGGATCCCGACGCTGTACGGCCCGACCGGGCAGATCTTCCCGACCGGCGCCGAGATCTACTACAGGCGGGTGACGAGCGACGAGGTGCGACCGTTCCCGCAGGGCTTCGAGCTCGTCGCGGGCAACCAGTTCTCGCGGGTCCCGCAGCGCGCGCGGATCACGTCGTGGTCGTGCGTTCCGGCGAGCACCGGGCGGGCGACCGCGGCGCCGAGCGTCTGCCCGTCGGGCTCACACCCGGAGCTTCGGGTCAGCTTCCCGAGCTGCTGGGACGGACGCCTCACAGGGGCGAACAACACGCGCGATGTCGCCTACGCGGTCGGCACGAGCTGTCCGGCTCGGTACCCCGTCTCGCTGCCGCGGCTCGAGATGATCTTCCGCTACCCCGCGCTGACGTCGATGCGCGGGATCGCGCTCGCCTCGGGCGGTGGGTACTCGGCGCACGCCGACTTCTTCAACGCCTGGGCCCAACCCCAGCTGCGACAGCTCATCGACCTCTGCCTGAACGAGATGCGTGGCTGCGGGCGACTGCCGCCGAGGGAGACACCCGGCGTCCCGACGCCCGGCACGGACTAGAGGCTTGATGTGGGTTCGAAGCACGTCTGGATGCGGCCCTGCGCACTGCGGATCGCGTTCGCCGAGAGCGACATCAAGGCAACCAGCCTTGACGTCGTTCTCGTCTAACACGCTTCTTGGCGCAGGACCACCCCAGCCGCACTCCAAACCGACATCAAGCCTCTAGAGCGCGCCACCTGCGCCGCGGATCGCCTCGAGCCCGATCTCCCGGCCCGTCTCGACGTGACGCCCGACCGCAACCCGCACCGCGTCCGCGTCGCGCGCTTCGAATGCCTCGACGATCGCACCGTGCTCTGCGACGAGGACGTCGACCTGGTCGACGTGGCCGCGCCGGATCACCTGGATGAGCAGGTTCGCGGAGAGCTCGCGGTAGAAGCGGGACAGGAGCGTGTTGCCCGCAAGGTCGACCTGCCACTCGTGGAAGGCGGCGTTCGTCGTATGCCACTCGTCATACGAGCGCGCCTCTGCGGTTGCCTCGAGGAGACGGCGCAGCTCCGCCACCTGCTCGTCGGTCACCACCGGGGCGATCGCCCCGGCATGCAGCTCGAGCGCCAGGCGAACGTCGTAGCTCTCGAGCAGGTCGCGTTCCGTGACGGGGTTGACGTAGTAACCGCGGCGCGGCCTGACCGTGAGCAGCCCTTCGGTGACGAGCCGGGTCAGCGCGTGGTGTACCGGGCTCCGCGACACACCGAGCTCGGTCGCGAGCTCGTGGAGGCTCAGCTTCGCTTCCGGCCCGAGGTCACGGCTCAAGATCCGCGCGCGGAGCCGTTCGTACACCTGTTGGTTGAGGTTGGCTCGGTGGACGACCGTGGCCACGCGCAGATGTAACCACGATGTCGCCCCGACTTCACATCAGGCGGCTACCCTCGGTCGATGCGCGTTGCGGTGCGATTGTTCGCGGCCCTGCGTGAGCAGGCAGGCTCCCGGGAGCGCGAGGTCGAGCTTCCCGAGGGCGCCCGGGTCGCTGACGTGTGGGCGGCGCTCGGTCTCGGCGACGAGCCGTCGGGTCTTGCGTACGCGGTGAACCGCGCGTACGTCGCGCGCGACGTCGCCCTCGTAGACGGGGACGAGGTCGCAGTGATCCCGCCGGTCTCGGGAGGTGCGTTTCGTCTGTCCGAAGAGCCTTTGTCGCTCGAGAACGTGGTGGGCGAAGTCGCCTCCGACGACGCAGGGGCGATCGCGACGTTCGTCGGGACGACCCGGGCACGGTCGCGCGGCCGGGACGTGGTCAGGCTCGAGTACGAGGCGTACGAGGGAATGGCGGAGGCAGAGCTCGCGCGGATCGCTTCGGAGCTGTCCGCGCGCCACGAGCTCGTCGCGATCGCGATCCACCACCGGGTCGGCGTGGTCGAGATCGGTCAGTCGAGCGTCGTCATCGCCGTGTCCGCCGCGCATCGCGCGGCCGCGCTCGCCGCGTGCGCGGAGGCGATCGACACCCTCAAGGAGACCGTACCGCTCTGGAAGAAGGAGATCTATGCCGGCGGCGAAGAGTGGATCGGCCAGGGCTCCTGACGTCGTCGGGAACACCCGGAAAGGCATCCTCGGTCATGGCAGAGCAGCAGCGAGAGGTTCCCGAACCGCTCACCGCCCCCGAGCCGGGAACGCTCCCGGTGGAGCACGACCGCAGCCGCCAGTCGCTCCTGGCCCGACTGCTCGCGCCGCTCGCGGTCGCGATCGGCGCGCTCGTGAAGTTCAGTGCCTTCGCGCTCAAGTTCTTCGGGTTGTTCCTCGCGGTCGGTGGCTACGCGCTCATCTGGGGCTTCCCGTTCGCGGTCGGCTTCGTGCTCCTGATCCTCGCCCACGAGCTCGGTCACTACGTCGAGGGGAAGCGCCAGGGGCTCAACCCGCGCCTGCCCGTCTTCATCCCCTTCGTCGGTGCATACGTCACGCTGCGCAACGTCCGCTTCGACCCGTGGCGCAACGCCCTCGTCTCGCTCGCCGGACCGATCGCCGGCGGTGCGGCGGCCGCGGGCGTGCTCGTCGTCGGCAAGCTCGGCGACTCCGACCTGCTCGTCGCGCTCGCCTACACCGGGTTCCTCCTCAACCTCTTCAACCTCATCCCCGTGTGGATCCTCGACGGTGGGCAGATCTTCCGGGCCTGGAAGGTGCTGCGACACGGTGGCGGCCGCCCCGATCCCGCAGTCGCACGGCAGCTCGGTTGGATCGTCCTCGGCGCGACGCTCGCCACGGCAGCGCTGCTGGTGCTCGGGATGGTCGTCGCCCACGTCCCCCAGTCGCGCCTGTGAGCCGAGAGGCGCTCGACCACCGGCTGCTCCGGCGCACCCAGGAGCCGCTGGCCGCAGACGTCTCGCTCATCGCGTCCGAGTTCCTCGCAGGCTTCCAGGTCGTCCAGCACATCGACCGCCCGGCCGTCTCGATCTTCGGGTCTGCCCGCATCACACCGGAGACCCCGACGTACGCCGCGGCGCGCACGGTCGCCGAGCGGTTCGCCGCGCGCGGGTTCGCCGTCGTCACCGGTGGTGGCCCCGGTGTGATGGAGGCCGCGAACCGCGGCTGCCAGGAGGCGGGCGGGCTCTCTGTGGGATTCAACATCCTCCTCGCCCACGAGCAGGGCCTGAACCCGTACTGCGACCTCAGCCTGACCTTCAAGCACTTCTACGCCCGCAAGACGATGTTCGTGAAGGCGGCCGAGGGGTTCGTCATCTTCCCCGGCGGGTTCGGGACGCTCGACGAGCTGTTCGAGTCGCTCACGCTCATCCAGACCGGGAAGATCGGGATGTTCCCGGTCGTGCTGTTCGACAGCGACTACTGGGGGGAGCTACTCGGCTGGGTTCGCGACGAGGTGCTCGCCGACGGTCTCGTGTCGCCCCACGACGTCGCGTTGCTCACCGTCACCGACGATCCCGACGAGGCGGTCGAGGTGGTGGTCTCCGGATTCGAGCGGCGGGTGCGCGAGGGCGAGTCGTGACCGACGAGCTCGACCGCGCGCTCGCGGCGATCGGGGAGCGGCTCGACGGCGACTCGCCCGACGTCGGGCTCGTGCTCGGCAGCGGGTTGGGTGGCTTCGCGGCGACGGTCGAGGATGCGGTCGAGATCCCCTACGGCGAGATTCCCGGCTGGCCCGTCTCGACCGCGATGGGACATGCGGGGAAGCTCGTCATCGGCACCTTCGCGGGTCGCCGTGTCGCGGTGATGAGCGGAAGAGCGCACCTGTACGAGGGCCTCCCCGCCGCACGGGTCGGGCTCGGCGTCCGCGTGCTGGGTCGGCTGGGGATCGGCGCACTCGTATTGACGAACGCGTGCGGTGCGATCGACGAGAGCCTGACACCGGGGGAGCTCGTCCTGCTCTCCGACCACCTCAACCTCCAGGGAACCTCACCGCTCGTCGGCCCGAACGACGACACGCTCGGCCCGCGGTTCCCCGACCTGAGCGCCGCCTACGACCCCGAGCTCCGCGCCGCCGCGCACGAGGCTGCGGGCGCGATCGGCCTCACGCTCCGAGAGGGGGTCTACGCCGCCTGGCTCGGGCCTGCGTTCGAGACTCCGGCGGAGATCCGGATGCTGCGGACCCTCGGGGCCGACCTCGTCGGGATGTCGACGGTTCCCGAAGTGCTCGTCGCCCGCCACATGGGGATCCGCTGCCTTGCGATCTCCTGCGTGACGAACATGGCGGCCGGCGTGCTCCCCGAGCCGATCGACGCCGAGCACGTGCTCCGCGTCGGCGCCGAGGCCTCCGGCCGCCTGACGGCGCTGCTCCGCGAGCTCGTCCCGCGCATCGTCGGATAGCGGGCACTCCTCGAGGCGCCGGCTCAGCGCGAAGCCGGGGCGGCAGGCTCGTCCAGCCAGCCGGCGGCGAGAGCCTGCGCCACCGCCTGTGCGCGTTCGTGACGACCTGCGTCAGGCGGTCTGCTTCTTCGTCCGCCAGCTCGTCAGGTCGTACGCCTTGTTGAGCGCCTTCAGCACCTCACGCGCGATGATCGCACCACCGGCTTTGTCGAAGTGGACGCCGTCCCCGGTGCGCACCTTGTCGAGCGAGCCGCGTGCATTGGGGAGGTACTCCGCGAACTTCCCGCCCGGCCCGGCGAACAGCGTGTACGTGTCGATGTAGGTCACCAGGCCGGGCCAGCGCCGCGCCTCGGCGGCGACGGTGGCGTTCACGACGTCGAACCGTTGCGTTTGCTCCTCGCTGCGCGTGATCGGCAGCCCGATCCAGATCACGTGCCCGCCCGCGCGCGTGATCGTCGAGAAGATGGCGGCGAGCCTACGCCGGTATTCGTGCCGCCAGGCGGCGTCACCGAACTCCCCGATCTCGACCCCCTCGGGGAGGCCGGTCATGTAGCGCTTGTCGTCGTTGCCGCCGAACGCGAGCACGACGGCGCCCGGTCTGCGGGTCTTCATCTGGCTCTTGATCTCCTCGAACCAGTTGAAGACGTCCGGCCGGGTCAGCCCGGTCGCGACCTTCCCGTCCACGCCGATTCCCTCGAGCACCGGGCTCGCACCGGTGGCACGGAGGATCGCGTAACCGGGGGTGATCACGAGCGAGTCGCCCGCGATCCAGAGGCGCAGGCGGTGCTGTGGCGTGAATGCTCGCTTGGGTGTCGTCGCCGGAGCCTGCGTCGGCTGGCTCGGGTTCGCCCCGCTCTGCGTCGTGGTCTTCGTCGACGGTGGCGATGTCACCGGCAAGACCGGTGCCGCGATCGCGACGTCGATCTTGTCGTCGTCGCCGCGCCCGATCGCCATCTGGACGACATGGCGCGGCCGATCGAGCAACAGGGCGTGGCTCACGTCGGCGAGGGGAGCCGTAAGCGCAGTGGTGAGGTCGCGCTCCCACCCCTCGGGCTCGTTGTACGCCCGCTTGTGCACTCCCGGCGCGCTGAGCACGAGCGCGAGCACCAGCGCGAGCACGAGCACGATCAGCCCGTGGCCTGCCGACGAGAGGCGCCGCTCGACCTCGACCTCGGCCGGCCGGGGCCGCCGCTGCGGAGTCTTCCGGGCCGGTGCGGGAGGCTCGCTTGTCGCTGGAGCCTCGACGGTCGGCGACTCGTCGGGTGGCAGCGGGGGGAGGAGTGGCGGGTCGGTGGGCGGCGGCACGTGAGCTCAGAACCGGAAGTAGATGAAGGGTGCCACACCCTCCGGGCCCATCGCGTTCACGAGCATGAGCGCGACCGCCACCACCACCGCCTGACCGACGACGGGCAGTTGGGAGAAGCGGGCCATCACGAGCTGGGGGATCCGCTTGGGAAGGTATTGGGAGCCGATCCCGACCGCGATCGCGAGCATGACCCCTGCGGTGACGAGCGGCGACGGCTCCCCCCAGCGGGTGAACAGACCGGTGATCATCTCCCACGCGGTCGAGAACGAGTCGGATCGGAAGAAGATCCAGGCGAGGCAGACGACGTTGAACGTCACGATGCGGTTCCGCCAGGTCGTCCAGGTCGTCGCGGGCTTCGGCACGTACGTCGGTCGCATCCGCCACCAGCGCTCGAGGCACAGGCCGACGCCGTGGATTCCTCCCCAGACCACGAACGTCCAGGCGGCGCCGTGCCAGAGCCCGCCGATCAGCATCGTGAGCATGAGGTTGCGGTAGGTGAGCAGGCTCCCCTTCCGGCTGCCTCCGAGCGGGATGTAGAGGTAGTCGCGCAGCCAGCGGGAAAGCGTCATGTGCCACCTGCGCCAGAAGTCCTGGATCGAGCCCGCGGCGTACGGCGAGTCGAAGTTCTGCGGGAACCGGAAGCCGAGCAGGAGCGCGATCCCGATCGCGATGTCGGTGTACCCGGAGAAGTCGGCATAGATCTGCACGGCGTACGCGTAGACGGCGACGAGGATCTCGAGCGACGAGTGCTGCCCGGGCGCGCCGAAGACCTCGTCGACGATGCCGGCAGCCAGGTAGTTCGCGATCACCACCTTCTTGAACAGCCCGGTCGCGATGAGGTAGAAGGCGCGGCTCGTGTCGACGCGACGCGGGTCGCGTGGCGTCTCGAGCTGGGGGATGAGCTCGCCGGGTCGTACGATCGGCCCGGCGACGAGGTGGGGGAAGAACGAGAGGTAGACGGCGAACTTCTCGAGGCTCGTCGGCTGGAAGTCGCCGCGGTAGGCGTCGACGACGTAGCTGATCGCCATGAATGTGAAGAACGAGATCCCGACCGGCAGGACGATTGCCTTCACGTTGAGCGGGAGGTCGGCGCCGACGACCGATGCCAGGCTGTCGCCAGAGGTGACGAAGAAGTCGTAGTACTTGAAGTAGCCGAGCAGGCCGAGATCACCGACGAGCGCGAGCACGAGGAGCGCATGGCGACGCGACGCGATCTCCGCCCGCCAGATCCGAACCGCGAGCACCTGGTTCCAGAGCGTGCAGGCGGCGAGGAGGAAGACGAACCGCCAGTCCCACCACCCGTAGAACACGTAGCTCGCGACGATCATGAAGGGGCGCCACCGATGCGGATGCGGCATGAGCAGCCACGAGAGCGGCAGCACGAGCACGAAGAAGAGCGCGAAGGTAGCGGTCGGGAACAACACGGCGCGCGAAGGCTATGCGCTGCCCTGGATGCCCGATCAGGGACCGGTTACGGCGTGGACGCCGATGGGCGATGCTCGATCGTGGCCTCGCCGTCGTCCGGAGGCGGAGGCGGGAGGCGCGTGATCGCCGTGATCGAATCGGTCTCGAGGATCGTGTGCTCGACGGGTGGGACGAACCACGCCGGGTCGTCGGGTGGCTCGACGGCGATCACCGTGGGTGCGACGTAGGCATCGCGGCGCTCCTCGGCTTTCGTCGCCGCCCACTCGATCAGCGCGACGAGGATCCAGGCGCCCAGCATCACGCCGGCGATCGCCACCGCGTCGAGCTCGGCGACCCCGGCTGCCACCGCACACGCGCCGAGGAACAGGCACTCGAGCAGCAGACGTGGGACCTGCGGGGGGCGACGCGCCGGTGCCTCGAGCGACGCGAGCCAGGCGAACGACGCCGCCTCCGGCTCCTCGACCGCGCGTGGGAGCGCGGCGCCGGCGCCGAGCCGGCGGACCTCACCCTGGAGAGCGTCGACCTTGACGCCGAGCGCCTGCACGGCGTCGGACAGCTGGCTGTCGTCGCTCACCGGGCTCACGGCCCGGGCTCCTCGCGCATGGCGTCGAGCACGGACTGGGCCTTTGCATGCACCCGCGCGCGCCGCTCCTCGAGCGACTCGGGCGGTGCGGGCTCCGGCTCATCGGAAGCGTCCGTGACGACCTGACTCGTCTGGCGGGCTTCGGCAAGTGTCTGCCGGAGCTCGTCGGCGGGGTCGGGAGACAGTGCCTCATCGGCGGGCGGAGCCGTGGTGTGGCGGCCGAACAGTCGTGCGAGTGCGGCGACGCTCACGAGCCCTGCCGCCCATCCGAACAGTCGACGCACAGCACGATCCTAGTCCAGACGGTCGGCTGCTACCCTTCCGCGGCTTCCTGCCACGCCGTGCGACGCCGTTCCCGGGTGTCGCCAGACCGGTGGGGCCGATTCAGACCGAAGGAAGGAGTCAGGGACGCGTGACCGAGTACGAGATCTTGCTGATGCTGGACCCCGAGCTGCCTGACGAGAACCAGGCCGAGGTCGTGCAGCGGACGCGTACGCAGATCGAGAAGGGTGGCGGCGCCTTCGAGCGCCACGACGTGTGGGGTCGGCGACGGCTCGCGTACGAGATCGACCACAAGACCGACGGGTCGTATCACCTGCTGACGTTCTCGGCGCCGCCGGAGACCCTCGACGAGGTGTCGCGCGTGCTGAAGATCGACGACGCGGTGATGCGACACCTCGCGACGCGGCGGCCCGAAGGAGGGCCGGAAGGGCCAGTAGCGGCGCCGGCGCCGATCGGCGACGATACCCAGGCCGAGCCCGCAGACGCCCTGGAGGAGGAGTAATGGCCGGCGACATCAATCGCGTCACCCTCGTCGGGAGGCTGACCCGCGACCCGGAGCTGCGACACCTGCCCTCGGGCGCGCCCGTGCTCGAGCTCGGACTGGCCGTCAACGGCCGCCAGCAGGATTCGGGCGGGACGTGGGTCGACAAGCCGAACTTCTTCGACATCAAGGTGTACGGAAACCAGGCCGAGACCCTCTCGCGGCACCTGCAGAAGGGCCGCAGGATCGGGGTCGACGGCCGTCTCGACTGGCGCTCCTGGGAGGCGCAGGACGGAACGAAGCGCACCAAGGTCGACATCGTCGCGCAGAACGTCCAGTTCCTCGACAGCCGCGCGGACGGCGAGGGCGGCGGGAGCTACCTCCCCAGCGAGCCCTCGTCCGAGCCGTCGCCGGACTTCCCGTCTTCACCGACCGACGACGACATCCCGTTCTAGGAGCGATCGCATGGCTCAGAAGCAGCAATCACCGAGGAAGCGGACGGGCGTCGGACAGGCAGGCGGTCGCCGCAAGAGCTGCCACTTCTGCAAGGACAAGATCGCAGAGGTGGACTACAAGAACGTCAACCAGCTCCGGCGGTACGTCTCCGAGAAGGGGAAGATCCGCAACCGCCGGATCACCGGTGCCTGCCGACGTCACCAACGGCAGGTCGCCGTCGCGGTCAAGCGGGCGCGTGAGATGGCCCTCCTTCCGTACGTCCAGGGCTGACGATGGAGGTCATCCTGCTCAGCGACGTCGAGAAGCTCGGCCTGAAGGGCGAGGTCGTGGACGTCAAGCGCGGCTACGCGCGGAACTACCTCGTGCCGCGACGGCTCGCCGAGGTCGCATCGCCCGGACGGGTCGCCGAGGTGCGCAGGATCGAGGATCAGCGAGCACGCCACGAGGCCCGGTCGGCCGACCAGGCGCAGGAGATCGCCGACACGCTCGGTAAGACGGTGCTGCGCTTCGAGGTGAAGTCGGGGCCCACCGGATCGCTGTTCGGGTCGGTGACGACGACCGACATCGCCGAGGAGATCTGGCGCACCCGCAAGATCCGCGTCGACCGTCGCAAGATCGACGTCGAGGCGATCAAGCGCATCGGTCGGTACTCGATCGCGATCGACGTGTACGAAGGTGTCATCGCCGAGGTGAAGACACTCGTCGTCCCCGAGGGCGGGGAGCTCCCGCCCGACGAGGAGCTGGCGGCGATGGAGGCGGCCGAGGCGAGCGACGCGGCTCAGGCAGAGCCGGACCCCGTCGACATCGAGGCCCTCGCCGCGCTCGCGGACGAGCTCGAGCAGCCCGCATCGGCGGGCGTAGCGCTCGACGAGCCCGCACCGGCGGACGATGCGATCGAGCAGCCCGCACCGGCGGACGACGGGCTCGAACAGCCCGCCGTCGAAGAGCTGCCTACGTCCGAGGTCGACGCCCCGTCGCCCGTCGAGGCCGGGCCGTCGGACGAGCCGACTGCGGCCTAGCAGGCCCGCGTCAGTCGACCTACCACGGTGGGGAGGGCGGTCGTGATCGCCCTCCCCACCGTGGACCGTTGTCCCCAGCGGGCGTCCACAGGGGTGTGGACGATGCCTCGAACTTGCCGCAGCGAGCGGTTGTTTCCTCGCACGGCGGCGTGGCAGGACGGTGGAGAAGCCGACCGATCCTGGGGATACGATGGGAACATCTGTTCTGTTTGCCCTGCAGGCCGGGTGAGGCCATGTCCGGTTTGGCTCTGTCCGTCCTGACCGGTTTGATCACGTCGCTGCCATGACCGCCACCCACGACCCGATTGCCCCGCTCGTTCCGCCGCAGAACCTCGAGGCGGAGGAGTCCGTCCTGGGCTCGATGCTGCTCTCCGCCACGGCGATCGGCACCGTCACCGAGATCGTCGACGGCGCCGACTTCTATCGCGAGTCGCACGCAAAGGCGTATCGTGCCGCGCTCGCGCTCTGGGCGAAGGGCGAGCCGGTCGATGCGATCACGCTCGCGAACGAGCTGGAGGAGCGCGGCGAGATCGACGCGGTCGGCGGTCGTGGGCGGATAGCGGAGCTGGCGGCGCTCGTCCCCGCTGCGGCGAACGTCGAGCACTACGCCCGGATCGTCAAGGAGAACGCGACCCTCCGCGCGCTCATCCGGGCCGGGCAGGAGATCGTGCGGCTGGGGCACGAGCGACCGGGCGAGACGACCGATCTCGTCGACCGGGCCGAGCAGCTCGTGTTCGAGCTCTCGCAGCAGCGCGTGTCGGGTGACTTCGACCACATCGAGGCGTTGTTGAAGGACGGGTTCGAGCAGATCACGCGCCTCTACGAGTCGGGTGCCGACCTGACGGGCGTCCCGAGCGGGTTTCGCGACATCGACCGCCTCACCTCGGGCTTCCAGCCGGGCAACCTCATCATCCTCGCGGCCCGCCCGTCGATGGGGAAGTCCGCGCTCGCGCTCTGCATGGCGGCGAACCTCGGCGTACGCCACTCGACACCGGTCGCCCTCTTCACGCTCGAGATGTCCAAGGCCGAGGTGACGCAGCGGCTCATGTGCAGCGAGGCGAAGGTGGAGTCGAACCGGCTCCGGTCGGGCAAGCTCGCCCCCGACGACTGGCCGCGCCTGACGGGCGCGTGCGACCGGCTGGCGAAGGCGCCGATCTTCGTGGACGACACAGGCTCGACCACGATGATGGAGCTGCGCTCGAAGGCGCGACGGCTCAAGTCGCGTCAGCCGGGACTCGGGCTCATCGTCGTCGACTACCTGCAGCTGATGACCTCGGGTGGCACGGTCGAGAACCGGGTGCAGGAGGTGTCGCAGATCTCTCGGAGCCTCAAGGTGCTCGCCCGCGAGCTCGACGTGCCGATCCTGGCCCTGTCGCAGCTCTCGCGGCGGGTCGAGGAGCGCCACGACAAGCGGCCGCTGCTCTCCGACCTGCGCGAGTCGGGGAGCATCGAGCAGGACGCCGACCTCGTGTTCTTCGTCTATCGCGACGAGTACTACAACCAGGAGGAGTCCGACGCGCAGGGCATTGCCGAGGTGATCTGCTCGAAGCACCGCAACGGGCCGATCGACACGGTGAAGCTGAGCTTCCTCAAGCGGTACGCGAAGTTCTCCGACCTCGCAGGCGCAACCGCCTGATCGGCGGCCGCGCCCGTCGACCACGGGCCGGCGACCGTCGCGCCTAGTATTCGGCCCGTGCCCGCCACCGTGATCGTCGGGGCGCAGTGGGGCGACGAGGGAAAGGGGAAGATCGTCGACCTGCTCGCCCAGGAGTCCGACCTCGTCTGTCGCTACCAGGGCGGTCCGAACGCCGGCCACACGATCGTCGTCGAGGGCGAGACGTACAAGATCAGGGCGATCCCGTCCGGGATCGTCGGCGGGGTGGCGAGCGCGATCGGGGCGGGGTGCGTCGTCGATCCGCAGGTGCTGATCGACGAGCTCGACGAGCTCGAGGCCCGTGGGCATCGGACAGCCGATCGGGTGTTCGTCTCGGGGAACGCGCACCTCATCATGCCGTGGCATGTCGCGCTCGACGGTGCGCGCGAGCGGCGGCTCGGCCGGCTCCAGATCGGGACGACGCGGCGCGGCATCGGGCCGGCATACGCGGACAAGGCGACGCGCATCGGGATCCGGGTGCAGGACCTGCTCGACCCGAAGATCCTCCGGGAGAAGGTCGAGCTCGCGGCAGGCGAGAAGAACGTCTGGCTCGAGCGTGTCTACGGGATCGCGCCGTTCGACGTCGAGGAGGTCGTGGCCCGGACGCTCGAGCATGCAGCGCGTCTCGCCCCGTACGTGGCGGACACGTCCCTCCTCGTCGACCGGGCGCTCCGTGAGGGCAAGAAGGTGCTGTTCGAGGGTGCGCAGGGAACGCTGCTCGACCTCGACCACGGCACCTACCCGTTCGTCACCTCGTCCAGCCCGATCGCGGCCGGCGCGGCGGTGAGCTTCGGGCTCGGCCCGCAGCGGATCGACGAGGTGATCGGCGTCTCGAAGGCGTACGTCACGCGCGTCGGGGAAGGGCCGTTCCCCAGTGAGATCGCCGGCGACGCACAGGCCCGCGTGCGCGAGCTCGGCGGCGAGTTCGGGACGGTCACGGGACGGGAGCGGCGATGTGGCTGGCTCGATCTGGTCGCACTGCGGTTCGCCGTTCGCGTCAACGGCATCACCTCGCTGGCACTGACGAAGCTCGACGTCCTTTCGGAGTTCTCCGAGATCCCGGTGTGCGTGCGCTACCGACTGCCGGACGGAAGCGAGACGGATGACTTCCCCGCGCACCAGTCGGACTTCCACCATTGCGAGCCCGTGTTCGAGGTGCTGGACGGCTGGGAGCAGGTGCTCGACGCCGCCACGCTGCCCACGTCCGCGCGCGCGTACGTCGACGTCGTGAGCGACGCGCTCGGCGTCCCCGTCGCGCTCGTCGGGATCGGTGCCGGTCGCGAGGCCGTGCTCACGCTCTGAGCGCAGCGTGAAGGTCCTGCTGATCGGATCGGGTGGGCGCGAGCACGCGCTCGCGTGGGGTCTCGCCCGGTCGTCGACGCTCACCGAGCTCCACGCCGCCCCCGGGAATCCCGGTCTCGCCGCTCTGGCTCACTGTCACCCCGTGGCCCCGGACGATGGGGAGGCGGTGCTCGGTCTCGCACGCTCGTTGGGCGTCGGGCTCGTCGTCGTCGGCCCCGAGGCCCCTCTCGTCGCAGGCCTCGCCGACGTGGTGCGGCGTGCCGGGATCCCGGTGTTCGGGCCGTCGGCCGCCGCCGCTCGGATCGAGGGGTCCAAGACGTTCGCGAAGGACGTGATGGAGGTGGCCGGCGTCCCCACTGCGCGACGACTCTCCGTGCCAAAGGCCCCGTGCGTGCTGAAAGTGGACGGGCTCGCCGCCGGCAAGGGTGTCGTCGTCTGCGAGACCGACGACGAGGTGGAGACGGGGCTCGCCGCGCTTGCGACGCTCGGTGGTCAGGTGATCGCCGAGGAGCTCCTCGAAGGACCGGAGGTGTCGCTGTTCGCGCTCTGCGACGGGAGCGACGCGCTCCCGCTCGTCTGCGCACAGGACTTCAAGCGGGCGGAGGACGGTGACGTCGGGCCGAACACCGGCGGGATGGGCTCCTACGCCCCGGTGCCCGGGCTCGACGACGACGCGGTCGAGGCGCTCATCGAGCTTGCCGTGCGACCGGTGCTCGCCGAGCTGAGCCGCCAGGGAGCCCCGTTCGTCGGGACGCTCTTCGCCGGGCTGATGCTCACGGTCGACGGGCCCCGGGTGCTCGAGTACAACTGCCGGTTCGGCGACCCCGAGACGCAGTCGGTCGTGCCGCTCCTCGACGGCGATCTCCTCGCCGTCCTCGCCGCGGCCGCGAACGGCGACCTGTCGGGTATGACGCTCGGCCGTGCCGAGGGTGCGGCCGTGACGGTCGTCCTGGCTGCTGAGCGGTACCCGGCTGCGGGTGACCAGGGCACCCCGATCAGCGGCGTGGCCGAGGCGGAGGCCGCGGGGGCGCTCGTGTTCCACGCCGGAACAGCGCTTCGCGACGGCAGGCTCGTGACGAACGGCGGTCGCATTCTCGGGATCACCGGGCGCGGGCACGACGTCGCGGCAGCGCGCGCGGCTGCCTACCGCGCTGCCGACCTCGTCCACTGGGACGGTGCCCGGCGCCGTGAAGATGTCGCGCTCGCTGCCGCGACGGGCGCGGTGATCGCTGGCGGGGTCGTCTAGCGCAACGAGCGGCAATTCAGTGGGGCACCCCTAACCCACCACCCGGCTTCAGTCTATCGCCTGATTGGGCAACAACGAAAGTGTCCTTTGGGTCGATTGTGTGACGGTTGCTCCACAGGGGCAAAGTGGCTCCCGCCCGCACCTCTAGAATGATCTCGGTGATCGATCGCTACTCCCGACCGGTGATGGCCGGCATCTGGTCGGACGAGGCGAAGCTCCAGCGCTGGCTCGAGGTCGAGCTTGCGGCGTTGGAGGGGTGGGCACGGCTGGGTGTCGTGCCCGATGTCTCCGTTGCGGCGATCCAGAACTCGGCGGTCGCGCCGTCGCCCGCGGAGGTGGCCGAGATCGAGAACCGGACGAACCACGACGTTGCCGCGTTCGTCGACGCCGTCGCCGGGCACCTCGGTGAGGAGGGTCGGTGGTTCCA
This sequence comes from uncultured Actinomycetes bacterium, assembly GCA_963821335.1. GTDB lineage: Bacteria > Actinomycetota > Thermoleophilia > Gaiellales > Gaiellaceae > Gaiella. The sequence goes on from CAWGDJ010000001.1 coordinate 1,837,275, forward strand.
TTTCGGGCTGACGTCCAGCGACGTCCTCGACACGGCGCTCTCGCTCGCCCTCCAGCGCGGGGGCGCGGTGCTGCTCGAAGGGGTCGACCGTGCGTTCGAGGCCGTCGTTGCCAGGGCGCGTCAGCACCGGGAGACGCTGTGCATGGGGCGCACGCATGGGATCCATGCGGAGCCGATGACCTTCGGCCTGAAGCTGGCGGGCTGGGCGTTCGCGCTCGACCGCGATCGTGTGCGCCTGCAGCGAGCGCTCGAGGGGGTTCGGGTCGGGAAGCTGTCGGGGGCGGTCGGTCAGTACGCGGCGATCGACCCGGAGGTCGAGCGCATCGCCTGTGAGCGCCTGGGGCTGGAGGTCGCACCGTCGTCGACACAGATCCTGCAGCGCGACCGGCACGCCGAGCTTCTCGGCGCGATCGCGCTCGTGGGCGCCTCGCTCGAGCGGTTTGCGACCGAGGTCAGGCATCTCGCGCGAACCGAGGTCAGGGAGGTCGAAGAGCCGTTCGGGCGCGACCAGAAGGGATCATCGGCCATGCCCCACAAGCGCAACCCGATCCTGGCCGAGCGGCTGTGCGGGCTGGCGCGCGTCCTGCGCGGATACGCGCTGGTCGGTCTCGAGGACGTGGCGCTCTGGCACGAGCGCGACATCTCGCACTCCTCGGCGGAACGGGTCGTGCTCCCGGATGCGTTCCTCGCGCTCGACTACATGCTCGACCGGTTCTCCTGGCTCGTCGAAGGGCTCGTCGTGCGCGAGGAGCGGATGCGTGAGAACGTCTGGTCGAGCCACGGGCTGTTCTTCAGTCAGCGGCTCCTGCTTGCGCTCGTCGAGGCGGGCGCGGGGCGGGACGAGGCGTACCGACTGGTGCAGCGAAGCGCAATGCGGGCCTGGGACGAGGGTCTCGACTTTCGCGAGCTCGTCGCAAGCGACCCTGATGTGAGCCAGCGCGTCGATCTCGCCTCGGTCTTCGATCTGGCGGCGTACACCGTGCACGTCGACGTCGTGTTCGACCGGCTCGACGCTCTTGTCGCGAGCCGGACCGAGGCAACCCGTGTCTGACGTCCACCTCGCCTCTGGCAAGGTGCGTGAGCTGTATGCGCTCGACGACGACCGGTTGCTGCTCGTCGCGTCCGATCGCATCTCGACCTTCGACGTCGTCCTGCCGACACCGATCCCCGACAAGGGCGCCGTTCTGACAGGGCTGTCGGGGTTCTGGTTCGCGCGCACGCGCTCGATCGTCCCCAACCACCTGGTCTCGATCAGGGGCGACGCGCGATCGACGGAATGCAGGCGGCTCGAGATGCTGCCCGTCGAGCTCGCGGTGCGTGGCTACCTCGCCGGGTCGGGCTGGAAGGACTACCGCGCGACCGGCAGCGTCTGCGGTCATCGGCTGCCAATCGGCCTCGTCGAGTCGGCTCGGCTCCCGCGGCCGATCGTCACACCGGCGACGAAGGCGACCGAGGGGCACGACCTCAACATCGACGAGCGCGACGCGGCGGCGTTGTGCGGTGCCGAGCACTATGCGATCGCACGCGAAGCGGCGCTGGCTCTCTACGGGTTCGCGGCGGCGCACGCGGCGAGCCGCGGGATTCTCGTCGCGGACACGAAGTTCGAGTTCGGCATCGACCCCGACGGGGTCGTGACCCTGGCCGACGAGGCGCTCACCCCGGACTCGTCGCGGTTCTGGCCGGCGGACGCGTATCGCCCCGGTGGGCCGCAGCCGGCCTTCGACAAGCAGTACGTTCGGGACTGGTGTGAGTCGATCGGCTGGGACAAGACCGACCCGGGGCCTGCGCTTCCCGATGACGTCGTCGCAGGGACGCGGGCACGCTATGTCGAGGCGTTCGAGCGGCTCACCGGAGTCTCGTTCGAGCAGTACCTCGCCGATCCCGGCATCGTGCTGTGAGGGCGATCGTGACGATCCGCCCGAAGGCGGGCATCCTCGACCCCCAGGGCGAGGCGGTCCACGGCTCGTTGCGCTCGCTCGGGTTCCCCGTCACGCGGGCGCGTGTCGGGCGTGTCGTCGAGCTCGAGCTCGACACCGCCGACGTCGGCGAGGCACGCGCGCAGCTCGAGCGCATGGCAACCGAGCTGCTCGCCAACCCACTCATCGAGTCGTTCGAGATCGAGGTCGACGCGGGATGAGCGACCGCCCGCGGATTGGGGTCGTCACCTTCCCCGGCTCGCTGGACGACGAGGACATGCGACTCGCGCTCGAGCGCGTCGGCGCCGAGGCGCACGCTCTGTGGCACGCCGATCGCACGCTGCCCGACGGGATCGCCGCGGTCGTGCTCCCGGGAGGGTTCTCGTACGGCGACTATCTCCGCTGCGGCGCGCTCGCCGGGGTTGCGCCGCTCATGGCTGCGATACGGGCGTTTGCCGCTGACGGTGGGCCCGTCCTCGGGGTGTGCAACGGCTTCCAGATCCTCTGCGAGGCAGGGCTCCTGCCCGGGGTGCTCCTGCAAAACACCCAGCTCGAGTACATCTGCCGCGACGTGACCGTGATTGTCGAGGCGACCCACGCCGACGCTCTCTCCGAGCTGAGCCCGGGCGATCGGCTCGAGCTGCCCGTCAAGCACGGCGAGGGCAACTGGTTCGTCGACGACGACGCCTACCGGGAGCTCGTCGATCGCGGGCAGGTCGCACTCCGGTACGCCGAGGAGGTCAACGGCTCACGCGACCGGGTCGCAGGCGTCTGCAATGACGCCGGCAACGTCCTCGGGCTGATGCCACACCCCGAGCACGCGGTCGACCCACTGCTCGGCCCCGTCGGCGGGGAGCCCATCCTCACCGGGCTCGTCGAGCGCGCCCGCCGCTGGTCGGCGGTCGCGGCCTAGAGGCTTGATGTGAAACTCGTGCGCGGTCGTGGCTGCCGCCTCAGCGCGGCGCCAGGCCGTCTCGTCGTCCTTGCACAGGCCACCGGCCTGCGCTGCGGACGCCGAGCCACCCTGGCTTGTCCTGAGACGGCCCCACGGGGCGCCCGTTTCACATCAAGCCTCAAGCGCCCGCCATCCGGCTGACGCGGCTCACCGTCCACCTCGGAGCGCAGCCTCCAGCCTGGGGCAGCGTGCCAGCGACGCGTGCAGTCGTTCGACGTCGCGTTGGCGGAGCGTCACCGGGCCGCGGCGTGCACGACCATCGGTCGTGTAGGCAAACCGGACGAGCACGTCACCGTCGACCTCGAGCAGCTGGACGACCGACCCGAAGCGGCGCTCGCCCGCTCGCTGCGGGACAACCAGCTCCTCGACGACGGTTCCCTGGCCCCACGGTGTCGACACTGTCTTCACGATGGGCAACGTAGCGGCCCGCGCGCGACGACTTCGTGCCGGCTGTGTGTCAGGTTTGCGACGGTGTCTGAGCCGGTGGCGGGTCGACGCGCGCCAGCGAGGCGCGGCCGAGAGCCACGAGCCGATCTGGCTCATCCCAGGGCGTGAGCTCGACGTCGGCGTGGGCGAGCAGTCGACCCACCCGTCTGCACCGCGCAGTCACGCGATGCGCTCCGGGGCGCGCCGGGCGCAGGAAGTCGACCGCGAGCGAGGCGACCACCCAGTCTCCGTCCGCAACCGCGCGAACGGCGTACCACGCCCCCGTGTCGACGCACGTCGCGATCGCGCCACCGTGGAGCATCCCGTCGGTCGCGACGAGCTCCGACGGCTCCAACCGGAGGATCGCCCCTTGGGTGGTGGTCTCGACGAGCTCGAGCCTGAGCGCGGCGTCGAGCGGCGAGGCGACCTCCGGGAGCATCGCGTCGATCATAGGGCGCCGATCCGAAGACCCGCAGACCGACCCACTACGATGACCGCGGTCGCTCGCCGATCCGACCGATCGCCGACACGACGAGTGGCACTCAGCCGATGCCCGACCATCCCACTCGCCCCGAAGGGCTCGCCGAGAACGTCGCTGCGCAGTTCCCGCAGCTGTGCCGCGACCTCGCAACGCTCGTGGCGATTCCGTCCGTGTCGGCGCCCGGGTACCCGGAAGAGACCCGCGAGGCACTGCTCGAGGCCTACGACACCGTCGCCGAGCTGTTCAGGGCGGCGGGGGTCCACGACGTCCGGCCGCTCGAGCTGCCCGGCACCGCGCCCGTGGTCACCGGTGAGATCCCCGCTCCCGAGGGCGCTCCCACCGTGTTGCTGTACGCGCACTACGACGTCGTCGGCGCCGGCGACCCCGGTACTTGGGACTCGCCACCGTTCGAGGCGACCGAGCGTGACGGGGCGATCTACGGTCGTGGAGCGGCCGACACGAAGTCGAACCTCCTCGCCCATCTCGCGGCGCTCCGCGCGTGGGGTGGCCGGCCGCCTGTGGGCGTCAAGCTCCTGATCGAGGGGCAGGAGGAGGTCGGCAGCGTGCTCTCCGACCCCGCGAACCTCGTGCCGTTCGGCGCCGACGCGATGCTCATCGGCGACAGCGGCAACATCCGGCCCGGTGTGCCGTGTCTCACGGTCGCACTTCGCGGCACAGCGGTCGTCACCGTCGAGGTGAGAACGCTGGCCGGGCCTCAGCACAGCGGGATGTTCGGCGGGGCGGCCCCCGACGCGCTCCTCGTCCTCATGCAGGCGCTCGCCTCGCTCCACGACCCCCAGGGCAACGTCGCCGTGCGCGGGCTCCGCCGTGAGCGATGGGGCGGCACCTCACAGTCCGATGAGGAGTTCCGCGAGCTCGCCACGGTCGAGCCGGGTCTGCCGCTCTTCGGCACGGGGAGCCTCGGCGAGCGGATCTGGACCGGTCCGGCGATCACCGTCACGGGGATCGACGTCCCGTCGGTGAACGGCGCCGTCAACGCGGTCGCGGCGCACGCCAGGGCGAGACTCAACGTCCGTGCGCACCCCGGTCAGAGCGCCGTGGAGGCGCAGGCGGCCGTCATCGACCATCTCGAGGCGCTGCGCCCGTTCGGGATCGCCGTCACGTGCGAGCCGGGCGAGACCGGCGACGGCTTCGCCGCGAGGGTCGACGGCCCGGCCTACGCGGCGGCAGCGGTCGCGTTCGCAGACGCCTGGGGAAGCGAGCTCCAACACGTTGCCAGCGGGGGCTCGATCCCGCTCGTCATGGCCCTGAGCACTGCTCATCCCGATGCCGAGATCCTCCTCTACGGCGCGACGGACGGGTTCGCGAGCATCCACGGCCCGAACGAGCGCGTGCTCCTCGACGAGCTCGAGAAGACGGTCCTGGCGGAGGCGCTCTTCTTCGGGGAGTTCGCCGCGCGCCGAGGCTGAGTGAGCCTTCGGCGCGCCGATGGGTGACGCCGGAGCGCCTGGGAGAATCCCGCGGGTGACCACGCGCCTGCTGTGCTCGCTCGTCGCCTCGATCGGTGTCGGGCTGTTCGCCGTCCCGATCGCGCTCGCCGACCTGCGCGACGAGCAGGCGCTCGCAGAGCGGTTCGCCCCGGTTGTGCGACTCGTACTCCAGCCCGTCGAGTGCGGCCCCGGCGAGCCGTTCGAGCCGACGGATGTGGAGCTCCTGTTCGACGACGAGCCGACGGTCGCGCTCCGCGGCCCCTGGAACAGGACCGATCTCGTGAAGGTCGCGCCCCACGCGACGGACCTCGTCGACCGCTACGAGTACCACCTCGACTTCCCCGGCGACCCGCTCGACCCCGGGTGCAGCTACGAGCAATGGTCCCGGCGCCTGACGGCGGGAAGCGACCCGACGGTCTACGCCCACGTCGCGACCGAGCCGGACGCGCCTGGGAAGCTGTCGCTCCAGTACTGGTTCTTCTACCCGTTCAACGACTTCAACAACACCCACGAGGGCGACTGGGAGATGATCCAGCTCGTCTTCGACGCGGCCGATGCGCGCGACGCCCTTGGACAAGACCCCTTCGCGGGTCGGGTACAGCTCGCACGAGGGGGCGGAGGCGGCGGACTGGGGCGACGACAAGCTCGAGCTGATCGGCGGGACGCATCCGGTCGTCTACCCGGCAGCCGGCTCGCACGCGAACAAGTACACCGATGCGCTCTACCTCGGCAGCTCGGCGGACGCCGGCGTCGGTTGCGACAACACGATCGGCCCACACCGCGAGCTGCGACCCGACGTGGTGACGATCGCGAGCGAGCGGGAAGCCGCGGAGAGTGCGTACCCCTGGATCTCGTTCGAGGGGCGGTGGGGTGAGCTGCAGCCCGCTTTCTACAACGGGCCGACGGGACCGAATCTCAAGGAACAATGGACGCGGCCGATCGAGTGGTCGGACGGCTGGCGGCCGCGGAGCTACGCCGTACCGACCGGCGGGGTGTTCGGCACCGGGGCGACCGATCTGTTCTGCGGTGGGGTCGCGAAGGGCTCGAAGCTCCTGACCCGGCTCGTGAGCAACCCCGGCCCCATGCTCGCGACGCTGGCGATCATCTTCGGGCTCGTCGTGCTCGTCGTCGTCAGGGCGACGTGGACGCCGGTCGCGCCGCTCCGAATCGGGCGACGCCGCACGTGGGGCCAGATCCTGTCGGCCTCGGGCCGGATGTACGTCACGCGTGCGCGGCTCGTGCTCGGGATCGGGTTGTTGTTCCTGCCGATCGCGGTCGCGATCACGCTGCTGCAGTGGGCACTGTTCAGCGTGCTCGAGGCCCTCGGTGGCGATCTGACCGGCGAGAGCGCCGGTGGTCGTCGCGCTTCTCTCGGTCGTCATCGGCGCCACGCTGACCCTGCTCGGGCTCGGGCTCGTCCAGGCGGCCGTCGCGTGCGCGCTCGTGGAGATCGACGAGGGTCGACCGATCCGCGCCGTCCGCGCCTACGCGCTCGCCTTGCGCCGGGTCCGTCCGCTGCTCCTCGGCGTGGCGATCTTCGTCGCGGCGTGGGTCGTGCTGACGGCGACGGCGTTCCTGATCCCGGTCGCGATCTGGCTCGCGATCCGGTGGTGCCTCGTCGCCCCCGTCGTCGAGCTCGAAGGGCTGACCGGCCCCGCCGCGCTTCGCCGGAGCTCGGCGCTCGTCCGTGGCCGCTGGCTCCGAGCCGGGTCGCTCGTCGGGATCAGCGCAGCGGTGGCGCTCACGCTGGGGCCGCTCGTCGGCGCGCTCCTGATCTTCGTGACCGACGCCCCGTTCGTGGTCCTCAACCTCGTCGCGGGCCTCGTCTACATGCTCGCGCTGCCGTTCGTCGCGCTCGTCACGGCCTACGTCTTCTTCGACGCCCGGGCACGTTTCGAGCTCGAGCCCGCGGACACCCGCAGCGAGCTGCCCGCGGAGATCTCGCTCAGGTCTTCGTGACGGGGTCGCCGACGCGCACGGTGCCCGGCGTGACGCACGCGCGTGTTGATGCCGCGCAACCGCAGCTCGCGCCCCGGCGGCTTGTTGACGAGCTTCACCGCGTCGGTGCCAAAGCGGGCGCTGAACTTCGAGCAGCCGGTGTGGGGCTCGTCGGTCACCTCGAGCACCACCTCGCCGATCGCCAGCCGGGTTCCACCCGGGAGGTTGTCGAAGCTGAGGTCGAGGTCGACGTAGAGCTGGTCGCCCGCCAGCGGCCAGCGTTCAGGGCCACCGGACACGAGCTCGGCGGCACGAGCACTCATCAACGTAACCTGCGCATCCGGGTTCGGGCGTCCGGTCTTGCTCGACACCCGCCGGCTCCACATGTCGCCGACGAGCCCGAGCTCGAGGTCGAGCTCGGCCTCGGTCAGGACCTCGCGCTCGTCTTCCGCCGGTCGGCGGACGATCAGCTCGAGCGAGCCGTTGTCGGAGGGCGCCTCGCGGACATGGTCGATGCCGGCCATGAGAACCTCGGTCGTTCGATGGTGTGGCGAGTGATCCATCGAGACATCGTATGGGCTGGCGCTGACCCGATAATCCCCTCATGACTGCAGGCGCCTTCGTCTCCACCGGCGCGCTCCCCGTCGCCGAACGGGTCGAGCTGCTCGTGCGCGAGGCGTACGAGCGGTTCGGGACGGACACGGCGGGCGCGGTCTCGCGCGTCTACCCGGCGCTGCAACGCGCGGATGTCGATCTGTTCGGCATCTGCGTGGTGGGGACGAGCGGGAACGTCTATGCCGCGGGCGACGTCGACGTGCCGTTCACGATCATGAGCGTCGCCAAGCCGTTCGTGCTCGCGCTCGTCTCGCAGGTGCTCGGGCCCGACGTGGTGCGCGCCGGGGTGGGGGTCAACGCCACGGGGCTGCCCTTCGACTCGCTCGCGGCGATCGAGCAAGGCCCTGGTGGCCGAACCAACCCGATGGTCAACGCGGGCGCGATCGCGACGACGAGCCTCGTCCCGGGGCCCGACTCCGGCGCACGCTGGGCGTTCGTGCACGAAGGCTTGTCGGCGTTCGCGGGACACACGCTCGACCTCGACCAGGAGGTGTACGCGTCCGCGTCGGCGACGAACCATCGCAACCGCGAGCTCACCCGCAGCCTCGACCAGCACGGGCGTCTCTCGGTTGACGCGGCGGACGCGCTCGACCTGTACACGCGGCAGTGCTGCCTGCAGGTCACGGCGCGGGACCTCGCAGTGATGGGCGCGACGCTCGCGGACGGCGGTGTCAACCCGCTGACGGGAGCGGCGGTCGTCCAGCCGGCGACGTGTCACGCCACGCTCGCGGTGATGGCGACCGCCGGCCTCTACGAAACGTCAGGGGACTGGCTGTTCGATGTCGGGCTGCCCGGCAAGAGCGGCATCGGGGGCGGGATCGTGACCGTCTCCCCCGGGAAGGGCGGGCTCGGCACCTACGCCCCGCTGCTCGATGCGGCGGGCAACAGCGTCAAGGGCCAGCTCGCCGCACGATTCCTGTCCCGCGAGCTGGGCCTCGACCTGTTCGCCTCGCAGCCGACGGCGGGCTAAGCCTAGGATGGGCCCATGAGCGCACGCTATCTCCACACCATGGTTCGGATCACCGACCCGGCGAAGAGTCGGGAGTTCTACGAGGCGTTGGGGTTCACGTTCGGCCGCGAGATGGACATCGTCCGAGACGGCGAGCGTGAGGCGACGAACTATTTCTTCTCGCTGGGCGACACCCCCGACGTCCTCGAGCTGACGTTCAACCACGACGGGCGCACCTATGACAACGGTACGGGCTACGGTCACATCGCGATCGGGGTCGAGAGCATGGACGAGACCCTCGCCCGGCTCGCCGAGCAGGGAATCGAGCCCGAGCGGCCGCCGTACCAGGTCACCTCGGGTGGTTCGTTCATCGCGTTCGTGCGCGATCCGGACGAGTACCGGATCGAGCTGGTCGAGCGCGGCGCGTAGACGCCGGTCAACCGACGAGCGGCCGGCCCGTCCTCCTCGCCCCTGACAGCCTGAAGGGCTGTCTTCGCGCGCCCGAGGTCGCCTCGACCCTCGCGACTGCGCTGCACGGCCTCGGCGTCGACGCGGTCGAGCTCCCGATCGGCGACGGCGGCGAAGGCACCGCGGAGGCGCTGTTCGCCTCGCTCGGCGGTGTCTGGCACGAGGTCGCGGCGACCGACGCGCTCGGTCGTGCCGTGGTGGGACGGCTGCTCGCGCTCCCCGACGGGACGGTGGTGGTCGAGGCGGCGGAGGCGATCGGGCTCGAGCGACTCTCCGCCGACGAGCTCGACCCGCTCGGCGCATCGAGCCGCGGTCTCGGAGAGCTGCTCCTCGCCGCGCTCGAGCGTGATCCGCCCCGGGTCGTCGTCTGCCTGGGTGGCACCGCGACCGTCGACGGCGGCGCCGGACTGCGCGAGCTGCTCAGCCGATTCGACCCGGCGCAGCGCGTCGTCGTCGCCTGCGACGTCGAGAGCCCGCTTCTCGGCCCGCACGGCGCCGCGGCCGTGTTCGGCCCACAGAAGGGGGCCACACCGGCGCAGGTCGTCGAGCTCGAACGCCGGCTCGCCGGAATGACCGAGCTACAGCCGTTTGCCGACCTGCACGGCGCGGGTGCCGCGGGTGGTCTCGGCGCGGCGCTCGCCGCGCTCGGCGCCGAGCTCGTCCCCGGCGCGAGCCTCGTCCTCGACCTCGTTCGGTTCGACGACCACGCCCGGAAGGCACGGCTCGTCGTGACCGGAGAGGGTCGTGTCGATGCCACGACGCTCGGTGGCAAGGCGGCCGGGGTGGTAGCGCACCGCGCCCACGCGATCGGCGTCCCCTGCGCCGTGTTCGGTGGGCGCGTCGAGATCGAGGTCCCCCATGCGACGACCATCGCGCTGAGCGGTGACCCGAAGCGGATCCGGGACGACCTCCAGGAGCTCGCCGCGACGCTCGCCGATCGCGAAAGCTGAGCCGATGGTGCGGTTACCCGTACCAGGTGACTCCGGCCGCCGCTGCTAGGTTCGAAGCGTGAACGCGCGCGGCGCCAACCCGTGGGTCGTCCTCGTCCTCGTCTGCCTGGCGCAGTTCATGGTCGTGCTCGACGCAACGATCGTGAACGTCGCGCTGCCGTCGATCCAGACCGACCTCGGGATGTCCGAGACCGACCTGCAGTGGATCGTGAACGCGTACACGCTCCTGTTCGGCGGGTTTCTGTTGCTCGGCGGTCGCGCAGGCGACCTCGTCGGGCGGAAGCGGGTCTTCCTCATCGGGGTGGTGCTGTTCACCACCGCCTCTCTGCTGTGCGGGCTCGCGCAGAGCGACACGTGGCTCGTCATCACGCGCGGGCTGCAGGGACTCGGAGCGGCGCTCGTCTCGCCCGCGGCCCTGTCGATCGTCACCACGACATTTCGCGAGGGGGCCGAGCGGACGAAGGCCCTCGGCGTCTGGGCCGCGATCGCCGTCGGTGGTGGCGCGGTCGGGCTCGTGCTCGGCGGCGCGCTCACGGAGTACCTCTCGTGGCCGTGGATCTTCTTCGTCAACGTCCCGGTCGGGATCGCGGCGTTCGTCCTGTCGCTCAGACTCGTGCCCGAGTCGCGTGACGAGCACCAGCACAAGAGCTTCGATCTCGCCGGCGCGGTGACGGTCACCGCAGGGCTGATCCTGCTCGTGTTCGGGATCGTGCGCTCCGCCGAATGGGGCTGGGGCTCGGGCAGGGTGATCGGGATCCTCGTCGCGGCGGCGGCGCTGCTCGTCGGGTTCGTGCTCATCGAGCGCCGCTCGGCCGAGCCGCTCGTCCGCCTCTCGATCTTCTCGGTGCCGACGGTGCGCGGCGCCAACGTGGCGATGCTCCTCGTGGCGTCGGGGATGTTCGCGATGTTCTTCTTCAACACGCTCTATCTGCAGCGCGTGCTCGGCTACACCGCGCTCGAGGCGGGCCTTGCGTTCCTCCCGTTCACGGCCGGGATCATCATCGGCTCGGTCCTCTCGCAGACGCTCGTCCCGAAGCTCGGCGCGCGCGAGGTGCCGGTGATCGGGATCGCGCTCGCCATCGCGGGATTGCTCCTGTTCCTACGCCTGACGCCCGACAGCTCGTACCTGCCTGACCTCCTGCCGGGGATCATGCTCACCTCGGTCGGGATGGGCCTCGTGTTCGTCCCGGTGACGCTCATCGCGACGAGCGGGATCCCGGCCGACGACGCGGGACTCGCGTCGGGGCTCTTCAACACGTCGCAGCAGGTGGGTGGCGCGCTCGGGCTCGCGATCCTGTCGACCTTCGCGACCAGCCGAACTGCGGACGAGCTTGCCGACCTGGGTGGCACGCCGGCCGACCAGGCGAGCGCGCTCGTCTCGGGCTTCCATGTCGCGTGGTTCGGGGCCGTGGTGCTGATGGGCCTCGGCGCGGTGGCATTGCTCACGCTCCTGCGGCGCGGCGACGTCGTCGCGGTCGCGGAGGGCGAGGCCTCGGCCGTCACGCTCTGACGATGAAGGTCGCAGTGGTCGGGGCCGGGCTCGCCGGTCTGGCGACCGCCGACGCGCTCGCCGCGGCCGGGGTCGAGGTCGTCGTGCTCGAGGCGCGCGACCGGGTTGGCGGCCGAGTCTGGTCGCGCACGTTGCCGAACGGGGCCACGATCGAGCTCGGTGCGGAGTTCGTCCTCCCGGGGAACGACGCGCTGCGGGCGCTCGTCGGGCGATTCGACCTCGGTCTCTGGGACAAGGGAATGCGCTACGGCGTCCGCGAGCCGCGCGGAGGTATCGGCACCGAGCTCGGGCGAGTCGGGGCCTCGGTCGCACGCGTCCTCGAGGCCCTCCCGGACGGCGACGAGCCGGTGGGTGCCAGTGCACGCTCGTTCCTCGACCAGCTCACGCTCGATCCCGGAGCCCGCGAGGCGATCGAGGCGCGGTTGGAGGTCTCCTGCGCCGACACCGCCGACCGGATCGACGCCGGCGAGCTGCGTGGCGTGGCGGCTCACGGCGACGATCCCTGTCCGAGCGTTGCCGGTGGCAATCAGCGGCTCGCGCTCGAGCTTGCGCGTGGCCTCGGGGAGGCGGTGCAGCTCGACAGCCCGATCGAGGCGGTCGTCCAGGCCCGGGAAGGAGTCGCGGTTTCCGGGCCCGGCACCGAGCTCGTCGTCGACCGGGTCGTGCTCGGGGTGCCCGCCTCGGTCATCGAGCGCATCGGCTTCGAGCCCGCGCTCCCCACCCGGCTCGCGGCCGCCTATGCCGCCGTCCGCTACGGCCACGCCGCGAAGCTGTTCGTCCCGTTGATCGGGCCGGCGCAACCGAGTGCCGTGCTGTCCGTGCCCGAGCGCTACTGGACGTGGACCGCGACGGCCGGGGAAGAGGTGCAACCTGTCGTCAACGCGTTCGCCGGCTCGGCGCCGGCGCTCGAGCGGCTCGAGGTGGACGCCGGCCCCGGTCGCTGGCTCGAGTCGCTCGCGCGGCTTCGCCCGGAGCTCGCGCTCCAGCCCGAAGGAGCGGTGCTCTCGACGTGGGACGACGACCCCTGGGTGCGCGCGGCCTACTCGAGCGTCGTCCCCGAGGTCGCCGCATGGGTCTCGACCGGCCCCATACATGCCTGCGGTGAGCACACCGCCGGCCCACACGCGGCTCTGATGGAGGGGGCGCTTCGCAGCGGGGTCCGCGCGGCGGGCGAGATCCTCGCGTCGAGTCGTTAGGTCGCGCGCACCGCGGCCCAGGTGGCGGGGACGTCGCTCCCGCCCTCGAGCGCGATCCGCGGGCCGAACCGCGCCAGGGTCGGGTGCGACACGATCTTGCCGGCGACGAGCGACTCGCCGAGCCCGAACGACGAGGCGAGCGCGAGAAGCTCGGCCGGGACGAACGAGAACGTCTCGGCGACGTGCGCCAGGTCACCGGTCGAGTTCATCCGCATCAAGACGAGGTTGTCGCACTGCGAGACGACGTTGTCGTGCACCTTCTGCGGTCGCTGTGTCGCGACGAGCAGGTGGATCCCGAACTTGCGCCCTTCTGCGGCGATGCGGATCGCGTGCTGTGTCGCAAGGGCGGTCACCTCGTCCTCGGGCACGGCGGGGCAGACGTTGTGGGCCTCGTCGATGACGACGAGCACCGGTGCCCGCTCGGCCCGGCGGCGCCACAGCTCGCCGAGCACGGCCTCCGACACGAGCGCCTGCTCGTCCCGCGTCGGGAGCGAGCCGAGGTCGACGACGAGTAGTCGTGGCCCGTCGGGGCCGAGCTCGTCGAGGATCGAGCCCTGCTGACCGCGCGCCCAGACGTCCCAGCGGTCGACCCTGAGCGAGCGCACCCGCTCGAGCAGCTCGCTCGCGGCGGGGCCGGCGTCCCCGGCGATCGCGGCGAGATCGTCGAGCGAGCGGGCGCCCCCGCCGAGCTCGAGCAGCTCGAGCAAGGCGGCGTACTCGCGACGCTCGCGGATCGGGTCGAGCCTGAGGATCGCGGCCTGGACGGCGGGGTCGAGCTCCGCGGCCCTCAGCCGCAGGCGCTCCTCCCCGGTACTCGTGGCGCTCCGCACCGCGACCCCGCCTGCGACGCGGGCATAGCGCGCAACGAGCTCGGGATCGGCGTCGGGCCGGGTCTCGGCCAGCTTCGTTGCATCCGAGTTGGGATCGAGGACGATGATCCTGAGCTCCGTCTCGAGCAGCAGCCGCTCGAGAACCGCGCCGAGCGCGTAGGTCTTCCCCGAACCCGACTGACCGCAGAAGAACGTGTGCCTGCCAAACCCGCCCGCGTCGAGCTCGAGGGGGACACCTTCGGCGAGGAGCAGCGCTCCGGCGCGCAGCGCCGCACGATTCGGACGCACCCGGTCGAGCCACTCCTGGACTTCCGCCGGCGCCGCGGGCCGCACCGTCCCGTCGTGGAACGGTCGGCCTGGCCCGTCGAGGATCCGCCCCTCGCCTTCGACGACCCGCAGCTCGATGCCCGTGCGCAGCTCGCCATTGGCGCCACCGATCAGGTCAGGCCCGTCGACCCGGCGCAGCCCCAGTCGCGTCACCTGCCCGAGCTGGTGCCCGACGCGGGTGTCGATCGCGACGTAGCCACCGACCTCGAGCTCCAGGCCGTGGAGCGACGCCTGGATCGAGAACGTCTCCCCGTCGATCGAGGACGCGAGCGGAAGAACCGCCTCCTCCAGCTCCTGACGTAGCGTCCGGTACTCGCGGAGGGCGTCCTCGTACTGCACGCCAGGAGTCTATGTCGGGTTGTCGGACCGGCGAGCCGGGAGCCCGTCTCGGGGCGTGACCCTCGCGATCAGCTCACCGATGGGTGCGAGCCACGACACGTCGACCATGTGTGGGACAGGGCTCTCGAGCGCGAGCACGTCGGCGCCCGCCTGCTCGAGCGCCTGGGCCGCCTCACGCCCGAAGGCCACCGGGATCACCGGGTCGGCCGTCCCGTGGGCGACCGCGACGGGGAATCCGTCGAGACCCGACAGGTCGAGCGGCCAGGCCTCGACGCGGGGGAGGAAGCCGGAGAGCGCCACCACCGCCGCGGGCCGGGGGCGACCCGCCCCGAGGCTCATCGCCCAGCTCATGACCGCACCCTGCGAGAAGCCACCGAGCACGACGCGATCGAGCGGGACGGGGAGCTCGTCGAGGAACCGCGCAAGGCGGGGGGCGGTCTCGAGGAACGTCGTCGGCTCGGGGGTGGGGATCCCGCCGAGGGCGTACCAGTGGCGTCCACCTGGAGGCAGCGCCAGCGGGCCGCGTGGTGTCACGCCGAGGAGCCTGCGCTCGGGGTCGAGCTCGTCGAGCAGCCCGAAGAGGTCGCGCTCGTCCGCGCCGCGCCCGTGCAGGAGCACGAGCGCTCCTGCGGGCTCTCCCACGGCGGGTCGGGTCAGTGCGGTGAGGTCGTCCACGTGCCCCTGGGATCCGGGATCGGGGTCAGCACCTGCTCGACCTGCGAGCGGAGATGCTCGAACGCCGGCGGGAGGATGAGCCGCTCGCCGAGGTGCTCGGGATCCTCGTCGAGGGAGAACCCAGGGCCGAGCGTGGCCAGCTCGAAGAGGACGCCGCTCGGCTCGCGGAAGTAGATCGACCTGAACCAGAACCGATCGACAACCGGGGTTGCATGCATCCCGGCTGCGGTCACCGCGTGTTGCCAGGCTTCGTGGTCCTCCATCGTCGAGCTCCACGCGACGTGGTGCACCGTGCCCGCACCCGGCACCCCCGCACCGGCCGGTGGCGCGTCGTAGGCGATGGTCCCTCCGCGGCTCGCACCGCGCACCTCCCATGACGCATCGCCGGTCGGCCGGAAGCCGAGCGTCCCCTCGAGCAGGGCGCGGCTCCGTTCCGGGTCGCGTGAGAAGGCACGTACGCCGTCGAAACCCTGGATCGCGTGCTCGGAGGGGATCTCGGGGTGTCGTGCGACGAGCGGCGCGTCGTCCGTCGCAACCGCGGTGAGCTCTAGCCCGAGCCCTTCCGGGTCCTCGAACCGGAGCTGCGCGTCGGTGCGGGTCATTCGGACCCCCTCGGCGGCGAGCCGGGCCGCCCAGAAGTCGAGCGACTGCTCGCTGGCGACGCGGAACGTCGTCGTGTGGATCATCCCCTGACCGGCGTGGCCCCGCCGGGCGCCCGGATACTCGAAGAAGGTGATGTCGGCGCCCGCGCTCCCGTCCTCGTCGGCGTAGAAGAGGTGGTACACGGTCGGGTCGTCCTGGTTCACCGTCTTCTTCACGAGCCGGAGCCCGAGCACCCGCGTGTAGAAGTCGACGTTCGCAGCGGCGTCCCCCGTGATGCACGTCACGTGGTGGATCCCGTCGAGCTGCATGCCTGCCCTCTCGGTCGTGCCGTCGTCGTGGACGGCCATTGTCGTTGCTGTCATTGTCGTCATCTCCGTGTCTCGAGTCTGCGGTAGGATAATTGCTGATGCAAGGATATGATTGCATATGCAAGTAAGCCGGGTCAACCAGCTCGACCCGACGGAGCTCGCCGCGTGGCGGGGGTTCCTCCGTGCCCACGCCGCGCTCGTGCGCGACCTCGACCGGGAGCTCGAGCTGGCCCATGGGCTGCCACTCAGCCACTACGAGGTGCTCCTCGTCCTCTCGAATGCCCCGGGGAGCCAGCTGCGGATGAGCGAGCTCGCCGACTCGGTGCTGCTCAGCCAGAGCGGCCTGACACGGCTCGTCGACCGGCTTGCGCGCGAAGGGCTCGTGTCGCGCGAGCGGTGCGAGCAGGACCGGCGCGGGACGTTCGCGCAGTTGACCGACCGCGGTCGCGCGCGTCTCGAGGAAGCGCGTCAGACCCATCTGGCGGGGGTGCGGGCGCGGTTCGTGGATCGCTTTGACGAGACCGAGCTCGGTCGGCTCGCCGCGGCCTGGGAGCGACTGAACCCCGGAGGCGAGGCTGGCGGGCCGGACTGCACGTAGCCACGCCGTCGCTGCGCCCTCCGGCCGGGTCGAGCGAATAGGCTCCCATGACGTGGTGACCGCGGCTCACCCCCTCCCGGATCGGCACGTGGCCGGCCGGAGCCTGCGATGAAGATCGGGATCGTCGTGCCGTTCTCGTGGTCGTTCTGGGGTGCGGTTGTGGAGCATGCCGAGCTCCAGGCGGAGGCGCTCCTCGAGCGTGGGCACGACGTTCGCCTGATCATGGGCAACGACCCGCCGGGGCAGTTCACGCGTGTGCTCCACCCGCGCGTCGGGCGTCACGGCGACCCGCCCCCGTACGTGATCCCGGTCGGGCGCTCGGTGATCGTGCCCGCCAACGGCTCGCTGCCGAACATCTGCCTCAGCCCACGGGCGTTTCTCCGGATCCGCGCGACGCTCGAGCGCGAGCGCTTCGACGTACTCCATCTCCACGAGCCGATGACCCCGGCGATCTGCGTCTCCGTCCTCGCGATCGCGCGCGAACCGATCGTCGCCACGCACCACGCGTCCGGCGACCTGGGTTGGATGCGTGCGGGTATGCCGGGGTGGGGGTTTCTGATGGATCGGGTCGACCAGCGGATCGCGGTCTCCGAGCAGGCGCGCGCGTCCGCCGACCGCTGGCTCGGCGGCCCGTGGGAGATCGTCCCGAACGGGGTGCTCATCCCCGACGCCGCGGAGGCCGGCGGTCGAGAGCACACGGTCGTGTTCGCCGGTCGCCACGAGCCGCGCAAGGGGCTCCAGGTGCTCCTCCGGGCCTGGCCGGAGATCCACCGTAGAACCGGTGCGCAGCTGAAGATCGCCGGCTCGGATCCGCTCGCGGTCGGTCTGCTCATGGCGCGGCTGCGCGTGCCGAACGACGGCATCGACGTGGTCGGGTTCCTCGCCCAGGACGATCTCACCGGGCTGCTCCGCTCGGCGAAGGCGCTCATCGCCCCGTCGCTCGGTGGCGAGAGCTTCGGGATGGTGCTGACGCGCGCGTTCGCCTGTGCGACACCGGTCGTCGCGTCGGACATCCCGGGCTACGCAGAGGTCGTGACCGACGAGACGTCGATGCTCGTCGCGCCGAACGACCCGCGTGCGCTCGCCGAGGCGGTCGAAGGGCTGCTTGCCGACGAGCCACGGCGCGCCGCGATGGGAGCAGCGGCGCGGGCTCTCGCGATCGAGCGCTATGCCTGGCCCGACATCGCGCGGCGGCTCGAGTCGATCTACGAACGGGTGGTCGAGCGCCGACCGGCGGAGGCTGCGGCCGCGTGAATCGCCTCGTCGAGCTCGCACGGAACCCGTGGGCCCGCGGAATCCTCGTGCTCGCGTCCCTCGTGGCCGCGCTGCTCGCCCTGTGGTGG
This sequence comes from uncultured Actinomycetes bacterium, assembly GCA_963821335.1. GTDB lineage: Bacteria > Actinomycetota > Thermoleophilia > Gaiellales > Gaiellaceae > Gaiella. The sequence continues at coordinate 1,855,153 of CAWGDJ010000001.1, forward strand.
CGTGGGCCCGAGTGGAACAGCGTCTACCACGCGTTCGACTTCGTCCAGTGGCGCTGGATCGTGGTGGCGTTCGTGCTCAACCTGCTGTCGGTCCTCGCGCGGACGATGTCATGGAACCTCACGATCCGTCAGGCGATTCCGGAGCCGTTCCCGGCGTTCTCGCATGTGTTCACCGCCTTCGGGGTCGGGCTGCTCGGCAACGCCGTGCTCCCGGCGCGTGCAGGCGAGCTCGCCCGCGTCGCGGTGCTTCGCCGTCATCTCCCGCACGGCCGCGGGACGAGCGCAACCTTGCTCGGCACTGTCTTCGCCCACCGGCTGTTCGACCTGTTCCCGGTTGCGTTTCTCGTGTTGTACGTCCTCTCGACCGCGAAGGTCCCGCACTGGGCGGTCAGCGGCCTCGTCATCCTCGGTCTGGTGGGGATCGCGCTGCTGGCGGTGGCGATGCTCACGGCCCACCGACAGCGGTCGATCGACGGAGGAGCCAGCGCGGCGCGGCGATTGCTCGTCATGGCCCGGCAGGGCCTTGCCGTGATGCGGACCCCGGGCGCTGCCATCGCCGCGATCTGCTTCCAGACCCTCGGTTGGCTCCTGCAGCTGATCGCGGTGTGGACGGTGACCGAGGCGTTCTCGATGGACGTCGGGATGCCGGCCGCTGCGCTCGTGCTGCTGCTGATGAACATCGCCACCGTGTTCCCGCTCTGGCCGGGGAACGTCGGTCTGTTGCAGGCAGCGGTCGCGCTCCCGCTCGCGCAGTACGGCGTCGCCTACGGGACGGGCTTCGCCTTCGGGCTCGTCCTGCAGGCACTCGAGATGTCGGTCGGCGTCGGGGTGGGGCTCGTCTCGCTCGCGCGCGAAGGGCTGTCGTTCGCCTCCCTCAAGCGGATGGAGGAGGCGGAGGAGTCGTCGGCCGAGGACGCGCTCGAGGGCGCGACCCCGTCGCCGGACGAGGTGCTCGACGAGGCGGACGACGTGGCGGCGGCGGAGCTGACCCGCTCGGGCTAGTCGGTCGTCCAGTCGCCACGGAACGACCCGAGGCGTGCGGCGATCACGTCGTCCGCCGAGGCGGCGCTCGGCTCGTGACCCGAGACGGCTGCGACGAACGGGTCACGCTCGAGCGCGACCAGCTCGACGTCGGTGACGGACGAGACGGTCGCCGTGCGGGGAACGTCGCGCAGAAGCGCGATCTCCCCGAACCCGTCACCGGGATGGAGCGAGCGTCCGGCCACTTCCGCCTCTCCGTCGGAGATCACGTAGAAGCGATCACCGACGTCCCCCGCACGCACCAGCACCGTGCCCGCGGGCTGCCGGACGACCGTTGCCGTCTTCGCGAGATGCTCGATCACCTGCTCGGGAAGGACTGCGAGGAACGGGATCCGACGCAGCAGCGCGAGGTGTGGTGGCGGTGCGGCCCGGCGATCCGTTGCGCGGAGCCGGAGCACCGACGCGAGCGTCACGATCGGGAGCACCACTCCCGACACGACCAGGGCCGTCTCGACCCCGAGCAGGTCGGCGAGGAACGGCGCGAGCAGGGCGCCGATCCCGATCGCGCCGATGAGCATCCCCTCGAGCGTCCCCAGCACCCGGCCGAGCACCTCGTCGTCGACGATCCGCTGGAGCAGCGTGATCGCGGCGACGTCGACGATCGAGTTGCCGATCCCCACGACACCGAGCGCGATCAGCGCGACCGGCACGCTCGTGACGAGGCCGAGCAGGGCGAGCGGCAGCCCGAACAGCACGAGCCCGATGGCGAAGTCGCCAGCGAGCCTGCCCCGCGTCGCGAGCACGAGCGCGACGAACCCACCCACCACGCCACCGACCCCGATCGCGGCGTTGAGGTAGCCGACACCCGCCTCGCCGGTGTCGAGCAGCTCGAGCGCCGTGAGCACTACGAGCACCGACATCGCGCCGGCCACGAGTGTCTGAACCGTGTAGAGGAGCGACACCGCGCGCACGTCCGCGTCGCGCGCGATCGCGCCGACACCGGCGCTCAGCTCGGTCAGGAAGCTCTCCCGGATGCGTACCTCGTGGTGCTCCTCCCTGACGCGGATCCCGACGACCAGCACAGCCGACCACACGAACGTCAGGGCGTTCGCGGCGAACACGAGCTCGATGCTCGTAATCGCGAGCAACAGCCCGCCGAGCGCTGGTCCGGCGAACGATGCGACGCCATCGATCGTGCTCGAGGTGACGTTGGCCGCGGTCAGCTCTGCCGGTGTTCGAGCGAGTCGGGGAACGAGTGCCGACTGGGCTGGACGGAACGTGACGCCCACCATCGTCGCGACGACGACGACGCCGTAGACGACCGGCGCAGGACCGTCCGACGCGATCACGACGGCCGCGACCACCATCAGCACGGCACGGGCGAGGTCGGCCCCGATCATCACGCGGCGCCGCGGGTAGCGGTCGGCGAGGGTGGCGAGCGGCGCAGAGACGAGCGCGGCGGGGACGAGCCGGATCACGCAGATGAGGCCAACTGCCTTCGCCCCGCCCGCCTGGTACGCGTACACCGACAGGGCGACGACGTACGCCCAGTTCCCGATCGCCGAGCCGAGCCACGCGAGCTGCAGGCGCCGAAGACTCGGGTTCGCGAAGGATTCGCCGAGCGACGTCGCAGCCGTGCGGAGGCGGGTCATGACTGCTGCAGGCCCGCCGGCACGTTCACTTGCGCACCACACCACATTGGAGGGAAGATTTCACCCTTGCGGTGCGTCTAGCACCTCAGAAGGCCAATCCCGGCCGACCCACGAGCAAGGAGCCGACATGGGCGAGGAGAACGAGCGGGTACTGGAGGGCACGGACTTCGAGGGTCATCGTCAGGTCCAGGGTGACGCGGAGAAGATCCTGGAAGAGGACAGTGAGCAGGAGGAGACCGGCGACGACTTCGAGGGGCACAGGCTGTTGGACAACAAGCCCGCCGAGAAGCTGCTCGACAACTAAGGCCCGGATCACGCCGCAGAATCGAGGCCGGGCGCCGCGAGCGGGCCGCCCGGCCTCATTGCGTCCGGCGCAGCACGCGCTCCAGCGCGTCCAGCAGCCGGGCGGTGTCGCCACCGTCGTCTGCATGCTCGAGTCGGGCTGCGAGCCGGGCGACGACCGCGAGCTCGCCCTCGCCGTCGAGCGCGCCCCGGGCGAGCCGAGCTGCGCGAAGGAGGTCGAGCCCGACTGCCGCCTGGTGCGCAAAGCGCGTCAGCAGGTCCATGTCCTGGAGCGAGAAGGGCCGGTCGGTCGGCCGGTCGAGCACCTCGAGCACACCGATCGTCCGCTCGTCGACGAGCAACGGGACGGCGACGAGCGCGTTCGGGACGTAGCCGGTCGACTGGGCGGCCTGCTGCGCGAACCGCGGGTCGGCTGCCAGGTCGTCGACGACGAGCGGCTGCCGCGTGACGAGCACCCAGCCGGCGATCCCGGTCGAGGAGGGGAACCGCATCCCGACGAGCGTCTCCTCGCCTGCTCCGGAGACCGCCTCGAAGACGAGCTCGTCGGTGGCCTCGTCGTGCAGGAACACGGACGCGGCCTGGGCGTCGAAGATCGCTCGCGCGACGTCGACCACCGACTGCAGCAGCTCCCGGTGTCGGTCGTCGGATGCGAGCGCCCCGGCGGCCGCCGCCGCGCGCAGGTCGTTGCTCATCCCGGTCCTCCTCGGTTCGAGGCTGTGAGGTAGAGAATGCTCTTCAGCTGGAACGGTGTCAGCTCAGGGTGGCGCGACAGCGCGAGCGCGGCGATCCCGGCGATGTGCGGTGCGGCGAAGCTGTTCCCGGTGCAGCGCATCGTCCCGCCGCCGATCCACGCCACCTCGAGGTCGACTCCGCGGGCGAAGAACTCCACGGGGGGCTCCGGGTTCGCATACCAGGTGAACGGGTCGTCCTCCTCGTGGCTGCCGACGGAGATGACCGAGGCGAACCGCCAGGGGTAGCTCTCGACGGGCATGTTGTGAGCCGACGCGACGAGCACCGTGCGCCGGAAGTAGGCGGTGTCGGCGAGCTCGTGGAGCAGCTCTGCAAAGCGGCGCTTCGTCGTCGAGAGGCTGAGGTTGATCACCCGGTGACCGGCGTCGATGGCGTGCCGGAGCCCGGCCAGGATCAGGTCGCCGGTCCCTGTGGCCCCCGAGCCCAGCACCCTGACCGAGTGCAGCCGACAGTCCGGAGCCATCGCACGCACGATGCCGGCGCAGGCCGTCCCGTGACCGCACAGGTCGCCGGACTCGTCCGGGACGATCGTCGCGACCCCCGCGTCGTCGAAGACGACAGCGACGGTGCTCGCCACCTCGCCCACGAGCGGGTGACCCGGGTCGATCCCGCTGTCGAGCACGCAGACGTCGATCCCCTCACCCGTGCTGTCGCCGAGCGCCCACTCCCGGGTGACACGGTCGGGCCAGTCGAGCGGGCGATCGAGCAACCCGGCGGCGGCGGCCGGCAGGCTCCACGCCGGCAGCGTGCGGCTGCTCATGCGCCCTCGGTCGATGCCACGGCGGCTCGCGCGCGGCGCGTTCGCTCGTCGTCCGGGCGACTGGCGAGGTTGACGTCGACGAGGTGGGCTGCCGCGCGCGTGGCTGCGGTCGCCAGCTCCCGGGCGACCAGGGCGTCCGGCCGCACCTCGGCTCGACCGTCGGCTGCGGCGCGTGCGGCGAGCTCTGCGATGTCAGCGGTTGCCTCGGCGATAGCGAGTGGGGCGTCGGCTGCCAGCGCGAGCGCCTCGCCGAGAAGGTGGTCGCGACTCTCGTCGGTGGAGCCGGCACGCAGCATCGCGAGCGCCTCGGCGAACGCCGCCGCGTCGGCGTCTGCCAGCGCGACGAGCCGGTACCGGAGAGCGCTCGCCTGCGCCGCGACGCCCGGTGCCTCGTGCCAGTCCGGCGTCGCTCGGGCGACGAGCTCGACGAGCGCAGCGGCCATGGCCCCGCACAGGGCAGCGGCGGAGCCCCCTGCGGGCTCCGGCGCGGGGGCGCGCAGCCGCAGGAGCAGCTCGTCGACCGTCCCGGATCCGAGACCGTCGCTCACACGTCGAGTCGGCGTCGAAGCTCGTCGATCACAGGGCCGTGCGGCTCGACGCCCTCAGCTGCGAGCGCCTCCTCGAGCCCGGCGAGGATCCGCGCGCGCTCCCGGGCGTCCGCCTCGGCACGAGCCACGAGCGAGTCGAGCGCGGCTCGCGCGGGTGCGAGCTCCTTGGCGGCGACCACCCAGGCCTCGGGTGCCGGCGGGAGGAGTCGCAGCAGCTCGGCCGTGCGCTCGTCGTGATCGAAAGCTTCGTCCATCACTCACCCGACGTGGCTGGAGGTGGTTTTCTTCCCACGAGTCAATACCGTGCGGAGCCGCTCCAGGCAGCGCGAGATCCGGCTCGCGATCGTCCCCGGTGGGAGCTCGAGGGCTTCGCCGATCGTCCGGTAGCTCTCGTCCCGGCAGAAGAACCGATCGAGGATCTCGGCGCAGTCGTCCGAGAGCGTCGCGAGCGCCTGGCGAACGTCCAAGGCCTCGTCGAGGCGGACCAGCTCGTCGTCTGCGACGTACTCGTCGTGGTCGGCGACGAGCAGCTCGCTCGAGCCGGAGCGCAACCGGTCGACGCAACAGCGCCTGGTGGTCTGCGCGATCCAGGCCCGGAGCGCGGTCGCGTCGCGCAGCTCGCCGAGATGCTCGAAGACCCGGGCGAACACCTCCTGGAACGCGTCCTCCGCATCGGCGGGCGACAGGCGGTAGACCCGCGTCACGATCGCGTGGACGTACCGGGCGTACCGATCGACGAGCGCGTCCCACGCCAGTTGGTCACCGGCGCGGCACCGCTCGACGAGCTCCGCATCGCCGAGCCCGGCGGCATCCATCCAGGTCGATCCGGGTTACTGCCCCGACGCGGCGCGCAGCCGCTCGGCGAGCAGCTCGAGGAGCTTCCAGGCGACATCGGGACGGGTCTCGACGAAGCTGCGGAAGCTCCACACCGGAAGCGCCCAGGCCTCGACCGGTGTGGTGGCCGTGATCGTCGCCGTCCTGGCCGCCTTGTCGACGAGCGCGACCTCGCCGAAGGCGGATCCAGGGCCGAGCATCGCGACCTGCTTGCCACCGACGGTCACCGACGCCTCGCCGCTCCCGACGACGAAGAAGTTGAGCCCGCCCGCGCCTTCCTTGGCGATCTCCGTGCCCTCGGCGAACGACCGCTCGACGAAGTCGCTCGACAGCTGCGACAGCGTCGCGTCGTCGAGCTCGGCGAAGAGCGGGACCTTGCGGAGGATGTCGTTCGAGGGGCCGGGCACGCGGCGACACTATCGCGCCGACGAGGGCTTGTCACTCTCCTGCGGTCGCAGCTCTCGGATCCGGAGCTCGGCGGACTCGAGCCGCTCGGCGCAGAGGCGGTAGAGCTCCTCACCGCGTTGCCAGAGCGCGATCGCGTCGTCCACGGGCACGTCACCACGCTCGAGCTGGGTGACGATCGCGTCGAGCTCGCGCTGGAGCTCCTCGAACGACGGCTGACCCTCGCTCATGACCGCACCTCGTCGACGTGTCCGACGAGCGAGCCGCGCGCGAGCTCGATCTCGAGCGTGGCTCCGGCGGTGACCGCCGTGGCGTCGCGGAGCGCGGTCGCCCCGTGCCGCACCACGGCGTAGCCGCGCTCGAGCGTCGCTCTGGGTGACAGCGCGGCGAGGCGCGCACCCGCGAGGTCGAGCATCGCCCGGCGACGCTCGACGAGGAGCAGCGGAGCCGCGCGAAGACGCGCGCTCAACGCGCCGAGTGCGGCCCGATCGCGCTCGACCGTACGGTGCAGCCCCGACTGCGCCCGGGCTCGCGCCGCATCGACCGTCGCGCGGCTGCGCTCGAGCCGGCGCTCGATCGCGCTTGCCATCCGGTCGCGACCTGCGTGCAGGGCACCGTGGAGCTCAGCAGCGTCGGGCACGACCAGCCGCGCCGCCGCGGTCGGCGTCGCCGCCCTGACATCGGCGGCGAGGTCGCACAGCGGTGTGTCCTGCTCATGGCCGACCGCCGAGACGACGGGCACGGCGCACGCAGCGACGGCCCGGACGACCTGCTCGTCGCTGAACGGGAGAAGGTCCTCGAGCGAGCCCCCACCGCGCGCGAGGATCACGACGTCGACGTCCGGCTGGCGTCCGAGCTCGGTGAGCCCGGTCGCGATCGCGACCGGCGCACCGGCGCCCTGGACTCGCGTCTCGCAGACGACGAGCGCGGTCGCGGGGAAGCGGGCGCGGAGCGCCGCGACGACGTCTCCGCGTGCCGCTGCATCGGCCCCCGTGAGCAGCCCGACCCCGCGTGGGAAGCGAGGGAGTGGGCGCTTTCGCTCGACCGCGAAGAGGCCCTCGGCGGCGAGGAGCAGCTTCAGCCGCTCGAGTGCGGCGAGGTGGTCGCCGATTCCCGCCCGCTCGATCGTGGTGACACGGAACACCAGCTGGCCGCGCCCCTCCCACACATCTGGCCGTCCCTGGACGCGGACGGTCTCACCCTCGCCGGGCTTGACGGTCAGCTGGTCGAACCGGTGGCGGGGCAGCTGTGCGGAGAGCGTGGCACCGGTTGTCGCGTCCTTCAGCGTGAGGAACACGGTCTTCCACGCATCGGCCGCGCGGAGCTCGGCAAGCTCGCCCTCGACCCAGACCTCGCGCACCCGCCTGATGTAGCCCGCGAGGCGCCGGTTGAACTCCGCGACCGTGTACACCGTACGCTCGTTTTGCTCCGCAGCCATGGGTGCAGCGTAGAGCGTCGGGTCGCTAACTCCTGGCGGGAGGGATCGTCCAAGGGAGCACGAACGTACCCGGCGATGGCAGAGGTTACCGAGACACCCGTGTGGCGCGAGGACGAACAGTCCAAGGTCGAGAGCTGGCGTCTTCACATCCTGATCGAGGCCGGGTTCCCGCTGCCGCTCGCCGAAAAGCTCGCCGCCAGCGGTGCCGATCTCCACGTCTGCACCGAGCTGCTCTCGCAGGGCTGCGACCCCGCGATGGCAGCCGAGATCCTGCTGTAGGGGCCGGGCTCGCCCGGCCCGCGCCGCGCCGACCAGTTCCTCAGGACGGGGTGCTGCTCTCGTCGAGGCGCCGGACGAGGTCCTCGCGCGTGAGCACCTCGACGGCGCGGTCGAGCTCGCGCCGCATCCGGGTCGTCGCATCCTCGCGTGCCTCGCGCATGCGCTCGTCGAACGCCATCATCGCGAGCTGGGTGTGCCGCTCGATCTCGCGCTCCGTGACCCGCTCGAGCCGCTCGGTCTGACGGCGCTCCCACTCGACGAGCACGACGTCGAGCCGTGCCCGGACGTCGGTCTCTGCCCGCTCCTGCGACTCGGCGATCGCGGCCTCGCGCGCGCGGAGCCGCTCGGTGATCTCCTCGATCGACCGGCGGCGCTCGACGGTCTGTGCTTCGAGCTCGTCGAGCGCCTCGGTCACGGCCTGGCTCGCGGCCCGCTCGAGCTCCTCGCGCAGCCGGATCACGACCTTGCGCTGCTCGTCGGCGGTCGAGCCGAGCTCGGCTGCCTCGGCCTCGACGCGCGTCTCGACGTCCGCGAGCGCCTCACGCTGGCGTTGCTCGAGCCTGCGGAGCTGCCCTTCGAGGTGCTGCTGCGCGCGGTCGAGATCCTCCGCGAAGGTGCGCAGGCGCTCGTCGAGGGCGCGGTCGGCCCGTGCCAGCTGCTCGGCCACCCGATCGGCGCTGGCGCGGTCGTGCTCGGCGAGCTGCGCCCGGCGCTCCTCGGTGCGCTGGCGCTCGTCCGCCGCGAGCAGCGACGCCGACTCGGCCCGCTCGCGTGCGAGGACGCGCCGGATCTCTTCGGTGTGCGCGGCCGTCTCGGCGTCGACCGCCTCGCGAACCGCCGCCCGCGCCTCGAGCACGAGCTCGTCCGCTGCCTGCGCTCTCGCTCGCGCCCTCCCGACCGCTACCCAGAGGACGATGCAGAGCGCGAGGGCGGCGGCGACCGCCGCGGCGAGGATCCAGACGGCCATCGCCGGGAGATCGTAGTCGCTGGCGCCCGCGCCGCCAGGTTCCCGCCCCGGTCCTCACAGCCGCAGCACGGCCAGCGACGCCGCGATCGCGATCGTCGCGAGCGTCAGCAGCCGCAGCGCGGTCTCGAGCGGCGCGAGCAGGGCGGCGCGGTCGAGCTGCTCGACCCTGCCGTCGCCGAGGTCGAGCTGCCCCGCGACGCCGACCACGTCGCGGCGGAGTCGTCTTGCGGGTCGCGACAGCGCCCGTTGGGCGAGCGAGAGCAACGTCGCCCAGATCGCTGCGACGAGCGTTTCGACCCGCACGGTCTCCGCCTGCGCGAGGTACGCGGTCACGACCGGGAACGCACCCCATCCGAGCGCGAACCAGAGATCGTTGTGGAGCCGCCCACCGGCAAGCTCGAGGTTGTACGCGGGGACGAGGATCGCGCCGACCGCGATGGGGAGCACCAGCCACAGCGTCCGGTCGATGGCGACGGCGATCCCGATCGCACAGGCGGCTGCCACCGATACCCCGGCGGCCGCGAAGAGCGCCGCCCGCGGGATGGCCGTCCCGAGCGGGCGGGCGTGGAGCTCGTCGAGCGCGTGCGCGCCGATCCCGAGCGCGAGGAAGAACGCGAGCACCGTGAGACCGAGCACGCCCCAGTCGACGCTGGCGACGAGGCATCCACCGACGACGACGTACGACAGGTGCCAGGCGGTGTACGGGGGGTGGAGGAGGGTGATCCAGTCCCGCCAGCTCCCTCGAGGGAGCGCGTAGAAGGCCGGACGCGTCACCGTCGTCGACCCCAGACGACGATCGCGCCACCGAGGCTCAGCCGGCGGCGGCGCAGCTCGCCGATGCCCGCGTCGCGCCACAGCGCGAGGAGGGCCTCCTCGGGGAAACGCTCGTAGAACCCCCTGATCGATGGGCCGAGAAAGCTGCCGACCTCGCCCCAGGCAGGCGACACCAAGTGGCCTGCGAGCGGCAGCCCGACGGCGCAGTACAGGTCCCAGAGCGGGCGCCAGACACCGGTCGGCACCGCGAACTCGAGCATCGCGATGGTGCCGCCCGGGCGCACGACCCGGGCGAGCTCGGCAAGCGTCGCGCCGGGGTCGTCGACGTACCGCAGGAGGTACGTGAACGTCAGGTGGTCGAACGATCGATCGTCGAACGGAAGCTGCTCCGCCGGGCCTTCGACGAGCTCGACCGCGGCCCCGAGGCGCTCGCGTGCGATCGCGAGCATCCCCGCGCTCTGATCGATCCCGACGACGGCGTGGGCCCGATCGCGCAACCGTGCCGCAACGAGACCGGTGCCCGTCGCGACGTCGAGCACCCGCCCACCGTCGTCGGGCACACACGAGACGAGAAATCGTCGCCACCGTGGGTCCTGACCGAAGGACAGGACGGCGCCGACCCGATCATAGGTCGGGCCGAGCGGGGCGAACAGCCGTCGCGCGTGCTCTGTGCGGTCGGACACGGCGCCGTCATCCTGGCACCTATCCTCCGCCGGTGGCTCTCGTCGACGACCTCGACACCGTCGGGACCGCAGCCGCCGAGCGGTTCGGTGCGCTGAAGGCGATCCTGCCTGCCGCGCCGGCGAGCGGCGTGCGGGCCTACGTGTGCGCGTTCGTCGAAGGCGAGGCCCGCAGCTGGCTCGTGGTCGACGCGGTGGCCGAGCCGGTGACCGACCCGCGTGAGGTCCGCGACGCGGTGGCGATCGCTGCACTCTGCGAGATCGCGGAGGAGGCGGCCTTCCCGGGGGATCTCGACGAGCTGCGCGCGCAGCTCGTGGCGGTGCGGATCTCCGAGGCGCCACCCGGCATCGAGGAGGCCGAGAGCGCGGCGCGCGCGCTCCAGCAGACGCTCGGAGCGGCACCGCAGCTCGCGTCGCCCGACCGGCTCGAGGCGATCGGGATGGCCGCCCAACGCCTCGAGCGGGCGCTCGATCCCGCTGGCTCGTCCCCGTTCGCGGCCGCGATGCGCTCCGCGCAGGGAGTCGTCGACGAGCTGTGGGCGGAGGTCGAGCGGTCGTACCTCGTACCGCTCGGGTGAGCGGGGCTCTAGGTCTCGCGCATGAAGCCCTGACGCGCCGCGGACACGAGCGCGACGGCCTCGGGAAAGAGGACACGCATGGCATCGCGTAGCGCGATCGCCTGCTCGTCGACACCGCCTTCGGCCTTGATCTGCTCGAGCGCTGCGGCGGTGAGCTGAACCGCCGTGCTGAGCGTCAGGGTCGCGAGCTGCTCGCGCTGGGCCTCCTTGACCCCTTCGGCCTGCGTCTCGGCGAAGTCGCGGAGCCCTTTCAGGATCTCCTCGGGGTCGCCCCCGAACGGGAAGAAGCCACCACCTTCCATGCCGTCAGCGTAGTCGCCGAAGGCGGGTGGGGGCGTCGTAGGATCACGGCGCATGAGATTGCTCGATCGCGCCGCCGTCCGTGTCCTACCCGTCGTGCCGCGTTCCATCGTGGGTCGCGTCGCTGCGACCTACATCGCGGGCACGACACTCGAGGAGGCGGGCGCCTGCGTCCGCCGACTCAACACCGAGGGGAAGCTCGCGACCGTGGACGTGCTGGGCGAGGAGGTGGCGACCCCGGCCGAGTCCGAGACGATCGCCCGCGCCTACCACGACGTCCTGGAGCTGATCCACTCGCGCGGGCTCGATGCCAACCTCTCCATCAAGCCGACGGCGTTCGGGCTGAAGCTGGATCGCGAGCTGTGCCGCTCGCTGCTCCACGAGCTCGTCGTGCGATGCGCGGAGCACGGGACGTTCGTGCGGATCGACATGGAGGACTCGAGCACGACGGACGACACGCTCGAGCTGTACCGCGGTCTTCGGGCCGACGGTCTCGACAACGTCGGCCTCGTGCTGCAGGCCGCGTTGCGACGCACGCTCCGGGACGTGACCGAGCTCGCCCCGTTGCGGCCGAGCGTCCGACTGTGCAAGGGGATCTACGTCGAGGCGGCGTCGATCGGGTTCGTCGAGCCCGCAGCAATCCGCGAGAGCTTCCTCGCCGTCCTCGACGCCCTGCTCGCGACCGGCGCCTACGTCGCCGTCGCGACGCACGACGAGTGGCTGCTCGAGCGCGCGCTCGACCGCCTGTCCGGCATGGAACGCGATGCGTACGAGCTCCAGATGCTGCTCGGCGTCCGCGAGGCCCGCGCGACCGAGCTCGTTGCCGCCGGCCATCGCCTGCGCGTGTACGTCCCCTACGGGGTGCGCTGGTACGAGTACGCGCTGCGGCGGCTCCAGGAGAACCCGCGGATCGCGGGCTACGTCGCACGCGACCTCGTCGGCCGCGTCGTCCCCGGCCTGTCGCCGCGCTAGGCGCCCGGTGACGCCAGGAGGCTCCAACCGCCGTCGATGGTGACGATCTGGCCTCTGATCATCTCGGCGTCGGGTGAGCAGAGGAAGGCGACGACCCCGGCGACATCGTCGGGGGTGACGAGCCGAGCGGCGGGGTTCGCGGTTCCCATCCGGAGCATCTCGTCACGGTTCGGGAAGTACTCGAGCGCGTCGGTGGACACGACCCCGGCGCTGACGGCGTTGACGCGGATCGCGGGTGCGAGCTCGACCGCGAGGTACCGGACGAGCGCCTCGAGCGCCGCCTTCGACGTTCCGACGAGGGTGTAGTTGGCGAGCACGCGCTGGGCGCCGAGGCTCGAGATCGCGACGATCGACGACCCCGCCGGCATCGACGGAGCCGCGGCCCGCGTGAGCGAGAGGAGCGCCCGCGCGTTGGCCGCGTGCGTCCAGTCCCAGTGCTTGTCCTCGGTCTCGAGCGCCGGCCGGATGACGCCGGTGGCGGCGTTGTGGACGAGGACATCGAGCGGGCCGAGCGCCGCGACCTGCTCGGCAACGCCGCGTCGAGGCGACGTTGCCCCGGACGAGAACGGGCTCCGCGCCTAGTGCTCGGAGCTCCTCGGCTGTCTCCTCCGCTGCGGCGTCGGACCGGAAGTAGCCGATCGCGACCTTGCGCGCGCCCTCGCGGGCGAGCCGGAGCGCGATCGCCTTCCCGATTCCTCGCGAGCCCCCGGTGACGAGGGCCGTGCCGCCCGTCACGAGTCGCCGTGTGGCAGCGGGTGCGAGGCAGGCGCCGAGGAGGGGATCCCATCCCAGCCGAGCCGCGCGCGCGACTCGGGCTCGGAGTCCTCGGCCCGCGTCGACGCGTACCCGAGCCGCTCGAGGCGCTCGAGCTGCTCCTCACCGTAGCGTCGCACCGGGTCGTCGGCGGGGAGATCGGCGATCGCCTCGCGCACGCGCGCCCGGATCTGGAAGGCGAAGTGCGGGGTCGATGGGCCGACGAGCGCGTCGATGTCGTCGGTGGTCAGCACTGCCATCGAGGCGCAAGCGTAACGGGTACGTTCGAGCGGATGCGCCGGCTTGCACCCGTTGAGCTGATGCTTCTCGGGGCGATCGGGCTGTGGGCGCTCAACCTCACAGTCTCGCGGTCGATCCTCACGCACGGGTTCCAGCCGCTCGCGTACAGCACCGCGCGGTACGGGCTGGCGGCTGTCGTGTTCGCGGCCATCACGCTCGTGAGCGAGCGGTCGCTACGGCTCGGACGGCGGCACCTCGCGCTCGCAGTCGCAGCCGCCGCTGCGCTGTACGTCAACCAGATCGGGTTCGTCTACTCGCTGAAGACGACCTCGGCGTCGGTGATCGCGCTCGTGCTCGCGGTGACCCCCGCCTTTGCTGCGCTGATCGGGCTGGCGTTCGGCACCGAGCAGCTGCCACGCCGGTTCTGGCTGGGCGCCTCGATGTCGTTCGTGGGCGTCGGTCTGGTCGCTCTCGGCGCCGGTGGCGAGGCGGGTGCGAGCATCGGGGGCATCCTGCTCGGGGTGCTCACCGCGGCGACCTGGGCGGCGTACTCCACGCTCGTGACGCCGCTCATGCAGCACTACAGCGCATCGCGGATCAGCACCCTGGTGCTCGCGATGGCATGGGTCCCGATCGCGATCACCGGGCTGCCGCAGACACGCTCGCAGGACTGGGCGCTCGGTTGGGAGGTCTGGGCCCTGTTCCTGTTCGCGACCCTCGGCCCACTCGTGCTCACGAACGTGATCTGGTTCCGGGCGCTCGACCGGATCGGGCCTTCGCGGGCGACCCTGGCGACGAACCTGCAGCCGTTCGTCGCCGCCGTGTTCGCGGTCGTGCTGCTGGGCGAGACGGTCACCCTCGTGCAGGCGCTCGGTGGGCTGCTGATCGGTGTCGGGATCGTCGCCGCGCGGCGACGGACCCCGACGGTGCCGGCCGACTGATTGCGTGCCCCGCGCGACGATCATGGGTGTGTAGGGGCCGGGCATGCCCGGCCCCTAGCCTCGTCGCGCATGCGCGACGAGGCTAGCCTGAGCGCCATGAGCCCGCAGCGGCGCACCGCGCTCGCCTCCGTGATCGTCGCGAGCGTCCTCGTCGTCGTGAAGCTCACCGCGGGCCTTGCGGCGGGGAGCCTCGGCCTCCTCGCGGAAGCGGCGCATTCGGGAACCGATCTCGTCGCCGCGCTCCTCGCGTTCTACGCGGTCGGGTACGCCGTGAAGCCGGCGGACGCGGGGCATCCCTACGGTCACGGGAAGGCCGAGCACCTCGCGGCGCTCGCGGAGGCCAGCTTCCTGCTGCTCGTCAGCCTCTTCGTCGGCGGGCTAGCGATCGCGCGGCTCGTCGGTGCGATCGACACGGTGGTCGACGCGACGTGGTGGGCGTTCGCGGCGGCGGGTCTCGTGATCGTGCTCGACCTCGTGCGTGCAATCGCGTCCTACAGGACCGGGCGTCGGCACGGCAGCGCGGTGCTCGTCGCCAATGCCGTCCACTTCGGCTCCGACCTGCTCGGCACCCTCGCCGTGCTTGCCGGGCTGATCGCCGCCCGGGCAGGGTTGCCGGAAGGCGACTCGCTGGCTGCGCTGTTCGTCGCGGTGATCGTGGTGGCCGCCGCCGTGCGGCTGATGCGGCGCAACGTCGACGTGCTGATGGACCGCGCGTCGGCGGATGCGGTCGAGGCGGCCCGCGAGGCGATCGCCCGGCTCGAGCCGCCCGTCGAGCTGCGACGTCTCCGACTTCGTCAGGCGGCAGGGCGCACGTTCGCGGATGTGGTCATCGGCGTCTCCGCCGGTGCGGTGGTGGGACAGGGGCATGCTGCCGCCGACCGGGTCGAGGCGACCCTGCAGCGGGCGCTCCCCGACGCCGACGTCGTCGTCCACGTCGAGCCGGGAGGCGGTGACGAAGCGCTGCGTGAGCGCGTGCGCGCTGCGGCCATGAGCGTCTCGCACGTCCGGGAGGTTCACGACCTCGTGCTCATCGACACCGGTGCGACAGGGATCGAGGCGGTCGTCCACGTAAAGCTGCCCGGCGGGCTGCCGCTGTCGAGTGCGCACGCGATCGCCGAGCAGGTCGAGTCGGCGATCACGGAGGCGGCGCCGGAGGTCGTGGCGGTGCAGACCCATCTCGAGCCACTCGCCGAGGACGCGACCGGTCGCCCCGGGGGCGACGACGCGATCGAGGAGGCGGTCGTGGCGGCGCTCGGCCGGCGGCCGCGGGAGCTGCGCGTGCTCCGGACCGAGCAAGGGCCGCTCGTGCTGCTCACGCTCCCGGTGACACCGAACGCCACCCTGGCGGAGGCACACGACGTGGCGAGTGCGGCGTCTCGCTCGATCCGCAGGGCGCTCCCGGGGGTCGCCGACGTCGTCGTCCACACGGAGCCGTGACGGGCGTGCTCGCGCTCGCCGTCGATTGGGACGGCACCGTCACCGAGGTCGACACGTTGCACATGGTGATCGAGCGATTCGGCGATCTCGACGTCTTTCACGAGCTGGAGGCGAAGATCGGGCGCCAGCTCACCCTCCAGGAGGTGATCAGGGAGGAGATGGCGACGATCACGGCCCCGCTCGAGGAGGTCGTCGCATGGCTGCTCGATGCCGTGCGGCTACGACCCGGGCTCGACGAGCTCGTCACCCGGCACGATGCGCTGATCGTGTCCGCCGGGTTCCACGAGCTCATCGAGCCGGTGCTCGAGCGGGAGGGAATCGCCGCCCGGCTCGTCGCGAACCGCATCACCACCGCAGGGCCGGAGGGCTGGGAGGCCTCGTTCGGGTTCCACGAGCCCTGCGTGGTCTGCGGCGAGCCGTGCAAGCGGGCTGCTGTCGCCGACCTCGGCCCGTTCGCCTACGTCGGAGACGGCGTCTCCGACCGCTGCGTCTCGCTGGCGGCGGAGCGGGTCTTTGCGCGCGACGGTCTCGCGCGCTGGCTGGGCAGGTCGGGTGTCACGTACGAATCGTTCGAGACGCTCACCGACGTCGCCGTCGCCCTGTCGTCCGGGCAAACAGACCTATCCCGCCCGCGAGGCGGGAAAAGGAGTGCCGGCGACGGTTGAGGGGGTGACCGCCGCCAGCTCACCCACTCTACGATGGTCCGGCTGCGTGCGCACGTCCCTCGATCGAGGGACGTCTCCCCCGAGTAGCATCGACCGGTGTCCGTCCGCCCCGCAACCGTTGACGACCTCGGTGCGATCGAGGCCCTGTGGCGTTCGTTCGAGCGCGAGGTGTCTGCGTCCGCGCACCTCGAGGTCGACGAGCAGCAGGAGCTCGGCGAGATCCACGAGATCGTCTCGGGTGGTCTCGGCTTCGTCGCCGAGGTCGACGGGGAGGTCGCCGGGTTTGCGCTCGCGCGGCTGCTCACGCCCCGCACCGGCAGGCTGACCGACCTGTTCGTCGAGGAGGAGGCCCGCCGCTCCGGGCTCGCGACCGCGCTCGTGTCGGCCGTGTGCAGCGCTCTCGGCGAGCACGGCGTCGAGTTCGTCGAGCTCGAGGTGACGGCGATGAACGCCCACGCGCGCGCGATCTACCAGCGCTGGGGCTTCGTCGAGGACGTCGTCACGCTCGTCGCGCCGGTCGAGCGGCTGCGCGAGCGGCTCGGCGGGCCGGCGGGTGGAGTCTCGTTCGGCTCGCTCCACGTGCAGACCGACGAGCTCGGCGACGTCGAGCGCGCCGCGATCGAGTTCGCGCCGAGGATCGGCTCCCGGGGCACACGCCTGGAAGGGCCGAGGAACGGTTGGGTGACCGTGTACGACGAGGTCGTCGACCGCGATCCCGCCGCGCTCAGACGGTTCGCGCGGGAGCTCTCGGCACGTCTGGGGGCGGTCGTCGTCGCACTCGCGGTCGAGCACGCCCGGGTGGTGCGGATGATCGCGTTCGACCGTGGCGGGATCGTCGACGAGTACCTGTCCGTTCCGGAGTTCTACGAGCCGCTTCCCCCCGGTGATGTCGTCGGGCTCGCCGCGAACCCGACGGTGCTCGCCCGGATCACGGGTGCCGACCCGGCTGCGGTCAGGCGGGTCGCGGTCACGGGATCGAGCCCCGACGAGCTCCCTGCCCCCGCCGCCCTGCTCGTCGAGCTGGCGGGTGTCCTCGGTCTCTCGGGCGCCGAGCACGGGTACGGATCGGCATCGGCGTCGGGAGAAGGCGCGTGAGCGAGATCACGCTCGAGGAGCTCCGTGCCCGGCTCGGCGAGGACGGGCTCGTGCTCGTCGACGTGCGCACGCCACTCGAGCACTCCGGTGTGACGTGTGCCCCGTGCGATCCGCGCCCCGGGCGGATCCCCGGCTCGCTCGGGATGCCGCTCGACGAGCTGTTCACGCTCGACGGCGCCTCGATCGACGGCGCGGCTCGGGGGTCCCGACCGCGTGCCGGCTGGTGGCGTACTGCCACTCGGGGCAACGGTCGGCGATCGCGGTCGAGCTGCTCGCCCGGCTCGGCTACGACGCGGTGAACTTCACCGGCTCGTGGCACGAGTGGTCGCGCGACGAGACGCTTGCCGCCGAGATCGGCTAGCGGGCCGCCGCGGCGGCCCGCGACTTCCCGCCCGACCGACCTCACGGAGGAAGGCCGTCACGACCCGGCGGTCGAACTGAGACCCCGCGCCGCGCTCGAGCTCGGTCACCGCGGCGGTCGGGCCGATCGCCGGCCGGTAGATCCGGTCGGCGGTCATCGCCTCGAACGCGTCCGCGACCGCCAGGATCGCTGCTTCGAGGGGGATCTGCGGCTGCGTGAGCCCGAGCGGATAGCCCTGACCGTCGGGACGCTCGTGATGGGCGCGGATCCAGCCGCGGATGTCGTCGAACTCCGGGCCCGCTGAGCAACCGCGCGCCGATCTCGGGATGACGGCGCATCTCGTCCCACTCGTCGTCGGTCAGCGGCCCGTCCTTCTGGAGGATGGCGTCGGCGATCCCGATCTTGCCGATGTCGTGGAGCACCCCGGCGAGCCGGATCCGCTCGACGCGTGGGGGGTCGAGCCCGAGCGCGCGCCCGGCGAGCGCGGCGTACTCCCCAACGGCGTGAGAGTGGTTCGCGGTTCGCGAGTCTCTGAGGTCGAGCACCTCGGCGAGCGTCAGCAGGACGCCGAGCTGCCGGCCGGTGGCGTCGTCGGCGCCGTCGATCAGGTCGAGTGTCGCGGCCGCGTCCGGGTTGAAGATCACGGTGCGGTTCTTCCCGAGCCGCTTCGCCGTGTAGAGCGCCTGGTCGGCCGCGCTCACGAGCGCATCGGTCGTGCCTCCGTGTGCGGGGTACGACGCGACCCCGAGGCTGATCGTGAGCGGGATCGGGTCGGAGGCGAAGCCGGCGCCGACTGCACGGCGGATGCGCTCGGCAACCGTGTAACCGCCCTTCTCGTCGCTCTCGGGGACGATGAGCGCGAATTCCTCGCCGCCGTGACGGGCTGCCGTGTCGATGATCCTCACGTGACGGCGCAGTATCTGCCCCATGCGCCGGAGCATTTCGTCCCCGGCGAGGTGACCGTGATGGTCGTTCACCGACTTGAACCCGTCGAGATCGGCGATCACCACCGCGAACGGGTGTCCCGTCCGGTGCGAGCGCTCGAGCTCTGCCTCGAACACGTCCTCGAACCCGCGGCGGTTGACGAGCCCGGTGAGGGGATCCGTCTTGGCAGCGTCCGACAGTGTCACGAACAGCTCGCGCAGCCGCGTCGCGAGCAACGACACGAGCGCCATCGAGACGAGCACCGTCCCCGTGGTGATGAGGTAGCGGTCGATCTCGACGCCGGGCGGGTCCTGAGCGTCGAGCACCCACAGGTACCCGGCGCAGATGAGCAGCGCTTGAATCGCCGCCCGCGGGCGCGGGAGAAAGTAGGCCGAGTAGAGACCGGCCCACAGGTAGAAGAACGCGAACGCGCTCGTGTCGTTCCCGGTTGCGTAGATGCCGAGCGTGATGAACGTCGTTCCCGCAGCCACGGCGATGTCGAAGCCGAGTGGCGGCATGCGGTCGAACAGGGTGAGCACGACGACCGCGCCGCCGAACGAGGCGAGCACGAGCACGATCGACAGCGCGAGGTCGAGGGTCGGCTCGTGCGGGAGGACGAGCGTGAGGGTCGCGACGGTCGCGCCGGCGACGTACAGCAGGCCGAGCGCCCGTGCCATTGCGACGGGGTCGGGCACGTCGGAGCCGACACGCCCGGTCGCGCCCCAACCGAGCCGCTGTGAGAGCCAGCGCCTCATCGGGTTGCTATCGGCAGTGCGCGCGGCCGGCTTGACCGCTCAGCAGGTCAGCTGCTCGCGTGCGCGAGGAAGGCTGCGCAGAGCGCGCGCCCGTGCTCGTTCCAAGGGGGGAGGTGCACGTCTGTCTCGGCGTGCATCTCGCCGATCGACCTTGGCAGCTCGTCAGACCCCCACTCGAACCAGAAGTCGAGCATCACCCGGTTGACCTCCGGGTGGAACTGGACGGCCCAGGTCCGACTCACCGAGACGATAGGCCTGACGGGCGGCCGGGCTCTCGGCGAGGAGGCTCGCGCCGTCCGGGAGCTCCCAGGTGTAGTAGTGCCACTGGAAGGCGGGAAATCGCTCGGGGAACACGGCGCCGAGGACCGGGTCGTCGACACCGGCTGGAGTGAGCGTCACCTCGTGCCAGCCGACCTCGGCGGCCGAGCCCTGCCCGACCCACGCGCCGACCGCTCGCGCGATCAGCTGAGAGCCGAGGCACACGCCGAGGAGCGGCACCTCCGCGTCGATCGCCCTGCGCAGGAACGCCGTCTCCTCGGGGAGCCACGGGTGCTCCGCGTCCTGATCGGGATGCATCGCGCCCCCGAAGACCATGATCGCGTCCCAGTCCATCGGCGCGCCCGCGATGTGCCCGTCCGGAGACAGCTGCACCGTCACGTCGTGGCCGAGCTCGCCTGCGGTCGATTCGAACAGCCCGCCACCCCCGGTTGGCCCCGGCTCGTGCGTGATCGAGAGCACGCGCATCCGGTCACGATATCCACGCGCCCCTCGACGTCCGCGTCAGCGGTGCGGGAAGCGGACATGCATGTGGTTCTCGTGGTTCGCATACGGGATCACGACCCCACCCGGCCCGTGAAGACCCGTCGAGTAGCCGACGAAGATCATCTGCGCCCCGGCGGCGGTGAAGCGGTCGACCAGGTCCTGCGCGAGGCGACGGTCGACCTGGCTTGCGCTGATCGGGGCGCTCAGCCTCCGGTCGAGCCGCGGGTAGTAGACGTCCACGTCGAG
This sequence comes from uncultured Actinomycetes bacterium, assembly GCA_963821335.1. Taxonomy (GTDB): domain Bacteria; phylum Actinomycetota; class Thermoleophilia; order Gaiellales; family Gaiellaceae; genus Gaiella. The sequence goes on from CAWGDJ010000001.1 coordinate 1,875,553, forward strand.
CCCGTTCTGGTGAGAGACGTGCTCGTTCATCCAGCCACCGCCGCGGCGGCTGATGTCGCCGACGACGACCCGCGGTGCGTCGGGGTTCGCGCTCCGGTAGCCGGCGAGCACGGTGAGCAGCGCGCGGATCGTGTGCTCGTTCCCGTACAGCCGTCCGGGCAGGTTCGGGCTGCTGTCGGTCGCGGGATCCCACGTGACCCAGTCGGGGCCTTCGACGGGAAGCTGCGTGCCGCTGACGAGGTGACCCGCGTACGGGAGGCCGACCGACGTGGCGTGACGCCACGTCACGCTCGCGGCGAGTGCTGACGCTCCGGGTTTCGTCGCTGGGGTCGTGTCGGGCAGCCCGAGCGCGAACGGGTACGAACGGAACGTCAGGCTCGGCGGGTCCTCGGGCAGCGGGATCGCCCCGGCGCCGTCACCCTTCCGCAGCGCCGCGAGCGGCAGCATCGTCGCCGACCCGAGGACGAGCGCGACCGCCGGCCACGTGCGCGTGACGCGCCGCCGCCGTCGCGCGGACTGCGCGGCGAGCCGCCGACGCCGCGACGCCTCGAGCCCGTTCGCCACCGGGCCGACGAGGCCGAGCGCGGGCGCGTCGAGCGGGGGCACGACGAACGGCGCCCGCTGCTGCTCACGGAACCACAGCACGTCCGTGTCGAGCCAGACCTCGCCGGATCGCCAGCTCATGAACGACGGCCTTCGCCCATGCGACGCCGTGTCCTCTCGAGCATCGCCGGCTCAGAACAGGGTGGGTGCAAGCGGCGGCGGCTCGATACCGCCCGTTGCGAGGATCCCGGCATCGTCCAGTAGACGTCGGAGGATCGTCGCGCTGCGTGGCGCGAAGTCGTCGCGGTTGTTGTTGAACAGCGCGTACACCTCCTCGGCCCGACCGGCCAGCTCACGCAGCGGCTCGACCCATTCCGCCAGTTCCTCGGTGGAGTACAACCAGTCGAAGCGGTCCGCCGAGCTCCCGCCGCGGATGTTCCAGGTGGCGACGTTCCGGCCGTGGAGCCGGACGTACGCGATGCGATGGGTTGCGACCGGTACGCGCTGGACGACATTCGAGGCACGGGTCGGTGGTGCGTCGACGGCGACGTTGGCGAGACCGTGCTGCTCGAGGAAGCGGAGCGTGTCGCCGCGCTCTCCTTCCTCGAGCCACGACCGATGGCGGAACTCGACGAGCGGGACGAGCGGGTCGAGACGCCCACGTGCCCGTGCCAGCTCCTGCTTCGCGGCCGCCGACTTCACGAACCGCGGGTGGTACTGCAGCAGGATCCCACGCACCTTGCCGGACAGCTCGAGCGGCTCGATCGAGGCCCGGAACAGCCGGAACGACTCGTCGGTCGGCTCCCCTTCGTGCCACGTCATCGCTGCGTGGGCCTTCACGTGGAACGTGAAGCCGTCAGGTGTGCGGCGCGCCCAACGCTCGGTCACGGCCGGGTCGGGGAGGGCGTAGAACGGCGAGTCGACCTCGACGGTGTCGAACCGCTCGGCGTAGTACCGCAGCCGCTTCTCGGCGGTCGACACGCCCCGTGGGTACCACGTACGGAGCAGTCCGTCGTCGGCCCAGCTGCAGGTCCCGATCCGCACCGTCGCGGTCACAGCCGGATTCTCGCCGCTCACCGGTGTCCTGTCCCCACGTCGCGGGGACAGGACACCAGGGCCGGGCAAGCCCGGCCCCTACCTCAGTACGATCGCCTTCGACTGCGCAGTGAAGCCGTTGATCGTTGCGTTCACGCACGGTGCTGGAAGCGTGAGCGTCGAGCACCCGGTCGGGAACGATCGACCGACAGCAACGGTCCTGGCCTGGAACCTGGTCGCCTTCGACGCCTTCGACGGTGTGAACGCAAACGCTCCGCCGGCAGTCGCCGTGACCGACTTGAGCAGCTTGAGCGTTGCCTTGCCCGTCGCGCCCCAGATCTGGACGCGCCCACCGAAGCCCACGCCGCCCTGGCTGAGCTTGCCTGCGAACACCTTCCGTCCTGCGACCTTCTTCCCCGTGAGCGTCACCGCTCCGGGCGCGACGAACGCCGGCGAGCCGACAGCGGCGGCGATGTTCACCGTCCCGGTGCCGGCGTTCCATGGCAACCACATGCCGATCCAGGCGCCCTGGGTGACCGGGCCGAAGACTCCGTTCAGCGTGAGATCGGCGCTGAGGAACTTCGCGCCGAACGTGGCGCCGCCCTTGTCGACGGGCACGTCGGGTGGCGGGAGACAGAAGACGAGCCTTGCCGGGCCGAAGGCCGCGTCCGCACCGGTGTTGACGATGAGGTACGCGGGCACGTTGAGCGTCTGGCCGGCTGCCTGGAGGACGAGCAGCATGGTCGCCGCCGGCGCCGTCGGGCCGATACACCCCAGCTGCGAGGCGGCAGGGACTGCACCCGGAGGCGCGACGACGATGTCGCCCGTGAGCGGCAGCAGCGCCCCACCGAGCGCGAGCGCGCTCACCTGGGCGACGACGGTGCCGACCTTCGTACCGGGAGCGGGGACCGTCGTTGGCAGCGTCGTCCCCGTCGGGACGTAGATGGCCGCGCGGGCGGTCGCATCGTCGTCGACGCCGGCAGAGGCCACGATGCGGGTGACGGAGCCCGGCAGGTACGTGACCGACAGCTTTGGGGTCGTGTACGCGGCCGACGCGACGCCGGCGAGCGCGAGCACGACGAGCGCGGCAGCCGCGACGCTGAGCGCTCGAATGCCTCTCTTCATGTGCGATGCCCTCCTGATGGTTGTTCTCTGGAGTCTGACGTGCGCGAGGGGCGCCGGTCAGCGGGCGGGCAGCAACCCGCTCGCCCTGACCCACTGACGGTTGTCGTAGCGGTACAGGTAGACGGTGTCGAGCGGTGAGGAGTCCGTGGCCGACGTCGTCAGCCGGATCCCCGGAAGCAGGAACGGGTTCGCCCCCGTGCCGAGCGATCGAGCCGCGCGCAGGAGGCTCTGCACGGGTGAGTTGCCTTGCCCGCGCGCTTCAGCGTGTCGACGAGCGTCCACGCGACGGTCATCCCGTACCAGTTGTAGACGTCGCTCGGCTTGGCCTGTGGGGCGTAGCGGGCGAGCACCGAGCGGTACAGCTTCACGGCGGGGTCCTTGGCCCAGATCGGGTCCTCCGGGTTCTTCACGAAGGCGATCGAGAGGGCGCCCTTCGTCAGCTCGGGGGCGTTCAGCCGCGCGATCCCCATGATCGTCGGCTCGATCGAGATGGAGGCGAGGTAGAGCTGTGGCTTCCACCCGAGCTTGTGGGCCGCGACCACGGCCTGGATCATGAACTTCGGCGTCGCGAACAGCATCAGGGTGTCCGCTCCGGTTGTCTTCAGCGTCGCCACCTGTGCGGCCACGTCGGTCGCCGAGTACTCGTATGTCTCGGAGCCGACGATCTTCGGTCCCTTGCCGGCGATCGCACGGGAGAGACCACGGGTCATGTCCTTGCCGAGCTCCGTGTTCTCGAGCAGAACCGCGACTCTCGCCTTCGGGCGGCGCGCGACGAGGTCGCGACCGTACACCGCTCCCTCGCCGCGGTAGCTCTGGAGGAACCCAACCGTCCAGGGGTATCGGGCCGGGCTCGAGAGGAGCGCCGTCGATCCGTCGCCCGCGAACAGATGGGGAATCTTGCCGACGTTCAGGTAGTCGCGGATCGCGAGGTTGTTCGCCGTTCCGACGGAATTGAAGATCGCGAGCACGTGGTCTTGCTCCACGAGCCTGCGCGTCTGCTGGACGGTCAGGGCGGGGTTGTACGCGTCGTCGTAGAAGCGGTACTCGATCTTGCGTCCGTTCACGCCGCCCTTCGCGTTGACGTAGTCGAGGTATGCCTTCGCCCCCGGGCCGACCGATCCGAAGGCTGCCGCCTCACCCGTGAGGGGCACCGTCCCGCCGACGAGCACCGACGTCGCGGTGACACCCGGATCGCCGGCCGCCGCACCCGAGCCCGCGAAGACGGCCAGGAGCACGGCAAGCGCGCCCGCGACCGCGACTCTCATCGGGTGACGGCCGAGACGAGCGTCGGGAGCCGCATGCTCGCCGCCCCGATCGTCAGCCTCGCTCCGGCGGGCATCGGCAGCGCGAGGTAGAGGAGGTTGGACGGGTTCTGCGCGAGCGACGACGCGGCGAGGGTCAGCGTGAGTCGCGATCCGCGGGGCAGGTAGGTCGCCTGATCGTTGAGGTGGATCGTGTACGTCCGCTTGCCCGAGACGGTCGGGATACCGCCGCCGGCCACGACGATCTCCTTGCCGGCCGGTGTGCGCGCGCTCAAGACCGCGACGAGCCTTGCCCAGCCTCCCGCTGCGGTCGCGGTCACCTTGACGATCGGCGCCCCGAACACCTCGACGCCGCTCGCGAGCGGCGTCGTCCGGCGTTGCACGCGGCCGTCGGTCGCGATCGCACCCGTGCCGCCGAGCGTCACGGCGACGGTGCGGGTGCCGGGGAGCTTCGCGAAGCGTGACGGGGCGCCCTTCCAGCTCTCGGGCGAGATCGCGATCGGCCGTGCCAGGTCGAGACCCCCCTGGACGCCGCGCAGGTACCGGTCGAACCACTTCGCGCCCTCGGCGAGCATCGCCGGGCTGTCCGGCGCCGGGAAGGTCGACGGCGCGTGCCCGTGGAGCCCGAGCCAGAGGCGCTTGGGCCCGGCGAGCGCGGCGTACGCGGCCCGGGCCTGGTCGAGCCCGAACGCGAAGTCGCGCCGACCCTGCATCAGGAAGACCGGTGTCGTGACGCCTCGGAGCTTGCCGATGCTCGAGCGTGCCTCGGCCCAGGGGATGATCTGGCCGATCGACCCCTTGAAGGCCGCATCCCGGATCGTCAGCACCTCGGGATCGACCCGCTCCGGGTTCAGGCCCGAGAGAAAGCCTGCGACCACCCCCGTCTTCGTGAGATCCTGCGGGACGAGCGCGGTGCGGAGGTTCGACCACGTCTGGACGGCCTCCACGGCAGCCCACGGCACCCCGGCGGCGAGCGAATTGAGTGCCGCTCCGCCACCGTACGAGATCCCCCACACGCCGATCTTCGTGTCCGACACGTCCGGTCGGTCGCGAAGCCACCCGAACACGGCGCGCGCGTCGGCGACCTCACCGGGCCCGTCGATCCCGACCGATCCGCCCGATGCACCGTGCCCGCGCGCGTCGTAGGTCAGCACCGCGTAGCGGTCGGCGATACCGAGCATCGAGACGACGGGTGTCATCGTCGACCGGTCGCCGCCGAGGCCGTGCATCACGACCACGGCCGGCCAGCCTCCGGGGGGCGCGACACCGTCGGGCAGCGACAGCGTGGCAGCGAGCTGAGTCCCGTCCGCCGACCCGATGGTGACGTCCTCGGACGCTGCGGTCGCCGGGCCGACGCCGACGAGTGCGATGGCAACCGACGCGCCGATGACGATCAGCGCTCTGCGGAACGGCCTCACGGCGGGCCAATGTAGCTGCCTCTGGCAGCGCCCGGCCGTAGAATCCCGCCGATGGACGAGCGGCCGATCGGCGTCTTCGACTCGGGTGTGGGCGGGCTGACCGTCCTGCACGAGCTCCTCGTCACGCTGCCACACGAGGACGTCGTCTACCTCGGCGACAACGCGCGCCTCCCGTACGGGCCACGCCCCCTCGACGAGATTCGCCGCTACGCGCTCGAGATCGGGAGCTTCCTGGCCTCGCGCGACGTCAAGCTCGTCGTGGTCGCCTGCAACTCGGCGACCGCGGCCGCGCTGCCCGATCTCCAGCGGTCGCTCGCGGTCCCCGTGGTCGGCGTGCTGCGCCCCGAGGCCCACGCGGCCGCGCTCGCGACGCGCAATCGCAGGGTCGGGCTGCTCGCCACCGAGGCGACCGTCAGCAGCGGCCGGTACGAGGCGCTCGTCCGTGAGGTCGACGCAGGCGTCGAGCTGATCGCCGTCGCGTGCCCGCGGCTCGTGCCGCTGATCGAGGGCGACGATCCGTTCGGGGACGAGACGGCCGTCGCCGTGCGCGAGGTCGCCGGGCCCTTGCGCCAGGCAGGGGTCGACACGGTGATCCTCGGCTGCACGCACTATCCGATCCTGCGTCCCGTGTTCCAGCGGGTCTTCGGTCGCGACGTGACGCTCGTCTTCTCGGCCGACGAGACCGCCCGCGAGGTCGCCGAGACGCTCGCCAGAAAGCGGCTCGACCATCGCGCCGACCGCGAGGGCACATACCGCTTCCTCACGACGGGTGACCCCGAAGCGTTCCGCGAGATGGGTCGACGCTTCCTCCAGCTGCCGATCCGCGAGGTGGAGCGCGTCACGGTTGCCGAGCTCGAGCGGGCGGCCGCATGACGAGGCACGACGGCCGCCGGCCGGACGAGCTCCGAACGCTCGACATCCAGCCGGACTTCCTCGAGCAGCCGCACGGCTCGGTGCTGTACGCCCAGGGGCGGACGGTGGTGCTCTGCACCGCGACCGTCGAGCAGGACGTCCCGCGCTGGCTCAAGGGCAAGCGAAAGGGCTGGATGACCGCCGAGTACGCGCTCCTCCCCGCGTCGACGGGTGAGCGGACGCAGCGCGGCGTGACGCGCGGGCGACCCGACGGGCGCACCGTCGAGATCCAGCGGCTCATCGGTCGCGCGCTCCGCGCGGTCTGCGACTTCGAGCAGCTGGGGGAGCGAACCCTCTGGCTCGACTGCGACGTGCTCCAGGCGGACGGAGGCACGCGCTGCGCCTCGATCACCGGTGCCTACATCGCGGCGCACCGGGCGCTCGATCGGTTCGGGCTCGCGCGGGCGTTGACCGGTCAGGTGGCGGCGGTCTCGGTCGGGGTGGTGGCAGGCGAGCCCGTGCTCGACCTCGACTACATCGAGGACTCGGGCGCAGACGCCGACATGAACGTCGTGATGACCATCGACGGCCGGCTGGTCGAGGTGCAGGCGACGGCCGAGCAGGAGCCGTTCTCGCGGGAGCTCCTCGACCGGCTGCTCGACCTCGCCGCCGGCGGGATCGAGGAGCTCGCGACCGCGCAGCGCGACGCGTGCGAGGCGCCGACCCTGCTGTGACCGTTGCCCGCGACGCCGTCGTCGCGACCTCGAATGCGCACAAGGTGGCCGAGCTGGCAGTGGTTCTCGAGGGCTGGCGGCTCGCGCCGCTCGATCGCGGCGCGTTCCCACCCGAGGACGGCGCGTCGTACGAGGACAACGCCCGCCTGAAGGCCCGGTTCGGGCGCGAGCACGCGCCCGGCGCCCCATGGGTGATCGGCGAGGACTCGGGGATCGAGTCCGACGCCCTCGACGGCCGGCCCGGTGTCGCGTCTGCGCGCTGGGCCGCCGACGGGGTGACCGCCCTCCTCGAGGCCCTCGACGGGGTGCAGAACCGTCGTGGCCGGTACCGCTGCGTGATCGTCGCGATCGCGCACGACGGCCGAGAGGTGGTCGCCGAAGGTGTGCTCGAGGGGCGGATCGAGGGGCCGCCGCGCGGCACCGGCGGGTTCGGGTACGACCCGATCTTCGTCCCCGACGGGCACCTCCTCACCGTCGCCGAGCTGGGCGACGCCTGGAAGCGAGAGCACTCCCACCGTGCCCGGGCCGCACGGGCCTTCGCGCAAGCGGTAGGAGAGCTGCGCGACGGCTCATAGAGAGTTGATGCGGTGCCGATAACGCAGGTCGTGACCCGCGACCTGAGGCTCGACGACCTCGACGAAGGAACGCTCGACCGCGTCACCGGCGAGCAGGCGCTCGCGGACGCTCTTCGCAGCATCCGCGAGGAGGGCGGCCGCGCCGCGGAGGCCTACCGCGCCGTCGTCCGCTCGCTGGCCGAGGCGCTCGAGGCGCGCGACGGGTACACCGGCGCGCACTCGGAGGCCGTCCATCGCCTCTCGGTCGCCGTCGCGCGGCGCCTCGGCCTCGACCGCAAGGCCGTCGCCGAGGTCGAAGCGGTTGCGCTGCTCCACGACATCGGCAAGATCGGGATCCCGGACCACGTGCTGCACAAGCAGGGGGCCCTCGACGAGGACGAGTGGACGCTCATGCGTCAGCACCCCGTCATCGGCGAGCGCATCCTGCGCCCGCTGCCCGGTCTCGCCCGGGTGGCCGAGGCCGTGCGGCACGAGCACGAGTGCTGGGACGGGACCGGGTATCCCGACGGGCTCGCGGGCGCACAGATCCCGCTCGCCTCCCGGATCGTGCTCGCCTGCGACGCGTGGAGCGCGCTCGTCTCCGACCGGCCGTACCGCACGGCCCACGCGGACGTCGACGCGCGCGCGGAGCTGACCCGGTGCGCGGGGTCCCAGTTCGACCCGGCGGTGGTCGCCGCGTTGCTCGAGTGCCTCGACGAGGGCGTCGAGTCGGCCCGGGACGGTGCCGACCCCGGTGACCTGCTCGCGACAGTCGGCGAGGACCGGGAGAGCCGCCGGCTCGAGCGAGAGGTGCAGGCGCTGATCGCGATCGCATCGATGGTCGCCACGGCCGAGACCTTCGACGACGTCCTCGAGAGCGCGGCCGACGAGGCGTGCGCGGCGGTCGATGCCGACTCGCTGTCCGTCTCGCGCTGGGAGGCCGACGCGCGCGTCCTACGGACGATCGTCAACGTCGGGGAGCTCGCCGACTGGGAGCAGCGTCGCCCGGCCGACGAGACCTACCGGATCGACGACGACGACGCGCTGCGGCTGCTGCTCCTCGACGGCGAGTCCTACGTGACCTCGGTCGACGACCCCGACGCGTACCCCGCCGAGCTGAAGCTGCTCGCGGAGGTCGGCAAGCACTCGTGCGTCGCCGTTCCGATCACGCTCGGTGGCGTTCCCTGGGGGGAGCTCTGGGCCGCCCGTGGCAATGCAAAGCCGGTCTTCGACCGGCGCGACATCCGCTTTCTCCAGACGGTTGCCGGTCAGCTGGCTGCAGCCGCGGGCCGCACCGAGCTGTACGCCCGGATGGCTGATCTCGCCTTCCGCGACGCGCTCACCGGAGTGGGGAACCGCCGTAGCCTCGAGGAACGGCTCGAACTGGCGCTCCACGAAGCAGTTGCCGACGGGCGTGATCTCGTCGTCCTGTTGTGCGACCTCGACAACCTGAAGGAGTTGAACGACAGCGCCGGGCACCAGAGCGGCGACGATGCCCTCCGCCGGGTCGCCGAGGCGCTGCTCGCCGAGGCGGAGGAGCCGGGTGCGGTGTACCGGCTGGGTGGAGATGAGTTCTGCCTCGTGCTCCCGGACGGTGGGCTCGAGCGCGGCAAGCTCGTCGGTGAGCGCGTCATCACACGGCTTGCCGAGGGCGAGGGCAGGCCCGTGAGCGTTTCCTGCGGCGTCGCTGCGCTCTCGATGGGCGCGACCAAGCCTGCAGACCTGCTGCGGGCGGCTGACACGGCGCAGTACACGGCGAAGCGCACCGGGCGTGGCCAGGTGTGCCTCGCGGAGGCCGACGCGTTCCAGAGCTGGCGTAGCGGCCCGGAGCGGCGACGCCGCCATCGGCGTCGCGAGGCCGGCACGCTCGACGTCGGCACGTACGTCGACACCGTGACTGCGGCACTCGACGGGCCGTTCGCGCTCGCTCCCGCACAGCAGAGGCTCGAGGAGGTCGCTGCGGAGGCCGCGCGGGTGGTCGACGCAGCGCGGACCGCTGTCTCGTTCGTCGCAACCGGCGACCTCGTCATCGCTCCCGTTGCGATGTTCGATCTTCGGCGCAGCCGTGCCTGGCGGCGCGAGTTCGGCGCCGACGGGCATCCGTATGTGATCACCGACTACCCCGCGACGGAGGCGATCCTCGGTCGGGGTGGCGCCTTCGTCGTCTCGGTCTCCGACCCCGACGCGGATCCCGCCGAGAAAGCGATTCTCGAGGAGTTCTCGGTCGACGAGGTCCTCGTCGTGGCGGCTCCCACCCCGGGCGGGGTATGGCTGCTCGAGGTCTACGGGGACGCACAATCCGACCCGCTCGCCTCGATCTCGAGTGCCACGCGGCTGCTCACGGTGGTCGCGGTGAGCTCGGCGACCGACCTTCCCGTTCCACGGATCGCCGTCGCCTGAGGCGACATCGTGCTAGCTTCGGCGCCGAATGGACGCCGCTGCTGCGCTTGCCGGGCTCCAGGAGCTCTCTCGCCAGGTCGTCGGGGCGGTCGTGATCGGCGCCGGCGGGAAGGTCGAGGCGACCACCATGTCCGATGAGCGAACGGCCCTGCTCGCCGCGACCGCGAGCGAGCTCGTCCTGGCCGCGGGCGAGGTGCGGTCGGCATCCGAGCCGCCGAACCGGATCGAGGTCTCGCTCGAGGAGGGCGCGGTGTTCGTCGTCCAGGAGGGAGCCCGCTCGATCGCTGCGCTCACGACCCCTGAGCCGACCGCGGGACTCGTCGTCTATGACCTGCGGGCCGCACTCCGCTCGATCGAGGACCCGCCGAAACGCAAGCCTCGCGCCCGCACGAGGAAGCCGGCCGATGCGTAAGCTCGTCCTGCTCGCCCTCGCCGCCCTCCTGGCGTGGCGCTACCTCGGTCGTCGGCGGCGTCACGAGCCGACCGTGACCCTCGGCTGGGCCGACGGCTCGTCGCTCGTTCTCGACGGAGACGCCGTCGATCGTGACCGGTTCGTCGCGATCGCAGCGCGAGTGATCGGGCCGTGACCGTGACGGCCGAGGTCGACGAGCTCGGGCGCCGGCTCGTCGAGGTCGCCTTGCTCGAGGGCGATTTCGTCCTGCGCTCCGGCAAGCGCTCGCAGTGGTACCTCGACAAGTACCGGTTCGAGACCGATCCGACGCTCCTCCGGGCGCTGGGCGAGCGGTTGGCGGAGGCGGCGGCCGAGGTCGAGCCCGGTGCGGCGCGGCTGGCAGGTCCGGCGCTCGGGGCCGTTGCCCTGGCGGCTTCAGGGGCCATGGCATCCGGTCTCCCCTTCATCATCGTGCGCGGTGAGACCAAGGAATACGGCACCGCCAACCGCATCGAGGGCCCGTTCGCCCCGGGAGAGCTTGTGTGCCTCCTGGAGGACGTGGTCACGTCGGGCGGCGCGCTCGTCGAGGCGGTGGCTGCCGTTCGTGCGGCCGGCCTCGTCGTCCGGCACGCGGTGTGCGTCGTCGATCGTGAAGAGGGTGGCGCCGATGCGCTCGCCCGAATCGGCGTGCGGCTCTCTGCGCTCTACCGCGCGAGTGAGCTGCTCGCGGCCCGAGCGGAGCTCGCAAGCTCGCATGGTTGAGCCGAAACCGCGGGACGATTGGCGTCCCTCGGACGGAACCGAAGCCCTACGACCAGGAGGACCAGAGTGACCAAGCAAGAGTTCGTGGACGCGGTCGCCGACAAGGCAGGCCTGACGAAGCGCGACGCCGCTGCGGCAGTCGACGCGTCGCTCGACGCCATCACCGCGGCGCTCAGGGCGGGCGACGCCGTGACGTTCACAGGGTTCGGCAAGTTCCACACGACGCGCCGCGCCGAGCGCCAGGGCGTCAACCCGCGCACGGGCGCACCCGTGACGATTCGGGCGGCCACCGTGCCGAAGTTCTCGGCCGGCTCGCAGCTGAAGAAGGCCGTCAACCCTTGAGCACTTGGGCGGCGCCGCGTGAGCGGCGCCGCCCCATGCTCGTGTAGGGGCCGGGCTTGCCCGGCCCTCGTTCTGCGCCGGGACGTTGCGATCGAACATATGTTCGTATAGGCTCCCGGCAATGCAACTGTCCTTCGACGCCGCGGATCGACTCGTGGAGCTCGTCGAGGCCCGCCACGGTGCGATCCCGGTCGACGAGGCGGCGCGGACGCTGTTCGCGCTCCAGAGCGCACCGACCGCGATCGCGCGGTCGCTGCTCGAGGACGTCGTCGCCGACGACGCTCGCCTCTCGTGGCGCGGTAGCGCAGTGGCGCTCGCGGGCGTCGCCGGTCTCGACGTCCCGCTCGAACAGGCCGAGCTCGTCGTGTTCGACCTCGAGACGACAGGGCTATCTCCCGTCAACTCCCGGATCTGCGAGATCGGGGCGCAGCGCGTCCGCGCGCTCGAGCTCGACGAGACCTTCGAGATGCTCGTCGATCCCGGAACGACGCTACCGTCCGCTGTGGCTGCGCTGACCGGGCTTCGCCCCGAGGATCTCCGGGGGGCGCCACGCTCCGAGCTCGCGGTCAGGCGGCTGCTGTCGTTCACCGGTGAGGCAGCGCTCGTGGCGCACAACGCGCGCTTCGACATGGCCTTCCTCGACCGCGAGGTGCAGCGGCTCACCGGACGGCGCGTCGCTGCGCCCGTGATCGACACGGTCTGGCTCGCTCGGCGACTTCTCGGCGACCGGACGAGGCGCGTCGGGCTTGCGGCGCTTGCGAACTTCTTCGGTGTGCCGACCGAGCCGTGCCATCGTGCGCTCCCCGATGCCCGCGCGACCGCCGAGATCCTCATCCGGCTCATCGGCCTCGCGCAGGAGCGCGGGGCAGGGACGGTCGGCGATCTCGTCGAGCTCGCCGCCCCCCGCGCGCGGCGGCTCCACGCCAGGCGATCGCTCGTGGCCGAGGCGCCGACGCGCCCGGGTGTCTATCGCTTTCTCGACCACCGCGGGACGACGCTCTACGTGGGTCGGGCCCGCGACCTCCGTCGGAGGCTGAGGTCGTACTTCGCGGACGGGCGTCAGCGTCCGGCCGTCGAAGCGGCGCTCGGGGCGCTCGCGTCGGTGAGATGGGAGGAGACCGGCTCCGAGCTCGAGGCTGCCCTCCTCGAGCTCGAGCTGATCCGCTCGCTGCGACCCGCCGCCAACGTACGAGGGCTCGGCGCCCGTCGCCTGTACCTCGCCCGGCGCGGGTCGGACTGGGTCGTCAGCGAGAAGCCCACCCCGCTCGGGCCGCTCGGCAGCCGGAGGGTCGCCCGGGCAGCGGCCCGAGGGCTCGCCGGTCACGACGACCCCGAGCGCGCGATCCCGGCTCTGCGAGCGCGCCTGGCCCGGCTGGCGGCTGACCAGCGCTTCGAGGACGCGGCACGCATCCGCGATCGCCTCGCCGCGCTCGAGCGAGTGAACGCGGAGCTCGAGCGCCTGGCGCGCCTTCGAGCGCTCGAGACGTGCCTGCTCGTGCCCGATCGGCGACCCGGGTTCGCGCGGGGGTTCGCCGTGACGGCCGGCCGGGTCGCCGCGACGCGGGCGATCCCGCACGGCCCCGGCGCCTGGCACGAGGCGGCCGCGCTCGTCGCCGAGGCCGCGCTCGCCCACCCGAGCGACGCAGCGGAGGACGTGGACGCCCTCACGGTCGTCGATGGGACGCTTCGGCGGCCGCCACCCGAGCTCGTCGTCGTAGACCTCGACGCCGACGCGATCGCCCGGAGGATGCGTCCACTAGCCTTCGCCGCGTGACCGGCGACCTCGTCACCCGGCAGATCGGCTTCGTCGATCGGTTGGCGGACGGTGTCGAGCGGAAGCAGACCCAGATCGTCGTCGGTCTCGATCCGGTGGTCGATCAGCTCCCCGTCGAGCTCCGTGGGGAGGCCACCAACGGCGCAGCAGCAGAGGCGGTCGAGCGGTTCTGTCGGGGGATCATCGACGCGGTCGCGCCGTACGTCGTCGGGGTCAAGCCACAGATGGCGTTCTTCGAGGCGCTCGGCCACGAAGGGTTTCGTGCGCTGGAGTCGGTGTGCGCGTACGCCCGCGAAGCGGGGTTGCTCGTGATCGCGGACGGCAAGCGAGGCGACATCGGCTCGACGTCGCGCGCGTACGCCACGGCATTCCTCGAGCCGCGGGCCGGGCGACCGCCGCTGGCCGACGCACTGACCGTGAACCCGTATCTCGGCAGAGACGGTGTCGACCCATTCCTTGCCGCATGTCGCCGTTGCGGGGCCGGCATCTTCGTGCTCGTGCGCACGTCCAACTCCGGCGCCGCGGATCTTCAGGAGGTCGTCATGGCCGACAGGCGCCCGCTGTGGCGCCACGTCGCCGACCTCGTCGACGACTGGGGCGCCGACCTCGTCGGCGAGCGCGGCCTGTCGAGCGTCGGGGCGGTCGTCGGCGCGACCGCGCCTCGCGCGGTCGGCGACGCGCGACGCGCGATGCCACGCACCCCGATCCTGCTGCCCGGCGTCGGGGTCCAGGGAGCGACCCCGGCGGACGTCGCGCGCGCATTCACCAGCGGTCCCGCGAGCGGCCTCGTGAGCGCATCGCGCTCGGTGATCTACGCCTACCGCGACGTCGACGCCGCCGACTGGCGGGCCGCCGCGGCAGCGGAGGCGGCGAGGCTGTCGCGCGAGGTCTGGAAGGTCGCGGGTTGGTGACTCACGCGCCCGCCCCGAAACGCGTCGTTGCGTTGCTCGCCGTTGCGCTCGCGCTGCTCGTCGCCGTGGTACCGGCCGCCGCCGCCGCACCCCCGGGGGCACCCCGTGTCGACGCCGCGGCGTACATCGTCGAGAGCTCCGTCGACGGGCGCACCCTTGCTGCCCGGAACGCCGACGTGCCCAGGCCGATGGCGAGCATCACGAAGCTCATGACCGCGCTCGTCGCGCGCGAGCGAACGCGGCTCGACGACACCGTCGTCGTCCCGGCCGCGGCGACCAGGATCGGTGAGTCGACCGTCGGTCTGCGCGCCGGGCAGCGCATCTCCGTGCGCGACCTGCTCATCGCGACGCTCGTGCCGAGCGCCAACGACGCCGCGACCGCGTTGGCGATCCACGCCGGAGGCGGCTCGCTTCGGCGCTTCGTCGCGAGCATGAACGCCCGGGCACGCGAGCTCGGGCTCACCGGGACCCGCTTCCGCAACCCCCACGGCCTCGATGCGCCCGGCCATGCCGCGACCGCACGCGATCTCGCGCACCTCCTCCGCGTCGCGCTGCGCGACCCGGTGATTCGCCGCTACGCCCGCGCACCGAAGGCGCGGCTCTCGGACGGGACCGTGCTCGAGTCGACCGACAACCTCGCCGGAAGGGTGAACGGCCTGATCGGTGGCAAGACCGGCCACACCTCCGACGCCGGGTGGTCGCAGGTCGTCGAGGTGCGGCAGGGCGGGGTTGCCGTCACCGTCTCGGTGCTCGGCGAGCCCAGCGAGCTGCAGCGCGACCGTGACCTCACTGCGCTCATCGAGTGGGGTCTCGCGCAGTACCGCTCCGCCCGCGTGGTCGATGCCACCCGTTCCTACGCGTCCGCCACCGTCGGCTGGGGGCTCGAGCCGGTCGCGCTCGTCGCGCCGCGCTCGCTCGTTCGTCCCTCGCCGACGTCGAGGCCGCTGGTCGAGACGGTCGTCGCTCCCGTTGCCGTCTCTCTCCCCGTGCGGGCGGGTCAGCGCCTCGGCGAGGTCGTGGTGCGGGACGGAGGGCGCGTGGTTGCCCGCTCGCCGCTCGTCGCCGCCCGGTCGGTCGCGAACCCGGGCTGGCTCGACCGGGCGCGGTTCGTCGCCACCCGGACTGTCGACCACCTCGTCGGGCTCGTACGATAGGACCGACCGATGATCGTCACCGTCACCCTCAACGCAGCCCTCGACCGGTCACTCACGGTGCCCGTCCTGCAGCTCGGGCACCGCCATCGCGCGAGCAGCGTGCTCACGCTCGCCGGGGGCAAGGGGATCAACGTCGCACGGGCGCTGAAGCGGCTCGACGTCCCGGTGGTCGCGACCGGCCTCGCGGGCGGGATGACCGGCACGCGGATCGTCGAGGAGCTCACCGCGGAGGCGATCCTCAACGACTTCGTCCGCATCCGGGACGAGTCCCGCACCTCGACACTCGTCGTCGACCCGATGTCCGGGACGCACACCGAGATCAACGAGTGGGGCCCGAAGGTCACCGAAGCCGAGCTCGAGATGCTCCTCGAGAAGCTGCGCTACCTGGCGCGCGGCGCAGAGTTCGTCCTCTTCGCAGGCTCGCTGCCACGCGGTGTGGATGACGGGTTCTACGCGGATGCGATCCGGGAGCTCGGACGACGCGGCGTGCGCGTCGTGCTCGACACCGAGGGCGAGCCGCTGCGCGTTGGGCTCGAGGCGGAGCCGTGGCTCGTCTCGCCGAACCAGCACGAGGCGGAGCAGCTCGTCGGCCAGGAGCTGCAGGACGAGGAGGACTTCCTCATGGCGCTCGATACGATCGCGGAGATGGGTGCCCGCAACGTGCACATCACGCTCGAGACCGGGTGCTACGCGCTCGTGCGCGAGGAGCGGCAGGTGCATCTCCTGCGGGCGGTCGGCCCACAGCTCGAGCCCGTGTCGGTGGTCGGCGCGGGTGACGCGCTGCTGGCGCAGTGGCTCGCCTCGCAGATCGACCGCAAAGCTCCCTCCGACGCGCTGCGGATGGCGGTCGCCGCCGGCTCGGCGTCGGTTCTCGAGCTCGGCGCGGGCAGATTCGACCCGGCGGAGGCCAAGCGACTCTCCGCCGCGGTCGACGTGCAGCAGCTCGAGCGCGTCGCCTCCTAGCGCCCGGGGGCGTCCTCGCGAACCGGTACGATCGCTCGACGTTGGACGTCGGGGACAAGTTCGCGAAGGAAGGCATCACCTTCGACGACGTGCTGCTCGTCCCCGCCGAGTCGAACGTCCTCCCGAACGACGTCTCGACCTCGACGAGGTTGACGCGGTCGATCGCGCTCGAGGTCCCGATCGTCTCGGCGGCGATGGACACGGTCACCGAGGCGCGCCTTGCGATCGCGCTCGCCCGCGTGGGCGGGATCGGCGTTCTCCACCGCAACCTCTCGGTGGCCGACCAGGTGGCCGAGGTCGACAAGGTGAAGCGCTCGGAAGCGGGGATGATCGTGGAGCCCGTCACGCTCGGTCCGGATGCGCTCGTCGGTGACGCGCTCGAGCTGATGAGCCGTTACCGCGTCTCGGGTGTCCCGATCGTCGACGCGAGCGAGGTGCTCGTGGGGATCCTCACGAATCGCGATCTCCGCTTCGGCGCCGACGAGCGCGAGCCCGTGTCCGCGTACATGACCTCCCGCGACCTCGTCACCGCACCCGTCGGGACGACGCTCGGGGAGGCAGAGGCGATCCTCGGGCGGCACAAGATCGAGAAGCTCCCGATCGTCGACGCCGACGGCCGGCTTCGAGGGCTGATCACCGTCAAGGACATCCAGAAGCGCGAGCGGTATCCGCTCGCGACGAAGGACGACCGCGGGCGTCTGCGGGTCGCAGCCGCGGTCGGAGTCGGCAACGACGCGATGGAGCGGGCGACAGCGCTCGCCGACGCGGGTGTCGACGTGCTCGTCGTCGACACCGCCCACGGTCACTCGCGGGGTGTCGTCGATGTCGTCCAGCGGATCAAGGGGGCGCTCGCGGTCGACGTGATCGCCGGCAACATCGCCACCGCGGAGGCGGCCGAGGCGCTGATCGCAGCCGGCGCCGATTGCGTGAAGGCAGGTGTCGGCCCCGCGTCGATCTGCACGACCCGTGTCGTCGCGGGGGTCGGCGTCCCGCAGCTGACGGCGGTCTACGACATCGCGCAGGTCGCCGCCGAGCACGACGTGCCGGTGATCGCCGACGGCGGAATCACCTCCTCGGGGGACGTGGCGAAGGCGATCGCGGCCGGTGCCGACGTGGTGATGCTCGGCTCGATGTTCGCGGGCACGGACGAAGCCCCGGGCGAGGTGCTGCTCGTGCAGGGCGAGCGCTTCAAGGAGTACCGCGGGATGGGATCGCTGGGCGCGATGAAGGCCCGTTCCTTCTCGAAGGATCGCTACTTCCAGGGAGACGTCGAGGACGTCGAGAAGCTCGTCCCGGAGGGGATCGAGGGCCGGGTCCCGTACAAGGGCCCGCTCGCCCCGATCGTCTACCAGTTGATCGGTGGGCTCCGGCAGGCGATGGGCTACTGCGGCGCACCGACGATCGAGGCGATGCACTCGGCGCGGTTCGTGCGGATGACGGGCGCAGGGCTGCGCGAGAGCCACCCGCACGACGTGACGATCACGAAGGACGCACCCAATTACCGTCGTGCCTGATACCGCCGAAGTCATTCCGTTCCCCGTCGCCGAGCCGCGGCCCGAGGAGCGGCCGGTGCTCGTCGTCGACTTCGGAGGCCAGTACAGCCAGCTGATCGCGAGACGTGTCCGCGAGGCGCGGGTCTACTCCGAGCTCGTCTCGCACCGGATCGCGGCCGCCGACGTTCGCGCGCGCAACCCGCTCGCGATCGTCCTGTCGGGTGGCCCGGCCTCGGTCTACGCGCCCGGTGCGCCGACGATGGACCCCGCGATCTTCGGGCTCGGGATCCCAACGTTGGGCATCTGCTACGGGATGCAGCTCATGGCGCGCGAGCTCGGTGGGACGGTCGAGTCGACCGGTCGCTCGGAGTACGGGAAGGCGGAGCTCGAGGCGGCGGAGTCGCGGCTGTTCAACGGCATGCCGTCGGAGCAGGTCGTGTGGATGAGCCACGGTGACTCGGTCACCGCGCCGCCCGCGGGCTCCCACGTGACCGGGTCGTCACCTTCGACGCCGATCGCCGCGTTCGAGGATCACGCGCGAGGGCTCTACGGCGTGCAGTTCCACCCAGAGGTCGTGCATACGCCGCACGGCCAGCGATTGCTCGAGAACTTCCTCTACGAGGTCGCCGGCGCTCCCCCCGCCTGGACGCCCGCCGCGGTGATCGAAGAGCAGGTCGAGCGGATCAAGGCGCAGGTCGGCGGGGCGCGCGTGATCTGCGGCCTGTCGGGCGGTGTCGACTCGGCTGTCGCGGCTCTGCTCGTCCACAAGGCGGTGGGTGACCAGCTCACGTGCGTGTTCGTCGATCACGGGCTGCTCCGGGAGAACGAGGCGGAGCAGGTGGTCGAGACGTTCGGAGGCCATTTCCACGTGCCGCTCGTTCACGTCGATGCGCGCGAGCGCTTTCTCGGACGGCTCGCCGGCGTCACCGACCCGGAGCAGAAGCGGAAGCTGATCGGCGCGGAGTTCATTCGGGTTTTCGAGGAGGAGGCCGCGACGCTCGGCGATGTCCCGTTCCTCGTCCAGGGGACGCTCTACTCGGATGTGATCGAGTCCGGCGGGGACGTCGGCGTCGCAGCCACGATCAAGTCGCATCACAACGTGGGCGGGCTGCCGCCGGACATGCGGATGGAGCTGGTCGAGCCGCTCAGGCTCCTGTTCAAGGACGAGGTCAGGCGGGTCGGCGAGCAGCTGGGGCTGCCGGAGCGGATGGTCTGGAGACACCCGTTCCCGGGCCCGGGCCTTGCCATTCGGATCATCGGGGACGTCACCGAGGAGCGCCTCGGGATCCTGCGCTCGGCGGACGCGATCCTTCTCGAGGAAGTGCGCCGCGCCGGTCTCTACGGCGAGCTGTGGCAGTGCTTCGCGGTGCTGCCTGCGATCCGCTCGGTCGGCGTCCAGGGCGACGAGCGGACGTACGCGTAC
The DNA here is from genome assembly GCA_963821335.1 of uncultured Actinomycetes bacterium. Classification (GTDB taxonomy): domain Bacteria; phylum Actinomycetota; class Thermoleophilia; order Gaiellales; family Gaiellaceae; genus Gaiella. The sequence continues at coordinate 1,894,689 of CAWGDJ010000001.1, forward strand.
CCGATCGTGATCCGCGCGGTCACGTCGGAGGATGCAATGACCGCCGACTGGGCACGGCTCCCCTACGAGCTGCTCGAGGTGATCAGCTCCCGGATCATCAACGAGGTCCCCGGTGTCAACCGCGTCGCGCTCGACCTGTCGTCGAAGCCTCCCGCCACCATCGAGTGGGAGTGATCACACCCGTGTCGCGGATCATCCGAGCGACGCAGGCGCGGTCTCGGGTCGTCTAGCGTTTCGCCGAGTACGAGCGACATCGAGGAGTGGTGACAGTGAGCGAGACCGACTGGGACGACGACGGGCCTGCCCCGGGCGACGACGAAGACGACGAGCTCGACCTCGACGATGACGAGGCGCTCGACGACGAGGACGACGACTGGAGCGAGGAAGAGGAAGCGGAAGAGGACTAGAGGCCTAGCGGGGCGACGGCCCTCTGGGGCTCGACGGAACCCTGTCCGGCGCTCCAGAGGCGACCTCGATCACCCCTCGGGGATCGACGACCACACCGACGCGCTCGCCGGGCGCAGGGGGCACGCCGACGCGCAGTGACTCGAGAACGCGACCGTCGTCGTAGCGCACGCGCGCGACGACCACACCGCGACGTCGCTCGACCGTCAGCACGACCGCGTCGTCTCCGGGGCCGAGCGTGATCGCCTCGGGTCGCGTGATCGTGGCGCGGTCTACGCCGAGCTCGATGTTCTCCATCCCGAGGAAGCGGGCAACCCATGCATCGATTGGCCGCTCCCAGAGCTCGTCGGGGGTTGCGACCTGGACGACCCTGCCCTCGCGCATCACGCCGACACGGTCGGCGAGCGCGAACGCCTCCTCGATGTCGTGCGTCACGTGCACCACGGTCAGTCGGAGTTGCTCCCACAGGACGAGCAGATCGTCACGCAGTCGGTCGCGGAGCAGGCCGTCGAGCGCCGAGAGAGGCTCGTCGAGGAGCAGGATCGTCGGGTCGGGGGCGAGCGCCCGGGCGAGCGCGACGCGTTGTGCCTCACCACCCGACAGCGAGGCCACGGGGCGGCGCTGGAACCCCGCGAGACCCACGAGCTCGAGCGTCGCCTCGACCCGATCGGCGCGCTCGGCCTGGCGGCGACCGGCGACCTCGAGCCCGAAGCCGACGTTCCCCGCGACGTCGCGATGGGGGAACAGCGAGGCGTCTTGGAAGACGAGCCCGATGCCACGTCGATACGCCGGCATGTCGGTCACGTCGCGTCCGTCGATCCGGATCCGCCCTGCGGCCGGCGCCTGGAGGCCGGCGACCGCGCGAAGGAGGGTCGACTTTCCCGAGCCGCTCGGGCCGAGCAGGACGAGCCGCTCTCCCTCGGCGACCTCGAGCTCGATCTCGTCGAGGATCGTCGTCCCGTCGAGCTCGACCGTGAGGTGGTCGACCGACAGCCTCATCGTGACCGGCGGCCGCCGACCACCCGCTCGCCGAGCAGCGCGAGCCCGACGACAAGAGCCATGAGCACCACGCAGAGCGCCATTGCGGTCCCGACGTTCTCGGCCCCCGGGCGACCGAGGAAGGTGAAGATCGCCACGGGCAGCGTCGGCCGGTCGGCGCGGGCGAGGAACACCGTCGCCCCGAACTCGCCGAGTGCGACTGCGAACGCGAGCCCGGTGGCGACCGCCAGCCCGCGTGCGAGGAGCGGCAGATCGACGAGGCGCCGGGTCGCGGCGGGCGAGGCACCGAGCACAGCGGCTGCATCACGCAGCCGGTCGTCGATCGCGAGGATCGCCGGGACGAGTGAGCGCACCACGAACGGGATCGCGACGAGTGCCTGCGCGACGGGGACGAGGAAGAACGACCCGCGCAGGTCGAGCGGCGGCTCGTCGAACGCGAGCAGGAACCCGAAGCCCAGCATCACCGCCGAGGCGCCGAGCGGAAGCATCACGAGTGCGTCGAGCGCGCCACGCCCCCGCGCAACCGCGAGCGCGGCGGGTATCCCGATGGCGAGCGCGACCAGGGTCGCGAGGGACGCGAACACGAGCGAGTTGACGATCGCATGCCACGGAGTCACGAGCAGCGCGGGTGTCTCGCGCCCGAGACCGGCAAAATGGTCGAGGCCGTAGCCGTCGGCGACCCTGAGCGAGGCGCGGAGCAGAGCCAGTGGCGGGAGCAGCAGGAGCCCCACCGAGACCCAGGCGATCGCCACGACGAGTGCCCGTGTACCGCCGGTGGGCGGACGCGGCACCCGGCTGCGCGTCGAGGCCCGGCCGAGGCGCCGCTCGAGGCGGCCCGCGACGACCACCACCGCCGCGACGGCCCCGAGCTGGATGAGCGCGAGCACCGCCGCCGCCCGGAGGTCGAAGAGGCGCGCTGCCTGGTTGTAGATCTCGGTCTCGAGGGTCGCTCGACCCGGTCCGCCGAGGACGACGATCACGCCGAACGAGGTGAAGCAGAAGAGGAACACGATGGAGGCGGCGGCGAAGAGCGCGGGCGCGAGCACCGGCAGCGTCACGAGACGGAAGCGGCGCAGCGGTGAGGCGCCGAGCGCGGCGGCCACCTCCCACAGCCGGTCGTCGAAGCCGGCCCAGAAGCCGCCGACGATCCTGACCACGACCGCGACGTTGAAGAACACGTGCGCGAGCAGGATCGCCGCGAGCGACTGCTCGAACGAGCCCGGGAGCAACGCGAGGAACGCGGTCGCGACCACGATCGTCGGCAGGACGAACGGGACGAGCACAAGGGCGCCGACGACAGTACGCCCGCGGAACGAGAACCGGGCGAGCGCCCAGGCGAGGGGAAGCCCGGCGGCGAGCGTGAGCACCGTCGAGAGCGTCGCCTGCCAGATCGTGAACCAGAGGACGTCGAGCGGGAGCTCGACCGAGCCTGCGCCGCGGAGCCCTCGCTCGAAGATCGCCGCCAGTGGCCATGCGAAGAACACCGCGAGGAACGCCGCCGGGACGGCGATCGTCGCGATGCGCGTCAGCGCAGCACGATGCCTGTCCACGCCGAGAGCCACCGATCCCGGTTGGCCGCGATCTGCTCGGGTGGGAGCGTCAGCGGATGGGCTGGGACGATCGCGTGCTTCGTGAACGCTGCGGGCAGGGGGGTGTCCTCCCGCACCGGGTAGACGAACATCGAGCCTGGAACATCCGCCTGGAACCGCTCGGCGAGGAGAAAGTCGATCAGCTTCCGGCCCCCGTCCGGGTTGCGCGCGCCCCGGAGGAGGCCGGCGTACTCGATCTGCCGGAAGCAGCCCTGCTCGACGGCCGCGGTCGGCGACTCGACGAGCGGCTTGCCGGCAAAGATCACCTCGGCGGCGGGGCTGGTCGCGTACGAGACAACGATCGGGCGCTTTCCCGGGCTCCCGGCGGCCCCCGAGAACTGCTGGGTGTACGCCTGCTCCCACCCGTCCACGACGCGCACGCCGTTCGCCTTCAGCGCACGCCAGTACTGCTCCCAGCCGTTTTCGCCGAATGTCACGATCGTGGCCAGCAGAAAGGCCAGGCCAGGACTCGAGGTGGCGGGGTTCTCGACGACGAGCAGGTTCCGGTAGGGGGCGCGTGTGAGGTCGGCGAGCCGGATCGGAGGGGCGACGCGATGCTGGGCGAACCACGCGCGGTCGACGTTCAGACACACCTCGCCGTGATCGATCGGCGTCACCCGATCGTCCGGGGTGGGATAGCCCGTCGCGGCATCGAGCTCGGGTGAGCGGTACGCGTCGAGCAGGTCGCCGTCGAGCGCACGCGAGAGGAGGTTGTCGTCGAGCCCGAAGATGACGTCGCCCTGCGGGTTGCCCGCGGTCAACAGCGCGCGGTTGAGGGTGACGCCGGCGTCACCGGTCTTGAGGATCCTCAGCTTCAGCCCGGTCGTCTCCTCGAACGACCGCTTGACGGCCGGCGAGATCGCGAACGAGTCGTGGGTGACGAGCACGACCTGGCCCGGAGTCGTCTCGTCCGAGCCGCATGCGCCCCCACCGAGCGCGAGTGCGACGCAGAGCAGCAACGCCGGCCCTGTGAGTCGCCTCACGAGAGCCCACCCACCCGGATCGCGAGCACGACCCCTGCGGCCACCGTCACGGTTGCCTCCGTGGTCACGAACGTGTTGGAGACACCACGGCTCGATCCGGGCTCGAGCGTCTCTCCGGCAAGAGGGTACGCGAGCCCTTCGGTCGCCACCCCGTCCGCCGCGCCACCGAGGGCGAGCAGGCTGATGAGCTCCCCCGGCGCGCCGGTCATGGCGCGCGTGGCGCGCACCACGTGCACGACGCTGTCGCCGACGAGCGCGTCGAGCTCGAGCGTGGCGTACCGGTCGGCGCCGAGCAGGAGCAGCGATGCGACGAGATGGTCGAGTCGGCCCTCGGCGCTCGCGACGACGAGCACGCGGTGCGCACCGCTCGCGACCGCCTCGTCGAGCGCCAGCTCGAGGTCGGTCGCGTCCTTCGCCGTCGGATAGCGGATGACCCTCGTCCCGGCTGCTTCGGCGCTTCGGACCGCCTCGGCGCCTGCCGAGTCGAGGTCGCCCACGATCGTGTCCACGGCGAGACCGAGCGCGAGCGCCCGCTCGAGCCCTCCGTCCGCCGCAATGACCGATGCATGGGGCGGGACGGGCACGCGCGGCCCCGGCCCCGCTGCGACGACGATCACCTCCGGCTCCTGCAAACGCACGTTCCTCCGCTGGCATTACCCAGGTCAGGTTCTGCGGGTCGGTGGCGCCAGCCACCCTCTCAGCCCGGTTGCCCGAGCTCCCCGGTTCGTGGGGTCGATCCTAGCGCTCACGTGGCCCGAGTGCGAGTTGCCGCAGCCGGTGCCCTGCTACACTCCCTCGCCGCGGTCGCCGTCGACCGCCTTCCTTCACATGGGCACCTACACCGCAAAGCCGGGCGAGATCCAACGCGACTGGTACGTCGTCGACGCCGAGGGTCAGACGCTCGGCAGGCTCGCCACCCGGATCGCCGACCAGCTGCGCGGCAAGACGAAGCCCGCGTACACCCCCCACGTCGACACCGGTGACTTCGTCATCGTCGTCAACGCCGGAAAGGTGCAGGTCACCGGGAAGAAACTCGACGAGAAGATGGTGCGCTGGCACTCCGGGTATCCCGGCGGGCTCAAGGAGCGCACGTTGCGAGAGCAGCTCGAGCGGCGCCCGACCGAGGTGATCCGCCGTGCGGTGAAGGGCATGCTCCCGAAGAACAAGCTCGCTGCCGCGCAGCTCACCAAGCTCAAGGTCTACGCCGGCCCCGAGCATCCGCATACCGCGCAGCAGCCCAAGACACTGGAGCTCTAGGACGCCATGGCACAGAACGCGCAGTACTTCGGCACCGGGAAGCGCAAGACCTCGGTCGCGCGAGTGATCTTGCGCCCGGGCGACGGGAAGACGTGGATCAACGGGCGGTCGCTCGAGGAGTACTTCCCGCGCGGCACCCACCGGACGCTCGTCCTCTCACCGCTCGGCGTCGCCGGCGCGGACGGGACCTACGACCTTCGTGTCCGCGTGCACGGCGGCGGGATCAGCGGGCAGGCAGGGGCCATCCGCCACGGAATCGCGCGCGCCCTCGTCGAGGCCGACCCCGAGCTGCGGGTGCCGCTCAAGCGCCAGGGTTTCCTGACGCGAGACGCTCGCCAGGTCGAGCGGAAGAAGGCCGGGCTCCACAAGGCCCGCAAGGCACCGCAGTTCTCGAAGCGCTAGCGCTTCGAGAACTGGTGTAGGGCGAGGCGTGCCTCGCCCGCTCCGCGTAGTGGGAGGCCAGTGATCGAGCCGTCGACAACAGCTCATGGCCTGACGCGTTCCGCCGGTGGCGGAAAGCGTTACTTCGGCACCGATGGCGTCCGCGGGATCGTCGGCGAGACGTTGACCGAGGATCTCGTCGAGCGCCTGGGGAAAGCAGCCACCATCTGGGCGGGTCGGGGGCGCGCGCTCGTCGGTCGCGATACGCGCTCCTCGGGCCCGGCCCTCGAGGCGGCCCTGGCGAGGGGCATCGTCGCCGCGGGCGGAACGGCGGTGCTCGCCGGGGTGCTTCCGACTCCGGCGGTCGCGTTGCTTGCGCAGGACATCGGTCTCGTCGTCTCCGCTTCGCACAATCCCGCCCCCTACAACGGGGTGAAGATCTTCGACCGGGAGGGCCACAAGCTGTCCGACGACGACGAGTTCGAGCTCGAGGCCCTCCTCGACGCGCCGGCGCCGGGAGGTGGGTCGGTGGAGCACGTCGACGATGCCGTCCACGGCTACGTCGAGCACGTCGTCGAGCACTTCGGGACCGACCTGACCGGGCTCCGGATCGCGCTCGACTGCGCCAACGGCGCCTTCTCCGGGATCGCGCCGGGCGTATTCGAGCGGCTCGGCGCCGACGTGACCGCGGTCGCCGCGGCGCCCGACGGCCGGAACATCAACGCGGGCTGCGGCGCCACCGATCTCTCGCTGCTGCAGGCGACGGTGCGAGCCGGCGACTACGACCTCGGGATCGCGTTCGACGGGGACGGAGATCGCGTGCTCGCGGTCGACGCTTCGGGCGAGCGGGTCGACGGCGATCAGATCGTCGCGATCTGCGCGCTCGCGCTCGGCGTCGACACGGTCGCCGTCACCTCGATGGCGAACCTCGGCCTCCACGCCCTGATGGCGGAGCGAGGGATCAGGGTCCTGACCACCGACGTCGGTGACCGCCACGTGCTGGAGGCGCTGCGGGCCGAGCAGGCGCTGCTCGGTGGCGAGCAGTCGGGGCACGTCATCTACCTCGACGGGCACGTGACGGGCGATGGGCTCGCGGCGGGGCTGCTGCTCTGCCGGTGCCTCGACGGCCGTGCCCTCGCGGATGCGGCGCGAGTCATGCAGCGCTATCCGCAGGTGCTCGAGAGCGTCGAGGTCGTGGACAAGACCCTCACCGGGCCGATCGTCGAGGAGGTCGATCGGGTCAACGCGGCGCTCGACGGACGGGGCCGAGTGCTCGTTCGGCCGTCGGGAACCGAGCCCGTCGTCAGGGTGCTCGTCGAGGCCGCGGACCGCCAGGAGGCTGCAGACCTCTGTGCTAGCATCGCCCATCTCGTTCGATGTGAGCTTGCGGTCGAAAACACGCCAGGGCTCGAATGAGACCGTGCAAACCACCCACGTCCGGCGGCCGACGGGGCTGATCTCGGGCTGACCGGGAGGGAGGGCCACCGAATGTGCGGAATCATCGGATACGTCGGGTCCCGTGAGTGCAAGCCGCTCCTTCTCCACGGCCTCGAGCGCCTCGAGTACCGCGGTTACGACTCCGCCGGGATCGCGCTCCTCGAAGCCGATGGGTTGAGCTACGTCCGCGCCGTCGGAAACCTCCAGAACCTCAAGCACGAGGCGGGCGACGAGCCGTCGGCGGCGACGACCGGGCTCGGGCACACGCGCTGGGCGACCCACGGAGGGGTAACGGAGGCCAACGCGCACCCGCTCGCGGCCGAGGAGCAAGAAAGCCTCGCGGTCGTGCTGAACGGGATCGTCGAGAACTACCGCGAGCTCCGTGAACGCCTCGTCGAGTCCGGCCACGTGTTCACGTCCGAGACCGACGCCGAGACCGTGACGCACCTGATCGAGGAGCACTACGACGGGGATCTGCTCGCCGCGGTGCGCGCGACGTACGGCGAGCTCGAGGGGCACTTCGCCTTCGTCGTGATCCACCGCGACCATCCCGGCGAGCTCGTCGGCGCGCGGCTCGGATGCCCCATGGTGATCGGGCTGGGCCGGCGCGAGGCGTTCCTCGCGTCGAACGCGGCCGCGTTCCTCCGCGAGACCCGCGAGGTTCAGTTCCCGGAGGACGGCGACGTCGTCCTGATTGCGCCGACCGGGGTGACGATCGTGCGATCGGACACCGGCGAGCGGGTCGAGCGCGAGACCATGACGCTCGATTGGGACGACGACGGGGCCGAGAAGGGCGGCTACGAGACGTTCATGCTGAAGGAGATCAACGAGCAGCCGCAGGCGGTCGCAGACACGATCGGCGACCGCGTCCGCAAGGGCCGACTCCGTCTCGAAGGGCTCGGGATGAGCGACGACGAGCTCGCCGGTCTGCGACGCATCGTGATCCTCGCGGCCGGCACCGCCTACCACGCGGGCGTTGCCGCCCGGTACGCGATCGAGGAGTGGGCTCGGGTGCCCGTCGAGCACGACATCGCTTCCGAGTGGATCTACCGCAACCCGGTGCTCGACCGCGACACCCTCGTGATCGGGATTTCGCAGTCCGGCGAGACGCGCGACACCATCGAGGCGATGAAGCTCGCTCGCGAGATGGGCGCCCACACCGTCGCGATCACGAACATGATGGGGTCGCAGATCACGCGCGAGGTCGACTCGGTGCTCTACACGCGCTGCGGCGTCGAGATGGCGGTCGCGGCATCGAAGACATTCACCGCCCAGCTCTCGCTCCTCTTCCTGGTCGCGCTGAAGCTCGCTCAGGTGCGTGAGACGCTGCCGGCCGAAGAGCTCACCTTCATCCTCGACGCGCTGTACGCGCTCCCGGACAAGATCCAGTACTTCCTCGACGGCGACCATCCGATCGAGGAGATCGCGCAGCGCTACCACGACGCGCCGTTCTTCCTGTACCTCGGGCGGCACATCGGGCTGCCGGTGGCGCTCGAGGGCGCGTTGAAGCTGAAGGAGATCTCGTACATCCCGACCGAGGCGTACTCCGCCGGCGAGATGAAGCACGGGCCGATCGCGCTGCTCGACGAGAACACGCCGGTGGTCGTCGTCGCGACGCGGATCCATGTGTACGACAAGATCGTGTCGAACATCCAGGAGGTGCGCGCGCGCGGTGCGTACGTGATCGCGATCGCGACCGACGGGAACGAAGACATCCAGCATCACGCGGACGACGTGATCTACGTCCCCGACGCGCCCGCGTTCCTCCAGGCGCTCCTCGCGGTCGTGCCGTTGCAGCTCCTGGCCTACCGGATCGCCCGCCTGCGCGGACTCAACGTCGACCAGCCGCGCAACCTCGCCAAGACCGTCACCGTCGAGTAAACCGGCTTCGACAGCCGTCTCGTCGACCGCAGAGGGCTCGCCCCGCCCGCGCGCTTGCCCATTCACGGCTCGCCTCCCGCAGCGTGCCGCTGACGAGTCTTGACACACATCGACGGACTTCGATACATTGATGATCATCAATGTATTGGAGGACGTGATGAAGCTCGCGGTTCCGGTGAGCGCGACCGTAGAGGCAGTCAACTGTTGCGCCCCGCTCTCGGCGACGGTGCTCTCCGACGAGGAGGCGTCGGCGACCGCGGAGCTGTTCAAGGCGCTCGCCGACCCGGCTCGCGTCCGGATCGTGAACCTCCTAGCTACGAACGACGGTGAGCCGGTGTGCGTCTGCAATCTCGTCGAGCCGCTCGGGCTCTCGCAGCCGACGGTCTCGCATCACGTGAAGAAGCTGACCGAGGCCGGGCTGCTCGAGCGCGAGCAGCGCGGCAAGTGGGCCTACTTCTCTCTGAAGCGAGACGCCGTCGAGACGCTCGCCGCCGTCGCCGATCTGAAGGGAGTGTGTTGCTGATGTCGGTGTCGACGAGCGCGGATGAGCTGCGCGAAGAGGTGCGGCGACGGTATGCGGAGTCCGCCCGCGCGGTGACGGAGGGCTCCAGCGGCTGTGGCTGTGGCAGCGGCGCATGCTGCGCGGACGAGGACACGGATGCGGAGAGGTTCGGCGAGGCGTTGTACGACGCCGAGCAGCGCGGTCAGCTCCCCGCGGCCGCAACGCTCGCCTCGCTCGGCTGCGGGAACCCGACCGCTGTCGCCGAGCTGCACGCAGGCGAGGTCGTGCTCGACCTCGGCTCCGGCGGCGGCATCGACGTGATCCTCTCGGCGAAGCGGGTCGGCCCGACTGGCACCGCGTACGGTGTGGACATGACCGACGAGATGCTCGCGCTCGCGCGGCAGAACGCGCGGGACGCCGGTGTCACGAACGCGCATTTCCTGAGGGGCATGATCGAGCAGATCCCGCTGCCCGACGAGCACGGTCGACGTCGTCATCTCGAACTGCGTGATCAACCTGTCGGTCGACAAGGCGGCGGTGCTCACCGAGATCGAGCGGGTGCTGAAACCGGGCGGACGAATCGGGATCAGCGACGTCGTCGCCGAGGATCGGCTCTCGCCCGACGAGCGAGCGGAGCGTGGCAGCTTCGTCGGCTGCATCGCCGGCGCGCTCTCCAAGGGCGAGTACGAGGCAGGGCTCGAGGCGGCCGGGTTCGAGGGCGTGAGCGTCGAGCTCACGCACGTGGTCGCCGACGGGATGCACGGTGCGATCGTCAAGGCGACGAAGACGCTCGACCCGGGTGCGAAGGGGCTGCCGGTGATCGAGCCGGCCGCAAAGGCAGGCTGCTGCTGATGGCAATCGAGGTCCCTCCTGTCGTGATCGCCGACCTGCGACCCGAGCACTGGTCGGAGGTCGCGCGGATCTACGAGGACGGGATCGCAACCGGTGACGCAACCTTCGAGACGGAGGTGCCGACCTGGATGCAGTGGGACGGGTCGCATCTCGGCGCACATCGCTTCGTCGCAGAACGCGACGGGACGATCGTCGGCTGGGTTGCCGTCAGCCCCGTCTCGGACCGCTGCGTGTATGGCGGCGTGGTCGAGAACAGCGTCTACGTCGACGCGAAAGCACGCGGTCAAGGCGTCGGGCGCACCTTGCTCGAGGCGCTCATCGGCTCCACCGAGCAGGCCGGGATCTGGACGATCCAGACCGGGATCTTCCCCGAGAACGAGTCGAGCGTCCGGGCGCACGAGCGCGTCGGCTTCGAGATCGTCGGCCGCAGGCGCAGGCTCGGCAAGCTCAACGGCACCTGGCGCGACGTGCTCCTGCTCGAGCGTCGTAGCGACGTGGTCGATTGATCAGCCGAGCAACGCGCGCAACGCGACGAGCGGTTCCTCGCGAACCCGGAAGTAGGCCCAGTTGCCCCGCTGCTCGCGCTCGACGAGACCGGCTTGGAGCAGCACCTTGAGGTGGTGGCTCACGGTCGGTTGCGAGAGGCCGAGTGGTTCGGTCAGATGGCACACACAGGCCTCGTGGCCGGGTTGGGCCTGGATCAGGCTGAGCAGCCGCAGCCGCGCCGGGTCGGCGATCACCTTGAGCGCGCCGGCGAGCTCGTCCGCCTCCGCCCGGTCGAGCGGGCCTTGCAGAAGCGGCGGGCAGGAGGCCGCGATCGTCGCGATCGTCTGCACCCGTGCATATTGACAGAGATCGATGCGGTTGGGCATCATCTCGACTACGCACATCGATCGCTGTCGATACCTGTGGAGGCCAGTGTCATGCCGCAAGCGCTCGATCCGGTCACTCAACATCACATCGAACAGGCCTCCGGTCGGCTTGCCGAAGAGTTCACCGGGATCTTCTCGCGCGAGACGATCGCCCGGTACATGGCCGAGTCGCGGATCTGCTCGGTGATGCGAGGGTCAACGTCTTCGTGCCCGTGCTCGCTCACCGCTTCACGCGTGAGCGACTCCGGGCACTCGCACAGGCGGAGGGGATGCTCTTGAAGGACCAACCCGAGGTGCTCTTCGTCTGCGTCCACAACGCCGGTCGTAGCCAGATGGCGGCCGCCCTCGTGAAGCTTCGCTCCGAAGGGCGCATCAACGTGCGCTCGGCCGGCTCAGCGCCCGCCGACGAGATCAACCCGGCGGTCGTGGAGGCCATCGCCGAGCTCGGTGGCGACCTCGGCGAGGAGTTCCCGAAGCCGCTCACCGACGAGTTCGTTCGCGCAGCCGACGTCGTGATCACGATGGGCTGCGGCGACGCCTGCCCGATCTTCCCTGGTAAGCGCTACGAGGACTGGGTGCTCGACGACCCGGCGGGCCTGAGCCTCGACGCGGTACGTGGGATCCGTGACGAGCTCGACGCGCGCGTGCGACAGCTGATCTCGGAGCTGATACCCGCAGACCTGAGCCACGGTTGACCCAGGTGTCGGCGCGTCGACCGCCGCTCCTCAGCGTGCTCGCCGCCGAGCTGATCGGCACCTTCGCCCTCGTCTTCGCGGGCGCCGGCGCGATCATGGTCGACGCGAAGACCGGCCAGCTCGGGCACGTCGGGGTTGCGATCAGCTTCGGGCTCGTGATCATGGTGATGGTCTATGCGCTCGGCCACATCTCTGGTGCGCATCTCAATCCGGCCGTCTCGCTCGCCTTCGCGCTGACGCGGCACTTCCCGTGGCCACGCCTCGGCGCCTACTGGATCGCCCAGGTGGCCGGTGCGCTGCTCGCGGCGCTGGTGCTGCGTGGCTCGCTCGGGAACATCGCCCATGTGGGTGCGACGCTCCCGTCGGGCTCCGACCGTCAGTCGTTCCTCTGGGAGATCGTGCTCACGTTCCTGCTGCTGCTCGTGATCACCGCCGTCGCGACCGACACACGTGCGGTCGGGGAGGCAGCGGCGATCGCGATCGGGGCCACCGTCGGTCTGGATGCGATGTTCGGCGGGCCGATCTCGGGAGCCTCGATGAATCCCGCTCGCTCGCTCGGGCCTGCGGTCGTCAGCGGCGACCTGCACGAGCTCTGGATCTACCTGACAGCTCCGTTGATCGGCGCGACGCTCGGCGCCGTCGCGTATCAGCTCCTGCGTGGAGCGGACTCCTAGAGGCTTGATGTGAAACTCGTGCGCGGTCGTGGCTGCCGCCTCAGGCGCGGCGCCAGGCCGTCTCGTCGCCCTTGCACAGGCCACCAGCCTGAGCTGCGGACGCCGAGCCCACCCTGGCTTGGCCTGAGACGGCCCCACGGGGCGCCCGTTTCACATCAAGCCTCTAGCTCCGACGTACGATTGCTCGATGCGACCCGGCGCGATCGTGCTCGCCGGTGGGCGGTCGAGCAGGATGGGGCAGCCCAAGGCGCTGCTCGATCGCGACGGCGTCCCGTTCGTGACTCACGTGGCGGCGGTCGCCGCGACGAGCGTCGGCGGTGGCCCTGTCGTCGTCGCGGGCGGGATCGGTCAGGAGCTGCCCGCGCTCGACCCAGTCGTCGAGCTGGTCGTCGACGCGGTGCCGGACGGCGGCCCGCTCCAGGGGCTGTTGGCGGGTCTGCAGGCGCTCGCGGGAAGAGCAGACGTCGCCTACGTCGTCGCGACCGACCTGCCCCTCTTGCTCCCCGAGCTGGGTCGAGCGCTCCTCGAGCAGCTCGACGAGGGCGACGACATCGTCGTCCCGGTCGCGCACGGCCACCGGCATCCGTTGACCGCCGTCTACCGCGTCGACCTCGCATCGACCGTGGCAGAGCTCCTCGCCGAGGGCTCGGGCAAGGCCGGGCTGCTCCTCGATCGGTGCCGGGCACGGTTCGTGACCGAGCAGGAGCTTCTCTCGGATCGCCGGCTGGCCACGGTCGATCCCGGGCTGGAGTCGCTGCTCAACGTCAACACCGCCGATGACCTCGAGCGCGCGAGGACATTGTGGAGAGCACGACGCGACGGCATACGATGACGCGACGAGCGAAGGAGGAATGATGGCAAAGGTGCTGATCCTCGCCGGGGATGCGGCAGAGGACCTCGAGGTGATGTTCGTCCGGTACCGCCTGATCGAGGCGGGTCACGAACCGCACGTCGCCGCGCCGACGACGCGCCCCGTAAAACTCGTCGTGCACGACTTCGAGCCCGACTGGGACGCCTATGTCGAGCGGCCCGGTCGAGCGTGCCCGGTCGACGTGACCTTCGCCGAGACCGACCCCGAGCAGTACGCGGCCGTCGTCATCCCGGGCGGGCGTGCGCCCGAGTACATCCGGGTCGATCCGGACGTCAGGCGGGTCGTCGAGCACTTCTTCGCCGAGGACAAGCCCGTCGGCACGCTCTGCCACGGGCCGCAGGTGCCGGCCGCCTTCGGTTTGCTCGAAGGTCGGCGCTGCGCCGGCTACCCGCCGCTCGCACCCGACATCGAGGCGGCCGGTGGCACGTTCGTCGACGGCCCCGACGTCGTCGACGGCAACCTCGTCTCCTGCCGCGGGTGGGGCGACCTCGGAGAGTGGTCTCGGGCCTTCATGGCGGCGCTCGACCGGTCGGCAGTCACCGTCGGCTGACCGGGGAGAGCACCGTCACCTCGCCGCTCGTCACCGGGCGGACGCGCCCGTCGCGTGTCTCGAGCAGCAGCGCGCCGTCGTCGGCGATGCCGGCGGCGACCCCGAGCTCCTCGCCGACGCTGATCGACAGGCCCAGCAGTGCATCTCGCGCGCGGATCGCCGGCAGCACGCCCGCGAGGCCGTCGCTCCGGTAGACGTCGAGCCACCGCTCCAGGAGCGCGAGGATCTCGACGAGGACGCGACCGCGGTCGTGATCGTGCCCCGTCACGAGCGAGAGCGAGGTGGGGCGCGTTCGCACATCCACCGGGAGCTCATCGCTGCGTTGGTTCACGTTGACGCCGATCCCGCAGACGAGCTCGGGCACGTCCTGCTCCAACAGGAGCCCGGCGAGCTTGTGCCCCTCGACAAGGACGTCGTTCGGCCACTTGAGCATCGTGGGCACCGCGGTGAGCTCGGCGATCGCGTCGGCGACCGCGAGCCCGGCGACGAGCGCGAATGGCGCTGCATCTGCCGCGGGCGGGGAGCGCAGCAGCACCGAGCACAGAAGCGCGCGCGCAGGGGCGTCCTGCCAGGTCGTCCCGCGCCGCCCGCGGCCGGCGGTCTGGTGCTCTGCGACCGCGGTCGCGCCCTCGGGCAGCCCGGAGCCGAGCAGGAGCAGCTGCGTCGAGGCGCAGGTCTTCCGGTAGTCGTAGGGGACGCCCAGCCGACCCCTGAGTCGGGGCACTACCTGCTCGGGGGTCAGGTCGCTCACCCGTCGTCCTCGGCCTTCCGCTCGCGCTTCACCCGGGACCGCCGGCGCTTCTCGGCGAGCCGCCTTTCGCGCGAGGCGGCGGTCGGCGTCGTCGGCCTGCGCGACCGCTCGACGCGAAGCGCCACCCGAAGCCGCTCGACAAGCCGCTCGAGCGCGAGCTCGCGGTTGCGCAGCTGGCTGCGCTCGTCCTGGGCGACGGCACGGAGGACAGGCCCGGAGCGACCGACCACGCGCCGTTTCTGGGCGTCGGTCAGCGCCGTCGAGCGCTCCACATCGAATGACGCCTCGACCCTCGTCTCGGCCGTGTTGGCGTGCTGCCCCCCGGGGCCGCTCGAGCGCGAGACCCGCATCAGGATCTCGGAACGGGGAATCGAGACGCTCCGCGTGACACGAATAGACTCATCCGCCATGGCCTGCATTCTCCTCGACGTCGACGGGGTGCTCCATGTCTCCGGCGAGGCGATCCCGGGCGCGCAGGAGGCCGTCGCCAGGCTACGCGAGCGCGGTCACGACCTCCGGTTCGTGACGAACACATCGACGAAGCCGCGCGGGACCCTCGTCGAGGAGCTCCGCGCGCTCGGCTTCGAGGTCGCCGACGAGGAGCTTCAGACACCTGCCGGGGCTGCCGCGCGGGAGCTCGCCGGCAAGCGGGTGTTCGCGCTCGTGATGAGCGGCGTCGTGCCCGACCTCGAGGGAATCGAGCTCGTCGGCGAGGGAGCAGACGCGGTGCTCGTCGGCGGGTGCGACGAGACGCTCGAGCCAAACCAGGTGTTCAGCTACATGAACCTCGCCCGTGCCTTCGCCGAGGTGCAGCTCGGTGCCGACCTGTACTGCCTGCACAAGAACAGGTGGTGGCAGACGAGCCGTGGGCCGATGCTCGACGCCGGGCCGTTCGTCGCCGGGCTCGAGTACGCGACCGGCGAGGAGGCGATAGTGCTCGGAAAGCCGAGCCCGGCCTTCTTCGCGGCGGCGGTCGGCGCGCTCGGCGCGGAGCCGGCCCTCACCTGGCTCGTCGGCGACGACATCGAGGCGGATGTGCGCGGGGCGCAGTCGTTCGGGATGCGGACGGCGCTCGTGCGGACCGGGAAGTTCCGCCCCGACGCGGTCGAGCGCTCCGCTGTCGTCCCGGACGTCGTCCTCAGCTCGATCGCCGATCTCCCCGACTGGCTCGAGCGGTCGCTGTAGCGGTGCCCGTCAAGATCGGCACCGACCTGATCGAGATCGAGCGGATCCGCCGTGCGCTCGACCGCCCGGGGTTCCGCGACCGTTGCTTCACCGCCGCCGAGCAGGAGTACTGCGAAACCCGCCGGAACCCGCCCGAGAGCTACGCCGCACGGTTCTGTGGCAAGGAAGCCGTCGGAAAGGCGCTCGGGTGCGGGGTGCGGTTCACGTGGAAGGAGATCGAGATCGTTGGCCCACCCAAGCCGGGCGTCACGCTCTCCGGCAAGACGCTCCGGTTTGCCGAGCGGGTCGGGCTGCGCGAGCTCGACGTCTCCCTGACCCACTCGCACACGATGGCCGGCGCAGTGTGCGTCGCCGAGCTCGAGCCACCGCGAAGCGTGACGCTCGAGCCGCTGATCACCGCCGACGAGATGCGCGCCGCCGAGGAGCGCTATCCCGGCTATCCGGCAACGGTCGACGAGCTGATGGAGCGCGCCGGGACCGCCGTCGCGCTGGAGGCGATGAGCGCCTACCCCGGATCGCGCCGCTTCGGCGTCGTCTGCGGCAAGGGTGCGAACGGCGGAGACGGGCGCGTCGCGGCGCGGGTGCTGTGCGAGCACGGTCGCGAGGCAGAGGAGACGAGCGAGCCCGAGGGCTACGACGTGGTCGTCGACGCGCTGCTCGGGACGGGCGCGCGCGGCGCGCCGCGACCCGCCGTGTCGAGGCTCATCCGGCGGATCAACGCGTCGGGATCGCCCGTGGTCTCCGTCGACCTGCCGTCCGGTGTCGACGCCTCGACGGGGCAGGTGGCGGGTGAGGTCGTCGATGCTTCGCTCACGGTGACCTTCCAGGCACGCAAGGTCGGGCACGTCGTTGCGCCCGGCAGGTTTCACGCCGGACACGTGGTCGTCGCCGACATCGGCCTCGGGACGATTGTGACCGCGGCACGACGCGCGACCGTCGACCTGCTCCGCCTCGTCCCGCTCCGTTCTTCCCACGACACGAAGTTCACCGCCGGGAGCGTGCTCGTGATCGGTGGCGCCCCCGGGACGACGGGCGCCGCGGTGCTCGCGTCGCTGGCGGCGCTGCGCGCGGACGCGGGGTACGTGACGCTTGCCGTCCCCGACGCCGCCCTGCCGACCGTTGAGGCCCTCGCGCTCGAGCCGGTGAAGCGCGGCTTCGCGTGGAGCGATCCGCTCGAGGTGATCGTCGCTGCAGCCGAGCGTGCCGACGCAGTGGCGATCGGGCCAGGTCTCGGACGCTCACCCGAAGCGCACGCGCTCGTGCGCGACGTGCTCGCGACCCTTCCGCAGCCCATGGTCGTCGACGCGGACGGGCTGCATCGGCTCGAGCCGGTCGGGCGCTCTGCGCCGACCGTCCTGACCCCGCACGCCGGTGAGCTCGCACGCCTTCTCGACCGTCCGGTCGCCGACGTCCAGGCGGCCAGGCTCGAGGCGGCGCGCGAGGCCGCCTCGAGGTTCGGTTGCGTCGTCGTCCTCAAGGGGCCCGACACGATCGTCCAGCCACCCGATGGGCCGCCGGTGGTCGCAGACGCCGGCCCGCCGTCGCTCGCAACCGCCGGGACCGGTGACGTCCTCACCGGGATCGTGGCGGCGTTTCTCGCCAAGGGGCTCGCTCCCGTCGACGCCGCCGCAGCCGGGGCGATCGCCCACGGATTGGCGGCCGCGCGCGTGCGACACCAGGCAGGGCTCGTCGCGTCGGACGTCGTCTCGGAGCTGCCCGCGGTGCTCTCGCAGTAGCTGCCTAGACTCGGGTGGTGCGAGTCGAGATCCTCGGATCGGGCGGCGCGGCGACGATCCCCCGACCCGGGTGTGGCTGTCGCGCGTGCGCGACCGCGCGCGAGCACGGCGGCCGCCACGTCCGCACTGGCCCGAGCGTCTTCGTGCACGGCCCCAACGTGATCGTCGACACGCCGGAGGAGGCGAAGCTCCAGCTGGAGCGCTCCGGGATCACCGAGATCGCGGCGTGCTTCTACTCGCACTGGCACCCCGACCACACGATGGGGCGACGTGTGTGGGAGACGCGGAACGGGGACTTCCGCACGTGGCCCGTGGAGGCGAAGCGGCCGCTCGTCACCGACGTCTACCTCCCGGAGCAGGTCGCGGCCGACCACCGCACCTGGCTCGGCGGCTGGGCGCACCTGGAGTTCATGGAGTCGCGTGGCTGGGTGAGGGTCCACGAGCTCCACGACGGGGAGGTGATCACGATCGGCGACGTGTCGATTCGACCCTTCCGGCTGGCCGAGGACTACGTCTATGCGTTCGTGCTCGAACAGGCCGGCAGGCGGCTCGTCCTGGCGATGGACGAGCTCAACGGCTGGGTGCCACCCGCCTCGCTCCGCGGCTGCGACCTCGCGGTCCTGCCGATGGGGATCTGCGAGTTCGACCTGTTCAGCGGCGAGCGCCGCATCCACGCCGAGCATCCCGTGCTGCGCTACGAGGCGACGTTCGAGGAAACCCTCGCGATCGTCGACGCCCTGGCCCCGGAGCGCTGCGTCCTGAGCCACGTCGAAGAGATGGACGAGCTGACCTACGACGACCTGCTCGTGGTCGAGGCGCGAGAGCGGGAGCGCGGCCGGCCCGTGACGTTCGCCTGGGACGGGCTCGAGGTCGAGGTCTGATGAGCCGTTCGCTCGTGACGATCGACCTGGGGGCGATCCGGGACAATGCCCGGCAGCTCTGTTCCGTGCTCGGCACGTCCGAGCTCTGGGCGGTCGTCAAGGCAGATGCGTACGGTCACGGCGCGAGCGCGGTCGCGCGCGCGTCGCTCGAAGGCGGTGCCAGCGCACTGTGCGTGTCCACGGTGGAGGAAGCGGTCGCTCTGCGGCACGACGAGCCCGCGGCGCGCATCCTCGTCATGGGTCCGGCCGATCCCGCGGGTGTTCGCTCCGCACGTGAGGCCAGGCTCGAGCTCGTCGTGGCTGACGACC
The DNA here is from genome assembly GCA_963821335.1 of uncultured Actinomycetes bacterium. GTDB lineage: Bacteria > Actinomycetota > Thermoleophilia > Gaiellales > Gaiellaceae > Gaiella. Next base: position 1,913,499 of record CAWGDJ010000001.1, read on the forward strand.
GCCTCCCGGAGGGCGTCCCGCTCCACCTCAAGCTGGACACGGGCATGGGGCGCTGGGGGCTCTCCGAGCTCCCCCGGCAGTCGGCCGACGTCGTCGGGCTGATGACGCACTTCGCGTCGGCCGACAGCGATCCGGCGTTCACCCGGCACCAGCTCGAGCGGTTTCTCGCCGTCACCGCCAGCCACCCGGGGTTGTGCCGACACGCGGCGAACAGCGCGGCCGCACTGACGCTCGCGGACGCCCGACTCGACGCCGCCCGCTGCGGGATAGCGCTCTACGGGGTCGACCCGCTCGGGCGGGACGCGGCGGTGCACGGCCTGCGGCCCGCGCTTCGCTGGGAATCGGAGCTCGCCCAGGTGAAACGGCTCGAGCCGGGGGAGAGCACCGGCTACGGAAGACGTTTCGTCGCCGAGCGCCCGACGTGGATCGGGCTCGTGCCGGTTGGCTACGCGGACGGGTTCCGCCGCGACCTCACGGGCACCGAGGTGGTCGTCGGCGAGACCCGACGCCGGGTCGTCGGTACCGTCTCCATGGACGTGATCGCAGTCGAGCTCTCTGGACCGGAACCGGTCGGGACGTCCGTCACGCTCGTCGGGGACGGCGTCACGGTCGAGCAGCACGCACGCGTCGCGGGCACGATCGCATACGAGCTCGTCTGCGGTATTCGCCGTGACCCGACACGGTCACGCGTGGAGCTGCGAGATGGGTGATCGGGTCGCGGCGCGCAAGGAGCTCCAGCTCGGTCGAGGCGCCGAGCTGTCGGGCAGGCTGGAGCGGCTGCTCGCGCCGTTCGCCGAGGGCGAGCGCGCGCTCGACGCGGGGTGCGGGACGGGAGCGCTCGCCTACGCGCTCGCCACCCACGTCGCGGAGGTCGTCGGAGTCGACGTGTCGGAGACGTACCTCGACGCGGCCCGCGACGGTGCACCCGCGAACTGTCTGTTCGTCGCGGGCGACGTCGAGGCGCTCGACTTCGGCTATGGCGCCTTCGACCTCGCGGGGTGCATGCGCGTGCTGCACCATGTTCGCCGCCCCGAGCTCGTGATCGCCGAGCTTGCGCGCGTGACCCGCCCTGGTGGCCGCGTGCTCGTCGTCGACCAGCTCGGGGACATCGACCCGATGCGCAGCCTCGAGCTCGACCGCTTCGAGCGCGAGCGCGACCCGTCCCACACCCGCCTACTGCCGGACGCAGACATCCGCGGCTTCCTCGATGCCAACGACCTCGTCGTCGAGGCGAACGAGCTCGTCGTCGAGCAGCGCGAGATCGAGCAGTACCTCGACCTCGTCGGACTGACCGGCGACGAGCGCGAGCGCATCCGCCGAATGGCTCCGGCCCCCCTCTACGACGTCGAAGTCGGGTGGTACGTCGCCCGGAAGCTCTAGAGGCTTTATGGCTCTCAGGGCAGGTCGTCGGGATACGCGGCCCGGCCGAGCACGCGCGCGGTGAGTGACGGGGCCACCGCCTGGGTGAACGCGCCGATGCGGTACGGGAACCAGGGGATCACGACCTCCCGCTTGCCGCGGTCGACGGCGCGGAGCACAGCGTGCGCGACCTGCTCCGGGCCGACGACGAAGCGCCGTCCGAGCCGCGTGCCGAAGACCTTCGGGTGAGGGAACCCGGGAGTGGTCACGAACCCCGGCAGGACGGTCACGACCGCGACCCCACTCCCGGCGAGCGCGGCGCGGAGCGAGCGGGAGAACCCGACCTGTGCGTGCTTGGAGGCCGAGTACGGAGCGGCCGGTGTGAACACGATCGTGCCACCGACGGACGCGATCGTCACGATGTGAGCCGGCCCTCCGTCCGCGGCTGCTCGTCGCAGGCCGTCGAGGAGCGCACGGGTCGTCCACACCCCACCGAGGTAGTTGATCGACAGCGAGCGCTCGATCAGGTCGAGCGGCGCGTCCACGAAGGTGCCTCGCGCGAGGAATCCGGCGCTGTTCACGAGCAGGTTGACCGCTCGATGACGCTCGAGAACACGTTCACCCATCCGCAGCACGGCGTCGCGATCGGCGACGTCGCAGACCTCGGCCTCGCCGTCGAGCTCCGCAGCCAGCTCGCGCAGGACGTCCTCGCGTCGGGCGACGAGCACGCACCGCCAGCCGCGCTGCGCGAGCAGTCGCGCCGTTGCTTCTCCGATACCCGAGGACGCGCCCGTGACGACCGCAACGGGCCGGGAGGCGTGGACGACGGTCATGCGGTGGGGCCGTCGGCCTCCGCCGACTTTGCCCGGAAGGTGCGGCTGTTGCGCACGAGGCGGTCGCCGAGGCGGGAGACGAGGCCCGGAGCGATCCCCGCGAGCAGCAATGCCGGGCGGTACGGGAACCACGGGACGACGACTTCCCGGCGTCCACGAGACATAGCGCGATCGATCGAGCGGGCCACGTCTGCGGGCTCGGCCACGAGCCGGCGCAGGATCCTGTGGTCGCGGAGGGCCTGCTGCGGAAAGCCCTCGGTCTGGACGTACCCGGGGAGAATCGTGTGCACCCGGATGCCTGTCCCGCGGAGCGTGACGCGGAGCGAGCGCGAGAAGGCGAGCTGCGCGTGCTTCGCGGCGATGTAGGCGCCCGAGGGGGCGAAGGCGATCGCGCCGGCGATCGAGACGACGTTCACGATGTGCGCACGGCCGCCCTGTGCGGCCGCGGCCTCACGAAGTCCCGGGAGGAGCGCTCGGGTGACCCAGACACCGCCCAGGTAGTTGACGCGGGCGACGCGCTCGACGAGGTCGAGCTCGACCTCGTCGAGTGGACGACGTGCGGGGACTCCGGCGTTGTTCACGAGGAGGTGCACGGCGGCGTGGCGCTCGAGGACACGCGCCGCGAGTCTCGAGACCGCCTCGCGGTCGGCGACGTCGCACACCTCCACCTCTCCGGCGATCTCGGCCGAGATCGCGCGCAGGCGCTCTTCGCGGCGCGCGACGAGGATGCAGTGCCAACCCTGTGTGGCGAGGTGCCGCACGGTGGCCTCACCGATCCCGGACGAGGCTCCGGTCACCACAGCTATTCGTTGCATGCCGTCACCCCTCGTCCGTCTCGCCGTCGTGGGCCGCGCCGCTCGGGAGCGTATCCGGGACGGATCCGGCGCAGCGTCCGGTCGCCTGTGGCAGGGTTGCCGGGTGATTCCCGAGGCGTCGATCGAGGCGACCGAGCACGGTCAGGTGCCGCGGGGCGAGGGGTGGTTCGTCGTCAACGCGCGCGATGCGCGCTGGTACGCGCGCGAGGGGCGCGGCGCGATCTGCCCGTTCGAGGGCGAGCGGTCCTTTCCTCAGGTGGGGGTGAACCTCTTCTGGCTCGGACCCGGCGAGCCCATGTCGATGTACCACTGGGAGGCCGACCAGGAGGGCTTTCTCGTGCTCGACGGGGAAGGGCTCCTCATCGTCGAGGGCGTGGAGCGACCGCTGCGGCAATGGGACTTCGTGCACTGCCCGGCGGACACGAGGCATACGATCGTCGGCGGACCGTGTCTGGTGTTGGCGATCGGCGCGCGCGACCGCTCGGTCGACAACCCGGACTGGGGTGGCTACCCGGTCGAGGAGGCCGCTCTCCGTCACGATGCGGGTGTCGAGCAGGAGACGACCCTGCCGAGGGAGGCGTACGCCGGTTTCCCCGCAAACGAGCCGTCACGCTGCCGGGACGAGTGGCTCTCGGGCTAGTGTCGGTCGGCGAGCTCGTTGACCACCACGCTGACGTGGATCTCGATCTGGCCCGTGGCGGGGCGAATCGTGCCTTCGGCGACGCACACCACGTCGTTCAGCCAGCGGTAGCGGTCGCTGTCCGACTCGAACCAGCCGACGAGGCTCTGGGCACCAACGGTCCCGTCGGCGGTGAACACCGTGCGACCGCGGAGGTCGAAGAGCACCCGCGCGGCGTCGTCGGTGATCACGACGCCACGGACGTCGGGGAGGTAGCACCCGTCGCTCCGACGCCGAGGGCGGTTGGACCAGACGACGCTGCCGGAGAGACGGTCACCCCGGGCGGTCCCGCTCCCCTCGCCGTAGCCCGAGCCCTCGTCCGGCCCGAACGGGTCGATGAGGACGACGCCGGTCTCGCCCACGCGGCCGCCCTCCTCGTAGTGCCACTCGAACACGCAGAGGGGCTCGAGTCGCACCTCGATCAGCAGCTGAACAGGGTGGTGAGGTTGACGATCGCGGGCATATGACTCCGTCCGTCGACGAATGGGACGTGTGGACAGGCAGGATCGCACGCCCCCGAGTGTCGCGCGACCGGACGCGCCAACCCGCAGGTCAGTCGTCCGCAGCTCGGCGGGATCCCTGCAGGCAGCAATAGACGTTGCCGTCCGGGCCGCGGAAGGTGAACCAGGCGTACTCGGTCACGTCCTCGAACCCGGGGAAGTCCCGCAGCCATTGCGTCGGCTGGAGGATCTCGACTCCGGCCGCCTCGAGCTCGGCGCGGGCCTCGAGGACGTCGTCGACGAGGAGACCGACCACCGGCCCGGTTGTCATGAGCGACGCTTCCGGGTGCGACGCCTCGAACACCTCGACGAAGTCGTTCTCTGCGCCGGGAAGACCGAACACCGTCAGCCCGGGCTCATCCGCGACCGACTCCAGGCCAAGCGTCTCCGCGAAGAACCGGGTGGTCTCGTCGTAGCGATCCGTGCGAGTCCCGAGCCACGCGAGCCGCTGCACTCTCATCCTGCTATCACCCCTCCTCTCCCGGGAGCCACCCGGCGACATGACCCGTCGGTGCGGATGGCGCGTGGCGGCCGTGGGCGAGCACCGGCGATCACATGCGCCTCGCGCGCGTTCAGGACGAACCAGCCCTCGCTCGCGGCCCCGAGGCCGGCGCCGGTGTCCTCGAGCGCGGCTTCGCGGACCACGCCGTGACGCTACACGGGATCCCGTAGGATCGGCGCAATGGCCGGTCGGTTCGAGGGAAAGCAGGCGCTGGTGCTCGGCGTTGCCAACAAGCGGTCGATCGCGTGGGCGATCGCGCAACGGTTGGCCGACGAGGGGGCGCAGCTCGCGTTCACCTACCAGGGCGAGCGAATCGAGAAGTCCGTGCGCGATCTTGCGGCCACCGTCGACACCAAGCTCGTCACCGAGTGCGACGTCCGCTCGGACGACGACCTCGACCGGGTGTTCGCCGAGACCGCGGACGCATTCGGTGGTGGTCTCGACCTGCTCGTGCACTCCGTCGCGTTCGCTGCGGCGGAGGACCTCGAAGGACGGTTTGTCGACACACCGCGCGACCGCTTCTGGATGGCGGTCGACATCAGCGCGTACTCGCTCGTCGCCTGCTCCAGGCGAGCCGAGCCGCTGATGCAGGGTCGCGGCGGTGGCTCGATCGTGACGATGACCTATCTCGGTGGCGTGAGAGCCGTACCCCACTACAACGTGATGGGGGTCGCGAAGGCGACACTCGACGCTTCGATGCGGTATCTCGCCTGGGACCTCGGTCACAGCGGGATCCGGGTCAACGCCATCTCCGCCGGCCCCGTGCGGACGCTTGCGGCGCGGTCGATCGCAGGCTTCACGACGATGGAGGAGATGTTCGAGGCTCGCGCCCCGCTCCACCGTCAGATCGAGGCCGACGACTGTGGTGCTGCCGCGGCGTACCTGCTGAGCGACGACGCGAAGAACGTCACCGGCACGATGCTCTTCGTCGACGCCGGGTACCACGCGATGGGCATGTAGGCACGCAGTTCCGCGGAGGTGCTATTCGCGCCCGTAGAGCGCGATCGCGCCGTCGCGACGGACGAGCCGCCAACCCCTTCGCTCGAGCGCGAGCTCCGCGCGTTGCGGGCAGCCCGGCGCGAAGAAGCCGCTCTGGGCGTAGAGCCCGCGGTGGACGGCGACCCAGCGCACGCCGAGCTCCTGCGGCACCTCACCCTTGCCGCACGAAAGGTCGCGCAGCCGACGTGCGGCCACGTCCGCCTCGGGCCGCGCCAGCGTCGAGTACCCCTGTGGCCGCTCGCGCGGGCTCTGGCGTGCGTACCCGAGATAGACGCTGCCGTAGTGCACGTCGGGCGCGAACACCGGGAGCTCGAGCAGCCGCCCGTCGCCGCGAATCGCGGCATACGCCGGAGTCGGGGTGTCGGCGGCGACCGCCCCGAACACCGGCACGCGAAGATCGAGCGCGACGAGCGCGACCAGCCCAGTGGCGACGACCCAGCCCGGGCAACGTGTGCACCATGTCGTCGCAAGCTCGACGCCCGCCGCTGCCAGCGCGGCGAGCGCAAGACATGCCACCGGCAAGAGCCGCTCCGGCACGCGGGTCGCGTCGAGCCCTGGGAAGTGGCGCCAGAGCGACTCGTAGCCCGGCAGGTTTGCCCCCAGCGCGAGGATCGACGGGATGACCGTCGCCAGCACGAGCAGGGCGACGAGACCGCGGCGACGTCGAAGCCACCACGCGCCGCCGATCGCGAGGAGCGGCACGAGCCAGCCCACGAACACGAGCTCCTCGACGCCCGATCCGACCCCGCGGGTGACGAAGTCCGACAGCTCGGCCGAGTAGCGCGACACCTGTGCGAACGAACGTCCCGAGGCGACCGAGCCGACGATCGCGGCGTGTCGGGCGACGAGCCCGGCTCCCACGCCGGCGAGCGCCACGGCCCCCGCCTGCCACCAAAGCCCGCGCGGAAGCCTGGCCCACGCGTATCCCAGCACGAGCGGGATCGCGCCGAGCGCGAGGTGCACCTGGCCCGAGAGCGGGATCGCGCACAGGAGGAGCGCGGCGACGACGAAGCGCCGGCGTTCGAGGGCGAGAAGCACGGCGGGGAGGAGGAAGGCGACGAGCCCCAGGAGGTGGCCGGTCGACTGGCCGACCCGGTACGGGAGGAGGACGAACACCGTCCCGCCGACGAGAGCGGCCCCACGGGAGAGGGCGATCGACCGCAACCACCAGCATGTCAGCGCGCCCGCAGCAACGAAACTGAGGAGGACGAGCAGGTCATAGGCCCACACGTTGCCCACCAGCGCCCCGAGCGGCCAGAACGGGAGACCCAGCAACCAGCCCTGAAGGTTCGGCGGTGCCTCCGACTCCGGCCTGAAGGAGTACGGGTCGGTGAGCGGCGAGGCGGCGTGCTCGAGCTGGTGACCGACGAGCCAGAACGCCCACCCGAGCTGGAGGTGATCACCCGCCGCGGCCTCGCCGTGCCCTGCGGCCGGTCGCGCCAGATAGTGCTCGCCGTCGAGGTGCCGGATCGCCGGCCAGGTCGCCCAGAGCCCGCAGGCCAGGTAGAGCGCTAGCGCGCCGAGGACGAAGCGGCTGCGACGATCGCGTCGGCGTCCGGCAGCTCGTTCCCCAGCATCCACGACGCGACGACCGTATCGCCCGAGACGAGGAACGCGCTGCGGTCGGCTCGGATCATGCCGTTGAACTCCCCGAGCACCCCGAAGCCGGTTGCGGCCTCGGCGAGCCGGTCGGAGAGCAGCGGCACCGTGCTCCCGACACCCAGCGAGGCGGCAAAGGCCCGCTGCGACCACGGCGAGTCGAGCGACAGCCCGAACGGACGGACTCCGGCCGCGGCGAGGTCGTCCCGCCGCTCGTGGAGTGCGCGCAGCTCGCTCGTGCACGTCGGTGACCAGTCGAAGGGGTAGAAGCAGAGGAGTGCGTGGCCGTCTCCCGCGATCGCCTCGGCGAGCGCGACCGGGGCGTCGAGCGGGTCTCGCCAGACGGTGGCTACGGGGAGAGGATCGCCGGGCTCGAGCACGGTTCGACCCTAACCCGCCGGATCGTCAGCCGGCGAGGGCCTCGGTCGCCTCGGCAATCGCGGCGACCACTTCGACCACCTCGTGGTTCGCGTTCCAGATCCGCAGCTGCCGTTCGGCGCTGTTGCCCCGCTGGAGGATGGTTGCAATACCCTCGAGCTCACGGTCGCAGCCGAGCTCGCGTGCGTGCGGCTCGAGCGAGCGCAGCGTCCGCCGAACGAGCGCCGCGACCGGGATCCGGTTGCGGCGACCGGTCTCGAGGTCCATCACGGGTGCCTCGAGCCCGTAGCGCGCTGCGAGCCACTTGTTCTCGCTCGTGAGGATCCGGTGGTAGCTGGGGATCTCCTCGCCTGCCTCGTAGCGCTCGCACAGCTGCTTCACGAGCGACTGGCAATAGGCGGCGATGGCGACCGCGTCCTCGACCCGGGTGACCGCGTCGCAGATCCGCACCTCGATCGTGCCCCACTTCGGATGCGGGCGGATGTCCCACCAGATGTGCGTGTAGTCGGCGATGCACCCGGTGCGCTCGAGCTGACCCACGACGGCGGCGTAGTCCTCGTAGTCGCGGAAGCGGGGCGGCGGGCCCGATCGGGGGAAGGCCGAGAAGACGATCTGGCGGCTCGACGCCAGGCCCGTCGGCTCGCCACGCCAGAACGGCGAGCTCGCCGAGAGCGCGAGCAGCGGCGCCAGGTGCGGCAGAAGCCCGTTGACGACCTGGATCGCCTTGTCGGGGTCGTCGATCGCGACGTGGATGTGCATCCCGAAGATCAGCTCGCGCCGAGCGACGTACTGGAGTTGGTCGATCAGCGCGCGGTAGCGATCCCGGGCGGTGATCCGCTGCCGCTCGAACAGGCTGAACGGGTGCGTCCCGGCTGAGCCGACCCGGAGACCCTGGTCGCGCGCGACCCCGCACACGTACCGGCGCAGATCGGTCAGCTCGCGGAGCACGTCACCCGCGGTCCGGCAGACGGGCGTCGCGATCTCGAGGACGGATTGCATCAGCTCGGCGGTGATCCGCGACTCGAGCTCGCTGCCTTCCATCGCCGCGAGGACGGCGTCGATCCGCTGGACGAGATCGAAGGTCGTCTCGTCGAGGAGCATGTACTCCTCCTCGACGCCGAGCGTGTACGGGGCGCCGACACCGAAGCGGTGGTCGTGGACGCTCGCGCGTGGGGCGTCCACCAACCCGGTGATCGACGCCGGGAAGACCTGCGAGCCGCTCACGGCAGCAGCGCCTCGACCTCGATCTCGACCTTCCACGCCGGGTCGAGGAGGTCGGCGACGACGCACGTGGCGGCGGGCCGGATGTCGCCGAACACCTCGCCGTGGGCCCGCGACACCTCGGGCCAGTGTTGGCGGCCACTGATGAACAGGTTCGTGCGGACGACGTGCTCGAAACCCGATCCCGCCCGCTCGAGCGCCTCGCCGATCAGCCCGAGGCAGACACGTGCCTGGTCGTAGGCCGACTCGGGTGTCGACGAGCCATCGGCCGGGATCGGCGCGGTACCGGCGACGTGGACGCGGCCGCCGGCGACGACAGCCCGCGAGAAGCCCGCGACGCCCTCGTACGGCGAGTGCCCGCTGATCAAGCGCCGCTCCATGACGACGTAGTATCGCCCTCATGCCAACATGGAGTGGGGTGTCCCGCAACGATCATCTGCGTCCAGTGGAACGTTGCGAGACACCCCACTAGGTGCAGGCACTTCGCCAGATCGACGACTGGGACGTGCCATTTGCGGCGGCGGGTGTCACCGACCCGTCCGGGACGTTGGCGACGCGCGGTGACGCAGCGGTTGTCGTGCCGCTCGCGTCCGTCTCGAAGCCGGTTGCCGCGCTCGCGGTGCTCGTGGCCGCCGAGGAGGGAGTCGTCGACCTCGACGAGCCGGCCGGCCCTCCCGGCGCAACCGTGCGGCATCTCCTGGCGCACGCCTCGGGGCTCCCGTTCAACGGCGACGTCCCGATCGCGGCTCCGGGAACGAGGCGGATCTATTCGAACGAGGGCTTCCGGTTGCTCGGCGCGCGTGTCGCCGAGCTCGCCGAGATGTCGTTCACGGACTACGTGCGTGCGGCCATCGTCGAGCCGCTCGGTCTGGGGCTCGACCCCGACGGTCACCCCGGCGCCGGGATGCGCGCGTCGCTCGACGACATCCTCGCGTTCGCACGGGAGCTCCTCGTCCCTCGGCTCGTCGCACCGGAGACGCATGCCGAGATGGTCACGGTGCAGTTCCCGGGTCTCGACGGCGTGCTTCCCGAGTTCGGTCGCTTCAGCCCGATGGACTGGGGTCTGGGCGTCGAGCTGAAGACGACGAAGATCGGGCACTGGTCGGGTGCGTCGACCTCGTCGGCGACCTTCGGGCATTTCGGCGGTACCGGGACCTTCCTCTGGGTCGACCCGGTGCGGCGGCTCGCCTGTGCTGTGCTCACCACCCGCGCCTTCGGCGACTGGGCGAAGGCCGCCTGGCCACGCCTCTCGGATGCGGTGCTCGAGGAGCTCGGATGAGCGACGGCCCGATCATCCGCCTCGAGGGCGTCACGAAGCGGTTCGGCAAGACCCTCGCCGTCGACGACGTGACGATCGACGTCCCCCGCGGGCGGTGCCTCGGGTGGCTCGGTCCGAACGGCTCGGGGAAAACGACGCTCATCCGCTGCATGCTCGGGCTCGCGCGTCCGACGGCGGGTCGAGTCGAGGTGCGCGGGCTCGAGATGCCGGGCTCGTCGGGGCAGGCGCTCCAGCGCGTCGGCGGGATCGTCGAGGAGCCCCGCTTCTACCCGTACCTCTCCGCTCGCGCGAACCTCGAGGTGTGGGCCGGCTTCCTCGGCGGGGAGGCCCGCTCGCGGATCGGATGGGCGCTCGAGCGGGTCGACCTCGCCGCGCGTGCCGACAGCAAGGTCAAGGAGTACTCGCTGGGGATGCGGCAGCGTCTCGGTGTTGCTCGCAGCCTGCTGACCGATCCCGAGCTGCTCATCCTCGACGAGCCATCCAACGGGCTCGATCCGGCCGGGATGGCGGAGTTCCGCGAGATGATCCGGTCGTTCGTCGAGGAGGACGGGCGAACGGTGTTCATCTCGTCCCACCTGCTCGACGAGGTCGAGAAGATCGCGGACGACATCGCGATCGTGCAGTCGGGCCGACTCGTGCTCCACGGGTCGGTGGCCGAGCTCGTGGCGGGTGGCCGGCAGACGGTGCGTCTCCGGGTCGACGCGCCCGAGCGCGCCGAGCGTCTCTTGCGCGAGCGAGCGCTCGTCACGGCCGTTGACCATCGTCCCGATGGGTCGCTCGGGCTCGACCTCCCACGCGTCGACGACGAGAGCGCGATCGTGATCACGCGCACCCTGGTGGAGGCGGGCATTGGCGTGATCGAGCTCTCGCACGAGAGCGAGACGCTCGAGGAGCGGTTCCTTGCGATCACCGGGCCGTCGACGGGGGTGGGAACGTGATTCGCGCGTCGCTACGGGCGATCATCGGGCGGCGCGGGAGCTTCCGCGGTGGGATGGGGGTCGTGCTCGGCGGGGTGGTGGTGGTGATCGTCGTGGTCGCCGTCGTCCACGAGCTGCGGCCGGGGCGGAACCCGTCGCTGGGTGGACAGCCGCTGCTCGACGGTGTGAGCGGCGCGATTTGGTTGCTCGGCACGGTCGTCGCGATCCTGATCGGTGCGCTCGCGGGGTCGTACGACGTCGCGCAGGGGACGATGCGCTACCTCGTGATGACCGGCGTCGGTCGGACCCGGATGTATGCGGGCCGGACGATCGCGATGGTGGCGGCCGTGCTCCTGGCGCTGACACCTGCGCTCGTGCTCGGGATCTCGACCGCCGCGGTGCTCCCGCACACCCGTGCGGACGCGGTGGCGCCGGGCGAGATCGCCGATGTGGTCTGGACCTGCACTGTCTGGCCTGTCGTGTTCGCCCTGATCGCGCTCGGGATCGGCTCGCTGCTGCGCTCGAACGGGCCTGCGATCGCGATCTCCCTCATCTTCGCGTTCGCCGCCGCGCCGGTCCTGGCGCTCATCGAGAGCGTCAGCAAGCCGCTGGGCGAGGTGATGCTCCTGCAGGCACTCGGCCGGATCACGGGCGACGACCAGGGTGCGGCGCTCCCCGTTGCGGCTCTTGCGGTCGTCGCCTGGGTCTCGCTGTTCTGGGTTGCGGGCGCCATCCGGATCCGCGCCGACGAGTACTGACGTGCCGGGCATACCCGGCACCGACCGAGCTACTGCTCGCCGTCGTCTGCGAAGAGCGGTCGGAGCAGCTCGTCGAAGGTCGCCTGGTCGCAGCTCGCGACGGTGCAGGCGGTCACGGCGGTGACGGTCGCTGTTCGCGGCACCCCCATCGCCAGGGCGACCTCGCCGAAGGTCTCACCGGGTCTGATCAGCCCGCGCGGGCCGCGGTTCACCTGGGTCACCGCCGCGAGCCCCGACAGCAGGACGTAGAAGCGGTCGCCGGGGTCGCCCTCGGCGACGATGCGCGCACCGGCCGAGACCTCCTCGCGGCTCATCCGGTCGGCGAGCTGCTGGAGCGAGGCGCCGGGAAGCTCGCGGAGCAGCGTGACGTGCGACAGCTCGGTGACCGTCGCGGGAACATGACGTGGGCTCACGAGGGGCAAGGTAGCGCCGGAAGCGCCCGCAGGCGCCTCCGGGCTCCTCTGCTGCGAGAAATCAGGCGACGAGACCGAGCGAGCGCTCGATCGCGCCCTTCGGCTGGGCGCCGACGACGGCGGCGGAGGGCTCGCCGTCCTTGAAGAGGATCATCGTCGGGATCGAGGCGATCCCGTAGCGCTGCTGGAGCTCGTGCTCCTCGTCGATGTTGACCTTGACGAGCTTCAGCGCGTCGGAGTGCTCCTCGGCGATGCGGTCGAGCACCGGGGCGACGGCGTGGCAGGGGCCGCACCACTCCGCCCAGAAATCGACGAGCACGGGCTTGTCGCTGTTGATGACCTCGGTGTCGAAGGTCGCGGTCGTTACGTTGAGTGCCATTCGGTCCTTCCGTCTCAATGAAATGCGGCCCCGTACGGGACCCGCATTTGTAGGAACGTCCGAGGTCGAAAATCTCTTCCCTAGACTAGCCGCATGTTCGCGCAGCTCCCGGACAAGCCCGATCACGACGCGCTCGAGCGGGACGTCCTGACGCTCTGGGAGCGCGAGCGGACGTTCGAGCGCCTCAGGGAACAGAACGCGTCGGGGCCGCGGTTCAGCTTCATCGACGGCCCGGTCACGGCGAACAAGGCGCTCGCGGTCCACACCGCGTGGGGGCGCACGCTCAAGGACGTCTTCCAGCGCTACAAGGCGCTGTGCGGCCACCACCAGCGGTATCAGAACGGGTTCGACTGTCAGGGGCTCTGGATCGAGGTCGGCGTCGAGCGCGAGCTCGGCCTCAACTCGAAGCGCGAGATCGAGGAGTTCGGGCTCGCCGAGTTCGCCCGCCGCTGCCGGGAGAAGGTCATCTGGTCGGCGCGGGAGCTGACCGAGGGCTCGAAGCGGCTGGGGCAGTGGATGGACTGGGGGGCCGACTACTTCACCTTCAGCGACACGAACATCGACTACATCTGGGGGTTCCTCCACCTGATGCACGAGGAGGGTCGGCTCTACCTCGGCCACCGCTCGACCGAGTGGTGCCCACGCTGCGGGACGTCGCTCTCGCAGCACGAGCTCTCGCAGTCGGGCGTCTACCAGGACCGCTCCGACCCGTCGCTGTTCGTGCGGCTCCCGCTCGTCGACCGCGACGGCGAGTCGCTGGTGATCTGGACGACCACCCCCTGGACGCTGCCTGCGAACGTCGCGGCCGCCGTCAATCCCGAAGCGGAGTACGGGCTGCGCGCGAACGGCGAGTGGGTCGCGGTCGCGCGCGCGGACGGCGAGCCGCTGACGCGCACGGTCACCGGGTGCCGAGCTCGTCGGGCTCCGCTACCGCGGCCCGTTCGACACCCTCGACCCGGGGGCGGAGGTCGAGCACCAGGTGATCCCGTGGGACGAGGTGTCGCTCGACGAGGGAACGGGGATCGTTCACATTGCGCCGGGTTGCGGTGGCGAGGACTTCGAGCTCGGGCGAGCGCACGGGCTGCCGATCCTGACGCCCGTCGACGAGTCAGGGCGCTTCTACGACTCGTACGGCTGGCTCCACGGGCTGTCCACCGGGGACGCAGCCGACCAGATCGTCGGCGATCTCGCCGAGCGTGGTCTGCTCGTCCGCGCCGGCCTGTACGAGCACCGGTACCCGCACTGCTGGCGTTGCGACACGCCGCTCATCTTCCGCATCTCGGACGACTGGTTCCTCGCGGTCGACGGGCTCCGTTCTGCGTTGCTCGATGCCAACGCGACCGTCACCTGGACACCCGAGTACATGGGCAAGCGGATGGACGACTGGCTCCGCAACATGGGTGATTGGAACATCTCGCGGCGCCGGTACTACGGCCTGCCGCTCCCGTTCTACCCGTGCGGCTGCGGGCATCTCAATGTGATCGGCTCGCGCGCGGAGCTCGAGGAGCGGGCCGTATCCGGGCTCGAGCAGCTCGAGGAGCTGCGGCGGCCGTGGCTCGACGCAGTCCCGATCCGATGCGGGGCTTGCGGCGAGCCCGTCGACCGCATCGCGGAGGTGGGCGACGTCTGGCTCGACGCCGGGATCGTCCCGTTCTCGACGCTCGGCTGGCGGAACGAGACCGCCGTACCGGGCGGGTTCGGGAGCGGCGCGGCCCGCGAGCTGACGACCGCCCCGCTCCCCGACCACGCGACCTGGGAGGAGTGGTTCCCGGCCGACTGGGTCAGCGAGATGCGCGAGCAGATCCGGCTCTGGTTCTACTCACAGCTCTTCATGTCGGTCGCGCTCACCCGGCGGGCCCCGTTCCGAGAGGTGCTCGGCTACGAGAAGATGCTCGACGAGACCGGGCGCGAGATGCACGGCTCCTGGGGGAACATGATCGACGCCCACGACGCGTTCACGCGGATGGGCGCCGACGTGATGCGCTGGCAGTTCTGCGCCCAGCCACCCGATCGCAACCTCCTGTTCGGGTTCGGACCGGCGCACGAGATCCAGCGGAACCTGCTGACCCTCTGGAACGCCGCACGGTTCCTCGTCGACTACGGGAACATCGAGGGGTTCGCCCCCCGGCTCGAGGATCTCGCCGATGGGCCTGGGCTCGAGGACGTCACCGACCCGCTCGACCGCTGGCTGCTCGCACGGACCCGCGCTCTCGTGCGCGATGCGACCCAGGGGTACGAGCGGTGGCTCACCGTCGAGGTGATCCGGGCCTTCGACGCCTTCGTCGACGATCTCTCGAAGTGGTACATCCGCCGCTCGCGCCGACGCTTCTGGGACGGGGACGAGGTCGCGCTCCGCGTCCTGTGGCACGCGCTCGTCCAGGGGCTGCGCGCAATCGCGCCCGTGATGCCCTTTCTCACCGAGCATCTCTGGCAGGTACTCGTTCGCGAGGCATGCCCCGGTGCTCCCGACTCGATCCACCTTGCGGGCTGGCCGGCGGCGGCCGACGTCGACGACGCGTTCCTCGCCGAGGTGGCAGACGTGCGACGCGTGGTCGGGCTCGGCCACCAGGCGCGGCAGGCAGCCGGGATCAAGGTGCAGCAGCCGCTCCGAACCCTCGTCGTCGAGGGGTCTCCGCTCGCGCAGGGGCACGCCGATGCGATCCGCGACGAGCTCCGGGTGAAGGAGGTCAGGTTCGAGGCGGTGGACGCGGAGCTGCGGGTCAAGCCAAACCTTCCTGTCCTGGGACCGCGGCTCGGGCGCGCGCTCGGCGACGTGCAGACTGCCCTTCGTGCGGGCTCGTTCGAGGAGCTCGGCGGAGGACGCTTCCGCGCGGCCGGGCACGAGCTCGAGCCACACGAGGTGCTCGTCGAACGAGCGGGCCGCGAGGGGTGGGCGGTCGCCACCGAGGACGGCCTGACGGTTGCGCTCGACACGGCGGTCGACGACGAGCTGGCACGAGAGCGTCGCGTCTACGAGCTGATCCGGCGCGTCAACACCATGCGGAAGGAAGCAGGACTGGAGCTGAGCGACCGCATCCGGCTCGCGATCCCCGACACGGATGCCGATCTGCTCGACCACGCCGACTGGATCAAGGCCGAGACGCTTGCGATCGAGGTCGGCACCGCCCCACGGGAGCTGCCGGAGATCACCGCGGCGTAGCCCGTCGACCGTGCGATAGCGTTGGGTCGTGGACGACGGTGTCGGCATCGCCGTCCTCGGAGCTGGCCCGGCCGGGCTGACCGCCGCGTACGTTCTGGCGCGGCGCGGTGTGGACGCCACGGTCTTCGAGGCGGATTCCCAGGTCGGTGGGATCGCGAAGACGGTCGAGTGGAACGGCTACCGGTTCGATCTCGGCGGGCACCGCTTCTTCACGAAGCTCGCTCCCGTCCAGCGGCTCTGGGAGCAGGTACTCGGCGATGAGCTCCTACTGCGACCGAGGCTCTCCCGGATCTTCTTCCGCGGCTCGTTCTTCGCCTACCCGCTCGCGGCTCGCGACGTGCTGCGCGGGCTCGGCGTCGTCGAGTCCGCCCGTTGCGCGGTCTCGTACCTCGCCGCCCGCGTCAGGCCACCGAAGACGGAGGCGACGTTCGAGGACTGGATCGTCGCCCGGTTCGGCCGGCAGCTCTACGCGAACTTCTTCGGGCCGTACACCGAGAAGGTGTGGGGCATTCCCGGATCCGAGATCCGGGCCGAATGGGCTGCGCAGCGGATCAAGGGCTTCTCGTTCGCCCACGCGGTTCGCAGCATCCTCGGTCTCGAGCGGGAGCACCACACGACCCTCATCGACGAGTTCCACTACCCCCGCCTCGGCCCCGGGCAGATGTGGGAGCGGTTTGCCGAGGAGGTCGACGCAAACGGCATCCCGGTGCGCCTCGACACGCCCGTGATCGCGGTGCACCACGACGGTGGTCGCGCGGTTGCGGTGAGCGTTCTCGAGGACGGCGCCGAGGTCGAGCATCCAGTCGATGCCGTGCTCTCGAGCATGGCGCTCGCCGATCTCGTCCTCTGCCTCGAGCCTCCGGCCCCACCCGAGGTACAGACGGCGGCGCGACGGCTGCGCTATCGCGACCTCTGCCTGGTGGCGCTCGTGATCGACGGCCCCGAGCCCTTTCCCGACAACTGGATCTACCTCCACGACCCCGGGATCCAAGCCGGTCGCGTCCAGAACTTCGGCGCCTGGAGCCCTGACCTCGTCCGTCCGGGGACGACCTGTCTGGGCGCCGAGTACTTCTGTTTTGCGGGGGACGAGATCTGGGCGGCGAGCGACGAGCACCTCGTGCAGATCACCGTCACGGAGCTCGCCGCGATCGGGCTCATCGACCCGGCCACGGTCATCGACGGCGCGTGTGTGCGGGTGCCGCGCGCATACCCGATGTACGACGACACCTACGCCGAGGCGGTTGCGTGCATCCGCGGCTACCTCGAGGGGTTCGAGAACCTGCGGACGTTCGGGCGCAACGGGCTGCACCGGTACAACAACCAGGACCACTCGATGTGGACCGCGATCCTCGCGACGCTGAACGAGCTCGACGGAGCCGACCACGACGTGTGGTCGGTGAACACGGAGCGCGACTATCTCGAGGAGGGCGAGCTCGTCGAGGCGATCCTCGCCGTCGACCTCATCGCCTGAGCGCCGAGCTCGACGACGATCGCGGCCGGCACGGCGCAGACCGCGGTCAGCTCGTGGAGGGTGTGCAGACCCACCCCGGCAACCACGCCCCGGGCGCCGAGCCCTCGATGCAGGGCCGAATACAGGTCACGGTTCAGCGCGACCTGAGCGGCAAGACCCGCCACGGCCAGCCGGGGGTGCCGACTGACGGCGCCGATGCATGTCGCAACGGCGGCGACCACGCTCGCGCGCTCGCGGAGCCCCAGGTTGAGCGTCCGGGGAACGTGGCGCTGCTCTATGACGAGCCGCATCCAGGGCACGCCGCGCGCCGCGAAGTCGGTCGTCACCATCGACCGCAGGGTCCACTCCTTGAGGTGGGTGCCGAGGAGCGCGGGATCGAGAACGAGCGGGCCGAGCTGCGACAACCGCTCGCCCAGCTCGATGTCCTCGACGCAGGGGGTCCGGAACCGCTCGTGGTCGAAGCCACCCACCTCGTGGAACGACGACGCCCTCACGGCTCCGAGCCCTGCCCAGAAGCTCTTCACCCGGCCCGCGGCTCGCTGGTGCACGACGCGGTGCTGGAGATTGCGGTAACCGGCGACGAGACCGCTGGTCGCAATGCGATCGTCGTACGACCCGAACACTGCAACGAGCGTCGGGTCGTGCGCGAAGTGCGTGCGGATGCGATCGAAGGCGTCGGGGTGGACGAGCACGTCGGCGTCGACGAAGACGAATATCTCGCCACACGCCCGCCGCACGCCGAGGTTTCTCGCAGCGGCCGGGCCGGCCTGTGCCGGAGAGTCGACGACGATCACCTCGTCCGGGCGGGCCGCCGCGATCGCGGTCAGGCACCGGTCGAGCGTGTCGGGTCGGTCGGTCGCGGGGACGATGACCGACAGCGTCGTCACGTGCCGTCAGGTGCGATCGTCGACGAGGGCGAGCTCGCGACGGAGCTCGACGGGCAGACGGAAGGTGACGTCCTCCTCGACCATGCGGAACGGCTCGATTCGGGTGACCCCCCGCTCCCGGAACCAGTCGCAGACCGCCGCCACGAGCCGTTCGGGGGCCGACGCACCGGAGGTCACGCCAACCGTGCGGACGCCGTCGAGCCACGCAGGGTCGATCTCTGTCTCGTCGTCGATCAGGTGTGCCGGGACGCCCCCCGCCCGAGCGACGTCCACCAGGCGGTTGGAGTTGGACGAGTTGCGCGAGCCGATGACGAGCAGCAGCTCGATGTGCTGCAGCATGTCCTTCACCGCCCACTGGCGGTTCGAGGTGGCGTAGCAGATGTCCTCGCGCTTCGGCCCGATGATGTCGGGGAACCGCTCTCGCAGGACGCCGATGATCTCGGCCGTCTCGTCGACGGAGAGCGTCGTCTGGGTGACGTACGCGACCTTCGTGCCCGGTTCGAGCTCGAGCCGGCGGGCTTCGTCGACGTCCTGGACGAGGATGGTCGCGTCGGGTGCCTCCCCCATCGTGCCGACCACCTCCTCGTGACCCGCGTGACCCACGAGCAGCACGGTCGCGCCCTCGTTGGCGTAGCGGCGCGCCTGGACGTGCACCTTCGTCACGAGCGGGCAGGTCGCATCGATCACGTTGTGGCCGAGCCCGCGGGAGCTCGCGTGGACCGAGGGGGCGACGCCGTGGGCGGAGTAGACGACCGTCGCGCCCTCCGGCACCTCCGTCTCCTCCTCGACGAAGACCGCCCCTCGGCGCTCGAGGTCGCGCACGACGTGGATGTTGTGCACGATCTGCTTGCGCACATAGACGGGGGCGCCGTAGTGGTCGAGCGCCTGCTCGACCGTCTCGACCGCCCGCTCGACGCCGGCGCAGTAGCCGCGTGGCGAGGCGAGGAGGACGCGCTCGATCATGCGTCGATGGTATCCGCCGGTTGCGCCGGGCTCGGCTCAGCGGGATGTCTCGGCGAGCAGGATCCCGCAGAGGACGATCACCCCGCCCAGGATCTGGACGGCGATCAGCGTCTCGCCGAGCCAGACCCAGGCGATCACCGACGCAGCGACGGGCTCGAAGGTGGCGACGATCCCGACGGTGGTGGCGGGCAGGTGGCGGAGCGCGCCCACGGAGAGCCCGTACGGGAGGATCGTCCCCAGGGTGATCGTCCACAGCGCGAGCGCCCAGACGGGTGCGCTCCCGAGCCCTCCGGGCAGCGTCACGTCGACCTCGAGCTTCTCGAACGGGAAGCTCCACCACGGCTGGACGAGCGCCCAGAAGACGGTGGCGAAGCCGGCCGCGAGGCAGATGAGCGACAACGGGTCGCGCCGTGCCACGAGTCGCTCACCCATCAGGTAGTACAGCGCGAGGGCGACGGCGGCCGCGAGGCCGGCGACGACACCGAGGAGGTCGAGCTCGAGCCCTCTCCAGACCTGCGCGACGAGCCCGAGCCCCACGACGACGAGCGCGAGCGCCAGCCAGACGCGCGATCGGACGTGCTCGTGCCAGACGAAGCGCACCCACAGCGCGATCAGCACCGGCGCGGTGAACTCGAACAGGAGCCCGATCCCGATCGCGAGGCGGTCGATGGCGACGAAGTAGAGCCACTGGACGACCGCGAACCCGACCACGCCGTAGATTGCGAGCCGGAGCGCGTCCGCCCGAGTCGCGATCCGCAGCCGCTGGGGAGCGAACAGCAGGAGCGCGATGGCGAGCCCGGCGAACGTCCCGGTCGTGCGTAGCTCCGTCCAGCGGGGCGTCCCGATCGCACTCGCGTCGAGCGCCAGCTTCGACACCGCCCCGTTGACGGCGAACAACGTCGCAGCGATCAGCGTCATCGCGTACCCGAGTCGGGGCCTCCGCCCGACGGCCGGCGGGGTCGACGGGGGGAAGACGAGGTCGCTCACCGGCCGAGGCTAGCGGCGGTTGGCAGCGAGGTGCGCCACTTCCGACATCATCGATGATCGATTTCCGGCTGCCGTCGCGTTACGCTCGCCGGGTGCGCATCGCCCTGTTCGTCACGTGCCTCACGGACACGCTGTTCCCTTCTGTCGGGCGGGCGACGGTCGAGGTGCTCGAGCGGCTCGGTCACGAGGTCGTGTTCCCCCGCGAGCAGACCTGCTGCGGTCAGATGCATCGCAACAGCGGTCATGCGTCCGAGGCCCGCATCCTCGAGCAACGCTTCGCCTCGGTGTTCGACGAGTTCGACGTGGTGGTGACGCCCTCCGGCTCGTGCGCCGCCCACGTGCGCACGCACGGCGGTGCGGCGGGGCTGCGCACGTG
Source organism: uncultured Actinomycetes bacterium (assembly GCA_963821335.1). Taxonomy (GTDB): domain Bacteria; phylum Actinomycetota; class Thermoleophilia; order Gaiellales; family Gaiellaceae; genus Gaiella. The sequence continues at coordinate 1,933,974 of CAWGDJ010000001.1, forward strand.
GGAGCTGTCGCAGTTGCTCTTCCACCATCTCGGCGTCACGGACGTCGGGGCGCGGTTCCCGCGCACGGTCGCCTACCACCCGACCTGTCACTCGTTGCGGCTGCTGCGCGTCGGCGAGGCGCCGGAACGGCTGCTGGCGTCGGTGGCGGGCCTCGAGCTCGTCGAGCTGACCGACGCAGACGAGTGTTGCGGGTTCGGCGGGACGTTCGCGGTGAAGAACGCGGACGTGTCGGCCGCGATCCTCGAGGCGAAGGTCGACCGGATCGAGGAGAGCGGTGCCGCCGTCGTGTGCGCATGCGATGCGTCGTGTCTCATGCAGATCGGTGGGGCGCTCGAGCGCCGCCGATCGCCTGTCGAGACCATGCACCTCGCAGAAGTGCTCGCGTCGTGAGCACCGCGGCGCGATCCTCGTGGCCGCAGTCGTTCGAGCGTGCGGCTCGGGATGCGCTCGACGACACCACGACGCGAGTGAACATCGCGCGCGCGATGACGACCATCCGGCTCAAGCGCCAGCGCATGGCGGCCGAGCTGCCGGACTGGGAGGAGCTCCGCAGCGCGGGCGAGACGATCAAGCAGCGCGCGCTCCTCCGGCTCGACGAGCTGCTGATCGAGGTCGAGGCGCGCGTCACGGCGGCCGGCGGGGTCGTCCACTGGGCACGTGACGCGCTCGAGGCGAACGAGGTCGTCGCAGAGCTCGTCGCCGCGACGGGGGCGACGGAGGTCGTCAAGGTGAAGTCGCTGGCGACGGACGAGATTCGCCTCAACGATGCGCTCTCGGCAAGCGGGATCTCGGTCCTCGAGACCGATCTCGCCGAGCTCATCGTCCAGCTCGCCGGAGAGCGGCCTTCTCATCTGCTCGTCCCGGCGATCCATCACAGCCGACGCGAGATCCGCGACCTGTTCCGCGAGCAGCTCGGTCTCCCGGACCTGGGCGACGACCCTCGCGAGCTCGCAGAGGCGGCCCGACGCCATCTGCGCGCTGCGTTCCTCCGCGCGCGGGTCGCGATCTCGGGCGCAAACTTCGCGGTCGCCGACACGGGGACAGTGTGCGTCGTCGAGTCCGAGGGGAACGGACGAATGTGCACGACGCTCCCAGACACGCTCATCACCGTCATGGGGATCGAGAAGGTGATCGAGCGGTGGCGCGATCTCGGCGTGCTCTTGCAGCTTCTCCCGCGCTCGTCGACCGGGGAGCGGATGAACCCGTACACGTCGCTCTGGACCGGTGTCCGCGCCGGCGACGGCCCTTCGTCGTTTCATCTCGTGCTCCTCGACGCGGGTCGCACCCGGGCGCTCGCCGACAAGGTCGGGCGCGATGCGCTCCGGTGCATCAGGTGCTCGGCGTGCATCAACGTGTGCCCCGTCTACCGGCAGACGGGTGGGCACCCGTACCACACGGTCTATGCCGGTCCGATCGGAGCGATTCTCCAACCGCAGCTCGACGGGGAGCGCGGGCCTGCGTCGTCGCTCCCATTCGCCTCGTCGCTGTGCGGCGCATGCGCCGACGTCTGCCCCGTGCGCATCGACATTCCTGCGTTGCTCGTCCACGAGCGGGAGAAGGTCGTTCGGCTCGAGCGGCGCAGCGAGGGTGCGGCGATGCGAATGCTCGGGAAGGCCTTCACCTCTCGCGAGCGGTACGAGCGAGCGCAGCGACTTGCGCGGCAGGCCCAGCGACCCGTCGCGCGCGACGATCGCATCCGCTGGCTACCCGGCGTGTTCGGGCGGTGGCTCGATTCGCGGACGCTGCCGGCGGTGCCCGACCAGACATTTCGCGAGTGGTGGGAGCAGCGTGACCGCGGCACGTGAGGCGGTTCTTGCTCGCGTCAGGGCGGCCTTGACCGACGGCGCGAGCGTCCCCGAGGTGGCTCGCGCCTACCGGGAACGTGGCGAGCGGGACCGCGTGGCGATCGTGGCACTGTTTCGCGAACGGTTGCTCGACTACGCCACCGAGGTCGTCGAGCTCGAGGAGCTCGGAAGCGTGTTCGCCGGGCGTCGCCTCGTCGTTCCCGCCGATCTCCCTTCCGGGCTGGTGCCACCCGGTGTCGAGACGCTCGTCGACGACGGGCTCACCGCCGCGGAGCTGGATGACGCGGACGGTGCGCTGACGACCTGCGCCGCGGCCTGCGCCGAGACCGGGACGATCGCGCTGGCGGGTGGGCCGGGCGAGGGACGCCGGATACTGAGCCTCGTGCCGGACTGCCACGTCTGCCTCGTTCCGGCGGATCGGATCGTCGAGACCGTCCCCGAGCTGGTCGCGGCACTCGAGCCCGCTGCCCGCGAGGGGCGCCCGATCGTCCTCGTGTCGGGGCCGTCGGCGACGAGCGACATCGAGCTCGAGCGGGTCGAGGGTGTGCACGGCCCGCGGCGGCTCGTCGTCTCGATCGTCTGACGGCATCCGGTGTGGTGTCTACTCTGACAACGTGAAGCACTGCGGACGATGTAGTGAGCTCAAGCCGCTGTCGGAGTTCCACCGTCGCGGCAAGATCCACCAATCGTGGTGCGTCGACTGTCGCCGTGCGTACGATGCGGCCTACTGGAAGCGCACTCGGGTGGAACGAGCCGAGATGTGAGTACGCTTGTGCATCGTGGCGCACGGCGCCTTGCCCTCGACGAGATGGACCGGTGCGAGCTGGTGTGCGCCAACTGTCACGCGGTTCGGTCGTACGAGCGCATGCACGGGGTGTAGCTCAGTCTGGTAGAGCGCCCGGTTTGGGGCCGGGAGGTTTCGTCGGTTCGAATCCGACCACCCCGATTCTCTCCGCGAAGCAGGGGATCCGCAAAGCGGATCCCCTGCCGCGGTGGTATCCCGCCCTTTGGGCGGGCACACCCCTGAAGCCGCCTGCTGCCTTCGGCAGCGGCGGAGACCGCTCTCGACGTGCCGGTGCTCAGTCCTCCGGGCTCACGATCGCGCGCCAGATCGCCGCGCCGAGCACCGCGCCGACGAGCGGGCCGACGATGTAGATCCAGAGGTTGCCCCAGTCCTGGTTCCACAGCACCGGGTCGATCGAGCGCGCCGGGTTGAACGAGCCACCGGAGGTTGGGCCGACCGTGACGGCAGCAACGAAGATGAACAGACCGATCAGCCACGGCGCCATGACACCCTTCCACGGCGCCTTCGCGTCGGTCGCGACAGTGTGGATCACCATCAGGAACAGGCCGGTCGCAACGAGCTCGAGGACGAGCGCCTTCCAGTCCTCGACCCCAAGGCCCGGGTTCGTGTCGAGCGCATCGGTCGTCTTCGACCCATAGGCGATCGCCGCGACGACCACGGCGCCGAACCCACCGAGGATCTGCGCGACCCAGTAGGGGATCACCTCGGGGATCGGCTGGCGCCCGGTGACCGCCAGCCCGAGGGTGACGGCAGGGTTGAAGTGCCCACCGGAGATGTGACCGAACGCCGTGATCGCGAGCGCGAGCCCGAAGCCGAATCCCGCCGCGATCCCGAGCGTCCCGATCGCCTCCATGCCGAACTGCGTCGCCGCGGCGATGCCGCTGAAGCCCAGGAAGAAGAACAGGAACGTCCCGACCAGCTCGGCTGCGAGCCGCTGTCCAAGTGTGGTCTCGTTCATCGATCGCACCTCCTTGTCGCCCGCCGAGACGGGCTACCGTTGTCCCGTGTCACGTGTTCGCCCGCTCGGCGCCGTGCTCCTGCTCGGCGCGACGGTGTCCATCGCCTTCGCCTGCGCTGTCTCCGCCTCGCCACCGAGGACCACGACGGTGTCGCCGCTCCCTCCTGCGCTACGGGAGCAGATGATAGGCCGGTCGTGGCATCCGGGCTGTCCGGTCGGGCTCGACGACCTCAGGCTCGTCCGGGTGCGCCTCTGGGGTTTCGACGGGAAGCGACACATGGGCCGCCTCGTCGTCCATCGCGACGTGGCTCTCGTCATCGCCGGGATCTTCGATCGGCTCTACACGGCGAGGGTCCCGATCCGTCGCGCCGTTCCCGTCGATGCTTACGGCGCCGACGACTATCGCTCGATCGAGGCGGACAACACCTCGGCCTTCAACTGCCGTACCGTCGCCGGCACAGCGACGTGGTCGGAGCACGCCTTCGGCCGCGCAATCGACGTCAACCCGATCGAGAACCCGTACGTCACCTCCTCGGGCACGACCTCGCACGTGGCCAGCAGGCGCTACCTTCGGCGCTCTCCGGCTCGTCCGGGGATGGCCGTCGCAGGAGGCGCGCTCGTCAGGGCATTCGCTGCAGAGAGCTGGGGGTGGGGCGGTCGCTGGAGCGGCGCGAAGGACTACCAGCACTTCTCCGCCTCGGGCAGGTAGGAGCATGTCGTCCGGCGCCGAGCGTGCCCAAGCGGGTGGCGGGGATCGAACCCGCATAACCAGCTTGGAAGGCTGGGGCTCTACCATTGAGCTACACCCGCGCGCGCCCGGAAAGCGTAGCCGGGTGGCGAGTCCAATAGCGTAGGGGCGTGAGCCCGTGGGTGTGGTCGTGGAGCCCGGAGGCGCTCGTCGGTGTCGCGCTTGCGGCGTGGTACCTCACTCGAGGTCGGCGCGGTGGCCGTCCCTGGCAGGTCGTCTCGTTCCTCGCCGGGTGTGCCTTGCTCAGCTTCGCGCTCGCGTCGCCGCTCGACACGCTCGCGCGGTCGTACCTCGTCTGGGCCCATCTGGTCCAGAACGTCGTGCTGGCCGAGTGGGCGCCGTTGCTCCTCGTCCTCGGGCTGCCCGCCCCTGCGGCGACGCGGCTGGCCGGAATCGGCTTCGTCCGGGCGGTGACGACGCCGTGGGTGGCACTTCCGCTCTGGGTTGGGACCTACGCGCTGTGGCACGTCCCGGCCCTCTACGACGCGGCGCTACGCCACACTCACTCGCTGCTCCTGGTCGAGCACGCGACGTACCTCGGGGCAGGGCTTGCCCTTTGGTGGTGCGTCTGGCAGGACGAGCCGCACCGACTCTCGGCCGGCGTGCGAGCCGTGTATGCGCTCGGAGCGTTTCTCCTCTCGGCGCCGCTCGGCCTGCTGCTCGCGTTGGTCCCCGAGCCGCTCTACGGGTTCTACGTCGACGCGCCCGAGCGTGTGTGGGGGCTCTCGCGGCTCGAGGACCAGCAGCTGGGCGGGATGACAATGGCCGGCGAGCAGTCGCTCGTGTTCTTCGTCGTGTTCGTGACGTGGTTCCTCCGCTTCCTCGCGGAGGAGGAGCGCGGCGATGCACGTGACCCGGGAAGCCACTAGGCTCGCTGCGATGCGCCGGCTCGCTGTGATCGGGATCATGGCGCTCGGTGTGGGCCTCGGGACGACGCTCGCCTTCGGAGCGCCCCAGCTCGGCGGGTTCGGGCAGGGCGTTGCTGCAGGCGAGATCACGTCCACCTCGGCCATGCTGTGGACGCGAGCTCCTCGCCTCGGCTCGATTCTCGTCCGGGTGAACACCGAGCCGCTGATGATCCACCCCACCGTGACGAGGCTCGTGAGGCCGAAAGCCGCCGACGACTACACGGTCAGCGTGCGCATCGCGGGGTTGAGGCCCGGCACGCGGTACTTCTACGACTTCGTCGGGGGCACCGGCGGGCACGTTGCCAGCCCGATGGGCGTGTTCACGACTGCGCCGAGGACGACAGCGGACGTCAGGGTTCGCTTTGCCTACAGCGGCGACGCCGACGCGACCTCGGGCCCGGACGGGCGACCGGGCTTCAACGGGTTCCAGGTCTACGGCCGGATGGCGGCCGAGGGCAACGACTTCAACATCAACCTCGGCGACACGATCTACTCCGACTCGGAGCTCGCCGGGCAGCAGCCGGCGCTCACGGTCGCCGCGAAGTGGCAGAAGTACCGCCTCGGGCTCGGGCTCGCCCCGTTGCGACGGTTGCGCGCCGCGACCGGGCTGTACAGCCACTGGGACGACCACGAGTTCGTCAACGACTTCTCCCGGGCCGAGAACGGCGACACGCTGTACGCGGCCGGAGTGAAGGCGTTCACCGACTACGCACCCGTGACCTACAGGGCACGCACCGGGCTCTATCGCACGGTGCGCTGGGGAAGGAACCTGGAGTTGTTCTTCCTCGACGAGCGCTCGTTCCGCAGCGCGAAGGCGGCCACTGCGTCTGCGAGGGCGACATCGCCCCCACCGCGCCCGCTGCCGTGCGCACGGCGTTCGCGGCGATCGCGCCCGCGCTCGCCAAGCCGGTGTCGGCCGGGTGCCTCGAGACGCTGAACGACCCGTCGCGGACGATGCTCGGGACGGCGCAGTACGCCGCGTTCGCGAAGGCGATCGCCGGCTCGACCGCCCGCTGGAAGGTGATCGTGAACGAGGTGCCGATGCTCCAGCTCTACGCGCTCCCGTACGACCGCTGGGAGGGCTATGCCGCGGAGCGCGACGCGGCTACTCAGACGTGCTCCGGGGGATCCGCAACGTCGTCGTCCTCACGACCGACACGCACGCCCACCTGATCGGTGAGATCAGGACTACGACGTTCGAGCCGCCCGGCCCGACTCGACCGGCGTCTGGGAGGTTGTCACCGGCCCGGTCGCGACGAACACGTACGCGAAGGAGATCGACGGGTTTCTCGGGGCCAGGGGTCGGGAGACTTCGTCACCTCGTTGTTCTTCAAGCCTGCAGCGCCGCGCGGGCTCGGGCTGCGGTGTGCGGCGACCGACGTCTTCGGCTACGCGGAGGTGACCGTCACGGCGACGACCCTTCGAGTGCAACCCAAGAACGCGGTCGGGGCGCCCGTCGTGGAGAAGACCGGCGCGACGTGCGCGCCGCTCGTGCTCCACGCGTCCTGACCCATGACGGCGGCGGTTGGACTCGACCGCTACCGACTCCTGCTTGCGCGGCCGCACGCGGTTGCGCTCATCTGCTGGTCGCTCCTCGGGCGGCTTCCGCTCGGCATGGTCCCGATCGCGATCCTGCTGCTCCTCCGCGGTGAGGGAGTCAGCTACGGGCAGGCCGGCATCGTGGTGGCAGCGTACGCCGTGGCCCTGGGCGTGGGCGCGCCGATCGGCGGCCGCCAGGTCGACCGGCACGGCCCGACCGTCGTGCTGCGTGTACGCGGGCTGGTCTACCCGGCGCTGCTCGGTCTCGTCGCCGTTCTCGCCGTCGGCGAGGTGCCGCTGTGGGCCGTTGCGGGTGCCGCGTCGCTCGCCGGGGTCGCCCATCCGCCCGTCTCGTCGACGGTTCGGGTCGTCTGGCCGAGGCTCGCGCCCGGAGAGCTTCGCTCGACCGCCTACGCGTTCGAGGCTGCAGTGCAGGAGGTCTTCTTCGTCTGCGGGCCGCTGATCGCCGCGGTACTCGCGTCGGTGGTGGCGTGGGGCGGGCTCGCCGGCGCCGCACTCGCGAGCCTGGTCGGCTCGCTCGTCATGTCCGGGCTGCCGCCCGTGCGCGAGACGCCGCCGTCGCGCCATGGCGGAGCGGGGCCGCTCGGCGCGCTCGTCTCCCCCGGCGTGCGCACCGTGATCGTGTACGCAGGGCTCCTCGGGATTGCATTCGGGCTGGTCGAGCTCGGGTTCACGGCGTTCGCCGACGACGAAGGCGCGCGTGCGCTCGGCGGCGTCGCACTCGCGTGCTTCTCGGGCGGCAGCCTCGTCGGTGGCCTCGTCGCAGGGCTGCGACCGATCCACAGCGAGCTGCGCCGATTCCTCCTGGGCGGCGTCGCCCTCATCGGCGTGATGCTCGCTCTCCTCCTCGCGACCTCGATTCCGACGTTGTGCGTGCTCGCCTTCGTCGCCGGGCTCCCGATCGCGCCGACGATCGCCGCGATCTACGTCCTCATCGACCACGCTGCAGCGCGGGGCACGGTCGCCGAGGCGTTCGCCTGGTTCGGCACGGCGATCTCGCTCGGGGTCGCGCTGGGCATGGCGCTGTCGGGCGTGCTCGTCGACGCACGCGGGACGAGCTGGGTCTTCGCGACGGGAGCACTCGCGGTGGTCGTCGCCGTCGGGTTTGCGTGGGCCCGGCGCGGGACGCTGGCCGACGTTCGCTCGCCACAGGTGGGCGCTGTCGGGCAGGCGGACTGAGCCCGCGGCTCAGTCGCCGCGCATGTTGACCGCGTGGACCTTCGTCGGCTCGACGGTCACGACGACGCGCGAGTCCTCGTTGCCGTCCCAGGCGGCGAGCTCGACGTCGTACTTCGCGCCGAGCTTGCGGCTGAACGCGTGGCCGACATCGGGCTCGACACGGGCCCGACCGCGCACCTCCAGGTACCGGTACGGCCGCTCGAGGTCGAGCACCAGGAGGCTGCACTCGGGTCGCGTCTGCAGGTTCCTCGTCTTGTGGCGGTCGACGTGGAGCGCGAGCCTGAGCTCGTCCTCGTCGTGGAGAAACCAGACCTCGGTCAGCTGCGGGAGGCCATGGGAGTCGATCGTCGCGAGAGTGGCGACCTGCGCGTCGAGGAGATCGCGGTGGGATTCCGGGAAGGTCGTCATGGGCCCATCCTCGCCGATGGGGCTCGGACTGCGTCGCAGGTCTGGCCGCACGCAGCCGCAGCGTCCGGGAATCGCAGCTATGGTGATCGGAGCGCGTTGGTTGTCTTTGACGCCGTCGGGGGGTGCACGTTCCCTCTTCGAGTGTCACCCCCGGCCTGAGCGCAGCAGAGAGTTCGTTTTGGGCTCCCTGTCCTGAAGGAATCGAAGGAGCATCACATGTTTGCGACCATTCGTCGTTACGACGGTGTCGACCAGGCGCGCTCGGCCGAGTTGACCCGCAAGGTCAACGAGTCGCTCGTCCCCAAGCTGAACAAGGCCTCGGGGTTCGCCGGCTACTACCTCATCGATGCCGGGAACGGCGTCTTCAGCTCACTCAGTCTCTTCGAGACGTCTGAGCAGGGGATGGAGTCGACGAGGGTCGTCGCGGCCTGGATCCGCGACGAGAAGCTCGACGAGATCATCCCGAACGAGCCGAAGGTCACGACCGGACAGGTCGTTGCCCACGGCGACCGCGCGCTCGTCGCCGCATAGCTCGACCGCACGATCCAGGGAGAGGGCCTGCTTTGCGGGCCCCTCCCTGTTCCTCCGTCCCCCGGGTCGTCAGCCGATCGGTGGTGACTCGACAGACCGCTCGCCGAGCGCGGCCCTGATGCGCCTCGCCGCTGCGAGGTTTCCTTTCGCCTCGTGCAGCTCGAGCGCCGATGCGAGCGCCTCGGTCGCCTCCTGCTCCTGACCTGCGAGATGGAGGACCTCGCCGAGGTCGCCGAGTGCCTCTGCGTGACCCACCGCATAGTCGGTCGCCGCCACCATCGTGACGGCTTCACGACCGAGCCGCAGACCCTCGTCGAGGTCGCCGTGCCGGGCGAGGGCTCTTGCGCGGACGCGCCTCCAGCTGACCTGGGCGTCGATGTCCTCCGGCACGGTGAGGAGCTCCGGACGCCAGCGCTCGGAGAGCTCGAGGGCCTCGGCGTCCCGTCCCTGGCCGAGGAGCGCGTCGATCAGGATCGGTGCGACGCTCGACAGGAAGCCGAGCTCGCCCGACTGCTCCATCGCCTCGCACGCCGGTCGCAGAAGCCGCTCGGACGCGACCGGGTCCCCGGCAAGCAGCTCAACTGTCCCCGCGCTGGGGTTGAGGTCCCTCGCGACGGCGTTCGGGAAGCCGTGCTCTTCCGCGAGGTGGCGGGTCCGTGCGAACAGCTCGCGGGCAACGTCGAACCGCTCCAGCATCGCCTCGAACCTCGCTCGCGCTTGCAGCAGCCTGAACTCGAGGCGCCGGTTCAGCTCGGCCCTCGGCTGGATCTCCTCGAGGCGCTCGAGTCCCTCTTCGACAGGCGTGGGGCCATAACGCATCGCCGTGAGGACGTAGTCGAGAGCCTCTGCCTCCTGCGCCCGATCCCCGGCGTTACGGGCGTGGTGCGCTGCTCGTTCGAGATCGCGCTGCGCGGCGATGACCTCCCCCGCCCAGAACCGCAGCTTGCCTGCGAGGGTCAGCGCACCGGCCAGGCCACCCTCGTCGTCGATCTCCTCGAAGACGACGATTGCCTCGTCGATCGTGCGGATCACGTCCTGTCGCTGGACTCCGGTCTCGGCCGTTCGGTGAAACCGGAGATCGACGAGCGCGACGCTGGCGTCGGCGACGACGCCTCGATCACCGACGTAACCTCCGAGGTCAACGGCTTCGACGAAGCGCGCCTCCGCGCCGTCGAGGTCCGCGTGGTCTCGCAGCGTCCGGCCGAGCGTCGGCAACAGCCTCACCCGCCGCGGATCGTCGACTGCGTACAGGTCGATGGCACGGCCGACGAGGTTCACCGTCGCGCTCGTGTCTCCGCGCGCATGCGCCCGCACCCCTGCTGCAGCCAGACGTTCAGCCGCGCGATCGGCAAGCACCCGCGCGTTCGTGCCCGGCCGGCCGAGCCCTTCGAGCGAGCGGTAGGCCCGCTCGAGGTGGTGCCCCACGACCTCGTCGAACTCGGCGCCCCTGCCGTCGAGCCAACCGGCGAACCGCTCGTGGAGCTCCGACCGGAGCTCCTTCGGCAGCCGCTCGTAGGCCGCGTCGCGGATGAGGATGTGCCTGAAGCGGAAGCTGTCCTCGATCGCCTCGTGTGGCTGGATCAGCTGCTTGCGCACGAGCGATGCGAGCTGAGCACCTGCCGGGCGGCGTCGGTCGGGTGCGAGCTCGCCGAGCGCCTCCCATTCGAACTCGAGACCGACGACGGCCGCACGCTCGAGGACCTCGCGCTCATTCAGGACGAGTGCGTCGAGCCTCGCATCGAGGAGCGCCTGGATCGTGGGTGGTACCTCGCCGAGGTCGCCACCGTCGGCGACCATCGCGAGCAACTGCTCGACGAACAGCGGGTTGCCCTCGGCGGTCCGCGTGATGCTGGTGCGCCGTTCGTCGTCGAGTTGCTCGTCGTCGAACAGTGCGGCGATCAGCTGCGCCGACTCCTCGTCGGACAGCGGCTCGAGCGTGAGCCGCTCGCCGCCCCAGGCGGGACGGTCGTCGAGTAGCTCGGGTCTCGCGAGGCAGACGAGCAGCAGCGGCGCGTCGCGTGCCCATTCGACGAGGTGTTCGATGAGGTCGAGGAGCGTCGGCTCTGCCCAGTGGATGTCCTCGAACACGAGGACGAGCGCGCGGTCCCGTGCCCGCTGTTCGAGCTCCTTGCGGACCGACCAGAAGATCTCCTCGGGCCCGCTGCTGGCGAGCGCTGCAGCGAGTGCCTTGTCTGCATCTGCTTCCCGGAAGATCTCGACGAGCGGCCAGAATGTGATTCCCTCGCCGTAGGGGAGGCAGCGCCCGGTCAGCACGGTCGCCCGGGTCGAGAGGGTCGACGTGATCTCGCGTGCGAGACGCGACTTGCCCATCCCGGGAGGCCCGAGGACCGTCAGCAGGTCGCAGGCTCGCTCGCTCGCGCAGCGCTCGAACGTCCGGTGCACGAGCGCGAGCTGCTCGCGACGACCGATGAGCGGTGTGTCGAGTCGCCGGTCGAACGCCGCCGCGCCCTCGATCACCGTCAGCAGTCGGTACGCCGGGACAGGCTCCGTCTTGCCTTTCAGCGTTAGGGGCTCGACCGGCTCGACGTCGACCGCGTCGCGTGCGAGGAGCAGCGTCTGCTCCCCGATGAGGATCTCGCCGGGTGCCGCGGCCTGCTCGAGCCGTGCTGCGACGTTCACCGCATCCCCCGTCGCCAGGCGCTCGTCGGTCCCGGTCACGACCTGACCCGTGTTGACCCCCGTCCGGACGGTCAGCGAGATCCCATAGTCCCGCTCGAGCTCACCGTTGAGGATGTGGAGCGCGGCTCGGAGATCGGAGGCCGCTCGGAGCGCCCGCAAGGCGTCGTCCTCGTGGACGGTGGGAACGCCGAACACCGCCATGACGGCGTCGCCGATGAACTTCTCGACCGTCCCGCCGTGACGCTCGATGCAGCCACGGGCGACCTCGAAGTACCGCGCGAGCACCCGGCGCAGGGTCTCCGGGTCGAGCTGCTCCCCGAGCGCGGTCGAGCCGGTCAGGTCGGCGAAGAGAACGGTGACGGTCTTGCGAACCTCGGTCCCGCCGGAGCTGTCCAGCTCTGCTCCGCAGGCGCTGCAGAAGCGTGCAGCGCCCGTCGTGGGCTCACCGCAACTGGGGCACGTGGGCACGTCCACAGCGTAGGTCAACGACGAAGGATCGCAGCCTCTCCGAGCCGGCGGCTCGGACGGTGCGTCGCCCATTTCGTTGCCCACCAGCGAGGAAGCGGCCCCCGAAGGAGCCGCCATCCTGCAATCAACCCTGGTGCGCCCGGGAGGATTCGAACCTCCGACCCGCGGATTAGAAGTCCGCCGCTCTGTCCCCTGAGCTACGGGCGCTCAGGGGGAGGGTAGACGCTCGCCCGGTCCGCCTCGGGGGGCGCAGGACGCCAGTGATGACCGTCCCACACCGCCACGCTCGGCTCGGGTGAGGCGCATGGAGCCAGCTTGTCTCGATTGCAATCGTCTGGGTCTATCGATGCCGACTACGCTCGACGCGTGATCATCGCGATCGTCAGCGCCGGCGAGATGGGGAGCGCGATCGGCGCGCGACTCCGGGAGAGCGGCGTTCGTGTCGTCACCCCGACCGGCGACCGCAGCTTCGAGGACCGTCGACCGTGCCGCGGCCGCGGGGCTGGAGCCCGTGGCGACGCTCGACGATGCCATCTCTGCCTCCGAGCGTCTGCCTCTCGGTCGTTCCGCCGGCCGTCGCGGTCGACACCGCTCGCGCGATCGCGTCGGCGGCGCGCCGACGCGACGTTGCCCCACTCGTCGTCGACCTCAACGCCATCGCACCGGGGACGGTCGCGACGATCCACGCCGAGCTGGCGCCGCTCGAGCTCGTCGACGGGGCAATCTCCGGCCCTCCACCCATGACCTCCGACAGCGACGAGGGTCTACCTCGCGGGGAGCCAGGCGCCGCGCATCGCCGAGCTCCTCCGGCCTGCCGCGACCACGGTCGTCGTCGGGGCGGAGCCGGGGCTCGCCTCCGCGGTGAAGATGTGCACCGCATCCGTCTACAAGGGGACCGTGGCGCTCCTCGTGCAGGCGCTCCGGACAGCCGATGCGCACGGCGTGGTCGGTCACGTGCTCGACGACCTCGCAACGACCGGCCACGTCGACCCGGCAAGCTCGGGACGGACGGTTGCGCGCGGTACCGCCAAGGCGTGGCGGTACGTCGCCGAGATGCACGAGATCGCCGCCGCCCAGGCCGAGGTCGGGCTCTCCGACGCGCTCTTCGAGGCGTTCGCAACCGTCTACGCAGAGCTCGCCACACACGCGACCGGCGTCGCGCCCGGGGAAGTCCCCACCAACGTCACGCTCGAGCAGGCGCTCGAGGAGCTTCGGATCAGCGCGGAAGCCTGAGCCCCAGCCGCCGCGGCAGGCCTGCGACGAACCGGCTCAGCGGGTCCGGCGCGGCGACCGGCGTCGTCGGCTGCGTCGCGCCGGATCAGCGCCTGGCGGATCACTGTCCCACCGGCCCACCGGAACGGCTCGGGAGGCATCAGCTTGCGATCGGGATCGACGATCGCAAGACGGGTCAGCTCGTCGCGCCGGTCGAGCGCAAGCCGCGCGAGGATCTCACCGCCGAGGTACGCAGGCCCGACGCCGTTGCCGGTGAAGCCGAAGCCGTGATGCACCCGTCCGCGCGAGCCGAAGATCGGGAGGTGTGTCGGCGAGACGTCGATCGGGCCGCCCCAGGCATGCACGATCCGTCGCCCGCGCAGGGCCGGGAAGAAGCGGAGCAGGTCGTCGCGGGTCGTCCGGGCGACAGCGGAGTCGACCTCGAGCCGGGGCGAGCGTCGCGCGCCGAAGCCCATCCGGCCGCCGCCCCAGCCGAACGCGATTCGCCCGTCGCGGGTCGTCCTGAGGTAGTGGAGCAGGGTGCGGTGGTCGGCGATCGGCTCGCCACCGGTCCAGCCGAGAGACTCGATCACGTCGGGCACCGGCTCCGTGATCACCATGTGGCTCGACGCAACCGCGTGCGCGCACCGGAACCCGGGGAACCCCGCGGTGGCGCTGTTCACGGCGAGGATGGCGTTGGTGGCCCTGACGCGACCGCTTCGGGTGGTGGCGACCGCATCGCGCGAGAGCGACGTCACAGCGGTGTGCTCGTGGAGCCGGACACCGGCCTCGATCACCTTCGCCCGGAGGCCGAGCGAGAGGCGGGCCGGATGAACGGTGGCGGACGTCCGCACGATGGATCCCGCGAGAAACCCGGCGTCGCAGCGGTCCCGGAGCTCGTCCGCGGTGAGCGGCCGGATCTCGTCGGCGGCACCCAGCTCGGCGAACACGTCCGCCTCGCCGTCCCAGGCGGCGAGCTGAGCTTCGTTCGTGGCGACGTACAACGTCGGCGCCGGGAGGTACCAGGCATCGACCGACTCGGCTGCGCAGAACTCGCCGATCCCGTGCACCCCGCGCTCCGACGCGCGCGCGACCTCGAGCGCGCGCTCGGCCCCGACCCGGTCGCGGAGGATCGGAAGGTCGTCCCAGAGCGTCGACACGAAGCCGCCGTTGCGCCCGCTCGGCCCGTGGCCGGCAAGGCCGGCGTCGAGGACGGCGACGTCGATCCCCGGCGCAATCCGGGTCAGCTGCCAGGCGGTCCAGAGCCCCAGGTACCCGCCGCCGACGATCACGACATCGGCGGTCGTGTTCTCCGAGAGGGGTGGTGTCGCCTCGACGGGACCGGCGTCCTCGAGCCACCAGCCGTAGCGCGTGTGCCGCATCCCTTCCACGGTCGAGGAGCCTATCGCCGCGATTTCGCTCGCGGTCGGTGGATCCGCCTCTGCGGATCCCCGACCTGCAGGCGAGAAATCAGGTGGCGGACGGGACTCGAACCCGCGACCACCGGGACCACAACCCGGGGCTCTACCAGCTGAGCTACCGCCACCGCGCGGGGAAGAGGATACCGGCCCCGTGTCGAGCGTCCTGTGCTCGGCGGTTTCCGCGACGCGCTGCGTCTACCCTCTAGGGGAATCGCAACGCGATTCCCTGGCCCCGTAGCTCAGTGGATAGAGCGGCAGGCTTCGAACCTGCGTGCGGAGGTTCGATTCCTCCCGGGGCCGTCGCTTCTCGGACGCTGCCGCGTCGTGCTCGGCGCCGAATGGAGCGCTCAAGCAGACGCCCCGTCGAACCGATCTTCAGACGATGACGTCTGTTGCGGCCCGCCGAGTCGTCACGGCGCTCCAGATCCTGGCCGGGATCGGGATCGCCGGATTCGCCCTGCACACGGTCGTCGACGAGGGCGAATGGCTCAGCTGGTTCTTCGACTACCGCGTCTACTACGCGCTGATCCTCGCCGCGATGGCGCTCGCCGTCGCACGCGCCCTCGTCCCGCCGCATCGCATCGGGTGGGCGGCGATCGCAGTCGCCGTGTGCTCCTATGGCGTGGCGGAGTTCGCCTGGCTGTTCGTGCTCTCGAAGCTCGACAGCGCGCCGTACCCGTCGTTCGCCGACGGGTTCTACCTCGCCTTCTACCCGGCGAGCTACATCGGTGTCGTCGTCCTGTTCCGGGCGAGGGTTCGAGGTGCGAGCGCCGGACTGTGGATCGACGGGGTGACGGCGGCGCTCGCTGCGGCAGCGCTCGCGAGCGCGGTGCTCGTCGACGCGGTGCTCGACACGACAGAAGGGCCGCTTCCGACCGTCGCGACGAACCTCGCGTACCCCCTCGGGGACGTGTTTCTGCTCGCGCTCGTCGTGGGCGCGTTCGCGCTCACGCGCTGGCGGCCGGGTGGTGCCTGGTTGCTGATCGGCGCAGCGCTCGCCGTCTTCGCGCTCGGTGACAGCATCTACTTGTTCCAGACCGCCCGCGGCACGTACACCGAGGGAACGCTTCTCGACGTGACCTGGCCCTTCGCGCTCCTCCTGATCGCCTTTGCAGGGTGGCGCGACCAGGGTCGCTCGACCGCGATCGAGGGCACGGGTCGCTCGTTCCTGGCGGTGCCCGCGGTGTGCGGCTCGATCGCGCTCGCCGTGCTCGTCGTCGACCACTTCCACCGCATCAACCTCCTCGCGCTCGTGCTCGCCACGCTCGCCCTCGCCGGGCGTCGTCGTCCGGCTCGGGCTCACCTTCCGGGAGAACCGACGCCTGTTCGACCAGACACTCCGGGATGCGGTCACCGACCCCGTCACAGGGCTCGGAAACCGCCGTCGGCTCGTCGACGATCTCGCCGACAGGCGATGGCCGATGCGAGCATCGAGATCGCCGGAGCTGCTCGTGATCTTCGACCTCGACGGGTTCAAGGGATACAACGACTCGTTCGGCCACCTGGCCGGCGACCAGCTGCTCGCACGGCTCGGGAAGAAGCTCGCCGGAGTCGGCGGCGACGGCGTGAGCGCCTATCGGCTCGGGGGCGACGAGTTCTGCATGCTCGCGACGGTCGGGCGCGGGATCGACGCAGAGCGGCTGATCCACGAGTCGACCGTCGCGCTCACCGAGCAGGGTGAGGGGTTCCACGTGACGACATCGTTCGGCGCGGTGATGCTCCCGGACGAGGCTTCCGACCCGACCGACGCGCTACGCCTCGCCGACGAGCGGCTCTACGCGCAGAAGCACAGGAAGCACTCGCGGCGAGGGCTCCCGCACGAGGTGCTCATGCAAGTCCTGCTCGAGCGCGAGCCGGGTCTCCATTCGCACATGGAGGACGTTGCCGAGCTCGCGCTCGGGATCGCACACGAGCTCGGGCTCGAGGGGCAGCAGCTCGAGGACCTCCAACGCGCCGCGCAGCTCCACGACATCGGCAAGCTCGCTGTCCCCGATGCGATCCTCTACAAGCCCGACGCGCTGACATCCGACGAGCGGACGTTCATCGAGCAGCACACCCTGGTCGGCGAGCGGATCCTCGGCGCATCGCCGCTCCTTCGCGTGCCCGCGAGGATCGTCCGTCACTCGCATGAGCGGTGGGACGGGCAGGGGTACCCCGACGGCCTGGCCGGCGAGGCGATCCCGTTGTCGGCGCGGATCGTCTGCGTCTGCGACGCCTACTCGGCGATGACCTCAGAGCGACCGTATCGCGCCGCAAGCTCCCCCGAGGCCGCACTCGAGGAGGTCGAGCGGGCCTCCGGTGCGCAGTTCGACCCCAGGGTGGTTGCGGCGCTTCGCGCCGTCATCTCGTCGCGCGTGCGGTCCTGAGCGTCGTCCCGCACCGCTGAATGCGGGACCGGTCCGTCCGGCGGGGTCCTACCCTCGCGCCATGACGCTCGGGGTGATCGTCTTCGGCGCGGTCTTCCTCGGTGGTCTCGTTCTCGGCACGAGGACGACTCGGCCCCTCGTCGTCGCCTGTGTCGTGCTCGGCTCCTTCGCCGCCCTGCTCGTGATGCAGGCGCACGCACCGTTCGTCGCGTTTGCCGCGTTCGCGCTCGTCGTCGTCGGTGGGTTGCTCGTGGAGACGGTGCGCGAGACCGTGGGGCTGCTGCTCGGCCGCTCGCCCTCGTCGTCGTAGGGCCGCGCCACGCCGGCCCGCTCGCGAAGGGCCGGCTCAGCCGAGGTCGACGAGCACCTTGCCGACCTTCCCGCGCGCGGCGAGACGGTCGAACGCGGCACCGATGTCCGCGAGCGGGTAGATCGAGTCGACGAGCGGCCTCAGCCGGCCGTCGGCGAGACCGGGGACGGCCTCACGCTCGAATGCGCGGATTGCGGCCGCCTTCTCCTCGAGCGGTCGCGCCCGCAGCACGGTGCCGCGGACCACGGCCCGACGCTGCATCAGGAGCCGGAGCGGGAGCATGATCTCCTGGCCCCCGTCGATCCCCGACCACGACGATGCGCCCCTTCGGGGACAGCGCCTCGAGGTTGGCGGGAAAGTGCACCCCGCCGACGAGCTCGAGGATCACGTCGGCAGAACGAGGCAGCGCCGCGGGGAAGCGGTCGTCGGCCAGCGCCGTCGCCGCCGAGCGTCGTGACAGCGGCCGCCGACGCCTCCGAGCGGACGGTGCCGACCACCTCTGCCCCGGCAAGCAACCCCAGCTGGACCGCGGCGGTCCCCACCCCTCCGGCAGCGCCATGCACGACGAGAAGCTCACCCATCGTCAGGCTCGCCTGCGAACGGATCGCGTCGTGAGCGGTCACGAACGCCTCCGGCGTCGCTGCGGCCTCCTCGTCCGTCAGCCGCTCCGGGACGCGCGCCAGCAGCCGTTGATGGACCAGCACCCGCTCGGCGAGGCCACCTCCCCCGACGAGCCCGAGCACTCGATCGCCGGGCACCCAGTCGGTGACGCGCTCGCCGCACGACTCCACGCGACCCGCTACCTCGAGCCCCGGGATGTCGGGTGGGCTCCCTGGCGGCGCAGGGTAGTGACCGGCGCGCTGGTGGAGGTCCGCCGGGTTCAACCCGGCGAACGCGACCCTGACGACGACCTCCTCGGGCCCGGGCGCAGGGTCGGGGCGCTCCTGGACGGAGACGACCTCGGGCCCGCCGGCCCCGGTGAACACGACCGCTTGCATCGGATGCGGGCGAGAGGGGTCGAACCTCCAAGGGACATCGTCCCACCGGGACCTAAACCCGGCGCGTCTGCCAGTTCCGCCACGCCCGCGCGCCCCGAGCGTAGCGCGCCGTGCCGAAGGCACGGCGCGCTGTAGGGGCCGGGCCATGCCCGGCCCGGACCTGCGCCACCCGGGCATGGCCCGGCCCGGGCCTGCGCCACCCGCACGTCGCGGGCCGGGCATGGCCCGGCCCCTACAATGGCCGCCATGGCCGTGGTCGAAGAGCTCGCGGACGACCGAGTCCGCCTCACCGTCGAGGTTTCCCCGGCCGAGCTCGAGCATGCGGTCGAGCATGCCGCCACCGACCTCGCCGGCTCGGTCAAGATCCCGGGCTTCCGGAAGGGGAAGGTCCCACGCCCGGTGCTGCTCGCTCACGTCGGCAAGGATCGCCTCTGGGTCGAGGCGATCGAGTCCCACATCGGCGGCTGGTTCTGGAGCGCCGCAGCGCAGCGCGCGGCTCCGACCGGTGACGGCCCCCGAGTACGACTTCGAGCTGCCGGAGAGCGAGTCCGCGCCGTGGAGCTTCCGAGCGACGATCGCCGTGCAGCCGACCCCCGAGATCGTCGACTGGACAGGGCTGGAGGTGCCCCGCGCCGAGCTCGTCGTCCCCGAGGAGCTCGTCGAGCAAGAGCTGACCGCGCTACGCGAGACGGTGGCCGAGCTCGTCCCCGCCGACGACCGTGAGGCGCGCGACGGCGACACGCTCGTGGTCGACCTCGTCAACCCCGACGGGCGAATCCCAGTCGGACACCGTCGTCGAGCTCGGGTCGGGGCGGCTCGTCGAGGAGATCGAGCAGAGGCTCGTGGGCGCGCGGGTCGGGGACTCGCGCCAGATCGCCTACGAGCTCGCCGACGGCGCGACGACCACGGTGACCGTGACGGTCAAGCACGTCAACGAGAAGGTGCTCCCCGAGATCGACGACGAGCTGGCACGCTCGGCAAGCGAGTTCGACACCCTTGCCGAGTGGCGTGCCGACGTCGAGCAGCGGATCACGGAGGCGATGGAGGAGGAGATCGACGCGGCCTTCCGCGGCGCTGCCGTCGACGAGCTCGTGCGCGCCTCGGGGGTGGAGGGTGCCGGGCCGCTCGTCGAGACGCGGGCGCGCGAGCTGCTCAACGGCTTCCTGCGATCGCTCGCGAGCCGCGGGATCACGCCGGAGGCGTACCTCCAGGTGACCGGGCAGACACCGGAGCTGCTGACCGCCCAGGTGCGAGGCGAGGCCGCGCAGTCGGTCGCGCGCGAGCTCGCGCTCGAGGCCGTCGCCGAGAAGGTCGGGATCGTGATCAGCGATGACGACGTCAAGGCGTTGATCCGGGAGCAGGCCGAGGCAGCCGGCGACGACCCCGAAGCCGTGATCGAGGACGTGTGGGCGCACGGCCACCAGGAGACGCTGCGCGAGGATCTCCGCCTGAAGGCCGCGCTCGACCGCCTCGTCGCGGAGGTCACGCCGATCCCGCCCGAGCAGCACGCCGCGCGCGAGGCGATCTGGACACCCGACAAGGAGAAGCCGGCGGGTGGGACGAAACTGTGGACACCAGGAAGCGAGGAGACGACATGAGCCCCCTGATCCCGATGGTCATCGAGCAGACGTCGCGCGGCGAGCGCTCGTTCGACATCTATTCGCGCCTGCTCAACGAGCGCATCATCTTCCTGGGCACCCAGGTCGACTCGCAGATCGCGAATCTCATCAACGCCCAGCTCCTCCACCTCGAGTCGGAGGATCCGGACAAGGACATCGACCTCTACATCAACTCACCCGGGGGCTCGGTCTACGACGGTCTCTCGATCTACGACACGATCCAGTTCATCAAGCCCGACGTGCGGACGATCTGCGTCGGGATCGCGATGAGCATGGGGGCGCTGCTCCTGGCCGGCGGCGCGAAAGGGAAGCGCTTCGCGCTGCCGAACTCGAGGGTCCTCATCCACCAGGTCTGGGGCGGCTACCAGGGACAGGCATCCGACATCGAGATCCATGCACGGGAGACGATCGCGCTCAAGCGCAAGCTCGAGGAGATCATGTCCCACCACACGGGGCAGGACGTCGAGAAAGTCCGCACCGATATGGATCGCGACTACTTCATGACCTCCGAAGAGGCGGTCGAGTACGGGATCATCGATCGAGTGATCGAGCACCGATAAGGGCGTTTGCGGGTAGCCGAACCGCCGAAATCGTTGTAAAAGGAGTCACGTGGCCCGAGCGAGCGACGGCAACGAGCAGCTGCTCTGCAGTTTTTGCGGCAAGAGCCAGCGGCAGGTCAAGAAGCTGATCGCCGGGCCCGGCGTCTATATCTGCGACGAGTGCATCGATCTCTGCAACGAGATCATCGACGAGGAGCTCGCCACCCCGACGACGCTCGACCTCGACAACCTCCCGCGCCCGCTCGACATCTACTCCGTGCTGAACGACTACGTCGTGTCGCAGGAAGAGGCGAAGCGGACGCTGTCGGTCGCGGTCTACAACCACTACAAGCGCGTCCGCATGGGGCAGGACGACTCGGACGTCGAGCTGCAGAAGTCGAACATCCTCCTGCTCGGTCCGACCGGGTGCGGCAAGACGCTTCTCGCTCAGACCCTCGCGCGGATCCTCAACGTCCCGTTCGCGATCGCCGACGCGACGGCGCTGACCGAGGCGGGCTACGTCGGCGAGGACGTCGAGAACATCCTCCTCAAGCTCATCCAGGCCGCGGACTTCGACATCAAGAAGGCCGAGACCGGGATCATCTACATCGACGAGGTCGACAAGATCGCGCGCAAGGCGGACAACCCGTCGATCACGCGCGACGTCTCCGGTGAGGGCGTCCAGCAGGCGCTGCTGAAGATCCTCGAGGGCACGATCGCGTCGGTCCCGCCGCAGGGTGGTCGCAAGCATCCGCACCAGGAGTTCCTCACGATCGACACGACGAACGTCCTGTTCATCTGCGGTGGCGCGTTCGCGGGGCTCGACAAGATCATCGCCCGCCGCATCGGCAAGAACGCGCTCGGCTTCGGTGCCGAGGTGCGGTCGAAGGGAGCGGAGGAGGCCGCAGAGCTCCTCTCACAGGTGATGCCGGAGGACCTCGTCAACTTCGGGCTGATCCCCGAGTTCATCGGCCGCCTACCCGTCGTCTCGGCCGTCCACCAGCTCCAGCAGGACGATCTCGTGCGCATCCTCAGCGAGCCGAAGAACGCGCTCGTCCGCCAGTACCAGCGGTTCTTCGGCTACGACTCGATCGAGCTCGTGTTCACCGACGACGCCCTCTCCGAGATCGCGGAGAAGGCGCTCTTGCGCGAGACCGGCGCGCGTGGGTTGCGGTCGATCATCGAGAGCGCGCTGCTCGACGTGATGTTCGAGCTCCCGTCGCGCAAGGACGTGACGAAGTGCGTCATCACGCGCGAGACGATCGCGAAGGGGCTCAACCCGACGCTCGTCACGCACGGTGTGCCGGACGAGGACGAGCTCGACGCCGCCGCTGGCATCTAGCGCGAGCTCGCTCGCGCTAGGGGCCGGGCATGCCCGGCCCCTACACAGCATCGCTCCGTAGACTTTCCCGCCTGATGGATTCCCTGTACGACCCCACGGGCGTCGAGGCGCGCTGGCAGGAGACGTGGGAGCGCGAAGGGCTGTACGCGGCCGGTGCGGGCCGTCGGCGGGACGAGTCGTACGTGATCTGCGTCCCGCCCCCGAACGTCACCGGCGAGCTGCACATGGGGCACGCGCTCAACGGCTCGATCCAGGACACGCTCGTGCGCTGGCACCGGATGCAGGGCTACGACACGCTCTGGCAGCCGGGCTACGACCACGCCGGGATCTCGACCCAGAACGTCGTCGAGAGGCAGCTGGCGGCCGAAGGGCTGACCCGCCACGACCTCGGGCGCGAGGCGTTCGTGGAGCGCACGTGGGAATGGCTCGAGACGACCGGTCGGACGATCATGGCTCAGTTCCGGCGTCTCGGTGCCTCGCTCGACTACTCGCGCGAGCGGTTCACCCTCGACGACGACTACGTGCGTGCGGTGATGACCTTCTTCGTCCGCCTCTGGGATCGGGGCTGGATCTACCGCGCGAACCGGATCGTCAACTGGTGCCCCCACCATCAGACCGCGATCTCCGACCTCGAGGTCGTCCACGAGGACATGGACGACACACTCAGCTACATCCGCTACCCGTTCGCCGACGGGGAGGGGAGCGAGGGGATCGTGATCGCGACGGTCCGCCCCGCGACGATCCTCGCCGACGTCGCGGTTGCCGTCCATCCGGACGACGACCGCTACGCGGGAGCGGTCGGTCGCGAGGTCGTCGTCCCGTACGTCGAGCGGCGTGTCCCGGTGATCGCCGACGAGCGCGTCGATCCGTCCTTCGGCTCGGGAGCGCTGAAGATCACGCCGGGTCACGACCCGACCGACTTCGAGATCGGTCTCGCACACGGGCTTCCCGAGCTGACCGTGATCGGCCCGGACGGGCGAATGAACGACGAGGCGGATGCGCTCGCCGGGTTGACGCAGGCGGAGGCGGACGACGCGATCGTCGCCTGGGTGAAGGAGCGCGACTGGCTCGTGAAGCGGGAGCACTACCGCCACGCGGTCGGCACCTGCGAGCGCTGCCACTCGCGGATCGAGCCCCTCATCTCCCTCCAATGGTGGTGCAGGATGGGCGAGCCCGCCGCTCCCGCGATCGCCGCGCTCGAGGCCCGCCGGGTGCGCTACCACCCCGAGTCGCAGCACCGGTTCGCGATCGCCTCGCTCGAGGGGGCACCCGACTGGTGTCTGTCGCGGCAGCTCTGGTGGGGTCACCAGCTGCCGATCTGGACGACACCAGACGGCGAGCTGATCTGCGCGCCGACCGAGACCGAGGCGCAGGCGAAAGCTGGCGCGGGTGTCCCGCTGACGCGCGATCCGGACGTGCTCGACACGTGGTTCTCGTCGGCGCTGTGGCCGTACGCGACGCTCGGCTGGCCCGACCAGACCGACGAGCTGAGACGCTACTACCCGGGCAACGTCAACTCGACCGCGCGCGAGATCATCCGCCTGTGGGAGAACCGGATGATCTGGACGGGGCTCGAGGCCCTCGGGGAGGTCCCGTTCACCGACGTGATCATCCACTCGACCGTGCTCGCGGTGGACGGGCGCAGGATGTCGAAGAGCCTCGGAACGGGGATCGACCCGCTCGAGGCGGTGGACGCGCACGGGGCGGACGCGACGCGGTACGGGTTGCTGAAGATCTCCTCGACGCAGGACGTCCGCTTCAGCTGGGGTGCGATCGAGGAGGGGCGCAAGCTCGCGAACAAGCTCTGGAACGTCGCGCGGCTCGTCCTCGGGGCGACCGAGGGCGCGGTGCCTCAGCTCCGACCGCAGGCTCTCGAGGAGCGCTGGATCCTCGCGCGCATCGACGCGGTCAGGGCGGAGGTCGAGGAGGCCTGGTCGCGGTTCGACTTCGCGACCTCGACGGGGGCGCTCTACCACCTCACCTTCGACGACTTCTGCGACTGGTACGCGGAGGCGATCAAGCCGCGGCTCTACGCCGGCGACGAGGATGCTCGTTCGACGGCGCTCGCCGCGCTCGAGCGGCTGCTCGCCCTCCTGCACCCGGTCATGCCGCACGTGACGGAGGAGATCTGGTCGCACCTCCCGGCGCGCGGCGGCCGCCTCATCGTCTCCCCTTGGCCTGAGCCCCACCCTGCGTTCGCCGACGTGGCGACCGCGCTCGACCGCGTCCAGGCTGCGGCCCAGACGTTTCGCCGCAGCGGTGTCCTCGTCGAGCTCGGCAGCGAGGACGAGCGGCGGATCTTCGCTGCCGTCGTCCGGCCCGACCGGCAGCGGGTGACCGGCGACGTCGCGGCCGAGCGCGCGCGTCTCGAGCAGGAGATCCGGCGCGCGGAGGCGATGCTCGCGAACGAGCGGTTCGTCGAGAATGCTCCCGCGCAGGTGGTCGAGGGCGAGCGCGAGAAGCTCGCGCGGTACCGCGACGAGCTCGCGGTCCTCGACGGCGCCCCGTCGGCGTCGTAGGGGCCGGGCTTGCCCGGCCCGCGCTCGTCGCCGAACATCGAGTGGCTCGCCTCGCTCTCGCCGTGGCCCGAGGACGGCTTCGGGCTCGATCGGATGCACGAACTGCTCGCCGCGCTCGGGGAGCCACAGGACGACTTCCCGGCGATCCACGTGGTCGGCACGAACGGGAAGTCGACCGCCACCCGGGTGATCGAGGCGTTGCTCCTGCACGAGGGTCTGTCGGTCGGGGCGACCGTGTCGCCGCACGTGCGCTCGTGGTCGGAGCGGGTCACCGTCGACGGGCGCGAGGTCGACCTCGAGCGCGTCCTCGCCCGGGTGCGGGACGCGGCGGTCGCGCATCGCGCGACGCAGTTCGAGACCATCACGGCCGCGGCCCTGTGCGCCTTCTCGGACGGTGCGGTCGACGCCGCGGTCGTCGAAGCGGGCCTGGGAGGGCGTCACGACGCGACGAACGTCCTGCACACGCGTGTCGTCCTGCTGACGAGCGTCGGGCTCGACCACACCGACGTGCTCGGCGACACCCTCGAGGCGATCGCGACCGAGAAGCTCGCCGTGGCCCGGCCCGGCGCGACCGTCGTCCTGCCCGACCTGCGGTTCGCGTCGCTCGTCCCGCCCGACTGCACCGTCGTGACGGGTGGGGCGCACCAGGCGGCTGAGGTGTTCATCGGACATTCGCTCGCGGCGCTGCCGCCGGTCGCACTCCCGGGCCGGCTGGAGCGTCGAGAGCGTGAGGTCCGCGACGGCGCGCACAATCCCGACGGCGTGCGCTGGCTCGTCGACCACCTCGCTCCCGGGCACTACGTCGTCTGCGCCGCGATCCTCGCCGACAAGGACGTCGAGGCGATGCTGACCGAGCTCGCCCGGCTCGGGGACACCCTCGTTGCCACGAGCTCGTCGAACGCGCGGGCGCTTTCCGCTGCCGTGCTCGGGGAGAAGGGCGCACGCCACTTCGCCAGAGTCGAGGTGGTGCCGCGACCGCAGGACGCGGTCGCACGCGCGCACGAGCTCGGCGAGCCGGTCCTCGTCACCGGGTCGCTCTACCTCCTCGCCGACCTGGAGGCGGCCGAGCACCGTGGCTAGGAGTGTCCGCCGTGGTGGGCACCTGTCGGTCGTCGCGTTCGCCCTCGCGATCCTGGTGGTGATCGTCGCGACCGCGTTCGCCCTCGGGTATATCCTCGGGAGGCTCCTCCTCTGATGCCGATCGCCGCCGACGACAGCCTCTTCGACTCGGGCGCGTGGGATGCGGGCCGAAACATCACGCTGCTGCTCCTGGTCGTTTTCTGGCTCGCGACCGCGTTCTGGGTGTTCAGGGATGCGCGGCGCCGGATCGAGGATCCGTGGCTCGTTGCGCTCGCGACGCTCCTGGGGCTCGTGCCGCCGTTCGTCGGCCCGCTCGTGTACATGCTCTTCCGGCCGCCCGAATACCTCGACGAGCGCCGCGAGCGCGAGCTCGAGATCCGCGCGATGGAGGAAGGGCTCGCAGAGCGGGGGCTCCGCTGCCCCGTGTGTCGCGGCCGGGTCGACAGCTCGTACCTCGTCTGTCCGGTGTGCACCACCCGCCTCAAGCAGGCGTGCGTCGAGTGCCAGGCGCCGCTCGAGCCGATCTGGCAGGCCTGCCCGTACTGCGCGACCCCGGTGCCGGTCGGCTCGGGCGCGGGCAGCGACGTGCTCCAGCCGCTGCGCCCGCGACGGAAGGCGTGAGGTGGACGGCGTGACGCGGCTACGCTCCGCGCCATGCCCATCGAAACCACGCTCGTCCTCGTCAAGCCGGATGGTGTCCGGCGCGGGCTCTGCGGTGAGGTCGTCGCGCGCTTCGAGCGTCGCGGCTACGAGCTCCGCGGCGCCCGGCTCCTGAAGATCCCGCGCTCGCTCGCGCAACAGCACTACGCGGAGCACCGTGGCAAGCCGTTCTTCGGCGAGCTCGTCTCGTTCATCACCTCGGGCCCGGTGCTCGCGCTCGCGGTGCGCGGCGAGAACGCGATCGCAAACGTCCGGGCGATGATGGGAGCAACCCACCCGGCGAACGCAGCGCCCGGCACGATCCGCGGTGACTACGCAACCGAGCTCTCGGAGAACGTCGTGCACGGCTCGGACTCGCGGGCGAGTGCACGCCGCGAGCTCAAGCTGTTCTTTCCCGACGGGCTCATCTGAGGCCACATTGGGCGAGGTCTCGGAGCACGTCCGTCGCAACCGCGTGGCGTGGGACGGCTGGGCGGCCGAGTACGTCGGCCCGGGTGAACGGGCCTGGGCGGCAGAGCCTCGGTGGGGGATCTGGGGCATCCCCGAGGCGGAGGTCGAGCTGCTCCCGGCCGACGCGACCGGGCTCGACGTGGTCGAGCTCGGCTGCGGCACCGCGTACGTCTCCGCATGGCTCGCCCGCCGCGGGGCGCGGCCGGTTGGGATCGACAACTCGGAACGACAGCTCGAGACGGCGCGCCGGCTGCAGACCGAGCACGGTCTCGAGTTCCCGCTTCACCATGGCAACGCGGAGCGGACGCCGTTCGCCGACGAGAGCTTCGACCTCGCGATCTCCGAGTACGGGGCCAGCATCTGGTGCGACCCCTACCTTTGGATCCCCGAGGCGTCGAGGATCCTTCGCCCCGGTGCAAGGCTCGTGTTCCTCGTCAACTCGGTGTTCGTCGGACTGTGCTCGCCACCGGGTGCGGATGACCCGGTCGGCGACCGGCTGCTGCGGCCCCTCTTCGGGATGCACCGCTTCGAGTGGCTCGACGACGAGTCGATCAACTTCACGCTTCCGCACGGACGGCTGATCGCGCTCCTGCGTGAATCGGGCTTCGAGCTCGAGGAGCTGCGTGAGCTCCAGGCACCGATCGATGCGACGACGCGGTATCCCTGGATCGACGCGGAATGGGCGCACCGCTGGCCGTCGGAGGAAGTGTGGAAGGCGCGCAAGCGCGGCTGACGCTCGCGTCGACCTCGCGGCAGCGCCGGGCGATCCTGGACCAGCTGCGTATCCGCTTCGAGGTCGTCCCGCCGGTGTACGTCGAAGACGACCCGCCCGACGCCGATCCGGTCGCGCTCGTCCGCACGCACGCGCTCGGCAAGGCACGCAGCGTCCACGACGAGGGCTGGACGCTCGGGGTCGACACGACGGTCGCGCTCGACGGGCGGATCCACGGCAAGGCGTCGGACGTCGACGATGCTCGCGCGATGCTCGAGGCCCTCGCAGGACGCACACACACGGTCGTCTCGGGGGTCTGCCTGCTCGGGCCCGACGTCGAGGTGGTCGCAGACGTCGCCACGGACGTCTCCTTCCGCGCGGTGTCGCACGGGGCGATCGAGGACTACCTCGCCTCCGGTGAGTGGGAAGGGCGCGCGGGCGCGTACGCGATCCAGGGGCTCGGCGCGCGGTTCGTGGAGCGGATCGACGGCGACTACCTCAACGTTGTCGGGCTTCCCGGCGCGCTACTCGTCGAGCTCCTGGAGCAGCACGCTCCCGACGTGCTCGGGTCTCCCTGAACCGGCCGCGGGCTGGGCTCAGTCGCTCGCGAAGGCGTGATCGACGACGTACAGCCAGGACCCATCCGGCTGGCGCCTGACGATCTCAGCCGTTCGCGACGTCAGCTCGAGCGGCGCCCCGTCCGGGCCGGTGGCTACGAGACGCCACTCCCCCTGGAGGAGCGCGAGCTCGCCGACCTGCATGCAGTAGACGTTCCGCGACTCCATCTCTCCGCCGAGCCCGATCAGTTCCTCGAGCGCGCTTCGGATCTCCACGAGCCCACGGGCGCGAGCGCCAGGCTGTGCCGCCAGCAGCGCGTCCGGCTCGTAGAGGGCGAGGACGCGCTCGACGTCGCCCGAGCTGACGGCAGCCGCAAACGCAGCGTTCATCGCCTCTGGCTCGCGCACCACCTGGTCTCCGGCTCCCGACACCCGCCGGAGCCTGCCAGAGCGGCCGGGCTCGCGCGGAGCCTCTGCAAATCGGTGGATAGCTACACTCCGCCCCCCGTGGGCATGTTCCGCTCCATGACCGGGTTCGGGGGCCGTGACATGGCCGTCGACCTCGGCACCGCCAACACCCTCGTCTACGTCAGAGGGCGAGGGATCGTCCTCTCCGAGCCGTCGGTCGTGGCGATCGACCAGCGCACCGGCGACGTCCACGCGGTCGGGGTCGAGGCGAAGCGCATGCTCGGTCGCACCCCGGGGACGATCTCCGCCATCCGTCCGTTGAAGGACGGCGTGATCGCCGACTTCGACGTCACCGAGCAGATGCTGCGGCACTTCATCCAGAAGGTGCACCAGCACCGGTTTGCTCACCCGCGCGTCGTCGTGTGCGTCCCCTCGGGGGTGACGGGGGTCGAGAAGCGGGCGGTCGAGGAGGCGACTCTGTCGGCCGGTGCCCGGCAGGCGTACCTGATCGAGGAGCCGATGGCGGCTGCGATCGGCGCCGGGCTCCCGGTTGCGGAGCCGACCGGGAACATGATCGTCGACATCGGCGGCGGCACCACCGAAGTGGCGGTCATCTCGCTCGGCGGGATCGTCGTCTCGCAGTCCCTCAGGGTCGGCGGCGACGAGATGGACGAGGCGATCGTGAACCACATCAAGAAGGAGTACAAGCTCCTCGTCGGCCAGCAGACCGCGGAGGAGATCAAGCTCGAGGTCGGGTCGGCGCACCGCATGAACGAGGAGATCCAGGCGGAGGTGCGCGGCCGCGACATGCTCACCGGCCTCCCCAAGACGGTCGTGATCACCTCGGAGGAGATACGGCGGGCGCTCGATGAGCCGGTGTCGCAGATCATCGACGCGATCAAGTCGACGCTCGACAAGACCCCACCCGAGCTCGCGGCGGACATCATGGACCGCGGGATCGTGCTCGCGGGCGGTGGCGCGCTGCTCCAGGGCCTCGACGAGCGACTCCGCCACGAGACGCAGATGCCCGTGCATCTCGCCGAGAGCCCATTGACGTGTGTCGCGGTCGGGTCGGGCCGGAGCCTCGAGGAGTTCGAGGCGATCCACCGCTCGAACCGCTCGCGCGCTCGCCGCAACGGCGCGCGCCGCTGACACTCGCACGCGGAGGCGTCGTCGATGCCCCCGCTACACTGACCTGCCAGTGCCACGGAACCGCACCGCACGCTCGGCGGTGCTGGGCGTGAGCGTCCGGCGCCCCGTCCCGGGCCAGAGTCCTCCCCGCAGCAGAGCCGCAACCCGGCGCCGGCTCGTGGTCGGGGTCCTGGTCATGGTGTCGCTCGTCCTCGTGACGGTGTCCTTCCGCCAGGACCGGCATGGCCCGCTGGCGAGTGCCCAGGGTCGCGCCGCGACCGTCCTACGGCCGTTCCAGGTCGCCGCCGACCGGATCGCCGAGCCGTTCCGCGACGCGTACGTGTGGACGAAGAGCCTGTTCGACGCGCGCTCGGACGCCGAGCGGCTGCGGGACGAGAACACGGAGCTTCGCCAGCAGGTGACGCAGAACCAGCTCGCCGCCCGCGAGAACGTCCGACTTCGCGCACTCCTCGAGTACCGGTCGAGCCCGCGGTTCCCCAGCGCCTACGACGGGCTCGCGGCCGCCGTGATCTCACGACCGGCCGGGGCGTACGCGCAGTCGATCGTCGTTGCCGCCGGTCGCGCCGACGGTGTCTCGGTCGACGACCCGGTCGTCACCGACGAAGGGCTCGTCGGTCGCGTCACGCGGGTCGCTGACCGGTCGGCGAGGGTGATGCTGCTCACCGACGACCAGAGCGCGGTCTCGGGGATCGTCCTGCGCACGAGCGCGACGGGGATCGTGCGTCGCGGCCAGGGCCCGCGGTCAGCGCTCCGGGTCGACCGGATGCCGAAGGACCAGGTCGTTCGCGTCGGCGACACGATCGTGACGGCCGGCTGGCGCTCACCTCGCCTCTCGTCGCTCTTCCCTCGTGGGATCCCGATCGGGGTCGTCACGAGCGTCGGGCGGACGGACATCGACGCCTACACCCAGGTGCAGGTCGAGCCGTTCGTGAACTTCGGGGAGCTCGGCGCGGTGCTGGTGCTCGTGCGAAAGGCCTCGTCCTCCGGATGATGCTCGCGCTCCGCATCTCGATCCTCGTGTTCGTGGCGGCGGTGTTTCAGGTTGCCGCCATCGCCGGCGGGCGGATCCTCGGGGCCGAGGTCGACCTGCTGCTCCTGACGATCCTCGGCATCGCCCTCGTCGCAGGCTCGATCCCGGGCGCTGCGGCCGGCTTTGCCGGTGGGCTGCTCGTCGACGTGATGACGCTCGGGACGCTCGGCTTCACCTCGATCCTGCTGACGCTGGCGGGCTACTGGTCGGGGCGCTACGGCGAGACGACCGGCCGCGACCGCGGCTACGCCCCGTCGCTCACCGCGCTCGTGATGACGGCCGCCGTCGACATCGGAGCGGCTGCGCTCCACTTCCTGCTCGGGGAGACCGTCCCGCTCACCGCGGTGCTATGGCCGATCGTCCCTTCGGCAATCCTCGCCGCGCTCCTGATCATCCCCATCCACCGCCTCTGTCGATCGTTCCTCACCCGGCGCTCGCAGCCACAGCTGAGCCGGGAGGTCGAGCTTGTCTGAGTCGCCCTACGGCGAGCGACGCTCGGGCTCGAGCCGATTCCTCCCTCCCGACCCGAACGTCGCGACGCCATACCGGTTGACACCCGGGCTGGCGCTGAGGGTGGGGATCCTCGGGGTGGTGGCGCTCGTCGTGTTCGCGGTTCTCTTCGCGCGACTCTGGTCGCTGCAGGTGCTCTCGAGCGACCACTACCTGGCAGCGGCCCAGGACAACCAGTTGCGGACGATCCGGATCGAGGCACCGCGCGGTCCGATCCTCGATCGCCACGGCAGGGTGATCGTCGACAACGTCCCGGGCACGGCCGTCAAGCTCTGGGTCGGTGACCTCCCCGAGGTGGGCCGCTTCGTCGAGATCAAGCGTCTCGCGGAGGTGCTCGGGGTCGAGCCCATGCGCCTCGCGAAGGCGGTCGACGAACGGCTCTACGACCCGCTCAACCCGATCACGGTGAAGACGGCCGTCGGCGAGGACCAGGTCGCCTATCTCTACGAGCATCAGGCCGAGTTCCCCGGTGTCCAGATCCAGCAGACCTTCCTCCGGCACTACCGCTACGGCTCCCGGGCCGCTCAGCTCCTCGGCTACACGGGTGAGATCTCGCAGGACGAGCTCGACCACGCATCCCGGGACGTGTACCGCGCGGGCGACAAGATCGGGAAGTCCGGAGTCGAGGCGACCTTCGACGAGTACCTGCGCGGCAAGGCGGGACAGGCGCAGATCCGCGTCGACTCCCTCGGCCGTCCGCAGAGCGCGCTCGAGCCGAAGCTCGAAGCACGACCCGGCAGCGCTGTCCGGCTGACGATCGACGTCGGGCTCCAGTGGGCGGCCGAGCGCGCGCTCCGCTACGGGATCCAGAAGGCGATCGACAGCAAGTCGTATGCCGCGAACGGCGGTGCGATCGTCGCCCTCGACCCGCGCGACGGCGCCGTCCTCGCGATGGCCTCGTACCCGACGTACAAGCCGTCCGTCTACGTCGGTCGCGTCGACCCGCAGAAGATCGAGCCGCTCGTGAACGACGCCGCGGCCAAGAGGGAGAACTACCCGGGGATCAACCGCGTGACCCAGGTCGCCTACCCACCGGGGTCGACCTGGAAGCCGGTCACCGCGCTCGCTGCGATGCAGGAGCACCTCCTCTCGCCCTACCAGTCGATTCCCTGCACGCCGACGGCGGTCTACGGGCTCGACCGGTTCGTGTTCCGCAACTGGGATCCCTACGTCAACCAGCCGATGACTCTCACGGAGGCGCTCGCCCGCTCGTGCGACACGTACTTCTACGAGATAGGCAACCGCTTCTACCTCGGGGGCGACCGCACACGGTCCAGGCTCCAGGACTGGGCGCGGCGGTTCGGGTTCGGCTCTCCGACGGGATTCGACCTCGGCAACGAGAGCACCGACACGATCATCCCGACCCCCGCCTGGAAGAAGCGCCATTTCAAGAGCGACTGGGACCGGGCGTGGAACCCCGGTGACTCGATCCAGCTCGCGATCGGCCAGAAGGACGTCACGGTGACCCCGCTGCAGATGGCGCGCTTCTACGCGATGCTCGCGAACGGCGGCAAGCTCGTGACGCCCTACGTCGTGCAGTCGGTCGAGGCGCCTGGCCCTGCCGGGCACCCGGTCGTCCTCGCGCGGTTCTCACCCGACGCGCCGCAGGAGGTCAACGTCGACCCGGCCGCGCTCCAGGTCGTGCGTGACGGGCTCTACGTTTCGACGCACGCCGACTACGGCACCTCGTCCGGGGTCTTCGCGAACTTCCCGATCCCGATCGCCGGTAAGACGGGCACCGCGGAGAAGGTCGTGCCGATCCCCGGGTATCCGCCCGGTCATCTCGAGGATCAGTCGTGGTGGTGCGGGTACGGGCCGGCCCAGACCGAGGCTGCCCGGATCGTCGTCTGCGCGGTGATCGAGAACGGCGGGCACGGCTCGACTGCGGCCGCGCCGGCCGCCCTCCAGGTGTTCGAGAAGTTCTTCGGTGTCAACGGCGGCCCACAGACCCTCGTGAAGACGGACTGATGGCGGTCGACGTTCGTCGCGGTCCGGTCGCTGCCCGGTCGTCGCTCGCCGCGGGAGCGAGGGAGCTCCTGCTCGGGCTCGACTGGGTGCTTGCTGCTCGCGACGGTCGCGCTCGTCGCGTTCGGGCTGTGGGCGGTTGCGGGCATCACGCGCTTCGACGTGCCCGGGAACCCCGACTACTTCCTCCGCCGCCAGGCGATCGCCGCCGCGATCGGCGGGGTCGCGCTGCTCATCGCGATCGTCGTCCCGGTCGATGCCTACCGGCGGCGCTGGCGCATCGTCTACGGAGTGACGATCGGGTTGATGGTGTTCGTCTTCGGGTTCGCCGAGGCGGTACGCGGCTCGAAGCGGTGGATCGACCTCGGTCCGTTCCAGTTCCAGCCCTCCGAGTTCGGGAAGGCGCTGTTCGTCCTCGCGATAGCCGGGTTCCTCGTCGAGCGACAGCTCGATCTCGGTCGGCTGCGGACCGTCGCCAAGGCGCTCCTCCTCGGGGTGATCCCGATTGCGCTCGTCTTCGCCCAGCCCGACCTCGGGACGGCGCTTGTCTACGGCGCGGCGTTCGCGGCCACCCTGTTCGTTGCGGGCGTCCGCTGGACGCACCTCATTCTCCTCCTCGGGACGCTCCTCGTCCTCGTCGTCGGCGTGCTCTGGCTGCTCCCCGCTGCGGGAGTGGAGGTGCTCAAGCCGTACCAGACGGCCCGCTTGACCGGGTTCACGAACCCCGACGCGGATCCGAGCGGGCTGACCTACAACGTCACCCAGTCGATCACTGCTGTCGGCGCCGGCGGGATCGACGGGCGTGGCGTCGTCGAGGCGAGCCAGACCCGGCTCGACTACCTGCCCGAGCACGCGACGGACTTCGTGTTCGCGTCGTTCGCGGAGCAGCGCGGCTTCTTCGGCGCGGCCATCCTGCTCCTCCTCTATCTCCTCGTCGTGTGGCGAGGGCTCAGGGTCGTGACAGTCGCCGGCGATCTGTACGGGGCGGTCGTCGCGGGCGGGATCGTGTTCGCCTTCCTGTTCCAGATCTTCGTCAACGTGGGGATGACGATGGGGGTGGCCCCCGTCACCGGGATCCCGCTCGCGTTCCTCACGGTCGGGGGGTCGTCGATGGTGGCGAACCTGTTTGCGATCGGCATCCTGCAGTCGATCCACGCGCGCGGAGTCGGGGCCGCAGGGCAGCGGTGAACGCACTCGGCGTCGGCCCGCGGGACGTCCTCGCGCTCGTGCGCGAGGCGCAGCGTCCTTCGCCGGACACGTCGTTGCTGGTGATCGGCGCTCGCGCCGCCGAGCTGGCCGCAGCGCTCGTCGACGCCGGCGACCCCGGTGTCGTGCGCACCGCTGGCAACCCTCGAACTGCGGGCGTGGTCGTGTACGCGGGTCACGGGCCGGTCGCGCCGGACGAGGCGGCCACGTTGCGTGCCGCCACCCGCGCGGGTGTTCCGGTCGTCGCCGTTCGGTCGCCGGACGACGAGCCGCTGCCGTACGTCCTACCCGGGAACGTCGTCGAGACAGCGCCGGGCGAGACCCTGCCGGTCGACGCGGTCACCCGGAGGATTGCTGCCGTGATCGGCCCGGTGGGCGCTTCGCTCGTCGCGCGCCTCCCGGCGATGCGCGACGCGGCACGACGGCGGCACGTGCTCGAGGTCGCGGTCGCGGCGGGCTGGCTCGCAGCCGGCAAGCACGAAGGCCAACGGTTGGCGGCGCTCTCGCTGCTCCAGGCGCGGATGCTGCGCCGGCTCGGTGCCGGTGGCGACCCCGGCGCGGGAGACCTCGCGGCGGCGGCACGGGTCGTCGGGCCCGAGCTCGCGCTCTCGCTCGCCGTCGGTCTCGGGGCACGCACGTTCCGTCGGCGCCTCCCGGTGGGCGGTCGATTGGGCGACGCGGCGGTCGCCGGCGCGGTGACGCTCGGCCTCGGGTCGGTCGTCGCCCGACTGCGCTGAGGTTCTGTCCGCCTGCGTCGTCCGGTCCGGGTCCTAGGATCGCTCCCGTTCAACGGCCCCGACCGACGGAGGACCCGACGTGCCGGACACCGAGCTCGCGGAGGAGTTGCTGCAGATCGAGGAAGCCGACGCCTGGTTCGAGTACCTCGAGACGACACGTGGGCAGGGGCCGTCCCGGTATGTCGAGATCGAGCCGTGGGCATGGGCGCGCCTCAACCAGCGACTCCGTGCCGTTCGGGCGCGTCGCGCGCGCTTGCGTCCAGCTGCAGCCTGAGCCCCGGTCGGGCCGCTGCTAGCCTTCCCAGCGAGGCCCATGGCCACGACATTCGACATCCACCGCTGCGCGAAGCCGGACGCCGGAGCGTCCGCGTGCTCGCGCGCGCTACAACGAAGAGAGGCAGTCATTGCCCTGGTTCAGACTCCTGCGACGGAAGCACGAGCAAGATGCGGCTCCCGCAGCCGCGATAGAGGTTCCCGCACCACCTGAGCAGCCGCCGGTCACGGAGCCCGAGGCGCCCGATGGCGCGACGGGACCCGCCAAGAAACGTCGTCGCGGAAGCCGCGGCGGCAAGAACAGACGCAAGACCGGAGAGGCCGCTGCCGCGAGCGAGGGTGCCGGTGAGGTTCCCGTGACTCCCACAGCGACCGAGCGGCCCGCCAAGACGAACGGCACCCGGCGACGCGGGTCGCAACAGCAGCAGCAACGTCGCCGCCAGCCGCCGCGTCGCGCGCCGCTTCCCGCCGCCAAGCGTGAGCTCGTCATCTCGGTCGACGTCGGTGAGCAGCGCGTCGCGATCCTCGAGGACGACCGCGTCGCCGAGGTCTACCTCGAGCGCCCCGAGCGCCGCTCGATCGCCGGGAACATCTACCTGGGGACGGTCGACAACGTCCTCCCGGGGATGGAGGCGGCGTTCGTCGAGATCGGTCTCGAGAAGAACGGCTTCCTCTACGTCGACGAGATCGTCGTCCCCGAGCTCGAGGGCAAGCGCCACGGAAAGAAGATCACCGACCTGATCAGCCGGGGTCAGCAGATCCTCGTTCAAGCGGTGAAGGACCCGATGAAGACGAAGGGCGCCCGGCTCACGACCGAGATCTCGCTCCCGGGCCGGTTCCTGGTGTACGTGCCGAACGGCGAAGGGCTCGGCGTCTCGCGCCGGCTCGAGGACGCCGAGCGCCAACGGCTGAAGGACATCCTCAAGTCGATCGCGCCGTCCGAGGGCGGGGTGATCGTCCGCACCGCCGCGGAGGGCGCCTCCGCCGAGGACGTCGAGCGCGACCTCGTCTTCCTCCAGCGGCTCTGGAAGACGATCCAGACGCGCGCAGCGTCGGCGACCGCACCCGACCTCGTCTACCAGGAGGCGGAGCTCCCGCTCAGGATCGTCCGCGACCTGTTCGCCGGGGACTTCGTCGGGGCGTACGTCGACAACGACCGGGCGTACAAGCGGATCGTGGGGTACCTGAAGAAGACGTCGCCGCACATGCTCGAGCGGGTGCACCGCTACAAGGAGAAAGAGCCGCTCTTCGAGCGCTACGGGGTCGAGCAGGAGATCTCGTCGACGCTCGACCGCCGGGTCGATCTCCCTTCGGGCGGGTACCTGATCTTCGACTACGCGGAGGCGTTCACGGTCGTGGACGTCAACACCGGCCGGTTCGTCGGCTCGCGGTCGAAATCGTCCGGTCAGCGGCTCGAGGACACCATCGTCAAGAACAACCTCGAGGCGGTGAAGGAGGTCGTCAGGCAGCTCCGGCTGCGCGACATCGGCGGAATCATCGTGATCGATTTCATCGACATGGCGAACTCGAAGAACCGCCAGGCGGTCGAGGAAGCGCTCCGCAACGAGCTCGAACGCGACCGGACGAAGACCTACGTCGTCGAGATCTCGCCGCTGGGGCTCGTCGAGATGACGCGCCAGAACGTCACCGACGGCCCGCGCGAGGTGATGACGCGCAAGTGCCCGACGTGCGACGGCGACGGGATCGTCGTGTCGGACGCCACGGCCGCGCTCGTCGTCGAACGCGGCCTGCGCACCCTCGCTGTGACCGGTGCGGGATCGCGCGTCCAGGCCTACCGGGTCGCCGTGCATCCCCGCACGCTGGTGCTGCTCGCCGGCCCCGGTGGTGAGCGTCTCGCCGCGCTCGAGGAGGCGACACGCCGTCGCTTCTTCCTCGTACCTGCCGAGGGGCATGCCCACAGCGATCATCTCGAGGTGCTCGCCGAGGGGAGGCTCGCCGATCTACAGCCGGCGACCTCGCTCGAGGAAGGTGCGGAGCTCGAGGTCAAGCCCGTCGAGGTCGGTCTGCACGACCCGACCGCCGGCGTCGCGAAGCTCGACGGCGTCGACCTGGTGGTCGCGGACGCCGCAAAGCTCGTTGGCAAGAGGACGACGGTGAGGGTCGGTCGAGTCCTCGACGGGATTGCCTTCGCCACCGTCGCGGGTGGCGCCCCCGGGGCGAACCCGATCACGTTCGAGAGCGAGGCGGAGAAGCCGACGCGAGCACCGGCCCGACGCAAGGTGGAGCAGACCGCTGCGCCTGCAGACGGAGAGACCGCCGATGCCGACGAAGCAACCGTGGCAGTGGTCGCGATCGACGAGGAGGAGGCGGAGGAGGTCATCGAGCCGCTCGAGCCGCTCGAGCAGCCCGAGGACGGAGCGGCTGGGGTGGACGCCGAGGCCTCATCCGACACCGCCGAGACCCCCAAGAAGAAGACGCGGCGCGGATCGCGTGGCGGGCGCAAGCGCAAGAAGAAGCCTGCGGTGACGGTCGAGGCCGAGGGCGGCGCGGAGATAGCCGTGTCCGAGCCCGCAGAGGACGAGCCCACGGAGCCCCTTGCCGAGCAGGCCGCCGAGACGAAGCCGAAGCCCAAGCCGGCTCGCCCGAGGCCGCGGCGGACGCCGAAGATCCATGTCCCGACGGCGGCTGGCGCCGCGGACGAACCAGGGGAGGCCGAGCCCGAAGCGCGCGAAGCCGAGCCGGAGGCGATCGCCGCGGACGGCGAGACGACCGGCGACGGTGCACCGACGCAGCCGCGCAAGCGGACCCGACGGGGGTCGCGCGGTGGGCGGAATCGGAAGAAGCGAACGGGCACGGCGACGAACGGCGACGCGGCCGGGGCAGTCGAGGAGTCGGTCGAGGACGAGAGGCACGGGGACGGGCCCGGCGACGGCCACGCCGTTCCGGAAGCCTCCCCGAGGCCCGAGCCCGAGCCCGAGCAAGTTGCCGAGCCCGCCGTGGATCTGGCCGCCGTCGAGCCCGAAGGGTACGTGCCGATGTCGGAATGGATCGAGGACTTCGAGCGGCGCAACTAGGGCGAGTCGGCGAGCACGTACCGCCGCGATCGGTGAGGTCAGGTCGAGCCGGATCGTTGATACAATCCCGCCGCTCGCGGGCGGTCCGCCCGCGTTTCCTCGTCAGAAGGCCTGCGCATGAGCTACGCGATCATCTCCGTCGGCGGTAAGCAGTACCGCGTCCGTGAGGGCGAGTGGCTGCTGGTCGACCGGCTCGCTGTCGAGGACGGTGCAACTTTCGAGCCTCGTGTCCTGCTCGTCGGTGGCGATGGTGACGCCACGATCGCTCCGACCGACGCGGTCGTGACCGCGACGGTTCTCAGCGCGGAGAAGGGGCCGAAGCTCACGATCGGCAAGTACAAGAAGCGCACCGGCTACAAGCGGCACACGGGCTT
The DNA here is from genome assembly GCA_963821335.1 of uncultured Actinomycetes bacterium. Classification (GTDB taxonomy): domain Bacteria; phylum Actinomycetota; class Thermoleophilia; order Gaiellales; family Gaiellaceae; genus Gaiella. The sequence goes on from CAWGDJ010000001.1 coordinate 1,972,460, forward strand.
CCGCGCCTCGCTGACGAAGATCCGGATCGACTCGATCGGGTCGGCGGCGTCCGCCCCCAAGCGAACCGCGAAGCAGGTGGCCCCGACGGCCGACGCCACTCCGGCTGCCGAGCCGGCGGTCGCGACGGCCGGGGTGCCCGAGGGCTACGAAACCCTCACGATCGCCGGGATCAAGGAGGCCGCTGCGTCGTGGGATGTCGAGGCGCTCGCCGCCGCGCTCGCGTACGAGCGCTCACACGGCAAGCGCAAAGGCGCGATCGCCGCGCTCGAAGCGGCGCTCGGAGAGGGGGGAGCCTAGATGGCACACAAGAAGGGCCTCGGCTCGTCGAAGAACGGCCGCGACTCCCAGAGCAAGCGTCTCGGCGTGAAGATCTTCGCCGGTCAGCAGGTCAAGGCCGGGATGATCATCGTGCGCCAGCGCGGCACGAGGTTCCGACCCGGCCCTGGAGTGGGGATCGGCCGCGACGACACTCTGTTCGCGACGCGGGCCGGTGTCGTCGCCTTCAAGCGCTCGGGCGAGCGTCGCTTCGTGTCGGTCGACGCGGGCTGAAGCACCACCGCCGCGACGTCCGCGCCGGGAAGGAGCGGAGACCGTGTTTCACGACCGCGCACGCATCGAGGCCCGGGCGGGTCGTGGCGGCGACGGTGCGCTGAGCTTTCGTCGCGAGAAGTACGTGCCGAAGGGTGGCCCCGACGGCGGTGACGGGGGTCGTGGCGGCGATGTCGTGCTCGTCGCGGACCCCGACCTCAGAGACCTGTCCGCGCTGCGCGGGAGGCGCGTGTTCTCCGCCGAGCGCGGCGGGAACGGAGGTGGTTCGCGCAAGCACGGTGCGGATGGCGCCAATGTCGAGCTGCACCTTCCCGTCGGCACACAGGTGCTCGGCCCGGAGGGCGAGCTCGTCGCGGACCTGCTCCGGCCGCGTGGTCGTCTGGTTGCCGCATCCGGTGGGGTGGGCGGGCGCGGGAATGCCGCGTTCGCGACGCCGACGCGGCAGACGCCGCGGTATGCCGAGACCGGGTTCCCGGGCGAGGAGCGCGAGCTCGAGCTCCGTCTGAAGCTCGTCGCCGACGCTGCCCTCGCCGGGCTTCCGAACGCCGGCAAGTCGTCGCTCCTCCGCCGTCTGTCGAACGCGACACCAAAGGTCGCCGACTATCCCTTCACCACGCTACGACCCGTTCTCGGGACGGTCGAGGCTTCGAGCGGCGCGCAGCTCACGGTCGCCGACGTCCCTGGACTCATCGAGGGGGCCAGTGAAGGCGTCGGCCTGGGGCACGAGTTCCTCGCGCACCTCGAGCGAGCGCGTCTCCTCATGCACGTGATCGATACGGGCAGCGGGGACGCCGACGAGCGCTTCCGCATCGTCGATCGTGAGCTCGGTCTCTACGGGGCAGGGCTCGACGAGCGTCCCCAGGTCATCGTCCTCAACAAGGCCGATCTCACGCCGGAGCCCGCCACGTTTGCGGTCGACGACGATCGGATCGTCGCGGTGCACCGCGTGTCGTGCGCGACGGGTCAGGGGATCGCCGAGCTGAAGCACGCGCTGTTCGCGCTCTGCCCGGCCGCGCCACCGCTCCCGGACGAGGCCGTGGCGCTCCCCGAGTTTCTCGAGTACCGACCGCGCGTCGAGGCGCGCCGGCGGTTCCGCGTGCTGCGCACCGATCGCGGGTTCAGGGTGGTCGGGGACGTGAGCCTCGGGGACGAGCTCGACGAGGCGCTGCGGGTTGCCGGTGTCCGCAAGGGTGCGCTCGTCGAGATCGGCGACGAGGAGCTCGAGTGGCAGTAGGGATCCTCGGCGGCGCATTCGACCCGCCACACGTGGGGCACGTCGAGCTCGCTCGTGCGGGCATCGAGCGATTTGCCCTCGACCGGCTGCTCGTTCGCGTGATCGAGGACCCCGGGCACAAGGAGGTCGACACCGCGCCCTCGGTGAGGCTCTTGCTCGCGGAGCTGGCGTTCGCCGGAATCGACGAGGTCGAGGTCGCGCTCGACAGGCATCCGCGCACGGTCGACTCGCTCGAGGCGTTGGGGCTCGACGACCCGGTCTTCCTCCTGGGCGCCGATGAGCTCGCACGGCTCGAGACCTGGAAGCAGCCGGAGCGGGTGCTCGAGCTCGCCCAGCTCGGAGTTGCGACCCGCCCGGGAACCGCGGAAGCCGGGCTTCGCGGCGTTGTCGAGCGGCTCGGCCGCCCCGATCGCGTGACCCTGTTCGCGATCGAGCCCTGCGACGTCTCGTCGTCGGAGATCCGCGACCGTGTCGCGCAAGGGCTGCCGATCGACGGCCTCGTGCCGGACGCCGTGGCCGCCGAGATCGCGCGGCTCGGGCTGTATCGCGCCCGCTGACCTACCGGGGGCATGGCTATGCTTCGCCGCACCGGAGCCGAGAGGACACGACCGACCTGACATCGCTCGAGCACGCACGCCGCATCGCCGCCCTCTGTGAGGAGAAGCTGGCCACCGACGTCGCGATCCTCGACATGCGGACGGTGTGCGACTACACCGACTTCTTCGTCCTCGCGACCGGGAAGAACGAGCGCCAGACGAAGGCGATCCACGACGAGGTCTACGTGGCGCTCAAGCGTGACGCGGGTGTGACGCCACGCTCATCGAGCGGGCTGCCCGAGGCGCGGTGGATCGTCGACGACTACCTCGACGTGGTGCTCCACGTCTTCGCGCCGGAAACCCGTCAGTACTACCGGCTCGAGGATCTCTGGAACGACGTGCCGAAGCTCGACGCGGCCGCGACAGCCTGACCTTACGCCGGGCCTGTCCGATCCGTTCTCTAAACTGAGAACGTGACGAGTGAGCTCTCCACCGATCAGAAGGGCGCGATTGCGGAGACCGCAATCGCCCACGCGGCGGTCAAGCTCGGGATTGGGGTCTTCAGACCGGTCAGCGAAGGCGAGCGTTACGACCTGATCTTGGACCTGCGTCCCAGCCTGGTTCGCGTGCAGTGCAAGTGGGCTGCGCTCGATGGGGACGTCGTTCGCGTGCGTTGCTACTCGTGTCGCCGAACGGCAGAAGGACTCCACCAGCGCGGGTATACCTCCGCGGAGGTCGATGCGATCGCCGCGTACTGTGCCGATCTCGACCGTTGCTTCTACTTCCCGTTGTCGTGGCTGCACGGGCGGAGGACGGTCCAGCTCCGACTAAACCGGGCACGGAACAACCAGCGCGAGGGCGTGAACTGGGTCGATGATCTCGGTTTCGAGCGGCTACGATCCACCCTACTGGGGCCGTAGCTCAGCTGGGAGAGCGTTTGGCTGGCAGCCAAAAGGTCAGGGGTTCGATCCCCCTCGGCTCCACTCCGAGCAGGTGCGCACGCATTCAGGCGCGAGCGAACGCCCGGTCGAGCAGGGTTGCCATGTCGGTCCAGATGCTCGGTGAAGCGAGGACGACCGCGATCACCCGCCGGTCGCCGCGCCGCTGCGCGATGACGAGGCACCCTCCCGCTCGTGTCGTCCACCCGGTCTTCACGCCGTAGGTTCCGGGCTGCCGCGCGAGCATCTTGTTGTGGTTGACCCACGCCCTCGTCGTCGGGAGCCGCGGCCAGGGGCTGCGATGCGACGGGGCGGAGACGATCCTGGCGAACAACGGCACGCGCAGGGCGGCCCGCGCCAGCAGCGCCTGGTCGAGCGCGGTGGAGACGTTCCGCGTGTCGTCGAGGCCGGAGGCGCTCGCGTAGACGGTGCGGTGCAAGCCGAGCGCATGCGCCTTGGCGTTCATCGCCGCATAGAAGCGTCCGAGCGAGCCGTCGCCCGCGTCGATCGCCAGCGCCGTGGCGGAGTCGTTGCTCGACGCGAGGAGCGTCGACCACAGGAGCGACCGGCGGGGATAGCGCGCCCCGACAACGAGCCCTTCCTTGTACGGCTCGACATCGACGGCCTGCGGGGTGACCCGCACCCAGCGCGACAGGTCGCCGCGCTCGATGACGAGCAGCCCTGTCATCACCTTCGTGAGCGATGCGATCGGTCGCTGTGTCTCGGCGCGTCGGGCCAGAAGCACCTGACCCGTGTTCGCGTCGATGGCGACGAACGCCCGCGCCTCGATCCCACCCTGGTCTGCGCCGCCCGATGCCGTCGGCGCGAGGCACGACAGGACAAGGACCGCACCGAGCGCGAGGAGGCGAGCGGGCCAGCGCATCGCTCGATCATCTTCGCCGTCCCCGGGCCGCCCCCTGCGGGACCCGGAGCTCACATGCCAGGCGCCCTCGCCGGGCTAGAGTCGGTCGAGGAGCTCCTTCTTCTTCTCGTCGAACTCCTCCGCCGAGATCAGGCCGCGGTCGCGGAGGTCGGCGAGCCGGCTCAGTGACGAGTCGAGCTCGTCGGGCGTGAGCGCGTCGCTTCGGTTGGAGGAGTCCACCGTGACCGCGGAGACTGCCACTGCGTCCTGGAATGCGCGGGCCCCCCCGACCTCGAGATCGTGCTCGTGCTTGGCGTCGAGCAGCGCCTTCTTGAAGTCGTCGGCGTGGGGGAGGAAGCGGATCTTGCTCGTCCCGGCGTCCGAGGCGGTCAGCAGGTCGATCTCTCCGTAGCCGAGGATCCGACCGAGCCAGGGGTGGTTGACGAGCATGTCGGTGATCATCCCGAGCGAGGTGTCGCGTGTGTACTTGTTGATCACGCCACCGGCCTCGATCACGCGGCGGGTCGTGACGAGGTATCGCTCGATGCGCCAGGTGAGGTAGTACCAGCCCAGCCCGGCGATCCCCACGGCGAGGAACGCCCAGAACGCCCACCGGAGCAGCGTGCTGAGCGGTCCGGCGATCCCGTCGTCGGGAATGGATCCGTTCACCGCCAGGGAGCCCAGCCCGGCGACGAGGGCGAGCACGAACCAGCGTCCCGCTTCGATGAACGTCACCCAGTGCCGTTGACGGACGAGGAGCACGCGCTCTCCCGACGCGAGCAGTGAGGCAAAGCGGGCGTTGTCGTCGTCGTCGGAGCGCCCCCGTCGGTGCGGTGTCGCTCGCGGGTGTCTCCGTCGTCTCGGACATGCGTGCTCGTCACCACGCCGCTCCGGCGAGTGGTCGCGTCAGTCTGACAGGGCGGCGGGCCGACCACCAGCTTCGACGCGAAGCACACGACCGATCCCGCGGACGGCCTGGCGGATCCGCTGCTCGTTCTCTACGAGGGCAAACCGAACGTACCCCTCGCCGCCCGGCCCGAACCCGACACCGGGCGAGACTGCAACCTTGGCCTCGCGCGCGAGATGCTCGGCGAATGCGAGCGATCCCATCGGCGCAAACTGCGCGGGCACCGGGGCCCAGGCGAACATGGTGCCGCGCGGCTTCGGGAACGACCAGCCCACGCGATCGAGCCCGTCGCAGAGCGCGTCACGGCGCGAGCGGTACACCTCGCACACTTCGACGGGGGTCTCGGGTGCGTCGTTGAGCGCCGTGATGGCGGCGATCTGGATCGGCTGGAAGGTCCCGTAGTCGAGCCAGCTCTTCAGCCGCGCCAGCGCCCGGCAGACGTCGGCGTTGCCGACGAGGAATCCGACCCGCCAGCCCGCCATCGAGAACGACTTCGTCAGGGTGTACAGCTCGACCGCTACGTCGGCTGCGCCGGGGACCTGGAGGATCGAGGGCGGGACGTGACCGTCGAACGCCGAGATCGGCGTACGCAAAGTCGTGGACGACGAGCAGGTCGCGATCGCGCGCAAACTCGACCACACGCTCCATGAAGGAGAGCTCGACCGTCGCCGTCGTCGGGTTGTGCGGGAATGACAGCAGGAGGACCCGCGGTCGCGGTGTCGCCCGCTCGTGCGCGGCCGCGAGGTTGGCAAACAGGTCCTCGTCAGGGCCCATCACCACCTGGAACACGCTCGCACCGGCGAGCATCGGTGCGTGGATGTGGATCGGGTAGCTGGGGGCGGGGACGAGTGCCGCGTCCCCCGGCTCGACCAGCGTCCACATGAGGTGGACGAGGCCCTCCTTCGCGCCCATCGTCGCCACGACCTCCGTCTCGGGGTCGAGCGTGACGCCAAAGCGCCGCGCGTAGAGGTCGGCGCAGGCGGCGCGCAGCTTCGGAATCCCCTTCGAGGCCGAGTAGCGGTGGTTGTGAGGCTTGCCCGCCGCCTCCTGCAGCTTGGCGACAGCGACCTCGGGCGAGGGAAGATCGGGATTCCCGAAGCCGAGGTCGACGACATCCTCACCGGCGCGCCGCAGCTCGAGGGTGAGCTCGCGGATCACCGCGAACACGTACGGCGGAAGCGCATCGATGCGGCGAAAGGTCCGAGCCACGTCCCGCCCCATCTTGGCGATCCGCTGCCCGCCGCGCGTCAGTCGAGCACGGAGCGCGCGCTCACGTGCCCACGATCGTGATCGTCCGCGTGATCTGGGCCGTGGTGGCGGTGTTGGCGGCCACGTCGACGCGATACGTCTTGCCCTTGACGACCTTGAGCCCTTCGACCCGTGCCGGGACCGTGCAGTCGATCGCGAGCGAGCCGCTCCCCTGGGATACCTGCACGAGCTTGTTGGCGAGGTAGCTGCGGACGGTGAACCCGACCAGGGTGCCGGTCGTGTTGTTCGCGCAGTACTCGCGCAGGTAGACGGTCAGGGTCGGGCTGGTGGTCCCACCCTTGACGGACACCTTGCCGTTGACCGCGTCGAGCGGCCTCGCCGCCGCGGCGAACTTCGGCTGCGCGCGCTTCGGCGCGCCACCCGACCGGTAGATCCCGCTCTGCCAGATGCTGCCGGGGCTGTCCTGCATCACGAACCAGACGAACATCGGGACGCGGGGGTCCTTTGCCGCGATCGCGATCGCCTGCGGGAGGTACACGGCCTGCTGCGCCTCGGTGACGCCCTTCGGCTCACCTGGCTTGGTCTCGTTGCCGTACTCGGTGATCCAGACCGGGATCTGCTTGCGTCCGAACGCCTTGTCGAGCTCCGCCTCGAACTGTGGCAGCGACGTGAGCGTCACGTTTGGCCAGCGCACCTTCTGCGTCGGCGCCTGGTTGACGGGGAAGGGGTACGGATGCTGCGCCCAGGCGTCGAACTTCAACCTGCGGTTCGCCTGCGCGACGAGCTTCATGAACGTCCCGGGGGCGACAGTGTCGGTCAACCCCGCCCTCGGCTTGTCGCGCCCGTTGGACGAGGTCTCGCCGATCGCGACCTTGGCCTTCGGATTCCCCGTCTTGATGCCCGCGTACCCTGCCGCCGCGAGCTTCGCGTAGTTCGCAGGGCTGACGATCTTGCCGTTCTTGTCGAACTGCGGGACGAGGAACGTGGCAAGGTTCGACTCGTTCCAGATCGTGAAGAACCGGACGAACGGGAAGCCTGCGTAGCGACCCGAGTAACGGCTCGCGAGCACCCGTGCGAACGTCTGGAAGTCTCCCATCTTCTTCGGCAGCGCCTGCCGCTTCTGGCCACCGTTGGCCCACGTCGGCGTGCCCCAGATCGTGAGCACGACCTCCATCCCGCGCTGCTGGGCGTTGCGGACGAACTCGTCGAGATCGTCGAAGCGATAGGCCGGGTCGAACGGATCCGCCGGGTTCCCGGGCTTGACGGGCGCGATCGCGCTCCAGTCCACGAGCGTTCGAAGGATCGTCGCGTTGTTGCCGCGCGCACGGTCGAGCGCCTCCTGACGGTCTCCATCGAAGCGCAGGATGGGATCGTCGTGGAAACCGATCCACATCCGGTCGGCTGCGGTGGCGGCGGTGACGAGCGTGACGGCGGCGAGGCCGACAACGACGAGGGATCCAACGAGGCGTCTCACGGGCATTCCTCCTTCGGCGTGGGCGAGGCCAACCTACCCACGCCGCGTAAGGGTGATGTGAAGGCGTCGTCGCACTTTCGACACCGAGGTGGCACAGCCCTGTCTTCGTTGCCCCCGTAGCGTGATCGCAACGATGGACGACAGGAGGAGGACGCACGTGAACACCATGGTCGAGCCACTGCGATCGAGTTACGTGTCACCCGCAATCGCGCGCGGGCGCGAGGTAGCGGAGCGCGACGAGGTCATCTGGTGGGTGGTCGTCGTGGGCATCGCCTACGGGGTCGCGCTCGCCTGGGCGACCTGGTGCCGCGCCACGGGCGGCAACGCCGAGATCTCGTTCGGCTGGTCGGGATTCAAGGTTGTCTGCCGTAGCTGAGCGACCCTGGAGGGCGGCCGCAGGCCGCCCTCCACTCGTCCTCGAGGCGACAGCGATCGGCAAGCGGTTCGGCTCGACGGTCGCCCTCGCCGACGTCACCCTTCGTATCCCCGCCGGGTCGATCGTCGGGCTCGTCGGGCCGAACGGCTCCGGCAAGACGACGGCGCTCCGCATGGTGGCGGGACTCGTGCGACCCGACCTCGGGGTGGTCGGCGTGTGTGGCGCGCGTGCGGGAACGATCGAGGCGCGACAGCGGCTCGCGCTCGTCCCGGACGAGCCGTCGGGCTTCGACGAGCTGACCGTCGTCGAGTACGTCAGCCTCCTCGGGAGGCTCTACCGCGTTCCGGCCGGCCACGGGCCTGGGCCCACTGCACTCCTCGATGCGTTCGACCTGGAGCTGCTTCGCGACGAGCGCCTCGGCGCGCTCTCGCGCGGTCGGCGGCGACAGGTCTCCTTCGTCGCGGCTCTCGCCCTCGGCACTCCGCTCCTCGTCATCGACGAGGCGACGGCGACGCTCGATCCGGAAGCGGTCGTCGTGACCCGCTCGGCGCTGCGCGCCCACGCCCGACGCGGCGGCTCGGTGCTGCTCGCGACCCAGGACCTCGGCTTCGCCGAAAGCGTGTGCGACTCGGTCACGATGCTGCGTGAGGGTCGTGTCGTGACGAGCGGCACCCCGGCCGATGTCGTCCGCCGCTTTGGCGCCCGCGACCTCGAGGAGGCGTTCCTCGTCGCCACGGGCCGGCCCGATCTCGAACGCGATGTCTTCGCGCGCCTGGCCGCTGTCTAGCGCCGTCCTGGCCTGTAGCCGAAGGCGTGCGGTGCGCGTTGCGCTGGACAGCCCGGTGATCGCCGTCGCCGTTGCGGTCGTGCTCGTCGTGACGCCAATGCTCCTCTCGCGTGCGGCGCGCGAGATCGGTGACTCGCTCGCGCCTGCCCTCGCCACGTCGCGGGTCGCGGAGGCTTTCACTCTCGGTCTCGCCCTCCCGTGCGTCGCCGGCGGGGCGATCCTCGCGCTCGTGCTCAACGGCGCGGCCACGCTCGGCGCGCAGGTGTGTGTCGCTCCCGTCCGGGCGGTCGTGCTCGTGGGGGCGACGGACGGGCTCGCACTCGCCGTCGTCGCGTGTGTGGCGCTCCCGGTCGGGGTTGTCCTGTTGCTGCCGCTCGCGCTCGATGGGCCCGGTGGCGCGCCGGGAGCGGTGGTGCTCGCCACGGCGCTCGTCGCCGGTGTCCTGCTGGGCGGCGGGCTTGCCGAGGCGGCGCGTGGCGCGTGGCGCGGGTCGCGCGCCTCGATCGGGGCTCTGTCGGTCTTCGCTGCCGTCGGGTTCGGCATCGGCGCCACCGGCGAGGATCCTCTCGCCGCCGTTGCGGCGTCGCTCGCGGGGATCGGGCCGGGAGGCCGCCCGCTCGCTTTCACCCTCGTCGTCGCACTCGCGTCGGGCACCTGTTGGGTCGTGCTCGCGGCGCGTCGACCCCCACCTCGCGCGCGCACCAGGGTGCGATCGCGTGCGATCGGGGCGCCGCCGTTCGCCGCCGCCGTGTTCGCGGGTGGGCTCGTTCTGGGCCGCCGTCGCGACCTCCGCTCGGCGGTGACCGCCGCGATCGTCGTCGGCTGGGCGGGGCTCGCCCTCGGGATGCTCGTCGGGCTCGAGCCTGCTCCCGGGACCGCGCTCGCCCTCGGCACCGCGATGCTCGCGGCCGCGCCGGTGCCGCTCGCCGTGGGAGGGCTCCTCGCGTCGGGCGAGCATGTCTGGTCGCTCGTCCCGCTGCGCATCCCGACCGTGGCCGGCGCCTGGGCTCTCTCGGCGGTCGCGATCGTCTTTCTGTCTGCGACCGCGACGATCCTCCCGGCGGTCTTGCAGGCCCCGACGACGCTCCAGGTGCTCCCACCCGCGACGGCTATCGCGATGGCCACCTGCGTGGCGGGCCTCATGGCGGGTGCGGCCGTCGCCTGGGTCGAGGCCGGGGTCGGCGACCAGGCTCTGTCGGTCGCGACGTTCGTCCTCACCTACGCCTCGCTGTCGGCGGTCGCCTCGGTCGCAGGCCCGCTGCTCGTTCGCTCCGGCCTACCGGCACCAGCAGCGGCGGCGGCGTTGCTCGGCGCGGCGTCGCTCGCGGCGCTCGCGCTCCTCGGGCGACGGGTCATGGTGGCCGCCTGATGCTGGATCTGCGAGATCGAGTCGAGCTTGCAGAGGGGGTCGTCGTGGAGGCCGGCGCCGTCCATGACACGGTGCTCGGCGGCCGCCGTCCCGGGAATGCCGCCGCCATGGTCGTCCTGAGCCAGTTGGGTGGCACGATCGAGGAGGCAGCGGTGGCGTTGACTCGCGCCTTTGGAATCACGCTCGAGCAGGCGCGAGACGATGCGCTCGCCTTCGTCTGGGATCTGAACCGCGCGCTCCTCGTCAACGTGCATCGCGGTCGTGGCAGGCTCGAGAGCGCGATCGGTTGGGCCCTGCTCGCAATCAGGCTCGCGCCGGCCGGCGTGCTCCCGGCACCGGTCGCACGGCGGTATCCGCTCGAGACCGTCACCTGGCCGCGGGTGATCGCCACGTGCTGCAGCGCACTCGTCCGTCGGGTAGTCGTGATCGCCGTCACAGTGACGGTGGTCGTCGAGCATCTGGTGCTCATCGCCGGGGGCGGATCGTCGGGTACGGCGATCACGGTCGGGTCTGCCAGCGCTCTCGGGCTCCTGACCCACGAGATGGCCCACGCGGCCATGCTCCGCGGGATCCCGGCCGCGCTCGTCACCGCAGGGCTGCGGACATACGTCAGCCACCCGGTGGTCCTCCCGGCGCGGCGCACCGCGGTCGCGATCGGCGGGCCTCTGGCGCCGACGGTGATCGGTGTCCTCCTCGCCAGCGTCAGCCTCCAGGTCGGCTCGCCGTGCCTCGCCCTCGCGGCATTCCCGCTGGCGTGCCACGCGCTTTCGCTGACGGTGATCGGGTCGGATGGGCGGGTGGCGTGCGGTCTCTGAGGGCATTCGTGTTGGGCGCGGCGGCGGTGGGCGTCACCACGTATGTCGCAGCTGCCGCGCTCGCCGTGACGCTGAGCGTCGCGGGCGGGACGGCGCGCGTCCAGTTCGGGCCGGTCGTGTTCCTGGTCGTCGAGCGGGACGGCGGCGCCACGGCGACGACATTCGGTGTCGGGCTGGCCCTCGTCACTCTCCTCGGCGGCTGCGTCAACGCGGTCGCGGCCGCTGTCGTCGAGCGGAAGCGCAGAAACCGGCCGATCGCGTAGACTCGGGGCCGATGGTCTGGGAGGCCGTGTTCCTGCTGCTCGTGCTGAAGATCCCTGTCGTCTACCTCTGCGTCGTGGTCTGGTGGGCGATCAAGGCGACGCCGGAGCCCGAGGAGCCCGCCGTGCTCGTCCCCGTGCACGACACGCCGCAGCTCGACGAGCCGCGGCGCTGGCATCCGCGGCACGGGCGGCGCGTCGGGCCTGGTGGGCGCGATCGGCGCCCTGCGCGGCGCGCTGCCACCGGCCGAGCGGCCGTCAGGGGGCGGGCGTGAGCTCGTACGACGAGCTCCAGGAGGCCCATCGCTCCTGGGTCGACACGATCGCGGGCCTGATGGCGGTCGCGTCGATCGCGATGTCCGCGCTCGCGATGGGTGGAGGGCTGATCCTCCAGCTGCATGCGCGTCCCGCCCGGCTTGCCCCGGCCGCGGTCATCCTCGCGCTCATCGCCGCGCGCATGAGCGAGCGATATCAGCGACTTGCGCTGAAGGCGGCATTGTTCGCCGCCTTCGCGTGGGTGATCGGGATGACCTTCGTGGTGATCACGGACGGTCCGCTGCTCTGAGACGCCCGCCGGGCTCGCTGCACGACCTCGAGCGATGTCGCAGACCGACCTGACCGGGCTCAACGCCGGGTACGTCGCCCAGCTGCTCGAGGACTACCTCGAGAACCCGGCGAGCGTCCCGGCGGAGTGGCGCTCGGTCTTCGAGCGGGACGCGGCCGCGGTGATCGGCACGCTCCCCGGTCTCCGAGCGCTCGTCGAGCACTTGCCCGACGGAAACGGCGAGGCGGCGGGCACTGCACCGCCTCCGACGCTCGTCGAGCACCCGGCTCCCGCACCGGCGGCGCCAGCACCGGACGGAGGGCCTGAGCATGCCGTTCCACCGGCCCGTCAGGCCGAGCGCCCGCTCGACGAGACGCTGCTCGGTGGTGTCGCAGCCGCGATGGCGCTCGTCAAGGCGTATCGCATGCACGGCCACCTCGCGGCGCGGATCGACCCGCTCGGGTCGGAGCCGATGGGCGACCCGGCGCTCGACGAGAGCCGGCTCGTCCCTGCGCTCACGCCGGAGCTGCAACGAGCGATTCCGGCCCGGCTCCTGCGCCTCTACGTGCCCGGCGAGACGCTCGCCGACGTGCTTCCGCGACTGCGAGAGGTCTACACCGGCTCGATCGCGTACGAGATCGAGCACATCTCTGACCACGCCGAGCGGGTCTGGCTGCGCAAGGCGATCGAGTCGGGGAGGTACCGGTTGCCGCTCGGTGGCGACGAGCGGATTGCGTTGCTTCGGCGACTCACCCAGGTCGAAGGGCTCGAGCAGTACCTGCGCCGATCGTTCCTCGGCCAGAAGCAGTTCTCGCTCGAAGGTCTCGACACCCTGATCCCGATGCTCGACGAGACCATCGAGCTCGCGGGCGAGGGGGGCGCGCACGAGGTCGTGATCGGGATGGCGCATCGTGGTCGGCTGAACGCGCTCGTCCACACGGTCGGCCGGTCGTACGAGTCGATCCTGCGCGAGTTCGAGGGCGAGCGGTCGCTCGACGCGCTCGTCCTCGACCCGGAGGGTGGCAGCGGTGACGTGAAGTACCACCTGCCGGCGTCCGGGACCCGGCTGACGCGGGTGGGGGAGGTCGAGGTGACGATTGCGCCGAACCCGAGCCACCTGGAGGCGGTGAACCCGGTCGTCGAAGGATGGGCGCGGGCCGAGCAGACCGATCGTTCCGACGGAGCCGGGACGCACGATCCGTCGGTTGCGCTCGCGGTGCTCATCCACGGCGACGCGGCGTTCGCCGGTCAGGGGGTCGTCGCGGAGACGCTCAACCTCCAGAGCCTCGAGGGCTACACGACGGGCGGCACGCTCCACCTCATCACGAACAACCAGGTCGGGTACACGACCGATCCGACGGAGAGCAGGTCGACGCGATACTCGAGCGACCTCGCAAAGGGCTTCGACATCCCGATCGTGCACGTCAACGCCGACGATCCGGAGGCGGCGGTCAGCGCGACGCAGCTGGCGCTCGCGTATCGCGCGGAGTTCGGCCACGACTTCGTGATCGATCTCGTCGGCTACCGCCGGTTCGGGCACAACGAGCAGGACGACGCCTCGTACACCCAACCGCTGATGGTCGAGCGGATCGAGCAGCAGCCGACGGCGCGGGAGCAGTACGCGCGGCGACTCGTCGCCGAGGGCGTGATCGACGAAGCGGGGGTCGACCTCCTCGTCGAGGAGTTCACGGCCACGCTACGCGCGGCCCATGACCGGCTGCGCGCCTCGATCGCCGATCGGCACCCGCCGTCCCCAGAGCCGCCGCCGCAACCACGGCCGCAGCAGGGCGTTGCACCCGAGACCCGGGTCGAGCAGGCACGCCTGCTCGCGCTCGACGAGGAGCTCGCGCGCGCCCCTGCTGGGTTCACCGTAAATGCCAAGCTTCGGCGCCAGCTCGACCGGCGTCGCGAGGCGATCCACGAGGGCGGGATCGACTGGGGACACGCGGAGGCGCTGGCGTACGGATCGCTCCTCGAGGACGGCATCGCGATCCGCCTCTCGGGTCAGGACACAGAGCGCGGGACGTTCGCCCACCGGCATCTCGTGTTCCACGACCCCGGCACTGGTGAGACGTATGCGCCGATCCAGCACCTCGCGAACGCGAACGCGTCATTCGAGGTGTTCAACTCGCCGCTGTCGGAGTACGCGGCGCTCGGCTTCGAGTACGGGTACTCGGTCGCGGCGCCCGATACGCTCGTCCTCTGGGAGGCGCAGTTCGGCGACTTCGTCAACGGGGCGCAGATCGTGGTCGACCAGTTCATCGTCGCCGGGCGGTCGAAGTGGGGGCAGACGTCGCGTCTCACGCTCCTGCTCCCGCACGGCTACGAGGGAAACGGGCCCGAGCACTCGAGCGCACGGCTGGAGCGGTTCCTCCAGCAGGGGGCGCAGGAGAACGTCAGGGTCGCCAACTGCACGACAGCCGCGCAGTTCTTCCACCTCATCCGCAGGCAGGCGCTCGACCCGGTCGCCCGGCCGCTCGTCGTGATGACGCCAAAGGGCCTCCTCCGGATGCGGCAGGCGGCCTCGACGCTCGAGCAGCTCGCCGAAGGCGCATTCCAGCTCGTGATCGACGACGAGACCGTCGACCCGGAGGGCGTGCAGCGGCTCGTGCTCTGCTCGGGGAAGATCTACTACGACATCGTCGGTCACGACCTTCGCGCAGACGCCCACGGGGTGGCGGTCGGACGGCTCGAGCAGCTCTACCCATTCCCGGTCGAGGCGCTCGCCGCGGTGATCGGGCGGTATCCGTCGCTGCGCGAGATCGTCTGGGCTCAGGAGGAGCCACAGAACATGGGCCCGTGGCGCTCTATCCGCCACCGGCTCGACGAGGCCGCCCGAGCGAGCGTCGCGGGCGGTCCGGTGACGTACGTCGGGCGCACCTGGAAGGCGAGCCCGAGCGAGGGGTATCCGACTGCCCATCAACGCGAGCAGGATCGAATCGTCCGCGCCGCGCTGGTGACCGAGCAGACGTGACCGGCCGGCTGTCGAGGGCAGAAGCCCATCCATTGCAGGTCTTTCGGCGCGGGGTACACTGAGCCGTGCCGTCCGACCGTCTCGTTCCCGACCCCGGAGAAAGCATGGCCGCCGATTCCCAGACCTCGCTTGCGCGTGCGATCGAGGAGCATCTCGAGCTGAAGCAGCAGAACGCGACGCTGTCGTCGGAGATGCCGCTCGACCGCTACGAGGTCGAGGATCCGTTCGAGAACCATCCGCTCTTCAAGTCGGAGGAACAGGCTCGGTTGGAGGAGACGCTCGAGACTCTCGAGACCGCCGTCCCGGCGGAGCCGGTCGCGGTCTCGGCGGCGCTCCCGTGGCCCGGGGAGGACTCCACGGAGGGCCCGGCGCTCGACGAGACGCTCTGGGGCCGTTCCCGCGACTTCGACTGGGGCGAGTAGCACCCGCCTCACGGATCGGTCACCCGACGGCGCGGGGAGGTAGCCCGCTCGATGGCCTTGGTCGAGATCGTCGTCCGGAGCTGACCGCCGAACGACACCCGACGTCCCTTCGTGGGCGACGGGGGTACGTCCGCCGCTTCGGTTGGTTCCCGCTCGCGCGTCGGCCTACGACCGACAGCGCTGGCAGGCGCCGTGGAGGACGACGTCGTGCGCCGCCATCGTGTACCCCCGGCTCCCTGCCACTCGCTCGAGCGCATCCTCGAGCGATGCGTCCTCGAACGGCTCGACCCGGCCGCAGGCATCGCAGACGAGATGATGGTGGTGGTGCTCACCGTCCGGGAGCACTGCCTCGAACCGCGAGACGCCGTCGCCGATGTCGACTCGCTGGACGAGCCGCAGCGCGGCGAGCGTCTCGAGCACGCGATAGACACTCGCGATCCCGGCCGTGCCTCCGGCATCGCGGATCCCGTCGAAGATCTCCTGCGCCGACCGACAGCAGTCCTGCAGACCGAGGTGCTCGACCACCGCCCGACGGGCTCCACCGTTGCGCAACCCCGCGGACCGGAGGCCCGCGGTGGCGTGTGTCTCCCACGGCAATTGGCCCATGGATAGATGATATCAATTCTCATTATCTGATACCGTGCGTTGCAGGACGATGACGGGAACCGCCTACCTCCTCGCGCTCGCGCTCGCGGTCGTGGCGCTCACCGGGGGCTGCGGGGGAGCTGCCACCTCGAGCGCGCGAGGCGACATCGTCGCGGCCTTCTATCCTCTTGCCTTCGCCACCCGGGCAGTGACAGGCCCGGGCACCGAGGTCGTCGACCTGACGCCTGCCGGAGCCGAGCCCCATGATCTCGAGCTGACACCGAGCGACGTCCGGTTGTTGCACGAGGCAAAGCTCGTCGTCTATCTCGGCCAGGGGTTCCAGCCGGCCGTCGAGACCGCCGTCGCCGACCGCTCGGGACCATCCCTCGACCTCCTTCGGGGGGAAGAGCTGGAGCCGCTCGCGGAGGGCCGTGACGAGCCGCACCTCGATCCTCACGTCTGGCTCGACCCGGTCAGGTATGCGACGCTCGCCCGCCGCATCGCCCGCCGGCTCGGTGACGCGTCCACCGCGAACGGCCTCGTGGCACGGCTCGATGCCCTCGACGCGGAGTACCAGCGCGGCCTGAGCGCATGTCGCCGCCGACAGATCGTCACGAGCCACGCCGCGTTCGGCTACCTCGCACGCCGGTACGACCTCGAACAGGTGGCGCTCAGTGGTCTCTCGCCGGAGACCGAGCCGTCTCCGAAGGACATCAGCCGGCTCGTGGCGCAGGTGCGAGAGTCGGGCGCGACGACGGTCTTCTTCGAGACGCTGCTCTCACCCAAGCTTGCCGAGACGGTCGCGCGCGAGGCCGGCGTGAAGACCGCCGTCCTCGACCCGATCGAAGGCCTCACCCAGGCGCAGATCGACGACGGTGCCGACTACTTCAGCGTGATGCGGGGCAACCTCGCCGCGCTCCGCGAGGCGCTCGGATGCAGGTAGGCACGGCACCCGCGGTCGATCTCCGGGACGTCTCGTTCGCCTATCCGGGAGGGCCACCCGCGCTGGAGGCCGTGTCGCTGAGCGTCGAGGGAGGGGAGTTCGTCGCGATCGCCGGGCCCAACGGCGGTGGGAAGACGACCCTCCTGCGACTCGCGCTCGGGCTCGAGCGCCCGCAGAGCGGCGAGGTCACGCTGTTCGGTGCGAGCCCTGGGGCGCGTGGAGGGCCACGGGTCGGCTACCTGCCGCAGCGGGCGCACCTCGCCGTCGGCAGCCCGGTGACCGTGCGGGAGGTCGTCGCCGCCGGTCGGCTCGCGGTTCGCGGCCCGATCGGCCCTCTCCGTCGCTCCGATCGCGACGTCGTGACCCGGGCGATCGACCGCGTCGGGCTCGGCGACCGAGCCGACGCCGCGCTGAAGACGCTGTCGGGTGGGATGCAGCAGCGGGCGTTCATCGCGAAGGCGATCGCGACCGAGCCCAGGCTGCTGGCCCTCGACGAGCCGACCACCGGAGTCGATGCCGCCGCGCAGGAGTCGCTCGCCGGACTGCTCGCCGAGCTTCGGTCCGAGTTGGGGGTGACGATCCTCTACGTCTCCCACGAGTTCGGCGCGGTCGAGCACGTCGTCACGCGGTTGCTCCTGGTGCGCACCCGGATTGTCTTCGACGGGCCCCCGTCGGCGCTCCCCGCCGTGTGGCACGACCCGTCACACGCGCACTGATGCTCGATCTCGAGTTCATGCGGCTCGCCTTCGCCGTCGGCGCGGTCGTCGGCGTGCTCGCGCCGACGGTCGGGTTCTTCCTCGTCGAGCGCCGAGCCTCGCTCGTCGGCGACGGGCTCGGGCACGTCGCCTTCGCCGGTGTCGCGGCCGGGTACCTGCTCGGGATCTCGCCGGTCCTGACGGCGCTCGTGTTCGCGGTGCTCGGCGGCCTCGCGATCGAGTGGCTGCGGGCCTGGGGCGGGACAGCCGGCGACCAGGCGCTCGCGCTCGTGTTCTACACGGGAATCGCACTCGGGGTGGTGCTCGTGTCGAGCGCGGGCCGGCTGAACGTCAACCTGTTCCAGTTCCTGTTCGGCTCGATCCTGACCGTGACGTTCGACGACCTGTGGGTCGTTCTCTCGCTCGGGCTCGCCTCGCTGGCCGTCATCGGGCTGCTGTATCGCGGCCTGGTCGGAGCGGTGATCGACGAGGAGGGTAGCCGGGTCGCCGGTGTTCAGGGTCGGGCTGCTGAATGCGGTCGTCACCGTTCTCGCGGCGCTCACCGTGGGGATGTCGATGCGGATCGTCGGCATCCTCCTCGTCGCGGCGCTCATGGTGCTGCCGGTGATCGCAGCCCAACGGGTTGCGTGGAGCCTCGCCTCGACCCTGGGGATCGCGATGGCGGTCGGGCTGGGAGCGGTGATCGTGGGTTTGACCGTCTCGTACTACGGCGACCTCGCCCCCGGTGGCACGGTTGTCCTCGTGGCGGCCGGCGCGGCGCTCGTCGGCTCGCTGGTCGACGCGCTGCGCGGTGCGCGATGATGCGCCAGCGTTGACTCGCGGACACGCATCCGGCTCATGACAGTCGTCCTCGACGGGCGCTCGCTGACCGTCGCCGAGCTCGTCCTGGTCTCGCGCCACGGCGAGCAGGTCGAGCTTGCTCCGGCTGCTATCGCAGCGATGGAGCACGCTCGCTCGATTGTCGGCGACGTCGTCGACGAAGGTCACGCGGCCTACGGGATCACCACCGGCGTGGGGGTGCGCAAGCGAGTGATGGTCGAGGCCGATGGGCACGACCGGCTGCTCGTGCGACAGCACCTGATCGGGCAGGGTGCGCCCGTGCCGGAGGACGTCGGGCGTGCGACCGCCCTGCGGCTCGCGAACGCGCTCGCACGGGGGTCGACTGCCGCCCGGCCCGAGCTCGCCCGGGCCGTCGTCGAGTGCCTCAACGAACGACGGGTCCCACCCATCCGTGCGCTCGGGTCGGTGGGGCAGGGTGACCTCGCCCCGATGGCGGATCTCGCCGAGGGGATCTTCGCTCGACTCGAGCCGGCGCGCGGCGAGGCGATCGCGGTCGTCAACCAGAACGCGCTGTCGACCGCGTGGGGCGCGCTCGCGGTCGTCGACGCCGTCCGTCTCCTCGACGCGCTCGACATCGCTGCCGCGCTCGACATCGAGGCGCTCGGCGCGGCCCCCGATGCGTTCGACTCTGCCCTCGCCGACACACGGGAGTCGGCTGGTTTCCGTCTCACGCTGGAGCGGCTCGAGACCCTCTTGGCCGGCAGCACGCGGGTTGCGCGCAACCTGCAGGACCCGCTCGTGTTCCGCACTGTTCCCTTCCTCCACGGCGCGGCCCGTGACGCGCTGTCGTTCTCGTCCGCCCAGGTCGCGACCGAGCTGAATGCCGTCCAGTCGAACCCGGTCGTCCTCCCCGACGGGCGGATCGTGTCGTGCGGGGTCTTCGAGCTGGCCGCCCTCGCGACGGCGCTCGACCTCGCCCGGATCGCGCTCGGCCAGGTGCTCGCGGCCGCTGCCGAGCGGGCGGTCAAGCTCCTACAGGCGCCTTTGACCGGGTTGCCGGAAGGGCTCGGCGCCCGTTCGGGCTTGGCCGAGAGCGCGCTCAGCGAGCTCGGGATCGCGATCCAGGCGTTCGCCGCCGAAGCCCGCCTCCTCGCACCGCCCGTATCGCTCGAGCTCGTCTCGACGACCCAGGCGGAGGGCATCGAGGATCGGATCACCATGGCGCCGCTCGCCGCCAGGCGCCTCGCCGAGATGGTCGACCTCGGGTCACGCGTGGTGGCGGTCGAGCTGCTGCTCGCCGCCCAGGCCTGCGAGCTACGGGGCCTGGACAGCATCGGCCCGCGCACTCGAGCCACCTTCGACCGCGTGCGTGCATCGGCCGGCTTCGTCGCCGAGGGTGACCCGCTCCCGGCGCTCGAGCCGCTCGTCCACGTGGTGCGCTCAGGAGGACTCGATGGGTGAGAGCCCGTCCGTCGACGTCCACCAGCACCTCGTGCCCCCCTCGTTCGTCGCGGCCCTGCGGAACCGCACGACTCCTCCCCGACTCGCAGGGCACACGCTCGAGCTCGTCGAGGGCTCGTTCCGGTTCGACGAGGCCGAGAACGACCCCGAGCACAGGGTCGCGCTGCTCGACAGGCTCGGAATCGACGTCGCCGTCGTCTCGCTGCAGCCCACCTACGGGCTCGAGGACCTCCCGGAGGACGAGCGCGGCGAGCTCGTAGCCGTCTGGGAGGAGGGGATCGCGGAGGTCGTCTCCGGCTCGGAGGGAAGGTTCGTCGCGCTCGCGTCGTCGACGCAGCGCCCCGGGTTTGCCGGGGTGTGTGTGGGCGCACGGGCGCTGGCCGAGCTCGACACGCTCGAGCCGGTGATGGCGAGCCTGGATGCGGGTGGCGGCTTCCTGTTCGTGCATCCCTCCGGTGGCCGGGCGCCAGGGGGTCCCGCCGGCTGGTGGCCAGCGGTCACGCTCTACACCGCGCAGATGCAGGAGGCCTATCTTCACTGGCTGTTCGACGGGCGTCGCCGCTGGCCCGAGGCGCGCGTCGTGTTCGCGATCCTCGCCGGTGGAGCGCCGTTCCAGCTCGAGCGACTCGCATCGCGAGGCGTCGACGTTCGCTCGGTCCTCGACCGCAACCTGTTCTTCGACACCGCCTCGTACGGGCGGCGGGCGCTCGAGCTCTGCATCGAGACGTTCGGGGTGTCGCAGCTCGTCCACGGGTCCGACCTCCCGGTGGTCGACCCCGAGCCAACCCTTCGAGCGATGAGGGGATTCGGCGAATCCGTCGAACAGTTGCTCAGAGGTGACAACGCACGGGCGCTGCTGACATGACCGACATCGCCTCCTGGCTCTCCGAACGCCTGCAACCGGACCACGACCTCGACCGGCCCGAGCTCAGGGAGCTCGCGGGCTCGATCGCGGCCGAGCAGGCGCTCTGGCGCTCCCACGTGCGCCACGATGCGGAGGTCCGGCACTACGTCCAGCTGTACCGCGACCCGAGCATCGACATCTGGCTGATCTGCTGGATGCACCGCCAGGACACGGGGTACCACGACCACGACCGCTCGTCGGGCGCGGTGCACGTCTGCGAAGGGGTGCTCTGGGAGGACTTCTTCCACCGCGACGGTGACGGCTGGATCCGGGAGAAGACGAGGCAGCACGGCGAAGGCGGCTCCTTCGACTTCGACGCGACGTACATCCACGGCGTCCGCAACGAGGGTCACGAGCCCGCGACCTCGATCCACGTCTACTCGCCGGCGCTCTGGAGGATGGGGCACTACCAGGCGGACGAGCAAGGGGTCATGCGGAGGGTCTCGGTCACCTATGCGGACGAGCTGCTCGGCGCTCTCTGAGCGAGCGCCCACGGGCTCTGGCGTACGTCGTCAGTCGGCGAGCGTGGCGGGGAAGCCCTCGGCACGCAGCTCGACCCCGAGCTGATCCTCGAGCAGCCGGACGACCATCGGCGACCAGGCGTCGCCGCCGTACTGCGCCCGGGCGCGCTCGAACGTGCCCTCGACCAGCTCGGCGAGCGGCAGGGGCACCCCGGTCTCGGCGCCGAGCTCGAGCGCGAGCCCTAGGTCCTTGAGTGCGAGGTCGATCGTGAACCCGATGTCGTAGCTGCCGTTGAGGATCACCTGGCTCTCCGTCTCGTGGACGAAGCTCGTCCCCGAGCTCGCCGCGATCACCTCGAACGTCTGACGCAGGTCGATCCCCGCCCGGCGCGCCAGCATGAGCGCGTCACCCGCTGCTACCAGGTGGACGAACGCCAGCATGTTCGTGATCACCTTGAGGTCGGAGGCCGCCCCGAGCGGGCCGACGTGGAACACCTTGCGACCCATCGTCTCGAACAGTGGTCGATGTCTCTCGGCGACCTCGGGCTCGCCCCCGACGATCACCGTGATCTCGCGCGCGGCGGCGAGGTGCACACCGCCGGTCACCGGAGCCTCGAGCGTCGCGACTCCCCGCCGCACGGCGAGGTCCGCAAGACGGGTCACCTCGTGCTTTCCGGTCGTCCCCATCTCGATCCAGGTGCCACCCGACCGGAGTGTCGTCAGCACGCCGTCGTCCCCGGCCAGGACCGACGCCGACACGGAAGGTGAGGGCAGGCACGTCACCACCGCGTCTGCCTCCACGGCAGCTTCGGCCGGAGACTCCGCCGCGGTCGCCCCGAGCTCGGTCAAGCGACGGACGGCGTCGTCGTCCGGGTCGTGGACCGTCGTGACGAAGCCTGCGCGGACGAGGCTCGTCGCGAGCAGCCCGCCGAGCCGTCCCAGACCGATGAACCCGATCCGCACCGGGTCAGACCGGCTTGTCGAGCGGTGTGAGGTGCAGCTCGTCGCCGTCGTACGGATGCGACCGGGCAACGTCGAGGTCGAGCTCGATTCCGAGTCCCGGCTCGCCCGAGGGGATCACGTACCCGTCCTCCCATGTGATCGGGTGGTGGAGGAGCTCCGCGTGGAAGCCCGTCCAGTCGAGGATCCCCTCCAGGATCAGAAAGTTCGGGCTGCACGCCGCGAGCTGCACGTTCGCCGCGCCGAGCACGGGGCCGCTGTAGAGATGGGGGGCGATCTGCGCGTAGTGCGCCTCGGCCATCCCCGCGATCTTCTTCGCCTCGAGGATCCCACCGACGCGTCCGAGGTTCGGCTGGAGGATCGCCGCAGCGCCGGTCGCGAGGACGCGCGCGAACTCGTGCTTCGTCGTGAGACGCTCCCCGGTCGCGACCGGGATCGCCGTGGCGCGCGCGACACGTGCCATCTCCTCGGGTGACTCCGGCGGAACGGGCTCCTCGAGCCACAGCGGCTCGAACGCCTCGAGCCGGCGCGCGAGCCGAATCGCGCCGGACGGCGTGAACTGACCGTGCGTGCCGAAGAGGAGATCGCAGTCGCGGCCCACCGCCTCACGGACGGCGGCGACGTAGCTCGCGGACCGATCGAGCGCCTCGAGCGAGGGCTGTCGGGGGTCGAACGCCGAGTACGGGCCCGCCGGGTCGAACTTGAGCGCAGTGAAGCCTCGGGCGGCATAGACCGCGGCCCGCTCCGCGGCAAGCGCCGGGTCGAGGTACACGTCCGTCGCGTCGTCTGCTTCCGAATAGAGGTACGTGTACGTGCGCAACCGCTCGTGCACCTGCCCGCCGAGGAGCTCGTAGACCGGCTTCCCGACCGCCTTCCCGATGATGTCCCAGCACGCGATCTCGAGACCGCTCAGGACGCCGACGAGCGATGCGTCGGGACGGGCGGAATAGCCGCGCGCGTACACCTGGCGCCACAGCTCCTCGATCCGGAACGGGTCGCGACCCAGGACGTGGCGCTCGAAGACGTCCTCGAGCATGTGCCGGACGACCGATGGATGAAACGTCGCCGCGTAGACCTCGCCGACGCCGACGACACCGTCGTCGGTTCGTAGCTGGAGGAGGACGAAGTACCGCCCGCCGTGGGAGGGCGGCGGATTGCCGACGACGAGGACCTCGAGCTCGGTGACCTTCACCGTGGCGGCCGTGTCGCGGTCACGACGGCGACCTCGACGAGAACGACGGGAGCCAGCCGACGAGCTCGGAGAGCGTGGCGCCGAGCCGCTTGAGGTCGTCCACGATCGTCTCGCGACGCTCGGGTGTGATGCGCGAGATCGGGATGCAGGTCGTGAGCGCGGCGAGCGTGACCCCGGCAGCGCTCACGATCGGGACGGAGGCCGCGTAGAGCCCTTCCGCCGTCTCCTCCCAGTTCTCGGCGTAGCCCTGCTCCCGCACCTCGGCGAGGAGCGACTGGAGCTCTGCGACGCCGTTGAGTCGACGACCGGTCGGCGTCACCAACAGCTGACCGCCGAAGAGCGCCGAGACGGACGCCGGGGCGTGTGAGGCAAGCACGACGCGGCCGCTGGCCGAGGCGAATGCGGGTGTCTTCGAGCCGACGTGCGTGACCAGTCGCACCGGCTGCGATGTCTCCTCGAGCGCGATGAACAACGACTCGACCCCGTCGAGCACCGCGAGCAGGATCGTCTCGTCGTGTCGCGTCAGGAACTCGGCTGCCACGGTACGGAACGCGGTCACGATCGGCAAGTCGGACGAGCTCGACCCGAGGCGCAGCGCCCGAATCCCGAGCGCGAACCGCCCCTCGCCATCGCGGACCGCCCAGCCTCGCTCGACGAGGATCGCGCTGATCCGGTGCGCTGTGCTCTTCGCGATGCCGAGCTCACGCGTCACGTCGGCGAGGCTCAAGGTGCCGCGCGAGGCCAGCAGGTCGAGGATACGCAGGGTCGCGTTGACACCCGTCGAAGGCGATCGCGTTTCCGGGAGGTTGTTCTGCAGCTCCTCGGCCGCGGATTCGAACGCGTGCTCCACGGTCGCGACGATACGCCCGCAGCGTTCGGATGTCGAACGGCGATCCAAATGGAAGACTTGAGTTGACTTCAACGGTTTGGATCTGGCATAAGGGCAGCATCAGGTTGGGACGGCAGCCCATCCCTAGAACGAGCGGGGTCAGCGATGAGGGCCGTCGAGGTACGGCCCAACTTCGGCTGGGTTTGAGCGTCCACACGTACGTCCAGGTCGATGTCGAGACCAGAAGGCGAGGGATGGGCTGATGGCACGTGATCCAAGGGAACAGCTCGACGAGTACCGCATCAACCAGGCCAGCGAGCTCGAGAACGCGCTGATCGACGACTTTTTCACCGGCGAGTACAGCCGCGGTGACTTCATGCGACGGGCCACGGTGCTCGGCCTCTCGGCAACCGCCATCGGCGCGGCGCTCGGAGCGATGGGCTACGCAGCCCCTGCCCGGGGAGCAACCATGGCCGTGAGGGCCGGCGGGCGATTCAGGCTCGGCATCAACCCGGCTCCGGCAAAGCCCATGGAGCCGAACCTGTTCGCCGACCACGGGACGCTGGCCACGGGCAGCATCAACGGCGAGTATCTCACCCAGACGAATCCGGACCTGACGCTTGCGCCCCAGCTCGCCGTGAGCTGGAAGCCGAGTGCGAAGGGGTCGGTTTGGACGTACACCCTCCGCAAGGGTGTCAAGTTCGCGAACGGGCAGGATATGAAAGCCGCGGACGTGGTCGCGACGTACAAGCGGATCACGGACCCGACCGGCGGCGGCGCCGCGCTCTCCGCATTCAAGGGCGTGCTCTCGCCGTCCGGCATCAAGGCGGTCGACGACTACACCGTCGTCTTCACGTTGGACGCACCGACGGCGAGCTTCCCCTACCTGACGAGCAACACGACGTACCAGTCGATCATCCTTCCGGCCGGCTACAAAGACGGGACCTTCACGACGACGCCGCAGACAACGGGTGCGTTCAACCTCGTCTCGTACACGCCCGGCGTCGGCGCGAAGTTCGATCGCAACCCGAGCTGGTGGGGCGGCAAGGCGCCTCTCGACGGGGTCGACGTGACCTACTACACCGACGAATCGGCGGCTGTCGCGGCGGTCCTGAGCGGCCAGATCGACATGATGAGCCAGACGTCGTTCAGCGGCGGTCGCGCGGCCTTCCGCAACCCCAGCATCCAGATACTCTCGGTCAAGGGGGCACCCCACCGTGAGATCTCGATGCTCACCCGGACGGTGGCGACGATCCCGCCGCTGAAGAATGCCCTCGTCCGTCAGGCACTGGCGCTCACGCTCGACCGGCCGGCCCTCGTCAAGCAGCTACTCGGCGGCTTTGGCACTCTGGGCAACGACTCGCCCTGGGCGTCGCTCTTCCCGTCTTCCAACAGGACCGTTCCGCAGCGCCATCAGGATCTCGCTCTGGCGAAGAAGCTCCTGGCGCAGGCCGGCTACCCGAACGGGTTCAGCGTCACCCTCACGCTCCCGAAGTACTACGAGGAACCCCAGCTCGCGCAGATCCTCCAAGCCTCGGCGAAGAAGATCGGCATCGACATCAAGCTCAACATCATGACGTACACCGCCGTCTACGCCGGCACGTACACCGGTGGCAAGACGGGACGCGGCTCGGTCCCGTGGCTGAACTCTCCGATGTTCATCACCGACTACGGGCACCGCGCCGTGCCGAACGTCTTCCTCACCTCGGCGTTCAAGACCGGCGGCGTCTGGAATGCGGCCGACTACTCGAACAAGGCGTTCGACAAGGCCGTTGACGCGTATTCGGCCGCGCTGACGCTGAGCGAGCAGCGCAAGTACGCCGGGATCGGACAGCGGATCCTGCTCAAGGACACCCCGGTGATCCTCCCCTACTTCTTCAACTGGACGCAGGCCGCATCGAAGAAGGTCAAGGGCTTCGTCCCGGCAGCGATCGGGACGCAGTACATGTCGAAGACGTCGCTCGGGTAGCTCCGGCAGGAAACGTTCAGGCCGGGGCGCTGCGATGCACAGCGTCCCGGCCGACATGCTCGAGGGAGGCCCGAGATCGCCCGTTTCCTGCTCAAACGGCTCGGCTTGGCGCTGATTACGCTGTTCATTCTCAGCGTGCTCGTCTTCGCTGCCGGCTCGTTGCTGCCCGGGAACCTCGGCCGGAACATCCTCGGCAACTTCGCGAGCGAGCGGGATGTCGCGATCTTCAATCATGACGCCGGGGTCGACAGGCCATTCATCACGCAGTACGTGGACTGGATCACGAGCTTCCTCCGCGGCGACCTCGGCACCTCGTACCAGTACCGCGTGCCGGTCTCGGACCTGCTCGGAACCTCGTTCGTCAACTCGCTCAAGCTCGCCACAGTCGCATTCCTGATCGTCGTGCCGCTCAGCATCATCGGCGGCACCGTGTCCGGCCTCCGGCGCAACAGCCTCACCGACCGGGTGATCACGGTCACCGGCGTCTCGTTCACGGCCATACCCGAGTTCGTGACCGCGATCGTCTTCATCCTGGTCTTCGGCCTCTGGCTCGGCTGGCTGCCGGTGTCGGCGACCGCGCCCGAAGGCTCGAACGTCGCGACGCAAGTCGAGTACCTTCTCTTACCGAGCTTCGCTCTCGTCGCCGTGCTCTTCGGCTATATCGCGCGCATCACGCGGGCGAGCGTGATCGAGTCGGTCGATGCCGACTACACGCGCACCGCCTACCTCAAGGGACTCACGAAACGCCAGGTCGTCGGGAAGCACGTCCTGCGCAACTCGCTGCTGCCGACGATCGCCGTCGTCGCGACGCAGGTCGGTTACCTGATCGGCGGCCTGCTCGTGATCGAGAAGCTCTTCAACTACAACGGCATCGGCTTACGCATCTACACCGCAGCGGTGAACAAGGACTATCCGGTGCTGCAGAGCGGCGTTCTCCTTGTCGGCATCGTCTACCTCCTGGCGACGCTGGTCGCCGACGTCCTCTACTCGCTGCTCAACCCGCGGATTCGGTTCGGAGGTGACCAGTGAGCGCGATGACCGACGATGCTGCCGGCTTCGAGCCCGATGCCAACCTCGTTCCTTCGGAGGCGAAGATCGCCCGGAGCGAGATGGTCCGGCAGCTCCTGCACTCGAAGACGTTCATCGTCGGCAACGTCATCGTCGGCTTCTGGGTGTTCTGGGCGATCGTGGGCTCGAGTCTCACTCCGAACGACCCGCTGGAGCAGACCGGCGCCATCCTCAAGGCCCCGAGCTCGGCCTACTGGTTCGGGACCGACCAGTTCGGACGCGACATCTTCTCTCGCGTGCTCGCGGGTGCGTCGTCGACGTTGACGGTGGCGCCGCTCGCGACCCTGCTCGCGATCGTCTGCGGCACGGCGGTCGGGCTGGTGACCGGATTCTACGGCGGGATCGCCGACGACACGATCAGCCGGTTCGTGGACGCCGTCCTCGCGCTGCCGCTGATCGTGATCGCGGTGATGGTTCTGACGGCGCTCGGAAGCTCGAACGTGACGCTGATCCTCGTGATCGGGCTGGTCTTCACGCCGCCCGTCTCCCGCACTGTGCGCGCGACCGTGCTCGGCGAGCGCCAACTCGACTACGTGCAGGCGGCCGAGCTGCGAGGTGAGCGTGGGCCATACATCATGTCCGTCGAGATTCTTCCGAACATCATGGGCCCCATCGTCGTCGAGGCGACCGTGCGCCTCGGTTACGCGATCTTCGCCATCGCCGGGCTCACGTTCCTCGGCTTCGGCGTGCAGCCGCCGTCGCCCGACTGGTCGCTGCAGATCTCGGAGAACTACACGCTCCTCTCATCCGGCACCTACTGGTGGACCGTGCTCTTCGCCTGCCTCGCGATCGGAACGCTCGTGATCGGCGTCAACCTCGTTGCGGACGGCTTGCAGCAGGTGGTGGACGAATGAGCATCGCCGCGGCGCATGAGGTGGAGGCGCCGCACGCCCTCGAGCTCGAGGACCTCGACGTCGTCTACCGCGTCCGCGGGACCGATCGCCAGGTCATCCGGGGGGTATCGCTGAACGTGAAGCGCGGCGAGGCCTACGGGCTCGTCGGCGAGTCCGGCTGCGGTAAGTCGACTGTCGCCCTCGCGATCGTCAACTACCTCCCGCGCAACGGACGCGTGCGCTCGGGTGGGATCCGCATCGACGGCCGCGATGCCAGAGCACTGTCGGGCGCCGAGCTCCGCGAGCTGCGCTCGAACGCCGTCTCGATGGTCTACCAGAACCCCGGCGCTGCCCTGAACCCCTCGATTCGGGTCGGAAAGCAAGTGACAGAGGTCTTCCGCGTCCGTGGCGCGAGCGCTGACGAGGCGACCGACAGGGCTCGCGAGGCACTCAATCGCGTTCAGATTGCAGACCCAGGCTCGGTGATGGGCCGTTACGCTCACCAGCTCTCCGGCGGCATGCAGCAGCGGATCGTGATCGCGATGGCGCTCGCGACCGATCCGGCCCTGCTGATCCTCGACGAGCCGACGACGGGCCTCGACGCGACGGTCGAGGCCGAGGTGCTCGATCTCGTGGCCGGCCTGCAGGCCGAGCTGCGCACCTCGGTCCTCTTCATCAGTCACAACCTCGGGATCATCAGGAAGATGTGCGACCGCGTCGGCGTGCTGTACGCCGGAAGCCTCGTCGAGGAGGGTGCGACGGAGACGATTCTCGCCGACCCTCGCCACCCATACACGGTCGGCTTGCTTCGCTGCGTGCCCCGTGGCGGTGCGCGCAAGGACCAGGGCAGGCTCGACACGATCCCCGGCTTCATGCCCAACGTCGGCGACGAGCTGCCCGGCTGCGTGTTTGCGGGGCGCTGCACGCTCGCCGTCGAGCGCTGCCGCACCGAGGTGCCGGAAGCGCATGATCTCGGCGCGTCGCATATGAGCCGGTGCCACTTCCACGAACGGGCTCAGACGCTGCCGCGGGAGATGGTTGCCGACCTCGCACTCCCGGCGGTCGACCGTACCGTGGAACCGTTGCTGCGATTCGACGACCTCGGCAAGGTGTTCAAGCAGCAGAGCCATGAGGTGCATGCACTCGTCGGCGTCTCGGCGGCGATCTGGTCGGGCGAGACGCTCGGTCTGGTAGGTGAGTCGGGCAGCGGCAAGACCACGCTCGCGCGATCGCTGCTCGGGCTCGTGGCGCCGACGTCTGGTGCGGTCGTATTCGACAGCCGTACGCTTTCGCAGACGCTCAAGGGGCGTTCGCTCGAGGACATGCGTTCGTTGCAGATCGTGTTCCAGAACCCGGACTCGGCGCTGAACCGGCGCCACACCGTGCGGAAGATCATGCGGCGGTCGCTGAAGAAGCTCGCGGGCCTGACCGGGTCGGCTGCAGAGAGGCGGACGCTCGAGCTGATGAGCTCGGTGCGCCTCGCCGAGCGCTACGTCAGCGCCCAACCGGGCCAGCTCTCGGGCGGCCTCAAGCAGCGTCTCGCGATCGCCAGGTCCTTCGCGGGGAACCCGAAGCTCGTCGTCTGCGACGAGCCGACCTCGGCGCTGGATGTGTCAGTGCAGGCGGCGATCCTGAACCTCCTCGTGGAGTTGCAGGCGCAGGAAAGGGTGTCGTACCTCTTCATCTCGCACGATCTCGGTGTCGTCAGGTACGTCTCCGACCGGATCGCCGTCCTGTATCTCGGTCGCCTCATGGAGCTCGGCCCGGCAGAGGTCGTGTTCTCCGGGCCGCATCATCCGTACACGGAGGCGCTGCTGTCGGCGGTCCCGACGATCGACGGAAGCGAGCGGGCACGGATCAGGCTCGAGGGAGACATCCCGAGCGCAGCCTCGCCACCCTCGGGTTGTGTGTTCCACACGCGGTGCCCTCGGACCCTCGGTTCGGTCTGCGAGGAGACCGAACCGCCGCTCGTCGAGGTCGAGCCGGGTCACGACATGCGCTGCCACATCCCGCTCGACGAGCTCCGGCGACTCCAGCGTCCGGAGAAGATAGAGGCGTGAGGATCCGCGCCGCAGTCCTCGAGCGAACCGGCGGGGTGCTCGAGGTCCAGGAGGTCGAGTTGGCAGCGCCGGGTGAGCGGGAGGTCCTCGTGCGTCTTCGGGCGAGCGGGGTCTGCCACTCGGACCAGAACGCAATCGACGGGACTGCAGAGACCCGGTGCCCGGCGGTGCTGGGCCACGAGGGCTCGGGGGTGGTCGAAGCGGTCGGCAGCGGGGTGTCCACCGTCGCTGTCGGCGACCACGTCGCTCTTTCATGGGCTCCGTCGTGTGGGCGCTGCGAGGAGTGCATCCGGGAGTTGCCCCAGCTCTGCCAGGCGGCCTGGCCGGCAATGGGCGTCGGAGGGCTGCTCGACGGCACGACCCGCCTCTCGCGGGACGGCGAGCCCGTGTACCACTACTCGCTCATCTCCTCCTTCGCGGAGGCCTGCGTCGTGCCCGAGCGCTCCTGCGTCGTGATCCCGAACGACGTCCCCTTCGAGATCGCAGGGCTCGTGGGCTGCGCGGTCACGACCGGGGTCGGGGCCGTGTGGAACACCGCCGGGGTGCGGCCGGGCGACCGGGTCGCGGTGGTCGGGTGCGGTGGCGTCGGTCTCTCCGCGCTGCTGGGCGCGGTGGCCGTGGGAGCCGGCGAGGTCATTGCCGTCGACGTCTCGCCGGACAAGCTCGCCGTGGCGAAGGAGTTGGGTGCGACGGGTGGGGTGCTCGTCGGCGGCTCTCCCGAGGAGACCGCTGCGGCCGTCCGCGACGCAGCTCGCGGCGGCGTCGACTACGCGATCGAGGCCACGGGTCGACCGGAGGCGATGCTCACCGCGTTCCTCTCGACGCGGAACCGCGGCGCCGCCGTGCTGATCGGGATTCCGCGGGAGGACGCGATCCTCTCGCTCCCACCCCTCTCGATCCCACGGATGGAGCGGCGCATCCTCGGCTCGATCTACGGGTCGTCGCGGCCCGAGCGCGACTTCCTCACGATCCTCGAGCTCTACCGCAGCGGTCGCCTGCCGCTCGACCGGCTCGTGTCGCACCGGCTGCGGCTGGACGGGATCGGTGAGGCATTCGACCTGATGAACCGCGGCGAGGCACGCCGCGTCGTCCTCGACCTGGAGGCAGCATGAGCGATCTCGACGGACGGATCGGCGAGGGGTGGGCGGGCATCGCCCCAAACGGGAGCCACGTCAACGTCGTGCTGGCCGAGCGCGGCAGCCCGACCTTCGCGGCGGCGGTGTCGATGCTCGCGCAGCCGTCGCCGGGGCACACCCCGGTGCTCGTGTGCGTCGGCGAGACACCACAGGAGTACGAGCCGATCTGGCCGCCCACGTTGATGATGAACAAGGCGACGGCGACCGACGGGCGTCACCAGACCCTGACCTGGGGCGCCGCGCAGCTCGGGATCGCCCAGGGCGTCCTCGATGCGGTAGCCGACGGGCTGCTCGAGGTCAGCGGCGACGTGGTCGTGCTCGTAGCGGTCTGGGTCGATCCCCAGGCCTCGGACGAGACGGCGGTACGGCACGCGAACCGGCTTGCGACGAGGAAGGCGATCGGGGTCTGCGTCGAGGGCCGCGACCCTGTCGCGGCGCGGGCTCTCGTCGACCGGCGTGATCAGCTCGCGAGCCCGTTCTACGAGGGCGACTAGGCGTGCGGATCTCCCGGATCGAGACGCGCTCGTACCGCTTCCCGCTCGACCCGCCGTTCCGCGTCGCGTGGGACCCGATCCCGCGCGCCCATCAGGACGCCACGCTCGTGCTCGTCGTGTGCGACGACGGGTCGACGGGGATCGCGTCCGGTGGCGACGGGCTTCCCGACCGCGCGCTGCTCGAGCGGTTCCTCGTCGGTCTCGATCCGCTGCGGACGGAGGCAGTGCGGGAGGTGTGCGAGACGATCGACTTCCACGGCGGTCGCCCATGGGCGGTCGAGGTGGCCGTGTGGGACCTCGTTGGGAAGGTGCTGGACGTCCCGGTCTGGAAGCTCCTCGGTGGCCGCAGCGAGCGGCTCCTCGCGTACGCCTCCAGTGCCGAGCTCGTCCCGGCGGAAGAGCGTGCCGAGCGGTGCCTCGCCCTCGTCGAGCAGGGGATCAAGGCGGTGAAGCTCCGCTTCCACCATGCGGATTGGCGCGACGATGTCGCCGTCGTGGAGGCGGTGCGCGCAGCGGTCGGCAACCGGCTCGAGATCATGGTCGACGCCAACCAGGGGTGGCGGATGCCGGGCGATCGCGAACCGCGCTGGGATGTGGCGACCGCCGCGCAGTGCGCTCGCGCGCTCGAGGACGTTGGCGTCTTCTGGCTCGAGGAGCCGCTCCGCACCGACGACTACGAGGGCTACGCCGCGCTCAGAAGCCGGACGGGGATCCGGATCGCCGCCGGCGAGATGGTGCGGGAAGGCTCCGACGCCCGCGACCTCGCCCTCCGTGCCCTCGTCGACGTCGTGCAGTGCGACGTCCTCTTCGTCGGAGGGCTGGGTGGCTGCCGGCGCATCGCGGCGCTCTGCGATCTCCACGGGCGCGCCTGGTCGCCGCACACCTGGTCGAACGGTGCCGGTCTCGTCGCCAACCTCCACGGTGCGTTGGCCCTCTCGACCGTCAGCTTCGTCGAGGTGCCGTACGACCCGCCTGCCTGGTCGCCGGAGCGTCGCGACTGGCTCCTCGCGGCGCCGGTCGAGATCGCAAGCGACGGGACGGTGGCACCGCCGCCCGGCGCAGGTCTCGGCCTCGACATCGACCTGGACGCGCTCGAGCGCTGGCGGGTCGAGTGAAGGTCGCCGCCGCCGTCCTCCACCATCCCGGTCAACCGCTCGAGGTCGAGGAGGTCGAGCTCGACGGACCAAAGGAGGGGGAGGTCCTCGTACGTGTCGCCGCCGCCGGGGTCTGTCATTCGGATGTCCGGTACGCGGACGGGGACGCGGGACCGGGGCGCTGGCCGGTCGTGCTCGGCCACGAGGGGGCAGGCGTCGTCGAGGAGGTGGGCGCGGGCGTCACCCACGTCGCGCCCGGCGACCACGTCGCCCTCTGCTTCGTCCCGGCCTGTCGTGCCTGCCGGTACTGCCTGGCCGGGAAACCCAACCTGTGCGAGAAGGTCGCCGAGCACGGGGCTCGCGGGATGCTGCTCGACGGGACGAGCAGGCTCAGGCTGAGCGACGGGACAGTGCTCCAGCATGGGCTTCGCACTGCGTGCTTCGCGGAGCGGACGGTCGTCGCTGGTGGCGGGGCGGTGCGGATCCCGCGCGAGCTGCCGCTCTGGCAGGCCGCGCTTCTCGGGTGCGGCGTGGTGACCGGGCTGGGAGCGGTGCGCAACGTCGCGCGCGTCGCTGCGGGCGAGTCGGTTGCGGTCGTCGGGTGCGGTGGTGTCGGATTGCAGGTCGTCGCAGGCGCCCGGATCGCGGGAGCCGACCCGATCGTCGCGATCGACCGCGGCGCCGAGAAGCTGGAGCTCGCGCGAGCCCAGGGGGCGACCCACCTCGTCGATGCCACGGGCGACGACCCGCTGCGCGCGGTCCGCGTGCTGACGGGCGACGGCGTCGACCATTCATTCGAGGTCGTCGGCCGACCCGAGACGATCCGGCTCGCCTGGGACCTGCTCCGTCCCGGCGGAACGGCCGTTGTCGTCGGCTTCGTCCCAACCGGGGTCGAGGCGGCGATCCCGGCGGTCGAGTTCCTCTCCGACAAGTCGCTCAGGGGGACGTACTACGGCTCGGGCGACCCCGCGCGCGAGCTGCCCGAGCTCGCACAACTCGCGCTCGATGGCACGCTCGATCTCGCCGGTGTGATCACGGCCGTGATGCCGCTCACTGGGGTGGGCGACGCGCTCGATCGGCTCCGACGCGGGGAGGGTGCCAGGACGGTCGTCATCCTCGACGAGAGCCTCGCCGGACGCGCGTCAGCCTAGGTCGGGCGCAGGAGCTGTGCGCAGGTGATCTCGGCGCACCAGCTCTCGTACGCGTCCGGCGTCCACCCGCGCTCGTGGACGAGCAGCTGCCAGAGGCTCGGGTGGCTGAGGCTCCAGAGGATGTCGGTTGCGCGATCCACTTCGAGACCGGTTGCGAGCGCCTGCTTCTCGTCGAGACTCTCGACGATCAGGCGCAGGACACCGTGGAACTCGACCTGGATCCGGCTCCACAGCGCCTGGATCTCCGGGTCGATCGGCGCAGCGGCGTGGATCACCTCGAACATCGCGCCGACCCGCTCCTTGACGTTCCGCGAGCCCTGCGCCGTCAGCCGCAGCTGGAGCGCAGGCACCGGTTCGGCGAGCACCGATCGGAACCACTCACGCTCCGGGACGGGGGCGTCGCCCTCGTCGCCGCGGAGCAACAGGTTCCAGAGCGACCGCAGCACGCCACTCTTCGTCTCGAACGCGACGTACACCGTCTTGAGCGCGACACCCGCCTCGGTGGCGATCGCCGCCATCGTCGTCGCGGCGTAGCCCTGCTGCTCGAACAGCCGCTGCGCGGCGGCGAGGATCTCGCGTCGCGTGACCTGTGCCTGCTCGCGACGGCGTGACGAGTCGTACCTACGGGTCTGCTTGACAGGCTTCGACATTTCGATACTCTATCCCTTTATTCATTACTCTCAATGAGTATTCAATAAGGAGGCCGTGATGTCCGGAGTCGAGACCCCAAACCGGGCCGATGAGCTGCGGGCAGGGATCCAAAAGATGTGGGCGAGCGTCGCGCCGGGCTGGGCGGAGAACGCCGAGTTCGTCGACGCGCGCGGCGCAGGCATGACCGAGCTGATGCTCGAGCGGACCGCACCGCGGCCGGGTGAGCGCCTGCTCGAGCTCGCCTGCGGGCCGGGTGGCGCTGGCCTCGCCGCCGCCCCCCTCGTCGCGCCCGGCGAGGTCGTGCTGACCGACGTCGCCGCGGAGATGACGACGATCGCGGCCGAGCGCGCAGCACGGCTCGGGCTCGCGAACGTCACGACCACGGTGCTCGACCTCGAGCACATCGCCGAGCCTGACGCATCCTTCGACATCGCACTGTGTCGGGAAGGGCTGATGCTCGTGCCCGACCCGGCGCGCGCTGCGTGCGAGCTTCGGCGCGTGCTCCGCCCGGGTGGCCGGCTCGCGCTGACGGTCTGGGGCCCGCGCGAGCGGAACCCGTGGCTCGCGGTCGTCTTCGACACGGTGACCGAGCAGCTCGGAACACCGACTCCACCCTCGGGCGTCCCGCAGCCCTTCTCGCTCGACGACGCCGATCGGCTCGGCGCCCTGCTGACCGACGCGGGACTCGACCGGGTCGTGGTGGAGGAGGTGCCCGTGCCGTACGTCGCCGCTTCGAGCGACGAGTGGTGGGAGCGGACGTGCACGCTCGCCGGCCCGCTCGCACAACGCCTCGGAGCGTTGCCCGATGCGGCCGCGCGGGCGCTGCGAGATCGGGCGCATGCAGCCGTCGCAGGCTACGAGACGCCCGCAGGACTCGAGCTGCCTGGGGTCGCGCTTCTCGCGACGGCGACCGTCGACTGAGCCTCGCGCGTCAGGCGACGAGCTGGACGGCATCGACGCCGGGCTCGTGACAGCCGCGGCAGCGGGCCTCGTACGAATCGAGTGCGCCGACGACGATCGTCTCGCCGGAGTACGGGGCCGGCCTCCCGTCGACGAGGCGCTGCGTCGTGGTCGCAGGCCCACCGCAGCGATGGCAGACGGCCTGGAGCTTGTCGATGAACTCGGCGTGCGCGAGCAACTGCGGCATCGGGCCGAACGGGAGGCGCCGAAAGTCCTGGTCGAGACCGGCGGCGATCACCCGGACGCCGCCGTCCGCGAGCGCGAGTGCCGCCTCGACCACGCTCGGCTCGAAGAACTGCACCTCGTCGATCCCGACCACGTCGCAGCCTCGGGCCCGCGCGACCAGCTCCGTCGAGCCGTCGACCGGGACGGCCGCCATCCGCACCCCTGCGTGGCTGACCACGTCCGCGACGTCGTAGCGGTCGTCGATCCGCGGCTTGAACAACACCACGTGCTGCCCGGCGATCTCGGCCCGACGGAGGCGGCGGATCATTTCCTCCGACTTGCCCGAGAACATCGGGCCGCAAACGACCTCGAGCCAGCCACCCCGCTGTGGGGACACCCTGATCACGGCGGCGATCCTAGAGAGCGCCCCGGCTGGACGGTCCGCGTATCCGTGTGGTGAAGCACCTTGCATCCTGGGCGCCGGCAGTTGAGACTGCGCACTTCAATGCGTGTCGGCCTCATCTCACGCACACCGTCGGACACGACCATCGCCCTCGCCGCCGCCCCAGTCCCGGGGGCGACGCTCGTCGCCATGGCACCGGACGAGGCGGTTGCCGAGCTCGGTCCCGGCGATGCCGCGGTCGGTCGGCTCGACGTGCTGTCGACGCTCGACGGCGTCGACGACGGGCTCCGGGAGCTGAACACGCTTGCCGCGAAGGGCGTCACCGTCCTCAACGGCCCCGGCGCGCTCCTCGCTGCGCACGACAAGCTCCTCACCGCCCGGCTGCTGGGCCGAGCGCAACTGCCGCATCCGCGCACCGCCCTCGTCTCCGGGCCGGGCCCACATGTGCTGGGGGTCGCCGTGCCCGTTGTCGTCAAGCCTCGATTCGGCAGCTGGGGAAGGGACGTCACCCGCTGCTCCGACGAGCACGAGCTGTCGAGCGAGCTCGAGCGTGTCTCGGAGCTCAGCTGGTACGCCAGCCACGGTGCGATCGTCCAGGAGCTCGTCCCACCGCTCGGGTACGACCTGCGGGTGATCGTGGTCTGCGGCGAGGTCATCGGCGCAGTCCATCGCGTCGCTGCCGCCGGCGAGTGGCGCACGAACGTGGCGCTCGGAGCGACCCGTGTTCCCGCGGTCGCCCCGCCCGAGGCCGCCGCGATCTCGAAAGTGGCCGCGGCCGCGGCGGGGGCGAGCCTCGTCGGCGTCGATCTCCTGCCCCTACCCGGGGGTGGCTGGGCCGTGATCGAGCTCAACGGAGCGGTCGAGTTCACCGCGGAGTACGGGGACGATGTGTTCGAGGCCGCGGCCTCGGCTCTCGTACGCGAGGCACGTGACCTGCTCGGTGCCGGAGGCGAGCAGGCGCGTCGTCCGCCGGCCGGTCGCCTGCGCAAGCCTCCGAGTGTGCCCTGCTACACTTCCGCCCCGGCGCGGCGGCGTAGCTCAGTTGGTTAGAGCAGCGGAATCATAATCCGCGTGTCGTAGGTTCGAGTCCTACCGCCGCTACCTCACGCACCCTTTCATCCCGACGAGAACGAGAAGAGATGGCCACCGGAGTCAGAGTCGCGATCACGCTCGCCTGCACCGACTGCAAGAGGCGGAACTACCAGACCGAGAAGTCGAAGCGGAACACGCCCGATCGGGTCGAGTTCCGCCGGTACTGCCGGTGGTGCGGGACGCACAAGCTCCACCGCGAGACGCGGTAGCCGCACAGGAGCGAGGACACGATGGCCGGAGAGACCAGAAGGCAGCGTCGGGACGCCCGCCGCGCCGAGGCACAGCAGGACGAACCACGGGCTCGCGCGCCGCAGCCGGCCGACGCGGGCGCTGGAGCGGCGGTCGCAGCGGCGCCCGCCCCTCGCGGTGGCTTCATCCGCGAGTCGATCGGCGAGCTCCGGAAGGTGGAGTGGCCGACCCGTAACCAGGTGATCCAGGGCACGATCGTGGTGATCTTCGCGTGCGCGGTGATGGGGGCGTTCCTCTGGGGCTGCGACCAGGTCTTCCGGCCCTTCGTCCGCGACGTGTTGCTCGGTCAGTAGGAGGCAGGCAGCGATGTTCCAGTGGTACGTGATCAACACCTACTCCGGGCACGAGAACAAGGTGAAGGCGAACCTCGAGCACCGGATCGTCTCGATGGGGCAGCAGACCCGGTTCCGCCGGGTCGTCGTCCCGACCGAGCAGGTGATCGAGACGAAGGACGGGCAGAAGGTGCAGACCGAGAAGCGGGTCCTGCCCGGGTACGTGCTCGTGAACATGGACCTGAGCGACGAGGCCTGGACGGTCGTCAAGGGAACACCTGGAGTGACGGCGTTCGTCGGCGCCGGCGCGAAGCCCTCGCCGCTCTCCCAGAACGAGGTCGACCGCATCCTCCACGCGGGCGGTGGCGCGGCAGGCGCCCCCGTCACGAAGGCGCAGGTCGAGTTCGCGCTCGGTGAGTCGGTGAAGGTCACCTCCGGCCCGCTCTCGGACTTCGACGGCGAGATCGTCGACGTCAACGCGGATGCACAGAAGCTCAAGGTGCTCGTCGACATCTTCGAGCGCCAGGTCCCGGTCGAGCTCGGCTTCGACCAGGTCAAGAAAATCGACTGATCACGACAGGTCCGCAGGGGCGAGGCATGCCTCGCCCCTCGACACCGGCACGGTGTCGAGACAACGTTCCACCACCACACGATAGGAGGAGGGGCAGAGCCCCGCACGGACTCCGATGGCAAAGAAAGTTCTCACACTCATCAAGCTGCAGATCCCTGGTGGGCAGGCCAACCCTGCACCGCCGGTCGGGCCTGCCCTTGGTCAGCACGGCGTCAACATCGTCGAGTTCACCAAGGCGTTCAACGCGCAGACCGCCCACGAGAACGGCCGGATCATCCCGGTCGAGATCACGGTCTACGAGGATCGCTCGTTCACGTTCATCACGAAGACTCCGCCGGCTGCGGTGCTGATCAAGGAGGCGCTCAACCTCCAGTCCGGCTCGGCCGAGCCGAACCGAACGAAGGTCGGCAAGCTCACCCGGTCCCAGCTCCGCTCGATCGCCGAGACGAAGATGCCCGACCTGAACGCGAACGACGTCGAGGCGGCGATGCTGGTCATCGCCGGTACCGCGCGGTCAATGGGCGTCGAGGTGGACGAATGACGCTTGAAGGCCGCGGTCGCGGCCGCTTCAGGGGTTTTCGCGAGCACGGGTCTGCTCCTGCAGACGCGTGCTCTGCGAGCAAGCAGAGCGAGGTGGACGAATGAGCCACCACGGGAAGCGGTACACAGCGGCCCGGGCGCGGATCGACCGCGAGAAGCTGTATGCCCCCGGAGAGGCGATCGCCATCCTCAAGGCGACCGAGAGCGCGAAGTTCGACGAGACGGTCGAGGCCCATTTCCGGCTGGGGCTCAACGTGCGTCACGCGGACGAGCAGCTTCGCGGGACGATCATGCTGCCGCACGGCACCGGTCGGTCGATGCGGGTCGCGGTGTTTGCGGAGGGCGACAAGGCTCGTGAGGCCGAGGAGGCCG
The DNA here is from genome assembly GCA_963821335.1 of uncultured Actinomycetes bacterium. Classification (GTDB taxonomy): domain Bacteria; phylum Actinomycetota; class Thermoleophilia; order Gaiellales; family Gaiellaceae; genus Gaiella. The sequence continues at coordinate 2,011,628 of CAWGDJ010000001.1, forward strand.
GGGCGGACGTCGTCGGCTCGGCCGATCTCGCGGCGAAGATCGACGGAGGCTTCCTGGACTTCGACGTCGCGATCGCCACCCCTGACCAGATGGGCACGGTCGGCCGGCTCGGGCGCGTGCTCGGCCCTCGCGGGCTGATGCCGAATCCGAAGACGGGAACCGTCACCTTCGACATCGCGAAGGCGGTCGCGGACGCGAAGGCGGGCAAGCTCGAGTACCGCACCGACCGCGGTGCGAACGTCCATGTCCCCATCGGGAAGAAGAGCTTCGACGAGCGGCAGCTGCTCGAGAACTATGCGGCGCTGATCGAGGAGATCGTCCGCGCGAAGCCCGCCGCAGCGAAGGGCAGGTACATCAAGGGGATCACGCTGACGACGACGATGGGCCCCGGTCTCCACCTCGACCCGACACGGACGCGAGACCTGACCGCGGACACGGCCGACGCAGCGGCCGCCAAGGAGACTGCTACCGTCTAGCGACACTTTCGACGTAGACCCACCGAAGACAACCGGCAGCCAGCTGGCAGAGGACCGGTCGAGGTGTGTCGAGGACGACCGCCCGCTGCACGCGGGCCTTCCCCGACCCGCCTCTCCAGGCGGGTCGAGTCGTTCCGGAGGAAACCGCATGCAGAAGACCCAGAAGGAAGCCGTCGTCGCCGAGCTCACCGAGCGTCTCCGTTCCGCGGAGTCGCTCATCGTGGCCGACTATCGCGGCTTGACGAACGCCGAGCTCGACGGGCTTCGAACGAAGCTCCGCGAGCACGGCGCAAAGCTGCAGGTCGTGAAGAACACGCTGACGCGGCGTGCCTCCGAGACCGCCGGCGCCGATGCGCTGCTCGCGTTGCTCGAGGGCCCGACCGCGATCGCGTTCGTCGAGACCGAGGGCGACCCGGTCGCGGTGGCCAAGGCGCTCAGCGACGCGGCGAAGGAGACGAAGATCCTCACCCTCCGGGGTGGCATCCTCTCCGGGCGCGTCATCACGGACGCCGACATCGAGGAGCTCGCAAAGCTCCCGTCGGCCGACGTGATCAAGAGCCAGCTCGTCGGCGTGATCATCGCCCCACTCACCCAGCTGCTGGGGCTCGTCACGGCACCCCTGCGCGATCTCGTCGGGTTGATCGACGCGCGCATCACCCAGCTCGAGGAAGCTGGACAGGGCGCCTCGGCTGGCGCCGAAGCCCCGGTTGCCGAGCCGGTCGAGGACAACGAGCCGGAAGAAGTAGTCGCGAGCGAGGCGCCCGAAGCACCCGAGGCGACCGAAGTTGCGACAGACACCACTGACACTTCCGCGTCGGCGGAAGTGCCCGACGAAGAGGAGACCGAAAATGGCAACTGATACCGCGAAGGTGCTCGAGACGCTCGGCAGCATGACGGTGCTCGAGCTGGTCGAGCTGAAGAAGGCGATCGAGGAGGAGTGGGGCGTCACGGCCGCCGCTCCCGTCGCGGTCGCTGCGGTCGGTGCCCCGGCGGCCGGTGACGCCGGCGCGGCGGCGGAGGAGAAGGATTCGTTCGACATCGTCCTGACGGCGGCGGGCGACAAGAAGATCCAGGTGATCAAGGTCGTTCGCGCTGCCACGGGCCTCGGCCTCAAGGAGGCGAAGGATCTCGTCGACGGTGCCCCTGGCACCATCAAGGAGGCCCTCGCGAAGGACGAGGCCGAGAAGCTCAAGACCGAGCTCGAAGAGGCCGGCGCGTCCGTCGAGTTGAAGTAGCTGCGCTACTTCAACTCGACATGTAGGGGCCGGGCTTGCCCGGCCCCGCTCGCCGGCGTAGCTGTTTTGTGGGCCGGGCATGGCCCCGGCCCCTACGGCCGGTTGCATTCCTCCGGTATCATTGTCTCGACGCATCCGCTGCGGCCGAGAGGTTGCGGTGGGGCCGACGCGTCCGCTATCCTACGAAGTTCCGCTCCGCCGAGCTGGCTCCATCCCTGCCCGTCGCCATCACTCACTGCCGCTAAGGGAGGCTGTTAGTTGAGCAGCACTGCTGTCGCGCCGCGCGCGCGCAAGAGTTTCTCGCGTCTCGAGCACGTCCTCGACCTCCCCAACCTCATCGACATCCAGAAGGCCTCGTTCGACTGGTTCCTGAGCGAGGGTCTCCGCGAGACGATCGACGACATCTCGCCGATCGAGGACTACACCGGCACCCTCGCCGTCGAGTTCGGCGACTACGAGTTCGGCCCGCCGCCCGTCTCGATCCAGGAGTGCCGCGAGAAGGACCTGACGTACCAGGCACCGCTCTCGATGACCGTCCGCTTCGTCAACACCGAGACGGGCGAGATCCGCGAGCAGCGCGTCTTCATGGGCGACTTCCCGATGATGACCGAGCACGGGACGTTCATCATCAACGGCACCGAGCGCGTGATCGTCACGCAGCTCGTCCGCTCGCCCGGCGCCTACCTCATGGAGCCGAAGGACGCCACGAAGCAGGTGTTCACGGCCAACCTGATGCCGTCGCGCGGCTCGTGGCTCGAGCTCGAGATCGACAAGAAGGGAATCGTCTACGCACGGATCGACCGGAAGCGGAAGCTCCCGATCACGACGCTCCTGCGGGCGCTTCCGGCGGAGGACCCGACCACCGGCTTCCAGCTCGACACGACCACGAACGAGGCCATCCTCGCGCTGTTCGACGAGCCGACCCGGGTCTACATCCAGAACACGCTCGACAAGGACCCCTCGACGCGCGAGGAGGAAGCGCTCATCGAGGTGTTCAAGAAGCAGCGCCCGGGCGAGCCCCCGACGCTCGACAACGCGCGCAACCTGTTGCGGGCGCTCTTCTTCGACCCCAAGCGCTACGACCTGACGAAGGTCGGTCGCTACAAGCTGAACCAGCGGCTCGGGGTCGGCGTGCCCGAGGACACCCGGGTCTTGACGACCGAGGACATCATCGCCCTCGTCCGGCGGTTGGTCGACATGCCGGCGAAGCTCGGCGTGCCGGAGGACTCGCGCGACTACGCGGCGGACGCGGCAGGCCTGCCACGTGAGCCGATCCGCGCCGAGCTCGACGAGTACGAGCACTTCGGCAACCGCCGGCTGCGGACGACCGGCGAGCTGATCCAGGAGGCGTTCCGTGTCGGTCTGTACCGCATGGAGCGCGTCGTGCGCGAGCGGATGACGACTGAGGACGTCGACACGATCACACCGCAGACGATCATCAACATTCGACCCGTCGTCGCGGCCCTCAAGGAGTTCTTCGGCTCGTCGCAGCTGTCGCAGTTCATGGACCAGACGAACTCGCTCGCGGGCCTGACCCATCGCCGCCGCCTCTCGGCGCTCGGTGCGGGTGGTCTCACCCGCGACCGTGCCCCGATCGAGGTGCGCGACGTCCACCCGACCCATTACGGCCGCATGTGCCCGATCGAGACGCCCGAGGGACCGAACATCGGCCTGATCGGCTCGCTCGCGTCGTTCGCCACGGTTTCCCAGTTCGGCTTCATCCAGACGCCGTACCGGGTCGTCAAGGGCGGCAAGGTGTCGAACGAGATCATCTACCTCGATGCCGCCGAGGAGGCGCTGTTCACGATCGCGCAGGCGTCGGAGCCGATCGACAAGGCCGGGAAGTTCGTCCACAACCAGGTGCTCTGCCGCTCGGCGGCGGGCGAGGCGGTCGTTGCGCGGGCGTCCGACGTCCAGTACATGGACGTCTCGCCGGCACAGATCGTGTCGGTGGCGACCGCGCTGATCCCGTTTCTCGAGCACAACGACGCGAACCGGGCGCTCATGGGTGCGAACATGCAGCGGCAGGCGGTGCCGCTGATGATCCCGCAGGCCCCGCTCGTGGGCACCGGGCTCGAGTATCGCGCGGCCGTCGACACCGGGGACGTGGTGCTCTCCCGGAACGACGGCGTCGTGATCGACGTCGACGCGGAGCGGATCGTCGTCGAGGGCAAGGGCTCCCGTGAGGAGTATCCGCTCACGAAGTTCATGCGCTCCAACCAGGGCACGCTCATCCACCAGAAGCCGGTCGTCAAGCTCGGCGAAAAGGTCGGGAAGGGAATGGTGCTCGCCGACGGCTCGTCGACGGACGGTGGGGAGCTCGCGCTCGGTGCGAACCTGCTCGTCGCGTTCATGCCGTTCGAGGGCTACAACTTCGAGGACGCGATCGTGCTGTCCGAGCGGCTCGTGAAGGACGACGTGCTCAGCTCGATCCACATCCACGAGTACGAGATCGACGCGCGCTCGACGAAGCTCGGTGACGAGGAGATCACGCGCGACATCCCCAACCGCTCCGAGGAGTCGCTCGCGAACCTCGACGAGCGTGGGGTGGTGCGCATCGGTGCCGAGGTCGGCTCCGGCGACCTCCTCGTCGGGAAGGTCACGCCGAAGGGCGAGACCGAGCTCACCGCCGAGGAGAAGCTGATCCGCGCGATCTTCAAGGAGAAGGCGCGCGAGGTTCGCGACACGTCGCTCAAGGTGCCGCACGGCGAGGGAGGCAAGGTGATCGGCGTCAAGACGTTCGCGCGCGACGCCGGAGACGATCTGCCGCCGGGGGTGAACGAGCTGGTGCGCGTCTTCGTCGCGAAGAAGCGCAAGATCGCCGAGGGCGACAAGCTTGCGGGGCGCCACGGCAACAAGGGCGTCATCTCGAAGATCGTCCCCGAGGAGGACATGCCGTTCCTCGAGGACGGCCGCCCGGTCGACGTCGTGCTCAACCCGCTCGGTGTCCCGAGCCGGATGAACATCGGTCAGATCCTCGAGACGCACCTGGGCTGGGCCGCGGCGCACGGCGTGTTCGCCGACGGCGAGCCCGTCAACCCACGGGCCCCGATCAATGCCCCCGACCCTCGCGCGGTTGCGACTCCGGTGTTCGACGGAGCGACCGAGGCCGACGTCGACGACGCGCTCGCCGAGTGGGCCCGGGCGAGCGAGACCATCGCGATGAACGTCGACGACTCGCGTGCCGTCGGCCGGCGCTGCTCGGGCAAGGTGCAGCTGTTCGACGGCAAGACGGGCAACCCCTTCGAGCAGAAGGTGACCGTCGGCTACATGTACATCCTCAAGCTGCTCCACCTCGTCGACGACAAGATCCACGCGCGCTCGACGGGTCCCTACTCGCTCGTGACGCAGCAGCCCCTGGGCGGCAAGGCCCAGTTCGGCGGCCAGCGCTTCGGCGAGATGGAGGTCTGGGCGCTCGAGGCCTACGGTGCTGCGTACACGCTGCAGGAGATGCTCACGATCAAGTCCGACGACACGATCGGGCGCGTGAAGGCCTACGAGGCGATCGTCAAGGGCGAGAACATCGCCGAGCCGTCGATCCCCGAGTCGTTCAAGGTGCTGCTCAAGGAGATGCAGTCCCTGTCGCTCGACGTCCACGTGCTCTCGGACGAGGGTCGTGAGGTCGAGGTGCGAGAAGAGGACGACGAGCTGTTGCGCGCGGCGGAAGAGCTCGGCATCGACCTGTCACCGGCCGCGGTGCGAGCCGCCGCGGGCGACCCGTCCGCGCAGGAGCTCGAGGAAGGCGCTCCGGAGGACGGTGCGGAGCTGACGCCCGCCGCGGACGAGGATCTCGAGGCTGTCGACGCCGAAGCGCTCGCCGAGCCTGCGGTGCCCGACCTCGAGCTCGAAGACTAGGGCCCTTCGCTTCCGCGAAGTGCCAGGAGACACCGGTGTATCGCCGAGGCGTTGCACCTAGGAGACAGGAAACAGACGACATGGAGGGGCCCCGCTAGGGGTTTCTCCGGAGGAGAACCCCTTGGCGCAGATCGACATCAACGACTTCGACGCCATCAAGATCGGGCTCGCGTCCCCGAAGCAGATTCGCGACTGGTCGATGGGCGAGGTCACGAAGCCGGAGACCATCAATTACCGGACGCTCAAGCCCGAGCGGGACGGCCTGTTCTGCGAACGCATCTTCGGGCCGACGAAGGACTGGGAGTGCTACTGCGGCAAGTACAAGCGCGTCCGCTACAAGGGGATCATCTGCGAGCGCTGCGGCGTCGAGGTGACGCGGCAGAAGGTCAGGCGCGAGCGGATGGGTCACATCGACCTCGCAGCGCCCGTGTCCCACATCTGGTTCTTCAAGGGCGTGCCCAGTCGGATCGGCTATCTGCTGGACATCGCCCCGCGCGAGCTCGAGAAGGTCCTCTACTTCGCCGCCTCGATCGTCACCGGTGTCGACCGTGACAAGCGGGCCGCCGATCTCGCTGACCTCGAGGACAAGGTGCGCGGCGAGTCGGAGCAGATCTACGTCGACCGCGACGAGCAGCTCTCGGCGCTGGACGACCGGATGAAGCGTCGCCGCGACTACCTCGCGGCGGGCAAGGACAAGGGCTTCGACGAGGACGACGAGTTCTGGACCCGCGGCCTGTCCAATTGGGCCGAGGACCAGGTGCTCCCTTCCCTCGAGGAGGCCCGGTCGCTTGCCGGCGGGATCCTGCCGGGGCTCGGGAAGTCGATCCAGAACGAGGATGCGAAGAAGATTCGCGAGCTCGTCCGTCAGTCGGCGACCCGCGACGACCGCCGGCTCGCCCCGCGTGAGATCGAGTCCGTCGCGACCGCCGCACAGGAGGTCCACGCCGCGCTCGATCCGCTTCGCGTCGAGGTCGAGCGATCGAGTGGCTCGAAGAAGGGCGCGATCACGAAGCACCTCCACAGGCTCACCGACCAGCTCCTGGCCGGCGAGGAGCTGTCCGAGGAGGACGTTGCTCTGGTCGCATCGGTCGATGCGAAGAACCTCGAGCGCGCCCGCGAGATCGGCAACGGCCTGCTGGCCGACGTGCTGGCCAAGGCGGCGCCCGATGCTGTCGCCGATGACGTGCGGGAGCTCGCATACGACCTGTGCCTCGTCGAAGGCGCACGGAAGGACGACCTCGACGTCGTCACGCAGTGGGCGATGAAGGTGCGCGAGATGGTGCAGGACATGGACTCGCGCCGCGAGGACGCCCGCGAGGCGGCGGTCGACGGCGTTCGCCGGCTGGAGGAGACCTGGAAGCTGTTCCGCGAGCTCGATACGAAGCTCGTCGTCAACGACGAGCAGATCTTCCGCGAGCTGAAGGACCGGTTCGGGTCCCCGTACGGCTTCGGTCAGTACTTCCGGGGTGGAATGGGCGCGGAGGCGATCCGCGAGCTGCTCCGCGACCTCGATCTGGAGCTCGAGTCGGTGACTCTCCGCGACGTGATCAAGACGTCGAAGGGGCAGAAGCAGCAGCGGGCGATCAAGCGCCTCAAGGTCGTCCAGGCGTTCATCACCTCGGAGAACAAGCCGGAGTGGATGATGCTCGAGGCGATTCCCGGTGATCCCGCCGGAGCTGCGGCCGATGGTCCAGCTCGACGGTGGCCGGTTCGCCACGAGCGACCTCAACGACCTCTACCGGCGGGTGATCAACCGCAACAACCGGTTGAAGCGTCTGCTCGACCTGGGAGCGCCCGAGATCATCGTCAACAACGAGAAGCGGATGCTCCAGGAGGCCGTCGACGCCCTGTTCGACAACGGCCGCCGGGGTCGCGCGGTGACCGGCCCGGGCAACCGGCCGCTCAAGTCGCTCTCGGACATGCTCAAGGGGAAGCAGGGACGGTTCCGCCAGAACCTGCTCGGCAAGCGCGTCGACTACTCGGGGCGCTCCGTGATCGTCGCCGGCCCGAATCTCAAGCTCCATCAGTGCGGACTGCCGAAGCTGATGGCGCTCGAGCTGTTCAAGCCGTTCATCATGAGCCGGCTCGTCGAGCGGAAGTCGGTCCAGAACATCAAGGCGGCCAAGAAGCACGTCGAGTCGATGGTGCCCGGAGGTCTGGGACGTCCTCGAGGAGGTGATCGCCGAGCATCCGGTGCTCCTCAACCGGGCGCCGACACTTCACCGGCTCGGGATCCAGGCGTTCGAGCCAGTCCTCGTCGAGGGCAAGGCGATCCAGGTGCACCCGCTCGTGTGTCACGCGTTCAACGCGGACTTCGACGGCGACCAGATGGCCGTCCACCTGCCGCTGAGCGCCGAGGCGCAGGCGGAGGCGCGGATCCTGATGCTCTCGTCGAACAACATCCTCTCGCCGGCGCACGGGCTGCCGCTCGCGACGCCGACCCAGGACATGGTGCTCGGCTCCTACTTCCTCACTTACTGCGAGCACGACCTGGCCGCAACGACGTCCGACGAGCTCAAGCAGCAGCTCGGGATCGCCGGGTTCAAGCGGTTCCGCTCGGAGGATGAGGTCGAGTTCGCGCTGAGCGCGAAGCAGGTCGGCCTGCAGGATCCGATCGAGTTCGGGGTCAACGGCGAAGTGCTGTTGACAACGCCGGGCCGGGTGATCTTCGAGAGCGAGATCCAGCGCGCGCTGCTCGAGTCGGTGCGCGGAGAGCTGAAGGAGCCGGTCGTGATCGACCGGGCGCTGACGAAGCGCGAGCTCGACGCGACGATCGACAGGCTCGTCGGCGACTACGGCGCCTACGCGGTGGCCACCGTGCTCGACACGATCAAGAGCCTCGCGTTCACGTACGCGACCCGTGCCGGGATCACCGTCTCGAAGAACGACATCGTGATCCCGCCGACGAAGGAGGCCATCCTCGCGAAGCACGAGGAGGAGGTCGCCAAGATCGAGGGCGAGTACGAGCGCGGGCTCATGACGGAGGAAGAGCGGAAGGAGCGCGTCGTCGCCGTCTGGACGAAGGCGACCGACGAGGTCGCCGATGCGATGAAGGACAACCTCCACCAGACGAACTCGATCTTCATGATGGCCAACTCGGGTGCCCGCGGGTCGTTCAACCAGATCCGTCAGCTCGCCGGGATGCGCGGCCTGATGGCCAATCCGAAGGGTGAGATCATCGAGCGCCCGATCAAGGCCAATTTCATGGAGGGCCTGTCGGTGCTCGAGTACTTCATCTCGACCCACGGCGCCCGCAAGGGCCTCGCCGACACCGCTCTGCGAACCGCCGACTCGGGCTACCTCACCCGGCGCCTGGTCGACGTCTCGCAGGACGTGATCATCCGCGAGGACGACTGCGGCAGCGAGGAGTTCATCGAGGTCCCCGCGCTGCTCGACGGTCAGCTCAACCGGAGCGCCGCGGCCCGCGTGCTGGCCGACGACATCCGCAAGCCCCTCAAGGACGGGAAGCCCGGCAAGACGGTGCTGGCCACCAAGGGGCAGGAGCTGACAGTGCGCCTCCTGCGCGAGGTCATCGACCAGCTCGAGGAGTCTGCCGACGAGTTCCTGCTCCCGATGCGGACGGTGCTCAAGTGCCGTAGCGAGGTCGGCGTATGCAGGGCCTGCTACGGCACCTTCCTCGCCTCGGGTGACATGTGCGAGATCGGGGATGCCGTCGGCATCGTCGCGGCGCAGTCGATCGGTGAGCCGGGGACGCAGCTCACGATGAGGACGTTCCACACGGGTGGCGTGGCCGGCGAGGACATCACGCACGGCCTCCCGCGTGTCGTGGAGATCTTCGAGGCACGGAACCCGAAGGGCGCAGCGACGCTCGCCGAGGTCGGCGGCAAGGTCGACGTCGTCGAGCAGGAGCGCTCGATGCTCGTGACCGTCACGCCGACGACGCTCGACGAGAGCGGCGAGCCGATCCCCACGCGCGAGTACACGTTCCCGCGCAGGGCCCGCTTGCTCGTGAAGAGCGGTGACGTCGTCGAGTCGGGCGACCCGCTCAACGAGGGGTCGCGCAACCCGGCGGACGTGCTCGCCCTTCAGGCGGCCGCCGGCAAGGGCTCGACCCCGACCGAGCTGTACCTCGTGGGTGAGGTGCAGAAGGTCTACAAGTCACAGGGTGTCGACATCCACGACAAGCACATCGAGCTCATCGTCCGCCAGATGATGAAGAAGGTGCGCGTCGAGACCCCCGGTGACACCGAGCTGCTGCCGGGCCAGCTCGTCGATCGGGTGGTGCTCGAGAAGGCGAATGCGGCGGCGACGAAGACGAAGAAGGGCGAGGCCGCGACCTTCGAGCCCCTCATCCTCGGGATCACCAAGGCATCGCTCGCAACCGAGTCGTTCCTGTCCGCCGCCTCCTTCCAGGAGACGACGAAGGTGCTGACGGACGCGGCGATCGAGGGCAAGACCGACCGGCTGAACGGGCTCAAGGAGAACGTCATCATCGGGAAGCTGATCCCGGCGGCGACCGGTCTCAAGCAGTACCGCGGGATCGAGATCGAGCCGAGCGAGCCGCTTCCCGCAGGGCTGTTCGGCGGTGGCGCCGATGCAACGCTCCTCGCCGCGCTCGAGGAGATCGGCGACGGCGAGCTCGACCTCAGCTCGCTCGGGCTCGGCTTCGAGGACGAACTCCCCGAGCTGCCCGACGAGCAGCCGGACGTCGATCAGACGTAGCTCGCTCTCTGCGTAGGTGCCGCGCGTTTGCGCGCGGCACCTACGCAGCTGCAATACGTGCCAGCAGGGCCACTGCGTCCTCGTCCGGGCCCGAGCTCGACCGCCGCGCTCTCGTGGAGCGCAGGGCGGCCGTCGGCTGTGCGTGAACGCAGCGTCGCCTCCGTCCTCGCAATCACCGCAAGCGCCTCCGCCCGGCCTCGGCCGGGCAGGACGACCGCGAGCGACGTCGGAACCGGTCCGATGGACGGGCTCGCCGGAGACCTCGGCGAGGATCTGCGCTGTATCGGCCACCGCCCGTTCGGCCGGGCCGTGCTGACCGACGGAGAGCACGGCGAGCGCGAGCCGGGTCCCGGACGCCCTGGCCACCGCGATCTCGGAGACGAGGCGCTCGAGCAGGGCCGTCCTGCCCGGCAGCCCTCCCACGAGCACGGGCTCGGCGCGCGGCGCGGGCCGCTCGATCAACGTGCTCGTGATCGCCGTCTGCCGTCGTGGTCGTCCGACGAAGCTGCTCGGACAACTCGGTCATGGTGTCGGCGAGACCGACGAGGGCGACGACACGACGGCTCTCCGCGGCCGCCCGACGCCGCTGCCGCAGAGCGACGAGCGCCGCGACGAGCACGATCGCCGCGACGACGGTGACCGCGATTCCCGCTTCGATCGGCGTACCCTACGCCGTCTCGACGTCCGGTGGCGGCCAGGCGGGTGGGGGATCGATCACGACGGTCTGGCGCTTGCCGAGCTCTTTCGCCCGACGTACCCCGGTCGAGGCCTGCTCGTCGAGCGTCTCGGGTGTGGGAGGGGCGACGTCGGGACCGGACTGCCAGCAGGCGATGCCACCGCTGTAGGTGACCGTTCCGACCCCGGGGAACACCGTCGCAGCGACGACCGCCCTGAGTCGGCTGTCGAGCTCGAGCGCCCCCTCGCAGGTCGTGTCTGCCAGCAGGAGCACGAACTCTTCGCCGCCTCGCCGGCAGACGATGTCCGTCGTCCGCGCGACCGACCGTGCGGCGTCGCAGAACGCGATCAGCACCGCGTCGCCGACCGGGTAGCCAAAGCGGTTGTTGACGTCGTGGAAGTCGTCGAGGTCGACGAGCAGCAGGCTCAGCGGGCTGTTCGTCCTGGCGGCTCGGGCGCGACTCGCGGATGAATGCCTCGTCGTAGCCGCGCCGGTTGAGCAATCCCGTCAGCGCGTCGGTGATCACCAGATCCTTGGTGTCTGCGTGCGTCAATGCGGCCTCGAGCGCGGGTGCGACGTCGGTCGCGAGCCGCAGGAGCTCCTCGCTGGCCGCTTCCCCGATCCCTCCAGCCGTCCGGGTGTAGGCGCCGACGACACCGATCCGGCGGTTCTCCAGCTGGATCGGCACGACCATCGCCGAGCGAACCGGCTCGATCACCACACCGGTGGGGTGACGCCACGAGAGCTCGACCGCCTGCCATGCGACCCGATCCGGAGGGTCGAACGTGCTCTCGAGCCCGGTCGCGCCCGACAACAGGCCGACGGCGCGTTCGACCGGGCCGCTCCGGCGGACTGCCCGCACGGCGCCCGCGTCGACCCCATGGAGCGAGGCGGCCGCCGCCGCGATTCGCAGCAGGAGCTCGTCGAGATCGAGCGTCACGCCGACCGGGGACGGGGCAGGCCCGCCTACGGGGGCGAGCGCATCGACGATGCCGCCGATGCTGTCGCCGATCCGGCGGATCGCCTCTTCGGTGGTGCGGTCGGACCGGTTCCGGGCACGCACGGCCCACCCCGCGACCAGCGCGAGCACTACGACGGCAAGAGCCGCCGCCCCGATCACCGCAACGGATGTCCCCATCCCCCGCGTCCCACTCTACGAATGCAACCGGTGGTTGTCACCAGGGTCGGCGGTGCCGTCGACGGCAGCGCCCGCTGTTTTGCACGCGCTGCGACCCTCCGCTACCATTCCTCGTCCGGGTTGGCGGGACGCTCGTCCTGCCGGCCCTATCTGTGTGAACAAGCTTCGAACGATCGACAGGAGCAGCGTGCCCACCGTCAACCAGCTCGTCCGCAAGGGTCGCAAGGACCCCAAGACGAAGACGAAGACCCCGGCGCTTCGCGGTGCCCCGCAGAAGCGCGGCGTCTGCACGCGCGTCTACACGACGACGCCGAAGAAGCCGAACTCGGCGCTCCGCAAGGTCGCTCGTGTCCGCCTCACGAACCAGATGGAGGTCGGCGCGTACATCCCCGGCGAGGGGCACAACCTCCAGGAGCACTCGGTCGTCCTCATCCGCGGTGGCCGCGTGAAGGACCTGCCGGGCTTCCGGTACAAGGTGATCCGCGGCGGGCTCGACACCTCGGGTGTCGCCGACCGCCGCCAGGCCCGCTCGAAGTACGGCGCGAAGAAGGGCTCGTGCTGCCGCGTCGCGCCGAGATCCAGCCGCGCACCGTCGAGGCCGACTCGGTTCACGGCTCGGTGCTCGTCGCCCAGCTCGTCAACCGCGTCATGCTCGACGGCAAGAAGTCGGTCGCGGAGCAGATCGTGTACGACGCGCTCGCGCAGGTGGCCGAGAAGACGGGCAAGTCCGCCGTCGAAGGTCTCGAGGCCGCCGTCAAGTCGGTCACGCCGGTGCTCGAGGTTCGCTCACGCCGGGTCGGAGGTGCGAACTACCAGGTCCCGGTCGAGGTTCCGCCGCGGCGGGCCCGAACGCTGGCGCTGCGCTGGCTCGTCCAGTACGCGCGCGAGCGGCGCGAGAAAGGGATGCCCGGCAAGCTTGCCGGCGAGATCATGGACGCGGCCAACCAGCAGGGCGGCGCGTTCAAACGCAAGGACGACATGTACCGGATGGCCCAGGCGAACAAGGCGTTCGCGCATTACCGGTGGTAGGGGACAGGCACGGATGAGCTCAACGGCAACCCAGATCGCTCTCGACCGCGTGCGGAACATCGGGATCATGGCCCACATCGACGCGGGCAAGACGACGACGACCGAGCGGATCCTCTATTACACCGGTCGCACCCACAAGCTCGGCGAGGTGCACGAGGGCGCCGCCACGATGGACTGGATGGCGCAGGAGCAGGAGCGTGGGATCACGATCACCTCGGCTGCGACGACCGCGACGTGGCGTGATCATCGGATCAACATTATCGATACGCCCGGGCACGTGGACTTTACCGTCGAGGTCGAGCGGTCGCTGCGCGTGCTCGACGGCGCGGTCGCGGTGTTCGACTCGGTCGCCGGTGTCCAGCCCCAGTCGGAGACGGTCTGGCGCCAGGCCGACCGGTACGGCGTGCCGCGCATTGCGTTCATCAACAAGATGGATCGGACGGGCGCGAGCTTCACGAACGCCGTCCAGTCGATGCGCGACCGGCTCGGCGCGAATCCCGTCCCGATCCAGCTGCCGATCGGCGAGGAGGACGAGCACCGCGGTGTCGTCGACCTCGTCGAGATGCGGTCGATCGTCTACGAGGACGACCTCGGGCAGCAGTTCATCGTCGGGGAGATCCCGGCGGAGCTCGCCGCGAGCGCGGAGGAGGCGCACCACGCCCTTATCGACGCGGTCGCCGAGCACGACGACGAGCTGATGGAGACCTACCTCGGGGACGAGTCCTCGGTGACGTCCGAGATGATCAAGCGCGCGCTCCGGGCGGGGACGCTCGCGGACGCGATCACCCCGGTGCTGCTCGGCTCGGCGTTCAAGAACAAGGGTGTCCAGCCGCTGCTCGACGCGGTCGTCGACTACCTGCCGAGCCCGCTCGACGTGCCCGCGGTGCAGGGGATCGACCCCAAGACCGACGAGGAGATCACCCGGCCCGCCTCGGAGGAGGCGCCGTTCTCCGCGCTCGTCTTCAAGGTGATGTCCGACCCGTACGTCGGCAAGCTGACCTACTTCCGCGTCTACTCGGGCCGCGTGTCGGCCGGCGATCGCGTGATGAACACGACGAACGGCAAGACCGAGCGGGTCGGGCGCATCCTCCAGATGCATGCAAATCACCGTGAGGAGCGAGACGAGATCGGCGCCGGCGAGATCGCCGCAGCGGTCGGCCTCAAGCAGTCGACGACCGGTGACACGCTCTCGATCGAGAACGCACAGATCGTGCTCGAGTCGATGACGTTCCCCGACCCCGTCATCTCCGTCGCGATCGAGCCGAAGACGAAGGGCGACCAGGACAAGCTCGGTCAGGGTCTGCAACGCCTTGCCGAGGAGGATCCGACCTTCCGTGTCTCCGCCGACGAGGAGACAGGACAGACGCTCATCGCCGGGATGGGCGAGCTGCACCTCGAGATCATCGTCGACCGGTTGCTGCGCGAGTTCAAGGTCGACGCGAATGTCGGGCGCCCTCAGGTCGCCTACCGCGAGACTGCCTCGCAGCAGGTCGACAAGGTCCAGGGCAGGTTCGTCCGACAGACGGGTGGCTCGGGGCAGTACGGCGACGTCATCATCAACCTGATCCCGCAGCAGCCGGGCGGTGGGTACGAGTTCGTCGACAAGGTCGTCGGCGGGAAGATCCCGAAGGAGTACATCAAGCCCGTTGACGAGGGGATTCAGGAGGCGCTCGGCGCCGGCATCCTCGCGGGGTATCCGGTCGTCGACGTGAAGGTCGAGCTCATCGAGGGCTCGTACCACGATGTCGACTCGAGCGAGCGCGCCTTCAAGATCGCCGGTTCGATGGCGGTGAAGGAGGCGCTGAAGCGCTCGAAGCCGAAGCTGCTCGAGCCGATGATGGCGGTCGAGGTCGTGACACCCGAGGACTACCTGGGCGACGTGATGGGTAACCTGAACGGTCGGCGCGGGCGGGTCGAGCATCTGGAGCCGCTCGGCAACTCGCAGTCGATCAAGGCGAGCGTCCCGCTGTCGGAGATGTTCGGATACGCCACCGACCTGCGTTCCATGACGCAGGGCCGCGCAACGTTCACCATGCAGTTCGATCGGTACGAAGACGTGCCTGCGTCAATTGCCGAAGCAATTGTTGCGACGCAGACAGGGTAGTTTTCCCCGCAAACAACGAGTTTAGTCCCCGTAATTCTAGTTTTTTTCCGGAGGAAAAAAACATGGCAAAGCAGAAGTTCGAGCGGTCGAAGCCACACGTCAACATCGGGACGATTGGCCACATCGACCACGGCAAGACGACGCTGACCGCGGCGATCACGAAGGTGCTCTCGGAGAGCGGTACGGGCACCGCTGCGCGTGACTTCGCCTCGATCGACTCCGCTCCCGAGGAGCGCCAGCGCGGCATCACGATCAACACCGCGCACGTCGAGTACGAGACCGCGAACCGCCACTACGCGCACGTCGACTGCCCCGGGCACGCCGACTACATCAAGAACATGATCACGGGAGCCGCGCAGATGGACGGCGCGATCCTCGTGGTCTCGGCGGCCGACGGCCCGATGCCGCAGACGCGTGAGCACATCCTCCTGGCCCGCCAGGTCGAGGTGCCGGCGATGGTCGTGGCGCTCAACAAGGCCGACATGGTCGACGACGAGGAGCTGCTCGAGCTCGTCGAGATGGAGGTCCGCGAGCTGCTGTCGAAGTACGACTTCCCGGGCGACGACATCCCGATCGTGCGCGTCTCGGCGCTGAAGGCACTC
Source organism: uncultured Actinomycetes bacterium (assembly GCA_963821335.1). GTDB lineage: Bacteria > Actinomycetota > Thermoleophilia > Gaiellales > Gaiellaceae > Gaiella. The sequence goes on from CAWGDJ010000001.1 coordinate 2,027,426, forward strand.
GAGGGCGACGCGGAGTGGACGAGCAAGATCGTCGAGCTCATGGACGCGGTCGACTCCTACATCCCGGAGCCGACGCGCGACGTCGACAAGCCGTTCCTCATGCCGATCGAGGACGTGTTCACGATCACCGGTCGCGGCACCGTCGTCACCGGGCGAATCGAGCAGGGCAAGATCGAGGTCGGGCAGGAGGTCGAGATCGTCGGCATCCACGAGAAGGTCGAGAAGACGACCGTCACCGGGCTCGAGATGTTCCAGAAGCTCCTCGACTTCGCCCAGGCGGGCGACAACGCGGGGGCGCTGCTCCGCGGAATCAAGCGCGAGGAGGTCGAGCGCGGCCAGGTGCTCGCGAAGCCCGGCTCGATCACGCCGCACACGCACTTCAAGGCCGAGGTCTACGTCCTCTCGAAGGACGAGGGCGGGCGCCACACGCCGTTCTTCAACGGCTACCGGCCGCAGTTCTACTTCCGCACGACGGACGTGACCGGCTCGATCAAGCTCCCCGAGGGCCAGGAGATGGTCATGCCCGGAGACAACACGAACATGGAGATCGAGCTGATCCAGCCGATCGCCATGGATCAGGGGCTCCGCTTCGCGATCCGCGAGGGCGGCCGCACCGTCGGCGCCGGCGTCGTCACGGAGATCGTCAAGTAGGGGAGGGGCTTGCCCCTCCCTCTCCTTCTCACGACACATCGATGGCACAGCAGAAGATCCGAATCCGGCTCAAGGGCTACGACCACCAGCAGGTCGACCGCTCGGCATCCCAGATCGTCGAGACGGCTCGGCGCACCGGTGCGACGATCACCGGCCCCGTGCCCCTGCCAACCGAGAAGAACGTCTACTGCGTGATCCGGAGCCCGTTCAAGGACAAGGACTCGCGCGAGCACTTCGAGGTGCGCACGCACAAGCGGTTGATCGACATCCACAGCCCCACGCCGAAGACGGTCGACTCGCTGATGCGCCTCGACCTCCCCGCCGGCGTCGACATCGAAATCAAGCTGTGATGTTGCGGAGCAGCATCACAGCTCGTAGGGGCCGGGCCATGCCCGGCCCGAACGGGCGCCAACCGTGGCAGCGGGTGGTGCGGCCGTGAAGGGGATCCTCGGCAGGAAGCTGGGCATGACCCAGGTGTTCGACCCCGAGACGGGGAACGTCGACGCCGTCACGGTGATCGAGGCCGGCCCGTGCCCGGTGGTGCATGTCCGCACCGCCGACGCCGACGGCTACGAGGCCGTCCAGCTGGCGTTCGAGCCCGTGCTCGACCGCAAGTTGACGAAGGGCGAGCTCGGCCACCTCCGCAAGAACGGCGTCGCTGCCCATCGCCACCTCGTCGAGTTCCGCGGCCCCAGCGAGCATCAGGTCGGCGAGACGGTCACCGTCGAGTCGTTTGCTCCCGGCGACCGGGTCAAGGTCTCCGGGGTCTCGATCGGCAAGGGCTTCCAGGGGACGATCAAGCGCCACAACTTCAGCCGCGGCCCCGTCTCCCACGGCTCGCACAACGTCCGCAAGCCGGGCTCGGTCGGCGCTTCAGCGACTCCGTCGCGCGTCTTCAAGGGCAAGAAGATGGCTGGCCACATGGGCGCACGTCGCGTCACCCAGCTCGGCCTCGTCGTTCATGACGTGGATGCCGAGCAGAACCTCATCCTCGTTCGGGGCTCCGTCCCAGGCCCGAGGCGCGGAGTCGTCGAGATCCGGGCGGTTGGCGCCTGATGGCCGCAAAGACGCAGCTGCTCGGCGCCGCCGGCAAGGACGTGACGCTCGACGCCGTCGTGTTCGAGGCCGAGACGAAGCCGCACCTCCTCCACGAGGTCGTCCGCGCCGAGCTCAATGCGGCACGCCGCGGGACGCGTGGCGCGAAGACCCGCGGGCTCGTCTCCGGCGGGCGCGCGAAGCCGTGGCGCCAGAAAGGGACGGGCCGCGCGCGCCAGGGGACGACGCGGGCACCGCAGTTCACCGGTGGTGGTGTCGTGTTCGCCCCCGGGATGCGGAGCTTCGACGTGAAGGTCAACCGCAAGACGCGCCGCGCGGCGCTGCGTGGCGCGCTCAGCCACCACGTCGGGAACGGCACCCTCGCGCTGCTCGACGGCGCCGTGTTCGCGGAGCCGTCCACGAAGCAGGCGAAGGGGCTGCTCGATGCCTGGGGCAAGGAGCTGCCGCTCGTCGTCGTCGCTCGCGAGGACGAAGAGACGGTGATCCGGTCGTTCCGGAACCTCCCGCGGGTCATCGTCACGATCCCGGCCGAGCTCGAGGTTGCCGCAGTTGTGTGGGCGCGCTCGCTGCTCGTGACCCAGGCGGCGTTGCCGCTCGTCGAGGGCCGCGCCGGCAAGAGCGCCCCCGGCGCCGAGCCCGAAGCGGACGAGGTGGGCGGATGAGCCTCGATGCGAGTCAGATCCTGCTCGCCCCCGTCGTCTCCGAGAAGAGCTACGCGGGGCTTGCCGACCGGACGTACACGTTCAAGGTGCACCAGGACGCGCACAAGACCCAGGTCAGGCAGGCCGTCGAGGAGCTCTTCGACGTCAAGGTCGAGCGCGTCAACATCGTCAAGGTCCAGGCCAAGCCGAAGCGGCGGGGCGCCTTCAAGGGCACCAGGCCCGGTTGGAAGAAGGCGATCGTGAAGGTTCAGGACGGGCACGCGATCCACATCTTCGAAGGGGCACAGGTGTAGCGGGGAATGGCCGTCAAGAAGTACAAGCCGACGAGCGCCGGCAGGCGCGGGATGGCAACCTCGTCGTTCGAGGAGGTCACTCGCTCGCAGCCGGAGAAGTCGCTGCTCGAGCCGCTCAAGAAGAGCGGTGGGCGGAACAACAACGGACGTATCACGACTCGCCATCAGGGAGGCGGTCACAAGCGGCGCTACCGGAGGATCGACTTCAAGCGCCTCAAGGACGGCGTCCCGGCGAAGGTCGCCTCGATCGAGTACGACCCCAACAGGTCGGCTCGGATCGCGCTGCTCCACTACGCCGACGGTGCGAAGGCCTACATCCTCGCGCCGTCCGGGCTCAAGGTCGGGGCGACGGTGCAGTCCGGGCCCGGGGCCGACATCAAGCCCGGGAATGCACTCCAGCTCCGTGACATGCCCACCGGTACGGTCGTCCATGCGGTCGAGCTCCGCCCCGGCCAGGGCGCAAAGCTGGCCCGCTCGGCCGGCTCGGGTGTGCAGCTGGTCGCGAAGGACGCGCCGTACGGCGTCCTCCGCCTGCCCTCGGGTGAGATGCGCCGTGTCCTACTCACGTGCCGTGCGACCGTCGGTCAGGTCGGAAACGCGGACCACTCGAACGAGTCGAGCGGCAAGGCGGGCCGGAGCCGTTGGCTCGGCAAGCGCCCGTCCGTCCGAGGGACCGCGATGAACCCGGTCGACCACCCGCACGGCGGGGGTGAGGGGAAGTCGAAGGGCAACCACCCGGTGACCCCGTGGGGCGTGCCAACGCTCGGCAAGCGCACCCGCCCGAAGCACAAGGAGTCCGACAAGCTGATCGTCCGCGGCCGCCGCCGGGGCAAGGAAAGGCGCTAACCCATGTCGAGGTCATCCAAGAAAGGGCCCTTCGTCGAGGAGCGGCTCATCGGCCGGATCGAGGCGATGAACGCCGCGGGCGAGAAGCGCATGGTGCGCACGTGGTCGCGCGCCTCGACGATCTTCCCGGACATGGTCGGTCACACGATCGCCGTCCATGACGGTCGCAAGCACGTCCCGGTGTTCGTCAGCGAGCAGATGGTCGGGCACAAGCTCGGCGAGTTCGCGCCAACCCGGACGTTCCGCGGTCACGCCGGCGACAAGACGGCCCAGGTGAAGAAGCGGTAGGCATGAGCGAGACGACCGCCACACCCGTGCAGGTCCGCGCCCAGGCGAAGTGGGTGCGCATGTCGGCCCGCAAAGCGCGCGTCGTGCTCGACAACGTCCGCGGTCGGACAGTGCCGGAGGCGCGCACGGTGCTGAAGTTCACGCCGCGTGCCGCGGCGCGCGAGATCGATCGCGTGCTCGCGTCGGCCGTTGCGAATGCCGAGTCCGCCCACGCGCTCGACGGTGACGACCTCGTCGTCATCGAGGCCTACGCGGACGAGGGGCCGACGCTGAAGCGCTGGCGCGCCCGTGCCCGCGGCCGTGTCAACCGGATCCGCAAGCGCACCTGTCACATCACGATCGTGGTCGCGGAGGCACCGACGAGCGGTCGCCGCCGCCCGCAGCAACAGTCCAAGCCTGCGACCGAGGCCGCGCCTGCGCCCGACGTCGCCGAGGAGAAGCCCAAGCGCCGGTCGTCGGCGAAGAAAAAGGAAGGAGCCGCGGTCTGATGGGCCAGAAAGTGCATCCCGGCGGCCTTCGCGTCGGCGTCATCCACGACTGGAAGTCGAACTGGTGGACCGGCAAGAAGGAAGTCGCCGACTACGTGTACGAGGACATCCGGATCCGCGAGCACATCTACGGCAAGCTCGCCCACGCCGGCCTGTCGGACGTGCTCATCCGCAAGGACAAGCAGCGGATCACCGTCGACATCTACACGGCGCGCCCGGGGATCGTGATCGGGAAGTCGGGAGTCGAGGTGGACGCGCTTCGCAAGGAGCTCCACGCGATCACCGGCAAGAGCGTCCACATCAACATCAACGAGATCAAGCGCCCAGAGCTCGACGCGCAGCTCGTCGCCCAGTCGATCGCCGAGCAACTGCAGAACCGCGTCGCGTTCCGCCGTGCGATGAAGCGCTCGCTCGCGTCGGCGATGCGCTCGGGTGCGCAGGGGATCAAGATCCAGTGTGGCGGCCGCCTCGGCGGCGGGGAGATGAGCCGCTCGGAGCGCTACACCGAGGGCCGGGTCCCGCTCCACACGATCCGTGCGGACATCGACTACGGGTTCGCCGAGGCGAAGACGACCTTCGGCCGGATCGGCGTCAAGGTCTGGATCAACAAGGGCGAGATCATGCCGGAGGGCTATGAGGGCAGCCTCGGCCGCGAGCGCATCACCGAGGCAGACGGGACGCGGCGCCGCCGCGGCTCGAACACCGAAGGGCTGGGCGCCTCGCGCGAAGGAGGCCGCGGTCGCGGTCAGGACCGTGAGGGACTCGGTCTCGTCCAGCGGCGTCGTCGCCCGGGCGGTCAGGGTCGAGCCGGCGGTCGCGGAGGGCGCGGCCCGCGCGGCGGCCCGCAAGCGCCGGAGACACAGGCAGTGACACCCGACACCGCAGCCGAGCAGCCGGTCGAGCAGGTCGAGCAGGTCGAGCAGGTCGAGACCCCACCGCCTGCACCCGAGAGCGGGGGCGAGTCCTGATGCTGATGCCACGCAAGTCCAAGCACCGCCGCGAGTTCCGCGGCCGCCGAGCGGGCACCGCCAAGGGGCAGTCGACGGTCCAGTTCGGCGACTACGGCATCAAGGCACTCGAGGCGGGCTGGGTCAGCAACCGCCAGATCGAGGCCGCCCGCGTGGCGATGACGCGCAAGATCCGCCGTGGCGGGAAGGTGTGGATCAACATCTTCCCGGACAAGCCGTTCACGAAGAAGCCCGCCGAGACGCGCATGGGCTCGGGCAAGGGCTCACCGGAGGGCTGGGTCGCGGTCGTCAAGCCGGGACGCGTTCTCTTCGAGCTGTCCGGCGTATCCGAGCCGCTCGCCAAGGAGGCGCTGCGGCTCGCGGGCCAGAAGCTTCCGATCAAGGTGAAGTTCGTCCATCGGGAGGCTGATCTCTTTGAGAGCTAGTCAGCTCCGTGAGCTCACCGACGAGGAGCTCGACAAGCGGCTCGGCGAAACCCGCCGGGAGCTGTTCAACCTGCGGTTCCAGTCGGCGACCGGCGCGCTCGAGAACAGCGCCCGGCTCACCGGTACGAAGCGCGAGATCTCGCGCATCCTGACGATCCAGAACGAACGTGCACGGCCCGGGAAGGTGTGACGATGGCTGAGAGAAAGAAGAAGCAGGACGAGGCCGCCGAGCTCGAGGCCGTGGTCGATGAGGCAGCTGCTGACGCGGTCGCCGAGGAGGTCGCCGAGGCTGCCGAGGTCGAGGCAGTCGTCGAGGAGGCCGCTGCGGAGGCGATCGCCGACGAGGTCGAGGTCGTGGCCGAGATCGAGGCAGTTGTCGAGGAGGCCGCTGCCGAGGGAGAGCTGACGCCCGCCGAAGCCGCCGAGGTCGAGGCGGCCGTCGAGGAGGCCGCCGCCGAGGAGATCGCCGACGTGGTCGCCGAGACCGAGGTCGTCGAGGAGGCCGTCGAGGAGGCCGCGGCGGATGCCGTCGTCGAGGATGTCGAGGCCGCCGCCGAGCTCCAGGAGGCGATCGAGGACGAGGTGGACGCGGAGACTGCCACCGACGCTGCGCCGGCCGAGGCACCCGCGAAGCGGAAGAAGAAGCGCCTCCCGCGCGCCCTTCGCCCTGCCCGCACCCGCCCGACGCGGACTCCGTCGACCGAGCGCAAGCCGATCGTGCGGCTCGAGCCGCCCGAGCAGGAGCGCGGTCGTCGTCAGGAGCGCCAGGGCACGGTCGTGTCCGACGCGATGGACAAGACGATCGTCGTGAGGGTCGAGATCGCGAAGGCGCACCGGCGTTACAAGAAGGTCGTCCGTCGGAGCGTGAAGTTCCACGCGCACGACGAGCGGGGTGAGGCAAAGGTGGGCGACGTCGTCCGCATCGTCGAGACGCGCCCGCTCTCGAAGACGAAGCGCTGGCGGCTGGCCGAGGTCGTCGAGGCCGCGAAGTAGGCGAGGGACCAGATGATCCAACAGGAATCACGCCTCAAGGTCGCCGACAACACCGGCGCCCGCGAGCTGCTCTGCATCCGCGTGATGGGTGGCTCCCACCGGCGCTACGCGCGCGTCGGCGACGTGATCGTCGCTACAGTTAAGGCAGCGACCCCGCAGGGCACGGTCAAGAAGGGCGACGTCGTCAAGGCGGTCGTCGTCCGGACGAAGAAGCCCTACGGTCGCGGCGACGGCACGTTGATCGGGTTCGACGAGAACGCGGCCGTGATCATCGACAACCAGCTGAACCCGCGCGGGACGCGCATCTTCGGGCCGGTGGCCCGAGAGCTGCGCGAGAAGAACTTCATGAAGATCGTCAGCCTCGCCCCCGAGGTGCTCTAGAGATGGCAACAACCATGCGAATCAAGAAGGGTGACCTCGTCCAGGTGCTCGCCGGCAAGGACCGCGGCAAGCAGGGACGGGTTCTCGAGGCGCGCCCGCGCGATCGGCACGTGATCGTCGAAAACCTGAACCTCGCGAAACGCCATACGAAGCCGCGTCCGATGCGGGACACCTCTCGGATGGGCGCCGCGGGGATCATCCCCGGCGGGATCATCGAGAAGCCGATGCCGCTCGACGTGTCGAACGTGATGGTCGTGTGCCCGACGTGCAACCAGCCGACTCGAGTCTCGGTGACGGTCAAGGAGACGAAGGGCGAGAACGTCCGCGTTCGGATCTGCAAGCAAGACGGCTGTGGTCAGGAGATCGACCGCTGATGGCTGCGACGGAGGTCATCGTGCCTCGCCTGCGCGAGCGCTTCGACGCCGAGCTGAAGCCGGCGCTCTTCGACGAGCTCGGGCTCGACTCCGTGATGCGCATCCCGCGCGTCGCGAAGATCACGCTGAACATGGGTGTCGGGGACGCCAAGACCGACGCCAAGGCACTCGACGCGGCCCTAGAGGAGCTGTCGATCATCGCCGGTCAGCGGGCCCAGGTCCGTCGTGCTCGTAAGTCGATCGCGAACTTCAAGCTGCGCGAAGGCATGCCGGTCGGCGTTCGCGTCACGTTGCGCGGAGCGCGGATGTACGAGTTCCTCGACCGGCTCGTCTCGATCGCGCTCCCCCGGATCCGCGACTTCCGGGGTCTCGATCCCGACTCGTTCGACGGTCGCGGCAACTACTCGATCGGAATCAAGGAGCAGATCATCTTCCCGGAGATCGACTACGACTCGGTGCAGACGATCCGGGGTCTCGACATCGCCATCACGACGACGGCGGAGACGGACGAGCAGGGCCGCGCGCTCCTGCGTGCGCTCGGGCTTCCGTTCGCGACAGAGAGAAGGGATCCCTGAGGTGTTCATCCGAGCACTGTCATCCCGGCAACAGCACACGGAGGAACACTGATGGCCAAGACCTCGCTCCGCGTCAAGCAGAAGCGTGCGCCGAAGTACAAGGCGCAGGCCTACACGCGCTGCAACAAGTGCGGGCGCCCGCGCGCGGTGTTCCGCAAGTACAAGCTCTGCCGGATCTGCCTCCGCCAGCTTGCTCACGAAGGCGCGATCCCAGGCATGACCAAGAGCTCATGGTGATGACGACCCCTCACATCGACCTGTTGGTCGACCACATCACTCGCTTCCACAAGCGGAAGCCGACCAAGTCCAGCTGGTAGCAGGAGAGAACTGATGTTGACCGACCCGATCGCAGACATGCTCACCCGTATCCGAAACGCAAACCGCGCGATGCACGACAGCGCCTCGATGCCGACCTCGCGCATGAAGGAGGAGATCGCACGCCTCCTCAAGGACGAGGGCTACATCAAGGACTTCAAGGTCGTGCCCGCGGAGCCGGTCGCCCAGCTCGTGATCGAGCTGAAGTTCGGTCGCAACCGCGAGCGGGTGATCACCGACCTCAAGCGCGTCTCGAAACCCGGTCGGCGCGTGTACGCCAAGAAGGATCGGCTGCCACGTGTTCTCGGCGGTCTCGGCACCGCGATCCTGTCCACGTCGAGCGGAGTCATCACCACGCGCCAGGCCGCGGAGCGCGGCGTCGGCGGCGAGGTGCTGGCGTTCGTCTGGTAAGACGCTGTCGCCTCGCGAAATCACGAGCAGAGCAAAGGCAAACGAACATGTCACGGATCGGAAGAAGGCCAATCGAGGTGCCGAGCGGGGTCACGGTCGACGTGTCCCCCGGTGGCAGCGTGACGGTGACCGGGCCGCTCGGCACGCTCGAGCAGCAGGTTTCGACGCGGATGCAGATCACGCAGGAGGACGGCGTGATCACCGTGGCGCGGCCGAGCGACCGCGGGCCCGATCGTGCGCTCCACGGTCTCACGCGGTCGCTCGTCGCGAACATGGTCGAAGGCGTCACCAAGGGCTTCGAGAAGCACCTCGAGATCCAGGGCGTCGGGTACCGGGCGCAGCTCAAGGGCCCTGACCTCGAGCTCGCGGTCGGCTACTCGCACCCCGTCGTCGTCACCCCGCGCGCCGGGATCTCCTTCGACGTCCCCGTGCCCACGCAGGTGATCGTGCAGAGGCTCGGACAAGCAGGCCGTCGGACAGACCGCTGCCGAGATTCGCAAGGTGCGCCCGCCGGAGCCGTACAAGGGCAAGGGGATCCGTTACCAGGGCGAGCACGTCCGCAGAAAGGTCGGGAAGCGAGCAGCATGAGCAGCCTGTCGACACGCGAGGCGCGCCTGCGCCGCCACCGCCGCGTCCGCGGCAAGGTCTCTGGCTCGGCCGAGCGGCCGCGCCTGGTCGTGTTCCGCTCGAACCGCGGCGTGTTTGCGCAGCTCGTCGACGACGAGGCGGGGACGACCCTGGCCTCGGCAAGCTGGCTCCAGCATCGCGACCTGACCGGGACGAAGACCGAGCAGGCGCATGCCGTCGGCCTCAGCCTCGCCGCCGCCGCCCGCAAGGCGGGGATCAAGCGGTGCGTGTTCGATCGCGCCGGCTATCTCTACCACGGACGCGTGAAAGCCCTCGCCGAGGGCGCACGCGAAGGAGGACTCGTCTTTTGAGCGCTGTCGACGTAGCGGAGTCACGCGAGCTCAAGGAGCGCGTGATCGAGATCAACCGGGTCGCGAAGGTCGTCAAGGGCGGCCGTCGGTTCTCGTTCACGGCGCTCGTCGTGATCGGTGACGAGGTCGACCGTGTCGGCGTCGGCTACGGGAAGGCGCGGGAGGTCCCGCTCGCCATCTCGAAAGCCGTCGACGACGCGAAGAAGAACCTGTTCGTCGTCGCAAAGCACGGCTCGACGATCACGCACGAGATCACCGGCCGCTTCGACGCGGCACGCGTCGTCCTGCGACCCGCCAGCGAGGGCACCGGGGTCATCGCCGGCGGTGGTGTTCGCGCGGTGCTCGAGCTCGCCGGGATCCGCGACGTGCTCGCCAAGAGCCTCGGTACGACGAACCCGATCAACATGGCGAAAGCGACTGTTGACGGGCTGAAGCGACTTCGGAGGCCGGAGGATGTGGCACGGTCTCGCGGCAAGACCATCTCGGAGGTCCTGCCGGTGTCGGCAGCACGCCTCGCGGAGGCCGACGCAGCCCGGAAAGAGGCTCGGGCCGGAGACGCGGCGAAATGACCAAAGTGCGCATCACGCAGGTCAGGAGCACCATCACCCAGACGCAGAAGCACCGCGGCACTCTACGTTCGCTCGGGCTCGGGAGGATCGGTAAGACGGTCGAGCACACGCTGAGCCCGGAGCTGGAGGGGAAGCTCCGCCAGGTCGCACATCTCGTCACGGTCGAAGGGAGGCCTGCGTGAGCGACGAGCTCAACCTCTCGACGCTGAAACCCGCGCAGGCGCGCAAGGAGCGCAAGCGGGTCGGCCGAGGCCTGGGCTCCGGCAAGGGGCGCTACAGCGGCCGCGGGATCAAGGGCCAGAAGTCGCGTGCCGGCTCGCATCACATGCCCGCCGGCTTCGAGGGCGGCCAGATGCCGATCGACATGCGCCTGCCCAAGCTTCGCGGCAACACCTCGGCAGACGCGATGCCGATCGGCCCGTTCCGGACCTACACCCAGCCGGTGAACCTACGCGATCTCGAAGCGCGCTTCGACGCGGGCGACGTCGTCACACCGGAGGCGTTGAAGGAGAAGGGGTTGATCCGCAAGCTGACGGTCGACGTGAAGATCCTCGGTGTCGGCGAGCTCTCGAAGAAGCTCTCGGTCTCGGCGCACGGGTTCTCGAAGACCGCGCGCGAGAAGATCGAGCAGGCAGGTGGCTCGGTCACCTGGCTGCGCGGCGAGCCGGTGCCGAAGGTGAAGAAGGCGAAGCCCGCCCGCAAGCTCGTCGATCCCGACGACGACCTCGACGACACCGTCGAGGAGCCCACCTCCGAGGCCGAGGCCGACGAGAGCGGCGATGAGCCGGACGAGGCGACGGAGTAGCGGGCCGGCACCGTGCTCTCCTGGCTCGCCAATGCCTGGCGCGTTCCGGAGATCCGGAAGCGCCTCCTCTTCACGGCGCTGATCCTGGCGCTCTACCGCCTGGGATCGTGGATCCCGGCCCCCGGCGTCGACGCTGAGAAGATCGACTCCTACCTGTCGCGCTCGGGTGGCGTCTTCAACCTGCTCAACCTCTTCTCGGGCGGCGCGCTGTCACAGTTCTCGCTCTTCGCGCTCGGGATCATGCCGTACGTCACGGCCTCGATCATCGTCCAGCTGATGACGGTCGTGATCCCGCGGCTCTCGGAGCTGCAGAAAGAGGGCGAGGCGGGCTACGCCAAGATCAACCAGTACACGCGCTATCTCACGGTCGTCCTCGCTGCCGCTCAGGCGCTCGGCTACGGGTTCCTGTTCAGGAGCCAGGACGCGCTCCAGGCCGATAACGGTCGTATGGTGCTGATCATCGTGACCCTCACGGTCGGGACGGTGCTCCTGATGTGGATGGGCGAGCAGATCACCAAGCGTGGCATCGGCAACGGCATCTCGATCCTGATCCTCGCCTCGATCCTCACCTCGCTTCCGCTCGGGGTGGCGGCCTGGTGGAACGGCGGGCCGATGGAGCGGATCTTCTTCCCGCTCGTCTCGCTGTCAATCGTCGCAGCGGTCGTCTTCGTCCAGGAGGGGCAGCGCCGGATCCCGATCCAGTACGCGAAGCGGATGGTGGGTCGGCGGATGACGGCGGGTGGCTCGACCTACATGCCGCTCCGGATCAACATGGCCGGGGTCATCCCGGTCATCTTCGCGGCGGCGCTGCTCGCGTTCCCGGCGACGGTCGCGACCTATGTCCCGTCGACCCAGGAGTTCATCAACACCCACTTCCAGCCGGGTGACTGGCTCTACCTCGGAATCGAGGCGGGCCTGATCATCCTCTTCTCGTACTTCTACACAGCGGTGCAGTTCAACCCCGTCGAGCAGGCGGACAACCTCCGCAAGCACGGCGGATACATCCCCGGGATCCGACCAGGGCCGCCGACCGCGCAGTACCTCGACCGCGTGCTGACGCGACTGACGCTGCCCGGGTCGTTGTTCCTCGCCGCCGTCGCGATCCTCCCGAGCCTCTTCATCCGCTACGGCGGCTTCTCGCAGGCGAACGCGCGGGCGCTCGGTGGTACCTCGGTCCTGATCGCAGTCGGCGTGGCGCTCGACACGATGCGCCAGATGGAGTCGCAGATGATGATGCGCAACTACGAAGGGTTCCTGCGGTAGGAGCGGGCCGTGCCCGTCTCGCCGCGTCGACCACGATGAACATTCTCGTTCTCGGGCCGCAGGGCTCCGGCAAGGGAACCCAGGCCGTCCGGATCGCCGCCGAGCGCGACATTCCGCACGTGTCGACGGGGGACATGTTCCGCGGTGCGATCGCGGCCGGCACCACCCTCGGCCTGGAGGTCAAGGAGATCCTCGACGCGGGTGAGCTCGTTCCCGACGGGCTCACCGTGGCGCTCGTCCGCGAGCGCCTCGGGAACGGCGACGCTGCCGCAGGGTTCGTGCTCGACGGGTTCCCGCGGACGCTCGCGCAGGCGGAGGCGCTCGACGAGATGCTCGAGGAGATCGGGCGGTCGCTCGACGTCGTCCTCTTCTTCGATCTCGACGACGCGACCGCGACGGAGCGCCTGCTCGGCCGTGCCCGTGCGGAGGCCCGCGACGACGACACGCCTGCCGTGATCGAACGCCGCCTAGCCGTGTACCACGAGCAGACCGAGCCCGTGATCGAGCGGTACCGCGACCGGGGCTTGCTCGTCCGTCTTCCTGCGGAGCAGACGATCGACGAGGTGGCTGCGCTCATCGCCGAGACGCTCGACCGGTCGGCCGTCCGGTGATCATTCGCAAGGGCCCTCCGGAGATCGAGCGCATGGCGCGGGCAGGAGCGCTCGTCGCGGAGACGATTGCCTTTCTTGCCGAGCGCACCGAGCCTGGGATCACGACCGGCGAGCTCGACCAGCTCGCCGACTCGTTCATCCGCGAGCGCGAGGGGATCCCGACGTGCTTCGGTTACCGCGGCTATCCAGCAGCGATCTGTATCTCGCCCAACGAAGTCGTCGTCCACGGCATCCCGGGGGCGTATGTCGTCGCGGAAGGCGACCTCGTCACGCTCGACGTCGCGGTCACGCTCGAGGGGGCAATCGCGGACAGCGCGTACACGGTCGGAGTCGGGCGCATCGACGACGAGGCCCAGCGCCTGCTCGACGTCGGGCAGGAAGCGCTCGCAGCCGGGATCGCCCAGGCGACGGTCGGGAACCGCATCGGCGACGTCTCCCACGCGATCCAGGAAGTGGTCGAGAGCGCCGGCTTCTCGGTCGTCCGCTCGCTCGTCGGTCACGGTGTGGGTCGTCACTTCCACGAGGACCCGCACGTCCCGAACTTTGGCGAGCCCGGTCGAGGGCCACGGCTCTCGGAGGGGATGACGATCGCGATCGAGCCGATGATCACGGTCGGCGATCCGGTCGTCGAGCTCGGTGAGGACGGGTGGACGATCTCGACGCGCGACGGGTCGCTCGCGGCGCATTTCGAGCACACCGTCGCGATCGGAGTCGACGGCCCGAGGATCCTGACACCACGCGCCGGCCTGCCGGTAGGAGGCGCCCGTCTGCTACAGTAAGCCGCCCGCGGCGCGGCCGTCGTGCGCCGCCGTGGCATCTTGGAGATCGTCTACGACCGAACGGTAGGAGTTGCTGCGCTAGGAGCCGTAGTGGCAGTCAAAGAGGAGAAGATCGAGGTCGAAGGAGAGGTCGTCGAGGCCCTCCCGAGCACGATGTTCCGTGTCCAGCTGGATGCCGGTCACGATGTGCTGGCCACGATCTCCGGGAAGATGCGCAAGCACTACATCCGGATTCTCCCCGGCGACCGGGTCAAGGTGGAGCTCTCACCGTACGACCTGAGTCGCGGCCGCATCACCTTTCGACTCAAGTAGCCGCAGCGACCGAAGCGCCCAGCACAGGAGAGCTCGTGAAAGTCCGTCCGTCCGTCAAGGCCATGTGTGAGCGGTGCCGCGTGATCAAGCGGCACGGTCGCACCATGGTGATCTGCACCAACCCTCGGCACAAGCAGAGGCAGGGGTAGGCTGGTGGCTCGCCTGGCAACAGTTAGAGCGTCTCTCGCGCGCGATCCGCGGCACATTGCGTCGTCCTCGGTCGTATCCGGGCCTTCTGGCCCGCACACTCCCTGCGTCCTCGCACTGCTTGCGTCTCGCACCCGAGAGACGCGAAACCGTCACCAGGAGAGCCACTGATGGCCCGAATCGCCGGCGTCAATCTCCCGAACAACAAGCGGCTCGAGATCGGCCTGACGTACATCTACGGGATCGGCCAGTCGACCGCGCAGACGGTCTGCAAGGAGCTCGAGCTCGACCCCGACCAGAAGGTCAAGGACCTGACCGACGACGAGGTCACGAAGCTCCGCACGTACATCGACACGAACCTCGAGGTCGAGGGCGACCTCCGCCGCGAGCGCTCCCAGGCGATCAAGCGGTTGTCCGAGATCGGCTGTTACCGCGGGGTGCGACATCGCCGCGGGCTGCCGGTGCATGGGCAGCGCACGAAGACCAACGCCCGCACACGCAAGGGCCCGAAGAAGACCGTCGGACGCGGAAAGAAGGCGAAGTAGCGTGGCACCTCCGCGAAAGAGCGCGGCCCGTGGCCGCCAGCGCCGCCGCGTCAAGAAGAACGTCGCCATCGGCCAGGCCCACATCAAGACGTCGTTCAACAACACGATCGTGTCCCTCACCGACAAGGAGGGGAACGTGATCGCGTGGGAGTCCGCCGGCTCGGCCGGGTTCAAGGGCTCGCGCAAGTCGACGCCGTTCGCCGCACAGGTGACGGCCGACAATGCCGCCCGCAAGGGTATGGAGCATGGGTTGCAGAAGGTCGAGGTGTTCGTCAAGGGCCCCGGCTCGGGTCGCGAGACCGCGATCCGGTCGCTCCAGGCCGCCGGTCTCGAGATCCTCGGCGTCCGCGACGTCTCCCCGCAGGCGCACAACGGCGTCCGCCAGAAGAAGCGGAGGCGCGTCTAGTGGCCCGCTACACCGGACCGAAGGAGAAGCTGTCCCGGCGCGAGGGCGTCAACCTCATGCTGAAGGGCGAGCGGGCGCTCACCGACAAGTCCGCGTACGAGCGCCGGCCGTATCCCCCCGGGCAGCACGGGCGCGGTCGTATCAAGCAGAGCGAGTACTTCACCCAGCTGCGCGAGAAGCAGAAGACGAAGCGCTTCTACGGCGTCCTCGAGCGGCAGTTCCGCAACTACTACAAGAAGGCGTCGCGGAAGACCGGCAATCCGGGTGAGAACCTCATGGTCCTCCTCGAGACCCGGCTCGACAACGTCGTCTACCGGCTCGGCTTCGCCTCGACCAGGGCGCAGGCCCGCCAGTTCGTCTCGCATCGGCACTTCCTCGTCGACGGGCAGCGCGTGAACATCCCCTCGTACCAGGTACGGCCAGGTCAGGTCGTGACGCTCCGGTCGGGGGCCGCGATCGAGCCGACCGTTCGCGAGGCGACCGATCTCACCGCAGTCGTCGCTCCCTGGCTGCAGGCCGACCACGACGGCCTCACCGGGAAGGTGCTCAAGTGGCCGGAGCGCGCCGAGATCGACACCCCCGTCCAGGAATCCCTGATCGTGGAGCTCTACAGCAAGTAGGCCGGTTCACCGTCTGCCCGCGAGCCGGGCCGACCTCTGTTCCCGCCCACGTCTCGCTTTCGCACCAACCGAAGACCCGAAAGGACCACATTGGCCACGCGTACCAGCCTCATGGACTTCCAGATCCCGAAGATCGTCTCCGAGGAGGCCGACGAGCACCGCGGCGTGTTCGTCATCGAGCCGCTCGACCGCGGATTCGGGTACACGTTCGGGAACTCGCTACGACGCGTGCTCCTCTCCTCCCTCGAGGGCGCCGCGGTCACCGCGGTGAAGATCGAGGGTGTCGCCCACGAGTTCACGACGCTCCCGGGTGTCCGCGAGGACGTCACCGACATCATCCTCAACCTCAAGAGCCTGATCTGCCGGCTCTACGGCGAGTCTCCCGAGATCGAGGTGCACGTCTCGAAGAAGGGCGCCGGGATCGTGACGGCAGCCGACATCGAGGCACCTGCCGACCTCGAGATCCTCAACCCGGAGCTCGAGCTCGCGCACCTCGCCGACAAGGGCAAGCTCGAGCTGACGCTGACCATCGGCCGCGGCCGCGGCTATGTGCCGGCGGAGCAGAACCGCGGGCCCGAGACCTCGATCGGCGTCATCCCGATCGACTCGATCTTCTCGCCGGTGCGCCGCGTCTCGTACGAGGTCGAGGCGGCGCGTGTCGGGCAGCGCACCGACTACGACAAGCTCGTCCTCGACGTGACGACCGACGGCTCGGTCGCACCGAAGGACGCGGTCGCCGAGGCGGCTGAGATCCTGATCCGCCAGCTCGCGATCTTCACCGATCTCGACAAGATCGAGGGATTTGGCGAGACTGCTGCCGCCGAGGCCGATGTCCAGACCACGTCGCACGGGATGGAGAACTTCCCGATCGAGGAGCTCGAGCTCGGTGTGCGCTCGTACAACTGCCTCAAGCGCGTGGGAATCGAGACGATCGGCGACCTCACCTCGAAGTCCGAATCCGAGCTCGCCGCGATCCCGAACTTCGGTCGGAAGTCGATCGAGGAGGTACGCGAGACGCTGGCCGCCCACGGGCTGACGTTGAAGGGCGAGGAGCTGCCACAGTGATCCCCGCCGCGTCAGCTAGGGCAGCTCACCGCCACAGCGGGAATCACTCGTAATGCGCCACGCGCGAGCAGGGAAGAAGCTGGGTCGCGACGCCTCGCACCGCAAGGCGTTGTACTCGAACCTGAGCGGCGCGCTGATCACGCACGGACGGATCGAGACGACCGAGGCGAAGGCAAAGGCGGTGCGCCCCGTCGCCGAGAAGCTCGTCACCCTCGGCAAGCGGGGCGACCTCCACGCCCGGCGCCAGGCAATGGCCGAGTTGCGGTCGAACGACGTCGTGCACCGGCTCTTCAGCGAGGTCGCACCCCGCTTTGCAGAGCGCCCGGGCGGGTATACGCGGATCGTCAAGTTGGGGCCGCGTCAGGGTGACGCCGCGCCCATGGCGTACCTCGAGTTCGTCGACTACAGCACCTCGTGAGTCGTGGGCCGGGCAAGCCCGGCCCCTACAGGTTGTGAGGCACACCGAGATCGAGCGGGCGGGCGTACGCTTGCCGGATGCTGACCGTGATCGCGATCCTGCTCGCGCTGTTCGTCCTCCCTTCGCCCTGGAACGTGATCGTGATCCTCGGTGCCGTGGCAATCGACACGACCGAGGTCATGTGGTTCCGCTCGTGGTCGCGTAAGCGCCGGGCGACCGTCGGGGTCGAGACGCTCGTCGGCCGGCGGGCGGTCGTCGTCAGGAGCCTTGCGCCGAGCGGTCAGGTGAAGCTCGACGGCGAGGTCTGGGCGGCACGCTCGGCGACGCTTCTCGAGCCGGGCGCAACCGTGGTCGTGGAGCGTGTCGACGGCCTCACGCTCGACGTCGTCCCCGAACCGTGAGCCTCGTGCCCGAGGCGCTGACGACCCTGAAGCTCACCCTCGAGTACGACGGCACCGGCTTCCGCGGCTGGGCCCGGCAGCCGGGCGAGCGCACGGTCGAGGGAGTGGTGCGCGACGCGCTCGATGAGCTCTTCCCCCGCTGGCAGAGGCTTGCGGCGGCCGGCAGGACGGACACGGGCGTCCATGCCGCCGGGCAGGTCGTGAGCGTCGAGGTCGATGGCGGCCCTCCCACCTCGCGGACGGCCGACGCGCTCAACGCGGTCCTCCCCGCGGACGTCTCCGTCTGCGACTGCACAACGGCTCCACCGGCATTCCACGCGCGGTTTTCGGCGCTTTCGCGCTCGTACCGCTACGTGGTGCTCCCGCGCCCCGACCGATCGGCGCTCCGGGCTCGCCGCACCCTCTGGTGGCCGCACCCGATCGACGAGGCCCTGCTCGTGCGCTCGGCCGCCTGTCTGCCCGGCGAGCACGACTTCACGGCGTTCACGCCGACCGAGACCCAGCACGAACGCTTCCGCCGTAGAGTGGTCGACGCGGCCTGGGAGCATCGCGGCGACGAGCTCCACTTCACGATCACGGCGGACTCGTTCCTCCGGCACATGGTGCGCACGCTCGTCGGCACGATGCTCGAGGGGATCGAGCTCGAGCCTCTCCTCCGAGGGAGACCGCGAAGCGAGGCCGGCTTCACCGCCCCCGCGCACGGGCTCGTACTCGACCGGGTCGACTACCCGCCGCTCGACGGGCGGTGATCTCGGGGGGCGGGCAAGCCCGCCCCCTACAATCGCCGACGTGCGCTATCCCGTCGTCCTCTTCGACCTCGACGGCACCCTCATCGACTCCGGGCCGATCATCATGGCGTCGATGCGTCACGCGGCGCTGACCGTGCTCGGCGTCGAGCCGGACGAGGATCGCGTCCGCGCAGCGATCGGAGGGCCGGGGCTGGTGGCGCAGATGCGTGACCTCGATCCCGACCGGGTCGACGAGCTCGTGGAGGCCTATCGGCTGCACAACGAGCCGCTCCACGACGAGCTCGAGGCCTTTGACGGCATCCTCGAGCTCCTCCCTCGCCTCCGTGCCGAGGGCCGCCGGCTCGGGATCGTCACCGCCAAGCGCATCCGTACCGTCGGGCTCGCGCTCGACCGCTTCCCTGTGCTCGCAGAGGCCACCGACGTGGTTGTCGGGGCCGAGGACACCGAGCGGCACAAGCCAGCCCCCGACCCGATCCTCGAGGCGCTCCGCCGCCTCGACGCCCCCGTCGCCCATGCGGCGTACATCGGTGACTCACCGTTCGACATCGCCGCCGCGAAGGCGGCCGGCGTGCTCGCGGTGGCGGTCGGCTGGGGTGGGATCCACGGCGACGCGGCGCTTCTCGCCGAAGGGCCCGATGCCCTCGTCCACGATCCGGAGGAACTGCTTGAGCTCCTCTGACGTCGCCGCCCGGGTCGAGGAGCTGCGGCGGCTCGTCGAGCACCATTCGTACCGGTACCACGTGCTTGCCGACCCAGAGGTACCGGACGCCGCCTACGACGCGCTGTACGACGAGCTCGCTCGGCTCGAGGAGGACAACCCAGAGCTCGTCACGGCCGACTCCCCGACGCGGCGGGTCGGCGAGCCACCGGTGGCAGGCTTCACCAAGGTCGCCCATCTCCTGCCGATGGGGTCCCTCGAGAAGGTGACGACCGACGAGGCGCTCGCCAAGTGGGCCGACGACACTCGCAAGCGCCTCGGTACCGACGAGCCGGTGGCGTACGTCGTCGAGCCGAAGATCGACGGCTCGGCGATCTCGCTGGTCTACGAGGGAGGTGTGCTCGCACGCGGGGCGACCCGCGGTGACGGCGCCCGTGGCGAGGATGTCACCGCAAACCTTCGCACGATCGGTGCCGTCCCGCTGCGGTTGAGGCTCGGGGAAGGCGAGGAGCCGCCACCGCTGCTCGAGGTGCGTGGCGAGGTCTACTTCCCGCTCGGTGCATTCGGACGGTTCAACGACGCTCAGGTCGCGGCCGGGAAGAAGGTCGCCCCGAACCCCCGCAACGCGGCAGCCGGCTCGCTCCGACAGCTGAACCCCGCGGTGACGGCCGAGCGTGCCCTGTCGGTCTGGGTGTACGGGGTCGGTGCGCGGGACGGCGCGCTGCCCGACTCGCAGTACGCGATGCTCGCGTGGCTCCGCGCGCACGGTTTCCGCACGAACCCGCTCATCGGGCGTGTCGAGACCGTCGCGGAGGTGGCCGCGATCGTCACGCAGCTCGAGCAGGCCCGGGGGACGCTCGACTACGAGATCGACGGCGTCGTGGTCAAGATCGACGACTTCGACCAGCAACGCAGGCTCGGCGCCCTCCACGAGCGCCCCCGTTGGGCACGGGCCTACAAGTGGGCACCGTCGACCGCCGTCACCACCCTGCGCCGGATCCACATCCGCGTCGGACGCACGGGTGCGCTCAACCCGTGGGCGGAGCTGGAGCCCGTGCACGTCGGTGGTGTCACCGTCTCGACCGCGACGCTGCACAACGAGGAGGACATCAACCGAAAGGACATCCGCGAGGGAGATCTCGTCGTCGTCCAGCGGGCGGGCGACGTGATCCCGCAGGTGGTCGGTCCGGCCGGCGCTCACCGACGCGGAACCCGGCCGTTCCGGATGCCGAGCCACTGTCCGTTGTGCGGCGTCGAGGTCGTCAAGCCCGAGGGCGAGGTGATGCACCGCTGCCCCAACCGCGCGTGCCCGTCCCGCGGTCTCGAGACGCTCATCCACTGGGTGAGCGCGGCGATGGACATCGAAGGGGTCGGCGAGCAGTTCGTGCGCAAGCTCTGGGACGAGGGCCTGCTCCGTTCGATGCCCGACCTCTACCGGTTGACAGCCGCGCAGCTCGTCGAGATCGAGGGCTACGGAGAGATCTCGGCCGCCCGCGCGGTGGCGGCGATCGAGCAATCGAAGACCCAGCCGTTCTCGCGGGTCCTGTTCGGGCTCAACATCCCAAAGATCGGCTGGATCCTGGCCCGGAACCTGGCGCGACATTTCGGCACGGTCGAGGCGCTCGTCTCGGCGAGCCAGGAAGAGCTCGAGCAGGCGGAGGGGATCGGCCCCGACCGGGCGGAGCTGGTCGCCGAGTGGTTTGCCGACGCCGAGAATCAAGCGCTCGTCCGGGAGCTCGGCGAGCTCGGGCTGACGCTGGCGTCCGGCGTGGCGGAGCAGCCGGCGATAGGCCCGTTGTCGGGGCAGCAGTACGTGATCACCGGGACGCTCGACCGGTTCACCCGCGAAGAGGCCAAGGCGGCGCTCGAGCGGCTCGGAGCCAAGGTCTCGGACTCGGTGTCGAGGAAGACCGCAGGCGTGATCGCGGGCGAGAGCCCCGGCTCGAAGCTGGCGAAGGCCGAGAAGGCCGGTGTCCCGGTGCTGAGCGAGACCGACCTCGTCCAACTCCTCGAGGCGTCCGCTACGACGTGACCGGCGCGCCGCTCGCGAGCGCGTTGACGAAGCGATCCTGCGCCGCCCTCGCCGACCAGTAGGCCACCGGGCGGCCGTTCTGCAAGACCGCGAACGCGATCGAGCGCCGGAGCAGCCCCGACAGGGTGCAGGCGAGGTTCGTCGTCCCCGTCTTTCCGACGACGAGCCCGCGAAGAGCGGGCAGCCGGTCGCGGAGCGTCCCGTTCGTCCCGGCCACGGCGAGCGAGCCGATGAACGCGCTCCTGATCATCGGATCCTCGAGCCCGACCCGTAGGACGCCGACGAGCGCGACCGCGGTGAGGCGGTCGAGCGCCGACAGGCCCGAGCCGTCGACGATCCGCACACCATCGGTCGGGATCCTCGCGGCACGCATCTCCTCGAGCACCACGCGCGCGCCACCCACCGTCGATCCGGTCTCTCCCGTGGTCGTCGCGAGCTGCTTGAGGAGCATCTCGGCCACGAAGTTGTCGCTCTCCCGGTTCATCTCGCGGACGATGTCGGCGAGCCGCGCCGAGCGGGTCTCCGCGAGCACGGCCGATTCGAGCGACGTGCGACCGAGCCCTGCCTTTCCGGACACCGTGATTCCCGCCCGCTGGAGCGCCTGCCGGAATGCGATCGCCGCGAGCCACGGAGGGGAGTGAGCTGGCCAGCCCAGCGCCCGGTCGACGATGAGCGCCGAGAGCGGTGGGCTCTCGATTCCGAGAAAGCCCCGCTTCCACCCGGGCGCGTCTCGGATCGCGTCGAATGCCGACTCGTCGCCGAGGATGCTCCCTGTGACGCGGCGGATCCCGCGCGCGTGGATCGTCGCCGCGAGCGAGCTCATGGCGGCCGACGTCAGGGTCGGGTCGCCACCACCGACGAGGACGAGGTTGCCGCGCCACGTTGCTCCGACGCGGGTCCCGTCCCCCAGCACCTTCGTCGAGAATCGGTAGCTTGGGCCCAGTCGCGACAGCGCTGCCCACGCGACCGGCAGCTTCTCGTTCGACGCAGGCACCACCGGTGTCGTCGCGTTGTGCGCGTAGAGGACACGGCCGGTGGTCGTGTCGACCGCAATTGCCGCGGTGTGGCCGAGCGAAAGGTCGGGGGCGCGGAGCGCCGCCGTCAGCGAGGTCTCGAGGCCAGGCGGCCTGGCCTGAGTGGTGCCGACGCCGACCGCGATCAGGCCCAGCAGTGCGGCTGTGAGGCGTATGCGCACGCGATAACGGTAGACGGCATCCTGGACACCGGGCCGGGGCATGCGAGAGCGCCGATGGCCGGTGCGACGAGCGTTCAGCGCCCGCAGCCGGTCAATACGGCGGTAAAAACCCGTGTTTTGCAGGTATTTCGACACTACTCTGTTGCACGCATCCGGGATCACTGGTACGGTTCAGCTCTCGTGACGGGCGCCGCCAACGGCGCGCCTGTCGACGGTCGAACGGCTATGAACGGTTCGAGAACGCGACAGGCCCCCGCTCTACTGCTTGCTCTAGCAATCGTCGTGGCGACGCTGCTCGTCACCGCGACGGCAGCTACAGCCGACCCCTCGATCGGGGACAAGCAGGCGCAGGCCCAGGCGATTCTCGGCCAGATCCAGCAAATGGACTCGGATCTCTCGAAGGCGATCGAGGCCTACAACTACGCGAACGTCGAGCTCGGTTCGATCGACACCGATCTCGCCTCGAACGGGCGTCATCTGAAGTCCGCGAAGCAGAGCCTGACGGTCGCACAGGCGCACATCGCCGCGCGACTCAAGGCGCTCTACGTGAACGGTGACGGCGGCGGCGCGGTCGAGGTCATCCTCGGCGCGCGCAGCCTCGACGATCTTCTCGACCGGCTCGACGTCGCCGAGCGGGTCGGGCAACGCGATGCGAAGGTGCTCGCAGAGGTGAAGCGCTTCAAGCGCGAGGTGAGGTTGCGCAGGTCGAAGCTGCGCACCGACCGATCGCGGCAGGCGCAGGTCGTCGCCGAGCGGAGCGCGCGCAAGCAGTCGATCGAAGCCGGGCTCGCGGAGCGGCAACGGCTGCTCGCCTCGGTGAAGGACGAGATCTCGGTCATGCAGGAGGCCGAGCGTCGCCGTCAGGCGCAGCTGGCGGCCGAGGCCCGGGCTCGCCTCGCGGCGGAGCAGGCGGCTTCGGATGCCGCGCAGACGCTTGCCACCCAATCGCAGGCCACCGATGCGTCGCTCGCGTTCGATCCGTCCGGTGACAGCTCCTCGTCCGATCCATCGATCTCGGCTCCACCTGCGAAGTACGGCGGCGTGATCGGGATTGCGATGCAGTACCTCGGGGTCCCGTATGTCTGGGGCGGTATGAGTCCGTCCGGGTTCGACTGCTCGGGGCTCGTCGCATACGTCTACGGCCAGGTTGGCGTCGGGCTCCCCCACCATGCGGCCTCCCAGTTCGGAATGGGGACGCCGGTGTCGCAGGACGAGCTCCAAGCGGGTGACCTCGTGTTCTTCGACGGCCTCGGGCACGTCGGTCTCTACATCGGTGGTGGGCAGTTCATCCACGCGCCGCACACCGGTGACGTCGTGAAGATCTCGAGCCTCACCGAGTCGTGGTATGCGTCGACCTACGTCGGCGCCCGGCGGATCACGTAGCGCGCGAGCGAGGCATGGCCTCGCCTACGACGGGCTCTGGTCCGCGTACAGCGCCTCGACCTCGTCCGCGAAGTGCTCCAGCACGACGCGGCGTCGAAGCTTGAGAGTCGGTGTGATCTCGCCGAGCGTCATGTCGAAGTCACGCGGGAGGACGGCGAACCGCTTGATCTGCTCGAAGCGCGAGCGCGGTGCGTTCACCCCGTCGACGACCTCCTGGACGAGCTTCCGGACGCGGGGCTCTGCGGCGAGCGTTGCGAGGGATGCTCCGTCCAGCCCGTTGGCGCGCCCCCAAGCACCGATCTCGCCCTCGTCGAGCGTGATCAGTGCCGCCGGGTACGGCCGTCGGTCGCCCACGACGAGCGCCTGGGAGACGAACCGCGACGTCTTGAGGTCGTTCTCGAGGTTCTGCGGGGCGATGTTCTTGCCTCCCGCGGTCACGAGAATGTCCTTCTTCCGGTCGGTGATCGTCACGAACCCGTCCTCGTCGATCGAGGCCACATCACCCGATCGGAGCCAGCCGTCCGGGTCGAGCACCTCCGCGGTCGCCTCGGGATCCTTGTAGTACCCGGCAAAGACGGTCTCGCTCCTGATCAGTAGCTCGCCGTCCTCGGCGACACGCAGCTCGAAGCCCGGCAGCGCCGGCCCGACCGTCCCGAACCTGTAGCGGTTCGGACGGTTCGTCGTCGCTGCGGTCGTGCACTCGGTCAGCCCGTACCCCTCGAGGATCCGGATCCCGACCGCGTCGAAGAACTCCGCGATCTCCTTCGCCAATGGTGCGCCACCCGAGATCGGGGTGCGGAGACGGCCGCCGAGCCGTTCCCTGACCTTCGCGAGGACCAGTCGGTCGGCGACCCTGTGCCGTACCGCCAGGGAGCGTGGGAGCGGGCGACGCGCCTGGCGCAACTCGCTCGCCTCTCTACCGACGCGCATCGACCACGCAATCAGCCGACTCCGGAGGCCGGTCGCCTCGGCAAATGCTCCGAGCACGGCGGCATGCACCTTCTCGAAGACGCGAGGAACGCTCGGCAGCACCGTCGGTCGAACGGCGCCGAGCGCAGCGGCAACCGTGAGCGGGTCCGGTACGAACGCGATCGTGAAGCCGACGTACGGGCCCGACAAGTGCATCAGCCGCCCGAAGTTGTGCGCCAGCGGGAGGAAGAGGAGCATCACGTCGCCCTCTTCGACGTATGCCTGCCCTGGGTCGAGCTCGGCGCGGAGCCGGTCGACGCAGGAAACCATCTCGTAGTAGTTGCGGTGCCGGATCATGCAGGCCTTCGGTGGCCCGGTCGTCCCCGACGTGTAGATGAACGTGAACAGGTCGTCGTCGTCGATCTCGGCGCTGCGGGCGTCGAGCGCGTCCGGGCTCGCGTCTCTGAACGCGCGGCCCTCGTCTTCGAGCGCGACGAGGTCCTCGCACGTCAGGACGAGCTCGAGGTGCTGCAGCCCTCCCCGGACGGCCTCGACCTTCGCGCGCTGGGCCTCGTCCTCGCACAGGACGCCGATCGACTCCGAATGCGCGAGGACGTAGCCGACGTCTGTCGGTGACGAGTTCGCGTAGATCGCCGCCCCGACTGCACCGACCTGGGCGAGGGCGAAGTCGAACAGGGCCCACTCGAGGGTCGTCGCGGCGAGGATCCCGAACGCCTGCCCTTTCCGCACACCGCGCGCGAGCAGCCCGTTGGCGAGCAGCGAGACGCGCTCGGCGGCCTCCTCCCACGTGACGGTGACCCAGGCGCCGTCGCGCTCGACCAGATATGCGGGGGTCGGACGCGGTGTCGACGTAGCGTCGCGCCACAGGGCCGCGATCGTCCGGTCGCCTGCCATCACGGTGACTGTAGAGCAGGAGCCGTGCGCGTCGGAAGCAGGGAATCGATCGGCGGTCGAGAAATCCGGCGGTCCCCGCCTAGACTGGGAGGAAGATGCGCGTCACGTGGAACGGCTCGCTGAGCTTCGGGCTCGTCAGCATCCCCGTCGGTCTCGCCGCCGCGACAAAGCCCGCGGCACGACAGTCCGACGTCTCGTTCAGGCTGCTCCACCGCGAGTGCCTGACCCCGATCAAGCAGAAGCGCTGGTGCCCGCAGCACGACCGAGAAGTGGGGCCTGACGAGCTCGTGAAGGGCTGGGAGGTCGCCAAGGGCCAGTTCGTGGTCGTCGAGGAGGACGAGCTCGAGGCGCTCGAGCAGCAGGACGACTCGCGAGCGATCGCGATCGAGGCGTTCGTGCCGCTCGACGACGTCGATCCGGTCTGGATGGATCGCACCTACTTCCTGGTCCCGGGTCAGGCTCCGGCCCAGCGGCGGCCGTATCGGCTGCTGCTCGAGGCGATGCGCGAGAGTGGCACCGGCGCGCTCGGCCGATTCGTCCGATCGGGCAGGGAGTCCGTCTGTCTCGTCCGGCCGAAGGGCGAGGCGCTCGTGCTCGAGACGCTGTACCTGGCGGAGGACGTCTACTCGCAGGCCGAGATCGAGGAGGCGATGGAGGCGACCGAGGTCAAGAAGACCGAGCTGGGCCTCGCACAGCAGATCGTCGACGGCCTGGCCGCGTCGTTCGACCCGGCCGCCCTGACGAGCGAGTACCGGCGTGACCTGCGCGCGCTCCTCGAGGCGAAGTTGACAGGCGAGGAGCTCGCGGTGCCCGAGCCCGTCGACGAGCCGGCGCCGGTGATCGACCTGATGGCGGCGCTCAAGGCCAGCGTCGCGGCGGCGAAGACGACGAAGGCGGAGGCAAAGCCGCGCAAGCCGCGCAAGCCGCGCGCGTCGGCAGCGGGCTGATCCGCGAGCCGACCGGCCTCACGACCGTGGGGCTCGATGCAGCGTTCGGCTCGAGGTGGCTTTCGGTAGCGGGTACCCTTCGGCGCTCCGGGGTGTGGCGCAGCCTGGTAGCGCGCTCCGTTCGGGTCGGAGAGGTCCCCAGTTCAAATCTGGGCACCCCGATCTCCCGTCACGAGCCGGGATCCGCGTGGGCGGATTCCGGCCGTGCCTCTCCCCCTCTTGCGAAACGCTCTCGAGCGGGCTGACAGAATCCCGACATGGCCGGCCGCGACGCGATCGTCACCTACGCGAACGCGCTCCTCGAGGTCGACCGCTGGCCCGAGTTCGCGCCGGCGGGCCTCCAGGTGGTCGGCGCGCCGGAGGTGTCGACGCTCGCCTGCGGCGTCTCTGCCTCCCGCGAGCTCTTCGACCGCGCCGTAGCGGCCGGCGCGGAGATGGTCCTCGTCCACCATGGGCTGTTCTGGCGCAACGAGCCGCTCGTGGTCGACGCGCGGCTCCGCGGCCGGCTCGAGGCACTCTTCGGAGGCAACGCGTCGTTGCTCGCGTACCACCTCGCCCTCGATGCGCATCCGGAGCTCGGGAACAACGCTCAGCTCGCCGGGCGGCTCGGAGCGACCGCGACCGGGTCGTTCGGCGGGGTAGGTCTCGCCTGCGAGGTCGGCCCGCTTGCGTTCACCGAGCTCGTCGACCGTGTCGCGGAGGCGACCCGTCGCGCCCCGTTCGTGCTCGCCAACGGCCCCGACATGGTGCGCAGGATCGCGATCTCGACGGGTGGCGCCGGATACGAGCTCGTGCGGGCAGCGCACGAGGGGTTCGACGTGCTCTTGACCGGCGAGCCGGAAGAGCCGAGCCATCACACGTCGCGGGAGCTCGGCATTCACCTGATCGCCGCCGGGCATCACGCGACCGAGCGACTCGGAGTGCAGGCGCTCGCGGCGAAGCTCGCCGACGAGTTCGGGCTCGACTGGTCGTATATCGAGGTCGAGAATCCCGTCTGACGACCCGGCGTCGAGAACGCAGGGTTTGCGGTCCGTCGACACCCGGGAGTATTCTCGGAGAGCCATGAACGACTTCGGGAGGCGGGCCCGTTGACCCCCGTCAATCGAGAACGAGCACTCGAGCGGCCCGTCCGAGCGCATTCGCGCTGGCGGGCTTTTTCGTTGCTCGGAGGAGGACACGGTCGATGGCGAATCACCTGACGCCCGACGAGCTTGCGAAGGAGCTCAACATGGATCGCGAAGCGGTCATCAGGCTCTGCATCGAGGAGGGCGTCCCGATCTACCACGGCAAGATCGACAAGACCCTGTTCCAGGCGCAACTCCAGGCGGTCGCCGCCAAGTAGGGGCCGGGCTTGCCCGGCCCTCCGTGTGGGCTGGGCGATGTCCCATAGAGCGAGTGTAGGCCGGGCCTGCCCGGCCTACACTCGTAGGGTGGTTCGCGCCGTCCTGTTCGACGTCGACTTCACGCTCTTCCGACCCGGTCCCGAGCTCGGCCCGGATGGGTACGAGCGCATCGGTGCCCGCCACGGGCTGACGCTCGACCCGGGCCGCTACGACGAGGCGCGGTTGGCCGCGCTCGACGACCTGCAGCGACACCCGGAGCTCGTGCACGACGAGGAGCTCTGGATCCTGTTCACCGAGGACATCGTCCGGGGGATGGGTGGAACGGGGGAGAGCGCCAGGACGTGCGCGGCCGCGATCGTCCGGGAGTGGGAGCGGCACGAGAACTTCTTCCTCTACGACGACGCCTTGCCCACGCTCGAGCGGTTGCGCGGTGAAGGGCTGCTGCTCGGGCTCATCTCGAACGGGCAGCGCGACCTCGAGGAGTTCGCCCGTCACCATCGACTCGATGTCGACGTATCCGTCGGCTCCGCGTCCCACGGCAGGACCAAGCCCCACCCATCGATCTTCGAGGCGGCGCTCACCGCGCTCGAGGTCGACGCAGCGGACGCGGTCATGGTGGGCGACAGCCTTCTGGACGACATCGAGGGTGCTCGAGCGCTCGGGATGCGAGCGTTCCTGCTCGATCGCGACCGCGTCCATCCCGGGGCACCAGATCGACTCGACACGTTGCTCGCGCTTCCCGCAGCGCTCGGGCTGTCGTAGAGCGCCAGGGCGCGGCTGCGAGCGCTCTGGCACGCCGCTCGAATCCGCGTAGTGTGCGCACATGATCAAACACTGCGGTCTTTCCATCAGGGCTCGCTCGGGCATCGCGCTGGGCGTCGGCGCGGTTGCCCTAGCCCTCGTCGCCGGGGCGAGCGCCTCAAGCGGGACAGTCGTCATCACCGGCGGCGGTATCACGATCAACGACGACGCACCAGCGTCGCCCTACCCGTCGACCGCCACGGTCAGCACACCGGGAGCGACCGTCTCCGACGCCTCGCTGGAGCTGGTCGGGTTCCAGCACACGGCCCTCGCCGACGTCGACATCAAGCTCGTCAGCCCCGAGGGGTACTCGGTCCAGGTGACCCAGGCTCAGGGCTGGAGCGGCGCTGTCTGCGGCAACTACCAGTTCGCGGACGGTCCCGATCCGATCCCGGACGATTTGACCGGGGTGACGCCGGGTCTCTGCAATGGCGCGGACGGCTGGGCACCCGGGCTCTACGGGCCGTTCGGGTCGTTCGCCGACCTCGTCGATGCGATCGCCACGGGCACCTGGTCGCTCTACGTCGACGACACGGCGGGTATCGACGTCGGCTCGATCCGGTCGTGGATCCTGCGGCTCTTCGTGCTGATGCCGGACCGAGCAGGGTACTGCGCGGCCGAGGGCAACACCGACCCGTACACGGGCGCTCCGATCCGAGCGGGCCGATTCATGGATCTCGAGCTCGAGCAGGTGCTCAGCGACGAGTCGTACGCGGGCGCGACACCGGCGAACTACGTCGACGGAGTCGGGATCACCTGCGGTCCGATCCCACAGGGGTTCGTGCAGCAAGGGTTTGCTCCCGAGTCGCTGGGTGTCCCCGCCAACACGTATCCCTTCTACAAGAAGGGCTGATTCTCGCTCCCTGGGCCCGCGTTGCGGGCCCAGGGAGTCCCATTGCTGGGGCGAGGGAGAACGGGCTATCGTGACCGAACGTTGACTGACCGTTCAATCGCCCAGGGGGAGAAGCGTCGGCTCATTCTCGACGCCGCGGTCAGAGTGTTCGCGCGCGAGGGCTACCACACTTCGCGGGTCGGTGACATCGCGGAAGAGGCAGGCATCGCCCACGGCCTGCTCTACCACTACTTCTCCTCGAAGGACGAGGTGCTCGAGACAGTCTTTCGCGAGAACTGGAACGAGCTGCTCGACCGGTTCCGGGCGGTCGAGGCCTCCGATGTCCCGGCCGACGACAAGCTGCGGGCGATCGCCAAGATCCTGCTCCGCACCTGGCGCAACGACCCGGCGCTCGTGACCGTCATGGTGCGCGAGGTTGCTCGAACCCCACAGCTCCAAGGACAGGTCGAGGCGGTTGGCGAGGGTTTTGCGCTCATCGAGCGGGTGATCGAGCGAGGGCAGGCGGAGGGCGCCCTCCGGGCCGACGTGGACGCCCGGCTCGCGAGCTGGATCTTCTACGGCGCGCTCGAGGAGATCCTCACCGGATGGGTACTGGGACAGCTCTCCGACGGGGACGAGGAGGTCGCACGTGCAGAGCGAGCGGTCGTCGACGTCGTCTGTGGCGGCCTCGCCACCGACGTCGCAGCCGCAGCGATAGCTCGACCGCGCGCAAGGCTCTCGTGCTCGGGACGGGCGCGCTCGGTCTCGCCTGGGCACTGACGACGACCGCTGCGTACCTGCCGACGGTGCTCCAGCAGTACACGCGGTCGACGACCCTCGTCGGACTCGTCCTCGCAGCCGAGGGGGTGTTCGCGCTCACCCTGCCGCTCGTGATCGGGCCGTGGAGCGACACGTTCCACACGCCGCTCGGGCGACGTCGGCCGTTCATGCTCGTCGCCCTCGGGCCGATGGTCTTCTGTCTCGCCCTGCTCGCGTTCATGCCGAGCCTGTGGACGACGGCTCTGGTCCTGTTCGCGTTCTTCTTCGCGTACTACATCTACGAGCCGCCCTACCGCGGCCTGTACCCGGACGTGCTCCCCGACCGGGTCTTCGGCCGAGCACAGGGCGTCCAGCACGTCTTCCGGGGGATTGCGCTCGGCGGGGCCTTGATCAGCGGTGGGTTCCTCCTGCACCTCTGGGAGCCCGCGCCGTTCCTCCTCGCGGCCGGCATCGTCGGTCTCGCCTGCCTCGTGCCGATCCTGTTCGTCACCGAGGACGGTGGTCACGGACGGGTGTTCGAGGGCGTCAGGACGTACGTTCGACACTCGTGGCACGTGCTGAGACGCAACCCCGATGTCGCTCGGTTCCTCGTCGCCAACACCGCCTGGGAAGGAACCTTCGCCGGCGCCCGGACGTTCGCCGTGCTCTACGTCACCGTTGGGCTCCACGAGCCGCTGACGACTTCCACATCGGTTCTCGGGGCGGTCGCTGGCGGGTACGTCGTTGCTGCAGTCATCGCCGGCCCGATCGGGGACCGCTTCGGGCTGGCGCGCGTGATCCTCGCAGCCTCCGCCGTGTACGGCACCGGCCTGCTCGCCGGTGGTCTCGGTCGGGTCTGGCACGCGTGGTACCTCGCGCTCATCTTCCTCGTGGCGATCGCGGGCGGAACGGTCATGACCCTTGCGTGGGGGCTCCTCTTCAAGCTGATGCCGCCGGGCGACCGAGGGGCGATCTCGGGTCTCGCGACGACGACGAAGGGCATCGGCCTGGTGATCGGGCCGCTTGCTGCGGGCGCCGCGATCGAGTTGCTCCGCGGTCCGCTGTCGGAGACGGACGGCTACCAGGTGCTGTGGCCGCTCCTGGGGATCCCCATTCTCCTCGTGATGCCGCTCGTTGCCTCGCTCATCGGGCCCGAGGCACGCGCAGCCGCAGCGGCCGACGGCGGGTAGCCTCGCCGACCGGTGCGGTCGAGCCCGCACCCGCGGTAGGTTCGCATCGTGGAGGCAGCCGCATGGGATCTGACGCAGGTGTTCCGCGACGACGAGGCCGCGCTGGCGATGGCGAACCTGCTCCCCGCCCGCGCGACCGCCATTGCCGAGAGCGCGGCCGGGCTTCTCGAGCGAGGAGCGGTCGGCGAGCTTGCGAGCGCCCTGGGCGAGCTCGAGCAGGATCTCGACCACGTCCACGACTACACGCGGATGCGCCAGTACGGCGACGCGGTCGGCGAGGGCGTACAGACGCTCGTCGCGACCGTCGACGCCGTCGCGACGGAGGTCTCCGCCGCCGCCGAGCTCGCGCTCGACGCATGGCGGGCGTTGAGCGACGAGGACGCCGAGCGGCTCCTCGCCGACCCGGTTGTCGAGTCGGCTGGGTACCGCTTCCGACGTGCGCGAGAGCTTGCGCGCCATCGACTGTCGCCCGATGCCGAGCGCGCCTGGGCGGCGCGCTCGGAGAGCGCGCAGAACCGCTGGGCGAGCCTCCAGGAGCAGGTGGAGGGCGCTGCACGTGTCGCCTTCGACGACGGGACGGGAAGGCGTGACTGGGGGCTGGGAGACCTGTGGCAGGTGCTGCGACGACCCGAGGCCGACCTCAGGGCGGCGGCCTATGAGGCTGTGGGCGAGCTCGCCGCGAAGATCGAGGACGTCCTGGCGATCGCCTGGGATGCTGCGGTCGCCGATCGGCAGGCCGAGGATCGGCTCCGGGGGCGCGTCCATCCCGCCCAACAGCGGCTCGACGAGGATGACCTCTCGCTCGACGGTCTCCGCACGCTCGTCCAGGTGTCCTCATCGGGGTTCCCCGAGCGTCAGCGGATGCTCCGCGCGCTGCGCGACGCGCTCGGGCTCGAACGGCTCACCGTGGCCGACGCCGACGCCGGCCCGTCAGGGCTGCCGACGCTGACCTACGACGAGGTCGTCGAACTGGCGCTCGACGGGATCGGCTCACTCGCCCCCGAGCTCCGCGAGGAAGCGCGACGGCTGGTCGACGGCCGGCGGATCGACGCCGAGACGCGACCCGGCAAGCAGTCCTACGCAGTCACCCTGACGAGCCGGCTCGTACCGCCGGCGTTCGTGGCGTTTCGTTACTCGGGACAGGCGGCGAACGTCCCGCTCCTCGGGCACGAGCTGGGTCACGCGGTGGCGCTTGCCCGAGCAGCCGCTGCACAGCCGAGCTGGGGCCGTAGCTGGCCCGGTGTGATCTTCGAGGCGCCGTCGATGACCGGAGAGATCGCCGCCGGCGACACTTTCGTGGTCCGCCACCCTGTCCATGCTTCAGGCATTCGGCTCGTCGCCGCTCAGGACCTGGCGTGGTCGGCGTTCGAGACAGTGGCGTTCTGCCGGGTGGAGCTCGAGCTCTACGAGGCGCGGGCCTCGGGCACTGTGCTCGATGCGGAGCTGATCCGGTCGGCTTTCGAGCGACACCTCGGCGAGTTGTACGGAGCCGATGTCGAGTTCGGGCCCGTCGACGCCAGGATCGCGATGATCGCGTGGGCCAACTACGCGATCCCGTCGAGGTTCTACAACTTCCAGTACGCGGTCGGTGCCTTCGTCGCGCTCGCCCTCCATGCGATCCGCTCGGACGATCCGGAGCGCTTTGCGGCGCTGTATCTCGAGCTGCTCGACCGAGGTCGGAGCGCCTCGCCTGCGGAACAGCTCGCGCCGTTCGGGCTCGAGCTCGGCTCGCCGGAGCTCTGGGAGCGAGGCCTTGCGGAGCTCAGGCAGCGCTTCGACTTGCTGTGAGCGCTCTCCGTAACCCACTCAGGGCTCGTTCGCGATGCTCGTCCTGGAGCCTGACGGCGCGGTCTACGTCGCGAGCGGCGATCGCCTGGATGATGGCGGCATGCGCCGCATCCGCCGCTGCGGCCTCGCCCGGGAGCGCGTAGTACAGCGCGCGATAGGCCTCGGTGGAATCCCAGAGCAGATCGATCAGCCGGGTGAGCTGCGCGCTCCCCGCGAGTCCGTGGAGCACGTCGTGGAAGCGCCGATTGGCTGCGAGTTGTGCAGGGACATCGCCTCGGAGGGACGCACGGTGGCAGTCCGCCGCGGCGGTGCGCAGGCTTGCGACCGATCGCGCCGTCCGCACGCGGGACTCCTCGCCTGAGCGCTTCGCGCTCGAGCAGGCTGCGGAGGCGGTACACCTCCTCGAGCTCCTCGAGGTCGAGCTCGGTGACGGCGTAGCCGCGACGAGGCCGGTACGTCACCAGCCCTTCCCCCGCCAGCGCCCGTAGAGCCTCTCGGACGGGAATCATGCTCACACCGACCCGCTCGGCCCAGAGCTCCTGATTGACGCGATCCCCCGGCGCGAGGGTACCGTCGAGAATCGCCTCCCGGAGCGCCGACGCCGCCCGATCCTGGGCGGTCGCGCGTGGAGCGGTGACGCTCATCGCCCGAAGGCGTTGTCGCCGGTGAGCGCCTGGCCGACGACGAGCGTGTGCACCTCGTGCGTGCCCTCGTACGTCAGCACCGACTCGAGGTTGTTCATGTGGCGGATCACGGGATACTCGAGCGTGACCCCGTTCGCGCCGAGGACGGTGCGCGCCGCGCGACACACCTCGAGCGCGCCGCGGACGTTGCCCATCTTTCCGAGGCTCACGTGCTCGGGTCGGAGCGTGCCGGCGTCCTTCATGCGCCCTATCCGGAAGGCAACGAGCGATGCGCGGTTGAGCTCGAGCGCCATCTCGGCGAGCTTCTGCTGAGTGAGCTGGAAGGCCGAGATCGGCTTGCCGAAGACAATTCGCTCCTTCGCGTAGCCGAGCGCCTCCTCGAAGCAGGCGCGCGCCGAGCCGACTGCACCGAACACGATGCCGAAACGGGCCTCGTTGAGGCACGAGAGCGGCCCTCGGAGCGACGAGGACCCGGGCAGCATGCTGTCGGCCGGGACGCGGACACCCTGGAGCACGAGCTCCGAGGTGACCGACGCGCGGAGCGAGATCTTCTTGTGGATCTCAGGCGCGGAGAAGCCCGGCGTTCCCTTCTCGACGATGAAGCCACGGATCTCGCCGTCCTCGGTGCGAGCCCAGACGATCGCGAGGTCGGCAATGGTCCCGTTCGTGATCCACATCTTCGCGCCATCGAGGATCCAGTCGCTTCCGTCCCTGCGCGCGGTCGTGCGCATCGAGCCGGGATCGGAGCCCGCGTCCGGCTCCGTGAGACCGAAGCAGCCGATCGCCTCTCCCGTGTGCATCGCCGGGAGCCAGCGCTCCTTCTGTTCCTCGGATCCCCACCGCCAGATCGCGAACATCGCGAGCGAGCCCTGGACGGAGACCGCGCTCCGGACACCGGCATCACCTGCCTCGAGCTCCATGCAGGTCAGGCCGTACGCCATGGCGCTCGCGCCCGGGAGCCCGTACCCGTCGAGGTGCATCCCGAACAACCCGAGCCGGGCCAGCTCCGTCAGCAGCTCGCGCGGGAGGATCCCCTGCTCGAACCAGTCCCCGACCTCGGGCAGGACGTGCTCCCGCACGAACTGGCGGACGGTGTCGCGAATTGCACGCTCTTCCTCGTCGAGCAGCGTGTCGAGCGCGAGGAAGTCGAGCGGGTCGATCGCGGGCGGGGCGTCCGTCGTGGTCACGAGATCCTCCGGTCGGTCAGCGGTCGACGAGGATTCTATAGAAAATCGGGTGGCGGGCACTCGCCGGCCGTCGCCGCCCACCGCCCCGCGGCGTGGTGGAGTGTGACCGGGAGGCCAAAGCAGGCCGTGAGCGACTCCGACGTCAACGACGTGCTCGCCGGGCCGCCGGCAACGACGTCGCCACCGCGCAACAGAAGTGCGTGGGTCGTCGAGGACGGGAGCTCTTCGAGGTGGTGTGTCGTCAGCACGAGCGCGAGCTCGGGCTCGTCGCGAGCGAGCGTGTCGAGCGCCTGGAGCAGCAGCTCACGGCCAGGTAGGTCGAGGCCTTCGCCGGGCTCGTCGAGCAGCAGGAGCCGAGGTCGGGGCACGAGAGCGCGGGCGATGAGCGTCCGGGCTCGCTCGCCGTGCGAGCAGTCCGCAAATCGTCGCCCGGAGACCGCGTCGATCCCGAAGCGCTCGCACAGTTCGGCCGCCCGTCGCCCGACATCGGCCGAGACCCGCTCCGGGAACCAGCCGATCGTCTGCGTGGCGCCCGTCGCCACCACCTGCTCGACCGTGAGCGCTGGTGAGAAGCGCGTGCCCGCCCGCGCGTCGACGAAGCCGATCCGCTCGCGGAGCTGGTGCACGAGCGTCTGTCCGAGCCGCTCGCCGAGGATCTCCACTGTCCCGCCGCTCGGGAACTCGACCGCGCCGGCAATGGTGAGCAATGTCGTCTTCCCGGCGCCGTTCGGGCCGAGGAGCGCCCATCGCTCGCCGGGGAGGACATCCCAGTCGAGCGTGGCGAGGATCGGTACACGTGCCCCCGCGTCAGCGTTCCAGCGCCACAGCTCGACCGCCTCGAGCCGCAGCGCAGGTTGACGGTGCCGTGGCGGCAGGTCTAGTCTTGTTGACTGACTAGTCAATCGAACGTGTTGGGAGCCGACGATGGCCACGATCGAGACCGGGGTGCGCGGCGGCGTCTCGTTTGCGCTCACCGACGAGCAGCGCGAGCTGCGCGCGCTCGCACGCGACTTCGCCGAGAAGGAGATCCGCCCGAAGGCGGCCGAGTACGACGAGCAGCAGCACCACCCTGCGGACATCATCGCCAAGGCGCACGCCGTCGGGCTCATGAACCTGCACGTCCCGGAAGCGCTCGGAGGGCTCGAGCTCTCGTGCTTCGAGGGGA
Source organism: uncultured Actinomycetes bacterium (assembly GCA_963821335.1). Lineage (GTDB taxonomy): Bacteria > Actinomycetota > Thermoleophilia > Gaiellales > Gaiellaceae > Gaiella. The sequence continues at coordinate 2,063,528 of CAWGDJ010000001.1, forward strand.
TGCTCGTCGGTGAGGAGCTCAACTTCGGGTGCTCGGGCATCGGCACCTCGATCGGGTCGAACGGCCTGTCCGCCGGTCCGATCCTCGTCGCGGGGACGGAGGCGCAGAAGAAGCAGTGGCTCGGGCCGCTGCTCGACGAGCCGATTCTCGGGTGCTTCGGCCTCAGTGAGCCGGGCGCCGGCTCGGATGTGTCGGGCATCCAGACGACCGCGGTGCGCCGGGGCGACGAGTACGTCGTCAACGGCTCGAAGATGTTCATCACGAACGCCGGTCGGGCGTCGTGGATCGTCTGCTTCGCCTCGACCGATCGGAGCAAGGGGCATCGTGGGTTGTCCGCGTTCGTGATCCCGATGAGCACCGAAGGCGTCACGATCGAGAAGCACCTCGACAAGATGGGGCAGCGGGCGACCGACACGTCCGCGATCGCCTTCCAGGACGTCGTCGTCCCGGCCGCAAACCGTCTCGGTGAGGAGGGGCAGGGCTTCAAGATCGCGATGCAGACGCTCGACTTCACGCGACCCGGGACGGCGATCGGCGCGGTCGGTGTCGCGCAGGCGGCGCTCGAGCTCTCGATCGAGTACACGAAGGAGCGCGTCCAGTTCGGCATGCCGATCGCGATGAACCAGGGCGTCAGCTTCCTCGTCGCGGACATGGCGACGGAGATCGAGGCGGCCCGGCTCCTCTGCTGGCAGGCGGCCTGGATGATCGACCAGGGGTACGGCCGCAAGGCGACGAAGTTCTCGTCGTTCGCCAAGCGGTTCGCCGCCGACACGGCGATGAAGGTCACCACCGACGCGGTGCAGGTCTTCGGGGGCTACGGGTACATGAAGGAGTACCCGGTCGAGAAGCTGATGCGCGACGCGAAGCTGTTCCAGATCTACGAGGGGACCTCGCAGATCCAGCGGCTCGTGATCGCGAAGGAGCTGTACCTGTCGAGCGACGCCTGAGCGCGGTGGCGCTCGAGATCGACCTCACCGGCGCGCGTGCGCTCGTCACCGGTGGGTCGCGCGGGCTCGGGCGGGCCGACGCGCTGATGCTCGCCCTCGCGGGCGCCGACGTCGTCCTCGCGGACATCCTCGTCGAGTCCGACACGACCGCGGCCGCCGAGTACGGCGCGCTCGCCCAGGCCGCCGTCGCCGGCGGGATGGTCCACACGGAGCAGACCGTGGCGGAGATCCAGGGCCTCGGTCGGCGGGCGCTCGGGCTGCGCTGCGACGTGACCGACCGCGACCAGGTCGCGGCCGCCGTCGAACGAGCTGTCTCCGAGCTCGGCGCGGTCGACATCCTCGTGAACAACGCGGGCACGCTCGATCACGTGGCCCAGTTCCACGACCAGAGCCCTGAGCTGTGGGAGCGCGACCTGCGTGTGAACCTCACGGGCGCGTTCAACTGCGCCCAGGCGGTCTGGCCGCACATGAAGGAGAAGGGCTGGGGCCGTATCGTGAACATGGCCTCGGTGGCCGGAACCCTCGGCGGCTTCGGGCAGGCGAGCTACGCCGCGACGAAGGCGGGGTTGCTCGGGCTCACCAGGACGCTCGCGATGGAGGGTGGGCGGCACGGGATCACGTGCAACGCGATCGTCCCTGGGATCATCGGCACGGAGGCGTTCCAACTCGGCAACCCGGTGATGAACGAGCGGATCGTCGCCCGCACGGTGCTCAAGCGGCCCGGTGAGCCCCAGGACATCGCGCATGCAATTGCTTTCCTCTGCTCCGACCTCGCCGGGTACATCACGGGGATCGAGCTCAACGTCTCCGGCGGGATCGAGCTGTTCGTCTTCTGACGCGCAGCCGTTTGCGCGTCACTACCATTCGACCGCTGTGCCAGCCGACGCCTCGACGCTCCGGTCGGCGCCCCGGCGTCGGGCTTCCTCCCGGTACGCGGTGCGCCGGGTCGTGTTCCTCACGGTCGTCCTCGTGCTGCTCCTGGTCGGTCTCGGCCTCGTGTTCGCCGGCTCCAGCACGCATCTCGCGGCGGGTACCGAGATCGGCGGGGTCGACGTGGGCGGGCTCACGCCCGACGCCGCCCGCGAGCGGCTGCAGGCGAACGCCAGTGCGGTCGAGCACGTGCCCGTGGAGTTCGTCGCCGTCGGCCGCACGTGGACGATCTCGCCGTCGCAGATCGGCCTCCGTCCCGACTGGGAGGCACGCCGTCCGGTCGGCGACGAGCCGCGGCGACGGGTTCGGCCCGGTGCGCGGGTTCCGCCGGCTCCAGACGCGGCTGTTCGGGGTCGAGATCGCAGCGACGCGCGACCGTGTTCCCGTCCGTGCTCGCCTACCAGGTCGACCGCATCGCCGATGCGGTCGCACGCAGGCCGGTCGAGGCCTCCCTGCGCCGTCGCGGGCTCTCGGTCGAGGTTGTTCCGTCGCGTACCGGACGGCGGCTCGATCGGGCCGCGGCCGAAGCCGTGATCGTCCAGGCGCTCACCTCGTTCGAGCGTGGGGCCCCGGTGTCGGTCCCGATGGCGGTGACCACGCCGAAGGTGACCGCCGACGAGCTCGCCCCCGCTCTGGCGCGCGCGCGTCTCGCGCTCTCTGCGCCCGTGACGCTGCATCTGGGCGCCAAGCGCTGGCGGATCCCCCGCTGGGATGTGGCCAGGATTCTCTCGTTGCCCGCGAACGGCGTCACGACCTCCGAGATCGCAGGCCGCGGTGCCGAGCAGTGGTTCACGACGCTCGGGCGCTCGGTCAACCGCAGGCCCGTCGACGCGACCTTCCGGGTTCGACCCGGCGGCGTGGGAGTCGAGCCCGCACGGCTCGGGCGCACGATCGACGTCGCCGCCACGATCCGCAACCTCGAGCGTGCTCTCTTCTCGGAGTCCGCTCGCTCCGCAGCGCTCGTCGTCAGGACGGCTCAACCCGACCGGACGACCGCCGAGGCCGAGGCGATGGGGATCACGGGAGTCGTCGGAAGCTACACGACGAGCTACGGGGGCACACCGGGCCGGATCCACAACGTGCAGCTCGTCGCCAACCTCATCGACGGAACCCTCGTCGCGCCCGGGGCCACGTTCTCGTTCAACGAGACGACCGGTGACCGGAACGCGGACAAGGGGTTCGAGGTGGCGCCGGTGATCATCAACGGGGAGCTCCAGACGGGCATCGGCGGCGGGGTCTGCCAGGTCTCGACCACGGTCTTCAACGTGGCGTTCGAGGCAGGGCTCCCGATCGGGCGCCGGACGAACCACGCGCTGTACATCAGCCACTACCCGCTCGGCCGCGACGCGACCGTGAACTACCCGGACATCGACCTGACGTTCTCGAACGACACGGGTCGCTGGCTGCTGCTCCGCACGTTCGTCAACGCCGGCTCGTTGACGGTCAACCTCTACGGGACACCACAGGACCGGGTCGTCGAGAGCGACACGGCACCGTTGACGGTCACCGGCAAGGTGCCCATCGAGCGACAGGAGGACCCGAAGCTCGTCAAGGGGAAGCGCGTGATCGAGGTCGTCGGCACTCCGCCGCGCGAGACGAGCGTCTACCGGCGTGTCCTCTCGGCCGACGGCGACCTGTTGTACGAGAACACGTGGAAGTCGTACTACGCCGGCGAGCCCACGATCGTGCGCGTCGGGACGAAGCCACGCCCCAAGCCGCAGCCCGAGCTCGCTCCTGCGGGCCCGACCCTCGACGCGCAGGCCCACCAGCCCGTCGTCGTGCCTCCGGTCACGGGCTCCCCGGCGACCGGCCCTCAGCCTTGAGGATCAGGTCGACGAACCACGCCGGGACGCGGGTCGGCGCGTGCGTCTCCCGGTCGACGGTCGCATGGTGCGTCGTCGCGGTCGCGACCACGTCGCCGTCGCGCTCGACGACGTACTCGTAGCTGAACCGGGCACCGCGGATCTCCGAGCAGCGAACCCAGACGGTGAGGACATCGTCGAAGGCGGCGGCCCGTGCGTATGTCGACCTCGACCCCGGTCGTGAGCGCCTCGATCCCCTGGTCGCGAATCGTCCGATAGCCGCCTGCGAACGCGGCGAGGTAAGCCACACGTGCCTCTTCGAGCCACACGACGAACGACGCATGGTGCGCGATCCCCTGCGCGTCCGTCTCGGCGAACCGCACCCGAACGTCGTGCGAGAAGCGATACCCGTCCATCGCCGTGCAGCTAACACGATCCCACCCGTGCAGAGTGCGGTCAGTCGTGCTGTGGCCCGATTGACGCTCGCCGTGGTATGACTGCCGGATGGCGACCAAGCAGAAGCAACCAGACCAGGACGTGGTGGCCAAGCTCGCCGAGCGAGGAGAGGCGACGCTCCACCGGCTCGCCGACCTCCCGGGTGGAGCAAAGGCGATCAAGGCGTTCAACGATCTGAAGGTGCGGGTCGACGACCTGACACGGAGAGTTCGGGGCATCGACGCGCTCGAGGAGCGGGTCGCGAAGCTCGAGAAAGAGCTCTCGACGCTCAAGCGATCTCGAACGCAGAAGGCACCCGCGACGAAGACCACGTCGCGGAAGCCGAGCGCGTCCTAGAGCTTCAGCGCAGGCTCGACGACAACGGCGTCACCGGAGGCACCCTGAGCCTGAGCGACCTCGGGACCAGATCGAGGCGCGCGGGTGTGGTGCCTGGTTGCTCGCCGTCGAGCTCGACGGGCACCGGGGTATCGGTCTCGATCGTCACCGTCGTGCCGCGCAGCAGCTCGGCCTTCGGGTGTGGGAGATGGGTGCCGCGGTAGATCTTCGGCATCGTCTGCACGAGATCGCGCTTCGTCACGTCGCCGATCGTGAGCACGTCGAAGAGCCCGTCCGCAGGGTCGGCCTCGGGGCACATCTTCATCCCGCCGCCGAAGAAACGCCCGTTGGCGACGACGACGTCGAACATCCTGCCGCCGCGGATCTCGCCGTCGACCGAGATACGCGTCTCCGTTGCCGACCAGCCCGCGAACACTGCGAACGTCGCCCAGAGGTAGGACGCCTTGCCGCCGAGCGCTTTCGTCGTGTCGTTCGCACGCTGCGCGATGGCACCGCTCATCCCGGCGCTCGCGACGTTCGCGAACCACGACACCCCGTCCGAGCCGTCCCACGCCTTGAACGTGACCCGACCCAGGTCGACTTCGACCGTGCGTCCGCGAAGCGCCACCTCGGCCGCCTGCTCGACGCCACGCGGGATGTCGAAGGTCCGGACGAAGTCCCAGCCGGTCCCACGGGCGAGGATCGCGACCTCGGGAGCGGCGTCGATCCCTGCGAGCCCGTTGACCACCTCGTTCACCGAGCCGTCGCCGCCAACGATCACGAGCAGGTCGGCGCCCCCGAGCGCAGCCTCGCGTGCCAGGGTCGCGAGGTGACCGCTTCGCTCGCTGAAGAGCGTGTCGCCGACCAGGCCCGCCCCGGCAAGGCGCCGGGCGAGCTCGGGCCAGCGCCGGCCCGTCGACCCGTTGGCGGAGGCCGGGTTGACGAGGAACACGCATCGCTCGGGGTGCGCCCGAGAAGTACCGGGCAACTGGGGATCACTCACGACGGAGCGCCGTCTACGACGTCACCGTGTGGAGCGCGAGCTCGGTCATCTGATCGACGGCCTTGCGCATGTCCTCGTCGGAGATCCGCACGAACTCGCCCTCGACGATCGACGTCGCTGACGATGAGCGTGCAGCCCGCCCGCACCTTCCGGAGCGCACCGAGGGTGAACAGCACGGCGGCCTCCATCTCGACGGCGAGGATCCCACGCTCCGACCACCTGCGCGCGAGGTCTGGATCCGGCTGGTAGAAGATGTCGCTCGAGACGATCGGGCCTACGCGAACCGGCTTCCCGAGATGCTTCGCCTGATGGACAGCCTCGTGGACGAGACCGAAGTCGGCGGTCGGGGCATGCGGCTCACCCCCGACGTAGTGCGCGGATGTCGAGTCGGCGGGGGTCGCGGCGATCGCGACGATCAGATCGCCGATCGCGAGGTCGGGCTGAAGCCCGCCACACGTCCCGACCCGCATGAGCTTCTCGACACCGAGCTGGACGAGCTCCTCGATCACGATCGCGGCCGACGGACAGCCCATGCCGGTCGACTGGACCGAGACGGGCACGCCGTTGAACGTGCCGGTGAACCCGAGCATCCCCCGCTCGCTGTTTCGCTGGACGACGTCCTCCATGAAGGTCTCGGCGATGTACTTGGCGCGGAGCGGGTCGCCTGGGAGGAGACAGGCGTCCGCATAGTCACCTGGGTTCGCACGCACGTGGATTGGCATGGCGGAACCCTAGAGTTTCCGGCGTGAGCCGGAAACTCGTCCAGCCGTCGGTCGAGCAGATCCTGGCGTTCTGTGCCGACGACCCGGTCGAGCGGGTCTTCCTCGAGGACGCAGCCCGCCGCGGTCAGGGGCGCTTCGCCGGGCTGGCGGCCGGCGACGGCGACCTCGAAGCGCTGTGCCATCTCGGGACGAACGTCGTCCCCTCGGGACGTGGCTGCGCGGTCTTCGCGGAGCTCGCCTCGAAGTCCAGGCCACGGATGGTGATCGGCGAGGCTGGCGCCGTCACCGAGCTGTGGGAGGCCGGTCGTCGACGTCTCCCTCGCCCACGCGAGGATCGGCCGAGTCAGCCGGTATTCATGATCGAGGCACCGCCGACGCCGGGCGGCTCGGCCGTTCGTCCGGCGACGACGCGAGACCTCGACGTGCTCGTTCCCGCGTGCGCGGCGTCGCACCGCGAGGAGCTCGGCGTCGACCCGCTCGAGCGCGACCCGAACGGGTTCCGCTGGCGGACACGCGCCCAGGTCGAGGACGGGCGCTCGTGGCTGTGGGTGGTGGACGGCGAGATCCGCTTCAAGGCCGAGGCATCCGCGTGGACGCCCTCCGCCGTCCAGCTCCAGCAGGTCTGGGTCGACCCGTCCGCCCGGCGTCAGGGATTCGGCTCACGCGGGCTTCGCGACCTCATTCGGGTGCTGCTCGCGGGGACTCCGGTCGTGTGTCTCTTCGTCCGGGCCGAGAACACCGCCGCGATCCGCCTCTACGAGTCGATCGGCATGCGACACGTCCTCGACTACCGCAGTGTGCTCTTCTGAGTCCATGGAGCGGTTGCTGCTGACGCGACACGCGCATTCGCTGTCGAACGACCGCGACGTCGTCTCGAGCACGCCGCCGGGAGAAGGGCTCTCGCGGGAAGGACGCGAGCAGGCGCTCGCTCTCTGTGAGGACCTCGCGGCGGAGCAGGTGGAGCTCGGGATCGCTTCGCGCCTGCGGCGCGCTCAGGAGACGCTCACGCTCGGGCTGGGGCCCAAAGACGTCGAGCAGCGCATCCTCCCGGAGCTCGACGACATCCACTTCGGTTCGTACGACGGCGGGCCGCTGGCCGACTACCGGGTCTGGGCGTGGGGAAGCCCGCCCGACGCCGCATGCCCGGGTGGTGGCGAGAGCCGGGTCGAGGCAGCGCTCCGGTTCGCGCGGGGCGCTCGATCTGCTCGTCACGATCGATGCGGGCACGATCCTCGCCGTCTCCCACGGGCTCCCCGTTCGGTACGTCCTCGAGGCGGCCGAGGGGCGCTTTCCCGCCGCCCGCATCGGTCGAGTTCCGCACGCGAGCCCCTTCGTGCTGACCCGAGCCCAGCTCGTCGTCGCAGCGGCAACACTGCGGCGGTGGGCGCGTGCCCCGCGGTTCGCCGATGCCCCGGACGGGGTATGAGCCAACCAGGGGGCACCGGACGATGAACAGGGTGATGCTGCGGTCGCGGTTGCTACCCGGTCTCATCGCGGTGCTCGTGCTCCTGGCCGTCGCCGGGTGTGGTGGCGGCGCGTCCTCGACTGCGCCTGTCCGGCAGCTCGAAGACCTCGAGCAGGTCGCCTCGACGAGCAAGCAGGCTACGAGCGCGAGGTTCGAGCTCGAGCTGGAGCAGTCGCTCGGCTCCCAGTCGTTCGGCTTCTCGGCCGAGGGAGGCTTCGACACCGCAGCCAAGCGTGCGCAGCTGACGTTCGACATGTCGTCGCTTGCATCGCTGTTGTCGGCATTCGCAGGCGGGAACACGCCCGACGAGCTCGGCGATCCCGACGCATGGAAGCTCGAGGCGATCCAGGACGGTCAGCTGGTCTACGTCCGGTTCCCGCTGCTGGCGAAGGAGCTGCCCGCGGGGAAGACCTGGATCAAGGGCGACCTCGAGCAGCTCGCACGGGAGCACGGCGGGAGCTTGTCGCAGTTCGGCTCGTTCGCCTCGACCGACCCGCGGAGCGCGCTCGACTCGCTCAAGGCGCTCACGGGCACGCTCGAGACGGTCGGGCGTGAGGAGATCCGTGGTGTCGAGACCACCCACTACCGGGCGACCATCGATCCGGCCGAGCTGAAGACCGCGGTCTCGGAGAAGGTGAGCAACGACGTCCTCGGGGGTTTCGAGGACGCGATCGTCAAGGCTGGCCTGGCCTCGATTCCGGTCGACATCTGGGTGGGCGACGATGATCTTCTGCGCCGCTACGAGATGGAGCTCAGCCTCTCCCCGCAAGGGCTCGGTGGCACCGCGAAGACGTCTCTGCGGCTCGACCTGTTCGACTACGGCGCTTCGCTCGATTTGGAGCTTCCGGCGCCCGGACGCGGTCGTCGACGTGGCGGAGCTCCAGCAGAACCCGTAGGTTCGCCGCGCACGGACGAGCGGCGCTCGGCGAGCCGGACCACCGACGGATGCGGAACACTGTGCAGGTGGACGTCACCACCAGGGTCGAGCAAGCGATCGAGGAGCACCAGCTGCTCCAGTCCGGCGCCGCAGTCACCTGCCTCGTCTCGGGCGGTGCCGACTCGACGTGCCTCTGGCACGTGCTGCGACAACTGGGGTACGCCGTCTCCGCCGTTCACGTCAATCACGGGCTGCGCGGCGCGGAGGCGGATGCCGACGCCGCGCACTGCGTCGCGGTGCTCGGCGCCGAGGTCGTCCGCGTGCCGCCGGGCGCCACGGAGGCCGAGCTGCGGCGGCTCCGCTACGACGCAACGGCCCGCTTCGGGCTGCGGGCGACGGGGCACACCGCAAGCGACCAGGTGGAGACCCTCGTCTACCGACTCGTCTCGAGCGGCTCGACGCGCGGTATCCGGAGCAAGCGCCGGGACGGCGTCATTCGCCCACTGCTCGGGATCTGGCGCGAGGAGACCGAGCAGTACTGTCACGAGCATCGCCTGGGCTTCAGGTCGGACACGAGCAACGCCGAGACGAAGCGTGGCCTCGTGCGGAGGGAGATCCTGCCGCTCCTCGAGCGGCTCGACGGCCGGGCTCGCTCCAACCTGCTCGCCGTCGCGTCGGAGCGGCCACGCCTCCCGCGGCGACTGGAGCGCTCGCTCGTCGAGCTCCTCTCGACGCACGAGGGCTCCGCGAGCGCCGACCTCGGCGGTGGGATCAGCGCGGTACGCGAGTACGACCTCGTTCGGTTGGAGGGATCGGTGGAGTGGGGCCCGTGGTGCCTGTCGAGCAGTGTCGAAGGGCTCGTCGTCAGATCCCGTCGGGCGGGTGACCGACTCGCGGGACGGCGCCGGAAAGTGCAGGATTTGCTCGTGGACGCAAAGGTGCCGAGAAGCGCGCGCGACGCATGGCCCGTGGTCGCGCTCGAGGAGGGGCCGGTCGTGGCGGTGCCGGGTGTTGCCGTGGCCCCCGGCTGGGAAGGCGTCGTGACCGCCGAGGCGCGCCCGTGACCGCGATCCACCAAGACGTCGCCGAGGTGCTCATCGACGCGGACGTCCTCCAGGAGCGGATCCGAGAGCTCGGCGTCGAGATCTCGAGCGACTACGCGGGTCGCGAGCTGCTCCTGGTGGGTGTGCTCAAGGGAGCGATCTTCTTCATCGCCGACCTGATGCGTGAGCTGGCCGTGCCGTGCGAGATCGACTTCATGGCGATCTCGAGCTACGGCGCCGCGACCGATTCTTCCGGTGTCGTGCGGATCCTGAAGGACCTCGACCTGAACATCACCGGTCGTGACGTGCTCGTGATCGAGGACATCATCGACTCCGGTCTCACCCTGTCGTACCTCATGCGGACGCTGCGTGCCCGGCGGCCGGGCTCGCTCGAGATCTGCGCGCTGCTCACGAAGCCCGAGCGTCGCGAGATCGAGGTGCCGGTGCGCTACGTCGGCTTCGAGATCGAGAACAAGTTCGTGATCGGCTACGGGCTCGACTACGCCGAGCGCTACCGCAATCTCCCGTACATCGGTGTCCTGCACCCCGACCTGATTCCCGACGATGCCTGAGCGTCCGGATCGTGGGCTGGGCGGGGGACGCTGCTACCCTCCTGCTAGGTGAACCGCTTCTTCCGCAGCGCGTTGTTCCCGCTCGTCGTGATCGTGCTGCTCGTGTACCTCGCGAGCCAGACGCTCATCCCGCGCCGGTCGGGCGAGCAGAAGATCACGTACTCCGAGCTCATCCAGCAGGCGAAGAACGGCAACGTCAGCGATGTCGTGTTCTCGCCGAACCGACAATCGATCTCGGCGACCCTCGACTCGGGCCAGAAGGTGAAGGTCAACTACCCGACTGCCCAGTCGGCGACCCAGTTCCAGAACGTCCTCGAGCGTGAGAACGTCAAGTTCGACTCGAAGGGCACGGGCACGAGCCTCTGGTGGGCGCTCATCACCGGCTTCCTCCCGTTCATCCTCCTGATCGGGTTCTGGATCTTCCTCATGAACCAGATGCAGGGCGGCGGCTCGAAGGTGATGAGCTTCGGCAAGAGCCGCGCCAAGCGCATGTCGCCCGACTCCCCCAAGGTCACGTACAAGGACGTCGCGGGCGCAGACGAAGCGGTCGAGGAGCTCCAGGAGATCAAGGAGTTCCTCGAGAACCCGAAGAAGTTCCAGGCACTCGGGGCGCGGATCCCCAAGGGTGTCCTGCTCTATGGCCCGCCCGGCACCGGCAAGACGCTGCTCGCACGCGCGACCGCCGGCGAGGCGGGTGTCCCGTTCTTCTCGATCTCCGGGTCGGACTTCGTCGAGATGTTCGTCGGCGTCGGCGCCTCACGCGTCCGCGACCTGTTCGAGCAGGCGAAGCAGGCGAGCCCTTGCATCATCTTCATCGACGAGATCGATGCCGTCGGCCGCCACCGCGGCGCGGGGCTGGGCGGCGGCCACGACGAGCGTGAGCAGACGCTCAACCAGCTCCTCGTCGAGATGGACGGGTTCGAGTTGAAGGACAACATCATCCTGATCGCCGCCACGAACCGGCCGGACATCCTCGATCCCGCGCTCCTGCGCCCCGGGCGGTTCGACCGCCAGATCGTGGTCGACCGGCCCGACCGCAAGGGTCGTCAGCAGATCCTCGAGGTCCACACGAAGGGAAAGCCGCTCGCCAAGGAGATCGACCTCGACGTGCTCGCCGCGTCCACACCGGGCTTCACGGGCGCTGACCTCGCAAACGTGATCAACGAGGCGGCGCTCCTCGCCGCACGCCGCGGGGAGAAGACGATCGGCCAGCACGAGCTCGAAGAGGGGACCATGCGGGTGATCGCAGGCCCCGAGAAGAAGTCGCGCCTCTTCTCCGAGAAGGAGCGGAAGATCACCGCGTACCACGAGATGGGCCATGCGCTCGTCGGCTACTTCCTCGAAGAGACCGATGAGGTGCACAAGATCTCGATCGTCTCGCGTGGCCAGGCGCTGGGGTACACCATCTCGCTGCCGACGGAGGATCGCTACCTCACCACGAAGGGCACGCTGATGGACCAGATGGCGATGACGCTCGGTGGTCGTGCGGCCGAGGAGCTCGTCTTCAACGAGGTCACGACCGGCGCCGCGAACGACATCGAGCGCGTCACCGCGACCGCGAAGTCGATGATCATGAGGTTCGGGATGAGCGAGAAGCTCGGGCCGCGCGTGCTCGGGCGCAGCCACGACATGCCGTTCCTCGGTCGTGAGATGGGCTCCGACCCGGACTACTCCGAGGAGATCGCGCGGGAGATCGACGACGAGATCCGCCGCGTGATCGAGGAGTCGCATGAGATGGCGCGCGGCGTGCTCCGCGACCACATCGACGAGCTGCACCGACTCTCCGCGATCCTGATCGAGCGGGAGACGATCGACAAGGGCCAGTTCGAGCGGTTGCTCGCGGGCGAGGGCGAGGAGTCGGTCTTCGCCGAGCAGGATGCCCCGAGCACCGATCCGACGAGCGACGGGGAGTCGGACAAGAAGCCATCGCTCCGGCCCGCCCCGCGGCCACTCCCGGGTGCGGCGATGCAGCCGCCGCCCGATCCCGCAGCGTCCTAGGGTCGCGAGCACTCGGCACGGTCGCGATAGCGTCCTGCCCCTGATGCGCGAAGAAGCCGAGGCGAGCCAGTGGCCCCGACCGACGGTCATGGGTGTCCTGAACGTCACCCCGGACAGCTTCTCGGACGGCGGCTTGCACCTCGAGCCGGAGGCGGCTGAGGCAGCCGCACGGCGAATGCTCGCGGAGGGCGCGGGATTGATCGACATCGGTGGCGAGTCCACCCGGCCCGGCGCCGCCCCGGTTCCCGTCCAGGTCGAGCTCGACCGGGTCATCCCGGTGCTCGAGCGGCTCCAGGGAGCGCCCGTGTCGGTCGACACCTCGAAGACGGAGGTCGCGCGACAGGCGCTCGCGCTCGGTGCGACGTTGATCAACGACGTCACCGCGCTCCGCGGCGATCCGGAGCTCGTCGGGGTCGTCGCCGCGTCGACGGCGAGCGTCTGTCTGATGCACATGCAGGGCGGATCCCGAGACGATGCAGGAGGCGCCGCGCTATGACGACGTCGTCTCCGAGGTGGCTGCCATTCCTCGAGGAGCGGGTCGCGTTCGCGGTCGCGGAGGGCGATCGCCGAGCAGCGGATCGTCGTCGACCCGGGTATCGGCTTCGGCAAGACGCCGCAGCAGAACCTCACGCTCGTCCGGGAGCTCGCGCGCGTCGTCGAGCTCGGCTTCCCGGTGCTCGTCGGGCTCTCGCGCAAGCGCACGGTCGCAAGGGTCGTCTCCGGCCCGGATGCGGTCGTCGGCACCGACGCGGCCTCGGTCGGCGCGGCGGTCGCGGCGTTCGACCGCGGCGCGACGCTCTTTCGCGCCCACGACGTCCGCGTCGCACGTCGAGGCGCTCGCTGTCGCCGCGGCGGTCGAGCGGGGTGCTCCGGCATGACGATCGAGCTGCTCGGTCTCGAGCTGTTCGGGTACCACGGTGCTGCTCGAGCACGAGCGACGCGACGGTCAGCGCTTCCTCGTCGATCTCTGGCTGGAGGTGGACGCGACGGCTGGCGCGACCGACCGGCTCGAGGACGCGGTCGACTACCGAGAGGTGGTCGACTGTGCCAGGGCAGTCTCGGACGAGCGCGCCTATGTGCTGCTCGAGGCGCTCGCGACCGCCATCGCGGAGCGCTGTCGTCGACACGCTTCCCGGTCGACGCGGTTCGGGTGAGGGTGCGGAAGCCCGACGTCGTCCTCGCCGTGCCCGTCGAGCACGCTGCCGTGCTCGTCGAGCGGCGACGCGCGCTACCTCGAGCTGATCGCGAGCGAAGTACGTCGCGTCGAGGACGCCGCTCGGGAGGGTCACCGCAAGGTAGGCCCAGCGTCCCTTCTGCGTTGTTCACGTACGAGAGCGTGTCCTTCTTCCCCCGTGTCTGCGCGCGCGCGAGCCGGTAGTCGGCCACATAGCGCCCGACCACCGAGGGCGTGCCCGCACGGAACAGCGCCAGGTCGTTGTCCGCCGACGAGGTGACCGTCACGGTGAACGCCTGCTTCGCCGGCACCCACACGCGGTACACGTCGCGCGCGTCTTCGTATGCGTCGACGCGGGCGGTGAGCTTGGCCTTCGAGCGCTTGGTGGTCGTCAGCGGGGCGAGCGGGGTAAAGGAGCGATCACCGGCGGGATCGACCTCGTCGATGTCGTCGTTCGGCTCGCCCGGATCCTTGGTCGGGGGCGTCGCCGCGAGTGCCGCCGCGATGTCGATGATCCCGAAGCCGGAGTAGTCGTCGCGCCCGGGGGTGCCGATGTCCCGCGCGGTGCGACGCAGGAGCTCCGCCACCTGGTCGGCGGTCAGCTCGGGTCGGAGCGTCCAGATCCAGGCGGCCGCGCCCGACGACCAGCGGTGCGGAGAAGCTCGTGCCGTCCGAGCACGCTCCAGTCCCTGATCGGCTGGTCTGTCGTCGTGTCGCGTAGCGTCTCGGCGACCTGGATCGCTGTCGCCGGGTGCCGCGACGTCCACGTAGCGCGAGTAGCTCGAGAACGGGGCGACGTGGTCGTCGGCGTCGGTTGCCGCGACGGTCAGCACGTGGGGGAGCGAAGCGGGATAGGTCAGCGCGTTGTCCCGGTCACCGCTGTTCCCCGAGGCCGCGACGACGAGCGAGCCGAGCGACTGCGCCTCGGCGATCGCGAGATCGAGCGCCAGGTCGTTCGGGCCGCCGAGGCTCAGGTTGATCACGCCTCGGCCGGCTCGTGCGGCCGCCAGGATCCCGGCGACGATCTCGGCCGAGTCGAGCTCGGGGCTGCGCGGCGCCGCGTCCCACGCGCGGATCGACCGCGTTGGGGTAGAGCCCGGCAAACCCGACCCCGTTGACTCCCGCACCGATCAGCGAGGCGACCTCGGTACCGTGTGTCCCGCCGGCCGACGTCGGGCAACTGCTTGTTGAGGAGCTCGATCGTGCGGCCTGCGAAGTCCGGATGCGCGACGTCGACGCCGTTGTCGACGATCGTGATCGGGATGCCCGGCCCGGGTGGCTCGAGCCCGTCCGCGCCGATACGCGCCCTCCACCATTCCCCGGCTGCGAGCGGCTCGTCGCTCGTGGTCGCGAGGACCGAGTAGGAGCGCGACGGCTGGACGATCCCGAGATGCCCTTCTGTGCGGAGTCCGGGGACGAGCCGTGCGGCCGAGCGCGCGTCGAGGCGCCAGAGCCGGAGCTTCGCGTCGACCAGCTCGGCCCCCGCTGCCACGAGGGCGGTCGTGTCCACCGGTGTCGCGCGCGGCGTCGAGCGAGACGAGAACTGTGCTGGACGCGGCCTGCGACGGGGCCGGGCCGACGACGATCGCGGCGAGCACGGCGAGGAAGACTGCGGCGGGGGCAAGACGAAGCATCGACACGAAGGTACGGGTCATACTCGCCAAAGGATGTTCGAAAGTCGTTGTGACCGGGTTAAGGTGCCCCGTGGATCTCGCCTACGTCGGGTTGGGCTCGAACCTCGGGGCGCGGGAGGCAACCATCGAGGCGGCGATCGCATCGCTTGCGTCGGAGCCCACGATCGATGTCCGGCGCCGCTCGACCCTGCGCGAGACCGTGCCGTGGGGTCGTGAGGACCAGCCCGCATTCCTGAACGGGGTCGTCGAGCTCGAGGTGACGTGCGAGCCACGCGAGCTGCTCGAGACGCTGCTCGGAGTCGAGCGCGCTCTTGGCCGGGTCCGCGACGGCGAGCGCTGGGGGCCGCGGGTGATCGATCTCGACCTCCTGCTCT
This sequence comes from uncultured Actinomycetes bacterium, assembly GCA_963821335.1. GTDB lineage: Bacteria > Actinomycetota > Thermoleophilia > Gaiellales > Gaiellaceae > Gaiella. The sequence goes on from CAWGDJ010000001.1 coordinate 2,078,840, forward strand.
TCGGGGCGCGCGTGCTCGACGAGCCCGGTCTCACCATTCCCCATCCACATCTCGCCGAGCGGCGGTTCGTGCTCGAGCCGCTGGCGGAGCTCGCGCCCGAGCTCGACGTCCCGGGGCTTGGACGTGTCGCGGCGCTGCTCGAGCAGCTGCCGCCGGAATAGAATGCAGGCGTGAGCCACGTCGACGATCTCGACGAGTTCGAGGCCGATCTCGAGCTCCAGCTGAAGCGCGAGTACACGGCGGTGTTCGGGCTCTTCCGGTACTGCGTGCTCACGCAGGATGCGACGTACCTCTGCAACCGGCTCGACCTCAAGGTGGTCCCGCAGGCCAGCTACCCGTTCTTCCAGATCAAGATGGAGGACGTCTGGGTCTGGGACAAGAACCGGCCGACGCGGATCATCCCCCTCACCGAGGTGTACACGTCGGGTGACGTGACGGTCGAGGAGCTCCGGAGCGAGGGTGACGAGCCTCAGCTGACCGCGGAGACGCTCGCGGAGCGGATCGGCGACCCTCTGCGGCGCGACGACCCGGAGCCCTAGGAACGACCCCGCGGCTCCGGTTCGGATCACTCAATGCTGCTCGCGGTCGACGTTGGGAACACCCAGACGGCGCTCGGGTCGTTCGACGGGTCACGGCTCGACGACCACTGGCGGATCGCCACCGCGCGCGAGCGTACGGGCGACGAGCTGGGTGCGCTCCTCACGGGGCTCCTCGACCTCGATTCGATCGACGGCGTCTGCCTCTCGACCACCGTCCCGAGCCTCCAGCGGGAGTGGACGCTGTTCGGTGAGCGGTGGGCACACGCGCCCGTACTCGTGGTCGGCCCCGGGATCAAGACGGGCGTTCCGATCCGCTACGACGACCCGCGGGAGGTAGGCCCCGACCGTATCGTGAACGCGGTCGCGGCGAAGGCGAGCCTCGGTGCGCCGGCGATCGTCGTCGACTTCGGGACCTCGACGAACTTCGACGTCGTCTCGGCCGCAGGTGAGTACGTCGGTGGGGTGCTCGCGCCGGGGATCGAGATCTCGATGGAGGCGCTGTTCGCCCGGGCAGCTCGGCTGGTGAAGGTCGAGTACACCGAGCCACCCGCGGTGATCGGCAAGACCACGGTCGCGGGTCTCCAGTCGGGGCTCGTGTACGGCTTCGCGGGCCAGGTGGACGGGATCGTCGAGCGGATCCGGGGTGAGCTCGGCGCTCCCGATGCGCCCGTCGTCGCCACCGGTGGCCTCGCGGAGCTCATTGCCCCGCACACACGCTCGATCGACAGCGTCGATCCGTTCCTCACGCTCCACGGCCTGAGGCTCGTCTGGGAGCTGAACGCGTGATCGAGCCCCGCACGCTCGCCGTGTTCGCGCTCGCCTCGCTCCTGCTGGCGCTCGTCCCGGGGCCTGCGGTGCTGTACATCGTCGCCCAGAGCATCCAGGGAGGGCGGAAGGTCGGTGTCGTGTCCGCGCTCGGGATCGCCAACGGCGGGCTGTTCCACGTGGCGGCGGCCGTCGTCGGTGTGTCCGCGCTCGTCGCGGCCTCGGCGGAGGCGTTTGCGATCGTGAAGTTCGCGGGAGCGCTCTACCTCGTCTACCTCGGGATCCGGACGATCCTGTCGAAGGACGAGCGGATCGGCACTCGCTCGTACGAGCCGACCCTGCGGCGCGCCTACGGCCAGGGCGTCGTGGTGAACGTGCTCAACCCGAAGACCGCGCTCTTCTTCCTCGCCTTCCTGCCGCAGTTCGTGTCCGACGACGGCTCGGCACGTGCTCAGCTGGCGCTGCTCGGTGGGCTGTTCGTCCTCATCGCGCTCTCGAGCGATCTGGTCTGGGCGCTCGTCGCCGGCACGGCCGGCGGGGTGCTGCGTCGGAGCACCACGTTCCTCCGCGTGCAGCGGTACGTGTCGGGCACCGTGTTCGTCGCGCTCGGGGTGATAGCGGCGACGACCGGTCGTGCGCAGTCGTGAGCGCTACGAGGCGGCTTCGAGGCGGAGGTTGAGGCGCGGCGGGAGCGAGACCACCGACGCATCGCGGGTTCGCTTCGCCTCGTAGAGCGCGCCGTCGGCCCGCCGCATCGCCGCCGCCGGAGTGACCGCCCCGTCGAGGAACGTCCCGCCCACCGACACCGTCACCGGCAGCGCGGTCGTCCTCGTTGCGAGGGGCAGATCGCCGATGAGCAGCCGGACCCGCTCGCCGAACTGCTCGAGCGATCGCCTGGTTCGCACACCGGGGGCGAGCACCGTGATCTCCTCGCCGCCCCAGCGGGCGACGACGTCGCTCGGCCGGAGCCCTTCGCTGAGCCGTGCCACGACCTCGATCAGCACCTCGTCGCCGACGTCGTGCCCGAAGCGGTCGTTGATCGACTTGAACCGATCGATGTCCACGACGAACAACCCCGCCGGCTGGCCACCGCGGACGATGCGGGAGTGCTCGGCCGCCAGGGCCTCCTCGAACGCCCGGCGGTTCGGGGCACCGGTCAGCTGGTCACGTCGGGCGATCGCCTGCTCGGCGGCGAGCTCCGACGCCGCCGACCGGCGGAGGCGCTGGGCGACCGTCAGGACGAGGAGCGCGGACGCCAGCACCGAGACGACGAGCGCGCTGCTCTCCGCCGACGTCGTGAGGAGCACGGCGACGAGCGGGGCCGCGACCACCGCCTCACCGATGTCGATCACGATCCCGCGAGTCCAGAGCGCCCAGAAGGGGCGGGCTCGGCGCTCGACCATGATCAGCGCTCGGCCGACCGTGTTGATCGCCACGGCTGCTGTGCTGGCCGCCAGTACGAGCATCGTCGCCTCGGCGTTGCCCGTCCACGTTGCGAGGCCGAGCAGCCCTGCCGCGAGACCCTGGAGCGACGCGATCCCACCCTCGGCCGCACGACGACGCCAGACCGCGTCGGTGCGGGCCATCTGACTGGTGACACCGGCGGCCAGCCCGATGGCGGGCCCACCCACGAGCCCGGCGAGCACGACCGTCGGAGTGCACGCCGTGTACCAGCTCCGTGGCCCGAGCTGGATCGCCACGCGCTCCGCGGCCGCGGGAGCGAGGAGCAGAGCGAGCAACAGGATCGGGCTCGCTCCCCCCGGCGCCGGCGAGGTAACGGTCAGGCAGAGGGTCGCTGCGACGAGCGTGAACAGCGGGAACCCGATCGCGACGAGCGTGCCGCGCGACGGATCGGCGACGCTCGCCAGTGCGCGCACGGGCGTGCCGGGACGCCGAGACCGACGTGGAGCCGCAGTGTTCCTGTCCACCTTCACGCATCGAAGCTGCGAAAGGGGGATGGCGCGTCACCCGGACGAGTGAGCGTGAGCGTCGCGACTTGCGCGAATGCCAGTGGAAGCGCGGGCTCAGCCGCCGCCGTACACGGAGATCGGCAGCTCGAGCGTCACCTCGTCCCCGGACGGCACCTCCGCCTCGAGCGCTTCGACGAGCACGAGCGCGCCCGGGGCGGCGACGAAGAGCCTGCGAATCACCTCGTCGGTGGAGTCGAGGAGGACGAGCTCCTGCTTGAACGGGCGCGGGAAGCGGCCCCGACCGAGATACCAGGCGTAGAACTTCTTCAGGAAGCCTGACGCGCGCCGCTCACCGAGCTCCCGCACCGTCTCGCGCACGAAGACGACGAGCTCGGCGACGACCTCCTCCCGCGACGGCTCGCGGTCGGCTCCCTCCACGATCGACTCGAGCACCCACGGGTTGCCCTGAGCAGCACGCCCGACCATCACGGCCTGAGCCCCGGTCGTGGCGAGCACCGCCTGGGCCTTCGCGCGCGACCCGATGTCACCCGAGGCGACCACCGGGACGTCGACGAGCGAGACGAGCTCGGCGGTGAGCGCGTGGTCGGCGGTGCCCGTGTACATCTGCTGCGCCGAGCGCGGATGGAGCGTCAGCGACGACGCTCCGGCCTCGACGAGGCGTGGCCCGACCGACAGGCACTCCAGCGACTCGTTCCGCAGACCGCGGCGCATCTTGACCGACACCGGGAGGTCGATCGCGCCGACGATCGCCTCCACGATCCGGCAGGCACGGTCGGGATCCTGGAGCAGCGTGGCGCCGGCTCCCGTCTTCGTGACCTTGCGGACGGGGCAGCCGAAGTTGAGGTCGACGAGATCGGCACCGGCTGCCTCGACCATGCGCGCCGCCTCCGCCATCGTTGCGGGCTCGGAGCCGAACAGCTGGATCGCCAGCGGGTGCTCGTCGGCGGCGACGCGGAGATAGCCGAGCGTCCGCTCGTTGCGGTGCTCGATGCCGGCGCAGCTGACCATCTCCGAGCAGACGAGACCCGCGCCGAAGCGCCTTCCCTGTCGTCTGAACGCCTGCACGCTGACGCCCGCCATCGGCGCGAGGACGAGCCGCGTCGGGATCTCGACGGGCCCGATCGACCAGGTCTCGCGGAGGTCGACGAGCACGGTGAAACCCATGGTAGATGCCCCTTCCCCAGGGCTCCCGATCCGGTTTGCGCTCCGTCTTGCGGGACAGCTAGCATGGCCGTCCGCGTGGCGCATCATTTGCGCCGCGCTGTCGTTTTCCGATCATCTCTCGGAGGGGTTCCCACTGAAGGACGTGATCCTCACAGCCGAGGGCCACGAGGCTCTCACCCAGGAGCTCGACACGCTCCGAAACGAGCGGCGACGCGAGGTCGCCGACCGCATCCGCGAGGCCCGCGCGTTCGGCGACATCGCCGAGAACGCCGAGTACGACGATGCGAAGAACGAGCAGGCAATGCTCGAGCACAAGATCGCCCAGCTCGAGGAGCGGTTGGCTCGCGCACGCGTGATCGACACCGGCGACGTCGACACGAGCGTCGTCTCGGTCGGCTCCGTCGTGCGGCTCCGCGACGTCGATGCAAAGCAGACGGTCGAGTACCACATCGTCGGCTCCGCGGAGGCGAACCCTGCCGAGCAGAAGCTCTCGAACGAGTCGCCCGTCGGCAAGGCGATCATGGGCCACAAGAAGGGCGAGACCGTCGAGGTCACGACTCCTCGGGGATCTGTGGTCAAGTTCAAGATCATGGAGATCAAGGCCGCCTGACCGTCCCTCGCGGACAGGGCCGGGCGAGCCCGGCCCCTACAATCACGCGGCGATGACGACGCCGCCGAAGCGCTTCCCCGACCGCGACGAGATCGCGGCCGTTCTCGCGCTCACCGAGCCGCTCGAGCCGGGGGCCGAAGGGAAGCCTGCGATCAGGGTCGCAGGGCGCGCGATGGCGCGCCGCGGGATGGGCAAGCTGGTGTTCGTCGACCTCGTCGACCGCTCGGGGAGGATCCAGGTGATCTGCGATGTCGCTCGCACCGGGGAGCTCGACCTCCACCTCGGCGACGTCGTCGGCGTGAGTGGTGTCCCAGCGCGATCGAAGCGCGGTGAGCCGTCGGTGATCGCGGCGACCGTCGAGCTCCTCTCGAGGAACACACAACCGCTCCCGGACACCTTCCACGGGCTCACCGATGTGGAGCTCCGCTACCGCAAGCGCTACCTCGACCTACTCATGAACGAGGACACGCGCGAGGTCTTCCAGACCCGCGCGCGGATCGTGACCGCGATCCGGCGGGTGCTCGACGAGGACGGGTTCGTCGAAGTCGAGACGCCCGTGCTTCAGCCGCGGTACGGCGGAGCGTTCGCGCGGCCGTTCGTCACGCATCACAACGAGCTGGAGGCGGACTTCTACCTCCGGATCGCGACCGAGCTCTACCTCAAGCGCCTCGTCGTCGGTGGTCTCGAGCGGGTCTACGAGATCGGCAAGGACTTCCGCAACGAGGGCGTCTCGTACAAGCACAACCCCGAGTTCACGATGCTCGAATGGTACGAGGCGTACGCCGACTATCGCGACACGATGGAGCGGATCGAGCAGCTGGTCGAGCGTGTCACACGCGAGGTGACGGGCGGTACGACCGTGAGCTTCAGAGGCCACGAGATCGACCTGGTGGGGCCCTGGGGGCGGATCGGCTTCGTCGAGTCCCTCGAGGCCCACGACCTCTGGACGCGCGACGTCGCAGACCTCCGGTCGCGTCTCGACGAGCGGGGCGTCGACACGGACGCGGACGCCGACTGGGCCCAGCTCGTCGACCATGCCTTCTCCCACTACGTCGAGCCCGGCCTGATCCAGCCGACGATCGTGCACGACTACCCGGTCGAGCTGTCGCCGTTCGCCCGGCCGACTGACGACGATCCCACCCTCACCGAGCGGTTCGAGTACTTCGCCGGCGGAATGGAGCTCGGCAACGCGTTCTCGGAGATCAACGACGGCGCGATGCAGCAGCTCCGGTTCGACCAGCAGTCGGATCAGGTCGAGGGCGAGCGGGGTGACCCGGATTACGTCGAGGCGCTGTCGTACGGGATGCCGCCGACGGGTGGGCTCGGCTTCGGGATCGATCGGTTCACGATGCTCCTGACAGGCAAGGAGACGATCCGCGACGTCGTCCTGTTCCCGGCGCTCCGGCCGGCCGACGGGCGCTAGGGCGGGGAAGCCTTGCTCTACGACGAACGGGCCGCGAAGGCAGCCCGCTCATATGCGATCACGTCTTCGAGGGTCTCGTCGAGCGATTTGGTCGGCGCCCAGCCGATCGTCTCGGCGATCTTCTCGATCGCGGGCACGCGGTGGAGCATGTCGTCGATCCCCGAGCCGTACACCTGATCGTACGGGACCGGGACCCGCTCCGAGCTCGAGCCGGTGAGCTCGAGGACGCGCGAGGCGAGCTCGCCGATCGAGATCCAGTTGCGCGAGCCGACGTTGAAGATCTCGCCCGTCGTCGCAGGCGAGTCCATCAAGCCCTGCAGCGCCCTGATCGTGTCCTGCACGTGGCAGAAGGTTCGGGTCTGGGTCCCGTCTCCGTGGATCTCGAGCGGGAGCCCTGCCACTGCCGCCTGGACGAACCGTGCCACGACCATCCCGTACTGCCCGCTCTGGCGCGGTCCCACCGTGTTGAACAGCCGTGCGACGACGAAGTCGAGCCCTCGCTCTTGCCGGTAGGCGAGCGCGAGGTACTCGTCCATCGCCTTCGAGTCGGCGTAGAGCCACCGCTTCTGCGTGGTCGGCCCGTAGACGCGCCGGGCGTCCTCGCGAAGCGGCTCGGGGCTCCGGTGGTCGCCGTACACCTCGGACGTCGACGCGACGAGCACTCGCTTGCCGAAGCGGGTGCAGTGGTCGAGGACGATCTCCGATCCCTCGAGGTTCGTGACGATCGTGTGAACCGGCCGCTCGACGATCAGCCGCGGGCCGACGGCCGCCGCCAGGTGGTAGACGACATCGACCTTGTTGACCAGCTCGTTGACGACCGTGCGCGAGAGAACGGTGTCGACGACGAGGTGGAAGCCGTCGCGATCGCGGAGGTGCTCGACGTTGTCGAGCGAGCCGGTCGAGAGGTCGTCGAGCGCCCAGATCTCCCAGTCGTCGTCGAGCAGGAGCTCGGAGAGATGCGAGCCGATGAAGCCAGCGCCGCCCGTGATGAGTGCCTTGCCGGCCATGTGGTCGCCAGCCTAGCGACCGGTCGGGCTCGAGAGCGCTTCGTCATGAGGATGAGGTGCTTGCGCCCGTGCGACCGGTGCTGCAGCGGTGGTCGTCAGCTGACGCGCGAGCAGGAGATCGCGACGTCCGTTCGTATTCGACTTCGGTACCCCTGGGTCGTCGGCTAGAGTCAGGGGTGCCTCAGGCTCGGAGCAGGCGGCCCGCCGGTTCCGGGTCATGCGGAAGGAGGGTCGAGGCAACCGTGTTCGAGCGATTCACCGAGCGAGCCCGCCAGGTCGTCGTCCTTGCCCAGGACGAGGCGCGTGCCCTCAAGCACAACTACATCGGGACGGAGCACATCCTGCTCGGCCTGCTGCGCGAAGAGGAAGGCCTCGCCGCGCGCGTGCTCGAGCAGCTCGACATCACGGTCGAGGAGGTTCGCGCCCAGGTCGCCCGGATCGTCGGGCAGGGCGACGAGGTCACAACCGGCCAGATCCCGTTCACGCCGCGCGCGAAGAAGGTGCTCGAGCTCGCACTGCGCGAGGCGTTGTCGCTCGGTCACAACTACATCGGCACCGAGCACATCCTGCTCGGGCTCGTGCGCGAGAACGAGGGCGTTGCCGCACGGATCCTGCTCGACTTCGACGCCGACGCCGAGAAGATCCGTAACGAGATCATCCGGATGCTGTCCGGCCCCGGACGTCGACAGTCGGGTCAAGGCGCGGCCGCCGCGGGCGAGAAGACGAAGAGCTCGAAGCTCCTCGACCAGTTCGGTCGCAACCTGACGAAACTCGCAACCGAGGGAAAGCTCGACCCGGTCGTCGGTCGCCAGACCGAGATCGAGCGCGTGATGCAGATCCTCTCGCGCCGGCAGAAGAACAACCCGGTGCTGATCGGCGAGCCAGGGGTCGGCAAGACCGCGGTCGTCGAAGGGCTCGCGTCACGGATCGCCTCGAACCAGATCCCTGACCTGCTCAAGAACAAGCAGATCTACACGCTCGATCTCGCAGCGCTCGTCGCTGGCTCGAAGTATCGCGGTGAGTTCGAGGAGCGCCTCAAGAAGGTGATGAAGGAGATCACCCAGCGCGGCGACATCATCCTGTTCATCGACGAGCTCCACAACCTCGTCGGCGCCGGCGCGGCCGAGGGCGCGATCGACGCCGCCTCGATCCTCAAGCCGGCCCTCGCGCGTGGCGAGTTGCAGACCATCGGCGCGACGACGCTCGACGAGTACCGCAAGTACCTCGAGCGCGACGCGGCCCTCGAGCGGCGCTTCCAGCAGGTGCGCGTCGAGGAGCCGTCGATCGACGAGACGGTGCAGATCCTGCGCGGCCTCCGCGACCGGTACGAGGCGCACCACCGGGTCAAGATCTCCGACGACGCGCTGCGCGCGTCTGCGGTGCTCGCCGATCGCTACATCCAGGATCGACACCTGCCCGACAAGGCGATCGACCTGATCGACGAGGCCGGGTCGCGCGTCCGGATCCGGACGATGTCCGCGCCGCCCCGCTATCGCGAGCTCGAGGAGGAGATCGAGCGCGTCCGCGGCGAGAAGGAGGATGCGATCGAGGCCCAGGAGTTCGAGAAGGCCGCGTCGCTGCGCGACAAGGAGCGCAAGCTGACGCAGAAGAAGAAGGAGCTCGAAGAGAACTGGCGCAACGAGGCCGACGAGGAGCAGCCCGAGATCGGCGAGGACGAGATCGCCGACATCGTCTCGATGTGGACTGGGATCCCGGTCTTCAAGCTGACGGAGGCCGAGTCGCAGAAGCTCATCCGGATGGAGGAGGAGCTCCACAAGCGTGTGATCGGCCAGGAGCTCGCGATCGTCGCCGTCTCGAAGGCGATTCGCCGCGCGCGGGCCGGGATCAAGGATCCGAAGCGGCCGACCGGCTCGTTCATCTTCCTCGGCCCGTCCGGCGTCGGGAAGACCGAGCTCGCACGGACACTCGCCGAGTTCCTGTTCGGCGACGAGGACGCGATGATCCAGGTCGACATGTCGGAGTACATGGAGAAGCACTCCGTGTCCCGGCTCGTCGGATCACCCCCGGGTTACGTCGGGTACGACGAGGGCGGTCAGCTCACCGAGGCCGTGCGGCGCAAGCCGTACTCGGTGCTCCTGCTCGACGAGATCGAGAAGGCCCATCCGGACGTGTTCAACATCCTCCTGCAGATCCTCGAGGACGGGAAGCTCACCGACGCCCAGGGGCGCAAGGTCGACTTCCGCAACACGATCGTGATCATGACCTCGAACATCGGTGCGGGGCAGATCTCGAAGAACATGTCGCTCGGGTTCTCGTTCGGCGACGAGGAAGGGCTCTCGTACGACGACATGAAGGGCCGCGTGATGGGCGAGCTCAAGAAGGTCTTCCGGCCCGAGCTGCTCAACCGGATCGACGAGATCATCGTCTTCCACAAGCTCGAGAAGCACGAGATCCTGCAGATCGTCGACCTCATGATGAAGCGGCTCCGCGACCAGATTTCGGTACACGGCGCGACGATCGAGCTCACCGACGCGGCGAAGGAGATGCTCGTCGAGGAGGGCTACGACCCGGCAATGGGCGCCAGGCCACTCCGACGAGCGATCCAGCGGCTGATCGAGGATCCGCTCGCCGACTTCGTGCTCGGCCGCGAGCTCGAGGAGGGCTCGACGATCGTCGTCGACCGCCGCGAGGATCCGGGCCCGGACGAGCCGAAGGTCGAGATGCGGGTGATCGAGGGCGTCGTCCAGCCCGAGGCCGAGCCGGTCACGGTGCCCGCGGACGAGCCGGAGGTCGACGCGACCGAGGCCGACTCGGACGACTGACGTGGCGCCGCGCTCGTCGCGCGACACCCACACCGGGAGGAGCGGCCGGTGACGATCGACCCCGAGGTGGTGTTCGACGACATCAAGCGGACGCGGGGTGTCGAGGACGTCAACAACTTCTGGAAGGCGCTTGCCGTCGACCCGGTCACCCTCGCCCGCACGTGGGCGTCGGTGAAGGAGGTCATGGCGCCGGGGGCGCTGGACGCGCTGACGAAGGAGCTGATCTACGTCGCGGTATCGGCCACGAACAGCTGTGAGTACTGCATCGCCTCGCACACCGCCGGGGCGCGGGCGAAGGGCATGACCGACGATCAGTACGGCGAGCTGCTCGCGGTGATCGGGATGGCGAACGAGACGAACGCGCTGGCCTCTGCGCTGCGCGTCGAGGTGGACGAAGCGTTCCGCTGAACAGGCCCGACTACCGATCGCTGAGCGTCCAGATCACCGGCTCGAGCTTTCCCCTGCTCGCCGATCTCGGCGTAGATCGCGACGGCGCGTTGCAGCTCGGGTATCGCCTCGTCCTCGCGATCCGAGCGGCGGTGCAGCACGCTGCACGTGCGGCGTTGTCGTAGGCTGCGGAATGGCTCTCGAGATCCGTCACGCCCAGCCGTCCGACTACGGGCGAGTGATCGGTCGCGTCAATACGTGGTGGGGCGGCCGCGAGATGGCGCCGCTGCTCCCGCAGCTCTTCTTCCTCCACTTCGAGGGGACGAGCTTCGTTGCCGACGACGAAGACGGTCAGCTCGCGGGCTTCCTGATCGGATTCCTGTCGCAGACCGACGCGACCGAGGCGTACGTCCACTTCGTCGGCGTCGATCCCGCCCGGCGCGGCGAAGGGCTGGGGCGGGAGCTCTACGAGCGGTTCTTCGCTGCGGCCCGCGAGCACGGCCGGACCGTCGTCCGCTCGGTGACCTCGCCGGCGAACGAGCAGTCTGTGGCGTTCCACACCGCGGTTGGGTTCGTGGTCGAGCGGGTGGCGAGCGACTACGACGGTCCGGGCGAGGACCGCGTCCTGTTCGTGAAGCGGCTGGCTCCCTAGCGCCGCTACCGTCAGGAGGTGAGCACCGGCCCGTTCATCAGCTCGGTGGAAAGCGGCCGCCGCGCGGCGGCCGTGTGCTGAAGGTCGTGGTCGCCCTCGTCGCAGCGGTGGGTGTGCTCGCGCTGTTCGTGGGCGGCTTCGCGTTTCTCGAGCGCAACACGATCCCCGTCGGGACGACGGTCGGCGGCATCGACGTCGGCGGGCAGGGAGAGTCGGAGGCAAGACGTACGCTGCAGCGCGCTGCAGCGCGGCAGATGTCGAGGCCGATCCGGTTGCTGGCACCCGGTGGTGAGGAGCGGACGAGCGGCAGGCAGCTCGGGGCCGTTCCCGAGCTCGACGTCGCGCTCGAGGAGGCGCTCGACGCGGGCGTGCTCCACCGGCTCGCGCGGCACGTCGGACTCGGCGAGGCACGGCAGATCCCGCTGACCTACCGGCTCGGCCCGGTCAAGGCGGCGCTCGTCGCAAACCGGATCGACGAGCGGTTCGGCGACCCACCGCAGGACGGGCAGGTGCGCGTGACCGCCGATGCGATCGAGGTCGTGCCCGCCGCTCCCGGCATCGCGGTCGATCGCACGGCACTGCGCCGGAGCTTGCGCACGCTTCCGGGGGAGGTCGGGGTGCCGCTGGAGGAAGCGACACCCGTCGTGAGCACCGAGGAGGCCTCGGAGGCGGCTGCAACCGTTGAGCAGCTGCTCTCGCAGACACGCCGGGTGCGTTTCCGCGACCGTCAGGCGACGCTCTTCCCCTCACGGCTCCGCTCCCTCGTGCGCACCGACCGGCAAGGTGCGTCGCTCGGCGTCACACTCGAGCCCAAAGGGCTCGCTCGCCTCGCTCCGCCCGCGTCTCGGCTCGTTCGAGCACCCGGCCCGCGACGCGAGCTTCGCGGTCGGCGCCCGCCGCGCGCGCGTCATCCCGTCACGAACCGGAACGACGCTCGATGCGCAGCGGATCGCTACGTCGCTGACCCACGACCTCGACTCGACCGTCCATCTCGCACGGTTCACGGTCAGTCAGCCCAAGCTGACGACGGAGGGAGCGAAGCAGCTCGGGATCCGCGAGCTCGTGTCGGAGTTCACGACCTACTATCCATGCTGCGCTCCGCGCGTGACGAACATCCAGCGCGGTGTCCAGGTCATGGACGGGACGATCGTCAAGCCCGGCGGGATCTTCTCGCTCAACAAGGTGCTCGGCAAGCGGACGACCGCACGGGGCTTCGTCGTCGCGCCCCAGATCTTCAACGGCCGGCTCGAGGACGCGGTCGGCGGTGGCGTCAGCCAGATCGCCACGACGACCTACAACGCGGCGTTCTTCGCCGGGGTGCGGATCATCACGCACCAGCCGCATCAGTTCTACATCTCGCGCTACCCGATGGGGCGCGAGGCGACCGTCTCGTGGGGTGGCCCGGAGCTCATCTGGCGCAACGACTGGCCCGCGGCCATCCTCGTCAAGGCCTCTGCGGGCTCCGGTTCGATCACGGTGAGGTTCTTCTCGTCGAAGCTCGGTCGCAAGGTGCTGACGAAGACGGGCGAGCCACACAGCTACGTGCAGCCGAAGACGATCACGGTGCGCGACTCGTCGCTCCCCCCGGGCTCGACGAACGTCGTCCAATCGGCGGGGCCGCCTGGGTTCACGATCAGCTACACGCGCAAGGTCCTCCGCAACGGCAAGCTGCGGCGCAACGAGCACTACACGTGGCGCTACGACGCCGAGGACGAGGTGATCGAGGTCGGTCCACCCGCGCGGCCGAAGCCCAAGCCCAAGCCCGGGCCGCCGGTCGACTCCGCGACCGATGGCGGCACGGACACGACTCCAGGCGTCGGTGATCAGGGCACGACGTAGCTCGTTCTGAACCAACACGTGGGCCGCGTCGCCGGCTGTTCAGGTGGCGAAGGTCGTTGTCCAGACCCACGAACGCAGATTGCCGACCGGATCTTCACTGGGCCAGCGACGACAGGCAACTGAGACGTCCGACGACGAACGGACCGTCGTACGATGGCGACGATGGAGCCGTTCAGCTTCAGGCGCCTGTTCATCGCCCTGTCGGCGTTCGTCGCCGTGCTTCTCGTCGGTACCATCGGTTTCCAGGCCTGGATCGGCGAGGGGTGGGTCGAGTCGTTCTATCGGGCCGTCGTGACGACGACCCTGACCGGGCTCGACACGGCGCCTCCGACCGCCGCGACGAAGATCTTCTCCGTCCTGCTCCTGCTTTCCGGCGTGCTTATCTTCCTCTACATCGCCGGCGCGGTGGTCGAGATGATCACCCGCGGCGTCCTCGGCGGGAGCTTCGCCGAGCGAAGAAGGAGGCACGTCATCGAGACCCTGCACGATCACGTCATCATCTGCGGCTTCGGTCGCGTCGGTCGCACGATCGCCGACGACATTGTCTCGGCTGGGCGGGGTTGTGTCGTCGTCGACGTCAACGAGGAGTCCGTGGCGCTGGCGGAGCAGCTCGGCATCCCGGTCATCCACGGCGACGGAGCGGAGGACGCCGAGCTGGTGCGTGCCGGCATCCACCGGGCCCACGCGTTGGTCGCGTGCGCAGACTCCGACGAGAAGAACGCGTTCATCACGCTCTCCGCGCGAGCCCTGCAGCCGGAGCTGATGATCGTGGCGCGCGCGTCGAGTCACGCCACCGCGGAGAAGCTGCGTCGCGCGGGCGCTGATCGAGTCGTCGAGCCGTACTCGACGGCCGGGCGGACGATGGCGACCCAGGTGCTGAAGCCACAGGTCGCTGCACTGCTCGAGATTGCTGGCGCCGGTGGCTCGCCCGGCCTCCGGTTCGAGGAGATCGTGGTGTCGGCCGGGTGCGAGGCGTGCGAGCGCACGCTGCGCGAGCTCGACCTCCGGGGTCGCACCGGCGCGTCGGTCGTCGCGGTTCGGCGGGCCGACGGCGAGCTGGTCGCCAGCCCGGGCGCCGACCTCGCTCTTGCCCAGGACGACGTCGTCGTAGCCGTCGGCTCAACCGAGCAGATCGGTGGGCTCGAGGACGTCTTTGCGCCGCCGAGCTCGGTCGTTCGCTGATCCGGCCCTGGGGCGCCCTGCCCGTGTGGGACGCACAGGTCCTGTTCTCTGTCTGGACAACTGATGTCCGCCAGGCTCGCTAGGCTGTCATCATGGCCAAGGTCGTCGTCCAGTTCAGCTGTTCCGAGTGCGGCACGACCACCGGGCGGTGGTTCGGCAAGTGCCCGGGGTGCGGGGCGTTCGGAACGCTCGTCGAGGAGCTCCAAGGGCGCGACACGGGCGCGGCGGCCGGTCGCGCGGGCGCGCCCGCGACCCCCGCCCGGCTCGGCGACGTCGCGGTCGCGGACGCTGCGCGGATCCCGTCCGGCGTGCCGGAGCTCGACCGGGTGCTCGGAGGCGGCATCGTCCCCGCGTCGGTCGTGCTCGTAGGTGGAGAGCCCGGGGTCGGCAAGTCGACGCTCCTCCTGAGCTCGCTGGCCGCGATCGCGCGTGAGGGCCTCCCGACGCTCCTCGTCACCGGTGAGGAGTCGGTCGCGCAGGTGAAGCTGCGCGCTGCGCGGCTCGGCGGCGCGGACGACGTCGAGATCCTGGCGGAGACCGAGCTCGAGATCGTGTGCGCGACGCTCGAGGAGCGACGACCGGCGGTCTGCGTCATCGACTCGGTGCAGACGCTCTTCAGCTCGGAGCTCGGCTCGGCACCCGGCTCGGTCGCCCAGGTGCGCGAGGCAGCGTCACGCCTGCTTCGCGTCTCCAAGGCGTGCAATGTCTCGACGATCCTCGTCGGGCACGTGACGAAGGACGGTGCGGTCGCAGGCCCACGGGTGCTCGAGCACCTCGTCGACTGCGTGCTCCAGTTCGAGGGCGACCGCTACCACGCGCACCGCATCCTCCGGGCGGTGAAGAACCGGTTCGGCTCGACGAACGAGCTCGGGGTGTTCGAGATGACCGCGGCA
Source organism: uncultured Actinomycetes bacterium (assembly GCA_963821335.1). Classification (GTDB taxonomy): domain Bacteria; phylum Actinomycetota; class Thermoleophilia; order Gaiellales; family Gaiellaceae; genus Gaiella. The sequence continues at coordinate 2,094,015 of CAWGDJ010000001.1, forward strand.
GGGCTCGTCGGGGTGCCCGATCCGTCGGAGCTGTTCGGGCAGACCCATCCCGGCGAGATCGGCGCCGCGGTCGCGGTCGCGCTCGAGGGGACGAGGCCGATCCTGCTCGAGATCCAGTCGCTCGTCTCCCGTACCGATCTCGCGATGCCACGGCGCGTGGGGACCGGCGTCGACCCGAAGCGCCTGGCGATGATCGTCGCCGTCCTCTCACGCCACGCAGGGGTGCCACTCGGTTCCGCCGACGTGTTCGTCAACGTTGCCGGGGGCGTACGCATCGACGAGCCCGGCGCCGACCTCGCGATCGCGCTCGCCATCGCCTCGGCCGCACGGGGTGCGCCGATTCGGGCCGGTGTGGCCGCGTTCGGCGAGATCGGGCTCACCGGACGCCTGCGCGTCGACCGCCCAGGCGGAGCGCCGGCTCGAGGAGTGCGGCAAGCTCGGGCTCGTGGAGGTGGTCGCACCCGCCGGGACGAAGGGCCGGGTCCGAACACCGCGGATCGTCGGGGCGGAGACGCTTCGCGAGGCGCTGGCGGCGGGCCTGGAGAAGCGCGCGCAGCCTGACGTAGAGCGCGTGGAGGAGATGGTCGAATCGGCCGCGGCAGCCGCTTGATCAACCCCGGTGAGACGCCCGGATCTTCGCTAGAATGGTGGTCTCACGCCGGCGGATTTCCAGCCGGCGCTTTTCGTGAGTCAGACCATTGGTAGTCGGGCGACGGGAGGAGTACGGGGCGTGTTCGATGTCGGCGACAAGGTCGTGTACCCCCATCACGGCGCAGGGACGGTCGTGAGCAAGGACACGAAGATCGTGCTCGGTCAGGAACGCGAGTACCTGACCATCAAGATCCTGCACAACGAAATGACGGTGAACGTCCCCGCGGACAATGCGGAGAAGGTCGGGATCCGGTGGGTGATCGACCAGGAGATGGTCGAGGTCGTCCACAAGGTGCTCCTCGGCGGGTCGACCGAGATGCCGAAGAACTGGAATCGTCGCTTCAAGCACAACCGCGACAAGATGAAGACGGGCGACATCCTCGAGCTCGCCGAGGTCGTCCGGAACCTCGCGCTGCGTGACCACGAGAAGGGCCTCTCGACGGGCGAGAAGCAGATGTACGTCAAGGCGAAGAAGATCCTCGCCTCCGAGCTCATGTACGCGAAGGACCTGAGCGAGGACGACGCTGCCGCCTGGCTCGAGGAGGTGCTCGCGAGCCCGGCCAAGGGCAAGCGCGCCAAGGCGAAGCCGAAGACCGCGGCTGCCGCGACAGTCTGACCTCCGCAATGGGTCTGTCTGGCACTTCTCGGCACAGCCGAGAAGTGCCAGGAGCTCGAGTCACCTGGGTCGTCCTCGTCGCCGCCGGCACCGGTGAGCGCCTCGGTGCCGACAGGCCAAAGGCGTTCGTCCAGCTCGCCGGGCGACCGTTGCTCGCCGAGAGCCTCGGGCGACTCGCCGGGGCGAGTCGAATCGACGGGATCGTGATCGCCGCGCCGGCCGGCTGGGAGCGCGAGACGACAGAGCTCGGCTCGCAGCTCGGTGAAGGGAAGGTCGTCGAGGTCGTTACCGGTGGTGCGACGCGCGCCGAGTCGGTTGCGCGTGCGCTCGCCGCGGTACCCGACGAAGCCCGGGTGGTCGTCGTCCATGACGCCGCACGGGCGCTCGTCGACGAAGCGGTCCTCGGGCGCGTGCTCGCCGCCCTCGACGCAGGCTGGTCCGACGGAGCGATACCCGGGATGCCCGTGTCAGACACGGTCAAGCGCGTCGAGGGCGACCGCGTCCGTCGAGACGCTCGATCGCGGGTCTCTCGTCGCTGCGCAAACGCCGCAGGCGTTTCTCGCCGCCGCGCTGCGAGCGGCGTTCGCGACCGACCGCTCGAGCGCGACCGACTGTGCCTCCCTCGTCGAGCGGGCGGGCGGCCGCGTCGTGGTGGTCGACGGCGATCCCCGACTCCTCAAGGTCACGACAACCGACGACCTCGAGCGGGTCGAGCGTTGGCTCCGCTGAAGGCAGTGTTCTTCGACGTCGGCGAGACGCTCGTCGACGAGGAGCGGTGGTGGAGGCTCATGGCCGAGCGGGCCGAGGTCGAGCCGCACGCGCTCTGGGCTGCGCTCGGAATCACGATCGAGCGTGGGGAGGAGCACAACGCGCTCTGGGGACATCTCGGCATCGAGCGACCCGACGTCTGGGGCGAGATCGTCTACGACGTGTCCGATCTTCTACCCGGACGCGCTCGGCTGCCTCGAGGCCGTGCCGGACTCTCGGGCTCCGTGTAGGGCTGGCCGGCAACCAGAACCTCGCGCTCGAGCTGTGGGCGCGTGAGGCTGGTCTACCGGTCGACGTGATCACCTCGTCCGCGAGCCTCGGCATCCGGAAGCCCGATCCGGCGTTCTTCGCGGCGCTCGTCGAGCTCGGAGAGTGTTCGCCCGGCTGAACTTGCGTACGTCGGTGACCGCGTCGACAACGATGTGCTCCCTGCCGCCCGTGCCGGACTGGTTGCGATCCACGTTCGACACGGCCCGTGGGGGCGGCTCCAGCGGACACCGCCCGAGGCGACACTCGGCATCGACACCCTCGCCGAGCTGCCTGCCGCGCTAGCGTCCCTGCTGTGAGCAACCTGCGGATCGGACTCGGCGTCGACGCGCACGCGTTCGGCGAGGGCATCCCGCTCGTTCTCGCCGGCGTTGTCATCGAGCACCCTCGAGGGCTCGTCGGCCACTCCGACGGTGACGTCGTCGCCCACGCGCTCACCGACGCGCTGCTCGGCGCGGCCGGGCTCGCCGACATCGGCGCGCTGTTCCCCTCCGACGACGAGCGTTACGCCGGCGCAGACTCGCTCGAGCTGCTCGCGGAGGCCTACCGTACAGGTGCTGGCGGCTGGATTCGAGCTCGTCAACGCCGACTGCGCTGTGATCGGGCAGGAGCCGCGGATTGCGCCTCACCGCGAGGCGATGCGCGACCGTCTCGCCGCGAGCCTCGGCGTTTCGCGCGACCGGATCAACGTGCGCGCGACGACGACCGACCACCTCGGCTTCACCGGCCGCAGCGAAGGGCTCGCCGCGCAGGCAGTCGCCCTCCTCGCGGGAACCTGAACGTCTCGCAATTTCCTCGTCGCTCGGGGCGCGGCATTCCGCACCCTCCCCGGGTGCGCTATCGTAGGTCAGATCCCCTTCGACCGGAGGGAATGACTTGGAGCTGACTCCACCGGACTAGCGCAGCGCGTACGACCGGTTTCGATGCGGTCGTACGCTGATCGGGAGCGTTCACCCCGGCCCACGCTCGTAGCTTCGGAGCCTGACGGCGACTCGGCGCTCGGCGCGAGTACCCGGAGCTCCTTCGGGCCCGGAGGCACCCGTGGACGGGAACGTGTCTCCGGGCCGTACTTCGTCCGCGGACGTGCTTCAGGGAGCGAGCCCGGGAGCAGACGGCGCTCCGTCGACCTTCTACGCGGCAGCTGGACGAGCCCGTCGTCGACGACGACGAGCCCATCGCGTGCGAGCGACTCGATCGCGTCGACGTCGAGCTCGCCGAGCAAACGAGTTGCCGACGCGACGAGGCGGAGCGCGATGGCACGACGCTGCCGGAACGATCCCTCGAACCGTGACTGCTTCCGGACCGGCTCATCGCTCGTCCCACGAGCCGGGCACCGACGCGCGAGCGGGCATGCGCCGCAGCGCGGGATGCGCGCGAGGCAGATGGTCGCGCCGAGGTCCATCAGCGCCTGCGCAGCCGCGCCCGTGAATGCGTGACCGGTTCGCCGCTCGACCCGGTCGACGTTGACATCGCGGGGTAGGAGGTTCTCGCCGAAGGCGAAGTTGCGGATCGCCGCTGCGGTGTACGGCCCGACACCTGGTAGCGTCGGTCAGGTCGTCAGGCCACCCGTGGGCCGCGACCTGCCGAGCCGCCTCTGTGCAGCGCGAGCGCGCGCCGGTTGTAGCCGAGTCCTTGCCACTCGACGATCACGTCCCCGGGCGTGGCCGCCGCGAGCGCGTCGACCGTTGGCCATCGCTCGAGCCAGCGAGGTAGCGTGGCACGACTCGGTCGACCTGCGTCTGCTGCAGCATCACCTCGCTGACGAGGATCGCGTACGGGTCGCTGCGTGCGACGCCAGGGCAGATCCCGCCCGCTGACTCGGAACCATTCGAGGAGCAGCTCTTCCATCCGGCCGATCCTAGGCCGAGCCGGCGGTCCTCGCAGGGCAGGGCATCGTGGTCGCCTAGAGGCGCACCGCACGGCGGCGCCGGGATATCCTCGGCTCTTCATGACCGATCTCGTCGTCGCGACCCCGGTCTTCCTCGACCTGACGTTCGTCGGGCTCGAGTCGCTGCCCGCACTCGGGGAGGAGCGGTTCGCCGCCGAGCTACTCCGCTCGCCGGGCGGTGGAGCGATCACCGCGGTCGGCGCCTCGACGGCTCGGTCTCACCGCCGCGGTCGCTGCGCCGCTCGGCGAGGACGTCGCCGGCGATCTCGTCCGGGCGCTGCTCGCAGACGAGGGCGTGTCGTGGATCGGGACGAAGCCGGCGCCGCGAACGCCGACGACGGTCGTGATGCCGTTCGGCGGCGACCGGGCGATGGTGACGATCGACCCGGGGGCCCGCGCCTCTGCGACCGACGTCGCCGGCGCATCGCCGCGCGCGGTCGCGGCCAGCCTCGACCAGCTCTACGTCGTGCCCGAGGGTGTCCCGGCCTACGTCACGTGCGGCGACGACGACGCGCGCGCCTATGCGGGGCGCCCGCCGGCGGCGCTCGAGGGAGTCCGCGCGTTCTTCGTCAACCAGCGCGAGGTGCTCGGCCTGACCGGGCAAGGACACGGTCGAGGAGGGCGCGGCGTCCCTCGCCGAGCTCGCCGACACGGTCGTCGTCACGCTCGCAGCCGAGGGCGCGATCGCACGCAGCGGCGACGAGTTCGCGAGCCGCTTCGGTCGAGCCCGTCGACGAGCCCGGCCGACACGACGGGCGCCGGTGACCTGCTCACCGCGGCCTACATCTGGGCCGACCTCAATGGCGCCGAGCTCGCCGACCGCCTGCGCTGGGCGGTGCTGTACGCGAGCCTCGCCGTCGACGCGTCCCGACCGGGATCGGCGGGGCGGTCACCGAGGCCGAGCTACTGCGGGAGGGAGCGCGAGCGTGGGCTCACGCCGCCGCCCGGCGCAGGCTCCTAGCCTCTAGCGCCTTTCGTCACCGATCACGTCCCCGGTCTCGCGGGTCGAAGAAGTGCACGTGTCGGTGGTCGACCGCGAGCTCGACCGCTTCACCGGCGGCGACCGGTCGGCGACCGTCGATCGAGGCGCAGAAGCGAGCACGCTGGTCGTCGGCGAGCAGCGTCGCGTCGTCGTCGCTCGACAGCCTCGATCGCGGCGCGGGTCGCATCGGTCTGCACGCGCGGCGCGTCGATCGGGAAGAGGACGTTCGAGACACCGCCGAGCTCCTCGATGACATCCGGTCGTCACGGTGATGCGGGGCTGCTCCGGCGGCGCGTCCGCCGTGTGCCGGAGGTCGGTCGGCCGGACCCCGAGGATCACGTCGCGCTCCGCACCCGCGAGCGGCGAGCCCTCGGGGAGCGGGAGGTGGAAGCCGGCGAAGCTCGACGCTGCCGTCCGCCACCCTCGCCTCGACGACGTTCATCGACGGCGAGCCGATGAACGCCGCGACGAAGAGGTTCGCCGGTCGGTGGAACAGGGCTCTGCGGCGTGTCGCACTGCTGCAGCACGCCGTCGCGCATCACGGCGACGCGCTGGCCGAGCGTCATCGCCTCGACCTGGTCGTGGGTGACGTAGACGGTCGTCACCCCGAGCCGGTCGTGGAGGCGGGCCAGCTCCGCCGCGCATCGAGACCCGCAGCTTCGCGTCGAGGTTCGAGAGCGGCTCGTCCATGAGAAACGCCTTCGGCTCGCGCACCATCGCGCGCCCCATCGCGACCCGCTGGCGCTGCCCGCCCGAGAGAAACGCTGGCCGGCGGTCGAGCAGCGTCTCGAGCCCGAGCGTGCCGGCAACCTCGCGCACACGGCTCTTCCGCTCGGGCTTCGGGACGTCGCGGAGCTTGAGCCCGAACCCGAGGTTGTCGTCGACCGTCATGTGCGGGTAGAGCGCGTAGTTCTGGAAGACCATCGCGATGTCGCGGTCGCGCGGGCGCAGGTCCGTCACGTCCCGGTCGCCGATCAGCACGCGGCCCTCGGTCACCTCCTCGAGCCCGGCGATCATCCGCAGCAGCGTCGACTTGCCGCAGCCGGAGGGCCCGACGAGCACCATGAACTCGCCGTCGCGGATGTCGAGGGTGATCCGGTCGATCGCCTGGACGCCGTTCGGGTAGACCTTCGTCGTCTCCTCGAGCCGGATGCCGCCCATCTCAGGCCGCCTCCATCAGAGCGCAGGCGCTCGGCATGGGGATGAGCGCCGATCCGATCGGCGGCGAGCAGCACCGCGCCCGCGACCGGCTCGAGCTCCGGGTAGACGGGGCTCGCGTCGGGCACACGGCCGAGGATCGCCGCCCTCAGCAACGGCGAGGGATGGCGCATCACGCCGCCCGTCAGCACGAGCCGGAACGGGCGATCCAGCTGGCCAGTCCGCTCGGCGCAGACGCGTGCGTAGTCGCCGATGCGGCCGCCGATCAGCTCGACGATCTCGCGGGCGATCGGGTCGCCCGACTCCGCCTCGTCGAGCACCGCGTCGGCGAAGCGGCGCGCGGTCCAGCTCGGGAAGACCTCCGATCCTCGTGAACACGTAGAGGAGCCCCACGGCATCGGCGCAGTCCCACCGCTCGAGCGCTCGAGCCAGCAGCGACGTCTGCGGGCCGAGTGCCAGCATGTGCCGCCAGACCGCCGCGAGCGCCTCGGACCCCAGCGCAAAGGCGCCGGTCGAGGCCGGCCAGAAGCCGAGGTGGAAGAGGTCGCCGCTCGCGTTGCCACCCGCGAGCGGCGGCATGCGTGCCGACGGCCGCCGCGACGCCGACCAGGTCGTCCGTGCCGCAGCGCAGCGCGCCGACCGCGTCGTTCACGACGACCGGCTCCTCGCCGAGCGCGAGCCGGCTCGCCGAGCTCACGGCGGAGGAGCTCGAAGTCCTCCGGCCAGTCGGCGCCCGCAAGGCTGAACGCCGCTGCGTCGAGATCGGCGCCGCTGACGCCCGCCGAGGCGAGCGCGTCGGTGCACGCGCTTGCGATTTCGACCAGCGCGAGCTCGGGCGCGTCGGCGTTGTGGATGTCGGCCTGGCCGCCGTGCCCGCGACCGAGCACGGTTCCCTCGTCGTCGGTGACGAGCGCGACGGTCTTCGTGTTCCCGCCGTCGACTCCGAGCAGTAGCCGCCATAGCTCGTGTCAGGCCGCGAGCAGCCGGTCGGGCAGGTAGTCGCGGTGCGCGTGCGCCAGGGCGTCGTACACGCGCTCGGCCACTTCGACCTGACGCACGAGCGGGTTCGCGCTCAGAGTCCGGACGCCGTCGTCGCGGGTGCCGCTCCAGGCCGTCTCACCTGCGAGCGCCTGGTACTCGCCGAGCATCTCGACGAGCCCGCGGACGTGGCGTGGCAGCGGCTTCGCGGGGATCAGGTCGATCCCGCCTCGGTGGCAGCGGCCGAGCACCTCGACGACGAGGTCCTCGGGAAAGCCCGGCAGCGCGCCGCCGGTGTTCGGGAGGTTGACCGGGTGGATCTCGTCCTTGTCGTTGAAGATCGCGTCCATCACGTCGATCGCGAGCTCCAGCTCGTGGATCCCGCCGCGCGACCGTCCCGGGTCGAGCTGGGGATCGTCGGTCTGCGCCTGCTCCTCGTAGTGGCGCCAGTAGTCGCCCGACCAGCCGAGGATGTCCTCGGCCCGCGTGGTCGGCTTCGCCCGCAGCTCGGCGAGGATCTCGTCGGTGAAGTAGTAGTACTCGAAGTAGTCCGCGGGAACGGAGCCCATCGTCGCGGCGAGCTGCAGCTGGCGCCGGAGGTGCGGGCTGAGCGTCGGGTCGTCCCGACGACGCTCCCAGGCTGCGCGGATCAACGGCAGCGGGTCGGCCCCGCCGTAGCTGTGCTCGACCCCCCAGCAGCCGTGGTTCAGGCCGACCATCGTGATCTCGAGCAGCTCCGGGTCGAGCTCTGCCGACTCGGCGATCTCGTTCCTGAAGTAGATCGGGCCCTCGCAGAGCGAGACGATCTTCACCGGCGAGTTGTGGGTCACCGACTCGGCCACGATGTTGACGGGGTTCGTGTAGTTGAAGATCCACGCGTCGGGGCAGAGCTCCTCGATCTCCGCACAGACCTCCTTGAGGACCGCGATCGCGCGCAGCGCCATGAAGAAGCCGCCGGCGCCCTGCGTCTCCTGACCGATGAGGCCGTGCTCGAGCGGGATCCGCTCGTCCTGCACGCGCGCTGCGAATCCGCCCGGTCGGAACGACGACAGGACTGCGTCGCAGTCCGTCAGCGCCGCACGGCGATCGGTGGTCGCGGTGACGGTGATGTCGAGGCCGCGGGCGCGCGCCATCTTCTCGGCGAGCGTGCGGATCAGCGCGAGGCGTTCGGCGTCGAGGTCGACGAGCACGACCTCGGAGCCGTCGAAGTCCTCGCCGTTCGCCATCAGCGAGGCCATCGTCCCGGCCGCCCTGGTCGAGCCGCCACCCAGGTAGACGAGCTTGATTCGCGCCATCGCTCTAGCGGATCACTCCTTGATCGCCCCGCCCAGCATCCCACGGACGAAATGCCGTTGCAGGAACAGGTACACGAGCAGGATCGGCAGCGCGACGAGCACCGCCGCCGCCGCCACCTTGGTGGGGTCGCCCGCCCGCGACGCGCCCGCGAAGAAGCTGAGCCCGAGCGGCGCCGTCTGATGCGATTCGCTCCCGGAGACGAGCACGAGCGCGAGGAGGAACTCGTTCCAGGTGTAGACGAAGACGAGGAGCGACATCGTCAGCACCGCCGGCATCGCCTGCGGCATGAGCACGCGCCACAGCACCCCGAAGCTCGTGGCCCCGTCGATCCGAGCGGCCTCGATGAGGGAGCGAGGTGTCGAGCGGAAGAAGGCGCGCATCCAGAACGTGCCGAAGGCGACCGACTGGCCGATCTGCGGCAGGATCAGCGCCCAGTAGGTGTTGAGCAGGTTCCAGTGCAGGAGCGGGACGTCCAGGAAGTCGTAGTAGAGCGGGATCACGGTCGCCTCGTACGGGAAGATGATCCCCAGCAGGATGATCGGGAACACGATCCGGTCGCCGACGAACCGCATCGTCCCGAACGCGTAGCCCGTGCCGATCGAGAGCACGACCGGAGACGATGGTTACGGTGGCCGCGACGATGAAGCTCGACTTGAACCCGGTGGCGAAGTGGCCCTCGCTCCACGCCGCCTTGAAGCTCGAGAGGTCGATGCGCGTCGGGAATGCGAAGCCGCTCACGAGGTCGCTCTTCTTGTGCAGCGCGAGGAACAGGATCGAGAGCACCGGGTACAGCGCGAGGACCGCGAAGGTGCCGAGCACGAGGTACGTGACGAGGCGCTCGCTGCGACCGGCCGTCATCGTTCGTCGCTCGAGTCGCCGATGCGCAGCATGATCGCGGCGAGGACGAAGATCGCGATCGCGAGGAGCGTCGCAATCGCCGCGGCGTAGCCGACGCGGTTGAACAGGAACGCGTTCTGGTACATGTACATCGAGGGGACGATCGTCCTGTTCGCCGGCCCTCCTGCGGTCGTGTTGTAGACGATGTCGAAGCTGCGGAGCGCGTTGATCGTCGTCAGCACGAACGCGACGAGGATCTCGTTGCGGAGCCCGGGGAGGGTGACGGCGAAGAACTCGCGGACGGCGCCGGCCCCGTCGACCCGGGCTGCGTCGTACAGCTCGAGTGGGATCTTCTGCACGCCGGCGATGAACAGCACCATGCAGAGCCCGAACGTGACCCAGGTGCCGATCACCCCGATCGAGGGCAGCGCCGAGCCGAACTCACCCAGCCACGGGCGCGTCAGCGACCCGAGCCCGACGAGCTCGAGACCGCGGTTGAGCGGCCCGTCCGAGGCGTAGACCCAGGTCCAGGCCTGCGCGATCACGACACCCGCGATCAGCTGCGGCATGAACAGGGTGGTGCGGAAGAAGCGGAAGCCTCGGACCGAGGTCCGGGTGAGCGCAGCGGTGAGGACGAGGCCGATGATCACCGGGATCACCGCGTAGAAGACGATCAGGATCGCCGAGTGGAGGAACGAGATCAGGAGGACGTGGTCGCGGATCGCTTCGCTGTAGTTCGCGAGCCCCACCCACGTCTTGCCCGTCAGGCCGTCCCAGGAGAAGAGCGAGAAGTAGACCGTGTGGAGGAGCGGGGCGAGCGTGAAGAGCACGTAGAACGCGAGCCCGGGCAGGACGTAGAGCCAGGCGATGTTGCGCGGGTCACCCGGTGCGCGGCCGCGCCCCCGTCTCCTTCGCCTGCGCGACGAGTCCGGGCCTATGGGGCCCGGACTCGTCGTCGCGCCTCGTTCCGCGTCCGCCACGCGTGGCGGTCTAGCGGAGCGTCTTGTCGAACTTCGCCCAGTCGTCCTGGACGGCCTTCGCCATCGCCTGCGGGGTCGTCTTCCCCGCCACCAGCAGCTGGAACTGGTTCTGCAGCGTCGTGTACATCGACGGCGAGGCCCAGTCCGTATAGAGCAGGAGCCCGTCGTCGTCGGAGACGGTCTTGAACGCGTTGAGCACCTGGGTGAGGTACGGATCACCGGACGGCGGCTTGGCCTTGCTGTCGGACGGCAGCTGCTGCTGCGCGTACATCAGCGCGTGGGCACGCTTCGACGTGATCACGTAGTTCAGCCACTCGGCACCGAGGTCGGGGTACTTCGTCTTCGACGAGATGTGCCAGGGCCCCGAGAGACTGCCGATCGACGCGTACTGACCGCTCGGACCGGGCGGTACGGGCTTGACGACGATGTTCGCAGCCCCGAGACCGGTCTTGATGTTCGTCGAGTCCCAGTCGCCGCCGATCCACATCGCGCCCTTGCCCTTGGCGAACTCGACCGCGGAGGCGTCGTTCTTCAGCGCGTTGTAGTCGTCGTTGAAGTAGCCGGCCTTCGCCCAGGCCTGGAGCCGCCCGAGCGCCTTGATCGTCCCGGGTGAGTCGTAGCGGGAGCCCGGCACGTGGTAGACCCAGCCCCGAATCGCGGCCGGCTTCACGTAGGCGCCCCAGATCCCGCCGAAGAGGTGGATGAAGCCGTACCCCTCCTGATTCCCGGCCTCGATCACCGGGTCGTCCTGCGGCAGCTTCGCCCGCAGCGTCGCGAGCATCTTCTCGAAGCCGGCGTACGTCGTCGGCAGCTTGGCGGGGTTGATCCCGGCCGCCAGGAGCTTCTTCTTGTTGTAGAAGACGACGACGTTCTGACCGGTCTGCGCGATGCCCCAGACCGGGCCCTTGCCGAAGGTCTTGCCGTCGGGTGTCCAGCGGAACATGCTGGTCGTGCCCGCCGAGTAGAGCTTGTCCCAGCCGTACTTCTTGATGTACGGCGTCAGCGGCAGGATCAGCTTCGCCTTCACGAGCTGCGCGTCGGTCTGGTAACCCTGGTTGCCCTCGGTCACGTCCGGGCCACTGCCGGATGCGAGCGCCCGGGGAACGGTGTTGACGAGGTCGGTGAACGCCTTGAAGACGATGGTGATCTTGACTCCGGGATGGCTCTTCTCGAACTCCTTGCTCAGTTGCTCGAGCACCGGCTGAAGACCGGGATCCTGGTTGTCGTACGACCACATCGTCAGCGTGGTCGTCGCCTTCTTGCCGGCGTACGACACGCCGACGAAGACCGCGAGCAGCACGATCAGCGAAGGGATGACTACTTTGAGCAGGCGCCTGTTCACATTGCCCTCCTAGGGACGCGAGCCCGCCTCCCGCTGCGGGATACGAGACTATAGACCGATGCCTCAGGCAATCGGAATCGACGTGGGCGGGACCAAGATCGCCGCAGGGCTGGTCGACATCGACACCGGCCACGTAGCCAGATGGCTCCGGGCGCCGACGGCTCCCGAGCGTGGTGGAGTCGCGGTCCTGGAGACGTGCGTCCGTTTCGCCCGGCGGCTCGGCGGCGACCGTCTTCCTGTCGGGATCGGCTTATGCGAGCTGGTCGACCGCGACGGGCGTCCGACGAGCGCCGACACGGTCGATTGGCGCGACCTCGACGTCGGATCTGCCATCGGTGCGCCAGAGGTCGTCATCGAGTCCGATGTGCGAGCTGCGGCGCTTGCCGAGGCTCGGTTCGGTGCCGGCGCGGGGCGCTCGCCCTTCCTGTTCGGAATCGTCGGCACCGGAGCCAGCGTCTGTCTCGTTGTCGACGGCGTGCCGCACGTCGGAGCGCGCGGTAACGCTCTGGTGCTCGGGGCACCCCCCATCGAGCATGTCGTGAGCGGGCCGGCGCTGGCACGCGCCGCAGGTCGCGTGAGAGCGGAGGACGTGCTCGCGGATCCCGAGTGCGCCGAGCACCTCGACGAGGCTGCCTCCGCGCTGGGTGACCTGCTCGCTGTGCTTGTCAACGCCCTCGACCCCGCGCTCGTCGTGCTCGGTGGCGGAGTCGGCTCCCAGGACGAGTTCTGCATGCGCGTCGGGTCCGCATGTCGAGCCGCGATCGCCTATCCATCTGATCCGCCGCTCGAGGTCGTCCCGGCGACGCTCGGGCCGGACGCGGGCATCGTTGGGGCTGCGCTCCGTGCGGCCGAAGCCTCGTAGAGTGGCGGGGTGGGCGCAGAGCACCACGTCGACCGGAGCCTGATCCACCACGACTGGGACGCGAGCCGCGAGCCCGTCCTCACGATCGCCTCGGGCGATGTCGTCCACTTCGACCTGCCGATGACCGCCGACGGCCAGGTGACCGAGCAGTCGACGGCCGCGAGCGTGCAGTGGGATTTCGAGACGATCTACAACCTCGCCGGGCCGATCGCCATCGAGGGTGCACGTCCGGGCGCGACGCTCGAGGTCGAGGTGCTCGACCTGACGCCCGGGCCATGGGGCTGGACGGCGTTCCTGCCGGAGGCCGGGCTCCTGCCCGACGACTTCGCCGAGCCGTATCTGAAGGTCTTCGACCTGCGGAACGGCGCGACTGCCCGACTGACCGAGGGCGTCGAGGTGCCGCTGGAGCCGTTCCTCGGCACGATGGGCGTCGCGATCGACGAGCCCGGCCCCGTCGACGTGTTCCCACCGAACCGCGGCGGCGGCAACGTCGACACGAGGCATCTCGTCGTCGGCTCGCGGCTCTGGCTGCCGGTCTGGTGCGAGGGCGGGCTCTTCTCCTGCGGTGATGCGCATGGCGCGCAGGGAGACGGGGAGGTCTGTGTCAGCGCGATCGAGTGCGCGATGCAGGCAACGCTCCAGTTCTCCGTCCACGACCGCTCGATCCCGGGGCCTCGTACCGGGTGCCCGACCGAGTCGGACTGCCGGGCCCTTACCACGGGACGATGGGGATCGACGCCGACCTGATGGAAGGCGCCCGCACCGCCGTCCGGAACATGATCGGCTGGCTCGTCGAGGAGCATGGGCTCGCCCGCGAGGACGCGTACGTCCTCTGCAGCCTTGCCGGCAACCTCCACATCCACGAGATCGTCGACGCGGGGGTCTGGAACGTCGGCCTGACCATGCCGCTCGGCGTGTTCACCGACTAGGGTCGCGCGGTGCTCGACGAGACCGGCTTCTGGCGCGACCTGAGCGAGCTCCCGGAGACGCTCACCACCACGCTCGAGGCATCCGACGGCGTTCGCGAGGTGGCTGGGCTGCTCAGCGCCGGCGATGCTCGGCGGATCATCGCGAGCGGGAACGGTGCCGCGTACTACGTCGCGGTCGCGCTCTGGCTCGCATCGCTCGAGGGCCGTGCAGGCCTCGAGGTGCAGGCCGTGCCGAGCGGGCTGCTCGCGGGTGGCCGCTTCCCGTGGCGTGACGGTGACGTGCTGCTCGCGATCTCGTCGTCGGGCGAGTTCCGCGACCTCGTCGAGGCGATCGAGGGCGCGCCGTCTCCGTACGCCGCGATCACGGCGACTCCGGGCTCGACGCTCGGGTCGCGCGCTGGAGCCCGGGCGCTCGTGACCGTGCTCGAGCAGCGAGCGGTAACCCATACGCAGGCCTTCTGCGGCGCCGTCCTGCAGGCGCTCGCGGTCTGGGCGGAGCTCACCGGCGACGAAGTGCTCCGCGGTGCCGTGCGCCAGGCTCCCGAGGCGGTCGCGACCGCGCTCGAGCGGGCTCGAGCCTGGGTCGACGACCTCGGCACCGTCGAGGCGTCGACGGCGGTCGCCTTCGGCAGCGGCCCCGGCTGGGCCGCGGCGCTCGAGGCGGCGCTCCTGCTCAAGGAGGTCTCGGGGATTCCGGCCGAGGGGGTCGAGACCCGCGAGGGGGCGACCTCCGCGATGATGGCACTCGACTCGACCTCGCTCGCTCTCAGCCTGCCGGTCGGCGGCGAGTCGGATCGGTTGCTCGACGAGGCCGAGGCGATCTGCGCAGGTCAGGGCGCTACCGTCCTGCGCGCTCCTGTTGGCGACCTGCACGATCGGCGTCTCGCCGCGGTCACGACGTTCCCCGCGGCGGCGACCCTGAGCGCTCACCTCGGCGTCGGCCGCGGTCTCGACGTCGATCAGCCGGCCTGGATCGATGCGTACTACCGCGTCGCGCGAGGGACGACATGAGCCTCGGCCTCGGCGTGATCGGCTGCGGCAGCGTGTTCGCCGGGCCGTACCGCGGCATGATCGAGCGGCTCCGCGTCGCGGATCGCGTACACGTCGCGGCGGTCTACGACGTCGACGAGACGAAGCGGCGCGGCGCGGCGACCCACTACGGCGTCGAGCCCGACCTCGCCGGGCCGGAAGCCGTGCTCGGGAGCGACGACGTCGACGTCGTGCTCGTCCTGACGAGCATGAACGAGCATGGCCCGCTGACGAAGGCGGCGCTCGAGACGGGCAAGCACGTCCTCGTCGAGAAGCCGCTGGCCACCTCGCTCGATCAGGCGGCCGAGCTCGCCGAGCTCGCGCGAACTGCGACGGGGCTCCTCGTCTGCGCGCCGCACATCCTCCTCAGCCCGACGTTTCGTGCCATTCACGGAGCGGTGCGTGACGGGCAGATCGGCCGGCTGCTCACCGCGCGTGCCCGCTACGGCTGGGCCGGCCCCTGGTGGAACGAGTGGTTCTACGAGCCGGGCGGCGGGTCACTGTTCGACCTCGGTGTCTACAACGTGACCAGCCTCTGCGCGCTGTTCGGGCCTGCGCGGCGCGTCACCGCGATGGTCGGGGTCGCGATCCCCGAGCGCGAGGTGAACGGTCGCCGGATCCAGGTCGCGGCCGACGACAACGCGCACGTCCTCCTCGACTTCGGCGACGCGCGCTTCGCCGTCGTCACCACCGGCTTCACGATGCAGCGCTACCGCTCACCGGCGATCGAGGTCTACGGCACCGACGGCACGATCCAGCTGCTCGGCGACGACTGGGCACCGGAGGGATGGGAGCTGTGGCGCAACGAGGACGGCGCGTGGCACTTGTTCCCCGAGTCCGACCCGCACTGGCAGTGGACCGAGGGCCTACGGCACCTCGTCGAGTGCGTCGAGCTCGACCGGCAGCCGATCACGCGCGCCGAGCACGCCTACCACGCGCTCGAGATCATGCTCGCCGCCCAGGCCGCCGGCGCCGACGGGATCGCCCGACCGATCGAGAGCGACTTCCCCGACCCCGTCTACGACGCGGGCTGGATCGACCTCGAGGCCGACCGCCACGCCCACGACCGCCGCAGCCACGATGGGTTATAGGCCGTCGCCCCGCCCGTCGTTCGACGGCCCGACCGCGATCCCGTACGCGGACGTCGTGCGCCACACGTGGGGCGACGAGGCGGCAGGCCTCGTCGAGGACTGGATCTACGTCTCCTCGCAGCTGATCCACGTGATCGTGTTCGGGATGGCGCCGGGAGGCGCGTTCCGGCACTCCGAGAGCTTCCGGACGGTGTTCGCCGCCGACGAGCTCCTGTACGTGCTGCAGGGGACACTCGTGCTCGCTAACCCCGAGACCGGTGACGTGGTGCGGGCCGAGCCGGGGGAGAGCGTCTTCTTCCGCCGCGACACCTGGCACCACGGGTTCTCGTACGGTGACGAGCCGCTGCGCGTGCTCGAGTTCTTCGCCCCGCCGCCTGCGACAGGCACCTCGGGCGCGTACGCACAGACGCGGCCGTACCTCGAGGAGAACGTGTACGCGGACGACCGCGTTGTCGGCGAGCTGGGGCACGATCGGCCCGACCCGGGGTCGCTCCGGGTGCTGCGCGGGTCCGATGCGGTGCACCGCCTCGATCGCGACGTGCTCGTCGGCCTGCTCGTCAGCACCGAGCACCTGACGGTCGGCGTGCTCACCGTGCCTGTGGGTGGCTCGAGCCTCGAGGAGGCACACCACGGCGAGGAGCTCGTCTACGTGACCCGGGGGACGCTGCGGGTCGAGGCGGGAGGCGTTGAGGCGGAGTTGTCCCCGGGCGACGCGTTCCTCGTCCCGCAGGGTGTCCCGCACAGCTACGCGGCCGCCGGGCGTGGGGTCGCCGAGGCGATCTTCGGTGTTGCGCCGCGGCTCTAGGATCGGCCGATGCGGCTCGTCGAGCACCGTCGCGGGATAACCGACCCGGTTCTCGCGCTGACCTTCGACGACGGCCCGTCGCCGTGGACGCTCCCGATCGTCGAGCAGCTCGAGCGGTACGGGAGTCGCGGAACATTCCTGGTCATCGGGGAGGTGCTCGAGGGCGACGAGCAGCTGGAGATCGCGCGTCAGGTCGTGGCGGGAGGTCACGAGGTGGGGAACCACACGTTCACCCACCCCGACCTGCAGACGCTCGCCGACGACGCGATCCAGGCGGAGATGTCCGCCACGCAGCATCGGATCGAGGAGGTCGTCGGCACGGCGCCGCGATTCTGGCGCGCTCCGTTCTTCCACTGTGACGCTCGCGTTCGGGCTGCTGTCGGAGACATCGCCGGCGACGAGCTGTGGCACTCGATCTCGCCCGGCGACTGGGAGCAGCCGGCGGACGAGACCGCCCGCCGTGTGCTCGCCGACCTCGCACCCGGCGACATCGTCGTGCTCCACGACGGCCGGCCGGCGAACGAGCCGGCGCATCTTTCGTTGCCGACCCGCGAGGCGACGGTCGCCGCGGTCGGTCTGATCCTGGACGAGATGACCCACCGTGGACTTCGGTCGGTAACCGTGTCGGAGCTGCTCGCCGCCGGCTGACCCGGGCCTGCGGGATGTCGTGGCGAAGGCTACGCGGCAGCTGTTGTCACTGCAGCGTCCGGGCCTGCCTGCGCAAACATCGTGACGAAGCTCCCGAGATGCTCCGGTGTACCCGTGACCAGCTTCACGCCACCGCTTCGCAGCGCAGCTTGGGCGGAAAGCTCTCCCTCGATGAGGCCATGGAGCGCTTCGGGCTCCACTTCAGCGACGAGGTCGGGATCCTCCGCCGGGTAGCGCCGCACTGCCAGCTCGCCGCCCCTGACCTCGAGCGAGATGACCGTGTCGTCGTCGAACCGGATCTCGTACGAGCCGTCCACGGCGACCTCGGGGCGGAACCGTGCCTTGACCGCGTACATGCTCCAGCAGTCGTGCGGGCGGGGAGGCCCCATCGTCAGGGCGCCCCAGCTCGCGAGCGAGCCGAGCACCGGGTCGAGCGCCCGGCCCGTCGGCGTGAGCTCGTACACGGTCGCCGCCGCGGGGGGCGGGAGCTTCACCTTGCGCACGATGCCGCCCGCCTCGAGCTCACGCAGTCGCGCGGCGAGGATGTTCGTCCCGATCTTC
Source organism: uncultured Actinomycetes bacterium (assembly GCA_963821335.1). Taxonomy (GTDB): domain Bacteria; phylum Actinomycetota; class Thermoleophilia; order Gaiellales; family Gaiellaceae; genus Gaiella. The sequence goes on from CAWGDJ010000001.1 coordinate 2,111,703, forward strand.
GGCAGCGCCTCGGCGAGGTCGGTGTAGCGCCGCTGGCCGAGCATCAGCTCCCGCACGATCAGGAGCGCCCAACGCTCCCCGACGAGATCCAGGGCATGAGCGACCGGGCAGTACTGGCTGTAGCTCTTCACCTACCGGATCATACTCCTCCACTTGTGGTTCGGTTTCCCGTACTACTGAATACGGAAGTCCGAACTTGCGAAAAGCAAGTAGAACGAGCTAGGGTCGAGAAACACTCGCTCAAGACTTCCGAAAGGTGGAAACCGGACCATGGTTGCTCAGGCACAGCGCAACTGGCTCGCACTGGCGCTCCTCAGCGTCGTGCAGTTCATGGTCGTTCTCGACATCGCGATCGTGAACGTCGCTCTCCCGTCCATCAAGGACGATCTCGGCTTCTCGCAGGCGAACCTCCAGTGGGTCATCAGCGCCTACGCGCTCGTCTTCGGGGGCTTCCTCTTGCTCGGCGGACGCTCCGCCGACCTTCTCGGCCGGCGCCGCATGTTCATCGCCGGCCTCCTCGTGTTCATGACTGCATCGCTGCTCGCAGGGCTGGCGTGGAGCGAGGCCTCTCTGATCGGCGCCCGCTCGTTGCAGGGCCTCGGTGCCGCAATCATCTCGCCCGCCGCGCTCTCGATCCTCATGACGACCTTCGCCGAAGGACGCGAGCGCAACATCGCGCTCGGCGTATGGGGTGCGGTCGGAGGGTTCGGCGCCGCTGCGGGCGTGCTCCTCGGCGGCGTGTTCACCGACGCGCTCAGCTGGGAGTGGATCTTCTTCATCAACGTGCCGGTCGCGGCTGTGGCGATCGCTTTCGCGCCGGTGCTGCTCACGGAGAGCCGTGACACCCGCACCGAGGGCTTCGACCTCCTCGGGGCGATCCTGGTCACCGCCGGGCTCTCGACCGCCGTGTTCGCGATCACGAAGGCGAACGACTTCGGCTGGGCCTCGACCAAGACAATCGCGCTGTTCGCCGCCGTGGCGGCGCTCCTGGTCGGGTTCTTTGTCCGTGAGACGCACACCAAGAACCCGCTCATGTCGTTCTCGATCTTCCGGATCAAGACGGTCACCGGCGCGAACGTGGCCGGGTTCATCCTCGGGACGACCCTGTTCTCGATGTTCCTGATGCTGACCCTGTACATGCAGCAGGTGCTCGGCTACTCCGCCATGAAGACCGGCGTCGCCTATCTCGCGGTCGCAGGGACCTCGATCTTCTGGGCGGCGCTCGCCTCGCAGCTCGTGACGAAGATCGGCGTCAAGCCGGTGCTCGTGACGGGGATGGGTCTCCTCACGGTCGGTCTCGTCTATTTCACGCAGGTCTCGCCCGACGGCTCCTATCTCGGCGACCTCCTGCCCGGGTTCCTGGTGATCGCGGTCGGGATGGCGTTCTCGTTCGTCTCGATCTCGATCGCGGCGCTCGCCGGCGTGCAGGCGAGGGACGCCGGGCTGGCCTCCGGCCTCATCAACACCTCGCAGCAGATCGGCGGCGCACTTGGCATCGCCGTCCTCTCGGCGGTCGCGATCGCCAACACGACCGACGCGGTGAACGCCGGCGACTCGCAGACGGTGGCACTCACATCGGGGTTCCAGGCGGCGTTCTGGGTCGGAGCGGCACTCGCGCTCACAGGGCTCGTCGTCTCGCTCGTCCTGATCCGCAAGGAGGAGCTTGCGGCCAGCACTGCGGGCGATCCTGGGATCGAAGGCGAGATCGTGCCGATCAGCGTCGCCGCGTAGGACGAGCGGCACGCATCGCCGGTTGCCTCGGGCTCAGGGCTCGAGGCAACCGGCATGCATGAGGGCCGGGCGAAGCCCGGCCCTCATGTCGTCTCTTCCTCGTCGACTCCGATACAGCGTGCCGGCATTCACAGCGCCGCCTCCGCGAGCCGGACCGACCGTGCCATTCTCCGGCTCGCGGCCAGGAGCACGGTCGAGGCGAACTCGGGGAAGCGCCGGAGGAGGTAGCGGAACTCCCGCCGACCGAGCACCGCGACCTCGAGTTCCGACTGTGCCCGCACGGTGGCGGTCCGGAACGGGCTTCCCAGTAGCCCGAGCTCGCCGAGGAAGTCCCCTGTCCCGAGCTGGCCAACGAGCTGGCCGTCGCATTCGACCTCGGCGGTGCCGTCGAGGATCACGAAGAACTCGTCGGCGAGCTCGCCCTGGCGGGTCAGCGTCCGTCCGGCCGGGATCGTCACCCGGTCAGCGTGGCGAGCGGCACTTGCGCGGTCCCAGCTCGGGATCGCGTCGAACAGCGGAATGGACTGGATCTCTGCAGTGGTCATCATCTCTTCCTTAGGTAGCACGATCGTTCGATCTAACTATACTACGAACGATCGTGCTATCTTGTCAAGTGATGAGCGACACGTCGACACCGAATCGGACCGCGGCGCCTCCGCGGCGGATGCGCTCCGACGGTCAGCGCACGCGAGAGCGGATCCTCACGGCGGCGGCCCGGCTCGCCACCGTCGAGGGAATCGACGGGCTTTCGATCGGCCGTCTTGCGGAGCACCTCGAGATGAGCAAGAGCGGTCTGTTCGCCCATTTCGGCTCGAAGGAGGAGCTGCAGCTCGCGACGATCGCGCAGGCGGAGCGGATCTTCGAGGATGACGTCCTCGCATACGCGCTCGCTCAACCAGAAGGCCTGGCGCGGCTCGAGGCCATCAGCGAGGGCTTCCTCTCGCACGTCGCACGGCGCGTCTTCCCGGGCGGGTGCTTCTTCGCCTCGGTCGGCGCCGAGCTCGACGCGCGTCCCGGCCCGGTGCACGACCGAATTGTCGAGGTCGCTCGGAACTGGATGGGCCTGCTCGTCGGTTCCGTCGAGGACGCGCAGCGACTCGGCCAGATCGACCCGACGCTCGACTCCCACCAGCTCGCCTTTGAGCTCGACGCGTTCCTTGCGCTCGGGAACTCGCTCTTCCTGCTCCGCGGCGACGAGGCGATCGAGCGCTCGCGGCGCGCGCTCCACGAGCGGCTCGATCGAGCGCGGCCGCAACGCCCGCGCCGGCGCATCCGGGCGACGGCCTCGGCGTCGTCGTCGTAAAGGGCTGGGCCTACCGGCCCTGGCGCCGGGAGTAGGCTCCCAGCTCCCTGCCCAGCGAAGTTCGGGCATCCGCACCACGGTCTCGGGGAGACCGTACGGCGCCGGCGCCCACGTGCTCCTAGGGTCGCCCCATGGTCGACGAGCACGTTTTGCAGGAGGAATCCACCCGGCGGAGACTCGTCCTGGGCGTACTCTGCCTGGCGCAACTCGTGGTGGCATTCGACCAGGGGTTCACGATGATCGCGTTGCCTTCTGTGGAGCTCGACCTCGGCTTCGCCGCCGAGGACGTCCAGTGGGTCGTGACGGCCTACGCAGTTGCCTTCGGGGGCTCCGTGCTGCTCGGCGGTCGCGTCGCGGATGTGGCCGGGCGCAGGCGCACCTTGCTCGCAGGCCTGGGCGTCTTCGCGCTCGGCGCCGTCTGCGCAGGGCTCGCGCCAGACGCCGGCACCCTGGTTGCGGCCCGCGCACTTCAGGGGCTCGGCGTCGGGTTCATCGCGCCCGCGGCCGTCTCGACGCTCACGACCACGTTCGTGCGACGACGCGACCGCAGTGTCGCACTCGGTGTCTGGGCGGCGGTCGGCGGCCTCGGAACGGCTCTGGGTGTCGCCGTCGGCGGCGTCGTCACGGAGACGGTCGGATGGCGGTGGATCGGAGTGATCGATCTCACCATCGCCGCCGTGGCGATCGCCATCGGCCGGTTCCGGCTCCCGGTCGATGTCAGGCGCAGCCGCAGGCTCGACCTGGCCGGTGGGGTGCTGGTCACCATCGGGCTCTCCGCCGCGGTTCTCACCGTCTCGCGCGTCAGCGCCGACGGGTGGAGCGCCACCTCCACCAGGGTTCCCGCCGGGCTGGCGTTCCTGTTCCTCACGGCGTTCCTGCTCGTCGAGCGGCGCGTCGACGACCCGCTGCTCCCGCTCGGCCTCGTCCGGCGACCGTGCGTGTCCTCCGCGAACATCGTTGCGCTGATCGTCGCCGCCTGCGTTTCGTCGATGATGCTGTTGCTGACGCTCATGCTCCAGCGCAGGCTCGGCTACACGCCGGGAAAGGCAGGTTTCGCGATGCTCGTTCTCCCTGCGACAGCCGCCGCCTGGGCGCTCGTTGCATCGAGGGTCGTCGCCCGGACCGGGTCGCGCACTCTGGTTGCGTCGGGCGTCGCACTCCTGGCCGCGGCACTGGCTTCCTTCGCTCGGATGCCGGACGAGGCGATCTACGTGCGCGACGTTCTACCAGGGCTCATCGTTGCGGCGACGGGGATGGCGTTCGCCTTCGTCGGCTTGAACGGTGCCGCGCTGTCGACCGTCCCCGAGCGCCACGCGGGGCTCGGCTCCGGCCTCCTCGGGACCTCGCAGCAGGTCGGCGCCGCCCTCGGCATCGCGGTGCTCTCCGCGATCGCTGCCGCTCCCGTCTCGCCCGATGGGCCTGGTCTCACGCGGGGGCCTTCGGACGGGCTCGCGGTCGCCTTCTGGGTTGACGCGGTGCTCGCGCTCGTCGCGATCGGTGCGGCGCTCTTCTTCATCGGCCGGGCCGACCGCCGAGTCTCCCAGACGGCTCCGGCCGCGCAGGAGGCAGTGCCAGTCGCCGCCTGACGCAGTGCGCAGGCGGCGTCGCACCGGTGTCGGCGCCGCCAGGCTCGAATCGATCGTCCGGCCGTCGTCCCGGCCGGGTCCGACCGACGTGCTCGCATTCACGAGCCTGCTAGCCGAGCGCACGCACCACGGCCCGCGCAGCCCGGTGCCCGCAAATACCCTTGGCCGAGGGACAGGGCCGTGCTTTGCCGGCCTTCACTGCAGCAATCGACCCGATTGGAGGCGCAGATGAGCGAGGTCATCGTCACCACCATGAACGACCTCCCGGGCTACCGGGTGACGGAGGTGTACGGCGAGGTGTTCGGTCTCACGGTTCGCAGCCGGCACATCGGGTCGGATATCGGCGCCAGCCTCAAAGGCCTCGTCGGCGGTGAGATCAAGGGCTACACGAAGATGCTGTCCGACAGCCGCATCCAGGCAGTCGATCGGCTGCGAGAAGCGGCGCAGGACGTCGGTGCGAACGCGATCATCGCGATGCGGTTCGACTGCAACGAGCTCGGCAGCAACATGACAGAGGTCGCCGCGTACGGCACCGCGGTGACGGTCGCACGGGCGTAGCGATCGACGCGGGCTGCCGTTGCCACGTGCTGCCGCGCAGGAGCGAGGCCGACAGGCTCGGGGCTACTCGTGCCCGGAGACCGCGTGCGGCACATACAGCTCCTCGAGGCGGGCGACCTCGTCGGCCGTCAGCTCGAGCCGCTCCGCGCCCAGCGCGTCCTCGATGTGCTCGACCCGCGTCGCTCCGACGATCGGCGCGGTGATGCCAGGGTGGCCGAGGAGCCAGGCCAGCGCGACCTGGGCACTCGGCACTCCGCGCGCGGCCGCGACCTCGGCCAGTCGGTCGACGACGTCGAAGTCGATCTCCGGGCGGTAGAGCGAATCGCCGAAGAGATCGGTCTCGGCGCGGGTCGTGAGCCGATCGCCGGCCCGGGTGCGGTTCCCCGTCAGCAGGCCGCGCGCGAGCGGGCTCCACGGCAGGACGGCGACGCCCTGATCGATGCATTGCGGGATCATCTCGCGCTCCTCCTCGCGGTAGACGAGGTTGACGTGGTTCTGCATCGAGACGAACCGCGTCCAGGCGTGTCGTTCGGCTACCGCCTGCGCCTTCGCGAACTGCCACGCGAACATGCTGCTCGCACCGATGTAGCGTGCCTTGCCCGCCTTCACGACGTCGTGGAGCGCCTCCATCGTCTCCTCGATGGGCGTGAAGTTGTCCCAGCGGTGGATCTGGTAGAGGTCGACGTAGTCCATCCCGAGCCGCCGCAGCGAGACGTCGATCGAGGCCAGCACGTGCTTGCGTGAGAGGCCGCGGCCGTTCTCCCCCGGCATCGTCCGGCCGTGCACTTTCGTGGCGACGACGAGCTCCTCCCGCGTGAGGAGCTTCGGCAGCAGCCGCCCGGTGACGATCTCGCTCTCGCCGCCGTTGTAGACGTCGGCGGTGTCGAAGAACGTGATCCCGCCTTCGATCGCCCGCCGGATGATCGGCTCCGCGTCGGCTTCGGCAAGCGCCCACGGCCGGCTCTCGTGCGCGCCGTAGCTCATCATCCCGAGGCACACGCGTGAGACGCGCAGGCCGGTGTTGCCGAGGTTCACGTATTCCACCGCACGCCTCCCTGTCCGCTGTGTTCGACACCGTAGCGAGGGGGCGCCCTGCGGGAGACAGGGCCGGAGCAACGGGTCAGGCCGCTCCGGCCCTGCGCAGCCCTACGGCTGCCCGATGACGAGATCGAAGCGCTCGAGCAGCTCGGGGACGGTGTCCGGCTGCATGTCGAGCCCGTACCGGTCGCAGAGCGCGGCGAGATCGTCAGAGGTCATGGCGAGAACCCCGCCGCCGTCGATGAGCTCCGTGAAGAAGTCCTCGAACCCGGCCGGAGCGATGATCTCGAGGATCCGCGCCTCGGTGTCGCCGGCGTTCCAGAACGTGTGCCACTGGCCGCGCGGCTTGTAGACGAGATCACCCGGGCCTGCCTCCACGACGTCGTCGCCGAGCAGCGCCCCCAGGCGCCCCTCGAGCACGAAGCTGTACTCGTCCTCCCGGTTGTGGCGGTGCAGCGGCGCAGCAAGGGCGCGCGGTGGCATCGGGTGCTCGACGAGCGAAAACCCGCCGTCGGTGTCCAGGCCGGGGATGATGAGGCGCGCGCCGATGCTGCCCAGGAAGCCGGCAGTCCCGTCCTGCGGGCCGACGATCTTCGGTGTGGTCGGAGCATTGAGCATCTCGTTCTCCTTTTGATCGGACATAAGTGTTGCGCTAATATGACATCGACCGAACCGCATGTCAAGATTCGGCGTACATCCATGTCTCTCGAAAAACGCACATACCGGATGACGCAGCGCGCGGAGTCGCAGGAGGCGACCCGGCACCGCATCACCGAGAGCGCGGTCGCACTGCACGAGCGGCTCGGCCCCTCGCAGACCTCGATGGCCGCGGTCGCCGAGCACGCCGGCGTCCAACGATCGACGCTCTACCGGCACTTCCCCGACGAGGCGGCGCTGTTCGGTGCGTGCAGCGCGCACTGGAACGCCACCCATCCGCGTCCGGACAGTGAGGCGTGGGCGGAGATCGCCGATCCGGCGGCGCGGCTCCGGAAGGGTCTCACGGAGACCTACGCCTGGTATCGCGGCACTGGGACGATGCTCGACCGTCTGCTCCGCGACGAGCACCTCGTACCCGCGGTCGCGTCGAGCTTCGGGCGGTTCCACGCCTGGCTCGATGACGTCCGCGACGTGCTGCTCAGCGGACGCGAGCTGCGCGGCGCCCGCAAGGCTGAGGTCGGTCCGCTGATCCGGCTCGCGGTCCAGTTCGAGTCCTGGCGCGCGCTCTGCCGCGAGGGTGGGCTCTCGGACGGCCGTGGCCGCCGAGCTGATGGCCGGCGTCATCGACGCCGCGGGGCACCCGCGCCACCGCCGCGCCTGATCACCGCCGAGCCGACACAGGGACGCGGCGGCCGATCGCGGTGTGACATGTTTCGGAACCACGACCCCGGCTCCCGCGGAGGGACTCAATGGCCCGCTTCGTCCTCGTACACGGCGCGTTCTCCGGCGGATGGGCGTTCGAGCCCGTCGTCGGCCCGCTCGAGGCACTCGGGCACACAGTCGAGACGCTCGACCTCCCGGGCCACGGCGGGGACCGGACACCGGTGGGCGAGGTCTCGCTCTCGCTCTACGCCGAGCGCGTTGGCGAGGTGTTGGCCTCGCGGCCCGAGCCGGCCGTCCTCGCTGGGGTAAGCATGGGTGGCGTCGTCATCACGCAGGCGGCGGCGAACGCGCCCGAAAGAGTGCGGTCGCTCGTCTTCATCTGTGCATTCATGCCCCGGGACGGGCAGAGCCTGCTCGACCTGACGCGCTACCCCGAGGGCGTCAACGACCAGATCCAGGCAAACATGGTCGTCGAGGGCGACCCGCCCGTCGCCTGGCTCCCGAACGAGGCGGCGCGGGAGGCGATCTTCCAACGGTGCACGCCCGAACAAGCGGACTGGGCGATCGCTCGCCGCCGTCCACAGCCGGCCAGGCCGTTTGGCGAGCCCGTGCGCATCGGTGCGGCGATCGACTCGCTTCCCCGCTCATACGTCCTCACGCGCTACGACCAGTCGATGGCCGTGGAGCTGCAGCGCCGCATGATCGCGGAGCACCCGTGCGAGCGCGTCATCGAGATCGACGCCGATCACGCCCCGTACCTGTCCGCGCCCGACGAACTGGTCGCCGCGCTGGACGCTATCGCGCGTCGGGGCGGGACCGACCGGTGACTCGGGCTCGTCAGCCGCGGCCGACGAACGGCATCCCGTTCGCCATCACCGTCATGAACAGCACGTTCGCATCGAGCGGCAACGTGGCCATGTAGACCACCGCGCGGGCGACATGACCGGGGTCGATCGTCGGCTCGCGCAGGACGGCTCCGTTCGGTTGCAGCGCCCCCGCCGTCGTCATCGGGGTCGTCAGGTCGGTGGTCGCGTTGCCGATGTCGATCTGCCCGCATGCGATGTCGAACGGACGGCCGTCGAGCGCGGTGGACCGCGTGAGCCCGGTGATCGCGTGCTTCGTCGCCGTGTACGGCGCCGAGCTGGGGCGCGGGACGTGCGCTGAGAGCGACCCGTTGTTGACGATCCGGCCGCCGCGCGGGACCTGTGCCTTCATCAGGCGAAAGGCGTGCTGGGTGCAGAGGAAGGTCCCGGTCAGGTTCGTCTCGACCACGGCCGTCCACTGCTCGATGCCGAGCTCCTCGAGCGGGACCGGTGGTGCGCCGATCCCCGCGTTGTTGAAGAGCAGGTCGAGGCGACCGAACCGTGACTCGACCTGGCCGAACAGCGACGCAACCGACCCCTCTTCGCGGACGTCGCAGGAGATCGCGACGGAGTCGTGCCCGGCCTCCGCAGCTGCCTCCTCGAGCAGCTCGGGTCGACGGCCGGCGAGGACGACGGTGAACCCGGCCTCTGCGAGCGCGATCGACGAGGCGCGACCGATGCCGCTACCCGCGCCGGTGACGACGGCGACTCCGCTCATGTCGTGAGCACCGGGATCCGACCGCCGAGCTCGTCCTCGACGTGGATGCGGACGATCTCCTCGAAGCTCGTTTCCGCCTCGAAGCCGAGCTCGCGGGCGCGCCGTGGGTCGAAGTTGCCGGGCCAGGTCTCGACGATGCGCATCACCGCCTCGTCCGGCTCGCGCCGGATCAGGTGAGCCGCCGCTTCGCCCCCGACCACGCGGAGCGCCTCGATCTGGTCGGCGACGGTCGCCGACACTCCGGGCATCGTCAGGCATCGCCGGTGGCCCATCGCTGCCGTGTCGAGCGTGGCGGCATGGAGGAGAAACCCGACGGCCGACCGCGGTGAGGCGTGCCAGTGGCGGATGTCGTCCGGGACGGGCAGCACTGCCTGCTCGCCGACGAGCGGCTCGCGGATGATCCCGGAGAAGAAGCCCGACGCAGCCTTGTTCGGTTTCCCTGGCCGAACGCAGATCGTGGGCAGGCGGATCCCGATCCCGTCGAGCAGCTCGCGGCGCGAGTAGTCGTCGAGGAGCAGCTCGCACATCGCCTTCTGCGTCCCATAGCTCGTCAATGGGTGGGGGGAGTAGTCGTCGCCGATGACGTCCGGGAACGGCGCCCCCAGCACCGCGATCGACGACGTGAACACCACGCGCGGGCAGTAGCCGGGGACGACGCGGATCGCGTCGAAGAGGGCGCGGGTGCCATCGAGGTTGACCCGGTATCCCTTCTCGAGATCCGCCTCCGCCTCGCCCGACACGACCGCGGCGAGGTGGAAGACGACGTCGGGCCGGGGCGCGACCAGACTGTTCGCGGTATCCGGAGACGCGAGGTCGGCGGTCACGGTCTGGACGGCGAACGAGGTGTCCGGTGGTGCCGCCGGGTCCACGACGTCGGCGAGCGTCAGGCTGGTGATCGGCTCGTCACCGAGCGCACCGTCGCGCGCGAGCCGCTCGACGAGCTTGCGACCGACCATTCCTGCCGCGCCGGTGACGACGATCCGCACCGGGCTGACACTAGTAGGTCTCTGCGTTCCCATCTTGTATCGTCGGGCACATGCGGTCGCTCCGATCGAGCCGCTGCGGGCGGCGTCGACGAGTTCCCGTCCTGGTGGTGCTCGTTGCGATCGCTGCCGGCGCGATCTCGGCTGTTGCGGGGGCTGCAGCGCCGCCGAAGGCCTCGAAACCGCTCACGATCCTCTACACGGGCACGTTCTCGATGCGCAACCAGGCCTCACCCGAGTCGACCGCGCACTCGTACACGTATCGCGTGTCGTGGACGTACTGGTGGACGGGCACCTGGGGCGCCCTGTTTCGCGACCCGACGATCTTCCGCGCGCTCGCCAGCGCCGTTCACGAAGGTCAGGATCGCCGGCAACGTCAGCAGCACCTACAAGGAGAAGGTCGACGCGAAGGTGATCGAGCGCTGCTCGTCCACCCTCACGCGCGACAAGGCCAATCGACCTACGATCGCCGCGTCGTACGACACGTCCGCCGACACGCTCCAGGTCATCGTCGAGGCGCCCACCTTCCGCGGTGTGAGGTTCTCCGACCCGAGCTGCGCCGACAACCCCGGCACCAACGTGTTCGGGCCTGGAACGTCGCAGTCCCCGCCGTCGTCCTTCAATCCGCTCGGCGCGGGTGGCATCGTCACGCTCTCGAAAGGTGGCACCGAGCGATACGGCAAGCGCTGGTCGTGGAAGCACACGTTTGCCTCCTCGACCCTGCCCGTCCCGGTGCGAACGGTCGCCGCCACGATGCGCTCCACGGTGACTGTCACGTATGCGCCCTGCGCACAGATCGCGGAGTGCGCGACCGCCAAGCCCTGAAGGGCCGCACCGCCGGCGCACGCCTACCCGCGCGTGGGTGACAATGCCGCCGATGGCCGAGATCGCTGTTGAGACAGACGTCCGGAGGGCGTTCCTCGAGCAGACGCCGCGCTCGCAGGCGCTGTGGGAGCGCGCAGCCGAGTCGCTGCCCGGTGGCAACACCCGCACGACGATCCACCAGGAGCCGTACCCGCTCTATATCGCATCGGGCCAGGGCTGCCGGGTCACCGACGTCGACGGGGTCGAGCGGATCGACTTCATCAACAACTACACCTCGCTGATCCTCGGGCATTGCCATCCGCGGGTCGTCGAGGCGGTTCGACGGCAGGCCGGGCGCGTGATGAGCGTCGCCGCCTCGAACGAGCTCGAGATCGAGTTGGCCGAGCAGATCAAGGAGCGCCTGCCGAGTGTCGAACGGCTGCGGTTTGCAAACTCCGGCACCGAGGCGACGATGCTCGCCCTACGAGCGGCTCGTGCGTTCACCGGTCGCAGTGCCGTCGCCACGTTCGCGGGCGGCTACCACGGCTCGCACGACGTCGCCGCCAGCATTCCCGCCGACCCATCGTTGCCTGCGGGCGGGCCCGGGATCCCCGACGCGGTCGCGCAGACGGTCGTCGTCGCGCCGTACGACGACATCGAGGGGACGCGTGCCGCGCTCGAGCCGCACCTCGACGACCTCGCGGTCGTGATCGTCGAGCCGGTGCTCGGCGCGGGCGGTGTCCGTCCCGCCAGCCGCGAGTTCCTCGAGTTCCTGCGCACGCTCACCCGGGAGACCGGCGCGTTACTGCTCTTCGACGAGGTGATCTCGTTCCGCGTCGGCTACCACGGAGCACAGGGGGAGGTCGGGATCACACCCGATCTGACGACGCTGGGCAAGATCATCGGGGGTGGGCTGCCGGTGGGTGCGTTCGGCGGGCGGGCGGACGTGATGGCGCTCTTCGATCCCCGCTCACCCGACCGGATCCCGCACGGCGGCACGTTCAACGCGAACCCGCTGACGGCTGCGGCCGGTCTCGCGACGCTTGCGGAGCTGACCCCTGACCGCTTCGACGCGCTCGCGTCGCTCACCGGCGAGCTCGCGGATCGGCTCGCCGAGGTCTGCTCGCGCGCCGGTTTCGAGGCCGAGGTCACGCGTGCCGGCTCGCTCTTCAATCTTCATCTAGCCGAGCGAGGGCTGATGTCCGAGCTCTACGTCGCCCTCCTCACGCACGGCGTGCTCCTCACCCCGCGCGGGATGGGGTGCCTCTCGACAGCGATCACCACCGTCGAGGTGGACGCGTTCACGGACGCGCTCGGCCGGTCGCTGGGCGACCTCGAGCGCGCGTAGGCACGCCTCGTGGCCGGGTTCCCTCCGATGGAGGCGCGCAAGCGGGTCGCCCTCATCGCGCACGACAACCGCAAGCGCGACCTCGTCGAGTGGGCGACGTTCAACCGCGACACGCTCGCCCGGCACGAGCTCCATGCGACCGGGACGACAGGCACGCTCGTTGCCGAGGAGCTCGATCTGCCCGTCCATCGGTTTCTCAGCGGGCCCCTCGGCGGCGACCAGCAGATCGGGGCCGCGATCGCCGAGGGGCGGATCGACTTCGTCATCTTCTTCTGGGATCCACTCGAGCCTCATCCGCACGACCCCGACGTCAAGGCGCTGCTGCGGATCGCGGTCGTCTACGACGTCCCGATCGCGTGCAACCGTGCCACCGCCGACTTCGTGCTGTCGAGCCCGCTCATGGCGTCAGCGTACGAGCGGATTGCGGTTCTCGACTAGCGATGGCAGTTCGCGTCCGCTTCGCGCCGAGCCCTACCGGCTCGCTCCATCTCGGCAATGCGCTGACCGCGGTCGCCAACCGGCGCTTCGCCGACGAACGCGAGGGGTTGCTCGTGCTTCGCATCGACGACACCGATCCGGAGCGCGTCGTCGCGGGTGGGGAGGTGGCGATCCTCGAGGATCTCGCGTGGCTCGGTGTCGGGTGGGAGGAAGGCCCGATTCGGCAGAGCGAACGGGCCGCTCTCTACGAGAACGCGGTCGAGCGAGCGCTCGGCAGAGGCGCGATCCGTGACGACGACGGCTCGGTCAGGCTTGCCGGGACGACGCTGGCCCGTGCGGACGGCTCGGCGACCTACCAGCTCGCGAACGTCGTCGACGACCTCGAGCTGGAGATCACGCACGTGATCCGGGGCGGCGACCACCGCCCCAACGAGGAGATTCACGGCCGGATCGCCGCTGCGCTGGGTGGTGTCTATCCCGAGGTCGTCCATCACGGGCTCCTGCTCGGCGAGGACGGGAAGAAGCTCTCGAAGCGGCACGGGGCGGCCTCGGTGGCCGAGCTTCGCGCGGCGGGCATCCCTGCGGCGGCCGTCCGGGCCTACCTCGACGAGCTCGGGTTGCCCGCACACGATGTGCACTACGACGAGGCGCGCCTCTCGCGGCTCGCCGTCGACTCGATCGCTTCGATGAGCGACGACGAGCTGGCCTCAGCGGCGGCTGAGCCGGTCGAGACGGTTCCCGTGATGCGCGGCGCAAGGACGTTGCTCGAGGCGCGGGAATGGGCCAAGCTCGTGGCCACCGACCCGGACGTTCAGCTGGGGGATGAGGCCGCTCCGACGCTCGCCCGTTTCGTCGAGCTGCGGGGCGCGGGAGGCGAGCGCGTCGACCGCGAAGAGGCGCGTGCCCTGATGCGCGAGCTCAAGGCCGCGGGCGGAGACCTACACGTGCTCCGCGTCGCCCTCACCGGCGCCGGCAGCGGGCCGGCCCTCGCCGATGTCGTCGTTGCGCTGTCGCGGGACGCCGCTGTCGGTCGGGCGGCGAAGGCCATCCCCGGCTGACCCGTCGTTACGATCGCTCGATGCGGTTGACCGACACGCTGACGGGCTCGCTCGTCGAGCTGCCCGAGCCACCCGAGCCGATCGGGATCTACGTCTGCGGGCCGACGGTGTACCAGCGCGCGCACGTCGGCAACGCGCGGCCATTCGTCGTGTTCACCTGGCTTGCGCGCTGGCTGCGCGAGCGTGGCCACGAGGTGAAGCTCGTCCACAACATCACCGACGTGAACGACAAGATCTACGACGCCGCCCCCGGTGGGAGCGCTGCGCTCGCCGAGGAGGCGACCGGCTGGTACCTGGAGGACACCGCCGACTTCGGGCTCGGCGAGCCCGACGCGTCACCGCGGGTGACCGGGACGATCCCCGAGATCGTGACGTTCGTCGAGCAGCTCGTCGGCGCAGGGCACGCCTACGAGGTCGACGGTGACGTCTACTTCCGGGTCGCTTCGTTCGCCGACTACGGCCGACTCTCCGGCCAGCGCCCTGACCAGGTCGAGGAGCAGGAGCCCAACCCGCGCAAGGAGGACCCGCGCGACTTCGCGCTGTGGAAGGCGACGAAGGAGGGCGAGGACACGTCGTGGGAGTCGCCGTGGGGCGCAGGCCGCCCGGCGTGGCATATCGAGTGCTCCGCGATGGCGTTGAGCGAGCTCGGCTCGGAGTTCTGGATCCACGGTGGTGGGCTCGACCTCGTCTTTCCACACCACGAGAACGAGCGCGCGCAGTCGGTGTCGCTCGGTCACGGGTTTGCGCGCATATGGATGCACAACGGGATGCTCCGCTTCACCGGCGAGAAGATGTCGAAGTCGGTCGGGAACGTCGCCTCGATCCGCGAGGTGCTCGACGAGTGGGGACCCGAGACGACACTGCTCTTCTTCCTCACCGCCCATTGGCGCAAGCCGATCGACTTCTCGGAGGAGACGATGACGGCGGCGGCGGCGCAGGCGGAGACGTTCCGCAACGCGCTTCCGAGGGCGCGAGGTCACCGGTGAGCCCGACCGCGCCGCCCTCGCGCACGATCCTCGAGGACGACTTCAACACGCCCGATGCGCTGGCGCTGTTCCACGAGTGGCGTGCGTCCGGCGATCTCGCGTCGCTGCGCTGGGGGCTCGAGCGTGTTCGGGCTGGGATCGCTCGCCGACGACGAGGAGGCGCCTGCCGAGCGTGTCAGCGAGCTCGCCGCGGAGCGCGTCGGCAGCGCGTCAGGAGCGCGACTGGGCGCGCGCCGACGAGCTGCGAGCACGATCGAGGCGGCCGGCTGGGACGTCCGCGACGTGGACGAGTCGACCCGGATATCCAGCTGGTCCCGCGGCGATGACGCGCGAGGTCGTCTACGGCCGCAACGCCGTCCGCGAGCTCTACCGCGGTCGGCGTCAGCCGCTCGAGATCTGGGTCGGTCAGCGTGCGGCCGAGACGCTCGACTGGCTCGGCGACGGGCCACGCCCTCACGTGAAGCGCGAGCGCGAGCTGACCGAGGCGGTCGGCTCGCCCGACCACCAGGGGGTCGTTGCCTGGTGCGAGCCGTACCCGTACTCGGACGCCTGGGAGCTCGCTGCGGGGCAGGCGCCGGTGATCTGCTGTCTCGACCAGGTCACCGACCCGCACAACCTCGGTGCCGTCGCACGCGCCGCGGCGGGCATGGGGGCGACGGGGATCGTGCTGCCCGAGCACGGCTCGGTTCGCGTCACGCCGGCCGTCTGCCGCACGTCAGCGGGCGCGGTCGAGCACCTGCCGATCGCGATCGTCCCGAACCTCGCCCGTTACCTCGGCGAGATCAAGGGGGCGACGCTGTGGGCGTACGCCGCGGTCGCCGACGGCGAGACGCCGCTGTGGGACGCAGACCTGAGCGGCGGACTCGCGCTCGTCCTCGGGGCCGAAGGGAAGGGGATCCGGCCGCTCGTCCGACGCGCCTGCGACGGGACGATCGCGATCCCGCTCGACCCGCGGGTCGAGTCGCTCAACGTGAGCGTCGCCGCGGCGATCATGCTGTACGAGACGCGTCGGCAGCGAGCCGCGGCCACCATGTCGCCCGATCAATCGTCTAGCTAGATCTCTCTGAGAGTTACTGTTGAATCGACCGCTCTATCTGTTCGACGGGTCGAATCTCGCGCACGCCGGTCGGCTACGACGATCGCGAGCGCTCGTCGACGAGCTCGCCAGCTTCGTCGGGAGCCGTGGCGCCCGCGGGCGTGCGTGGTCTTCGACGGCGTGGGGCGGGAGCGCCAGGTGGGTGCGCTCGAGGTGCGGTTCGCGGCGCATGCCGACACGGTGCTGGAACGGCTCGCGGTCGACCACAGACGCGATGAAACCGTGGTTCTCGTCACCTCCGACGCCACCGTGCAGGCCACGGGCGGGCTCGACGTGAGGGCTATGAGCTCGGCCGGCTTCCTCGGTGAGCTCCGCTCGGCGACCCATAGCGAGGAGACGCCGAGCCGCGTCCGTGACCGGGTCGACGACGAGACCCGGGCCAGGCTCGAGCGGCTCCGCCGCGGCCAGGGCTGAGTCGCCGACCGAGCCGCGTGACCGCCCGACCGAGGATACGAACACCTGTTCTTATCACAATGGAAATTGCGCAAAGGGGTTGTATCGCTCGCCCAACGGTGCTAGCTTCTCCCTCGACTTCAGGGTGAGGGTTACCTCGGGACACCGGGAGTCGAGACCGAGAAGCCACCGAATACCAGGGGAGAGCGATGTCCGCCCGCACTGCAACCGCACCGAAGACGCCACAGAAGGTTCAACGAGAGCTCGAGGACCTGCAGCTCGTGCTGAAGGCGCGGAACGGAAGCCAGACCGCTCTCGACGCGCTCATGAAGCGCTACCACGGCTTCGTCCGGTTGAAGGCGAGCTCGTACTTCCTCGCCGGCGGCGACGCCGACGATCTGATCCAGGAGGGGATGATCGGGCTCTACAAGGCGGTGAGGGATTTCCGGCACGACAAGGAGACATCGTTCCGCAGCTTCGCCGAGCTCTGCGTGACGCGGCAGATAATCACCGCGATCAAGTCGGCCACGCGCTACAAGCATGCGCCGCTCAACACGTATGTCTCGTTCAGCCACACCCCGGCGGGACAGGACGGCGAGGGCGAGTGCTCCCTCGGTGACGCGCTTCCCGGGCCGAGCACCAACGACCCGTCCGTGTGCGTCATCTCGACCGAAGAGCTGCAGAGCCTCGTCGGCTGTCTCGGCTCGACTCTGTCAGGGCTCGAGGCGGAGGCGTTGCGGCTCTACCTCGACGGCCGCTCGTACGAGCAGATGGCCGAGTTGCTCGAGTGCGACTGCAAGACGATCGACAACGCGCTGCAGCGCGTGAAGCGCAAGATCCTCGCGCACCAGGCGACACGCGCCGTTCCCGCCTAACCTCTAGCCTCCCGCTCAGCGGTGCTCGATCGGAGTGATCCGATCGAGCCACGGCGCCGAATCACGTGCGAGGAGCCCAACCTCGACGAGAGACGGGACGCCGATGCACGAGCGCATGGCAGAGGGTGGTGAGCGGATGAGCGAACGGCCAGGGCCCCTGGTCGGCACGGTGAGGCCCGGCACGGGCCGCACGAGCCAGGTCGTCACCCTCGTCGCCGTGGTCGTGCCACCGCTCGGGATCCTGCTCGCCGCGGGCGCGCTGTGGGGGGTCGCGTTCCACTGGGTGGATCTCGCGCTGCTCCTGGGGTTCTACGTCGTCTGTGCGTTCGGTACCACGATCGGTTTCCACCGCTACTTCACGCACAAGGGCTTCGAGACGGGCCCGACCGTGAAGGCGACGCTCGCGATCCTCGGCTGCATGACGATGCAAGGCCCGCTGATCCAGTGGGTGACCGATCACCGCAAGCACCACGCGCTCTCCGACCAACCCGGTGATCCCCACTCACCGCACGTCGGGCACGGCACAGGCGCCCTGGGCGCGGCTAGGGGGTTCTTGCACGCGCACGTCGGCTGGCTGTTCCGCAACCTCGGCATGGAAGAAGGCCGGACGTATGGCAAGGATCTCTACACCGATCGCCTCCTCGTCGCCATCGACCGCCTCTATCTCCTCTGGGTCGCGCTCACGCTCGGGCTCCCCTTCCTCGCCGGCTACCTCGTCGGCGGCACCTGGGAGTATGGGGTCGAGGCGATGATCTGGGGTGGTCTGATCCGGATCTTCCTCTACCAGCACGCGACGTTCTCGGTGAACTCGATCTGCCACATGTTCGGTCGGCAGGACTTCCGCTCGCGCGACGAGGCGCGGAACAACTGGGTGATCGCGCTGCTCGTGTTCGGTGAGGGCTGGCACAACAACCACCACGCATTCCCGGCCTCTGCTCGCCACGGCCTGCTGCGCTTCCAGATCGATGTCTCGTGGTGGGTGATCCGGATGCTCGAGCGCCTGCATCTCGTCTGGAACGTGCGGCTCCCGGCGCAGTCGCAACTCGAGCAGCGTCGCCTCGGGCCCGCATGACGAGCGTGGCCGTGGTCGGTGGCGGCGTCGCAGGGCTCGGTGCCGCCTACGTGCTCTCGCGCAACGCGTCCGTCGAGCTGTTCGAGCGCGAACCGAAGGTTGGCGGTCATGCGAACACGGTCCAGGTCGACGGGCTCGCGCTCGATACTGGGTTCCTCGTCCACAACCAGGAGAACTACCCACTCCTCACCCGGCTCTTTCAGGAGCTCGACGTCCGCACCCAGCCGAGCACGATGTCGTTCTCGGTGAGTTGCGTGGGCTGTGGGCTCGAGTACTCCGGCCACCGCCTCTTTGCGCAACGTCGCAACCTCGCCAGCGTGGGCTTCAACCGGCTTCTGTGGGAGATCGGTCGTTGGCTACGTACCGCGGGGGGCGCCGTGGACGAGTGCGACGCCGAGGGCTGGTCACTGGGCGCGTTCCTCGACGCGCGCCGGTACTCGGCGAGATTCCGGCGTCACTTCATGATCCCGCTCACGTCAGCGCTCTGGTCAACCGCGCCACAGCATGCGCTCGAGCTCCCGGCTGCGTACGCGATCCGCTTCTTCGACAACCACGGGATGCTCGGCTTCCGGCGCTTCCGGTGGCGAAGCGTCGCCGGCGGCAGCCGGACGTACGTCGACGCGATCGCGCGCCGGCTCGAGGCGGTCCGCACCCGGACACCCGTCAGGAGCGTGCGCCGCACAGCTGACGGAGTGCTCGTGCGGACCGACGACGACGTGGTGCGCCGCTTCGATCGGGTCGTGGTCGCGACCCATGCGGACGAGGCGCTCGCCTTGCTCGAGGACCCCGCCGACGCCGAGCGACGGTGGCTCTCCGCGTTCACCTACACCGTGAACGACGTCACCCTCCATACGGACTCCTCCCTCCTGCCGCGGGCCAGCGCGGCTCGCGCATCGTGGAACTACCGCACCGGGGTGGGGGCCGGACCGAGTGTCACCTACTGGCTGAACAGCCTCCAGCGGCTCGACACTCCGCGCGACTACCTCGTCACCCTCAACGAGGACGTCCCGGAGCACCACGTGAAGGGCCGCTACCGATACACCCACCCGCGGTACTCGGTCGCAACCGTCGAGGCGCAACGGCACCTCGTCTCCCTGACCGGCCCGACAACCGCGTTCGCCGGCGCGTACCACGGCAACGGCTTCCACGAGGACGGGCTCGCCTCTGGGGTCCGTGCGGCGGCCGCGATGGGCGTGCGCTGGGAGTGAGCCGGATGCGATCTGCGCTCTACGAGGGAAGGCTCGTCCACGTCCGTCACGAGCCCGTGCGGCACGCATTCCGCTACCCGGTGGCGTACTGGCTGCTCGACCTCGACGAGCTCCCCGAGCTCGAGCGGCGGTTGCGGCTGTTCGGGGTCAACCGCCCCGCTGTCGTGTCGTTCCGGGACGGCGACCACTTCGACGGCGAGCCGACCCCGCTCAAGCAGACCGTGATCGACTTCACCGGTGACCCATCCGTCGAGCGGGTGCTCGTCCTCACCCAGCTCCGCGTGCTCGGCTACGTCTTCAACCCCGTCTCGTTCTTCTGGTGCTACCGGGCCGACGGCTCGCTCGCATGCATGGTCGCCGAGCTGAACAACACGTTCGGCGAGCGACTCCCCGAGCTGCTCGCCGGTGACGCGCTCAGGTACGAGCACGACAAGCGGCTTCACGTATCGCCGTTCATGGGGCTCGATCAGCGCTACCGCTACGCGTTCTCGGAGCCGGGCGCGACGGTGTTCGCGCGGATCGAGGTCGAGCAGGACGGTCGGATGCCGCTGCAGGCGGTGCTGGCGGGCCGCCGCCGCGCGCTCACGAACCGCACGCTCCTGCGCTTCCTCGTGCGGTACCCGCTGATGCCGCTCACGGTGACCACGCTCATCCACTGGCAGGCGCTCAAGCTGTGGGCTCGGCGTGTCCCCTTCCATCACAAGCCGCCCTTCGTGCCGGGGAAGGGGTCGGTGCGGCCGTGAGCGTCGACGTGCTTCGCAGGGAGCCGCGCGCGCGGCTCCCGCTCGTCGACCGTGTCGCTGCCTCGGTGCTGCGTCAGGTGCTGCAGGACCTCGAAGGCGGCACGCTCGAGCTCCGGCTCCCCGATGGGACGAGCGAGCGGTTCGGGTCCGGCCCGCCGGTACGGATGACGATCGAGGACACACGGCTCTTCCGGCGCCTGGCGACGCGGCCCAGACTCGGGCTCGGCGAGTCCTACCAGGCGGGCGAATGGCGCTCGGACGACCTCCCGGCGCTGATCGAGCTGTTGGCGCGAAACGCCGACCGTGCCTCGTCCCATCACCCGCAGCTCCGACGCTTCACCGATCTCCGGCCCCGGCTCAATCGACGGACCGGGCTCCTCGCCGCGCGCCGCAACATCCGTTACCACTACGACCTCGGCAACGAGCTCTTCGAGCTGTTCCTCGACGACACGATGACCTACTCCTGCGCGGTGTTCGAGCGCGACGACGAGCCGCTCGAACTGGCACAACGGCGCAAGCTGCGGATGGTCTGCGACAAGCTCGAGCTAGGGCCGGACGACCACGTGCTCGAGATCGGCTGCGGTTGGGGCTCGTTCGCGCTGACCGCCGCGTCGGAGTACGGCTCGAGAGTGACAGGGATCACGCTTTCTCCCGCTCAGGCGGCGCTCGCGAGACGCCGCGTCGCCGACGCGGGGCTCGCCGATCGGGTCGAGATCCGCATCGCGGACTTCCGGGAGGTCGAGGGCAGCTTCACGAAGGTGGCGTCGATCGAGATGCTCGAGGCGGTCGGCGAGCCGTTGTTCCGGCCGTTCTTCGCCACCGTCGATCGGGTGCTCGCGCCGGGCGGGGTGGCATGCATCCAGACGATCCTGATTCCGGACGCCCGCTACCGCCGCTACCGGTCCAGCCCCGACTGGATCGAGCGGTATGTGTTCCCCGGCTGTCTCATCCCGTCACTCGGAGCGCTGGCGGTCTCGCTCGGGCCTCTGTGCGTGGTCGACAGGGAGAACCTCGGGCCGCACTACGCGCGCACTCTCGCCCGCTGGCGTCAGCGGTTCCTCGCCAGCCTCGAGCAGGTGCGAGCGCTCGGCTTCGACCGGAGGTTCGAGCGCACCTGGGACTTCTACCTCGCCGCCTGCGAGGCGCTCTTTCGCGTCGGGATGCTGGACGACGCGCAGCTGGTGCTGATCCGATGATCGAGTCTCGCTGGGTGCTCTTCCTGCTCGCGTGGGCCGTTGCGGCGCTCCTTCAGGCCGTGCTCTACCTCGTCCAGCGAAGGACACGCGACGCGACGCTCGTCGACGCCGGCTGGGCGGGCTCGCTGGTCGTGATCTGCGTGCTCTACGCGCTGCTTGCGAGCGGAAGCCTCGTGACCCGGGTGCTGATCGCGACCCTGTGTGCGCTCGAGAACCTGCGCATTGCGATGCTCGTGCGGCACCGGCTGGGCAAGGGCGAGGATGAGCGTTACCGCGAGCTACGCGCCCGCTGGGCGGCACGTGGCCAGGAGCAGCTTCGCTTCCTCGTCTTCTTCCAGGCGCAGGGCTTCCTCGCCGCATTGCTCTCCCTCCCGATCCTGCTTGCCGCCTCCAACCCGGACGATCCCGGAGCGCTGGGATATGTCGGGGTCGCGCTCTGGCTCGTCGCGGCGACGCTCGAGGGGATCGCCGATCGTCAGCTACGGCGGTTCAAGACCGAACCGGCGAACCGTGGCAGGACGCTTCGTACAGGGCTCTGGCGCTACAGCCGTCACCCGAACTACTTCTTCCAGTGGCTGACGTGGGTCGCCTACGCGCTCGTGGCGCTCGAGGCGCCGTACGGCTGGCTCGGTCTCGTTGCGCCGGCGCTCATGCTCTACCTCATCCTGTTCGTCACCGGCGTTCCGCCCGCCGAGCAGAGCTCGATCCGATCGCGTGGGGACGACTACCGCCGCTATCAGCGCGAGACGAGCGTATTCGTGCCGTGGCCTCCAAGGGTGGTGCGAACGTGACCGTGGTCGACCGGATGATCGCCAGCGACGTCGTTCCCGAGCCGCTCCTTCGCCTCGGGATCCGGGCCAATCTGGCGACGCGGCTGCGCCGGGAGCGAGCGAAGAGCCCCGCCGCGCGGGAGGCGTTCGTCGCGCGGCTCCGGGCCTCGCCGATCGCGCTCACGCCGCGGCTCCCCAACGAGCAGCACTACGAGGTTCCGGCCGAGTTCTTCGAGCTCGTGCTCGGGCCGCGCATGAAGTACAGCTCCGGTTACTGGCCCGCCGGCACACGGACGCTCGCCCGTGCCGAAGAGGCGATGCTCGAACTAACCTGCAAACGCGCCGGGCTCGAGGACGGGCAAGAGGTTCTCGACCTCGGGTGCGGCTGGGGGTCGTTCGCGCTCTTCGCCGCCGAGCGATTCCCTGGCTCGCGGATCACCGCGGTCTCCAACTCGCGCGTCCAGCGCGCATGGATCGAGCAGCGCGCCCCGTTCAATGTCGAGGTGCTCACCGTCGACGTCAACGAGCTCGACCTCCCCCGCAGGTTCGACCGGGTCGTCTCGGTGGAGATGTTCGAGCACGTGCGCAACTACGACGCCCTCATGGCCCGGGTCGCGCGCCTGCTCCAGCCCGACGGGCTCCTGTTCGTCCACCTCTTCTGTCACCGCGAGCTCGCCTACCCCTACGAGGACGGTTGGATGGCGCGGCGGTTCTTCACCGGCGGAACGATGCCGTCGGCCGATCTGCTGCCCCGCTTCGACCGGGACCTCGCGCTCATGCACAGCTGGCTCGTCGACGGCACGCACTACGCCCGGACGGCGGAGGCGTGGCTCGAGCGGCTCCGCGACAACGAGGACGTGATCGCACGCCGCTTCGGGCGCTCGTTCGTCGCCGAGTGGCGGGTCTTTTTCCTCGCCTGCGCCGAGCTGTGGGGCTACCGCCATGGGCGCGAGTGGCTCGTCGCGCACTACACGTTCGCACCGCGCGCGGCGGAGTAGTCCCGGTCAGTCGTCTGCACGGGCGCCGGGACGCCTCACGCGAACTGGTCGGAGAGACAGTCGCTCCAACCGACGTTCACGAACCCCAGGCGCTCGAGGATCGGGCGCGACATGCTCTCGGCGCCGACCGTCAGCGCGGGTGTGCCCCGCTCGACTGCCGCGTCCCAGCGCGCGCGGACGAGCGCGCGGTACGCACCGCGACCGCGCACATCCTCGCGGGTTCCTCCACCGGAGAGGTGTGCGGCATTGGCTCCAAAGACAGCAAATCCGTAACCCACGATCTCGTCGTCCACGAGAGCCACAAACGTGCGGGAGGAGCCCGATGCCAACTCGAGCTCCCAGATCAGCGTCTCGTGCTTCTCGAGGGCGCGGCGGTCGGCGTCGCTGACCGTGAACGCTTCGTCGGCGACGCGTGTCGCCGCGCGATACTCCTCGAGGCTCTCCGCCGGACGAGCTTCGACTTCGGTCGGAGCGGGCTCGGGAGCCTCGACAAGGGCGAGTTGGGCATGGCGCGGCTCGAGTGGTGGCTCGCTGTAGGGCGCCATGCCGAGGGCGAGCAGCCGATCTGCGAGCCGTGACGGCGTGGCGGCCTCGGGTACGAACCACGCACCCCGGCTGAACCCCTCGTCCGCAAGGATCCTGCGCACCTCGGCGACCGTCTCCTCGATCGCGTCCTCGGGGATCGCCCGAACGGATACCGAGCCGAACGAGAGACCGGGCAAGAAGCCGACGACGAACCCGTCCCGGCGTACGACCCGGTAGGGGTGGCCGGGCGGAGGATCCGGCAGATCGTCGGCGGGAAAGAGCGCCGCATCTCTGACTACGTCGGGGATCTGCATGGCCGGACGCTTGCAGACTCCCGCGTCGGGCGTCAACCGAAGGACGGCCTCTTTCGTGCGATTGCGTCCGTCCTCGACGCGTCTTCGAAGCCGGAGAAGGGATTCGAACCCTTGGCCCCCGCTTTACAAGAGCGGTGCTCTGACCAGCTGAGCTACTCCGGCATGGTTCGATCTTAGTGCTCACACTTGCGGGCGCCGGTCGAGTTCGGCACCCTTTGGGGGCGGGTCGGCGCGCGACGAAGCCTGTCACCCGCACCACTCACGAACTCCAGCGAAGGAGACTGCAATGGCGCAGGAGAAGCCGCGCACGACCCGTGCGCGCACGAAGAAGGACACAGCGGACACCGAAGCGTCCGCGAAGCCGGCCGCGAAGACCCGGGCGAAGGCCCCATCGGCCGAGTCGAAGCCGAAGGCGACGAAAGCCCGGCCGAAGGCGGCCACGTCAGTGACCAAGCCGAAGACCGCGAGCCGGCGGAAGCAGCCGATTGCGCCGGTCGAGACGGAGATCGCGACGCTCGCCTACCTCATGTGGGAGCGGGGCGAGCGCGGCGATGCGACCGACCACTGGCTGCGCGCCGAAGCGGAGCTTCGCACCGCAGCCTGAGCGGCGAGCGCCACAAGGGGCCCCGGCGATCGCGCCGGGGCCCTTCGCGGAGAATGCGCAACCGCGTTCCGCGTACGCACCGATGCTCACCGCGAGCGGGCAGGCGATGCTCAGGGCGTCGAAAGGAGCACGCCATGCGAGCGATGGTTGCGTATGCGAGCAAGTACGGGTCGGTCGAGGAAGTCGCACAGTTCGTCGCCGGCCGGCTGAAGGAGCGGGGAATCGAGTGCGACGTCGTCGATGCGCGAGCAGCCGTCGTCGGCGACCATGACCTCGTCGTCCTCGGCGCCGGCCTCTACATGGGGCGGTTGCACAAGCAGGCCCGCAGATTTCTGAAGCGGAACTGGGTCGCGCTCGCGCACGTTCCCTATGCGGTCTTCGCGATGGGGCCTCTGAGCTCGGAGGAAGCCGAGCTCGCGAAGGTGCGACCGCAGCTCGCGAAGGGGCTGGAGGGTGCGCCGGAGCCCGCCGAGGCGGTCGTGTTCGGCGGCGTCATCCGGCGCGACGCTCTCCGCTTCCCGTTCAACAGGATGCCCGAGGGCGACCATCGCGACTGGGACACGATCACGGCCTTCGCGAGTCGGGTTGCCGAGCTCGTCGTCGTTCCCGCAGCGAACTAAGCTCGGGCCATCCAGACGGTCGACTCCAACGTCCTCGGCCGACGGTCGGGGCTGAACGTCCCTCGCGTGTGCGGCGTCCCGACCGGTGTCCAGACCGTGGGGCATCCCTGCGGCGGTCTGACCCCGTTTCGTCGCCCCGCCGCGTTCCGGCGGGCGGAGCAATGGCTCGACGCTCCCGAGCGGAGGCCTGCCGTCGGTGCCTGCTGAGTCACTGTTCGAGCTGTCAGCCGTCGCGCTCGCCCGGCGGGTCCGTACGCGCGAGGTTTCCGCACGCGAAGTCGTCGAGGCGCACCTGCGGCGGATCGACGAGGTCAATCCGACCGTCAACGCGATCGTCACCGTCACGGCCGACCGGGCCCTGGCGGCTGCGGACGCGGCCGACGCCGCGCTCGCGCGCGGCGAGCTGGCGGGGGCGATCCACGGCATCCCCGTAGCCCACAAGGACTCGCTGTCGACAGCGGGGGTTCGCACGACCTTCGGGTCGCCGATCTTCGCCGATCACGTCCCGACCGAGGACGCCCTCCTCGTCGAGCGAGTGCGAGCCGCGGGCGGGATCATGCTCGGCAAGTCGAACCTCCCCGAGTTCGGCGCCGGGTCGCACACGTTCAACCCGGTCTTCGGCGCGACGCGGAACCCCCACGACCTGGCGCGCTCGGCTGGCGGATCCTCGGGCGGTGCGGCGGCCGCGCTCGCAACGGGGATGGTCGCGCTGGCCGACGGCAGCGACCTCGGGGGCTCGCTCCGCAACCCGGCGAGCTTCTGCGGTGTCGTCGGCTTTCGGCCGTCGGCGGGGCGCGTCCCGGACGTCGCTGCCGCCGGGCCGCCGCAGACGCTCGCCGTGCTCGGACCGATGGGCCGGACGGTCGAGGACGTCGCGCTTCTGCTGTCCACGATCGGCGGACCCGATGCCCGCGCGCCGATGTCGCTCGCGGAGCCGGGATCGTCGTTCGCGCCCCCGCTCGAGGTGGAGCTCGGTCGGCCGCGCGTCGCGTGGGCTCCGGGCTGCGCGGACACGATGCCCGTCGAGCACGACGTCGTCGACACAGTTGCCGGGACGCGCTCCGCGTTCGAGGCGGTCGGGTGCGAGCTCGAGGAAGCCTTCCCGGACCTCGGCGGAGCCCGCGAGTCGTTCCTCGCTCTGCGAGGCGAGCTCTATGCCCGCGAGCTCGGCCCGCTGCTCGACGGCGAGCGGGAGCGCATGAAGGCGACTCTCGTCTGGAACGTCGAGCAAGGGCTCGCCCTCACACCGGCGGAGCTCGAGCGCGCGCGAGAGCTCCGTGCGGACGTCGAGCAGCGCGCGGCGACCTTCTTCGAGCGCTTCGACTTCCTCGTGCTCCCAGTCGCGCAGGTCGCCCCGTTCCCCGTCGAGCTCGAGTACCCGACCGAGGTGGCGGGCGTCTCGATGGAGACGTATGTGGACTGGATGGAGTCGTGCTGGTGCATCACGATGACCGGGCATCCGGCGATCTCGATCCCCGCCGGTACGACGGCCGGTGGCTTGCCGGTCGGCGTCCAGATCGTCGGCCGGCGTGGGGCAGACCTCGACGTGCTTCGCCTGGCCCATGCGGTCGAGCGTGCGGGTGTCGGTCCTGCCGCCGTCGTGACCCCGATCCCCTGAACGACGAAGGCCCTGCGACCGGCAATCGGTCGCAGGGCCTGTCGCTGCGGTACGTCGAGGATCAGGCGGCGCTACGCGCCGGCTCGACGTCCGCGGGAGCGTCGACCGACCGCTCGTGCTCGAGACGGGGGAGCCATGCGAGCCACGAGGGGAGGTACCAGTTCCACGCTCCGAGCAGCTTCATCGTCGCGGGCAGGAGCACTC
Organism: uncultured Actinomycetes bacterium; assembly: GCA_963821335.1. GTDB lineage: Bacteria > Actinomycetota > Thermoleophilia > Gaiellales > Gaiellaceae > Gaiella. The sequence goes on from CAWGDJ010000001.1 coordinate 2,138,673, forward strand.
CCCGGACGATGGTTGCGTCGATGAGGATGGCTGCTGCGAGGCCGATCCCCATCTCCTTCATGTCGATGATCGGCATCGTCGCGAAGACGAGGAACACGAGCATCATCACGACGGCGGCACTCGTCACGACACCGGCCGTCGACTTGATCCCGCGCGCGACCGCCTGCTCGGTGTCCAGCCCGCGGTCGTAGTACTCGCGGACCCGGCTGAGGATGAACACGTGGTAGTCCATCGAGAGGCCGAACAGGATCACGAACAGGAACATCGGCAGCCAGGCTGCGACGCCGCCGTTGGAGTTGAAGTCGAGCAGGTTCTCGCCCCAGCCCCACTGGAACACGGCCACGATGAGGCCCATCGCCGCGCCGACGGAGAGCAGGTTCATGAGGATCGCCTTCGCCGGGATCACGATCGACCGGAAGGTGACGAGGAGCAGCACGAACGCGAAGAGCAGGACGAAGCCGAACACGAGCGGCACCGCCGACTTCATCGCGTCGGTCCAGTCCTTCGAGGCCGCCGTCTCACCGGTGACCGCGTACTCGACGCCGGGCACGGTGCCGACCGTCGCCGGCAGGACGTCATTGCGCAGCGTCGTGAGGGCGTCGTTCGAAACGCTGTCCGTGCCGGTGCCGACGAGCGGGATGAGGACCGTCACGGCCTTGCCGCTCGGGGCGACGTCGACATCGATCGGCTGGAGCGCCTTGCCCGTGGCGAGCGCCTTCGCCTCGAGCTGCTTCACGGCCTGCTGGAGCTCGGGGCTCGAGGCATCGCCCGAGATCGCGACGACCGCGGGAGTCGCCCCACCGGGGAACGCATCCTGCACGCGGTTGTAGTCCTGGACCTCCTTCATCGACTTCGGAAGGGCATCGAGGCCCGTGTTCGAGGTGTGGAGGGAGATCGCCGGGATCGCGAGGGCGACGAGCACCGCGGCCGAGGCGAGCGCCGAGACGAGCGGCCTGCGCAGGACGCGATCGAGGATCCAGCTCCACACGCGCCCCTCGCCGTTGTCGCGGCGGAGCCGCCAGAGGAACGGCACCCTGACCTTGTCGACGCGATCGCCGAGCCACGACAGGACCGCCGGGAGCACCGTGAGCGAGCCGACCATCGCGACTGAGACGACCATCATCGTCCCGATCGCGAAGGACATGAACGTCTTGTCGCCGGAGAAGAACATCCCGGCCATCGCGATCATCACGGTGAAGCCCGAGATGAGCACGGCCCGCCCCGAGGTCGCTGCTGCAGCCTCGAGCGCGGCGCTCTCGCTCTTCCCGGCCCGGCGCTCGTCACGCTCACGCCGGATGTAGAACAGTGAGTAGTCGACGCCGACCGCGAGCCCGATGAGGAGGATCACCTCGGAGATGGACTCGTCCATGGGGACGATCTGGCTGGGGAGGGCGACGAGCCCCATCGTGGCGAACACCGACGAGAGGGCGAGGAGCAGCGGCACCGTCGCACCGACGAGCGAGCCGAAGACGACGAGCAGGATGATCAACGTCAGCGGGATCGAGATGAGCCCGGCTCGGGCGAGCTGGGAGGTGAACATCGCGTCGAGCGCCTTGCCGGTGGAGGCGCTGCCGGCCTCGACCACGACGAAATCGGGGTGCGCGTTCTGCAGCTTTGCCGTCGCGGCGGTGATGGTGTCGATGTACGAGACAGCCTTGTCGTAGTTGCCCTTGGGGCTGAACTGGATCAGTGCCGAGTGCCGGTCGTCAGAGACCTGGCCCTCGTTGCCGGCCTGGAGCGGCGACTTCAGCTTCTCGACCTGCGGGAACCCGTCGAGCGTCTCGACCGCGTCGGTGATGACTGCGCGGAACGCCGGGTCGGACGCGGTCAGCGTCTTCGACTGGATCAGCACGTACTCCATCTGCTGGTCCACGGGGAAGCCGGCGTCGCGGATGATGTGGTCGCCCTTACGGGCCTCGCCGACGTTCATGTCGTTCTGGTCGATCGTCTGCATGCCGACGCCGATGCCGACGGCGAAGGAGGCGATCACGAACGCGAGCCAACCGAAGATCGCTGTCTTCCGGTGGCTTGCACTCCAGCGGCCCATCCGGGCTGCGATGTTTCGGCTGTGCTTCACGGGTGACATTTCGTTCTCCTGATCACGGGTTTGAGTGCTTCTGATCGCAGGCTGTCAGGGAGGAGATCGCGGGTCAGTGCGGGAGACAGGCGTCTCGAGGTGTGGGTAACCACACCGGTTCCCGCGACCGATCAGGCGACCGCAGCGCGCGTCGCCGGGAGGCGATCAGGTGCAGCGACGAGCGATCGCGCCATGATCCAGCCGAGGACCACGGTCAGACCGCCCGCCGCCGCGTCGAAGAGGAAGTGATTGCCCGTCGCGACGATCACGAACAGCATCAGGGCGGGATAGAGCGCCCCGGCGAGACGGACGACGCGGTTGGTGGCGAGCGTCGCGAGGGCCACCCCGACGATGACGGCGTACCCGAAGTGGAGGCTCGGGACCGCCGCGATCGGGTTGTAGAGGCTGCCGAGCAGGTCGGAGCTGAGGTTGATACCGGCCGACTTCGTGACGGTGTCGACAAAGCCGAGCTCGGCGAGACGGGGAGGGGCAGCGGGGAAGGCGAGGTACCCGACGAGTGCGAGCGCGGTCGAGGCGACCAGCGTCGTGCGCACGATCGGGTAGGCGTCCGGCCGCCGGCGGTGGACCCAGATGATCGCGGCGCCGGTGCCGAGGAAGTGGAGGGAGAGGTACAGGAACCCGAGCAGCGCCGGGAGGAACGCGACGCTCTGGGCGCCGGTCTGGACGCTGCGCTCGACGAACAGGCCGAGGTGCTGCTCGAGGCTCACGATCCGGTCGGTGTTCGCGAGGGCGGTGCCGAGGTCGTGACCGCCGAAGCCGCGGATCACCTCGTAGGCGCCGTACAGCGCGGCGAGCCCGACCGCCTCCTGGACGCCCGAGTGACCTGCCGAGAACCAGTTCCTGACCATGGGACACACGCTGTCACTCGCGGCTCGCCATGGCAGTGATGCGACCCCGCCGGTCGAGGTACGGGTATCCGAACACTGTGCGAGCGGGCTCGCCCCGCGCGGGCTACGGAGTGCCGAAGTACGTCAGCACCGCAAGGACGCGCCGGTGGTCGTCCGCGGTTGCAGGCAGGTCGAGCTTCTCGAAGATGTTGGTCACGTGCTTCTCCACTGCGCGGAGCGTGACGTACATTCGGTCGGCGATGGCCTGATTCGAGCGACCTTCGGCGATCAGCTCGAGCACCTCACGCTCGCGCGGGGTCAGCTGGGCGAGGGGGTCGCTCGTCGACTTGCTGCCGACGAGCTGACCGACGACGACGGGATCGAGCACCGACCCGCCGTCGGCGACCCGGCGCACGGAGGTTGCGAACTCCTCCAGGTCGCCGACCCGGTCCTTGAGCAGGTAGCCGACTCCTTCCGCGCTCGACAGGAGATCGGTCGCGTACGCGGGCTCGACGTACTGGGAGAGCACGAGCACGCCCGTCTCCGGGTAGTTCTCGCGGATCTCGCGGGCCGCGACGAGGCCCTCGTCGGTGTGGGTCGGGGGCATCTTGATGTCGACCACGGCCACGTCGGGGCGGTGCATTGCGACGTGGCGCATGAGGTCGTCAGCGTTTCCGGCTTGCGAGACGACCTCGAAGCCGACCTCCTCGAGGAGGCGAACCACGCCCTCGCGCAGGAGAACGGAATCCTCTGCGATCGCGACCCGCCGTCCGGCGCCGAGCTGCGAGACCGTGTTGCGCAAGCCGGGAAAGTCGCGCGGGAGGTCGTCGCTGAGCAGCTGGTGGACGCGCTCGGGCTCGGGGAGGCCCGACAACTGGTGCGTGCCGAGATCGCGAACCTCGTGACCGCTCGAGAACGCGGCTGCCGAGGATGAGAGCAGGATCTGCCCGCCGTGGCCCGCGTTCGCGATGCGCGCGGCGCGGATCAAGTCGATCCCCACGTAGCCCTCCTCGGTGAGCGCCGGGGTGCCGGCGTGGACCCCCATCCGCATACGGACATCGACCCCGACCGGCCACGTCGCATCGCGGAGCTTGCGCTGCGCGGTAAGCGCCGCCTCGACTGCATCCGGGGTGCGGGCATACACGGTGCAGACCTCGTCTCCGGTGGCATCGACCTCGATCCCCTCGTGGCTCGCGGCGGCCTCGCGGATGATGCGGCGCACCTGCGTGATGATCTCGCCGTAGTCGTCGGCGAGCTCCCGTACGAGTCGCGTCGATCCCTCGAGGTCGGCGATCAGGAACGTCACCGTCCCGGTGGGGAGAGTCGTCATGCGGGGCAGTCTAGGTACGGGTGCACGGAGCCGGGGAGGGACGATCACAGCGACGGCAAGAACGGTCGGGGGACGCCGGCGCCGGTCAGGGGATCTGCGATCGTATTCCCCGGCTCACGATGAGGGTGGCATCGAGAACGTGCAGGTGACCTCACGCGGAGACACGTACGGGGTCGAGACCTCGGTGGGTCGCGTAGGCATAGGGATGGTTGAAGACGTCGAGCGCCTCGTGTGGATCGACGACGAGCTCGAACGAGTCGCCTGCGTCGTCGAGCACGGTGACGAAGAGGGAATTCGTCGGCGGGCTCCACCACAGGGTCACGTCGATCCCGTTGGGAGCGGCGGTTGTCGAGCTCGCGCCGCTGCGTGGTGATGTGCGATGTGGGCTGCGTGTTCATGTCACGCACCCTTCCATCGCGGACGCCCCGGGGCAGTCCGGCTCACTGGTGTCCTGTGGTGCGGTTGGCCCTACCCCTCGCGCGGTGCGGCGGGGATCGGGATCTCGGCCCGGACGCATGTCCCCACACCGGCTGCCGACTCGACCGACAAGGTCCCGTCGAGCACCGCCACGCGGTCTGCGAGGCCGCTGAGCCCCGAGCCGGGAGCAGGCGCCGCCCCCCCGACCCCGTCGTCGCGAACGGACACGACCACGTGCCCGTCGGTTTGCTCGATCGTCACCTGTGCCGAGGTCGCTTCTGCGTACTTCACGACGTTGGTGAGTGACTCGGCGACCACGTAGTACGCCGCCGCCTCGACATCGCCGGGCAGGTCGTCGCCGCGCACGTCGAGCTCGACCGGGAGCGGGGTACGCATCGAGAGCGACTCGAGCGCGGGCCGCAGCCCGCGGTCGGTGAGCACCGCTGGATGGATCCCGCGTGCGAGCTCACGCAGCTCCTCGAGTGCGTGGGTCAGCTCCTCGCGCGCACCGTGGAGCAGCTCAGCCAGGCCGGCGCCGCCGGCGGCGAGCTTCGACTCGGCGAGCCGGAGCGAGACCGACAACGCGACGAGGCGCTGCTGTGCCCCGTCGTGGAGGTTGCGCTCGAGGCGACGACGCGCCTCGTCGCCGGCCGCCACGATCCGCTGCCGGGATGCACGGATCTCCTCCTCCTGCATGCGGCGGACGGTGACGTCCGTGCCGCTGATGAGGACGAGCTGCTCCCCTTCGACCCCGATCACGGGACGTGCCGTCCAGGCGACGATCCTGCTGTCGCCGTCGCGTGCGTCCCAGCGAGACTCGATCTCGCCCTGTGCCTCGCCGCCTGCGGCGTTTGCGATCACCATCCGCGCAGTGACGTCGTTCTCCGGCGTCACACAGCCGACGAAGCTCTCGCCGGCGATCTCCTCTGACAGCCAGCCGAATGCCTGCGTGAAGGCGTCGTTGACGCCGCCGCCACGGACGGTCGCATCCGGGTGGACGACGACGAGATAGCTGGGGATCGTGCCCGTGATCGCCTCGATGTACGCCCGTCGCCGAGTGTCCTCCAGCTCGCGCGCCTTGCGTTCGGTGACGTCCATGCCCGACACGAGCACGAGCCCTTCGGTGCGTCCCGTGACGTCGGGGACCGGAGAGGCGCTCCACGCGACGCTGACTCCCATGCCGTTGATGTCGAGCCAGTCCGACTCCACCTCCTGCGAGGTCGTGCCGGCCGCGGCTGCGTCGAGCGCCGCCCGCGCGCGCCCGTCGTCGTCCTCGACGACGAGCTCGAAGAAGTCGTTCCCCACGAGCATCGGGTCGCTCCAGCCAAACCTCTCGCGGAAGGCTCGATTGACCGCTGCGAGCGGGTTGTCGACATCGCGATCGCGGATACGCCCCGACCGGTCGAGCACGAGGATCAGGCTCGGGATCGACTGCAGGACGGTGGTCGTCGCGTCCCGCTCGCGCTGGATGTCGAGCTCGCGCTGGCGCCGCTCGGTCACGTCGACGCCGCTGACGAGCAGCAGCCGACGATCGTCGATCGGCGGGAGGCGCTTGCACGTCCAGGAGACGGTCACGCCCCCGCCCGAGGTCGTCCGCCAGGCGCTATCCGTCGCGGGCAGGTCGTCGCCTGCGGCCACGGACCGGATCCGGCGCTCGACGTCGTCGGCGTCCTCGGCGTCGACGTAGCGCTCCCAGAAGACCTCCCCGCCAACGGTCGCGGGGTCGACCTCGAGCGTCGCCTCGAAGGTCCGGTTGGCGCCGGCAGGCGCGAGTCGCCCGTCCTCGTCGATCACGCAGAGCAGGCTCGGTGCCTCGTTCGCGATCGCGTTGAGGAACGACCGCTCGCGCTCGCGGGCCTCGGCCTCCTCCTCGCGGGCGGTGATGTCCACGCCGGCCGCGATGATCCCGGTCACGTCGCCCTCGTCGAGGACGACGGGGGCTGCCCGCCAGTAGATGACGCGGCGCTCACCGCGGGCGTTCGTGAACTCGTTCTGGTAGTCGCTGGCAGCAAAGTCCGGCCTCAATGCCTCGAAGCGGTCGAGCACCTCCTGTCGCTCCTCGGGCGAGATGAAGACGTCCCAGAAGAAGCGACCGCTGATCGCCTCCTCGGTAGCGTGCCCTGCGACCTCGACCGCCAGCGCGTTCGGGTTGCGGATCCGCCCGTCGGTGTCGACGTGCACGAACAGGCTCGGCGCGGTGTCGACGAGCGTCTGGAGGAACGCGTACTGCGCGTGTGCCTCGGCCTGGAGCCCTTGGGCACGGAGCGACAGCCCAGCGGCGCTCGCGACACCTGAGACGAGCCCCGGCTCGCGACCGAGGGCGGGGTCGTGGAGGAGGACGGCGATCACCCGACCGTCGATTTCGACCGGTGTGGCACTCTCGCCGAGGCTCGGCGCAGGCACCGAGCGCCCGGAGCCGTCGACCCACCGACTGTCCCCCAGTGGATAGGCGATCGTGAGCGACGGGTCGTCGAGGGTCTCCGCGAGTGCGTCGCGCAGAGGTGTCCCCGAGCCGAGCGCTGCGAGCAGCTCGCTGACCGAACCGCGTGCGAGCCGTGTCCGCAGGAGCCCGATGACGAAGGCGATGGGGACCATCCCGAACAGCGCGACGACGATGACGGAGGTCGCCTGGCCCACGTCGTCCGATGCGATCTCCGCCGCGCCGGCAACGACGATCGCGACGAGCCCGGCGATCCCTACGAGGTAGACAGGCCCGACGATGCGTCGCAGGGGCGGGCTCGCGGCCCGGTACCGGCGGACGAGCACGGCGACGTACGTCGTCGCGAGCGCAGCACCGACGAGAGTCCCGAGCAGCTCGACGGTCGTCACCGCGCTCGGTGAGTCGCTGATCAGGAAGACGTTCTCGGGGCACCCATCGCAGTCCGCCATCGGCTGCGGGTCGAACATCGTGGTGAGGAGCGGGAACACGACGAGCGTGCCGTACGTCGCCCAGAGCAGCCAGCGGTCGAAGTGCGACCGGAGCCGACCTTCCGGGAACGACAAGAGGATCTGGAGCCACGGCCCGAATCCGATCTGGCCGAAGGCCACCCCCAGCGTGAACAGGACGGCATTCGACGAGAGCTGCATCGCCGCGATCGCCCAGAGGTTCCCGCCGATGATCATCAGCCAGCCGGTGCGGTTCTCGGGGCGCTCGACGACGGCGATGAACCCACCGACGAGCCAGAGCACGCCGACCGCCACTGCGACGACCACGGTCGTGGGCGACGCGTCGATCGTGCTCGTGAGGGCGATCCCGAGCGCGAGGCCGTACACGACCGCGCTCGCCCCTGCGACGAGCGCGAGGCGCCGCAGGCTCATTGCACGAGCGCGATGACGGCCTCGCCCGTGAGCTCGCCCTTGGGGATGAACCCGCGGGCGCCACTCGCGTCGAGGAGGTCGCCATAGTCCGAGGCGTCCCGGCTCGAGGTCAGCACGATCGCGGTCTCGTCCAGGTCACCGCATTCGACACAGACGTCGAAGCCGGTCATGTCAGGGAGCTGCACGTCGAGCAGGAGCACGTCCGGCCGGAGGTGACGAAGGAGCTTCAGCGCAGAGGTCCCGTCGACCGCCTCGCCGATCACCTCGAACCCGTCGGCCTCGAGGATCGCCCGCGCCGATGCGCGAAAGCTGGGGTGATCATCGACGATCACGACGGTGGACATGCCTGAATCGAAGCAGACGCGACTTGGGGGAGCGGTGTGGTGAACCGCACTGTCGTGTCTCGCGGCGGAGCTCGGTTGTCGCTGCGCGTTGCGAGGCACTCGGTAGAGATCACCGCGCATTGCGCAGGCTTCCACGTGTCTTCCCTGCTCGGGGTGGTGCATACTCCCGCGCATGCACATGACGGATACGACCACGATGCACGACGCAGTCCTCGCCGACCGCGCGAAGTACGTCTCGAACGGCGTGTCGACCCCACGGCTCGTCGTGTCGCATGCAGACGGCGCGAGGGTCACCGATCTCGACGGGCGCACCTTCCTCGACTTCGCCGGTGGCATCGGCTGCCAGAACACCGGGCACCGCTTTGCCCCTGTCGTCGACGCGGTGCGCGCGCAGCTCGACGAGTACCTCCACCAGTGCTTCATGGTCGGGGTCTACGAGCCCTACGTCGACGTCTGTCGGCTCCTCGCCGAGCTCTCGCCGTGCGCCGGCGAGCAGCAGAAGTCGATCCTCGTCAACTCCGGCGCAGAGGCGATCGAGAACGCCGTGAAGATCGCGCGCGCTGCCACGGGTCGATCCGCCGTTGTCGTATTCGACAACGCGTTTCACGGCCGCACCTTGCTGACGATGACGATGACGAGCAAGGTGAAGCCGTACAAGGCCGGTTTTGGTCCCTTCGCCCCGGAGGTCTATCGAGCCCCGGCTCCCTACCCGTACCACGGAGTGTCGAGTGACGACGCGATCGAGGGGCTGCACAAGCTGTTCAAGAGCGACGTCGACCCGGCGACCGTCGCGTGCGTCGTGCTCGAGCCCGTGCAGGGTGAGGGAGGCTTCGTCGTGATGCCGCCGGACTACCCGGCCCGGCTGCTCGAGGTCTGCCGCGAGCACGGGATCCTCTACGTCGACGACGAGGTGCAATCCGGCGTGGGTCGCACTGGCCGGATCTGGGCGATCGACCACTACGACGGCGTCGAGCCGGACCTGCTCGTCTCCGGCAAGTCGCTGGGCGGTGGGCTGCCGCTCGCCGCGGTCACCGGGCGGTCGGAGCTCATGGACGCCGTTCCTCCTGGTGGGCTCGGCGGCACGTTCGGTGGCAACCCGCTCGCTTGTGCCGCAGCCGTCGCGGTCCTCGAGGCGGTGCGCGAACCCGAGCTTCTCGCCAGGGCAACCGACCTCGGCGAGACACTGCGCACGCGGCTCGATGCGCTGGCTTCCCGTCGTCCCGAGATCGGAGAGGTCCGTGGGCTCGGGCCGATGATCGCCTTCGAGCTCGACGACCGCACGCCCGATCGCGCGAAGGCGCTCGTCGACGCTGCATTCGACCGAGGGCTGCTCCTGCTCGCGTGCGGAATCTACGGCAACGTGATCCGCCTGCTGCCGGCGCTCACGATCGGCGATGACGAGCTCGAGGAAGGCCTCGCGCTCCTCGAGGAGGCCTTCGCTGACATCGGCTGAGGTGACGGCCGTTCCCGACATCGCGATCCGCGGCCTGCGGAAGCGGTATGGCACCGTCGCGGCGGTCGATGGGGTCGACCTCGACATCGCGCGCGGGGAGTTCTTCACGATGCTCGGCCCGTCCGGCTCGGGGAAGACGACCACGCTGCGCATGATCGCCGGGTTCGAACGACCCGACGAGGGTGTGATCGAGCTCGGCGGCACGGACGTGTCGGGTCGCCCGCCGTTCGATCGCGACGTGAACACCGTGTTCCAGGACTACGCCCTGTTTCCGCACATGACGGTCACCGAGAACGTCGAGTACGGCCTGCGGGTGAAGAAGGTCCCGAAGACGGAGCGACGGCAGCGGGCAGCCGACGCACTCGCGATGGTGCGGCTCGACGGCTTCGGGGAGCGCAAGCCTGCTCAGCTCTCGGGTGGCCAGCGACAGCGGGTCGCGCTCGCCCGGGCGATCGTCAACACCCCGCAGGCGCTCCTGCTCGACGAGCCGCTCGGCGCGCTCGACCTGAAGCTACGTCAGGAGCTCCAGATCGAGCTCAAGCAGATCCAGCAGGAGCTCGGGATGACGTTCGTCTACGTCACGCACGACCAGGAGGAGGCGCTGACGATGAGCGACCGGATCGCGGTGTTCAACCGTGGGAAGATCGAGCAGATCGGCACCCCCGCCCAGATGTACGAGCATCCCGCAACGGAGTTCGTGGCGGGCTTCATCGGCACGTCGAACATCCTCGACCGAGATGGTCGGACGTTCACCGTTCGACCCGAGAAGATCCGGTTGCTCGCCGACGGCGCAGCTGAGGGCGAGCCGGGCACGATCAGGGCTGCGGTCTACCTGGGGCCTGTGACGAAGTTCATCGTCGCGCTCGACGGCGGCGGCGAGTTGACCGTGGTGCAGCAGAACCTCGAGACGTCCTCCGAGGACGTCCACGAGATGGCGGGCAGGCGCGTTCGGCTGTCGTGGAAGCAGGACGTGGAATTCGTGATCCAGGAGGAGGGAACGTGAGACGGATTCGATTGGTGCATCTGGCGTTCGCGGCGTCGGTCGTCGCGCTTGCCATTCCCGCGACGGGAGCCTCGAGGAGCGGTGACGTCCCCACGTCGGTGGGAGCCGGCGAGGGCAAGCTGACTCTCATCGCGTGGGAGGGCTACACGGAGAAGCAGTGGGTCGCTCCGTTCGAGAAGCAGACGGGGTGCAAGGTGTCCGCGAAGTACGCGGGCAGCTCGAACGACATGTTCAACCTGATGACGTCGGGCGGTGGCGGTCAGTACGACATGGTGTCGGCCTCGGGTGACGCGAGCCTGCGCCTGATCTATTCGGGAGCCGTCGCCGAGGTCAACGTCGGCCTCATCCCCGCCTACAAGGACTTCTTCAAGGCGTTCCAGTCGCCGGCGACGAACACGGTCGACGGCAAGCACTACGGCGTCTCATTGCAATTCGGGCCGAACCTCCTGCTCTACAACACCGCCAAGGAGAAGAAGCCGACCAGCTGGTCGGCCCTCTACGACCCGAAGAACAAGGGGAAGATCACCATCCCCGACAACCCGATCCAGATCGCGGATGCGGCGCTGTACCTCTCGAAGACCAAGCCGTCGCTCGGGATCACCGACGTCTACGAGCTCACGAAGCCGCAGCTCGCAGCCGCCGTGGCACTCCTGAAGCAGCAGCGCCCTCTCGTGAAGAAGTACTGGGGGCTTGCGTCCGATCAGATCGATCTCTTCAAGAACGGGGGGTCGACGCTCGGTGCCTCGTGGCCCTATCAGTACTCGCAGCTCATCGCCGCGAAAGCGCCGGTCGGCACTGTGATCCCGAAAGAGGGTGTCACCGGCTGGCTCGACACCTGGATGCTCTCGTCGAAGGCGAAGCACCCGAACTGCGCCTACAAGTGGATGCAGTACATCAGCACCCCCAAGGCGCAGGCCCAGCAGGCGACCAGCTACGGCGAGACGCCGGTCAACAAGAAGGCGTGCAAGATCATGGACACCATCGCGAAGGGATCGTGTGCGCAGCTCTCGGCCAACGCGCCGGAGAGCTACTACCGGTCGATCAAGTTCTGGAAGACGCCGATCGCCGACTGCGGGAACGGCAAGAAGAACTGCACCGACCTGCGGGCGTGGACCACGGCCTGGGCGCAGGTCAAGGGCTGACCGACCCGCAGTGTCCGGCACGGCCCGTGCGACGGAGGGCTCCCTCGAGGGGGGAGCCCTCCGCTCTCTGTCCCGGTTCTCGTGGCGTCGACCACGGCTGATAAGCCTCGGGCAGATCAGCGCCCCGGTCGCGGCGTTCGTCTTCGTCTACGTGGCGGCGCTCGCCGCGCTCCTGATCCAGAGCTTCTGGACGACCGACTCGTTCACGGGGAAGGTCGTCCACACCTGGAACCTCGACAACTTCCGCACGATCGCGGACGCGCCGTACCCGACGATCATCTTCCGCACGATCGGGATTGCGGCGGCGGTCACCGTCACCTGCATGCTGCTCGCCTTCCCGTACGCGTACTTCCTCGTTCGCGTGGCGGGGCCACGGCTGCGCATCGCACTGCTCGTCGCGACGGTGCTTCCCCTCTGGGTGAGCTACCTGGTGCGCGTCTACTCGTGGCGCCTGATCCTGAACCCCAACGGTGCGCTCAACTGGGCGCTCAACGGACTCGGTCTGCCGGATCTGAACATCGCCTACACGAACTGGGCCATGTGGCTCGTCTTCACCTACATCTGGCTTCCGTTCATGGTGCTGCCCGTGTACGCATCGCTCGAGCGGATCCCGTACTCGTATCTCGAGGCGTCCGCGGACCTCGGGGCCCACGGCCTGACGACGCTCCGCCGCGTCATCCTGCCGCTCGCCGTGCCGGGGCTCGCGGCCGGCTCGATCTTCACGTTCGCGCTCACCCTCGGTGACTACATCGCGCCGTCGCTCGTCGGCGGCCCCGGGTCGTCGTTGATCGGCACGGTGGTGTTCGACAACCTCGGGCTCGCGAACAACGCGCCGTTCGCTGCCGCATTCGCCACGGTGCCGCTCGCGATCATGGCCGTCTACCTCCTGATCATGAAGCGCCTCGGGGCGTTCGAGAACCTCTGATGGAGCCACGGGGCACGCGGATCGGGTTGTGGGTCTGGGGCGGCCTCGTGTTCGCGTTCCTCTGGATCCCGCTCGTGATCATGGCGGTGTACGCGTTCAACTCGTCGAACATCCAGAGCTGGCCGATCCCGGGCTTCACGACCAAGTGGTTCTCGGAGGCGTGGCACGACGAAGAGGTGCGGGAGGCGCTGTGGCTGTCGGTGCGAGCGGGTCTCTTCGCGACCCTGGTCGCACTCGTCCTGGGCTCGTTGGCCGCGTTCGGGCTGGCCCGAGCGCGATTCTTCGGGCGGTCCTCGATCTCGTTTCTGTTCGTGCTGCCGATCGCGTTGCCGGGGATCATCACCGGACTGGCGCTCAACTCGTTCTTCGTCCTCTGGGGCGTCAGCTTCTCGCTGTGGACGATCATCATCGGCCACGCGACCTTCTGTGTGGTGGTCGTCTACAACAACGTGATCGCCCGACTGCGGCGGACATCGGGCTCGTTCTTCGAGGCGTCCGCGGATCTCGGCGCGACCGGCTTCCAGACGTTCCGTTACGTCACGTTGCCCGTGATCGGCACCGCGCTCGTCGCGGGCGCGTTACTCGCGTTTGCGCTGTCCTGGGACGAGATCGTGGTCACCTATTTCACGGCGGGGGCGCAGAACACATTGCCGTTGCTGCTGTTCGGGTTCATCCGGCAGGGCCAGAACCTCCCGATCGTGAACGCGATCGCGCTCGTCGTGATCGTCGTCTCGGCAATTCCTGTGTACATCGCCCAACGGCTGACGAGCGATCGCTCGTGAGACGCTGCGCCAGTGCCTACGCGAAGGTCACACCTGTCCCGATCGGGCACGTCACCCCGGTGCCGGCGAGCCCGCAGTAGCCGTTCGGGTTCGCGGCGAGGTACTGCTGGTGGTAGTCCTCGGCGTAGTAGAACGGGCCGGCCCCGGCGAGCTCGGTCGTGATCTGCCCATGACGCGCGGCGGCGAGCGCGGCGGCGTAGCGGTCACGAGACGCCTCTGCGACCGCACGCTGCTCGTCGGTCGTCCAGTAGATCGCCGAGCGGTAGGTGGTGCCGACATCGTTGCCCTGGCGCATCCCCTGGGTCGGGTCGTGCTCCTCCCAGAACACCTTGAGCAGCTCGTCGTACGAGATCCGTTCCGGATGGAACACGACGAGGACCACCTCCGCATGGCCGGTGAGGCCGGTGCAGGTCTCCTCGTAGGTGGGGTTGGGCGTAAAGCCGCCGCTGTAGCCGACTGCGGTGGTGTGGACGCCGGGGAGCTGCCAGAAGAGGCGCTCGGCACCCCAGAAGCACCCCATCCCGACGATCGCGCTCTCGGTGCCCTCGGGGAACGGAGGCGTGAGCGGCGTCCCGAGGACGAGGTGGTCGTGCGAGGGGATGATCGATCGCTCGCGTCCCGGAAGCGACGTCTCGGGGGCTGGCATCTCCTTGGCCTTGCGAAGCGTGAACATGCGCAAACGCCTCCTCGGGTCGGCTGTTCGCAATGAACGATATCGACCGGTCCGCACCCGAGGGCTCAGGCCTGCTCGAGGGCCCGCGCGAGATCGCTCCAGAGCGTCTCTTCATCCTCGAGCCCGACCGAGAGTCGCATCAATCCGGTCGGGATGCGGTCGCCTTCCCAGCGGTGGCGTGACTCGAGCTTCGACCGGGTGCCGCCGAGGCTGGTCGCGTTCTCGATCACATCGACGGCCCGCTCGACCCTGCCCGCCGAGGCGGCGTCGGCGACGTCGAACGAGACGAGGAACCCGAACCCGGGGTAGCGGACGATGTCGACCGCCGGGTGAGCCTCGATCCGCTCTACGAGCGCCGCCGCGGTTCGTTCCTGGCGCTCGAGTCGCACTGCGAGCGTCCGCAGGCCGCGCTGGAGCAGCCAGGCCGTGTCGGCGCCGGCGACGATGCCCGTCATCCGACGCATGGTGTGGAGGCGCGCCTGAAGCTCGGGGTCTCGCGTCACCGTCACACCGGCAAGCAGGTCGTCGTGACCGCCGAGAACCTTCGTCGCGCTGTGGAGCGCGATGTCACAGCCGTGGTCGAGCGGTTTCACGCGCAGCGGCGAGGCGAGCGTCGCGTCGCACACGACCGGCGCCGGGTGCGATGTGACGGTCTCGAAATCGGGCATGGTGAGGAACGGGTTCGAGGGAGCCTCGACGAGGATCAGGTCGGCATCGGGTGGGGGTGATCCGTCCTGCTCGAACTCGATCACCCGGACGCCCCAGTGCGCGAGGTGATCGAGCAGCCGCTTGTGCCCGTAGTAGGCGCGTGCCGCGAGCGCGATGGTCTTCCCCGGCCCCGCGAGGGTCAGGAGCACGGTGGTAACGGCTCCCATCCCGGACGGGTAGAGCAGCGCCTCGCCGCCGTCGAGCGCGCCGAGCGTCTCCTCGACGGCGACCCCGCTGGGGTGGTCGTCGCGTGCGTACGAGAAGCGAGCCGGCTGCCCGTCCTCGTACGGCCAGGTCGTCGAGCGGTCGATGACCATCCCCGCGACGCTACCAACCGTCAGCCGAGAACCGGTGTCTGACACCGATTTCTGTCAAGTGTCCTTTGCACCAACTGTGTGCCGGTTCTGGCGCAACTCTGCATCGCGCGGGATTCCTGATGTTCCCGACGCATTTCGAGGAACCGAGACCGACGCAAGCGTGATGTGTGCCGTGTTCGTCACGGGACGGCGACCGGGGAGCGACAACGGTGTCAGACACCGCCTGAGCAGCAGACACCGCCTGAGCAGACACCGCCTGAGTCGCCTCAGTCGTGGGCGACGAGCCGGTCGAAGAGCCGCACGAGCTGTCCTGCAGGGTCGCCACAGAGACCGGTGTGCACCTCGGACGGCTGGATGATCGTGCTCGACGGGGCGACGAGCCAGTGGAAGCGCGACGTCGTGTCGAGCGCTGCGATCGGTCCTCCGGTGTCGCTCCCGCTCGCGACTCGCTCGATCGCCAGCAGATGCTCGCGTACCGCGTCGACGTCGAGCATCGGGGCGAGTGCTCGCGCTCGAGCCTCGTCGACCCCGGTTCGCGCGCCCACGAAGTCGAGCGGGCGACAGAACACGACGACGCCGACGTTGAGCCGCTCGCCGCGCTCGATGTCCGGTACCAGCTGGAGGATCGCGTACGAGAACGGGCTAGCCTCGGGCACGGTCGGCCTCCTCCACGAACTCGCGCGGTGGCACCAGCCGGCCGGCGAGGTATTCCGTGTACGTCCCGGGGTCACGACCACCGAGCCAGGGCTCCGGGATCTCCGACAGGATGTCCTCGAGGAGCGGAGCGACGCGCGGGGCGAGCCGGGCGTCGGCGGCGGCCACAGACGACGCGTACGGCACCAGCACGTGGTCCCGGATCGCCTCGAAGCGGCCGCGCTCGTGTCCGGCCACCGGGGTCGTGGCGTGGTGGAAGTAGAGCGCAGCGCCGTGATCGATCAGCCATAGATCGTCGTGCCACCAGAGCAGATTCGGGTTCTGGGCGGTGCGATCGACGTTCGTCACGAGGGCATCCAGCCACACGATCTCCGCCGCGAGGTTTGCATCCGGCTCGTGCCCGGCCGCCGGGCTGAACGGCAATGCCCCGGGAAGGAAGTCGACGCCGAGGTTGAGCCCGTCGCTCGCGAGCAGCAGGTCCTGAATCTCCGGGTCAGGCTCTGCCCGTCCGAGGGCCGGGTCGAGCTCGACGAGCACGAGCTCGGGGACGCTGAATCCCAACGCGCGGGCCAGCTCGCCGGCGACGATCTCCGCGACGAGCGCGAGCGACCCCTGGCCCGACCCGCGGAACTTGAGGACGTAGAGCCCGTCGTCGTCCGCCTCGACGAGCGCGGGTAGCGACCCACCTTCGCGCAGCGGCGTGACGTAGCGGGTCGCGGCGACCGTCCGCACCGGCGCGAGCCTATCGCGGCCGATAGGCTCGCCTCCGTGTCCACGCGGCACGAGACGACCGAGGCGAAGCTCCGCTGGCTGGCCGAGCTCGCCGAGCAGGCTGCGAGCGGCGACGAGCGGTCGGTTTCACGGCAGCGGGAGCGTGGCAAGCTGCTCGCCCGAGAACGGGTCGAGCGGCTCCTCGACCCGGGTTCGTTCGTCGAGCTCGACCGGTTCGTGCGGCACCGGGAGACTGAGTTCGGGATGGCGGACAATCGACCCTGGGGCGACGCGGTCGTCACCGGGTACGGAACCGTGTTCGGGCGACCCGTCTGCGTGTTCTCCCAGGACTTCACGGTCTTCGGTGGCTCGCTCAGCGAGGTCTTCGCGGAGAAGGTCTGCAAGGTGATGGACATGGCGGTGAAAGTCGGCTGCCCGGTGGTCGGGATCAACGATTCCGGTGGAGCACGGATCCAGGAGGGGGTGGTGTCGCTCGCAGGCTACGCCGAGATCTTCTGGCGCAATGTCCAGGCGTCGGGCGTGGTGCCACAGCTGTCGCTCGTGATGGGGCCGTGCGCCGGTGGGGCCGTTTACTCGCCCGCGATCACCGACTTCGTCCTCATGACCGAGGGGACGTCGTACATGTTCATCACCGGCCCCGACGTCGTGAGGACGGTCACCGGCGAGGAGGTCGACTTCGAGCAGCTCGGCGGGGCTCAGACCCATGCCACCAAGTCGGGGGTCGCGCACCTTGTCGCGCCCGATGAGGAGGCCGTGCTCGACGATGCCCGCTACCTGCTGACGTTCCTCCCGCAGAACAACCTCGAGTCGCCGCCGTTCGCCTCGCCGAGCGACCCGGTCGAGCGCGAGAGCCCTGAGCTCGACACGTTGATCCCTGACTCGGCGAGCAAGCCGTACGACATCAAGCGGGTCGTCGAGTCCGTGGTCGACGACGGGCAGTTCCTGGAGCTGCAGCCCGAGCACGCGCCGAACATCGTCTGCGGCTTCGCCCGGCTCGGCGGGCACGCTATCGGCGTCGTCGCGAACCAGCCGGCGGCACTCGCAGGGGTGCTCGACATCGACGCCTCCGTGAAGGCGGCGCGCTTCGTGCGCACCTGCGATGCGTTCAACGTGCCGTTGCTCACCTTCGTCGACGTCCCCGGCTTCCTCCCAGGAACGGCGCAAGAGTGGGGCGGGATCATCCGCCACGGCGCCAAGCTGCTGTACGCCTACGCCGAGGCAACCGTGCCGAAGCTGACCGTGATCACCCGCAAGGCGTACGGCGGCGCGTACGACGTCATGAGCTCGAAGCACATCCGGGCTGACGTCAACCTGGCGTGGCCGACCGCCGAGGTCGCCGTAATGGGGCCGGAGGGCGCGGTCAACATCGTCTTCCGGAAGGAGCTCGAGGAGGCAGCCGATCCCGACGCTCGCCGCGCCGAGCTGATCGCCGACTATGGCGAGCGGTTCGCCAACCCGTACGCCGCCGCCGAGCGCGGCTATGTCGACGACGTGATCGAGCCGCGGCGCACTCGGCCGACGCTGGTCCGCGCGCTCGAGCTGCACCTGACGAAGCGCCAGCCCGGCCCGAAGCGGAAGCACGGCAACATCCCGCTGTGAGCGGAGGAGCGCACGACGAAGCCGAAGCCCTTCCCTCCAGTGCGGGAGTGGGGAGCAGTCCGTCGTTCTCCGTCGTGATCGAGACCGCGAACGTCCGGCCCGGCGATCCGCTCCTCGACTCGTGTGTCGCGTCGATCGCTGCACAAGGCCCGACGATCCACGAAGCGCGCGAGGTCGTGCTGCTGGTGAGCGGCAGCACCGACCTCGGGACTGTCCAGAGGCTCGCGGCGGTGCTCCCGTCCCTGAGGTCGTACGAGGCTCGAACAGGATCGTACGGGGCACTGAAGGCGTCGGCGGCGGCGGCAACGAACGGAGACGTCGTCGTGTTCGCAGACTCGGACTGCACGTACGACTCGGGGTGGCTCGACGCGCTGCTCGCGCCCTTCGCCGACCCCGCGGTCGTTGGGGTGACCGGCGAGACGGGCATTCGCGTTCGCGGCGCGTACTCGCTCGCCGTCGCAGTGACATTCAACTTCCCTGGAATGTCACGGGATGAGGACCCAGCTCCGTCCGAGCGATACTGGGCAAACAACGTTGCCTTGCGCCGAGAGGCGTTGACCGACCTCGCTCGTCTCTCGCAGCTCGAGCTGAAGCGGGGTGCATGCGTCCTCCATGCGCGGGTGCTCCGAGCGCAAGGCCGAGCACTCGTCCGCCAGCCCCGAGCACGAAGTCGGCACACGACGATACCGCCGCGCGAGTTCCCGGGCCGGTACTTCGAGCTCGGGCGCGATCACGCCGTTCTGTCCTCGCTGATCCGGTCCGACGGAGATCCGCTCGGCCGTGTCCCTGCCTTTCCACCTGATCGCGACGGTGACGGAGGCGCGACAAAGGTCGTGCGCAGGCTCGGCCGGCTGGTCGCAGAACGCCCCGCGAGAGCCGTGCTCGTGCCGTTCGCCCTTCCTGTGATCGGGCTTGCCGCAACCTTCCACGCTGCCGGCCGGATCGCGGGCACCCCCGTTGCGGGGAACGTCGGTGACTGACCGAACGGTATCGGTCGTCGTCGCCTTCCACGACGCTCGCTCCACGATCGAGCGTTGTATCGAGTCATTGCAGGGCCAGGTCTTGGACGACTGGGACGTCGAGCTGATCGCCGTCGACGATGGCTCGCACGACGACTCCGCCAAGCTCGCGGAGGCTTGCGGAGTCCACCTTGTTCGGCAGCCGCGTGGCGGCGCCTACGTCGCACGCAACCGTGGCGTGCGGGAGTCCACGGGCTCGATCGTCGCCTTCACCGACGCGGATTGCGTCGCGCACCCGGGATGGCTCGCCGGGCTGCTCGACGCGTTCGCCGACCCTCACGTACAGCTCGTGCTCGGCAAGCGCGTGGCCCCTGTCGAGGACCGCGCCCTGTCGCGACTGCTGATGTACGAGCACGCACGGGACGCGTACGTTCTCGAAGGAGAGGATCCGGAGATCTACTACGGGCACACGAACAACCTGGCGGTGCGCCGCGAGACGTTCGAGCAGCTAGGCCCGTTCGTGGAGCGCATGCGCGGCAGCGACACCGTCCTCGTCCGTCGAGTGGTCGACGGGCGCGGATGTGAGGCGGTTCGCTATCGGTCTGACGCGGTGGTGACGCACCTCGAGCTCGGCGGCCTCCGGGCGTACTACCGCAAGGTGTTCACGTATGGACGACATCGCAGGCTGACCGCCGAGCTCGGCTCGGCCCGACCTCTGTCGACACGTGACCGGATCGCGATTGCGGATCGGGCGGTGGCGGAGCTCCGAGGTGGCATGGCGGCGGCTCTCGAGCTTCGGCTGTTGCTTGCCGGTGGGGTGATCGCCTGGTGGCTCGGGTCGATCTCCGCCTTCGCGCCGGGACGGCTCGGGCGCGCTGGGCTCTCGTGACGCTCGTCCGCCGCGGTCGGGAAGCGTGACGGCGATGCTGTGACTACCGTTCCCGGCGATGCGGGTCTCGGCGAAGGTCGACTACGCCCTCAGGGCCATGCTCGAGCTGGCAGCGAGCGAAGGGCTCGTGAAGTCGGAGCGCATCGCGAGTGCGCAGGAGATCCCGCAGAAATTCCTCGAGAGCATCCTGCTCGATCTCCGGCACGCCGAGCTCGTCAGCAGTCGGCGAGGGGTCGAAGGCGGGTACATGTTGGGCCGACCCGCCGACGAGATCACCATTGCGGACGTGATCCGCGCGGTCGAGGGGCCGATCGCGACCGTCCGCGGCGCGCGACCCGAGGAGGTGGAGTACGTCGGGTCGGCGGCGCCGCTCCGCGACACGTGGATCGAGCTGAGGGCGGCGATGCGTGGAGTGCTCGAAGGGACGACGCTCGCAGCGCTTGCCGCGAGGACGTCCTCGTCGTCGTAGTCGAATGCCCTGGCGGCCGACCCGGGCGGGGGTCAGGGGTTAGGCGAACACGCGCTCCCGCGCCGCTCGCACCCACACGATCTGCCCTTCGACGATCTCGAGCTCTTCGAGGTGCTCGCGCGTGAGTTGGGCGAGGAGAGCAGTACCGTCGCCCGTCGCGAGCTCGACCCGCGCGTCGAAGCCGTAGAGAGCGACACGCTCGACGATCGCTTCGACCGCACCGTCGGCGGCGTCGAGCAGGAGCTCGAGCTCGTGCGGGCGCACCCACGCATCGCCCAGCCGGTTCGCCTGGCCGACGAAGCTCATCACGAACTCGGTCGCGGGGGTGTCGTAGAGCTCGGTCGGCGATCCGACCTGCTCGATGTGGGCGTGGTTCATCACGGCGATCTGGTCGGCGACGTCCATCGCCTCCTCCTGGTCGTGCGTGACGATCACGGTCGTGGTGTGCGTCTCGTCGTGGAGACGACGGAGCCATTCCCTGAGCTCTGCCCGGACGCGGGCATCGAGCGCACCGAAGGGCTCGTCGAGGAGCAACACGGCCGGGTCGATCGCGAGAGCACGTGCGAGCCCCATGCGCTGGCGCTGCCCACCCGAGAGCTGCGACGGGATACCGCTTGGCGAGGCCCTCGAGCTGCACGAGCTTCAGGAGCTGGTTGACGCGCTCGGCGACCTCGGCCTTGGGGCGCTTGCGGATCTTGAGGCCGAAGGCGATGTTGTCGTACACCGTCATGTGCTTGAAGGCGGCGTAGTGCTGGAACACGAAGCCGACGCCGCGCTCCTGTGGTCGCCGGCCGGTGACGTTCTTCCCCTCGATGAAGACGCTCCCCTGGTCGGGGGTCTCGAGCCCGGCGATGATCCGCAGCAAGGTGGACTTGCCGCTGCCGCTCGGCCCAAGGAGCGCCGTGAGCGATCCTGGGGCGACCTCAACCGATACGTCGTCGAGGGCGACGTACTCGTCGAACCTCTTCGTGATGTGTCGGACGGAGATCGACATCAGTTCCTGCTCTCTTTCGGTTGGAGGAAGATCATCGCGATCAGGAGGATGACCGCCGTCGACGCGAGCACGAAGGCGATGCCGTATGCGGGTGCGTAGTTGCCGTAGGCGAACTGGTACGCGTCCTCGACGCGGAGCGTCGCCGTCTGCGTCTCGCCGACGATGTTGCCCGATACCACGGCCACCGCCCCGTACTCGCCGATCGCGCGGGCCGCGGTGAGCACGACGCCGTAGACGACGGCCCACCGGATCGCCGGGAGCGTGATGCGCCAGAACGTCTGCCAGTCGGTCGCGCCGAGCGTGTGGGCCGCCTGCTCCTGCTCGGTGCCGATCTCGCGGAGCGTCGGCACGACCTCCCGGGCGACGAATGGCAGCGTGACGAAGATCGTCGCCAGGACGATCGAGGGGGTCGCAAACAGGATCTCGTAGCCGTTGTTCTGGAACCAGCCGAACCAGCCGTTGACGCCGTAGAGGACGACAAGCGAGAACCCGACGATCACCGGCGACAGCGCGAGCGGCAGGTCGATGAAGGCGTTGAGGAGCCCTCGGCCGGGGATGTTGCCTCGCACGATCAAGAGCGCGCAGACGACCCCGAACACCGTGTTCACGACGACAGCGATCGCGGTGACGAAGAGGGTGAGCTTGAAGGCCGAGATGGTCTCCGGGGCCGAGATCGCCCCCCACGCGCCATCCAGGTCCTCGGCTGTTCGCCACACCATCATGAGGAGCGGCCCCACGAGGATCAGCGCGAGGTAGCCGAGAGCGGCGAAACGGAGCGAGAGCCTACCCACGTTCGTGCCTCGTGACGAGCCAGCGCACAGCACCGATACCGAGCAGGGAGGCGAACGAAATCAACAGCAACACGACGGCGACCGCGGCGGAGCCCTCGGGATCCTGCTCGATCCGATGGAACAGGTGGACCGAGGCGACCTCGGTCTTGAACGGGAGATTGCCCGAGATCAAGACGATCGCCCCGATCTCGCCGATCGCGCGCGCGAACGCCATCGCGACCCCGGACAGGATCCCCGGCAGGATGGCCGGCAGGATGATGCGGCGAAAGGTCGCCAGCTCGCTCGCTCCGAGCGACTTCGCGGCATCCTCGAGCTCCTCGTCGAGCTCGATCAGGACCGGCTGAACAGCGCGCACGACGAAGGGAAGCGTGACGAACAGCAGCGCGACGTAGATCGCGCCACGGGTGAAGGTCACGTTCGCGTCGACGTGGAAGCCGCCGATCGAGAAGTCGATCGGTGTGCGAGGCCCGTACAGGGCCATGATCACGAGGCCGGCAACGATCGTTGGGAGCGCGAACGGCAGGTCGATGATGGCGTTCACGACGTTCTTGCCGGCGAACGAGTCGCGGACCAGAACCCACGCGATGATCGTCCCGAACACGGCCGTCGTGAGGACCGCCAGCGTGGCCATGACGACGCTGAGCTCGATCGCCGCGACGGCCTGGGGAGACGACACGACCGACCAGAAGCCGGACCAGCCGTTTCCTGTCGACTTCCAGACGACGGCCGCGATCGGCAGCACGACGATCACGAGCAGGAACGTCGTCACGAAGCCAACCTGCAGGGAGAGGGTCGTCGAGACCCTCTCCCTGCGGTGCTTGGTCGGCGCCGGGAAGCCGGGCGCCTCGATGACGGTGCTAGGTGGTGGGGACACCGAGCGACTGCTCGATCTTCTGCATGATGCTGCTGTTCGGGTCGAACCACTTCTTGGTCACGGCCGGCCAGCCCCCGAGCAGCTTGTCGTTGATCGTCCGCTCGCCCGGGCGCACTGGGAACTTGCTCCGGAACTCGGTGAGGGCCTGCTTGTTGACGGGGCGATAGCCGTTCTCGGCCAGGATCTTCTGCGCCGGATAGGTCTTCAGGAACCGCGAGAACGCGTTCCACTCGGCCTTGTGCTCGCTCTTCGTGATCGCGGCGATGTAGACGTCGATCAGCATCGTCTGCTTGGGAATCACGAACGGGATCTTCCCGTTGATCGCCTCGCTTTCGAACGTGAGCAGCACGTCACCCCGACCCGAGAGGAACGTGTTCGTGGCGTTCGACCCGGACGAGTCCTGCGACGCGACGTTGTTCTTGTAGAACTTCTGCAGCCAGGCGATCGACTGCGCCTCGGTCTTCCTGGTGTAGCGCTGCGCGAGGTACGAGGCGAGGATGTTCCACTTGGCGATGCCGCCCGTGAACGGGTTCACCGTCACGACACCCACGCCCGAGCGGGTCAGGTCGTTCCAGGCCTTGACCTTCTTCGGATTGCCGTCCCGGAGTCCGAAGACGACAACCGAGTTCCACACGACGCCGTTGTAGCTCTGCTTGTTCCAGTTCGGGTTGACGAGGCCCTTGTCGACGAGATCAAGGATGTCGTTCCCGGTATTCAAGATGACGCCGTCGGCGGGCAGTCCGTTGGCCACGGCCTGACCCTGGGCCGAGGACGGACCGTAGGACGCCCTGATGTTGATGTCGGCGCCCTGCGGTGTCTTGCGAAACTCATCGATCAACTTGGTCAACACCGGCCGTGGCGTCGAGTACGCGACCAGGTTCAGCGTGACCGCCTTCCCGCTCGACCGTGCCGCCGTTGCCGCGCCCGCGACGGCGGTCGCCACGAGGATCGTCACGAGCACCGAGATCCAGACAACTCTGTTGCGTTGCATAGCACTCCCCGTTCGTTGGCAATCGCCGCGGCGCATCACAGGCCCCGCGCCCTCTTTGTCGACCGGGAAGGTGTAGCATAAGAAACTCGAATACGCCAAATAAGTAACCGTCGTGTTGGCGACGGCCCATCCGATGTCGTGCGTGACGACGTCTCTTGGGCCGAGGAGGGTGTCGAGCTGCGGGTCAGTCGAGCTTGCGGCGGCTTCGGGATGCGAAGCGACCGTCCGAAGTGCGCTCGAAGACGCGTTCCGCCCGACCCTCGAACCAGCCGGACCTGATCTGCCCGGAGGGCGTGTCGAAGAGTGGCACGTACGGCTTCAGGTCCAGCACCGGGGTCCCGTCGAGAAGGTCGATCCCGTCGACGACGATCGCATCCGCCTCCACAACGACGAGTGACGCGAGCGTGAGCCCGATCGGGCTGGGTCGGTGGGGGGAGCGGGTTGCGAACACGCCACGCTCGACGTCGTCGAGGAAGACGGGAACGGTCGCCTTCCAGCCCATGGACTCGTGGAGGTGTGCGATGACCCACACGTGGGAGAAACCCTCGAGATCGGTCAGGCACCCGCGGTGCTCCTCGGCTACCTCGATCCGTGAGGGCCCGGTCTCGTCGGCGATTGCCTGGAGCGGCATTCCCTCGAGCGTCGTGTGTGGTGAGGTGACGACCCCGATCGGGCGGTACACGATCGGCTCGAGTGACCGCCGATCGAGGAGGGCCTCGACGAACGCGAGCGCTGCCCTGGCCGATGAGAGTCGCCAGAGCGCGAGCGTCCGCGCATAGCCCTCCGCCTCGCCGACCTGGCGCTCGAGTGATCGCTCGGTACGGGCGAGGACTGCCGCCTGCCGATCCAGCAACCCGGTCGGGTCGATGTCCGCACGCTCGTGGAAGAGCAGCTTCAGCATCAGCTCCGAACGAAGGTCGCGGACGTGCTCGACCGGACGCGCGCGCCAACGTCTGAACGCCGACCGGCCACGGCGCGTCGGGCCGAGCACGGTTCGGGCCGGGCCGACGTCGCTCGGTGACGTGCCTCGCTGCTCGACGAAGCCGAGCTCGCGCAGCGACGTGAGCGCGCGATAGACGAGGGGCCGGGTGACGGTCAGGACCCTCCCGATCTCACCGCCGCCTTGAAAGGCACGGGCGACCGACCATCCGTGCGCCGGTGTCTCGCACAGCAGGCCGAGCGCGGCCCACTCTGCCAACGACGGGTCGGTCCGAGGCGCTCGGCTCACGGGTGGCGATCGTATGCCTTTCTACGGCGTAGGCAACCGCTGCCCGGCGCGCTGATCGGCATCGTGCTCCTCTCTGGTAGTCAATTGATGTCTACCACTCTGGTACTGTCCCCGGCTGCCGTGCACGCCCGTGCGGTCGCCGCCAGAGCGGCGGGTCGCTCGACAGAGAAGGGGCTCGGGGCAGACGTGAACCGACGACGATTTCTCATCACCGCCGCGGGAACGACGACCGCCGCCGTGGCAGTCCCCTGGCTGGGCACCGCGTCGGCCGCGACCGACGACGAGCTCGCCTACGCGAACTTCGGCGTCGCCGCCTCGCTGCTGGCGAGCGACTTCTACGGGAAGGCGATCGCCGCCAAGGTGTTCGACGTCAAGGTCAACCGGAGGCTGCGCGTGGCGCGCGCGAACGCGAACCAGCATGCGGCCGCGCTCGGGGCGCTGCTCACGGGGGCGGGTCAGACCGCACCGGCTGCGGAAGACTTCACCTTCGCCTGGCCCGACGGCACCTTCAAATCGCCCGCAGCCGCCGCGACGGCCGGCCTCACCGTGCTACGTGCGACGCTCGGTGCCTACCAGTCTGCTGTTGCGTCTGTGTCCGTTCCCTCGTACCGCACGCTCTATGCGAGCCTCGTCGCGAGTCTCGCCCAGCAGATCGGCGTGCTCGTCACGCTCGTCAACGACGCGGTCGGTGCCGAGTCGTTCCCGAACGCCCTCGATCTCGAGGCCGCCAGCGCGGCACTCGAGGACTACCTCGGCTGAGAGGAGTTGTCATGAAGAAACAGCTCTGGTCGGTGCTCCTCGCAGTCGCGGTCGCCGTGGCGTCCCTCGCCGCATCGAGTGCAAGCGCCAGGTCGTCCGCCGACCCGCTGACGATCTATGCAGCCGCATCGCTGACCGAGGTGTTCAAGGCGCTCGACCCGGCCCAGAAGTACAGCTTCGCCGGCTCGAACGCGCTCGAGACGCAGCTCAAGAACGGCGCCCCCGCTGACATCTTCGCCTCGGCGGCGCCGCTCAACACCCAGCGGCTCTTCAAGGCAGGCATCGTCGACAAGCCGGTGACGTTCACGGCGAATCGGCTGGCGCTCATCGTGCCCAAGTCGAACCCGGCGGGGATCACGTCGCTGTACGACCTCAAGCGCAAGCCGGTGAAGCTCGTCGTGGCTGCGCCTGCGGTGCCGGTCGGCGGCTACACGCTCACGGTGCTGCGCAAGATGGGCCTGTCGAGCGTGCTGAGCAAGGTCGTCAGCCGCGAGTCCGACGTCAAGGCGGTCACGGGCAAGGTCGCGCTCGGCCAGGCGGACGCGGGGTTCGTCTACGTCACCGACGCGCGCGCGGTGTCCGACCAGGTGAACGTGATCCGGATCCCCGCGTGGGCACAGCCGCGCGTCCGGTACGAGATCGCGATTGTCTCCAAGTCACCCAACAAGACCGCGGCGCAGGCATGGATCAAGACGCTCCTCTCCGACAAGGGACAGACCGCGCTGAAGAACGCCGGGTTCCTCCCGGTCCCGATCGCAGCGTCGTGACGGTTGCGTTCAGAACGATGCTCGTCCTTGCGACGGGGGTCGCCCTGACGTTTCTCATCCTCCCGATCGCGGCGATCTTCCTGCGGGTCTCGCCCGGGACACTGCTCTCCTCGCTCGGCACGGACGAGTCGGTCGACGCCCTGCGCGTGACCATCGAGACGAACCTCGTGTCGATGTTCCTGATCATCCTGTTCGGCACGCCCACGGCGTACTGGATCGCGACCCGCACCTCGCGCGCCCGAGACATCGTCGTGACGCTCGTCGAGCTTCCCCTCGTGCTTCCGCCGGCGGTCGCGGGGATCGGCCTCCTCGCGGCCTTCGGCCGCCTCGGGCTGCTCGGTGGGACGATGGACACGCTCGGGATCGACATCGCGTTCACCAAGGTGGCCGTGATCCTCGCGGTGACGTTCGTGGCCTCGCCGTTCTACGTCCGGACGGCGATCGCCGCTTTCGAGTCGGTCGACCCGACCTTCCCCGCGGCGGCGAGGACGCTCGGCGCAGGCCCGGGTCGGGTCTTCGCCCGCATCGCCTTGCCGCTGTCGGCGGGAGGACTGGGGGCGGGCGCCGCGCTCGCCTTCGCCCGTGGGATCGGCGAGTTCGGCGCGACGATCATGTTCGCGGGGTCGCTCCAGGGGACGACCCAGACGCTGTCGCTCGCGATCTACGAGCAGTTCGATCTCGACTTCGACGTCGCGCTCGCGATCAGTGCAGTGCTCGTCCTGATCAGCGCCACGGTGCTGCTCTCCGTCAAGCTCCTCACTCGATGGCACTCCGGGTCGACTTCACCCATCCCCTTCGGGCCTTCGCCGCGACCGTCGAGCTGATCGTCGATACCGCGGAGACCCTGGCTCTTGTGGGGCCTTCGGGTGCGGGGAAGACGACCGTCCTGCGGGTCGTGGCGGGCCTGCTGAGCCCTGAGCGAGGGCTCGTCGAGCTGGATGGGGAACGCTGGCTCGACACCGCCAGCGGTGTCGACCTCGGGCCCGAGCGACGGCGGGTCGGCTACCTGTTCCAGGAGTACGCGCTCTTCCCGCATCTCGACGTCGCGGCGAACATCCGCTTCGGTGCGGCCCGTGGCATGCCGATCGACCCGCTGCTGGAGCGGCTTCGGATCGGACATCTCGGCCGTGCCCACGTGCGTGAGCTCTCGGGCGGGGAGCGACAGCGGGTCGCGCTCGCACGCGCGCTTGCCCGCCAGCCGTCCGTGCTCCTGCTCGACGAGCCCCTCTCGGCGCTGGACGCGCACACGAAGGGAATCGTGCGACTCGAGCTGCACGAGCTGCTCCGCGAGCTCGGGCTCCCGACGATCCTCGTCACCCATGACTTCGAGGACGCCGCCGGGATCGCCGACCGGATCGGCGTCATCGTCGACGGCCGGATCCTTCAGTCCGGCACCTCCACGGAGCTCGTCGCGAGACCGGCGGACACGTTCGTTGCGAGCTTCACCGGTGCGATGCTCCTCTCGGGGACGGCCCGTCCGGGGCTCGACGGGCTCACCGAGGTCGTCCTCGACGACGGCGGCTCCGCCTGGAGCACCGAGACCGCGATCGGGCGCGTGGGTGTGGCGGTCTATCCGTGGGAGGTTGCGTTGTCGCGCGAGCGGGTGCCGGACTCTTCGGTCAACCACGTCGAGGCACCGATCGAGTCGATCGTCTCGCTCGGAAACCGCGCGCGCGTGCGCGTCGGCCCACTCGTCGCGGAGGTGACGACCGCGTCGCTCGACCGGCTCGAGCTGCGAGAGGGTGACCCGGTCGTCGCGTCGTTCAAAGCCACCGCTGCGCGGCTGCTTCCCCTCGCGTAGCCTCGTGAGATGGCGTTCGCCCTCGACCCCGACCCCGGCCCGAAGCTGACGGAGGCGATCGCCGCTCGCGCCGCAGCGGCAGGGCTCGTCGCCTCGCCCTCCGACGCGCGTTACGAGGCTCGGTGGCGGCTGGTGGGGCTCGCCGAAGGCGTCGACCGTGGGTTGGTCTCCGACGACGACGCCGACCCGCGGAGCAGCGCCGGCGCGACGCGCGCGTAGTCGAGCCCCGACACCCAGGTCAGGATCGTCGCCACCAGCAGGACCCACCAGGCGACGTCGTCGCTCCACGCACCGGCGGCGGCGAGCCCCGCGACGACGACCGCGACCGCCTGCGCCCACGTCTTGAGCTTGCCGAGGTCGCGGGCTGCGACCACCACGCCGCGCTCGATCGCCGCCAGCCTGAGCCCGGAGATCGCCAGCTCGCGGGCAGCGATCGCGGCCACCATCCACGCCGGAGCCACACCCTCCGCGACGAGCATCACGAGCGCGACCATGACGAGCACCTTGTCGGCGATCGGGTCGAGCAGCGCGCCGAAGGCGGAGGTCTGGTTGCGGCGGCGCGCGAGCCAGCCGTCGACCTGATCGGTTGCCATCGCCACGGCGAACACCCCGGTCGCCCAGTAGTCGTGGTCGGGGAAGTCCCAGGCGAAGAGCACGATCACGACGGGCACGGCGAGAGCCCGCACGAGTGTCAGCTGGTCGGGCAGGGTCACCGTCCGGGAGAATACGCGGGTCGTGGCCAGCTCCCGCACGCCCCCGTTCACGCGCGTGCTCGTCGCGAACCGCGGTGAGATCGCGGTGCGGGTCTTCCGTACCCTGCGCGAGCTCGGTATCGGCTGCGTCGCCGTGTACTCCGAGGCAGACCGCGACGGCCTCCACGTCCGCGTTGCCGACGCGGCGTTCCGCATCGGGCCGGGCCCGGCGAGCGAGAGCTACCTGCGAGTCGACGCCATCCTCGACGCCGCCCTGCGGGCTGGGGCCGAGGCGGTCCACCCTGGGTACGGGTTCCTGGCCGAGAACGCCGGCTTCGCGCGGTCGGTGGAGGAGGCCGGGCTCACGTGGATCGGCCCGCCACCCGACGCGATCGCGCTGATGGGCTCGAAGACCGCCGCGCGGACTGCGATGCAGGCGGCCGGGGTGCCGATCATCCCGGGCGCGACCGCACCGGTGACGACCGTTGCCGAGGTGCTCGCGCTCGGGGTCGAGCTCGGCTACCCGTTGCTCGTCAAGGCGGCGGCGGGTGGTGGCGGCAAGGGAATGGAGCTGGTCGACGGGCCCGACGGTGTCGAGCAGGCGCTCGACACCGCCCGGCGGCAGGGTGAGCGATACTTCGCCGACAGCGCCGTCTACGTCGAGCGGTACCTGGAAGACCCCCGACACGTCGAGGTACAGGTGCTCGCCGACGCTCACGGGAGCGTCGTCCATCTCGGCGAGCGGGACTGCACGATCCAGCGGCGGCACCAGAAGCTCGTCGAGGAGGCTCCGTCGCCGGCCGTCGACGAAGAGCTGCGCGCGCGGATCGGGGGGATCGCCGTCGACGCGGCCCGGGCGTGCGGCTACCGCTCGGCCGGCACGGTCGAGGGGCTGCTCACCGCTGATGGCGAGTTCTTCTTCATGGAGATGAACACGCGAATCCAGGTCGAGCACACGGTGACCGAGCTCGTGACGGGCCTCGACCTCGTCCGCGAACAGGTGCTCATCGCGGCTGGCGAGGCGCTCTCGGTGCGCCAGGAGGACGTCGTGCTGCGCGGCCACGCGATCGAGTGCCGGATCAACGCCGAGGACGTCGGGAAGGGCTTCATGCCCTCGCCGGGGAGGGTCACCGCGTATCGAGAGCCGGGTGGGCCTGGTGTTCGCGTCGACTCGGGCGTCTCCGCAGGGGACGAGATCAGCGGGCACTACGACCCGATGATCGTGAAGCTGATCGTCCACGACGTGAATCGGGAGCGGGCGCGGCTGCGGATGCTGCGTGCGCTCGCCGAGCTCCGGATCGAAGGGGTGCCGACGCTGATCGGCTTCCATCGCGCGTTGCTCGAGCATCCCGCCTTCGTCGCGGCCGAGACGTGCAGCAACCTCGTGGAGTCGGACGAGCTGGCGGAGCGCGCGGCGGAGTTGGAACGACAGTTGTCTCATGTGACAACAAGCCTAGCGAGAAGCCCGGATGGCGCGTCGCCCACGACCGCGGCGCTCGTTTCGGTCGAGATCGACGGGCGCCTCCACGAGGTGCGGCTGCACGCGACCCCGCCACCCTGGGCCGAGCTGGCCCACCGGCGCGAGCAGCGTGAGGCCGCAGCCCGGGTCGCCGGGGACGGTGTGGTCGTCAGCCCGATGCAGGGCACCGTGCTCGCCGTGGCCGTTGTCGAGGGGGAGGACGTCGAGGCGGGTCAGCTCCTCTGCATCGTCGAGGCGATGAAAATGGAGAACGAGATCAGGGCCCCGCACGGCGGCGTCGTGCAGCGGCTGACCGTGTCGGTGGCCGACCCGGTCGTGAGTGGT
Source organism: uncultured Actinomycetes bacterium (assembly GCA_963821335.1). Classification (GTDB taxonomy): domain Bacteria; phylum Actinomycetota; class Thermoleophilia; order Gaiellales; family Gaiellaceae; genus Gaiella. The sequence continues at coordinate 2,170,013 of CAWGDJ010000001.1, forward strand.
CAACTGCTCTGCGTGATCGAGGGCGTCGAGTGAGCCAGGCGACCGAGTCGGTCGAGGAGCTCGTCGAGCGGCTCGTCACGACCGACCGACTGACGGCGGCGACGCTCAGCAAGCCGCGTTCCGGCGGCGATGACCGAGCGCGCAAGGTCACCGTCGACCCGCTCGAGGGGCGCTACCGCTGGCGTCATCACCACTCGACCCGAACCGAGGACGAGATCCTCGACCCGGACGAGACGAGCCGGCGTCTGACCCACCTCGTCGGCGGGGCGTACCGGCAGGCCCTCCTCCGCGCGCCGGATGGCGACTACCAGGTGCTCGCCGGCGGTCGGGGCACGACAATCCTGTGCCGACCGGCGACTCGCTCGACGGCGACCCGGGAGCACGATCGGCGCAAGCGTCGCCTGCTCGAGGAGGGCATCCCGGTGCCGTTCCTCGTCGAGCTCGGCGTGATGACGCGCGACGGGAAGGTCCGTGCGGCGCGGCAAGACAAGCTTCGGCAGGTCAACCGCTATTGCGAACTGGTCGAGGACGTGATCCCGGCCCTGCCCGACGGTCCGCTGCGCGTCCTCGACTTCGGCTCGGGACGGTCGACGTTGACGTTCGCGCTCCACCACCTGCTGACCGTCGTCCACGGCCGGGAGGTGGAGCTGGTGGGCCTCGACCTCAAGGGGGAGGTCGTCGCCGAGTGTGAGTCGATAGCGCGACGCCTCGATCTGGCCGGGCTCCGATTCGAGGTCGGAGAGATCGGGTCCTGGCAGGCCGACGGCGCCGACCTCGTGGTCAGCCTGCATGCGTGCGACACGGCCACCGATGCGGCGCTCGACCGCGCCGTCCGCCTGGGAGCCGCCGTCATCCTCGCGGTGCCTTGCTGCCAGCACGAGCTGCTCGGCCAGCTTGCCGACGAGCGGCTCCGCCCGTTGCTGCGGCACGGGATCCTCAAGGAGCGATTCGCTGCGGAGGTGACCGACGCGGCGCGCGCGCAGCTCCTCGCGCTCGCAGGCTACGACGTGCAGGTGGTCGAGTTCGTCCCGCTCGAGCACACGGCGAAGAACGTCCTCGTCCGCGGGGTCCGCACGACGCGGCCCGGTCGCGATACGGCCAGGCTCGCGCGGGAGTACCGCGCGTTCGCCGACGGGCTCGGGATCGAGCCGGCGCTCGAGCGACTGCTCGGGCCGCTGGTCGACGTCCGGTAGCGTCGGCGCGATGAGTGTCACGTGCTCGACCGCCTCGACAGCTGCCGGCGAGCCCCTCGGTGGGACCGGGATGGAGGCCTCCCGCTGGCTCTGCGTCGAGTCCCGGCTGCCCTGGGGTCGTGACGCCATCGCCGACGGAGGCTTCCCGCCGGAGGTGGCCGCATGGCTCGGCGCGCGGGACGAGAAGGTGCTCGCGATCCGGCGTCCGGCGCGTCGCGACCACGCCGTGGTCGTGTTCGCCGCCGCAACGAGCCGGAAGGGTGGCGAGCTCCGGCGTCTCTCCCTCGAGACGGTCGAGGAGCTCCCCGATCGCGATCCGTGGGCCGAGGGCGACGTCGTCGACGAGCTGCTGCTCCTCGTCTGCGCACACGGCCGTCGCGATGCGTGCTGCTCGCGACTCGGGCTGCCCGTGTTCTCCGCGCTCACGCGCGGTCATGACCCAGAGCTCGTCTGGCAGTGCTCGCATACGGGAGGCCATCGGTTCGCACCGAACCTCGTCGCCCTGCCGCTCGGGGTGACGCTCGGGCGCGTCGAGCCCGACGAGGTGGTCGCGCACGCGAGGTTGCTGGCCGACGGCCGCATCCCGCTCGACCGCTACCGGGGTCGCAGCATCTACGACGAGGCCGGGCAGGCGGCCGAGGTCGCTGTGCGACGTGCGCTCGGGCTCGACGGGCTCGCGGATGTCGAGCTTGCCGAGCGGAACGGGGAGAGCATCCGGGTCACGGCCCGCGGCCGGGTCGTGGAGGCCGTGCTCACCCGCAGTCGCGTGCACCTGCCCAAGAGCTGCGGCGCCGATCCCGAGCTGGTGCCCACCTACCAGGTGGAGGTCCGGTGAGCGGGCGTGTGCTCCTGATCACGGGTGCGTCGTCGGGCATCGGCGAGGCGACAGCGCGTGCGGCGCGGGCCGCCGGCTGGCGGCTCGTCCTCGCAGCTCGCTCGATCGAACGGCTCCAGGTGATCGCCACCGAGCTCGGCGGCCGCGATCACGCGGTCGCGGTCGAGTGTGATGTCACCGAGTGGGACGACCAGCAGGCGGCGCTCACTGTCGCGCTGGAGCATTTCGGGCGACTCGACGCCGCGTGGGCGAACGCCGGCTTCGGCGGTGAGCGGAGCTTCCTCGCCTCGACAACGGAGCGCTGGCGCGAGATGGTGCTCACGAACGTCTACGGCGCCGCGTTGACGATCCGCGCCACGATGCCGGCACTCATCGAGTCCAGGGGGCACCTGCTGCTGACAGGCTCGGTCGCGGGGCGACGGCCGATCGTAGGCTCTCTCTACTCGGCGACGAAGCACGCGGTGCACGCAATGGCGGAGGGCGCCCGGCAAGAGCTGGACGGAACCGGTGTGCGCGTTACCGTTATCGCACCGGGGATGGTCGACACACCCTTCTTTGCGAAGGTCCCGCTCGAGGAGCCGCTCGTCGCGGAGGATGTCGCGCGCGCGGTGTTGTTCGTGCTCGAGCAGCCGCCGCACGTCGACGTCAACGAGATCCTCGTCCGCCCGACGGCCCAACCGTTGTGAGCAGTCGCGGCCCGAGCCCCGACTTCGACGAGGTCGAGGATGCCCTTGCCCGAACCCGGCTCGCCGCGGAGCGGACGTTCCTCGCCTGGTGGCGGAGCGGGCTCGGTGCGATCGCGGTCGCGTTCGCGGTCGGCACCCTCTCCGCACAGCTCGAGAACGGCCCCTGGTGGGCGTTCCGAGTGATCGGGATCGGCTTCGGCATCCTCGGGATCGCCGCCTTCCTCGTCGGTCTCGAGCGTCAGCGAGCATTCAGCCGTGCCCTTGCCCGGGGCACGTACCCGCCGTCGGCCGACATCTGGGTCTGGTTGATCGGTGGTGCCGGGATCGTCCTCGCGATCCTGACGATCGTCGTGCTCGCGATCGGCTGACCGATCGGCCGGCCCGTCAGAGCGTCCGCTGGTACGAGCGGAAGCACCACGTCGCGAACGCGCTCGTCACGAGGCAGAACAGGGCCAGCAGACCGAGGTAGAGCAGGATCTCGCCGCCCCCGGTGCCGGGGAGGGCCTGGCCGCGTCCGGCCCTGACCGCCCACTCCACGGGGTTCCCCGCCGACAGCCATCGCATCCACGACGGGATGAGGTCGCGGGCGATCAGGATCGAGGTGAAGAACAGGAGCGGCAGCCCGATGAAGTTTGCGATCGCGATCATCGTCGCCTCCTGTCGGGTCAGGAGCGCGATCCCGTTCGAGATGCCCGAGAACCCGGCTCCGACGAGTGCGCCGGCCAGCAGGATCACGAGCCAGCCGACAGGGCCGCCGTTCGTTGCTCCGAGGGGGATCCCGACGATGAGGATGATCAGCGCCTGGATCGAGCCGACGAGTGCAGACTGCAGCACGCGCGCGCCCACGATTGCGCTGCGATGGGTGGGCGTTGCGAGAAACCGCTCGACCACGCCACGGTCGAGGTCCTCGATCATGCCCATGCCCGCCCAGGTGCCCGAGAAGAACGCCGTCATGATCACGATCCCGGGTGTGAGGTAGTCGACGTAGGAGGTGGTGCCGAACCCGGGCAGGTCGGTGATCCGCCGGAACAGCTGGCTGTAGAGCAGCAGCCAGAACATGGGCTGGATGAGTAGCAGCGCGATCCAGATCGGCTGGCGACGGAGGTTCCGTGCCAGTCGCACCGTCAGGTGGAGCGTCTGCGCGACGGCCGTCACGACGTGCCCTCGGCGTCGTCGGACGCGAACGCTCGCCCCGTGTAGTGGAGGTAGACATCGTCGAGCGATGGGCGTGCGATCGTCACCGCGGCCACCGGCACCCCGCCGGCGTCGAGCGCGGCGAGCACCACCGGGACCGCCTCGGCGCCGTTCGACACCCGCGCATGCACGCGTTGACCGTCGACCACCGTCCCGCTCACCCCACCGACCTGATCGAGGAGCGCGACGGCGCGGTCGGTGTCGCCGCGGGCGACTTCGACGATCACGGCATCGCCCCGGAGCTCCCGCTTGAGCGCCTCGGGTGAGCCGTCGACGACGACGCGACCCCGGCTGACGATCGCCACGCGCTCGGCGAGCCGGTCGGCCTCCTCGAGGTAGTGCGTGGTCAGCAGGATGGTGAGCCGCTCCTCGGCCGCGAGACGCGAGAGCTCGTCCCACATCGCCGCCCGCGCCTCCGGGTCGAGACCGGTCGTCGGCTCGTCGAGAAACAGCACCTGGGGCCGGTGCATGAGGCCCATCGCGACGTCGAGTCGGCGCTTCTGGCCGCCGGAGAAGGTGCGCACGAGCGCGTTCGCCTTCTCCCCGAGAGAGAACAGCTCGAGCAGCTCACCCGCCCGCGACTCGGCCGCGGGACCCGTCATGCCCTGCAACCTTCCCTGCAGCACGAGGTTCTCGCGACCGGTTCCCTCGCGGTCGATCCCGGACGCCTGCGGGACATAGCCGAGCGCGCGTCGCACCGCAGCCGGCTCTCGCTGCACGTCGTGCCCGGCGACCTCGGCGCGACCGCCGTTCGGGGTGGTCAGCGTCACGAGCACGCGGACGGTGGTCGACTTGCCTGCGCCATTCGGGCCGAGAAGCCCGAACACCTGGCCCTCGGGGACGGTGAAGGTCATCCCGTCGAGCGCGAGGGTCTGCCTGCCGTATGTCTTCTCGAGCCCGTCGACGACGATCGCGTCGGTCACGCGACTCCCTCGGCGGTCACCGTCTCGTGTGGACGACGTCCCAGCGGGCGCTGCGCGGCGGCCGGGATCGTCAGTGGGGACCAGCGGCTCACCGTGCGACTCTAGTCACGCTCAGCGCAGCTGGTACGCGTGGTCCGTGATCCAGACGACCTTCGTCGGGAGGCCGTCGGGCGGGATCCCCGACGTCGTCAGCGTCCCGAACACGACCCGTGCGTGTCGCCCGGCGGCGAGCGCACCCTGCGCCGAGATCCGACCCGACCACGACTGCTCCGGGCCGAGCGCAGGTGGGAGCGCGGGCGTGAACGTGCGGGCCGGGCGCAGACCGGGGAGCTGCCCGTCACGACTGCGGCGCTCGACCTCGTCGAGGTTGCCCGTCTCGAAGAGCATCAGGCCGAACCCCTGGGCGACCGCGATCGGGTCGAGCGCGAGGTCCCAGGTCAGGTCGGTGGTGTTCTCGATCGCGACCTCGGCGGCCCAGCCGTCCTTGGTCACCTCGAGGCTCCGGGTCGTGAACACGAGCCCGGGCCCGTTCTTGGGGAACGGCTCGGTCCAGTCGAGCGCGGCACGCTGCGGCTTCGCCGGTGCGGCCATCGGTGGCGGCTCTCCGGTCTGCGCGCACCCCGCGACGACGAGCACCGCGAGCAGCGAGAGAAGGGCGAGGAGACGGCGCATCGTCGGGATCGTCGCAGTTAGGCTGACCGGCGCGTGGATCTGTACGAGTACCAGGGGAAGGAGCTGTTCCGGCGGGTGGGGATCCCGGTTTCCGACGGGCGCCTCGTCGTCAACCCGGTCGAGGCCCGGGAGGCGGCGCAACAGCTCGGCACCCCCGTCGTCGTCAAGGCGCAGGTGCTCACCGGTGGTCGGGGCAAGGCGGGTGGGGTCAAGCTCGCCACCACGCCGGCCGAGGCCGAGGAACGGGCCAAGGAGATCCTCGGGCTCGACATCCGCGGTCACATCGTCCGCAAGCTGTGGGTCGAGAAGGCATCGGACATCGCGAAGGAGTACTACCTCTCGCTGACGTTCGATCGCGGCGCGCGCAAGCCCTTGTTCATGTTCACGACCCAGGGTGGGGTCGAGATCGAGCAGGTTGCGGAGGAGAGCCCGGACGCGCTCGTCCGCCTGCACGTCGACCCGCTCGAGGGGTTCCATCCGTGGCAGGCGCGCCGGCTCGTCTATCGCGGCGGGGTGACGGAGCCGTCCGAGCAGAAGCAGATCGCCGCGATCGTCGGGAAGCTCTACGACGCGTTTACGCGGTTCGACGCGATGTTGTGCGAGATCAACCCGTTGATCGTCACCCCCGAGGGTGAGGTGAAGGCGCTCGACTCGAAGTTCGCGGTCGACGACAACGCGCTCTTCCGGCACCCCGAAGTCGCCGAGATGCGCGACGTGGCGGCCGCCGACCCGCTCGAGGCGCTGGCCCGCGAGAAGGGGGTCACCTACGTCAAGCTCGACGGCGATGTGGGCGTGCTCGGGAACGGCGCCGGCCTGACCATGTCGACGGTCGACGTCGTGACCTTCGCCGGCGGCCGTCCTGCGAACTTCTGCGATCTCGGCGGTGGGGGCGATGCGCAGGGGGTCGTCGACGCGCTGTCCGTGATCACGCGTGACCCACAGGTCAAGGCGATCTTCTTCAACATCTTCGGCGGTATCACGCGCTGCGATGAGGTTGCGCGCGGAATCCTCCAGGCGCTCGACGAGACGTCGCTCGCGCTGCCCATCGTCGTGCGTCTCGACGGGACGAATGCCGACGAGGGGCGTCGGATCCTCGCCGAGGCGGCGCCGTCGAACCTCGTCGTGTCGCCGACCATGCTCGAGGCCGCGACCCGCGCGGTGGAGCTCGCGGCGTGACGAGCGATCTCTGGTCTGATCGTGCCGCCTCGTACGTCGAGTCCGACGCGCATCGCGAGGGCGAGGATCTCGAGGCGCTCGTCGAATGGTCGGCCGGTGCGGCGACCGCGCTCGACGTGGCGACCGGCGGCGGTCACGTCGCGCGCAGGCTCCGCGAGCTCGGGATCCGCCTCGTCACGTGCGATTCCGCGCCCGGCATGCACCCGGACGTGATCTGCACCGCCGAGTCGCTCCCGTTTGCCGACGGCTCGTTCGATGTGGTTGCCTGCCGGACGGCAGCACACCACTTCGCTGACTTCCGCGCGTCGGTGCACGAGATGGCACGCGTCTCGTCCGACCGCGTGATTCTCGTCGACACCGTGTTCATGGGGGATGACGTCGAGGCGGCCGAAAGGCTCCGCGACCCGTCCCACGTCCGCAACTACACGGCCGCGGAGTGGCGCGAGGTCGTGCAGGAGGCCGGGTTGGTGCTCGAGGAGGTCAGGCTCTTCGAGCACACGTTCGACTTCCAGGCCTGGCTCGACCGGACTGGCTGCACTGGCGACGAGGCGCAGCAGGCGACCGCTCTCCTCGGCGATCGCGCGACGGGCGGTCGGCTCACGCTCGACAAGATCGCGATCCTGGCACGGAAGGGAGCCTGACGGGTGGCGATCATCGTCGATGCCGACACGCGCCTCGTCGTCCAGGGACTGACCGGCTCGGAAGGGCGGTTCCACGGGCTCCGCAATCGCGCCTACGGGACGCAGCTCGTTGCGGGGGTGACCCCGGGCAAGGGTGGGCAGGACGTCGAGGGCGTGCCCGTGTTCGACACGGTGGCCGAGGCGGTCGGGGAGGCGGGTGCGAACACGTCGATGATCTTCGTGCCGGCCGCATTTGCTGCCGACGCGGTCTACGAGGCCGTCGACGCCGGGATCGCCACCGTGATCACGATCACCGAGCACGTGCCCGCGCACGAGATGTTGCGGCTGAAGGCGTACATCGACACACGAGGCGTGACCATGATCGGCCCGAACTGCCCTGGGGTCCTCTCTCCGGGCAAGGCGAACGTCGGGATCATCCCGGCCGAGATCTTCTCCGCGGGCTCGATCGGGCTCGTGTCACGCTCCGGGACGCTGACCTACCAGATCGGCCACGAGCTGACCCAGATGGGCCTCGGCAACTCGTCGATCGTCGGGATCGGCGGCGATCCGGTCGTCGGCTCGTCGTTCATCGACATCCTGCGGAAGTTCGAGGCAGATGCGGAGACCCGGTACGTCGTGATGGTCGGCGAGATCGGCGGCGACGAAGAGGAGAAGGCGGCCGCATTCATCGAGGCCGAGCTGACGAAGCCGGTCGTCGCCTACATCGCGGGCTTCACTGCCCCGCCGGGGAAGACGATGGGTCACGCGGGTGCGATCATCTCCGGCTCCTCCGGCACCGCCGAGGCCAAGAAGGCCGCGCTGGAGGCGAAGGGGATCCGGGTCGGGACGACCCCGACCGAGACGGCTCAGCTCGCGGCCGAGCTCGCTGCCTGACCGCTGCCGGCCTCGCGGCTGACGAACCGCCGCACGACCTCGACGCCTGCGACGAGTAGCGCGGTGAAGATCAGCATGTAGAGCCAGCGCCGCGTCTGGGCGATCGGGCCCCACCAGACGAGCAGCAGCAGGCCGAGCGCGACGATCCCGTACGTGAGGTCCGCCCGTGCGAAGACGGGAGCGAGCTCTCTCCGCGCTCGCGTGCCGCTCTTCGTCGGGCCGACGAGCCAGACCCCCACGAGCGCCACGATGCCGAGGAGGAATGCCGACCAGGCGCCGTCGGCCAGCAGCGAGGTGATGATGTCCCAGGCTTCCTGTGCAGCCGGTCGCCCGGCCTCACGCGGCACGAGATCGTCGACGATGTAGGTGCCCACGACCGAGCGGACGGCGAGCACGACGATTGCGGCCACGATGGCCCCGATCGCGACCGCGCGGACCTCGAGCCGGCGACGGCCGCGCGCGAGCCAGATCGCGGCCGCCCAGAACGCCAGCGGGACGATCCAGATCCACGCGGCGATGCTCTTGAAGAGCTTGGTCACGTCCTGCGCCGTCTCCAACTGGTTCGCGTCGATGATCTTGATCTTCCCGGCATCGGGTGGAAGCTTGGTCGCGAGGTTACCGATGATCGCAACCTTGTCGCCCAGTTGGACAACGATGGGGCTGAGGTCGAGGACGACGACCCCGTTCTCGGTCGTCAGTGGCCCCGTATCGTCGTCGAGGACGTTCTCGACTTGCTGGCGCGTCACCGAGGCAGCTTTGACCCAGAGGTCCTGAACGAGCGGGCGCGACAGGAGCTCGTTCGCGAAGCGTGAACCGCCGAGCTCGATCGCAGCCGCGAGTGGCACGGCGAGTCCCTTCTGGTTCTCGGGCAGCCGAGCTTCGATCGCCTGCGTCACGTCGACGTTCGCGAAGAAGTCCTCCGACACCCGGGTTGCGATCCGGTCCCGGATCGTCGGGTTCGCGATCAGCTCCTCGGCGGTGTTGTCGAAGGTCGACGCGTCGAACACCTGCCAGCGGAGGTAGCCCGAGATGATCGTGACGATCGCGAAGAAGACCCCGAGGACGGTGAGCGTCCTGGCGGCGATCAGCCGCCCACGGCCCGCTTTGGCTGTCGCGCCCTCCGCCATCGGATGGAGTAGATCACGAACGCTCTACGCTTGCCCAGCCATGCGCGAGACCACACGGATCGTGTACGTCGGTCACGCGACCGTCGTCGTGGCGATGGACGGCACGAGGATCCTCACCGACCCGCTCCTACGTGGGCGTGTCGCGCACCTGCGTCGCGCCGTGCCGGTGACCCCGGCGGCGACACGAGGCATCGACGCAGTGCTCGTCTCGCACATCCACTACGACCACCTCGACCTCCCCTCGCTCGCGCGGCTGGGTCGGGAGGTTCCGCTCGTCGTTCCCCGGGGTGCCGGCCCACTCGTGCGTCGCAAGACCGGCGCACGCCAGGTGATCGAGGTGTCGGTCGGAGACGAGCTCCCGATCGGTGCGGTCACGGTCAGGGCGACGGAGGCGGCGCACGATCGGGGGCGGCTTCCGTTCGGGGCGACGGCAGACCCGCTCGGCTTCGTCATCGCGGGGTCGCAGTCCGTCTACTTCGCCGGCGACACCGACCTGTTCGCCGGGATGCGGGACCTCGGGCCGCTCGACGCGGCGCTCGTGCCGATCTGGGGATGGGGCCCCGGGCTCGGCCCCGGTCATCTCGATCCCGAACGGGCAGGAGAGGCGTTGGCAATGCTCGAGCCGCGGGTCGCGATCCCGATCCACTGGGGCACCTACTACCCGCTGCACCTCGGGGTCCGCGCGAGACTCCGGCCTGGCTCGACGACCCTCCTGGGAGCTTCGTCGAGGCGGCCCGGCGGTTCGCGCCGGACGTCGAGGTGCGCGTGCTCGCCCCGGGAGGGGAGACGCGGTTGTAGGGTGCGCGCCGATGGTGCTGACCCGCTACCCCGAGCTGGAGGCGTTCACGACGAAGGACGGGTCGACGATTCGCGAGCTCATGCACACCGAGCGGCAGAGCCTCGCGGAGGCGATCGTGGCTCCCGCGCAGGCGACCGAGCGGCACTACCACGCCCGGACGGAGGAGCTCTACTCGTTCCTCGCCGGGAGTGGGACGTTGGAGGTCGACGGCATCGAGCTCGAGGTCGCAGCCGGGGACACGTCCTCATCCCACCCGGCGCCTGGCACACGATCACCGGTGGTCCCGCGGGCGCTCGCTTTCTCTGCTGCTGCGTGCCGGCGTACTCCGATAGCGACACGTTCTTCGACTAGGCACTTCTCGCTCCGCGAGAAGTGCCAGGCCCTGGGTCAACGCTGTCAGCAGTTCCTGGCACTTCTCGCTGCGCGAGAAGTGCCCGCGCGGGCTCAGATCATTCTCTTGGGCCTTACTGGCCCCCACTTCGATCCGCGCTTGCGCGAGGTGTAGACGAGGCGAGGCGGGGCGGCCTTCATCCCGGTCTCCTCGAAGCGCTCGGAATGCCCGTTCAGGCGCGCGACTCGACTGACGTCACCCTGCTGCTCCGGGAGGACGAGGGTGATCGCATCGCCCGAACGACCCGCGCGACCGGTGCGGCCAACCCGGTGGGTGTACGCCTTCTCGTCCTCGGGAGGATCGAAGTTGACGACGAGCTTGACGTCGTCGAGGTCGAGACCTCGCGCGGCGACGTCGGTGGCGATCAGGGTCGTCACGGCTCCTCGCTCGAACCGTGCGAGGGCCTTCTCGCGCTGGGACTGTGTGAGGTCGCCATGCATCGCAACGGCGTCGACACCGTGGGCGACGAGCCGCTGCCGGAGTCGGTCGGCGCCGCGCTTCGTCCGAACGAAGACGAGCGTCAGCCCACCGACCTCGCCGATCAGCTTCACGAGCGTGTCGAGCTTCGTGTCCATCGTGACCGGCACGAAGCGGTGGTCGATCTCCCCGGTCGAGTGCTCCGCCGGGAGGTCTGCCTCGACCCTCGTGGGGAGATTGGTGTACGCGCGGGCGAGCTCGCCGACCGCCCCGTCGAGCGTCGCCGAGAAGAACATCGTCTGCCGCTCCCGCGGCAGCCGCTTGACGATCTTGTCGACCTGCGGCTTGAAGCCCATGTCGAGCATGCGGTCGGCCTCGTCGAGGATCAGGATCCGCACCGCGTCGATCGATGACCATGCGCCGGTCGAGCAGGTCCTGGAGGCGACCAGGCGTCGCGACGAGGACGTGCGCCTGGGCTGCGCGCTTCGCCTGCGCGTGCAAGGGGACGCCCCCGTAGACGCAGGCGACGGAGAGCTTGCGTGCGGTCGGGCGACGCTCTCGAACTCGTCGGTCACCTGCACCGCGAGCTCACGCGTCGGGACGAGGACGAGCGCCGACGGGTCGCGGCTCGTCGATTGCGACCGTCTCGACGATCGGCAGGGCGAACGCGAGCGTCTTGCCCGAGCCGGTTGGCGACTTCGCGAGCACGTCGTTGCCGCGAAGCGCGAGCGGGACGACCCGCTCCTGGATCTGGAAAGGAGAGGTGATGCCGCGTGCCTCGAGGGCGCGAACGACGTCGGCGCTCACGCCGAGCGTCGCGAAGGTGATCTGGTCCATACGATTCATTCGACTCCTGTGTCGTGTGACTGGCTCGAGATCCGAACTGCTCTCGAGCCGTGCAGGGTCGAAAGAAGCGCCGATCTCACGGGGGAGACGGATGCCTACCCCTGCGTCCCAGTGTACCGGACGCCCCGGTTAGCCTTCCCGGCGTGAGCCCTTACGAGCTCGTCGAGCCGCTCCTCACCGAGCGATTGCTCCTGCGCCGCTACGCGGAGGAGGACTTCGACGCGCTGTACGCGATGCGGTCGAACGCCGACGTGACCCGATACCTCTACTGGCCGCCGCAGACCCCGGACGAGGTTCGCGAGACACTCGGGAGAAAGCTCGTCAGCACCGGCATCCGCGACGAGGGCGACGTTCTGGCGCTCGCCGCCGAGTCGCGGGAGACGGGGGAGCTCGTCGCGGACGTCGTGCTCCATCTCGTGAGCAGCCCGCACGAGCTCGGTGAGATCGGCTACATCGTCCACCCCGACCATGTCGGGCGCGGATACGCCACCGAGGCGACGCGGCCGCTGCTCGGCATCGCGTTCGACGACCTCGAGCTGCACCGCGTGATCGGTCGCGTCGAGCCCCGCAACCAGGGATCCGCGCGCGTCCTCGAGAAGCTCGGTCTGCGTCTCGAGGCGCACCTCGTCGAGAACGAGTGGGTCAAGGACGAGTGGCAGAGCGAGCTCGTCTACGCGATCCTCGATCGCGAGTGGCGCTCGAGCTCTGGGTAGGCTCAACGCGTGATCTCCTTCGCGCGCGGTGCGCCCAATCCGGCTGCTCTCGACCCTGCGCTCGTCGCGGACTGTGCGACCGCCGCGCTCGAGCGGGACGGGACGACGATCCTGTCCTACGGGACGGGTGGTGGGTACGGTCCTCTGCGCGAGCTGCTCGCCGAGCGGCACGGTGTCGAGCCGGGCAGGGTGTTCGTGACGACGGGTGGGTTGCAGGGATTCGTGTTCTTCACGTCGGCTCAGCTCGAGCGAAAGCCCGGCCGGGTGCTCGTCGAAGGCCCGACCTACGATCGGCCGCTCAAGCTCCTCGGCTGGCAGGGGGTCGAGACCGTCTCGCTACCGATGGACGACGAAGGCCTCGATCTCGACGCGCTCGAGACCGAGCTGCAGCGTGGGGGAGAGATCTCGTTCCTCTACACGATCCCGACCTTCCAGAACCCGAGCGGGCGGACGCTCGGGGTGGAGCGCCGCCGTCGCCTCGCGGAGCTGGCGACGACGTACGGGCTCGACGTGCTCGAGGACGACCCCTACGGGCTCGTGCGCTACGAGGGAGTGGAGCCACCGTCGCTCCACGAGCTCGAGGGCGGCGAGCTGGTCACCTTCACGTCGTCGTTCTCGAAGACCGTCGCGCCCGGTCTGCGGGTCGGCTACTTCGTCGTCCCGGAGCCGCTCAGGGCCGCCTATGACGACCGGGCCGTGTCGACGTACATCTCGCCCTCGCTCCTGCCCGAGGCGGTCGTGTACGAGATCTTCGCCCGTGGGGCGTTCGAGGCCAACCTCCGGCGGATCCGCGACCTGCTCGGGCAGCAGCGCGACGCGATGCTGACCTCGCTCGCAGGCGCGCTCCCGTCGGGCACGAGCTGGAGCCATCCCGAAGGCGGGTACTTCCTGTGGGTCGACTTCGGGCCCGACGTCGACGACCAGCGATCTGCTCGCACGCGCGAATGCGGCCGGGGTCACGTTCGTCAAGGGCACGGACTTCTTCCCGCCGGGTGGCGGCGGGCGCTCGGCCGCGCGCCTCGCGTTCTCGTTCGAGCCGCCCGAGCGGATCGTCGAGGGCGTCGCGCTGCTCGCCGAGTTGTTGTAGAGGGCCGGTACCCGGGCCGGGCATGCCCGGCCTCTACGGGGACGGCGGCGATGAGGGCGGGGGCTCGGGCTTGCCGCCGGCCTTGTGTCGGCGAAGCAGGTGCGGGCCGAGGAACATCAGCACCGCGCCGAGACCCATGCTCAGCAGGATCAGCCAGATGAGCCGGGTCTCGACCGTGAAGAAGACGAAGTTGACCGACGTCTTGTCGTTGTTCAGGAGCAGGAACGCGAGCGCGTACAGCCCGACCAGCGCCCATGCCACGAGCCGCCACTGCACGCCCTGGCGAGGTGAGGGCTTTGACCCGGTCGGCATCGTGCAATTGTAGGCCGGGTCTCGGCCCGGGCTGGCGTGAGCCCGTCTACGCCGGCACCGTCGCCACCACCACGGGAGTGCTCGCCGTGGTCAGGTGCGGGGTGGGCCGCAGCACGAGCCGTGGCTGCGGAGGCGGCGCGAGCCCGCCCTTCGCCGCCACGCGAAACGTCGGGCAGGGTGTCTCGCCGGGTAGCGCGCACAAGCCCGCCTGTCGGAAATAGCAATCTTTGCAACTCAAACTACGCTGGTTGCTCATTATACTGTTTGATCTCCCCGCCTTCCCGCTCGAACAGCGGGCATTGTGGCGCCAGAACCGCACCCCCGCAAGGGCTCGAGCGACGAAAGGCGCGCAATTTGCGGTGTCTTTCGTACTGAGGAAATACCTGCAAACGAGCTATTTCTGCGGAAGCGTTTTCAGAACGCGCAACGCCTGTTGAAAGCTCTCCACAGGGATCACCCGCAACGTGCCCGCATATCGGCGGGCTTCCCGTGCGTTATCCCCAGCCGGGACGAGGAACACGTCCACGCCGGCGGCCTTGACCCCGAGCGTCTTCTGCTTCACACCACCGATCGGCCCGACCGACCCGTCGAGCTCGATCTCGCCCGTCGCCGCCACCCGGTGACCGCGGTCGACGTCGCGGCCGGTCTCCTGGAGCACTTCGAGCGCGAACGGGAGCCCCGCGGACGGGCCGCCGACGCGACCGAGGTCGATGCGGACGTCGACCGGAAGCCGGATGTCCGCGTCCTGCGATACCGCGATCCCGAGGATCGCGTGCTTCTGGTCGGCGGGCGAGGGGACGGTGACCGCCGTGAGCTCGAGCTCCTTCCCATCCCTCATGACGCTGAGCTTCACGGGGTCGCCCGGGGTGACCGACTTCATCGCGTCGCGGAGCGCCAACGGGGTCTTCGTGGGTCGACCGGCCGCCTCGACGATCACGTCGTCCTCGTCGAGGATCTTCGCCGCCGGGACGTCGGTGGCGATCGACTCGACGAGCACCCCGCGGGCGGAGGCGGTCACGTCGAGGCCCGCCTCGCGGAGCCCGACCGCTGCCGCGATCTCCTCGGAGCGGCTCATCTCCGCCGCGCCGCGCCGGCGGCGCTCCTCGACGGTCGCGCCGCGGCTCTCGACCTGGCGGCCCGGGACAATGGTCGCGCCGTCGGGTCGAGTGAACGGGAGCAGGCGCTCGAGCCAGCGCGCGGGTCGCACCGTTACGTCGACGTAGTAGATCCCGCCGGGCCCCGGGGGGTCGGGCTTGCCGGACACCACGACGCTGCCTGCTACCGGGCTCGCCGGGTTCGGGAGGTACAGGTAGTCGCCCGACGGGAGGAGCCACGCCACGAACAATGTCGCAGCGACGAGCGCGACCCCGATCGTCGCGACGAGACCCGGCGAGCGTCTCATCAGGTGAGCGAGCGGGTGAGGCCGCCGTCGACCGGGAGCACGGCACCGGTGACGTACGAGGCTCGCTCGGAGGCGAGGAAGCACGCAACGGCGGCGATCTCGTCCGGACGACCGAGGCGACCGGCGGCGATGAGCGCGAGGTCGGCCGCGGTCGGTCCCGCGTCGCCGTAGACGTCTCGGAGCCGCTCGGTGTCGATCCTGCCCGGCGCGATCGTGTTCACGGTGATCCCCTCGGGACCGAGCTCGCGCGCGAGCGTGCGGAGCCAGCCGACGACCCCCGGCCTGATCGTGTTCGACAGAGCCAGGTTGTCGATCGGCTCCTTCACCGAGGTCGACTCGATCGCGATGATCCGCCCGCGACCGCTGGCGCGCAGAGCGGGGAGCGCGTGCGCGACCAGCCCGACGTGCGACGTCAGGAGCAGGGCGACCGCTTCGTCGATCGTCTCGGGGGTGAGGCTCGTCGCGCGGCTCGCTGTCGGGCCGCCTCCATTGAGGACGAGGACGTCGAGGCCGCCGAACGCGCCGAGCGTCGCTTGCACGAGCCGCTCGAGGTGCTGCGGGATGGTCAGGTCGCCCTGAACGCCGAGCGCGCCGATCCGGTCGGCCTCACGCTCGAGCAGCTCGCGACGGCGACCGAACATCGCCACGTTGGCACCCTCGGCGGCGAGCGCTTCCGCGATTGCCAGCCCCATCCCGGAGGTGGCGCCGCAGACGATCGCGGTCCGGCCCGTGAGACCAAAGTCCATGGCGAGAGGGTACCCCCGGCGGTGTTCAGCGACTGTTCAGACCGTCAGGCCGTGGTGAGCACCTGGACGACCTCGCGCACGGCCGCGGCCGAGGTACGGAGCATCCGCTTCTCGTCCGTGCTGAGCCGGAGCTTGACGATCTCCTCGACACCGCCGGCGCCGAGCCGAACCGGAACGCCCATGTAGAGCCCGTCGACCCCGTATTCGCCCTCGAGCAGGGCTGTGCAGGGCAGCACGCGCTTCTGGTCGAGGCAGATCGCATCGACCATCTCTGCTGCGGCGGCTCCGGGCGCGTACCACGCTGACGTGCCGAGCAGGTTGACGAGCTCGCCGCCGCCCTTGCGCGTCCGCTCGACCATCTTCGTGATCCGTCCCCTTGGCGCAAGCTGCTCGAGGGGCACGCCGCCGACCGTCGTCGCCGACACGACCGGGACCATCTGGTCGCCGTGGCCACCGAGCACCATCGCGGTCACGTCCTTCACCGACGAGCCGGTCTCCCAGGCGATGAACGCCGCGAACCGGGCCGTGTCGAGAATGCCTGCCATCCCGACCACCCGCTCCTTGGGGAAGCCAGAGACCGCGTGCGCCACGTGGCACATCGCGTCGAGGGGGTTCGAGACGACGACGAGCACGCTCTTCGGGGATCGCCGAACGACCTCCTTCGTCACCGAGGCGACGATCGCCTCGTTCGTCGTGACGAGGTCGTCGCGGCTCATCCCGGGCGAGCGGGGGCGACCGGCGGTGATGACGACGACGTCGGAGCCCTTCGTCGCGTCGTATCGCTCGCTCCCGACGATCGTCGGCTCGTACCCGATCACCGACGCCATCTGGTTCATGTCGAGAGCCTTGCCCGCTGCGAACTTCGGGACGATGTCGACGAGCACGACATCTGCGTAGTCCCGGCGCGCGAGCTCCAGCGCGCACGTCGCGCCGACGTTCCCCGCCCCGACGACGGTGACCTTCTTCCTCCCGTTCACGTGGTGCTCCTTTGCTGTTCGTCCTCGCGTCGGCGAAGACGGCTGATGATGGCGTCCGCGTACTCGGCCGTCCCGACCGCAGTCGGGTCGTCCCGCGTCGGCTTGAGGTCGTAGGTGACCTGGTCTCCGGCGGCGATCACCGCCGCGACCGCATCCTCGAGCCGTCGGGCCGCGTCGCGCTCTCCGAGGTACTCGAGCATGAGCTTGCCGGAGAGGATCATCGCGGTCGGGTTGACCCGGTTCTGCCCCTTGTACTTCGGTGCTGAGCCGTGGGTCGCCTCGAACACCGCCGCGTCCGGGCCGATGTTGGCGCCCGGTGCGACGCCGAGACCACCGACGAGCCCTGCGGTGAGGTCGCTGATGATGTCGCCGTAGAGGTTCGGCAGCACGAGCACGTCGTACTCCTCGGGACGCTGCACGAGACCCATGCAGAGCGCGTCGACGAGATTCTCCCACGGCTCGATCTCCGGGTAGTCCGGTGCGACCTCGCGGAAGACCGACAGGAACAGGCCGTCGGTGTGCTTCATGATGTTTGCCTTCGTGATGCACGACACGCGCTTGCGCCCGTTCGCGCGCGCGTATTCGAAGCCGTAGCGGATGATCCGTTCGGAGCCCTCGGGCGAGAGTGGCTTGATCGAGATCCCCGAGCTCGCGCGGATCTGCTTCGGCTGGCGCGCGTTCAGGAACTCGATCACGGCGTGCGCGTCGTCCGTGCCCGACTGGAACTCGATCCCCGCGTACAGGTCCTCGGTGTTCTCCCGCACGACCACCAGGTCGACGTCCGTGTACCGCGACCGGACGCCCACGTAGGTCTTGCACGGGCGGATGCACGCAAAGAGCCCGAGCTCATGGCGCAACGCGACGTTGACCGAGCGAAAGCCGGTGCCGATCGGGGTCGTGATCGGCCCCTTGAGCGCGACACCGGTTCGACGGATCGAGTCGAGCGTCGAGGCCGGCAGCGGTGTCCCCTCGGTCTCCATCACGTCGACGCCCGCCTCGCGGACGTCCCAGTCGAACGCGACCCCGGTCGCCTCGAGTACCCGCCGGGTGGCCTCGGTCAGCTCGGGGCCTGTCCCGTCCCCGGGCACGAGCGTGACGGCGTACGGCATGCGCCGCAGGATAGAGACACGGCCGCCGACCGCCGTGGGGTACCGTCTCGGCGGGAGCCAGGCGAGCCGAGGAGAGCCGCATGACCGAGTTCAAGCCGGGGCTCGAGGGCGTCGTCGCCTTCGAGACCGAGATCGCGGAGCCCGACCGCGACGGTGGCTCGCTGCGCTATCGCGGCGTCGACATCGAGGAGCTCGTCGGGGTGGTCCCGTTCGAGCGGGTGTGGGGTCTGCTCGTCGACGAGGCGCCCGAGCCAGGGCTGCCACCCGCCGAGCCATACGTCGCGCGCGACCTCACGGGTGACACGCCCGCCGACCTGCAGACCGTCGTCGCGCGGCTCAGCGGCGAGTGGGGCTTCGAGAAGCTGATCGACATCGGCGACGACCAGGCGAGGGAGGAGCTCCGGAGGGTGTCGGCCGCCATGATCTCGATCTGCGCCCAGTCCGCACGGGTGGCGGACGGTCGGGCGACGCCGGTCGACTCGGCGCTCGTGTCCGAGGGGACGACGACCGCGGAGCGCTTCCTCCTCGAATGGCGCGGCGAGGCCGACCCGACGCACGTCCGGGCAATCGATACCTACTGGATCTGCACTGCCGAGCACGGCCTCAACGCGTCGACGTTCACCGCTCGCATCGTCGCCTCGACGGGGGCGGACTGCGCGGCCACCCTGTCGGCTGCGATCGGCGCGCTCTCGGGCCCGCTCCACGGCGGGGCGCCTGCGCGCGTGCTCCCGATGCTCGACGCGGCAGCCCAGGCCGACGACATGGACCGGTTCGTGGCCGACCTGCTCGACGGCGGAGGTCGGCTGATGGGATTCGGGCACCGGGTCTACCGGGCCGAGGACCCCGCTCACGCGTGCTGATGCGAACCGCCCAGGAGCTCGGCTCACCGCGGTTCGAGGTCGCCCAGGAGCTGGAGCGGGCGGCGCTCGCCGAGCTCCAGCGCAGGAAGCCGGACCGCGTGCTCGCGACGAACGTCGAGTTCTGGTCGTCGGTCGTGCTCGACATCGCGGGTGTGCCACCGCAGCTCGCACCGGCGATGTTCGCCTGCTCGCGCACGGCGGGCTGGTCGGCGCACGTCCTCGAGCAGAAGCGCCTCGGTCGGCTGGTGCGGCCGTCGGCCCGCTACGTGGGTCCTGCCTCCCGCACGCTGGCCGACGTCGCCGGCGCCACGCTCCCGTGACGCTCGAGCAGGCAGCCGCCTATGCGGCCGAGCTGTCGAAGCGCCCCAGCGCGGGGCGGGAGCTCGCCGCGCTGCGCGCCGAGTGGGACGACGAGATCGAATCTGCGGCGCGCAGCTCCGACTACCGCGTCCGCGGTCTCGCCTATCGCGCCGTCGCACAGTTCCAGTTCCGACAGAAGCTCGAGCTCCTGCGCCGCGGGCTGGAGGACGAGAGCCCGGGCGCCCGCGGCTCGGCCCTCATCGCGCTCAAGACGCTCTCCGCCGACCATCCGGGTGACGTGAACGGCTATCGCCCGCTGTTGCACGAGCTCGCGGCACGCGACCCGAACCTCGCCGTGCGGCGGCTCGCCATCGTCTGCCTTCAGAACGGCCCCGTGGATCGAGGCACGATCCAGCTCCTCGACGGGATCGCCGCCGACGACGAGAACGACCGCGAGGTGCGCGATACCGCCCGCAAGGTCGCCCTCCTGCTGACGAAGCGGGCGAACACCTCCAGGCGCACGTAGGGGCGGCGCTTGTCCGGCCCGTCATACGGCCGCCCGGTGCCGTCGGTACGGTAATCCCGTGACGGCGCTCGTCGGGCTCATCATGGGCTCCCGCTCCGACTGGGAGACGATGCGCCATGCTGCCGAGACCCTCGATGCGATCCAGGTGCCGTACGAGCAACGCGTGGTCTCGGCCCATCGCACTCCCGACTTGCTGATGGACTACGCGGCGACCGCCGAGTCGCGCGGGCTGCGCGTGCTCATCGCCGGGGCGGGTGGAGCCGCGCATCTCCCGGGGATGGCGGCGGCGAAGACGACCCTCCCGGTGCTCGGCGTCCCGGTCGAGTCGAAGGCGCTCTCGGGGATGGACTCCCTGCTCTCGATCGTCCAGATGCCTGCGGGCATCCCCGTGGGGACGCTCGCGATCGGTCGGGCCGGGGCGGTCAACGCCGCCCTGTTGGCGGCGGCGATCCTCGCCGCGACCGACACCGGGATCCACGAGCGCCTCGTCGCGTTCAGGGCTGCTCAGACGCAGGCGGTGCTCGAGGCGCCCGACCCGGCCGCGTGACCGGGTTGCAACACGCTGGTACGAGCTCGATCGCGTGACGCTGATCGCGTGCCTCGGGGGCGGGCAGCTCGGCCGCATGCTCGGGCTCGCCGGCGCGCGGCTCGGCGTGCGCTGTCGGTTCCTCGACCCGGCGGTTGACGCCTGCGCCGGTGCCGTCGGCGACCTCGTGGTCGGGTCGTTCGACGACCCGGATGCGCTCGACCGCGTCGCTGACGGCGCGGACGCCGTCACCTTCGAGTTCGAGAACGTCCCTGTGACATCTGCCGCGAGACTGGGGACGACTCCCGGCCCGGTGGCTCTCGAGGAGGGTCAGGACCGGCTGGCCGAGAAAGAGCTGTTCCGGCGGCTCGGGATCCCGACCGCACGCTTCGGGTCACTTGCCGAGACCGGTCTGCCGGCGCTCGTCAAGTCGCGGCGGCTCGGCTACGACGGCAAGGGCCAGCGGCTCGTCCACGAGGAAGGGCCGCTCGCCGCCGACGAGCTCGCGGAGGAGCTCGTCCGGTTCGATCGCGAGCTCTCGATCGTGGCCGTCCGCGGTAGGGACGGCGACACCCGCTTCTGGCCGCTGGCCGAGAACCTCCACCGGGACGGGGTCCTGCGTGTCAGCCGGGCGCCTGCCGTCGATGCGCCGCAGACCGAGGCGGAGGCGATCGCCACGTCGCTGCTCGATGCGCTCGACTACGTCGGCGTGCTCGCCGTCGAGCTGTTCGAGGTCGATGGTCGGCTGCTCGCGAACGAGTTCGCACCTCGCGTGCACAACACCGGGCACTGGACGATCGACGGCGCGATGACGAGCCAGTTCGAGAACCACGTGCGGGCCGTGCTCGGGCTGCCGCTCGGGCGCACGGACGCGCTCGCCCTCTCGGTGATGGTGAACCTCGTAGGTCACCTGCCGTCGCTCGACGAGCTCCTCGCGCTCCCGGGCGCCCATGTGCATCTGTACGGGAAGGAGCCCCGGCCGGGTCGAAAGGTCGGCCATCTCACCCTCGTCGGCGCCGACGACGAGATCACCCGTCGCGCGATCGCGCTTGCAGCCGGGCCTCAGGCCGACTGATCGGGGACGCGCTCCGGAGGGCGTCGACGCGCATGTGGGTGTGCCTCGAAGTAGGCGTCTCTTCGCCGGCGGTCGGTGACGTGGGTGTACCGCTCGGTCGTCGAAAGGTCGGCGTGACCCAGCATCTCCTGCACGCTGCGGAGGTCGGCGCCACCCTCGAGCAGGTGGGTCGCGAAGGAGTGACGAAGCAGGTGCGGATGGACGCGCCCGGGCTCGAGCCCGGCCCGGTCGGCGAGGCGGCGAAGGATGAGGAACGCACCGGCTCGTGTGAGCGCCCCTCCGCGTGCGTTGAGGAACAGATCGGGCCGGTTCCGTCGGTCGAGATGGGGCCGACCGAGCGCGAGGTAGCGCCTGAGCGCCTCGACGGCAGGACGTCCGATCGGGACGAGGCGCTCCTTCCCTCCCTTGCCGACGACCCGCACGATCCTCGTCTCGAGGTCGACCGAGCCCTTGCGCAGACCGAGCGCCTCCGACACGCGGAGCCCCGACCCGTAGAGCAGCTCGACGAGCGCGCGGTCGCGCATGGCGCGCGGCCCGGTCCCGTTCGTCGCCTCGATGAGCCGCTCTGCCTCACTCGCCGACAGCGTGCGCGGCACGGAGCGCGGGCGTCGCGGTGAGGCGACTGCGCTTGCAGGGTTGTCGAGGCGCTTCCCGATCAGAATGAGGTGGCGGAGGTACGAGCGGGTTGCGGCAAGCCGACGTGCCAGTGTCGACGCGGAGAGACCATCGGCCCGCATCGATGCGAGCCACTGCTCGATCTCGGCGGTCGTCGCGTCCCCGACAGGCCCGCCGCGGAACGCCGCGAATGCCGCGAGGTCGCGCCGGTAGGCGTCGACCGTGCGTGGTGAGCGCTGGGCCCCGAGTAGCAGGACGAAGCTCTCGGCGTCGGGATCGTGCACAGCCGCGCTCATCGGCGGGACCGGATTCGGCGGGACCGGCCCGGCTCCTCGTTCGGGTGACGTGCGACGTGTCACGAGCGTGGGTGCGCGCGGTCGTACACCTTGCGCAGTCGGCGCGCGTCGACATGGCTGTACACCTGCGTCGTCGAGAGCGAGGAATGGCCCAACAGCTCCTGGATCGTCCGCAGGTCGGCGCCCCCCTCGAGCAGGTGTGTCGCGTACGCGTGCCTGAGCCGGTGGGGGTTCGGGACGAGGCGTCGCAGGACGCTCGTGTCGAGCCGCCGTCCTCTGGCGGAGAGGAACACCGCGTCCGTCGCGCCGCGGACGAGGGCGGGGCGTCCGTCGCGCAGGTAGGTGGCGAGCAGCCAGCCCGCTTCCTCGCCGAGAGGGACCAGGCGCTCCTTGTCGCCCTTGCCGTGGACGTGCAGCGTCTCCCGGTCGAGATCGACGTCGGCGAGATCGATGCCGACCACCTCGGCGCTGCGGAGCCCGCAGGAGTAGGTGACCTCGAGGAGCGCGCGGTTTCGCAGCCCGAGCGGGCTGCGGTCGTCGATCGCGTCGACGAGCGCCTCGATCTCGGTCAGCTTCGGCGCGTCGGGAAGCCGCCGCGGACGGCGTGGGGTGAGCGCCGCCTCCGGAACCCGGTCGCGGCCGAGCGTGAAGCGCATGAACGAGCGCACCGCGGACAGACGGCGCGCGACCGTCGTCGGGGCGAGCCCGCGGCGCGCACGACCGAGCTCGGTGGTGTAGGCCGCGAGAGCCCGTGCGTCGACTGCCTCCAGGTCACGGCCGTCGGCGTCGAGCCAGCGGCCGAAGTCACGGAGGTCGGCGGCGTACGCGCGCCGGGTAGACTCGCCGAGGCCAGGGTTGGAGAGGAACCGATCGATCGCGGTGTCGGTGTCCACCGCTCTCGATTCGCCTCCCGCTCCGGGTCGCCTCCCACCCATGCGCACGCTGCTCCTCCTCTCCGCCCTCGTCGTCGCGGCCGCGCTCGCGGCCCTCCTCGTCGCGACGCGGGATTCGGGCTCGGGCTCGAGAGCGAAGACGGGCGCCGTGTCGCTCGTCGGCGACTCGCTCAACGTCGGAATCGAGCCGTACCTCCGTGACGACCTCGACGGCTGGACGATCACGACCGACGACGAGGTCGGCCGGGCCACGGACGCGGGCATCGAAGCGCTCGACCGCGCCGGCGGGAGCCTCAGGCCCGTGGTGGTGGTCAGCCTCGGCACGAACGACCCCCAGGAGGATGTCGACTCGTTCCGCGCCGACATCGCGCGAGTGCTCGACCGCGTCGGCCCCAGTCGGTGCGTCGTCTGGTCGACCATCTGGCGCGACGGAGGGCCGAACAAGGCCTTCAACGAGGCGCTCGCCGACGCCGCCCGAGACGACGACCGGCTCGTGCTCGTCGACTGGGCGCGGCTCGTCGCCGACGATCCGACGCTTCTCGCCGGTGACGGCGTCCACGGAACTCCTGACGGCTACGCGGCACGAGCGAGCGCCGTCGCGAGCGCGGTGCGCGACTGCAAGCCCCGGTCGACGATCGGGGAACGCTCGTGAGCCGACCGGCGCCGCGCGTTCGAGTCGTCACGCTCGCCACGGGTGGCGACGTCCGCCTGCGGAACGAAGGCGCCGGTCTCGCGGCGCTGCTCGTCAACGGAGGTACCGCCAAGCCCGTGCCCGGAACCTGGAGCGCGACGAGCGAGCTCCTCGCGCGAGCGCTCGCGCCGCGACATCTCGGCGTGACGTTCGGCGAGGTCAGGTATCGGGTCAAGTCATGGCAGGCGCTCGCATCCTGCATCGCAGACGCGACCGCCGCGATCGAGCTGCTCGCCGAAGCGGGTGCGAGTCGGATCCTGCTCATCGGGTTCTCTCTCGGTGGGGCGGTGTCGATCGGTTGTGCCGATCGGCAACCCGTCGACGGCGTGCTCGGCCTTGCACCGTGGATCCCCGAGCAGCTCGAGCTCGGCACCCTCGCCGGCAAGCGGCTCGACGTCGCCCACGGCTCGTGGGATGGCTACCTCCCCGGTGTGCCGGGTGTCAGCCCGACCCACAGCCGACAGGGGTTCGAGCGGGCCCGAGCTCTCGGCGTCGACGGCAGCTACACGCTGCTCTCGCGCGCGGTGCACGGCGCAGCGCTACGGCGGCGCTCGGGCCGGCTCGTCCGCCTCCCGGGCTGGAAGGCCTGGGTCTCGGTGGTCGACGCGGCCCTCGACCGGTTCGAGCTCGGCGGGTAGCGGTGCCGAGCTACGAGGCCGTGGAACGCCTTCTCGAGCCGGCGATCCGTAGGCTCTACCGCCTCGAGGTCAGAGGCGAGGAGCACGTTCCGCGTGAGGGGGGAATCGTGATCGCCGCCAACCACCTGTCGATAATCGACCCGTTCGTCCTCGGCACCGCGATCCCCCGACGGATCCGCTTCCTGGCCAAGGAGGAGCTCTGGTCGAACGCAACCCTCGGCCGCTGGATGGACGACCTCGGCGGGATCCGCGTCGCGCGCGGGCGTGGCGACCGGGAGGCGATTGCTGCCGCCGTAGAGGCGCTCGACGCGGGCGAGGCGGTCGGCGTGTTCCCGGAAGGACGGGTCAGGAGCACCGGGCCGTGGCTCCGCGGCGCTGCGCGTATGGCGCTCGTCGCGGGTGCGCCGATTCTCCCGGTGCGGCTGATCGGCACCGATCGTGCCCTGGCCCCGCATTCGGTCGGCTTCCCGCCGCTCGTGGTGCTGATCGGCGAGCTGATCGTCGTCGAACGCGCCTCGCCCACCATCGCGGGGGCGCGGGCCCTCACGGGTCGGCTCGAGGCGGCGGTGCGGTCGCTGGGGGCGTAGCGCGATGGGTCGTGAGTGTGGAAGGCTCTCTGCGTGGCTGTCTCGCGACGCAATCCGCGCGTGTTCTGCATGGTGCTCGCCGGCGGTGAGGGCAAGCGCCTCGCGCCGTTGACCGCCGATCGGGCGAAGCCCGCGGTGCCGTTCGGCGGCAACTACCGGCTGATCGACTTCGCACTCTCGAACCTCATCAACGCCGGGTTCTGGCGTGTTGCGGTGCTGACCCAGTACAAGAGCCACAGCCTCGACCGCCACCTGGCGATCACCTGGCGGTTCTCGCCGCTGCTGCACAACTTCGTCTCGTCGGTGCCCGCACAGATGCGTCGCGGGCCGCGCTGGTTCGCGGGCTCGGCGGATGCGATCTATCAGAGCCTGAACCTCGTCTACGACGACCGGCCGGACGTGATCTGCGTGTTCGGCTCCGATCACGTCTATCGGATGGACCCGCGTCAGATGATCGAGCACCACCTCGAGGCGGACGTCGGGGTCACGGTGGCCGGGATCCGGGTGCCCATCGGCGAGGCGAGCCAGTTCGGGGTGATCGAGCCGGGGCCTGGCGGGCGCTCGATCGCCGCGTTCCACGAGAAGCCCGACGAGCCGGTGGGGCTCGCGGACGACCCCGGGTCGGTGCTGGCCTCGATGGGGAACTACGTGTTCACCGCCGAGGCGCTCGTCGAGGCCGTGATCGCCGATGCGAGGAACGAGGGCTCGAGCCATGATCTCGGCGGCGACATCATCCCGGCGCTCGTCGCCCAGGGCGAGGCCCAGGTCTGGGACTTCTCGCGCAGCGAGGTTCCCGGCGGGACGCCACGCGACCTCCTGTACTGGCGCGATGTCGGGACGCTCGACGCTTATTACGACGCGCACATGGACCTCGTCGCCGTCGACCCGCGCTTCAACCTCTACAACAGCGAATGGCCGATCCTCACGTGGAACGAGCCGCTCCCACCCGCCAAGTTCGTGATCGACGAGGACACGCGCGTCGGATCGGCCCGCAACTCGCTCGTCTGCGCCGGCGTGATCGTCTCCGGCGGATCGGTGCGGCGGTCGATCCTCTCCCCGTCGGTCAGGGTGCACTCGTACGCGGAGGTGGAGGGCAGCGTGCTCATGCACGGCGTCGACGTCGGACGCGGCGCGGTCGTCCGGTCCGCGATCGTCGACAAGAACGTGCGGATCGCACCCGGGGCCCAGGTCGGCGTCGATCCGGTTCGCGATCGCGAGCGGTTCGTGATCTCCGAGGGCGGCGTGGTCGTGATCGGCAAGGGCACCGTCGTCGAAGCCTGAGACGGGAGCGATGCGGGTCGACCTGTTGACGCGGGAGTTCCCGCCGGAGGTGTACGGCGGAGCCGGCGTCCACGTCGAGTACCTCGCGCGCGAGCTCGAGCGACTCGTCGAGCTCCACGTCCACTGCTGGGGCGCGCCGCGCACCGCCGAGCGCGTCCATGCCTATCGCGCCTGGGACGCCCTCTCGGGTGACGCGGCACTCGAGGCGATGTCGATCGACCTCGCAATGGCCGCAGGGGCGGCGGGCACCGAGCTCGTCCACTCCCACACGTGGTACGCGAACCTCGCGGGTCATCTCGCAAAGCTCGCCTACGGCGTGCCCCACGTCGTGACGGCCCACAGCCTCGAGCCGCTACGACCGTGGAAGCGCGAGCAATTGGGTGGCGGCTACGCGCTCTCGTCGTTCTGCGAGGAGACGGCGATCGAGGCGGCCGATGTCGTGATCGCGGTGTCGAACGCGATGCGCGAGGACGTGCTCGCGTGCTACCCGTCGCTCGACCCGGACCGGGTCGTGGTCGTGCTCAACGGGATCGACACCGGCGAGTTCCGGCCCGACCCTGGCACAGCCGCGCTCCAGCGCCACGGCGTCGATCCCGGCCGGCCGTCGGTCGTGTTCGTCGGTCGCGTCACCCGGCAAAAGGGGTTGAGCCACCTGCTCGACGCAGGGCACGCAATCGACCCCGACGCGCTGCTCGTCCTCTGCGCCGGTGCCCCTGACACACCGGAGATCGCAGCCGAGGTGGCGGGCAAGATCGAGCAGCTGCGAGCGGTACGGGACGTCGTCCTGATCGAGGAGATGATCCCGCGACACGAGCTGATCCAACTTCTGACGCACGCTGCGGTATTCGTCTGCCCCTCCGTCTACGAGCCGCTCGGGATCGTCAACCTCGAGGCGATGGCGTGCGAGGCACCCGTCGTTGCATCGGCGGTCGGTGGCATCCCGGAGGTGGTCGAGGATGGCGTGACGGGCGTGCTCGTCCCGTACGACCCCACCGCTGGGGACGAGGTGTTCGCCGACGGCCTGGCGCGCGGGGTGAACGGGCTGCTCGCCGATCCGGGTCGGGCCCGTGAGCTGGGGAAGGCCGGCCGGGCACGCGCGGTGGAGCGCTTCTCGTGGGCGACGATCGCGGAGCAGACGCTCGCCATCTACCGCCGAGCGATCGCCGACCGCACGACCTGACCTGTCGTAGGCACGCTACGGGCGTGCCAGGACGCCGCTTCGACTCGTTCGGCCCGGGCGAGATGCCCGAGCGTCCCGCCGATCCCGAGGTGCGTCGCCGGAACCTGCGGCGGATCTTCCCGCTCTTCCGCCCCTACCGGAGTCGCCTCGCGATCGTCTTCGCGCTCATCGTCTTCTCGGCCGCGATCGGAGTCGTCAGCCCCTTCCTCTTGCAGGCCGTGCTCGACACAGCGATTCCCGAAGGGGACATGCAGCAGCTCACCCTCCTCGTCGCCGGGATGGTGCTGATCTCGATTGCGACGGGCGTGATCGGCGTCGTCCAGACACTCCTCTCGAACCAGGTCGGTCAGGCCGTGATGCACGACCTGCGAACGTCGGTCTACCGGCACCTACAGCGGCTCTCGCTCGCCTTCTTCACGCGCACGCGTACAGGAGAGGTGCAGAGCAGGATCGCCAACGACATCGGCGGGATCGACTCGGTCGTCACGTCGACGGCGACCTCGGTGCTCTCCAACGTCACGACGGTCCTCGCAACTGTCATCGCGATGGTGCTGCTCGACTGGCGCCTCGCCCTGTTCGCGCTCGTGCTCCTTCCGCTTTTCGTATGGCTGACCAAGCGTGTCGGTGATCAGCGGAAGAAGGTCACGAAAGCGCGCCAGGAGTCGCTTGCCGACGTCTCCTCCATCGTGCAGGAGTCGCTCTCGGTCTCGGGGATCCTGCTGGGGAAGACGATGGGCCGCTCCGATGACCTCGCCGGGCGGTTCTCGGACGAGTCCGGGCGGCTCGCCGATCTCGAGGTTCGCAGCCGGATGACGGGGCGCTGGATGATGGCCGCTATCCAGATGAGCTTTGCGATCATGCCGGCGCTCGTCTACTGGTTCGCGGGCTGGAGCCAGGAACGCGGCTCCGCGATCACGATCGGAACCCTCGTGGCGTTCACGACCCTCCAGACCCGTCTCTTCTTCCCGATCGGGTCGCTCCTCGGCGTCCAGCTCGAGGTGCAGAGCTCGCTCGCGCTCTTCGACCGCATCTTCGAGTACCTCGACGAGCCGATCGACATCGTCGAGGGGACGCAGGCCCTCGTCGACCCACGCGGAGATGTCGAGCTCGATCGTGTCTGCTTCCGCTACGACGACGACGCGTGGGTGCTGAAGGACATCTCCTTCGTCGTTCCGGCCGGGACGACGACGGCGTTGGTCGGGGAGACGGGCTCCGGCAAGACGACGTGCGGATACCTGGTCGCCCGGCTCTACGACGCGACCGAGGGCAGGGTGCGGATCGACGGTGTCGACGTCCGGCACTTGGCCTTTCCCGCGCTCGCAAACGCGGTGGGCGTCGTCTCGCAGGAGACGTACCTGTTCCACTCGAGCGTTCGCGACAACCTCCGGTTCGCAAAGCCCGAGGCGACCGACGAGGAGGTCGAGGCGGCGGCGCGCGCCGCGCAGATCCACGAGCTGATCGCCACGCTCCCCGACGGGTACGACACGGTGGTGGGGGAGCGCGGCTACCGGTTCTCGGGTGGTGAGAAGCAGCGGATCGCGATCGCACGCACGATCCTTCGCAACC
Organism: uncultured Actinomycetes bacterium; assembly: GCA_963821335.1. GTDB lineage: Bacteria > Actinomycetota > Thermoleophilia > Gaiellales > Gaiellaceae > Gaiella. Next base: position 2,199,166 of record CAWGDJ010000001.1, read on the forward strand.
CGCCGATCCTCGTGCTCGACGAGGCGACCTCGGCGCTGGACACGCAGACCGAGCGGCTCGTCCAGGAGGCGCTGGAGCGACTCGCGGTGGGTCGCACGGTGATCGCGATCGCGCATCGCCTGTCGACGGTTCGGGACGCCGATCAGATCGTCGTGCTCGACCGTGGGCACGTGGCCGAGATCGGCACGCACGACGAGCTCCTCGCAGCAGGCGGGCGGTACGCGGCGCTCGTCGCCCGCGACGCAGACCTCGATGCCGACTCCGCCCCACCGTTGGTGCTGCCATGACAGTCCGGTAGCGTCTACGTTTCGGATCCGAGATGCGCTGCCCGGGGGCGGGCGCGCCCGATCACGAGGAGAGTTGGCGCCGATGGCTGCGACCACCACGACCGAGACCCGGCTGGAGCGCCACGGGATCGACCCAAGAGGAGTGGTCGTCCACAACCCCACGACCGCTCGGCTCTACACCCATGCCCTGCGCCAGGATCTCGGTCGGCTCGCGCACGGCGGAGCCCTCTGCGTCGACACGGGCCGGTTCACGGGACGCTCGCCGCGAGGACAAGTTCGTCGTGCGTGAGCAGGAGTCCGAGGGACGGATCTGGTGGGGCGAGATCAACCATCCGATCGCCGAGGAGGGCTTCGACCGGCTGCGTGAAAGGGTCGTCTCCCACCTCGAGGCGCAGGAGATCCTCTACGTGGTCGACCACTTCGCGGGGGCGGACCCCGCGCACAGGATCGGCGTCCGCGTCGTCACCGCCAGCCCGTACCACGCGCTCTTCGCGAAGACCATGTTCATCGTTCCACTCCCCCATGAGCTTCCGTCCTTCACCCCCGACGCGCTCGTCCTCCACGCGCCGCAGGTGGAGGCCCGCCCCGAGGAGGACGGCACTCACAGCGGGACGTTCGTCGTGCTGCACCCGACCCGCACCGAGGTCCTCGTCGGTGGCACGTTCTACGCCGGCGAGATCAAGAAGTCGATCTTCACCGTCATGAACGACCGCCTCCCGCTCCAGGGAGTGCTCCCGATGCATTGCTCGGCGAACGTCGGGGAGGACGGCCGCGTCGCGATCTTCTTCGGCCTCTCCGGGACCGGCAAGACGACGCTCTCGGCCGACCCCGACCGCTCGCTGATCGGGGACGACGAGCACGGCTGGGGCGACAACGGCGTCTTCAACATCGAGGGCGGCTGTTATGCGAAGGTGATTCGCCTGTCGGCCGAGGCCGAGCCGCAGATCTGGCGCACGACGCGGACGTTCGGGACGATCCTCGAGAACGTCGTCGTCAGCGATGACGGGGTGCTCGACCTCGACGACGCCTCGAAGACCGAGAACACCCGGGCGGCCTACAAGCTCGAGCGGATCGCGAACGCGCTGCCGACGAAGCAGGCGGGACATCCGACCTCGGTCGTGTTCCTCACGGCAGATGCGTTCGGGATCCTGCCGCCGATCGCACGGCTCGATCGCGATCAGGCGATGTACTGGTTCCTGTCCGGGTTCACGGCGAAGCTTGCCGGCACGGAGATCGGCGTCTCCGAGCCGCAGCCGACATTCTCTCCCTGTTTCGGCGCGCCATTCCTCCCCCAACCACCAGGCGTTTACGCCCGCATGCTCGGCGAGAAGCTCGATCGGCACGGCGGAGACGTCTGGCTCGTCAACACAGGGTGGACGGGTGGGCCGTACGGAGAGGGTCACCGGATGCCGATCACCGCCACTCGAGGGCTTCTCCACGCCGCCCTCTCCGGCGCTCTCGACGATGCGGCCTTCCGTGTCGATCCGGTCTTCGGCTTCGAGGTGCCGGTGCACGTTCCGGGCGTCGAGACGGCGCTGCTCGACCCACGGTCGACGTGGGCCGACCCGGCTCGCTTCGACGAGAAGGCCTCAGAGCTGGCCTCGCTGTTTCGGCGGAACTTCGACGAGCGCTTTGCGGCGGATGCGCCGGAAATCGCCAGCGCCGGGCCGCTCGTCTAGGCGGCGTGTGACGACGAGGCACCGCGCGTCGCAACGGCGGGCCGCTCCTCGAACGAGGCTCTCCTTGCCCGGTGGCCTCGCAGGCCCCATCCGGTAGGTTCCAAGAGATGCGTCCAGACTTCGACGTCCTGGTCGTCGGCGCCGGTTGCGCCGGTATGCGCGCCGCGATCGAGGCGCACGATGCGGGCGCCCGCGTTGGGGTCATCTCGAAGCTCCACCCGACTCGCAGCCACTCCGGCGCGGCCGAGGGGGGCATCAACGCGGCTCTCGGCAACACCGCCGAGGACAGTCCCGAGACGCACGCCTTCGACACGGTCAAGGGCTCCGACTACCTGGGCGACCAGGACGCGATCGAGATCTTCACACGCGAGGCGCCCGAGGACATCTACCAGCTCGAGCACTGGGGCTGCGTCTTCTCGCGCAACGACGAAGGCAAGCTCGCCCAGCGGCCGTTCGGCGCCGCTGGCTCGCCGCGCACCGTCTACTCGGCGGACATCACGGGGCACGTCCTGATCCAGGTGCTCTACGAGCAGCTCCAGAAGCGGATGGCGCAGGGCTTGACCGTGTTCGAGGAGTACTTCGCCATCCGCCTCGTCGAGGAGGACGGCCGCTGCACCGGGGTGATCAGCTGGGACCTCATGCACGGCGGCGTGAAGCTCGTCACCGGCAACGCCGTGATCCTCGCGACCGGCGGTGCCGGCCGCCTCTACCGGGCGACGACGAACGCCTACGCGTGCACCGGTGACGGGATGGCCATGGCGCTGCGCGCAGGGCTCCCCCTCAAGGACATGGAGTTCATGCAGTTCCACCCGACGACGATGTACCCGAGCGGGATCCTCATCACCGAGGGCTGTCGTGGCGAGGGGGGCTACCTGATCAACAAGGAGGGCGAGCGCTTCATGAAGCGCTACGCCCCGAACGCGCTCGAGCTCGCCTCGCGCGACGTCGTCTCGCGCTCGGAGACCACCGAGATCGAGGCCGGCCGGGGGATCAACGGCTCGGTCTTCCTCGACCTCCGCCACCTGGGCCCGGAGAAGATCATGACGAAGCTCCCCGGCTCGCGGGAGCTGGCGATGACCTACGCGAGTGTCGACCCGATCTACGAGCCGATCCCGGTCAGACCCGGTGCCCACTACCACATGGGTGGCGTCGAGACCGACAACTGGGGGCTCACCGAGATGGTCGGGCTGTACGCCGCAGGGGAGGTCGCCTGCGTCTCGGTGCACGGAGCCAACCGCCTGGGCGGTAACTCGCTGATGGAGACGATCACCTTCGGCCGCCGCTCCGGGCGCCACGCGGCGGAGTGGGCGCTCTCGCAGGCAGCAGGTGGAAACGGCCAGGCCGAGGCGGCACGTGCGGACGCAGAGCGCTGGGTGCAGTCCGTCCTCGACAACACCGCAGGCGAGCGCCCCTGGCAGATCCGCGACGAGCTCGGGACGTCGATGCTCGAGAACTTCGGGGTCTTCCGGTACGCCGAGAAGATGGAGAAGCAGGTCGAGGTGATCGACGGGCTCCGTGAGCGCTACGACCGCGGAGTCCTGATCGAGGACAAGGGTCAGGTGTTCAACAGCGACCTCACGCAGGCGATCGAGCTCGGCTACCTGCTCGACCTCGGTGCATGCATGCTCCAGGCGGGGCTCGCCCGCAAGGAGAGCCGCGGAGCTCATTCCCGCCCGCACGACTACCCGACCCGCGACGACGAGAACTTCCTCCACCACTCGATCACGCGTTGGGTCGACGGTGAGCCGGAGCTGTCGACCCGTGAGGTCAGGATGACGCAGTGGGCACCGATGGAGCGGACGTACTGAGATGAACGTCGAGCTGAAGATCTGGCGCTACGACGCGACGACCGGTGAGCGGGCGCTCCGCGACTACGCGGTCGACGTCTCCGACGAGGCGACGCTGCTCGACACGCTCGACGTCGTGAAGGACCGCCTCGACGGCTCGCTCGCGTATCGCAAGAGCTGCCGGATGATGATCTGCGGCTCCTGCGGGATGCGCGTCAACGGCGGCGCCGTGCTCGCGTGCAAGGTGCGGATCTCCGACCTCGTCGCCGACGGCAAGGTCCCGGTCATCTCGGCGATGGGGAACCTGCCGATCGTCAAGGACCTCGTCGTCGACATGACCCCGTTCTGGCAGAAGATGGAGGCGGTCGAGCCGTACCTCCGCCCCCGCTACGACCAGGCGCTCGAGGGGGAGAACGTCGTCTCGCAGCAGCGCATGGACGTGATCCACAAGGAGTCGCTCTGCATCAACTGCGGCTGCTGCGTCTCGGAGTGCAACTCGATGGAGTCGGACCCCGACTTCCTGGGCCCGGCGGCGCTCGCGAAGGGCTTCCGGTTCGTCGGGGACGCGCGTGACGGCGCGACGATCGAGCGGCTCGAGCGGCTCAGCGAGGAGCACGGGATCTGGGACTGCACGCGCTGCTACTTCTGCAACGAGCGCTGCCCAAAGGGGGTCGACCCGCGCGACGCGATCGCGAAGCTCGGCGCCGAGGCGATGAAGCACGGGATCGACCGCGACATGGGGGCGCGCCATGCGAAGTGGTTCGTCACCTCCGCGAAGACCACCGGCTGGCTGCGCGAGACCGAGCTCGTCCCGAAGACGCAGGGGGTCGTAAAGGCGATCAAGGAGATCAAGTTCGCGATGAGCCTCCTCCCGAAGGGCAAGGTGCCGCCGCCGTTCCCGCCGCACGTCGCCGAGGATGTCGGCGAGTCCCGCGGGCTGTTCGAGCTCGTCAAGGAGCAGGGGGTCGACGGGGCGCTCGGGATCGTGCAGGGCGAGCGGGCGCTCGGACGCGTCGAGCACTACGGCGAGGGGGTCGACCATCCGAGCCATCCATACGACGACCCGCGCTCGTTCCCGAAGCCGTTCCTCCCCGACGAGCAGCCGGACGAGACACCGGCGCCCGCCAGCTAGGATCGCCGCCGTGTCGAGCCTGCTGACCACGCCGAAGAAGGTCGCCTACTTCAAGGGCTGCCTCGCGAGCCTTTCCGCGAAGGAGCTCGACATCTCGACGAAGGCGCTCGCGCCCAAGGTCGGGCTCGAGCTGATCGAGCTGACAAAGGTGACGTGCACCGGTGCCGGAGACATCCACGAGGCCGAGCCGGACTACTACGTCCACCTCAACGCGCGGATCCTCGCGTACGCGGAGGCGACCGGCTGCGACACGCTGATGACGATCTGCAACGTCTGCACGCTCAACCTCCGACAGGCGAACCATCAGCTCCAGATCGACGAGGTGCTCCGCGAGCGGGTGAACGACAACCTCGAGCGGGTCGGTGCGCCGCGCTACGAGGGAACGGTCGACGTGAAGCACTTCCTCTGGCTCGTGGCGGGCGAGCACTTCCCGCTGCTCCAGAAGGCGGCGCATCGCGGCTTGAAGGGGCTCAAGATCGCACCGTTCTACGGGTGCCAGATCCTGCGGCCCTCGAAGCTGCTGGGCTTCGACGATCCCGACAGCCCGGACTCGCTCGAGCGGATCATCGCGGCGTGCGGGGGAGAGGCGATCGACTACCCGGCGAAGGTGAAGTGCTGCGGGTTCCCGATCATCCAGGCGCGTGAGGACACGGCGCTCGCGGAGCTCGTCCAGCCGATCGAGCAGGCGAAGGAGGCCGGCGCCGACGCGATCGTGACGCCGTGCCCGCTCTGCCACCTGTCGCTCGACGCCTGGCAGTCGAAGCTCAAGGCCCGCTACGGCAAGGACTTCCAGATGCCGATCCTCCACCTCTCGCAGCTGATCGGCGTCGCCGCCGGGCTCACCGACTCGGAGCTGAAGTTCAAGCGCCACGTCGTGTCGGTGGCACCGGTGGTCGACAAGCTCGCCGTGTAGGCACTTCCGCTCGAGCGGAAGTGCCAGGGAACGGAGACCGATGATCTGGGCGCTGGGAGCGGATCATCGGCTTCGGGCTCGTCGTCGCCGTCTACGCCTGGTTCGAAGCGGGGTGGCTGCGGACGCGGGTGCTCGAGGTGACGGTGCCCGGGCTACCGGCGACGCTCGATGGGGTGCGGGTCGGGCACCTGTCCGACTTCCACTTCGGGGCGTTCCTCTCCCGCGGCAACGGGGCCGGTCTCGCAGCGGCCCGCTGGGTCGCCGAACGCGACCCCGACCTCGTCTGCATCACCGGCGACCTCGTCTCGCACCCACGCGGCGAGCGACGCCTCCGCGAAGCCCTCGCCGTCCTCGATCGACCGTACGTCGTCCTCGGCAACCACGACGTCGCGGTCACACGCGACCCGTTCTCGCGCGCTGCCGAGCTCCACGACCTCGAGGCGGCCGAGCTCCTCGCCGACTCGAGTGCGACCATTGCGCTGCGAGGGCATCAGGTCGAGCTCGTGGGTGTTGCCGCGCCGACCTACCAGGGCGGCAGCGCGCGGCCGTGGCAGCTTGCCGGGCCGGCGGACCTCCGCATCCTGCTCTGCCACTTCCCCGGCATCGCAAAGCTCCTGCCCGAAGCTGTGTTCCCGCTGACGCTCGCCGGCCACCTCCACGCGGGGCAGATCGTGGTGCCGCTCCCGGGCGGACGGCGCGTCACACTTGCGCACCCACGCGCACGCTACGTCGCCGGCCTCTACGACACCGCCGGACGAGGCGTGATGCACGTCTCGCCGGGGACCGGCACGACGTTCATCCCATTCCGGTTGTTCGCGCGACCCGAGGTCACCGAGCTCGTGCTCCGGACGGGCGGCGCATAGACTCCTCGGCGTGGAGGGGCATTCTGTCGTCTCGTCCGACGTGCTCGCGTCCTACGCGGCAGACGCGGCGCGGGAGATCGAGGGTGTCGACGGGCTGGTCGCAGGCCACCGCCACCGGGGGGCCCGGGTTGTCGAGGACGACGCCGGCTTGACCATCGAGCTCCACCTCGCCCTCGAGTGGGGCGCCAGCGCCCCGGACGTCGGCGCGGCGGTCCAGGAGCGCGTCGACGAGTACCTCACGCGGATGGCGGCCGTCACACCGCGCGCCGTCGAGGTCGTGATCGACGAGATCGCCGCTCCGGCGGCGTAGCCATGGGTGGCCCGAACGTCGCAGGGCTCACCCGCGCGACGCTCACCTCGGCGCCGTCGGTCTGCCAGGGCTGTGTCTGGTGGCAGTCGCGCGGCAACAAGACGGCGTCCAAGGACCGCTGGGTCGAGCGAGCCGAAGACGAGTGGGGGGAGTGGGGGTCGATCTACCTCGACGAGCACGGGCGCTTGCTCGGATCGATGCAGTACGGCCCGGCGCAGCTCTTTCCCCGGGCGTGGGACCTGCCGGCCGGGCCACCGTCGGACGACGCCGTCCTCGTGACCTGCGCATACCTGATGCGTGCCTCGGAGTGGGTCGAGCAGTCGCTCCTGCTCGCCGCGATCGGTGAGGCGCGCGACAAGGGCGCGAAGGCGCTCGAGGCGTTCGCATACCGCTATCCGCCCGGCGAGCCGATCGAGGAGCGATTCCTCGTGCACCGGACGGTGTTCCCACGAGACTTCCTCGAGGACTTCGGGTTCCACACGGTGCGTGTGCGCGGCAGGGTCGAGCTCTGCCGGCTCGAGCTCGGTGGGCTGCAGCCGGTCGAGGAAGGCCGTCGTGCGAAGGTGCTCCGCGTCGTGCAGGAGGCGTTCACGCCGACGCCGTCTCCAGCGCCCATACCCCGACCCTGACCGCTATCGACAGCGGGCCGTGCCGGCGTCGGTGAACGGCTTGCCGGCGGCGGTCAGGAACCGCCAGTCGTAGCCCGTGGGCCGTAGCGTCAGCCGCAGGACCCCGTAGCTCGCGTCCCACCGGACGACGCTCCGCGGCCGCGGCGGCCCGAAGGCGCGGAGGCTCTTGCCACCTGTCCCGACGACGAACGACCGGATCCCCTTCGCGGGCTCGAACCGCTCGTAGTCGTGGTCGTGACCGGCGAGCACGAGGTCAGCCCGTGCGGCGGCGAGCAGATCCCAGAACGGCGCGTAGGTCGTGTCCGACCCGTGTTGCCCCGAGCTGAAGCGGGCGTGATGCCAGTAGGCAAGGGTGCAACGCGCCGCTCGATGGGTGGCGAGATCGCCACGGAGCCACTGCCATTGGCGTGAACCCCGCTGACAGCCGCCGACCTCGTCGCAGTTCGAGTTGAGGACGATGACGTGCCACGCTCCGAGCTCGTACGAGTACCAGCCGTCGTGCGGAAGCCCGAGCACTTCTCGAGCCGGACCGGCATCGCTCGCGCCGTCTGCATAGTCGTGGTTGCCGAGAGCGGCCTTCGTGCGCGACAGGAACCGACCCCAGGCCGGGAGGAAGCACCGCTCGAACTCGCTCGTCGTGCCGCCCTCGTAGACGATGTCGCCGAGCAGGGCGAGCGTGCCCCTCGTCCGTGCGACGAGTGCCGCCACGTCCTCGTCGGCGCTCACGTCGCACGAGGCGATGTCGCCGACCGCGAGCAGCGTCGGCAGTGGGCGAGGAGCCGGCGGCCGAGCCACTGAGAGCCAGCACCGCGACGGCGAGGGCCGCGGTCGTCGCGATGCGCGGGCCGATGGTCAGACGCGAGCCGCGTCGAGCAACAGCTCGGCGATCTGGATCGCGTTCAGCGCCGCTCCCTTGCGGAGGTTGTCGCTCGACAGGTACAGCGCGATCCCGTTCGCGGACGCACGATCGGCCCGGATTCGACCCACGAGCACCTCGTCGCCGCCGGCGGCGGTCCCTGGCGTGGGGAACTCTGGCACGTCGAGCACCCGGACGCTCTGCGCCTCGCGCAGGATCTCGGCTGCCGTGACCGCGTCGAGCGGCTGCTCGAACTCGGCCCAGATCGCCTCCGAGTGTCCCACCATCACCGGTACGCGCACGCAGGTCGCCGAGATCGGGAGGTCGGGAAGCTCGAGGATCTTCTGCGTCTCCGCGCGAAGCTTTGCCTCCTCGTCCGACTCGTCGTCCTCCCACGACCAGTCCATGACGAGGTCGTGATCGGCCGGCCGCTCGCCGGCGAGCGCCGTCATCCGCTGCGCTCCCGCGCCCGATACCGACTGGTACGTGGCCACATGGACGCGCCGGAGCCCGGCCTCGTCGTGCAGCGGCTTGAGCACGCACGTCAGCGGGATCGCGCAGCAATTCGGGTTCGCGACGATCCGGTCGCGCTCCAGCGCCTCGAGCGCCCTGGCACCGTTCACCTCCGGGACGACGAGCGGATAGCCGTCGACCAGCCGGTAGGCGGACGACTTGTCGACGCACGTCGCGCCTGCCGCGGATGCGATCGGGACGAGAGCGCGGCTCGCCGTGGTGCCGACGGAGAAGAGGAACAGGTCGACGTCGCCTGCGCCGAGTGCCGCGGGTGTCGCCTCCTCGACCGTGAGCTCGCCGTCGCCGAATGCGAGCGCCGACCCGGCGGAGCGGGACGAGGCGAACGCGCGCACGTCCGCATAGCCTCGCTGTGCGAGCAGCTCGAGCGTGACCGCGCCGACCGCGCCGGTGGCGCCCACCACACCGATCCGTGGAGCACCCATCTCCGAATGTTCTACCTGAGCCTTTCGGCGCCTGCCCGCTCACGCGCCGGAAAACGGCCCATGAAAAACACTGATCCGGCGAACCCGAAGGCCCGCCGGATCAGATGGGGAGAACCTACGGGACGTGGGTCACGGCTGCAAGCCCTCACCGACGAAAAACCGCGCAATTTGCGGCAGCGCGGACAGTGTTCAGATCGGGCGCCGGCCGGAGAGCGCCCGACCGAGCGTGACCTCGTCCGCGTACTCGAGATCGCCACCGACGGGGAGCCCGCTCGCCAGGCGCGTTACCGCGACCCGGTCGCGCAGGCGGTCGGCGAGGTAGGCCGCGGTCGCCTCGCCCGTCATGGTCGGGTTCGTCGCGAGCACCACCTCGCCGACACCACCGGCCAACACGCGCTCGAGGAGTCCCGCGACCCGGAGGTCGGCGGGCTCGACGCCGTCGAGCGGCGAGAGCGCACCGCCGAGAACGTGGTAGAGACCGCGGTACTCGTGCGTGCGCTCGAGCGAGACGACGTCGACCGGCTGCTCGACGACGCAGATCACCGAGCGGTCGCGGCGCGGGTCGGCGCAGATCGTGCAGAGCTCGTCTTCGGTCAGGTTCCCGCAGGTCGCACACGCGTGTACCCGCTCCTTCACCTCTGTGATCGCCGCAGCGAGCGCAGTTGCCTCGGCGCTCGGGGCCGACAGCAGGTGGAAGGTGAGGCGTTGCGCGGTGCGTGTCCCGATTCCCGGGAGTCGCGTGAGCTGGGCCACGAGGTTGTCGACGGCTGGGCTCAGCACCGTGGCAGGTTACTCCTCCACCTCGGACGCATAGAGGCTCGACTCGCCGAGCCGCTCGAGTCGTCGCTCCAGGAGCTCGACGAGCACTCGTGTCGCCGGCGACACGGGCGCATCCCGGCGGGCGATGAACGCGAAGCGTTCCCACATCGGTTCGGCGAACGGCGCTCGCGGGAGCGAGCGGACACCGCCACGCCCTTGATGGAGAACCGCACGCGCCACGACTGTGTCGCCGATACCGCGGAGCGTCAGCTGGAGGGCTGCGTTCATGTCCTCGACCTCGACGATCGGGCGCAGCGTGACCCCGGCTTCCTGGGCCCGCTCGGTCAGCTGACGTCGGGTCGGGTCGGCGGAGCCGTAGGCCGCGTCGTAGAGGACGAGCGGTAACTCGGCGAGCCGTTCGATCGTCAGCGGTTCGGCAACGTGCGTCTCGTCGCGGCTGACGACGACGAGCTCCTCGCGGTGGACCGGGCGCAGCTCGAGGCCCTCGTCGTCGACGGGCAGGACGACGAGCGCGGCCTCGAGCCGACCGGCGCGGACCGCGTCGGCGACGAGCGAGGAATTCTGACCCACCAGCCGTAGCCGGACGTCGGGATAGCGGCGCCGCATGTCGGCGGCCAGGTCGGCGATCAGGTACGCGGAGGCGGTGCCGAACATCCCGAAGCTCAGCGTGCCGCCGCGGACCTCGCGGATGCTGCGGACGGCATCGCGTAGCCCGGTCGACGCCGTCGAGGATGCGCTCGGCCTCGGGGCGGAACGCGCGGCCTGCCTCGGTGAGCACGATGCCCCGACCGAGCCGGACGAACAGCTCGACGCCGAGCTCGGCCTCGAGCTGGCGCACCTGCTCCGAGAGCGAGGGCTGCGCGATGAACAGCGCGCGCGCGGCCCCGGTGAACGAGCCGTGCTCTGCCGCGGTCAGGAAGTAGCGCAGCTGGGTCAGAGTCATAGGAAAAAGCTATCAGTCATGAAGTAAACATCGAGTACCCCTCCTATTGGTACAGACGTACCGTCCCGGGGTGCGCTCGCCGTCGCCCGTCTCGCGTCTCGGAATCACGCTCTGCGTGCTGTCGGGGCTCGCGTTTGCAGTGCAGCCCGTGCTCGGTCAGGTCGCGCTCGACCGGGGCCTGCCGCTCACGTCGCTGCTCGGATGGCGCTATGCGATCGCTGCGCTCACACTCGGGATCGTCGCGCGACGACGGCTCGTCGCGCTGCCGGCACAGATGGCGATCCTGGCCTTCTCGATGGGGCTGGTCTTCTACGCGGCCGACTCGGCGCTGTTCTATGCGGCGCTGGAGCGGACGTCAGCTCCCCTTGCCTCGCTGCTCCACTACGCCCACCTTGCGGCCGTCGTGGGGATCGCGGCTGCGATCGGGCGTGAGCGCCTGCAGCTCCGACGCGTGCTGGCACTGGCCGGCGTCTTGTCCGGGGTGGCGCTCGTGGGCGGTGGCGCCGCCCATCCCGACGCGCTCGGGGTCACCATGGCGCTCGCGGCCGCCGGAATCTACTCCGGCTACATCCTCGTCGCCGACCACCTGCTCCGCGATGTCGATCCGGTTGCCTTCGCCACGCTCCTCACCGCGGGCGCCGCGACGGCGTTCCTCGCCTGCGGCGCGTGGCGCGGCACCGTGCTGGATGTCGGCGGGACGACCGGTGCGGGCCTGATCGCGACCACCGCACTCGTCGGGAGCGTGTTCGCGGTGACGGCGTTTCTCTCCGGGATCCGCTTGGTCGGGCCCGGCACCGCGTCGCTGCTGGTGACGATCGAGGTGCCGATCGGGCTGACCCTCGCCGCGGTCGTCCTCGATCAGCGACTCAGGCCGGCACAGCTCGTCGGCGCCGCGCTCGTCGTCGGCGCGATCGCGCTGCTCCAGCTCCGCAGGCCGTCGGCGCTCCGCTTTCCGGGACGGCTCCGGCGAGCACGTGCGGTCGAGGTTCCCGGCCCCGTCCCCGAGCCGGCGTAGAGGGTCGGCTGGCGCCGGCCCTCGCGAGGGCCGGCGGTTACGACACGGGTGCGGGCACGAGGGCCCTGGGCCCCGAGCATGTGATGCGCACGCTCACGACCTCGTCCTGCTCGATCTCGACGTAGGCGGTCTGCTCGAACACGGTCACCTGCTCGCCGGGGTGAGCCGATCGAATGGCGTACCGGAGGCGAATGACGTCCGCGAAGATCGTCGCCTCGCGGTCGATCAGCTCGTGCTCGCCCTCCTCGCCGAGCCAGAGCCGAAACCGGCTTTCGATCGCGACGCGGCCCTCGTCCTCGCGGAGGCCCTTCGGAACGATTGCGTGCAGCGTGGCATCGTCGGCGAAGCACGCGGCGATGGCGTCGAAATCCCGCTCCTCGATCGCGTCGAGGAGACGCTCGGCTACGGTCGCCATGGGTCGATCGTACCCTGCCTCTACAGGCCCGGCAGGCCGAGCGCGCCGAGGTCGGGCATCTGCGCGCGGAGCTTCGTTTCGACCGCCTGCTGGGCGCTGCGGATCGCCTCGTTTGCGGCGGCGAGGATCATGTCGGCCAGGATCTCGGGATCGTTCGGGTCGATCGCGCGGGGATCGAGCGTGATCTCGACGAGCTCTCCTGTGCCGGTCGCCTTCACCGTCACCATTCCGCCACCGGCCGAGGCCTCGGCGATCTCGGTCTTTGCCTCCTCCTGCGCGCGTGCCATCTGCTCCTGCATCTGCTGGGCCTGCTTCATCAGCGCGTTCATGTCGAGCTTCACGTCGTCTCCTCCACTTCGGTCGCGTCGAGCTGGTCGCGGAGGAGCGCGAGGACGTCCTCCTCGGAGAGCGTTCCCTCCTCGGGCTCCTCTTCTTCGTCGACTTCGGTCGTGATCGTGACGATCCCGAGCCGGCGGCCGGTCACCTCGAACAGGGACTCGCTGATCAGGCGTGTGTTCTTGTCGTCGTCGACCTGGCGCCGGTGGAACTCGGCGCCCGGCGCGAAGGCGAGCGTCAGGACATCTCCGTCCAGCGCAACCGGAGTCGCCTCCTCGAGGAGGGTCGCGGTTGGAATCGACCGCTCGCGAACTGCCGTGAGCACGCCTCGCGTCCAGGCATCCCGAAGCTGCTCGAGCGAGACGTCGAGCGCGGGGGGAGCGGGTGTTGTCGCTTCCGGTGAAGGCGCCGGCTCGACCTCCTGAGCGGGCGCCACCGCCTCGCTCGCGGGCATGGGAGGCAACGGAGCGTGGGTGCGCGCCTCGAGCAACTCGACACGATGCGCAAGCGACTCGCGCGACAGGTCGGCCTGGGGCCGCGTCACCTTGACGAGCGCGAGCTCGAGCGGGAGGCGTGGGTCGCCGCCCTGCTTTCGGTCGTCGATCGCCACTGCGAGCAGGTCGATCAGGCGGAGCACGGTGGGCTCGGGGATCTGGTTCGCCTGCTCGCGCAGCCGATCGCGCGTCTCCTCGGTCACCGGGAGCGACTCGGGGACGAGCCCGAGGTGCTGGGCGAGGAGAAGGTGCCGGAGGTGCTCGAGGAGATCGTCGACGAGCTGACCGAGGTCGTGACCCTGTTGCGCGAGCTCCTCGACCACGAGGAGTGCACCGGCCGGGTCGCGGTCGACGATCGTCTCGCACAGCTGGAAGAGCACGTCCTCCTCGATCGCCCCGAGCAGCTGGAGCACGTCCTGGACCGAGATGCGGTTGCCCGTCGCCGAGCCGAGCTGGTCGAGTGTCGAGATGGCGTCGCGAAACGAGCCGGCGGCGGCACGCGCGATCAGCGCGAGCGCGGCGTCGGGGGCTTCGATGCCCTCTCCTTCGCAGACCCTGCGCAGCGCGGCGGTCAGCTCCTGCAACCGCGGGCGCTGGAAGACGAACGTCTGGCAGCGCGAGCGCACCGTCCGTAGCACCTTGGAGAGCTCGGTCGTGCAGAAGACGAAGACGAGATGTGGCGGTGGCTCCTCGATCAGCTTGAGCAGCGCGTTCCAGGCGGCGTCGGTGAGCTGGTGGGCCTCGTCGACGATGTAGACCTTGTAGGTGCCCTCGGCGGGCTGCAACAGGGCGCGCTCGCGGATCTCCCGGACGTCGTCGATCCCTCGCTGCGATGCCGCGTCCATCTCGATCACGTCGAGCGCGGTGCCGTCGGCGATCGCCCGCGCGATGCGGGTGGTCGGATCGAAGTCCGCGTTCGGGCCGCCCTCGGCGTTGAGCGCCTTCGCGAGGATCCTGGCCATCGAGGTCTTGCCCGTTCCGCGTGGGCCGGCGAAGAGGTACGCCTGCCGCACCTGCCCGTTTGCGATCGCGTTCCTCAGTGTCCGGACGACGGCCTCCTGACCGATCACGTGGGAGAAGTCGAGTGGGCGGTATGTCCTGTAGAGCGCGGTCACCGGCCCGATTCTCGCAGGTCCCTGGGGGTTGCTTGCTACCGTCCTCTGGCCCGGTCGCGCTAGGTGGGGAGATAGCGGTTCCCTGAACCCGAAATCCGCTCCAGCGGGGCCGAACGCCGTCCGAGGGCGGCTTCGTCGGGTATGGGTCCAGGCACGTGGTGTTGACAGGTCGGGTCCCGCGCACTGGGAGCGTTCGAACCGCGTCAGGTCCGGAAGGAAGCAGCGCTAAGGACTCCCTCTCAGGTGTGGCGGTTCCGCCCGATCCGAGCCGGCGGCCGGGGTTCCGCCTGGTGAGGCTGGTTCGACGACGGAGCGCGCGACCGGGTCTTCGCCTCGTGCGTCGAGCGCGCCACACACTTGGCACACAGGTGGCACGGTTTGCCCTTGACAAAGAACGGTGTCAGACACCGATCGAGGCCGTCGGGGCATTTCGCCGAAGTGGTCACAGAGTTGGCACATGGGTGGCACGGTCACCGCTTGGCAGAAGACGGTGTGTGGCACCGATCGAGGCGGATGGTGCCTCCGATCGAGGCGGTTGGTGCCATTCGCGCAGAGTGCCGACAAAGCTGGCACAAAGTTGGCACGGTTTCCCCCTTGACAGAAAACGGTGTCTGACACCGATCGAGACCGATCAGCCCACGGCTTGCCCGACGAGGAGGTGCTCGACGAGCTCGGCAAGGTCGTCGTCGCCGGCGGATTCACGACGCGCGCCGACTCCCAGTCGCTCGACGAGGTCGGCCGCCTGGAGCAGCTCGTCGAGACGCGCGGTGTGTGCGATGCGGTCGTCGACGTCGTCTGCGTGGCCCTCGATCGTGAGGTCCGCGTCGAGCGTGCGGATCCTGGCGACGAGTGCCCGTACGCCCTCGATCGTCAGGTACGGCTCGGGTGCGTGCAGGCACTGATACAGGCAGTCGCCGAGGAAGAGCACGCTGTCCACCGGGACGTGGACCACGCACGAGTCGGAGGCGTGGTCACCACCCACGTGCTCGACAACCGCCTCGATGCCACCGAGCTCGATCGACCACCGATCGACGAAGGTCTCGGTCGGGACGACGATCCGCAGGTCGCTGCGGTCGGGTAGCTCGCGCCGGATCATCTCCGCACAGAACGCGATCTCGAGCCCGTCACGGACGCGGTCGGCGAGTGCCTCGTCCGACCAGTCGTAGGAGGCCTGGATCGCTAGCTCTCGAGCAGTCTCGACGTGCGCGATGACTGGGACGTCGAGCGCTGCCGAGCCGAAGCTGTGATCCCAGTGCCAGTGGGTGAGGACGATGGCGACGACAGGCGGTCGCGTCCGGCGGTCGAGCTCCGAGACAAACGCTCGCAGATGCTCCGATGACGCGCCGCTCTCGACGAGCAGCGTTCCTCCCGTCCCGTGGATCGCCCCGAGGTTCGGGCGATCGGTCCGCTCGTCCGGCGTGAACCGGTCGATGTGCTGCGACACCTCGTCGAACTCGGACACCTAGTGAGTATCACCGGAGACGGGGTGGGCGGATCAGCCCGGCGCAGTCGAGCCCGACTCGGCGCCACTCGCGCTCGTTTCCGCCGCGACGATCCTGGCCGCCTTCGACGTCGATGCGAGCTCAGCGGCGACCGGCGTCGTCGCTTCGCGAATCGGTGCCGAGCATGACTGCCAGCGGCCCGACGATCAGCAAGAAGATGATGAGTGCGATTCCCATGCAGGCATTCTCCGCTCGGCAGAGTCCTGCGACGATGCGGTGCGCTGGCGTGTCGTGGTACGGCTACCCGTACCATCCGCGGTGAACGTGCTCGGGGCACGGAGTCGGCCCGTTTGGGTCGAAGCCAGACGCTCGTGCGCAAGGTCGTCCGTGGCAGAGAGGTACGGCCGCCCGTACATCAAGACGCCAGCACGCCGATCCATTCCGGTCGAGAACGAGGGCGATACTCGCCTGGCAATGCCGGGAATCGTCCACCACGCTGGTGAGGGAGAAGCGCTGTTCGGCGGCAGGATCGTGCTCAAGTCAGCGCTCGACGAGCTCTGCATCACCGAGTCGTGGTTCCCGAGCGCCCGGCCCGGCGCAGGACCGCATCTCCACGGGGAGCACGCCGACTCGTTCTATGTCCTCGACGGCGAGCTCGCCTTTCTCCTGGACGAAGAGGAGCACGTCATCGGCCCCGGCGCATGCGTCCACGCACCTCAAGGGGTCGTCCACGGGTTCCGAAGCCTCTCCCCAGCCCGGTTTCTCAACTTCCACACGCCTGACGGCCGGTTCGCCAACCACCTCAGGGCAGCGGATCGCGGTGGACGGGGTGGGTTCGACAGCATCGACGTCCCGCCCGGGAGCGGGCTCCCGCCTTCGGACGCGATCCTCCTCCGCGCAGGCGAGGGAGAACGTCTGACCGGTAACCACAGGGTGGCCACGATCAAGATCGGCCGCCCACACTTGGTTCTGGTCGAGTTCGAGCTCGAGCCTGAGTTCGTTGGGCCTGGCGTTCACACCCACGACGACCATACGGATGCTTTCTTCGTCCTCGCAGGCTCGGTCGAGCTCCAGCTCGACGGCGCGAGCGTCGTTGCGGGCCCTGGCTCGTTCGTGGCCGCTCCGCCCGGGGTCGAGCACACGTTCACCAGCGGCCCAGAGGGTGCGCGGATGCTCAACATCCATGCACCGGGGACCGGATTCGAGGAGCGGCTCCGCACCATGTCGGGACCGCAGAGCGCAACGCGCCACAGAACACCGGTGAGCTAGGCGGCCCGGCTCGGTGCGCCGTCGTGCGAGCGTTCCGTTCTCTCGAGGGTGGCTGGCACATTGGTCGCAGTTGCTGGGGCGAGATGGGCGCTTCGAGCCCGGATGGCTGTCATGGCCAGCGAGACGATGCCGCGCCCACCCAGGGTCGGAGGTGCGGCGCGGCGCGTTCGCGGCCGGGTCAGTGGCGAGCGGGGTCGACGCGGGAGTTGCCGCCGAAGAGAGCTGCGACCGGCCGCACCGCGAGCAAGACGATGGTCACTGCGATAGCCATGCCGGCATCTTCCCGCTACCCGTGGCCGGGCGCGGTGCGGCGAGCTTGTGTCCAGGGGTGCGGATATCCGAACCCAAGGTTGCGGCTGGTTTCGAACGCTGGTTGACATAGAAGAAGCGACCTCGCTTGCCTCCGAAGGCGCGGGTTTCGATTTCTGGCCGCCAGGGAAAGGCATCGGTTCCACGTGTTTCCGCTGAACGCCGAACACAGGCGCCGTGCGCCCGCCGGTGACATTGGCTGGCCCTCGGGTTCAGTGGTGCCGCCGAACCTCAAGGAGGGGACATGACAACACTTGTAAGAAGCCGTCATTCGCGTGTAGGCCTTCTCGCAGTAGTAGCCACCGTGGCACTCGCCGGGGCCCTCTTGCTGTCGGCCTCGGCGCAGGCCGCCGCGCCGTCCAACACCGTCCAACCCGCGATCAGTGGCACCGCCGCGGTCGGGCAGACCCTGACCGGCTCGAACGGCACCTGGACGGACAGCCCGACCTCGTTCACCTACCAATGGGTCCGTTGCGCTGCCGGCGGAGGAGCCTCGGATGGCTCCGATTGCGCGGTTATCAGCGGCGCCACCACGGCGAGCTACGTCGTCGACACGGGCGACGTCGGCTTCACGCTTCGCTTTCGTGTCACTGCGGTCAACGCGGATGGCCAGGGGCTCGCCGCCTCGAATGCAACTGCTCTCGTCGTCGCCAAGGCAGGCCCGCCGAACACCGCCCCGCCGACGATCACAGGCACAGCCACCATCGGTTCGACCCTCACCGCCCAGTCCGGCAGCTGGACAGGCTCGTCAGTCACCTTCACGTACCAGTGGCGCCGCTGCGATGGGCAAGGCGCGAACTGCTCCCCGATCACCGGCGCGACGCAGATCACATACACCGTCGCATCGGGCGACGCCGGCTCGACACTTCGGGTCAACGTGACCGGAAACGACTCGTCGGGCTCGAACACCGTGTCCTCGGCGCAGACAGCGGTCGTCAGTTCGGCGCCTGTGCCACCCGCGACCGGCTGCCCTTCGGACAAGTCGACCAACCCAATCAACGTCTCCGAGGTCAGCTCGCCGGCGCACCTCGTGATCGACCGTCAGCAGGCGACGCCTCAACCGATCCGCACTGACACGCAGTCGATCGTGATGCGTTTCCACATCTCCGCCTGCGGCGGTCGCTCGGTCGTGGGGGCACTCGTCTACCAGACGCCGACGCCGTACCAGCAGTTCTCCGCTGGGGAGCAGGCGACCGGACCGGATGGTTGGGCGACTCTCACATTGCGTCGACTGCGCTTCTTCCCAGCCGCGAAGCAGCAGCAACTCCTGGTCGTCTTCGTCCGCGCACGCAAGGCCGGCGAGGATCTGCTCGGGGGCATCTCGGCGCGCCGGCTCGTCTCCTTCAAGGTCAGCCTCAACGGCTCCTGAGCGAGCGAGACGCGGCAGGTGGAGAGGGCGGGTCGGTACGCGACCCGCCCTCCGCTCGCCGCGCCGCTGCCCGGTGTTTCGAGGAACGACGCCGGGGGGGCGCGCATCGTGCGAGTGTCGAGCATCAAGGTGCGTCGAACGCGACGTGCGCCCACCCACGCAAGCGGTCGCATGACGGAGGAAGGAAGTCAGCGCCGTAGGTTGCAGACGTTCGACTCCTGGGTACGCTGAGTGTGGGTGGGTGGGCCGAGCGGCCTATGCGCCTTTTCGGGGTGAGCGGCCGTCGCTGAACCCCCTCACAGAGTCGGCACTCACCCCGGAACCCGCACTGGTCCATGCCGTTTTGCTGGCGAGACAGCCAGTCCAGTGACGATCGTCACCCGATCTGGTGGACTTCACGCCAAGAGGCATTCCCTTTCCGTCGCGGGTTTCAAATCGTCCCTGGGCGGGCAACGATGGTCCGTCGCAGCAAACCTGGGTCGCCGGCCCGCACCTCCCCAAGCTGTGAGTTTCAATTCCCGGGCCGCCAGGTGCCGACGCGTGACCCGACCAGACCCTCTGGACGCCGGCAAGCAAGGCCAGCGTCCAGACAAGCTAGATCGGAAGGAGTGGCTCAACGCATGGCCGTACAGATCGCATTGACGGTTCTACTCGTCGCTCTTCTCATCTGCCCGCTCATCGCGGGCGCTACAGCCGACAAGCTGTAGGGGCCGTTTCATTTGCGGACTGCTACGCCATCCATCGTCAGCGGTGATCCCCGGGCGAAGGAGGAGGCTGGAGATGAGGACCCCGATCACGCTCGACGACACGCTGATTTGGCTCAACGGTCGCGTCGGTGAGTTCGCGCAAGCCGCGATCATGGTGGAAGCCGGCGGGTTCTCGTGCTCTGTCCTCGAGGGCGAGGGAATCCTGCAGCATTGGCGTAAGGCGTTTTCTAGTGCGGCCGATGCCGTCAGACCGCGCGAGGACGTTGCAGGCTGGTACCGGGTCGGCGAAACGTCGCTTGATCTGACCGGGCTCGATTCAACCGCAACGTTCTGGCGGCACGATGATCCGCAGATGGTCGAGCTCGAGCTTGCCGACGACGTTCGGATCGAGATCGCGGTACGACCGTTACTCGGCGGGAACGAGTCGAACTGGTCGGGGCTGCACGGCCGCCGGAATCGCAGGGGTGCGCTTGACGGCCCATAGCTCGCGTGGCGACCGTCGGAGCGCAGGTGCTAACTCCGCTCGACCACGTCCCTCAGCTTCGAAAGCATCTCTTTCCAGTTGGCGCGTGAGTGCTCCGCCTCGTCTTCACTGGCGTTGTTGTCCTGGCTCAGTGTCACATGTGTCCTCGCGCCGTCCGGTTCGAGCTCGTAGAGGATGGTGTGATAGTTCTCGGGAACGTCCTCACGACCGCTCGAGGGGCTGAAGTGCGTCACCTCGAGCCGACGCGGCGGCGCAATCTCGAGGATCTCACCCCGGTCCTCGTATTCCTTGCCGTCGTATTCGCCTCTCCAGACGATGCTGCCACCCGTCGTCCAGTCCGTTACGACCTCCGAGCCGAACATGTACTCCTTGATCTTCTCCGGGTCTATCAGGGCGCTCCAAACCTCGTCGGGAGAAGCGTGTATCGAGATTTCTGCAACGGCGACGTGAGTACCCATGTGATGCTCCCTTCACCGGCTTGTTTCGGTTGGTTGTCGCTCGTGACCTCGTGCGTCACACGTTTGGTCGGTAGTACCCGCATGCTGTCGGCCTGAACATCGGGGCTACGTGAGCGTGCTGTTGACTAGGTCGAGCCAAGACTCTCGGTGGATCATGATCATCGGCGGCTCTGTATCTGAGTCGATCTCGCCTCGGGTGCCGAGCCACTCGACGATGGCTTCGCGCGCGTCGGTGTCCGAGAGTCGCCATTCGGTCCCGACTACCGCGATGACGGCAGCCAGGCTGAAGGCTTGGCCGAGTGTCTGGTCGTGCCCGGCTTCGGCAGTCTGTAGTTCGAGCAGGAGCTGGGTCATCCGATCGTCTTCGAGCATCAGGATTGCGCCTGCCGGTCTGGACGTCGGTTGATCTCGCGTTGGCCGATCCGGGTGTCGGTCGATCAGGATGTGCAGCTCACGACGCTTGGCGGAGATGTTTCGTTCCTCGGCCTCGAGCCGGGCAAGAGCCTCCTGGGCGCCGGGATCATGTGCACCCGTGCCGCGAAGGTATTCGATGCGGCGGTGGAGTTGCCGACGCTTGCTCGACATCAGGCGTTCGTGCTCGAGCATCTCTTGTAGGGAGAGGTGGTCGCCCATCCTGCACCGATACCCCTCGACCCTCGAAACAACACCTCGGAATGGTCGATGTGAGGTTGTCGGTTCATCCCTTTGGGCTGACATGCTCCAGGCGCAAACCAAACCCGAACCCAACCTTCGTGAGTCTGGAACAGTGCAGCCGCTGCGATCAGTCGGTCCGAACGTAGCCTGTTCGGTATGTCGTTCGTCGACGTCCACACACACGTCGTTCCATCCGGGGATGACGGCGCACAGTCAATCGAGGAAGGCCTCGAGCTCTGCTGTCTTGCGGCTGCTGCCGGCACCGGGACGATGTTCGCCACCCCGCACATGCACGCACGCTTCGATCAATATCCGTGGTCGCGCGAACGCGAACAGCTCTTCGAGGACGGATTCCGTGCCCTCCGACCTCTCGCCGAGGCAATCGGCGTTCGTCTGCTGAGGGGTCGTGAGGTCTTTCCGACGGAGGTCGCGAACGCGTCTCTCGAGAGCCTGACGCTCGAGGGCACATCTGCCGTCCTCGTCGAGTTCCCCGGTGGATGGCTCGATCTCGACGACGCGGTCGCCACGACCTGGACGGCGAGCGCCTGGCTATCCGATGCAGGGCTCACGCCAGTTCTCGCTCATCCCGAGCGATGCCGCGACGTCATCGCGGATCCGGCGCGGCTCGAGCCATTCGTCGAGCGCGGATGGTTGCTCTGCCTCAACGGCTCGTCGCTCCTCGGAGAGCACGGTGCCGCAGTGAGGCGAACCGGCTGGGAGATCGTCGAACGCGGGTGGTCGGCGCTCGTCGCCTCGGATGCCCATCGCCGGGACCGGCCTCCCGACCTCAGCGCCGCCTACGCTCTCGTGGGCGCGCGTGTCGGGTCAGCCTCGGCGTCGCGGATGTTCGACGGGTCGAACATCCCTTGGACGGGGACAACCGCGCTCAGTTCAGCCTGCTGAGGGTTGTGATCGCCGCGCCGAAAGGACGTCCGGGGCTACGCGCGCCCTTCCGACCGAACGGATCGATCCACGCGACGTTTCTGCTCCCCGCGTTTGCTCCGGCCCGCGGACGGGTATCTCTGCGGCATGCCTCGTCGCACGAGGGCTCCGCGGCTGCATACGCCCGCGGCCGGAACAAGATCCATTGATCCGACCGATGGTCTCGTGACATTCGCCAACCGTCTCCCCGTACAGCGGCGCGATGGAATGTGGCGAACCGCGGACGGAGGGCTCGTCGCTGCGCTTCGACCCGTCATGGATCAACGCGTGAGCACCTGGGTCGGATGGGATCCGAGCGGCCAAGCTCCAGAGCGAGTTGCAGGGCTCGGGTCGACTCTGAACTCTGTCCGTCTCTCGAGACGACTTGTCAACGACTACTACCACGGGTTCGCGAATCGCACGCTCTGGCCGCTCCTTCACGGGTCTATCGAACACCCCGTCTTCGAGCGAAGGTGGTGGGACGCGTATGTCGCGGCGAACGAACTGTTCGCCGCGTCCGACCACGGTGGAGCAGGGATTCGCTGGGTTCACGATTACCAGCTGATGCTGCTCCCGAGTCTTCTCAAGCGACAGAACCGGCCGGGACCGATCGGATTCTTCCTCCACGTCCCGTTCCCGCCCGCCGAGACGTTCGCCCGACTGCCGTGGAGGCGAGCGCTGCTGGAAGGCGTCCTGGGAGCCGACCTGGTCAGCTTTCACACGACCGAGTACCAGGACAACTTCCTTCGCACGTGCCGACGCCTGCTCGACGACGTCGTCGTCGAGCGCGCGGCCGTGCGCCTGCGCGACGGGCGCCTGGTCCGCGTGCGTGTGAACCCGATCTCGATCGACGCCGGCGGCGTCGGGGAGGCGGCACGCGCGCGACCGGTCGATCGGAGCCTGGAGCGACTTCGCCGGCAGCTCGCAGGCCGCCGGGTCGTTCTCGGGGTCGATCGCCTGGACTACACGAAGGGCATCCTCGAGCGCCTTCGCTCACTCGAGCTACTCCTCGAGATCGCACCCCATCGCCGGAGCGAGCTCGTCTATGTTCAGGTCGCCGTGCCGAGCCGAGGCGAGATCCGCGAGTACAAGGAGCTCCGGTCGGCCGTCGAGGGCCTGGTCGGTCGCATCAACGGGCGATTCACCGAGGACGGGCTCGTCCCGGTTCACTACCTCTATCGCGGCGTCTCGCGGGACCAGCTGCTCGCGTACTACCGGCTCGCGGACACGTGCCTGGTCACGCCCCTCAAGGACGGGATGAACCTTGTCGCCAAGGAGTTCGTGACGGCACAGGCCGCAACCGACGGCCGGGGTGTGCTCGTCCTGAGCGAGTTCGCGGGTGCGATCGAGGAGCTCCACGAGGCGCTCCCGTGCAATCCGTTCGACGTCGAGGGCCTCGCCGGAACGCTCGATCTCGCGCTCGAGCTCCCCGCCGATGACAGGCGACGGCGGATCAGGGCCATGTCGGAGCGCGTGAGCCGCCATGACGTCTTCCGCTGGGCCGACGTGGAGCTCGGCCGCCTGGCGGGGAGCCTCCGGGCTGCAGCATGAGGAGGATCAGGCCTCGCCGACAGCCGCCTGTGAAGCCGGCCGGGGTCACGTTCCGGCTTCAGGTGCGAGTTGCGGCAGGAACTCCGTGGCATACGCGTCTCGCGCCGTCCGGACGTTCGGGTAGATCCTGACCCGCCACATCAGACCGTCCCTCATCACGTTGAGCCACGCTGCCTGGCGGTCGCCGAAGCCTCCGCCTTCGAGCGGGTACCGGACTCGACCGAACAGGATGGCAGCGTTCTCGTCGATCGACTCGATGCCATCCATTCGTGGCCGGTGGACCGAGTGGGCCGCGGCGTGAAGCGCCTGCTCGAGGGCTTCGGGGCCTGTGGCGACCTCACCGTGTAGGTACGCCATCTGAATCTCGGCGTCGGGATGAACCAGCGCGCGCACCGCTGCGAAGTCACCCTCCGCGTAGAGCTGCATCCCGCGCTCAACCAGCTGGGCAGGCCCCATCGTCCTCGGCATGCGGCAAATCTTGTCCGCGTGCGTCGGATCGATCAAGTGCTCGTGATCCGCGGCAGCCTTCTCACGTCGAGCGGTGAACCTGTCGAGGGGATGGGACGCGGGCCGGTCCCCCGGACAAACCGACTGGCGTACCATCTGCCCGTGTCCGACCCAGGGAAACCCGAGCGAGCAGCGCGCAACGAGAGCATCTTCCGTGAGCTCAACGAGCATCTGGACGCCAGCGCGGACTCGGTGCTCGACGATGCCGAGCGGGCGTTCGTCTGTGAGTGCGCGGACATCTCGTGCGCTGAGGTATTGACCATCACACCGCGTGAATACGAGCGGATACGCCGCGATGCCCAACGGTTCGTCGTGGCCCCGTCGGAGCGACACGTCGATCTCACCATCGAGCGAGTCGTCGAAAGACACGACGGCTACTGGGCGGTCGAGAAGCACGGCCGGGCCGGCGATCTGGCCGAGCGCCTCGCCTGACCTCGCGCGTAGAACACGGCTCGCGCGGGTACGCCACCGTCGATCGCGCTCTCTTCCATGCCCCGAAACCGGACGACGGCTCCCGACAACCGGCGACGTTTGAGGAGCTTCCGGGCGGGGAACCCAGTTGCTTCGAGCGCGGCCGGTCGCGCTTTGCAAAGACGCCGTTCGGACGAGAGGAGAGCCATCGATGACGACAACCAGACCCGGGCGACGCCTCTTGATCGTCCCTGCCGTCGAGCTGGTCGACGAGCTCATGATCGACAGAGCCGCCGACCTGTTCGCAGGGCTCGTCGGCGAGCCGATCGAGACGGTCGTCGTCGTACCGCTCCGTGAAAGCCCCGTCGAGTGGTTGACGAACGACGACGACGGATCGCGCCGGTCGGCGGACCGGATGGCGCATGACATCGCCGCCGCGGTCCCCGGGCCGACCGTTGCACGGATCACCGGAGACCCGGATCCACGGATCGCGATAGAGGACGCTCTGCGCCGGGTCGGAGCGGATGAGGTTCTCCTCATCTCCACCGAGGAGGACACGTCGCTCGAGACGATCGGTGAAACGGTCCTCGGCGTCCCCGTCACCCGCGTCGACGTTCGGCACCTTCATACTCTCGCCGGGTCACCGGCACGGCACCGCGAGGGGTAGCGCCCCTCGTCGTCCCGATACGCTCGAGGCCAGGCATGAACGGGAGCACACTCGCACTGGAGGGAGAGCTCGACGCGTTCAGTGCGCCGGGCCTGAGAAAGCAGCTGCACTCGTGGATCGACGGCCGCGACGTCGACGTCCTGACGATCGACCTGAGCCGCGTGTCGTTCCTCGACTCGACGATCCTCGGGCTGCTGGTGGGCGCGCTTCGCAGAACGCGTGAATCGGGGGGTGAGCTCCGACTCGTCTTTCCGAGACCACCTGCCGACCGGATCTTCGACTTTGCCGGCCTCGAGGACGTCTTTCCTAGGGCATAGGGGCGGTCTCCTCCGCCTCGGCCAACGACTTGCGCATCACGAGCCGGGTGCCCTCCCCGGATCGGTGGTCGAGCTCGACGTCATCGGCGATCGCCCGGATGATCGTCAGACCCATCCCCCCTTCCGCTGGATCCAGGTCACCATTCTCCGAGCGCAGATCGCTCTCTCCCGGCGTTCCCACGCCGTGGTCCTCCACCGTGATGCGAATCCACGCACCCGGGTCGATCTCGATCGCCACCTCCACCATCCCCTCGCCGTCGGGATAGCCGTGCCGAACCGCGTTTCCGCAGGCCTCCGTGACGGCGAGCTTGAGATCCGCGAGGAGCTCTTCGGACATCGGGACCCCACGGGCGATGCCCGAGAGTGCGAGCCGCGGGAGCAGCAGGAACTCGGCTCGCGCGGGGAAGGCGAGCTTCACCAGATGACTGGTCACGGTTCCTCCTCGTCGATCTCGAGACTCGCTCGCATGACCTCGAGTGCCTGCCGCAGGAGCCTCGACACGTGCATCTGCGAGATCCCGACCTCGGTGGCGATCTCCGACTGCGTTCGCCCGCCGTAGAAGCGCAGCTCGACGATCCTGCGCGATCGTTGGTCGAGCGTTGCCATGCCGCCCTCGATCAACGCCATGTCCTCCACCTCGAGATACCCGGTCTCCGTGTCGGCGAGTGCTGCTCGATAGGACTCATCGTCGCGGTCCTCGAACTGTGGCTCGGAGAGGGATCGGGTCGAGTAGGCGTTCGAGATCTCCAGCGCCTCGATCACGTCTTCTTCGCCGACGTCGAGATACTCGGCGAGCTCTCCAACGGAAGGGGACCTACCCAGCTCCGCGGTCAGGGACCCGGTCGCCTTCGACAGCTCGAGGCTCAGCTCCTTGAGCCGGCGAGGCACGTGAAGCGCCCAGGCTCGATCGCGGAAGTGGCGTCGGATTTCTCCGACGATCGTGGGAATCGCGAAGCTCCGGAACGGGACGCCTCGCTCGGGATCGAATCGGTCGAGCGCGAGGACCAGGCCCACCGATCCGACCTGGACGAGGTCTTCGAGCGGCTCGCCTCGACCCGCGTAACGCGCCGCGAGTGACCGAACGAGTGGTAGGTGCCGCTCCAGGACCGCTTCACGCGCGACGTCATCGCCGTCGACGGCGTTCTGGAGGAGCACGTGGAGCTGGGAATCGTCGAGCGTCAAGCTCATTCCGGGTTCGGCAAAGCCACCGTGAGCGCGACCCAGAAGCCGTCGTCTCGCTGGTCGACCGCCAGCTCGTCGACGAGCGTCGAGACGATTCGCCCGGTGGTTTCCTGGCGCGTCGGATCGCGCAGGAACGCCCCGACCGTCGCGACGAGTCGGTCGGGATGGACGTCGACTTCGAGTTGCAGGCGATCCCCATCGGTCTCCGCGTGCGTCAGTGCGTCAACGGACAGGCCGAGCTCCTCGACGCGGTCGACGCCCAACCGGGTTCGTGCGGCAACACCTGCGATGACGAGGCGTCCAACGGCCCTCAGGTCCTTCTGCGTAGGCCATTCGAGCGTGACTGTCGAGTCATGGTCTTTCATCTCACTCGGTCGCCGGTCGACAGCAAGGCGACCGCCTCCGCGCGAGTAGTGCTCATCGTCAG
The DNA here is from genome assembly GCA_963821335.1 of uncultured Actinomycetes bacterium. Taxonomy (GTDB): domain Bacteria; phylum Actinomycetota; class Thermoleophilia; order Gaiellales; family Gaiellaceae; genus Gaiella. Next base: position 2,226,351 of record CAWGDJ010000001.1, read on the forward strand.
CACCCGGTCGAGGCTCGTCAGCTCGAACACGCGACGTACGTGCCCCTCGGGACAGGCAACGATCAGTTGCCCGGACTCGGGCTTCAGCCGCTTGAGAGCTCCGAGCAGCACCCCTAACGCCATGGAATCGATGAAAGTCGTACCCACGAGGTCGACCACTATCCGTCGTGCGCCGTCATCGATCGCAGCGGTGATCGAGCTACGCAGCTCGGGGGCGGTGTGGAGGTCGGCCTGGCCCACGACGACGAAGACCTCGACGCCGCGGTCCGTTTCCCTCACGACCGAGAAATCGAGATCCGGGATCACGACGTCGCGACCATATCTGCCGTACACAGCTGCGACAGCTCGTCGTCGGACAGCCATCGCGTTCCGGGCCTCTCGTAGAACAGCGCTGCCGACTCGTCGAGCAGCAGATGACATCTCGTGGGAGCCCCGATCGCCCCCCACGGGAGGAACACCGTCCGACCTCGCCGCGGTAGGCGCATCCGCACGAGCAGCGGCGTCTCGTCAGCGCCGACCAGAACCCCGGTGACACGACCGCTCGATGGTAGGACGGTGGTGTCAGGGTGAGCTCGCGACGCGGCCATCACCTACCGACCGCCCGCTCGAGCTGGGCCTTGTTCATTCTCGAACGACCCGAGATCCCCTTTCGCCTTGCCTCCTCGTACAGCTGATCTCGGGTCCTTCCCCTCGGCCCACCATGGGATCGAAGGCCACCTCTCCGACTCGACGAGATGTCCTCCGTCGACAACCGTGACGCCGCTCGCGACTCGCCGTGTCGTGCGCGCTCCTTGTTCACCGTCCGAGCCGCGATCTCCTCGGCCGTCCCGTCGTCTCGACCGCGAGACACGAGCGAATCCTTGATGTGCTCGTACTGGCGGGCTCGCTTCGTTCCCTGCTCCACTCCTCTGGGCGGCATGAGGTCGTCCTCCTTCGTCGGTCGCCACGCCCCCCACTACCCCGTGTCCGGGTCGGCGAAACCAAGCGTCTCGATGTCCGCATTCAGGCGATCGGCAGCCTCGGCCGTCGATTCACACACCGGCGAGACATCCGCGAGCTGCACGAGCTCGACGACCTTCCTCACCGGGCTCTCGCCGGGCACGACGAACGCAATCGATGCGCCGACCTCTTTCGCGGAGCGCGCGGCCCCGAACAGCGCGTGCAGGCCCGCGCTGTCGACGAACGACACGTTCTCGAGCGTCACCAGGTACCGCTCGGAGGGCCGGACATACGCAAGCGCCTCGCGAAACTGCTGAGCACCGAACGTGTCGAGCTCGCCCTCGATCGTGACAATCCGGACGCCGTCACGCTCTTCGATGATCAGTTCCATTCGAGCCGCCTTCCCCCGCTCGTTCGCGCGTGAGTGCGCGTTCCATCACGACGGTCGTGCCGTCTCCGGTTGGCTGAACGGTCGTCTGCGTCATCAGCGACTGGATGAGGTGCAGACCGAGACCGCGGTCCGGTCTGTCGCGCGGTTCGCGCCACTGCCCAGTGTCCGACACCTCCACTCGGACCCGATCGCCGGTCAGCCGCGCCTCGACGAGGACCATCGGGACGGACGGGTCCTGCGCGTGCTCGATCGCGTTCGCGCTCGCCTCCCAGGTCGCAAGGAGGAGATCACGACGATCGGGCTCCGAGATCGCTCCTCGCTCCAGCCACCGGTCGAACGACTGGCGTAGAACCACGAGCGAGTCGCGATCAGCGGGAAGCCTCAGCTCGAACGTGCCGAGCGGGGCCTCGTCGAGGGCAACCGCAAGGACCGCGATGTCGTCTCCCCGGACACCGTCCCCGATCAGGCTCGCGAGGATCGAGTCGACCAGCCGCTCTGGATCGTCGCCTCCATCCCGCGATGCTTCGAGAAGGAGGTCAAGACCATCGTCGAGCGGCCGATCACGCCGTTCCACGAGACCGTCGGTGTACAGGACGATCACCGCTCCCGGCTCCAGCGTCATCCGCTCGGCGGCATAAACGGCGTCGGGATCGACTCCGAGCGGCAATCCCCGTGCCCCTTCGAAGAACCGTGGTCGCGCGTCGGGGCTGACGATGAGTGGTGGGAGGTGTCCTGCGGAGAGGAGCTCCGCCTCGTGCGTGACAGGGTCGACGACGAGGAATGCGAGTGTTGCGAAGGGCGCATCGGTGTAGGTCTCGAGAAGTCTGTTGAGCTTCGTGACGATCCGGGCAGCGTCGGAGGAATCGAGGGTGAGCGCCCGCATCCCGTTCCGCAACTGGGCCATGGTCGAGGCCGCCTGAACGCCCTTTCCGACGACGTCACCGACGACGAAGCCGAGCCGGCCGTCGGCGAGCGCAAGGGTGTCGAACCAGTCACCGCCGACGTCGATCGCAGCAGTTCCGGGGAGGTAACGAGCGGCGACCGTTGCCCCCTCCATCGAGGGCAGCGTTTCCGGGAGCACGCTCCGTTGAAGGGTCTCGGCGATCGACCGCTCGGTCTCGTACCGTAACGCCCGGTCGAGCGCCTGACCGCACTGGCTCGCGATCGCCTCGATGAAGCTCCTCTCGGCGCTCGACCGACCCGCTTGCGTGGCCCAGGCGAGCACGCCGACTCCGAGGATGCGGCGGCCGGCTGTGAGCGGGAGGAACGCGACCGATTCGAACTGGCCGTCCCACACAGCTGTATCCGGATAACTGGTCTCGAGCGCCGATGCGTCGAGGTACTCTGCGCTCCCGGCTTCGAGGACGTGCGCGATCGGTGTGGCCGTCTCACCCCCTTCGAGCCAGGAGGCCGGGAGCGAGAGGTCGCTCGTCCGCCACCCCAGTCGGTGAGGCCCGGTGGGCTCGGGATCGAGCAGCCCTACGCCAACTCCGAGCGCCCCGACCGCCGGAGCCGCGTGGCGAACGAACACGTCGGTGACGTCTTCCGGGCTGAGCGCACCGGAGAGCGCGGCGGTCAGCTCCTGGAGCTGATCGGCTCGGCGGCGTGCCACCTGCTCCTCGTCGTACAGCCGGCTTCGCTCCAGCGCCTGGGCACATTGCCGTCCGAGGATCAACGCGGCACGGTGCTCCTCGTCGCCGAGCTCACGGGGACTCGTGAACCCGACCGTGAGCACACCGGTGACGTTGCCGCCCGCCTGAAGCGGGACGCAGATCGCCTGGACGAACGGCGCTCCGGGCCCGACGAGCCCGAGCTGCTCGGCCTCTCCTGCCCGCACCTCGACCTGTGCCGAGCCGTGGAATGCCTGTCCGATCGGGCTCGTGTCGGCCGTGGGGAGCACGTGAGCGACGGAGGTCGTGTCCTGCGGAACGCCTGCCGCGGCAAGGAGAGTCAGCTCGTCGTTCACGGGGTCGTGGACGTGCGCCAGCGCGCCGTCCCCGGCGAGGACGGCGCGGCCCTCGTTCACCATCACGTGCGCCACCTGAGATGCCGTCAGTGCGCCGGTAAGGCTCTCGGTGACGACCTGGAGCCGCAGGATCTGCTGGTTGGCTCGTTCCACGCGGATCCGAGAGGCTCGCTCGGACTCGAGCAGCCGCACGCGCTCGAGCGGCTGCGCGGCCTGTCGCGCAACCGTCTCCGCGAACTTTCGATCCTCTTCGGTCGGCGGCTCGTCGACCGCCGAACGAATGAGCAGCGCGCCGGCAGGACGCTGCTCCACGATCAGCGGGACGATCCCGAGTGGGCCTCGGTCACGGCCGTAGGGAGCGTCGATCGCCGCGTAATCGTCCCAATCCGCCTGGTCGGCCAGCCAGATCGGGACGGCGGCGTGCAGAGCGTCGGACAGCGGCTCGCGACAGGCCTCCACGATTGCCAGGAACTCCTCGACGGACGGATGCCCTTCACGCGACGAGCACCCGAGAATGGCGAGCTGGCCCCGGTCGTCGACGGTGACGAGCCCGGCCCAGTCTGCTCGAATCCCGTCCACGATCTGGTCGATCACGACGTCCGTCACCTCGGTTGCCGACGTCGCCCGACCGAGGGTCGTGGTCAGAGCGTGGAGTTGGGCGACGTCGCTCGCCATCCGCTCGGCCCGCATCCGTGCGCCGTGCTCCGTCTCGAGCAGCGTCGCCCGCTCCAGTGCCTGGCCGGACTGCCTCGAGAGCGAGATCGCATACTCGCGATCCCCGTCGCCGAAGGTTCGCGCGGCCGGGAACGAGAGCCCCATGCCCCCGACCACTGCCCCGCCCGCGAGCAGAGGAAGTGAGAGTGACGCTTCGTACGGCGTCTCGCGTCGAGCTGTTCCCGGGAAGCGTCGCGCCCGCTCGGCTCGGGACTCGAGCGCAATGATCGTGGCCCGTCGGACCGCCTCGGCGAGCGGCAGTTCGGCCTCGAGGTCGAAGCGCCCCCACCCTGCAAATGTGTGTTCCGGGTACCCGAGCTCCGCGACCAGCTCGAGCTCGTCCTCGCCGAGGCGGCGAACGACGACTCCGGCCACTGCGCCGAGGCCACGAAATGCCTCGCGTAGTGCTGTCTCGGCGACCGCGAGGGGAGGCATGTCGGCTGCCATCGACGTCGTGACGTCGAGCAGGCGTCGCGTCTCCTCGGAACTCCGTGTCGCGGCCGCTTCTGCCATTCGCCTCTCCGAGTACTCGAGAGCCAGCCCTGCCTGGTCGGCGAATCTCCGTGCGAGGGCGATGACCGCAAGCGGTACCTCTGCGAGAGCGCTCGTCCACTGCAGCACGAGAACGCGCTCCACGGCGACCCGAGCCGGCGATCGGAATGCGAAGCGAGGATCGTGTACCGAAGGCTCGTGCGCGCTCGAGCGCCCGACCCTTTACGGTCGCTTGGGAGTCGGCGATGAAGAGGGGCTCGACCCGCGCGATGGATTCGGCGAGGCCTGGATAGTCCTGGCCTCTCACTTGGGTCCCGTTCGGAAGTTCCGGGCTCGGAGGCTCGCGCGCCACGACCGTGAACATCTCGTCCTCGCCCGCAAGCCACATCTCCGCGACGTCGGACCCGAACGTCCGAACAGCCTCGACGCAGATCCGCTCGTTTACCCGCTCGGGCGACTCCGAGCCAAACGACGGCGCGAGCCCTGCGATCCGATCGAGCGTCTCCCGCGACCGTCGTTCCTGGTCGTAGAGACTCGAGCGCTCGAGGGCTTGCCCGCCCAGGTCGGCGGCAAGGCGACCCAGAGAGGCGAGCTCATCGGAGATCGCGGCAGCCGCGTCGAAAGGGAATCCCATTGCGCCGACGATTTGGTTACCGACCCTGAGCGGAACGGCAAGGACACTCGAGGCATAGGGCGCCAACGCCGCGCCGTCGGGGTAGAGAGACTCGAACTCCGCGCGGGTCTGGACCACGATGGTCGCTCCGGTCCTCGCAGCGGTCACGATCGGCGCGCGAAAGTCGGGCTCGAGGGTCGTTCCGGGAGGGATGGTCTGTCTCGGTGCGCCTGCCGGATCGACGATCCGAAGGGTCTCCCCTTCCAGCAACCCGAGCGCTGCCCCCCGCGCCCCGAGCATCGCTGGAAGGCCCGTGACGAGGGTATGGGCGACGTCCGAGGCGGTCAGTGCCGATGACAGCTCCATCGTCAACTGCTGGACGGTCTCCGTTTGGAAGCGGGCCTCCTCCGCGGTTCGTGCCTTCTCCGAGGCGCGTGTCCCGGCCCGCCTGAGGGCCCAGCTCACCCAGAGGACCACCAACGACACGACGAGCGGGGCCAGCCAGCGGAACAGCTCCGAGCGCTCGGGCGCCTCCCACGACCATTGGGGGTCTACGAGCGCGAACCACGCAGCAACCCAGCCGAGAACGATCGCCAGGAGTCCCGGCTTGAAGCCGCTGTACCAGCACGCGATCGCAACCGCGCCCACCATCGGCGCGAACGTGTCCGTACCGGAACGCTGGAGCGCGTAGCTGGCGCCGAACCCGGCGCCGATCAGCGCGAGGGCGACCAGGTACCGGTAGCTGCGTTCGTGGAACGCCGGCCGAGTGCTCGGCCTGCGGTCATCAATACGGACCACGGTCACATGATCGCTCATCGAAACAAGGGGCGGAGCCGGCGGATCATCCAGGCCTCTCCTTCGAGGCCCATCGGACTGCACGTCCGGATGTCGATGCGTGAGGCTGACGCAGTCACCTCCGGCGGCAACACGCGGCTGTGACGATCGGAACGAGACTGCGCTCATTGGCATTGATCTCGCGTCTTTCTCGAGGGACTGGGTCGAGATTGGTTTCCCCGAGTCGGGACGAGCGAAACCGATCTTGTGTTTCCGCGCGCGGGCCTTCGGGTACTGCACCAGGCGCTACTCCCGAAAGGAGACCTCTGTGATCTGGCTGCTCGTAATGCTCCTGGTGCTCTTTGCACTCGTGGGCGGCGTCGCCCTCTCGAAGTTCATCTTCCTCGTGCTCATTGCTGCGGTAGTGGTCGCGCTTCTCGGAAGTAGGTCGACGACATGACGACCGTGGCTCGACTTCCGAGATCCGTGGTTGATCCCAAGGCGGGTGGAGGCAGTCATCGCGTTCCGAACCCGCCGACGCCCGTACCTCCGACGCCACCCGACGAGCCGAGCACCCCGCCTTCCCCGGACGATGACACCGCCGGGCTCGCGTTGGGTGATCTCCTCGGCCTGCCCGTGCGCACGAACGAGGGCGACGGCTCTGTCGTCGCCCTCATCCTGAACCCGACGATGAGCTGCCTGGTCGGCATCGAGGTGGCGATCGACGGGGGCCACTGCTTCGTGCCTTGGACGTTCGTCAACCTTGTCGACGACCACCGTTCGATGGCGCTCGAGCAAGCAGGTTACGCCGAGGGCCTGGCAAGAATCCTGGAGCACGGCGCGCGCATTCGGGAGATCGTTGGACCATTCCGTGACGCGACAGTCGGGCCTGACGGAGCGGTCAGAAATCCAGGACTCGCCACCATGCTCGCCTCCAAGTGGTGTGCGTAACGTTTACGTCGCTCGCACGGCACCCTCCCGCGCCCCGGTTGCAGATCAAGCCACCGGGAGGGCCGTGCAGACACCGACCTCGTGTTCACGACCTACTCGACTAGTGCAGCCTGACCGTCACCGCTCCCCGAGCCCAGGCCCCACGTCGACGATCGGGTCGAGAGGTGGGTACCACGGCCGGCCGAGTCTCGTGTGCGCGCGTGAGCGAGGTATGGGAGGTGTTCGGTCGGCATGGTCCCTATACCGTGGAGGCGATGGACAGACACCGGTTGTGGCGTAACGTCGAGACCGACTACAAGAGTCTCACCGATGCGGCGCCGGAAGGATACGAGGTCGTCGTCGAGGCTCATGTTGCCGGTCGCGGCCAGCCGATCGAGCTCGGGTTTGTCGAGACACACCGGGGCGACTACCCGTGGATTCGCCTGCAGGCACGCAACGTGTCATGGAAGGGCTCTGAGGACCCAGAGGACGTAGACCCGGAGCGTCATCCGAAGGACAGGTGGATACACGTGCACGAAACCAACCTGCTTCGCATCGAGCTCTCCTATCGGCGTCTTAGTCTGAAGGGCGACGAGCAACCGTTCGGATTCCGCTTCACGGAGACCGGCACGGACGACCCAACGATCGAACCGCAATAGTCGACCTCCGCTCCCCGGGATCAGCGAGCTGCGGCCAGTGCCCCGCGCCGATCGGCTGGAGGCGGCTCACGCGGGGTCGGGCCGTCAGAGGAGTAGCGTTCGAGCCTGACCTTTCGATCGCATCCCGCAGCGGAGAGGAGTCCTGTGGCCTACGAGATCAAGATGCTCGATCTGATCGATATCGAGCTCGAGTCGAGCTTCCTCGTGCTTGCCCGAAACATGGGGATCCGCACGCGCGTGAAGACATGGGGGTACTTGATCCTCGGGCCTGACAGCGAGCCGATCCTCGTCGATACGGGCGCGAGCCACCCCGAGATCATGGAGACGCTTGGGATGACGGGGATCGTGAAGAAGGAGATGACGCTGCGCCGCCAGCTCTCGAAGCACGGCGTGAAGATCAGTGACGTGCGCTGGATCCTCCACACGCATCACCACATCGATCATGCGGGGCAGGACAGCCAGTTCGCCATGCGCCAGACCGTCGTCACGAACCGGCGCGAGCTCGAGTACTCGGCCTCGGGAATCATGGGCGGGCAGTACCCGGCCGAGTACGTGAAGCACCACATCGACCGTCTCCACACGCCCGGCGCCATGCGGCTGCTCGATCTCGAGCTCTCCGGCCCCGACGAGATCGCACCCGGGATCGTCTGCGAGGCCGCCGGCGGGCACACCGAGGGCTCGATGAACATTCTCGTCGAGACCGCTCAAGGCACTGCCTGCATCTGCGGCGATGTCGTGTACGACATCCAGAACCAGGTGATCGATCCGATCTACCAGGTGCTCGACTACGAGCCACAGTCGACCGGGAACCAGGGCACCTCGAAGCGTCAGGAGCGCGCGGCGATCAAGAGGGCACTGAACAGTGGGACGTTCCTGCTTCCGATTCACGACTATCCGGCGCGCATCGAGCACGGCCGCGTCGTGTCACGACTCGTGGGCGACTCCGTGCCGGGGCCCGAGCTCGCCGTCGAGCACAGGACTGTCGCCGAGACACGGAAGATGGGTCTCGGCAGGGAGGAGTTCTCGCTTCCACCTGCGCCGTGAAGCCGGTGCCCGTGGCGATTTCCACTTCCTCTCGATGGGCGCACCCGGGATGCATCGTCACGGGTGTCATGGCTTGGGCCAGATCACTGGGTAACCACCCCGGCGGCGGCACGCAAAGGCGAGCTAGCGGCGCTTGCGCGTTTCCGAAGCGGTAGCTGAGGTGCCTTCTCGACGACCGCCAATTCCAGTCCGTCAGATGGCGATGATTGCGGTTCCCGTCCGGTCTCAGTGCAGCCCGTGGATCAAGGCGTGTCCGCGGCCGCGGGCGATGAGCCAGCGGTTCACTGGAACAGCGACGACGAAGGCGATTACGAGGCTGAGAGCAAGGCTCCACCAGAAGAGGCTGTCGGAGAGTCCTGCCGCGATGGCGCCAGGAACTAGCAGGATGAAGGCGTTGTCGACGATCTCCATCGTTGCGATCGACAGCGTGTCCGAGGCCAGGGTGAGCCGCGCCGCGCGTCGTGGTGGGATACCGGCTCGCAATATGGGGCCGAGGGTGAGCGCGTAGCCGAACAGGAAAGCAAGTGCGATCGAGATCGTGATCGAGGCGACGTCGCCCCACCCGAGCGCTGTCGCGACCACCATTCCGAGCACCTCTCCGATCGCACAGCCCGTCAGGCAGTGGAGCGTGGCGGTGACGGCGGTCCTGTCCAGCGACTGATGCGTCCGGTGCCGTGTGGTTCCCAACGTCACTCCGAGAGCCTTGCAGCGGTGCAGCCGAGCTGCTTGAGCGAAGCGTCGGTTAGCGCGGAACCGGTGTGCGACGTGCGAATCGGTCCCAGGCGGGCTTTAGCACAGGGTCGGAAACGCGGCTCACGAGGGCAACAAGGCGATCGAGCCACGGAGCGCCGAAGCTGTTCACCATGAGGGCGGCTCCATACCCGACGATCATCCCGACGAGCACGTCGCTTGGGTAGTGAAGACCGAGTGCGATCCGGGAAAGGCCAATGAGGACCGCGAAGGCGAGAAACAGACCCCCGGCTCGCCTGGAGTACGCCAGGACCGCGAACGCGATCGCGAATGCGACGGCTGCATGGTCGCTCGGAAACGAAGGATCGGACGACGGAGCCGACAGAAGATGCGTCGACGCCGCGTGGGCCGCAAACGGGCGAGGCCGATCCCAGAGATGTGAGATCAGCTGGTTTGTGACCATCGCCATGGCTGCGGCAGCAAGGCTTGCCGTCGTCGCCAGCTTCCACTTCGTGTTGCCGTACGGCCGGGCGAGGAACCAGAGCCCAATCGTTGATAACGCATAGAACGGCACCGCGACGACACCGAGAGTGCTGAAGGGATCCTCAAGCCAATCGCGAGTTGCGATCCCGCTGTTCACCGCGTGGAAGAGTGACCAATCGATCCGGCCAGCGTACCGACCGCCTCGGTTGCGTGAAGGGGACGGACCGGAAGTCCAGGCGAGATCGGCGTGCTCACAGGGTTTCTGGGGATGGGCGCACCTGGGATCGAACACCCCTGCAAATTGCTCACTTCTTGAGTTGCAGGACAGCCCGGGGGCCTGAACGGACACCGACATGCTGAGTCGGGGATCGCGTCAAAGCACTGATGGATGCACGCGTCGCGACGGCGTGTCAGATGCTTGTCAGATCACAGGCGCTTTCCGCTACTCGCGCGTGCGCGCGTGCGCGCGAGCGGGCTGAGAGGCGTTCGGGACGAGGCCGCGGGTGTCACGTCGAGTACTCGAACCACTCGATGTCGGCCGGAACCGTGGCGCGCGTCCCGCCACCCGTCGCGTAGACGCCGATCATCGCGCCGGTGAAGTGGTGCCTCCCGGTACAGGCGAGGATCGTCTCGGCGGAGAACGACCGCGTGGGGACGCGACCGAGCTCCGTCAGACGGCCGGTACCGCCCGAGAACCGGTACTCGCCCGCCGTGGCGCGGAGCTCGAGCGTCACCGGCCCGACCGCGAGCCTGTGCCGCTCGAGCGTCGACGTCTCGCCTTGCAGCGTGACGTCGAGGCGAAGCTCCCGGCCGCGCGGGCCGAGCGCCACGACGAGCGCCGCGTTGAAGTCCTCGTTCGCCCTGAGGCACAGCCCGGCCTGCTCGCCCGCGTTCACGGGCTCGAACTGGAGACGGGCGCGTGCGGTCGCCTCGAAGTGCTGCTGGCGCCGGCATACGAGCGCCGGCGAGGCGACGTCGCGGATCGTCGCCGCGGTTCCCCAGAGCCGCAGGAATCCCGGTCGTTCCCGGAGGGTGCAGCAGCCGCGAGCGCGGTTCCGGACGAAGAGCCAGCCCGTGGGAAGGCCCCGGGGCCAAGAGCGAAGTCGCTCGGACGCGTCGGGCACCTGGGCCCGCGGGAGAGCCGGTCCCTCGAGCCGAGCCCTGACGGGCGACATCCGCGGCCATCCGTCGTCGCCCCAACGGACGGGTGCGAGGAACGTCTCCCGACCGAGGTGGTGGTGCCTGCCTCCGCGCGGTCGGATCGCCAGCAGCACGGCCCAGGTCGTGCCGTCGTCGAGGTCGACGAGGTCGGCGTGCCCCGTGCCCTGGATCGGCAGCCGGGGCCGGTCGCGGTGTGTGAGCAGCGGCCCGTGCGGGGAGGGCTGGAAGGGTCCGTACGGATCAGTACTGCGGGCAACCACGACCGAGTGCCCGTAGCTCGTGCCACCCTCGGCCGCAACGAGGTAGTGCCAGCCGCCGCGGCGATGGAGGTGCGGAGCCTCCGGCCAGACGCCACCCGTCCCGCGCCAGATCACGCGTGGCTCGACGGCGATCGGCGGGGCGCCGGCGAGCGACAACTCGCCCTGGTAGACGAACGGATGGTCAGGGTCGGCGCCGCGGCCGTTGCGTGTGTAGAAGACGCGTCCGTCGAGGAAGGCGAGCGAAGGGTCGATGCCGTCCTCGTCGAGCCAGACCGGATCGGACCACGGCCCACGCGGGCTCGGCGCCGTCACGACGAAAGTTGCCACGCCCGACCAGGGTCGTGACGAGGAAGAACGTGCCTTCGTGGTGGCGCAGGGTCGGCGCGTAGATGCCGCCCGAGCTCGGGACGCCGCGGAGATCGAGCTGGCTTCGGCGCGTGAGCGCGTGCCCGACGGGCGTCCAGTGGACAAGGTCTCGACTGGTGTAGAGGGGGACGCCCGGGAAATACTCGAAGCTCGAGCAGGCGAGGTAGAAGTCGCGACCGACGCGACAGACGGTCGGGTCGGGGTGCATGCCCGGCAGGACCGGGTTGACGACCTCCACCGAGGCCGGGCTCAGCCCTTCACGGCGCCCGACAGCCCGCCGACGATGCGACGCTGCGCCGCGAGGAAGAAGAGCAGTGCCGGCACCATCGACAGCGTCGTGAACGCGAGAATGGCGGCGGTGTCGGCACTGTGCTCGCTCGAGTACTGGGCGACACCGAGCGGGAGCGTCCACTGGCTCGGGTCGGTGAGCACGAGCAACGGCAGGATGAAGTTGTTCCAGCTCGTGATCACCGAGAGGATGGTCACGGTCACGAGCGCGGGCTGCGACAGCGGCACGAGGACGAGCAGGAAGAACCCAAAACGCCCGCAGCCGTCCATCGCGGCCGCGTCCTCGAGCTCCGCCGGTATCGCGCGCATGAACGGGCGCAGGATGATGATCGTGATCGGGATCGCGAACGCCGCCTCCGGCAACGCGACCCCGAGCAGCGACTCGAGCAGGCCAAGCTGGCGCAGGAGCAGGTAGAGAGGCAGCGCGGCGACGGCGACCGGGAAGAGCAGCCCGAACGTGAAGAAGACGAACAACGCCTCGCGCCCCCGAAACTGCATGCGGGAGAGCGGATAGGCGGCCATGGCGCTCACGCGTGACCACGAGCCCGGTGGCGATCGCCGCGACGATCATGCTGTTGCCCAGCTGTCGCCAGAAGGCGGACGACGTGAGCACCGAGAGGTAGTTGTGCCTCACCCACGGATCGGGCAGGCCGACCGGATCGGCCGCGATCTGGCCGGTCGTGCGGAAGCCACCCAGCACGACGAACCCGATCGGCACGAGCACGATCACGGTCAGCAGGAGCGCGACGACGTACACCGGGACGTTTGCGAACGGGGCGGTGCTTCCGGCCCTCGACTGCGCGCCGCTCATCCGGCCATCCTCGTCGTGGCGCCGCGCACGTCACGGCGCAGCACGAACACCTGGTAGAGGATCGAGAAGACGAAGCAGACCGCGAACAGGATCACTGCGACCGACGTCGCGTAGCCGATCCGATAGCTGTTCACGCCCTGGTCGACCATGTAGGTCGCCATCGTCGAGGACGCGCCGGCCGGGCCGCCCAGCGTCATGATCCAGACGATGTCGAAGAGCTGGATCGATCCGATGATCGCGAGGAAGGCCCAGATCCGGATGGTCGGCCCGAGAAGCGGCAGCGTGACGAGGCGCAGGGACTGCCAACTCGAGGCGCCGTCCATCGCCGCCGCTTCGTGGAGCTCATCGGGGACGCCCTGCAGACCCGCGAGGAAGAGGATGATCGCGAATCCGATGTACTTCCACGTGATCACGACGAAGAGCGTGTAGAAGACGAGGCCGAGATCGGCGAGCCAGAGCTGGACGAGTCCGCCGAGCCCCATGCCGCGCAGGACCTCGTCGACGAGCCCGTCGGGTTGGAGCAGCTGGAGGAAGATGACGGCCGTGATCGCCTCGGAGAGGACGTACGGGGCGAAGAAGATCACACGGAGCAGGCCTCGCCCTCGCATCCGCCGGTTGAGGAGCAGCGCGACGCCGAGCGCGAGCGGCAGCTGGAAGACGAGCGACAGCACGACGAGGATCCCGTTGTGCTCCATCGCCTGGCGGAACGCGGGATCGCCGAACGCCTCGCGGTAGTTGTCGAGACCGACGTAGTCGCTCAGCGCACCGAGGCCGTTCCAGTCGTAGGTGCTGTAACGGACGGCCTGGACGACCGGCACGATCAGGAAGACCACGTACAGCGCGATGGCGGGCGCGAGGAAGACCCCGATCTCGAGCCACCTGCGCCGGTGACGAACGACGGCCGGTCGCGCCTCGGCGCGACCGGCCGTCGAGCCGTCGAGACTCGTCACTACTTCTTCTTGGCGGCCGCTTCGATCTGCGCAACGACCTGCGCCGGGGTCGCCTTACCGGCGAACTGCTTGGCGATCGCCCCGTTCAGCGCCTGCCCGATCGCCGCCGAATAGGCCTGATCGAGGTAGAGCTGGATGAACGGCGATGTCGAGCGGAACTTCAGCACGGTGCGCAGGTTCGGGTCCTTGACGGAGTTCTCCGTCCCCTTGCGGACCGGCAGCCCGAAGCCCGTCGACCCGACGCGCCGCTGGACGCTCGGGCTGTCGATGTACGCGAGGAACTGTGCGCACGCCGGCTGCGGAGCCTTCCAGGAGCACGCGTAGCCGTCCCCGCCGCCGAGGAGCGAGCCGGGGATCGCCTTGCTGCCCGGCACGTTCGGGAACGGGAACCAGCCGAGGAAGCTCGGGACCTTGTTCTCCGGGGTCAGTGACTGCATCACCCCTGGGTTCCAGTGCCCCTGGAGCTCCATCGCCGCCTTGCCGTTCGCGACCAGCCCTGCGGAGCTCGACGCGCCCTGCTGCGCCGGCGTCGCCAGGAAACCGTTCTGGAACGGCTCTGCGTCGAGCAGCTGCTGGAGGTACTCGCCCGCCTTCGTCCAGCAGGCGTTGCCGAAGTTGTACGTGACCGCCGACGACTGCATCACCGGCTTGCTGCAGAGCTTCGTGGCGAGATAGTCCCAGTAGAACGCATCCGGCCACTCGTCCTTGCTGCCGATGGCGATCGGCGTGATCCCCGCCTGCTTGAGCTTGGCGACGGCGGCGAGGAACTGCGGCCACGTCTTCGGCGCCGACGCGAGACCCGCCTGCTTGAAGAGCTGCTTGTTGTACCAGAAGCCGACGACGCCGACGCTGTACGGGACGGCGTACTGCTTGCCGTTCACCTGCCAGCCCGCAGCCGTGCCGCCGATGCTCTTGATCCACGGCTTGACGTACTTCGTCAGGTCGGCCACCTTGCCGGCCTTCTGCTGGTCGACGAGGCCGCCACCGCCCCAGCTCTGGAACACGTCCGGCGGGCTGTCCGACTGCAGCGCGATCGGGATCTTGGTCTTGAACTGCTCGTTCTGCAGCGGCACCGCCTTGATCGTGATGCCCGGGTGCTGCTTCTGGAACTCGGCGGCGATGTCCTTGTACAGCTTCACGCCTGGGCCCTGCGTCACGTTGTGCCACCACACGAGCGTCTGGCTCTGCTCCTTACCGCCCGCGGAGGCCGTGGTCGTGGTCAGCAGGACCGTCGCGGCTGCAGTGACGAGGGCCGCGAGGCCCAGCAACTTCCAGATTGTCATGGGTTCGACTCCTCCCTCTGCAGGCCTGGCCGGGACGAGATCACGGCGCGCCTGCGGTGGCCGGGTGCGTCATCGCGGGGCGAGTGTTGCAGGGGGACGAGAGCTTGTCAACCGATATCGATACCGTTATCGGAATCCTGTAATATCGCGCGCCATGGCCGACGGTCCCGTCACGATCGCGGACGTCGCCGCCGCAGCCGGTGTCTCTGTCGCCACCGTCTCGAAGGTGATCAACGACCGCTACGGAGTCGCGGAGCAGACGTCGGCGCGCGTCCGGGAGGTGATCGAGCAGCTCGGCTACACGTCGAGCCTCGTCGCGCAGAGCCTGCGCAGCCGGCGCTCCAACGTGATCGGGGTGATCGCCTCGGACATCGAGCCGTTCAACGCCGAGCTGCTGAAAGGCGCCGCACGCGGCCTGCGCGGGACGGGCTACGACCTCATCGTCTTCTCCGACTGCGGCCGCTACGAGGATCAGGCCGGATGGGAGCAGCGCTCGCTCGCCCGGGTCAGCGCGCTGACCGACGGCTCCGTGCTGGTGACGCCGAGCAGCGTCGACGTCATCTCGTCGCGGCCGCTCGTCGCGGTCGACCACAACGTCCGGTCGACGACACTGCCGACCGTCGACTCCGACAACCTGAGCGGCGGCGTGACCGCGACCGAGTACCTGATCGGCCTCGGGCACCGGCGGATCGGATTTCTCGCCGGCCGTCGCGACCTCGAGTCGTCGCGCCTGCGGCAGCAGGGCTACCGGCGTGCGCTCGAGACGGCCGGGATCCCGTTCGACGACGACCTCGTCCGTGTCGGGGGCTACCGCGCCGAGAGCGCCCACACGGCCGCGCGCGAGCTTCTCGACCGCGACGAACGTCCGACCGCGATCTTCGCGGCGAACGACACGTCGGGGATCGAGACGATCGCCGCCGCGCGCGAGCTCGGGCTCTCGGTGCCCGAGGATCTGTCCGTGGTCGGGTTCGACAACGTCCCGGAGTCGGCGCTCTCCGAGCCGCCGCTCACCACGGTCGACCAGTCGGTCGAGCGCATGGGCTTCGAGGCGGTGCGGATGGTGCTCGCCCTCATCGACGATCCTGCGCGGGACGTCCAGCAGGTGATCCTTCCGACCCGCCTCGTGGAGCGCGGCTCGTGCCGCCGGCTGACGGAGCACGCGTGACGGTCGGGCGCTCGGAGCCCGGATGACGGTCTCGGAGGTCGGCCGCGAGAAGCTGCCGTACCGCGACCCCGCACGCACCGTCG
Organism: uncultured Actinomycetes bacterium; assembly: GCA_963821335.1. Classification (GTDB taxonomy): domain Bacteria; phylum Actinomycetota; class Thermoleophilia; order Gaiellales; family Gaiellaceae; genus Gaiella. The sequence continues at coordinate 2,242,413 of CAWGDJ010000001.1, forward strand.
ACGAGCGGGTCGACGACCTCCTCGGCCGGCTCACGCTCGAGGAGAAGGTGGCTCAGCTCGGCAGCCGCTGGGTCTGGGAGCTGGCAGACGATCAAGGGCGACTCCGGCCGGAGGCGAACGTGCTGCTGCGCGACGGGGTCGGCCAGGTGACCCGGGTCGCCGGTGCGAGCGGGCTGGGGCCCGAGCAGGTTGCCGAGCTCGCCAACGCGCTCCAGCGGACGCTCGTCGAGGAGACGCGCCTGGGGATTCCGGCGATCGTCCACGAGGAGATCTGCTCGGGCCTGATGGCGCGGGACGCGACGGTCTTCCCGCAGGCGATCGGGCTCGCGAGCACGTGGGAGCCTGCGCTGGTCGAGGAGCTCGCGGACGCGGTGCGGACGCAGATGCGGGCGGCGGGCGCGCACCAGGGCCTCGGACCCGTGCTCGACGTCTGCCGCGACCCTCGCTGGGGCCGCCTCGAGGAGACGTTCGGCGAGGACCCGTATCTCGTCGCGCGCATGGGCGTCGCGTTCGTGCGCGGTCTCCAGGGGACGGACCCCGCCTCCGGCGTGATCGCCACGGCGAAGCACCTCGTCGGCTACGGCGCATCGGAGGGCGGGCGGAACTGGGCTCCCGCGCAGATCCCGCCGCGGGAGTTGCACGACGTCTACCTGCATCCGTTCGAGGCGGTCGTGCGCGACGCGGGCGTTCGCTCCGTGATGAACGCGTACAACGAGATCGACGGCGTCCCGTGCGCCGCGGATCACGAGCTCCTGACAACGCTCCTCCGGGAGGAATGGGGGTTCGACGGCTGTGTCGTCGCCGATTACTTCTCGGTCCGCCAGCTGGCGGACTACCACCGCTTCGCGCTCGACGCCGAGGACGCCGCCGTCCAGACGCTCGAGGCCGGCCTGGACGTCGAGCTCCCGAGCACCGACTGCTACGGGACGCCGCTGCTCGACGCGGTGAAAGGTGGCGTCGTCAGCGAGGCGACGGTCGACACCGCGGTCCGCCGGGTGCTGCGATCGAAGTTCCAGCTCGGGCTGTTCGAGAGCGCCGTACGTCCAGTCCACCGCGGCAGCTGCGACGAGCAACACGCCGGAGCAGCGCAGCGCTCGCCCGCACGACGGCGCGCAAGAGCCTCGTCCTCCTCCGCAACGACGGCACCCTGCCGCTCGCGGCCTCGGTCGGCTCCGTGGCCGTGATCGGCCCGTCCGCCGCGGATGCCCGCAACCTGTTCGGCGACTACGCGTACCCCGCGCACGTCGAGTCGCTGCGGGTGCTGCTCGACAGCGGCGGCGATCCGTTCGCACGCGAGACACGCGACGCGGCCGCGGCGCCGGCGTTCGACGTGGGCGCGCCGACGGTGCTCGACGCCCTCCGCGCTCGGCTGGGGTCGCGGGTGCGGTACGCGCGGGGCTGCGACGTCGAGGGCCGTGCACGCGACGGCTTCGCAGAGGCGGTTGCCCTCGCGCGGGAGGCAGACGTGGCGATGCTGGTCGTGGGCGACAAGTCCGGCCTGACCGACGACTGCACGAGCGGCGAGACCCGCGACCGTGCGTCGCTCGACCTGCCCGGCGTGCAGCAGGATCTCGTCCAAGCCGTGCTCGAGACGGGCACCCCGGTGGTGCTGGTGCTCGTCGCCGGCAGGCCGTACGGCGCGGCGGCGCTGCACGAGGGCTGTGCCGCGGTGCTGCTCTCGTGGCTCCCCGGCCAGGAGGGCGCCGACGCGATCGCGGACGCGGTCGTCGGGGAGTTCAGCCCGGGAGGGAAGCTGCCGGTCTCGTATCCGCGGTCGTCCGGCCAGCTGCCCGTCTTCTACGGGCACAAGATCTCGGGCGGACGGTCGCACTGGAAGGTCGACTATGCGGACGAGCCGACGGCACCTCTCTACCCGTTCGGCCACGGCCTCTCCTACACGACCTTCGCGCTGGGCGACGCCGCCGTCCGCCGCGCCGAGGTCTCCTGGGCGGAGACGGTCACCGTCGACGTCACCGTCGCGAACACCGGCGAGCGCGACGGCGACGAGGTCGTCCAGCTCTACGTCCACGACACGGCCGCGAGCGTGACGAGACCCGTGCTCGAGCTCAAGAGCTTCGCCCGCGTCGCGCTTCCCGCGGGAGGGTCCGCAACTGTCACGTTCGACGTCCCCGTCGGCCAGCTCGGGTTCCACGGGCGTGACCTCGAGTTCGTCGTGGAGCCCGGCTCGTTCGAGTTTCTCGTCGGCACCTCGTCGGCTGAGGTCGTGTCCGCCGGATCCGTCACGGTCGTCGCCGACGCGTCGTCGGCCGCACCCGCGAAAGCCTTCGACGGCTGGGTTACCGTGAGGTGACCGTGGATGTCGAGACACCGCGAGACACCGGCGAGGCCTCGTCCGCTTCCCGGCGCGACGGCGACGGCATCCGTCTGGAAGGCGTCACGAAGGTGTTCGGAGCGGACGTCACCGCCGTGGACGACGTCAGCCTCGACATCGCCGACGGCGAGTTCATGGTCCTCGTCGGTCCCTCGGGTTGCGGCAAGTCCACCCTCCTGCGGCTGATCGCCGGCCTCGAGGCCGTCAGCGCCGGCCGCGTCTTCATCGGAAGCGCCGACGTCACAGACGTCAGGCCGCAGGATCGTGACCTCGCGATGGTGTTCCAGAACTACGCCCTCTACCCGCACATGACGGTTGCGCAGAACCTCGCCTTCGGGCTGCGCCTGCGACGGATCCCGAAGGCCGAGCGCGCACGCCGCGCGCTGGAGGTGGCGAGGAAGCTCGCGCTCGAGGAGCTGCTCGACCGGAAGCCGAGCGAGCTGTCCGGGGGGCAGCGTCAGCGGGTCGCCATGGGCCGGGCGATGGTCCGCGAGCCCAAGGCGTTCCTGATGGACGAGCCGCTCTCCAACCTCGACGCGAAGCTGCGCGTCACCATGCGGGCGGAGCTCGCCCGGCTGCACGAGCGCCTCGGGGTGACGACCGTCTACGTGACGCACGACCAGGTCGAGGCGATGACGCTCGGTCACCGCGTGGCGGTGCTCCGCGACGGTGTCCTGCAGCAGGTGGACACGCCGCAGCGCCTGTTCCGCGAGCCCGCCAACCTCTTCGTGGCCTCGTTCATCGGCTCCCCCTCGATGAACCTGGTCGAAGCCGAGCTCGTGGACGGGAAGCTGCGCTTCGGCGAGCACGCGCTTCCGCTCGCCGAGACAGCGCGGCTTGCGCAGCGACGCGTGATCCTCGGGATCAGGCCGACGGATTTCGGAGACGGCGCCGTGATGGATCCCACGCTGCCCCGTCTTCGCGTTCGCGCGGAGGTCGTCGAGGACCTCGGCGCCGAGACGCACGTCATCTTCCCCGTCGACGCCCCGCGCGTCGTCTCCGACGCCGTCCGGGTCGCGCAGGCCGTGCAGGACCCGGGCGAGGGCCTGATCGCCGACGACACGCGAGCGCTGTTCACCGCCTGCATCGACGGCGAGCGTCCGGTCACGCCCGGGACGGAGCTCGAGCTCGCCGTCGACCCGGCGCGCTTCCACTTCTTCGATCCCGACACGGGCGCCGTGCTCGGGCGGACCGGAGCGGCAGTCGGCGCGTAGATTCCCCGCGACCGGGCCCCATCGTCATGACCCTCGCGAGGGGCGGACGTCATGGAGCCGTCGATGGGCGCACCTGGGATCGAACCAGGGACCTCTCGCGTGTGAAGCGAGCGCTCTCCCGCTGAGCTATGCGCCCGGGAGATCTAGGCTAGCGCACGCCCGACGGCCGTACTGAGCAGACGCGTCAGGTCAGGGCCCAGGCATCGTCGACGATGATCGGCACTTCGGCGCCACCGGTCTCGACCCCGACGACCTCGACGTCGGGCCCGCCGATCATGAAGTCGGTGTGCACCGTCGAGTCGTTGTAGCCCGCGGCCTCGAGTTGCTCAGGAGTCATCGCATCGCCACCCTCGAGCGCGACCGGGATTCCCTGCCCCCACGCGATGTGGCAGGCGGCGTTCTCATCGAAGAGCGTGTCGAGGAACACGATGCCGGTCTTCCGTACGCGGGAGTCGCCGTCGACGAGCGCGACCTCGCCGAGATATGACGCGCCCGGGTCCGAGCGCATCTGCTCCCGAACGGCATCTTCACCGGTCTCCGCCGTGACCTCGACGACCTGGCCGCCCCGGAACCGCACCTCGAGCCCACGGACGATCGATCCTGCGAGCGCGAGCGGCATGGTGGCCCGCACGACCCCCGTCGTCAGGCGCCGATCGGGGGTGGTGTAGACCTCCTCGGTCGGCACGTTGACGATGTGTGGGACACCGGTGATCGTCTCCTCGGCGGCCGTGAGCCAGCGGTGGATCGGCGACAGCCCGACCTCGAGGTCGGTGCCGGGCCCGCGGAACCGCACGGCCGAGAAGCTCCGCTCGTCGAGGAGCTCGGCACGTGCCTCGAGACGCGCGATGTGCTCGCGCCAGGCCGCGACCGGGTCGGGCTCGTCGAGCCGGCTCGCCGTGGCGACCGCGTCCCACAGCCGGTCGACGTCCGGCTCGCCAAAGATCGCCTCGGCCCAGCCGGGGTTCGGATACCCGACAATCGTCCACTGAATCAACCGGCGGTTCTCGGCATCGAGGAGCCTCTCGGCGGCGGCCCTCGGTCGTGTCCGCTGCACCCTGCTCTGATCGAGATCGGCGAGGAGCTCCGGCTCGGCGTCGCCGGTGATCGCGATCATCGCTCCGCCGGTCTCGATCATGTGGTCGATGAGGGCATGCACCCACGGTGGCGTCCATTCGAGCGAGTCGTCCGGAGCGTGAAGGACACGGGACCGCCGAGTATGCGAGTCCCGATACATCGGCTCGACATAGCGCGCCCCGTTCTCGTACGCCACCCGGGTCAGCTCGCGGACCAGCGGGAGATGCTCGGGGTCAGCAGAGATCCGGAGGAACTGGCCCGGCTGAAGGTTGACCGCCACCTCGACCGCAAGACGCGCGTATCGTTCGAGCCGCTCCGCCGGAGTCACGAGCGCGCAGCCTACGCGAATCAGACGACGGCCTGGCGATAGACCGGCGCCCGGCTGAGCTGACCTTCCGCGGAGCGATTTCTCGCGCTATCCGCCGGGACAGTCCTGGTAGCGTCCGCGCCGTGCTCGTCGCCTCCGAGATCACGACTCTGGGCAGGACGGTGCTCCTCGTCGTCGCGGTCACGTTCATCGTGTGGTCGCTCATCACCGCGCTCGTCGTCCCACGCAAGAACCCGGGCTTTCCGCGCAACATGCGCGGGTTCATCGTCGCTTCCGCGATCCTCTTCGTCGCGCAGATGTCCGCCGTGGTGTGGGTGACCGGGACGCAGGAGATCGAGCATGCCGAGGCCGCCACCGGCGAGCACGGCGGAGAAGCAGGTGGCGGAGAGACCGGCGGCGGAGGCGAGGTGGCTGCAGGCGATGCGGCGGCAGGGAAAGAGGTGTTCGAGAGCGCCGGTTGCGCCAGCTGCCACACGCTCGCGGACGCAGGCGCGACGGGGAGCGTCGGGCCGAACCTCGACGAGGCGCAGCCGCCGGCCGATCTCGTCTTCGAGCGCGTGACCAACGGTCAGGGCGTGATGCCGTCCTTCGGCGACCAGCTCTCCGAGCAGCAGCGGCGCGACGTCGCAGCCTACGTCTCGTCGGTCGCCGGCTCCGGTTCGTAACCCGGGGAACCCGGGCCAGCCGGAGGGCTACGATGCCGGCTCTCGGAGAGGTGTCCGAGCGGCCGAAGGAGCGCGACTGGAAATCGCGTACGTGGTGAAAGCTGCGTCGCGGGTTCAAATCCCGCCCTCTCCGTTGTCGAGGGCCGGGCCTTCCGCCCGGCCCTCGAGTCACCACCCGATGGTCCGCCGGTAGGCCATCAGAGGACGCACTTGCGTCTCTGACGAGGCAGGTGCGAGACTCGCCCTCGTGAGCTCGGTCGACGAGCTGCCCGTAGGCACCGTCACCTTCCTGTTCACGGACATCGAGGGGTCGACGCAGCTGCTCAGGCAGCTAGGCGGCGAGCTGTATGGGCAGGCGCTCGACGAGCACGGGCGCATCCTGCGGGAGACGTTTGCCGAGCACGGTGGCCGTGAGATCGACACGCAGGGTGACTCGTTCTTCGTGGCGTTTCGGCGCGCAAAGGACGCGGTTGCGGCGGCGATGGCCTGCCAGCAGCGACTTGCCGAGCAGATGTGGCCGAACGGGATCGAGCTGCGTGTCCGAATGGGAGTCCACACCGGTGAGCCGGCCGTCGGGGGCGAGCGCTACGTGGGCATGGGCGTCCACCGAGCTGCACGCATCTGCGCGGCCGGACACGGTGGCCAGGTCCTGCTGTCACAGACGACGCGTGAGCTGCTGCGCGACGACCCGCTCCCCGCCGTCACCGTGCGAGACCTCGGCGAGCACCAGCTCAAGGACATGGACGAGCCGGAGCGGATCTTCCAGCTCGTCGCGCCCGGGCTGCGCGAGGACTTTCCCGCGCTCAAGACGGCTGCACCACCGCCCTTCGAGGGGCGCGAGGGCGAGCTGGCTGAAGCGGCGAGCGAGGAGATGGCAAGGCGCTGGCGGAGGCCGTCACGGCGGGTGCTGGTCATCGCGACGTTCACCGCGGCCGTGGTCGGGCTCGGCGTCGGCGTCCTACTCGACGCAAGGAGGCGGGTCGGCTGCGCGCGCCTCGGTGAGTGCGAACGCGGTCGGCGTCCTGGATCCCCACGACGGGGAGATAGCTGCCGAGATACCCGTGGGCTCCGCTCCGGGCGGAGTCGCAGCGGGCACGGACTCGATCTGGGTCACGAACACCGGAGAGGGCACCGTGTCTCGGATCGACCCCGCGACGCAGCAGGTGCAACAGACGGTCGACGTCGGTGGTGGGCCGTTCGGCGTTGCGGTCACGCCGAACGCGGCATGGGTGGCGAACGGGCTCGATGCCACCGTCTCTCGGATCGACACGCGGTCGACGCGCGTCTCTCAGACGATCGACGTCGGGAACGGCCCGACGGGAGCCGCGGCCGGCGCCGGGGCCGTCTGGGTGACGAACTCGACCGATGGGACGGTCTCGCGCATCGATCCCGCCACGGGGCGAGTCACGAAGACGCTTCCGGCCGCTCCGGGCGCCTCGGCGATCGCCGTCGGCTTCGGGCGCATCTGGGTCGTCTCTCCACCCTCGGCCAAGGTGGTCGCAATCGATCCTGACTCCGGCCGGATCGTCGACGAGATCGGTGTCGGGGTTGATCCTTCCGCCGTCGCGATCGGATCCGACGCGGTCTGGGTGGCCAACCGCGCCGACGGGACCGTCTCGAAGATCGAGCCGCGAACGGGAGCCGTCATCGGGACGACCGGAGTGGGTCGCTCGCCGACCGGCCTGGCGGCCGGCCCGGACACGGTCTGGGTCGCGAACGCGGGCGACGGGACGCTGTCCGAGGTCGACAGCTCGCGCGTCACCGTCGTGAAGTCGGTCCTGCTCGGGAACCCCCCGAAAGACGTCGTCTGGACCCCACGCGGGGCGTACGTCACCGTCGGCTCGAGCGGCGCCGAGCACCGCGGCGGGAACCTGACGGTCTCCGCCAGCGCCCCGGACTTCATCGACCCGGCGCTCGCGTACACCGTGTCGAGCTGGGCGACCCTGGTCGTGACGAACGACGGGCTCGTCGCGTTCCGGAAAGTCGGTGGGGTCCAGGGAACGCAACTCGTCCCCGATCTCGCCACTGCGCTGCCGATCCTCACGGACGGCGGGAGGACGTACACGTTCCAGGTGCGCCTGGGCATTCGCTACTCGAACGGCAAGCTCGTGCAGCCGGCCGACTTTCGCCGGGCCATCGAGCGCCTGTTCGAGCTCGGCTCGCCGGGTGCCGTGTACTACAGCGGCATCGTCGGCGTGGACCGGTGCCGGAAGGGAAGCCGTTGCGACCTCTCGCGGGGTGTCGTCACCGACCGCGCCGCACGGACGATCACCTTCCGTCTCGCGGCCCCCGACGGGGACTTCCTGACGAAGCTCGCGCTGCCGTTCGCGTTCGCCGTACCCGTGTCGACACCGACGCGGATGCCCGCGACAAGGCCGGTCCCCGCGACGGGGCCGTATCGCATCGCCGAGTACCGAACGAAGACCCGCAAGCTCCGCCTCGTCCGCAACCCGCTGTTCCGCGAGTGGTCTGCGGACGCCCAGCCGCAAGGCTTCCCGGACTCTCTCACGATCTCCTGGCCCGGTGTCCCCCGAGCCTCGCTGCTGCGAGTGCAAGCGGTCAGGCGCGGAGACGCCGACATCGCGATCCTCGGGGGTGGCCCGCCGCTGCCGGCCGACGAGGCCGAGCAGCTCGCTGCGCAGTATCCGAGCCAGCTGCGTTTCAGCACCGCGTTCAACACGGAGTACTTCTTCCTCAGCACTCGCGTGGAGCCGTTCGACGACATTCGCGTCCGGCGGGCCGTCAGCACCGCCTTCGACTCCGACGCCTTCGCGAAGAGCGAGGGGATCCAGGTCGCCCCGACGTGCCGGATCCTGCCACCCAACTTCCCCGGCTACGAGCCGACGTGCCTCTACGCGTCAGGCGGCGTTCAGGGCATCGACCGGGCGCGGAGGGAGATCAAGCGCGCCGGTGTAGCCGGAACGCACGTCACCGTGTGGACGCTCGGCCCGGTGCGCGAGCGCGGGAGGTACATGGCGTCGCTCCTGCGGTCGATCGGGTTCCGTGCCGATGTGAAGATCGTCGTGGTAGGCCGCTTCCTCGTACTTCACCATGGTCAGCGATCCCCGAAACCAGGCCCAGATCGGCTTCGGGGCCTGGGGGGCCGACTTCCCGTCCGCCGCAGGCTTCCTGCCGCCGCTCGTCGGCTGCGCGGCGTACACGCCCAGAAACCCGGAGCTGAGCACCAACCTGGCCGGGTTCTGCAATCCCTCGATCGACGCAAAGATGGCGAGGGCGGCTGCGCTTCAGGCCACGAACCCACCCGCCGCGACGCTGCTCTGGCAGCAGATCGAGCGCGACGTCCTCGCCCAGGCGCCGATTCTGCCGACCGACAACCGCCTCAACGTCGACTTCGTCTCCGACCGCGTCGGGAACTACCTCTACAACCCGCAATGGGGAGTGCTCCTCAGTCAGCTCTGGGTCGTACGGTGACCGAGGGCGGGATATCGCCCGGCCCCTACAGGGATGGGGGAGCCTGTCCGATATCCTCTGGCGCACCGGGGAGAAGTGGCCGAGTGGCTGAAGGCGGCGCCCTGCTAAGGCGTTATGGGGGTGAATGCCTCCATCGAGGGTTCGAATCCCTCCTTCTCCGTCGCAGTCGGTTGCACGACCGTCGCACACCCTCCGCTACCCTGACCCGTCCCGGGAGGGGTGCCGGAGCGGTCGAACGGGGCGGTCTCGAAAACCGTTAAGGGTGCAAGCTCTTCGAGGGTTCAAATCCCTCCCCCTCCGTTTTGAGAATGGCTCAACCCCGCATGGTTGAGCCATTCTCGGTCTCATCCCCTTCGCGGCTGGCATCAGCAGGGCTCATCCGCGGTTGGCCATCACCTGTGCGACGCGCAGTGCGGCTCTGGCGGGCTCAGCCGGGGCGCCACCTAGCATGGATCGCTTGACCGAGGAGCGACACCACGGCAGTCGAGGCCCATCGACGGGCATGGTTGACGCACGGCCGCCGGCGCAACAGATCGACGACTGGCTCGGAGAGATCTCCGACGACGACTGGAACGAGGACACCGGAGAGCGAACCGCGGGGCGACATCAGGGCGACCATGACGACCTCGCCGTGCCCGTCGGTGACGATTCACACGGCGCATGGGCCGACGATCGGTCTCGGCCACCCGACTCGATCGACGCCAATGTGGCGCGCCGCGAGGCTGTCCACCGGCGACGCCTGTTCGCCGGGCTCGTGCTCGCGACGGCGCTCGTGGTTGCAACCGGGATTGCAGTGGTCATCTTCCGCGGAGGCGACGCGGCGCCGACCACGACCGTCGCGGAACCCGTCACCTCGTCACCCGAGCAGACCGAGACCGACGCTTCTCCGACGCCGACCACGACGACCCCCGCGGACACGTCGGAGACACAGGCCGGCAACAGCCCTTCGGAGGAGCCGACCGCACCCACGGCCACGGACGCCACGTTCACCTTGCCCGCGGGGACGAAGCTTCGGCTCGGCGAGGATGCCGATCCTGCGGTGGTCTCGGATCTCCAGCAGGCGTTGAAGACGGCCGGGTACGACCCTGGCGCGATCGACGGCAAGTACGGTCAGAAGACCGTGGCGGCCGTGGTGGCGTTCCAGCAGGCGAGCGGTCTGTCCGCGGACGGTGTCGTCGGAGCAGCCACGGCTGCCGCCTTGAACAAGGCCCCCGCCGCTGACGCGGGAACTTCCTCGTTCGATCTCCCCGCGGGGACGAAGCTTCGGCTTGGTGAGGATGCCGATCCTGCGGTCGTCTCGGATCTCCAGCAGGCGTTGAAGACGGCCGGGTACGACCCTGGCGCGATCGACGGCAAGTACGGTCAGAAGACCGTGGCGGCCGTGGTGGCGTTCCAGTTGGCAAGCGGTCTGTCAGCGGACGGTGTCGTCGGAGCGGCCACCGCGGCCGCGCTGAACGACGTCGCCCCAGCCGGCTGACACTCTCGTCTTGATGAGAGCTTCGTCAAAGGTGCAAGTCGCGCTGCGAGGGCGTGACGTCGGTCGAGGGTGTGGACGAGGTCTCCGCGATGATTCGGGCCCCCCGGCCGTGCGTGACGAAGCTGAACGACCAGCGGACCAGGACGAGGACGCGGTTTTGGAACCCGACCAGGTACCAGAGGTGGACGACGAGCCAGGTCGCCCAGGCGAGGAACCCGCTCAACCTCACTCCCCGGATGTCGGCCACGGCCGCAGCGCGCCCGATCGTCGCAAGATTCCCCTTGTCCCGGTAGCGAAAGGCCTCCGCAGTTCGGCCCCCCAGACGGTCGCGCACGACTCGAGCGACATAGCGGCCTTGCTGCATCGCCACGGGTGCGACACCGGGGAGAGTGGTCGGCAACCCGTCGCGATCGCGCACTCGGACCATGTCTCCGAGTGCGAACACCTCGGGGTGGCCTGGGAGCGTGAGATCCGGCTCGACCGTGACCCGTCCGGTGTGGTCGACCTCGGCCCCGGTTGCCTCGCCCAGCCGGGCGGCGAGCGTTGACGCGGCCACACCTGCCGCCCAGACGACCGTTCGGGCGGGGTACCGCTCGGTGTGACCGCGGTCGGTCTCCGTCGTGACGCCTTCGGCGTCGATGTCGGTCACGGTCCGGTTCGTGAGGACGGTCACACCGAGTCGGGTGAGCGAGCGCGCGGCCTTGGCCGACAGCCGGGGCGGGAACGTCGTGAGCACCCGTGAAGCCGCCTCGATGAGGTAGATGCAGCCCGTGCTTGGGTCGATCGCCCGGAAGTCGCGGCGCAGCGTGTCGCGGGCCAGTTCCGCGATCTGACCGGCCATCTCCACTCCGGTTGGCCCTCCGCCGACGACTGCGAACGAGAGCCAGGCCGCCCGGGCGTCTGGGTCGGGCTCTGCCTCGGCGATCTCGAATGCCCGCAGGATCCGGCTCCGAACTGCGAGGGCGCTCTCGAGGGACTTGACCTCGGCCGCGTACCCGGCCCAGTCATCGTGACCGAAGTACGAGTACTGAGAGCCTCCGGCGACCACCAGCGTGTCGTACTGGACGATCGACGGTGCCGGAACGCCGTTGACCGGGTCGAGGTGGAGTTGGTGATTCTGAAGGTCGAAGTCGGCGGCTTCGGCCATCACGACACGGACGTTGCGGTGCCTTCTGAAGATGCTCCGGAGCGGAGAGGCGATCTCACCTGGTGACAGGGCGCCGGTCGCCACCTGGTACGTGAGCGGCTGAAAGAGATGGAAGTTCCGGCGGTCGACGAGCGTCACCTCGACCGGTGCCCGCCGCAGCTTCAGAGCGACCTGCAGCCCGCCAAAGCCGCCTCCCACGATGACCACGTGGTGTCTCGTGGGCGCCGTCACAGCCCTCTTCGATCCGGAGTCTTCACGCTGCCCGAAACGGTCACAGGGTGCGAGGAGTGCCTTCGGATCGGAAGATGGGAGTGCTCATCGATCTCGATCATGACGATTCCCGGCCTCGTGAGGTCGCTGGAGCTGGGTCGCGCCTGAGTTCGCGGCGCGGGATACTCCACGCAGCCGTGGATAGTGAGCGTGAACTGCTTCGCCGGGTGGGGGAACTCGCGGCCGACTATCTGGAGTCGCTCGACACACGCCCGGTCACACCGAGGGTCGGGCACGACGAGATCCGCCGTCGGCTGGCGGTCGACCTTCCCGGCGCGTCGAGCGACCCGCTCGAGGTAGTAGCGGCGCTCGCCGCAGGAGCGGAGCCCGGTCTCGTCGCGAGCCAGGGTGGCCGGTACTTCGGGTTCGTGACCGGGGCCTCGCTCCCCGCCGCGCTCGCGGCCGACTGGCTCGTCTCCGCCTGGGACCAGAACACCATGTTCGCGGTGATGAGCCCTGCGTCGGCCGTGATCGAGGAGACTGCCGGGCGGTGGGTCGGCGAGTTGCTCGGGCTCCCGGATGACTGCTCTTTCGCCTTCACCACGGGCTGCCAGATGGCGCACTTCACGTGCCTCGCCGCTGCGCGCCACGAGGTGCTCTCGCGGGTCGGATGGGACGTTGCCGCCGACGGGCTCGCGGGATCTCCTCCCATCGCCGTCGTTGCGGGGTCGAGGCGGCATGCCACGCTCGACCGGGCGCTGCGCTTCCTCGGCATCGGACGACGTCAGATCGTCGAGGTTCCCTCCGACGACCAGGGACGAATGCGATCCGCCTTGCTCGTCGAGGCGCTCCGCTCGGTGAAGTCGCCCATGATCGTGTGCGCCCAGGCCGGGGAGGTCAACACCGGCGCGTTCGACGATCTCGAAGCGGCCGCCGACGCTGCCCACGGCGCCGGAGCGTGGCTCCATGTCGACGGGGCGTTCGGTCTCTGGGCGGCGGCGAGCCCGACGACGCGCGCGCTCGTGCGCGGTCACGACCAGGCGGACTCGTGGGCGCTCGACGCGCACAAGTGGCTGAACGTCCCGTACGACTGCGGAATCGCCTTCTGCGCGCATCCTGACGCGCATCGGTCAGCGCTCGGTCAGCAGGCCGCGTACTACGTCTTCGACCCGGACGCAGCGCGTGAGGCGACCGAGTGGACGCCCGAGTCGTCACGTCGCGCGCGCGCGATCCCTGTCTATGCGGCCATCCGCCAGCTCGGCCGGAGCGGGGTGGCCGAGCTCGTCGAGCGCTGCTGCGCGCACGCGCGGGCGGTCGCGCAAGGCCTGTCGGGGATCGCCGGCTGCACCGTCCTGAACGAGGTCGTCCTCAATCAGGTGCTCGTGCGCTTCGACGACGACGCAACCACGCGAGCGGTGCTCCGTGGCCTGCAGGAGTCCGGGGAGCTCTGGCTGGGCGGGACGACGTGGGACGACCGCCCCGCGATCAGGATCTCGATCTCCAGTTGGCGAACGACCGAGAGCGACATCGCCCGCGCAGTCGCGGCGTTCGAGCGCGCGTCGACGGAGCTCGCCCGCGCGTCTCGGCCTGCGCTGTAGAGGCCGCCACTCACCGAGCGCGCTGTCGACGCGGCGCCCCGCGTCAGAGCGGCACTTCGATGTCGTGGCGGTTCGACAGGTTCTCGTCCAGGCGGCGGTTGCAGTCGGCCAAGAGGACACGCCCCTCCGACCGGTCGTCGAACATGCCGTCGCTGTCGACGAGGCGTCCCACCTCGCGTTCAACGGCCTCCTGGGCGGCGAACAGGAGCGGCGTCGAGTGGATGGCGATCGACACACCGGCGTCGCGCAGCTCCGTCGAGCTCCGTGCGGGCGAGCGACCACCGGCGATCAGGTTGAAGCAGATCGGCTTCGTGAGCGAGTCCGCCAGCTCGCGCACGAGCCCGAGGTCCTTGAGCCCGTCGACGAGGATCGCGTCCGCGTCCGTCTCGTCGAAGGCGAAAGCCCGGCGACGCATCTCCGCGGGGTCGGACGCGTCTGTGCGCGCGACGACGAAGAGGCTCCGCCGCGTCTCCAGCACGCGCGCGAGCTTGTCGAGGTAGTCGTCGAGCTCGAGAACCTGCTTCCCGCCCAGATGCCCGCAACGACGCGGTCGTTGCTGATCCTCGAGGATGATGCCGGAGGCACCGACCGCCTCGACGTGCGCGGCCGCGTGCGCCGCGATCTCCGCATCGCCGTAGCCGTCGTCGAGGTCGACGAGGAGGTGCGCCGACGGCGTCACCGCCCGGATGCGGGACACGTACGAGACCATGTCGGTCCACGAGATGAAGCCGGCGTCGGGCAGCGCGTAGTGACTGGCGGCAAACCCGAATCCGCTCAGGAAGAGCGTGTCGAAGCGGGAGGCGGCCAGTGTGGCGGAGAAGGTGTCGTAGACGCCCACGAAGGGCAGAAAGCCGCGCTCGCCGAGCGCCGCCCTCACGGCCTCCCCGTAGTCCATCCCCGCCATGCTCCACTGATTGTGCTCGGCGGAGGGAAAGACGCAACCCGAGACACCCACTACCCAGCAATTGCTTGCCTCCACGAGCGAGGGCGCACGGGTGCGGAGCGACGGTCGGCACCCGGCAGCACTCCGACCGGCGACTTCGCGGGGCGTCGAGCCCCCGCCCTCGGTACCGTTGGCCGGGTGGCGCGCGGATCCTCGACGGCCTCGCGACGCGAGGCGCCCTCACATGGTCCCGAGTCGGACGGTGTCGCTGAAGGTCACGACGAGCGCTTGCGGAGCCAGGAGCATGGATTGTCGGTGCTCATCGTCGAGCAGGGAGGCCGTGGTGGAGTGGCGGACTACGTCGACGCCCTGAGCACTGCCCTGATGGGCCAGTCCTGGCATGCCGAGATCTTCACCGCGCACGATCACCGCTACCGCTCGGTCGAAGGACGCGACGTTGTCGGGAAGGTGCGCTACGTGCGGGAGTCGGGATCCGTCTCGCGCGCAATCAGGCGAATGCGGCTTGGGCGTATCGTCAACGGGATCCTGCACGCGGGTGTCGTCCCGTGGATCACGGCACGGGCACGAAAGGCGCAGATCACCCATCTTCAGGGTGCCGAGTGGCCGCCACTGCTCGCGCTGACCGCGCTGGCAGCCCGTGCCGCTCGCAAGCCGGTGATCCTGACCTTGCACAACACGTTCGAGCGTGGGAGGTCATTCGACCGGTCGCGGCGGCTCGCCAACACGCTCGTGTCGAGGATCATCGTCCACTCCGAGGCAGACCTCGCGGCGCTCGAGCCACGCATCCGTCGGAAGGCGATCGTCATACCGCACGGTCACTACACACATCTGGCCGACCGAGCTCGAATCCCCGATCCCTCGGAGGCGCGTCGCCGACTCGGGATCCCAGAGGATTCGCTCGTCGTGTTGCTCTTCGGTCAGCTCCGGCCGGACAAGGGACTCGGCGATCTATTGGTTGCTGCGGCGAGGACGCCAAACGTCTTCGTCCTCGTCGCGGGCGAGGATTGGGGCGCGCTGGCCCCCCAGACCGACCTCCTCCACGACGAGGCGCTCGCGGGGCGCGTGCTGGTGCGGGAGGGGTTTCTCGCCATGGACGAGGCAGCCGAGGTGTTCTCGGCTTGCGACGTCGTCGTGCTCCCGTACGCGCAGGCGAGCGCCAGCGGAGTGTTGTTCGTCGCGTACGGCTTCGCGCGGCCGGTGGTGGCGTATCCCGTCGGCGGGTTGGTCGAGTACGTCCATGATGGCGAGACCGGCTGGCTGACGCTGGACGCGACGGCCGAATCTCTCGCGAGCACCTTCCGCGATCTCCAATCCGTCGATCGCGGTGAGCTGAGGCGGCGTGGCGAGGCGGGAGCCGAGCTTGCCGAGCGGGAGTTCTCGTGGGATGCGATCGCGAAGCGAACGATCGACGTGTACATCGCGAGCATCCGGGAGAGCGACAGCGGGGGATCCGATGGCTGACCGAACGGCAGCCCTCACACGCCCGATCGTGTCGATCGTGCGGGCCTTCAATGCGGCTGTCCGCGCGACAGCTGCCGGAACCCACTGGCTCCAGTACAAGACCGAAGGAGCTCTTCAGGGCGATGCTGAGTGGTTCGACCACGAGGTCGACGCGTACTGGCAGTGGCCACGACGACATCAGAGCTACTTTCTCGAGCGAGGAGTGCTGAGCGCGATCACGCTCCGGCCGACCGATCGGGTCCTGGAGTTGTGCTCGGGCGACGGGTTCTTCACCGAGCGCTTCTACGCACCGAGGGTCGCCGAGGTCGTCGCGATCGATGCGAACGATGCGGCAGTGCGCCACGCTCGGCGCCGCCATCGTGCGCCGAACATCCGCTATGTCGTCGGGGACATCACGGCCGGGTTACCGCCCGGCCCGTTCGATCACGTCGTTTGGGACTCGGCAATGCACCACTTCGACGATGACCAGATCGAGGCGATCCTGGGTGATGTCTCGACCCAGCTCACGCCATCGGGCTTGGTCACCGGCTATACGGAGATCGAGGACAGCTCGGACTACTCGTACAGCGTGACGCGGTTCACAAGCCCTGGCGATGTCGCCGACCGTCTCGCACGGCATTTCGCTCACGCTGCCGTCCTCGAGACGCGCGCGCCCGGACGACGCAACCTCTACTTCTTCGCGTCGAACGACCGAACGGCGATCCCCGTCGCCGCGGAACATCCGATGGTCGAGGCCCGCCCTCGCGTGTCGGGGACGCCGAGCTCGGGCTGACCGGGTCGCGCCGGCCCTCGATCGGCCGAGTCACAGCTAGAGATCGAGCCGCTCCTCCTCGAGATCGAGATCGCGCCCGACGCGGAGCCAGACGTCGTTGCTGATCGTGCCGCTGCGGCGGAGCGCGACGAGCGCTTCCCGCTCCGCATCGAGCAGCTCACGGCGAAGGCGCTGGTAGTCCAGCGATCGACTCTCGATCGACCCGTCGTCACCGTCGTCGAGGCGCGCGCGGAAACGGCTCGTCCGAAATCGGTACGCCCCTCTCATCCGCTCGGCCGTGTCGTCCCGGACCCACTCCTCGGCAATGAGCTCCTCGAGGCGTTCGAGCGCCGCGTCGGCCGCGTGGATCCGCGCCTTTGCATCCTCACGGTCGTCCGCCCCGTCGTCCTCCAGGCCGAGCGCGCGAATGACCAGCGGAAGCGTCAGCCCTTGGCCGACGAGGGTGACGAGGATCACGGCGAAGGTGAGGAACACGACCAGCTCGCGGCCCGGGAACGGTGTGCCGGCGTCCGTCGAGAGCGGGAGCGCCAACGCGGCGGCGAGCGAGAGCGCGCCACGCATGCCCGCCCAGGAGACGAACACCGCCCCTGACCAGCTCGACGGTCGACGGGCGATCCACTTCGGCGCCTGGAGCACCGCGAAGACCCAGGCAAAGCGTAGGAGGATCACCGCAGCACTCACGATCGCGGCATATCCGAGGAGACGGATGGCCGACACGCCTCCGAGCGCGTCGACGACGACCGGCAGCTGCAAGCCGACGAGCACGAAGAGCAGAGCGTTCAGGAGGTACTGCACGATCTCCCAGACGGCCACTCCTTGCAGGCGCACCTGGGCGGTCGTCAGCTCCGGGGTGTGCCAACCGAGGTAGACGCCTGCGGACACCGCTGCGAGCACGGCCGAGACTCCCATCAGCTCGGCCGGGATGAACGCGACATACCCGGTGAGGAGCGAGATCGTGATCTCGGCGGGCGGGTTGTGCAGCCGCCTCCGTACCTGGCGGACGATCCATCCGACGGCGAGGCCAAGGGCGATTCCTCCCCCGGCGACGACAACGAAGAGACCGCCGGTGTAGAAC
Organism: uncultured Actinomycetes bacterium; assembly: GCA_963821335.1. Taxonomy (GTDB): domain Bacteria; phylum Actinomycetota; class Thermoleophilia; order Gaiellales; family Gaiellaceae; genus Gaiella. The sequence goes on from CAWGDJ010000001.1 coordinate 2,260,102, forward strand.
GCCGAGAACGACCCGGCCACGACCGCCGTCACCGCGACGCGATAGAGGACGAGCCCGGAGCCGTCGTTGACGAGGCTCTCGCCCTCGACGATCGTGAGGAGCTTCCGCGGGACACCGAGGCGACGTGCGATCGACGTCGCCGCGAGCGGGTCTGTCGGCGAGACGATCGCACCGAGCACGAAAGCGCTCGCCCACGAGAGACCGTCGACGAAGGCATGAGCGACGATCGCCACACCGACGGTCGTCACGACCACAAGACCGATGGCGAGGAGCCCGATCGGCTTGACGTTCGCCCGCAGATCGCGGAGCGAGGTGAAGAAGGCCGCGCTGTAGAGGAGCGGTGGGAGCACCCCGAAGAACACGAGCTCCGGAGGAAGCTCGAACGCCGGCATCCCGGGAACGACCCCGATCACGAGCCCGCCGAGCACGAGCAGGATCGGGTAGGGAACCCGCAGCACGGGGGCGAGCGCGAGCATCGTCGCGACAGCGAGGATGAGAGCAAGGGCGACGAGCCCGTCCTGAACCTCGAGATGCATCGGTCAATCGTGCCGAGTCGGCACGAGCCAGGCGCTAGTCGTGAATCCGGGCGATCAGGTCCTCGCGCTTCACGACCTTGACCTCGATCCCGCCGAGCCGCACCTCGTAGCCCGCTTCGCGCGGATAGAGAACCTTGTCACCCGGCTCGACCCCGGTCACATCGCCGCCGATCGCGGTCACGATCCCCGTGCGACACTCGGCCGCGGCGGCCGCCGAGGCGGGGAGGATCAGCCCGGCCCGCGTCTCGGTCTCGTCGTTCGACGGCTGGATGACGAGGTACTCGTCGAGTGGCTCGATGGAGACGTCGAGGCGTGAAGGGTCCTGAACCATGATCGAACGATAACCGCGGTTTCCCGTCACAGCCGCCCGGCGGCGACGATCCGCTGCAGGAACTGGCGTGTGCGCTCCTCACGCGGCGAGCCGAAGATCTCGGCCGGAGGGCCCTGCTCCAGGATCCGGCCCGCGTCGAGAAAGCAGACACGGTGCGCGACGTCGCGGGCGAACCCCATCTCGTGAGTCGCGAGCACCATCGTCATCCCGGAGGCCGCGAGCTCCCGGATCACGTCGAGCACCTCGGCGACGAGCTCCGGGTCGAGCGCACTCGTCACCTCGTCGAGGAGCAGGAGCCGCGGTTGCATCGCGAGCGCGCGGATGATCGCCACGCGCTGCTGTTGCCCGCCCGACAGCCGGTCGGGGTACTCGTCACGCTTGTCGCCGAGACCGAACCGAGCGAGCAGCTCTCCCGCCCGTGTGTCGGCCACGGCCCGTGACAGGCCGAGCGCCTTGCGGGGCCCGAGCGTGACGTTCCCGAGCACCGTCATGTGCGGGAACAGGTTGAAGCTCTGGAACACGATCCCGATGTGTCGGCGGATCGCGTTGACATCGACGCCCGAGGCCGTGATCTCGTCTCCCGCAACGGTGATCCGACCCGCGTTGACCGGCTCGAGCAGGTTCACGCACCGCAAGAGTGTCGACTTGCCCGAGCCCGAAGCTCCGATGAGGCAGACGACCTCGTGCTCGGCGACGGTCAGGTCGATCCCGCGGAGCACCTCCAGCGCGCCGAACGACTTGTGCAGCCCTTCGATCGACAGCGCGGCGCTCACGCGAGCCTCGACGCCTGGTGGCGCTTGCGATCGCGCGCGATCAGCCAGTCCGTAAACCGCGCCAGGGGGATCGTGACGAGCACGAACAGCGTTGCCGCGACGACGAACGGTGTGCCGTTGAACGTCGCCGCGTTGTCGATCTGGGCCTGTCGAAACGCTTCGACGACGCCGAGCGTCGCGACGAGAGCCGTGTCCTTCTGCAGGCCGATGAAGTCGTTGAGCAGCGGCGGGATCACGCGGCGCACCGCCTGCGGGAGGATGACGTGGCGCAGCGCCTGCGCGCGTGACAGCCCGAGCGAGCGGGCGGCTGCCTCCTGGCTCGGGTGCACGGACTCGATGCCTGCGCGGTACACCTCGGAGACGTACGCCGTGTAGACGAGCACGAGCGCGACCACCGCCCAGAAGAACGGCGAGATCGGCACCCATGCGATGCCGAGCGCCGGCATCCCGAACCCGAGCATCATCACCACGAGGATCGTCGGGATGCCGCGGAACAGGTCCGCGTAGACGACGGCGAGCGCACGCACCGGGAAGAACACCGGCCCGGGCAGGCTCCGCAGCACGGCGAGCAGGAGCGCGGCGGGGAGGATGAAGAGCTCCGCGAGGAGGAACAGCTTGACGTTGACGAGGAATGCGTCGGCGATGCCGGGAAGCGACTCGCGGTAGATCTCGCCGTCGAAGAAGTAGTGCTTGAACTCGCCCCAGCCGGGCGAGCGCGTCACGAGCAGCACGATCGCGCCGACGAAGACGGCGGTCGAGACGATCGCGATTACGACCGTCCGCGCCTCGCTCGAGACGTGGACAGTCGAATTGCCGAGGATTCTTGAGCGTCGGTCGCTCGTGGCTACTTCAGATCGGGCGCCCCGGCCTTCGCCAGGTACTGGTTCTCGAGCTTCTTGATCGTCCCATTGGCGCGCAGGTTCCCGATCGCGCGGTCGATGCAGCCCTTCAGGGGGCTCCCCTTCTGCATGACCGCCCCGAAGCGCTCGCCAATCCCCTTGACCGGGAGCTTGCCGACGATCACGCCGTCGTCGAGCTGGACGGCGGTGACGTAGAACGCGGTGGGCAGGTCGACGACGATGCCGTCGATCTGGCCGTTCTTCAGCGCCTGGATCGCCGCGTCATTCGTGTCGTAGACGCTCGGCGACGAGCTCGGCCGGATGTGACGGACGATGTAGTTGTAGCTCGTCGTCCCGACCTGCACGCCGAGCTTGTACTTCTGAAGCCCGGCGACGGACGTGACCTTGGCGATCGGTGTCCCCTTCCGCGCGACCACCGACTGGTTCACGAAGTAGTAGCCACGTGAGAAGTCGACCGCCTTCGCGCGCTCGGGTGTGTACGACACCTGGGTCACGTAGATGTCGAACGGCTTCGCCCCCGGCTTGTACGAGTTGTTGAACGGCACGTACGTCCATGCAACCGCCGACTTCGCGAGCCCGAGCTGCGCGGCGATCGCATAGACCACCGCGGACTCGTAGCCCTTGCCGCTGTAGGGGTTGGAGATCTTCCACGGCTTCTTCTCGGCCCCGCCGAACCATGGGGGATATGCCGGGTTGTCAGCGCCGACGGTCAGGACGCCGGACTTGAGCAGCTTGAGCGAGCTCGGCGCGCAGCCGGGGATCGCAGCGCTCGAAGTGCGCGCGGCGTTGGCGGAGGCGACAAGCGCGACCGTGGCACCGACGATCAGGACGAGAGTGGAAAAGAGCGCCTTGCGCATGGGATCTCCTTGCGGGGACAGCGTGACCGAGGCGCGAGGCTACCACAAGATCATCTATTACTTCATTTCGAATAGTAAGGTGTGTGTTTGCCCGAGTACGCTGCGACGATGCCGTCGCCGTTCGTCGAGCTCGAAGTGGGGGAGCGGCTCGTTCGCGTCTCGAACCCCGACAAGGTGCTGTTCCCGGAGGCGGGACACACGAAGCGCGACCTCGTCGACTACTACCTCGCCGTCGGCGACGGCATCGTCGGCGCCCTCCGCGAGCGGCCAACCCAGCTCCGCCGGTTCCCCGACGGGATCGCGGGTGAGCAGATCTACCAGAAGCGCGTTCCCGAGAAGCGCCCCGAATGGATCGAGGTCGCGCGGGTCACGTTCCCGTCGGGCCGGCATGCGGACGAGCTGTGCGTGACCGAGCTCGCGCAGGTGGCCTGGGCTGCGAATCTCGCCGTGATCGACTTCCATCCCTGGCCCTCGCGGCGGGCGGATGTCGACCGGCCCGACGAGCTGCGGATCGATGTCGACCCACAACCGGGCACCGACTTCGGAGATGCGAAGCGGGTCGCAGAGATCGTGCGCGAGGTGCTCGACGAGATCGGGTACGTCGGCTGGCCGAAGACCTCGGGCAACCGGGGCATCCACATCGCCGTCCGGATCGAGCCACGCTGGGAGTTTCCCGTCGTGCGTCGATGCGCGCTCGCGTTCGCGCGCGAGGTCGAGCGGCGGGCTCCCGAGCACGTGACCACCGCCTGGTGGAAGGAGGAGCGCGGGGAGAAGGTGTTCATCGACTACAACCAGAACGCGCGGGACCGGACGATCGCCTCGGCCTACTCGGTTCGAGCGCGGCCCGACGCGACCGTGTCCGCGCCGGTGACCTGGGACGAGCTGCCCGACGTCGAGACCGAGGACTTCACGCTCGTGACGATGCAGGAGCGGTTTGGCCGTCTCGGCGATGTCCAAGCGGGCATCGACGACGTCGTCTGCGATCTGGGAGTGCTCCTGGAGTGGGTCGAGCGCGACGAGGCTGCCGGCGTCGGCGAGGCCCCTTACCCGCCGAACTTCCCCAAGATGCCCGGAGAGCCGCGGCGGGTGCAGCCGTCCCGAGCGAGGAAGCCGGCGACGGAGAGCGAGTGATGTGAAGCCGACTCGACACCGCCGCTGACGCACTGCACCCGCCGGAGGGGTGGGTAGGCTCGCGCGGTGGCCTCCGAAGACCTTGTCGGGACGATCGCGCGCCTCAGCGTGCAGACCGAGGCGCTCCCTCCCCGTAGGTGGAGCGCCCCGGTGCGGCTCGTCGCCGACCGCGGTCCTCGATAGCCGATGGGGACCGCCGAGAACGGGCTGCGCGCCGGGGTGATCGGCGCTGGTGCGATCGTGCAGGAGGCGCACATCCCCGCTCTGCTCGAGAACGATGTCGAGGTCGTAGCCGTCGCCGATGCGAACGCCGAGCGTGCACGCGACGTAGGCGCCCGCTTTGGGATCCCGTACGTGTTCGACCGATTCGAGTCGCTCGTCGAGCTCCCCGACCTCGACCTCGTGACGATCGGCCTACCGAACGCGCTCCACGCCCCGGCCGCGATCGCCGCGCTCGAGGCGGGTACGCACGTCCTCTGCGAGAAGCCGATGGCGCTGAGCGCGGCGTCGGCCGAGGCGATGATCGCCGCGGCGGAGAGGAGCGGTCGGCTGCTCTCCGTCAACCAGCACATGCGGTTCTCGGGCTCGGCCATCGCCATCCGTAATGCAGTCGCCGCCGGTTCGCTCGGTGACGTCTACCTGCTCGACATCCGGATGACACGGGAGAACGGGATCCCGGGCTACGGGAGCTGGTTCACGAACCGCGAGCTCGCCGGTCACGGTGCGCTGGTGGACATCGGCGTGCACATGCTCGATCTCGCCCTGTTCGTGCTGGGCTTCCCCGAGGTCATGACGGTCAAGGGCTTTCTCGCCTCGCACCTGGGCGAGCACGGGATCGGTCGGGGGAGCTGGGGGATCGACCGGCAGCCGGAGGGGCGGTTCGACGTCGACGACACCGCCACCGCGACGCTCACGCTCGTGACGGGTGCCGAGCTCAGGTTGCACGTGGCCTGGGCCGGGTTCGCGCGAGCCGAGGAGCGTCTGACCGTCTACGGGACGCGCGGCGGTGCCGACTACCTCGCCGGGCGCTCGCTCGAGCTGTGGGGAGCGGAGGAGGGGACGATCGTCGAGCTCGACGCCGTCCAGACCAGCAACGACTGGAACGGCGGGATCGACGCCTTCGTCGCCGCGGTGCGCGGCGAGGGGCCGCTCCTCGTCCGGCCCGAGGAGGCGCTCGTGACCGCACGGGTGCTCGAGCGGGTCGCCGAGTCAGCCGCGCTGGGGCGCGAGCTGCCTCTAAGCGCCGAGTAGCGCGTCGATCCCGGGCGAGCTCGGGTCGGGCGGCGGACGGAGCTCGCGCCAGGTGCAGGTGGCGGGACCCTTGTCGTCGCGGAACCGGACGAGCTTCGTGCCGTGTCGGAAGCGGTTTCCCTGCACCTTGTCGAAGCGCACTTCGACGACGAGCTCGGGACGGACCGGCGCCTCCTCGAGGTCGCCGCCACCCCAGCGGTTGGGCTCCGAGAAGCGCCGCTCTGGGGCATCCTCGAGCAGCGGGACGACCCGAGCGGCGATCGCGTCGTGCTTCGCGGGCGCGACGGCGGCCGTACCGACGTAATCGAGGGTGCCGTCGTCGGCGTACAGGCCGAGCAGCAGCGTCGCGATCCGCGGCTCGGTCGTGCCCTGCTTCCAGCGCACCCCGACGACGACACAGTCCGCCGTTCGCTCGGGCTTGATCTTCGCCACCGCGTCGCGCGATCCCGGCCGGTACGGGCTCTCGAGTCGTTTGGCGATCACGCCGTCGAGCCCCATCGACTCGAAGGCGTCGAGCCACCCGAGGGCGACCTCACGATCCTCGGTCGCCGGTGAGAGCCCGAACGCAGCTGCATCCCGCTCGAGCCGCTCGCGCCGGCGGCGAAGCGGCTGCTCCCACGTCGCCCGACCCTTCCAGGCGATCAGGTCGAATCCGACGAAGCGGGCCGGGATCTCCCCTGCGAGGCGGTTGATCCGGCTCTCGGCGGGGTGAAGCCGGGTCTGCATCGCGTCGAAGTCGAGCGCCCCGTTGCGTGAGATCACGATCTCGCCGTCGAGCGCCGATCTCGTCGGCAGGACCTCGCCGAGCGGGCGGAGCTCCGGGAAGTAGCGGAGCAGCGGGCGTCCGTTGCGCGACCAGAGCCTCAGCTCGCCGGTGAGGTTCTCGAGCAAGCCGCGGAACCCGTCCCATTTCGGCTCGTACTGCCAGCCATCGCCGGTCGGGAGCTCGCGGACGAGCTCTGCCTCCATCGGTGGGAACGGGAGCAGCGGGTCGAGCTCCGTCGGGCGCTCCGCGGGCTCGGACGACCGGCGCGGGCGCGGCATGGCGCGATTGTATTGGAGGGGCACGGCCCTGCCCTGCCTGGTTAGGCTCTATCGTCCATGCGCCGCGTTGTCATCACCGGTCTCGGCGCGGTGACGCCGCTCGGCCTCGATGTCGCGTCCACCTGGGCGAGCGCGGTCGGGGGAACGAGCGGTGTCGGCTGGATCGAGGCGTTCGACGCGAGCGAGTACCCGGTGAGGATCGCCGCCGAGGTGAAGGGCTTCGACCCGGGCTCGCTCATCCCGCCGAAGGAAGCCCGCCGGATGGACCGTAACGTGCTGCTGGCGGTCGCGGCCGCGCAGCAGGCCTGGGACGATTCCGGCCTCGACGACATCGACCGCTCACGTGCCGGGATCCTCGTCGGGTCGGCGATCGGCGGGATCGCCACGATCGTCGAGCAGCAGCAGGTCTACGCCGAGCGTGGGCCCGATCGGGTCTCTCCGTTCTTCATCCCGTCCGTCCTCGTCGACACGGCGAGCGGGCAGATCGCGATCCAACTCGGTCTCACGGGGCAGAACTTTGCGCCCGTGTCGGCGTGCGCGACCGGGTCGACGGCGATCGGTGAAGCGGCAGCGTCGATCAGGCGCGGTCAGGCGGACGTCGTCCTCGCCGGTGGCACCGAGGCCCCGATCATCCCGCTGATCCTCGCCGGATTCTGCGCGATGCGAGGTCTCGTCGCGGAGGATGACGACCCGACGCTCGCCTCGCGGCCCTTCGACGCGAGCAGGGCAGGGTTCGTGATGGGGGAGGGAGCCTGCATCCTCGTCCTCGAGGAGCTCGAGGCAGCGCAGGCGCGCGGTGCGACGATCTACGCCGAGGTGCTCGGCTACGGGGCGTCCAACGATGCGCACCACCTCGCCCAGCCCGAGCCGGAGGCGACGGGCGTCGCCGCGATGATCTCCGGCGCGCTCGAGGCCGCCGACATCGCGCCCGAGCGCGTCGGCTACATCAACGCGCACGGCACCTCGACCCCGCTCGGCGACCTGGCCGAGACGCGCGCACTGAAGCAGGTATTCGGTGATCACGCGTACGACCTCGCGGTCTCGTCGACGAAGTCGGTGACGGGGCACTGCTTCGGAGCGGCGGGCGCCCTCGAGGCGATGATGTGCGCGCTCGCGCTCAAGCACGGCGTGCTCCCGCCGACGATCAACTACCGAACCCCTGACCCCGAGTGCGACCTCGACTACGTCCCGAACGTCGCCCGTGAGGTCGAGGTCGATGTCGCGCTCTCGAACGCGATGGGTCTCGGTGGGCACAACGCGTGCGTCCTCCTCGGACGCGTCTGATCAGACCGAGGTCTCGAGCGCGCCGACCGCGCCCGCGAGGTCGGCGAGCGAGCCGATCGTCGCCGTGGCGAGCGCCAGGGCGTCCCGACCCGGCGGGAAGCGCTCGTTCGGGAAGGCGACCACGTCCATACCGGCGGCCACTGCGGCGCGGATCCCGTTGGTGGAGTCCTCGACCGCGATGCAGGTCGCGGGGTCGACCCCGAGTCGATCGGCTACCTCGAGATACACGTCGGGGGAGGGCTTGCCGCGTGCGACCTCGTCGGACGACACCGTCGCCGTGAAGAGGTGCTCGATACCCATTGCGTGGAGCACGCCGTCGATCAGCTCGCGGTTCGAGGACGACGCAAGACCGACCGCGCGCCCTCGCTGTGCGAGGTGCTCGACCGCATCGACCGCCCCGTCGATCACCGGGAGCTCCGACTCGTATCGCTCGAGCATGCGGCGAACCACCTCGGCGTTGATCACCTCGGCCGGTCGGTCGAGGCCGAGCTCGGAGGCCATGTACGACGACCATTCGGTCGAGCTCATCCCCATCATCGCCCGCTGCGCCTCGCGCGAGTAGTGACCACCCCAGTCGAGGACGAGAAGCTCGCGGACCTCGTCCCAGACGTGCTCGGTGTCGACGAGCACGCCGTCCATGTCGAACACGACTGCTCGCGGCACGCGCCGATCGTACGCGGCCGCGCCTGGGGCGGGAGGACTTCGGGGCACGGTGACGAATCCCGTCAGAACGCTGTCTCACCCGTCGCAGCGATCACCGATGTCGAACGTGCCGCCGACAGAGACGAAGATGGGTGAGATCACCCCCGAGCTCGCACTCGTCGATCCCGAGCTCGCGGCATACCTCAGGCAGAGGTTGCCCGACTCAGCGGACTGTCTTGCGCCGCGCCCACGTCTCGTCGTCGACCAGACGCGACCCGAGCCGGTCGAGCGTTCTGAGCAGGCCCCGGCCGGGCCGCGACCGGCGCGACGCCGTCGTGCCGGGAGGCCGATCGTGGCTGTCCTCGCCTGGGCGGTGCTCGCGCTCGCGCTCCTGTCGCCGATGCTTGCGTTCATCTCGACGACGGAGCCGTCGTTCGGGGCCGAAACCGGGTCGAACGGGACGGTCGCCGGGGGCGCTCACCGCACACGCGCCGCGACGACGAGCGCGATCCCCAGACGCCGTGGCCCGGTCGGCCCTCGCACGACCCGGCGTACGATCGCCCTGCACTGGCCGCGCGTGGCCGGTGCGGACTTCTACAACCTGATCCTGGTCCGCAACGGCAAGCGACGGGACCTCTGGCCGAAGACCAACAGCTTCACCTATGTCGTAACCCCGGCAAAGGCCTCACGTGGCTCCGACACCCTCCGGTGGTACGTGTTCGCAGGGCGGCGGGTCGACGGCGTCGTCCGCTTTGGGAAGGTCCACGCGCAAGGTCAGGTGCCGCTGCGCGTCAAGGGCTAGTGCTGTCCGTCGTGTCGTCGCGCAGCTCTTGACGCTTCAGGAGCTGGAGCGTCTCGTAGATCTCGGAGCTCCTCGGGTAGAGGCGCTCGGCTCGGTCCACCGCCTGTTGCCGGGCCACCCCGTCGCTTGCCACGGCGAGCCCGAGCCAGGCCCGCCAGTACCCGTCGTCCCGGTCGATCGCCGAGCGAAAGGCCGCCGCAGCGCCGCTCACGTCGCCGGTTGCGAGCAGTGCCTCGCCCCGGACAGTGAGCGGGTAGGGCGACCATGGCGCCCACCTGTGGGCGCGCGCGGAGGCCGTCAGGGCGCGTTCTGGCCGCTTGTCGTCGAGCGCGCGCTGTGCGCTGGCGAGGGCGCGGTTGCCGACATAGCCGATCGTCGCTGCGACGAGCACGATCACCGTCGCCGCGGCGATCGGTGTGATCGGCCGGATGCGTCGGACGCGACCGTCGCGCGTCGCGATGACGCAGCTCGAGCCGATGAAGAACGCGGCCATGGTCACCCCGGTCAGCTCCCAGTCCCAGTCGATGCCGGCATGGGCCGCGTATGCGACGAACACCGCGAGCGCTGTCGGGACGGTCGGATTACGACGCCGTGCGATCCCCGCCACGATCACCACGGCGAGCGCGACGAGCAGGATCACGAGGCCGATCGGTCCAAGCTCCATGAGCGCCTCGACGTAGAGGCTGTGGGCGTCGCGCACTTTGAGGGGTGCGTCGGCGTATGCCTGCCAGAACCGCTCGAACGTGCCCGCGCCGGTGCCGAGCACGGGATGACTCTCGTATGCCGACCATGCGACCGACCAGTGGTCGGCGCGGTACGAGCCGGAGAGCTGGAACAGGTGGTCGTTGAGGTCGACCTCGGCGGTCGGCGACCGCGCTGTGCGGAACGAGTCCACCGCGCGGCGTCCCACGTCGACGGGGCCGCCGGCCTTGACGAGCCCTGCGAGCAGCACGAGCGCGAGAGCCGCCACCAGCCCGATGCCGATCGCACGCCGCGCCGACCCGGGAAGCGTGACCCTCCGCTCGAGCCACGGAAGCGCCAGCGCCGTCGCGGCCGCGAGCACGGCGAGGACGACGACGGCCAGCGCAAGGCGATGGCCCGCCGAGGCGGCGTCCGAAAGGTGTGCGGTCTCGTGCGTCAGTGCAGCCGATTGCGCGCTGAGCGCGACCGCGACGGCCGGGAACGGCGCCACCAGTGCGATCTCTCCCAGCGTTGCGAGCCGATTGGGCGTGACCGCGACCAGCACGATCAGCCCGAGTGCGATCGCGAGCCATCCACCGCGGCTGTACGTGAAGTAGAGCGTGGTGAGGAGCACGACGAGGCTCGCCGCGGCGACGGCTCGAAGAGCGCGGAACCGGCGGTCGAGCATCAGGCCGACCATGGCGATCGATCCGACCGCCATCAGGATCCCGAGCCCGTTCCAGTACCCGATCGGGCTCGTGAGCCGGTAGCCGCTCACGGGATCGAAGTCGGAGCTGGTGGGGAACAGGCGCGTCTGGAGCCCGTATCCGCCTACACCCGTGATCGCCAGCGCGGTCGCCGCGACGACGTATCCCTCGGTTCCGGCGCGGGCGGTGACGAGCAGAGCCGAAACCGCGGCAAGGATCACGACTGCGCGCTGCAGTTCGAGGACGCTGTTGCTCGGGGCGACCGACCACAACGCCGATAGCCCGATCCATGCCGCCAGTGCGCCGAGCGCCGCAACGAGCGCCAGGTCGAAACGACCCGCATCCGAACGCGCACCCGCAACGAGCCAGACGGCGACGAGAGCGGCGCAGCCGATGATCGCCGGGCCCCACGTGGTCGGGAAGTACCCGCCCTGTGTGCCGGCGACGAGCACGACGGCGACGAACGAAAACACGGCACACGGCGCCCAGACAGCTACCGGGGGGCTCGAATCCACGATCGCCTCGCCGAGGGCCTGATCGTCCGCTGCTCCGGCGCTCTCCACGGTCACCATTCCCGACCCGCGCGCTTCAGGCGCGGACCCGCACCTAACGACGCGGTTCCGAAGCCTTCCGCAGCGGCACCGGAGCGGGGCGCTGCGTGGCGGCCTGCGAGTGGTAGGCGTAGTGCGTCGACCGGTAGATGTCGCGGCCGTCGACATCGGTGAGCACGAAGCCGAGCGCGGGAGCCGGGCTCGCGGCGAGCGTGCGCGCGAGGTCCTTGAGCATCGGTCGGTTCGTCACAGACAGGCGAACGACGACGAACATCGCATCCACGCTCGGCGAGAGAGACATCGTGTCTCCCACCGCGAGCAGCGGTGGCGCGTCGATCAGCACGTAGTCGCTCGCAGCCTTCAGCTGCTCGAGGATGTTGGCGAGCTGCTGGGAGGCAGCGAACTCACCTGGGTCGGGCGGGATCGTGCCGGTTGGCAAGACCATCAGCTGGCCGGGCTGCGTTCCCGCACCTGACGTCGCCGAGGAGCCGCTATCGTTCAGTGCGATCCTCGTGAGGGCGACGTTCAGGCTCGTCGAGCCCGCAGCGACGTCGGTCACACCGGGCCAACCTTCGATGTGGAAGAGTCGGCTGACCGCGGGCTGACGCAGATCGAGATCGACGAGTGCGACCCGATGTCCCGCGCGCGCAAGAGCTACCGCGAGGTTGGAGATCGTCGTCGACTTGCCCTCCTGGGGAGCGGCGCTCGTCACGACGAGCGTCTTCGCGCCGCGTGTGCCTGCCGCGAGCTCCACGTTCGTTCGCAAACCACGGACGGCTTCAGCGGTGAAGTGCGACGGTGCATCGAGCATCACGAGCGACTCGCGTCCCGTCTTCGGCGCGTAGTTCGGCAACCGGGCCAGGAGTGGAACTCCGAGCGCCGAGTCGACCTCGTCCTCCGAGCGGATGCGCTTGTCGAGGGCGTTGGAGAGGAACGCGATCCCGAGACCGACGAGGAGGCCGAGCGCGACACCGAGCGCTGCGGTGCGCACTGGCCGCGGCTGCACCTGCTCGGCCTCCGAGGCGGTGTGGATGACGGATGCCTTGGCCTGGAGAAGCTCCAGCGTCCGCAGGTCCTGCACCTTCTTGACCAGGTCGGCGTAGAGCTGCGTGTTGGTGGCGCCGGAAGCGCGGAGGTCGGCCAGCTGTCCCTGGAGCTCGGAGCGAGCCTGTTCGAGGCTGTTGGTGTCCTGCTCGAGCTTGTACGACGCAAACGCCGCGGCGTACGCGCTCGCCAGCTTGGTCGCGACGATCGGGTTCGCGTCGTCGACGTTGAACTGCAAGAGGTCGGAGTCGACCCGCGGCGAGACGTCCGAGCTTCCCAGGAGGTCTGTCACGGTGACCCCCCGGACCCCTGCGAGCTTGAGGGCCCGTCGGGCGACGTTCTCGTCGGTCGCCAGCGCCGCCTGCGTTCGTGCGTAGCGCTCGGGATCCGAGTTGCCGTTGCCCGTGGGGATCCCGGTCAGAGCCCCACCGAGGTCCTTCTGCTCGAGGAGTACCTCGGACGTCGCTCGAAAGACCTTCGACTGCTGCATCGAGAGGACGAAGGCTGCGACCGGGACGACGATCGTCGAGACGATGATGACGACCTTGTACCGTCGGACGACCGACAGGAAGTCCTCGAGAGCTGCGTGTCGCTGGTCGGTGAGCGTGGTTGCCACAGTAGGAGTTCGTATCGGCAATCGGTGAGGAACGCTCAACCTTGACTTGGCGCGGCGAAGCGTAGCAACCGTGGCAGCCGCGAGCTCGAACCGATCAACGCTTGATTCCCCCGCCACGACGACTAGAGTGAGTAGGTACTCTTGGCTATGGGGTTGACGTCAGAGGAAGGGTGGGGAACGTCGAGATGAGCAATCTTCGGGGAAGAGCCGCGAACCGTCGCGTTGTCGGTTTCGTGTCGGGAGTCTGTTTGCTGTTGGGGGTGTTCGCCGGGCCTGCGCTCGCGACGAACCCGCCGACGTCTGCCGATGACCAGTACGCGCAGACGCAGCCCGTCGCACCGGCTGTCAAGCCCGCGACCGTTGCCGTCACCACGGCCGCAGCCGACGACTCCGACACGCTTCCCGTGACGGGCAAGTCGTTGCTCGGCGTGGTCGTCATCGGTGCTGGCCTGGTCGGCGCCGGGTTCGTGCTTCGCCGCCGCGACCAACGCGACGACGGCTGAGTCGAGCGGCTCCCGAGCGGGCGAGCCCGCCCGCGAAAACCCGGTGCGCGTGAGCGCGTCGGAGGCATGGGTTCAAGCAGACGAGACCCCTCCCTGGGAGGTGGTCTTCGTCTGCACGGGCAACCGTGCGAGGAGCCCACTCGCGGAGGCGTTCCTGCGGGCGCTTGTGGGCCCGCATGCGCTCGTTCGTTCCGTTGGGGTCGTCGACGTCGGCCCCGAGCCGGCGCTGCCGGCGGCGATGCGCGCCGCGCGGCACTTCGGGGTCGACCTCAGTGAGCATCGGGCGCGCCGTCTCGAGCCGGGTGAGCTTCGGGACGCGAGCCTCGTGCTCGGGTTCGAGCCGACACACGTCTCGACGGCCGTCGTCGATGGTCGAGCTCCCAGAGAGCGGACGTTCTCGCTCCCTGAGCTCGTCGACCTGCTCGACGGGCTTCCGATCGATGACGTCGACATGTCGACACCCGAGGAGCGGATCGAGCTCGCACATCACGAGCGACGCACAGGGTTCCTCCAGGCGCCGGTCATTCCCGATCCGATCGGCGGCTCGGACGCAGTCTTCCTCGACACCGCCGACCAGATCCAGCGCCAGGTGCGACGCGTCGCAGAGGTGCTGTTCGACCGCTGAGCGGCGGCGGCTCCCCGCCTCTCGGGCCTACCGCGGCTGCATGCCGACGAGTCTTGCCCACACGATGTACCGCTGGGTGGCGAAGAACCGCGGATGGCACGCCTGGAGGGCGAGCCGCTCCTTCCCCGTCGTGCGGAGGACCGACAGATCGTCGCTGGCAACGATCGTGTGGCCGGTCACCGCGTACCGGAACCGGCCGTACGGCATGTCGACGACGATGGGGTCGCCGACCTTCATGCGCTCGATGTGGGCGAACGGCGCCGCATACGTCGTGCGGTGGCCGGCGATGTAGACCAGCTGACCCTGACCCGGCATGTACGTCCGCGGATCGCGTCCCGGCCCCTTCTTCAGGGACGTCGACGTGGTGCCGTTGACGAGCACCATGTCGAGATCGAGTCGGGGGACGTGGAGCCGGCCAATTGCCTGCCCCTCGGTGGCAGACACCCTCAGCGTCTCCCGCCGCCTTCGAGACATGCCGGTGGAATGCGAGCGAGCGTTGCTTTGCGCTCGCGCGGTCCTGAACCCGGGCCAGGTCGGTTGCGAGTCGCGCGCGCTCGGCCTGGAACAACGACTCGAGTTGGTGCCCGAGCTTGCCCTGCTCGCGATGCGTGTAGTAGGCGGTGATCGGGTCGTTCCACCGCCAGACGACCACGGCCCACAGGAGCAGGAGCGCGCCGAGAACGATGAGGCAGGTTCCGACGAGCCGTCCGAGCCCTCGGCGCCTGCGCGTCCCGACCGTCGCTTCTGTCGCGCTCTCGCCGTCGACTCCGTCCTCGGTGACCGATGTGGTCATCCGGGACGACCTACTCGCTGCCGCCGCCTCGGAAGACTTCCGGGATCGTGAGGATGAGGATCTTGAGATCGAGCCACAGGGAGAAGTTCTCGATGTAGTAGTTGTCCCATTCAACCCGATCGCTGATCGATGTCTTGCCGCGCAGCCGATGGATCTGCGCCCAACCCGTGATTCCCGACTTGACTCGATGCCGGGCGTCGTACCGCCGCACGTGATCTGCAAAGTAGCCGACGAACTCGGGTCGCTCGGGGCGCGGCCCGACGATGCTCATCTCACCCTTGAGCACGTTGATGAACTGGGCGAGCTCGTCGAGCGAGAACCGTCTGAGGAGCTTTCCGACCCCTGTCCGTCGGTCGGCTCCTTCGACTCCCCCCGGCCCGAGGTCGGGCTGGAAGTCGAGCTCGTCCTCGTCCTCCACCGTCTGGTGCATCGTCCTGAACTTGAGCATCTCGAACGTCCGCCCGTCTCGCCCGACCCGCTTCTGCCGGTAGAGCACCGGTCGGCCGAGCGAGCCGATCACGAGCGCTGCGATCAGGAGGAGAAGCGGCGCGAGAATGACCAGAAGGACAGCCGCGACGAGGCGGTCGATCGTGTACTTGATGGCGTACTGGACGTTGTGGAGGCTCGTCGGGTACATCTCGATGAGCGGCAGGCCGCCCGTGTGCGTCACCTCGAGCTTGGACGGGACGCGCTCGAAGAGGCGTGGGACGACAAGGCTGCGGACGCCGAGTCGGGCGCACTCGTCGAGGATCCCGAGCATCACGTCGTGCGGTGCGCTCGAGAAGGTGACGACCACGCATTCCACGCCGTAGCGGCTGACGATGTCCTCCATGTCCCAGCTCGCCCCGAGCACGGGAACCGGGAGCGGCTGGCCGTTGAGGTTCATCGGCTCCTTGTCGATGAAGCCGACCGGCTCGAGGCCGAGCTCGGGATGTGCCAGCAACCGGCGAGCCGTGAGTCGCCCGACGATGCCTGCGCCGACGATGACGGTCGGGGCCAGCATCGCGCCGCGTCGTCGGCGACGCATCACCATCTGCGTCTCGACCACTCGGCCGACGGCCAACGGGACGGTTGTGACGGCCCAGAGCCGCAGCCAGCCCTCGGAGATCGAGTCGACGTCCGCGAGCGCGGCGACCGAGAGCGCGGCCATGGCTGCGATGGCGGTCGAGGCGACACAGACCCGAACGTCATCGAGTGTGTCCACCTGGAGCCTCGATGTGTATGCCTTCCAGGCGACCAGGAGGCTCAGCGCGACCGCGTCGAAGAAGAGAAGCAGTGCGAACGAGGTCGACCCGCTGTCGACGATGAGGGGTGCGACGATGGTTGCGGCGGCGAGCACCATCGCGTCGAACGTGAACCGCACGAGCCGGAACTGCGGCATCGGCCGCCGGTCGACGACGGGGCGCGCGATCTCCTCGACCGTGGTCGTGTGGACCGAGCCAACCGATGCAGACGCCTGACCGTTGCCCGCGGCCCCGGTCGCGAGCGCCTGATCTCCGTCGGTGAGGATGGGGTGCCCGTTGAGTGGGGCGAGGATGGCGGCCTCGGCGGCAACGCGTCCGCGACGTCGCCTGACGCTCATGAGCAGGCGCGACGTCATCCGACCCTGTCGGTCTGCACGGGCGTGGTCAACCTGCGTCCATTTGTCGTCGCATGGCCGACCCACGTCGCCCAGGCGAAGTACTCAGCGTTCGTCACACTCTCTCCCCACCTTGCGCAAGACACCGCCCCAGAGCGGCGCCCGCAGGCTCAGTATTGGGAGGAGAGCGGGTTCTGTCAATTCGCAACTGCAGGAGCCTTACATGGTCCACACACTCTTCGCCCACGAGGCGCTCCACGGGAGGCGATCGGGGACGGCACGGCCGTGAAAAAGGCCTGCAAGACGGTGCAAACACTGACGGTCGGCGCTCGTCGCTCCCGACCTGGTGACGGACGACGTCGTTCGCGTCGCTATGACCGCGCGCGGATGGTTCGAGCGGCGACCTCTCGCATCGCCTCGCGAAACCGGTGCTCCGAGAACCGTTCGGCGGACGTGCGGATGTCCGTCTCGACGAAGTCCGCGCCGGCCACTTCCTCGATCGCCGACCTGAGCTCGCGCTGGTCCTGTGAGCCGACGAGGACGCCCGTCGTTCCCGGGATCACGATGTCGAGCGCACCGCCGGCAGCAAGCCCGATCACGGGTGCTCCGCACGCCTGTGCCTCGGCCATTGCGATGCCGAAGTCCTCGTCGATCGGGTACACGAGCGCGACCGCGGAGCGGTAGAGCTCGCGAAGCTCCGCCCGATCGACCGTTCCGCGGAAGTGGATGTTCGGTCCCGCAGACGCCCGTAGACGCTGAAGGTCGGCACCGTCACCGACGACGTCGAGCTCGTACGGCAGCCCTTCGAAGGCGGCGACGACGAGGTCGGGGCGCTTGTAGCCGGTCAGCCTTCCGACGTACAGGAACCGTTCACGCTGCATTCCGGCAGGCGTGAAGAACTCGGTGTCCACCGGTGGATGAACGATCTCGGCGTCGACGTGATAGCTGTCGCGGATCCGCGCGGCCACCGCTGCCGAGTTCGCGACGAAATGTGTCACGCGACGCGCCGTCCGTCGATCCCAGTGGCGGAACGCTCCCATCCCGATGCGTGCCACGGGCCGGACCGGTCGCGGGAAGCGTCCTCGCTCGGCCTCGAAGTTCCATGCGTAGCGCATGGGCGTGTGGCAATACGACACGAGGGGGATGCCCGGCGCGGTTCGCACTGCGTTGGCGCAGGCGTGACTGCTCGCGATGACGACGTCGACGTCGGTCACCGGACGTCGCAGGCGCCAGGCGAGCGGCATCAAGCCGAGGAACCACTCGTGATGGGTGTGTGTTCCCGGCAGACGATCGAGCCACGACGGCTCGGCACTCCCGAACGCGGCCGGGAGGGCCCTGCCCTCCACGACGGTGGTCAGCAGCCGCGATCCGGGAAAGGCGATGAGCAGTTGCTCGACGACGCGCTCGGAGCCGGCGTAGCGGACGAGCCAGTCGTGGGCGATGGCCGCTCTCACGTGCTCGGGCTGCCGTCGGCTGCGTCGCGCCGTGCGCACAGAGCGATGCCGACGAGGAGCCCGACGAGGAGAGGCCACCGCACCGTGGTCGTGAGGAACGACGCCGTGGCGAGCGCGAAGGCGAGGCCTGCCATCGCCGCCCCGATCACGACCGACTCGATCGGCGCGCTCCGCCGGATCAGGCTGAAAGCGGACACCAGGAGGAACGCAACGTAGGCCACCAGCCCGACGAGGCTGAAACGGAGCCACACCCACAGGAACGAGTTGTGGAGGTAGTCGAGCCCGTAGGGCTTGAAGCGACCATCGAACGTCCGGTACAGCGTCCAGTCGGTCGACGGGCCGATCCCGCCGAGCCAGTGCGCCTTGATGTTGAGCCAGGCGTTTGCCGTCTCGTACTTGCGGTAGTTGACGGAGAAGTCGGAGCCCGATGCGCCGACGAAGTATCCGACGAGCCGGTCGAGGTTGTCGAAGACCAACCCGGGCGACGCGATCTCCGCCGCCGCGATGGTGCCGAGTCCGAGTGCGATCGCGATCCGGAAACCGGAGCGCCCCTTGAGGAGCCCCGTGATGCCGAGAGCGATCAGGACGGCGATGATCGTTCCTCGGCGAAGCGAGAAGACGATCACGATCGCAGCGAGGATGAGAAAGGGGTATCTCGCGACCCCGATCTCGACCCCGCGGAACAGGACCATGATCGCCATCACCCCGACGAGGTAGACGAACGACGAGTCGTAGAACGAGAGCGAGTGCCCGGCGCCGACGTTGTAGAGACCGAGCGCAATCGCGAGTGCGGCCGCGGCCGTGAGGAGCTTGAGCGGGAGGTCGACGCCGAAACGGTCAGCGACCAGATAGCCGGCAACGATCGACAGCGTGAGGAGGAAGATCGGCCGTGCCACGTAGAGGTCGCTCGAGAGCGCATCGAGCCGCGCGGCAGCGGCGATGGCCACGAACGAGAGGCAGGCGGCGACGGTCGCCGGTAGGCCCGGCCAGCGTCGCTGCCCAGAGCCGCCGTCGAGCAGCAACGCAACGATGAGCAGCATGACGATTGCGAGGACGACCGGCTTGGCGTAGAGCGAGTCCGTGAACGACGGCGTAAAGCTGTCGATCTCGTCTTCGGAGGCGAGGCCGAGGAGCAGAGCCAGCAGCCCGAACACGGCGATCGGCAGCTCGAGACTGATCACTGTGACCGCGACCAGCGCCAACCCCAGCGCCAGGAGCTGGATCCGGCTGTCGGCGTTCGCCAGAAACACGGCGCCGAGCAGTGCGATGGCCAGCGCCGCAAGCGTCGGCCGGGTCACGGCTCCACCGAGTCGGGGTGGGTTGGTCAGGAGGTTCGTCATGTCCGTGCGCGTCGGTGCCGACGATCACGGCACAGGGTATCCCCGAACGGTCCCCGGTCAGCGCCTGGAAGGGACCTGACCGGGGAGCCTGTCGTGGGTGTTCGTTGGCGGGTCGAGGGCTACGACCCGTACACGCGTGCTTCTTCGATCGAGAACCCATTGGACGTCGCCCGGGTGAGACCGGTGATGCGCACGTAGCGGGCCTGTGCGGGAGCGATCGCACTCGTCGTCGTTCCCGCCGAGCTCGGAGACTCCTGTGCGACGACCGTCCAGTCGGAGCCGTTCGCCGAGACCGAGACGGTGAACGAGCGGGCCCAAGCCCATTGGTTGAAGGTCGTCTCGACCCGCGTGATCGACTTGACCGATCCGAGGTCGACCTGCCACCACTCACCATCGCGGAAGAGCGAGCTCCAGCGGGTGCCGAGGTCGCCGTCGTTGCCGCCGGACGGTACGAACCACGCGGCTTGCTCGTAGCTCGACGCGGACGCGGGCTTGCCCTGCGCGAGCTCGACCGTGGGCGCGCTCTGCTGGTCGGCGGGGGGTGGCGCCGGGCTGGGCACCGGGTCGGGCGCCGGTGCCGGTGCCGGCGCGGGGACCGGTGCCGGCGTCGTGGCCGGCGTGGCGGGAGCGGCTGCGCCGTACACCTTGATGTCCTCGATCGAGGTCCCGTTGGATGTTCCTCGGGTGAGGCCCGTGACCCGGAGGTACCTCGCCGTCACGGCGCCGAAGGCGCTGGTACGGGTCTGTCCACCGCTCAGCGCCTCGGTTGCAACCGTCGTCCAGTTGCTGCCGTCCGTCGACGTCGAGATCGAGTAGGTCTTCGGCCATGCCCATCGGTTGAACGTTGCGGTCACGCTCGAGACTGCCCGGTCGCCACCGAGATCGACCTGCCACCACTGGTTGTCCCTGAAGAGGGAGCTCCAGCGGCTCGTGGGACTCGTGTCGTTCGCCAGCGGCGGCTGGAACCAAGCGGCGTTCTCGGAGCTCGATGCCGTGGCGGGCCGTCCTGCCGCGAGCTCGACGACTGTCGTCGAGGTCGGTGGCGGTGTCGTCGCCGGCGGCGGTGTGGGTGTGGGCGTCGGGGTGGGCGCCGGGGTGGGGGTCGGCGCCGGGGCAGGTGCCGGAGTCGGGCTCGGTGCAGGCGCCGGAGTCGTGCCCGACTGGTCGGTCGGGCCGAACACACGGGTCTCCACGATCGAGGTCCCGAACTTCGTCCCACGCTGGACGCCGGTGATCCGAACGTATCGCGCGTTGAGGGTCGTGAAGTTGTCGACCCTGTTCTTGTCCGTGGAGCTGGTCAGCGAGCCGCTCGCGACGACCGTCCACGACGCGCCATCCTCGGACGTCGACACCGTGTAGGTCGACGGCCAGGCCCACCCGTTGAAGGTCACCTGCGTCGAGTTGATCCTCCGGGTTGCCCCGAGGTCGACCTGCCACCACTGGCCGTCACTGAAGCTCGAGCTCCAGCGGGTGGCGGTGTTGCCGTCGTTGCCGCTGGCCGCGACCGCCCACGCCGAGCCTTCCGTGCTGGACGCGGTCGCCGGCTTGCCCGTCGCGAACTCGAGAGTGCCGGCCGGCGGCGCCGGCGCCGGGGCCGGGGCCGGTGCCGGGGACGCCGAGGCGGTCGGGATGATCGGGAGACCGGTCGAGAGCGAGCTCGTCCCGGCGTTGTCGGTCACCTTCAGCCGAGCGGTAATGGTGGTTCCGGCGGTCGTGTACACGAATGACGGGTTGGCCGAGGTCGAGTCGTCGAACTGACCGTCGCCGTCGAGATCCCACGCATAGGCCGTGATCGACCCGTCCGGGTCGGAGCTGCCGGTCGAGCTGAAGCTGACCGAGAGCGGAACGGTGCCCGTCACGGGGTTGGCGCTGGCTTTGGCCACGGGAGCCTGGTTCGTCACGACCGGCGGCGCGGCCGACGACCCGGAGCCGATCTGAGCCCTGACCTCGGTTGTGAAGGCGCCCTTCTCGGCTCCGTCGCGGCGCATGATCCCGAAGTACCCCTCGCGATCGGTGCTCGCACCCGACGACTGGAGGTCGGCGTTCTGGTAGACGATCACCTCGCGGATCCGCGAGCCGTAATTGCTTCTCCAGCTCGAGAACGTGTTGCGCACGATCTGTGCCGCGTCGGAGTACGTGGCGTTGACCGGGTAGCCGTAGTTGTCGGACAGCGTCCTTCCGTTGTCGGAGGCCACGCCCCACTCGGTGATGTAGAAGCCGACCGAGGACGAGGCGCCGACCGCTCCCAGCTGGCTGATCATCCGGTCGATGCGACCTGAGCCGGACGGCCCGTACGGATGGACGATCCAGCCGGCGACCCGGTCGTCGAGATCGGGGACGGCCGAGAACATCTGGTTGACCCATACCGCGCTGCCCGTGTTCGCGTCCTCGGCCTGGACGAGCAGGCCGACGCCTGTGCCCTGGAGCGCGGTCGCTGCGTCACGCGCCCGCTGCGCATACGTGTAGGCGCGACTTGCGTACGACGGCTTGTCCCAGTTGTCGCCGTACTGGTAGCCGTACCCGGTCTCGTTGCCGAACTCGATGTTCTTCACCGCGAGCTGACCGTCGCTTCGGCCCTGCCAGAAGCTGCCGCCGGGGCCGAAGCGGAGCGCCCAGTTACGGAGGTTCTGGCTCTCCGAGGTGGAGGGGATGCGGCCGTAGAACCCCGCGAGGATCTGAACCTCGATCCCGCGGGATGCGTAGGCGCCGATGAGCGTGTCGAGGCTCGTCGCGCTGTCGGAGATCTCGAACTCGACCCGAGCCAGGCGTGTACCGATCTTCTGGCAGCTGAGGGGGTCGGACTGAGGGTTCCTGCTGCAGTTCACGCCTACGACGAACCCGCTTGATGGATCAGCTCCTGCACGTGGCATTAGCGCCGCGATCGAGACGGCGAGGACGAGACCGGAGATGATGAGGACGGGCAGCCGAAGGCGATAGTGCATGCGGGCTCCTTTGTCGAGATTTGCCGCGGATCTGCCCGTTTTCGTCGACCGGCTCCCGTGGCCGCTACTCCCCCAAGAGGGGTAGACGGAGGGACGAAACTGGAGATCTGGGCCGAGGTCGAGCGGTCAGCAGCGACCTCGTCGCTGTCGATTCGTCGCGGAGGGGAGGTCTACGCGTTCCCCGTGTGCATGCGGCCTGTGCGGCCCTCTCGGCTCCGGCTAGCGGAAACGGAGTTCGTCAATACAATGGCTCAGGTGGGGGTCGGAGGGGCAGAGGGGGTCATTCCCCAGATAGAGGTACCGCGGACGCTCGTTACCGGCGGCGCGGGGTACATCGGCGCGCAGCTGAGCCGAAGGCTCGCCGGGGCAGGCAAGCGGGTACGGGTGCTCGACTCGCTCCTCCACGGACAGGAGACGATCGCGACCGGCCTGGAGCAGGCCGGCATCGAGGTCGTCCGCGGTGACATCCGCGATCACGAGGCCAGGACACGTGCTCTCGAGGGCGTCGAGTCGATCGTCCACCTGGCCGCGATCGTCGGCGACCCGGCCTGTCAGAAGGACCCGATCCTGTCGAACGACGTCAACGTCGAGGGGACGCGCGGGCTGATCGCCGATGCGCGTGCGTCAGGAGCGCGACGGCTGATCTTCGCGTCGACGTGCTCGAACTACGGCCGCATGGCGGATCCGAGCCAATTCGTGACCGAGGACTCGGCCCTCGCACCGGTGTCGCTCTACGCCGAGCAGAAGGTCGCGATGGAGACCCAGCTGCTCAACGGGGCGGCACGCGGCCTCGAGGTCACCTGCCTCCGGTTCGCGACGGTCTACGGGGTTGCGCCCCGGATGCGGTTCGACCTGACGGTGAACGAGTTCACCCGTGACCTCTGGGCCGACCGTGACCTCCAGGTCTTCGGCGAGCAGTTCTGGCGCCCCTATATCCACGTGGACGACGTCGGCGCCGCCGTCGAGCTCGTGCTCGGGCTTCCCGCGGAGAAGGTCGCGGGCCAGGTCTTCAACGTCGGCTCGACGAGTGAGAACTACACGAAGCTCGACGTGGTCGAGGCGATTCGCAAGCATGTCGCGACGGGTCGGATCTCGCTCGTCCATCGCGACGAGGATCCGCGCGACTACCGCGTCAACTTCGACCGCATCCACCGGCAGCTGGGGTTCTCGCCAGCGACGACCGTCGAGCGAGGCGTGCAGGAGCTCGTCGTCGCGCTCGATGCGGGTGACTTCCCGGATCCCGACAGCGCGATCTACCGCAACATCTGACGCTACGAGCGGCGGCGCGCGAGCGCCTCTTGCAGGATGGTGTCGAGCCGCGCCGCGACGTTCTCCGATGCGTTGACCTCCTCTACCAGGGCACGACCCGCGATCCCGTCGCGCTCGCGCAACGCAGGATTGCCCTCGTAGCGCCGCAGCACCTCTGCGAGCCCGTCGGGGTCGTTCTCCGGGTCCAGGATCACACCACCCGCGGTCAGAAGATCGGCCACGCCCTCGGCCCCGGTGGACACGACCGGGCGGCAGGCGAGCATCGCCAGGATCACCGCTCTCGGCGCTCCTTCCGTGGGGCTCGGGCAGAACACCGACACGTCGAACGCCGAGTAGACATCTGCGATGTCGGAGGTCGGGGTCGGAATGAAGTGGGCTCTCGCCCCGAGCGGTGCCGCCTGCGCGCGCAGGCTGGCCTCGGTCTCGCCGTCACCGGCGAGCACGACATGGGCGTTCGGGCCCAGCCGCAGCACGGCCTCGACCACGACGTCGTTGCGCTTCTTCGGGTGGAAACGCGACACGCAGCCGACGACGAACGCGTCGCCGGGGATCCCGAGTCGGTCGCGAACGCCCTGCCGGCCCTGCTCGGTGAACTGAATGTCGCCCGTCCTGACTGCGTTGGCGAGCACGATGACCTTCTCCACCGGGACACCGGCGTCGATCACGCTCTGGCGCGTCCCGGCCGAGATCGCAAGGACGAGATCGGCCTTCCCCGCGGCCCTGCGGTAGAGCGCGTTCGGGAGCCCTTTGCGGAGCTCGAACGGCACCGGGCCCCACTCCGCCCAGACGCAGAGCGGACGATCGGCCCGCTTCCGCCGACGCCAGAGGCCGAGCGTCAGGAGCTGCTCCTTCTTGTAGTGGACGAGCAGCACGTCATACGGGCTCTCGGCCGCCAACGCGCGGCTCAGGCCACGCGCCAGGCGAGGAAAGCCGAGCGCGACCTGTCGATACGTCGACCGCGACAGCTTCGGCCCGATGGCGATCTCCGTCGTCGGGACGCGGGTGTCGCGCCGGAGGTCGGCGCGGTTGGTCAGGAGCTTCACGTCGTAACCGCGATCGACGAGTGCGTCGAGTAGCTCCACGGCGGCGAACTCTGCCCCGCCGCTGGATTCGGTTGTCATCACGGACACGAGCTTCACGTGCGTTCCCCCTCCATCTGTTCGGTGGTACCGCCGGGTCGCCGACGTCGCACGGTCACTCGACGGTATCGCGCCACGAGCCGGTCGGTCGTGGTGACCGTTGCCCGGCCGGTGTCACCCTGGTCGCCATTCGAGTCGCGACACCGCCGTCTCGAGCTCGACGCTCCGACTGTCCCAGGAGTGTCCCGCGGCGCGGCTCGATCGCTCGGCGCGACCCGACGGCGTGTCCTCGGCGATCAGGCGCTCGAGCGTCTCCGCCAGCTCGGGTGCGGTGGTGGCCACCACGACATCGCGTTCGCCATCGAGGGACGGCAGCGGAGTCGAGACGGTGGGCAGACCGGCGGCGAGGTACTCGTACACCTTCATCGGGAAGATGCTCGAGGTGAGCGGCGTGAGGCGGTAGGGGATGATGGCCGCGTCCGCTGCCGCGAGCACGTGTGGCAGATCCTCGTAGGCACGTGGCCCGAGCAGATGGACGTTCGGCTCCGAGGCGAGGCTGGAGACGTCTGTCGACGGGTCACCGATCCCGACGGGCCCGACGAGGGCGATGCTCCAGTCGCGCCTGAGTCGGGCGAGCTCGGCGAGGAGAGCGAGATCGAGCTTCACGGCGCTGATCGCCCCGACGAAGACGATGCGAGGGCATGGGAGGCGCTCGAGCGCGGGATCGCGGGGAAGGTCGGGATCGAGGGCTTTCGAGAAGGCCTCCGTGTCGGCCACGTTCTCCATGAGCTGGACGTGTGCCCCTGACCGGGCGAGGCGATCGCGCAGCGGCGCCGAGCTGGCGACGACGAGGTCGGCCTCGCCGAGGAATGCGTCCTCGGCCGAGCGGAAGCTCGCGGTGTCTATGCGGTCGTGGGCCGCGATGTCGTCGACGCAGTGGTAGACCACCAACCGCGGGTGGACGACGTCGATCAGCTCGTACGCCTGCGGGACATAGGCCCAGAGGATCGGCCGTGTGAGGTCGAGCCGCCGCGAGGCTCTCGCCACCGAGCGTCGGAGTAACACGGCGTTGAGCCACCGGACGGGTTTCAGGCGGTGATAGGGGATGACGAGCGGCGAGAGCACGTACAGGGACCCTTCGACATGCCGTAGCGGGCGGAGCCCTCGTGCGAGCCGACGGAGGATCCGGCGAACGTCTCGTGCCGACACGGTCGGCTGCCGCAACCCGATGGACTCGATGAACAGGACAGGGCTCGACCGCGATAGCCGGGTCATCAGGTGGTGCTGATTCGTCCTGATCTCGGCGTCCCACTCGGCAAACCCGAGACAGACGATCGGCGTTCCGGCCAGCGTCGGCACCGTCACCCGTCGGGGAGGAGGCGCGACCGGTACTCGTCGAACTCGTTGCTGGCTTCCTCGTAGTCCTCGTGGCGTCCGATGTCCATCCAGTAGCCGTCGAACGGGTAGCCGCGCACGACCTTGCCGTCCGCGAGGAGCTTGAGGACGAGATCGGGGAGGTCGAGATAGGAGTCCGGCGGGATGTACTCGAGCACCTCCGGGGAGAAGCAGTAGACGCCCATGCTGACGCGGTAGTAGTACGACGGCTTCTCGATGTAGCCCGTGAGCCGTGTCGGGTCGTCCGGCGAGTCGAGCTGCATGACGCCAAGGGAGACCTGGACGCTTCGCTCGTGGGTCGCGATCGTCGCGATCGCGTCGGACTCTGAGTGGGACGCGAGCACGGTCGCGTAGTTGAGATCGGTCAGGACGTCGCCGTTCAGCACGAGGAACGACTCCTCGTCCTTCAGCCCGTCGATGAGCGCGAGCGGGCCGACCGTGCCCAGTCGCTCACGCTCGATGTGGTAGTCGATCGGGAGCCCGTAGTTCGAGCCGTCGCGGAAGAACGCCTCGAGGAGCTCTGAGAGATACCCGCTCGCGATCGTGATGCGCGAGATCCCGTAGTGCTTCAGCTGGCGAACGACGATGTCGAGGATCGGTCGGTCGCCGATCGGCATCAGCGGCTTCGGGAGCACAGCCGTATAGGGCCGGAGGCGCGATCCCGGCCCTCCCGCGAGGATGACGGCACGGCTCATCGCGCGTCCGGACGGTGCGAGGCGTGGGTTCGGCCGTGCTGCGGGCGGAGGGATTGGTAGGTCATGGCACCTACCGTAGTCGCGCGTGCACCGAGCGCAAGCCCAACCGGCGGTCAGGGGGCGTAGCTTCCCCCGCGGGCGAGCCTCTAGGTGTGGAGGAACACCTTGACGTCGCCGGAGTGCCAGTTCGCGGTTGCGAGGTCGAGCTTCCCGTCGCCGTTGAAGTCGGCGATCGCCACCGAGAACGGCGTGAGAACCGCCGGGAGCGTCGCACCGGCACTGAACGTCCCGGTTCCGCTGCCGGTCAGCAGCGTCAGCGTCGTGGGGGTCGATCCGCTCGGGTAGTTCCCGTGAGTGTTCGCCACGGCGAGGTCGAGCTTCCCGTCGCCGTTGAGGTCGCCGAAGGCAGTCGCCTTCGGGACCGGCCCTGTCGTGTACCAGACCGCCGCGGCGAAGGTTGCGTCGCCGTTCCCGAGCAGGATCCCGACCGAACCGGCCTCGGAGGTCACGATGAGGTCGAGCTTCCCGTCCCCGTTGACGTCGGTGCTCACGATGTTGTGCGGCGACCCGCCAGCGTAGGTCGTGGGTGCTCCGAATGTGCCGTTGCTGTTGTTCTTCACCACGACCACTTGGCCTGCGTCGAGACACGCCTCGGCGACGTCGAGGTCGCCGTCGCCGTCGAAGTCCCGCAGGACGAGTGACCGTCCGCCGGCCGCCGTCGTGTAGTCGGTCTTCGCGTTGAGCGTCCCGTTCGCGTCGCCGCTGTTCAGCAGGACGCTCATCACGTTGCCGGCACCGCCGTAGCACGCAACCGCGACGTCCTGCTTGCCGTCGTTGTTGAGGTCGCCGAAGGCGGCCTGGTGAGGGGCCGAGCACGTCGGGTAGACGACTCCGGCCAGGAAGGTCCCGTTTCCGACGCCACGGAACACGGTGATCGAGGCGCTGTTCTGGTTCGCGGAGACGAGGTCCACCTTGCCGTCGCCGTTCACGTCGCCCGCTGCGGCGTGCTTGGGGTAGACGCCCGTTCCGGTCGAGTTGAACGTTGGTGCGCCGAACGAGCCCGAGCCGTTGTTGAGCGAGACCGCGACCGTGTTCGCTTGCGCGACGGCGGCGACGAGATCGCTGTCGCCGTCGCCGTCGACGTCGACGGCGATCACCGAATGGGTCTCCGCCCCGGTTGTGATCGCGGTGGGCGCCGCGAAGCTCAGCGTCCCGGTGCCGCCACCGCCCCCGCCGCCACCGGCCGCGTTGGCGGTGATGGTGACGGTGTTCGAGACGGTCTGGTTGTTGGCCGGGTCGGTCACCCTCAGCTTCACGGCG
This sequence comes from uncultured Actinomycetes bacterium, assembly GCA_963821335.1. Taxonomy (GTDB): domain Bacteria; phylum Actinomycetota; class Thermoleophilia; order Gaiellales; family Gaiellaceae; genus Gaiella. The sequence continues at coordinate 2,288,206 of CAWGDJ010000001.1, forward strand.
TAGCTGCCCGCAACCGAGTAGGCCACGTTCTGAGGGTTCGCGGCGGTCGAATCGTCGAACTGGGTGTCCCCATCCAGATCCCAGGCGTAGGTGAGCGTGCCGTTCTCAGGATCCGACGAGCCGGCCGAGCTGAAGTTGACCGTGAACGGCACCGTGCCAGACAGTGGGGTGCCCGAGGCCTGAGCTGTCGGTGGCAGGTTCCCTCCGCCACCGCCGGAGGGCCCGTACACCTTGGCTTCGTTGATCGAGGTGCCGAAGTTGGTGCCGCGGGTGAGCCCGGTGATGCGCACGTAGCGGGCGGTGGTCTGGGTGAAGGTCGAGGTTTTGATCTTCGATCCGCCACTGGTCAACGTTTCGTTGGCGACCACGGTCCAGCTGGTGCCGTCGAGCGAGGTGGAGACGGTGTAGGTCGCCGGCCAGGCCCAGGTGCAGAAGTCGACATTGACCGAGCTGACCGCCGTGGCCGAGCCGAGATCGACCTGCCACCACTGGTTGTTGGTGAAGTTGGAGCTCCAGCGGGTGGCGGTGTTGCCGTCGTTGGCGCTGGCCGCGACCGCCCAGGCGGCACCCTCGGTGCTCGACGCGGTCGCCGGCTTGCCCTGCGCCTTCTCCACCGTCGTGCCGCCACCACCCGAAGCGTTGGCGGTGATGGTGACGGTGTTCGAGACGGTCTGGTTGTTGGCCGGGTCGGTCACCCTCAGCTTCACGGCGTAGCTGCCCGCAACCGAGTAGGCCACGTTCTGAGGGTTCGCGGCGGTCGAATCGTCGAACTGGGTGTCCCCATCCAGATCCCAGGCGTAGGTGAGCGTGCCGTTCTCAGGATCCGACGAGCCCGCCGAGCTGAAGTTGACCGTGAACGGCACCGTCCCCGACGTCGGAGTCCCCGACGCCTGCGCAACCGGCGGCGCATTCCCGGCCGCGTTGGCGGTGATGGTGACGGTGTTCGAGACGGTCTGGTTGTTGGCCGGGTCGGTCACCCTCAGCTTCACGGCGTAGCTGCCCGCAACCGAGTAGGCCACGTTCTGAGGGTTCGCGGCGGTCGAATCGTCGAACTGGGTGTCCCCATCCAGATCCCAGGCGTAGGTGAGCGTGCCGTTCTCAGGATCCGACGAGCCGGCCGAGCTGAAGTTGACCGTGAACGGCACCGTGCCAGACAGTGGGGTGCCCGAGGCCTGAGCTGTCGGTGGCAGGTTCCCTCCGCCACCGCCGGAGGGCCCGTACACCTTGGCTTCGTTGATCGAGGTGCCGAAGTTGGTGCCGCGGGTGAGCCCGGTGATGCGGACGTAGCGGGCGGTGGTCTGGGTGAAGGTCGAGGTTTTGATCTTCGATCCGCCACTGGTCAACGTTTCGTTGGCGACCACGGTCCAGCTGGTGCCGTCGAGCGAGGTGGAGACGGTGTAGGTCGCCGGCCAGGCCCAGGTGCAGAAGTCGACATTGACCGAGCTGACCGCCGTGGCCGAGCCGAGATCGACCTGCCACCACTGGTTGTTGGTGAAGTTGGAGCTCCAGCGGGTGGCGGTGTTGCCGTCGTTGGCGCTGGCCGCGACCGCCCAGGCGGCACCCTCGGTGCTCGACGCGGTCGCGGGCTTGCCCTGCGCCTTCTCGACCGTCGTGCCGCCACCACCCGAAGCGTTGGCGGTGATGGTGACGGTGTTCGAGACGGTCTGGTTGTTGGCCGGGTCGGTCACCCTCAGCTTCACGGCGTAGCTGCCCGCAACCGAGTAGGCCACGTTCTGAGGGTTCGCGGCGGTCGAATCGTCGAACTGGGTGTCCCCATCCAGATCCCAGGCGTAGGTGAGCGTGCCGTTCTCAGGATCCGACGAGCCCGCCGAGCTGAAGTTGACCGTGAACGGCACCGTCCCCGACGTCGGAGTCCCCGACGCCTGCGCAACCGGCGGCGCATTCCCGGCCGCGTTGGCGGTGATGGTGACGGTGTTCGAGACGGTCTGGTTGTTGGCCGGGTCGGTCACCCTCAGCTTCACGGCGTAGCTGCCCGCAACCGAGTAGGCCACGTTCTGAGGGTTCGCGGCGGTCGAATCGTCGAACTGGGTGTCCCCATCCAGATCCCAGGCGTAGGTGAGCGTGCCGTTCTCAGGATCCGACGAGCCGGCCGAGCTGAAGTTGACCGTGAACGGCACCGTGCCAGACAGTGGGGTGCCCGAGGCCTGAGCTGTCGGTGGCAGGTTCCCTCCGCCACCGCCGGAGGGCCCGTACACCTTGGCTTCGTTGATCGAGGTGCCGAAGTTGGTGCCGCGGGTGAGCCCGGTGATGCGGACGTAGCGGGCGGTGGTCTGGGTGAAGGTCGAGGTTTTGATCTTCGATCCGCCACTGGTCAACGTTTCGTTGGCGACCACGGTCCAGCTGGTGCCGTCGAGCGAGGTGGAGACGGTGTAGGTCGCCGGCCAGGCCCAGGTGCAGAAGTCGACATTGACCGAGCTGACCGCCGTGGCCGAGCCGAGATCGACCTGCCACCACTGGTTGTTGGTGAAGTTGGAGCTCCAGCGGGTGGCGGTGTTGCCGTCGTTGGCGCTGGCCGCGACCGCCCAGGCGGCACCCTCGGTACTCGACGCGGTCGCCGGCTTGCCCTGCGCCTTCTCCACCGTCGTGCCGCCACCACCCGAAGCGTTGGCGGTGATGGTGACGGTGTTCGAGACGGTCTGGTTGTTGGCCGGGTCGGTCACCCTCAGCTTCACGGCGTAGCTGCCCGCAACCGAGTAGGCCACGTTCTGAGGGTTCGCGGCGGTCGAATCGTCGAACTGGGTGTCCCCATCCAGATCCCAGGCGTAGGTGAGCGTGCCGTTCTCAGGATCCGACGAGCCCGCCGAGCTGAAGTTGACCGTGAACGGCACCGTCCCCGACGTCGGCGTCCCCGACGCCTGCGCAACCGGCGGCTGATTGCCCGGCGCCGTCGTGGAGAGCTTGACCCACTTGGCGATCGAGGGAACGCCGTTCGAGTTGACGAGGAAGAGCATGTAGTAGCCGGACGGGGCGATGTTCCCGTTCGCAGGTGCGGTCAGCGTCACGCCGCCGCTCCGCTGGGCCACCGACAGCGAGACATACCGCTGGTTCGCGTCGACCGCGTGCGTTGCCGCGCCGGGTGCGATGAGGACAGCCTTGGTGACATCGGTGTTGGGCGTGTCGACGTTGAACGCCGAGTTGAATGCGATGCTGGTCGGGGCGCTCGTGATCGACGGCCGCGCGCCCTTGAAGAGATACGGGGGCGAATAGATCTCTGCCGTGTCGGTCGAGTAGGACGGGTTGTAGTCGTCACCGGCCGACACCACGCGACCGTCCGGGAGGAGGACAGCCGTCGAGTGGTACGCCCGGTTCTCGGTTTGCGCGGCACCGAGGCTCCACGTCTTGGTGGATGGGTTCCAGAGCTCGACCTGCATCTGGTCGGGGTTTGCCGACCACAGCCGCTTGCCGGTCGACGAGTTGCTCCCGACGCCTCCACCGACCGTGACCATCGAGCCGTCGGGGAGCAGGACGGTGTTCTCGTGGCTGCGACCGATGTTCTGGTCCGACTGGTTGCTCCACGACGAACCGTCCCACTGCACAGTGGTCTTGGTCGCCGGGGCGTTCTCGTAGTCGGCCCCCGTGTCGGAGCCCCCGATCATCAGCACCTTCGTCGAGCCACCGGTGCTGCTCTCCGGGACCATCACCGCGTTCCCCCACACACGCGACCTGTCGGGAAGATTGGCGATGTCCGTCGGGCTGAACGTCCCGGTGCCGGGGTTCGCGAACTTCCACGAGTCGTTCGTGTACGGGCCGGTCACGAGGCCGTAGCCGGCGGGCATCCAGAACATGTGCGGGTAGTAGTCACCCACGAAGTTGCCGGTGAGCGTCCCCTGCTTCGTGATCCTGGAGCTGCTCGGCTTGCTCGGGTCGAAGATCTCGACGTCGGTGTTCCTGGCTCCCGTGCCGGTCTCGTCGAGCCCTTGGATGATGACCGTGCGACCGTCGGGCATGAGGAGCTGGCTCGGGTACCAGCGCCCGTGGGCCATGTTCTGCTCCTGCGTCCAGGTCTCGGTGAAGGGGTCGAACGTGTAGACCTTGTTCAGCCCCGAGAACGCCGTATGCGTCGAGTCGATGTACCGCAAATTGCCGCCCGTGACGAGGACGCGGCCGTCTGCGAGGAACGAGGTGCCCGAGCACCAGATGTTCACGGGCTTGCCGGTCGCCGGATCGATCGGCGGGTCGACACGCTTGAACGCGCTCGCCGTGTACCCGAGCGACGGGTCCCAGAGCCATGCCCACGCCTCGTCCTTCGGGCCCGGCGGTGCATCGGGGTGGTTCGGGTAGGCGTACCAGAGGACCTTGCCGGTCGGCAGCATGGCTGCGTTGATCCCGAACACGGGGATCGAGAAGGGCTGCCCGCCCGTCGCGACATTCCATTGGCCGCCGACGGCTGGATCGACTGCCGCTGCCGCATAGGTACGGAACCCGCCGCGCGGGCCGGAGGTCACCGGCTTGACCTTGCCGCCCTTCCGCACCTCTGCGCGCATCATCGCGTGCTCGGCGGCGTGCTCAGGCCCGAGGGTCGCCACCTCCCAGCGGCGAAGCGCCTTCTCGCTCACGCCCGGGACACCGAGGTCGCCTGACGCATTGGGGAGCACGCGCTCTGTCCCGGCGCCTGCCTCCGTGGTGACGAGCGCTCCGATGCCGCCGAGCACGAGCAGGCCCGCGAGCAACAGCGTCCGCCCGCTGATCCAGGACGACCGCTTCATTGCGCGCCCACGGCAGAGCGAGGCGTCGGCCCTCGGCCACACCGAACGGCGCACGTCCGCTCGTCGCCCATCTACCTCATCCCCATTCCCACCTCGACAAGGCCGCGAAACCCCACGGCAGTACTCTCCCCCTGCCAGCGGAGAGTACTGCCCGTTCAGAGACCTGGCAAGTGGCTCACGGGCGCACGAGCTCCACGAGCGCGTCGATCGAGTACCGCTGTTCGACGATGCGTCGGCCGTTTCGTGCGAGACGCTGTGCAGTGACTCCTGCGTCGGGCGCCACGAGCCGGAGGATCGCATCGGCGAAACCCTGGGCATCGGCGCCGGCGAGATAGTCGGTCTCGGCGACGACGGCGAGCCCGGCAGCGGCCCTGGGCGTGGCGACTACGGGCACCCCGTATGCGAGCGCCTCGATGAACTTGAACGGCGTGCCGCCGCCCTGGAGGAGCGGCACGACGGCGCACGCCGAGGCGTCGTACTCCGCGGCGAGGTCGGGAACGAAGCCCTTCGCGACGACGCGCGGCTCGTCGGGGACAGGGTCCACGAGCGCGCGTCCGACCAGCGTCAAGGTCAGGTCGGGTCGTTTCGCCCAGGCGCGGGGGAGAACGTCGTCGACCAGAAATCTCACGGCTTGCTGGTTGGGCTCGTACGAGTAGTCCGCGACCATCAGCACGCGCGGCTGCGTCCGACCACCGGCGACCGGGTGGATCGCTCGTGTGTCGACGACGTTCGGGACGTACCGCAAAGTGGCGCCCGGGCAGAGCTCCCGAGCGCCTGCCATGTCCCGCTCGCTCACCATCCACGATTCGGCGCTGCGGGCGAGCAACCGATGTTCCGCCGCCCGTGCGGCTCGTTGTGATCCGAGGCCACTGCCCTCGAGCTCGTGGCGGAACGCAGACTCCAGGTTGTGGGCGTTGTAGACGACCGGACTGCGACGTGCGATCGGAGCAAGGGCGGAAGCGATCACCGGCCCGTCGGCAATCACGCGACGAACGGATGGTTTCGAGCCCAGCTCCGCGACCGCGGGGCAGATCTCGGGCGAGATTCCCCGGGCCCAAGCTGCCGGGGTTCGGCGGAGGCGGTGCGAGCCGTAGAGCAGCGCCCGGGCAGCTCCGCGCGAGGCTCGGATCTCGTGGAAGTCGATCCCCGGGATTGCTCGGAACGCCGCGTCTGGCTCGTCGCCCTCGAAGCGCACGTAGGCAAATGTGAGCCCGTCGCCGGAGGCAGCAAGGGCGCGTGCGACCGTGTAGACACGCATCGCCTGACCGGTCCCCAGGCGCGGTGTCTGTTGTGCGACCAGGAGATCCCGTCCCCGCCCAGGCTTCGTGGCGGGCTCGCTGGGCTCCCTGTCTCTGTCGTGGGTCATCGCATCAGCGGGAGAGCGCTGCGAAAGCATCCTCGACGAACTGTTCACTTGCATCGAGGTATCCGTCCCAGGAGAACTCTTTCGCGCGCACGAGCGCACGGGCGACCCGGGCTCCGGTCGCGGCCTCGTCGGTGAGCGTCGCATGCAGCGCGGAGGCGCACGCCTCTACATCGCCGGGAGGAAACAGCAGCGCATGCTCGCTGTCGTGGAGGCACTCCGGGATCCCACCGACCTCGGATGCGACGATGGGCACCCGCGCCAGGCCTCCTTCGATACAGACGAGCGGGAAGGGGTCCTGCCAGACAGACGGGATCACGAGGATGGTCGCGCGCGCGAGCAGCTCTGCGACCTCGGTGGGGGAGAGCGCCCCGACGATCTCGACCAGGTCGTCGACCCCCGCTGCGGCGATCTCGGATCGCAGCTCCTCGCGTTCCCGCGGGGTCGAAGGCCCGGCGAGGACGAGCCGAGCCGCGGTTCCGTGGACGGCACGAAGCTTTCCCACGGCACGAACCGCGACCCAGGCCCCCTTTCTCTCGTCGAGCCGCCCGAGGAAGGCGACGAGGGGTGACGGGGAGGGCTCGCGCGTGATCGTCTCGAAGAGCGGCCCACGGATGGATGTCGAGTGGATCACGCGCTCGAAGACCGGGTCGACGGCGGGTGGTACCCCGGCGAGTCGGCGGATCGTCTCCGAGTTCCACGAGATCGCTGCGGGCGTCACGCGATCGGGTGCGAGCCGAAGCGCCGGCAGGTGGTTGAGGAGCCGAGTCCCCGCGGCCCAGACGAGGCGGAGCCCTCGGTCGCCGGGGCGGAGGTGTCGGAGGTACTGGTCCTCGACGAATAGCCGGCCGAACCAGTGCTCGCACACCCGGTAGGCGGTCGGGATCCCGCTGTCCGCAATGATTCGGAGAGCGGTTTGGGGGATCTGGGCACCGTTCCAGACGAACACGAGATCGGGTCTTTCGTCCGCGAGAAGTCGACGCGTGACCCGCGCGGCGGAGAGCGCCGCGAGTGGGGCTCTGACCGCGCCGCGCTCGTTCGGCGGGAGGAACGCAAGTTCGCGGCGGACACCCTCGGGGTCGTCGTCAGGGCGGTCGAGGGTCGACGTGAGCACCATGACCTCGTGCCGCTCCCTGAGACGCTCGACGACACCGGAGCATTCGACCTCGTACCCGCCGCGAACGACCGGTGGGTAGAGATTCGAGACGACGAGGATGCGCACGGGCGAACAGTACTCAGGCCCAGTCGACGCGCAGCGTCATCATGCGACGCGCGGCGCTCGCACACTCGTCGGGCTTCGGCAGAGCGTGGCGCTAGGGTTAGGCGGTGGCAGATCTTGCTCGTTCCCGCGCAGTCGGTGACATGTCCGCACGAGCCCTGACCGCGCGCGAGGCTGGACTCCGAAGCTGACTGGCTCAGGCCCCGCAGAGTCCGATGAATCGAGGACAGCGCTGCTGTATCTCGACCCGGAGATCGGCACCGGCAGGGTCGACCGTCGGGCCGCGATCTCTCCGGAGGCTCTGAAGCCTCTTCGCTCCGGCGGGCCGCGGTCGTTACCGATCCGTGTCGCGCACACCGTTGCAGCGAAGCGTGGCAAGCTCGACGGTCTCGAGGCGATGATCGGCCCGGGAGCCGCGATGCGGCGGGCCGTGCTCGGCGATGATGCGGCAGGGCCTCCGCGAGTCCTCGTGCGTGTCGACGAGTTTCCGTACTCGTCGGCATTCGATGAGCCGGAGCGCTACGGCATGGCGAGCGCCACGAGGTTCCACGAGCTGCTCGTAGCGGCCGAGATCCCCTATCTGATGGCCGTCGTTCCCCAGTTGACCCGCCAACACCTCGACCCGACTGCGACCGGTGGCCGGGAGCTCGAGGCAGAGGAGCTCGAGCTCTTGCGTCGGATGGGTGGCGACGGCGTGGTGTTCGCGCAACACGGGACGACGCACCGGACGCGGCATTCCGCGCCATACCGGCGCTCGGAGCTTTGCGGTCTCGGCCCTCGCGGTCTCGGCGAGCTGTTGGAGCTCGGTCGCGCAAAGCTCGCAGCGATCGGGATCGAGCCCCGCGTCTTCGTGCCGCCGTTCAACCGATTCGATGCGGGCCAGTGGCCGGTCCTGGCCGGTCGCTACGCCGTCGTCACGGGCGGGCCCGAGTCGGTGCCGTTGATCGGCGCGCTGCCAAGCCCGATGTGGTGGGGCGAAGCGGTCTACGTGCCGACGTACGCACCGCTCTACGGCAGGTCGGGCACGATCCTCACTGCCATGCAGCAGCTCGTCGAGGCCTACGAGGGGTGCTGGCTCACGATCGTCCTTCACACCGCGTGGGAAGCTGACGATGGCTTCGAAGGGCTCGCGCGACTCCTCGACTGGATCGCGCCCTACGTCACGTCGTGGCCTGAGTTCCTCGCCGCCGTCGGCCGGAGTCGGATGGACGCGGCTCTTCCGGACCCACTGAGCGTCTGATCGCCTAGACTGGGAGCGTGGGGAGGGGAGCAAAGCCCGATCAGGCGGTCGAACGGCGTCCGACTGGACATCGTTGGACAATGCCGGAGCACTCCGGCTAGCACGAGCTCGCGCGTCGTGTCAGAGAAGGGCTTTCCCGAGATCCCGGTCTTTGACCTCCGCATGGAGCAGGAGGACCTCGACGCCGTCGAGGCGTCTCTTCGCTCCGGCTGGCTGACCGCAGGACCGCGGACGGCGGAGCTCGAGAAGACGTTCGCCGAGCACATCGGCGTCCGACACGCGGTTGCGGTCTCCAGCTGCACGACCGCGCTCCATCTCGCCTATCTCGCCGCGGGCGTCGGGCCGGGCGACGAGGTGATCGTCCCGTCGTTCACCTTTGCGGCGACGGCGAGCGCGGTCCTGTACTGCGGTGGACGACCCGTGTTCGCGGACATCCTCGGCCTCGATGACCCCTCGATCGATCCGAGCGAGGTGGAACGGCTCGTGACCCCGCGAACGAAGGCCGTGGTCGCCGTTCATTTCGGTGGCTACGCAGCGCACGTCGACGAGCTCTCGACCTTGTGCGAGGCGCGCGGGCTCCACCTGATCGAGGACGCCGCGCACACCCCTTCCGCGACCCTCAACGGGCGGATGCTCGGGAGCTTCGGGTTCGCCAGCGCTTTCAGCTTGTTTTCGAACAAGGTCCTGCCGGTGGGCGAGGGAGGCCTGCTGACCACGGACAGCGACGAGGTCGCCGCGCTTGCGCGCTCGCTTCGCTCGCATGCGATGACGCGTGACAGCTGGGGGAAGACCCGCCGCGTGGCCGACTCGTACGACGTCGACGCGGTTGGGTACAACTATCGCTTCGACGATGCGCGCAGCGCGCTCTGCCTGTCACGGCTGCGACGGCTCGACGCGGAGATGGAACAGCGCCGTGCGCTCACGTTCCGCTACCGCGAGCTCCTACGCGATGTCGACGGCTTGATCATCCCGTACACCGATGATGGCGTGCGCGCGTCGTCGGGGTACGTGATGGCGATCTTCCTGCAAGACCCCGACCTGCAGGGCTCCTTTCGCGAGCAGCTCCTCGAACGTGGCGTCCAGACGAGCGTGTTCTACCCGCCGATCCACTTGTTCACCGCCTATCGAGCATTGTTCGAGCCGCCGTCGCTCCCGAAGACGGAGCTCGCCGGTCGCACCGCGGTGATGCTGCCGATGTACGGGCACCTGACCCATTCGGAGCAGGATCTCGTGGTCGAGGCGGTCAAGGAGGTGCTCGCGTGAGCTGGCGCGTCCCGCTGATCAGCGTCGAGCTCACGGACGACGACATCGAGGCGTACCTCGACCGGCTGCGCAGCGGCTGGCTGACGATGGGGCCGAGCATTGCCCAGTTCGAAGCCGAGTTCGGCGCCTACGTCGGAACGCGTCACGCGGTTGCGGTGAGCAGCGGCACGTCGGCGCTACACCTGGCCTACCTGGCTGCGGGGGTCCGGCCGGGTGACGAGGTGATCGTCCCCGCCATGACCTTCGTGGCGACGGCCAGCGCTGCACGGTATGTCGGCGCGACGCCCGTCTTCTGTGACTCCCTCGGCCCGACCCGGCCGGAGATCGACCCGGAGGCGGTGGCTCGACAGATCACGCCGCAGACGAAGGTCGTCGCCGTCACCCATCTGATGGGCTACGACGCAGAACTCGCGGAGCTACGAGCGCTGTGCGACGACAGCGGGCTCGTACTCGTCGAGGATTGTGCGCAGAGCCTCGGCGCCGCGATCGACGGGAGCGGCGCGCGGGTCGGGAGCATCGGCGATCTCGCGACGTTCTCGTTCAACGGCAAGGCACAGCTGCCGCTCGGCGAGGGCGGGATGGTGTGCAGCTCGAGCGAGGAGCTTGCGGCGAAGGTTCGCTCGCTGCGCTCGCACGGCATGACATCTGTCACCTGGGATCGCCACCGCGGTCATGCCGCGGGCTACGACGTCGTCGAGATCGGCTTCAACTATCGGCTGGACGAGCCTCGCGCCGGGCTCGGTCTCAGCCGGCTGGCGCGACTCGACGACGACATCGCCGCCAGGCAGGAGTGCGCGCGCGGCTATCGCCGGCGGCTGGACGGCATCGACGCGATCACCTCGCTCCGGTCTATGGACGCGGAGAGTCACTCGTCGCCCTATGGCTACGTCGTGATGTTCCGCGACCGCGCCGCGCGTGACCGGGTGCGCGCAGAGCTGGCCGAGCAGAACATCGAGACGACCTGGTACCCACTGCTCCCGAGGCTGACCGAGTACCGATCGTTCGGAGATCCGGCAGCAGTGCCGCATGCGGATGCGTTCGCCGGCAACCACTGCGTGCTCCCGGTTGGCGCCTGGATGACCGACGAACTCCTCGACGTCGTCGTCGACGCGCTGGTCGCGTCGCTCGAGGCGACCGACTAGAGAGCCGGTTCTCGAATCCTGTAGGGTGCGCCCGAGGGGGATTCGGTCCCTTTGGGGAGGTGTGACCGTTGGCTGTGGTGGGAAGGCTCGGCTGGGTGGTGCGGGCAGGGTTGTTGCTGTTCTGTGTCGCAGCTGCGGTTGTCTCTCAGGCGGCGTCGGCTCCGCGTGCGGTGAACTTTCAGCCCGCGAGCGGTGCGGTCACCGATGGCCCTGCCGCGGCGACGGCGACGTACGTGATGGGTATCAACGGCCGCACCGACGCGATTGCCGGCCCGAAGGCGATGAGGCGTCTCGGGGCAGGGCTCGTCCGGGTCGAGTGGCCCGTCTGGCAGCCCCCGGAAAAGCTCCAGCGCACGATCGCCGCCTACGCGGCGGCAGGGGTGAAGGTTCAGCCCCTCGCAGGGCTCCCGGGCGGGATGCCGACCGCGGATCAAGCCGCGAACCTGCGCAACTGGGCTTTGCGGTTCGGTCCGAAGGGGACGTTCTGGAAGAGACCCGAAGGACGCCGGCTGGCGATCACGGCGATCGAGTTCATGAACGAGACCTCGTTCGGATACCAGTATGGCGACAACCCTGGAGACGCTTCGTACGCCGCTCGCGCACAGGAGTACGCCCTGCGAGCACGGGACGCGGCAGTGGCGCTGCGGGGGACCGGCGTGCGCCTGCTCGTCCAGGCCGACGATGCCGGCTCGAAGCGGTCCACCTGGGTGAACGAGATGTTCGCCGCTGTCCCGGATCTCCAGAACTACGCCGGCGGATGGATCGTGCATCCGTACGGCCCGACCGGCACAGACCGCATTCAGCGCATGATCGCCGACCTCGGTGCGAACGGCGTGCCGCTCGACTCGATCCGGGTGTACATCACGGAGTGGGGGCTTTCGACGGACGACGGTCGGATGTTGGACGACAACTACGGCTATCCACGCGACATGACGTTCGGTGCAGCCGCGAAGACGCTCGACGACACTCTGGCTTCCTGGCGATCGGCCTTCGGTGCCTACCTCAAGCAGGTCATCCTCTTCCAGGACTTCGAATGGCATGCGTCCGGCGCGTCGACGGATCGAGAGAGCTACTTCGGGTTGCTCCGGTCGAACCTGTCGGACAAGGGCCTGTACACCACACAGGTGCGCGACGAGATTCTTGCTTCGGTGCCCGCTGTCAAGCCGCTCCCACCGACGAAGCCCAAGCCGAAGGCGTAACCCTCTCTCGGCGGTCGGCCGGCCCTCCCGTTGTCCGTGGCGACCGTTAGCCGGCGAGCCGGAGCGCCGCGAGATGCGCCGCTTCGATCCGGCCGGCGGTGCTCGCGTCGTGCGACCACAGCGGCCAGGAGTACTTCGTCGGCGCTCTTCAGCTCGCAGCCGATGTGGCACGCGAGCCGGACGCCGCGCCGGTCGGCGCTGAACAGCCCGGTGCCACCGAGGATCGCGCGTACGGCGGCAGACCCGCTTCGCCTGCGGATCGCGTCGTACAGCGCCCAGTCCTCGATCCCGTCCCGGATCTGCTCGAGGCGCGCGCTCGGCACCGGTCGGCCAGGACCCGGGTAGAGCAGGACGTACTCGCCGTTCCGTCCGACGGAGGTGAACGGGTTCCCGTCGTCGTACGACGTCGTACCCTGACCGTAGAGCACACCCTGGAGGCCCTCGAGCGCGTTCCAGAGGAGGAAGCTGCGAGGGGCAGAGAGCGGCTCGGTGGCCGCGAAGCCGGGTGTCCCGGCGACCCCGCTGTAGGTATACGACCAGACGGTCGCGTTGCGCCGGATGCGCTCGATCGTGGCTGCCAGCACGCGCGCCCGGCTCGTCTGTGAACCGACCGTGAACTCACCGTAGTACCGGCGGCTCAGCACGGCCCAGATGTCGAGGTCGTCACCGCCTTTCCCGTCGGAGAGAAACGCGTTCTCGCCGGTCGGTGACGGGTTACCGGTCATGAGTGCCTTGGCCCCGGGCCAGCAGGCGTGGAGTGCCTTCGCCTGCCGCGCGACGAGCCGCTGACCGTTGGCGTCGGGCTCGTCCTGTGCGTAGAGGAACGGGAGCGACCCGAGCCAGCCCTGCCGCTCCCAGAACGACCTGACCGCCTGCAGGTAGGAGCACCAGCTCTCGGGCTGGGAGGGGTCGACTCCGGCGATCCAGTTCGCGGGCCCGGTGCGGTTGCTCGAGACCGGGATCCGCATCGAGGGGAACCCGGCGCTCGCCGCGTCGCTCATGTTCGTCGCGGAGTCGAGCCACCACTTCTTGCTCGGCTCATAACCCGCCTTGGACTTCGGCTCTCCGAACCCCCACGACGACGGCGAGAGCCCGTAGGCCGACAGGAAACGAGAACAGGGACCTGTTGGTGGCCTTCCGTGCCTCGTTGCTCTCGAGCCCGTACAGGCGCGCGACCGTGTTGAGATAGATCGGCGGGCTGACGTGGAAGGACGTCGGCAGCCCCTGCACGGGGAGCGTGAACGGGAAGACCCTGACCGACACCGGCACCGATGTGGTCGTGCCCTGGACGGTCACGTCGATCGTGCCCGTGTAGGTGCCCGGCGTGGTCGTCCGGGGGACGGTCACCCGGACATACAGTGGCTGGTTCGGCTGCTCGACGGCGCGCTCCGTGCCATCCCACGGTTCGAGCGCGTCCGGGACGAGTCGCGACCCGAACCGGACGAAGTGGCCCCACGCGACGTTTACCTCGAGTGGGCCGAGGCTGCCACGGCCGACCGATGCCGCGACCTTGCCACCTCCCCGGGCGACGATCCAGGCGCCCTCGTGGTCGCCTCGGGCGGCGTTGAGCGCGACGGAGGCCTTGCCGTCGGGCGGCAACCCGCCCGAGGCGGGGATCGTCTGTGACGAGGCGAACGTCACGACGGTCGCAGCCTGTGGCGCAGCAAGCGAGGTCGCTATCGCCGCGCTGGCGGCAACCGCAGTTGCTCCGAGGACAACGCAGGCACGCCGCATCGCTGTCATCTCTGCAGGCATCGGCGCAAGCCCATGTCAGGGCCGACCCCTGATCCGAGTGAATCGGGGTTTCGCGCCGTCTTTCAGAGCGCGGACACGAACGCGGTGATCCGCCCGACTGCCTCCTCGAGCTGCTCGACCGAAGCCGCGTACGACAACCGGAGGTTGTCCGGCGCATGTTGGCCGAACGCGCTCCCGGCGAGGACCGCGACACCTGCCTCCTCGAGCAGTCGAGTGGCGAGGATCTCGGCGTCGAGCCCGACCTCGGCAACGTTCGGGAACGCGTAGAACGCCCCGCCGGGCTCGACGCACCGAAGCCCGGGGATGGCATTCAGCGCCGGGATCAGCCAGTCGCGACGGCGCCTGAACTCCGCGACCATCGCGTCCACGGCGTCCTGTGGGCCCTCGAGCGCCGCCAGGCCCGCCAGCTGAACGAACGGGGGCACGCACGAGGTCGAGTTGACGAGCAGGCGGGTGAAAGGCTCGACGAGCGGCTCGGGTACGGCCGCGTAGCCGAGCCGCCAGCCGGTCATCGAGAACGTCTTCGAGAAGCCGTCGACGAGGATCGTCCGGTCGCGCATCGCCTCGATCGAGGCGATCGACGGCGCCCCGGCTCCGTACGTGATCCGGCTGTAGACCTCGTCCGAGAGAACCCAGGCCGACGTCCCGTCGATCGCCTGCGCAGCCCTCTCGAGCTCATCGCGCCCGACGATCCCACCGGTCGGGTTGTTCGGGCTGCAGAGGATCACGAGACGCGTTCGCGGGCCAAGGAGAGCCGCGAGCTCGTCGGGGTCGAACCCGAACCCCCGCTCCTCGCGCAACGGCAACGGCACCGGGGTCGCCCCGGCGAACCGAATCGCGGACTCGTAGATCGGAAAGCCGGGGTCGGGAAAGACCACCTCGTCTCCCGGCCCCGCGGTCGCAAGGACGGTGAAGAGGAGAAACGGCTTCGCACCGTTGGCGACGATCGCGCGCTCGCCCGTGAGCTCGATGCCCCGTGTCCGGGTCAGCTCAGCGGCGACGGCCTCGCGGAGCACCGGCAAGCCAGGGGTCTGACAGTAGTGGGTCTGGCCGTCGCGGATCGCGCGGATCCCGGCCTCGGCGACGTGCTCGGGGGTCTCGAAGTCCGGCTCGCCGATCTCGAGATGGACGACGTCCTTCCCGGCAGCCTCCAGCGAGCGCGCTCGTGCCAGTACGGCGAACGCGCTCTCGGTTCCCAGTAGCCGGACAGAATCCGTGAGGGCGAACGTCACCCCGCGACCCTACTCGAGCGTTATGGCTCGAGCACCACTCGTGCCGCCACCCGCCCCGCCAACACGTCCTCGATCGCTTGATTCACCTCCGCCAGAGGCCGCGTCTCGCGGATGACTCGCGTCTTCCCGGCTGCGTGCAGCTGGAACACCTCTCGGAGGTCGGCTCGGGTCCCGACGATCGAGCCGACGATCGTGGTGCCGTTCAGCACCGTCTCGAAGATCGGGATCGTCACGCCATTCTCGGGCGGGAGAGCGACGAACACGAGCGTTCCGCCGCGTCGTAGTGAGCCGTACGCCTGCTCGAACGACTGCGGTGACACCGCCAGCGCGATCGCCTGGTCTGCACCGCCGAGCCGCTGGATCACCTCGATCGGGTCCTCGCGCGCTGCGTTGACGGTGAATTCTGCTCCGAGCTCGCGAGCTAGCTCGAGCTTCTCGTCGACGACGTCGACAGCGACCACGGTGCCTCCGGCAATCGCCGCGTACTGGATGGCGAGGTGACCGAGGCCGCCGACGCCGAACACGGCGACGAGGTCGGTCGGCCTCGTGCCGGCCACCTTGATCGCCTTGTACGTGGTGACACCGGCGCAGGTGAGCGGCGCGGCGTCGAACGGGTCGATCCCGTCCGGGACCGCGACGACGTAACGCCCGTAGGCGATCGCGTATTCGCCGAAGCCGCCGTCGATCGAATAACCCATGTTCTTCTGCTCGAGGCACAACGTTTCCCAGCCGGTCACGCAGTAGTCGCACGTGCCGCATGCGTAGGCGAGCCACGGCATCGCGACGCGATCGCCGATCGCGACCTCCGTGACACCGGGACCGAGCTCCTCGACGATTCCGACTCCCTCGTGCCCGGGGACGAACGGTGGAGCCGGCTTGACGGGCCAGTCCCCATGGGCGGCATGGATGTCCGTGTGACATAGACCCGATGCCTCGACCTTCACCCGGATCTGCCCCGGGTCGAGCTCTCGTGCGTGAACCGGCTCGACCGTCAGCGGCGCACCGAAGTCGTGGACGACGGCCGCACTGTAGGTCCTCGGCAAGGCGTCTGAGGCTGCGTCGCGGGTTGCGAGAGATGTCATGACCGTTCCTCCTTGTTCAGCGTCCTCGGTGCGTGTGTCGTGAGCTTCACCGGGTAGTCACCGTCACCGGCGCGCCGCGGGCGAGTACAGACGAGTGGACTGCAACGACGCCCAGGACGCGAGTGACCAGCGTCTGGAGCATCTCGACGTCCTCGTCGGTCTCCAGCGAACCGGTCAGCGTGACCTCACCGCCAGCGACCTCCACCTTCACCTGATGCGGCCCCGCCCAGAGGATGCGGGCGAGGACGTCGTTCTCGATCTCGGACGCGATCTGCTCGTCGGTGCGAACGAAGGCGCGCACGAGGTCGGCGCGGGTGAGGATTCCCGCGAGTTTCTCGGACATGTCGACGACCGGCAGCCGGTTGACGCCGTGGTCGAGCATCTTGCGAGCGGCGGCCGTCGCGCTCCGATAGCCGCCGATCGTGATCGCGGGCGTGGTCATCGCCTCATGCGCGGCGACCGCCTGGGTCTTCCTCGCGTCGAGGCGGGGGCTGTCGTCGAAGAGGCGGGCCAGGATGCCTTCATGAGTGGTCGAACCGGCCTCCCGCTGGAGAATGTCTCCCTCGGAGACGATCCCGATCACGCGTCCCGTGTCATCGCAGACGGGAACACCGGAGATGCGATGTTCCACGAGCAATCGGGCGACCTCCTTGAGCGTTGCGTCAGGCCCCACCGAGATCACCTCGCGTGTCATGAGCTCTGCGACGTTCATCGGCGCCTCCCTCGTGTCGTTTTCCACAGTTTCGAACCGCGCGACCCCGGTCGCATCGGGAGTTGCTCGAATCCGGGTTGCGGTGAAGTACAGAACGACCTGGAGGCTCGATGTGAGCCCCATGCCGACGGTGAGCGTGTCCGTAGTTCCGCACGCAGGATCTCCGGCGAGGCCCCGATGCCAGGCAGCGCGATCGGATGTGACATGCGTGGTAGTGAGCGGGAGCATCGAGCCTCGAGGGCCATTCGACGCGTCTGCCGTGCGTGGGCGTCACGAGGGCCTGTCGAGCCGTGAGGCTGCGAGGAGGCTGGCGGCGCACGGCCCGAACCAGATCGAGCGTCGCGGGGGAAGTCACTGGCCCCGCCAGCTCGTCAGGCAATTCACTCATCCACTCGCGTTGCTCCTGTGGGCGGCTGCCGTCCTCGCATTCTTCGGGGCGACGACCGCTCTCGCCGTTGCGATCGTGCTCGTTGTCGCTCTCAACGCGGTGTTCGCGTTCGTCCAGGAGCGTCAGGCCGAGCGTGCGGTGGAAGCGCTCCGCCGGTACCTCCCAGTCGATGCGCTCGTCGTCCGCGACGGCCGTACGAAGCTGATCGACGCGAGGGAGCTGGTCCCCGGGGACGTTCTGCTGATCGCCGAAGGTGACGGGATCCCGGCGGACGGGCGGTTGCTCGAGGGCGCGATCGACGTCGACCTGTCGACGTTGACCGGTGAGTCACAGCCCGTCCTGCGATCGGCAGACGTCGGCGAGCTCCCGGAGGGCTCGATCATCGAAGCAGGGAACCTCGTCTTCAGCGGGACGACCTGTCTGGGTGGCGAGGCACGCGCCCTCGTCACCGCCACCGGGATGCAGACGGAGATCGGACGGATCGCGGCGCTGTCGGAGCGCGTGACGGTGACCGAGAGCCCGCTCGAGCGTCAGATTCGACGCGTTGCCTGGCTGATCGCTGTCGTTGCGGTCGTGGTCGGGTTCGCGTTCCTGCCCATCGGGATGGTCGGCGCCGACCTTCCACTGGGCGACGCGGTGAGCTTCGCGATCGGTCTGATCGTCGCCAACGTTCCCGAGGGCCTGCTACCGACGATCACGCTTGCACTGGGGATGGGAGTCGCCGCGCTCGCGCGTCGCGGTGCGCTCGTCAAGCGGCTGAGCGCGGTCGAGACCCTCGGCTCGACGACGGTCATCTGCACCGACAAGACCGGGACGCTGACGGAGAACCGCATGCGCCCCAGCTGCGTGTGGACGGCCGTGGGGGAGATCGAGCTCGACGCCGCCACCTCGCGCGTCGCGCCCGAGACTCCGCTCGGGCGCCTCGCCGAGGCCGTGTCGGCGGCGAGCACCGTTCAGGACGGGGTGGCGGGCAAGTCACGGGGCGACGCAACCGAGGTCGCTCTGCTCGAGGCGGCCCAGGTGCTCGGCGCGGACGTGAGCGCCGCACGTCGTGAACGCAGGCGCCGGAGGCTGTTCCGGTTCGATCCCTCGCTGCGTCTCATGTCGTCCGTCGGGGGGGCCGGTGAGGAGGTTTCGGCGTCCGTCAAGGGCGCTCCCGAGGCCGTCGTCACGCGCGCGACGATGATCGCGGACGCCGATGGCTCGCGCCCGCTCGGCCCTGATGAGCGTCAGTCGATTGCCGAGGCGGTGGAGCGCTACAGCAGTCAAGGTCTCCGGGTCCTTGCCGTAGCGAGCAGGGATCTCGCCGCGGACGGCGAGTGGCTCGAGCGGTCAGACGTCGAGCGCGAGCTGACCTTGCTCGGCCTCGTAGCCCTGTTCGACCCTCCACGGCCGGAGGTCTTCGACGCCGTCGCGCGGTGTCACGAAGCGGGGATCCGGATCTGCGTGGTGACCGGCGACTACGGCACGACAGCGGCGGAGATCGCGCGGCGGGTCGGAATTGCGCGCGACGGTGCGCAGGTGATCACGGGCGAGCAGCTCGACGCGATGAGCGAGCACGAGCTCGACCTCGTGCTCCGCGAGGGGCGAGAGCTGATCTTCGCCCGGAGCTCCCCCGAGGCGAAGCTCAGGATCGCCGACGCGCTCCGTGCCGAGGGGCACGTGGTGGCGATGACCGGCGACGGGGTCAACGATGCTCCGGCCCTCCGTCGCGCCGACATCGGCGTCGCGATGGGCCTGTCTGGCACGGAGGTCGCCCGCGAGGCGTCGACGATGGTGCTCACCGATGACAACTTCGCGACGATCGTGGCGGCGATCGAAGCGGGACGTCAGGTGTTCGACAACGTCCGCAAGTTCGTCCTCTACATCTTTGCCCACACGACACCCGAGGTCGTCCCGTTTCTCGTGTTCGCGCTCTCCGGCGGGGCGGTCCCCCTTCCGCTCACCGTACTCCAGATCCTCGCGATCGATCTCGGCACCGAGATCCTCCCGGCGCTCGCGCTCGCCAGAGAGCCCGCGGAGCCCGGACTGATGCAGCGTCCACCGAGGGCGTCGACCCAGGGCGTGATCACCGCGCCACTCCTGCGACGGGCGTGGCTCTTCCTGGGTGCGATCGAGGCGGTGCTCGTCATGTGCGGCTTCTTCTGGGTGCTCACTCGAGGCGGGTGGGGCCTGGGCGACTCGGTGTCGACGGGCTCGCCGCTCCACGACACCTACCTCACCGCGACCACGATGACGTTCGCTGGGATCGTCGCCTGCCAGATCGGGACTGCGGTGGCCGCGAGGACCGAGCGCGCGTCGTTGCGGTCGGTGGGACTGTTCACCAACCCGCTGTTGCTCCTCGGGATCGCGTCCGAGGTCGTCTTCGCAGGCCTCGTGATCTACATGCCACCGCTCCAGCGGGTGTTCGGGACCGCCGCCCTCCAAGCGTCGGAGCTCCTCGTCCTGGCCGTGTTCCCCGTCATCGTGTGGGGCGCAGACGAGCTTCGCCGCTACTGGCTGCGCCGGCGCGACGTCCCGCCCGACCCTGGCGAGGATCGGCCATCCGGCAACGGCATCGAGCGAAAGCGAGAATTGGCTCGATGAGCGAAGACGTCGTCGATGTGATCCTCCGCGACGGGGGAACGCTGCGCCTCCGACCGCCCGGGGCGAGCGACTCGGAGGCGCTGCTCGACTTCTACGAGAAGCTGTCGGCGGAGAGCCTCTACCTCCGGTTTCATGGCACCACGCGTCTCGACGACTCGATCGTGACCCCGCTCCTCGAGCCTGACTGGAGTGGGCACGGTGCGCTCCTCGGGAGCCTCACCGAGAACGACGACGACCGAGTTGTCGCGGTGGCCGACTACGTCCGCCTGCGTGACCCCCGGTTCGCCGAGGTCGCGTTCGCGGTTGCGGATCGGCATCAGGGGCGGGGAATCGGCACGTGCTTGCTCGAGCAGCTTGCGAGTCACGCTGCGGCCGCAGGGATCGAGGTGTTCACGGCGCTCGTGATGCCGCAGAACCAGCCGATGCTCGCGGTGTTCAAGGACGTCGGGTTCAGCGTCGAACGCGAGCAGGAGAGCGGGGAGGTCGAGCTGCGGATCTCGCTCGCGCCGACCAAGCGCTTCGAGGCACGAGCCGCCGAGAGGCACCACTCGGCCGTCGCCGCATCTCTCCGACCGTTCTTCGAACCGAGGACCGTTGCCGTCGTCGGGGCGTCGGCGCGGCGCGGCTCGATCGGAGGGGAGCTGTTCCGGAACGTTCTCACCGGGGACTTCAAAGGGTCGGCCTACCCCGTCAACCGCTCGGGCGAGCCCGTCGCGGGCGTGCAGGCGTTTGCATCCGTGAGCGCGATCCCGGCGCCGATCGAGCTCGCGGTGATCGCGGTTCCAGCAGCGGTCGTGCTCGAGACTGCAGCCGAGGCACTCGGCGCAGGCGTCACCGCGCTCGTGGTCATCTCGGCCGGATTCGCGGAGGCGGGCGAGGAGGGAGCGGCCCGTCAGGAGCGCCTGGTGGCGCTGGTGCGCGCCCACGGCGCTCGGCTCATCGGCCCGAACTGTCTCGGCATCTCGTCAGTGGCATCGCGTCTGAATGCGACGTTCGCGCTGCGGGCTCCCCCACCCGGCAACATCGGGTTCTCGTCACAGAGCGGCGCCCTGGGGTTGGCGTTTCTCGAAGCTGCCGCCGCCCGAGGGCTCGGCCTGTCGGCGTTCGTCTCGATCGGCAACAAGGCGGACATCTCGACGAACGACCTCCTCGAATGGTGGGAGGAGGACGACCTCACCGACGTGATCCTCATGTACGTCGAGTCGTTCGGCAATCCACGGCGCTTTGCCCAGGTCGCGCGTCGGGTGGCTCGACGCAAGCCGATTCTGGCTCTCAAGAGCGGCATCTCGTCGGCAGGGCAACGTGCGGCCAGCTCTCACACGGCCGCGCTCGCAGGATCGGAAGCCGCCGTCAACGCGTTGTTCCATCAAGCAGGAGTGATCCGGGCAACCTCGCTCGAAGAGCTCGTCGACATCGCGTCGCTTCTTGCGACGCAACCCCAGCCCGCCGGACCGAATGTCGCCGTTCTCACCAACGCGGGTGGGTTCGGAATCCTCTGCGCCGACGCGTGCGAAGGGGTGGGCCTCCAGTTGCCCGCGCTGGGCGATGAAACGCGCGACGCGCTGCGACGTCTTCTCCCGGCGGAGGCGAGTCTCGGCAACCCGGTGGACATGCTCGGAGGCGCGACGGGCGACACGTACGAGCGCGCGCTCCCGATGGTGCTCGACGATCCGCGCATCGACTCCGTGATCGTGTTGTTCACACCGACGGTCGCGGCATCCGCGGCCGACGTCGCGAACGCGATCCAGCGAGGCGTCAGCGCGGCTTCTCGAGTCAAGCCGGTGCTCGCGGTAGTCGCGGACGCCGAGGGCATCCCGGTCGTCTTCCGCGGGCACGAGAGCCGCGTGGCGGGCTTCCCCTACCCCGAGTCGGCCGCACGCGCGCTCGGGCGCGCGACCCAGCGCGGAAGCTGGATGCTCAGGCCGCTCGGTAGTGACGTGACCCCGGACGGGATCGACCTCGAGTCCGCACGTGCGCTCGTTGCTCGAGCAGTGGATCGCGCGGGCGAGGGCTGGTTGACCCCCGACGAGACGGGCGAGCTCCTCTCGGCATACGGGATCCCCACGGTGCCGCAGGAGATCGCCATCGACGAGGAGCAGGCAGTCCGTGCTGCCCGGGCTCTCGGCTTTCCTGTGGTGGTGAAGTCCGGAGCCCCCGGCTCGCACAAGACCGAGACGGGCGGGGTGGCACTCGACCTGCGCGACGAGAACGCAGTTCGCGAGGTCGTCAAGCGGATCGGCTGCCCGTGCATCGTCCAGCCGATGCTCGCGGGTGGGGTGGAGTTGCTCGCCGGCGTCGTGGATGACCCGGTCTTCGGGTCACTCGTCGCATTCGGCCCCGGAGGCGTGCTGGCCGAGTTGATCGGGGAAGCGGGATTCCGGATTGCGCCGCTGACGGATGTGGATGCGACCGAGCTCGTCACAGAAGGAAAGGCCGGCCGTCTCGTCCGTGGCTTCCGCGGAGCTCCGCCCGCCGACGCGGGCGCTCTGGTCGATCTCCTGCATCGCCTGGCGCAGATCGGCGAGGACCTGCCCGCCGTCAGGGAGCTCGACCTCAACCCCGTGCTCGGGTTGCCGGACGGCTGTCTGGTGCTCGACGCACGGGTTCGCGTGGCCGAGCCTGTGGTGATCCCGCACACGAAGTCCTGGTAGCGGGACGCGCCGGCGCGGCGCGTGATCGGGTTCGGCGCGCTGCCGACGATCTCCATGTGGAAGACTGCCCCCGTGAGCGGGATGATGGGTCAGCGGATCCTTCGTCGGGAGGACGATCGGTTTCTCCGCGGCGAGGGCACCTACGTCGAGAACCTCGAGCTCGACGGCGCGTTGCACGCGACGTTCGTGCGCTCCCCGTACGCGCACGCGCGCATCGTCGACATCGATACCTCGGCGGTGTCGACCGTACCCGGCGCACAGGTCTTCACCGCAGCCGACGTGGAGCTCGCGGTCTTTCCTCCGCCACCGATCCCCGGCATCGAAGAGCGCATGGTCAGGCCGTTCATCGCCAGTGAGGTCGTTCGCTTCGTCGGGGACATCGTCGCCGTGGTGCTGACAGAGAATCGCGCCGACGGTGTCGATGCCGCCGAGCTCGTGATGGTCGAGTACGACCCGCTTCCCGTCGTCGTGAACCCCGAGGATGCCCTGGCCGGCACCGTGCTCCTGTTCCCGGAGCTCGAGACGAATGTCTGCGGGAGCCATCCGGTCGAGGCGCCGGACGAAGCGCTGTTCGACGGCTGCGACGCCGTCGTGTCGGGTCGGCTCGTCAGCCAGCGTCTCGCCGCCTGCCCGCTCGAGGCACGCGGGTGTGCCGCCGTCCTCGGGAAGGACGGGCGGATGACGTTGTGGCTGTCGACCCAGACGCCGCACCTCGATCGCCACGTGCTCGGCCTGTTCCTCGGGTTGGGTGACGAAGGCGTTCGGGTCGTGGCTCCCGACGTCGGTGGCGGATTCGGTGCCAAGGGCCTCAGCGTCGAGACGGTCATCGTTCCCTGGCTCGCCCGTCACACGGGACGCCCCGTCCGGTGGACGGAGGGCCGTAGCGAGAACATGATCGCGATGCAGCACGGCAGGGCTGCTCTCCTCGAGTTCACGATCGGCGGCAGCCGTGACGGCGACGTCCAGGCATACCGGCTTCGCGTCGTCCAGGACGCCGGGGCGTACCCGGGCATCGGTGCGATCCTCCCGGGCTTCACCGCGCTGATGTCGAGCGGTGTGTACGCGATCCCGAAGATCGAGGCGGACACGGTCAGCGTCGTCACCAACACGACCCCGATCGGTCCGTTTCGGGGCGCCGGCCGTCCCGAAGCCACGCAGGCGATCGAGCGCGCGATGGACCTCTTCGCGGTCGAGCTCGGGCTCGACCCCGCGGAGGTGCGCCGGCGGAACCTCGTGGCCGCGGACGCGTTCCCGTTCACGACCGCTTCGGGCGCCGGATATGACTGTGGCGACTACGAAGGTGCGCTCGACCTCGCGCTCGAGAGCGCTGACTACAAGGCGTTGCGCGAGGAGCAACACCGCCGCCGCGAGGCGGGTGACCGGCGGGCGTTGGGGATCGGGGTCAGCACGTACGTCGAGATCACGAACGGCCTGGTCGAGCCGGAGTTCGGGGCGGTCGAGATCACGGCGGACGGCGAGGCTGTCCTCCGTACAGGGTCCTTCTCCCACGGGCAAGGGCACGAGACGACCTTCGCGATGATCGTCGCTGACCGGCTCGGGCTCCCCATCGAGGCCGTGCGCGTGATCAAGGGGGACACGGATGTGGTCCCACAGGGGAGTGGTACCTACGGGTCGAAATCGACGCAGATCGGTGGTGTCGCGGCGCGCGCGGCGGCCGTGATCGTCGCGGAACGGGCCCGTGAGCTTGCGGCGGAGGAGCTCGAGGCGAGCGTCGCCGATGTCGTGCTCGACACCGATGCCGGCGGATTCCACGTGGTCGGCTCGCCGACACCGGTCCTCAGCTGGAAGGAGCTTGCGACAGGGCTTCAGGCGAAGGGACGCCTCGCAGAGCTGAGCGCCGAGGAGCTGTTCACGGCAGGCGCACCGACCTTCCCGTTCGGCGCCCACGTCGCGGTGGTCGAGGTCGACACGGAGACGGGCGACGTGGAGCTCCGCCGCCTGGTCGCGGTCGATGACGCGGGCACGATCATCAACCCCGTGATCGCCGAGGGTCAGGTGCACGGCGGTGTCGCGGCCGGGATCGGCCAGGCGCTGTTCGAGGAGTTCATCTACGACGAGGACGGCAACCCGATGAACGCGAGCTTCCTCGGCTACACGTTCCCGTCGGCCGCGGAGCTGCCCTCGTACGACGTCGTCGGGATGCAGACGCCGACGCCGATCAACCCGCTCGGCGCCAAGGGGATCGGCGAGTCCGGGACGATCGGAGCGACTCCCGCGGTGCACAGCGCCGTGCTCGACGCGTTGCGCCCGTTCGGCGTGCACCACGTCGAGATGCCGGCGAACGGGGAGCGCGTCTGGCGCGCGCTCGTGCAGGCAGCCGTCTAGCGGCTTGATGTGAAACTCGTGCGCGGTCGTGGCTGCCGCCTCAGGCGCGGCGCCAGGCCGTCTCGCCGCCCTTGCACAGGCCACCGGCCTGCGCTGCGGACGCCGAGCCACCCTGGCTTGTCCTGAGACGGCCCCACGGGGCGCCCATTTCACATCAAGCCTCTGGCGGCCCCGTCCCGCGCCTCTGTCAGCGGAGTACATCGCGCAGCTCGGTGAGGAGCACAGCGAGCCGGGCGCCGTCCGTGGGGCCGAGGCGCTCGACGAGTCGTGCGACGAGCTGCTCCAGCCGCTCGCGACGTGCTTGGACGCTTTCGACCCCATCGCTGGTCGCGTGCACGACGGTGACGCGGCCGTCGGACGTGTCCGGCAGGCGCTCCGCGAGCTCGAGCCGCTCGAGGGTGTCGACCGTGCGCGAGGCGGTTGCGTCGGTCGTGCCCAGCGTGGCTGCGAGCGCACCGAGGCGCAGCGGCCCTTCGTCGACGAGCGTGGTCAGCGCAATCGCCTGGAAGGTCGAGAGCTCTGCGGGCTCGCTGTCGCCCGGAAGTCGTGGGAGCCGCACGAGCGACGACACGAGCTGCTCGACCGCCTCGGCCAGGATCTCCCGGGTGTCGGAGGCCGCGGAGGTCATGCAGCGCGAGCGGTGACGGTCGACGGCCTAGGGGTGACGCGCGTGACCCGGGTCGCGACGAGCGTGCCGAAGACGGCGACGACCGACGCGGTGGCGAACACGACCGTGTAGGCGTGCTCGGTCGGGATCGACGTGTTCCCGATCGTGAAGGCCGTGAGGAGCGAGGCGCCGACCTGGCCGCCGATCACGCCGCCGATCGTGCGCATCACGGTGTTGATCCCGGTTGCGACCCCGGTCTCGGTCACCGGCACCGCCTCGGCGATCAGCGCCGGCATCGACGCGAACGAAAAGGCCGCACCGATGCCCAGCACGATCGTTGCGACGATGATCTCGGCCGGCCGGTCGTGGCGCACCGCGAGCAGCGCCGTGGCGACGGCGATGAGACCCACGCCGCCGCTCAGCGGCCATTTCGAGCCCCAGCGCCTCCCGAGCAGCCCTGCCACCGGGCCGGCGACGAGCATGATCAACGACATCGGCAGGAGGTAGAGCCCTGCCACGGTGGCGCTTGCCCCGAACCCGTAGTCCACCCGGTCGGCAAGGCCAGCGGGCAACCCAGTCGGGGCCTCGATGAACCGCGGCACGAGGGAGAAGGAGCCGAACAGGGCGAACCCGACGACCAGCGCGGTGATGTTGGTGAGCAGCACGGGGCGCTCGACGAACACCTCCATGTCGATCAGGGGCGCCGCGACCCGTCGCTCGACGAGGACGAACCCCGCTGCCAACACCGCTGCCAGTCCGAGGGACGCGATCGTCTGCAGCGAGCCCCAGCCCCAGGTGCCGCCTTCCGACAGGGCGACGAGGAACGTGATCAGCGCACCGGACATGAGCACCGCTCCGCGAACGTCGACCCGCGCCTCCGCCCGGATCGGCGACTCCGGGACGAACCGATGGACGAGTAGTGCTCCGACCCCGACCGGGATCGCGCCGGCGACGAACAACCACCGCCAGGACACGTTGTCGATGATCAGGCCTGCGAACACCAGCCCGAGCCCACCGCCGATCCCGAAGACGGCCGAGAGGAGCCCCATCCCGACCTTCACCTTCTCCGGCGGAAGCTCGTCGCGGATGATGCCAAAGCTCAGCGGGAACACCGCCGCCCCGGCTCCTGCGGCAATACGGAACGCGATGAGCGAGCCGATGTTCCAGGCGAACGCGCACCCGAGTGTGCCCAGGAAGAAGATGCCGAGCGAGATGACGAGCAGGCGCTCCTTGCCGAACTGGTCGCCGAGCTTCCCGAGGATGGGCGTCAGCACCGCGGCGCTGAGTAGGAACCCCGTGAAGACCCACGTCACCCACGTGGTGGTCGTGTCGAGATCCTGCTGGAGGGTGGGGAGCGCCGGCACCACCATCGTCTGCTGCAACGCGTATGAGGTGGCCGCAAGCGTCAGGACGCCGAGCGTCAGGTTGTAGTGGATCCGCCCGGCCGACATCGTTACGCAACGTAACGAATCGGGTCAGGCTGCTGCGTGGCCGCGGCCCGAAAGGAGACGGCGTCAGCCGGTGACGTAGCCGTAGCGCTGGAGCGAGCCGCCGTCGTCGTCGACGACTGAATCGGCAGGGACGAGGCTCTTCGGGTCGTTGGGGTCCGCGATCAACCCGACGACCGCGGTCGTCCCCTCACGCTCGATCGTCGCCCACGCGACGATGCGCGACCGGCCGGTCTCGAGGCCGTCGTCGTCAGCGAACAACGCGCGCCAACCGGGCTCGGCCGAGATGAGCGAAGAGATCACACCGTCCACCCTGCGATCGTAGCTTCCCGCGACACCGTGACGGGTTGGGTGCAGACGCAGCGACGCCGACCGAGCACGTCGGTCGGCGTCGCTGGACGGGGTTGCTCTCGTTGTGCCTAGTGGCCGTCGAAGAAGCCGCCGCCGAGGCTCGCAAGCGAAGCGAGCGCCGCGAGCGAGACGACGAGCCGGAGGAAGTTGCCCTTGCTGACCATGTGCCACAGTCCTTTCGGGGAACGGGATACCGCCCGTGGGCACGGGCTACCTCCTTTTGTCGTCCACCGCGCTCGCTCGCGCATCCCCCATCGGGGTTACACAAGGGACGATCTTTTTCGGGGGTCGGTCTCCCCGGCGGGCGCTCGGGTTACGGCGAGGGGTCGGTCGGCTGCAGCGCGACCGCGGCGCGCCGATAGAGGCGTGCCGCCTCGCGTTCGTCGTCGCGGAGCTGCTCGAGATCGCCTCGTGCGATCCACGAGCGAGCCTGGTGGCTGACCGAGTCGTTTGCGGCGTAGCTCTCGTCCGCGGCTGCGAGCATCGTCTCGGCGTCGTCGAGGCGGTGCTGTCCGAGATGGGTGAGCGCGAGGACGAGTTGCGCCGTCCCGATCTCCTGGACGTGATCGGAGCGGTCGCCGAGCAGGGCGAGCGCCTGTCGTGCACACTGCTCGGCCTCGGTGAGCTCGTCGCGCTTGCGGTGGATCTCCGCCAGCGAGGCCATCACATAGCCCGCCTCGACCTCGAGCTGGGCATCGACGAAGAGCCTGAACGCACGACGGAGCTGCTCGATCGCGGTCTCGTCGTGTCCGAGGAGGTGGTTGAGGCCGGCGAGGTTGTTGAGCGCACGGCCCTCGACCGCCTCGTCTCCGAGCTCGGCGAACAGGTCGAACGCGAGCTGGGCGTGGCGCCTTGCGAGCACCCAGCGACCCTGTCGCTCGGCCACCAACGATGCCTGGAGGCTCACCTCGGCGGTCCGCCGTGTGTCGCCGAGCGATGCGCAGAGCTCGAGCGCCCGCTCGACATCCTCGTTTGCCGCCTCCCAGTCTCGTTGCCGGCGGTAGCAGCGGGAGCGCCACTGGTGGATGTCGCAGCGCAGCCTGTCGTCCGCAACCCCGGTGTCGTCGAGCAGCGTCAGTGCACGCGCGAACGCGACGTGCGCCTCGGCGATCTCCGACGAGCTGTAGCGACGCACCGCGATCAGGTACTCGAGCTCGGCACGGTCGCGTGCGGTTGCAACCGTCGCGTCCGCGATCCTCAGCGCCCGCTCGAGCACTGCGTCAGCCTCCGCGAGGTCGCCCAGGCGGATCGACGCCCATGCCTCGCCAAACGTCGCCCTGAGCCCTGCGGAGCCCGCGACTCCCACGTCGAGCATCGCCCCGACCTCGACGAACGCCTCCTGCGCCTCGGCGTACCGGTGATCGGCCAGCAGCTCCTCGGCCGACGAGAGCGCCGCCTCGACCCGGGCCCGCTCGGCGATCCCCAGGCCCGTCTCGAGATAGGCGCGGTCGACCTCGAGCCGTTCGGCGAGCCAGTCGATCGCCTCGTCCGAGGGGATTGTCACGCCTCGCTCGATCTGGCTCACGTACTGCTTCGAGAAGCGGCCACCGGCGAGCTCGGTCTGCGACATGCGCAGCATGCGGCGGCGCGAGCGCACACGCTCCCCGAGCTCCACAGGAACACCACCTTCGGCGGCAGCCAAACTCCGCCTCCCGTCATCCGCAGGACGCCAGACGTCCTGCGGAGTATGACCCAGGACGCCGGATTCCACGATCTCTTGCCCGGTCTGCGGCCGAGACCGCAGCCCTCATGACGCCCCATGCCGGGTCACGCCACGGGGTCGTCGCCTCAGCCCTGGAGAAGCGCGTCCGTTGGCGCGTACCCGTCGGTCAGGAGTGGCACGTCGTCGAACCGGATCGGGCTCTCCCAGCGATCCTGGATCGCAGCGCTCAGGTCGACCGCTGTCGGTGAGCGCGCCCGGAGCCCGTCCCAGTTTCGCTGAAGCACGCTGCGTGCAGGTCGTGCTCCGTTGCTCGCGACCAGGATCACGTTCCCGTACTCGCTGCCCCCACCGACCGGATGCAATGCCACCGTGGTGAACACGGCGCGATACGTCTTGGCCATGGAGCGGAGCAGCTTCGACGTTGGCCCTGCCGCGGCGCCGATGACGTTCGAGACAACGACTCCACCCGGCGCGAGCCTTGACCGGACGAGCTCGAAGAACTGGGCCGTCGCGAGGTGGAACGGGATCGAGTCGGCGAAGTACGCGTCGATCACGATCATGTCCCAGCGCTCCTTGCTCGACTGCAGGAACCGCCGGCCGTCCTCGGTGGAGATCGCGATCCGCGGGTCGCGCGGCAGCGAGAACCACCGCCTCGCGACGCGTACGACCTCGGGATCGAGCTCGGCCACCTGAAGCTGGAGCGACGGGAAGTCACGCCACATGCGCTTGACGACCGAGCCCCCGCCGAGGCCGATGAACAGGACGCGCCTGGTCGTCGGCGCGTAGGCGAGCCCGAGCTGGAGGTAGTCGGTGTAGCTGAATCCGGTCGCGAAGGGGTGGCCGATCCGCATGGCGCTCTGGAACGTGTTGTCGAACTTGAGGTACCTGGTGCCGTCGCTGTCGAGCACGAACATGCGGTGGTACTGCGTGTCGCGTGCCTCGCGCACGTCGTACCCCGATCCGCCTTCCGCGATCGCGCTCGGGCTCAGGACCCCCGGCGAGCGCTGCTCGCGCGCTCGGAAGAGCGGTGACCAGTTTCGAACCGCGGAGCCCTCGAGGCGACCCGACGTCTGTGGGGCCTGCGTCGTTGCGACGAGCGCGGCTGCAGCGGCCGCCGTCGCGAGGCCGAACGCCGCCCCGCTGAGTCTCTCTGCCAGCGCATACCCTGCGGCCGCGACGAGCAGGGTGACCGTGCCGATCGCCAGCACCTGGTCGGTGCCGAGCTCGGGGACGAGCCAGAACGCCGTGACGAACGTGCCGACGATGCTGCCGGCGGTCGAGACCGAGAACAGCCGGCCTGCGGTTCGCCCGAGGTGCTCGAGCGAGCGTGCGGCGAGACGCACGGCGATGGGGGTTGCGGCGGCAAGGACGATGCTCAGCGGCCCGAACAACACGATTGCGACGATGAGCGGGTCGAGGCGAGGGCCGGGATCCCAGGCGACGACGCGGTCGATCACCCACTGGTCGAGCACGGGCACGAGCAGGACGAGCCCGGCCCCGAGCGCGAGTGTCCCCACGAGGAGGTACGGCGTCGGGTACCGATCGGCGAGCGCTCCGCCAACTGCGTATCCGATCGCGAGACCGGTGAGAACCACGCCGATCAACGAGCCCCACACGAAGAGCGAGCTGCCGAACGCCGGTGCCAGGACGCGGCTTGCCACGATCTCGACACCGAGCAGGACGGCCCCGGACAGGAACACGGCTGCGCGAAGTGCGACGCCGGCCGGCCCGTGCAGCGGGAGCTTCACGATCCGAAGGCTAGCCCGGGTCGAGCGCGGCGAGCCGTGGATCGCTCAGCGCGGGCGATCCGACACGGCGATAACGTGCTCCCATGCGGGTCGTGGCCCTCCTCAGGGGAGTGAACCTCGGGCCGAACCGGCGGGTGTCGATGGCGACCCTCCGTGACGCCGTTGGCGAGCTCGGTCACGAGAACGTCGAGACGTACCTCCAGAGCGGGAACATCGTTCTCGATCACCGCGGTGGACGCACGGCGGGGCTCGAGGCGGATCTCGGGCAGGCGCTCACGACGGCGGCGGGATTCGAGGTCGAGGTGATCGTCCGGAGCGGGCCCGAGCTCGAGCAGCTGGTCGCCCTCTGCCCGTACGCCGTCGACGACCCGACCAAGCTCGTGGTCGCGTTCTTCCGCGAGCCGATCGGGATGGAGGAGCTCGGGCTCGGCGAGCTGTCAACCTATGCGCCCGACGAGCTGACGCTGACCGGACGCGATGCCTATGTGCGGCTTCCCGATGGCCAGGCGCGTTCGAAGCTCATGGAGGCGCTCACGCGGCGAAAGCTGCCGACCCTCCTCACCGTCCGCAACTGGAGGACGGTCACCGCGCTGGCGGAGTTGACGCGCTAGCGTCAGCAGTTCGTGCTGATCGCGCCGCCGGGGCCGGTGACGCTGGCCCAGCAGGCACCGTGCGTAAAGGAGATCGTGTACGCACCCAAGGTGAGGTTGGAGAGGGTCACCGACGCGATCCCGGAGTTGATCGACCTCAGCGCGGGGAGGGTTGCCGTCGCGTAGGTGTGGTTGTCCATGAAAAACGCCTCCATCGCAGGTACGGCGTCGCGGACGTTCGTACGGACGACCGACTTCTCCGCGCGCTGCTTGAAGCCGAGGTACGTGGTCACGCCGATCGCGAGCAGCACGGCGATGATGATCATCGCCACCAGGAGCTCGATCATCGTGAAACCGGATTCGTCGAGGTGACGTCGTCGTCGGTGGAGTGCACGCACAGGTGATCCCGGGGCCGCAGGTTGGCTCGAACGATCGAGCTCGGACTTTCAATCGGCCGATTGCGCACCGACCATTAATCCAAGACATCGTTTGGGTGGCCTTGTCCATGCGGGTTTGCGGCCGATGCGCGCCAGGATGCGCGCCCCCGGCCGCTTCAGACGCAGTTGGCTGTCAGGCGCCCCGAGGCGGAGGCTCCTTCGGCATCCGTCGCGGTGACGTCCTCTACGAACTGGCCGACGTACGGGCCATCTCCGAAGTCGCAGGGGATGGTTCCTTCGTACGTCCAGGTGCCCGCGGCGTCCGTCGTAGCGAAGTTGGGAATGTCGGCGCTTCCGCTGAACGGGCTGCTGATGACCACCGACAGCGTGATCGAGCTGTTGGGGTGGAATCCGGTTCCGACCGCCGAAGCGACGCAGCCGGGGCAGTCTCCGGACACGGCCAGGGTCAGCGTCGGCCCTGAGGACGGCGATGGTGGCGGCACATAGCGGCCGGTGAAGACCGCGGTGGCGTCGAGCGCGGCGCCCGATGTGCTCAGCGTGCAGGGATTCGGCTGGCCTTCGCAGGCGCCCGTCCACGAGGCGAAGGTGAAGCCGGCTGTCGGGTACGCCGTGAGCGTCACCTCCCGCCCTGGATCGAAGGGTCGGATGCACGCGAGCGGGCAGTCGATCAGGTAGGGCGTGCTTCGCACGTAGCCTCCGCCCCACGGCTGGACGTCGACCGTCACCGTGGTCGCTCCCGGCCAGGTGTAGGTGGAGCCGTCGTGCTCAGGTGGTGTGTGCGTCAGACCGGCGGCAGGAACGGCGAGCACGGCCGCTCCCGTCAGGATCGCCACCATGAGGATCGCGCCGCGTCCGATCTGCCTCCACATCGCCGCGCCATCCTCCCGGTCGCCGATAGGACCGAGTCGACGATATTCGGGCCGTCGGACACGGCGAGGTGAGCGCGACGGTGGCGGCGGTGCCGAACGGCCGCGTTGGTGGAGCCGGATCCCGCTCCCATTGCGGGATCCGGTTGTGCCCACTGCACGGCGGGGGTGGGATTCGAACCCACGGAGCCTTGCGGCTCAGCGGTTTTCAAGACCGCCCGATTCGACCGCTCTCGCACCCCGCCGGCCGCCGATTGTAGGGGGCAGGCTTGCCGGGACCGTTACGGCCCCACGCGTGCCGGCGCGCCGTACGGGAACAGCGCGTCGGGAACCTCGCCCTGGAAGTTCTCCAGGATCGCGAGCACGGCGCGGTCGGTGACGACGGTGCCGTTGAGCGTGTGTGGCGGCTCGAGCCCGTTGGGGCCCCGCCAGCGGATTCCGAGGCGTCGTGCCTGGAAGTCGGTCGTGTTCGAGCAGGAGGTGACCTCCCGGTAGCGCTCCTGCGACGGGAACCACGCCTCGACGTCGAGCTTGCGCGTCGCCGATGCGCCCAGGTCACCGGCAGCGACGTTCACGACCCGGTGAGGGAGGTCGAGCGACTGGAGCAGCGATTCCTCGAGCGCCACCATCCGCTCGTGTTCGGCCGCCGAGTCCGCCGGATCGATGAAGACGAACATCTCCACCTTGTTGAACTGATGGACGCGGAACATCCCTCGTGTGTCCTTGCCCGCAGCGCCGGCCTCGCGGCGGAAGCAGGTGGAGAACCCGCAGTAGCGGAGGGGTAGCTCGTCCGCCTCGAGGATCTCGCCCATGTGAAGACCCGCGAGTGCGACCTCCGAGGTGCCCGTCAGGAAGAGCTGATCCGCTTCGAGCGCGTAGATGTTCGACTTCTCGGT
This sequence comes from uncultured Actinomycetes bacterium, assembly GCA_963821335.1. Taxonomy (GTDB): domain Bacteria; phylum Actinomycetota; class Thermoleophilia; order Gaiellales; family Gaiellaceae; genus Gaiella. The sequence goes on from CAWGDJ010000001.1 coordinate 2,321,678, forward strand.
CGGGAAGAACCCCGTTCCCACCATCGCCTCCTCGCGCACGAGCACCGGCGGGATCACCGGTGTGAACCCGGCGATCGCGACGTGGTCGATCGCGTAGCGGTAGAGCGCAAGCGCGAGCAGGGCCGTGTCACCGACGAGGTAGCCGAACCGCGACCCCGACAGCCGCGCGGCACGCTCGAGCTCGAAGCGGCCGATCTCGGTCGCCTCACGCACGTCGTCGAGGGACGGCTGCACGCCGTAGCGGCGCAGCTCGACGGCGTCCTCTTCGCTGTCGCCGTCGGGCGCGTCCGGGTCGGGCGGGTTCGGCACGTCGGCGAGCGCCGCGTCGCGTTCGGTCTCGGCCGTCGCGAGCTCCTCCTCAGCGCGCCGGAGCTCCTCCTTGACGTCCTGTAGAGCGGCGAGCTCGTCGGGAGTCGGCTTCCCCTTGGGCTTCGTCCGAGAGCGGAGCTCGTCCACCCGCGGCACCAGCGCCCGCCATCGCTCGTCCGCGGCGAGCAGTCTGTCGAACGCCTCCGCCGCACCCTTGCGCGCGAGTGCGGCGCGGATCGTGTCGGGATCCTGGCGGGCGGCCTTGAGGTCGATCACGCGAGAGAGTCTAGGTACGACTCGATCACGATCGCCACGCCGTCCCCGTCGGGCCCGGCGCAGGTTGCATCGGCCCGGGCGACGAGCAGCGGATTGCCGTTCTCGACCGAGATCCCAAAGCCGGCCTCTGCCAGGAGCTCCAGGTCGTTCTCCCCGTCGCCGAACGCGACGAACTGGCTCGGATCGAGGTCCAGCTCGTCCGCCACGAGCCGGAGCCCGGTTCCCTTGGAGATGTCCCGATGCCCGATCTCGAGCAGGCTGGGAAGTGAGGTCGTGATGAACAGCGCACCGTCGAACCGCGCGCGCAACCGATCGCGCTCATCGGGAAGCGCGCTCGGGTCGCCGACCGCGACGAGCTTGGTCGGCGCCCTGTCGAGCCAGTCGAGCAGGTTCCCGACCTCCGTCACGGGCAGCCGTTGGAACTCCGCGTACGCGCGCGAGTACGGCGTGTGTTGGGCGACGTAGAGCCCGTCGTCGACGTAGACGTTCGGGAAGTAGCCGTCCTCTTCCAGCGCCGCGATCGCCTGGCGGGCGAGCTCCAGCTCGAGCGGTGCGTGGTAGAGCCACTCGTCGCTCGTGGGTCGCACGACGGCCGCTCCCTGATAGCACACCACCGGCTCCTCGATCCCCGCTTCACGCACGTACGGCAGCACCGATCGGTACATGCGTCCCGTGGCGATGATCACGGGGATACCCGCCGCCTGGGAGCGCCGGATCGCGGTCGAGGACCCGCGGCCGTAGAACGGCGTCGCGGCCGAGGATGGTGCCGTCGAGATCGCAGGCGAACGCCGCGACCTCGGTCGGGAAGCCCGCGGGAAGGCTCAGCCGCCGGCTGCCTGGGAGACGTACGCCGCGACGTCGGCGATCTGCTGTGGCTCGAGCTGGTCGCCGAACGACGGCATCCCGCCCTGACCGAGCGACACGCGCTGGACGACGAGCTCGTAGGACGGCTTCGCGTCATCGAGGTTCGGGCCGACGGTCCCGGTCGAGCCGGCGTCGGACAGTGTGTGGCAACCGGTGCAGCCGGCGCTCGCAAAGACCTCCTTGCCCGCGGCCGGGTCGCCCTTGAGATCGAGCGCGGGAAGGTCAGCGCCGCCACCGGAGGTCTCCGTCGGCACCTCGCCGACGACCGTCTCGGGCGTTGCGCCCACCTCTTCGCCACCGCAACCCGCGACCGCGAGGGCGATCGCTGCGAGCAGCAGGGCGAGCGTGGCTGTCGTCCGGCGCATCGCGCGCAGTCTATCCACCTCCGTCGGGTGCGCGGGCGCGCCACGCGTCTCCCAGTGCCAGGTGGCGAACAGCGCTGCGGCCCCGATCCCGAGCACGTCGCCCGGGGTGTCGTTGACGAGCAGCGAGACTGCGAGCGCGGCCAGGAGGGCGTCGGTCACGGCGCCGCGCGGGCGTCGCGTTGCCACCCAGATGGCGACGATCAGCGAGGCGATGATCGCGAACGCCGGCCCGAAGCCCGCCGAGCGCCGCACGGAGAGCTCCAGCCGGTCGGCGATGTCCCCGAGCACCGTCCACGGTCCGTCTCCCACCGCACGCGTCACGTGACTGGAGCCGCCGATCGCAGCGTCGAGCCCGACGAGCAGGAGGCCCGCGACGACGACGCCTGCCGCCAACAGCCCCAACCTGGCCGCGCTCAGCCTCAGACCTGCGAGTCGTAGCCACAGCACCCCGTAGCCGGCGAGAAGGACGAGGAGCCCGCCACCATCCGCCCCGAAGCGGTTGCCGCCGACGGCGACGAGGCTCGCGACCGCCACGCGCGACGCCGGCGCGACCGAGGGTGGCGGCGCCGATCAGCGCCGGCACGAGCAGGACGGTCGAGAGGAGGTTCGAGAAACCGAAGAAGCGGCCGGCCTGTGACGGCCCGAGCGGTGAGAGCGCCACGGACTCGGGGTCGAGCCCGAGAGTCAGCAGGTAGCCGGCGAGCACCGCTGTGCAGGCGAGCCCGAGCGGGAGCAGCACCGCGGCGATCCCGACGATCGCGGCGACCCACCAGCCGGCGAGCCAGAGGTTGAGAGCCAGACCGACGAGGAACACGCGCGGGGCGAAGCGCGGTGCAATGACCGCGACGACGTATGCGATCCCACCGAGCAGGATGCGTGAGCGGCAGCCGCCACCGATCGTTCCAGTCGATGCGATCGTCGAGCTCTCTCAGCCGGGCGACGGGATCCGCGACAGCGACCACCCGAAGGTCGCCGTTCGCGACGTCCGCGAGCGAGACGAGCCCGTCGATGCGCGTGGAGTCGGACGTCAGCAGGCCGTGCTCCGAGCCGAGGAGCGCGATCGGGTAGCGGCGGTTCTCGGTCCTGCCGCGGGGTGGGAGCGCGACGAGCACACTCGGCTGGAGGAGGTGGTGAGAGACGGACGCGCGGACGACCGGCCGGGGCGCCCCCGAGCAGCGAGCTCTCGACCTCCCCGGTGAGGAGCGTGTTGAGCGCGCTCACGCGGGTGACGGTCGGGTCCCGCGCCGGGTACGGCGAGCCCGATCGCGCCGGTTGTCGATCCCGCGCCGAGCGGGAGGTCGTCGTCGATGCGCACGGTGACGGCGAACGCGGGGGCGGCGAGCGCGAGCAGGGCCACGACGGTGAGCGTTGCGATGAGGCGTCCGACGTCCGCAGCACGCATCCTGCCCGGGACAGTACGGTTCACCCGTGGTCGTCGCGCGCTCGATGCACGCGCAGTACCTGTCGAACGCATTCGTCGTCGGCGAGCCCGGTGGTGCCGCGGTCTTCGTCGACAGCGGCGCGCCACTCGATCCGCTGCTCGAGGCGGTCGAGCGCGAGTCGTTGCGCCCGGTCGCGATCCTCCGGACACACGCCCATCCCGATCACGTCGAGCACGAGGACGAGCTGGCCGAGCGCTTCGGGATCCCGGTCGTCACGGGTGCGTTCGACCAGGACGGGATCGTCGCCGAGGCGATCCCGTGCCCCGGGCACTCCGATGACGGCGTCTCCTTTCTGATCGGCGATCTGCTGTTCTCCGGTGACACGCTGTTCAAGGACGCGGTCGGCGGCGGGCCGGCGGACGTCGTCCGCGACTCGGTGCGGCGTTTGCTCGAGCTCCCACCGGAGACGCGGGTGCTCCCCGGGCACACCGACGAGACGACGATCGGGCGCGAGGCGATCGAGAACCCGTTCGTGCGCTTCTGGAACGGCTCGGCGGAGGCCGACGGGCGGCGCTGCCGACTCGGTGGGGAAGACGGCACGGTGCTCGTCTGGTCGCCGGACTACGACGGCAAGGGCAAGCTCCTGATTCGCCTCGACGACGGCACCGAGCGGATCGTCGGCGCCTCGCGCGTCGAGTTCGTTTGAGCCCGACGAGATGCGTCTCGTCGTCGCGCGCTGCGAGGTCACGTACACGGGGCGGCTCACAGCAACGCTGCCCGAGGCGACGCGCCTGCTCGTCTTCAAGGCCGACGGCTCGGTGCTCGTTCACGCCGACAGCGGCGGCTACAAGCCTCTGAACTGGATGACGCCGCCGACGGTGGTCGAGGAGGCAGACGGCGTGATCGTCGTCCGCAAGCGCGCCGGGAAGACCGAGGACCGGCTCGAGATCCGGATCATCGAGCTGATCGCCGAGGTGAGCCACGAGCTGGGAGACGACGCGGGGCTCGAGAAGGACGGTGTCGAGCGCCACCTGCAGGAGGAGCTCGCGGCGCAGCCGCACGTGCTCGAGGACGGGCTGCGGCTCGTCCGCCGCGAGTGGCCGACCGAGATCGGCCCTGTCGACCTCATGTGCCGCGACGCGGATGACGGGTGGGTCGCGGTCGAGATCAAGCGGGTGGGGACGATCGAGGCCGTCGAGCAGCTGTCTCGCTACCTCGAGGTCATCCGACTCGATCCGGTCATGGCCGATTGTCGGGGGATCCTCGCCGCACAGGTCGTGAAGCCACAGACGCGGGCGCTGTGCGAGACGCGAGAGCTCGGCTGCGTCGAGGTCGACCTCGACGTGCTCCGCGGTGCACGCGAGCCGGATCTGACGCTGTTCTCGGCCTGAGCTGCCGCGCGCAGGGAGGGCCTCGCGATCGCTGGAGCCGTCGCGTCTAGGGGAGGACCGCAGCCTTGAGGTAGTCCCTGGGCGGGTCGGCCAGAAGCCCGGCGACCCCTTCGAGCCCGACCCGGTGGGTCACGAGCCGCTCGAACGGATACGCGCCGCTCGCGAGGAACGCGAGGGCGGCCCTCATGTGCCGTGGCGTGTGGTGGAACGCGCCGACGAGCTTCACCTCCTCGTAGTGGATCCGATACGGGTCGAGCTCGATGCGGTCGTCTCGGGAGAGCCCACCGAAGGCGAGGACGGTACCCCCGGGGCGGACGAGCTCGAGAGCGCGTCTCCACGCCTCGACGGTGCCCGCCGCCTCGATCACGACGTCGGCTTCCTCCGGGTCGGCCAGACGGGCGCCGAAGAGCGGTGCGAGCTCGCGTCGCTCCTGCCGGCCGCCGACAACGATTGGCGTCGCGCCGGCATCCGCCACGCACGCGCACAGCATCAGCCCGATCGGCCCGGTCCCGACGACCGCCACCGTGTCACCATGTTGGATTCCGGCGGCGTCGACGCCGTGCAGGCAACAGGCAAGGGGCTCGGTCATGGCGGCGACCTCCGGGGCGAGCCCTGGAGGCACGACGAGGAGGTTCTTCTCGGCGATCCGCGCCGGGACGAGGAGGTACTCGGCATACGCACCGTTCAGCAGAGGGAACAGGTTCTCGCACAGCGTCTGCTGCCCCCGGTCGCATGGTGGGCAGGCGCCGCACGGCGCCGAGTTGGCCGGCACGACCCGGCGTCCCGTCCCAACGTCGATCCCACAGGCCTCGTGCCCGAACGGGCTGGGTGGTGGCCCGAGCAGCACCGGATGGCCGCGCTTGAACGCCTTCGCGTCGGTTCCGTCGGTGAGCGCCACCTCGACCTGGAGCAGGATGTCCCCCTCCTCGAAACGCTCGGGCCGCGGCACCTCCTCGAGGCGGAGATCACCCGGGCCGTGGAAGACGAGCGCTCTCACGTTCCCGGCGACCCGTGCCCCGGCAACCGGTGTCTGACACCGATGTCGGCTTCGGCCCTGGCTCCTGCAGCCGGTGTTTGGTATCGCTCGCCTGCCAGGCATTGAGTGTCGACGTGGATCGCGCATCGGCACTGGCATCGAGCCTGTGGAGCAACTGGCACGAAGTTGGCACGGTTGCACCCTTGACAGAATCGGTGTCTGACACCGGCCCGCCTGACGGGCAGCCTTCGAAGGGCAGAGGGGATGGGTTCACCCATTGGCTCGCAACCGATCATGGGGCATCGTCAGCGCGGCGACGTCCTCCGGCGAGACCGGCTTGATCTCGGTCAGTTCGATCGTTTGCCCGACCCATGAGTCCGACCACCGGCGCGTCGCCTACGGGGTGAACACGATCTTCAGCGCGCCACGTCGCCGGAACAGCTCGAGCCCGTCGGCGAACCGCTCGAGTGGGAGCACGGTCGGCTGGGGGAGCTCGAGATGAGGGAGGAGATCGACCGCCTCGGCCATGAGCTGGGGCGATCCGGAGCGAACCCCGACGACGGTCAGCTCTCCACGGTATACGCGGTATGCCGGGATCTCACCCGCGTCGGCGAACACGAGCACCGTTCCGCCGGGCCGGACCGCGTCGAGCGCGGTTGTCACACCGCCCTGACCCGCGAGGATCGTGCAGTCGACAGGCACGTCAGGCGATGGCCCTGTCCGGCGTGGATCGATGTCGACGGCGAAGACCTCGTCGCCACGATGGCGGAGGACGGCAGCGAACAGGTGCCCGATGAAGCCGTGACCGACGACGAGCACCCGGCCTGCCGGGCACGTGCCGTACGCCGCGGAGCACACACGCCAAGAGGCTCGACCATCGTTCCCTGCGCGTCGTCGACCGTCTCGGGGAGCTCGACCCATCCCTGGGCACTCGGCTCGCTCCGCGAACCCGCCTGGCCGGATGGTGGGTGCCGCGAACGCCGAGCACAGCGACTCGTGGTCGGCCAGACACTGCTCGCAGGCGCCGCATGCGTGGTGGTGGACCAGCGCGACACGGCGCCCGTCGGCGGTCTCGGCGACGACCTCGTGCCCGAGGACGGTTCCGGCTCGCGCGGGATCGCCGAGCTTCTCGACGTCGGATCCGCACAGCCCGCACGCGAGAATGCGGACGACCTCTCCCGGCCCGTCTGGCTCGGCGATCTCGCGTAGCTCGGGCTCCCCCGACGGTCCGAGCACCAGGGCGCGCACGGGCGTATCGTACGACGACCGGCAGGTTGCAAGGTTGCAACCTGCGCACTCTCGGGCGTGGAAGGGGAGGCGATGGCCGTCAAGTTGCACCGTTGTGGGCTCCTGTGGGCAAAGGTCGACAACCATCCCTGCTGGAAGGTGCAGAAGGCGCTCGACGAGGCAGGGGTGGAATACGAGATCGTCAAGGAGCCATGGCCACGCTTCAGGCGCCGCACCGCGGTCGTCGAGGGGACGGGACAGAACGGGCTCCCTGCGATCGAGCTCGCAGACGGAACGTGGTACCGGGAGCAGTCCGCCGACATGGCGAAAGCGATCCGCGCCGGCAAGTTCTCCTCGCCGACGGCGCCCTGACGGCGCGCTAGAATTCCGCTCTCGCGGGGCTATAGCTCAGTTGGGAGAGCGCCTGGATCGCACCCAGGAGGTCGGCGGTTCGAGCCCGCCTAGCTCCATTTTCCCGCGAGCCCGCTTCGCGGCTTCGCCGCTGTGCTTTCCGCCCGCTCGCCTACAAGGGCACGATGGCGTTAGCGGCCGCTTCGATTGCGCGTTGAGGTTTGTGGAGCTGCGCCGGCGATCGGGACGTGCCGAGCCGACCGCGGCGCGATCGGTCGCCACTATCGTCCGTCTACGAGCGCTACACGCGCGCCCGCGGTGAGTCGGTCTGACACCGCCGTCAGCGACGGACGGTCAGATCACGGTCGCCAACTGAGTAAGCAGGGGCGGGGTCAACTCCAAGAGGCGCCGCATTTGGCAAGTGGTATAAGGCGGCGGATGGGCCGCAGCGCGCAACGTTGGGAGCCGCCGGCCGAGATCCTGCCGCACTTCCCGCCGGTCTCCGGGAACACCGTCAACGGGCTCGGTGAGGGCGAGCGCCGTCCGCCGTCGCCGTTCTTCTGGCACGACGCCTCGGTGCAGACCCACGGGGAGCTGCAGGCATACGTCGTGAGCCGCTTCTACGACTCGCCGGAAGTGACCGAGGCCTTCAGCCGCGACCCGGTGACGCTCGCGCTGCGCCCGCGCGGGCCCGACCCCATCCCGGTGGCGGCCGAGCGGGTCGAGCGCAGCCCGGCGGAGTGGACGCAGGCGGTGAAGACGTTTGCGCTCGCGAACGAGGCCGATCTGGTCGGGATCGCGCGGCTGGACCCTCTCTGGGTGTTCGCGGGGTTCGAGATCGCGGAGGAGTGGCTGATCGTGCTCGGCTTCGCCCACGACTACGACGAGATCTCCCAGGCGCCCGCGGTGCCGGGGCGGCTCAACGCCGGCGTCGAGGTCGGCCGGCAGTACACGCGCGCCGCGCGCTCTGCGAACAGCCTGCGCAACTTCATCCGGGAGCAGGGCTGGCCCTCGGAATCGTTCCCCGGCCCGCGCGCCGATGCGTTGCTGATGATTCCGGCAGCGATCGCCGCCGGCCTCGGCGAGCTCGGCAAGCACGGCTCGATCATCAACCGCACCCACGGCGCGTCGTTCCGCCTCGCGGCTGTTTCGACCGACCTGCCGCTCGTTGCGGACGAGCCGGACGTGTTCGGGGCGGACGACTTCTGCCACAACTGCCGGATCTGCACGGACTCCTGCCCACCGGACGCGATCGCCGAGCAGAAGCAGCTCGTTCGCGGCGACGAGAAGTGGTATGTCGACTTCGACCGTTGCATCCCGTACTTCGCCGAGACGAAAGGCTGCGCGATCTGCATCGCCCGCTGCCCGTGGAGCCGGCCGGGGATCGCCGACAACCTGCTCGTGAAGTTGGCCCGGCGGCGTGAGCGCCGCGCCGTGGCCGACAGCTGACATCTTCGCCGGCGGCGTGCTCCATTCCCTTGTGTTCCAGGGGAGACGTGAGTAGGAAAGGCACAGGCATGAGCCCGACCGCTGCTCAGTTGGTCATCGGGGCGTCTCCGGTATGAAGCTTCTGGGAAGGTCCAGCCGATGAGCTTCGGCGTCCTCGCCCTGATCGTCCTGGCCGGGCTCGCGGGGCCGCTGCTCGCGTCCGGCCGCCGCTCACTCGTACCGGTGGTGGTGGGTGAGCTCGCCGCCGGCGTGATCATCGGGCGAAGCGGCTTCGGATGGCTCGACCCGGCGGAGCCGACGACCGCCTTCCTGGCCGAGGTCGGGTTCGCGATGCTGATGTTCGTCGCGGGCATGCACGTGCCGCTGCGCCAGCCGGGGCTCGGGTCGGGTGTTCGCCGCGGGGGTCTCGCAGCGATCCTCGTCGCGCTGCTGTCGGTGCCGGCAGGGCTCGCGATCGCGTCGGTCAGCGGGATGCACCACGCTGCGATCTACGCGCTCCTGCTGGCGAGCGGGTCGGCGGCGATCCTCCTGCCCGCGCTCGAGGAGCAGGGCCTGCTCGGTGACCGACACGCGCTGACGGTGATGGCACAGGTGGCGTTCGCCGACATCGCCGCGATCGTCCTGGTCCCGCTGGTCCTGCAGCCGAGTCGCGCGCGGAACGCGGCGCTCGGGGGCCTGCTCATCGCGGCCTGTGTGCTCGGGCTGTACTGCGTCGTCCGCCTGATCCACCACCGGCCCTGGGTGCGGCAGCTGAGACGCCGTTCGAAGCTGCGCGGCTGGGCGCTCGATCTCCGCCTCTCCCTCCTCATCCTCTTCGGTCTCGCCTGGGTCGCGCAGCGCAGCGGCACAAGCGTCCTCGTCGCCGGGTTCGGGGTCGGGCTGATGGTTGCCGCGATCGGGGGTCCCAAAAGGCTCTCGCGCCAGGTCACCGGGGTCGCGCAGGGCCTGATGGTGCCGCTCTTCTTCGTCGTCCTCGGTGCGCGCCTCGACCTGCGCGCTCTCGGTGAGCAGCCGTCGCTCATCGCGCTCGCGGCGGAGCTGGTGGCCCTCAGCGTGGTGGTGCACATTGCCGCGGCTTTCCTCACTCGACAGCCACTCGGGGCCGGTCTCGCCGCGACGGCCCAGCTCGGCGTTCCCGCAGCCGTCGTCACGCTCGGCCTGCAACAGGGCATCCTCACGAGCGGCGAGGGGGCCGCCATCGTCGCTGCGTCACTCGTGTCGCTTGCGGTGACCGCGGGCGGCGTGACCTTGCTCGGACGTGCCGCGGTCACGACGCCGGCAGCCGTTGTCGCCGAGACCCCGCCGCCGTGATCGCGCCGGCCGGGTCATCCACGTGGTGGTGCGGCGCTGTGTCGCCAGATGTTCCAGCGTGAGGCGGTGCGCATGATACGACGCTCGCGACGGCCGATCGCGCGGGCGAGGGAGCGGCCGCCCTGCGGCTGGAAGAAGAGCGCGACGCCGACCTGGGCGAGTGCGAGGTAGGTGGCGATCATGACGACGAGGACCGCGAGAAACGAGAGCGGCAGCGCCTGGAACCCGAACAGCCGGGCGATCGGCTCGATGTAGGGGATGGCGATGCCGAAGGCGGCGCAGCTGAGCGTGGCGACGAGGAGAGGCCGGCTCGGGCGGCTCTTGAAGAAGGGCACGCGGCGGGTGCGGATGACGAAGATGACGAGCGTCTGCGTGGTCAGGGATTCGACGAACCAACCGGACTGGAACAGGCTGGGACCGGCGTCGAAGACCCGCAGCATGATGGCGAAGGTGAGGAAGTCGTAGACGGACGAGATCGGTCCGAAGAAGGACATGAAGCGGCGGATCAGGCGGATGTCCCACTGTGAGGGGCGTGCCAGCAGCTCCTCGTCGACGTTGTCGGTCGGGATCGTCATCTCGCTGACGTCGTAGAGGAGGTTGTTGAGCAGGATCTGCGTCGGCAGCATCGGCAGGAAGGAGAGAAACAGCGAGGCTCCGGCGGCCGAGAACATGTTGCCGAAGTTCGACGAGGTTCCCATCAGGACGTACTTGATCGTGTTGGCGAAGATCCGGCGGCCCTCGACGACGCCGTCGGCGATGATCCCGAGGTCCTTGTCGAGCAGGACGATGTCTGCTGCGTCCTTGGCGACGTCGGCGGCGGACTCGACGGAGATGCCGACGTCGGCGTCGTGGAGGGCGATGGCATCGTTGACGCCGTCGCCGAGGAACCCGACATCGGCGCCGAGGCCGCGCTGCGCGAGGATGATGCGCGACTTCTGCTCGGGCGTCACGCGCGCGAAGACCGTGGTCTGTGGAAGGTGCGCGAGCAAGGCCGCATCGTCCATCGCGGCGATGTCGGTGCCGGTGAGGACCGTCCCCGGGTCGAGGCCGACCTCACGGCAGAGGTGTGCCGCGACCTGGCCGTTGTCGCCGGTGACGATCTTGACGGTGACACCGAGGCGGTCGAGGCGGGCGAGAGACTGCTTGACGTCCGGTTTGGCCGGGTCGGTGAAGCAGAGGAACCCGTCGAGAGAGAGGTCGCGCTCGTCGTCGAGGCCGAGCCGCTCGAGCGCGACCTCGCGGCTCGCGACGGCGACGACGCGCGTGCCGGTGGAGAACAGGCCATCGAGGGTCGTCTGGGCCTCTGCCGGCACCGAGGTGCAGCGGGCGAGGACGGCCTCGGGGGCTCCCTTGGCGATGATCAGCCGTCGCCCGTCCGGCGCATCGACGAGGGACGAGGCGAGCTGCCGCTCGTGGTCGAACGGCACGACGTCCAGCACGGGCCAGTCGTGGTCGTCCTCGTTGGCGCTTCCGGTGCTCGCCCAGAGCGCACGGTCGAGCTCGTTGCCGACGCGGTCGCTGCAGGCGAGGCCGAGGTCGCGAGCTCGGTCGGCGGGCCTGCCGAGAGGGTCGAGAGACTTGGCCAAGGAGATGCGGCCTTCGGTGAGTGTCCCGGTCTTATCGGTGAACAGCACCTCGACGTTGCCGAGGTCCTCGATGCAGACGAGCCGCTTCACGATCACGCGCCGTCGTGCGAGGCGCCGGGCGCCGGTGGCCAGGCTGACCGTGACGATCGCGGGCAGAAGCTGTGGTGTCAGCCCTACGGCGATCGCGAGCGCGAACAGGGCCGACTGGAGAACCGAGCGGCCCAACGCGACGTTGATCAGGAAGATCGACCCTGCCAGCACAGTGGTGACCGTGGCCAGAAGGCGAGAGAACGCCTGGAGGCCCTGCTGGAATGCCGTCTGCCCTTGCCGCTCGCCCAGCCGAAGGGCAATGGCGCCGAAGGCGGTGCGCGCGCCCGTGCGAACCACGAGCCCACGCCCGTCACCGCCGCGCACGAGCGTACCCATGAACGCGCAGGACGGGAGATCGAGCGGCGAGTCGCCCGGGGGTCTCGCATCGGATGTCTTCTCGGAGAGCTGCGACTCTCCCGTCAGGACAGACTCGTCGCACTCCAGCTCGTGCACCGCCAGCAGGCGCAGGTCGGCCGGCACCACGTCGCCGACCCGCAGGTGCACAACGTCGCCGGGAACGATCTCCGTCACGTTCACCTCGATCGGGTGCCCATCGCGCTCGACGAATGCCAGATGGCGAATCTGGGAGTGGAGAGCCTCGACCGCCTTCTCCGACCTGTACTCGTTGAAGAAGCTGAGGCCGACGCTCATCGCCATGATGGCGCCGATGATCAAGGCCTCTGTGCCGTCGCCCACCACCGCCGAGACGACGGCCGCGAAGAGGAGCAGGCCGAGGAGGTAGCTGCGAACCTGGCGCCCGAGAACCGAGAGGGCGCTGACCCCGCGCGAACGCAGGACGTTCGGCCCGTACTGCGCAAGACGCCGACGTGCCTCCCCGCTCGACAGGCCCGCCTCGGTCGAGCCGAGACGGGCCAGAGCATCAGCCGGAGACACCGCGGCTTCAGAGACCAGGTCGAATTGCTGCGGCGCCACCGGCGTCGGCTCTCCGCGTCGTGCAGCCATCAGGCAATCTGCCCGAGCGCCCGCATGGTCTTCGACTCGATCATCCCGGGTCTGTCGAGCCTGCCGGCGTGGGGGCGGGATCCCGGCGCCGGAAGAGCATGTACGCGACCAGTCCGGCCGGCATCGGCAGCCAGAACGAGACGAGCCGGTACAGGAGCGCCGCGACGAACGCGTCGGCCGCTCCGACCCCGGCCAGGACGAGGGTTCCCGTGAGGCCAGCTTCGACGAAGCCGAGGCCACCCGGGGTGATCGGGATCAAGCCGAGCAATGCAGCCGTAACGTAGGCCAGCAGCACGAGCGATGGTTGCGCCTCAAGGACGTCTGTCGGGCGGGAAACGACGAAGCGTTCACCGTGCTCAGACGAGCAGCAATCGCTCTGCTGCGCGCCGAGCTCGGGCACGACATCGCACCAAAGCCCAGCTGATCACTGGAGGCCGCCGCGGACGGAGGTGATGCGCTGCGTGTTGAAGCCGAGCCAGTGCATCCGGCCCACGTAGCGCGCGTGCTCGACCTTGAGGCAGCGGTCCATGATCACCGTCACGCCGCCGTCCTCGGCGATCCGCGCGCCCTCCTCGTTGATCACGCCGAACTGGCACCAGAGGGCGCCGGCGTGGATCGCGACGGCCTCCCGCGCGATCGCCGGCAGCGCGTCCGGCGCGCGGAAGACGTTCACGATGTCCACCGGCACGGGCACGTCCGAGCAGGCTCGGGTAGCACGTCTCGCCGAGGATCTCGGTCTCGCGGGGATTGACCGGGATCACCCGGTAGCCGTGCCGCTTGAGGTAGTAGCCGACGAAGTTGCTGGCCCGCAGCTCGTTGGCCGACAGGCCCACGATCGCGATCGTGCTGCGCGCTGTGGAGCACGCGCTGGATCGTCAACGGGTCCTGGTATCGCTCGAGGTCGGTCATCGTCACGTTCGCGGCGCAGGCGAACCCTGCTCCAGGTCCCAGATCAGATCGTCGACGGACTCGGTGCCGACCGACAGCCGGACCGTTCCCGGCCCGACGCCGGCCGCCTCGCAGCTCGTCGTCGCTCAGCTGGCGGTGCGTCGTGCTGGCGGGGTGGATGATCAGGCTCTTCGCGTCGCCGACGTTGGCCAGGTGGGACCAGAGCGTCACGCCGCGGATGAGGTCCTGCCCGCCGTCGCGCCCGCCGGCGCAGTCGAACGAGAACACCGCGCCCGCGCCGCGCGGCAGGTACTTCTCGACGAGCGGCCGGTACCGGCTGCCCGGCAGGCCGGGGTAGGTCACGTTCGACGCCAGCTCGTGCGACTCGAGGAACGCCGCGACCGCCCGCGCGTTGTCGACGTGGCGCTCCATCCGCAGCGACAGCGTCTCGAGCCCCTGCAGGAACAGGAAGGCGTTGAACGGCGACGAGCGCCGCGCCGAGGTCGCGCAGGGTCTCGGCCCGCAGCTTCATCAGGTAGCCGTAGGTCCCGAACGTCTCGTGGAACTGCAGGCCGTGGTAGGCCGGCGACGGATCCGCGACCACCGGGAAACCGCCCGTTGGACCAGTTGAACGTGCCGGCCTCGACGACGACGCCGCCGATGCTCGTGCCGTGGCCGCCGATGAACTTGGTCGCCGAGTGGATCACGATGTCGGCGCCCCATTCGATCGGGCGGCACAGGTACGGCGTCGCGAACGTGTTGTCCACGATCAGCGGCAGCTCGTGCTCGTGCGCGATCGACGCCACGGCCTCGATGTCCAGCACGTTGCCGGCCGGGTTGCCGATCGTCTCGCCGAAGAACGCCTTCGTGTTCGGCGCGGACCGCCTGCCGCCACGCGTCCGGATCGTCGGGATCGACCCACGTCAGCTCGACGTTCATCTTGCGCAGCAGGTGCTTGAGCTGGTTCACCGTCCCGCCGTAGAGCGCCGAGGACGAGACGACGTGGTCGCCCGGCTCGAGCAGCGTGAACAGCGCGGCCGCCTGCGCGGCGATCCCGCTGGCGAACGCCACCGCGCCGGCGCCGCCCTCGAGGTTCGCCACCCGCTCCTCGAACACCGCGACGGTCGGGTTCATGATGCGCGAGTACGTGTTCCCGTACTCCTGCAGGTTGAAGTACGCCGCCGCCGACTCCGGGTCCTCGAACACGTAGCTGGTCGTCTGGAAGATCGGCACCGCGCGTGCGCCGGTGTTCGGGTCGGGCCGCTGCCCGGCGTGCAGCTGCCGTGTCTCGAATCCGAACTCCCGGGTCGTCCTCGGGGTCGTCGCGCTCGTCGGTCATCGAGCGCCCTTCGAGGAAGCGACGGATGATCGGCGTCTGCCGCGCCTCCTCGAGCAGGAAGCAGTCGTGGCCGTACGGCGCGTCGATCACGTGGAGCTCGACCGGCTTGCCGAGCGCGCGAAGCGCCTCCTCGATCTCCCGCGACGCCGACGGCGGGTACAGCCAGTCGGAGCTGAACGCGATCAGCAGCGTCCGCGCCGAGACGCCCTCGAGCGCCCGCGCGAGCGAGCCGCCGCCGTGCTGCCGCGCGAGATCGAAGTAGGTCAGCGCGCGCGACGTGTAGAGGTAGGTGTTGGCGTCGAAGCGCTTGACGAACGAGTCGGCCTGATGGCGCAGGTAGCTCTCGACCTCGAACTCCGGCTCGGTGATCGTGTAGCGGATGTCGTCGGCGAACTGCAGCCGCCGGCCGAACTTGTCGTCGAGCGCCGGCGCCGAGAGGTACGTGATGTGGCCGATCATCCGCGCCACGCCCATGCCGGCGTCCGGCGCGTCGGCCCGTGCCGTAGTAGTGGCCGCCCTGCCACGCCGGGTCGCGCATGATCGCCTCGCGCGCGATCGCGTTCCAGGCCACGCCCTGCGGGTGGAGGGCGTGCGTGCTGGCGATCGCCACGACGGCATCGACCTGGTCGGGGAACAGGATCGCCCACTCGAACGCCTGCATCCCGCCGAGCGAGCCGCCGGCCACCGCCGCGAGCCGCTCGATCCCGAGCTCGTCCAGGAACGCACGCTCGGTTCGCACCATGTCCGCGACGGTGATCACGGGGAAGTCCGACCCGTACGGCCTGCCCGTCGCCGGGTCGATCGACGACGGCCCGGTCGTCCCGCGGCAGCCGCCGAGCAGGTTCGTGGAGACGACGAAGAAGCGGTCGGTGTCGAACGCCTTGCCGGGGCCGATCATCCCGTCCCACCAGCCGAGCCCCTTGCCGGCCGTGCCGTCGCGATCGTCGGCCCCGAACCCGTCGCGGGTGCTCTCGCTCGGCGGCCTCCTTCGAGAAGCCGGCCGCGTGGGCGTCGCCGCTGAGCGCGTGGCAGACCAGGATCACGTTGTCGCGCCGGGGCGAGAGCGTGCCGTAGGTCTCGTACGCGACGCGGACCGGGTGCAGCTCCCGCCCGCAGTCGAGCCGCACCGGGTCCGGCAGGTCGAGGTACTGCGTCTCGACCGTGCCGACCGAGCCGGCCTCGGGCGCCGAGGCTGCCCGCGATGGGCGCGGTCACTGCTCTCTCGGCGGAGTCACGGACGTGTATTGTCTAGCATCCTCCATCGGGAAGCAGGATCACGACAGACAGAGAGGAGTGAGGCGCGAATGACGACCATCGACAACGGAGTCAACGTACAGGCACTGCTCGACGCGCGCGAGGTCCTGACAGGGCGCGCCGGAGGCCGCCCAGTTCACGTGGCGGGCATCGTCCAAGTGGCAGAACGGCGTCCACAGCACGACGACGATCCAGAACTTCTTCGGCCTCGGCGAGGAGCAGAGCCACAAGACCGAGGCCGTGTTCGACGCCGACCACCCCGAGGTCTTCGCGGCGGAGGACAACGGGATCACGCCGATCGAGTACCTCCTCGTCGGCCTGGCGAGCTGCCTGACGGCGGGCGTGGCGTCGGTCGCGCAGAACCGCGGGATCCAGCTGCGCTCGGTCGAGTCGACGGTCGAGGGCAACCACGACATCCGCGGGATCCTCGGCGCCGACAGCGACGTCCGCAACGGCTTCAACGACATCAAGGTGACGTTCACGATCGACGCGGACGCCTCGCAGCAGGAGATCGAGGCGCTGGTCGCCCAGTCCCAGAAGCGCTCCGCGGTGTTCGACGCGCTGACGAACCCGACGGAGGTCACCGTCGAGGTCGCCTGAGGGGCTCGGCCATCGAGCGCTTCACCACCGTCGTCATCGGCGCCGGGCACGCCGGCCTCGCCGCCAGCCACTTCCTCAGCGAGCGGTCGATCGACCACGTCGTGCTCGAGCGCGGCGAGGTGGCGAACTCCTGGCGGCGCGAGCGCTGGGACTCGCTGCGGCTGCTGACACCCAACTGGCAGAGCCGACTGCCGGGCCTTCGCCTACGACGGGCCCGATCCCGACGGCTACATGACGACGGCGCGAGGTGGTCGAGCTCATCGACGCGATTCGCCGCGCATGCCCGCGCTCCGGTCCGGACCGGCACGAACGTCACCTCGGTGCGGCGCACCGACGACGGCTACCAGGTGACGACGAGCCACGGCGAGATCCGTGCGCGCACGGTGCGTCATCGCGAGCGGCGCCTGCAATCGGCCGACGGTGCCGGCGTTCGCGAGCGCGCTGCCGCCGGACGTCGAGCAGCTGACGCCGTTCGAGTACCGCAACCCGAGCCAGCTCCCCGACGGCGGCGTGCTCGTCGTGGGCGCGTCGGCGACCGGCGTGCAGCTCGCCGCCGAGCTGCGGCAATCGGGACGACCGGTGACCCTCTCGGTCGGCGAGCACGTGCGGCTGCCGCGCACGTATCGCGGCCGCGACGTCCTGTGGTGGATGGACGCGTCCGGGCGTGTGGGACCAGCGGTACGACGAGGTCGACGATCTCACGCGGGCGCGGCGGCTGCCGTCGCCGCAGCTCGTCGGGACGCCCGAGCGGACGACGCTCGACCTCAACGCGCTGACGGCGATGGGCGTCGAGCTGGTCGGCCGCTGGGCGACTGTCCGCGACGGCCGTGCGCTGTTCTCCGGCGGCCTGCGCAACGTGTTCTCGCTCGCGGACCTGAAGCTGGAGCGCCTGCTCGACGCGTTCGACGAGTGGGCTCGGACCGACGGCGGCGATCCCGAGGTCGCCGCTCCCGAGCGCTTCGCGCCGACCGAGGTGCCCCGGTCGGCGCGGCTGGCAGCTCGACCTCGCGGAGCGGCGAGATCCGGACGATCGTGTGGGCGACCGGGTTCCGGCCCGACTACGGGTGGCTCGACGTGCCGGTCGTCGACGCGAAGGGCCAGCTGCGCCACGACGGCGGTGTCGTCGACAGCCCGGGCCTGTACGCCCTGGGCTTGCCCGTGCTGCGGCGGCGCAAGTCCACGTTCATCCACGGCATCGAGGACGACGCGCGCGAGGTGATCGATCACCTCAGCGGGTACCTGGCGGGTGACACGCGGGTGCGTGTCAGGCGCGGCAGAACGGGGTCGTAGGTTGTCGAGCCCCGCCTAGCTCCATTCGCCTGTCAGACCGACAACGAGCGTTGCGGCGGGTGGAGTGCCATCATCCTCGGATGGGGCGTGACGAGGGAGCTCCTCGAGGGGAGCTTGGGTCTCGAGCTTCCTGTGGTGCAAGCGCCGATGGCCGGTGCGCAGGGGAGCGCACTTGCTGCTGCGGTTTCGGGAGCGGGTGGGCTTGGCTCGGTTCCGTGCGCGATGCTTGACGCCGATGGGGTGCGGGCTGAGGTTGCCGCGGTTCGAGCAGGAACGGACCGGCCGTTCAACCTCAACTTCTTCTGTCATGCCCCACCCACGCCCGACGTCGGGCGTGAA
Source organism: uncultured Actinomycetes bacterium (assembly GCA_963821335.1). Classification (GTDB taxonomy): domain Bacteria; phylum Actinomycetota; class Thermoleophilia; order Gaiellales; family Gaiellaceae; genus Gaiella. The sequence continues at coordinate 2,339,928 of CAWGDJ010000001.1, forward strand.
GCCGCTTGGCTCGCCCGGCTCACGCCCTACTACAGGGAGTTCGGCATTGACCCCGTCGCGGAGCCCGGGTAGTCCGAGGCGCCCGTTCGACGCTGAGATGGCAGGGGTCATCGAGGACTTGCGTCCACCTGTTGTCAGTTTCCATTTCGGGTTGCCTTCACCTGAGCTGCTGGCGCGGGTGAAGGCGTCTGGCGCGAAGGTACTGTCAACGGCGACGACCGTTGTCGAGGGACGGTGGCTCGAGGCCAACGGCGCCGATGTGATCATCGCCCAGGGCTATGAGGCGGGGGGTCACCGCGGAATGTTTCTCACCGCGGATCTCAGCACCCAGATTGGAACCTTCGCGCTGGTGCCGCAGCTTCAGGAGAGCGGTCGACGTGCCCGTGATTGCTGCCGGCGGTATCGCCGACAGGGACGGCGTCGCGGCAGCGCTCAGACTCGGCGCTTCGGGCGTCCAGGTGGGAACCGCCTATCTCCTCTGCCCCGAGGCCAGTACCAGCACGGTGGCCAGGGCAGCACTCACGAGCGACGACGCCCAACAGACGGCGTTGACGAACGTCTTCACGGGACGGCCGGCGCGGGGCATCGTGAACCGCGCGGTGCGCGAGCTCGGTCCGATCAGCACGCTCGCCCCAGAGTTTCCCCGAGCCATGAACGCAATCGGCCCGTTGCGCGTGGAGGCCGAATCACGCGGAATCGACGATTTCTCACCCCTGTGGTGCGGGCAAAACCCGGGCTGCGTCGACATCCCTGCGGCCGAACTCACCCACAATCTCGCAGCCGAGCTCGGCCGCAGCTAGCTGGGCGATTCGGGCGCGCTGCCAGCCCGCCCCACACGTTGCTCGCGTCTACGGAGCTGTTTGCCGGAGCTCGACCAGCCGGTGTCTCGTGCGCTCGGTCATCACGAGGTTGCCCTTTCGCTCGTGGCAGTCGAGTGCCTCTTCGAGCACCTCTTCGGCCTCGCGGATCTTCCCTCCCAGCGCGAGGACCTCGGCGAGGGTGGCCTGAGCGGCGGGGTGAAAGACCGAGTCGTTGGTGCCAGCGAGCAATGAGGCAGCCTCCCGCGCGAGCCGCTCTGCGTCCGCATGCTCTCCGCGGAGGGCGTACACCCTCGCCTGCGCCTCTCGCCAGAGCATCTGGGTGGCCACGTCGTCGCTCGCACCGAGCTCTGCGCTGCGGCTGGCCCACTCCTCGGCCTCGTCCAGTCGGCCGAGCATGGCGAGCGTCCTGGCAAGCTCACCCGCGAACGTCGAGAGATAGCCCTGCTCGCTGGCCGCCTCAAAGAGCTCGCAGCCGCGGCGGATCTCCCGCTCGGCAGCCTCGAGGTTGCCGGCAAGCAGCTCGATCCGACAAGCCTGCTGGGCGCTCGCGGCGGCCCAGAAGCCGTGGCCGAGCTCTTCTCCGCGTGCGCGGAACGCGACCACGAGGTTGCGCGCCTCCTCGAAGCGTCCGAGCATCGCCACCGTTCCCGCGCGGTAGAGGACGATGATCGGAGTACGGCTCTCGAGCCCACGATGTCTGTCGAGCCAGCCCAGGAACTCCTCCAACGGCATCGGTCCAAAGAAGTACGCAGCCGCCTGGAACCAGCGCAACTCTGGCTCGTAGCGGTGGAGGCCGGCACGTCGCGCGTGCTCCAGCCCGTGCTCCGCTGCAGTGAGCTGCGCCTCCGAGTGCATGCGGTTGTGCTCGACGTAGGCGATCGCGTGCCAGGCGGCGGCGAGCCCGGCGTCGTCTCCGACGGCCCCGAAACGACGGGAGTGCTGCCTTAGCGAAGGCGAGAAACTTGCCAAAATCGGAGGCAGCCGGGGCGAGCGAGAGCAGGTAGCGCCGTTGCTGGAGCAGCGCCAGCCGCTCGCCGCGAGGGTCGTTTGCGGCGACTGCCTTCTTACCCGCCGCTGCTGCTACCGCCTCCGCTTGCGCGAACCTGCCCGACCGGAAGAGCGCATCGGCGAGATCGAGGTCAAGCTCGACGCCGCGCCCCTCGAGTGGGAGCAGCGCGACGGCCCGCTCGAGCAGGTTGACGGCAGCGCGGAGGTCGTCGCGGAGTAGCGCACGACCGCTCGCCGACGCCAGCAGCTCTCCGGCGCGTCGGGCGAGCGCCGTCGTCTCCGGGCCGAGTTGGCCGAGCTCCACGCGGCAGCGGTGCGCCTGTTCGAGGTGGTAGCCCATGACCTCGTCGGCTTCGACGAGGTTGCGCGCCTGCGGCTGGAGCCAGCCTGCGAAGCGCTCGTGCAACTCGGCCCTGGCCGCCTTCGGGAGAGCGTCATATGCGGCGTCGCGGATGAGCAGATGGCGGAACCGGAACCCGTCGTCTCCCGGGAACTGGGCCCGGTCGGGTCGGACGTACTCCTTGCGAACGAGCGCGGCCAGTCGCGTCGTCACTTGCAGCTCGTCGGGGCCGAGGGCCTGTACGGCGCCGCGGTGGAAGACCTCACCCTCGACCGAGCCTCGCTCGAGAACACGGCGCTCCTCGGGCTCGAGCTGGTCGATACGCGCGGCGAGCAGCGCCTGGATCGTCGGTGGCACGACGACCTCGGCATTCTCCGCGCGCTCGAGCATCGCCACCATCTCCTCCACGAAGAGCGGGTTCCCCCCGGCCGCACGAAGAACACGGGCCCGGAGGGTTCCGTCGATCAGCCGGCCCGCCAGACGGTCGTCCATCAACAGCTCACAGGCATCCTCGGCAAGCGGCTCGAGCCGAAGCGTCAACGGCCAGCCTGGACGGCGGTCGAGGAGCTCTGGCCGCGCGCAGCACAGCAGCAAGATCGAGGCGCCCCCCGAGAGCAGGGCGACGTGCTCGACGAGGTCGAGAAAGGTGTCCTCTCCCCAGTGGATGTCATCGAAGACGACGACGAGCGGAGCAGCAGCCTCGAGCAGCTTGCGGAAGCCCCAGGCGATTTCCTCACCCGTCGTTGGGACGTCGCCGCCGAGAAGCGAACAGATCGCCTCCGCAGCCTGCGCCTCCACCGCAATGTCCGCCAGCTGCTTCACGACTTCGACGACCGGCCAGTAGGTGATCCCCTCGCCGTAGGGGAGGCAGCGGCCACGAACGACGCGGACGCCGGCCTCGGCGATCACCTCGGCCGTGAGTCGCGACTTGCCGACCCCGGGAGGGCCGAGCACGGTGACGAGCTCGCAGCGCACCTCTGTCCGCGCGCGCACCCACGCCTCGCGCAGCGTCACCAGCTCTCGTTTCCGCCCGACGATCGGTGCGTCCAGCCGTCGGGCCGGCGCTTCTCCCGAGGTCGTGAGGAGCCGGTAGGCAGGAACGGGCTCGGACTTCCCCTTCAGCGTGAGCGGCTCGACCGGCTCCGTCTCGGCGGCATCGCGGGCAAGCCGCACGGTTTCTGCCCCGACGAGGATCTCACCGGGCTCCGCCGCCTGCTCCAGGCGGGCGGCGACGTTCACGGCATCACCGGTCGCGAGGCGCTCCTCGGTGCCGGTGATGACCTCGCCGGTGTTCACGCCGATCCGGGCCTCTATCCCCAGCTCCGGAAGCGCGTCCCGCATCTCGACTGCGGCTCGCAGTGCCCGCAGTGCGTCGTCCTCGTGCACGACGGGCACCCCGAACACAGCCATGACCGCATCCCCTATGAACTTCTCCACCGTCCCGCCATACGACTCGACGATCCGCCGCATCTGCTCGAAATAGCGACCGAGCAGAGCCCGCAACGCTTCCGGGTCAGCCGACTCGCCGAGTGCGGTCGAGCCCGCCACGTCACAGAACAGAACCGTCACGACCTTCCGGTGCTCGACCGACTCGACGCCGAGCGCGGCACCGCATACGTCACAGAAACGGGCGTCCGCGCGGTTGACGGCGCCACAGGCGGGGCAACTCACGCGTCAAGGCTACTCCGCCTGACCTCGCGTTTGATGGCGGCGCGAGCACGGTTGCGAACCGGTCGGCCGCCCCTCCCGAGTTCGTCAGCAGTTCCTGGCTAGGGCAGGTCGTCGAGCGAGAGCGGCGGTCCGAGGATCTCGGCGCCGTAGCCTGCGAACAGGCGCATCGCCTCGTCCATCGGCGGCATGACCGGATCGGTCGGGGGCTCGGGGCCTGTGACGGGAATGCCCAGGCTGACGAAGACCTGTTCGATCCCGCCGGGGCTGGCCGTGACGAGCATGCGTGCGCGCTCCGAGCGGACGATGTACGTGTGAGCAATGCCGCGAGGTGCGAAGAGGTAGTCGCCTGCCGTGACGTCGATCCGCTCCTCGCCGACGAGGAAGGTGAGCTCACCGTCGAGGACGTAGAACGTCTCGTCCTCGTTGTTGTGCAGGTGCAGGGGAGGCCCGCTGCCACGCGGGTCGTCGACCTCGATCTGCGAGAACGCGTGGTCGCCCTCGGCACCGCCGGCCTTGACGGTGAGGCGGCCGCTCTTCCACCAGACGTCGGCGAGGCCCTCGCCGGAGGCGACGCGGTAGGGCTTGGTGATGGTCTCGGTCATTTCTCGATCCTCCCTTTGGCCGTACGAACCTGTCGGAGGAGAGACTCGTCTGTTTCTATCATGATTGCAAGGAAGAGATGTAATCAATAGCATTCCTGCAAGGAATGGAACTGAAGCAGCTCCGCGTCTTGCGAGCCGTTGGTGAAACCGGCTCCTTCTCTGCTGCCGCCGAGCAGCTCGACTACACGCAGCCGGCCGTGTCGAAGATCGTCGCAACGTTGGAGCGTCAGCTCGGGACGATCCTGGTCGACCGCGGCATCCGGCCTCTGCGCCTGACGGAGGCCGGGAGCGCGCTGGCTCAACGTGCGGCTGCGGCATTCGAGCAGATCGCAGCCGCCGAGCTCGAGGTGGAAGCGATCGCCAGCCTCTCAGCCGGCAGCCTTCGGGTGGGGACGTTCTCCAGCGCGGGCGCCGCGATGGTCGTCGATGCGCTCCATGCCTTCCGTCAGGATCACCCCGACGTCGAGGTCACGATCACGGAGATCGGGCTGCCCTCGACGCTCATCCGTACGCTCCGGCGCGGCGACCTCGACGTCGGCGTCTCGTTCGACTACCCCGAGATCGACGACACGTTCGGCGACGACCTCGACGTCGAGCCACTCCTCGACGACCCCTTCGACGTCGTCGTGCCGCACGGCCACAGGCTCGAGCGCAACCGGACTGTCCGATTCGCCGACCTGGGCGTGGAGAACTGGCTGCTCGGAGACTTCGGTGCCGACAGCCCCAGCTTTCGCATGATCGACCGCCGTTGCCGCGAGGCCGGCTTCGAGCCGCACGTTGCCTATCGCATCAACGACTGCCAGATGGCACAGGCCCTTGTCGCGGCCGGAGAGGGGATCGCTCTCCTCCCACGGCTCATGCTCCGGGCGAAACACCCAGGTGTGGCGATCAGGCCACTCGCCACCGACCCACCCAGCCGCCGCGTGTCGGCGGTTCGACTGTCGACGAGGTACTTGACCCCAGCAACCGAGCGCTTCGTCGCGCTGCTCGTCGCAGCCAGCGCAGACCACGCCGCCGCACATCCGGACGTGAGCTGAGACTGCGGTCGAGGGCTCGAGCCGTCAGAGGCTCGCGCTTAATGTGCCCGATCCGACCCGACCGGTAGGCTCAGGGCTCTGTTCTCGGATATCGACGGCACTCTGCCCTCTCTATCCGTACGTGGGTCGGGAGGTTCAGATGACGTCAGCCGCAGCAAAGGTGGCGTTCGACAACGGCGGAGCATTCATCCGCGACACGCGCCGTGAGGTCGAGGCATACCTGTCCCGCGGGCACACACGGCTCGCGGGCGCGATTCGCTTGTACGCCAAGGCACCCGTCGCGCTGGGGTTGACCGCCGCCTCGTGGTGCGTGCTCGTGCTCGGTCATCCCGGGGTCGCGGTGGGCGCCCTCGCACTCCTGGGGTTGCTCGGCGGCACGATGCTGGTCGCGTTCAGCGTTCAGCACGACGCGAACCACGGCGCGTACTCGAGCAGCCGTCGCCTGAACCATCTGGTCGGCTGGTCCGCCGATGCGCTGCTGGGGTTCTCGAGCTACGCCTGGCGGGTCAAGCACAACGTCGCCCATCACACGTACACGAACGTCGACGGGTTCGACGACGACATCACGCAGGTGCCGCTGGCCCGCTTCATGCCCTCCCAAGCGCCGCGGCCGTGGTACCGGTATCAGCACCTCTACATCTGGCCGATGTACCTGGTGATGGGACTGCGCTGGCAGACGGTCGGCGACATTGCAGCACTCGCACGCGGCCGCGTCGGCGAGAGCAGGCTGCGGTTCCCACGGGGCTGGAACCTCCTGGGGCTCGTGAGCGGCAAGGCGCTGTTCGTCTGCTGGGCCCTGCTGGTGCCGATGCTCGTCTATCCGTGGTGGGCAGTGCTGGGCGTGTACGCGGGGTTCGCCATGGTCTCCAGCCTGATCATGGCCACGACGTTCCAGCTGGCCCATTGTGTCGAGGAGGCGGCGTTCGCGTCACCCGACGAGCTCCGGGCCGAGAAGCGGTTGTGGGCCGTGCACGAGGTCGAGACGACCGTGAACTTCTGCCCCCGCAACCCGGTCCTCACGTGGCTGCTCGGTGGGCTCAACTTCCAGATCGAGCATCACCTGTTCCCGCGGATCCCCCATACGCACTACCCCCACATCGCCCGGATCGTTCAGCGCAACTGCGAGCTGCACGGCGTTCGATACTCGGCCCAGCCGTCGCTCTGGGCGGCACTTCGCTCGCACACCGCGCACCTCAAGGCGATGGGCCGCCTGGGCTACCCCGTCGAGATCGAGATGGGCTGACGGCGACGACACAGTCGGCGCCCGGGCCTTGCTCGCATGGTGCTGTCGGCTAGGTGACGAGGTCGTGCTCGAGCGCGAAGCGTGTTGCGGCGCTTCGGGTGTGCACGTCGAGCTTGCGGTAGACCGACCGGAGGTGCGCATGGACAGTGCGCAGGCTCACGACGAGGTGCTCCGCCACTTCCGCGTCGGTACGACCCTCGGCGACCAGCGCCAGGACCTCGATCTCCCGAGCGGTCAGAGCCTCCGGGAAGTCCACCGGTGCTGAGGGTGCCGCCGCGTGCGCAGGTTGCACGAGCTCGATCGTGACGCGGAGCGGCAGGCGCCGGCCTTCGTCCCACGACGCCTCGAACTGGTCCTCTCCCAGCTGCGTGCGTACCTCTGCCACAACCTGGTCGTGGTGTTCGGAAAAGCACGCCGGAAGAGGGGCTTCGATCGCCGCCCATACTCCGTCGGCCGCGCCGAAGAGGCGGGCAGCCCTTTCCGCGTCGTCAACCGAGGCGGCCAGAGAGGCCGCAGACTCGAGCATGACCCCGCAGAACCAGCGATCGCCGAACTCGACGCAGAGCGTCAACGACTCCTCGATCTGCGCCGCAGCCGTCTCCGTCTCTCCGAGCTCGGCATTGACATCGGCAGCGCTCCACAGCACCTTCGCGACGTTTCTTCGGTCGCCCATTCCGCGCAAGATGTCGAGGCTCTCCTCGATCTGCGCCAGTGCGACGAGATCGTTGCCCGGAAGGCGAGCGAAGACGAGGCCGTGGAGCCCGAACGCGACACCCGTCGCGTCTCCCAGCCGACGGAACTCCTCGACACTGCGCTCGAACAGCAACCGTGCCCGGTCGGCCTCTCCGCCGAGCGTGAGCGAGATCGCGAACCGGTCGAGCGTCCGCGCCGCCGCCCCCTCGTCGCCGAGGTCGTCGTAGACGGAGAGGGCCTCCTGGAAATGCGTCTCGGCGTCTTGGTAGTCGCCGCGCGTTCTCCGCACGAGCGCGAGCCCCGTCAATGCCTCCGCGACGCCTCTCGGATCGCCCAGCGTCCGAGCCAGCTCGAGCGCCGAGCGACAGAGCTCTTCGGCCTGGTCGTAGTCGGCCTGGTAATGGGCCAGCACGCCGTCCGCGGTCAGCGCACGGGTACGGGTCGGCGACGCCTCCGCCGGAGCGGCGAGCGCCTCGTCGAGCCAGAGCCGGCCCTCGCTCAGGTAGCCGCGTTCCAGCCAGAAGCGCCCGAGCGATGCACCGAGCTCGAGCGCCGTCTCCACATCCGCGCACTCGAGCGAGAAGCGAAGTGCGGCGCGGAGGTTGTCGTGATCGACCTCGAGCCTCGCCCGCCACATCGCCTGGTCAGAAGCGGCCAGGCCCCGTGCCGCCGCCCGTGCGAGGTCGAGATAGTGCATGGCGTGAGCGCGTCGGATGCTCTCCACCTCCCCGCTTGCCTCGAGCAGCTCGCCTGCGTATTCGCGAATGGTCTCGAGCATCCCGAAGCGCTCACCGTCGGAGCGGACGAGGCTCTTGTCGACGAGTGCGCCGAGCGTGTCGAGATCTCCGCCGCACACTTCCTCGACTGCTTCGAGCGTGCATCCCCCGCCGAAGACGGACAGACGGCGGAAGAGCATCCGCTCGTCCGCCTCCAAGAGCTCGAAGCTCCAGCCGATCGTGTCGCGCAGCGCTCGGTGCCGGGCAGGGGCGTCTCGCGAGCCCGATGTGAGTAGCTCGAGCGGGTGCTCGAGGCGGGCGAGCATCGCCGTCGGCGACAGCATCTTGACCCGCGCTGCGGCCAGTTCGATCGCGAGCGGCAGGCAGTCGAGTTGGTCGCAGATCTCGCCAATGGCGGTCAGGTCGGTCTCGTCCGGCTGGAAATCGGGGCGCACGCCCCGGGCGCGCTCCACGAACACGCTGACGGCGGCGTCGCGGGTGAGAGGCGCGAGAGGGAGCTCCTGCTCCCCGCCGACCCTGAGCCGTGTCCGGCTCGTGACGAGTACCTTCAGGCCTGGACAGGCGGTGACAATCGCGGCAAGCGCGGGCGCCGCGTCGACGACCTGCTCGAAGTTGTCGACGACGAGCAGGAGTTGAGCCTCTTCGAGATGAGCGACGATGCGTTGCTCGAGGTCGCCCTCGAAGTCGAACAGGCCGAGCGCTCGGGCGATGGTGGCGACGACGAGCCCGGCGTCCTGGACGGTGTGGAGCGGTACCAGGACGACGCCGTCTGCGAACTGGTCCGCAGTCGCCGAACCGATCGCCTGCGCGAGCCGAGTCTTCCCGATTCCTCCCGGCCCTGTGATCGTGAGCAGCCGAACGTCGTCCCGACGCAGCAGCGCCTCGGCCTCGGAGACACTCTCCTCGCGTCCGATCAGGGTGACGGCTGCCGCGGTCATCGAGGCGTACCGGCAATGAGCTCGTTCAGGCGCTCAGCCATCGCAAGTGCGAACTCGGGGGCGTTGACGTCGGTGTCGACTTCGTGCACCTCGACCTTCGTCAGGTCGACGAGCTCGCGCAAGGTGGAGAACAGCGCCTCGTCCGCCTCCGCGTCGTGCAGCACCTGTCCCTCGGTGCTGAGCAGCGACAGCCCGCGCAACGGCACGAACAATGCGGTAGGGCCTGTGGCGGCATTCAGCTTGCGCGCGACGATCGCGCCGAGCTCCTGGCACTCCCCCGGCGTCGCACGCGTCGCGGCCACGACATCGTCGTGGAGATAGACCGGTCGACCGACGAAGCGCTCGGGCATCGGATCGGGAAGCCCGGTGGACGAGATGACGATCACGTCGAGAGCGCCCAGCGAGACGACTTGAGGGATACCGAGGCGGCCGGCGACCTCGAGCCGCTCGGGGCCGGACGCCCAGATGCCGTCGCAGAGCTCGTCGGCGAGCTCCGTCGTGGTGACGTCCAACACGCCGACGACGCGGCCCGACGCGATCAACTGCTCCATCGCGCGGCCGCCGGTTCCGGTCTGGTGAAAGACGAGCACGTCGTAGCCGAGGTCCTCGAGCCGCTCGCGGGCCGCGGTCACGCACGGGGTCGTGACGCCCCACATCGAGGCTACGACGAGTGGTCTGGTGCTGGTGGGCGCAGCGTCCCTTGCCGTCGCCATGCCTGCCAGCGCACCCGCGGCGTTGCCGATGATCTGCGCCAGGATCTGGTGCACCCCGGCGATGTCGGCAACCGAGTAGAGCATGGCGATGTCCGTCGAGCCGACGTACTGACTGGTGTCGCCCGACGCCACGGTCGAGACCATCAGCTTCGGCACGCCGAGGGGCAATGCTCGCATCGCCTGCGTCGCGATCGCCGTCCCGCCCGTTCCGCCCAGGGCGCCGATCGCATCGAGCCGGCCATCCGCGTGCAACCGGAGCACTATCTCGGCTGCGCCGCGGCCCATCGCCTCGATGGCCGCCCCGCGATTGCGGGCGGCTGCGAGCGCCTGCGCATCCTCCCCGGCTGCCGCCGCGACTTCCTGGCGTGTCACGTCGGGGTCTGTGAGAGGCTCGCCGAGGATCCCTACGTCGATCAGCAGCACGTCGATCCCGCGGTCGCGAATGCGATCGCGCAAGTAGGCGTGCTCCGTCCCCTTCGTATCCAGGGTCCCGACCAAAACGACAGTCGGCCTTCGCTCGCGCCCCTTGCTCATCGCATCCTCGTGGGTCGATCCCGCCTCAGGCCAAGGCTCGCAGCATGACATCAGTTGACCCGCGCTCCGTGATTCGCGGCTACGGCAGCAAGTTAGGTAGCGCGATCGGCAGGAATGCCGATGTGCATCCACACGTGCGCGCCTAGGTTGCGTTCACCAGGTCGCGCAGGGCGACCGAGAGCAAGGAGCCCGACATGATCGCGAACATCAACAGCAACGAGACGGACACCGATACCGACGAGTCGGCAGTCTCCGACGTTCCGACGTTCGAGCCCCGCAGCGCGTTTGCGTGGACACTGCGCTCGGGCGAGATCGCACGCAGGGAGCAGAACCGTGCGCTGAAGCGGAGCGAGCTCGCTCGCGTCGCAGGTGCCATTGCGGGCAAGGCCGAGAAGGACACGCCGGCCCGCTATGCGAGTCCTACGTTCGATCCTCGTGGCGCGTTCGCGTGGACGCTGCGCTCGGGCGAGATCGCAGGTCGCGAGCTCGGGCGCCGGCTTCCCGCCGTGATGCAGCAGGACGTCCTCGCCATCGCCGCCTGACCTACTGCGCCGGCTCGTCTGCCACGACGTCGTTGAGCTCGACGAGGAGCTCGCGGAGCTCGGCAAAACGGTCCTCGCCGAGAGCGGCGGCCCACTCGCGCTCTGTTTCCGCGACCGCACCCCGGAGCACCGGGATCAGCTTCCGTCCACGGTCGGTCAGCGCGATCCGGCGAGCGCGGCGATCGTCCGGATCGGGATGGCGCTCGAGGTAGCCGTTCTGCTCGAGGGTGCCGAGAAGGTAGTTGAGCGCCTGCTTGGTCACCCGCATGCGAGCGGCGAGGTCGGACGGCCGCATTCCCTCGGGCCCCGGCCAGAGGAGGACGCTGAGCTGTGGCCCGTCGATGTCGTCGAAGCCGCTCTCGTGGAGCGCCCCGAGCAGCCGATGCGTCACCGCCTCCCAGGGGAGGCGCATGAGCGCGCCTATCATCGGCGGCCCGACCGGCACACCGTGCCCGATATTCGTAAAGCTGCTTGACGAAGTAGTTCTGGACATGTATCGTCAAACTACTTTACTAATCATGAAGGGAGACGGCAAATGACCGCAGCGACGACAATCGAGGAGATCAGGGTCGGGGAGATCGTGGTCCGCTTCCTCGTCGAGGCGGAGGCGACGGCCGGTGGCGCCGCGCTGTTCGAGTTCGACGTGCCCGCCGAGAGCCCGGTCCCGCCGCCACACAGCCACGACCGGTACGAGGAGACGCTGTACGGCCTGAGCGGCACGCTCACGTGGACGGTCGACGGCGTGGCCACCGCAGTCGGTCCCGGGGACGTCCTCTGCATCCCGCGCGGCGCGGTGCATCGCTTCGAGAACCGCGGCCACGATCTCGCGACCCAGCTTGCCGTCGTTACCCCGGGACTGCTCGGGCCCGACTACTTTCGCGAGCTGGCGGCGATCTTCGACGTCGACGGCCCACCCGACGTTGCGGCAGCCCTCGACGTCATGCGCCGCCACGGCCTCACCCCCGCGGCGCCACCGCCGGCGTAGCGCCCCCTCCGGCTACTCGACGCGCACCGGTTGGAGCGCTGGTTGCTCGTGCCACCGGGTTCCGGCGACGATGAGACCGCTGACGGCGGTCAGTACCGCGACGATCGCGATCGCGACGCGTGGCGAGGCGGCGTCTGCGCCAAAGCCGGCAATGAGCGCGCCGACGACGAAGCCGAAGTCGCGCCAGAAGCGGTACACACCGACGGTGCGGGCCCGGTCGCGCGGCTGGCTTGCATCGGAGACGGCCGCGATCAGGGTGGGGTAGACCATCGCGGTGCCCACCCCGAGGAGCGCGGCGGCCAGCAGCGACGGGACGAACGAGCCGTTCCCGGCGACGAGCAGCCCGAGCCCGGCGGCCTGGACGAGCATGCCCGAGCTGATCAGCGGCTTGCGGCCGATGTGGTCGGACAGCCAACCGGTCGCCAGCTGCCCGGCCCCCCAGACAACGGGGTAGACGGCGGCGACGACCGCGATCTGGTGGAGGCTCGCGCCGTGAGCCGCCAGGTAGAGGGGAGCCAACCCCCAGGCGAGCGCGTCGTTGAGGTTGTTCACGAGCCCGGCCTGGCTGCATCCACGCAGCACCGGGTCACGGAAGCTTGCGGTCGCGAACGCGCGGCGGAAGCTCGTCGACTCGTGTCGTCGGTCGCCCTGCTCGAGGCGGACGTGCGCGCCCGTATCCCGAACGAAGACGGCGCTGAGGAAGAGACCCAGCCCGGCGATCGCCGCGGCGCCGACCCAGACGACGGTGCGCGGTGCGTACGTGGTCGCGAGCACGCCGGTGACGAATGCGGTGGCGGCCACACCGAGGTACCCGGCCGCCTCGTTGAGACCCAGCGCCAGCCCACGGCGCGCTGGCCCCACGAGGTCGATCTTCATCACCACGGTCATCGACCAGGCGAGACCTTGATTGACGCCGAGCAGCAGGTTGGCGACGACGATGAACCACCAGGAGGGCGCGAGGCCGATCAGGACGGGAACCGGCAGAGCGATCAACCAGCCCGCGACCAGCAAGCGCTTTCGACCCACGTGGTCGGCGAGCGCGCCGGCGGCGAGGTTCGTGATCGCCTTGGCGGCGCCGAAGGCGACGACGAAGGCGAGGATCGCCGACGTCGAGCGCAGGCCGAAGTCCTCCTTCCCGACGAGAGGGAGCACGCTTCGCTCCAGCCCGACCATGGCGCCGACGAATGCGTTGATCGCGACGAGCAGACCGAACTGGCGAGCGTTCGCCCGGAGCCCGAGGCGAACAGCGTGCGGTTCGCCGACCACGATGGGCACGTCTTCGCCGGTCGACATGGTCGACCCTCCTTCTGACACATGCGATCATCGCGGAGTGCCTACCGGGGTCAACCGCACCGAGCTGAACCCGGTCGACCTGCTCGCCCGTGCGGCCTTCATGTACGCGGACAAGGACGCGGTCGTAGACGGCGATCGCCGCTACACGTATGCGCAGTTCGGCGAGCGCGCGTGGCGCCTCGCGAACGGGCTGCGCGCAGCCGGTCTCCAGAAGGGCGACCGGGTCGCGACACTCCTTCCGAACTGCCCGGCAATGCTCGAGGCGCACTTCGGCGTCCCGGCCGCCGGCGGGATTCTCGTCACGATCAACACGCGACTCTCGCGCGCCGAGGTCGAGTACATCCTGCGCCATTCGGGCACGACCACGCTCCTGCTCGACGCGGAGCTTGCCGAGCTCGTCGCGCCGCTCGACCTCACCGGCATCGAAGTGATCCGGGTCGACGACACCGGCGCCCCCGGAGACCCGTACGAGGATCTCCTCGCCGCATCCTCGCCGGAGCAGCCGGAGAGCTGGCTCGAGGACGAGGAGGAGACGATCTCGGTCAACTACACCTCCGGCACGACGGGACGGCCCAAGGGAGTGCAGTACACCTACCGCGGCGCCTACCTGAGCGCGCTCAACGAGGCGCTCGTGACCGGGTTGTCGTCCGAGTCCGTCTTTCTCTGGCTCCAGCCGATGTTCCACTGCAACGGGTGGTGCTTCGCGTGGGCGGTCACCGCGGTTGCCGGCCGGCACCTGACAATGCGCAAGGTCGAGCCGGACCAGGTCTGGGACCTGATCGACGCGCACGGCGTCACCAACTTCAACGGCGCCCCGACCGTGCAGCTGATGGTCATCAACCACCCGAAGGCGCACCGGGTCGAGCGTCCGGTGACAGTGACCGTTGCGGCAGCCCCTCCCTCGCCGACGCTGTTCGCGCGCATGGACGACCTGAACTTCCGCGTGATCCATGTCTACGGGCTGACCGAGACCTATGGCCCGAGCACCATGTGCCCCGAGCAGGAGGGGTGGAGGTCGCTGCCGAGCGCCGAGCGGGCCCGGTTGCTCTCGCGCCAGGGGCAGGCGTACCCATCGGCCGATCTCGTCCGCGTCATCGACGAGGAGATGAACGACATCCCCCGGGACGGCGCGACGATGGGTGAGGTCGTGATGCGCGGCAACATGGTGATGGCCGGCTACTTCGAGGACACTGAGGCCACGGAGAAGGCGTTCCGCGGCGGCTGGTTCCACTCCGGCGACCTCGCGGTGTGGCACCCGGACGGAAACGTCGAGCTGCGTGACCGCGGCAAGGACATCATCATCTCGGGAGGCGAGAACATCTCCTCGATCGAGGTGGAGCAGGCGATCGCCGCCCATCCCTCGGTGCTCGAGTGCGCCGTCGTCGGTGTCCCGCACCCACACTGGGGCGAGCGACCCAAGGCGTTCGTGACCCTCAGGGAAGGCACGACCGCGACCCAGGAGGAGATCGTGTCCTTCACCCGCGACCGCCTCGCGCACTTCAAGTGCCCGGACGCCGTGGAGTTCGGCCCGCTGCCGAAGACGTCGACCGGCAAGGTGCAGAAGTACGTGTTGCGCGAGCGGGAATGGGCGGGGCACGAATCACGGATCGGCGCCGCGTAGCGATCGGCGGCGATCGACGCTACCGTCTCTCGCGATGGCTACCGCGACCCGCGAGCATCTGCTCGTCAGCGTCGAGCCTCCGGCTGCCCGTGTCACGCTCAACCGGCCGGAGAAGCGGAATGCGCTCTCGCTGGCGCTGATGGAGGAGCTGATCTCGACGCTCGAGGAGGTCGGCGCGACCCCCGAGGTGCGGGCGATCGTGATCGAGGGCGCCGGCCCGGCGTTCTCCGCCGGGCACGATCTGGGGGAGATGGTCGGTCGCGACGCCGAGTTCTACGACCGGTTGTTCGCCGTCTGCACCGTGCTGATGGAGACGATCCACCGCGTTCCGCAACCCGTGATCGCGAAGGTGCAAGGGATCGCCACCGCGGCCGGCTGCCAGCTCGTCGCGTCGTGCGACCTCGCCGTGGCCGCCGACACGGCGCGCTTTGCGACGCCGGGGGTGAAGATCGGCCTCTTCTGCTCGACGCCGATGGTGCCGCTCTCGCGGGCGGTGGGTCGCAAGCGCGCGTTCGAGCTGCTGCTCACGGGCGAGCCGATCGATGCGGCGGTGGCGTGTGACTGGGGACTGGTGAACCGGGTTGTCCCGGCCGACGAGCTCGAGAACGCCGTGTCAGCGCTCGTGGAGAAAGTCGCGGCATCGAGCCCGCTCACGGTGCGGATCGGCAAGGAGGCGTTCTACGAACAGGTCGAGCTCGACGAGCACGGGGCGTACGAGCTGACACGGCGCGTGATGGCGAAGAACGCGCAGGCCGGTGACGCACAGGAGGGGATGGGCGCCTTCCTCGAGAAACGTCCGCCGACCTGGTCTGGGACCTAGAGCCGGGCCTGTCTTCCGGCGTGCGTTTCGATCAGCGGCTGCTCTCGGTGTCGGCCAGCGCTTCCGAGAGCCAGCGCCAGGCTTCACTGACGATCGCGGGATAGGTGTCTCGGTAGTACGGCAGCGCGATCGCCGCCTGCGACAACGCCCATCCCCGACCCCGCGCCCACGTCGCGTCGTCGATCGCCAGGAGCTCGCGGAAGATCGGTCGCGTCTCGGCATCCAGAACGGCCCACGCGACCTTGACGTCGCAGGCCGGGTCTCCGACGCAGGCGGCACCCCAGTCGATGACGCCCGTGATGCGCCCGTCCTCGACGAGCAGGTTGCGCGCGTCGAGGTCGCCGTGGATCCATACGGGTGCGCCGGCCCACTCCGGCGCGGCGAGGGCCTCCTCCCAGGCGCTCGTCACGGCCTCGCAATCGATGGTGTCACCGAGCGCTTCGATCCCGGCACGGGTCGCACCGTCGCGTGGTCGGAGCGACCCGCCGCGACCTCCCGGTGTCGGGCCTCCCGTGGTGTCGATGCACTGCAACGCCGTGAGGAGCTCTGCAATGTCGACCGCAGCCCGAGAGAGGTCGAGGTCCGTGCTCGTGGCGTCGGTTCCGTCCAGCCAGTCGTAGATCGCCCACTCGGACGGGTAGCCCTCACCTGCGGCTCCCCGAGTGAGCGGTGTTGGGATCCTGAGCGGTAGGTGCGGCGCCAGCCTCGGCAACCAAGCGAGCTCCTTGTCGAACGACCCGGTCGCCCCGCCTGGGCGCCTGGGGAGCCGCACGGAGAGCTTGTCGCCAAGCCGGAAGATCGCGTTGTCCGTGCCGCCGAGCGGCAGCGCCTCCAGCGTAAGGTCGGCCCAGTCCGGGTACTGCGCCGCGACCAGCCGTCGGACGAGCGCCTCGTCGATCTCGACCTCGTCCTCGTGCATCCGCACGCGCCCCATTCTCACGACTGAGGGCCGCGAGAGCGGCCCTCAGTCGTCCTCGACTCGCTACGCGTCGGGCTACTATTCGAGCGCGAACGATCCGGTGACGATCTCGCCTGCCGGCTCGTACGTACCGATCACGACTCCGGTGGTGGAGACCTTGCTGTCGACGAGGTTCAGCCCGGCGGGGACGGTGCCGTCCGCGAACAGGCGCTTGCCCGACCCGATGACGAGCGGGAAGACCCACAGGCGGAACTGGTCGACCAGGTTGTGGCGCAGCAGCGTCTGGATCAGGTTCCCGCTGCCGTGCACCTGCAGCTCCGGCCCGTCTCCCTGCTTGAGCGCCGCAACGCCTTCGGCCGCGTCCCCGTCGATCAGGACCGAGTTGGCCCACTCGAGCTGAGGGCGACTCCGCGACGCGACGTACTTGGTCGCGTCGTTCAACGGCTTCGCGGGCCATCGTCGCGGGCGTTCGGCCAGAAGGCGGCGAAGATGTCGTAGGTCTTGCGCCCAAGGACGAGGTCGAACGGCGAGCTCATCGCCTCGCTCATGACCTGACCCATCTCTCGTCCCAGTAGTTCACCGACCAGCCGCCGTACGCGAAGCCGCCGCTGTCGTCCTCGCCCGGGCCGCCCGGGGCCTGCATGACCCCGTCGAGGGTGAGGAAGGTGCTGACGGTCAGCTTTCTCATCGTCGTGTCCTCTCGATCGGATCGTCAGCCGGCGAGCAGCAGGGCGTCCATCTGACCGACCGCCTGCCGCAGGCCCTCGGCCATCCCCATGCTCGTCGAGCTGCTCCATCTGCTCGCGGGAGTCGAACACCGAGCGCAGCTCCATCCGGGTGCCGCCGTCGTGCTCGGTGAGCTGCACGTGCACCGTGGTGGTCGGCATGTCGGCGTTCGGTGTCCCGTCCTGGTCGGCGAAGCCGTCGGTGAACTCCAGCGACTTCGGCGGGTCGACCGACGTGATCCGCCACCAGCCGCCGTGCCTCTCGCCCTCCGGACCGGTCATGAAGTAGGTGACCCCGCCACCGGGGATCAGGTCGTGCTCCTCGACCGTCGCCGGGTACTGCGGCGGCCCCCACCAGCGCTCGAGCTTCCGCGGGTCGGCCCACAGCTGCCACACCCGCTCGACCGGGGCGTCGAAGTCGGCGATCAGGGTGAGGGTCAGGCTGTCGAAGTCCTTGTCGACACTGGTGACGCTCATCGGTGTCCTTTCGTCGGGGTGCTCTCGTCGGGGTCGGGGAGCTGTGCGAGCACGTGTGACATCCGGTCGACCCGCCCACGCCAGGCCGTCTCGAGCTGGTCGAGCGCCTGCCGCGCCCGGCGGACGGCGTCGGGGTCGGTGCGCACGAGCTGCTCTCGTCCGCGGCGCTCCTTGGTGACGAGCCCGGCCCGCTCGAGCACCGCGACGTGCTTCTGCACTGCGGCGAAGCTCATCGGGTAGGCCTCGGCCAGCCGCGACACCGACGCCTCGCCCGCGACGGCGCGGCGGAGGATGTCGCGGCGGGTGGCGTCGGCCAGCGCGTGGAACAGGTGGTCGACCGTCTCGTCGGTCAGTTCATCTACAACCATTTGGTTGTAGGTTATCACGATTTCGCGGTGTGACTTGCGTCGCTCTCCCGAGAGCCGTACGGTCGGGTGGATGCGGTTTTCGAGGCTGATGTGCAGCGTGTCGGCTGCTGTCCTGCTGCTGCTCGCGGTGGTGAGCTCGGCCTCGGCCACTTCGGTGAACGGCAACTGGAAGGGCCGCATGCTCGACCCGCAGCTCACCGGGCCTGACGTGCCTACGCCGGAGCGTGCGCCGATACGCGACTTCCCGATCACGGCCGTGGTCGTTGGCCCCGATCTCGTCGAGCTGAGCAGCTCTGGGGTCACGATGGCGACCCACGATGCGCCGACCGCGACGTCGTCCTGCTCGATGCGCTTTCGGTTTGCGCTCGTGCAGGCGGGCTGGCGGGTCTACCGGCAGGAGGGGCGGATGCACCTCGGTGGCGCCGTATCGGGTGGTGCGCCCGCGTTGTCGACCTGCTTCACGCGTGGTGGGGCGCTCCGGCTGCGGTCAGCCGGCCCCAAGTTGAAGGTCGAAGCCGTGGGCTTCTATCGAGCCGACGAGGGTGCAGCGAATTTCGAGGGCTGGCCGCTCCGCGGCTACCTTGCCAGGTAGGAGTCGACCCGGCCTGTTTCTGAACAGGCTCTGAACTCTGCGTTACGGCTCGCGGAACACTCGCGCGCGAGCGACCATTCAGGGGAGACCGACGGGTAGACCTGCTCGACTGGAGCCGGTCACCCGACGAGAAGGAGCACGACGATGCGACGTTCACTCCCACTCACCCTCACCCTCATGCTCGTCCTCGGTGCGGTCCTCGCCATCGGGCCGCAGCTCGCCCAGGCGGGGCCGCGCGACACGATGAAGCCCCAGCTCGTACGCGTCATCAGGGACGCGGCGCTCGGCACCGTGCTCGCGACCGGGACGAAGCAGGCGATCTACGTCTGGAACAGCGAGCCGAAGGGCACCGTCAAGTGCAAGGGCGCGTGCGCCGTGGCCTGGCCCCCCGTGATCGTGAAGCAGGGCGTCGTCGTCCCGATGCACGTCAAGGGGATCATGGGCGACTTCGGGACGATCCGGCGCCCCGACGGGTCGCGCCAGCTCACGTTCGGCAAGCGGGCGCTCTACACCTACGCCCACGAGAAGCCGAACCAGGTCCTGTGCAACGACGTCGACAACTGGTTCGCGGTCAAGGTGCACGCGTGAGCGAGCCGGGAGAGCCCAGGCCGTACGGCCGCCGCGCGTTCCTCGCGATCACCGCGGTTGGGCTCTCCTCGCTCGTGTGGGGTCGCCCGGTGTGGCGCGCGGTGTCCGGTGTCGCGTCGCCGCTGCAGGATGCCCTGCCGACGGGGTTCGTCCCGTCGGGATGGCGGATCTACACGGTTGCGGCGACGATGCCGCGCTTCGACCCGGCGACCTGGCGGCTCCGGGTCGAAGGGCTGGTCGCGCGGCCCGCGACGCTGACCTACGACGACCTGCTCGCGCTCCCCCGAGCCGAGCAGGTCTCCGACTTCCACTGCGTCACCGGGTGGAGCGTGAACGACGTCCGCTGGGCGGGTGTTCGCTTCACCGACCTGCTCGACCACGTCGGCGCCGACGAGCGAGCCGGCTTTCTCACCTTCGTGTCGTCCGAGCGGCCGTACGTCGACACGCTGACGACCGCCCAGGGGCGGCTCGACGACGTGCTGCTCGCCTACGAGATGGACGGGGCGCCGCTCCGTCGTGAGCACGGCGCACCCGTCCGGCTCGTGATCCCGGAGATGTACGGCTACAAGAACGTCAAGTGGGTCGAGCGGATCGTCGTCGGCAACGACGTGGAGCCCGGGTACTGGGAGGAGCGCGGGTACGACGTCGACGCCTGGGTCGGACGGTCGAATGCCGCCTGAGTACGTCCGCCGATTCTCGCGCACCGAGCGCGCGGTGCACTGGATCCATGCCACGGCGTTCTTCCTGCTGCTCGGCTCGGGGCTCGTTCTCTACGTCCCGGCGCTGAGCGAGGCGGTGGCCCGGCGGCCGCTCGTGAAGGACGTCCACCTCCTCACCGCGGTGGGGTGGGCCGCCGCGCTCGCGCTCGTCGTGCTCCTCGGCGACCGCGCAGGGCTCCGGAAAACCGCGCGTGAGCTCGACCTGTTCGACGACGACGACCGCGGGTGGCTGAGGCACGCCCGCCGACCGCAGGGCCGCTTCAACGCCGGACAGAAGCTCAATGCCGCGGTCACCGCCGCGTTTGCCCTCCTCTTCGCCGTCTCGGGGACGCTGCTGTGGCTCGGCGAGCGCGACACCCGGTTCCGGCTCGACGGGACGATCCTGCTGCACGACGGTCTGATGTACGTCTCCGTCCTGCTGCTCGTCGGTCATCTGTACCTCGCCGTGATCCATCCTGCGACGCGCCATGCGCTGCGCGGGATTACGCTCGGGTCGGTGCGCCGTGACTGGGCGCTCCAGCACCACGAGAAGTGGGTCGAGGAAGAGGAATCGCAACAATGAGCGCGATGCCCACGGTTCTCGTCGTCGACGACGAGCCCATCGTCCGCGACGTGGTCGTTCGGTACCTCGAGCGGGACGGGTACGACACGCTGCAGGCGGACGACGGCGAGTCCGCACGGGCGATCATCGAGCGCGACAAGCCCGAGCTCGTCGTCCTCGACGTGATGCTGCCCGGTGCAGACGGGCTCTCCCTTTGCCGCTGGATCCGGGCCCGCGGCGAGCTGCCCGTGATCATGCTCACCGCGCGTGGCGAGGAGGCGGATCGGGTCGTTGGTCTCGAGCTCGGCGCCGACGACTACGTGACCAAGCCGTTCTCGCCGCGTGAGCTCGTCGCGCGCGTTCGCAGCGTGCTGCGGCGAGCGACGCCGACGACGACGACGCGCGAGCGTCTCTCGTTCGACGGTCTCGTGATCGACGGTGCGACGCGGGAGGTGCTGCTGGACGGGGCGCAGCTGCACCTCACGGCGAAGGAGTTCGACCTCCTGTTCTTCCTGGCCTCCCACCCCGGCCACGTGTTCTCGCGTGACCAGCTGATGTCGCAGATCTGGGGGTACGAGGCCGCGATCGACACCGGGACGCTGACCGTCCACGTGCGGCGCCTCCGCACGAAGATCGAGGTCGACCAGTCGGTGCCGCGTCGCCTGGAGACGGTCTGGGGCGTGGGCTACCGGTTCGTCCCGTGATCGGGCTCGCGCTCGTCGTCGCCCTGCTCACGCTCGCCGTGGGTCTCGTCGTGAGCCTCGCGCTGCGGCTCCTGCCGAGCGTCCGGCTGCAGCTGACCGGCTTTGCGCTGGTGGCGGTCGTGCTCCCGCTCCTTGCGGTCGTGCTCTCGGGCTGGGTGATGTTCCACATGGGCGACGATTTCAAGATCGCCGCGGTAGCCGCCGGAGCGGCTGCAGTCGCCGTGGGAGCAGCGCTCGCGCTCGCCGGGACGCTCGCGCGGCGGATCGAGGCGCTGCGCGCGGCGGCGAGCGAGGTCGCGGCCGGAAACCTGAAGGCCCGCGCGCCCGTGGGCGGCCCGCGCGAGCTCGCCGAGCTCGGGCGGTCATTCAACGCGATGGCGGGGAGTGTCGAGGCCTTGTTCGACGCGCACCGCGACCTCGTCGCAGCGGCAAGTCATGACCTTCGGACACCGATCGCCTCGATCACTGCGATGCTCGAGGCGATCGAGGACGGCCTCGCCGACGTCGATGAGTACCTCGGGCCGCTCCAGGAGCAGTCTCGCCGTCTCACGCGCCTCGTCGACGACCTGTTCGAGCTGGCCCGCATCGATGCAGGCGCGCTCGCCTTTCAGCTGCAGGAGGTGGCCCTCGGGCCGCTCGTCGAGTCGTGCCTCCGCGGGATCGAGGCGGAGGCCCGGGCGCGAAACGTCACCCTGGAGCATCCGGCTGCGGCGTCCGGAGCCGTTGCGCGCTGCTCGCCCGAGCACGTCGAGCGCGTCCTCTTCAACCTGCTGACCAACGCCCTGCGACACACACCCTCCGACGGCACCGTTGCGGTCAGCCTCGCGGCGATGCCCCCGAACGTCCGCATCGACGTCGACGACACCGGCGAGGGCGTCAGCGAGGAGGCGGCCCACCGGATGTTCGACCGGTTCTGGCGCGGCGACTCCGCGCGGCGAGCGGACGGGCGTGGCGCCGGGCTAGGGCTCGCGATCTCGCGAGGGCTGGTTGAGGCGCAGGGCGGGACGATCTGGGCCGAGTCACGCGAGAGCGGCGGCGCCCGGGTCTCGTTCACGCTGCCGTTGGCGAACGTGTGAAACCCGGGCGCGGCGTCCTCTCGCCGCGAGTGGCCGTTTGACTCCTAGGCCTCGTACTGGCCGCCGAGCTCCGCCACCTGAGGCCGGCCCTTGTGCCCTGCCTCCTGCATGATCGGCGGCACCTCCGGGTCGGAGGCAAAGTTCCCCCAGCCGGCGAGATCCCAGTCGAAGATCACCCACACCCGATCCTCCTGATTCGGATCGCGGAAGACGGTCGCGCCC
This sequence comes from uncultured Actinomycetes bacterium, assembly GCA_963821335.1. GTDB lineage: Bacteria > Actinomycetota > Thermoleophilia > Gaiellales > Gaiellaceae > Gaiella. The sequence continues at coordinate 2,362,457 of CAWGDJ010000001.1, forward strand.
TTCGACCCGTGCTGCTTGCGCTTCGCGGCGCCCTTCGTCGAGAAGATCTTCTCGAACCGGTCGAAGTCCTCGACCGTGGTCGTTGCCAGGAGCATCTCGTTCCTCCTCGTTCCTCGACGTCGCCACTCGGCGTCGATGGTGAGGTGAGTATGCGCCTCGGGCGAACGAGATCGTGCTGGAAGGCCAGATCGTCAGCCCGGCCGGCAGCGCGCGCGGTCGCTCCTGATCAGGGTCTGATGCAGAGCGCGGCGAGGTCCATCCCGTACATCGGCTGGAAGACCTGGCAGCCGATCCGGGCCGAGAAGAAGTCGCGGCGGAACTTGTTGCCGATCGGCGACCACGGGCGCGGCGTTTCGGGCGGTGTCGGCGTCGAGCTTGCCGTAGGCCAGGTAGCGGCGTGGTCCCGAGAGCCTGGATGCCGCCCTCGCCTTGCGCTGGTAGGAAGGATCGTCGAACGGCGACGGTACCCCACGAGCTCCCGGTCGGCCGAGGAAGGTCGCGGGATCGCCATAGTCGGCGCCGAAGCCGAAGGGGAAAACGAGATCGAACGGCTCGCCACTTCCTCGCGAGACGCTGGCAGAGCTCTCGCGGCGAGAACGTCTTGATCTCGACGTCGATCCCGATCGCGCCAAGGTTCGTCTTCACGATCTGCGCGAGTTGGGCGCAGACGGGACAGTTGAAGGTGTAGAGGATGGCGGTCCTTCGTTGCGTGCCGGCCAGGCGCCTCGCGGCGGTGAGATCCGGCGTGAACGGGTAGATGTCGACATCCTTGAAGCCCGGCATGCCGAGAGGGAGGTACTGGTCGGTCGGTTGCGATGTCCGCCGACGATTCTCGGTCAGCGCCCGCCGGTTGATTGCGAAGTTGACCGCCCGCCGGAGCCGCACGTCGTGGAACAGCGGCCGCTGCGTGTTCAGCAAGATGAAGTCTGATCTCCAGAGTTGGATTGACGAAGTACCGCTGCCTGCCTTTCTGAGCCGCCGGGCTCCCGGGGCCGTAGCGTGCGCGATCCTGGCGGCGTCACCTGGATCGACGCCGTCCAACGCGTAGTCGACGGTGCCGGCCTCGATCTGCGCGTCGGCTCTTCCGCTGTGGAGACCCCGATGCTCAGCTCGATCCGGTCGAAATGATGGGGACGACCGCCCGTGTAGTTCGGGTTGCGCTCGAGCACGACGCTCTGCCCCGGGGGTGTACGAGGTCACGTAGTAGGGGCCGGCCGAGGGGATGATCCGGCGGCCCTTGGGGTCGAGCGGCGTCCCGAGCGGGACGGCGCAGAAGAAGGGCATCGCGAGCTGGGAGGGGAGATCAGGCACCGGCGCCGAGAGACGGAACGTCAGCTGGTTTCCCCTGGCACGACGATGCCGCTGATGTGAGGCGCCTTGCCGGACATCGTAGGCGTCGGCGCCCACGACGTCGCGCAGGTAGCCCAGGAGACAGCCGAGCTCTTCATGACAGGGCTGAGGGTGCGCTCGATCGTGTACTTGAACGTCTGCGCCGTGACGGGCTCGTTGGAGGGCGGCGAGAAGCGGAACCCCTTCCGGATCGTGAACGTGTAGGTCTTCCCGTCCGCCGAACGCGTCGGCAGTGACTGGGCGACCTCGGGCTACGAGCTGCGAGCCGGCCGGAGCCGGCTTGTCCGGGTAGTTGAGGAGCTTCGCGCAGGTGGCGGCAAGGAGCTGCCAGCGAGGGGGCGGTACGCGAGCGCAGGATCCAGGACTCGGATCGACGTCGCCCTGCGAGCTGAGGCGCGCGGTTCCGCCGGAGCGCGCCGCCGGGATGCTTCCGATCGTCTGCCGGGCGACGGTCACCCAGATCCGCCCGTCCGCGACGACGATGCGCTGCGGGCTTCCGCCGACCTCGATCGTCTCGATGACCTTGTCCGTCTCGGGGTCGATCCGGCTGACGGTGCCGTCACCGCTGTTCGCGACCCAGACGGAGCCCGCGCCGACGGCGATCCCGGCGGGAGCCTTCCCGACGGGGATCGTCGTGGTCACGGCGGGGGCGTCGGGTCGATGCGGACGACGGTGTCGTCGCCTCTGTTGGCGACCCAGACGCTGTCTGCGCCGAGCGCGATCGCCGACGGACCACCGCCGACCGTGATGTGCGTCGGCAGCCCTGTGGGATCGACACGGGTGACCGTGCCGGCGTCGCTGTCGGCGACCCAGGTGGCGTCTGCTCCGACGGCGACGGCTGTCGGGCTCGAGTTCGGATCGATCGGTCTTCACGATGCCGCCCGTGCGGATCGAGCCGCGTGAGAACGCCCGAGGACGGGGCGATCCAGACGGTCTTCCCGAGGGCCGCCGCCGAGCCAGGGCCGCCGGGCACGACGTTGCCGATCTGGATCGGTTTGGCGACGGTGTCGAACCGCGGATCGATTCGCCTGACGCTCACCGAAGCGGCCGGTCGGGTTCGTGCCCACGACCCAGGTGGCGCCGTCCACCGCGGCGAGGCCCGGTCGGCGTGTCCACGACCGGGATCAGCTTCGTGACGCGGCTCGTCTCGGGATCGATCCGGGAGACGTTCTGGTCGTCGCGATTTGCGACCCAGAGCGAGCCCGAGCCGAAGGCGATCTCTCCGGGACGGGCGCCGACCGGGATCTGCTCCGTGACCCGGTTCGATCCGGGGTCGATCACCGCGACGGCGTTCCCCTCCACGGTGACACCGGAGCCGGAGCCGCCCTGACCGAACGCGAACACTGGGATCGCGACCGCCGCCGCGACCACGCCGATCAGCGCCGCGCCGGCGTACATCCGGCGCCGCTTACGGCGCAGCTCGACATCGAGCGTGCGCAGCTGCGCGAACTCGTTCTGCAGACCGTCGATGTCGAGCTGATAGAGGTGCTGGGGCTGGTCGAGGTCCTTCAGGCGGCGCTCGCCCAGGTCGCGCACCGTGACCCCGGGCGGGAGGTCCTCCTCGGCCAGCTCCCTCGTCGTCGAGGAGAGCAGCACCTGGCCGCCGTGGCCGGCGGCGCCGATACGGGCCGCTCGGTGGACACCGATCCCGACGTAGCGCTGCTCACCGACCCTGGGCTCGCCCGTGTGCAGGCCCATGCGCACCTTGACTGCGCCTTCATCCGGCCAGCGGTGAGCCGCGAGATCGCGCTGAGCGTCCACGGCAGCGGCTACGGCGTCGGCGGCCGTGCGGAAGGCGACGAACAACGCGTCACCCTGTGTGTCCACCACCTGCCCCTGGTGCGCCGCGAACGCGGCGCGCAGCAGCCGATCGTGTTCCTCGAGGACCTCCGCGTAGCGGTCGTGGCCCAGCTCCTTGAGCAGCTGGGTCGAGCCCTCGATGTCCGTGAACAGGAAGGTGACGGTCCCGCTAGGGAGCGCGTCCACGCGCGGACCCTACTGAACTCGCATTCCTATTGGAGCGCGCGCGGCTCCGGCGGTGTGACCCCGAGGGTCAGTCCGCGATCCCGAGCATCCGCCCACCATCGATCACGATCTCCTGACCGGTGATGTACTCCGAGGCCGGCGAAGCGAGGAAGAGCGCGAGCCCCTTGATGTCGTCTGGCTGCCCGACGCGGCGCATGGGTATGTCCTTCGCGATCGCAGCCTGGAGGTCAGGGTCGTGCGCGTGGCCGCCGCCGATGTTCGTGACGAAGAAGCCGGGCGCGATCGCGTTGGCCGTGATCCCGTACGCCGCGAGTTCGAGTGCGAGGGCGTGCATGAAATGCCGGGCGCCCGCCTTCGCCGCCATGTAGGCGGAGCCGATCGCCGGTTCGACCTTGGTCGCCGCGTCCGACGTCGTGACGATGATCCTCCCGTACCCGCGTGGACGCATGTGGCGGGCTGCGGCACGTGCCGTCGCGAAGATGCCGTTGAGGTTGACGTCGATCACGCGATTCCAGCGCTCGTCGGTGTAGTGCTCGAGGGCGCCCTTCTCGACGCGGGGCCGTTCGCCGCCCGCCCAACCGTCAACGAAGCCGACGCCGGAGGCGATACCGGCGTTCGCGAAGGCGACATCGAGCCGGCCGTACATGTGTGCCGCCTCGTCGATCGCGCCATCGAGAGCAGCGTGATCGGTCACGTCTGCGACTGCGCCACGGACGTCGAGCCCTTCGCCCTGGAGGCGCGTGGCGTGCTCGGCGACCGCTTCGGCGTCGATGTCGATCAGCGTCACGCGGGCGCCGTGCGCGGCGAGCACCTCGGCGTAGGCGAGCCCGAGCCCACTCGCGCCACCCGTGACGATCACGCCGAACCCGGCCACCTCGAACCGCGACGAAACGTTCACGTGCACCCGCCTCCTGTTCTCGTATTGGCGGCTCCGAGCCTATCGCCGCGCAGATGGGAAAGCCGCAACGGGGAGTGTGCATGGCGGGGGTTTGAGACGATGCCGGGCCGCCGAGCGACTCCTAGCGTGCGGGATGAGGAGATCCGGGTTCGACGAGGCGCACGAATGAGCAGTCGTGGTTCCACGGGGGAGCAGGACGACGGAATCGGAATCGCGCTCGCGAGTGGGGATGTTCTCCAGCGCGGGCGCCGCGATGTTCGTGCCGGCGGGCCGCAACTGTTCGTGGGGTTTGACGCACGCAATACGCGCGACGAGGACGTGTCGCGCGGCGTCCCACACATCGCCCTGCGCGATTCCGCGTGCAAGCGGAGCGGTCGCTCGCGGACCGGACATATTCCTCGAGAGCGGGCTCGATCAAGGCATCCGGTGAAGCCCACCGACCACCGATGATCAGCTGGCGATGGCTTCAATTCGACACTCGTGCAACGTCGACCAGCTCGAGGAACGGTCGACCGGCGAGCTCCTCGCGCTCTCGCGCCGGATTCTCACCGAGCTTCGCCGCCGCGGCGTCCTCCGCAGCGGCAACGCTCCGACCGGGGACTACGCCGAACTGCTCGTCACACGAACAACCGGCGGCGAACTTGCCCCGAACTCGCAGAGGAGCTGGGACGTCGAAACCCCGATGGGTGATCGCCTCCAGGTGAAGGCCCGCGTCGTGACCGATCCGAGGAAGGCGGGCGAACGGCAGCTCTCTACGTTCCGCTCATGGGACTTCGACGCCGCGGTCATCGTGCTGTTCGACGACGTGTTCGCTGTGTTGCGCGCCACCCGGCTTCCACGCGGCGTCCTCCAGCAGGCAAGCAAGGCCGATGCGCACGTCGGCGGCTTTCGGGTCATGGCCACCGATGAGTTGCTCGACCGCGGTGAGGACTGGACGGCGCGCCTGCGACAGGTGGCACATGACGGCTGACGATCTCGAGGGAACAGCACCCCCATTAGGCTCCAGCTGGCTGGACGTCGTTCCTAACAAAGCACTGCGTCGGTCGGATCTCCCAGGGCCTGACGCATCGGAGGTCGAGCTCAACGAGTTCGCCCTCACCTTCGACGGCTATGAGGAGCTGGGTCACGCGCGATGCGGCCGCATCGCCAACGAGGCGCTCGCCAAGTGGGAGCGCACCGGACGACTTCCCACGACACTTGATCGGCTTCGCGGCTGTCTGTTCTTCGAGCAGCGTCGCTGGCGACACTTTGGCGTCGGGTTCGACGAGGAGACGACGGCGTACGTGCGCGCGCTCATCGCTCGAATCGCAGCGCTGTTGCCCGAGGACACTCATCCGTCAACGTCGGCATAAGGCAGGCGCTGCACCGGTTTCCAGGCTTGACGGGTGTTGTGCGCACGCCGCGAGTCAAGATCTGACGCCGGCGCGAGACGGTCGGGGGTACGACGAGCAGCGCGGCCTTCCTGCGTGACCGCGTCAGGCGGTCTGGAACCGCTCGAACCGCATTGCAAGGAGTTCGCGATCGGGGCGTTTCGTGATGCTGTGTGGCAGGACTATGGCTGTGCCATGTGCGTCCTTCAGGAGGTCGAGCATCGGGCCGTCGATCTCGTCGAGGAGACGAGGGTGAACACTGACCTCGTAGTCCGGCGATATGCCGACGAGATCCTCATCGAACGCTCGGTGGTGAATCGAGCAGAGGCTGAGACCGTTCGACACGGTTGCAACCCCAGCCGGGTCGGCATCGGGAGCGATGTGCGCCGCGTCGAGCAAGCGCGGCTCCCTGAGCCGGCAGATCGTGCATTGGTTCGCGTAAGCGGGGAGCACCCGGCCTCGGAACCGAGCTTGATGAAGCCGGACGCGCGTCTCGCGGACTGCGTAGCGGCGCTCGATCGGGTCGGCTGGTAGGAGCGGCTCGCGTTCGTCGTACGGGCCGATCATTCGCCCTGGGGTCAGGGTCACCATCCGCCCCACTGGATCGTCGAGAGTGACGAACACTGGCCACTCGGGGCGATACCACCCTGGACGCGTCCCGACGAAGTAGACGATCGGCACTTGGAGCTCACATGCTGCCCGGAGAGCTCGATTGTCGGGCTGGTCGATCGTGCCGGCGCGATAGGCGTAGACGAACCCGTCCGGCGTCTCCTGGTCGTCGTAGGGCGACTTGTACGAAGTGTTGACGCTCAATGCGGCGGGACCCTGCTGCACGCCGGCTCGGTAGATGCCCTTCTGGTAGTTGAGGAACGGCACGCGCCTGCCGCGGAACGCGAACCCCTGGTCGAGACCGGCCGCGTACGGAATCTCGATTCCGTGCTTCGCGGAGAGTACGTCGAGCGCGGCGAAACACGAGGAACGAACGTCGTCATCTCGCACACCGAGATCATCTCCCGTGTACGACGTCTGCGCCAGCGGGCCTACAGGTGCTGCGGACAGGGCCGACGCCTTGGCGAACCCCTAGGGAGCCCGCCGGCGTCGGGCCTGTCGGCCGCATACTCCAGGCGTGCGCGCCCTCGTTGGGCCGTCTCAGTCGTCCGCGACAAGCTCCGGCGTGCGGGTGTCAGCGCCGCCCGGATCAAGGCGATCGTCGGGCCGTCCTCCCGCCCCGGTCAGATCGACGTGCTCGCACAGCTCGGCGTGCGCTAGTCACGAAGTGGGATGGGCCGCTGAGCGGTCGTTGCTACGTGCAGTCGGCGTTCACGTACCCGGATCGGAACGGGCGTGCCTCGCCGGTCTCCTCGTCATAGGTGTGACGGAGCACGCAGCCGGTGTCGTTGGCGAGCAGGTGGATCGACACCGAGGTGACGTCAGAGGTCGTCCGGACTCGGTGCACGTCGTCGCGTGGCGGCAGCAGTGTGTAGTGGTCGCCCGGCTGGAGCGGCCGTCGACGGAGGAGCTGCAGCCGGCCGTCGCCGAGGTCGTAGAACTCCTCGTCCTGGTTTCCTTCGTAGAGCCCGACGAGGCCCCACGCGAGGTGGTCGTGCACGGGTGTCATCGCCCCCGGCGGCACCACGAGGCTGAACAGGCAGAGCGAGCGATCGGCGGCCCGGAAGAGCAGCCACTGTCCGATTCCGCCGCCCATGCCGCTCTCGGGCGCGTCCTGCCGGTAGGCGTCCGGGAGCCAGTCGTGGCGTGCGAGAAGCTCCGCGAAGTCCGGTTCGACGAGGCGGCACGCAGCGGCTGCCGAGGGCGCGGCCTCCACCGCCGAACGAACCTCTGCGATGAACGTGCGGACGATCGGAGTGTCCAGGATCCACTGGTCGGCCTCCAGCGGCTCCAGATGGTGATCGTCGAACCCCTCGCACATCGCCGGTTCACCCTACCCCGTTCGCGAGGTGGCGACCGCACCGTTGCGGCTCCGCTACCCCAACCGGCGGCTCGAAAGGAACAACACTGCCGCCAGCGTTCCGAAGATCGCCATGACGACGGCCATCGCGACCGCGGTGTCTTGGCCAAACGCGCCGACGAGCGGGGCCGCCGCGGCTCCGAACGCAAACTGCATCGCCCCGACAAGCGCCGAGGCGCTGCCGGCGACGTGCGGGAACGGTGTCAGTGCCAGCGCGGTGGCATTCGGTATCACGATCCCGAGGCTCGAGACTGCGACGAACAGGCACGGCAAGATCGCCCCGAGACCCCCGCCGACGAGAACCACTGCGAGCAGAGCGAGGCTTGCCGAGCTTCCTGCCGCGACGCCGAGCCCCAGCAGCCGCCGCAACCCGACCCGCCCGACGAGCACGCGATTGAGCTGACTGCAGGCCATCAGCCCGAGCGCATTCATCGCGAAGACGAGCGAGAAAGCCTGCGGTGACGCTCCATGGATGTCCTCGAGGACGAACGGTGAGCCCGCGATGTAGGCGAACATCTCCGCAAACGCGAACCCGAGCGTCAACGAATAGGCGACGAACCCGCGATCGCGGCTGACCAGGGCGAAGGTCGCGGCGATGTCGTGCAGACCACCGTCGCGGCGGCGCTCCGGGGGGAGCGTCTCGCGAAGCCCGATGGCCGCGGCCGCGAAGACCAACGCGGTACCCGCGGCAAGCGCGACGAACAGGCCGCGCCAGTCTGTGAGCCGGGCGAGCTGGCCGCCGACGATCGGCGCGACGATCGGCGCCAGTCCCGCGACGACCATGAGGATCGAGTAGAGCCGGGCGGCTTCGACACCCGCATGCAGGTCCCGCACGATCGCTCGGGCGATCACGATTCCGGCCGACCCCGACAGGCCCTGCAGGAATCTGAGCCCGACGAGCACCCAGATCGTGGGTGCAGCCGCGCACGCGAGCGAGAGCACGACATAGCCGGCGACCCCGATCAGGAGCGGCGGACGTCTCCCGAAACGGTCGCTGAGCGGACCTGCGATCAGTTGTCCGATCCCGAGCCCTGCGATGCTCGCCGTCAGTGTGAGCTGCCCCATCGACGCGCTCGTTCCGAGGTCGCGCGTTAGGTCCGGGAGCACCGGCAGGTAGAGGTCGATCGAGAACGGCCCGAACGCGGTGAGGGCGCCGAGGATCATCACGAGCCAGAGCCGGGAGAGTCGAGAGGTGTCCTGCGGCACGCAAAGGGGTTCTATCCGCTCGCGTTGCGGGAGTCCGTCCGACGCCCGCGCTAGCATTGTTGTCAATGACGGCAACGATGGATGATCTCGAGCTCCGGCGGGAGCAGCACTGGCGGGAGGAGGGGCGCCGCATCGACGAGTTGGCGAGTCTCACCGCGCACCTGGCGGCCGCGACCGCGCGCTGGGTCGAGCTCGTCTGGGAGCTGTGCGAGAGCGACAGCAGCGACACGGCGGGTTTCCTCGCGTACCGCTTCGGCATCACGTTGCGGGAGGCGCGTGAGTACCTTCGCGTCGCAGAGGCCCTGCAGGAGCTGCCCGAGACGCGGGCTGCCTTCGCGCGTGGCGCGCTCACTTTCACGAAGGTGCGCGCCCTGACGCGCGTCGCCACCGCGTCGTCCGAGGTCGGGTTGCTCGAGCTCGCAGCCGCGCTCACCGCCGCGCAGCTCGAGCGCGCGCTGCGTGTCTTCCGCCGGGTCGCGGTCGAGGAGGCCCGTGAGACGCACGAGCTCGAGTTCGTGAACTACTACTTCGACGAGGACGGTTCGCTCGTGCTCCGGGCCCGCCTCGCAGCCGAGGACGGGACGCTGCTCGTCAAGGCGCTCGATGCTGCGCACGAGCGTGTGCTCGAGCGTCGCCGCGCGGAGCGGGCGCTCGCCGGCGTCGACGCCGATCCGGTAGCGCCGACCATCCCCGTCGAGCCTCCTCGCCCGACGAACGTGGAGGCGCTGCTCGAGCTCGCCGCGACGCCGCTCCCCGCGACCGGTCCTCAGCCCGTCGGGACGCGGCTGGTCGTTCACGTCGACGCCGCCGCGGTGTCGTCAGACGGCGCCGGCCGCTCGGAGCTCGACGACGGCCCTGTCATCAGCCCGGAGACCGCCCGGCGGCTCGGCTGCGATGCCGAGGTAGTAGCGCAGGTCGAGCGCGACGGCCTCCCGGTCAACGCCGGACGCGCCCGGCGCACGGTGCCACCGACGCTCCGCCGTCTCCTGGAAGCGCGAGACGAGCACACGTGCTGCTTCCCTGGCTGCGAGCGCCGACGCCATCTCCAGGCGCACCACCGCCACCACTGGGCGCACGGCGGCGAGACGAGCCTCGACAACCTCGTGCTGCTCTGCTTCCACCACCATCGGCTCGTCCACGAGGGTGGGTACACGATCGAGGGCGACGACGCGGCTGGTCTGTGCTTCCGCAACCGCTACGGCGTCGTCCGCGGAACCTCACCGCCGAGACCGCCGCCCGGTAGCGAGCCGGAGCTCCGCGCCGCGAACCACCAGCTCGGAATCAGGATCTGCCCCGACACGATGAAGAACGGCGCCGGCGGGCCGATGGACCTCGACCTCGCAGTGGCCGCGATCTCCAGTGTCGCCGCCTAGCCACCCCGGTTACTCGCAACCACAGCGATGCCCTGTGTGCGGAGCCAGCGCGTGAACCGACGAGGCTCCGCCAGCTCCGGGAGCCGGGCGCTGCGCTGTACGTAGCCGTCGCGGACCGCGAGGCCGCCCCAGGCCTCGAGCAACTCCGGGCGGACGCGATACGCGCCGCTCCGATAGGTCGCGAACGGGAGGCAACGATCGAAGCGCCCCGAGCGGCCAGGACCCGAGCGGCCCGTGACCACGATGTCCGTCTCTCCGATCGGGTCGCGGCGGGTGTGAGCGTTGCGGTAACGATGCTCCTCGGCGACCGCGCTCGCAGGCGCTATCGAGCCGACCTCGAGCAGGCCGATGAGCGCGTAGACGAGCGGATAGGACTCACGGATGTCGCGGAGCGCGGCGAAGAACACGAGAGCGTCGCCGGGGGACAGCTTCGAGCGGATCTGCGCGGCTCGCTGACCCTGGTCGCCGTAGGTGAGGTGCTCGAAGTCCGGGTCGAGATGGGTGCGCTCCGTCGCGAGACGGGAGGGGAGCGTCGAACCGAAGGGTGCGAGCATCGGCGCGAGGTCGCGGTACCAGGTGGCGAGGCCGTCGCCGGTTGGCTTGGGCTCCCGGATCGGAACGTAGGCGAACCTGCCGGTCTGCGCGTCCACGGGCCCGTGCCAGCGCCCGCCGACGTCGGTCATGTCCGCACCGACGCGCACGAGGAGCGCGCGGGACGGATCGAGAGCCGCAGTTAGCACGTGGTTAGCGACGCCATCGATCCTCGGATCGTGACGACATCACATCGAGTTGGAGGAGGGGCTGTCGTGATCAGGACATTCATGCAGGTGGTCGCGCTCGTCGGGGTAGGTCTCGCACTGGCCGCGAGCCCTGCTCTTGCGGCGCCGCCGGGCAACGACGAACTCGCGAACGCGACCGTGATCACCGCTTTTCCGTTCAGCGACTCGGTCGACACAACAGAGGCGACGGTGAGCTACAACGAGGGCGGGTGCGCCGTTTCAGATCACACCGTCTGGTACCGGTTCGTGCCAACCCACGACACCGTGCTCAAGCTGCAGGTGACCGCGACGACGTTCCTGCCAAGCCTGACGCTCTGGTCGGGGGGCACACCTGGCAATCCGGCGTGTGCCGGGCCGGGGGGCGACCTCATCAGCAGGGTATCGGCAGGCCAGACGTACTACATCCAGCTCGCCACCCGCTTCTTCTCGGACGGAGGCGGCCCGCTACAACTCGAGATCTCCGAGTTGCCCGCACCGGCGAACGACGCGTTCTCGGCAGCGACCACAATCGCGTCGTTGCCGTTCAACGACGCGGGTGAGCTGACCGCTGCGACCATCGAGCCGGGTGAGCCGCAGGGATCCCCCGGATACCCGCTCGCGGCCAGCGTCTGGTACCGGCTCACACCGACGAAGACCCAGAGCGTCGTTGTGAACGGGACGGGGATCGCGGTCGCCGCCTACAACGGCTCGAGCCTCGGCAGCCTCGTGCCCATCGGGTCGAAGGAGCTCGCCTACGGCATCCCACTCGTGCTCGAGGTCACCGCCGGAACCCCTGTCTACCTGCAGGTGCTGACACAGTTCGGCGGTAATGGTGGCGTCTGGCCCTTCACCGTCTCGGTCATGGCGACCCCGCCGCCCACGGTCGACTTCGGCTTCTATCCGGGCGACCCGTCGGTATTCGACGCGGTGAGCTTCCTGAGCGGCGCATACGACTCGGTGGGCATCGGGATCAGCTCGACCGAATGGCGGTTCGGTGATGGGTCGACCAGCACCGACGCAAATGCGCTGCATCAGTACGCAAAGGACGGGGACTACAACGTGAAGCTCAAGGTGCGGACGACGGACGGCCGTACCGACTCGATCACGAAGCTCGTGCAGGTGCGAACCCACGACGTGAGCATCCTCCGGTTCGACACGCCCAGGCAAAGGACGCGTCGGCAGAGCCAGCCCGATCGAGGTCGGAATCGGGAACGTGCGCTACGCCGAGACCGTGCAGGTCGACTTCTACAAGAACACCGCGTACGGCTCGCAGCTGATCGGGAGCGTGACCAAGACAGTGCCGAAGATGGGCCCGAAGAAGTCCATGACGTTCGGGGTGAGCTACACCTTCACGAGCGACGATCTCGTGGTCGGCAAGGTCAACTTCTCCGCGTACGCCACGATCCAGGGTGCGCGCGAGGCATACCCGCTCGACAACTCACTGAGCGCGCCGCCGGTGCGTGTGACGAGGTAGAACGGCTCTGGTTCAGGGGTGGCTCGCGTCACGGGAGCCACCCCTCACCAACCGGACCCTACGACTCGCATCCCCGGCCGTCGCCTTCGCCGTCGAAGCGGTGCGGGTCGGGCGGGCGGACGGGGAAGTCGTGGAACGGGACATCGGCGCAGTCGAGATCCGGCGGAGGCGGTGGGATGCAGACGCTGGGATAGGACGGGTCACACGTCCCGCCCGCGATCGGCCGGCCCGTTGTGGCCGAGCTCGACCCCGAGCCGGGGCCTGTCGTCGCCGGGCCATATGGATCCCATACGGCCTGCGGACAGGCACCCCACAGCCCGCGCTTCGCGGCTCGGGCGTCGCGGCCAGCAGCCAGGAGCCGCGTCGTGTACGCGCCACGCTCGCCGTGGTACAGCCAGACCGTCGCCGAGCCGTCTCGGACGAGCTGCAGGTTGAGGTTCACGCCTCCGTGCCAGAGGTAGCGCAGCAGCCTGCCGTAGCGGTCTCGATCGTCGAGGCGCGGATCGCGCTCGAGAAGGAGCGCCGAGCCGACAGGGAGGAGGCGCCGCAGATCACGTGTCGCGGCACGGGAGTAGCACTCGGCGGTGCCGGGCTCCGGGGTGTCGATTTGAAGGAGCCGCACGCGTGCGCCGCCGGCGACCTCGACGGTGTCTCCGTCGATCACCCGCACCAGCCGAGTCGGTGACGCCTCCGATGCTGCCGAAGCCGCGAGCGCGCAGCCCAATGCGATGGTCGCCGCGCCGACCAGTGACCGCCGCAAGAGAGCCCCCCGCACGGATCACATCTTCGGCAGCCACGCAACGGGCGACAACCCCCGATCGGCTAAGCATCAGAATCGATCTGGCCGACACCGTGCGGCGTAAGAAAATCTGGCTCGGCCGCCGATACTCCGGCGAATGCAGTTTCGCGACGGCCACCTCACACTTTCGCCCTCCGACCTCTCGGGGCACCTCGCGTGCGCGCACCTGACGACGCTGCAGCTCGCAGTCGTACGAGGTGAGCTCGAGAAGCCGTACATCAGTGATCCCCACCGCGACCTGCTCTTCCGGAAGGGAAGCGAGCACGAGGCCGCCTACCTCGAGCGGCTCGAGGCGGCAGGGAAGTCGGTCGTGCGGATCCCGACCTACGACGACGTGGAGTTCGACGCCCGCGAGTCGCGACGATTGACCGAGGAAGCGGTGCTGCTCGGTGAGGCGGACGTGATCAGCCAGGCGTACCTCACCGACGGCACGTGGCGCGGGTTCGCGGACTTTCTCGAGAAGACCGCCGACGGGAGCTACGAGCCGGTCGACACGAAGCTGTCCCGGTCGGCCAAACCCGGTCACGTGCTGCAGCTCTGCTTCTACGCGGAGCAGATGGAGCGGATCACCGGGCGCCTACCCGAGCACCTGCACGTCGAGCTCGGCACCGGGGAGCGCGAGACGCTGCGCACTGCGGAGTACATCGCGTACTACCGGCAGGTACGCGAACGCTTTCTCGCCGCGGTGCTCGACGGTGGATCCGAAACCGACGGCGTGACAGAAGGCGGGCCGGGCAAGCCCGGCCCCTACGGTGGTCGCACGGCCACGTATCCGTGGCCGTGCGACCATTGCGGGATCTGCGACTTCCGCCACCTCTGCCGTGAGCGGCTGGAGCAGGACGACAATCTCGTGCTCGTCGCCGGGCTGGGCCGTGGGCAGGCGCAGCGACTCATCGAGGCGGGGATCCCGACGCTCGCGACACTGGGTGAGACCCCTCGGGACGGCGTAGCGGACGGGATGCGACCCGAGACGTTCGAGCGGCTCCGCCACCAGGCCGAGCTCCAGCTCCACCACCGCCTCACCGGCGAGCGTCGCGTCGACGACCTGCCACTCGAGCCCGAGCGCGGCTACCAGCGGATGCCCGCGCCGGACGCCGCCGATGTGTGGCTCGACCTCGAGGGCCATCCCTTCTACGAGCCTGCACGCGGGCTCGAGTACCTGTTCGGCTGGTGCTTCCGCGACGACGCCGGCGAGGTGCAGTACCGGGCGCTCTGGGCCCGCGACCGTGACAGCGAGCGCGCCATCTTCGAGACGTTCGTCGACTGGGTCTGCGAGCGGCGCCGTCGCCACCCCGGCATGCACGTCTACCACTACGCATCCTACGAGCGCACGGCGCTGCGGCGGCTGATGGGCGAGCACGGCACGCGCGAGCACGAGATCGACACCTTCCTGCGCGAGGAGGTGCTCGTCGACCTGTACCGCGTCGTGCGCGAGGCGATCCGGGCGTCGGTCGACAGCTACTCGATCAAGGTCGTCGAGAAGCTCTACGCGTTCGAGCGCACGGCCGACGTGTCCGGCGGCGACGAGTCGACCGTCCTCTTCGAGCAGTGGCTCGAGTCGGGCGACGACACGATCCTCCGCGAAGTCGAGGCGTACAACGAGGACGACTGCCGTTCGACGGTCGCACTGCACCACTGGCTGCTCGACCGCCGGCCGCCCGGGCTCGCCTGGCTGCCTCCGCCCGATCAGCGGGAGCGCAGCGACGAGGCCGAGGAGCGAGACGCAGCGCGAGCAGCGCTGCGCGACGCATTGCTCGAAGGAGCGACCGAGGGCGACTCCCGCTGGCTGTGCGCGCAGCTGCTCGACTACCACCAGCGCGAGGCGAAGCCCCAGTGGTGGGAGTGGTTCTTCCACCTCGAACTCTCCGACGACGAGCTCGTCGAGGACACCGACACGATCGGCCGGCTCCAACTCGACGGCGCGCCCGAGGAAGACGGGCAGTTGCTGATCTACACGCTCACGTTCCCACCGCAGGAGCACAAGCTCAGCCACGACGGCATCGACCCGCGCACGAAGAAGTCGTACGACATCGCCGTCGACGACGAGGCCGGGCGCGTGCGGCTCTCGCGCAGGAAGAACCGGGCTGAGGAACCACTCCCGACCGGCCTCATCCCGCCGGCACCGATCGAGGACCACGAGCAGCGCGCCGCTGTCGCGCGCTTCGCCCGCACCTACCTCGACCACGACAGGTCGTACCCCGCCCTGAGCGACGTGCTCGAACGCACGATCCCGCGCGCGCGGCTCCACGGAACACCCGTCGACGCAGCCCTGTCGCTCGACCGGTCGTACCTCTTCGTCCAGGGCCCGCCCGGGTCGGGCAAGACCTGGCAGGGGGCGAAGATCGCGGTCGCGCTGATGCAGGCTGGACAGCGGGTCGGCGTCACCTCGCTCTCGCACAAGGCAATCAACAAGCTCCTCACCGAGGTCGAGCGCGAAGCCCGTGAGCAGAGGTTCACCTTCCGCGGCGTCAAGAAGCACACCCACGAGGACGACGCCTTCCGCGGCACCTGCATCGAGCCGCAGGCGAAATGGCAGGACTGCGTCGATCCCACCTATCAGCTCGTCGCCGGCACCTCCTGGTTGCTCGCGCGCGCCGAGTTCGACTCGACTCTCGACACGCTGATCATCGACGAGGCGGGCCAGGTGTCGCTGGCCGACGCGATCGCGAGCGGCACCTGCGCGCGCAACCTCGTCCTCCTCGGCGATCCCAACCAACTGCCGCAGGTGTCCCAGGGCGCACAGCCCGAGCAGGCGAAGGTCTCGGTGCTGCAGCATCTCCTCGGCGAGTCCGAGACGGTGACGCCCGAGCGCGGCATCTTCCTCGACCAGACGCGGCGGCTGCGACCCGAGCTCTGCTCCTTCACCTCGGAGGCCTACTACGAAGGACGACTCGTCCCGTGGCCGGAGACCGCCTCGCGGACAGTCGTCGGCGAGGACGGCCTATCACTCCTCGTCGTCGAGCACGCCGGCCGCAGCCAGCAGTCACGGGAGGAAGCGCTCGCCGTTGCCGGCGAGATCCAGCGGCTCGTCGGCACGCGGTTCACCGACGAGCACGGGGTCACACGGCCGCTGACCGCGGCGGACGTGCTCGTGGTGGCTCCCTACAACGCGCAGGTGCGGGCGCTGCTGCAGGCCGTGCCCGCCGGCGTGCGGGTCGGCACCGTCGACAAGTTCCAGGGCCAGGAGGCACCGGTCGTGATCGTCTCGTTCGCCAGTTCGAGTGGGGAGGACGCACCGCGCGGGATCGGGTTTGCCTTCGACCGGCACCGCGTCAACGTCGCGACCTCCCGCGGCCAGTGTCGAGTCGTGCTCGTGCTCGCGCCGCGGCTGCTCGAGGCCGACTGCAAGACCGTGGCCGACATGCGGCTCGTCAACGCCGTCTGTCGGTTCGTCGAGCTGAGCGCCTGAGCTACGCGAACCGTTCGGTTCTCCGCACCGCGACCCGGGAGCCTGCCCCCATGGTGGACCCCGCACTCACGGACGAACGTGTGGTGCCATGCACGTCCTTCGCGTCGATCGAGACTCGACCACCCGCCGCCACGCGCTCGCGTCCCCGGCGCTCGTGCTCTTCCTCGCGCTGTTCGCCGGCCAGGCGGGCGTGCTCGTGCTGTCGCCGATCCTGGGAAGGGTGGCCGAGGACTTCGACGTGTCGATCGCGCAGGCCGGCCAATTGCGAATCCTCGCCGCGCCGCTGGCCGCTGTGGTCGCACTGCTGGCGGGCCGGTTGCTCATCAAGTACCCGACGCGCGCGCTGTTGATCGCAGGCAGCGTGCTGGTTGCCGCGGGATCGCTCGCGAGCGCTGCGGCGCCGACGTTCGCGTTGCTCACCCTGGCGCAGGTGCCGATGTGGGGCGGGATCGCCACCCTGATCGTGGCTGCCATGTCCGCAATCGGGACATGGAGCACGGCGGAGGAGCGCCCCCGCCTGGTCGCTCGTGCGATGGCGGGCGCTCCGGCGGCGTGGATCGTCGGCATGCCGCTGATCGGCGTCGTGGCCGAGGTCGACTGGCGCCTCGCCTTCCTCGCGTTCCCGCTGCCGGCTGCACTCCTCGCCGGCCTGGCGGCCGCCGGTCGGCCGCGCGACTCCAAGGTCGCGGCTGCGGGCGGATCACTCCTCTGCGTGTTGCGCCGGATCGAAACGCGGCGATGGGCCATCGGTGAGCTTGCCGCCAACTCGGCCTGGGCAGGAACACTCGTGTTCAGCGGCGCTCTCTTCACTGAGCTGTACGGCGCCTCGTCGACCACGACCGGGCTCGTGCTCGCGACGGTGGCGGCCTCGTACCTGGCGGGGAACCAGTGGGCCGGTCGCTCGCAGCCGACGAGAGCGCGCAGTGCGATGCTCGCCTTCAGCATCGCCGCAGGCATCGCCGTCGGGCTCACCTGGGCGTTCACTCCCGGCGTCGCCGTCACCGTCGTGCTCTTTGCCGGCGCCGCCTTCCTTGTCTCGACCAGGATGGTGGCGGCGACCGTGTTCGGGTTCACCGTCGCCGGCGACCACGGTCGCGAGGTCGGCACGACTCGCGCGGTCACGAGCCAGCTCGGGTATCTGATCGGCTCGCTGGTGGGAGGGCTCGCCCTGTCGGTCGGCGGGTTCGCGCTCCTCTCGGTGGCATTCGGAGGCCTGTTCTTCGCCTCGACGCTGCCGTACGCGACGTTGCGTCGGCCGGGGCACGTCGACGTGCCTGCAGGCGCTGAGGCGGGAGCGTGACCCATGCGCGCGTCATCCGGCTGCGCAGCGGGCTCGTGCTCACCGTGCGGGCGCTGCGCAACGGCGACGTCGACACCGTGCTAGGCGTGTTCGAGCGCCTTGGTGAGCGCTCGCGTCGTGCGCGCTTCAACGGGCCGAAGCCGAGGCTGACCGACGTCGACCTCCGACACCTGGCAGCGGTCGACAGTGACCGGCACGTCCTCGTCGGCTGGGTCGACGGCGACCCTCAGCCGGTCGCTCTCGCACGCCTCGTGCGCAGCGGGCGGGCGGCGGAGCTCGGGTTCGAGGTAGCTGACGAGCATCAGCAGCGCGGCATCGGATCCGCCTTGACCGCGCTCCTGCTCGCGGACGCACGCGCCGCAGGGATCACCGAGGTGAACGCCCTCGTGTCGAGCGACAACGCTGCCGCCCTCGCGCTCCTACGTCGCCTCGTAGCGCCGCTCGAGGTGCGTTTCGAGGGGCCGGAGCTCGCTGTGCGGGCGGCGCTCGGTCGACCCCTCGATGTCGCACCGGGCTAGGCCCACGTCCCCGAGGTGACGCCGGCTGCCCCCTTCCACCGCCGGTCACGCGACGAGGTGTGAGAGGGTGGCGGCTCAGTCCGCCGCCGACCACGGGAGGGAGTCATGGCACGCGTCGTTCTGGTTCACGGAGCCTTCTTCGGCGCGTGGTCGTGGGAGCCCGTCGTCGGGCCGCTCGAGGCGCTCGGGCACACAGTCGAGACGTTCGACCTACCGGGGAGCGGCGCCGACCGAACTCCCATCGAGGGTGTCACGCTCGGCGCCTACGCGGAGCGCGTCCAAGACGTGCTCGCGGCACGACCCGAGAAGGCTGTCCTCACCGGGCACAGCATGGGCGGCGTCGTCGTCACGCAGACGGCCGCGAACGCGCCTGAGCTGGTGCACTCGCTCGCCTACGTGTGCGGGTTCATGCCCGGGGACGGCCAGAGCCTGCTGGACCTGACGCAGTACCCCGAGGGCGCCGGTGATCTCGTGCAGGCGAACGTCGTCGTCGAGGGCGAGCCACCGGTGGCATCGCTCACTGACGAGGCGACGACCGCGGCGTTCTACAACCGCTGCACGCAGGAGCAGGTCGCGTGGGCGCTCGCGCGGAACCGGCCGCAGGCGGTGGTGCCGTTCGCCACCCCGGTGCAGATCGGGAGTGCGGTCGACGCGGTCCCGCGCTCGTACGTGCTCACGAGAGACGACCAGTCCGTTACACCCGAGCTGCAGCGGCGCATGATCGCCGAGCACCCGTGCGAGCGCGTGCTCGAGATCGACGGCGATCACGCACCGTTCCTCTCTGCGACGGACGAGCTCGTGGCAGCACTCGACGCGATCATGGGCGCGTAGCGCGCAACATCGTCTCGTTCGCCAGCTCGACCGATGAGGAGGCGCCGCGCGGGGTCCGCTTTGCCCGGTTCGTCGAGCTCACCCGGGGGACGCGCCCCTGAGGGCGCTCCCCCGGGGGAGCGACACTTACCTCCGCGCCGTTGTGGACGGGCTGACGCCGAGCGTGGTGGAGAGCAGGATCTCGCCGTGGCGGACGTCGATCAGCTCGATGCCGTCGGCCATGTTCTCCGCGACCCAGTCGGCCACGGCCGTGGTCGCGGCCTCGGCCTGCTCGATCGTGGCCCACGCACTCATGGAGATCAACTCGTCGCCGCTGATGGCGATGTTGTAGGCGTGGAAGCCGGCTTGCGCCCGGAGGAGCGGGAGCAATCCCTCCTCCGCGCGCAGGGCGAGCTCATGGGCGTCGCCGGTGACCCTGTAGGTGGCGTAGCGTCCGTGCATAGGCGCCTCCCTCGTTCGTGGCCGACGTCGAGCGCGGAACACCCGCGGTCGCCGGCCGGACGAACGCACACCATTGCACACCTTGGGTCGCGTTTGTGCGCCCGGATACGAGTCTCTTCCCAGAGGTTCACTCGCGCGAGGGATAGAGGTTTGGGCCGAAGTGACTCAGAACGTGCCCAAGGACACTGCGGCAAGGGGGGACGGCATGGCTGTGGCAACGATCACGCATCCCGATGACACCGAGCTCGACGTCGTCCGCTCGTGGCGCTTCGAGGAGCTCCTGCGGGCCGGCTACGACGAGCAGGATGCGATCGAGCTCGCGTTCCACATCGAGATCGACCTCCACTGGGCGACGAGCCTCGTTGCACGCGGGTGCCCGAGCGAGACCGCTGCACGAATCGCGCTCTAACCGCTCGGCTCGGAACCGGGTTGGCGAGGGCGACGGCCGATAGCCGCCCTCGCCGCGTGAGCCGAGGATCTAGCCTGCTACGGCAGGCTGCTGAACCGCCGTCGGCTGGCGCTCGGCGAGCGGTGCCTGCCCGCGACTGCGAAGTGCGCCTCCGACAGCCAGCACGAGAAAGCCGATCCCGCTGAGCAACAGAGCGACACCGACCACGATCCCGAACAGCGCCATCTGCTGGGCCATGTAGCTGACATTCAACGCAGTCGAGAGCGCGGTCGCCGTGACCCACGTGTCCCGGGCGGTGTTCGCAACGGGGCTCCCCTTCGCGTCCTTCAACGCCGCGGCCTCGTCACTGGTGCCGGCCAGGCTCTTCGGGTCGTCCGCGGAGACGAAGCGCCCCATCTGGGCGTAGCTCAGCCCACCCGAGGCCTCGGTTGCGTGCTCGTGGATGATCTGGGCGAACGCCCGTGCCTGGGTTCCGGTCTCGACCGGCTGCCCGGCCCATTGCGACGCGTACTTGGCCACCGCCGGGTCATCGGCTGCGCCGAAGGTGATCTGTTCCTGCTTGAGACTGTCAGTGACGGTCGAACGACCGTCGATGCCCATATAGATCGCCGCGGCGCCGAACATGACCAGCACTGCGCCGGCGACGATCCCGCCGATCTCGAAGAGCTTTCTCATTGTCGTGCCTCCCATTCGTTCAGGTGGTGCTTCCCCGTTGGTGGGGTTGAAGGTCTGCCTCGGTGTGGACAGCTCATCCGCGTCTGACGGGGAACGAGATCAGACGGCGGCTGGAGACTCCGCCGAGCAGGTCCTCGCCGTTCTTGCGGGCACGGACGAACATGACGAGCAGCTGTTGCTTGCCACTGACCGGGAAGCCGGCGAGCGCCGTGAATTGCAGGGTCGCCCAACCGTCCGAGCCGGTTGCCTGCTCGTTCGGGATTGCAAACTGACCGTACGGCACGGCGGTCACGTAGACCAGCGCCCCTTCGACTGACCCGCCGCAAGCGGACACGTGGAAGCGCCCGGTGACCGAGCCGGTGCCAGAGGTGACAGGGCTCGGGCTGACTTGCGTCTGGTCGATCGTGAGACGAGCGGGTGGCGAGACGCCTGCGATGGGGATCGTCCCACCCGTCTTCGCGCAGCCGTTCGTGACCGGCGGCGGAGTGGTCCTGATGACGACGGTCGGCGCCGACGTTGCGGCGTCCGTCCCGGTCGAGTCCTTGGCCGTGACGCGGACGCGGACCGTGTTGCCCGCGTCGACCGACTTCAAGACGTAGGTCGTCTCGCTCGCTCCACCGATGCCGGAGCAGCTACCACCGGCCGTGTCGCAGCGACGCCAGGAATAGCTGAACGTAATCGGGTCGGTCCCCGACCACGCGCCCCTGTCCGCGGTCAGCGTCGAGCCGACCGTGGCGCTCCCCGAGATCGTCGGCGCTGTTGTGTTCGCAAGCTTGTTGGCTCCCTTGACCACCCCGCTCGCGTTCGACGCAACTGTGTTCGAGCCGTCGTCGTTCGATGCGGTCACCCGGACGCGAAGCCGCTTCCCGAGATCGGCGTTGCCAGGGACGTACTTCTGGGTCGTCGCACCACCGATTGCGGCGCAGTTCGACGCGTCGGACGCGCCCCCTGAGGCCGGGCAACGGGTCCACTGGTAGTCGAACGCAGTGGGGGACTCCGTCCAGGAGCCCTTCGTCACCGAAAGCTCCGAGCCGACCACGGGCGTGCCGGTGATCCGCGGCTCGCTCGTGCTCGTTGGCACCCCTTGTGTCTGTGCCGAGCCCACGCTCGAGAGCGTCGCGAGGGACACGAGTGACAGCACCACCAGCACCACCCAGGTTCGGATCCGCGTGCCCGGGCGTCGTCCACGACGCTCTCCATCTCGTTGCAGCTCCATCTCGATCCTCCCTGCATTCGCCTGATCGTCACGACCGACGAAACGAGAGCCGGGTGACGTGTGAGCACCCGGTCGCTGAGGGTGGACCTTCGTGCGGAACCGTTCTTCGATCCCGCGGGAGTCCGCCGCGTGGCCGAGAGTTACGACCCGCGAAACCACACGGTAGCACTGACCTGCGAGCCAGGCTCCTCGGAGGACGGCCCGACACCTGCTTCGAGAGTCGCTGGATCAGGCCGAAGGCACTGGCTGCGACGGTGTCTGCGCCAGCGGTGGGAGCAGCAGGAGGTGGCTCTCGACGATCGCCTCGGCGACGTCGATCAGCTTGCGGCCGTTGTGCTGTGAGTGATC
Source organism: uncultured Actinomycetes bacterium (assembly GCA_963821335.1). Lineage (GTDB taxonomy): Bacteria > Actinomycetota > Thermoleophilia > Gaiellales > Gaiellaceae > Gaiella. The sequence goes on from CAWGDJ010000001.1 coordinate 2,384,787, forward strand.
GCGAAGCAGTTCGAACGCCCTCACTGCGGTGATCGCGTGACGCGCCATCAGGATTCCCTTCGCCTGCTCGATCAGGGCCCGCCGACCGAAGGCGCCCTGCAGGTTGTGGTACTCGGCGAACCGCTGCAGTGTGATGTCGATCGCGCTCTGCAGCTCGTCGGGCGTGTCCTCGACGATGTAGGCGAACACCCCGCGCTTCGCGGCTTCGTGTACGTACGCCGGATCCTTGGCGGTCAGCACCGCGATGACCGGGCAGAAGGCCTCACGGACGATCTCTGTGATCAGGTCGAGGGCGTGCTCCGAGCTGAGCCCGAGCCCGACGAGGGCGACATCCGGTCGCTCTCTGGCCGTGACCGCCCCGACCTCCTTGACGTGAATCTCGCGCGCGATGACGTCATGTCCGAGACCGGTCACGACCTGCGCCAGCAGCTCGAGCCGCTCGCGTTTCTCGTTGGCGATCAGGACGCGGAGGTGCGTGACTTCCCGATCAGACATCGCAGCCCCGGCCCCGGGCAGGGTGACTGGGTGGTCATCGACTCGACGACCCGAGTTCTCAGCCGTGGGAGGAAGTGTGCTCACCGATGTGACCGAGGGGCAGAGGTTCTACCCTCGAGTCTACCGCCAAGTCGTTCACACCAACGTGGTGGTATCGTTCTGAGTGGTCGCGCTCAGACATCGCGCGCGCTGACACGTCCAGCGGTCGCCCAGCCCTCGGGCCCCGTCGAGTGTCCGCCCTCACTCAAAAGGTCGGAGAGCTCAGCCGACAGTCCCACGTCGGCCACGATGTTTCGTTGGGAGGGCCGAGATGGAGATCAGCGTGTCAGTGCCCGATGTGACCGACGCCCAGAATCTGGTTCAGGTGCTCGACGTGGTTCTCGACGCGACAGTCTCGTACGACGTCGGCCGACAGGAGATCCGCGTTCGCTCGGGCAGCGAGTCCGATCGCGCGATCCTGCCCGTCGTGGATGCAGTCGACAGCTGGCTCGAACAGGGATGTGCGAGGTGGGCCAAGCTTTCACTCGGTGAGCGCTCGTACACGCTCATTGGAGGCGGTCAGGTCGCGAGCCTGCGATGACGGCCGAGGCCGCCACTGCGAAGCCCTTCGAGGTCGTGGGCGGCCGCCGTGGACGTCTCGTCGATGTCAGGTGGCTCGTCCGTTCGCGCGGTGCTCGTCTGGCACTTGGCGTCGCTGGCAGCCTCGTGGCAATCGCTCTCGGGCTGCTGACGACCCGCCACTTCGCGGAGACCTCATGGCCGCTCGCGCGCGGTCACCCCGGTCTCCTGGCTGCGGCAGGGCTCCTGTTCCTCTTCGCGGGCGCCTTGAAGGTCTTCGCGTGGAGGGCGCTCTTCTCGCCGGACGAGCAACCGCGGACCCGCGCACTCGCCGCCGCTACCGGGGGAGCCTCGGTGGTGTCGGTCGCCCTTCCATCGCGGTTCGGCGACGCAGCTCGGGTCGCCATCGTCCGACGGTCTGCGGGCTGCCCGGCAAGCGTTCGCGCCCTCTGCCTCTCGCTCGCCATGCTCGGCCTGGTCGACACGGCTGCTCTCGTCCCCTTCGCGCTAACCAGCGCGGCCCTGCCGGGCCATTCGCTGGGACTCCGTGTGAGCCTGGCGGTCGTGGCGGCTGTGGGGATCGCGGCTGCGATCCTTCTCGTCGCGCTGCCGATTCTGACCGGGACCAGAACACTGCTCAGCTTCCGGCTCGGGCGCTGGCTGAAGCCCCGGACGATCCCGCTGCGTGAGGCTTCGGGCGCGTGTGGATTTGCATGCGCGCACTGGCTCATGCGCACTCTCGCGTTGGTGCTGCTCCTCGGAGCACTCGGAGCCGGCTTCTCTCTGACGCTCGCGATGCTCTTCCTCTGCGCCGGGGCTGTCGTGGGAGCGCTCCCCATCGCACCGGCGGGCGCCGCGACTCAGGCCGGGGCCGGGGCCGGTGTTCTCATCGCTTCGGGTGTCGGCGCCTCGCAGGCGATCGACGTCGCTGTGACAGGCCAGGCTCTCGGGGCGCTCGCAGGCGTCACGCTTCTCGGTCTCAGTGCCATGCGACGCGTCGGCATGCGCCGCAACACGCGGACGGTTGCTAGCTGAGGGAGTGCCCGCAGCTCGAGCACGTCGCCTCGATCTGAGGGACCTCGCTTGCGGCTCGTGTCCGGATAGTGCCGCCACCCACACCGGCTGCAGTCGACCCAGGGCACGGGTACGACACGCTTCATCGACGAGGTGGGAGCCTTGCCCTGAGCCGGATGCGACACCGGTACCGACCCTGGGTCGGTGGTACCCGTCACATCGATCCCGAGCGAGGCGGATCGGCGTGCGGGCGCGACGGATCGCGGGTATCGCGCCGCTCGTCCTGCGCAAGCGCGCGAAGGTCTGTTGCGACCGCGTGCTCCCGCGCACCGTAGAAATCGATCATTCCGACGCTCGGGTCGCGCTCGACGACCCAGTAGAGCACCTGTTGCTCCACGACACGTTCGAGCGCAGGGTCGACATGACCCTCTTCCGGGCACACGATGTACCGGGCAGGGCTCGAGCGCACCGGCTCGTACTCGACCAGGGTCAACCCGATCCGCTGTCTGCAGCTCGACCGCGTGCACTCGCACGCGAACAGCTCCGCCGATCGGTTGCGCGGGTCCTTTGCCAGGCGCAGAAAGAGGCGCTCGTTCGCCGTGACTCGATCGAGGCCACCGACTTCCTTGCTCACGAGAGCGCCTGGCGCACCGGAGCGACGCGCCTCCCTTGCTCGGTCTCACAGCTGCGGTTGATCCGAAGCTGGTCGTACGCCGCGACGCCGCCTGTACGCTGGAACGTCCCGGTCGAATCCCACGCTAGCACGGACGCCCGGCGTCCCCCGGGTGCCGAGGCAGCGTCGAGGGTCAGCGTCCGAACCAGCGGGCACCGCGACTGGAGCCGAAGACGGACTTCTCGGCGACGAGCGCGGTCGAGGGCTCCTGAAACGTGCCGGTCGGCTTCGGCCCCGAGAAGAAGTCGACGTCGACGCGACCGACGCGATCTCCCCCGAACTCGATGTAGCAGGAGCCGCGCCCGTCGTATCCCTCCGGTGCCGTGTCGCCGCGGAGCTGCGCGATCAGCTGTCGGGCGACGGTGGCCGCCTGCCGCTCGGCGAACACGCCCGCCTTCGGCACGCCCACGGTCGCCACGTCGCCCACCGCGTACACCCCGGGGTAGCGGGTGGCGAGCGTCCGTGACTCGACGGGGATGTAGCCGTCCTCGGTCATCCCGCTGTCGATCACCACGTCGGGGGCGCGGTGCTTCGGGACGCCGAGGAAGAGGTCGAACGGGAGCTCCGTGTCGTCGTCGAGGACCGCGACCGAGCGGTCATGGTCGATCGAGCTGACGCGGCGGCCCGCGACGAACTCGATGTCATGCTCGGCGAACGCCTCGACGAGCGCGGCCGAGGTGTCGGGCGACGGCGGGACGGGCGTTCCGAACGGGATCACGAGCTTCAGGTCGCAGGCCTCGCGGATCCCGCGGCCGACGAGGTGGTCGTGCACGAGCAGCGCGCACTCGCTCGGTGCAGGCGGGCATTTGAAGGGTGCGCCGCAGACCCCGACGACGACCCGGCCGCCCGTGAATGCCGGCAGCTCCTCGGCGAGACGCTCGGCGCCGGCAACCGAGTAGAACTCGTTGCCGCCCTCGAGCAGGCCTGGAGTAGCCGCGAAGTCGTAGTCGGCGCCGAGCGCGACCACGAGCACGTCACTCTCGTACGTCCCCGCGTTGGTCGTGACCGCACGGGCGTGTGGAACGATTGCGGTGATCGTCTCCCGCAGGACGCGCACGCCGGGCTTCGCGATCTCGGCGTAGGGGAGCCTGACCGCATCGAGCGTCGTGCGCCCGAACATCACGTCCAGCTTGGAATAGCCGAACACGAACGCGTCGCTCCGGTCGATCAACGTCACCTCGACCTGGTCGCCGAGCTCGTCCGACAGGATCGTCGAGAGCTCCAGCCCGCCGAAGCCTGCTCCGAGAATGAGGATGCGGCTGCTCATGCGCGTTGAGCGTACTGGTCTCGGCCCTGATGCAGAGCGGCTGCACAATTATCTGACTAACATCAGACAATCGACGATAGTGCGATCAGCCAGGTCCGCAGCTTCAACCGGGTCGTCACCCAGCGCGTCGGGGCGCTCGACGACCGGTACCTCGCGCGAGGCCGCCCGCTCGGCGAGTGCCGTGTCCTGTGGGAGATCGGTGTCGACGGCTGCGACGTCCGCATGCTGCGAGCGCGGCTCGAGCTCGACGCCGGCTACCTCTCGCGGCTCCTTCGCTCGCTCGAGAGGGCAGGGCTCGTCCGGGTCGAGGAGAGCCAGGCCGACCGGCGCGTCCGCACGGCGCGGCTCACCAGCTCCGGGCGGGCGGAGCACAAGCTGCTCGACCGAAGCAGCGACGAGCTCGCCCGCTCGTTCCTCGAGCCGCTGACCGAGACTCAGCGCGACCGGCTCGTGCGGGCAATGGCGGACGTCGATCGCCTGCTGACTGCCGGGCTCGTCGAGATCGCAGTCACCGACCCGGTGCGACCTGAAGCGCAGTGGTGCCTCGACGCGTACTACGCGGAGCTCGCACTTCGCTTCGACAACGGCTTCGACCCGGCGCTCAGCCTGCGCCCGGCGCTCGACGAGCTCCGGGCACCTGCCGGCGTGTTCCTCGTCGCGACCCTGCACGGCGAGCCGGTCGGCTGTGGTGCGGTCAGGTTCCACGGGAGCGATCCGGCCGAGCTCAAGCGGATCTGGGTCGCCGGCTCGCTCCGCGGGCTGGGCGTCGGCCGGCGGCTGCTCGCCGAGCTCGAGCGATCCGCGGCCGAGGGCGGCGCGAGCGCGGTCAGGCTCGACACGAATCGAGCGCTCGTCGAGGCGATCGGCCTCTACCGCTCAGCTGGCTACCGGGAGGTCGAGGCGTACAACGACGAGCCGTACGCGCACCACTGGTTCGAGAAGCGACTTGCTAGGTGAACGTCCCCTCGATCCCCTCGAAGAACGCCTCCGAGAGACGCGCGAAGTCGTCACGTGTCAGCGCGATCCGGTCGCCGTCCCGCAACCCGAGGACCGACCGGTCGGGATCGAGCTTGATCGCCTTGATCTGGGTGAGGACGCCGTCGTGCTCGGTCAGCGACGAGCAGAGGACGCGCACCTCGTTCATCGCGTTGCCGTCCTTCCCCTCGAGCGCGCGCGCCCGGTGCGTGAACGTGTTGTCCAGGGCGAGGACGAGGTTGTCGAAGAACACCGGCTCGAACGCCGCGACCGCATCGCCCTGGCCCAGGCGGTCGAAGGCCTGGACGTGCGATGCGAACCGCGCCCGGGCGGCGGCCACGTACTCGGCGGGGTACTTGGTGACGCTGAGCATGCGCTATCGGGCTCCTTCCGCTTGTGCGATCTCGAGTTCCATCTCGGCGAGGCTCGCCGCGTCGGCGACCATGTCGATCCTGACGACGCGGTCGCCGTCGATCGTGAGGTCCCACACCACGCGCGGCTCGTCGCCGGGCGCCCAGACGACGCCGGCGAGACCGTCGACGAGGGCGGGTCGAGCCTCGAGCGCACGCCCGGAGAAGATGGCCGCGACGGCGGGTGCACCGTTGGCTGCGTCGAGCGCGCCCATCTCGACAGCCGCCGCGTCCGCGCGGAACGCGATCTCCGGGTCGAGCAGCGCCACCAGCGCCTCGAAGTCGCCGCTCCGCGATGCGGCGAGGAACGCATGGACGACGTCGCGCTCCCGCGTCGGATCCGGCTGGGGCTCGACGGGCGCGCGCTCCAGTCTGCGGCGGCCGCGGCTGGCCAACTGCTTCGCCGCGTTCGGTGAGCGCCCGAGAATCGCGCCGACCTGGTCGAACGGAACGTCGAACAGGTCGTGGAGCACCACCGCGAGCCGCTCGCTCGGGGTGAGCGTGTCGAGCAGCGCGAGCAGGGCGGGGCCGAGCGCGTCGGCGAGCAACGCCTCGTGCTCGGGATCGGTTTCGTCGGCGGGCGCCTCACGGGGAAGCTCAGCGTCGGTCAGGTCCTCGCGGCGTGAGCCGCGCGCCCGGAGCATGTCGAGGCAGATGCGTGCGGTCACGGTCGTCAGCCACCCTCCGAGGCTCTCGATCTCGTCGACGTCGGCCCGGCTGAGGCGGAGCCAGGTCTCCTGGACGGCGTCGTCGGCTTCGCTCGAGGAGCCGAGCACGCGATAGGCCACCGCTCGCAGGTGGGGCCGGTAGGCCTCGAACTCCGCTGTCAACACCTCTGCCTCGACCATGACCTGACCCTCCCGTCGCTCGCCGTCATATCACTGACGCGCGAGCGCCCGAAGACGTAACACGACGTTCTTGGACGCCCGGGTCCGACAGGGTACGATCGACAGATGCCTCGCTATATGGTCGTTCGCAGCTTCGACGTCGTCGAAACCGAGATGCCGAACGTCGGTCGTCGGTCGCGATCGCTCGTCGAGACAGAGTTCCCGGAGATCACCTGGGAGCACAGCCACGTCGTCGTGGACAAGAACGGAGCGGTGTGGACGTACTGCATCTACGCCGCCCCGAACGAGGAGATCGTCCTCGCCCACTCGGGGCGACTGGGTCAGCACGAGATCGTCTCGATCAGCGAGATCGCGGGCGACGTCACGCCCGCGGACTTCCCTCCGGTCTGACGTCGGGCAGGTGGAACGACGCCGCGCTCGCGATCGCGAGCCGGCGTCGCACTGCGTTCCGCTGGTCGGTGTCCTCGGCGGGGACGAGCTCGAACGCCTCGCGATAGAGAAACGCGGCGTGGTCCTTCGCCCAGCCTCGCTCGGCCACCTCGGCGGCCCGCAGGAGCTGCTCCACCGCCCGCGCGTTGTCACCAGCCGCGCGCCAGTGCCGTGCCATGGCGCCAATCGCCTCGCCGGAGCCGCCGGTTGTCGCGCCGAAGAACTCGGCGACGAGCGCGTGGCGTCGCATCCGGTCGGCGCGTGAGAGCAGGTCGTAGGCGACCTCGCGGATGAGGGCGTTTGTGAACGCGAACTGCTGCCGTCCCTCGAACATCGAGCTCGTCTCGCGTTGCACCAGGTCGCGGCGCTCGAGACGGTCGAGCAGCGGGAGCGGGTCGCACGCGACCCTCGTCGAGCGCCAGCAACGCGTCGATCCAGAACACCTTCCCGACGACGGCTGCGTCGAGGACGAGGGCACGCTCGTCGCGCGGGAGCGCATCGAGGCGCGCGGCCACGATCTCGCGGATCCCGGTTGGGAGCCCGCCACCGGTGATCTCCCCGAGGCTCGCTGCGACCTGCTCGATGAACAACGGATTGCCCTCGGCGATCTCGAGGACCTCGTCGAGCTGTGCCGCGTCGGCCAGACGGCGGATCGCCAAATCGCGCGCGTGCCGGGGATCGAGCGCACCGAGGGTCAGCGCCGTGTAGCCGGGGAGCCCCGTACCCCAGTCGTCGCGGGCATCGAGGAGCTCCGGGCGAGAGAGCGTGAGCAGGAGGATCGGCAGACCGCTGAGCCCTCCCGCGAGCGCGTGGACGAGGTCGAGCAGGTTCGCGTCGGCCCAATGGATGTCTTCGAACACGAGGACCGTCGGCGCCTCCCGCGACACCGCCTCGAGGAACTCACGAACCGAGTAGAACAACGCACCACGATCGGAGGCCTCGGTCCGCGCCTCGACCCCCACGATCACGCCGAGATGCGCGGCGACCGTCTCGACGTCGGCCTCGGTCCCGTCGAGCAGCGCCGCAGCCTTCGTGGCGAGCTTCTCGGTCACGATCTCCGCCGGGTCGCTCTCGAACACAGCGCTCAACCGCATCACCTGCCCGGCGAGGGCGCCGTAGGCACCGCTTTCGCGATAGGGCAGCGAGCGCCCGTGGACGACCCGGGCACCCCGCTCCTCGGCGAGTCGCCCGAACTCGGCGGAGAGGGTCGACTTGCCGACACCCGCCGGGCCGAAGACCGAAACGAGGTGTGGGCGTCCCTCCGAGACCGCCCGCCCCCAGATCGCCTCGAGGATCGCCAGCTCGAAGTCCCGACCGACCATCCCCGTGTCGGCGCTGGGCCTCGTCCCGACCTCGGTTGTCGGCCGGATTGCGATCCAGGCCTGGATCGGCTGCTCCTTTCCCTTCGCGACCACGGGCTCCGAGGGCTCGTAGGCGATCGCCGCCCGCGTCGCGCGGTAGGTCTGCTCGCCGACCACGATCCCGTTCAGCGGCGCGGCGGACTGGAGGCGCGAGGCCGTGTTGACGACATCACCCGCGACCATCGACTCGCCGAGCTCCGGCCGGGCGCCGAGCGACACGATCGCCTCCCCGGTGTTGACGGCGATACGGATCTCGAGGCCCCCTCCGGCGAGCTCGCCTGCGACGTCCCGAATCACGAGAGCAGCACGGACCGCGCGCTCCGCATCGTCGCCGTGCGCCACCGGTGCTCCGAAGATCCCCATCACCGCGTCGCCGATGAACTTCTCGACGACCCCGCCGAACGACTCGATCTCGCGGCGGACACGATCGTGATAGGGGGCGAGCACCGCGCGCACCTCCTCGGGGTCGAGCTGCTCGGCGCGTGCCGTGAAGCCGACGAGGTCGACGAAGATGACGCTGATCACCCGGCGCTCGTCGGCCACGCTGCGCACGTGCTCGATCGCCGTCCCGCACGCGAGGCAGAACCGTGCGGCGGCCGGGTTGTCCTGACCACACGAGGCGCAGGTCGGCATCGGAGGAGCCTACCCCGAGCCTCGCCGGTCTTCGATGCGAGAAACTGGGGACGTGGGCGACCTGACCCGGCTCGGAGTGTGCGAGGCCGCCGACCTGCTGGCGCGCCGGGAGCTCTCCTCGGTCGAGCTCGTCACCGCCTGCCTCGAGCGAATCCACGCCGTCGACGGGACCCATTCCCACGAGGGCGACCCCGGCTCGATCAACGCCTGGGTCCGGGTCTACGAGGAGGACGCGCTCGCGGCCGCGGCGGGCGCCGACGAGCGTCGAGCGAGCGAGCCGGAGTCGCCGTCACTCCTCGGCGTGCCGCTCGGGCTCAAGGACCTGTTCGGGGTCGCCGGCAAGCCGGTCACCGCCTCGAGCAGCCTGCTCCACGACGTCCCCGACCGCGACTGCGACGCCTGGGCGCAGCTGCGCGAGGCGGGGATGGTGCTGCTCGGGCATCTCCACACGCACGAGTTCGCCGCGGGTGGCACGACCGACCAGGTCGGGAGCCCGTGGGCGCTCGACCGCTCGGCGGGTGGCTCCAGCGGTGGGTCGTCCGCGGCGCTTGCGGCGCGGATGGTGCCCGCCGCGACCGGCACCGACACCGCGGGCTCGGTGCGAATCCCGTCGGCCTGTTCCGGCACCTCTGCGATCAAGCCCACCAAGGGGAGCATCTCACTCGCGGGGGTCGTTCCCCTTGCCTGGAGCCTCGACACCGTCGGGCCGATGGCGCGGTCGGTCGCCGACTGCCGCGTGCTCCTCGAGGCTCTCGTCGGGCCCGATCGAGGGCGCGCCGAAAGCGCGCTTCATCGGGGAGTGCCCGAGACGCCGGGGTCGCTTGCCGGCACACGCATCGCGCTCTCGCCACGACTCGCCGATGCAGGCCTCGACCCGGATGTGGAGGCGGGCTTCGAGCGTGCCGTGGCAGCCGTTCGGGAGCTGGGCGGGGTGATCGTTGAGCCGCCGCTCCCGGAGACGGGCACCGACGTCGGTCAGGACTTCCTCGACGTGCTCACCACCGAGATGCGGGCCTACCATCGACGGTTCGACGACCACCGCGAGCTCTACCGCGATGCGCTGCGCGAGTGGGTCGAGCTGGGAGAGCGACGCAACCTGTCAGCGGAGGAATACGTCCTTGCCCAACAGCGCCGAAACACGTCGACGTCGGCTTGGGCGGACTGGCTGGGCGAGCACCGTGTGACGGCCATCCTCGAGCCGACCATCCCGAACGTCGCACCGCTGCGTGGCGAGGGCTACCAGCATGCGGGGAGCGATGCCGACATGATCTCGTTGACGCACCTCTGGGCCTGGACGGGCTTCCCGGCCGTGGCGCTCCCGTCCGCGGTCGGTGCCGCTGGGCTCCCCGTCGGCGTCTCGCTGATCGGTGCGGCCGGCACGGACTGGGAGCTCGCCGCACTCGGGATCGAGCTCCAGGAGGCGCTCGGCGTGCCCGAGCCTCCCGAGCTCGGCTGATTCGTCGTCAGTCGTCGTCCGGCATCAGCAGCACGGCCTTGATCACTTCACCGTGCTCCGAGCGCCGTGCTGCCTCGTTGATCTCGTCGAACCTGAAGGTGGTGATCAGTCGGTCCCACGGCATTCGACCCTGCTGCCAGAGCGCCACCAGCCGAGGGAAGAAGACGCTCGGGGCGCAGTCGCCGCCGACGATGCCGCGCATCGTGCGACCGCGTGCGATGAGCATGTTCACGTCGAGGTCGAGCATGGTTCCGAACGGGGGTGCGCCGACGACGCCGCAGATACCGCCCGACGCGGTCGCCTCGAATGCTTGCTTCAGCGCGACGATCGAGCCGCTCATCTCCAGCGTGTAGTCCGCGCCGTGGCCGGTGATCGCAGTGATCGCCTCGACTGCGTCCTCCTCGCGGCCGTCGACGAGGTGCGTCGCGCCGAGCTCGCCCGCGAGCTCGAGGCGCACGGGGTTGGGCTCGACCGCGATGATCGTCGTGCAGCCCACGACCTTCGCGGCCATCACCGCAGGCATCCCGACGCCGCCCGCACCGAAGATCGCAATCGACGAGCCGGCCTGCGGTCGCAGGGCGGTCATGACCGCGCCCGCACCGGTTCGGATGCCGCAGCCCATCGGCGCGGCGAGCTCGAACGGGAGCTCGGGTGGGATGCGGAACACGTTGTGGGCGGACGCGATCGCCTTGCTCGCAAAGCTCGACTGGCCGAAGAAATGCGAGTGGATAGCGTCTCCGTCGCGGGAGAGCGAGGTCGAGCCGTCGGGGCGCGTCGCGACGAAGTTCCGGGCGAAGAAGTCGTGACACGTGTACGCATGACCGACTCGGCACGCGTCGCACGCACCGCACGAGTCGAAGCTCAGCGCGACACGGTCGCCGGGGGATACCGTCGTGACGGCGTCGCCGATCCGTTCGACGATCCCGGCACCTTCGTGGCCGAAGACCGCGGGGAGCGCCGTCGGAAGGACACCCGCCTGTCCCATCAGGTCGGTGTGGCAGATCCCGACAGCCGCGATCTTCACGAGCACTTCGTCTGGCCGGATCTCGTCGAGCTCGAGCTCCTGGAGCGTGAACGCCGCTCCCGCGGACTCCGTGACTGCAGCCGTGACCGTCATCTCCCACCTTTCGCTCGCTCGTGAGCGCCAACCTACATCGGTGGGAAGGCAGCGGCAGTGCTATGCAGATGCCACGAGGAAGTGCCACTCGTTCTCGAGCCGATATCCGCCATCCGGGGTGCGATACGACTCGAGCCCTGCGACGATCGCGGCACGAACGGGCTGCTCGCCGACGACATCGATCAACTCGACGACGAGCCCTGGTGAGAGCATCGCGCGTGCAAGAGCGGGCTCGTCGGGGTAGTCGTAGGCCCACGACACATCGAACGCGTTCTCCGGTCTGAGCCCGGCGCTCCGCGCCAGCTCCTCGAGTACCCCAGGCTCCCACAGCTGGGCCGGGGGTGGGGCAGCGGCCTCCGCGGGCGGGAGCAACGGGGCGATTGCCTGCTTCATCGCCGTGAGGTCGCAGTGGTCCGGTCGCCCCCAGACCTGGATCACGACGTGTCCGCCTGGTCGCGTCACGCGTCGCGCCTCGGCGAGCGCTGCGACGATGTCCCCGGCGAAGAAGAACGAGTTGAACCCGGCCACGACGTCGAACGCGTCGCTCCCGAACGGAAGGAACTGCATGTCTCCGACCACCAGGTCGGCATCCGGGACCCGGCGGCGTGCGAGCTCGATCAGCGCGCCCGACGCATCGAGGCCCGAGACCCGGGCTCCGCGAGCGGCCGCAGCCTCGAGGAACACCCCCGAGCCGCATCCAACTTCGAGCACCCTCTGGCCGGCCGAGATCCCGAGCCTCTGAATCGCGGTCTCATACGTCGGGAGCTGCTGCTCCTCGTTCGCGGCCCAGTCCTCCGGGCGAGCCCCCCAGAGCGGCCCCCATCGCTCCGCGGTTCCCGCTGCCGATGCTGTGGCGGTCATGTCCGCTCCCTCCAATAGGCTATGATTCATACTCTTATAAACTATGGAACGTAGTCTTGTCAACAATGAACTCGGGCTCTTCTCGTACGAGATCCTCGGGCTCGTGGGACGAAACGGTGCCGGCGCTCACGACCTCCTTCGCATGGCGCAGAACGGCAGAATCCTCGCCTGGGCGGGCGAGAGCCAGTACTACGTCGAGCCGAAGCGACTGGCAAGGCTCGGCTACCTGGCGGCGCACAAGGAGCCCGGGAAGACGCGCGAGCGAACCGTGTACACGGTGACCGACAAGGGGCTCGGAGCGCTTCGGGATTTCGCTCGGAGTCCGGTGACGTTCACGCCGCTCAAGAGCGATCCGCTCCTCCGCCTGCTCATCGCCGACCTTGTCGGCGACGACGTGACCCGGGAGAGCATGGCCACGCTTCGGGCGGACATCTCCGAGCTCCTCGAACGGGTGGACGAGGCTGACGGGCGCGCGAGCGCGCTCCCGCACCGCCAGAAGTACCTCGAGCTCGTCAACGGCTTCCTGAGGCGCCTGCTCGAGCTCCACCTCGACCTGGTCGACGACGTCGAGCGCGAGCTGGAGCCCGCACCGCAACGTCGAGCCGGGCGCCCGGGCTGACGTCCGCTAGGGGAAGACGGCGTCGGGCTTCTGCTCGAGCCCGGGCGGGGCGTCGAAGATCTCGGTGATCATCCCGAGCTCGCGCTCCGTCGGGAGGTAGGCAAACGTGATGCCGTTGTACTCACCCGAGAGCAACGGCTTGCGGCCGGTGGCCTCGAACGCCGCGAGCGTTGCGCCGTAGTCCTCTACCGCGACGCCGGTGTGGTGGATGCCTTCACCGTGCTCGGCGAGGAACCGCGCATAGATGCTGCCGTCCTCACGTGGCTCGATCAGCTCCCACATCACGTCGCCCACGGTCGTGAGCGCCAGCCGCCAGGAGCGCTCGACGGGCTTGCCGTCCTCGCGCATGTCCGTCACCGTGCCGGGGTTGAACTCGTAGATCTGCCACGGGCCGATGCCGTAGTCGTCGACGTAGCGCTTCATCGATGCGTCGATGTCCCTGACCACGAGCGCGACCTGGAGGGTCCCGGTGAACGCTGGCTCACGCATGCGCCGATCCTACGCGGTGGCGCAGCCCTCGGTCGTCAGGCGACCGCGAGCGCCCGGGGCGCCGGCTCGCGCGCGCCGAGCTTGGCGACGGCGACCGCTATCACCTTGTACTCGGGGCAGCTCGTGTTCACGTCGGCCGACGCACCGACCAGCAGGTTCGTGCGGACCTCGGGGAAGTGGAACGCCGTGAACACGTGACCCTGGTCGATCCGATCGGTGATCCTCGCCTCGATCTCGATCCGCCCGTGCTTGCTCTGCACGCTCACGAAGTCGCCGGTCTCGATCCCGAGCTCGGCCGCGTCCTCCGGATGGATCTCGAGCCAGTCGCTCGGGAGCAGGTCGAGGTTGCCGGTCCGACGGGTCATCGTGCCGACGTTGTAGTGCTCGAGCCGGCGACCCGTGACGAGGATCAGCGGGAACTCCTCGCTCGCCTCGTCGCCCGGCTCCTTGTACGGGAGCGCTGCGAAGTTGGCCCTGCCGTCCGGGGTCGGGAACGAGTCCACGTAGAGGAGCGGCGCGTCCGACCCGTCGGGCTCGACGGGCCACTGGAGCCCGTTCCCCTCGAGCCGCTCGTACGTGACGCCGGCGAAGTCGGGCGTCAGGGCGGCGATCTCCGCCATCACGTCCTCGGGCCCTTCCCACGGGAGCTCGTGACCGAGTCGCGCGGAGATCAGCTTGCAGATCTCGAGGTCGGTCTTCGCCGCGCCCGGCGGGTCGGCGGCCGCCCGCACGAGCTGGATGCGGCGCTCGGCGTTCGTGAACGTGCCGGTCTTCTCGAGGAACGACGCGGCGGGAAGCACCACGTGCGCGAACTTCGAGGTCTCGTTCTCGAAGATCTCCTGCACGACGAGGAAGTCGAGGCTCGAGAGCGCCTCCATCACGTGCTCGACATCGGGGTCGGACTGGACGATGTCGTAGCCGGTGATCCACATCGCCTTGATCCGGCCCTCGATCGCGGCGTCGAACATCTCGGGCATCTTCAGCCCGCGCTCGCGCTTCATCGTCACACCCCACTGCTGCTCGAACAGCCGGGAGACGTCCTCGTCGCCCACCGAGCGGTACGCCGTGAAGGTGTCGGGAAGCGCGCCCATGTCGGACGAGCCCTGGACGTTGTTCTGACCGCGCATCGGCATCAGCGCACAGCCCGGCTTGCCGAGCTTGCCGGTCAGCAGAGCCAGGTTGCAGATCAGCTGGACGCACTCCGAGCCGTAGCGCTGCTCGGTCACGCCGAGACCCCACGCGATCGAGGCCCGCTCCGCCCTCCCGTACAGGTGCGCGGCACGCTCGATGTCCAGCGCCGGGACGCCGGTGATCCGCTCGACCTCCTCTGGCGGATAGGTCGCCGCCACGGCCGCGAGCGTGTCGAACCCGTTCGTCCGGTCGGCGACGTACGCCTCGTCGACGAAACCGTCGCGGATCAGCACATGCGCGAGGCCGTTGAGGAACGCGGCGTTCGTCCCGGGGTGCACCGGGCAGTGAAGCGCGCCGTAGTCGGCGAGCTCGATCCGCCGTGGATCGGCGGTGACGAGCTTCGTCCCCTTCAGCGCGGCCTGCTTCATGCGCGCACCGGCGACCGGGTGCGCAGCGGTCGGGTTCGCGCCGATGATGAGCATGACGTCCGACAGCTCGATGTCGTCGAACGAGCCCGAGCAGCCCGAGCGACCGAGCGACTTGCGGAGCGCGTACGAGGTGGGGGAGTGGCAGACGCGGGAGCAGTTGTCGATGTTGTGCGTCCCGATCGCGGCGCGGAAGACACGCTGCATCGCGTAGCAGTCCTCGTTCGTCGCGCGCGACGAGGCAAGTCCTGCGATCGCGTCCGGGCCGTGCTCGTCCTTGACCCGCAGGAACTCTCCGGCCACGCGGTCGAGCGCCTCCTCCCACGACCCGATGCGGAAGCTCCCGCTCTCGCGGATGAGCGGTGCCGTCAGCCGGTCGCGGGCACGGGTGAACTGGTGCGCGAACCGCCCCTTGAGGCACGTGTGACCCTGGTTGGCCGGGCCGTCCCCGGGGCTGATCGAGACGATCCGCCCGCCTCGCGTGTGTGCGTCGAGCCGGCAGCCGACGCCGCAGTACCCGCACGTCGTGGTCGTCGTCGAGTCGAAGCGTCCGTCGGCCATTCGAGCACCTCTCAGGTCGTCAGCTCCTCGGCCAGGTCGACGAGGAGTCGTTCGGTGATCGCGTCAGTCGGACAGGTGTCCGCGCACGCCCCGCATGATACGCACGACGACTGCTGGAAACCGGCGTCGAGCCCTGCGGTGACGTTCGCGTGGAACCCTCGGCCGGTGGCGGTCAGCGCGAACGCGCCCTGGACCTCGTCGCAGGCCCGGACGCAGCGACCGCACGAGATGCAGAGCTCGTGCTGGAAGACGAGGTACGGGTGGCGGTCGTCGTGCCTGACCGGGTGCGTCGCGCCGGTCCAGCGCGGGCTCCCGACACCGAGCTCACGGGCGACCTCGGCGAGCTCGGTGTGCTCCGCCGGGGCACCCGGAAGCTCGGAGAGGACGAGCTCGACGACGTTGCTCGCGATCCGGCGGGCCTGCTCGTCGGCGGTGACGATCACCATCCCGTCGCGGCAGAGCGTCGTGCATGCCGGGAGGGGACGCGTCGCTGCCCTCGACGCCGACGAGGCACACGCGGCAGGCGCCGAACGGCACCATCCGGTCGTCGAAGCACAGCGTCGGCACCCAGCGCTCGGCCCGCTTCGCAGCCGTCAGCAGGGTGGTCGAGCCGTCGACCTCGACCGTGACCCCGTCGACCGTGACCTGCATCAGAGCCCGAGCTCCGCCGGGAAAGTGGGCGATGAGGCTGCGGATCGGCGCCGGCATCCCACCGCCGTGGGCGCAGAGGCTCGCGACCTCGAGCGTCTCGAGCAGCTCCTCGAGCTTCGCTCGGTCGACCGGGCCGTCGGCCTCGACGAGCTCGAGCGCCCGGGTCAGGCCGATCCGGCACGGGAAGCACTTGCCACAGCTCTCGTGCGCGCCGAACCGCAGCAGATGTCGCGCGAGCGCACGCATGTCGGTGCGCTCGTCGAACGCGACGATCCCGCCGTGGCCCACCATGCACCCGCGCTCGGCGAGCGGGTCGAAGTCGAACGGGGTGTCGAGCTCCCAGCCGGGCAGGATCCCGCCGAGCGGCCCGCCGATCTGGAGCGCCTTGATCGTGTGACCGTCGCGGAGCCCACCCCCGAGGTCGTCGCAGATCTCGCGCATCGTGGTCCCGAACCTGACCTCGTAGACCCCCGGTCGTGTGAAGCGCTCGTTGAGGCAGACGAGCTTCGTGCCCGGTGTCGCACCCGGGCTCAACGCCGCGTACGCGGCAGCCCCCTCGCGAGCGATGAACGGCGCGTTGCAGAGCGTCTCGACGTTGTTGACCACCGTCGGGAGCGAGTGGAAGCCGCGCTCGGCGGGGAAGGGAGGTCGAGCGTTGACCGTGCCGCGCAGCCCTTGGAGCGAGTTGAGGAGCGCAGTCTCCTCGCCGACGACGTACGAGCCGGCACCCTCGATCACGTGGACGTCGAACGAGAAGCCGCTGCCGAGAATGTCGTCGCCGAGCAGGCCCTCCCCGCGCGCATGCTCGATCGCAGCGTCGAGTGCGGGCTTCGAGCGGGGGTACTCGGACCGGACGTAGACAAAACCCACCTCCGCGCCGACGGCGAAACCCGCGAGCGCCATCCCCTCGAGCAGCAGGCTCGGGTTCCGCTCCATCAGGTACTTGTCGATGTACGAGCCGGGATCGCCCTCGTCGCCGTTGACGACGATGAACTTCGGGGACGCCTTCGACCCACGCGCGAAGCCCCACTTCAACCCGGCGGGGAAGCCGGCACCGCCCCGGCCACGCAGGTTGGCCGCCTTCACCTCCTCGAGGAGCACCTCGGGCGACAGCTCGCCCACGGCGCGCCGTAGGCCCGAGAAGTCGCCAGGAGCGATGAGCACCGGGTCCTCGAGCGCGCTGACCCAGTCCGGCTCCGCAGCGTCGACCAGCGAGCCGGCGAGTGCCCGATCGAGAGCCCCGGGGCCTGCATCGATGACGTCACCGTCGCGGAACGATGGGCCCGAGTGGCAGAACCCGAGGCACACGGTCTCGTTCAACGACAGCTCGCCGTCGTCCGAGCACGCGCCGAGCGACAGGCCGAGCCGCGACTCGAGCGCCCGGACCTGGTCGTCGAACTCGGCCGCCCAGCACGCCGTCCCCGTGCAGACCCGCACGTTGCGTCGACCTCGTGGCTGGGTCAGGTCGTCGTAGAACGTCGAGACCCCGAAGACCGTTGCCTCGGGGAGCCCGGAGACGGCAGCGGCCTGGCGGCGATCGTCGTCGGTGACGAGCTGGTGGTCGTCGACCCCGTCCCGCAGCACGTCGAGCGCAGTCACCGATGCCCCCTCGGCTCGACGCTTCAGCAGCTCGATGAGGTTCTGCGACATGCGGGCCGACACTAGCCGACGCGTCGAGTGGGCGACGCGCCCTCCCGTGCTCCTCGGTCCCACGATTCGGGCTTGAGAACGCGCTCGCGACGTCCGATACAAGGGGGGATGAGCGACGCGGCCCCCAATCACGGGTTCCCGATCGACGAGCTCCTCGACGATCGGCACCTGCTCGAGGCGCTGCTCGAGCACTCACCCGACCACATCTACTTCAAGGATCGGCAGGGCCGCTTTCTGTCCGTGAGCCGCTCGCTTGCCGAGTGGATGGGGCTCAGTGAGCCGTTTGAGGCGATCGGCCGCTCCGATGTGGACTTCTTCGCGCCCGAGCATGCGCGCAAGGCGCGAATGGACGAGGACGTGATCCTGAACACTGGTCGGGCGCTGATCGGGGTGGAGGAGCGGGAGGTCTGGCCCGACGGTCGCGTCACGTGGGTCTCGACGACGAAGGTCCCGCTGCGCGATCGCGAGGGTCGGATCGTCGGCATCTTCGGGATGTCTCGCGACGTGACCGCGCGAAAGGCGGCCGAGGAGATGATCGCGACCCAGGCGGCCGAGCTCGAGGCGCAGGCCACGTTGCTCCGGGACCTGGCGACGCGCGACGAGCTCACCGGGCTCCTCAACCGGCGCGGGTTCCTCGAGGCGGCGTCCCGGGCGCTCGAGGCTGCCCGGGCACGGTCGCTGCGCACGACGATGTTCTTCGTCGACCTCGACGGTCTCAAGCAGATCAACGACTCGCATGGCCATCACGTCGGCGATCAGGCGCTCGTCGTGGTCGGCGACGCACTCAGGCAGTTCACGAGCGACAGCTGCCTGACAGGGCGAATCGGCGGCGACGAGTTCTGCGTGCTCGAGCTGGGGAGGCCGGCCCAGCCGAGCCTGAGCGAGCACGCGATCCAGGACGCGGTCGAAGCGGCGTGCGAGAGCTGCCAGCTGCCGGTCGCGCTCAGCGCCACGATCGGTCGCATCGACGCGACGCCCGACCTCGACCTCGAACAGCTGATCGCTCGCTCCGACCAGGAGATGTACACGCGCAAGGGCCGCCGCACGTCGGATGCGGCGTAGACCGGCGGGCTGACAGGGAAAAGAGCCTCCGGTCGGATGCGGCACGGTGCATCGGACCAGGCTCGGCCCGACCGCTGGAGACCTGCTGGAGGAGAGCTGCAGCCGATGTGAGGCGTGGAGCGTGGTGCTTTCCGAAATGAAGTAATGCGCTAGGCTCTTCTCGACCAACGAGGGAGGCACGCAGATGGCACTACAGCTCGGGGATATCGCCCCGGACTTCACAGCGGAGACGACCGAAGGGCCGATCTCCTTCCACGAGTGGATCGGCGACTCGTGGGCGGTGCTCTTCTCGCACCCGAAGGCGTACACGCCCGTGTGCACGACCGAGCTCGGCTACATGGCGAGCATCAAGCCCGACTTCGACAGCCGTGGGGTGAAGATCATCGGGCTCTCCGTCGACCCGCTCGCCAGCAACGACGGCTGGTCCGACGACATCGAGGCGACCCAGGGTCATCGTCCGAACTACCCGATCATCAGCGATGCGGACTTCACCGTCTCCAAGCTCTACGGGATGCTCGGCGCCGACGTCAGCGGCGACCCGGGCGACCGTACGGCGGCGGACAACCAGACGGTGCGGAACGTGTTCGTGGTCGGCCCGGACAAGAAGGTGAAGCTGATCCTCGTCTACCCGATGACGACCGGCCGTAACTTCGACGAGGTGCTGCGCGTGATCGACTCGCTCCAGCTGACCGCGAGCCACCGCGTCTCGACCCCGGTCAACTGGCAGCAGGGCGAGAACGTGATCATCGCCGGATCCGTGTCGAACGACGAGGCACACGAGATCTGGCCCGACGGCTGGGAAGAGCCCAAGCCGTACATCAGGATCGTGCCGGCACCCGCCGCGTGACGGCGGTTCCAGCGATCGGGGTCGAGTACGCCCTCGCGGCGATCCTCAGGCCCATCGGGCCGTGGCCACCCGGGGTCGAGCCGCTCAGCGGCTCCCCCGTGGCGGCCGGGCTCGAGCGCTCGAACGATGCGGTGCGCACGACCGCCTCGTAGACGAGGCCGGCCGCTCTCGCGGGCGTTACGCTGGAGCCGTGTTCAGGGACACGCCCGACCAGTTTCCCGTCGAGACCAAGGAGTGGCTCGACGCCGTCGACGCGGTCGTCGACAGCGACGGCCGGCGGCGGATGGGCTTCCTGCTCGAGCAGGTCATCGAGCACGCGCAGGCTCAGGCCGTCCCGGTTCCCGCGGCACTCTCGACCCCCTACGTCAACACGATCCCCGTCGACGAGGAGCTGCCGCTTCCCGGCGACCCCGAGCTCGAGCGGCTCGCGACCGCGCTGGTGCGCTGGAACGCGATCGCGATCGTCCTCCAGGCGAACGCCGAGTCGACCGAGCTCGGTGGGCACATCGCCAGCTACCAGTCGGCCGAGACGCTGTACGAGGTCGGCTTCAACCACTTCTGGCACGCGCGGACGGACGAGCATCGCGGCGACCTCGTCTACCTCCAGGGCCACTCGTCACCGGGGATCTACGCGCGCGCGTTCCTCGAGGGGCGCCTGACCGAGGATCAGCTGCATCGCTTCCGCCAGGAGGTCGGCGGTGGAGGGCTGTCGTCGTACCCGCACCCGTGGCTGATGCCCGACTTCTGGCAGTTCCCGACCGTGTCGATGGGGCTCGGGCCGCTCATGGCGATCTACCAGGCGCGCTTCCTCCGGTACATGGTCGCACGCGGTCAGCTCGAGCCGTCCAACCGCAAGGTCTGGGCGTTCATGGGCGACGGGGAGATGGACGAGCCCGAGTCGATGGGCGCGATCTCGCTCGCCGGTCGCGAGCGGCTCGACAACCTCGTGTTCGTCGTCAACTGCAACCTGCAGAGGCTCGACGGGCCGGTACGCGGCAACGGGAAGATCATCCAGGAGCTCGAGACGAACTTCCGCGGCGCGGGCTGGAACGTGATCAAGGTGATCTGGGGCTCCAACTGGGACCCGCTGCTCGAGGCCGACGAGACGGGCGCGCTCCATCGGCTGATGGAGGAATGCGTCGACGGCGAGTACCAGACGTTCAAGGCGAACGACGGCGCGTACGTCCGCGAGCACTTCTTCGGTCGCTACCCGGAGACCGCGGCGATGGTCGCCGACTGGACGGACGACGAGATCTGGCAGCTCCACCGTGGTGGACACGATCCCCAGAAGGTGTTCGCCGCCTACACCGCCGCGGTCGCAGCCACCGACCAGCCGACCGTGATCCTCGCCAAGACGATCAAGGGCTTCGGGATGGGCGAGGCCGGCGAGGGCCGCAACATCACCCACCAGCAGAAGTCCATGAACGAGGAGGCGCGGCTCGCGATCCGCGACCGGCTCGGCCTCCCACTCACCGACGAGGAGGCGACGGGCGCCTTCTTCCATCGGCCGCCGGAGGACAGCCCCGAGCTGCGCTACCTGCTCGAGCGCCGGGCCGCGCTCGGTGGCAGCCTCCCCGCGCGGCACACCGAGTCCGACCGCCTGCCCGTCTCGGATCCGTTCACGAGCGTGCTCGAGGGCAGCGGCGAGCGGGAGAACTCGACGACGATGGCGTTCGTCCGGATCCTCAACCAGCTCGTCCGCGACGAGGTGCTCGGGCCGCGCGTCGTCCCGATCGTCCCGGACGAGTCGCGAACGTTCGGGATGGAAGGGCTCTTCCGCCAGCTCGGGATCTTCTCGCAGGTCGGGCAGCTGTACGAGCCCGAGGACGCCGGCGACTTCATGTTCTACCGGGAGGACGAGCACGGGCAGATCCTCCAGGAGGGGATCAACGAAGCGGGGGCGATGTCCTCGTGGATCGCCGCGGCGACGTCGTACGCGAACCACGGCGTGACGATGATCCCGTTCTACGTCTTCTACTCGATGTTCGGCTTCCAGCGGGTCGGCGACCTCGCCTGGGCGGCCGGTGACAGCAGGGCCCGCGGGTTCCTGATCGGCGCCACGTCGGGACGTACGACGCTCAACGGTGAAGGGCTCCAGCACGAGGACGGCCACTCGCACCTGCATGCCTCGACGATCCCGAACTGCCGCGCCTACGACCCCACCTACGGGTACGAGCTCGCCGTGATCGTCCGCGACGGCCTGCGGCGGATGTGCGAGGAGCAGGAGGACGTCTTCTACTACCTCACGGTGATGAACGAGAACTATCCGCAGCCGGCGCTGCCCGAAGGCGACGGTATCGAGGAGGGGATCCTGCGCGGCCTGTACCTCCTCCGCCGCGGGCCGAAGGGCGGGAACGGGCGCGTCCAGCTGCTCGGCTCGGGCTCGATCCTGCGCGAGGTGCTCGCCGCATCCGACCTGCTCGCCGAGGACTTCGGGATCCTCTCGGACGTCTGGAGCGCCACGAGCTTCAACGAGCTCCGCCGTGACGGGATGGAGGTCGAGCGGTGGAATCGGCTCCATCCGACCGACGAGCCGCGCGTGTCCTTCGTCGCCGAGGCGCTCGGCGGCAAGAAGGGGCCGTTCATCGCGGCGACCGACTACATTCGGGCATTCGCCGACCAGGTGCGTCCGTGGGTGCCGGGGTCGTACGTCGCGCTCGGGACCGACGGGTTCGGGCGGAGCGACTACAGGCGGGCCCTGCGACGGTTCTTCGAGGTCGACAGGCACCACGTCGCAGTCGCTGCGCTCAACGCGCTCGCCGACGACGGCAAGCTCGAGCGCTCGGTCGTCGCGCAGGCGATCGAGCGGTACGGCCTCGACGTCGACTCCGAGCCACCCTGGCGCCGCTGAGGGGATCGTGACGACCGACCGCTGCGCCACATTCCGCGCGCTCCATGCGGGTCCCGGGCTGTTCGTCATGCCGAACGCGTGGGACGTCGGCTCGGCGCTCCTGCTCGCCTCGCTCGGGTTCGAGGCGCTCGCGACGACGAGCGCGGGCTTTGCGTGGACGCTCGGGAAGCTCGACCAGCAGGTGACCCGCGACGAGCTCGTCGCGCACGTCGCGGCGCTCTCGTCGGCGACGGGCCTGCCGTTGAACGTCGACAGCGAGCGGTGCTTCCCGGAGGCGCCCGGCGGCGTCGCCGAGACGGTCACGCGGCTCGAGCAGGCCGGCGCCGCCGGCTTCTCGGTCGAGGACTACGACCCGGCCACCGACCGCATCGACGACCTCGCCACCGCGGCCGAGCGGGTAGCGGTCGCGACAGCGGCGAAGGGCGGGATGGTGCTGACCGGGAGGTGCGAGAACCACCTCTACGGGATCGACGACCTCGACGACACGATCGCGCGACTCAAGGCGTACCGCGAGGCGGGCGCCGACGCCGTCTACGCCCCGGGGCTGGTCGAGCTCGACGCGATCGCGCGCGTCGTTGCAGAGGTGGGTGCGCCGGTGAACGTGCTGGCGCTGCGCTCCGGCCCACCGGTCCCCGAGCTGGAGTCGGTGGGCGTCCGCCGCGTCTCGACCGGGTCGCTGCTGACGCGTGCCGCCTACGGGGCGCTTCTCGACGCGGCGCGCGAGCTGCGCGAGCACGGCACGTCGACGTATGTCGATCGCGGCCTGCCGTCCGGGGTGCTGGAACGCGCGCTCGGCGAATGAGCGCACCGCGCGGATGAGTCGGTTCCAGCGGTCGCTCGGCGAGGGCCGCGAGCAGCGCGCCTCGAACCTCGAGCTGTTCTACGACCTCGTCTTCGTCTTCGCGGTCACGCAGGTCTCGCATCTGCTGCTCGACGACCTGACGTGGGGTGGAGCCGGTCGAGCGGCGCTCGTGCTCCTCGTCGTCTGGTGGGCCTGGAACTACACCACCTGGGTCACGAACGAGCTCGACACGGAGGCCGATGCCGTCCGCCTCGTGCTCCTCGCGATCATGTTCGCGAGCCTGATGATGGCGGTCGCGATCCCCGACTCGTTCGGCGATCGAGCGCTCCTCTTCGCGGGCTCGTACGTCGCGATCCAGGTCGGCCGCCACGTGTTCCTGACGTTCGTCGTCGCGAGCCGCGGAACGATCGAGCGGGAGCGGGCGCTCCAGATCCTCGTCTGGTTCGTCGCCTCCGGCGCGCTCTGGATCATCGGCGCGCTCGTCGGTGGCGACGGCCAGGTCGCGATCTGGCTCGGCGCGCTCGCGATCGACTACGTAGCGCCCGTGGCCGTCTACTGGGTGCCGGGTCGACCGCGTCTGACCCACGAGACCTGGCAGGTGGAGACGTCGCACTTCGCGGAGCGCTTCCAGCTGTTCATGATCATCGCGCTCGGCGAGACGATCGTGATCACGGGCGCGACGACGGCGCAGCTCGAGCTCGACCTCGCGCGTCTCACTGCCTTCGCGCTCGCGTTCCTCGGGACGGCAGCGTTCTGGTGGCTCTACTTCACCTATGTCGCCTCGATCGCCCAGCGCAGGCTCGAGCTCGCCGACGACCGGACGATCCGGGCGCGGAACGGGTACACGTACCTCCACGTCGTCTTCGTCGCCGGCGTGATCGTCGCCGCAGTCGGCGACGAGCTCGTGATCGCGCATCCGACGGACAGGCTCGGGACCGCGGCAGTCCTGACCGTGGTCGCAGGCCCGGCGCTGTACCTCGTCGGGCTTGCGCTGTTCCGGCTCGCGATGGCCGGGACGATCGCCTGGCGCCGACTCGGCGGCGCGCTCGTCTGCCTCGCGCTCGGTCTGCTCGGCCCGGTCGTCTCCGGGGTCATGCTGCTGGCCCTCGTCGTGGTGGTGCTCGTGGCCGTGATCTGGCTCGACCGGCTTGCGGCTCGCCGCCGCGTGCGCCGCGGCGAGCCGTCGCCGCACGAGCTGCTCGAGCGCGCAGCTGCCGATCGCTCCTAGCCGGCCCCCGTACGGGAAACCGCACCACCGGACACCAGCCGCCCGGACTGTGGCGGCGTCGCGATCCGGCGATCGTTGCATCGTCAACGACAACAGCAGGCACGGAGGAGCGACACCCATGACCCTCATCGAGATCGACAGCCCCGCCAACGAGTTGCAGCGTCGCGTCAAGGGCGCGGTCATCGAGCCCGGCGGCCCCGGCTGGGAGCCCGCAACCCAGGCGTACAACCTCACCGTCACGCAGGAGCCGGCAATCGTCGCCCTCCCCGAGGACGTCGCCGATGTCGTCGCGATCGTCAACTTCGCGCGGGAGCGCGGCTACCAGGTCGCCCCGCAGCGGACGGGTCACAACGCCGAGCCTCTCGGAGCGCTCGACGACGTGATCCTGCTCCGGACCGACCGGCTCCGCAGCGTCGAGATCGACACGGAGCGCCGCATCGCACGCGTTGGCTCGGGCACCAAGTGGGAGGACGTCGTCCCCCAGGCATCCGAGCTCGGGCTGGCAGGGCTGCACGGCTCGACGCCCGACGTGAGCATCGCCGGCTACGCGCTCGGCGGCGGTGTCGGCTGGTACGCGCGCAAGCTCGGTCTCGCGACGAACAGCATCGTCGCGATCGAGCTCGTCACCCCGGACGGCGTTCATCGCCGCGTCGACCACGACAACGACCCGGACCTGTTCTGGGCGCTGCGCGGCGGTGGTGGCAGCTTCGGCGTCGTCACGGCGCTCGAGGTACAGCTGTTCGCGATCCCCGAGGTCTACGCGGGTGTCCTGTTCTTCCCGTGGGAGCGCTCGACCGAGGTGCTCCAGACATGGCTCGAGTGGACGCGCACGGTGCCCGACGAGGTCACCTCGGTCGGTCGGATCCTCCAGTTCCCGCCGCTCCCGGAGATCCCGGAGCCGCTTCGCGGCGGACAGTTCGTCGTCGTCGAGGCGGTCGTGATCGGCACCGAGCAGGAGGGCGTCGACCTGCTGGCGCCGATCCGCGAGCTCGGGCCGGCCCTCGACACGTTTGCGATGGTTCCGCCGGTCGGGATCGCGGAGCTGCACATGGATCCACCGATGCCGGTGCCGTACACCGGTGAGGGTCAGATGCTCGGCGAGCTCACCGCGGAGGCGATCGACGCGTTCGTCGCGACCGCCGGGCCGGAGTCGGGCTCACCGCTCGTCTCGGCGGAGATCCGACACGTCGGCGGTGGCGCGATGCACCGGGCCGAAGAGACGCACGGGGTGCTGTCGACGTTCGACTCGTCCTATCTCAGCTTCGGCGTCGGAATGGTGCTCGACGAGGACAGCTACCTCGCAGCCCGCGCGCAGCTCGAGCGGATCGGGAAGGCACTGGCAGCGTTCGACACGGGTCGCCAGTACCTGAACTTCACCGAGGACCACACCGATCCGGCCCGGTTCTACCGCCCCGGTGCGTACGAGCGGCTCAAGGCCGTCAGGCGTCGCGTCGACCCGGACAACGTGCTCCGGTCGAACCACCCGATCGCGCTCGACTGAGCCGGTCTCGACCGGCGTGTTCGTGGGGCCGGGACACGGCCCCACGAACACGCCGGCAGTACCATCCCCGCACGATGGCCGTGCCCGCGATCCATGCCGATCGGCCGGTCCTCCGGATCCGCGGGACGTCCTATCCGGTGCTCCTCCCGCGTCTCCAGGACCCGCGGCTCCACCTCGCGGCGACGATCATCTCGCTCCAGGTCCTGGGCCAGGTCGCGTTCGACTTCGACCTCTCGATCGCCCAGATCCTCGTCGCACTCGTGACGTGCGCCGTGATCGAGGTCGCGATCGCCTTCCGCCGCGACCACGTGATCATGTGGCCCGCGAGCGCACTGCTCACCGGCAACGGCGTCGCCTTCGTGCTTCGTGTCCCGGGAACCGAGCACGGCGACTGGTGGAGCATGCGCGGCTGGTGGATCTATGCGGGCACCGCCGCGTTCGCGATCCTCTCGAAGTACCTGATCCGCTTTCGCGGGCGGCACATCTTCAACCCGTCCAACCTCGGGCTCGTCGTCTGCTTCCTCCTCCTCGGTCCCGAGCTCGCCGATCCCCTCGCCTTCTGGTGGGGGCCGCTGAGCCCGTGGATGGTGCTCGCGCTCGCGATCATCGTCACGGGTGGGCTGGCGATCCTCGGCCGCCTGCACCTGCTCGTCATCGCCGTCGGCTTCTGGGTCACGTTCGCGCTCGGGATCGGCGCGGTCGTCCTCGCCGGTCACGAGATGACGGCGCGGTGGCACCTCGGTCCGATCACCGGGATTGACCTGTGGCGCGTGCTCGTGTTCTCGCCCGAGGTGCTCGTGTTCCTGTTCTTCATGATCACCGACCCGCGGACGATCCCCGAGAGCGCCCGCGGCAGGCGTGTGTACGCGGTTGCGATCGGCCTCCTCGCCGTGTTGCTGATGGCCCCGTTCACCACCGAGTTCGCGATGAAGGTGGCGTTGCTGGGGGCGTTGACGATCGCCTGCGCCGCCCGCCCGCCGCTCCTCGTGCTCGGCGAGTCGCGCTTCGGTGCGCGGGCTCGTGCAGCGCACCCCGCGTCGCGTCGCGGCATCGGCGTGGCCGTGTCCGCCGGTGTGCTCGTGTTCCTGGGCGCGCTCGTGCTGGCCGGGATCCCGGCGCGACCCGGGGCCGAGGTCGCCGCTGCGTCGACCGGCGCTACGCAGGCCCTGCCCGCGGTCGCGGTCGGCCCGTCGGTCGGTGTCGCGACGACGATCGACGCTGTACTGGCACAGCGTCTCGCTCGCGACGTCGTCTCGGCGGTCGCGGCCGAGACGGACGCGTTACGGCAACGAGACCGCGAGCGCGCGGCGACCGCCGCCACCGGGGCGGAGCTCCAGCAGCTGTGGCAGCGCATCGGAACCGGCGCCCGGTCGGTCGTCGTCCCGGTTCCGACGGTCGAGCGGATGACCGTCTCGCTCGAGGCGGACATCGGTCAGGGGCAGCCGCACGTGATCGCCGACCTCACCGGGACCGAGCTCGTCGAGACCTGGCGCGGGACGCCACCGAGCCTTGCGACGACGGTCGGGCCGCAGCCTTTCGACCGCACGCTCGAGCTGGTCGTCGAGAACGGCCGCTACGTCGTGACGAGGACGCGTCGGGGCGGGTTCGCAGCCTCCGCACCGAGCGCTGCGCAACGCCTCGCGGCTGCGAAGGCGACCGGTCTCGGCGCGATCCGCCTGACCGACGTGGCCTCCCAGGTCGGGTTGCGGTTCCGCCACGGTGCGTTCCGGTTCGGCGTGATGCCGGACACGATCGCGATGATGGGCGGCGGCGTCTGCTGGCTCGACGTCGACAACGACGGCTGGCTCGACCTGTACGCGGTCAACTCGCACGCGGACAGCGACATCGCAGCGTATGACCGGCGCGGCGGGCTTCCGCGGAACGGCCTGTTCCGCAACGTGCATGGCCGGTTCGTCGACGTCAGCCGCGGGTCGGGCGCGGATCTCCCGATGCGGGGCAACGGCTGCGTCGCTGCCGACTTCGACGGTGACGGCTTCACCGACCTCTTCGTCACGTCGGGGAGCTTCAACGTCGCGACGAACGGCTACGACGCGCTGCTCTGGAACAACGGGAACGGGACGTTCACCGAGGGTGCCGTGGCAGCCGGAGTCTCGACCGGCGGCTGGCACAGCGGCGCGGCGGTCGCGGACGTCAACGGCGACGGCCGCCTCGATCTCTTCGTCGCCGGGTACACCGACCCGAACGCCCCGGTTCAAGGGGCGCCGGGCGGCTTCCCGTCGAACTTCGCCGCGGTTCCCGACCACCTCTACCTCAACCTCGGACCCGGTACGGGGCACCATGCGAGGTTCCGCGACGTGACGCGAGCCTCAGGGGTTGCCGCCGCGAAGGACGGCCACGGCCTCGGGGCGACCTTCACCGACGTGAACGGCGACGGGCGGCTCGACCTCTACGTCGCGAACGACACCGACCCGAACCGACTCTTCCTCAACGTCGTCCGCCAGGACGACCCGCGGCACCTCGGCTTCAGGCTCGTCGAGCGCGGCGTGGACGAGCGGGTCGCCGATCCGAACGCGGGCATGGGGATCGCGGCGGGCGACTACGACGGCGATGGGCGCACCGACCTCGTGATCACGAACTCGCACCACCAGCTCCACGCCGTCTACCGCAACGGCGGCGTCGGGCAGCCCTTCGTCGACGACCGACCCGTGTTCTCCTCGTCGTTCGACACCGAGCTCGCGGGCTGGGGTGCCAGCTGGGTCGACCTCGACAACGACGGCGACCTCGACCTGGCCTACGTCGAACGGCGGGATCCCGATCACCGGCCTCACACGCGACCGCGAGCCGGTGAAGGTGCTCGGCAGCCGGCTGGCACAGGGTGCCGCGCACTCCGTCGCAGACGCGTCCCGGCTCGTCGGGCTCGGCCGGGCCGAGGACGTCAACGGCCGCGGGCTCGCGGCGGCCGACTTCGACAACGACGGCGACGTCGATCTCGCCGTGAGCTCGATCGGTGGGAAGCTGCTCCTGCTCCGGAACACCGGCGCCAGGGGGAGCTGGCTGACCGTTCGGACGAGGTCACTCGCGCCAGGCGCTCGCGTCACGGCCGTGCTTCCGGACGGACGACGCATCGTGCGAGACGTGCAGGCGGGCAGCAGCTACCTGTCGTCCGAGGACCCCCGGGCCCACCTCGGCCTGGGACGCGCCCGTCGAGTGAGCGAGCTCACGGTGCGGCTACCCGATGGGCGCACGATCACCCGTCGCAACGTCGCGGTGAACCGCATCATCACGCTCGGATAGGCGTCAGACGCCGCGCGGAGACTCGTCGTCGAGCGCGACGCGGACGAGGTCGCGAATCGAGATGATCCCGATCACACTGCCCGCCTCGACGACGGGGAGGTGCCTGAACCCGCCGTGGATCATGAGGCTCGCGGCATGACCCGTCGTGTCACCCGGCGCGATCGTGTCCGGCCCGTGGGTCATACAGCCCGCCACGGGCTCGTCGAGCCGTCCGGTCGCGACCGACCGTAAGACGTCGCGCTCGGTCAGGATCCCCACGAGACGGTCGCCCTCGAGCACGACCACCGCACCGACGCGCCTCGTGTGCATCGCCTTGGCGGCTTCGACCACCGGGACGGCGCCGTCGATCGTGAGGAGATCGGAGCTCATGATCTCGGCGACGGTCGCCACCACCTGATCGTAGACCGACGCGCTCGCCCCGGCCAAGTGCGCCGGTTTCGTGCCGGTTGCTCCCCAGGCGCGCGGTGCCGCGCGGGACGTCCGATTCGGACACCTGGCGTGCGCCGTGCGACGTGACGACTCTCGGGCGAAACGCACCAGGAGGAGTCATGCAGACGACACACGCTCGTGGTGGTCGTGGCGTTGGTCGCGGCGACCGGCGGAGCATCCGCTTTCGCGGCTGCCTCGGCCAACGACGGCTCGATCCATGCCTGTAGGCACGTGAAGCGCGGGCTCGTGAGGGTTCTGCGCCCGAATACGACCTGCAAGCGGAACGAGAGCCGTATCTCGTGGGCGATCAGCGGCCCACGGGGCGAGCAAGGGCCGCCCGGGGAGCAGGGACCGCAGGGAGAGCAAGGCCCGCAGGGAGATCCAGGCCCGCAAGGGCCTGCCGGGACGGCGGGTGGCGGGCTCACGCGTCTCGAGTCGCTCGCAGGCCTCGACGTGCACGACCTTCGACGGCACCGCGGGGACGGTCGACCTCGACGTGACGCCGGAGAACCTCGTGCTCGTCTCCTGCGACCCGCCGGGCGGGACACCGGACTGCGCCACCCGACCCTTCGAACAACGGCGGGGCGAACGACTCGTGATCAACGAGGTCGACTACGACCAGGTCGGCGCCGACACGGGCGGGTTCGTCGAGATCGCGCAACACGGGCGACGCAGCCGCCGACCCTCGACGGGCGTGGCGCTCGTGCTCGTCAACGGCGGCGACAGCAGCGCGTACGACCGGATCGCGCTCACGGGCACGCTGGCGGCCGGCGGTCACCTCGAAGGTCGAGGTGGACCCGCAGAACGGCGCGCCGGACGGGCTCGCGCTCGTTTCCGGCACGTCGCTCCTCGACGCGCTCTCGTACGAGGGCGAGATCCGGTCGGCGACGATCGGGACGCTCGACGTACGACCTCGTGGAGGGAACGCCACTCCCGGCGACGGTCGCGGACTCGAACACGGTCGAGGGCACGCCTCGTGAGGGCTCCCGACGGGACCGATACGAACGACGCGGCCTCCGATTGGCGCTTCACGACGACCCCGACTCCAGGTGCGGCGAACGTGCTCTCGCCGTAGAACGCGGACGGGCGCGGCGTCGCGCGCCGTCAGTCGCGCCGCCCCTTCGCCCGCATGTTCGCCTTGCCCTCGGCCGTGATCGCCTTCCAGCGCTTCCGCTCCTCGGATTGGGCGCGCTTGTCGAGGCGCCGCTCGAGGTGCTCGAGCTCGCGCTGGAGCTTCTGGTAGGCCTCCCACCGCGCCGGCTCGAGCGACCCGTCGGCCAGCGCAGCCTTGACCGCGCACCCGGGCTCGGTGTCGTGGGCGCAGTCCGAGAACCGGCAATGGCCGAGGACGGCGGTGACATCCTCGAACGCCTCCTCGATCCCGTCGTCGGCCTCCCAGAGCTGCAGCTCGCGCATCCCCGGGGTGTCGATCACGAGACCGCCACCCGGAAGCAGGATCAGCTCCCGGCGAATGGTCGTGTGTCGTCCCTTCCCGTCCGCGCGGATCTCCTGCGTCTCGAGCATCTCCTCCCCGACGAACTGGTTGACGAGTGTCGACTTGCCGACACCCGACGAGCCGAGCAGCGCACCGGTCACCCCAGGACGAAGGTAGGCGCGGACGGCATCGAGGCCTACGCCCGTCTTGTTCGAGACCGGATGCACCGGCACCCCGACGGCGACCGAGCCGATCTCTGCCACCGCGGCGTCGACATCCTCGACGAGGTCCGACTTCGTCAACACGAACACCGGCGAAGCACCGCTCTCCCATGCGAGGGTGAGGTACCGCTCGAGCCGGCGGAGGTTGAGATCCTCGTTGAGAGAGCTGACGAGAAACACGACGTCGACGTTGGCGGCGAGCACCTGCTCCTCGGTCGCCTGCCACGCCGTCTTCCGAGAGAAACGCGTACGGCGCGGCAGCACCGCCTGGATCGTGCCGGCGTCCTCGCCGAGGCGAGCCGCGACCGCAACCCAGTCCCCGACCGCCGGCAGATCGGCGGGCGAAGCCGCCTCGTTGTACAGGCGCCCGGCGGCCTCGCAGCGGAGCGAGCCCTCGCTCGTGAGGACGTCCCAGGCACCACGATGCTGAATCGCCACTCGGCCGGGCATCGCCCCGTCGGCCGCGTGTGCTTCGAACTGCTCGGCAAGCTCGTCGTTCCAGCCGAGCGATGTGAGATCGAACACCACGTCTCCTCGGTTCGCGGGAATGAAAAGCGCGGCGCTCAGCCGCACGTCACCGCCGCGCGAACCGTCAGGAAGTGCTAACCCGAGGTCCCCGCGAGCGGCGGGGTGGAGGTAGCGCTATCCGTCATCGGATGACCTCCTTCGTCGGGGACAGGCCTGAGTATGCCTCGCGCGCCGGCGGGGCGCCGGCGGGGCGCGTCTGCGAGGATCATCGTGTGGAGCTCGCGGGGGTCGACATCGAGGCGACGGTCGATCGCGTGTGGCCGGGGCGCACGGCGCAGCTCGAGGTGCTCGGCGGCGGGGTCACGAACCACAACGTGAAGGTCGACCTCGGCGGCGACGAGGTCTACGTCCTCCGGATCGCCGGTCGCGACACCGACCTGCTGGGGATCGACCGGTCGGTCGAGCGCGACGCAACCCAGCTCGCCGCGTCGGTCGGCGTCGGCCCCGAGGTGATCGCCTTCCTCGAGCCCGAGGGCTGGCTCGTGACGAGGTTCATCGAGGGCAAGATCGTCCCCGAGGAACGGATGCGCGACCCGACGGTCATCCGCCGTGTCGCCGTTGCGCTCCGCGCGATCCACAACGGCCCACCGCTCGAGCGGCGCTTCGACAGCTTCCAGGTGGTCGAGGACTACCGCGCGGTCGCGTTCGCCCGCGGCGCGCAGATGCCGCCCGCCTACGCCTGGGCGCGTCAGATCGCCCGTCGGATCGCGGCGGCTCGCGGGCCCGTCCCCGAGCGGCCCTGTCACAACGACCTGATCAACGCGAACTTCATCGACGACGGCTCGCGGATCCGGATCGTCGACTGGGAGTACGCCGGGATGGGCGACGTGTTCTTCGACCTCGCGAACTTCTCGATCAATCACGGGTTCTCGGCGGACGAGCGGCGCGCGCTGCTCGAGGCCTATGCGGGCACCGTCCAGGCGCACCAGGCGCGTGCGCTGGAACTGATGCGGTTCATGTCCGACTTCCGCGAGGCGATGTGGGGCGTCGTCCAGGGCGTGGTCTCGGCGCTCGACTTCGACTTCGACGGGTACGCGAGTCAGCATTTCTCCCGTCTGGAGCAGATCGCGTCCGAGCCGGCGTTCGAGGCCGCGCTCGAGGGCACCTGAGACGCAGGCCGCAGCGTCGCTACGGTCGGGTCTTCGGGCCCGTGTGCCAGAGCAGGAGCGCCGTTGCCGTGGCCTCCGCGAGGAGGCTCAGCGCCATGACCAGCTTGAGTGAGAGAGGAACGCGCCGCATGACTCATTCATCGGCGAGAAGGGCCGATTCGTCAACCCCTGGGACCCGCGGCCTCAGCTTGCGGCCGCGGCTAGGTTCTCGGGCGTGATCCGCGGCCCGGAGGGTGCGAAAGCTGTGAAGGAGCGAGCACGCGTCGTCGTGATCGGAGGCGGGGTCGGTGGCTGCTCGATCCTGTACTGGCTCACGCGGCTCGGCTGGGACGACGTCGTGCTCGTCGAGCGGGCCGACCTGACGAGCGGCTCGACCTTCCACTCCGCCGGGCTCGTCGGGCAGCTGCGAAGCTCGCTCTCGCTGACGCGGATGATGATGGAGAGCGTCGAGCTCTACCGGACGCTCTCGGCCGAGGTCGGGCTCGAGACGGGGTGGCGCGAGGTCGGCTCGCTCCGGTTGGCGTCGAGTCCCGAGCGGATGGAGGAGATCGCGCGGCAGGCCGGGTGGGCCAAGACGTTCGGGCTGCCGCTCGAGCTGATCTCCGCCATCGAGGCGCAGACGCTGTTCCCGCCGATGTCGCTCGACGGCGTCCTCGGTGCTGCGTACCTGCCGACCGACGGCTACATCGACCCGAGCCAGCTGACGTACGCGCTCGCCGAGGGGGCGCGGCGCCGCGGGGCGGAGATCGCGACGAGCACCCGTGTCACCGGGATCGACGTCGTCCGTGGCCGGGTCGTCGGAGTCCACACGGACAAGGGCTCGATCGAGACCGAGCTCGTCGTCAACGCGGGCGGGATGTTCGCGCAGGAGCTCGGCGCGCTCGCCGGGGTGACCGTCCCGATCGTGCCGATGGCGCACGAGTACCTCGTGCTCGAGCCGTCGGGCCTCCCGACCGAGATGCCGACGATGCGCGACCCGTCGCTGCTGGTCTACTTCCGACCCGAGTCCGGCGGGCTGATCATGGGGGGCTACGAGCGGGATTGCGCGCCGTGGTCGCTCGACGGGATCCCGCCTGACTTCAACGGGAAGCTGCTCGAGGAGGACTGGCCGCGGTTCGAGGAGTTGATGACGAACGCGGTCGTGCGCGTCCCCTCCCTGGCGGAGATGGGCGTCGTGAAGCTGATCAACGGCCCGGAGGCCTTCACGCCGGACGGCGAGTTCATCCTCGGCCCGACCGACGTCCGCGGCTTCTGGGTCGCCGCGGGGTTCTGCGCCCACGGGCTGGCCGGCGCAGGGGGGATGGGCAAGCTGGTGGCGGAGTGGCTCGTCGAGGGGACGCCCTCGCTCGACGTCTGGCATATGGACTCGCGGCGCTTCGGTGCCGCGTACACCTCGCGGGCCTACACGTTGGCCCGCACGAAGGAGATCTACGAGACCTACTACGACGTCCGCTACCCCGGTCATGAGCGCGCCGCGGGCCGGCCGCTCCGGCTGTCGCCCGCGTACCAGCGCCTTGTCGAGCTCGGCGCAGTGTTCGGCGAGAAGTCCGGCTGGGAGCGCGCGAACTGGTTCGAGCCGAACGCCGCCGAGGGTGACGACTCGCTCCGGCCGCGAGGCTGGGCGGGCAAGCTGTGGTCGCCGGCGATCGGGGCCGAGGCGCTCGCTTGTCGCACGCGGGCTGCGTTGTTCGACGAGTCGTCGTTCGCGAAGCTCGACGTCACGGGGCCTGGCGCCGCGGCGCTCCTCGAGCAGCCTGTGCGCCAACCGGGTTGCGCGGGAGGTCGGGCGCGTGACGTACACCCAGATGCTCAACCCCCGCGGTGGGATCGAGTGCGACTTCACGGTGACGCGCCTCGGCGAGGAGCGGTTCCGCATCGTCACCGGCACGGCGTTCGGGCGGCACGACCTCGCCTGGGTCCGTCAGCACGCGCCGGACGACGGCAGCGTCGCCGTCACCGACGTCACCTCGCAGTACGCCTGTTTCGGGATCTGGGGACCCGACGCCCGCGACGTGCTCGGTTCGCTCGTTGTCGTCGATCTGGGAAACGAGGCGTTCCCGTACATGACGGCGCAGGAGCTCGCGGTCGGGTCGGTCCCCTGCCTTGCCGTCCGCGTCACCTATGTCGGCGAGCTCGGCTGGGAGCTCTACTGCCCGTCGGAGTTCGGCCAACGGCTCTGGGACACGCTCTGGGAGGCGGGTCGTGCACACGGCCTCGTCGCCGGCGGGTACCGGGCGATCGACGCACTCCGGCTCGAGAAGGGCTACCGGGTGTGGGGCGCGGACATCTCGCCCGACGACACCCCGTTCGAGGCCGGGCTCGGGTTCGCGGTCCGGCTCGACAAGGAGGGGTTTCTCGGTCGGGATGCGCTCGAGGGCGCGCCGGCACCCGAGCGGCGGCTTCGTTGTCTCGCGCTCGACGACGCGCGGGCAGTCGCGCTCGGCTCGGAGCCGGTGCGGATCGGTGAGGAGCTCGTCGGGCGCGTGACGAGCGGCGGCTACGGGTATGCCGTCGAGACGATCGATCGCGTACGCGTACCTCCCGGCCGACGTCGAGCCAGGCGCGCTCGTCGAGGTCGAGATCTTCGGCGAGTGGGTGGGCGGAGCCGTGGTCGACGAGCCGTTGTGGGACCCGACCGGCGTGCGCATCCGCTCCTGAGCTCTAGTCCGGCGGCCGGAGCGCCGCAAACGGGTCGGTCACCGTGAGCTCGTGCTCGACGTACCGGAAGAGCTCGGCCGGACGGCCACCGCTCCGGCCGGATGGGCGGCGGGCGCCGGTCGGGGCGATCACCCCGCGCCGCTCGAGCACGCGCTTGAGGTTCGTCTGCGAGACCTCGTGGCCGAGTGCTGCGACGTAGATCCCGCGCAGCTCGGCGAGCGAGAAGGTCGCCGGCGCAAGCGCGAAGCCGATGTTCGTGTACGAGAGCTTGGCCTGCAGGCGGTCGACCGCACCCGCGACGATCTCGCGGTGGTCGAACGCGACTTCGGGTAAGGCGTCGGCCGGGTGCCAGGCGGTGTCCGCGGGAATGCTCGGGTCGACCCCGACCGGGACGAGCCCGAGATACGCGGTCGCGAGCTGCCAGGCCCGCGGGTCTCGCGCGGGCTCGCTCCACGTGCCGAGCTGCTCGAGATGGGCGACCTCGCGGACGTCGACCTTCGCCGCGAGGTGGCGGAGGATCGAGCGCTCCAGCGTCTCACCCGGCTCGAGCAGCCCACCCGGGAGCGACCAGGTTCCCGCGAACGGCTCCCGTGCCCGCTCCCACAGGAGCACGCAGAGCGCCTCGTCTCTGACCTGCACGACCACCGCGAGGCTGGCGTGGGCTGGTTTGGTAGACTCGGGCGACAGTTTGCGACTCATAGGCGAAAACTAAGGCTACCAGGGAGACGACGATGACGATCCGGGCCACGATGCGCCTGGCCGCGCTCGGGGCGGTCGCGAGCCTCGCCGTGCTCGCCGCCGGGTGCGGCGGTGACGACGAGGCGGCCGCCACCGACACGACGCCGGCGCAGGCGCTCCGCGTCGGGCTGATCGCCGACGCGGGCCAGCTCAACGACCACGGCTTCAACGAGCTCGCGTACAAGGGGCTCAAGCGGGCAGAGCGCGATCTCGGGATCCAGGGGCGCGTCGTCGAGGCACAGTCGAGCGCGGACTACGTCCCGAACATGACGACCCTGGCGCGCAAGGGATACGACCTGATCATCGGCGTGGGCTACGCGCAGGGTGGCGCGATCGCCGTGTCCGCCAAGAAGTTCCCGCAGACGAGCTTCGCGATCGTCGACGTCGACCAGGCGTCGCTGAAGGGGGCCCCGACGAACGTCGAGGGCCTCCTGTTCCGCGAGCAGCAGGTCGGCTACCTCGCCGGCACGCTCGCCGCGCTGACCGCGAAGCGTGACGGGAGCACGACGATCAGCGCCGTCGGCGGGTACAAGGAGCCGCCCGTCGACCGGTTCATCGCCGGGTACCGGGCCGGGGCGGCAGCGGCGGTCCCCGGGACGAAGGTGATCTGGGGTTACTCCCAGGACTGGGAAGACCTCGCGAAGTGCAAGGAGCTCGCGCTCAAGCAGATCGCGGCCGGGTCGGCCGTCGTGTTCCAGGTCGCCGGCGAGTGTGGCCTCGGTGCGCTGTCCGCGACGAAGGACAAGGGAGTCTGGGGGATCGGGGTCGACGCCGACCAGAGCTTCCTCGGCCCGAACGTGCTCACGAGCGCACTCAAGGGTGTCGACAGCGCCGTGTTCCTGACCATCAAGGCGCTGCAGGACGGGTCGTTCGCGGGTGGGGGCAACGCCGTCTTCGGGCTCGACCAGGACGGAGTCGGCCTGGGGACGATGAGCCCGAAGGCGAACCCCGAGGACGTTGCGGCGACAGAAAAGGTCGAGCAGCAGCTCGCCGCCGGGGAGATCGGCGACATACCGACGACCGTCGGCTGAGACCGCGGGGCGGTCAGGCGGCGCGGACGGAGTGCACCGGTGGGAGGTGGGTCGCGACGGTCGACCACGTGCGGCCCGCATCCCCCGACCCGAACACGTCGCCCGACGTCGCTCCGAAGTAGAGCTCGAGCGAGGCGCCCTCGCTGCTCGTGTCGAACGCCTCCCGCAGGACGGTGAGGTACGCGTCGCCCGCCGGCAACCCGTCGGTGCGTGGCGACCAGCTGGCGCCCGCATCACGGGTCTCCCACACCGTGACCGCGCCGCCCGGGGTCGTGCGGTCCTCGGCACCGACGAGCGGGATCACGTAGGCGCTCTCGGGATCGGCCGGGTCGACCACGATCGGGAAGCCGAAGTCCGAGGGGAGAGCGGTGCCCGTGCCGATGTCGATCCAGCTCGCCCCCGCATCGTCCGAGCGGTAGACCCCGTCGTGAAACTGCATGAACAGCCGCTCGGGACGTGCGCCAGAACGCCGCACGTGGTGGACGCAGTGGTTGATCTTCGCCTCGGCCCGCGCCTCCTCGGGCATGTACCGGAGGACGATCCCCTCGTTCGAGTGGTTCCAGCTCGCACCGCCGTCCTCGGTCAGCCAGACGCCGACCGCGGAGATCGCCACCATCACCCGATTCGGGTCACCAGGCCACGGCACGATCGTGTGCAGGCACAGACCGCCACCGCCTGGGTTCCACTCCGGTCGGGTCGGGTGATCCCACAGCCCGCGATTGAGTGCCCAGGTCAGACCCCCGTCGCGGCTCTCGAACAGGCAACCCGGGTCACCGCCGGCATACAGCAGCCCGTCGGCCTCCCCGGCGGCGATCACCCAGAGTCGCGCGAGCGATTCCTCGCCGCCCTCGGGAAGCTCGGTGCCCTCCGCCTGCTGCCACTCGCCGGCCGGGTCGTCGGTGAACCAGATCCGGGGCCCGTAGAACCACGACGTGACCGAGGCGAGGTAGCGACCGGTGCGCGGGTCGCGCATCGCGTACTCGATCGACTGTCCCGGGAAGGCCCGTGCGGTCACCTCGTAGGACACCGAGCCGGGATCGGCCTCGATGACGAACAACCCCTTCTTCGTGCCGACCAGCAGCTCGGTCATCTCATCCTCCTGTAATCGACGGGAGGATGTGGAGACGGTCGCTATCGGCGACCGGTGTCGTCGCATCCCCCTGTATCCCGTTGACGAAGACGTTGACGTGCGGGCGAATCGCTCCCAGCTCGTCAAGAATCCAGCCCTTGACGTCCGGGTGCGCGAGCTCGAGCGCGCCCACCACCTCTACCACGGACGCACCCGGGAGCTCGTGTGTGCGGCCACCGCACCGCTCGGACAGCGGTGCGCGCAGGATCACGGTCGCCATCGCCCGCTCACGGCTCGAGTTCGAGCACCCCATGCGGTGAGCCGTGCTCGGCGAGGGCGTCGAGGAACGGTTGCGGCTCCATCGCCTCGGGCCCGAGCACGCCGACGCCGTGCCAGCCACCGCCGGCGAGCAGTTCGAGCGCGATCACCGGGTTGAGCGCTGTCTGCCAGACGACCGCCTGCGAGCCGTACTCGCGCATCGACCACTCGTTGTCGACCACGTGGTAGAGGTAGGTCTTCCGAGGCGAGCCGTCCGCCCCCACGCCGGTGACCACCGTGCCTGCGCATGTCTTGCCGGTCATCCGGTCGCCGAGCGTCGCCGGGTCGGGGAGCGAGGCGGCTACGACGTCGCGTGGCGCGACCTCGACGCCCTTGACCGAGCGCTTCTCCTTCGAGTCGAGCCCGAGCTTGTGCAGCGTCTTCAGCACCTCGATGAACTCGTCGCCGAGGCCGTACTTGAACGTCACGCGGTTGCAGTCGACCCAGCGTGGGACGAGCAGCACCTCCTCGTGCTCGACGTTCACGCACTCGACAGGGCCGATCCCCTCCGGGAAGTCGAACACCTCCGGCTCGGAGAAGGGTGGTGTGGTGTACCAGCCCCGCTCGCGCTCCCAGACAACGGGAGGGTTGAGGCATTCCTCGATCGTTGTCCAGATGGAGAACGTGGGCGCGAAATCGTAGCCCTCGACGACAAGGTTTGCGCCGTCACGGATCCCGACCTCGTCGATCTCGGAGAACAGCTCGTCGGCGGCGTAGCGGGCGAAGACATCGGCAGCACCGGGCTCGATCCCGATCCCGACGAGTGCGAAAAGGCCCTTCTCCTCCCACGCGGCGGCACGATCGAACTGGTAGTCGCCGAGCTTGATGCCGACGAGCTCATGGGGCTTCTCCGGGTGCGGCTCCGAGAGCGTCATCGCCATGTCGAGGTACGTGACCCCGGCGGTGAACGCGGCGTCGAAGATCGGGACGTTGAAGACGGGGTCGACCGCGTTCAGCACGGCGTCGGCCCGCGTCTCGCGGATCAGCTCGACGATGCCTTCGAGGCTCGACGCGTCGACCCGGTGCGCGCTGAACCGGTTGTCGTCGAGCGAGTCGACGAGGCCCTGCGGGCGAGCAGGGTCGTAATCGGCCAGCGCGCAGTGGTCGAAGAACGAGCGGCGCTGCGCAATCCGCGCGAACGCCGACCCAACGCCACCCGTGCCCAGGACCAGAACTCGCATGCTCGGGTTCTATCGCATCGGCCCTGTGCGGGCGCTCGTTCACGGTGTACGCTCGCGCCGGTCCGACTTCCGGGAGGCAGCCATGAGCGTTTCGGTGACCCAGAGCAAGATGTTCGTGAACGGAGAGCTCGTCGACTCGTCGTCGGGCGAGACGATGGAGGTCCTCAACCCCGCCACGGGCGACGTGATCGCCGAGGTCCCGCGCGGCACCACCGAGGACGTCGATCGCGCCGTCGAGGCGGCGAAGGCGGCCTGGGGTGACTGGCAGGGCAAAACCCCGAAAGACCGGATGGAGCTGCTCCTCGGGCTCGCGGACGTGATCGACGAGCACGCCGAGGAGCTGGCGCGGCTGGAGTCGCTCAATGTCGGCAAGCCGTGGTGGGTGGCCGTCGACGAGCCGGGGCTGATGTCGGACAACCTCCGCTTCTTCGCGGGCGCTGCGCGCAATCTCGAGGGGAAATCCGCGGCCGAGTACGTCGAGGGGTACACCTCGATGATCCGGCGCGAGCCGCTCGGGATCGTCGCGGGCATCTGCCCCTGGAACTACCCCCTCTTCATGGCGATGTGGAAGATCGGCCCCGCGCTCGCGGCCGGCAACGTCCAGATCATCAAGCCTGCCGAGCAGACGCCGCTGACGATCCTCCGGTTCGTCGAGCTGGCCCAGGAGATCATCCCCAAGGGCGTGCTCCAGGTCGTGACGGGTGACGGCGTCCCGGTCGGCGACCGTCTCGTCCGGCACCCGGCGATCTCGCTCGTGTCGCTCACCGGCGACACCGCGACCGGGAAGCTGATCGCGAAGAACGCAGCCGACACGGTGAAGCGCATGCATCTGGAGCTCGGTGGCAAGGCGCCGATGATCGTGCTCGACGACGCCGACCCGGCGACCGTGGCCGAGGCGATCAAGATCGGCGGATACTTCAACTCCGGTCAGGACTGCACCGCCTCGTCGCGTGTCCTCGTCAGCTCGCGCATCTACGACGACGTCGTGGCGAGGACGATCGAGGCGGTCGACTCGCTGACGGTCGGCGACCCTGGCACAGACGACGAGATCGGGATGGGCCCCGTCATCTCAGCCGAGCAGCAGGAGCGGGTGCTCGGGTTCCTCGAGCGTGCGGTCGACGCAAAGGCGACCGTGCTCACAGGTGGCGACGCGCTCGGCGACCGGGGCTTCTTCGTCAAGCCGACGCTCGTCGCCGACGTCGCCCAGGACGCCGAGATCGTCCAGAACGAGGTCTTCGGGCCCGTCGTCACCGTCCAGCCGTTCGACTCCGACGACGCCGCGATCGCGATGGCGAACGACGTGCGCTACGGGCTTGCGTCCTCGGTCTTCTCCGAGAACGT
This sequence comes from uncultured Actinomycetes bacterium, assembly GCA_963821335.1. Taxonomy (GTDB): domain Bacteria; phylum Actinomycetota; class Thermoleophilia; order Gaiellales; family Gaiellaceae; genus Gaiella. Next base: position 2,426,014 of record CAWGDJ010000001.1, read on the forward strand.
CGGCCGTGCGATGAAGGTCGCCGCCAGGCTCGACTTCGGCTGCGTCTGGATCAACGAGCACCTGTTCCCGCTCGCCTCCGAGATGCCGCACGGAGGCTTCAAGGAGTCCGGCTACGGGAAGGACATGTCGATGTATTCGATGGAGGAGTACACGCGCGTGAAGCACGTGTGCGTGAAGCTCGCATGACGGTCTCCCCGCACCACGCCGACGGCACGGACATCGTCCACGAGAAGGGTCTCCGCACGGGGGCGCTCGGCCTGATCTCGAGCATCGTCATCGGGGTCGCGTCGACTGCGCCCGGCTACAGCCTGGCCGCCTCGCTCGGCCTCGTCGTCGCCGCCGTCGGCCTGTACGCACCGGCGGCGCTCTGGGTGACGTTCATCCCGATGCTCTTCATCGCGGCGGGGTTCTACTACATGAACAAGGCCGACCCGGACTGCGGCACGACCTTCTCCTGGACGACCAAGGCGTTCGGCCCGTGGGTGGGCTGGCTCGGCGGCTGGGCAGCGCTGATCGCCCAGATCATCGTGATCGCGAGCCTGTCGCTGATCGCCGGCGAGTACACCTTCCTGCTCGTCGGCGCGGACAGCCTCGCCGCGAGCACGTTCTGGGTGACGGTGCTCGGCGTGATCTGGATCATCCTCATGAGCTGGATCTGCTACGTCGGCATCGAGGCATCCGCCAAGACGCAGTGGTTCCTGCTCGGCGCAGAGATCATCACCCTGTTCCTGTTCGCGGTCGTCGCGCTCGTGAAGGTCTACACCTCCGACCCGGCGGGCTCGCTTCACCCGTCGTTGAGCTGGCTGAACCCGCTCAACATCTCTTCGTCGAGCGCCTTGGTCGCCGCCGTCCTCGCGGCGATCTTCATCTACTGGGGCTGGGACTCGACCGTCAGCGTCAACGAGGAGACGGAGGACTCGGCCCGCACCCCCGGTGTCGCTGCGATCCTGAGCACGATCATCCTCGTCGGGATCTACGTCGTGGTCGCGATCGCCGCGATCGCCTTCCACGGGCCGAAGTTCCTGGTGGACAACCAGCTCGACGTGCTGGCGGCGCTGGGAGGCGACGTCTTCGGCTCGCCGCTCGACAAGCTGCTGATCATCGCCGTGCTGACGTCCGCTTCTGCGTCCACCCAGACCACGATCCTGCCGTCTACCCGGACGGCGCTGTCGATGGCGGTACAGGGCGCGTTCCCGAGGCGGTTCGCCAGCGTCCATCCGACGCACATGACCCCGGGCGTCGCGACGATCTGGATGGCCGTCCTCTCGATCATCTGGTTCGTGGGGCTGGCGATCGTGAGCCTGAACGCGATCTACGACTCGGTCCTCGCGATCGGGATCTTCATCCTGCTGTACTACGGCATGACGGGGCTCGCCTGCGTCGTCTACTTCCGGCGCGAGCTCACGAAGAGCGTCAGGAGCTTCGTGCTGGTCGGGCTCGTGCCGCTGATCGGCGCGATCGCGATGACCTACATCCTCGTCAAGTCGATCATCGACCTGTCGAAGCCGGAGAACTCGGAATCCGGGGAGTCCTGGTTCGGGCTAGGGCCGCCGCTCGTGATCGCGATCGGGTTCATGATCCTGGGGGTGCTGCTGATGATCTGGCGCTGGGCCTACAGTCGTGAGTTCTTCCAGCGGCGACCCGAGGTCGCCGATCCGGCGGTGCTCGATGCCTGAGCAGCTCGTCCTCGGCTACGACGGCTCCGAGTCGGCCAACGCCGCGCTCGCCGAGACGCTGCGGCTGGCGCCGCTGCTCGGTGCATCCGTCGTGGTGGTGTTCGGCTTCCACGTGAGCGCGCTCGGCGGACCGATCACGGGCGGAGAGTCGCGTGACTTCCGGCAACGGCTCGAGGAGGTCGGCCAACACGCCGTCCTGCGGGCGGTCACCGACCTCGAAGCGGCCGGGATCGAGGTCGAGGCGCGCCTCGTCGAGGCGAAGCCGGCCGACGCGATCATGCAGGTCGCGGACGAGGTGGACGCCTCGCTCATCGTCGTCGGCACGGTCGGCGAGAACCCGATCACGGGCGCGGTGCTCGGCTCGGTGGTGCTGCGGCTCGTGCAGCGGTCGAGCCGGCCGTTGCTCGTCGTGCCGACCGCAGGAGAGTGACCGGCGCCACGGCCCGTGCTTTGACGTAATGCGAGGCGTCTGGTAGGAAACGCCTCGCATTGCGCAGACGAGAGCCCCAGAGCACCACCCAGGTCTCGCGCGGGCCGATCCGGCGGGCGCCCCGGATCGACGGGGTCGACAAGAGCATCATCGAAGCGCTCCAGCGAAACGGCCGGGAGCCGTTCCGGCGGATCGCGGCGACGATCGGCGTCTCCGAGGCGACCGTGCGCGCCCGCTACCAGCGACTCCGCGACGACGGGATCCTGCACGTCACGGGCGTGACGAACCCCCTCGGACTGGGGTTCGAGGCGCAGGCGATGGTCGGTGTCCGCACGGCCGGCGCACCCGAGGAGATCGCCGACCAGATCGCTCGCTGGGACGAGGCGGACTACGTCGTGATCACGGCCGGGCAGTTCGACCTGCTCGTCGAGCTCGTGTGCGCCGATCGGCGGGCGCTGCTCGACCTGACGAACCGGATTCGCGGCCTCGAGGGAGTCGTCTCGACCGAGAGCTTCCTCTACCTCGAGCTGTGGAAGCAGCTGTACGACTGGGGTGCGCGCGTCCACGAGCGGGGTGAGGAGTGAGCGACGCGGCCGAGCTCCAGCGGCTGGCTCACGACCACCTCTGGATGCATTTCACACGGATGGGCGGCTACGCCCGGTCCGACGTGCCGATCATCGTCCGGGGCGAGGGGTGCTACCTCGAGGACGTCAACGGCAAGCGCTATCTCGACGCGCTCGCCGGTCTGTTCTCGGTCAACATCGGCTACTCCCACGGCGAGGAGATCGGGCAGGCCGCCCTCGCCCAGATGCGCGAGCTGCCCTTCTACACGAACTGGACCTACGCCCACCCGCGCGCGATCGAGCTCGCCGGCGAGGTTGCCTCGCTGGCACCCGGCGACCTGAACCGCGTGTTCTTCGTCTCGGGCGGATCGGCGCCTGGTTCGCCTCGGGGCGGTACGACATCCGCCCGGACATCATCACGTCGGCCAAGGGCCTTTCGTCGTCGTACGCGGCGATCGGAGCCGTCATCGCGAGCGACAGGGTGATGGAGCCGTTCCTCGACGCGAGCTCGGTGTACTCGCACGGGATCACGTTCGGCGGTCATCCCGTGATGTGCGCGATCGCGCTGAAGAACATCGAGATCATGAAGCGCGAGGGGATCGTCGACCACGTGCGCGAGAACGAGGTGTCGTTCCGCGCCAAGCTCGACCAGCTGCTCGATCTCCCGCTCGTGGGCGACGTCCGGGGCGCCGGGTTCTTCTGGGCGCTCGAGCTCGTGAAGGACAAGGAGACGAAGCAGACCTTCGACGACGACGAGTGCGAGCAACTGCTCCGCGGTTACCTCTCTCCGGCGCTCTTCGAGGCCGGTCTCATCTGCCGAACCGACGATCGCGGCGACCCGGTCGTCCAGATCTCGCCGCCGCTGGTCGCCACGAAGCACGAGATGGACGAGATCGTCGGGATCCTCGGCGACGTCCTCGGCGAGGCGTCTCGCCGCCAGTTGTAGTCCGCGCAGCACCTCGGCGTCACCAAGTGAATGTCCGGTTAACCGCACCCCCGTGCCGCGGCCGGAGGCGCTAGCCTCTCCCGAGTCGCACCCCGGGAGGAAGGAGCACGGTGGAATCGAGCAATGGAGCAGTGGTCGTCGCGCGAGATGTGACGCGGCGCTACGGCGAAGGCGAGACCGTAGTAGACGCGCTGCGTGGCGTCACGGTCGAGATCGCGCCCGGCGAGGCTACTGCCGTGATGGGTCCGTCGGGATCGGGCAAGTCGACGCTGATGCACATCCTCGCGGGCCTCGACAAGCCGACGTCGGGGTCGGTCGATATCGCGGGAACGGAGATCACGACGCTGGCCGACAACGCGCTGACGAAGCTGCGCCGCGAGCACATCGGCTTCGTGTTCCAGTTCTTCAACCTGCTGCCGATGCTCGACGCGAAGGAGAACATCCTCCTGCCGTTGACGATCGCCGGCACGAAGCCGGAGGACGGGTGGTTCGACAAGGTCGTCTCGGACGTGGGGCTGGAGGACAGGCTCTCCCACAGGCCGTCCGAGCTCTCGGGCGGCCAGCAGCAGCGTGTTGCGATCGCCCGCGCGCTCATCTCCCGACCGACGGTCCTCTTCGCCGACGAGCCGACAGGAAATCTCGACTCGTCCACGAGCGCCGAGATCCTCGAGGTCCTGCGCCGGTCGGTGGACGAATACGGCCAGACGATCGTGATGGTCACGCACGACGCGCGCGCTGCCGCGTCCGCACATCGCGTGCTCTTCCTCGCTGACGGCGAGATCGTGCGCGAGCTCGGCGAGTGCAGCCAGCGCGAGATCCTCACGGTCATGGAAGAAGTCGCCGCAGCGTGATCAAGGTCGCCCTCCGCGGCCTCGCGGGCCGCAAGCTCCGCGCGGTCCTGACCGCGATCGCGATCGTCCTCGGCGTCGGGATGATCAGCGGCACGTACATCCTCACGGACACCGTCAACCGCGCCTTCACGACCTTGTTCACCGAGTCGTACGCCGGGACCGACGCGGTCGTCACGGGGAAGGGGCTCGACATCTCGATCGACGACGAGACGCCCCCGAAGCCGCCCGTCGATGCTTCTCTGCTCGAGACGGTGCGTGGCGTCGACGAGGTCGCGCTCGCGACCGGATCGGTGCTCGACGAGGACAACACGAAGATCCTGAACCGCGAGGGCGAGGCGGTCAGCAGCGAGGGCGCGCCGACGTTCGGGTTCGGCATCGACACCGACCCTGCGCTGGCGCAGTTCAACCCGCTGAACGTCCTCGAGGGACGATGGCCTGCCGTCCGCGAACGAGGTGGTGATCGACGCGGGGACAGCGGACGACTTCGGGTACGAGGTCGGAGATACCGTCGAGATCGCGACGCTCAAGCCGAAGCGACCGTTCGAGCTCGTGGGCGTCGCACGGTACGGCAGCGTCGACAGCATCGGGAACGCGAGCTTCGCAGTGTTCACGGTCCCGGCCGCGCAGGAGCTGCTGGAACGGGAGGGCCAGTACGACGCGATCTCCGCCGCCGCCACCGAGGGTGTGACGGAGGACGATCTCGTCGCGGCGATCGCGCCGGTCCTCCCGGACGACGCGACGGTCGTGAGCGCGACGGCGGAGGCGGCAGAGGCGGTGGACGAGGTCAACGAGTTCACGGCCATCTTCCGCTACTTCCTCCTCGTCTTCGCCGGCATCGCGCTCTTCGTCGGCGCATTCGTCATCTTCAACACCTTCTCGATCACCGTCGCCCAGCGCACGCGCGAGTTCGCGACGTTGCGCACGATCGGCGCCTCGCGGCGACAGATTCTCGGCTCGGTCATCCTCGAGTCGCTCGTGATCGGATTGCTCGCGTCGCTCGTGGGCCTCGGTCTCGGCGTACTGCTGGCAGAGGGGATCGAGGGGCTCTTCCGCACGCTCGGAGTCGAGTTGCCGACGGCGGACCGGGTGTTCGCCACGCGTACGGTGATCGTGGCGCTCGCGGTGGGTGTGGGAATCACACTCGCGGCGGGGCTGTTCCCCGCGATCAAGGCGACCCGGGTGCCGCCGATCGCGGCCGTCCGAGAGGGCGCGGCGCTGCCGAAGTCCCGGATCTGCGCGGTTCGTGCCGTGGATCGGCGTGCTCATGGCCGTCGTCGCGGTTGCGATCCTGGCCCGGGCGATGTTCACGGACGAGCTCGGGACGGGCGATCGCCTGCTCTCGATCGCGGCCGGGGTCCTGCTGCTGTTCCTCGGTGTCGCCATGCTCTCGAAGCACGTCGTGCGTCCGCTCGCGGTGAGTCAGCAGCCCGATCGGCCGTTGGGCCGCCTTCGTCTTCACGCTCCTCTTCTGGCCGTTCTGGCTCCTCCCGTACTGGCTCCTCCGCCACGGAGCATGGGGGCCGGGATCGGCCTGGCGGCGCGTGCTCGCCTTCGCCGGGGGCGCGGTCCTCAACCCTCTGCTCCTGCCGATCGTCCTCGTGATGTGGTCCGAGGCGCGCGGTGACGTCGTGGGAGCCGGAGTGGCCGATGGAGTTCCCGAGCGTGGTCCCGGATCGGGTGGCCGCGCGCACGGGAGGGGAGAACGCCCGCAGGAATCCGAGTCGCACGGCGGCGACCGCAGCGGCTCTGATGATCGGGATCGCGCTCGTCTCGTTCATCGCGACCCTCACGAACGGGATGAAGGCATCCAATCGCGAGGCGATCGAGCAGCAGATCGCGGCCGACTACGTCGTGACGTCGCTCGACGGGTACACGCCGTTCGTCGCCGCGGCGGGTGACGCACTCGCTGCCTCTCCCGTGCCCGACGTCGTGACGAGTGTGCGCTCGGACGGAGGCTTGGTCGACGGCGTGACGACCGAGGTCGGCGGCATCGAGCCCGACACGATCGCCGATGCCTACGTCTTCGACTGGCGCGACGGCGACGACAGCGTGCTCGCCACGCTCGGCACGACGAAGGCGGTCGTCAGCTCGAACTACGCGGAGGATCACGACATCTCCGTGGGTGACAAGCTCACCCTTCGCTCGACGGCCGATCGATCCGCGGAGATCACCGTCGCGGGGACCTTCGAGCCGCCGCCGTTCTACCCGTTGATCGAGAGCGTGAACGTCTCGACCGAGCTGTTCGACTCCCTCTACGACCGCCCACGCAACCGTTGGACGTGGGCGAACGTCCCGGGCGAGCCGAACGAGGAGAACCGCGTGCAGATGGAGGAGGCGATCGCCGGCTTCCCCGACACGCAGCTCGAGACCCGTGAGGAGTGGATCGACCGCGAGGACGCGGACTTCAACCAGTTCATCTCCTTCCTGTACGTCATGCTCACCCTGGCCGTGTTCGTCAGCATCTTCGGGATGATCAACACCCTCGTGCTGTCGGTGTACGAGCGCACGCGCGAGATCGGGATGCTGCGCGCCATCGGAATGACACGCCGGCAGGTGCGCCGGATGATCCGTCAGGAGAGCATCATCACGGCGCTCATCGGTGCGGCGATCGGGCTGCCTCTCGGGATCTTCCTCGCGGCTCTCGTCAATCGCGCGCTCTCGGAGTACGACGTGCGCTTCGCGATCCCGTGGGCACAGCTCCTGGTGCTCACGATCGTCGCCGTGATCATCGGGATCCTGGCGGCGATCATGCCGGCACGCCGCGCGGCGAAGTTGAATCCGCTCGAAGCCATCGCATACGAGTAACACCATGGATCTTCGATTAGCTCTGCGTGCTCGCCTGCTCCGTGATCGTTAGCCTCCTTGGGGTGGTGAGCACGCCCATCCTCTCGGTGTTCGAACGGACGAGCGCGCTCGGCATGCTGCGGGCCGTCGGATGACCCGCAGCCAGACCCGGCGGATGATCCGCCCGATCACAGCGCTCAGCGGGGCTCCCCTCGAATGACCCGGTTCGCCCTCAAGGGGTTGCTCGGCCGCAAGCTGCGCACAGTGCTGACTGCCGTGGCGATCGTGCTCGGGGTGGCGATGGTGAGCGGCACCTACGTCCTCACGGACTCGATCTCGAACGCGTTCAACGCAATCTTCGAGGAGCAGTATGCGAACACCGACGCCGTCATCACGGGCGAGGCGGCGTTCGACCTCGGCCAGACCGGCACCACGACGGCGCCACCGTTCTCCGAGTCCGTCCTCGCGGACGTGACGGCGCTGCCGGACGTCGCGGCCGCGATCGGGGGCGTAGGCGGCGAGGCGCAGCTGATCGGCGAGAACGGCAAGGCGATCGTCTTCGGCGGCGCCCCGAACCTCGGCTTCAGCGTCGACCCGACCCAGCCCGAGTTCAACTCCCTGACGCTCGCGAGCGGTGCCTGGCCGAAGAGCGGGGAGGTCGTCGTCGACACGGCTACCGCCTCCAAGAAGAACCTCTCCGCCGGGCAGAGGATCGGCGTGCAGGCGGAGGGGGCTGTCGAGACGTTCCGCATCTCGGGCCTCGTCAAGTTCGGCGCCGTCGACACCATCGGCGGGGCGACGCTCGCCGGGTTCGACCTGCCTACGGCCCAGCGCCTGTTCGGGAAGGTCGGGAAACTCGACCAGATCCGTGTCGCCGCGAAGCCCGGGGTGTCGCCCGAACGCCTGGTGTCTCAGATCCGGCCCATCCTTCCCGCGGGGACGCAGGTCAGGAACGGCAACTCGCAAGCCCAGAGCGACTCGGAGGACACGAACAGCTTCATCAGCATCCTGCAGACCTTCCTGCTCGCCTTCGGCGGCATCGCGCTCTTCGTCGGCGCGTTCGTGATCGCGAACTCGCTCTCGATCACGATCGCGCAGCGCACTCGGGAGTTCGCGACCCTCCGTACCCTGGGTGCCTCGCGTCGCCAGGTGCTCGGCTCGGTGATCGTCGAAGCGCTGTTCATCGGCGTGATCGCCTCGGTGGTGGGTCTCATGCTCGGCGTGCTGCTCGGCAAGGGCCTCTTCAATCTTTTCGACGCGGTCGGCTTCACGCTGCCGAACAACGGCATCACCGTCGAGCCGCGCACGGTCGTGGTCGCGCTCGCGGTCGGGATCGTCGTCACGCTGGTGGCCAGCCTGCGGCCGGCGATGCGGGCGACACGCGTGCCGCCCATCGCCGCGGTGCGCGAGGGAGCGACCCTTCCCGAGGGCCGATTCCACCGCTTCCGCGGCATCGGCGCCGTCTGCACCGCGCTGCTCGGCTTCACCGCGTTGCTCTACGGTGTCTTCGGGAATGGGCTCGACACGAAGCAGGTGCTGCTCCTGATCGGCACCGGTGCGGTGCTCATCTTCATCGGCGTCGCGCTCTTCTCGGCCCATGTCGTCGTCCCGATGGCGTACGGGATCAGCCCTGTCGCACGCTGGTCGGTGTTTCTGCTCGCGGTCCTGTTCTGGCCCTTCTGGACGCTTCCGTACTGGCTGCTGCGCTACGGGGCCTTCGGCCCAGGGAGCGCCATCCGGCGCGTGTTGGCGTTCGTCGGCGGAGCCCTGCTGAATCCGTTCCTCCTCGTGATCGTCCTTGTCATGCTGGTGCGCCGGCTTGTCGGCAGCTGGCGTCCCGAATGGCCGGCCGAGTTCCCGGGCGTGATCCCCGACCGCGTCACGTCGGAGATCGGCGGGGAGAACTCGCAGCGCAATCCCCAGCGCACCGCCTCGACGGCCGCCGCGCTGATGATCGGCCTCGCGCTCGTCACGCTGGTCGCGACGCTCGCCGCCGGGATCATCGGAACCTTCAACAGCGCGGTCGACGACCTCGCCCGCGGCGAGTTCTACGCCATCACGGCACAGAACAACTTCTCGCCGATCCCGATCAGCGCCGCGCAGGCCGCCGCGAAGGCGCCGGGCGTGGAGACGGTCGCAAGCGTGCGGGCGGGGGAGACCTCGGTTTACGGCAACACGCGCCTGCTCACCGGCGTCGACCCGACCATTGGCAAGGTGATCAACCTCGACTGGACGCAGGGCGATCAGTCGGTTCTCTCGAGCCTGGGTGCCGACGGCGCCTTCGTCGACAAGGGCTTTGCGGAGAACCACGCCCTGACGCTGGGTTCGATGGTCGTCCTGCTGACCCCGGCGGGGGAGGATGTCCCCGTGGCCGTTCGCGGCATCTTCGAGGCGCCGGCCGGTGGCTCGCCATTCGGGCCGGTGACGATCTCCAGCGCCACGTTCGACCGCTACTACGAGAACCCGAAGAACGTCTACTCGTTCGTCACGATGAACGGCGGCGTCACGGCGGCGAACACCGCCTCGCTCGAGCAAGCTCTGAAGGGGTATCCGAACGCGAAGGTGGCGGACGGCGAGCAGTTCAAGGAGAACCAGGCCGCAGGGATCAAGAGCGCCCTCAACGTCCTCTACGTCCTGCTCGCGCTCTCGATCCTCGTCAGCTTCTTCGGCATCGTCAACACGCTCGTGTTGACGGTGTTCGAGCGCACGCGCGAGATCGGCATGCTGCGCGCGATCGGCATGACGCGCCGTCAAGTGCGTCGCATGATCCGGCACGAGAGCGTGATCACCTCGCTCATCGGAGCGGTGATCGGGATCGTCCTCGGGGTCGCCCTCGCGGGAATCCTCATCTCCCGCATCAAGGAGATCAACTTCTTCGTGCCCTGGACACAGCTCGTCGTGTTCGTGATCGCGGCGATCGTCGTCGGGATCGTGGCCGCCATCTTCCCGGCCCGCCGCGCCGCGAAGCTCAATCCGTTGGAGGCGTTGCACTACGAGTAGGCGGGCCGGGCGGGCTGGGCGGGGCAAGCCCGCCCCTACGACCGGCTGCGCCGCGCCACCCCGTCCGCCTCGGCGGCCTCGGCGACAGCGGCCGCCACGGCGGGCGCGACGTCGCGGTTGAAGACGCTCGGGACGACGTACTCGGGGCCGAGCTCGTCCGGCGGGATGACCCCGGCCAGAGCGTGTGCCGCCGAGACCTTCATCGCCTTCGTGATCCGTGTCGCACGCACGTCGAGCGCGCCGCGGAACACACCCGGGAAAGCGAGCACGTTGTTGATCTGGTTCGGGTAGTCGGAGCGACCGGTGGCGACGACCGCGACCTTGCCAGGCCGAAGCAGCTCGGGCGCGATCTCCGGGGTCGGATTCGCCATCGCGAACACGATCGCGCCGTCGTGCATCGCGGCGATCCCGTCCACTGTCACGGCACCGGGCGCCGAGAGCCCCAGGTAGACGTCGGCCCCGGCGAGCATCTCGTCGGCCGTCCCATCCTCGCCGTCGAGGTTCGTCCTCGATGCGAAGGCGGCCTTGACGGCGGTCAGCCCGTCGCGCTCGCGGTGGATCGCGCCACGCTGGTCGCAACCGACGATCCGGGTGGCGCCCGCCTCGAGCAGGATGTCGCCCACCGCGATCCCGGCGGCGCCGACGCCCGTGATCACGATCTTCACATCGGCCAACTCCTTCCCGACGACGCGGAGCGCGTTGACGAGCGCCGCCAGCACGACGATCGCCGTGCCGTGCTGGTCGTCGTGAAAAACCGGGATGTCGACCGCCGCCTGCACCCGCTCCTCGATCTCGAAGCAGCGCGGCGACGAGATGTCCTCGAGGTTGATCCCGCCGAACCCCGGTGCGAGCGCGGTGACCGCGGAGACGATCGCGTCGGTGTCCTTCGTCGCGAGGCAGATGGGCCAGGCGTCGACCCCGCCGAACTCCTTGAACAGCGCAGCCTTCCCCTCCATCACGGGCATCGCCGCCTCCGGGCCGATGTCGCCGAGCCCGAGCACGGCGGTCCCGTCGCTCACGACCGCGACGGTGTTCTTCTTCACCGTGAGGTTCCAGGCCGCCTCCCGGTCGTCGGCGATCGCGGCACAGATCCGGGCCACCCCGGGCGTGTAGGCCATCGAGAGGTCGTCGCGCGTCTTGATCGGGGACTTGCTGCGCATCTCGATCTTCCCCCCGAGGTGGAGGAGGAACGTCCGGTCGGACACCCGCTCGACCTCAACGCCCTCGACCGCCTCGACGGCGGCCACGATCCGGGCGAGGTGGTCCGCGTCCGACGCGTCGACGGTGACGTCGCGCACCTTCGTCGCACCTTCGACGCGGACGAGGTCGATCGCGCCGAGGGAGCCGCCCGCGTCGCCGATTGCCTGCGCAAATCGGGCGAACGATCCCGGTGCGTCAGAGAGTCGGACGCGGATCGTGGCGCTGAAAGAGGCCGACAGATGCTGGGTCACGCGCGAATCACCCCTTCACTCGAGAGCCGATCGATCTCGGCGTCGTCGTAGCCTGCCTCGCGGAGCACCTCCCGTGTGTGCTCGCCCACCGCCGGCGGCGGGGCGCGGTGGAGAACGCGTTCCTCGTCGAGCGAGAGCGGGAGCGCCGGGAGCCGCAGGCCCTCGATCCGCGGGTGCTCGAACGGCTGGAGGATCCCGAGCGCCTCGGTCTGTGCCGCGCCGACGACGTCCTCGACGTCGGCGACCGGCGCCGCGGGCACGCCTTCTGCCGTGAGCCGCGCGTGCCAGGTTGCGGTGTCCTCCTCGACGAGGCGGGCGGTGAGGAGGTCGACGAGCTCCTCGCGACGGGCGACGCGGTCTGGGTTCGTGGCGAAGCGGGGATCCGCAACGAGGCCGTCGAGCCCGAGGACGCCGCAGAGAGAGGCGAAGAGCCGGTCGTTGCCCGCGGCGACCATGAGCGAGCCGTCACGGGTCGGGAACACCTGGTAGGGCGCCACCATCGGGAAGACGGTCCCGTGGCCGGTCGGCACGGTCCCGTCGGCGAGGTAGCCGACCAGGTGGTAGCCGATGTACCCGAGCGCGGTCTCGTAGAGCGAGACGTCGACGACGCTCCCGTTCCCGGTTCGCTCGCGCTCGAGCAGTGCCGCGAGGATCCCGAGCGCAGCCCACGTCCCGGTGCCCTGGTCGATGAGCGACGACCCGATCCGCACGCCCGGCCGCCCCGGCTCGCCGGTGAGCGAGATGAGCCCACCGGCTGCCTGCATCAGCGCGTCGTAGCCGGGCTCGTGGGCGAGCGGTCCGACGCGCCCGTAGGCGCCGACCGAGCAGTAGACGAGCCTGGGGTTCCGATGGCGGAGCTCGGCGGCTCCGAGCCCGAGCTCGTCCGCGAGACCGGGACGCAGGCTCTGGAGGAACACGTCCGCGCCGTCGGCCAGCCGGAGCAGGGCCTCTCGCCCTCGCTCGTCGCGCAGGCTGAGCGCGAGTGACCGCTTGCCGGCGTTCGCGGAGAGGAACATCGTGCCCTCGCCCTCCCAGAACGGCGGCCCCCAGGCCCGGCCATCGTCACCCGTATCGGGTCGCTCGACCTTCACCACGTCCGCGCCGAGCGCGGAGAGGATCTGCGCGCAGTACGGGCCGGCGATCGACGTCGTCACGTCGAGGACACGGGCACCGGCGAGAGGGGTGTGCGGCACCGGGGCATTCTCGCGAACCCCGTTCGAGCGGCGCGACGATCGCTTCTGCGACGATGCCTCGGTGCTCGACCTCCTCGCACTCTTCGGTCAGTTCGAGGAGTGGGTCGGCTCCGACTGGAGCTACCTCGTCATCTTCTCTGTCGCCTTGCTCGACGCGTTCTTCCCGGTCGTCCCGAGCGAGACGGTTGTGATCACGGGCGGCGTCTTCGCAGCGTCCGGCGACCTGAGGCTGGCGCTCGTGATCCTGTCGGCGTCTGCAGGCGCGATCGCGGGCGACAACATCTCCTACTGGATCGGTCACTTCCTGGGCGAGCGGACGGTGAAGCGATTCTTCCGAGGCGAGAAGAGCCAACGCGGATTCCTATGGGCCGAACGTCAGTTGGAGGAACGCGGCACCTACATCATCATCATCGGGCGCTTCATCCCCGGTGGGCGCACCGCCGTGACGTTCTCGTCGGGTTATGTCCAGACGTTCCCGTATCGACGCTTCCTGATCGGCGACATCCCGGCAGGGCTCATCTGGGGCACGTACGCAGGGCTGCTCGGGTATTTCGGCGGCAAGCAGTTCGAGGAGCAGCCGTGGAAGGGCCTACTCGTCGCGTTTGGCATTGCGATCGGGGTGGCGATGCTCGTCGAGTTCGTGCGACACCGGCGGGGACGTGGCGGGTCGGGCGACGCGGAGCCCGAGGCGGACGCCTGAGCGCATGAACCACCTGTCCGGTTCGACCAGCCCATACCTCCTCCAGCACGCGTCCAACCCCGTCGACTGGCACCCATGGGGGGACGAGGCGTTCGCTCTTGCGCGTGAGCAGGACCGACCCTTGCTCGTCTCGGTTGGCTATAGCGCCTGTCACTGGTGTCACGTGATGGAGCACGAGTCGTTTTCCAATCTGGCAACGGCAACCTTGATGAACGACCTGTTCGTCAGCGTCAAGGTCGATCGCGAGGAGCGACCGGACGTCGACGCGCTCACGATGGGCGCGACCGTGACGATGACCGGTCAGGGTGGCTGGCCGACGACGGTTTTCATGACCCCCGACGGAAGGCCGTTCTACGCAGGGACGTACTTCCCACCCGAGCCGAGACACGGGCTCCCGAGCTTCCGGCAGCTTCTCGAGGCGGTGGCCGCCGCCTGGCGCGACCAGCGCGACGACATCGACGCGCAGGCTGCTCGGATCGTCGAGGCGCTCGCCGAGGCGACACCCCAGGCAGGACACGGCTCGACGCTGACCGTCGAGCTGCTCGAGGCGGCCGAGCGCGGGATCCGAGCCCAGTACGAGCCTGCGTTCGGCGGGTTCGGACGCGCACCGAAGTTCCCACCCGCCTCGACGCTCGAGCTCCTCCTGCGCCGCGACGGCAGCGAGGCGCAGGAGATGGTCACCCACACGCTCGACCGGATGTCCGACGGTGGGATGTGGGACGTCGTCGGTGGCGGCTTCCACCGCTACAGCGTCGACGCACGGTGGCTCGTGCCGCACTTCGAGAAGATGCTCTACGACAACGCGCTCCTTGCAGCCACCTACCTCCACGCCTGGGTCGTGACGGGCGAGGAGCGCTACCGCGAGGTGACCCGCAAGACGCTCGACTACGTCGTGCGCGAGCTGCTCCTCCCCGACGGAGGGCTTGCCTCGGCACAGGACGCGGACACGGACGGCGTCGAAGGGCTCACCTACACCTGGACGGTCGAGGAGTGGAACGAGCTGGGGCTCGACGAGGCGTTGCTCGAGCCGTTCGAGCACGGGCGCAAGATCGTCCGTGGGGCGCTCGACGACGAGACCTGCGCCAGGCTGCTTGCGATCCGGGCCGATCGATCACAGCCCGCACGCGACGACAAGGCGATCGCCTCGTGGAACGGGCTCGCGCTCGCCGCGCTTGCCGAGGCGGGGTGGAGGCTGGACCGGCCCGACTGGGTCGACGTCGCCGTCCGGGTGGCAGAGTTCCTCCTCGGCCCTCTCCGCGGCGACGACGGCCGGGTACTGCGCAGTCACCGTGACGGCCGCACATCCGGGACCGGGTTTCTCGAGGACCACGCGAACGTCGCACACGGCCTCATGGAGCTCCACGTCGCAACCGGTGATCCTCGCTGGCTCCACGAGGCGCGGCGGATCGCCGGGCTCGCGGTCGAGCTGTTCGCCGACGAGGAGCAAGGCGGGTTCTTTCTCGCCCCATTCGACGGGGAGCCTCTCGCGGTCAGGGCGAAGGACCTCGACGACGACCCGACGCCATCGGGGAGCTCGATGCTCGCCTGGGTGCTGCTCCGCCTCGGGCGGTTGTGGGGCGACGAGACCCTCATCGCACGCGCCGAGCGGACGCTCGAGCTGGTGGTCCCGACGATCGAGCGTGTCCCGCGCGCCTTCTCGTGGGCACTGTGCGGCATCGACCTCGCGCTCTCGACGCCGCGGGAGATCGCGATCGTCGGACCGGTCGATTCACCGGTCGCGCGTGCCGCGCTCGGGCCCTTCGACCCCCGCGTGGTCGTCGCCGTAGGCCCTGACGAGGACGTCCCGCTGCTCGCCGGGAAAGGGCTCGTCGACGGGCGGCCCGCCGTCTACCGGTGCGAGCGTTTCGCATGCCAGCTGCCCGTGACCGACGAAGCCGATCTGTAGGCTGGCGCGCATGGCGACGATCGAGCGGACGGGTGCAGAAGAGGTCGCATGGGACCTCGGTGATCTCTACGACGAGATCGGCGACCCGCGCATCGACGCTGACATTGCAGAGGCCGAGGAGGCCGCAGCCGCGTTCCGGGAGCGGTACTACGGGAAGGTCGCCGAGCTCGACGCCGCGACGCTCCGCGACGCGATCGAGGAGCGCGAGCGGATCGAGTCGATCGCGACGCGCGCGATCTACTTCGCGCACCTCACCTTCGCGACGAACATGGCCGACCCGGCACGTGGAGCGCTCGTCGCGCGCCTCCAGGAGAAAGGCGCTGTGCTCGAGACGCAGCTCCTGTTCTTCGGGCTCGAGTGGGCCGCGATCGAGGACGCCGTCGCCGAGCGGCTGCTCGCCGACACGGCGCTCGACCACTGGCGCCACCACCTCCGCTCGCTCCGCAAGTTCCGGCCGTACCTTCTCAGCGAACCGGAGGAGAAGGTCGTCACCGAGAAGGCGGTCTCTGGCGTGTCCGCCTGGGGGCGCCTGTACGAGGAGCTCCTCGGCGCGCTCCGCGTCGAGCTCGACGGGAGCGAGGTCTCGCTCGAGACCGCGATGGCGAGGCTGTACTCGTCCGACCGCGACGTCCGCCGGGAGACGGCCGAGGCGGTGACCGCCGCGCTCGAGCCCGGGCTCCGCACGCGCACGTTCGTGTTCAACACGATCCTGCTCGACAAGTCGATCGACGACCGGATGCGCGGCTACCCGACCTGGCTCAGCTCACGAAACCTCGCCAACGAGACCACCGACGAGGCCGTCCAGGCGCTGATCGACGCCGCGGTGTCGCGGTTCGACGTGCCACAGCGCTACTACCGCCTCAAGGCGCGGCTGCTCGGGCTCGAGCGGCTGACGCACTACGACCGCTTTGCCCCGGTCTCGGTCGATAGCGAGGAGAAGACCTCGTGGGACGAGGCGCGGCGGACTGTCGTCGACGCCTACCGCGAGTTCTCACCCGACGCCGGCGCGATCGTCGAGCGCTTCTTCACCGACTCGTGGATCGACGCGCCGATTCGGGAGGACAAGCGTACGGGCGCGTTCTGCGCGACCACGGTCCCGGGCGTGCACCCGTACATCCTCATGAACTACACGGGCGAGCGCAGGGCGATCCTGACGCTCGCACACGAGCTCGGCCACGGGCTCCACGGCGTGATCGCCCAGCCGCTCGGGCTGTTCAACGCCTCGACCCCGCTCACGACCGCGGAGACCGCCTCGGTGTTCGGCGAGGCGCTGACCTTCGATCTCATGCTCGCGAACGAGGACGATCCGCGGTTGCGGCTCGACCTGCTCGCGGGCCGGATCGAGGACGCGATCGCAACGACCTTCAGGCAGATCGCAATGAACCGCTTCGAGCACGCGGTGCACACGGAGCGGCGCGAGCGGGGCGAGATCGCCTCCGAGCGCATCTCCGAGCTCTGGATCGAGCAGCAGTCGGCCCTGTTCGGCGACTCCGTCGACATCACCGGCTACGACCCGTGGTGGAGCTACATCCCGCACTTCATGAGCACTCCCGGATACGTCTACGCGTACGCGTACGGCTACCTCTTTGCGCTGTCGATCTACCGGCGCTACCTCGAGGAGGGCGAGGCGATCGTGGCGCCGTACCTCGACCTGCTCCGCGCGGGCGGGTCGCGTCCGCCGGAGGAGCTTGCACAGCTCGTCGGGCTCGACCTGACGGACTCCGCGATCTGGGCGTCGGGGATCGAGGCGCTCGACGCCGAGCTCGACGAGGCAGAGCGCCTCGCGGTCGAGCTCGGACTCGGCTAGGCGTAGCGGCCGGGGTCCGAGCAAGACGAACGCACCGCGCTCGATCCTCGTCTGAGCTGGTGCTTGGAAAACCCTCGGGCCGGCGGTAGGGTCGCCCGATCACGCGGTACTCACTTCCACGAAGGAGCGTTCGCATGAGAAGAGTCGTGCTCTTGGTCGGGGCGCTCGTTGTCGGCGCTCGGGGTCACCGTGTCGAGCGCGACGTCGTCGGCGACCGAGACGGGGGTTACGCCGAGGACGATCACGATCGGCGCGAGTTTTCCGCTCACGGGCCCTGCATCGGGTACGCGATCATCCCGGTGGCGATGAAGGCCTACTTCTCGTACGTCAACGCACGGCGCGGCGACCAGACGGGAAGCGGGGCGTCGGTGGCCGTCAGATCGTCTTCAACGTCTACGACGACGGCTACAACCCGGCCAGCGCGTTCAGGTCGTCCGGCGGCTCGTCGAGCAGGACAAGGTGTTCGCCGTCGTGGGTGCCTCGGGACCGAGGTCAACCTCGGCGATCCGGCCGTACCTCAACTCGAAGAAGGTGCCGCACCTGTTCATCGCGTCGGGTGCGACGATCTTCGGCACCGACGCCGCGAAGTACCCGTGGACGATCGGCTGGCAGCCGAACGTACCAGTTCGAGGGGCAGATCTACGGCGAGGCGATCGCCCGCAACAGCCCGAACGCGAAGATCGCGATCCTGCTACCAGAACGACGACTACGGACGGGACTATGTCCGCGGCATCGAGCAAGGGCTCGGCGACAAGACCTCGAACATCGTCGGCAAGGAGACCTATGAGGTCACTGCAGCCGATGTGCGGGGCCAGATCGCAAAGCTCCGTGCGACGGGGGCGAACATCTTCGTGATCGTGGCGACGCCGAAGTTCACCGTTCAGGCGTACGCGTTCGCCAACGCGCTGAAGTGGTCACCTGACGTGATCTACACGAACTCGGTGTCCGCAACGGACACCATTCTGACGTTGGCGCAGAAGTCGGGAGGAGGAGAGCTCGCCGAACCGCACGTTCACGACCCAGTACGCCAAGGATCCGGCGAGCCCGAAATGGGACAACGACGTCGGAATGAAGCTGTACAAGCAGGTCATGGCGAAGTACGCGCCGTCAGCGCGAGCCACCGACGCGTTCGACGTGTACGGCGTCGCAACCGCCCACGCGTTCGTCCAGCTCCTCACGGGGCTCAGGCCCAACCCGACGCGTGTCGGTCTCATGAAGGCCGCCCGGTCGTGGAATCAGGCCAATCCGTTCGTATTGCCCGGGAACCGTCAGAAGACGGGCGTTGAGCGACCAGTTTCCAGATCGGATGTCTCCAGGTCGCGAAGTTCACCAACGGCACGTTTCATGCCGGTGTCAGCGCTTCGCTGCGAGACCAACGCGCAGTAGCTCGAGCGATGTCGGGGTGGGTGGTGAGGCCACCAACCCCCGACACGGTCTCATCGGTACCGCTCGAGCGCCGCTGGGCTCGCCACGTGCAGACGGGCCTCCACGTCCGCCCTGAGCTCCGCCGGGTCGGCGGCGCGCGTCCCGCCCGCACGAATCGCGCTCGCGAGCGCCCCATCCCGCTCGGTGGGCTCGGGTGACTCGCGCTCGACGATCGCGAGCGCGTTCATCGCGACGAGCGTGCGGAACCGGAGGCGCTGGTCGTCGATCGTCGGCAGGAGCTCGCTGCCCATGAACTCGCGGACGGCAGCTGCGAGCTCGCCGGCGGAGGGGCGGTCGTGGACCGTCGTCCGCACGGTGGTCGGTCGGCCTCGGATGGCCTTCGATCCGGGAGATCAGGTCGAGCAGCTCGAGCTCCATCTCGGCGGCCAGCCGACCGAGGATCGCGAGCTCGACGCTCCGCTCCTCGCCGCGGAGGTGCCGCCGCCCCTGGCGGAGCGCGCCCACCGCCCACGAGCAGTTTCCGAGCACCTCCCAGGCGTCGAGCTCGTCGGGCTCGACGACCGCCGCCCGGTGAGCTCCTCGTAGCGCTCGAGAAAGCGCTCGGGTGTCGCGATCCCACCGAGCCGGAGGTCGTCGGCTCCGAACCGCCACGCCCGGACGAGCGGCCACGCAGACATCCGCCAGCGGGTCGCCGAGGTGCGCGAACTCCCAGTCGAGCACCGCGACGAGCTCGGACCCGGCAACCATGAGGTTGCCGATCCGGAAGTCACCGTGGAGGACGACCGCGGGGCCGCTCGGGCCGGAACCGCTCGCGGCACCAGGCGATCCCGTACTCGATCGCGGGATGGGGCTCACCGATGTCGTCGAGCTCCTCCTCGAGCCGGGCGAGCGTGTCCGCCTCGACGAGGAACGGGACGCCGGCGGCGGGATCGCGTGGATGCGCGCCAGCTCCTCGGCGAGCCGTACGTCGAGGTCGGGCCGGGGCTCGCGGACGATCCGGCGGCCGATCGTCTCCCCGTCGAGCCAGGCGGTCACGAACGCCTCGCGGCCGTCGAGGTCGCCGACGTAGGCGATCGGCTCCGGGACGGTCACTCCCGCGTCGCGGGCGGCGACGAGTAGGTCGAACTCGTCGCGCAGCGACAGCGTGCCGAGGTGGATCACACCACCCATCGCGCGCCGGACGAACAGCGTGCGACCGTCGGCGGTCTCGACCGCGCCATGCCTCCTTCGACGCGCCACCGGCGACCTGTCGGGCCTCGACGACGCCGATGCCGAGCGCGGCTTCGAGCGCGTCCTTCACACGAGCTCGGCGAGCAGCCTGATCGCCTCGGGCTGGCGCGTCTGCAGGATCAGCGTCGTCGCGCCGCAGTCGCGGAACGCGTCGAGCCGATCGGCGATCCGCGCTCGATCCCCGACGAGCGCGACCTCGTCGACGAGCGCGTCCGGGACGGCCGCGGTCGCTTCCGCCTTCTTGCCCGTCGAGGTAGAGATCCTGGATCTGCGGTCGCCTCCGCCTCGAAGCCGTAGCGGCGAGGCGAGCCGGTTGTAGAAGTTCTGGCCGCGCGCGCCCATTCCGCCGACGTAGAGCGCGAGGAGCGGGCGGAGTGAAGTCGCGCGCGTCCGCGACGTCGTCGGCGAGCACGACCGGGACGTGCGGGGCGAGGTCCCAGTCGTCCGGCCTGCCGCCCCGTGCCGCAAACCCGTCCTCGAGCGAGGGAAGGTGCGTCTCCGCGAACCGCTCGGGCGAGAAGAAGATCGGGAGCCAGCCGTCGGCGATCTCCGCAGCGAGCGACGACGTTCTTCGGCCCGATCGCTGCGAGGTAGATGGGGACGACCGACCGGATCGGGCGCAGGATCAGCTTGAGCGGCTTGCCGAGCCCCGTTGCGTCCGGGGCCGAGTAGGGGATGTCGTAGTGCGCCCCGTGGTGCTCGAGCGGCTCCTCCCGTGCGAGGATCGTGCGGACGATCGAGACGTACTCGCGTGTCCGCGTGAGCGGCTTGCCCCAGGCCTGGCCGTGCCAGCCCTCGGCGACCTGTGGGCCGGACGTGCCGAGCCCGAGCAGCACCCGACCGCCCGAGAGCGCGTCGAGCGTCGCCACCGTCGCGGCGGTCGTGGCCGGGCTCCGGGCGGGCATCTGCATGATCGCCGTGCCGAGCTTGACGTTCGTCGTGCGCGCGCCGATCCAGGCGAGCGGGCTGACCGCGTCCGAGCCGTACGCCTCCGACGTCCACACGGAATCGAAGCCGCAGCGCTCCGCCTCTTCGGCCAGCCCGGTCCAGAGCACGGGGTCGTCGTAGCTCAGCTGGAGCCCGAGGCGCATGTGCGACGATCCTAGTCACCGGTGAGCGCAGCCCTCTTCCCGCCGAGATATCTCGAGACTCGCGCCCGCTACCGGGCGTTCATGGAGGAGCACCTCTATCCGGTCGAGCGCGAGCTCGACCGCGAGGACGCCGTTGCCGACGGGCTACTGGCCGAGCTTCGCGGTCATGCGCACGACCGCGGGCCTGTGGGCGCCGCACATGCCCCCCGCGGCGGGCGGAACGGGGGAGGGGTTCCTCTCGTACGCGTGCGTCAACGAGGAGATCGGCCGGTGTCACTGGGCGCAGCTCGTCTTCGGATGTCAGGCGCCCGACGCCGGCAACGCCGAGCTGCTCCACCTCTTCGGGACGGACGAGCAGCAGGAGCGCTTCCTGGCCCCGCTCGTCGCGGGCGAGGTGAGGTCGTTCTTCTCGATGACCGAGCCGGACGTAGCCGGGTCGGACCCGACGCTGCTGACGACCCGGGCGGAGCGCGACGGTGACGGGTGGGTGATCGACGGTCGCAAGTGGTTCTCGAGCGGCGCGGAAGGCGCGAGCTTCGCGATCGTGTTCGCGATCACCGACCCCGACGCCGAGCCGCACCGGCGCGGGACGATGTTCCTCGTCGAGGCGGACACCCCAGGTGTCCGGGTTGGGCCGACGGTCTCGCTCCTGGGGCACGTCGGGCGGGGGTGGAACACCCATTGCGAGGTGACGTACGACGAGCGTCCGCGTCCCCGCGGCGAACATGCTCGGTGGTGAGGGCGAGGCGTTCCGCCTCGCGCAGAAGCGGCTCGGCCCCGGGCGGATCCACCACGTCATGCGCTGGCTCGGGCAGATGCAGCGCGCGTTCGAGCTGATGTGCTCGTACGCGAACGAGCGCGAGGCGTTCGGCGGCCCGCTCGCCGACAAGCAGATGGTCCAGTGCTGGGTCGCCGACTCGGCCGCCGAGATCCAGGCCTGCCGACTCCTGACGATGGACGCGGCCCGCAAGATCGACGAGGGCTCCGAGGCACGGGTCGAGGTGTCGCTGCTCAAGTTCTACGCGGCGCGGGTGCTGAACGAGGTGCTCGACCGCGCGATCCAGGTGCACGGTGCGCGTGGGCTCACCGACGAGACCCCGCTCGCCCGCATGGCGCTCCACGCGCGCGCCGGCCGGATCTACGACGGCCCCGACGAGGTGCACCGGGTGGCCGTTGCCCGCCGGATCCTGCGGAGCTTCGCCGCGGGGGAGGGGTGGGCGTTCTCGTAGCGTACGCACCGGTGAAGCCGTGAAGGGGCGCGCTTCTCGATGAAGGCGGCGACGCCCTCGGCGCCGTCCTCGGAGCGCAGGCAGCGCGCGAACCCGTCGGCCTCGCGGCGCAGGCCTTCCTCGAGCGTGCAGGTCGCGCGTCGTGCGGGCGAGCTCGCGGAGCACGGCGACCGCGTGCGGCGACTGGGCCGCGATCTGAGCGGCCACGGCGACGGCGGCCTCGAGCAGCTCCTCGTCGGCGACGACGCGCTCGACGAGCCCCCAGTCGTAGGCCGTCTCCGCGTCGACCGGCTCGCCGGTGAGGTTGAGGAGCATCGCTCGACCGGGACCGACGAGGCGCGGGAGCCGTTGTGTCCCGCCGCCCCCGGGGATCAGGCCGAGCTTGATCTCCGGCTGCCCGAGCTTCGCGGTCGCCGACGCAATGCGGATGTCGCAGCACATGGCGAGCTCGAGCCCTCCACCGAGGCAGAAGCCGTGGATCGCCGCGACGAACGGTGTCCTCGACGCGTCCATCCGGTGCCCGAGTGCGTGGAGGGCACGGGCCGGTCCTCCTTCGCTGGCGTCCTCGCGCTGCCTCGGGAAACTCCTTGATGTCCGCGCCGGCGACGAAGGCGCGCTCGCCTGCTCCGTGGAGCACGATCGCCCGCACGTCGGGGTCGCCGTCGAGGCGCTCGACCTCGGCCTGGAGCTCGGTCAGCAGCGCGGTCGAGAGCGCGTTCAGCGGCGGGTTGTCGATCGTGACGACCGCGACGTGCTCGTCGCTGCTCGGTCGAGATGAAGTCGGCCATGCGTCTCCTCGTCGTCACGGGGTCGGCTGAGTCGTGAACGCCTCGCGGAGGGCCGTCTTGCGGAACTTGCCGACGGCGGTCTTCGGGATCTCGGTGACGAACTCGAACCGCTCCGGGAGCCACCATTTCGCGAACTGCGGCGCGAGGAACGCGCGGAGCTCGTCGGGGTTCGCCTCGGCGCCGTCGCGGAGCACGACGACCGCCATCGGCCGCTCGGCCCACTTCTCGTCGGGCACCGCGATCACCGCTGCCTCGAGCACCGCCGGATGCCCCATCAGCGCGTTCTCGAGCGCGACGGTGGAGATCCACTCGCCACCCGACTTGACGAGGTCCTTGGCACGATCCTGGATCTCGACATACGCGTCGGGTCGAATCGTGACGACATCGCCGGTTCTGAACCAGCCGTCCTCGGTCCAGCGGTCGGCACTTTCGTCCGCCTCGTAGTAGGCGGAGGCGACCGACGGGCCGCGCACCTCGAGCTCGCCCATCGTCGCGCCGTCCCAGGGGACGAGCCCGTCGGCGCCACGCGCGCGAACCTCGACGAACGGGATCGGCGGGCCCTGCATCGCGCGACGGTCGTACGCCTCCTCCCGCGAGAGACCCGTCTCCTGACCGGCGGCGCCGGACATCGTCCCGATCGGGCACATCTCCGTCATCCCCCAGCCGTGGATGATGTGGATCCCGTGGCGCTCGCCGAACGCCTCGATCATCGAGCGCGGCGCGGCGGAGCCGCCGACGGTCATCGTGCGGATCGAGGAGAGGTCCCAGCGGCCCGGGTTTGCGTCGAGCGCCTGGAGGATCCCCGTCCAGATCGTCGGCACCCCGGCGCTGACCGTCACGCGCTGCTCGACGAACGCGTCGAGCAGGCTCTCGGGATCGAGGTGCGGCCCTGGATAGACGTGCTTGACACCCGAGAGCAGCGACGAGAACGGGAAGCACCACGCGTTCGCGTGGAACATCGGCACGACCGGAAGGCAGACGTCGTCGAGACGGGTGGCGAGCAAGCCGGCCGCCGTGAGGGCGTGGATCGCGATTGCGCGATGTGAGTAGACGACGCCCTTCGGCCGACCCGTCGTGCCGCTCGTGTAACACATCGCCGCGGCGAGCGCGCTCGTCGAGCTCGGGGTAGTCGAAGCCGTCCGGGGTCTGGGTCGCGAGCAGCTCCTCGTAGTCGATCGCGCCGTCCGGTGTCGGGCCTGCGCCGACTGCGACGACATGCTCGAACCCGACCCGGTCCTTGAACTGCTCGACGAGCGGCCAGAGCACCTTGTCGGCGATCAGCACCCGGTCGCCCGCCGTGGGTCGCGATGTACGTGAGGTCGTCGGGGTGGAGACGAAGGTTGAGCGTGTGCGTGACGAAGCCGCCGACCGGTGCGCCGACGTATGTCTCGAGATGCTCGTGGTGGTTCCAGGCGAACGTGCCGACGCGATCGCCGGTCTGGAGCCCGAGCTCGTTGCGGAGCGCCAGGGCGAGCTGTTTCGCGCGGCCGACGAAGTCGGCGTAGCGGTACGAGTGCCAGCTCTTGTCGGGTAGCCGGCTGACGATCTCGGCTTGCGGGAACACCTCCTCGGCACGACGCAGGATCGCCGGGACGGTCAGCTGGTAGTCCATCATCAGGCCGTTCATCTCTCTCCTCCGAGAAGGTGGTCGGCGACCTCTGCCCTGAGCTGGCGGCTCGACGCCTCCCACGACTGGATCCCGAGTGCCCGCTTGTAGAGCCGCTGCAGCGGGTGCTCCCACGTGAAGCCGATGCCACCGTGTGCCTGGATCGACCGTTCGCAGGCGAGCACCGCCGCATCGGCCGCGGTCGACTTCGCGCCCGCAGCCGCGATCGCCGCGTCATCGGTACCGACGGCGATCGACCATGCCGCCCACTGTGCGATCGACCGGGCGAGCTCGAGGGCGACGTAGACGTCGGCGAGTGCGTGCGCGACCGCCTGGTAGGCGCCGATCGGGCGGCCGAACTGTGCGCGCTGGGTCGCGTGCGTCACCGCGAGCTCGAGCGCGCGCGCGCCCACACCGCAGGCCTCGGCTGCGAGTCCCGAGAGCAGGCGGGCGCGAAGCGCCGGAAGCTCGTCGGACGAGGCGAGCAGTCGACCGGCTTCGCCACCGGAGACGACGCCGAGTGGCCGGGTGACGTCGTTCGTGGAGAGCAACTCCCGGTCGCACCCGACCAGCTCGTAGATCCCGTCTCCACCGACGATCGCGACGCGTGTCACCGTGTCGAGGTCAGGCACGAGCGGCCCGAGGGCGAGCACCCAGCTCTCCGCGCCCGCGGCCACCTCAGCCTGGAGCTCGAGCGGCAGCGCGGGGAGGAGCGTGCACGTCGAGAGGTACGGCGTGCGGGTGAGCGCGCGGCCGAGCTCCTCGAGCAGGACGGCCTCCTCGAGGAAGCCGAGGCCGGCGCCGCCGTGCTCGGTCGGGACGGAGACGCCTGTCCAGCCGAGCTCCGCGAGCTCACTCCAGGTCGGCTCGGGGTGATCGCCGAGGAAGCTGCGCGCCTGCGTGCGGAGCTCCTCCTGCTCGACGGTGAGACGACGCGTCCACGGCTAGGGTCTCATCCGGGACCACTAGCGCGACCTCGGTAGCCCGAGCACCCGCTCGGCGAGGATCGAGCGGAGGATCTCCGACGTGCCCGCTTCGATCGTGTTGCCCCGCGCGCGGAGTTGCTGGTGCTGCCACCAGCCGGCGTAGGCGGCGTTCTCCTCGACGAGCTGGGCGTCGGAGCCCAGCAGCTCGAGCCCCAGCTTTGTCAGCCGCTGGTTCGCCTCCGACCACTGCAGCTTGAGAATCGACCCCTCGGGTCCGGGCACGCCGGTCCGGGCGAGCGAGCTCAGCGAGCGGTAGGCGGTGTGCTTCAGCGCCTGGAGCTCGATCCATTCCAGGGCGATCGCTTCGCGCTGTGCGTCCGTCGCGCCCCGATCGCGGGCGAGCTCGAGCAGCCTCCCGACCGCGACCTCGAGCCGGGCCACGAGGGCGAAGCCCAGCGTGCCGCGCTCGTGGAGGAGCGTTGTCATCGCCACCTCCCAGCCGCCGCCGATCTCGCCGACAACGTTCTCGACCGGGACGCGGGCCCCGGTGAGGAAGATCTCGTTGAACTCGGCCTCGCCCGTGAGTTGGCGCAGCGGTCGCACCTCGACACCAGGGCTGTGCATGTCGACGATGAGGAAGGTGAGGCCCTCGTGCCGCTCCGACGACGGATCGCTCCGTGCGAGGAGGATGCAGAAGTCGGCCAGGTGCGCGAACGATGACCAGACCTTCTGACCGTCGACGACGAGCGCGTCTCCGTCGAGGCGTGCGCTCGTCCGAACTGCCGCCAGGTCCGAGCCTGCCTCCGGCTCGGAGAAGCCCTGGCAGAAGATCTGCTCGGCCGAGAGGATCTGCGACAGGTGGGCCCGCTTCTGCGCGTCGGTGCCGTGGGCCATGATCGTCGGTCCCGCCATGCCGAGCCCGATCACTCCGACGTGCGGCGGTGCCTCGGCGCGCGACTCCTCCTCGAGGTAGATCGCCTGGTAGGCGGGCGCGAGGCCGCGGCCGCCGTACTCCGTCGGCCACGTGAGCCCGGCGTACCCGGCCTCGTGCAGCATCCTGCTCCAGGCTCGCACCGCACCCCCGTCGAACCGTGCCGCACCGCCCTGGTGCCCACGCAGCTCGGCGGGCAACCGCTCGCCGAAGAAGGTGCGCAGCTCCGAGCGAAACGCTGCCTCCTCCGGGCTGTCGCGCAGGTCCATCGCGGCGACTCTACTCGTCCCCCGAACGGCGAGAAACCACCCCTTCGAGTCGGCCGTTAACGGCGTTGCAACTACCTTGCCCTCGACTGCCATCTACGATCGGCACACGGCCGAGACGGCCGATGTCGACGACAGGAGTGCACATGACCGCACCCGAGACCGAGTCGCTCCCCGCGCGTGAGCGGCTCGAAGAGGCCCTCGTCGAGATCAAGCGCGTGATCGCGGGCCAGGACGAGATGCTCGAGCGGGTGCTCGTGTGCCTCGTGGCCGGTGGCCACCTGCTCATCGAGGGCGTTCCGGGCCTCGCCAAGACGCTCACGATCAAGACCACGGCAGCGGTGCTCGGCGGAACGTTCCGACGCGTCCAGTTCACGCCCGACCTCGTGCCGTCCGACCTCGTCGGGACGCGGATCTACCGGCCCGACCAGGCCGGCTTCGAGACCGACCTCGGCCCCGTGTTCTGCAACTTCCTGCTCGCGGACGAGATCAACCGCGCTCCGGCGAAGGTTCAGTCGGCGCTCCTCGAGGTGATGCAGGAGCGACAGGTCACGATCGGGCACGACACCCACGTCGTCCCCGACCCGTTCCTCGTGATGGCGACGCAGAACCCGATCGAGTCCGAGGGCACCTATCCGCTGCCCGAGGCGCAGGTCGACCGCTTCATGCTCAAGGTGCTGGTCGGTTACCCCGAGCGCGACGAGGAGTTGACCGTGGTTCAGCGGTCGCTCGACGACATGGTCGAGGTCAGGCAGATGCTGACCCTCGACGAGCTGCGCGAGCTCCAGCGGTCGACCCGGGACGTCTACGTCGACCCGGGGCTGGTCAGCTACGCCGTGAGCCTCGCCACCGCGACGCGCCAGCCAGCCGCGGTCGGGTTGCCCGAGATCGCCGACCTCGTCGCGTACGGCGCGAGCCCACGTGGGCCGATCGCGCTCGTCCACGGCGCCCGCGCGCTCGCGCTCGTCCACGGCCGCGACTACGTGATCCCGGCGGACATCAGGGCGCTCGTGAAGGACGCGTTCCGGCACAGGCTCGTGCTCACGTACCAGGCGCTCGCGGAGGAGCGGACGCCCGACGACGTGCTCGATGCGGTCGTTGCCGCCGTCCAGCAGCCGCGTCTCGAGCTCGGGAGACCGGCGGCCGCGTGACACCCGCGCTCCGAGCGCTCGGCGTCGAGCCGACGCCGGATCGTCCCGGCCCCGGGCCGGTGCCCGACGCGCTGCTGCGCGCACTCGAGTTGACGATCGGTCGTCGGGTCGACGGGATGCTCGCCGGCGACCACCGGTCGGCGCTCCTCGGCCGGGGGACCGAGCTCGCGCAGGTCAGACCGTACGTGACGGGGGACGACGTCCGCCTGATCGACTGGAACGTGACGGCGAGGACGGGCCTGCCCCACGTCCGGGTGCATCTCGCGGAGCGGGTGCTCGTCACGTGGCTCGCGCTCGACACGTCGCCCTCGATGGCGTTCGGCACCGCGGATCGGCGCAAGGCAGACGTTGCCCTCGGGGTCGCGCTGGCGCTCGGTCATGCGGCCAGCGTCCGGGGCAACCGGGTCGGTCTCGTCTCGTTCGGCGGAAGCGACGAGCGCCTGGTCCCACCGAGGCAGGGGCGCGCCGGGCTCGTCGGGCTGCTCAGCGTTCTGCGCGACGTCCACGAGCCGAGTGCGGAGGCCGGCGGGTCGCTCCAGCTCGCGCTGCGGCGGCTCGGCGCGGCCGCCCGACAGCGTTCGCTCGTCGTCGTCGTCTCGGACTTCCGAGGCCCGATCGACTGGCGGCGGCCCCTGCTCGAGCTCGCGGGACGGCACGAGGTGCTCGCGGTCGAGATCCGCGACCCGCGCGAGCAACGCCTCGAGCCGGCGGGGGTTCTCTCCCTCGTCGACCCCGAGACGGGTGCGCAGCTGCTCGTCGACACACGCGACCGTCAGCTGCGCGACCGCTTTGCCATGGCGGCCGACGAGGAGCGCCGTGTGGTCGCGCGCGAGCTCTCCACGGCCGGTGTCCCGCACGTCGTGCTCTCGACCGAGAACGACTGGCTGCGGCGCCTCGTCACCTTCATCAGGCTGCGGCGCGGATGAGCTTCGCAGCTCCTGGCGCCCTCGTGCTGCTCGTCGCGCTCCCGCTCGGGGTGGTCGGGCTCGTCCTGCTCGATCGGCGGCGCCGGCGAGACGCGGCCCGATTCTCGAACCCGGCCCTTTCCTCGTCCCTGGTCACGCGGCGCCCGGGAGCCCGTCGGGCCATCCCGTCGCTGCTCGTTCTCGCCGCTTTGGGGCTCCTCGTCGTGGGTATCGCACGGCCTCACATCGTGCGGACGGTCACCAACGACGAGGCGACCGTGGTGCTCGCGATCGATACGTCGCGGTCGATGGCCGCCACCGACGTCCAACCGACCCGGTTCGAGGCGGCACGCGCTGCTGTGAACGAGTTCCTCGACAACGCCCCCGACAACTACCGCGTCGGGATCGTCGCGTTCTCGACGTTCGCCGAGGCGGTCCTGCCCCCGACAACCGACCGCGAGGCGGCCCGACAAGCGCTTCGCGAGCTGCGACTCGGCTCGGGCACGGCGATCGGTGACGCGATCGTGAAGTCGCTCGAGCTGGCGGGCGATGAGCCCGGCGCGAAACGCCCCCGGGGGCGCCCGCCGGCCGTGGTGCTGCTGCTGTCGGACGGCGCCCAGACGACCGACAGCGTGAAGCCGATCGTGGCCGCCGCTCGCGCGCGGCGCCTGGGGATCCCGGTCAGCACCGTGGCGCTCGGCACCGAGGACGCCGTCGTCGTCGTCCCGGTCGCGGGTGGCCTCAACGAGCGGGTCCGTGTCCCACCGGACGCTCCCACGCTGAAGCGTGTCGCCCAGGCCACCGGCGGCACGTTCTTCGAGACGGCCGATGCCGGGCAGCTGCGCGAGGTCTACCGCGACCTCGGGACGCGGCTGACGCGGGAGCGGAAGCCCGTCGAGGTGACCTCGGCGTTCGCGCTCGGCGGCGCCGCGCTGGCCCTGCTCGCGGGTGTGTTGTCGATGGCCTGGTTCAGGAGGGCGCTGTGAGGCGCGTGCTCGTTGTCGCTCTGGCGCTGGCACTGCTCGCTGGGGTCGCCTACGTCCCGCTCGCGGCGGCGGCCGACGAGTGTCGCGGGCTCCAGGTCTGCCTGCCGGTTTCCGGCCCGTGGGTCGTGATCCCGGCGCGGACCGGGGCGGTCTCGACCGCCGTCTGGATGCTGCGGTGCCCGCTCAGGGGCTATGTCGTGGGCGGGGTCGACTCCCGCGTCACCGATCCGTCGATCGACGTCAGCTTCCGCGGCGAGAACGGAGCGCCCGTGTCGCCCGGCGTGACGACGAGCGACGCGGTCCTGTTCACCGCGACGTACACGGGGCTCGCGCGCAAGCCGACCTCGTTCCAGCCGTCGATCGGGTGCGTCCCGACTCAGGGCGGTGGCGGTCGCTCGCAGACCTCGGTCAAGCCGGGGAAGCCGCTCGAGCGCCGGGTCCTCACCGTCGTCCTCCCCATCGGGAAGCAGCACCGGGTGGTGGCCCGCTGCCCGGCCGGGACGCGCCTGGTCGGGGCCGACCATTCGGTCGGGCTCCGCCTCGGACGCGACCCCAGTGACATGCTCCTCCGCCTCACGAGTACGCGGCGCTCGCTCGTCGGGAACACCGTCGTCGTCGACGGCCGCGTCGACTCGTCCGCGCCGCATGGCCTCGCGGTCGAGCTCCAGGTGCATGCGCTGTGCGCGCGGGTGCGTGGATGAGCTTCGAGGCCCCGTCACTCCTGCTCGGATTGCTGCTTGTCCCCGTGGCCGCGCTCGGCTACTGGCTCGTGCAGCGCCGTCCGTCGCCGTACGCGGTGCGGTATCCCAACCTCGCCGTGCTGGCAAGCGTTGCCGCGTCGAGGCCCACCTGGCGCCGGCACCTCCCGGCCGCGCTCCTACTCGCAGCAATCGCAGTGCTGCTCGTGGCGTTCGCCCGTCCGACCATCACGATGTCGACTGCGAGCGAGCGGGCGACCGTCGTCCTCGTCGTCGATGTCTCCGGCTCGATGCGCGCCCGCGATGTCCGGCCGTCGCGGCTCTCCGCTGCCAAGGCGGCGATGAAGGGATTCCTCGATCAGGTGCCCGACCAGCTGCGCATCGGGCTCGTGTCGTTCTCGGACGACCCGCAGGTGATCGTCGCGCCGACGGTCAACCGGGAGCAGCTGCAACAGGGGATCGACTACCTCGACCCCGGCTTCGGGACCGCGATCGGCGATGCCATCGCCCGGTCGGTCGAGCTCGCCCAGACAGCCACGGCGGAGGGCGGCGAAGGGTCGGTTGCGCGGGATGGCAACGGACAGGCGGTCGCCTCCGTCCTCCTCTTGTCCGACGGGGCCCAGACCCGCGGCGTGCTGAGCCCTGTGCAGGGCGCCGAGAAGGCGAGGGACGCCGGGATCCCGATCTACACCGTCGCACTCGGTACCGACGGAGGGACGATCGTGGTGGGGCCACCGGGCCAGAAGCAGGTTGTCCCGGTCCCACCCGACCGCGAGACGCTGGCGGCGGTCGCCGAGGCGACGGGTGGCGAGACGTTCGACGCGGAGAGCGCCGATGTCCTCCGGGCTGTCTACGAGGGTCTCGGGTCGCGCGTGGGTCGGGAGGATCGACCGCGGGAGGTCACCTATGCCTTCCTGGCGGCCGGTGCGCTGCTCCTGACGGGCGCCATCGGCCTCGCCGCGCTCGGAGCACCCAGGCTTCCGTAACCACGCGGAGCCTGCCCGGTCGTTGTCGTCGGTTGACCGCGCCGCTGCCGAAGGCATCGGGCGGAGAGACAGGCTTGTAGGCTCCGCCGGCGATGGCGCTGCTCTCGGTTCGCGACGTCACGCTCCGGTTCGGCGGCATCGTCGCGCTCGACGGGGTCTCGTTCGACGTCGCGGAGGGAACCGTCTCGGGGCTGATCGGCCCCAACGGAGCGGGAAAGACGACCGCGTTCAACGTCATCACCCGGCTCTACACGCCGGACGCCGGAACGGTGGAGCTCGACGGTCGCTCGCTGCTCGACACACCACCGCACGGCGTCGTCGAGCGCGGGATCGCGCGCACCTTTCAGAACCTGAACCTGTTCCGCTCGATGACCGTGCTCGAGAACGTCCTCGTCGGCGGTCACAGCCGCGGTGGCGCGACCACCATCGCGAGCGCGCTCGAGATGCTCGAGGTCGTCGGGCTCGCAGCGCGGGCATCCGATCCCGCGGCCTCCCTGCCCTACGGGACCCAGAAACGCGTCGAGATCGCACGTGCGCTGATGGCCAGTCCTCGCCTGCTGCTCCTCGACGAGCCGGCGGGCGGGCTCAACCACGAGGAGGTGGAGGAGCTCGGCGACTTCATCCTCCAGCTCCTCCGCGAGCGCGGTCTCACGGTGCTGCTCGTCGAGCACCACATGAACCTCGTGATGCGGGTCTCCGATCATGTCAACGTCCTCAGCTTCGGTCGCAAGATCGCGGACGGGACCCCGGCGGAGGTGCGGGCGAGCCCGGCGGTGATCGAGGCGTACCTCGGGATGGACGCCACGTGACCGTGCTGCTCGAGCTCCACGACGTCGAGGCCCGCTACGGGGCGGTCCAGGCGCTTCACGGGATCACGCTCGAGGTGGGAGAGGGGGAGGTGGTGGCGGTGCTCGGCGCGAACGGCGCCGGCAAGACGACCACGCTCCGCGCGGTCTCCGGGACGGTCAAGCGCTCGGGGCGCATCGTGTTCGCCGGCAAGGAGCTTCGCGGCGGGCCCGAGGCTGTCGCCCGCGCGGGCATCGCGCACGTGCCCGAGGGCCGCGGCACGTTCACCGAGCTGTCCGTGCTCGAGAACCTGCGCCTCGGCGCGTACACCCGCCGCGAGCGTGATCTCGGCCCCGAGGTCAACCGGATGGCGGAGTGGTTCCCATGGCTCCGCGAGCGCGGCGACCAACGTGCCGGGACTCTTTCGGGTGGCGAGCAGCAGATGCTTGCGCTGGCACGGGCGCTCATGGCCAGGCCGCGGCTCCTCATGCTCGACGAGCCGTCGCTCGGCCTCGCGCCGCTCGTCGTGGCGGAGATCTTCCGGATCGTCCGCGAGCTCAACGAACGCGAGGGCCTCACCGTGCTCGTCGTCGAGCAGGACGCGCGGGTCGCGCTCGCCAGCTCCGCGCGTGGCTATGTGCTCGAGGTGGGCAGGGTGGCGGTCGCGGGGACGAGCGCGTCGCTCCGCGAGGACGAAGGCGTCCGTCGGAGCTACCTGGGGTACTAGCCGATGCAGGACTTCTTCCAGCAGGTCGTCTCCGGGCTCGCGTCGGGCGGGATCTACTCCTCGCTTGCGCTCGCGCTCGTCCTCATCCACCGCGCGACGGGGTGATCAACTTCGCGCAGGGCGAGATGGCGACGTTCTCCACCTACATTGCCTGGACGCTGACGACGAACCACGGCTGGCCGTACTGGCCCGCGTTCCTCGCGACGCTCGCGCTTTCGTTCGCAGGCGGGGTCGGGATCCATCAGGGGCTCATCCGGCCGAACGAGAAGGGCTCGGTGCTCCGCGTGGTGATCGTCACCATCGGGCTGCTGCTGCTCCTCAACGGGCTCGTGACGATGATCTGGTCGGGCGAGGTGCGCGCGGTGCAGAGCCCGTTCCCGACCAGGACGGTCGATCTCGGTGGTGTCGCGATCTCGATCCAGGACCTCGGCACGATCGGCGTCTGCCTCGTGTCGGTTGCGCTCCTGTGGGGGCTGTTCCGGTACACGAAGCTCGGTCTCGCGATGCGCGCCGCGGCGGTCAACCCTGCTGAGGCCCGCCTCGTCGGTGTCCGCGTCACGTGGATGCTCTCGCTCGGCTGGGGGCTCGCGGCGGTGCTCGGCGCGGTTTCCGGGATGCTCGCGGCGCCGAGCCTGTTCCTCGACCCGAACCTCATGGCGGCGATCCTGATCTACGCCTTCGCGGCGGCCGTGCTCGGGGGGATCGACTCGCCGATCGGCGCGGTCGTCGGCGGCCTGCTGCTCGGGGTCGGGCTCAACCTGATCGGCGCGTACGTCGACGTCGTCGGCGCCGACCTCCGCCTGCCCGCCGCGCTCCTCGTGATCCTCGTCGTGCTGCTCGTCCGGCCGGCGGGGATCTTCGGCAAGCCACAGGTGCAGAAGGTATGAGCCGCATCGGCGCCCCGCTCGTCGCGCTCGGGATCCTCGCGGTCGTCGTCTACGCGCTGCCGGCGTTCCTCTCCGACTTCCGGGCCCAGCAGCTCGCCTACGTCGCGATCTACCTGATCGCGATCACCGGGCTCAACGTGCTGACCGGCTACACCGGGCAGATCTCGCTGGGACACGGCGCGTTCATGGCGATCGGTGGCTACACGACCGCGATCCTGATGAGCGACCACGGCGTCAAGGACGTCTGGACGATCCCCGTCGCGGCGCTCGTCACCGGGATCGTCGGGTTTCTCTTCGGTATCCCCGCGCTGAGGCTGTCCGGGCTCTACCTCGCGCTCGCGACGTTTGCGATCGCGGTTGCGATGCCCGCCGTCCTGAAGAAGTTCGAGGGCTTCACGGGTGGTGGCTCCGGGATCAACCTGTTCGGCACCCCGGAGCTGACGGCCTCGCTGACCCCGGTGCGCGTGCTCGGGGTCGAGCTGAACTTCAACAACTGGCTCTACTACCTCAGTTGGACGCTCGCGCTCGTGCTGTACGTCGTCGCCTGGCTGCTCCTGCGCGGACGCACCGGGCTCGCGTTCCGCGCGGTGCGCGACAGCGAGACGGCCGCGCAGTCGTCGGGCGTGTCGTTGCGCCGGTACAAGACGCTCGCGTTCGCGGTGAGCGCGGCGTATGCGGGAGTCGCCGGCTCGCTGTTCGCGATCGCGACGACGTATGTCAACCCGGACACCTTCCCGGTTGCGCTGTCGATCACGCTGCTCGTAGGGGTCGTCGTCTCCGGGCTCGGCTCGCTCGTCGGGCTCGTCGCCGGGGCGGTGTTCGTCCAGTTCCTCCCGCTCTGGGCGCAGGAGGTGTCGAAGTCGCCCGGTGCGCCCGCGGTCGTATACGGGATCGTCCTGATCGCGACCATGTTCCTCCTGCCGTTCGGTGCTGCAGGGCTGGTCAGCCGCCTTCGCGCCCTCACAAAGCGCTGACATCGCGGCGTTACCATCGCCCGGTCCCGTAGCCCACGTAGCCTCAGGAGACCCGATCCGCATGCCAAGGAAGCTCTTCGCCGTCCTAGCCCTGCTCGCCCTGACCGCCGCCGCGGCTGCGACGGCCGCGCTCGCCGCACCCGGGAGCGCCGCGGACGACCCTGGCGTGACGCCGACCTCGGTGCTCCTCGGGGGCACCACCCCGCTGACGGGCGCGGCCTCCGCGTACGCGTCGGTTGCGCGCGGGGCGGAGGCGTACTTCAAGTCGGTGAACGCGAAGGGTGGCGTGAACGGGCGCACGATCGAGTACACGTACATCGACGACGCCTACAACCCGGCCTTGACCGTCCAGGCGACGAGGAAGCTCGTCGAGCAGGACAAGGTGTTCGCGATCTTCAACTCGCTCGGGACGGAGCAGAATCTCGCGGTCCGCGACTATCTCAACGCGGCGAAGGTCCCCCAGCTGTTCGCTGCCTCGGGCGCGACGACGTTCGGTGCGGACGGCGACAAGTACCCGTACACGATCGGCCTCCAGCCGAGCTACCAGGCCGAGGGCTGGATCTACGGCAAGTACGTCGCGCGCACGCAGGGTGCCGCTCGGATCGCCGTCCTGTTCCAGAACGACGACTACGGCAAGGACCTGCTGAACGGGCTGAAGAAGGGCCTCGAGCGCTCGAAGGCGAAGGTGGTCGCCGCCGAGCCGTACGAGGTGACGGCCTCCGACGTCGCCTCGCAGGTCGCCAAGCTCAAGGCGTCCGGCGCGACCATCTACGCGGTGTTCGCCACACCGCGAGCAGCGATCCAGGCGATCGTGGCCGCGAACAAGCTCGGGTGGCGGCCGAAGCTCTCGATCACCAACGCGGTCTCGAGCGCGTCGAACATCATGACCATCGCCTCCGAGGGCGGGACGAACAAGGTTGCCCCGGGGACGATCTCGATCGCCTTCCTCAAAGACCCGACCGACCCGCAATGGGCGAAGGACAAGGCGATGCTGCAGTACCGCCAGATCATGAAGCAGTACGCACCGGGCGCGAACGCGAACGACGTCTACCACGTCTACGGAATGGCAGCGGCGTGGACGGCTGTCGAGGCGATCCGGAAGACCGGGAAGACCCTCACGCGTGACGGCCTCATGAAGGTCGTGACGAACATGAACCTGACGAAGAACCCGTTTCTCCTGCCGGGTATCGCGCTGAAGACCGGGCCCGGCGACCGGTTCCCGATCGAGCAGGCGATCCTCGAGCGCTGGCAGAAGAGCTCCTGGAAGAGCTTCGGCGGGATCTGGGGGTATCGCGCGTCGTCGTAGGCGCGAGGACCTGCCTCGCCCGAGCCATGACCGTGGGACGTCGTAGGGGCGAGGCTTGCCTCGCCCGAGCCAATGGGATCTGACGCCGACGGCAGCTGGCGTTTGCATAGAGTTGTCGGCACCGGCGCGAGGAGACCGCCCGGCGACCCGAACAGCCCGAGTCACCGATGCGCGCACTCGTCTCCGAGCTTCTCACCACGCCCCTCGACGACCTCATGGCCGAGGCACGGCGGCTTCGCCCGAGTGCGCTGGTCACCTACTCGCCCAAGGTCTTCGTCCCGCTGACGACACTCTGCCGCGACGTCTGCGGCTACTGCACGTTCGCCCGACCGCCACGGCGCGGTGAGCGCGCGTACCTGAGCGAGGACGAGGTGCTCGCGATCGCGCGCTCCGGCGCCGCCGCCGGTTGCACCGAGGCGCTGTTCACGCTCGGCGACAAGCCCGAGCTCCGCTACAGGGTCGCCCGTGAGGAGCTCGCCGCGCTGGGTTGCGCGACGACGCTCGAGTACCTCGAGCGCTGTGCGCGCGTGGTGATCGACGAGACGGGCCTCCTCCCGCACCTCAACCCCGGCGTGATGACGCGCGACGAGCTGGCGATGCTCCGGCCGGTTGCCGCCTCGATGGGGATCATGCTCGAGACGACTGCCGAGCGGCTCGCCGCGAAAGGCGGTCCACACTGGGCCTCGCCCGACAAGCTCCCGGCGCGAAGACTGGAGACGATCCGGCTCGCCGGCGAGCTCGCGATCCCGTTCACGAGCGGGATCCTCGTCGGGATCGGCGAGACGCGCGCGGAGCGGATCGAGGCGCTGCTCGCGCTGCGGGCGCTCGCGGAGGAGCACGGGCACCTGCGCGAGCTGATCGTCCAGAACTTCAGGGCCAAGCCCGGCACGCGGATGGCCTCGCATCCGGACGCGCCATTCGAGGAGCAGCTCTGGTCGGTCGCGGTCGCGCGGATCCTGCTCGGGCCCGACGTCCACGTCCAGGCGCCGCCGAACCTCGCCTACGACGACTTCCCCCTGCTGCTCGATGCGGGGATCGACGACTGGGGCGGTGTCTCGCCGGTGACGCTCGACCACGTCAACCCCGAGGCTCCCTGGCCCGAGGTCGAGCGGCTGCGCGACGCCTGCCGGTCGCGCGGGCTCGAGCTAGCCGCACGGCTGCCGCTCTACCCCGAGCACGTCGCCGACCTCGACACCTGGTCGGACACGGCTGTCGCGCCCGGAATCCGACGCGCCGCCGACGGCCTCGGTCTTGCCCGCGGTGACGCGTGGGCGCCCGGCGAGCAGGTCGATGTCCCGTTCCTCACCCGTCGCGACGCGATACCGCTCGAGTCGAGCGGCGACGAGCTCGGGGAGGACGAGCTGACGCGCCTGCTCTCCGCGCGGGGTGACGAGGTCGGGCGCGTGCTCGCGGCCGCCGACCGCCTCCGCCGCGACGTCTGCGGCGACGAGGTCACGTATGTCGTGACCCGGAACATCCAGTACACGAACGTCTGTTACTTCCGCTGCGGGTTCTGCGCGTTCTCGAAGGGGAGGCTGGCCGAGAACCTCCGCGGCCCGGCGTACCTGCTCCCGCTGGAGGAGATCACGCGACGCGCGCAGGAGGCGTGGGAGCGCGGGGCGACCGAGGTCTGCCTCCAGGGCGGGATCCACCCCGCGTTCACAGGCGATACCTACGCCGCGATCGTCGAGGCGATCCGCCGTGTGGTACCGGGGATCCACGTCCACGCGTTCTCCGCGCTCGAGGTCTGGCAGGGTGCTGCGACGCTGGAGGTCGAGCTCGAGACGTACCTCGAGCGGCTGCGCGACCTCGGGCTCGGCTCTCTCCCCGGCACAGCCGCCGAGATCCTCGACGACGACGTGCGGGCGGTGATCTGCCCCGACAAGGTGACGACCGACCAGTGGCTGGACGTGCACCGGGCGGCGCACCGCGTCGGCCTGGGCTCGAACGTGACGATGATGTTCGGTCATGTCGAACGGCCGGTGCACCAGGCCCGACACCTGCTGCGTGCGCGCTCGCTCCAACGCGAGACCGGAGGCTTCACCGAGCTCGTCCCGCTCCCGTTCGTCCCGATGGAGGCTCCGATCTATCTCCAGGGCAAGGCACGGCGAGGGCCGACCTACGTCGAGGTGCTGCTCGTCCACGCGGTCGCGCGGCTCGCGCTGCATCCGTGGGTCCCGAACATCCAGGTGTCGTGGGTGAAGCTCGGCCCCGAGGGGGTGCGGGACGCGCTCGCGGCCGGTGTCAACGACCTGGGTGGGACGCTGATGAACGAGTCGATCTCCCGCGCAGCGGGCTCGGAGTGGGGGCAGGAGCTTCCGCCCGAGGAGATGGAGCGGCTGATCCGCTCGGCCGGGCGCGTGCCCCGTCAGCGAACGACGCTCTACGGCGACCCCGACCCGGACCAGGTGCGCCGCTCGTTCGGTGCCGCACCGCTGTCCGCGCCGGTCAACCCACCCGTCAGCGAGGCCGGGCTCGCGGCACCACCGCGACTGCTCAGACCTGCGGCGCTCGCCCGGCGTCGCTCCCCCGTCAAGACGAGAGGCGCTGCAACGCTTCCTTCAGCGTGAAGCGCCCGGCGAGGAGTGCGCTGCCACAGATCGCCGCCTCGCATCCCAGCTCGCGCAGCGCCTCGAGGTCGTCGAGCGACGAGACGCCTCCGGCGGCGACCACTGGGATCCCGTAGGGCACGACACTGCGCAGGAGCTCGAGGTCGGGGCCGGCGAGCGAGCCGTCCCGGCGGGTGCTCGTGACGAGCAGCCGCGCGACGCCGCTGTCGGCACAGCGACGCGTCAGCTCGGCGGCGCTCATCGACGAGACGCGCGTCCAGCCGTCGACCGCCACCTGTCCGTCGCGCACGTCGACCGCGACGACGAGCGCCCCGCCGAGGGCGGGCACCGCCGTCTCCAGAAAGCCGGGAGTGACCGCGGCGGTTCCCACCATGACGCGATCGGCCCCCGCCGCGAGCGCGGCCCGGGCCGACGCGAGCGAGCGATAGCCCCCTCCGACCTGCAACGGCAGCGTGGTCGCCGCCGCGAGCCGTTCGACGAGCTCGAGCGAGGGAGCACCCGAGAAGGCTCCGTCGAGGTCGACGACGTGGAGGCGGCGCGCGCCCTCGTCGGTGAACCGGCGGGCGAGCTCGACGGGGTCACCGCCTTCGATCGAGACTGCCTCCCGTCGCCCCTCCCGTAGCCTGACGACCCGTCCCTCGAGGATGTCGATTGCCGGAATCGGCTCTAGGTTGTGTGTTAACACGTTAGCATGCTATCATGCATCTTGAGATGTCTACCGTGGACAACATGGGACGCCCGGTCGAGGCTGTCGCGGGTCTCGGGGAGCTCGCCCAGGCCGTCAGCTCGCTGCGGACGAAGGAAGAGGTGACGCTCTTCCTGCGTGACCTGTGCACGCTGCCCGAGCTCGAGGCGATGGCGCATCGCTGGCAAACCGTCCTCCTGCTGGAGCAGGGCGTGCCGTACCTCGAGATCGCGGGGCGCGTCCCGACGTCGACAGCGACGGTCACCCGCGTCTCTCAGTGGCTGCGCAACGGCACCGGCGGCTACCGGCTCGCGCTCGACCGGCGCGCACGGACGCGGCGACGGTGAGCGCGGCGCTCGCACGACCCGGGGCCGACGGCCGGCTCACGGTCGCCGTCCCGTCGAAGGGGCGGCTCGCAGAGCCCGCGCTCCGGCTCCTCCTGGATGCGGGCCTATCGTTCGAGGCCACCGAGCGGTCGCTCGTCGTCCCGTGTGCAAACGCGCCCGTGGACCTGCTCCTGGTGCGCACCGACGACATCCCCGAGTACGTCCAGGACGGCGTCGTCCACCTCGGGATCACGGGGGCGAACCTCGTCGCGGAGACCGAGGCGCGGGTGAGCACGCTCGCCGAGCTCGGGTTCGGTCGGTGCACCCTGGCGGTGGCGGTGCCCGCCGAGTCGGACGCCACCTCTGCGCAGGACCTCGCGGGTCTCCGCGTCGCTACGGCGTATCCGGTCTCGACGAGGTCGCTGCTCGCCGCGCGTGGCGTCGAGTGCGAGCTGGTCCCCGTGACCGGGTCGGTCGAGGCCTCGCCGCGCCTCGGGCTGGCGGACGCGATCGTCGACCTCGTCTCGACCGGCTCGACGCTGAGCGCGAACGGGCTCCGTCGGGTCGAGGACCTCCTGTCATCTCAGGCCGTCCTGATCGGGGGGGAGGCGAGCGAGGAGCGCGGGGACGACGTCGCGCGGCTGCGGTTGATGCTCGCCGGTGTCGTCGCGGCGCGCCGTCGCCGCTACGTGATGATGAACGCCACCGTCGAGCTGCTCCCGGCGATTCGGGCCGTGCTTCCGAGCATGGGCGCGCCAACGGTGGTGCAGCTCGCCGAGGAGGGTGAGATCGCGATCCACTCGGCCGTAGACGCCGACGACGTGTGGACGCTGCTGCCGGCGCTCAAGGAGGCGGGCGCGAGCTCGATCCTCGTCATCCCCGTGGAGCGGCTGATCGCATGAGAGGGCTGTTGCTCGACGATGCGATCCAGACCGTCGCCCCGATCGTCGCCGACGTGCGTGGGCGTGGGGACGCGGCGCTCCTCGAGTGGACCGAGCGGCTGGACGGGCCACGGCCCGAAGGAATCCGGGTGCCCCGCGAGGCGATCGACGCGGCCGAGGTCGAGCAGGACGTCCTCGACGCTCTCCGGAAGATGATCGAGGCGGTGCGGCGCTTCACCGAGGCGCAGCGACCGCGCGACACCTCGGTCGAGGCCGCGCCCGGGATCGTCTCCGAGCGGCGGTGGATCCCGGTCGGCGCGGTCGGATGCTGCGTCCCGAGCGGCCGGGCGCCGCTCCCTCCTCCCTGGTGATGACCGCGGTGCCCGCGATCACGGCAGGGGTCGAGCGGATCGTCGTCGTCACCCCCAACCCGGTCGCAGCGACGCTCGTCGTCGCGCGCGAGCTCGGGCTCGACGAGCTCTACGCGGTCGGCGGGGCCCAGGCGGTCGCCGCGCTCGCCTACGGCACCGAGACCATTCCTGCGGTCGACCGGATCGTCGGGCCGGGGAGCGCGTACGTCACGGCAGCCAAGCTGCTCGTCTCTTCCCACGTCGGGATCGACCTCCCGGCGGGGCCGAGCGAGGTCGTGGTGATCGCCGACGAGACCGCCGATCCCGAGCGCATCGCGCTCGACCTCCTCGCCCAGGCCGAGCACGGAGACGACAGCGAGGCGATCCTCGTCACACCGTCCAAGCGCCTCCTCGACGATGTGCAATCGCTCGTGGGCAGCGGCTGCGAACGTCAGGCTCGAGCAGGTCGGGACGCTGGACGACGCGGTCGCGTGGTCGGAGCGGTACGCGCCCGAGCACCTCGAGCTCCACCTCGCCGACCCGGAGCAGGTTCTGGTCCGAATTCGCAACGCAGGGGCGGTGTTCGTCGGCTGCTCGTCGGTGCTCGGCGACTACGCCGCCGGCGCGACCCACGTGCTCCCGACAGGCGGTCTCGGCCGGTCGGTCGGCGGGCTCGGGATCGAGGCGTACCTCAAGCCACTCCAGGTTGTTCGCGCCAGCGCGGAGGGAGTGCGTGGGGCCGCCGACGTGGTCGGCCCGCTTGCCCGCGTCGAAGGGCTACCGCGTCACGCGGCAGCGGTGGCGGCGTGAGCGTTCGGGAGCTCGCGCAGCCGGTGAGCGACGGGTTCGCGCCCTACGCATGGGCGGCGAGCGTGGCGCAAGTCGCCGCGCGCCACGGCCTCTCCCCGGCTCACGTCCTGAAGTTCGACCAGAACACGCCCCCGCTCCCGGGTGTTCCTCAGGTGCCGCTCGCGGAGTCGATGTCCCGCCTCAACGAGTACCCCGAGGGCACGTACCGCGAGCTCCAGGAGGCCGCCGGATCGTACTGCGGCGTGGCGCCGGAGAGCGTCGTCGTCGGCGCCGGGGCCGACGACCTCATCCTGTTGCTCGCGGCGACATTCCTCGGGCCGGGGCGCACCGCGTCGTTCAGCCCTCCGACGTACGCGCTCTACCGCATCGCGACCCAGCTCCGCGGCGCCGAGCTCGTGACCGCTCCGGCGGACACCGACCTGCACTGGGTCTGCAACCCGAACAACCCGACCGGTGCGGTGACGCCCGCTGCGGAGGTCGCCGCGCTCGCGCGGGCAAACGCCGGCTCGATCGTCGTCTGCGACGAGGCCTATGTCGAGTACGGGGGCGAAACGACGGTTCCCTGGGTCGAGGAGCTGCCGAACCTCGTCGTCCTGCGGACGCTCTCGAAGGCGTTCGGGCTCGCCGCGCTGCGGGTCGGGTACGCGCTTGCACATCCCGACACCGCAGCACTGCTCACCGAGCGGCGTCCCCCGGCCCCTATCTCGGGGCCCTCCTCCCGCATCGCTGCTGCCGCGCTGTGCAGCCCGAGGCTCGACGAGGTCGAGGACACGGTCGCGGAGCGCGAGCGGATGCGCGCCGTGCTCACCGGGGTCGGCTTCGACTGCCCACCGGTCGCAGGGAACTTCGTCCTCGTCAGGTCGTCGCAGCCTCTTGCCGAGCGGCTCGAGGAGCAGGGACTCGTGGTGCGGGCGTTCCCCGACGCGATCCGGGTCACGGTTCGGCGTCCGTCCGAGAACGACATCCTGTTGCGCGCCCTCGGTGCGGAGGTCGACCCGGCGGGGCGCTCCGGCCGCGACGCGACGGTGATCCGGACCTCGACCGAGACGGCGTTGCGACTGACTCTGTCGCTCGACGGCGCCGGGCGAGCCAGGGTCGCGACGGGGATCGGGTTTCTCGATCACCTGTTGACGCTGCTCGCCTTCCATGCGGGCTTCGACCTCGAGCTGATCGCGGGCGGCGATCTCGACGTCGACGAGCACCACACGGTCGAAGACGTGCTGGCCTCGCTCGGCACGGCGCTCACGCAGGCGCTCGGGGATCGCGCGGGCGTGATGCGGTACGGGTCGGCGACCGTGCCGATGGACGAGGCGCGCGGGCTCGCCGCGGTCGACCTCGTTCGGCGACCCCATGCCGAGATCGACCTGACCTTTGGCGCGGATCGCGTCGGCGCGCTGGCGATCACGCTCCTTGCACACGCGCTCGAGCGCTTTGCGATCGAGGCGGGTTGCACCGTCCACGTCGAGGCCGCGGGAACGGACGACCACCATGTCGCCGAGGCGGCCTTCAAGGCGCTCGGCCAAGCGCTCCGGCAGGCAGTCGCCGTCACCGGCGGGGGCGTGCGCTCGACGAAGGGGATTGCGTGACGGGCAAATCGGTGTCTGACACCGTTTGGTGTCAAGTGTCCTTCGTGCCAAGAGTGTGCCGATCGCTCCACAGGTGCGGGGAGCTCGGGATTTCGCGGGGTCGAGGCACATCGCGACGAGCTCTCCGCCGATCAGTCCACAGCCGGGACGGCCTCGTTGCCCCGAATCGGCCCGATCGGTGTCAGACACCGGCCG
The DNA here is from genome assembly GCA_963821335.1 of uncultured Actinomycetes bacterium. GTDB lineage: Bacteria > Actinomycetota > Thermoleophilia > Gaiellales > Gaiellaceae > Gaiella. The sequence goes on from CAWGDJ010000001.1 coordinate 2,469,584, forward strand.
TCGGCGGCGTTCGCCTTTCTCCCGACCGCTGCCCCGAGGTGCGACCGTGAGGGTGGTGCTCGCGGACTATGGGGCGGGGAACCTCCGCAGCCTCTGCTCCGCGCTCGAGCGCGCCGGCGCGACCCCCGAAGTGACCGTCGACGCGGACACCGTCCGCGAGGCGCCGCTGGCGCTGATCGCGGGCGTCGGACACGTCGAGAGCGCCGCTGCCGGGCTCGCGAGGACGGGAATGGCCGAGGCGCTGCGCGAGCGCGCGAGCACGGGGCGCCCGATCGCCGGGATCTGCGTCGGGATGCAGCTGCTGTTCGAGTCGAGCGACGAGGGTGGCTCGGGTCTCGGGCTGCTCGCCGGGCCTGTGCGGCGCGTGCGAGCGAGACGGGTGCCGCACATGGGCTGGAACACGTTGACGCTCACGCGACCGTCGATGGTCCTCGACGCCCTCGACGGCGAAGACGTCTACTTCGCGCACAGCTTTGCCGCTGCCCCCGCCGATGCCGGCGTCGCCGTGGCGACCGTCGACCACGATGGCGCGATCGTGGCGGCGGTCGAGACCGAGGCGCTGTGCGGTCTCCAGTTCCACCCGGAGCGCAGTGCTGCTGCCGGGGCCAAGGCGATCGACAACATGCTGCGATGGTCAAGAAGCGCGTGATCCCTTGCCTCGACGTGCGCGACGGCCGCGTGGTGAAGGGCGTCAACTTCGTCGGCCTCCGCGAGGTCGGTGAGCCGGTCGAGCTGGCGACGCGCTACTCGGAGCTCGGCGCCGACGAGCTCGTCTTTCTCGACATCACGGCGACCCTCGAGGACCGCGGCCCGATGCTCGAGGTGATCACGCGCTCCGCAGACGAGCTCACGATCCCCTTCACCGTCGGCGGCGGTGTCACCGGTGTGGAGGACGGCCGCGCGCTCCTGCTTGCCGGGGCCGACAAGGTGGCGGTCAACCGCGCAGCGTTCGACGATCCCACCATTCTCACGCGGCTTGCAGACGAGTTCGGGTCGCAGGCGGTCGTCGTCGCCATCGACGCGCGCGCCGGCGAGGTCGTCACGCACGCGGGTCGCACGCCGCGCGGGCGCGACGCGGTCGACTGGGCCGAGGAAGCGGTGAGCCGTGGAGCGGGGGAGATCCTGCTCACCTCGATCGACGCCGACGGCACAAGGGCCGGTTACGACCTTCCGCTCACGAGCGCGGTCGCCGCAGCGGTCGAGGTCCCCGTGATCGCCTCGGGCGGCGCGGGCGAAGCACAGCACCTGGCTGATGCCTACGACGCCGGTGCCGAGGCGGCGCTCGTCGCTTCGATCGTCCACGAGCGACCCGAGCGGCTGCTCGAGCTGAAACATGAGCTGGTGGAGCTTGGATGGCCAATCCGAACCTGACCCCGGTGATCGTCCAGGACGCGGCCAGCGGTCGCGTGCTCATGCTCGCCTATGCCGATGACGAGGCGATCCGGTTGACCCGCGAGACGGGCGAAGCCTGGTTCTGGAGCCGATCCCGCCAGGAGCTCTGGCGCAAGGGCGCGACGTCCGGGAACACTCTCGCCGTCGAGGAGATCCGCGACGACTGTGACGGAGATGCGTTGCTCTACCTCGTCTGCCCAGCGGGGCCTGTCTGCCACACGGGCGCAGAGTCGTGCTTCGCGCCGTGGCTGTGGCGAGTGATCAAGGAGCGGCAGGCCCTTCGACCCGAAGGGTCGTATGTCGTATCGCTCCTCGACGGCGGCGCGTCGGCCGCGGCGCAGAAGGTCGGTGAGGAGGGCGTCGAAGCGGCGCTCGCCGGTGTGGGGGAGAGCGACGAGCGAGTCGTCGAGGAGCTGGCAGATCTCTGGTTCCACAGCTATGTGCTGCTCGCGGCGCGCGGCCTCGACCCTTCCCTCGTCGAGGCGGAGTTGAAGCGTCGGCACGGAGCTCGCCCGTCAGGGGCCGACTGACCGCAGGCCCGTCAGGGCACGTACTGCTGATCGAGGCTGCAGACCGTGTCTCCGTCGACCTGAAGCCAGACGCCCGTGTCGAGACCCTCGAACAGTTCGACCGGCCTCTCGCCGCGTACCAGCTGCGCGAGCTCGGAGACCGTGATCGGCGTCGCGCCGAACCGAGCGGCGTCGCCGTTTCTGGTGAGGACGCTCACCGGCGTCGACGAGGGGACGAGGTACGTGAGCAGCCTGTGGCCCTCGTCGATGCGGTAGTGATCATTGGGCATCGGCTCGCCCGGCTCGACGACGCCGTCTTCGGCCGCAGCAACGTTGGCGGTCACCCCGCTCGTGAACCACGCGGGATCGAACCGCAGCTCGAAGTGCCCGTCGGCCCGCGTAAGGGACGAGATGTGCCCGAAGATCCTGTCCTTGCAAGCTGCGACCTCGGTCGCGCTGTCGTTCGTGCGCCTCGTAACGGCCCATCCTGCGACCGCGCCGAGCGCTACCGCGACCGCGAAGACGCCGACTGCGATCGCCACCTGGGTCGACTTCATCGTCGTCCTCCTGCGTGCTCCACGGGATGTCCGTACCCATGATGCCGAACGCCCGCCGGGCTCCGTGGCGCGTCGCCTCGTTACGATCGGTGCGCGCTCCAGCAGCGTGCACCCTGCCCCCTCGTGGACGACCAAGGAGCAGCACGTGACGCCTCGAACCGGTCCCGGACTGCCGGGTCAGTGACCGAGCCCCAAGAGATCGAGGTTCGCCGTCTCGACGCCGACGAGGCACGTGACCATCTCGATGGGCTTGCGTCGGTGCTCGTGGACTGTGTCGAAGGTGGAGCATCCGTCAGCTTCATGGCGCCGTTCTCCCACGAGCAGGCGCGGGAGGTGTTCGACGCCTATGTCGCCGAGGTCCAGCAGGGCAAGCGAATGCTGCTCGCGGCATTCGTAGGCGGCGTACTCGTCGGCACGGTCCAGGTCGTCTTCGCGATCGCCCCCAACCAGCCGCATCGGGCGGATATCGCAAAGCTGCTCGTCCACCGGAAGGCTCGAAGGCGCAGAGTCGCGGAGTCGTTGATGGCTCACGCGGAGGGTGAAGCCGTCGCTCAGGGCAGAACCTTGCTGGTGCTCGACACGGTGACGGGCGACGACGCAGAGCGCCTCTACACACGGCTCGGCTGGGTCAGGGTCGGCGTGATCCCGGGCTACGCGCTGTACCCCGACGGACGCCCCTGCGACACGACGGTGTTCTGGAAGGAGCTCAGCGACGGGGTCTAGAGCCCTTACCCGGGTCCAGAGCCGGTCAAGGAGCCCGCAGCTACCTCGCGGCAACGATGGCAACGGTGACTATCGTCGGGCGCAGACCACCGACACAAGGAAAGGCTCTTGGATGCCGCCAGCCCTCGCGATCACACCCGCCGAGCTCGCCGAGCGGAGGGAGCGCCTCCGGGCGCTCGTCGCGTCGCACGCACCCACCGGCTACGTCGTGTTCGACCAGCAGTACGTCCAGTACCTCACGCGGTTCTCGTTCCTCGCGACCGAGCGGCCGGTCGGGTACGTCGAGAGCGCCGCGGGCGAGACGGCGGCCTTCGTCCCGGAGTTCGAAGCCGAGCGGGTCAGGGCGGAGACGGGCTTCGACCAGGTGATCGCCTACCCGGAGTACCCGGGGGAGGAGCACCCGATGCGGATCCTCGCCGCAGGGCTCGCCGAGATGGGGATCACCGGCACGATCGGAGCAGATCAGGACGGCTATCCGGGGATCCTCGGCTACGAAGGCCCGTCGCTGTCCGAGGTCACAGGGGCGACCGTTGTCCCGCTCGCGCCAGCGCTCGAGCAACTGATGGCACGCAAGAGCCAGGCCGAGATCGAGCTGATCCGTGAGAGCGCCCGCTGGTGCGAGCACGCCCACCGCCTGCTGCAGGAGTACAGCCGTCCCGGTATCACCGAGGCGCAGGCCGGGCTCCGGGCGGGTTACGAGGCGAGTCTGGCGATGCTCGAGGCGCTCGGGCCCGCGTACGACGGCCAGCTGTCGTCGACCGATGGCGCGTCGGCCGGGTACCGAGGGCAGATCGGTGAGCGGAGCGCGTGGGCGCACGCGATCTCCCACAACATCGAGTTCGCCCCGGGCGACGTGCTCGTGACCGAGACCGCTGCGCCCATCTGGGGCTACAACGCCGAGCTCGAGCGGGCGATGATCGTCGGCCCGCCGACCGACGAGATGCGCCGCCACTTCGACCACATGGTCGCCGCGCAGCAGGTCGCGTTCGGCGCGTTCCGACCCGGTGTGACGTGCGCCGACGTCGACCGGGCCGTGCTCCGCTACTTCGAGGACAACGGGATCCTCGACACGTGGAGCCAGCACACCGGGCACGCGATCGGGCTCCGCAACCACGAGCCGCCGTTCCTCGACGTCGGCGACCACACACGCGTCGAGCCCGGGATGGTGTTCACGATCGAGCCGGGTGTCTATGTCGCGGGTCTCGGCGGCTTTCGCCACTCCGACACGATCGTCGTGACCGAGGACGGGATCGAGATCCTCACCGAGTACCCGAGCGACATCGACAGCCTCACGCTGCCCGTCTGACCAGCTACCCTCTGACCGCGATGACCCGACTTTCTGCCTGGCGCGCACACGTACTGCAGCAAAACGGCTGAGTCCCCGCTTCCCACGCACGCGTCAAGGGAAGCGGGTGGATGACGCGCATCCGGCCGACGGCGGCCGTGGTTGCGCGCTCCTTCCCGCTCGATCACGGAAGGAGAGCTGTCATGCCGATGCCGCACCGCACGTTCGCCCAGATGGCCAGACGCCGCCTCGTCGGGAAGGAGGGAAGCGAGAGGATCGCGTCGATCAACGCGCTCCTCGGGGAGCTGCCGGACTACAGGAACGGCCCGTACGCCGACCTGCGCAAGTGGCTGCTCGGAGAGCTCGACCAGACGCGCGTCCGCGCCAGGGTCACCCATCGAGACTCGCTCCAGGTCCGACGCGAAGGGGCTGCACAGATAGCGCTCGTGGGCGCACCGAACGCGGGTAAATCGTCGCTTCTCCAGGCGTTGTCGGAGATCCAGATCAAGACAGGGGACTACGCATTCACGACGCTGCGTCCGGTGCCTGCACTCACGCGGATCGGCGGCGTGCTCGTCCAGTTGGTCGAGATCCCGGGTCTCATTGAGGGTGCGCACGAAGATCGGGGAGGCGGTCGCGCGCTGCTGGGCGTGCTCCGGAACGCCGATGCGATCGTGTGGTGCCACCCGGTCACCGCGCCGCTCCGGCAACTCGAGATCGTTCGCGCCGAGGTCGCCGCAGCAGGGATCGACAAGCCGGGGATCGTCGCGGCGACGAAGTGGGACGACGCCACGGGAGACGACCTGACCGGTCTGAGCTACGCCGTGGCACCGCTGCTCGTCGAGCCCGTCTCGGTGCTCGACGACGCAAGCCTCGACAGGCTACGCGCGGCTGTCTGGGCGCTGACCGGACTGCTTCGCGTGTTCCTGCGCCACGAGCGCGCGGCGGACGCCGAGCCGGTCGCTCTCCCAACCGGTGCGACGATCGCCGACGTCGCCGACACGATTCACCACGAGCTCGGTCGTGCCTGCGTGGGCGCTCGGGTCTGGGGATCGTCGGCGAGGTTCAGCGGGCAGCGCGTCGGACGAGAGCACGTCGTCCACGACCTCGATGCCGTGCAGATCGTCAGCCGCTGAGATCGGGGCCGACGCCCTATGCCTGATCGAGCTTCGCGTACGAGTAGTGAGCCACCGCGGAGGAGCTCATGAGCCCCGTGCACGCGTACCCCTTGGGACCGCCGTCGAGGTTCTCGAACAGACGCTCGCCAGCGCCCAGGAACATCGGCACGACGTGCAGCTCGAGCTCGTCGACGAGGCGTGCCCGGAGGTACTGCTGGACGGTCCCGGCCCCACCACCGACGGCGACGTCGAGCCCATCCGCCGCCTCGAGCGCCAGCTCGAGCGCAGCCTCGATCCCGTCCGTCACGAAGTTGAAGGTCGTGCCTCCCTCCATCGCCAGCGGGTCACGCGGATGGTGTGTGAGCACGAACACCGGGGTGTGGTAGGGCGGGTCGTCCCCCCACCAGCCTCGCCAGTCCTCGTCGGCCCAGGGGCCGCGGATCGGCCCGAACATGTTGCGCCCCATGATCGTCGCACCGAGGTTCGCCGTGGCGGCGGCGATCCGGTCGTCGTCGAGGCCGGTCGCACCGCCTTCACCGCCGTGGACGGCCCTGAAGCTCCGGGTCGCGAACGCCCATCCGTGCAGGGCCAGGCCGCCGATGCCGAGCGGATCGTCGACGCTCTGGCGCGGCCCGGCGACGTAGCCGTCCGCGGACATCGTGATCTGGCAGCGGAGCCTTGGTGCTCGCGTCACCGCTCCGGGCTCGCCTTCAGCTCGATCGTCGAGCAGGCGGATCTCGTCGTCGCCGACGTTCTCGACCGAGTGCGGGCCCAACGGCCCGAGCTCAACGACCGTCCCGGGCGGCGGAAGCCCGGTTTCGCGGGTATCGCTGAGCAGCGCGCCCGCACCGTCGCGGCGTGTGTGGTGGCTGGTCGCCACGATGCAGAGCACGCTGGGCCAGCGATGGGTGTGCACCGCGGTCGTCTCGCCCGGGCCGATCCGGGTGTCGAGGATCCGGACGGCGTCGTCCTCGAGGACGCGCGTGTGGTGGGCACCGGCCGCGGCGAGGGCATCGAGTGCGTCCGGCCACTCCCAGGCGCTCATACGGGCAACCGTATCCGGCCCGGCGACCCGCCGTCGGACCAAGGGCGCATGTGAAGGCAGTGTTCAGGTTCTGGAAGATCACGTTGGCTCGCGGTCCGCGCGCGGCGTTCTCCTCTACCGTCGAGTGGCTGTGCAAGCAACGAGAGGACACGACATGCAGACCGAGTTGAGCCGGAAGGACGCCCTCAGGGCCGCCGGTGGAGCAGGCCTCGCCGCGGTGTTCGGCACCCGTGCGCTGGGGGTGCTCGAGCGAGGACGAGGCGCAAGCCGCCGACGACCTGCCTGCTCACCCCCGAAGCGACCGAGGGCCCGTACTGGGTCGCGACCGCGCTGACGCGCCGCGATGTCCGCGAAGGCAAGGCGGGCATGCCGCTCGTCGTGCGGTTCACGGTCCTGAACGCCAAGACGTGTACGCCCGATCAAGGGCGCCGACGTCGAGATCTGGCACGCCGACGCGCTCGGCAACTACTCGGGGGTGAACGGCGCGACGACGCGGTTCCTGCGCGGTCATCAGGTTGCGAACGTCGCCGGCAAGGCCGAGTTCCTGACCGTCTTCCCCGGGTGGTACCGGGGGCGGACGCCGCACATCCACATGAAGGTGAACGTTGGTGGCAACGCAGTCCACACCGGCCAGGTGTTCGTCAACGAGAAGATCACGCGAGCCGTCTACAAGACCGCTCCCTACGCGAGTCGGGGCATCTACGACACGCCCCACGCGGCCGATCAGATCTACGACCAGGCCGGCGGGTCGACGGCCGAGCTCAAGCTGGCTCGCCGCACGGGCGGGCTGAAGGGATACATCGGGACGATCGCGGTCGGCGTCGTCGTCTGACGCACGTCGGTCAGATCGCCCATTCGCCTGCGAGGAGGCGCGGGACGAGGTCGTCGAGCAACCGGAGGGTCATTCCCCAGAGGACGTGGCCGTCGACGTCGATCCCCTCGACCGCGAGCCCGTCGGGGAAGTGGCTCGACGCGAACGGAAGGGTTGCGCGCGCCGTCCGGTCTGCGAGCCGGGCGACGGTCGGCGTGAGGATCCCGACCATCTCCGCGCAATCGAGCCGCCACACCGTGTCGTGCGGGACCCGACCGACGAACGGGTGGACGCGAAACCCGGTCACGTCGGTATCGACGCGGCGGGAGCGCGGCGAGCACCTCGACACGCGACGGGTCGAGCCCGACCTCCTCTTCGGCCTCGCGGAGCGCGGTCGCGAGGAGGTCGGCGTCACCCGGCTCGGGCTTTCCGCCCGGGAAGCCGAGCTGGTTCCCGTGTCGGCCGTGATCCGAGCGGACGACGAGCACCGTGCGGAGGACATCGTCGACGTCTCGGAACACCGGCGCGAGCACGGCCGCGTCGGTGAGCGACGACCCGGGGCGGTCACGCGCTACAGCGACGCGTAGTCGACCTCGAGGAAGTCCGCGACCTCGGGCAGCCAGCGGCCCTCGACGAAGGCGACGTGCGCGGGATGCTCGTTGTACGAGGCATAGGCCGCGGTGTCCGCGAACTCCATCGAGATCCCGAATGCGAACGCGTTCTTCGGGCTCACCTCGCGGACGACCTCGAATGCCTCCACGCCGGGGATCGCGCCGAGCGCGACAGCCGCGGCAAGGAAGTCGGCTTCCTCCGCCGACCCGGGCGCGTGTCGGAGCGTGAACGACACCGTGTGGCGTATGCGAGGAGGGCCGAGTGCTGCCATCGACTCGAGCATAGCCCTGCGCGGGTCTCACACCTCGGAGCGAAGCAGATCGTCGACCGTCTCGCGTCGCCGGATCAGCCGAGACTCCGCGTCGCGCACGAGCACGGCCGCGGGGCGGGTGACACCGTTGTAGTTCGAGGCCATCGCGAGCGTGTACGCGCCCGTGGCGGGAACTGCCAGGAGATCGCCGCGGCGCGGGGCGGGGAGCGTGACGTCGTCGATGAGGACGTCACCCGACTCGCAATGCATCCCGGCGACGCTGACCGCCTCGTCGGGCTGCTCGTCGGCCCGCGCGGCCGACAGGGCGGTGTAGCGCGCCCCGTAGAGTTGCGGGCGCGGGTTGTCGGACATGCCGCCGTCGATCGCCACCCAGGTCCTCCCGGGGAGCCGCTTCACGGCGCCGACGCGGTAGAGCGTCACACCCGCAGGGCCGACGAGCGAGCGTCCGGGCTCGAGCCACACCTCGGGCGCGGGCAGGCCTGCTTCCGCGAACGCCAAGCGAGCCGTATCGCCGGCTGTTCTCGCGAGCTCGACGGCATCGGTGACCGCCTCGTCCGGGTGATGACGGATCCCGAACCCGCCACCGAGGTCGGCGACGCGTGCGGTCCAGCCCAGCGCCTGCTTGCAGCGCGCTGCGAACGATGCCAACCGGACGATCGTCTCGGCCTGCGCGTCGAAGTCCGAGAGCTGCGAGCCGACATGGACGTGCAGCCCGAGCACGTCGAGCCCGCGCGCGAGGGCATCCCTGACGAGCGCCTCCGCCTGGTCGACGGGCAGCCCGAACTTCGAGCCGTGATGACCGGTGCGGATCGCCTCGTGCGTGTCCGCGTCGACGCCGAGCGTGACACGGACGAGCACCCTCCGCACGCCCGCCTCCTCCGCGAGCGCAGCCTCGTCGGGCGCATCGAGGACGACGGGTGCGTCGATCTCCGCCGCAGCTGCGAGGAGCGCCTCGTCCTTGTTGTTGCCGTGGACGACGAGCTCGTTGCCGTCGAAGCCGGCGGCGCGCGCAAAGGCCAGCTCGCCGGACGAGGCGACGTCGGCCCCGAGCCCTTCCTCGCGGAGCACCCGCAGCACGGCCGCGTTTGCGAACGCCTTCGTCCCGTAGGCGACGTGGCCCTCGCCGATCGCCCCGCGGAGCGCGCGCGCCCTCGTGCGCAGCGTCGCCTCGCAGTAGACGACGAGCGGCGTCCCGTGCTCCGCGGCGAGCTCCGCGGCAGCGATGCCCCCGAGCTCGAGCCCGCCACGCTCGACGCGGGCCGAGTCGGGGAACAGGTCGATCACGGCGTCGTCGTGGCTCAGGCGACCTGCGCCACGTAGAGCTCCTTCATCTCCTCGAGCGACTTCGCCTCGTAGTCGCCCGCGTGCCCGGCCTGGCCGAAGTCGCGCATCTTGCCCGCCACGAGCACCTGCATCGCGGCGCGTGCGGGCTTGAGGTAGTCGCGCGGGTCGAACTTCTCCGGCTCCTCGGCGAAGACCTTGCGGATCGCCCCCGTGATCGCGAGCCGCGAGTCGGTGTCGACGTTGATCTTGCGAACGCCGTGCCGGATGCCGAGCTGGATCTCCTGCATCGGCACGCCCCAGGACGGCTTGAGCGTCCCCCCGTAGCGGTTCACCTCGTCGACGAGCTCCCGCGGCACGCTCGACGAGCCGTGCATCACGAGATGCGTGTCGGGCAGCCGGCGGTGGATCTCCTCGATCAAGCCCATCTTCAGGACCTCACCGTCGGGCTCCTTCGAGAACTTGTACGCGCCATGGGACGTGCCGATCGCGACGGCGAGCGCGTCGATCCCGGTGTCGCGGACGAAGTCGACCGCCTGATCGGGGTCGGTGAGGTGGACCTCGCCCGAGCCGTGGCCGTCCTCGATCCCACCGAGCGTCCCGATCTCGCCCTCGACCGTCACCCCGCGCGCATGGGCGTACTCGACGACCTCCTTCGTCACCGCGGCGTTGTACTCGTACGAGGACGGCGTCTTCCCGTCGGCCTCGAGCGAGCCGTCCATCATCACGCTCGTGAAGCCGAGGTCGATCGCCGAGATGCACGTCGCCGGCTCGTTGCCGTGGTCGAGGTGGAGCGCGACCGGGACCTCCTCGTAGAGCTCGGTCGCGGCCAGCATCAGGTGCCACAGGAACAGGTCGTTGGTGTACGCGCGCGCGCCGCGCGAGGCCTGGATGATCACAGGCGAGGAGGTCTCGCGTGCAGCCTCCATGATCGCCTGGATCTGCTCCATGTTGTTGACGTTGAAGGCTCCGACGCCGTAGCCACCCGTGGCGGCTTCGTCGAGGAGCTGACGCATCGAGACGAGCGGCATCGTATTCCCCCTTCCCTCGCTGGAACTCCCTGCAAGCCTAGAGGCGGAGCGTCCCGGCCGCTCGCACGTGGGGCACGGCGCTAGACTCCGACAGCACGATGCACGAGCTTCTTGCGTAGTCGAGGGAGCGAACGCGGCGGCGCCGCGCGGACTCTCCCTGAGCCTCTCGTTCGAGAGGCTTTTTCGTAGAGAGGGACGAAGGTGGGGGACATGGAGCCGTACGACCCACAGGCGATCGAGGAGAAGTGGCAGCGGATCTGGGCCGACGAGCGCGCCTGGGAGGTCACCGACCCCCCCGATCCCACCGACGGCTCGACCTCGAAGAGCTATGTGCTCGAGATGCTCCCGTACCCGTCGGGCAACCTGCACCTGGGTCACATGCTGGTCTACACGATCGGCGACGTCGTCACCCATTTCCGGCGACGGAACGGCCTTCTCGTCCTCCACCCGATGGGCTTCGACGCGTTCGGGCTCCCCGCCGAGAACGCCGCGATCCGCGAGGGCGGTCATCCCCGCACGATCACCGACCGCAACATCGAGAGCATTCGCCGCTCGATGCAGCGGATCGGCTGGTGGATCGACTGGTCGCGCGAGGTGTCGACCCACTCGCCTGACTACTACCGCTGGCAACAGTGGCAGTTCCTGCGCTTCCTGGAACGTGGGCTCGCCTACCGCAAGGGCGCCCCGGTGAAGTGGTGCCCGAACGACCAAACGGTGCTCGCGAACGAGCAAGTGCTCGCCGACGGGACCTGCGAGCGCTGTGGGGCGCTGGTCGAGTCGCGGGTCATGGAGCAGTGGTTCTTCCGGATCACCGACTATGCGCAGGCCCTGCTCGACGATCTCGACACCGTCGACTGGCCCGAGTCGATCAAGGCGCGACAGCGCAACTGGATCGGTCGCTCGGACGGCGCGGAGGTCGTGTTCCGGATCGACGAATGGGACGAGGAGATCGAGGTCTTCACGACCAGACCCGACACGCTCTTCGGTGCGACGTACTTCGTGCTCGCACCCGAGCACGAGCTCGTCGCACGGATCGACGACGACGAGGTGCGCGACTATGTCCGCCGTGCCGCGGCGAAGAAGACCGAGGAGCGCGCCGCAGCGACCGAGAAGACGGGTGTCTTCACCGGGTTGCACGTCGTGAACCCCGTCAACGGCGAGCGGATTCCCGTGTACGTCGCCGACTACGTCCTGGCCGATTACGGCACCGGTGCGATCATGGCGGTGCCCGCGCACGACACGCGGGACTTCGAGTTCGCGCAGGCCTTCGGTCTGCCCGTCCGTCAGGTCGTGCGGCCGGTCGACGGCGAGGTGCAGGAGGGCGTTGCCCACAGCTCCCACACCGAGGGCGAGGTGCTCGTCAACTCGGGCGACGTCGACGGGCTCCCTGCGGTCGAGGGTGGGCTTCGGATCGTCGAGCGGCTCGAGGCCGAGGGGAAGGGCCGCCTCGCCGTCAACTATCGCCTGCGCGACTGGGGTTTCTCGCGCCAGCGCTACTGGGGCTGTCCCATTCCGATCGTCTACTGCGCCGGTTGCGGCATCGTGCCGGTGCCCGACGACGAGCTGCCCGTCGTGCTGCCCGACGTCGAGGACTACAAGCCGCAGGGAAGGCCACCGCTCGCACAGGCCGAGGACTGGGTGAACGTCCCGTGCCCACGCTGTGGCGGGGCGGCCAAGCGCGAGACCGAGACGATGGACACGTTCGTCGACTCGTCGTGGTACTTCCTCCGCTACTGCGACGCTCACAACGACGCGGCACCGTTCTCGCGGGAGATCGTCGACTTCTGGAACCCCGTCGACCTCTACATCGGCGGTGTCGACCACGCGACGATGCACATGATCTACGCGCGGTTCTGGACGAAGGTGCTGAACGACCTGGGCTACGTCGGGTTCCGCGAGCCGTTCGCGAGCTTCTTCTCGAACGGCTGGGTGACGATGGGGAGGTCGAAGATCTCGAAGCGCTCGGGCGCCGCCGTCGGCCCCGACGTGGTCGTCGAGCGCTATGGCGCGGACGCCGTCCGGCTCTGCATCCTGTTCCTCGGCCCGGCGAACGAGGACATGGAGTGGACGGAGGAGGCCGCCGAGGGCATGGCGCGGTTCGTCCGCCGGCTGTGGCGCGTCGTGGGCGAGGTCGTCGAGCACGCGCCGGACGGCGAGCCGACCGACGGGCCGCTCGCGCGCAAGGCGCACGAGGTGATCGCGAAGGCGAGCGACGACATCGGCCGGCGCTTCGCGTTCAACACCGGGATCTCGGCAGTGATGGAGCTCGTCAACGAGCTCTCGCGCGACACCAGCAGCCAGGACGCGCGGTTCGCCGCCGAGACGGCGGTATCGCTGCTCCAGCCGTACGCCCCGCACGTGGCCGAGGAGTTGTGGGAGCGGCTCGGCCACGATCGCCTCTGGGAGCAGCCGTGGCCCACGGCCGATGCCCGGCTTCTCGTCCGCGATGAGGTGGAGATCGTCGTCCAGGTCAACGGGAAGCTCCGCGACCGCATGCTGGTGCCGGCCGGCTCGCCCGACGAGGAGCTCGTCGCGCTCGCGCTCGCCTCCGAGCGGGTGCGTGCCCACCTGACCGGCGAGCCGCGCAAGACGATCGTCGTCCCGGGCAAGCTCGTCAACCTCGTTGGCTGACGCGCGCTTTGCGATCTCGTACGGCCGGGTGAACAGGGTTGCGTTCACGGTGCTCGGGCTCGGCCCCGCGTGGAGCGGGGTCGAGGTTGGCGCCAACGAGGTGCGCGTACGGCTCGGTTGGGGCTTCCGTGCGCTGTTTCCTCGCGCCGCCGTCCAGAGCGTCGCGCCGGACACCGGTCGCGTCGGCGGCTGGGGCGCCCACGGTTGGCGTGGCACCTGGCTCGTGAACGGCTCCTCCCGTGGTCTGGTGCGGATCGAGCTGGCTCCGTCACAGAAGGCGCGTGTGATGGGGCTACCGGTCGGCCTCTCCGTGCTCCGGGTTTCGGTCGAGGACCCCGCCGGGCTGCTGGCGCTGCTCGGGTAGCCGCAGTCGCGCGATCGGCACGGAGCCGTCACACATCTGACCCAACTCTGTTGTCAATATTGACATCGTGGTCACGCTCACACGAATCCAGCTCGCGGCGTTGGCCGTTCCGCTCGTGGTCGTGCTCGCGCTCGCCGGGTCTCGTCTTGCCGGTACGGGAACATCCCAGGGCCCGCGACGCGCTGCGCCGCTCGCAATCGCCGACGGCGGCGGGGGAGGAGAGGCGCGCGCTCCGCGGCTGGTGGTGCACGTCGTCGGTGCCGTGCGCCGGACCGGTCTCTATCGCTTGCCGGATGGGTCTCGGGTAGCCGATGCGGTTGCACGTGCCGGTGGGCCGACGCCGAAAGCACTCCTCGCGGCCGTGAACCTCGCCGCGCCACTCGCCGACGGGCAACAGGTCGTCGTTCCCTCACGCGTCCCAGGTGCGACCCCGGGGACAATCGGCGGGAAGGTCAGTCTCGCGACCGCCGACGTCGACGATCTCGACGAGCTTCCGGGGATCGGCCCGATCACCGCTCAGAAGATCGTCGACTGGCGCTCGAGTCATGGGCCGTTTCGGTCGGTCGACGACCTCGACGCCGTGCCCGGTATCGGCCCTGCCCGGATCGAGCAGCTGCGTGACCTCGTCACCCCGTGAGCCGGCTCGTCGAGCTCCACTGGCCGACCGGGCTCGTGTTGGCGGCTTGCGCCGGTCTGGCGTCGGGGCACTGGTGGCGACCGCCACCTGCAACGCTCGCCGCGCTCGCGGTCGTCTCGCTCGTCGTGGGGCTCGGCTCGGCGTCGTGGCTGCGGCTCGCGGCACTCGGCCTCGTCGTGTTCACGGTCGGGTTGTGGTGGGCTGGGCTTCGCGCGGACGCGCTGGATCGAACGGTGCTCGGCTCGCGCCTCGGTGAGACGTCGAGCGCCCGCGTCGTCGTCACGGGCTCCGCACGACGTACGCGCTACTCGATCCGCGTGCGAGCCGTCGTGCACCGGTTTGGGGACGAGGTCGTGCGCGAGCGGGTGCTCCTGCAACTGCCGCTCGGTCGTGCGCCGCCTCAGGGTGCGGTGCTCGAGCTCCGCGCGCGGCCGGTCGAACCGCGTGGGCCCGAGACCGGCTTCGACGAGCGCGGTTGGCTCGAGCACTACGGGATTCACGTCGTGCTCGAGGGTCGTGACCCGCGGATCGTGGGCCGGCGGGGCGGGATCGGTGGCGTTGCCGACCGGCTGCGCGCGCACGTCGAACGAACGCTCTCGAGCGGAACCCGTGGAGAGCGCCGCGCCGTGCTCGCCGGGATCGTGCTCGGCTCCGACGACGGTCTCGACGACGAGCTGCGCACCGCATTCCGCGCGAGCGGTCTCACGCACCTCCTCGCCGTGTCCGGTCAGAACGTCGCCATCACCGCGCTCGGCACGGTCGCGATCGCGCGGGCCGTCGGGATCGGTCGCATCATCGGCGAAGCGATCGCGATCGCCGCCGTGCTCGCCTACGCACTGGCCGTTGGCTGGGAGCCGTCCGTCGTCCGCGCCGCGGTCGCCGGGGTGATCGCATCGTCTGCGTGGATCCTCGCCCGCCCGCGCGATCGGTGGCACGCGATGGCGATCGGTGCGCTCGTGCTCCTGGCGTGGTCGCCGGCGACGATCGTCGAGCCGGGTTTCCAGCTCTCGTTTGCCGCGGTCGCCGCGATGTTCCTTGCGCTCCCTCCGGCGATGCGCGTCGTCGAGGGATATCCCGTCCACCAGAAGCTCGCGGAGCTGTCGATCGTTGCGCTCGTCTGCGGTCTCGCGACGGCGCCGATCGTCTGGCTCCACTTCGGGGCCGTCGCGCTGTGGACCATCCCGGCCAACGTGCTCGCCGAGCCGGCGATGCCACCGTTGATCGCGCTTGCGCTCCTGTCCGCCGCGATCGCCCCGTTCGCGCCTGCCGTGTCCCTGACGCTGGCGTGGATGGCCGGGCTGTGTGGCGCGTGGATCACCTTCGTTGCTCGACTTGTGTCGACGTTCCCGGCGGCGCAGATTCGGTCGCCCTGGGCGATGGCGGCACTCGGAGCCTGCGTTGCGACACCGTTCGCCGTGTGGATCGCACCGCGATGGCGTCGACGACAGCTCGTCGGGGTGCTGCTCGCGCTCGGTGCGGCCGCGGCGCTCGCCGGCTGGATCGTGCGCGACCGTCCGACGTGGAGCCCTCCCGCGGGTCTTCGGGTGACGTTCCTCGATGTCGGGCAGGGCGACGCGACCCTGCTCGAGGTCCCAGGAGGCGCGGTCCTCGTCGATCAGGGCGTCCCCGAGGCGGATGTCGCCGGACAGCTGAGGAAGGTGGGAATCCGCTCGCTGAGCGCAATCGTCATGACCCACCCCGAGAACGATCACATCGGGGGCGCCGAGGCCGTGCTCGAGCGGCTCTCGGTCGGAATGATCCTCGATCCAGGTCAGATCGTGGTCACGGAGCGCCACGAAGCGGCGCTGCGCGTGGCGCGCGAGAAGCGCATCCCGGTGGTGGTCGTGAGGTCGGGCGACCGGTTCGCGATCGGTCGCCTCACGCTCCGAGTCCTGTGGCCCGACGGCCCTGGCGCACCGAGCGGGAATCCCAACGACCACGCGATCGTCCTGCTCGCGACGTACCGCGATACGGACGTCCTCCTGACCGCCGACGCCGAGTCCAACGTCACGGGCAGGCTCCCGCTGCGCCCTGTGGAGATCCTGAAGGTTGCGCATCACGGATCCGAGGACACCGGGCTCGCCGATGAGCTCCGCATTCTCCACCCGTCGCTGGCGGTGATCTCGGTGGGCGCCGACAACGACTACGGGCATCCCCGGCCGGAGACGCTCGCGGCGCTTTCGACGAGCCCCGGGTTGCGCGTCGTACGGACGGACCGGGACGGGCGGATCGTCATCGAGTCGGACGGCCACCGGCTGCGCGTCGCGACGCACGCCGACTGACCCGCGGTGGCGAGGCGTGTCGCGCGAGCCAGGCCGGCCAGGCGGCCGACTAGAGTCACCTCGTGAGCGAGAACGAGCTCGAGCCGCTCTACCTCATCACGGGGAGCGATCGTCCGAAGGTCGAGTATGCGCTCAGGCGCCTTCGCAGCCGGTTCGATCCGGGGGCGACCGACATCGTCTCTGCGATCGACAACGACGCGGAGACGGTCGTCGGCCTCTGCAACTCGGGCACGCTCTTCGGAGGCGCTCGGCTGGTGGTCGTCCAGGAAGTCGACGGTCGGCGGGACTCGAGCAACCAGCTCCGCAAGGGATGGAAGGCGGCCGACGTCCAGCTGATCGCCGCATACGCGACTGCCCCCTCGCCGGACACCACCCTCTGCCTCGTCGGCGAGGACGTGAAGCCAAGCACTGCGCTGGCAAAGCTCTGCGCCAAGACGGGGCAGGTCCTCGACTTCGCGGCGAAGAAGCAGAACCTGGGCGGATGGGTGGCCGAGCGATTCCGCCAGCTCGGCGTGTCCGCGGACGCCGAGGGGTGTGGCGCGCTCCTTCACATCGTCGGCGACGACGATCTCCACGCTCTCTCGCGCGAGATCGAGAAGCTCGCGACCTGGGCCGACGGCCAGCCGATCGGTGCGCTCGAGGTCGAGCAGCTGGCGACACCGGGGCGTGAGGCGAGCTTCGAGCTGACGGACGCCTGGGGGCGCCGCGACCAGGCAGCCGTGCTCGCGGCCGCCGAAGTGATGTTCGACCGCTCCGGTGACCAGCCCCGCTCCGCCGCGGCCCGCATCAGCGGGACGCTCGTTGGTCACGCTGCGCGCCTCCGCCAAATGAAGCGCGCCGCAGCCACCGGGCAAAGCGCAAAGGATGTTGCCGGTTCGCTGCGGATGCACCCGTACTACGCGGGCAAGGTGTACGCCCAAGCGGAAGGGTTCTCCGACAGCGAGCTCGACGATGCGGCCGGTGTCCTCGCCGGGCTCGACCACGCGTTGAAGGGTGGTAGCCGGCTCTCACCCGAGCTCGAGGTCGAGCGTCACCTCGCCGCGTTGGTGCGCGAGCCGGGGCGCTGACGGGCGCGGCGCAGCCGGCAGCCGCGGTGAGCCGCCGCGCATGGCGCGGGCCTGGGCCAGGCTCAGCTGGCGGCCGAGACCAGGTGCTGCGCCTGCGACTTCTTGCGCGCGGCTGTGTTCCGGTGAATCGCACCGCGCGCGGCGGCACGGTCGATGATCTGAACGAGCTCGCGGTGTGTCGTCTCGACCGCGTCCGACTCGCCGTCCGTGACGGCGCTTGCCAGGCGCTTCTGAAGCGTCTTGATCGTGGAGCGGTAGCGGAGGTTCTCCATCCGCTGCCGCGCCGCGCTCCGGACACGCTTCTCTTGTTGCTTGATGTTCGGCATTCGTCCTGGTTTGGCGTCAGCGAAGAAAGACCCGCATCACCGTGCGGGCCGCGGGATGGTAGCAGAGCACCCCACCGGGCCGAGAGCGCCCGGGCCGTGGGGGCCACCACTCCTCCGCCCCACCATCGATCCTATCGGGGAAAGTCGCCAAGGTCCGTGCCGCGTTCGTGTCGAATGTGCGACACATGAGCGAGAACCCGCGCAACGAGCCCGCCACCGGGGTGCACCGCCGAAAGCTTGCGCGGTCGGCGGCGGTCTTCGGTGGTGCCACCGCGATCTCGCGTGTGCTCGGCCTGGTGCGGGAGATGGTCGCCGCGTACTACTTCGGGGTCAGCGGCGCGATCAACGCGTTCGTCGTCGCGTTCCAGATCCCGAACCTCGTGCGTGCGCTCGTCGCGGACGCAGCGCTCTCGGGTGCGTTCGTCCCCGTGTTCAGCGAGCTCCTCGAGCGGGGGGAGAAGCGCCGGGCGTGGCGCGTGGCCTCGACGATCTTCTGGATCGTCCTGGTCGTGCTCGGCGCCGTGACGGCGCTGATGATCCTCATCGCGCCGCTTCTGATCAAGCCGTTCGGCTTGCCCGCCGACCTCAACGACCTGGCGGTCGGGCTCTCGCGACTGTTGTTCCCGATCGTCCTGCTGCTCGGGCTGAGCGGCGTCGTCGTCGGGATCCTGAACAGCTACGAGCGGTTCAGCGTGCCCGCGATGACGCCCGTCGTGTGGAACCTCGCGATCATCGTCGGCCTCTGGTTCGGCGTGCCCCGGGTCGCGGACGGGGACGCCCAGCTGTACGTCTACGCGGGGGCCGTGCTCGTCGGGACGGTGCTGCAGCTCCTGCTCCCGTTGCCGTGGCTGCTAGGGCTCGACGGGCGGCTGCGACCCGTCATCGACTGGCGTGATCCGGCGGTCAGGCGGGTGTTCGCGCTCATGGTGCCGGTGACCGTCACGCTCGGGCTGGTGAACATCAGCGCGGTCATCGACACGTTCTTCGCATCGCGTCTGATCGACCCCGACCTGGCGCCCGCCGCGATCAACTCGGCCTTCCGGCTTTACATGCTGCCGCAGGGGATCTTCAGCGTGGCTGTCGCCACGGTGCTGTTCCCGTCGCTCTCGCGGCTCGCCGCCCGCGCCGACCACGACGGTTTCCGAACGACGATCTCTGCCGGTCTGAGGCAGATCGGGTTCCTGCTCGTGCCCGCCTCGATCGTTTCCGTCGTGCTCGCGGAGCCGATCGTCCGGCTCGTGTACCAGCGGGGCGAGTTCACGGCGGCCGACACCACCATCGTGGCCCAGTGCCTGGCCGCATTCTCCCTCGGGCTCGCGTTCAACGGCTGGATGCTCCTGCTGACGCGCGGTTTCTACGGGCTGCAGTCGAACTGGGTCCCGACCACCGTCGCGGTCGGGACGCTCACGTTCAACGCGCTCCTCGACCTCGTCCTCTACCGGGTCGGGATCTGGGGGATCCCGCTCGCGACGTCACTCGTCAACATCGCCGGCGCCGCGCTGCTCGTGATCCTCATGCGGCGAGCCGTCGGGCGTCTGGAGCTCGGGCGTGCCGCAGGTGCGATCACCCGGATCGTCGTTGCCTCCGGAGTGCTCGGGGTGGTTGCGTACGGGGTCTGGTGGGCCCTCGACGAGCTCCTGGGGCGCACGTTCGTCGAGCAGCTGATCGCGGTCGGCGGCGGCCTGCTCGTCGGTGGCGTCGCCTACCTGTTCGCGTGTCGCGCGCTTCGCGTCCGGGAGCTCGGTGCGATTCGCATGTTGTTCGCGAGCGAGCGTCAGCGCCGGGCGGAGCCGTCGTGATCATCGACACGCCCCGTGCCCGTCGTCTGCCGGGCTAACGGGGCGCCGGGGTGCACGCGGCTACGATCCTCCGCGACCCGCCGTGGACCAGCCGCGCATCCGCAACTTCTCGATCATCGCCCACATCGACCATGGGAAGTCGACGCTGGCCGATCGCGTCCTCCAACTCACCGACACGGTCAGCGAGCGCGAGATGCGTGACCAACTGCTCGACTCGATGGACCTCGAGCGCGAGCGCGGGATCACGATCAAGGCGCAGGCCGTCCGCGTCCACTGGAAAGGCCACGAGCTCAACCTGATCGACACGCCGGGGCACGTCGACTTCACGTACGAGGTCTCGCGGAGCCTTCAAGCGTGCGAAGGAGCCGTGCTCGTCGTCGACGCTGCACAGGGGATCGAGGCACAGACGCTTGCCAACGCCTATCTCGCGATCGAGAACAACCTCGAGATCGTCCCCGTCGTCAACAAGATCGACCTCCCGTCCGCCGATCCCGACAGTGCCGCCCGCGAGGTCTGCGAGCTCCTCGGCGGCGTGCCCGAGGACGTCGTCCGGATCTCCGCGAAGACGGGCCTCAACGTCGAGCACGTCCTCGACGCGATCGTGGCGCGTATCCCGGCACCCGGCGGCGACCCCGCGGCCCCGCCTCGCGCGCTCGTGTTCGACTCGAGCTACGACCAGTACCGCGGTGTGATCGCGTTCGTCCGTGTCGTCGACGGGCGCCTGCCGACCGGAGCCGCGCTTCGGGCGATGGCGACGCGCACCGATTTCGACGGGGAGGAGCTCGGGTACATGTCGCCGCAGCGCGTCCCGGTCGATGCGCTCGAGGCAGGGGAGGTCGGCTACGTCGTGACCGGGCTCAAGGACGTTTCGCGGCTGCGCGTCGGGGACACGCTCACCCTTGCGAAGCACGGCGCCGGCGAGCCGCTGCCGGGCTACAAGGACGTCAAGCCGATGGTCTTCTCGGGCCTGTTCCCGACGGACTCCGATGACTACCCGGAGCTCCGCGACGCGCTCGAGAGGCTCAAGCTCAACGACGGCGCGCTCTTCTACGAGCCGGAGACCTCGCAAGCGCTCGGGTTCGGCTTCCGCTGCGGGTTCCTCGGCCTGCTCCACATGGAGATCGTCCGCGAGCGGCTCGAGCGGGAGTTCGACCTCGACCTCCTCGTGACCGCGCCGAACGTCGCCTACAACGTCAAGCAGCGCAACGGCGGCTGGCTCGAGGTGCACAACCCGGCGGACATGCCACGCGAGATCGACGAGGTGCAGGAGCCGTACGTCAACGCACAGGTGATCGTTCCGAAGGACTTCGTCGGCTCGGTCATGGAGCTGTGCAACGACCGGCGCGGTCGGTTCGACCACATGGAGTACCTGTCGCCCGAGCGCGTGCTGCTCGTCTACGAGCTCCCGCTGGGCGAGATCGTGCTCGACTTCTACGACCAGCTGAAGTCGCGCACCCGCGGGTACGCGAGCTTCGACTACGACCTCTCCGGCTTCCGCGATGGCAACCTCGTCCGCGTCGACGTGCTCGTCGCGAACGAGCAGGTCGACGCGTTGTCGCTCGTCGTCCATCGCGACGCCGCCTACGAGCGAGGCAGGGCGCTCGTCGAGCGGCTCCGCGAGGAGATCCCACGCCAGATGTTCGACGTCGCCATCCAGGCAGCGGTCGGATCGCGGGTCATCGCGCGCGAGACGGTCAAGGCGAAGCGGAAGGACGTGCTCGCGAAGTGCTACGGCGGTGACATATCGCGCAAGCGGAAGCTGCTCGAGAAGCAGAAGGCGGGCAAGAAGCGGATGAAGCAGGTGGCCGGTGTCGAGGTTCCGCAGGAGGCGTTCCTCGCGGTGCTGAACCTCGACAGCGACAGGAAGCGCTGACACATGGCGCACTCGCGAGCGGACGTCATCTGGCTCAATGGTGCGTTCGGCGTCGGCAAGACGACCGTGGCCGAGCGCGTCGTCGACCGCCTCCACGGCGCAGCCTCGATCGACCCCGAGGTTGTCGGCACCGCGCTCCGGGTGATGTTGCCGGTCTCGTGGCAGGCCGAGGACTACCAGGAGATCCCCGCGTGGAGCGCGCTCACGGGGACGCTGCTCGACTCGCTCGTCGGCGAGGAGCGAGGCCCGCTCGTCGTGCCGATGACGGTCGCCAGCTCGGACCGGCTCTCTGCGATCCTGGCTCCGGTGCGGAGCGCGGGCGCAAAGGTCGTGCACGTGACGCTGACCGCGCCGGTCGAGGTCATCCGCGAGCGGCTCGTAGGTCGGGACGGCAACGCGAACGGATGGGCGAAGGGGCGGATCGAGCAGTGCGTCAGCGCTCTCACAGCGCGTGAGTTCGCCGAGCACGTCGACGCGTCTTCCGTCTCGCCCGATGCGCTCGCCGACCGCATCGTGCAGCTGGCTCATTCGTGACGGCCCGCGCCCGGCACCTCTACGTCCACCTCCCGTTCTGCGCCCACCGCTGCGGGTATTGCGACTTTGTGACGGTCGTCGGTAAGCCCGCCGACCACGCGGGGTACGTCGACGCGCTGATCACGGAGCTCGACCGGGAACGCGAATGGCTCGCCGAGGTCGTCGAGACGGTGTTCGTCGGGGGTGGCACGCCCACGTTCACCGAACCGGGCTCGCTCGCGCGGCTGCTCACGGCGCTTCCGGATGCGACCGAGGTCACGGTCGAGGCGAACCCGGAGACGGTCACCACCGACCTGGCGATCCTGCTGCGCGAGAACCGGGTGACCCGGGTGTCGATCGGCGCTCAGTCGTTCGCCCCTCGGTTGCTCGCGACCCTCGAACGCGTTGCCGGCCCTGACGACGTCCGACGTGCAGTTCATGCTCTTCGTGATGTCAGTTTCGACAACATATCTCTCGACCTCCTGTACGGCGTTCCGGGCCAGAGCACCTCCGACCTGGACGCGGATCTCGCCGCCGCAATCGAGCTCCAGCCCGATCACCTCTCCTGCTACGAGCTCGAAGCGAAGCCGGGCACGCGCTTCACCGCCTCCCACGGCGAGGACTTGGCCCAGCAGTCCGAGGCGATGGAGGGGTATTTCGAGCAGGTCGTGGAGACGCTCGACGCAGCCGGGTTTCGCTGGTACGAGACGGCCAACTTCTGCCGTCTCGACGGCGAGCGAGAGCTCCGCGCTCGGCACAACCTAGGGATCTGGCGCGGCGAGGACTACCTCGGCATCGGTATCGGGGCCGTCTCGACGCTCGATGGCGAGCGACGTCGGAACGGTCCATCGCTTGCCCGCTACATCGCTGCGCTCGGCGCCGGGCAGGCGCCACCGCGCGAGATCGAGCGGCTCGACGCGCGAACGCGGGCGATCGAACGGCTCATGCTCGGCCTCCGGCTGGACGAGCCGACGGCGCTCGACGGGCTGGAGAACGTGGTCGACGAGGCGGCCATCGACCGCCTCGCAGCCGGTGGCCTGCTCGAGCTTGTCGACGCGACGATCGCACTGACACCCCGAGGCCGCCGGCTGGGAACGGCCGTGACCGCGGAGCTCATCGCCGCGTAGCCCCATGTCGGATCCCGCCCTCTGTGCGACGTCGGCGGCGCGGGGGAGCACCCGCACCCGCGGCTACCATCGCCAGGTGGAGCTGAGCCCACGCAGACGCGAGATCCTGCGCCGCCTCGTCGAGGAGTTCGTCGCCACCGGGCAGCCGGTCGGGTCGAAGGTGCTCGTCGAGCGGGCGGGGATCGACGCCTCGTCGTCGACGGTGCGGAGCGAGCTCGCCGAGCTCGAGACCCTCGGGCTCCTCACGCACCCCCACACCTCGGCGGGGAGGGTTCCCACCGAGGAGGGCTACCGCCGCTACACCGAAGAGCTCGTGAGCGAGCTCGACGGCCGGCCTGGCCCGTTCCCGCTCGACCTGACCGCGATGCGCAACGAGCTCGAGGAGGCCTTGCAGCGCACAACCGAGTCGCTCTCCGAGGCGACCCACCTGCTGGCGCTCGTCTCCGCTCCGTCGATCGAGTCGGCGGCGGTACGGCACGTCGAGGTGCTCCAACTCCAGCCCAGGCTCGTGATCGTCGTCGTGATCACCGCGTCCGGGGGGGTCTCCAAGCGCGTCTTCGAGTCGGACAAGGAGATCGACCCGGGTCTCGTCGAGTGGGCGGGCGTGTCGCTGAACGAGCTCGTCGCCGGTCGCCGGCTGACTCCGAGCCTGTTGCGTCGCGTCTTCGACGATCCCGGGCTGTCACCGCGCGAGCAGCGGTTCCTCGCGACGATTCGACCCGCCTTCACGGACGTCATCGAGCAGTCGACGCAGCTGTTCGTGGGCGGTGCCGCCGGCATGCTCGGCGAGGCGCGCGGCGTGGAGCTCGAGGCCTGCCAGCGGTTGCTCGAGGTGCTCGAGCGCCGTGCGGCCGTGCTCGCGCTCCTGTCCGAGGCGCTCGATCCTCAACGGACGGTCGTACGCGTCGGCCCGGCCGTCGAGGGGCGCGAGCTGCACGACGTCTCGTACGTCGGCTCGACCTACGGCCTCGCGCACCGCTCACTCGGGGCTGTCGGGCTCGTCGGGCCGCTCCGGATGGACTACGAGAAGGCGATCCGGTCGGTGCGAGCCGCTGCGTTCGAGCTCTCCCGCCTCGTCGAAGAGGTGTACGAGGAGCGCTGATGGCCACGACGGAGCAGGACTACTACACGCTCCTCGGTGTCGAGCGGGACGCGAGCGAAGCCGAGATCAAGCGGGCGTTCCGCGGGCTCGCGCGCGAGCTCCACCCGGACGTGAGCGCCGAGTCCGATTCCGAGCAGCGGTTCCGTGCGATTGCCGAGGCCTACGAGGTGCTGTCCGACCCGAGTCGCCGCCAGACGTACGACCGCTTCGGCCACGCGGGGCTGCGGGGCGGAGGCTTCACCCCGACCGACTTCGACCTCGGCAACCTCGCAGACGTGTTCTCCGCGTTCTTCGGTGAGAGCCTGTTCGGCGGCGGGCGTACGACCGCAACCCGCCGCGCCCGCGGTGGCGATGCTGCCGCCACCGCTCGGATCTCGCTCACGGAAGCGGTCACGGGCCGTCGCGTCGAGGTCGCGTTCCGGGCGGCACGGACCTGCGACCGCTGCGCCGGCGTCGGCGCTGAGCCGGGCACCGAGCCGATCACGTGCCCCGGCTGCGGCGGCATCGGGCAGGTGCAGCAGGTCACCCAGACTGTCTTCGGGCAGATGATCCGGTCGGGAGGCTGCCCGCGCTGCAACGGCGAAGGGCGACTGATCGAGTCGCCGTGCACCGCTTGTGACGGGGCGGGGCGGACGATCGAGCCGGCGACCCTCGACGTCGACGTGCCGGCCGGGATCCACGACGGTCAGCGGATCCGGATCCCGGGTGCGGGGCATGCAGGACCGCTCGGCGGCCCACCCGGCGACGTGTACGTCCAGGTCGCCGTGACCCCGATGGTGGGAGTCGAGCGGGACGGCGACGACCTGCACACCCTCGCTCGGGTCACGATCACCGAGGCCGCGCTCGGAACGACCGTGGTCACGCCGACACCCGAAGGCGACCTCGAGGTCGAGCTGGCCGAGGGAACCCAACCCGGTGACGTCCACGTCGTCCGCGGCAAGGGGATGCCGTCGCTCGAGACGGGGCGCCGCGGCGATCTCCACCTCCACGTCGACGTTCGCGTCCCGCGCCGGCTCACCGACGAGCAACGCACGGCCCTGGAAGGGCTCGGGGCCGAGCTGGGGGAGGAGGCCTACCGCGACGACGAGGGCCTGTTCGCGCGGCTGAAAAACGTCTTTCGGTGACGTGATCCGGGTCGCGGTGATCGTGCCCGCGAACGAGCTCGAGCAGGCGCGGGCGCGGTTCGTCGAACTCGCGCCGCTGGGCTTCGAGGAGGTCGACCGGGCCGGCACCCACGAGCTCGCCGCGTACCTCGACGATCCGGCCGCGGTGGTCGCGGCTTTCCAGGGGGCGACGATCTCGGAGGTCGAGCCGGGGTGGGAGGATGCCTGGCGTGCCTTTCATCGCCCCGTGATCGCGGGTGGGGTGTGGATCGGCCCGCCGTGGGAGGCGTCACCCCCCGACCTTCCTGCGGTCGTGATCGACCCGGGCCGCGCCTTCGGCACGGGCGCGCATCCGACCACCCGACTCTGCCTCGAGCTGTTGGCCGGCTGCACGCGTGGGTCGTTGCTCGACATCGGCTGCGGCTCGGGCGTGCTGGCGATCGCCGCAGGCCGGCTCGGGTTCGACCCGCTGACCGCAATCGACGTCGACGACGTCGCGGTCGAGACGGCGCGCGTGAACGCGGTGCGCAACGGGACCGTCATCGCGACACTCGAGCTCGATGCGCTCGCCGACCCGCTCCCGTCCACCGACGTCGTGGTCGCGAACGTGCTGCTCGAGCCCGTCGAGCGCATCCTCGAGCGGCTCGCCGCGCCAACCGTCGTCACCTCGGGCTACCTCGCAGGCGAGCGTCCTCGCCACGACGGCTGGGTGCATGTCGAAGGCCTCGCACTCGACGGATGGGCTGCGGATCGCTTCGTCGCGCAGTAGCTCAGGGGAGCGAGACCGAGCCGTCGTCGCCGAGTGGCCAGCCCGGATTGTGCGCGACCTCCCACGGGTGGCCGTCGGGGTCGAGGAACACACCAGACGTACCACCCCAGAACGTCTCGGCTGCGCCGCGGACGACCCGCCCACCCGCCGCCTCCGCCTCCGCGAGGACACCGCTCACCTGATCGGGTGAACGGACGTTGTAGGCGAGCGTCACTCCGCCCCAGCCACCAGGGTCGTCGACACCGCTGTCTTTCGCGAGCTGCGCCCGCCCCCAGAGCCCCAGGACGATCCCGCCGACCTGGAAGAACACGACGTCATCGCTCGAGCGGGCGCCCGTCTGCCACCCGAGCGCCTCGTAGAACGCGCGCGACCGTGCGAGATCCGTCACGCCGAGGGTGATCAGGCTGAGCCGTTGCTCCATCGGTGCAGGATCGCACACCACCTCGAACCTCCCTACGATTGCCGGCATGGCGACGTTCTCGGCCGAGTTCCTCGGATGCAAGGTCTCGTTCGCCGACGCGCAGGCGGTGCGCGAGCGGCTGCGCGCAGACGGGCACAGCGAGGTCGAGCACGGTGCCGACGTGCACGTCGTCAATACGTGCTGCGTGACCCACGAGGCGGTGTCGAAATCGCGCAAGGCGGCGGCGCGGGCGGCACGCACCGCGCGGGTCGTCTATCTCACTGGCTGCGCCTCCCGGCTCGACGGGGCGCTCTCCGGGCTGCCCGACAACGTCGTCGTCACCGCGCGAGTCGGCGAAGAGGCGGCGACCTTCGTCGCGGGCGACGTCGGCACGATCGGATGTGTGAACGACGATCACCGGCTCGAGCGAGTCCGGGCGTTCGTCAAGATCCAGGACGGCTGCTCGTTCTCGTGCTCGTTCTGCGTGATCCCACTCGTGCGGGGTGCGACACGGAGCCGGCGAGCCGCGGCCGTGCTCGAAGAGATCACCCGTCGCGTGCGCCAGGGACATCGCGAGGTCGTGCTCACCGGGGTCAACCTCGGCTGCTTCCACGACCGGGAGGCGAGGTTCACGCTCGCGCGCCTGCTCAGGGAAGCCGGTGCGGTCGACGGGCTCGAGCGACTGCGCTTGAGCTCGATCGAGCTCAACCACGTCGACGCCGAGCTCGTCGCGGCGATCCGAGAGACCCCGACGGTGTCCCCGCACCTGCACGTGCCGCTCCAGTCGGGCGACGACAGTGTGCTGCGGGCGATGGGGCGCCGCTACTCGGTCGCCCAGGTGCTCGCGAAGCTCGGTCGGCTCGGCGACCTCAATCTCACAACCGACGTGATCGTCGGCTTTCCCACGGAAGACGACGCGGCGTTCGAGCGAACGCTCGCGCTCGTCGAGCGGATCGGCTTCTCGAAGGTGCATGTCTTCCCGTACTCGCCGCGCCCGGGGACGCGCACCGCGACTGCAGACGTCGTTCCCCCGACCGTCAAGCGCGACCGCAGCGCCAGGCTCAGGGCGCTGTCGGACGAGCTCGGCCGTCGCCGCTGGAGCGCGCGGCTCGGAAGCATCGACCGTGTGCTCGTCGACCGTCCGGGGCGTGGGTTTGCGGACGACTACACCCCGTGGCTCGTCACCGGGGAGGTCGGCACGATGGTCACCGCGCGCGCGGTTCGGGTCTCCGATGAGGGAGTGATCGCCGTTGCAGCGTGACGACTGCCTGTTCTGCCGGCTCGCCGACGACGGGCCGCACGTCGAGTCCGACGACGGGTTCGTCGCGATCCGCGACATCGCGCCGAAGGCCGCGGTCCACCTGCTCGTGCTGCCGGTCAGACACGTCGACACGTTCCGGGACGTCGGCTCGTTCCCCGACGACGAGGCGGCGCGGATGCTCCGCTTCGTCGCTCGTGTTGCTGCGAACGCGGGCCTGGAGGACTACCGTGTCGTGGTCAACGTCGGCCCTGGAGGGGGGCAGACCGTGTTCCACCTTCACTGGCACGTCCTCGGCGGCGATAGCCTGCCCGCATTCGAATGAGCCTCGTCGCCGAGATCGAGCAGGACCTGAAGGACGCCCGGCTCGCCCGCGACGACGCGCGGCGCGATGCGCTGAGCCTGCTCCTGGCGGCGCTCCGCTCCGCCGAGAAGGATCTCCAGCGGCCGCTCTCCGACGACGAGGAGCTTCAGGTTCTCCAGCGGGAGCGCAAGAAGCGCGTCGAGGCGGTCGAGGCGTTTCGCGCCGCGGGTCGCGAGGAGGCTGCCGCATCCGAGGAGGGCGAGCTCGAGGTGATCGAGGAGTTCATGCCGGAGCAGCTCGACGAGGACGAGCTCGAGGAGATCGTCGACGACGTGATCGCCGAGGTGGGCGCGACCTCGCTCCGCGACCTCGGACGGGTGATGGCGGACGTGATGCCGCGCGTGTCAGGGCGCGCGGACGGCTCCGTGGTGAGCCAGATCGTCCGCGAGAAATTGGCGTAGGCACGTCGGCTCCGCCGACCTGCCTGTAGGGGCCGGGCTTGCCCGGCCCGTGTCCTGCCTCAGCCGGGCTACTCGTTCCCGAGCACCCAGAACCGCTCGCCGCGCCCGGCCTCGAGCTTGGCGAGCTGCTCGCGGTGGATCTCACGTACGCGTGCCGGCGTGATCGCCTCCGAGGGATCGACCTCCTCGATCTGCAGGCTCGTCTTGTCCTCGTAGAGGTGCTCCCCCGCGAGGCGGGCCTGGTCGTCGTAGGGCCAGATGAACGCCTGGCGACTCGAGACGTGGTAGAGCCGGTCGGCGTGCTCGACCTCGTAGCCGATCGCGCGCAGATCGGCGCCGATCGCGAGCTGATGGAAGGTGATCTCGTCGCAGATGCCCCAGTCGTCCACCGCGAGCCGATCGTCGGAGTGCCAGAGGACGGCCTCGCCGACGCTGTTGTAGAACGCGAGCACGCCGTCCTTGCCCTCGATGACCGCCGGGTTCGCGCCCCAGGTCACACGGTAGACAGGCTGGTCGACCATCATGTCCGGCGCGACGATCCGGTCGTACTGGCCGGAGCCCTCGAGGTGCACGTGGCGCCAGAAGTTGAGCAGGATCGCCCGGTGCAACGGGTTCGTCGTCCGCTCGAGGAGCGTCGCCGTCGGGATCATGCAGTCCTGGACGGCCTGCTCGAATCGGTTCATCGCTGCGTCCTCCTCCGTCGCGAGAGTGGCTCGTCGGGCAAGACCGCATCGTAGTGAGCTGCGACCGTCGGGACGGCCTGGCTCCCTCAACCGGTGGGCCTACACTGGGACGCGTGCAGGATGTCCTGACCGTCCCGAACGAGGTGGCCGCCGAGCTCGCCGGCGTCGGCGACGGCGTGCTCGATTCGCTGCGCGAGCGTCTCGGCTGCGCGATCTCGCTGCGCGGGAACCGGCTGACGCTCGACGGCGACGACGTCCGAGTGGCCGAGGCGCGCGCGGTGGTCGACGAGCTCGTCGAGCTGGTCGAGGGTGGTCACGCGATCGGCCCGGACACCGTTGGCGCGGTCGTCGCGGCGCTCGACCAGGCCCAGGACCTCCGCGACGTCTACGACGATGTCGTCTGGCGTCACCGTGGCAAGAAGATCTCGCCGAAGACGGTGACGCAGAAGCACTACGTCGACGCGATCCGGAGCTCCACGGTCACGTTCGGTATCGGTCCGGCGGGGACGGGGAAGACCTATCTCGCGATCGCGCTTGCGGTCGCGGCGCTCTCGGAGAAGCAGGTTGGCCGGATGATCCTGACCCGACCGGCGGTCGAGGCGGGCGAGCGGCTCGGGTTCCTCCCCGGTGACATGCTGGCGAAGGTCGACCCGTACATGCGGCCGCTGTTCGACGCCCTCTACGACACGATGGACGCCGACCGGTTGAGCGCGTACATCGATCGCGGCACGGTCGAGGTCGCGCCGCTCGCGTTCATGCGCGGCAGGACGCTCAACGATTCGTTCGTGATCCTCGACGAGGCGCAGAACACGACCCCGGAGCAGATGCAGATGTTCCTCACACGGCTCGGGTTCGGGTCGCGGATGGTCGTGACCGGCGACATCACCCAGATCGACCTCCCCCGCGACCAGGCGTCCGGCCTGATCCAGGTGCGTGACATCCTGCGGCCGATCGAGGGGATCGGGTTCGTCGAGTTCGGGCACGAGGACGTCGTTCGCCACAAGCTGGTGCAGCGCATCGTCGAGGCGTACAAGCTGCACGCCGAGGAGACCGGGTCGGCACGGAGGCACTGATGGTCGCCGTCGAGGTCGCCAACCGCGCCGGGGTGCCAGTCGACGACGCCGGGGCGGTCGCCCTCGCGCAGGCGGTGCTCGCAGGAGAGGGGATCCTCGACGGAGAGCTCGGGATCAGCTTCGTCGCGCCGGACGAGATCCGAGCGCTGAAGCGCGAACATCTCGGTATCGACGAGGCGACCGACGTCCTCTCGTTCCCGATCGACGGCGCCACCCCCTTGCCGGACGGGGAGCCGAGAGCGCTCGGCGATGTCGTGCTCTGCCCGGAGGTCGTCGGGGAGGACTGGCGCTGGCCACTCGTCCACGGCGTGCTCCACCTGCTCGGCCACGAGCATGGCGAGGCGATGGACGCGCGCGAGCGGGCGTACCTCGGATGAACAGGCCGCGTCGCGCCCCCTCGATCCTCGAGAGCTTCAACTTCGCGGTCGAAGGGCTCCTCCACGTGCTCCGCACCCAGCGGAACATGCGGATCCACTTCGCGATCGCGGTCGCCGTGATGATCGCCGCCCTTGCGTTCGACGTCTCGCGGCTCGAGCTGATCGCGCTGACGCTCGCGATCGCCTTCGTGCTGTTCGCGGAGATGATCAACACCGCGATCGAAGCTGCCGTCGACGTCGCCTCGACCTCGTTCGACCCGATGGCGAAGCTCGCCAAGGACATCGGTGCCGGCGCTGTCCTGATCGCGTCGATCGCCGCCGTCGGCGTCGGGATACCTCGTCTTCTCGGGGCAGGTGGCCGAGGAGAGCTCCAACCTCCTCGACAAGCTGTCGAAGGCCCCGGCCGAGCTCACCCTCGTCGCGCTCGTGCTCACCGTCACCCTCGTGATCGCGCTCAAGGCGCTCGGCGGTCGGGGCTCGCCCCTGCGTGGAGGTTGGCCGTCGGGTCACTCTGCCGTCGCGTTCGCGGGTTGGATGGCGGTCACGATCGTCGTCGAGGACACGGAGCATTTCTTCCTCGTCTCGTCGCTTGTGTTCATCATGGCGTTGCTCGTGGCGCAGACACGTGTCGAATCGGGGATCCATTCGACGCTCGAGGTGATCTCGGGCGGTGTGCTCGGCGCGCTCGTCACGCTGGCCGTGTTCCAGGTGTTCTCCGCGTGACCGATCTCGAGCTGCTCGCCGCGGCGGACGCGGTCGCGGGCCGTGCCTATGCGCCGTACTCCGGCTTCGACGTCGGCGCGGTGGTGCTCTGCCGGGATGGCCGTGTGGTCGAGGGCGTCAACGTCGAGAACGCCGCGTACCCGCTCGGTGTCTGTGCCGAGCGCACCGTGCTCTCCCGTGCGAGTCGCCGAGGGATACCGGCCCGGCGACTTCGTCGTTGCGGCGATCACCGCGTCGCCCTGTGGCGGGTGCCGTCAGTGGCTTGCCGAGATGCAGGTCGAGCGCGTGGTGTTCCGCAACGGCGGTCGTGTCGTGACGATGACGGTCGACGAGCTCCTGCCCGAGCAGTTCGATCGCGAGCGCGCTGCAGTGAGGACAGGGCTCGTCACGGTCGCCGGTCGGCCGAACGTCGGCAAGTCGACGCTCGTCAACGCGCTGGTTGGCGACAAGGTCGCGATCACGTCGACCGTCCCGAACACGACGCGGCGGCGGATCTACGGCGTCGCGAACGGCCCGGACTGGCAACTCGTGCTCGTCGACCTGCCCGGGTTCCAGCGACCGATGGACACGCTGACCGAGCGCATGCAGAGCACAGTCGATGCGTCCTTCGAAGACGTCGACCTCGTGCTCTTCGTCCTCTCGGCGCGCGACCGGATCGGGGCAGGCGACCGGTTCGTCGCCCAGCGAGTGTTCGGGCTCGGCGTGCCAGTCGTCATCGCCCTGAACAAGATCGACCGACTCAAGCACGGTCACGTCGCGAGTCAGATGAAGACGGCGGCGAGCCTCGGCGACTTCCACGCCCTGCATCCCGTCAGTGCGATCACGAAGGACGGGATCGGCGAGCTCCGCGACGATCTCGTGCAGCTGCTCCCCGAGGGGCCTGGCCTGTTTCCGCGACGACCAGCGCACCGACCTGACGCTGGAGGAGCGCGTCGCGGAGGTGATCCGGGAGAAGGCGCTCCACCTGACACGCGACGAGGTGCCGCACGCGCTCACGGTCGAGGTCGACGAGGTGGGCGAGAGGACGCTGCGGGCGTTCGTGCTCGTCGAGACCGAGTCGCAGAAGGGGATCCTCGTGGGCAAGCGCGGCGCGATGGTCCGCGAGATCGGCACCCGGGCGCGACCCGAAGTCGAGAAGCTCGTCGGCCGCTCAATCTTTCTCGAGCTCGTCGTCAAGGTGCGGCCGCGCTGGCGCCGCGATCCGAAGCACCTCGAGCGCCTCGGTCTGTAGGGGCCGGGCTTGCCCGGCCCCTCACCGCCCACTGCAATGCACGATCTGGCGCTCCGGCGCGATCCGGAGGACCACGCGCTCGGAGGTGATGCGCGCGTCGTCGTAGTCGCGACCCTCGTAGCGGTGTGAGAGCGCATCGATGTGAGCACGCGCCTGAGGTCCGCGGATCTCGCCGACGACACGGCCACGTGTCTCGACGTAGTGATACGGGTTCGTCGCGTCCCAGGCGGTGACGGTGACGCGCGGATCGCGTGTGATCGCGCGGTACTTCGCGCGGTGGACCTCGGTGTTGACGAGGACGTGGTCGTCGTCGACGTCGAACCACATGACGTGCGTCATCGGCTGCCCGGACGAGAGCAGCACCGTCAGGGTTGCGAAGTTCCGTCCCCGCGCGAGCTCGACGAGCTGCGGCTCGAGCACGGTCAGCCGAGCCCGGCGTCGACGTGCGCGTCGTCGAAGGAAGCCACAACCGCACTCTAGACTTCCTGCGATGCCCGCCGTTGCGGTCAGCTCCCGTCCCCTCGAGCTCCCGACCGGGACGCGCCTGCCACGCGTCGGCGCGGTCGACGCGGTGGCGCTGGAGAGTCGCGCCGCCGAGCTCGCGAAGCGCTCGATCAAGCGTGAGTCGAAGTTGTTCGCGCTCGAGCTTGCGATACGGATGATGGATCTCACGACGCTCGAGGGCGCCGACACGCCCGGCAAGGTCGAGGCGCTCTGCTCGAAGGCGATGCGGCCCGACCCGACCGATCCGGGTGTTCCGGCGGTGGCCGCTGTCTGTGTCTACCCGAGTCTCGTCGAGGTTGCGCGACGGAAACTCGGGTCGAGCGGTGTCAGGGTCGCCTCGGTCGCGACCGCGTTCCCGTCGGGGCAGTCGCCGACCGAGGTGAAGCTGGCCGACGTCCGTGCCGCGGTGGCGGCAGGAGCCGACGAGATCGACATGGTGATCGACCGTGGCGCATTCCTCTCCGGGCGTTACGGCGAGGTTGTCGACGAGGTTGCGGCCGTCAAGGAGGCATGCGGCACGGTCCATCTCAAGGTGATCCTGGAGACGGGCGAGCTCGGGACCTACGACAACGTGCGGCGTGCTTCGCTGCTCGCGATCGCGGGCGGCGCGGACTTCATCAAGACCTCGACGGGCAAGGTCGCACCCGCGGCAACGCTCCCCGTCACGTTGTGCATGCTCGAGGTGATCCGCGACGTCCACGACGAGACGGGGCGGGTGATCGGGATGAAGCCGGCGGGTGGGATTCGCACCGCGAAGCAGGCCATCCAGTACCTCTGTGTCGTCAACGAGACACTCGGCTCGGGCTGGTTGACGCCGGAGCTGTTCCGCTTCGGGGCGTCGTCGTTGCTCAACGACGTCCTGCTGCAGCGGCGCAAGCAGCTGACCGGCGCCTACCGATCGCCGGACGAGTTCACGGTCGACTGATGAGCGAGGTCGCCAAGCGGGGTGGAGCGCCGGCGGTACCCGCGGCGTGGGAGTACGCCCCGGCGCCGGAGAGCCGCGAGATCGTCTCGCTCGCCGAGCGCTACGGGCTGTTCGTGGGTGGCGAGATGGTCGATCCACGCTCGGGGATCTGGTTCGACACGATCTCCCCGGCAACCGAGGAGCCGTTGGCGCAGGTCGCCCAGGCTGGGCCGGACGACGTCGCGGCGGCGGTCGCGGCCGCTCGTGACGGGTTCGAGCGCTGGAGCGCATGGCGGCCGGCCGAGCGTGCCAAGGTTCTCTTCCGGATCGCACGCGTCCTCCAGGAGCGCTCGCGCGAGCTAGCGGTGGCCGAGTCGCTCGACGGGGGGAAGCCGATCAAGGAGTCCCGCGACGTCGACCTCCCTCTCGCCGCGGCCCACTTCTTCTACTACGCAGGCTGGGCGGACAAGCTCGAGTACGCGTTCCCGAACCGGACACCGCGACCGCTCGGCGTCGCGGCCCAGATCATCCCGTGGAACTTCCCGCTCCTGATGCTCGCCTGGAAGATCGCGCCGGCGCTCGCGTGCGGCAACACCGTCGTGCTGAAGCCGGCCGAGACGACACCCCTGACGGCGCTGCTCTTCGCAGACGTGTGCCGGCAGGCGGGTGTGCCGCCCGGGGTGGTGAACATCATCACCGGCGACGGCTCCACCGGGGCGGAGCTGGTTCGCGCCGACGGAATCGACAAGGTGGCGTTCACGGGCTCGACGGAGGTCGGCAAGTCGATCCAGCGCGAGCTCGCCGGTCGTGGCGTGGCGCTCACGCTCGAGCTCGGCGGGAAGGCTGCGAACATCGTGTTCGAGGACTGTGCGCTCGACCAGGCGATCGAAGGGATCGTGAACGGGATCTGGTTCAACCAGGGGCACGTCTGTTGCGCGGGATCGCGTCTGCTCGTGCAGGAGTCGATCGCCGAGCCGCTCGTCGCGAAGCTCGAGCGCCGGATGGGGACGCTCCGTGTCGGAGACCCGCTCGACAAGAACACCGACCTGGGCGCGATCAACTCGCGCGAGCAGCTCGACCGGATCCGCGCGCTCGTCGCGAGCGGCGTGGAGGAGGGCGCCGCGATCTACCAACCGCCGTGCGAGCTCCCCGAGCGCGGGTTCTGGTTCCCACCGACGGTCTTCACCGAGGTCGCCCAGAGCTACCGGATCGCCCAGGAGGAGATCTTCGGCCCCGTCCTGTCGGTGCTCACGTTCCGCACGCCGGCCGAAGCGGTCGAGAAGGCCAACAACACGATGTACGGACTATCCGCCGGGGTGTGGACCGAGAAGGGCTCGCGGATCCTCTGGATGACCGAGCGTCTCCGAGCGGGAGTCGTCTGGGCGAACACCTTCAACCGGTTCGACCCGACCTCGCCGTTCGGTGGGTACAAGGAGTCGGGCTTCGGTCGCGAGGGCGGAAGGCACGGCCTCGAGGGGTACCTGAGGTTCGACCCGTGAGCGACCGCGTCCCCGTCGCGAAGACGTACAAGCTGTTCATCGGCGGCGCGTTTCCGCGCTCCGAGTCTGGGCGGACGCTCGAGATCGAGGGGCACAACATCTCGCGCGCGTCCCGCAAGGATGCGCGCGACGCAGTCGTCGCAGCGCGCAAGGCGGTGGAGGGCTGGGCGCGGGCGACGGCATACAACCGCGGTCAGGTGCTGTACCGGTTGGCCGAGACGATGGAGACGCGGGCGGACGCGCTCGCCGCCGTCTGTGCCGGGAAGTCCGAGGTCGAGACAGCGATCGATCGCGTCGTCTGGTATGCGGGCTGGGCCGACAAGCTCGCGCAGGTGCTCGGAGCCGCGAACCCGGTCGCAGGGCCCTACTTCAACTTCACGATCCCGGAGCCCACCGGCGTGGTCGCCGTCGTCGCCCCGGCGGAACCGGCCCTCGACGGGCTCGTCGCGAGGCTTGCGCCGGCGCTCGTGGCTGGCAACGCGGTCGTCGTGATCGCCGCCGACGAGCACCCGCTCGTCGCGGTCGAGCTGGCCGAATGCGTCGCCACGTCGGACGTTCCGGCGGGCGTCGTCAACGTTCTCACCGGAAGCCGCGCCGAGCTGGCACCCGTGCTCGCCTCCCACATGGACGTCAACGCGATCGACCTGACGGGTGCGATCGACGGCGTCGCGGAGCTCGAGCGGGCGTGTGCCGAGAACGTCAAGCGGGTCGTCAGGCAGCGGGAGGAGCAGAGCCCGTGGGAGATCGCGGCGTTCATGGAGCTCAAGACCGTCTGGCACCCGATCGGCGTCTGAGGCTGTCTCGGCGCGCTCTTTCTTCGGGGCACCCCGAACCCACCACCCACTGCGATCATATCGAGCGCGTTGCCGTTCTTGGCGACGAGAGTGTCTCGATTGTGTGTCAGGAGTGCGACAGCCGGTCGGTCGTGTCTAGGCCTCCAACAGCTGCCTGACGGCCTGCCCTGCGGTGTCGATTCGCTCCTCGAGCGATCCCTCGACCAGCAGCCAGGGGGCGCCGCTCGCGGCGGCTGCCTCCAGGAACCGGTCGTGCATCTGTCGCCGTTGCCGGTCGAACTCGCGGATCCCGTCGTGTGACCAGGGGACGTCGAGCCCGCAGACGATCGTCAGCGCGTAGGGCCGAGCGACGAGCTCGGGGAACGCGGTCGCCGGCTCGCCGAGATACAGCTCGTGGAAGATCGCGGTGGTCAGCGCATCCGTGTCGCAGAAGAGCACTCGGTGTGCGAGCTCGGCCAGCGCGTCCTCGTACCAGCACTGGATCCGGGCGATGTGCGTGAACTCCCAGCTCGTCCACGGCGCACCGTCGGGTCGACCGAGCTGGGTGTACGGGCGCCCGTACTCGGGGTTCCAGACGGTGTCGAACGCGTGTGCGAGCTCGCGTGCGAGCGTCGTCTTCCCCGTCGACTCGGCCCCGAGGATCCGGGTGCGGCTCACCGGCTGCGCCATACGCGCGAGCGTACGACATCGCGATGTCCGACTAGCATCCCTGTCCGTGAGCGACCGACGGCTCAGCCAGGTCATCGCCGATGGTGACGGGATCTCGTTGCTCGTCCACACCGAGGGGCGTGCTGCGGACGCCGCCGCTGCCGGGATCGTGCTGCGCGAGTCGCGGCCGGTCGGTGACGGCACGCTGCCGGTGCTTGCCTACGGCCCGTCCCCCGAAGAGGCGGCCGACCTCGGCGCTGATGCCGTGGTCCTGCCGGCGGATGCCGACGACGAGGAGCTCGCGCGGCTCGCGGAGCGCGCTACCCGGCTCGGCCTGGAATGGGTTGTCAGGGTGCGAGACGAGGACGATCTCGAGCGTGTCCTGGAGCAGCTCGACCCCGAAGTGATCCTGCTCTCGGCAGACGATCTCGAGGACGACCAGGACCCGCTCGAACGGCTGCTCGAGCTGCTGCCCGACGTGCCCGCGGGCAAGCTCGCAATCGCGGAGCTCTCGGGTGCTTCGCGCTCCGACGTCGACGAGCTCGAGCGGGCGGGTGTCGACGCCGTCGTCGTCGGCGGCGACGTTGCAGGGCTCGTCGACGCTCTTCCCGAAGTCTGACCCCGGGTGCGCGTTCCCGCGGGCGCGCCGCGACGGGTCGACCTCGTCATCCTCGGGGCCATCCTCGCGGTCGCGGCGGCACTCCGGCTTCCCGGGCTTCGCTACGGGCTACCGCTCCCAGTCCTCAACCCGGACGAGGAGAACATCGTCCCGCGTGCCTGGAGGATCGTGCACGGAGGTGGTCTCGACCCGGGCTGGTACGACTACCCGAGCCTCCTGATGCTCGTGCTGGCGCCCGGGCAGGCGCTCGTCGATCACCCGTCGTATGCGATCGCGCGGGTCGTAGCGTTCGTGATCGGCCTCGGCGGGGTGGCGGCGACCTGGTGGCTGGGCCGGGTCGCGTACGGCCGCTGGGCCGCCATCGTCGGTGCGGCAACGGTGGCCGTGGCGACGACCCACGTGGCGTACTCGCGGATGGCCGTCACCGACGGCTTGCTCCTGCTCGGTGTGGTGGTGGCGCTCGCGTTGATGTGCGCCGGGAGGCTCGAGTGGGCCGGGGTCGCGGTCGGGCTGGCGATGTCGGCCAAGTACCCGGGGCTGCTGCTTGCCGTCCCGCTCGCGGTTGCGGGCTGGTCGCAGTGGCGTCGGCTCGGGAAGGCGGCGGCGCTCGCGGTGGTGGCCTTCGTGCTCACGAGCCCGTTCGTGCTCGTGCACGCCCATGCCGCATGGGACGACATCCGCCGCGTGCAGGACCTGGCGCAGGCCGGATGGCTCGGGTTCGAGGACGACCCCGTCACGCCGATCGCGTTTCTCGAGCGGCTGTGGGAGACGCTCGGGCCGTTCGTGGTGCTCGGCGCGGTTGCGATCGTCGTCGCTGCGGTCAGGCGTCGACGAGCTGACCTCGTCCTCCTGTCGTTCGTGGTCGCGTACTGGCTCTGGCTGATGCCACTCGAGGCGCATTTCGACCGGTACGTGCTCCCGCTC
The DNA here is from genome assembly GCA_963821335.1 of uncultured Actinomycetes bacterium. GTDB lineage: Bacteria > Actinomycetota > Thermoleophilia > Gaiellales > Gaiellaceae > Gaiella. Next base: position 2,508,214 of record CAWGDJ010000001.1, read on the forward strand.
GTCCCCGTCATCGGCGTCCTCGTCGGCCGGATCGGTGTCCTGGTCCCGTTCGCCGTCGCCCTGCTCGCCGTCCCGCTGGCATGGTCGATCGCGGACACGCACGCCCTGACCGGGACGGATACGCGTCTCGCGGCAGCGCGCTGGGTGCGTGAGCACGTCCCGGTCACCGACGGCGTGGCCTTCGATCCGTCCTCGCTGAGCCCGGCGGGAGCTCGCCGGTTCCGGTTCACGCTCCCGGGCCCGGGTCGACCCGAGGATCCGCGGCGCGACCTCGCGGTGCTGCGACGACAGGACGTCCGCTGGGTCGTCGTCACGGGGGCGGTGGCCGACCGGGTCGCCGCGGCTGCGGGTGACTACCCGCGCACGAGCGCGTTCTACGCGGCGCTCGCGCGCAGGGCCGTACTCGCGCTCGAGCTCGATGGAGACGACCCCGGTCTTGCAGGCCCGTGGGTCAGGGTCTACCGACTCCCGGAAGCGCCGCTGCCCGGCTGACCCCCGACGAGGTCCTCGAGCACGATCGCCACGCCGTCGTCGTCGTTCGACAGGGTCAGCTCGTCGGCGGCCTCCACGACCGCGGGGAGCGCGTTGGCGACGGCGATGCCGCGTCCGGCCCAGCGGAGCATCCCGACGTCCGTGAGGTGATCGCCGAGCGCGACGACGTCGCTCGACGCTAGCCCACGCTCCTCGGCCATCCGGGCGAGCGCAGCCCCCTTGCTCACCCCCGCGGCCATCACCTCGACGAACGCCTCACCGGTCAGCGTCGCCTCCGCATCCGTCCCACAGAGCGCCGTCGCCTGGTCGAGCAGGTCGCCGGGGTCGGCGCCCGGGAGCCGGCCGAGGAGCTTCGTCATCGGTCGATCCCAGTCCTCGACCGGAATCGGGTCGAACGCCTCCTCAGGGCGTGGCCACCAGGTCGGATCGCGGAGCGCCTCGTACGCCGGCTCGCTGCCAAAGTGCAGCTCGAGCTCCCAGCCGAACACGATCGTCGGGCCGCAGCTTTCGCAACCCCATCGCGATCCTCCGCGCGAGCGCCGCGTCGAGCGGCCGGTGCGACACGATCCGGTCGGCGTCGAGATCGAACACCGTCGCGCCGTTCGCGCAGATCGCATGGCCGCCGATTCCCGCGTCGCGCGCGATCTGACCGACGGTCCGCGGCGAGCGTGCGGTCACGATCACGACGTCGATCCCGCCGCGTCGAGCGGCAGCGATCGCCGCCCGCGAGCGCGTCGAGATCGAGCCGTCGGTGCGCAGCAGCGTCCCGTCGAGGTCGAGAGCGGCGAGTCGTGCCATAGGTCAGCGCGACAGCGTTCGGGCTGCCTCGATCAGGTCGGGCGGCACGCCCCGGATCGAGCCGCAGGCATCCGCGAGGGGGACGCTGACGATCTCGTTACCGCGGATCACGACGATGCACCCTGTCTGGCCGGTGAGCGCGAGGTCGGCGGCGGCGACGCCGAGACGGGAGCCGAGCACCCGGTCGAACGCGGTCGGCGTGCCGCCACGCTGGAGATGCCCGAGAACGGTGACGCGCGTCTCGATCCCGGCCAGCTCCTCGAGCTGGCGGGCGATCGCGTACGAGACGCCTCCGAGCCGCTCGAACCCGAAGGCGTCGACGGCGGCGGCGAGCGCGGCTCCCGGGGGCGGTGCGACGCCCTCCGCGACGACGACGACCGAGTAGCGGCGTCCCTCGGCGGCGCGCCGGCGGACGACCTCCACGAGCTCGTCGAGGCTCCAGGGCTCCTCGGGCACGAGGATCGCGTCGGCCCCCGAAGCGATCCCGGCGTAGGTCGCGATCCAGCCCTTCGTCCGGCCCATCACCTCGACGAGCATCACCCGGTCGTGGGACTCGGCGGTCGTCGTGATCCGGTCGATCGCCTCTGTCGCGATCTGCACCGCCGTGTCGAAGCCGAACGTGACGTCGGTCGCGGGGATGTCGTTGTCGATCGTCTTCGGGACGCCGACGAGCGGGAGCCCGTGCTCGACGAGGCGAAGGGCCGTGCGGAGCGTGCCGTCGCCGCCGACCACGACGATCACGTCGAGCCGCTCACGCTCGAGCGTCGCTCGCACCGTCACGTGGCCGTCGCCGTGGACGAACGGGTCTCGTCGCGACGTTCCGAGAATCGTTCCGCCGCGCTGGAGAATCCCGCGCACAGCGTCCCGATCGAGCGGCCGGGTGCGTCCCTCCATGAGCCCTTCCCACCCGTCGAGGATGCCGACGCATTCGGCTCCGCCCGTCACACTGCGCGCGACGACACCGCGGATAACCGCGTTCAGCCCCGGGCAATCGCCGCCCGCCGTCAAGATCCCGATCCGTCTCACGACCGACAATGTACGGGCCGGGCATGCCCGGCCCCTACGATCCTCCGGCAATGCCGTGAGCGCCGGGCTCGCCCTACGTCAATACAGGAACATCGGCTTGCCCGCCACGTGACGGACCTTCGGTCGGTACTGCTCCGCGTCGTACAGCTCGTCGACGTCGACCCGCTTGACACCCTCGCGCGTCGCGGAGATCGGCACCGCCGTGTACGTGCCGCTGCGGAGCGCGACCATCCGCCCCGACGACCCTTCGAGGGCGAGGTCGGCCGCCATCACCGCGTAGTTCGTGGCGACCATCAGGTCGAGCGAGTCCGCGCTCCCCGAGCGCATCAGGTAGCCGAGCTCCTGGATGATCATCTCCTCGCCCGTCTGCTCCTTGAGTAGCGCCGCCATCAGCTCGCCGATCCCACCGAGCTTCCGGTGCCCGTACGCGTCCTCGTCGCCCGCCAGCACCATGTCGCCACCGGCAAGGGTCGCGCCCTCGGAGACGGTGACCATCGCGTAGTTCGAGGGGTTCGCTCGCTTGTCGGCGAGCAGGAGCGCTCCGAGTCGCTCGATGTCGAACGGGATCTCCGAGATCACCGCCCGGTCGACCCCGGCGAGGTAGGCGGTGATGAGCGACGTCTCGCCGCTGTAGCGACCGAACAGCTCGACGACGGCGATGCGCTCGTGGGACCCCGTCGACGTGCGCAGGTTGTGGATGAACTGGACCCCACGCGTGATCGCGGTCGAGAAGCCGATGCAGTAGTCGGTGCCGTGGACGTCGTTGTCCATCGTCTTCGGGATCGCGACCACCGGGACTCCCTCGTCGTGCATCCGCAGTGCGTACGACAGGGTGTCGTCGCCGCCGATCGGGATCAGCACGTCGATCCCCAGAGACTCGACGACGCGGAGCGCGTGGTCGGTGAAGTCGAACGGTCCTTCGCCCACCGCACGATCGGCCAGGTGGGCCGGGACCTCGCTGGCTCGCACCCGGCTGGGATTCGTCCGCGACGTGTGGAGGAACGTGCCGCCGGTCCGGTCGATCGTGCGGACGACGCCCGGTGTGAGGGGGCGGAACCACTCGTCAGCCGAGCCCGGGTCGTCGAGGTCGTGGCGGAGGAGCGCCGCCCACCCGCGTCGGAGGCCGATGACCTCGTGCCCTTCGTGCGCGACGCGGTTGACGACCGCCTTGATACACGGGTTGAGCCCCGGCACATCGCCTCCGCCCGTCAAGATCCCGATCCGCATCGACCCTCCTCGCCAGTTTGTTCGGCGACAATACTAATTCTCGTCCCGGTCATCAGCCCTGCACAACACAGTAGGCGCACCCGAGTGCCCTCTCTACAATCCTCCCGTTCAACTGACGAGTCACGGAGGCAAGGATGACAAGAGCACGAACGGTCGTCGGAGGGCTACTCGCATTGGTGTTGACCCTCGGGGTCGTCGCCTGCGGCAGCGACGACAGCGGATCGAAGGATCTTCTCGCCTCGATCCAGGACAAGGGCACGCTGACGGTCTCGACCGATCCGGCGTACCCGCCGCAGTCCGAGCTCAACAAGGACACGGGCAAGTACGAGGGCTTCGACATCGACGTCGCGACCGAGATCGCGAAGCGACTCGGCGTCGACATCGCCTGGGAGGCGCCGGCCTGGGACACGATCACGGCCGGCAACTGGAACGGCCGCTGGGACGCCTCCGTCGGATCGATGACGATCCGCCGGAGCGCGCCGAGGTCTTGAGCTTCTCGCCGCCGTACTACTACACGCCCGGCGGCGATCGCCGTGCACAAGGACAACACGACGATCAACGGCGCGAGCGGATCTCGACGGGAAGAAGATCGGTGTCTGCGGTGGCTGCACGTACGACCTCTACCTGCAGAACAAGCTCGAGATCGCCCAGGACGAGTCGGGCGAGCCGGTCAAGATCCCGTCGGTCGTCGACGAACCCGACGATCGTCACGAGCGACACCGACTCGACGTCGCTCGACGCGCTCGCGCTCGGCGACGGCCGACGGCTCGACGCGGTGATCTCGGCGCTGCCGACGATCCAGGCCGCGATCGACGCGGGCAAGCCGCTGAAGATCGTCGGCGAGCCGCTGTACTACGAGCCGCTCGCGGTCGCGATCGACAAGAGCTCGACGCTCGACCCGTCGAGCCTCGTCGACAAGGTCTCCGAGATCGTCACCGAGATGCACGAGGACGGGACGCTGTCGAAGCTCTCGGAGAAGTGGTACGGGGCCGACCTGACGGTCGAAGGCGAGCTAGACCGGGGTCGGATGTGACGACGGATCCAGCGGGCCGCGGGGAGCAGGAGCCCTCCGCGGCCCACGGTCGTTCCGTGGAGCGAGCGGCGCGAGGCGCTCGAGCTTCGCTCGGCCCGGATCCCGTTCACGGCTCAAGCTCGCGGTCGTCTGGGCCGTGATCCTGGGCCTCCTCGTCGCGCTGTTCGCGGCCGCGGGGTTCGACACGGGCTGGATGCGCGAGAACGCGGGCTTCATCGCCCGGGGGATCACCTGGACGATCGTGATCGCCGTTCTCTCGATCCTGCTCGCGTCGGTGCTCGCGCTGCTCGGCGCGCTCGGCCGGCTCTCGCAGCAACGCGATCGCGGTCGGCGTGACCGGGCTTCTACACGTCGTTCTTCCGCGGTACGCCGCTGATCGTGCAGCTGTTCCTCATCTACCTCGCGCTGCCGCAGATCGGGCTCGCGTTCGGCGACTTCTGGGCCGACCTGCTCACGCTCGACGTCCTGACCGCCGGCGTGATCGCGCTCGGCCTCAACTACGGCGCCTACATGACCGAGATCTTCCGCGCCGGGATCCAGTCGGTCGGGCACGGCCAGGCCGAGGCGGCGGACGCGCTCGGGATGACGCTACCGCCAGAAGATGCGCCGCGTCGTCCTGCCGCAGGCGGTCCGGGTGATCATCCCGCCCGCCGGCAACGACTTCATCGCGATGATGAAGGACACCGCGCTCGTCAGCTTCCTCGGGGCAACCGTCGACCAGATGGAGATCTTCCGCCGCGCACAGCTCGTCGGGAAGGCCGACTTCCGCAACCTCGAGGCGCTGATCGTCGCCGCGCTCCTGTACTGGGGGCTGACGACGGTCTTCCAGTACTTCCAGCTCCGGCTCGAGCGCAAGCTGAGCACGGGGCTACGTCCGCGGCACCTCCGGGGTCGCCGTCGCCGGAGCAGAGCGCACGGCAGGGTGCGTCCCGTGAGCGCGCCGATCCTCCGCGTCGCCGGGCTCGGCAAGACGTTCGGCGCCCACGAGGTGCTGAAGGGCATCGACCTCGAGGTCGAGCCGGCGAGGTCGTCGTCGTCTTCGGACGGTCCGGCTCGGGAAAGAGCACGCTGCTCCGCTGCGTCAACTTCCTCGAGGAGCCCACCGCGGGGACGATCGAGGTCGACGGCATCACGCTCGTCGGTGGCGGTCACCGGACGAAGGCGAAGCGGGAGCAGATCCGCCGCCTGCGGGTTTCGACGGGAATGGTGTTCCAGGACTTCAACCTGTTCCCGCACCTGACCGCGCTCGACAACGTCTGCGAAGGGCCGCGGACGGTGCTGCGGCGGTCAGACGCCGAGGTCGAAGATCGATCGGCCGCGAGCTGCTCGACGTCGTCGGGCTTCCAGAGAAGGAGGACGCCTACCCGATCGAGCTCTCCGGCGGTCAGCAGCAGCGGGTCGCGATCGCGCGGGCGCTCGCGATGAGCCCGAAGGTGATGCTGTTCGACGAGCCGACGTCGGCGCTCGACCCGGAGCTGACCGGCGAGGTGCTCGGCGTGATGCGCAGGCTCTCGCACGGAGCTGGGGATTACCATGCTCGTCGTCACGCACGAGATGGGGTTCGCCCGGGAGGTGGCAGCACGCATGGTGTTCGTCCACGAGGGGTCGATCATCGAGCAAGGCCCTCCGGCGCAGATCATCAACGACCCCAAGCGCCCGGAGACGCGGGCGTTCCTGGAGGCCGTGCTCTGAGGAAGCGAGCGCGCGACACGGCATCTCGATGCGTGGCACGAGCCGAAGTGGCGGAACTGGTAGACGCACCGGACTCAAAATCCGGCGCTCGAAAGGGCGTGGGGGTTCGATTCCCCCCTTCGGCATTCCGCAACGTGCGCCCGGATCATCCGTGGCGCGCGCGGGATCCGATCCGGCGCTCGAGTCGTCGCTGCCGGGCTCGTCGGCGCGGCACTCGCCCTGGTCGTCGCCGGCTGCGGGACATCCGAGGCAGCAGGCGTGTGCGCCGGTCGAGTATCCCGGAACGGGTGCTCCGGATCTGGTCCTCGTGTCGAGCCTGCCGCTCCGGGGCCCGTCGAGGGCGGTGTCGCTCCAGATCAACGACGCCATCCGGGCGCAGCTGAAGACGCGAAGGTTCAAGGCCGGTAGCCACACGATCGGTTTCCAGGCGTGTGACGACTCGACCGCGGAGGCCGGAGGGTCGGACCCCGGCCGGTGCGCTGAAAACGCGAGCGCCTACGCGGACGACGACCAGGGTGATCGGAGTGATCGGTCCACTCGATTCGCGGTGCGCCACGATCCTCATTCCCGCGCTGAACCAGGCTCCGGACGGCGCGATCCCCATCGTCTCGCCGACGAACACGTACCCCTGCCTGACACGAGGCGGCGCCGGCTGCGACGTCTCGGAGCCCGGCAAGTACTACCCGTCCGGCAGGCGCAACTACCTCCGGGTGGCCGCGAACGACGTCTTCCAGGCGGCCGCCGCCGCCGAGTTCGCCCGCGACCGCGGTGTCCGGCGGGTCTACGTGCTCCACGACCGCGAGGCCTACGGGGTCGGGATGGCGACGAGCTTTCGGGCCGCCGCCAGATCACTCGGCATCGAGGTCGTCGGGTTCGAGGGCTGGAACCCCGAGGCAGACGAGCTACGTATCGCTGTTCGAGAGGGTGCGATCGAAACGGGCCGACGGCGGTCTTCCTCGGAGGGCTCGATCGAGCAGAACGGCGCCCGGGCTCCTGCGACGAAGTCCGCGGTGCTCGGACCGAACGACGGGACGTCAGGCTGCTTGCCTCGGACGGGTTCGCGAAGCGGCAAACGATCGACGATGGAGGCTCCGCCGCCAAAGGGATGTACGTGTCCGCCGCCGGCACCCCGCCGAGAGCGCGTTCCGGCGGCCGCGAAGGGCGTTTGCGAAGACCTTGCCGCCGACTACCTCGGCGGACGACGGCTCGACCCGAGGGCGATCCACGGCGCGCAGGCCGCCGTCATCATGCTCGATGCGATCGCGAAGTCGGACGGCACGCGGGTCGACGTCCTCGCCAGGCTGTTCGAGACGAGGGTGACGAACGGGCTCCTCGGGACGTTCGCCTTCGATCCGAACGGTGATCCGACCGCGCCACCGGGCCGATCGTCGAGTTCACGATGTTCAGGGTGGCGCGACAGGTTCGAGGTCGACACGGTGGTCGAGCCGGCGGCCGCGACGACCGTGCGGGCAGCCGCGAACCGGCGACCTGACCGACTGCGAAGACGAGCGCTACCCTTCGCGATCGATGCGGCGGGTCACGTTCCTCTCGGTGTCTTGCGCGTCGGCGCTGCTCGTCGGCGGCTGTGGCTCGGACGACGCGAGACGCCGAGCCAGCGCCCGCGGTGACGGCGAAGCGCGTGACCAGGGTCTGCCCCGCGAACTGGCGCAAGGGCTGGCAGACGCTCGCCGACGAGATCCAGGCCGACGTCTACTGCCCGTCGTGGATGCCCGAGCCGCTCGGTCGGCCAGATGCGGCGGCCTCTGGTTCAACGGCAGGTTCGTCAACGACGACCGGTGCGTATCTCGTCAGCTTCGCCTGGCTCGAGCCAGGCGCGGCAGGCGTCCTGGAGGTGCACGTGAACTTCCGTGGCTACCCGGGCCGCACGGCGATCCCGGTCTGCGAGGACACGTTGACGGTGAACGGGAAGACCGTGCACCCGAAGATCCCGTGCTTCAGCGACCAAGCGCGAGCCGGCGGTTCGGTCCGACGAAGGTGACGGTCTACACCGCGAACCAGGGCGTCGATCTCTGGCACGTGCTCTACGCCTGGCACCACAGAGGCTCGCTGTACACGGTGAGCGAGCACGTCGCGCCGCCGTACACGTACAAGCAGGTCGTCGCCAACCTCGACCGCGTCATGCGAGGACTCGTCATGTTGTCCCCCGCCGCGTAGTCGTGGCCTCACCCGACGGCACCTGCTCGGAGGAGTTGCTGTCGGGGGCTTGGCGACAGCGGGAATCTACGAGCTCGTGGACGGTTCACGGCGGCCCCCCAGCGAACGTCACGGGAGTCCTTCCGCAGGAGCAGCACCTCCTCGACGGCGTTCGCATGATCCGGGACAACGATGTCGAGGTGCTCGTGCCACCGCTCCACCACACCGTTGTCACGGCGACGCTTCGCATCGACGGGTCGCGCGGCCGACCTGCGCGATGCCCGTCGGCGCTCGAGGGCGCGCTCGCCCGGCTCGAGAGGCGAGTTCGAGCCGACCCCCGCCGGCCTCGGGATCACGGTCGCCTGGGGACTCCCGTACTTCCGGCGCTACGTGCCCCGTCGGCCGCGCGGCCACCTCCCCACCGATCTGAGGGCGACGCAGACACGGGGCGGTCACGTGCGCGTGCTCGAGGATGCGATCCGGTTCCCGAGCGACCCCGACTCCACGATCCTCGAGCAGAACGACGTCGCCGTGCTCCTCCGAAGCGACTCGCTCGCGCACCTCGCCGCCGGCTCGAAGGCGCTGTTCGACGACCTCGACGGCATCTTCCGGGTCACGAGCATCCGCAGGGGCTTCGCCGGCGGCGGCTTCGACGGCGGCACGAGCCTGCCCGAAGCAGATGGCCACGGCAGCCGGCATTCCCGGCGCCGACCTGATCCCCGAGACCGCCGAGCTGTTCCTCGGCTTCACCTCGACGCAGACGGCTGCGCTCGGCCCGCCCCGGATCGCGAACCTCGAGACGCTCGGCTACGCCGACCTCGGCGCGGCCGGGCTACTTCGCCCAGGGGACGCACATGCATCTCTCGCATCTGTTCGAGGACATCGCCGCCTGGTATCAGACCTTCGACCTTCAGGCGCGGGTGGACACGACGTTCCGGCCGGGACTCGAGGTGCCACCCGACGCCCAGACGGTCCCCCAGGGGCCCGACGACGACGCAGACGGCCGCGCAGGTCAAGCGCGACTATGCGCCGCACCGGCAGATCGGTCACTCGGGCTCGCTCCAGAGCGCCTCGCGCCTCGATCGCGATGTGGTCGGGGCCGATGAGATGCGCTACCCGAAAGGGACGGCGGTCCCACAGCGGGCGGACTTCAACACGCTCGACAACCCGTTCCACTGGTCGGTCGACCCGGTACAAGACGGGCTCGACGACGCGCCGCAGCGGGCCTCCATTTCGTCGTCTTCAACCCGACGAGCGACGACTTTCGCCGCGTTCGGTTGGCGATGGACGGGGTGTTGCCCGATGGGACGCGGCTCCCCTTCGAGGTGCGCTCGCTCGGTCTGGGGTTCAATCAGATCCTGACGACGACCCATCGTCAGAACTTCCTCGTCCCACCCCGCAGGCACCGTTCGTTCCCGCTCAGCGAGCTGAGGTGGGCACCGTCGCAACCTCGGCGGCTCGCGGTTGCATCGGCACGCCTCGGCGGAGGCGCGGATGACTCGCCGCACCGAGGCACGTAACTACAAGGGGGAACGAGTGAAGAAGAGCGATTTGCAGACCGGGGCGGTCATGGCGATCGCTGTGCATCACCGGCACCGAACGCCCTGATGATCTCGGGCGCAGCGACCGGGAAGATCGGCGCGGGGACGCGCTGCCGTCGTCGTCGTGCGGCCCGCTGTTCTACCAGGGCGACGGGCAAGCCGCAATACATCGTCGCCTCCGACCTGCCGCTCCAGGGCGCAGGCCGCGCGCAGATCCTGGCGATGGGACAGGCGGTCCGGTTCGTGCTCTAGAAGCAGTACAACTTCAAGGCCGGCAAGTACACCGTCGGCTACCAGGAGTGCGACGACTCGACCGCCGCGAAGGGTGCCTGGGATCCGGCCAAGTGCACCGCGAACGGGCGGGCGTATGCAAACGACAAGTCCGTGATCGGCGTCCTCGGGACGTTCAACTCCGGCTGCACCAAGCTGATGCTTCCGATCCTCAACCGGGCGCCGGGCGGCGCTGTCGGGATGGTCAGCTCGGCCAACACCAACGTCGGTCTGACGCACTTCGCGCCGTGGAACGAAAAGGGAGAGCCGGGGATCTTCTACCCGACCGGCAAGCGCAACTACGTGCGTGTTTCGGCGTCGGACGACTACCAGGGACCTGCTGGCGGCCGACCTGCTCAAGCAGCTGACGCAAGGTCAAGAGCGTCTACATCGTCCACGACAACCAGTCGTTCGGCAAGGGTGTCGCGAACGCCTTCCAGTCGCGGCGCTGCGAAGCTCGGGATCAAGGTGCTCGGCTTCGAGCCGTGGGATTCGACGGCGACCGACTACACGGCGCTCGGTCAGCAGATCAAGGACTCGGGTGCGGAATCCGTCTACCTCGGCGGCATCGTCTGCAACAACGGCGTCAAGGTGCTGAAGGACATCCGCTCGGTCGTCGGGTCAAAGCCGGTCTTCGCGGGGCCGGACGGCTGGACCCCGTACTCGGCGACGCCGGGGCCGGGTCGGCCGCTGAAGGCATGTACATCAGCTACGCCGGCCTGCCGCTCAGCAAGCTCGGGCCGACGGGCAAGACGTTCATGGCCGGGCTGAAGAAGTACGCGAAGATCAGTGGCCAGGTTCCGCCGTACGCGGTCTACCAGGGTCAGAGCGCCCAGATCATGTTCGACGCGATCGCACGCTCGAACGGCACGCGGAGCTCCGTCACGAGCGAGCTGTTCAAGACGAACGTCAAGAACGGCATCATGGGCAACATTCGCTTCGACAAGAACGGTGACACCGTCCCGGTCAAGGCGATCAGCTTCTCGAAGATGGTGAAGGGCGACGGGAAGTACGCGTTCGTCGTCATCACCAAGGTCAGGGCTAGACGGGCGGAGTTCGTCGAAGTAGCAAGCGAGGGGGGAGGGGCCTTCGGGCCCTTCCCCGACTCAGAGGAGACGGCTCTGAGCACGCAGGCTCACGCAGTCACTCGTTCCCGGGTTCCGGTCCGACGGTCGCCAACGTGGTCGGGCTCGTCCTCGTCCTCCTCGTCGTCGCGTGGCTCGTCGGTCAACGCGTACCAGGACTGGACGACGTTCGTGCAGCTCACGCTCACGGGGCTCACCCGCGGCGCGCTCTACGCGCTCGTCGCTCTCGGCTACACGCTCGTGTACGGCATTCTCGAGCTGATCAACTTCGCCCACGCCGACGTGTTCATGATCGGCGGGATGATCGCGGCGACGTTCGCGGTCGGGGTCTTCGACCTCGGCGTCAACCCGTCGTTCGGCTCTCTCGTGCTCGCGATCGTGGTGGCGCTCGTGGTCGCGATGGTGGGGTGCGGCTGCTCAATGCGACCATCGAGCGGATTGCGTACAGACCGCTGCGACGGGCGCCGCGTCTCGTGCCGCTGATCACTGCGATCGGCGTCTCGTTCATCCTCCAGGACGTCGGCCTGATCTGGAAGGGCTCACAGCCGGTCTCGCTGCCGTCGACACGCTTCCGCACGGCACGATCTTCACGCTCGGGACATGTCCGAAGTGCGTCACGTACAACTGGGATCAGTTCATCGTGCTGCTCGTCACGGTGCCCGTCCTGATCGGCCTCGTGTGGCTCGTGCGCTTCACGCGCCAGGGCAAGGCGATGCGTGCCACGGCGCAGGACAAGGACGCGGCAGCCCTGATGGGGATCGACGTCAACCGGACGATCTCGTTCACGTTCGCGATCGCAGGAGCACTCGCCGGGACGGCCGGCGTCATCTTCGTCTTCTACTCGACGACGATCCAGTTCTACACGGGCTTCACGCTCGGGCTGATCGCTTTCACCGCGGCGGTTCTCGGCGGCATCGGCAACCTCCAGGGGGCCGTCCTCGGCGGCGCTGTTGATCGGGTTCACCCAGGACTTCAACGAAGGCCTCTCGTGGTACGCGCCCGGCACCGCCTGGACGCAGTCGATCGTCTTCGGGATCCTGATCGTGATCCTCGTCTTTCGGCCGCAGGGCCTCCTCGGCGAGCAGACTCCCGAGGGCGGGTAGATGGCCCGCGGGCCTCACGAAGCGGGTCGATCGCGGCTTCTGGCGCGTGCTGGGGCAGTCGGGGTGAAGGACGGCAGGCGCGCTGGCGGCAGCGTCCGCTCATCGTGCAGCGCGCCGTCCCGCCGCTCGTGATCGCCGGAGTGGTGATCCTGATCGCGCTGGCGCTCGGCGTCCCGCCGCATCCGTCGCTGCTTGCGCTTCTCGCCATCACGTACGTGCTCTATCTGCTGCCCCGGCACATCAGGCGTTTCGCGCTTGCCGATCACCGTGCTCGGCCTCGTGCTCGTCTACCCGTTCCTCTGGGCGAACGAGCTCAACGGGCAGAACGTGCTCTTCGAGATCCCGGTCTTCAAGACGCTTCCCGAGCATGGACACGATGGTCGTGATGGCGATCTTCGCGATGATGGCCGTCGGGCTCAACATCGTCGTCGGCTATGCCGGACTGCTCGATCTCGGCTACGTCGCGTTCTACGCGCTCGGCGCGTATGCCGGAGCATGGTTCGCCTCGCCCCACGGCTCCGAGTTCGGGCTCGACTTCTCGTTCGGTGCCGTCGGCGTGCCGGCCGGCCTCGGCGGCATGCACATCTCGATCTGGCTCGTCCTCCTGATCGCTGCCGCGATCGCCGCCGCCGGCGGGGTCATCATCGGCCTGCCGACGTTGCGGCTCAGAGGCGACTACCTCGCGATCGTCACGCTCGGCTTCGGCGAGATCATCGGTCAGGTGGCCCGCAACGGCGACAAGGACGGATTGGGCTTCAACCTCACCGAACGGTCCTCCCGGCATCAACCCGATCGATCCGGCCGGCTTCGGCAGTTGGCTCTCCTCGGCAACGCGCCTGCCTGCGGACTTCATCGCGACGTCCGGGAAGTACGTGAACTTCGTCAGCCTGTACTACTGGTCGGCGATCGCGCTGCTCCTGCTGTCACGGTGTTCTGCAGCCTCCGGCTGCGCGACTCACGGCTCGGTCGCGCCTGGATCGCGATCCGGGAGGACGAGATCGCGGCTGCAGCGATGGGCATCCCGCTGATGCGCACGAAGACGTGGGCCTACGCGTCGGGCGCGTTCTTCGGCGGGGTCGCAGGCGCCTTCTTCGCGTCGTTCAAGCAGGGCGTCTTTCCCGACGACTTCGGCTTCCAGATCTCGATCTTCATCCTCTGCATGGTCATCCTCGGCGGGATGGGCAACGTCTGGGGCGTGATCACCGGCGCCGCGCTCCTGACCTACCTGAACCAGGAGGGTCTCTCCAACGTGGCGGGCTGGTGGAACGACAAGGACTGGGGTGCTCTTCCAGTGCGACCCGATCGCCGCCGACCCGCGAGGCCGATCAGCGACGGCTGCCTCAACGCACCGCTGCTCTCGTTCGGGATCTACGGCACGATCATCGTGCTCGTGATGCTCTTCCGTCCCGGCGGCCTGATCCCCGAAGAACGGCGCAAGCTCGAGTTCGAGGAAGGCGTCCACGACGAGCCGCTGATGGACGTGCGACACGCGCCCGGAGGAGTGACGATGAGCTGATCTCCTCCTCGACGCAGCGCGCGTGCGCAAGGAGTTCGGCGGGCTCGTCGCCGTGAACGACGTCGACTTCTCGATTCCGCGAGGCTCGATCATGAGCCTGATCGGCCCGAACGGCGCCGGCAAGACGACGTTCTTCAACATGCTCACGGGCGTCTACAAGCCGACCTGCGGGCACAGGTTCTCTTCGACGGCGAGGACATCGCCGGCAAGCCGCCGCACGTCGCCACCGAGCGCGGGATCGGGCGCACGTTCCAGAACATCCGCCTCTTCGAGCAGATGACGGCGCTCGAGAACGTCCTCGTCGGCATGCACTGTCGTCTCAAGGGCGACATTCTCGACAGCATCGTCCGCACGCCCCGGCGTGCGGCGCGAGGAGCGCGACGCGCGCGAGCGGGCCAGCGAGCTCCTCGCGTACTGCAACCTCGCCGGGAAGGACGACGAGTACGCACGCAACCTCTCCTACGGCGACCAGCGGCGGCTCGAGGTCGCGCGCGCGCTCGGGCACCGAGCCGAAGCTGCTCCTGCTCGACGAGCCCACGGCAGGCATGAATCCCCAGGAGACGGCCGAGTTCACGGCGTTCGTGGCGAAGATTCGCACCGAGGAGGGGCTGACGGTGCTGCTGATCGAGCACGACATGAAGGTCGTGATGGGCGTCTCCGACGCGATCACGGTGCTCGAGTTCGGTCAGAAGATCGCCGAGGGCAACGCCGAAGGACGTCCAGTCGGACCCCACGCGTGATCGAGGCGTACCTCGGTTCGGGTGCGGTCGGATGAGCGCCGCCGGCACCGGTCCTCGAGCTCGAAGCGCGTGCAGACGTTCTACGGCTCGATCCAGGCGCTGAAGGGAGTCTCGCTGCACGTCGACCCGGGCGAGATCGTGACGCTGATCGGCGCGAACGGGGCCGGCAAGTCGACGACGCTGCGGAACGATCAGCGGCCTGATCAAGCCCAGGGTCGGGACGATCACGTTCGAGGGCACCGACATCACCACGACTCCGCCGCACGAGGTCGTGGCGATGGGGATCTCGCAGTCGCCCGAGGGTCGCAAGCCTCTTCCCGCGGATGACCGTGACCGAGAACCTCGAGATGGGCGCGTTCCAGCGGCGGACAAGGAGAACTTCAAGGAGGACATGGACCGCGTCTTCGAGTTCTTCCCGCGGCTCTACGAGCGTCGCACGCAGAAGGCGGGGACGATGTCCGGTGGCGAGCAGCAGATGTGCGCGATCGGCCGCGCGCTGATGGCGCGCCCGAAGCTGCTGATGCTCGACGAGCCCTCGATGGGGCTCGCGCCGGTCTTCGTCGAGAAGATCTTCGAGATCGTCTCGCAGATCAACAAGCAGGGAACGCCGGTGCTCCTCGTCGAGCAGAACGCGCTGATGGCCCTCGATGTGGCGCACCGCGCCTACGTGATCGAGACGGGACAGCATCTCGCTCGACGGGCCCGGCCGCCGAGCTGAAGACGAACCCGACGTCCAGAAGGCCTACCTCGGTATCGACTAGAGCGCCGGAGATCGCCGGATATCGCCTCAACGAGCGGGAGCGCCGACGAGCAGCGGGACATACGGCGGCGCGAGCAGCACCCCGGTCCTCGAGCCGGCGCCCTCGACGCCGAGCGCCATCTCGAGCGCGGCGGCGGCATTGCGGCTCGGGACCATCCCGAGCGTGCGAGCGGCGGCGGCGTCGCGGCAGCCGGCCACGATCACCCGCCCGGCATGTCGTAGCGCGGGCGCGCATGACTCCCAGTCGGCGAAGGGGAGCCTCGGGTGGGGAGCCTGCCCGCGGCGGTATGCGCTCAGTGCCCGTGGGTCGCGGGCCGCGAGCGCCTCGGCCGCGGACAACCTCGAGCCCGATCCGTCGTCGAGCAGGGTCGTGAACAGGCGTCGGAATGGCTCCTGCGGACCGTGACCGGTCGTCCGTGAGAGCGGCGCGAGGAGCACGACGGTGCCACCCGCTCGCACCGGTGGCCGGTCGCGCCACAACCGCAACCCGATGCCGAGGGCGGTCGATGCGGTCGTGACGGGGTTCAGCGGCGAGCGGGGCTGGTGGTGGTCGCACCAGGGGAGCGGAACGACGAGCGTGTCGAACGGCGTCTCGACCCGGGCGCCGCGGAGGGTGGTGCCTCTGATGAGCGCCTCCGCGTGCGCGACCGACGGCGTGCCCGCGAGCACCGAGGCCACCTGCGGGCCGCGCACCTGGCGCTGGAGCCACGCATGCCTGACCGACGCCGGCGCGAGCCCGTGGAGCCGGCGCGGCAGGCCATCGGTTGTCCGAAGCCGCGGGACATCGAGGACGAGCGACAGCCCGATGACCGCCACGTGTCGTGCGAGGAGTGCCTCGAGCGCGACTGCGATCCTCCACCCGGGAGAGGTCGTCGGCTCGAGCAGCGAGCTCGAGGTCGCGCGTCGTGCGAGCCCGTCGGTCGAGGCGGCTACGAGCGCCGACGGGCCACCGTGCACGACGCTCTCGGCCGCAGTGACCGTCACCACGAGGTCGGTCTCGAGTAGCTCCGGGGCGACCAGCGCCGCTCGACCCTCGATCTCCCCGAGCCGCCGGAGCCCCTCCGCGGTGACGTCGTGCGTCACGACCGACCCGCGAAACGCCCGCGCGGGCTCGGGTCGCAGCAGCGCCTCGAGCTGGACGCGGGACGCCCGGCGCTCCAGCCCGCCCGCGACGAGGATCGTCTGACGCGTGCGGGGCATCCCGAGCCGGTCGAGCTCGTCGATCACGGCGGAGAGCGCGTCACGGCCGAGGGTCGTCGTCGGACGCGGGAACAGGAAGGAGCGCCGGCTCGACGACCAGCGTCGCTCGGCCACCGCGGGTGACGAGCGCCTCGAGCGGCGCCCCGGCAAGCGGGTAGCGGAAGGCGTCGCGTGTCGCAGCGCCGACGTCGGCCAGCGGCTCGAGCGGTGGTGGGGCAGCGACGAGGGTGGCGTCGTCAGGAAGCGCGACCGGCACCAGGCGCGATCCGGCGAGGAGCTGGGCCCTCACCCCGCAATCGCACGATGCAGGCGAAGGAACGTCGGTACGAAGCCGAGCCGCGGCCACGCGCGCGACGCGGTGAGGTTCGTCGCCCTCCAGTCGACGACGACCGTCCGCCAACCCTCCGCTCGAGCCCAGTCGAGCACCGCCTCCCCGAGCAGGCGCCCCGCGCCGAGCCCGCGCGCCTCCGGGAGGACGGCCGCGTAGCCGAGCAGGCCGGCGTCGGACGGTCGCATCACGCCGTGATTGAGCCCGGAGACGGTGACGGGACAGCCGAGGGCGAGACCGACCACCGTGCCGCGCTGCTCGGCGACGAACGTCACGAAGCGCGGATCGTCCCAGTCGGCCTCCCATTCGCGCCGAGCCTCGTCGAACGTCGGCGGCGCGAGGCGGGAGAACGTCGGCGAGCCAGCCTGGTACTCGGGCAGGACGAGCGACAACCGTGCGACGTCGTCGAGGTCGTCACGCTCCGCTCGCCTGATCGCGAGCCCGGCACCCGGCCGAGCGGGAGGGAGCTCGTCGTCGCCGCGGACGTTGGTGAGCGCATGGATCTGCTGTTGGCCGAAGCCGAGGCGAAACCAGGCGTCGACGAGGCCGTGGTCGGTGGCAGGAACGACCACGTAGTGGCTCGTCCGGCCGCTCGCGACCCAGTCCTGTGCCGCCGCGGCGTAGAGATCGCGGATCAGCTCGGGATCGTCGGCCGCGTGGGCGGCGCCGTCGACCCACACATTCGGTCCCCACACCGTCCGGTCGCGGTGGACCCCGATGAGGTATCCCACGAGCGCTCCGTCGAGCTCGGCGACGAGGCTCGTCACGCGGTCACCGCTCCAGAGCGCTTCGAGCTCGGCACGCGCATGCTCGGGCTCCTCGAAGCGGGCGTCGAGCGCCGGGGCGAAGCGGCGCTGCGACCGATGACGCCGGGCGAGCAGGTCGGCCGCGCCGTCGAGGTCGCGGTCTTCGAACGGGCGGATGTCGGGCGCGCGCACGAGCAGATGCTGACACAATCGGCGCCGTAGACTCGTCGTCGTGAGCCCGAAGACGATCACGGGCGCCGAGCTCGAGCTCGACGACGGCCCAGCGCGTGACGCCGAGCTCTTCCTCGTCGACGGCAACAACCTCGCGTACCGCGCGTTCTTCGCGCTTCCCGAGGAGCTCCAGACGACCGATGGGCAGCCCACGAACGCGCTGCTCGGGTTCACCAACATGCTCTTCAAGCTGCTCGCCGACTATCGCCCGCGCGGGGTGGCGGTCGCCTGGGACACGCGACCGGTGCACCGTGCAGCCGTCGCGGAGGAGGCGGAGGTCGTCTACAAGGAAGGCCGCCGGCCGATGCCGGATCTCCTGCGCGAGCAGTTCCCGCACTTCCGGCCGATCGTCGAGGCGTTCGGCTACCTGAACCTCGAGTTCGAAGGCTGGGAGGCCGACGACGTGATCGCCACGATCGCGACCCGCGCCGACGACGCCGGGATTCGCACGTGCGTCGTCTCCACCGACCGGGATGCCTTCCAGCTCGTCAGCGACCACGTGACGCTGATGATGACGCCGCGAGGTGTCGCAGACGTCAACGTCTACACCCCCGAGCGCGTCCAGCTGCGCTACGGGATCCTCCCCGAGCAGATCCCCGACTTCATCGGTCTCAAGGGCGACACGAGCGACAACATTCCCGGGATCCCCGGGATCGGGGACAAGACCGCGGGGCAGCTGGTTGCGCAGTACGGCTCGCTCGAGGAGGTGATCGCGCACGCCGAGGAGCTCTCACCCGCGCGCGGTCGTGCGGTGCGGGAACATGCCGACCAGGCGCGGACCGCGAAGGTCCTCGCCACGATGCGGCGCGACCTGCCGCTCGAGGTCGACGTCGGCGACCTCGTCTCCGGCTCGCCCGACCGGTCGACGCTGAAGGAGATCTTCCGCCGGTTCGAGTTCAGGGCGCTGCTCGGACGGGTCGACACGCTCGAGGAGGCGCTGCCGTCCGCCGCGCCCCGCCTCGAGCGCGAGACGGTTCCCTGGCGCGAGCGGTCTCCCACCCCGGTCGGGTACGTGGGTGTCGCCCACGTCGGCGGCCGGCTGGCGGTGGCCGCGCCCGACGGGGTCGACGTGGTCGATGCCACCACCGCGGAGCTCGCGGGACTGCTCGCCACATCCGAGGTCGTCGCGCACGATGCGAAGGCACTGCGCCTCTCCGGCCCGCCCGCCGATGACACGCTCCTCGCCGCGTACCTCGTCGACCCGGGCCGCTCCGGCTACCGGCTCGACGAGCTCGCCGTCGAGCACGGGCTGGAGCTGGTGCCCGACCCGGCCGCGGAGGAGACGACCGCCGCGCTCGTCTGCGCCGCCGAGGCGGCACGGCGGCTTGGGCCAATCCTGCGCGAGAAGGTGCGCGAGCGCGGCTCGGAGGAGCTCTACGACACGATCGAGCTGCCACTTGCTGAGGTCCTCGGTGCGATGGAGGACGTCGGGATCCTCATCGACACGTACCGGATGGGGGAGATCACCGCACGCCTCTCCGATCGCGTGCAGGAGCTCGAAGCGCAGGCGACCGACCTCGCCGGCGAGCCGTTCCTCCTGGGCTCGACCCAGCAGGTGGCCCGGATCCTGTTCGAGGTGCTCGGTCTCAACCCGGGGAGGAAGGGCAAGACCGGCTACTCGACCGACGCCAGGGTGCTCCGCGGCCTCCGCGGTGAGCACCCGCTCGTCGTGGTGATCGAGGAATGGCGCGAGCTCTCGAAGCTGCTCAACACCTACCTCGAGCCGTTGCCGACCCTCATCGGCGAGGACGGGCGGCTGCACACGACCTTCAACCAGGCGGTTGCCGCGACCGGCCGCCTGTCGACGACCAGCCCGAACCTGCAGTCGATCCCGATCCGGACCGAGCTCGGTCGGCAGATCCGGAGCGCGTTCGTCGCCGCCGACGGATGCCGGCTCCTGTCGGCCGACTACAGCCAGGTCGAGCTGCGGATCCTCGCCCACGTCTCCGGCGAGCCCGTCCTCCGTGAGGCCTTCGCGCGGGGGGAGGACATCCATGCTGCGACCGCCGCCGAGGTGCTCGGCAAGGACCGTGCCGAGCTCACCCGCTCCGAGCGCGACGTCGCGAAGATGGTCAACTTCGGGATCATCTACGGCATCTCGGCGTTCGGGCTGTCCGAGAACCTCGACATCCCACGCGACGAGGCCCAGGAGTACATCGACACCTACCTCGCCCGCTTCCCGCGCGTCCAGGAGTTCATCGCGCGGACGATCGCCCAGGCAGCCGCAGACGGCTATGTGACCACGCTCCTCGGGCGACGTCGCCCGATCCCCGAGCTCCGTGCCTCGAATCGGCAGACGCGGTCGCTCGGCGAGCGGCTCGCGGTCAACACCGTGATGCAGGGCACCGCCGCCGACGTGATCAAGGTCGCCATGATCCGCATCCATCGGCGGCTCGTCGCCGAAGGGCGTGCATCGCGGCTCGTGCTGCAGGTGCACGACGAGCTCCTCGTCGAGGTACCCGAGGTCGAGTCGAGCGCGCTCCGAGAGCTCGTCCGGGAGGAGATGACCGGTGCCTACCCGCTCGACCCGCCGCTCGCGGTCGAGGTCGGGAGCGGCGACACCTGGGCCGACGCCAAGGCTTGACCCGCGCCGCAGGGTCGAATTTCCGAGATTTCCGGGGATTCGGGGAGCGAAACCCCCGCTATACTCCCCGACTCGTCATGTCCAACGACACCGTAGAAAGCGCCTCCATGCCCATCGAGACCCCTGTTGCCGAGGTTGGCGTCTGGACCACCGGTCCCGACGGCGCCCTCGTGCCCGACTACGACAGCACCTTCCCCACGATCAACGAGGGCGAGGTCGTCCACGGGCGCGTCGTTCGGGTCGACAAGGACGAGGTGCTCGTCGACATCGGCTACAAGTCGGAGGGGGTCATCCCCGTCTCCGAGCTGTCGATCCGTCGCAACGTCAACCCGGCCGACGAGGTCGCGGTGGGCGAGGAGATCGACGCGCTCGTGATGACGAAGGAGGACGCCGAAGGGCGGCTCCTGCTGTCGAAGAAGCGAGCGCGTTTCGAGCTTGCGTGGAAGGCGATCGAGGCTGCCGCCGAGAGCGGCGAGGCGGTGACCGGTCGCGTGATCGAGGTCGTCAAGGGCGGTCTGATCCTCGACCTCGGCGTCCGCGGGTTCCTCCCGGCGTCGCTCGTCGACATCCGTCGGGTGCAGGACCTCGACGAGTTCATGGCCAAGGAGCTGCGCTGCAAGGTGATCGAGCTCAACCGCTCGCGCAACAACGTCGTGCTCTCGCGCCGCGCCGTCCTCGAGGACGAGCGCAAGGAAATGCGCCAGGCGATTCTCGACCGGCTCAACCCGGGCGACGTCGTCGAGGGCACCATCTCGAACATCGTGGACTTCGGCGCGTTCGTCGACCTCGAGGGGATGGACGGGCTGATTCACATCTCCGAGCTCTCGTGGTCGCACGTCAACCACCCGTCGGAGGTGCTCGAGATCGGTCAGACCGTGCAGGTCAAGGTCCTCGACATCGACCGGGAGCGCCAGCGGATCTCGCTCGGCCTGAAGCAGACCCAGTCCGACCCGTGGCAGCAGGTGCTCGACCACTACGGCGAGGGCGACGTCGTCGAGGGTCGCGTCACGAAGGTGGTCACCTTTGGCGCGTTCGTCGAGATCCTGCCCGGCGTCGAAGGGCTCGTCCACATCTCGGAGCTCGCAGCGCACCATGTCGAGAACCCGCGCGAGGTCGTCGCACAGGGCGACCCCGTCAACGTCCTCGTGCTCGAGATCGACGGCGATCGCCGTCGCCTCTCGCTGTCGCTGAAGCGGGTCGAGGAGGGCGCGGTTCCCGTGCCACGTGCGGATGGTGGCGAGTCCGTCTTCGCGACACCGAACCTGCGGCTGTCGGAGGAGGCATTCCCGGCGACGGGCGGCGTCGACGAGGACGAGGCTGTCCTCGACGGGGCAGAGCCTGACGTCGTCGACGAGGCAGAGGTCGACGTCGTCGACGAGGCGGAGGCCGACGTCGTCGACGAGGCCGCGGTCGCGGCGGACGAGTCGGCATCGGAGGAGCTCGCGATCGTCGTCGTCGAGCACGACGGGGAGCTCGTCGAGGAATCGCTCGTCACCGATGCGCCGGGCACAGCCGAGGACCTCGAGCCGGTCGAGGTGGAGGAGCAGGTCGTTGCCGCAGTCGTGACGGACGAGCCCGAGGCGGAGCCCGAGCCCGACGCGTAGGGGCGAGGCATGCCTCGCCCGGTGCAACCAAGGAGGCCGCTCTCCGTCGCCGTCACGGGCGGGATCGGGGCCGGAAAGTCGACCGCGCTCGCGGCGTTTCGCGCGCACGGTGCCGCGACGGTCTCGACCGACGAGATCGTCCATCATCTGCTCGCCAGCGACGACGCCGTCCGTGACGCGCTCGTCGAGCGCTTCGGCAATGAGATCCTCGGCGAGGACGGGCGTCCGGATCGTGGTGAGATCGGTCGCCGGGTGTTTCGCGACCCGGAGGCGTTGGCGTGGCTCGAGCAGCTGCTCCATCCGATCGTCTCGCGCGAGTACCTCGGGTGGCGCGATCGCCTGGCGGCCCTCGACGACCCGCCCCGGGTGTGTGTCACCGAGGTGCCCCTGCTCTACGAGGTCGGCGCCGAGAGCCGGTTCGACAAGGTGGTGGTGATCACGGCGCCGAAGCAGCTCAGGGAGCAGCGGCGCAGGGTACCGCGCGACAACCGCGACGAGCGCCTCCTACCCGACCGGGAGAAGGTCGGGCGGGCCGACTACCACTTCGTCAACACCGGGTCGTTCGACGACCTCGACCGATGGGTCGTCGAGCTCCTGGCCGAGCTCTCCGCGGACGCTCCCTGATGCGCCGCCTCGCCTGGGCCGTCCTCGCGGTCGGCGGCATCATCGCGATCGGCGCAGTCGTCTTCGTCCGCTCGCAGCCCGAGGTCATCGACCGGATCCGGTATCCGCTGCGGTACGAGGCGATCATCCGCGGGCACGCCGAGCACTACGACCTCGATCCGGCGCTGCTCGCAGCGGTGGTCTACACCGAGAGCAAGTTCGACCCGCACGCGCGCTCGGGCGCAGGGGCGATCGGGTTGATGCAACTCCTTCCCGAGACCGCGCAGGGAATCGCGATCCGGACCGGCGGGTCAGGCTTCGTCGTGTCCGACCTCCTCGACCCCGAGCTGAACGTCCGCTACGGCGCGTGGTACCTGCGCCACCTGCTCGACCGCTACGGCGATCTTCGCACCGCGCTCGCCGCCTACCACGCCGGTCAGGGGAACGTCGACAAGTGGCGCGCACGCGGGAGCGGGGTGGAGTTTCCCGAGACGCGGGCCTACGTCGACAAGGTGACCCGGCTCGTCGGCGTCTACCGCCGTGCCTACGACGACGAGCTCGGGGGCGGCGACACCGGCTGACAGCCAAGTAGAGTCGCACCGTGGCCGATCCACGCGACGTCGCCTACGCCGAGCGGCTCGTGGATACGTGTGTCGGCGTGCAACCCGGGTGGCAGGTACTCGTCGTCGGGGCTCCGGCTGCACGACCGCTCCTCGACGAGCTCGTTCGACTGATCGCGGAGCGTGACGCCTACGCGCTCCTCCGGGTGGTGTTCGACGGAACGCTGACGGGGAGTCGGGCGTGGCTGCGTGCTGCCCCGCTCCAGCGGCTTGCGATCGCGCCGCCGATCGAGACGCACGCGCTGGAGACCTGCGACGCCCTGATCGTGGTCGACGCGCAGGAGAACACACGGGATGGCGCGGACATCGCACCGGAGCGGACCGCGGCGATCGCGGGCGCGTACCGCCCCGCGATGGCACGGATTCTCGCCCACGAGGTCGCCTGGGTGGGATGCCAATATCCGACGACTGCGCTCGCGCAAGAGGCAGGGCTGTCGACGAACGCGTTCGCCGAGGTGCTCTACGCAGCGGTGCTGGCCGATCCGGCCGAGCTTCGCAAGCGCATGGAACCGCTCGCGGAGCGGTTCGACGCGGCTCGTGAGGTCAGGATCGTCGGTGAGGGCACCGACCTGCGGCTCTCGCTCGAGGGGCGGGTGATGCTGATCGACGCGGGCGACGGCGCCAACGTCCCGGGCGGCGAGTTCTTCGGCTGCCCGGTCGAGACGTCCGCCGAGGGGACGATCAGCTTCTCGGAGCTCCCGGCCGTCTATCGGGGGTACGAGCTGCGAGGCATCAAGCTCAGGTTCGTCGGTGGCGTCGTGGTCGACGCATCGGCGGACACGAACGAGGCGTTTCTCCTCGAGACGCTCGATGGGGACGAGGGCGCACGACGCCTCGGCGAGCTCGGGATCGGCTGCAACCCGGGTGTGACGCAGTACCTGCGGAACACGCTCTTCGACGAGAAGATGGACGGGACGGTGCACCTCGCGCTCGGGAACGGCATGCCCAACCTCGGTGGCACGAACGTCTCCCGGATCCACTGGGACATCGTCAAGGAGCTGCGTCGGCCCGGCACCCGGATCGAGCTCGACGGGCGGGTCGTGCAGCGCGACGGGACGTGGGTGGAGCTCGGCTAGCGGCCGAGCATGTGCTGCCAGAGGTTGAGCAGCAGCTGATGACCCCGCGGGGTTCCGACGTAGGCGGGGAAGTCGAGCACGCCGGCCGAGAACACGCGTGCCCCCGACGGCGCCTCGTGGTAGGCCATCTCGGCATTCATCCCGGGGCCGAACAGGCTCGGGATCACGGCCACCACCCGTGTCCCGGGTGGCGAGTCGGCGGTCGTCATGTCGATCTCGATCCCGAATCCTCCCACCTCGTCCCCGAACGTCTGACCGTTGGCCAGTCCGGTGCCCTCGAACAACCAGGGCGCGGCCGCCTCGTCGGTCACGTAGAAGACCCCCTGGTGCGAGCCGTCGTCGTTGGCGCGGTACTGCACACCTGCGATCCGCGACTCGGGTCGACCGAGCTTCCGCCACAGGTCGATCCGCCGCATCTCCTGCCCCTGTTTCTCCACCTTCCAGAAGAAGTTGTTCGCCGAGAGGAAGATCATGCTCCCGCCGAGCTCGCGGAAGCGCGTGACGACGTCGTAGGCGCGCTGGGTCGTGTACTCCGTGTGCCCGGGGAAGACGAGCAGGTCGTAGCGGCCGCGGAGATCGTCACCCGACGCGACGGCCTCGAGGTCGTCGTCGGCGACGATGTCCGCCTCCAGCCCTGTCTTGGCGAGCCAGCGCAGGAACGGTACGTCGTAGCGGCGGAAGCGGGGCGGCACCCCTCGCTCACGGTACGGGCGGTCGAGGAGCACCGGGGGATTCCCGCCCGCGTACCAGGTGTCACCCCAGCCGTCGCCGTCGGGGTCGGCGAAGTTGTAGGCCTGCCAGGTGTTCGTCGGCAGCACGACGACGACGCGCTGCCCGCCGGGCACTCGGGGCCGCAGGACGAACGGCGCGAAGCCCAGGCGTCCGTCCTCGGTCTCGAGTCGTGCCGCGTAGAGCCCTGTCGGCCAGTCACCCGAGGCGACCCGTACCGTGCGCGGTGCCGAGCGCTTGCCCACCCAGTCGAGCGTGACCGAGGGCGCCATCTCCTCACCGGTGAGCTCGTCGGCTCGGAGGGTCGGGTCGGGGCCGTGACCGATGCGCAGAAACGTCAGCTGCAACGTCGCCGCGTCCGCGAGGATCCTCAGCTCCATTGCCTCCTGCGGGAGGTACGAACGCCTCAGGAAGGCGGCCTCGACACCGAGCACGCGCACGACCGGTGCTCGCGCGGCGGCAGGGGTTGCCGGTCTGGTCCCGCCCAGCACCTTGCGGCGCTCTCCGGCGGAGAGCGTGACGCGCATGACGTACGAGCCCACCGGTGTCGAGGGATCGGGTGTCCAGGTCACTTCGTGCGTCCCCGCGGGGAGTCGCTGCTCGTCCGACCAATGGACGACCGAGCGGCGCAGGGCGGTTCGCACTGCCTCGACCCGGACATCCGTCGGACGGTCGAGCGCGAACGAGAGCGCCGCCGTGTCCCGCCCGCTCACACCGGGTGCCACGGTCGCGAACATCGTGCGGTCGCCGGCGAACGGACGGCCCAGGTTCCGGACGGCGAGTCGTTCGACGCCGAGCGCTCGGCCCGTTCGTGCGAGCCCTCGGGGGGCGGCGACGAGCGCGCCGACCGCGAACGAGGCGGCGGCCAGCAGCCGTCGTCGCGTCAGACCCCCGTCCACGACGACCGATGGTAGCCCTCGGCGTCACTCCAGCTCGACGAGGAGGACGAGACGACCGGTGTTCGATGCGGATGTGCCGACCTGGATCAGGAGCGACTCGACCTCGGTCACCGTGAGCACGAGCGCCGTCTGGTCGTTCCAGATACGACTTGCGCAGCCGAGAAAGGCGAGCCTGCCACCGCCGACGTCACGGTAGATCCGCACGATCGCATCCGGCGGCGTGCTGCCCGAGAGGTCGACCCGCAGCGCCCCCTGCCGCTCCGGCTCGATCTCGAACCAGGTCGAGTAGGCCGTCGTCAGGCAGGGAGACGGCTCCGTCGCGTCGACCGTCGTGGGGACGACATCCACGGTCGCGGCGAACGGAAGGCTCGAGATCGTGCGAGGTGCGCTGCGCGGTGCGTGGGTCGCCGTGGTGAATCGGGTCAAGGGCTGTCCTCCTGGGACGCACAGTTGCGGACCGCGCCAACAAACCGGTAACCGCGCTGTGCGACGGCAGACGTCGATGGTACGGTCGCCGGAACGCCACGACGGTCGGGAAGGATCACGTGGAGTTCCTCCTGCTGGGGCCACTCGAGGTTCGGTCTGATCGGGGATCTGTCCCGCTCGGCGGCCCGCGCCAGCGTGCGGTGCTCGCCGACCTGCTGCTCCACGCGGGCACGGTCGTCGCAAAGGACCGGCTGGTCGACGACCTCTGGGGGGAGCATCCTCCACCAACGGCGGACTCGGTCGTTCAGAATGCGGTCTCTCGCCTGAGGCGCGTGCTGCCTCCCGGCACCATCGAGACTCGTGCGCCGGGGTACGTCGCCTGCGTCGATCCCGGCGCGATCGACCTCCTGCGCTTCGAGCGGCTCGTCGGGGGGGCGCGCGCCCTGCCGCCCGCGGAGCGGTCGGCAACCCTGCACAACGCCCTCGCGCTCTGGCGGGGCCCGGTGCTCGAAGACCTCGAGTCGGTCGGGTTCGTCGAGGAGGCTCGGCACCACCTCGGCGAGACACGACTGGTCGCACTCGAGGACAGGCTCGAAGCGGAGCTCGAGCTCGGGCACCACGATGCCGTCGTCCCCGAGCTCGAGTCCCTGGCCGGGGCCTACCCGACGCGCGAGCGGTTGCGACGGCTGCAAATGCTTGCGCTCTATCGGGCCGGGCGGGACCAGGAAGCGCTCGACGTCTTCGAGGCGACCCGCCGCCAGCTCGACGAGGCCTTCGGTCTGGAGCCGAGCGAGACGCTCACGGCGTTGCAGCTGATGATCCTGCGTCGCGATCCTGCGTTGAGCGGGCCGGGCCCCTCGGTTGCCAGGGCCGGTCAGGTGCTCCGGCGTGTCGCGGTGCTCTTCGTGCGGGTCCATTTCGACACCGCACCCGCGCTCGAGCTCGAGGTCCGCCGGATCTCGCATGCGGGCGAGACACTGCGCGCTGTGTCGAGTCGTCACGGTGGCGAGCTGCTGCCGATGTCCGGCGGCGACCTCGTCGCGGTGTTCGGAGCCGGCGACGCATGGGAGGACGACGTCGCACGGGCGGGGCGTGCCGCGATCGAGGTCCGTGCGATCCTCGGCGATCGAGGGCTGGCGGCGCGCTTCGCCGTCTCGGCCGAGCGGATCGTCCTCGACGACGGCCGGCCGGTGATCGTGGGATCGACGCTGAACGGCGCCCGCCAGGTGATCGAGCAGCTCGACGCTGGGGAGATCGGCCTCTCGGCCGAAGCAGCTGCCTCTGCACGACCGGACTTCGAGCTCGACGGCAGAGGCGGGCCGTGTCGCCTGCTCGGGGTCCGCTCACGGCTTCACCGCACGACCCGGCTCCCCATGGTGGGTCGCGACGACGAGCTCGCCTGGTTGCGGTCCTTGCTCACCGACGTCGCCACGTCGGGAGCACCGCGTCACGTCGTAGTGGTCGGCGAGCCCGGGATCGGGAAGACCCGGGTGGTGGAGGAGCTCGCGCAGACGGCCGCGGTGACCGTCCTCTGGACGGTCTGTCCGCCATACGGGCAGGACACGACCTACCAGCCGCTACGAGAGCTCGTCACCGCCGCGCGCGAGGTCGACGGGTCGCTCCAACCGGCCGGCGACCTCTCGACCGAGCAGTCCGCGCTCGATCTGGCGCGGACGACTGTCGAGGTGCTCGCTCGCTCCCGGCCGCTGCTCGTGGTCGTCGACGATGCGCACTGGGCAGGCCCGAGCATGCTCGACCTGCTCGAGTACGTCGTCCGTGCCGCCACGGGCGCTGTCCTGGTGATCACGATCGGCCGTCCGGAGCTCCTCGAGGAGCGGCCGACGTGGGTCGAGCGGACGCGAAGCCTGGAGCGGCTGGGCCCGGAGGAGATGGGGGCGATGCTCGAAGCCCTTCCCGGTGCAGTTCAGCTCGACGCGCCGGGTCGCGCACTCGTCCTCGAAACAGCCGACGGGGTCCCGCTCTACGTCGAGCAGCTCGTGGCGCTCGCGATCGAGTCCGAGCTCGCCGAGATCGCGATGCCCCCGTCGCTCGACGCGCTGCTCGCAAGTCGCGTCGAGCGCCTTCATCCGGGTGAGCGCGAGACGCTCGGTCGCGCATCGGTGATCGGCACGACGTTCGAGCTCGACGCGCTCGCCTCGCTTGCCGGCGGCGCAGAGCTCGGTCCTCGGATCGACACACTCGAGCGGCTGCGCTTCGTCCGTCGCTGGGCCAATGGCCGCGAGTGCGAGTTCACGCACGGCCTGATGCGAGAAGCCGTGTACGCGACCCTGCCGAAGCACGAGCGGGCACGGCTCCACGAGCTGACGGCGAGGCATTTCGCCCAGGAGAGGCGGCATGTCACCGCGGCCTACCACTTCGAATCGGCTGCGTTGCTCGCTCGAGAGGTCGGCGAGCGCGACGTGTCGCTCGAGCTCGAGGCGGCCGAGCGTCTCGTTGACGCGGGACTCGATGCACGGCGCTCCGGGGACGTGACCGCGGCCATCGACCTGCTTCGCCGAGCAGACGACCTCCTTCCCACGGACGACCGACGCCGACCGGAGCTACTCGTCGAGCGGGCGCTCGCGCTGCGTGCTGCGACGAGGCACGACGAGGCGAGCGCGTCCCTGGACAGTGCGCGCGTTGCTGCGAACCGGCTCAGGAGCAAGCGCATGCTCCATCGGATCGAGGTCGAGTCGATCATCCCCCGCGTGATGCGCGACGGCGACCTCGGGTCCGCCGACGAGACGATTGCACGAGCGATCCCGGTCTTCCGCCGTGCGGGCGACAACGCCTCGCTCGGCAGGGCGTTCCTCGTGGCTGCGTTCCTCGCAAGCAACCGATGCGCGTTCGCGGAGGCGGAGCGCTTCGCAGAGGAGGCAGACGTATCCCTTCGGCGGTGGGGAGGATCGGCGGAACGGGCGATGCTGCTGCTTGCGTCGTCGGCGTTCCACGGTTTGCGACCCGTCTCCGCGCTCCGAGCCCGGCTCGAAGAGCTCACCGCGCGAACCGGCGGTGATGCGGTCGTCGAGGCACACATCACGGCCTTTCGCGCGTGGACCGAAGCGCTCGCGGGTGAAACCGAGCTCGCTCGGCGACTGGCGGCGGAGTCGCGGGCGGTGTTCGTCGAGCACGGGCAGGAGCTCGCGGTGGTTGCGAGCCATCCTGCGCTGTACGGCGAGATCGAGCTCCTGGCACGGGACGGCGACCTGGCAGGTGCAGAGGCTGATCTTCGCGACGCGATCCATTCCCTGACACAGGGCGGTGAGCGGGCGCTCGCAGCGCGGCACGAAGTGCTTCTCGCGGAGATCGTCCATCGGAGAGGTGCGACCGGCGATGCGTTGCGACTCGTCCGGCGAGGGGCGAGGGCGCTTCCGTCCGTCGACGTGTACGAGCACGTCAACGCTCGCCGGGTCGAAGGGCTGGCGGTCGCGGCGTCCGGCGATGTGCGCCGTGGCGAGCGGTTGGTGCGGAACGCCCTCGGTCGACTCGTCGGCACGGACGCGCTCGAGTTGCGTGCCCGGGTGCTCGCCAGCGTGGCCGAGGTCGCGCTCCTCGCAAATGATCGGGAGCGCCTTGCACAGGCGCTGCTCGAGGCGGCCGAGGGTGCAGCTGCGAAGGGCTGTGTCGCGGCCGACAGGCGGATCGCCGAGCTCCTGGCAGCCACGAGGCAAGTACACGCCCCGGTGACCGAGGCCACCGGGGCGTCTGGGGCCTAGAGGCCGCCGCCACCGTCGCCAAGCGGCATCGCTGGGTTGGCCGAGGTGATGACGAGCTGCTAGCGCGGCCGGTTTGGCGACAGCGAGGCAGTACGTACATACGTTCGTCTAGCTGCTACGCTCGCGCGAGGGATGCCCGACCTGCGCGTCACGCCGACCTACCGTCCGACCGGCGACCAGCCACGCGCGGTCGCCGAGCTGGCCGACTCGATCCGTGCCGGCAACCGTGCGCAGACGCTGCTCGGCGCGACCGGGACGGGCAAGACGGCAACGATGGCCTGGGTGATCGAGGCGATCCAGCGACCGGCGCTCGTGATCGCCCACAACAAGACGCTCGCCGCGCAGCTCTGCAACGAGTTCCGCGAGTTCTTCCCCGACAACGCGGTCGAGTACTTCGTCTCGTACTACGACTACTACCAGCCCGAGGCCTACGTCCCTCAGGCCGACCTGTACATCGAGAAGGACTCGTCCCGGAACGACGACATCGCACGGCTGAGGCTCGGCGCGACGAGCTCGCTGCTCACGCGGCGCGACGCGGTCGTCGTCGCGTCGGTCTCGTGCATCTACGGGCTCGGGTCGCCGGAGGAGTGGCGCGAGCGCGTGCTCATCATCGACGTGGGCGAGGAGCACGACCGCGATGAGCTGCTCCGGCGGCTGATCGACAGCCAGTACGTCCGCAACGACACGGTTCTCGGTCGCGGGCGGTTCCGCGTCAAGGGCGACGTGATCGAGGTGCAACCGGCGAACGCCGAGACTGCCTACCGAGTCTCGCTGTTCGGCGACGAGATCGAGCAGATCTCGCACTTCGACCCGCTGACCGGCGAGGTGCTCTCGAAGCTCGACAACCTCGCGATCTGGCCGGCGACCGAGTACGTCACCTCGAAGCCGACGATCGAGCGCGCTGTCGACGAGCTGCGGGCCGAGCTCGAGGCGCAGGTGAGGTCGTTCGAGCAGCAGGGGCGGATGCTCGAGGCGCACCGGATCCGGCAGCGGACCGAGTACGACCTCGAGATGCTCAAGGAGCTCGGCTTCTGCAACGGGATCGAGAACTACTCGCGGGTGCTCGAGGGCCGCGCTCCCGGCACGCATCCGTTCACGCTGATCGACTACTTCCCCGACGACTTCGTCGTCTTCGTCGACGAGTCGCACCAGACCGTGCCGCAGATCGGCGGGATGTACGAGGGCGACCGCTCACGCAAGCAGACGCTCGTCGACTACGGCTTCAGGCTCCCGTCGGCGATGGACAACCGGCCGCTCCGGTTCGACGAGTTCCTCGGCAAGGTCGGCCAGATGGTGTTCGTCTCGGCCACCCCGGGCTCGTACGAGCTGCGGCAGTCGACGGTCGTCGCCGAGCAGCTGATCCGTCCGACCGGGATCGTCGATCCCGAGGTCGAGCTCCGCACGACGCGCGAACCAGATCGACGACCTCCTCGGCGAGATCCGGCGACGCGAGGAGGCGAACGAGCGGGTGCTCGTCACGACGCTGACCAAGAAGATGTCCGAGGACCTCACGGACTACCTGCTCGAGGCGGGGGTGCGCGCCCGCTACCTCCACTCGGAGATCGACACGCTCGAGCGGATCCAGATCATCCGCGAGCTCCGCCTCGGCGACCACGACGTGCTCGTCGGCGTCAACCTGCTCCGGGAAGGTCTCGACCTGCCCGAGGTGTCGCTCGTGGCGATCCTCGACGCGGACAAGGAGGGCTTCCTCCGCGGCAAGACCGCGCTGCTCCAGACGATCGGCCGCGCGGCGCGCAACGTCAACGGCAAGGTGCTGATGTACGCGGACAAGCGCACCGAGGCGATCCAGGGCGCGCTCGAGGAGACGAACCGCCGCCGCGCCCTCCAGCTCGCCTTCAACGAGGAGCACGGGATCACACCCGAGTCGATCGTCAAGGGCGTCTCGGACATCGCCGAGTTCCTCTCGCTCGAGTCGCCGACCGTGCCGGGACGCCGTCGACGCGGCAAGCAGGAGGTCGAGGGCATGACCCGCGAGGAGCTCGAGAAGCTCGTGATCACGCTCGAGGAGGAGATGTTCGTCGCGGCCGAGGAGCTGCGGTTCGAGTACGCCGCGAAGCTCCGCGACGAGATCAAGGAGCTGCGGCGCGAGCTCCAGGCGCTCGCCGGCCTCCCCGGCTGAGAGCGCTCTGCCAAACGGAGCGCGCGCGCTTCGGTCACAGTTGTCCCGTGGCGAGCCGACCCGACGGCGGAGACGTACCGACCGACACCGCGCTGCGCGCGAACGTCCGCCTGCTCGGCGAGATCCTCGGCCGCGTGCTCGTCGAGCAGGTCGGTGAGGAGCTGTTCGAGCTCGAGGAGCGGATCCGCTTCCAGGCGCGGCTCGGCCGGCGTGGCGACGAGGGCGCTGCCCGCGCGCTGCGCGAGACGATCGCCGCGCTTCCGATTGCGCAGCAGGCGACCGTCCTGCGCGCGTTCACGTTCTACTTCCACCTCGCGAACATCGCGGAGCAGCACCACCGCGTCCGCCGCCGTCGCGAGGTCGAGCAGGAAGGGCACACCCTGCGCGAGTCGCTCACGGAGGCGATCGCATTGCTCCGCGCGTCGGGGGTGTCCGACGAGGAGCTCCGTGCGACCGCGGACGCGCGTCACGGTCGAGCTGGTCCTCACCGCGCACCCGACCGAGGCCCTACCGCGGACGATCCTGGAGAAGCACCGCCGGTCGGGAGCTGCTCGGCCGGCTCGACGATCCCCGGCTGACCCCGCGGGAGCGCGAGCGCATCGTGGCGCAGCTCGAGGAGGAGATCACCATCCTCTGGCAGAGCGACGAGGTGCGGTCGGAGCGACCGCGGGTAGTCGACGAGATCCGGCAGGGCCTGTGGTTCCTCGAGGAGGGGTTGTGGGATGCCGCCGACGCGCTCGTCGAGGCCTGGCGCGAGGTGCTCCCGGGGACGCCCTTGCGCTTCGGGAGCTGGATCGGCGGTGACCTCGACGGAAACCCGTTCGCTGGTGCGGACACGGTGCGGAGGCGGTCGAGCGCGGCCGCGACGTCGTCCGGACGACTCCTGCGGCGTGACGTGCGCGAGCTCGCGGCGTCCTGGGGGATGTCGACGACCATCGTCACCGCCGAGTCCGAAGTCGGTGCCGTCGACCTGCCGGCCGAGGCGAACCCGACGGAGCCCTATCGGCGGCGGCTGACCGCGATCTGGGAGCGGCTCGGGAACGACGGGTACGGGGAGGTCGAGGAGCTCCAGGGCGAGCTCGACCTGCTCGAGCACAGCCTCCGAGCGCATGCCGGTGACCGG
Organism: uncultured Actinomycetes bacterium; assembly: GCA_963821335.1. Classification (GTDB taxonomy): domain Bacteria; phylum Actinomycetota; class Thermoleophilia; order Gaiellales; family Gaiellaceae; genus Gaiella. The sequence continues at coordinate 2,541,676 of CAWGDJ010000001.1, forward strand.
ATCGCGGACGGCGGGCTCGCGGCGCTGCGTCGCAAGCTCGACGTCTTCGGCCTCGACGGCGCCACGCTCGACCTCCGCGTCCATGCGCGCGCCCTCGCCGAGGCCCCGGACTCGGTCGCAGAGGTGCTCGACGAGGCAGCGCGTCTACAGCGCGCGTACGGCACCCGGTGCATCGACACCCTGATCGTCTCGATGACCCGGACCGCGGACGACATTCTGACCGCAGAGGAGCTCGCGCGAGCAAGTGGGCTCGAGGTCACCGTCGTGCCGCTCCTCGAGACGATCGACGACCTCCGGGGGGCGACCTCGTTGTGTGGCGAGCTGCTCGACCGCTCGCCTCGGAGCGCACTCGAGGTGATGGTCGGCTACTCCGACTCGGGCAAGGACGGCGGGATCGTGACCGCACAGTGGGAGATCTTCCGCGCGCAGGAAGGGCTCGCGTGGCTCACGGGCGAGCGCGGGGTGGAGCTGACCGTGTTCCACGGCCGAGGCGGCAGCGCCGGCCGTGGCGGCGGGCCGACCTACGCGGCCATCCTCGCGCAGCCTCCACACGCGGTCGACGGGCGGCTGAAGCTCACCGAGCAGGGCGAGACGATCGCGTTCAAGTACGGCCTGCCGGGGCTCGCGCGCCGGAACCTCGAGGCCACCGTGTCGGCGACGCTCCTCGCGTCGTTTCCGAACCGGGCGGTTCAGGAGGCGCCTGCCGGCGCACGCGAGTCGATCGAGGAGGTGTCTGCCGCCGCGTTCTCGACCTTCCGCTCGGTGGTCTGGAACGACCCGGCCTTCGGGCGCTTCTTCACCGCGTTCACGCCGCTCGACGAGCTCCGGCTGCTCGAGATCGGCTCACGACCGGCCGCACGGCCGGAAGCCGCGGACGGCGACCAGCTGGCCTCGCTCCGCGCAATCCCCTGGGTGTTCGCCTGGACCCAGACACGGTGCATCGCCCCTGCCTGGCTCGGAGCCGGCGCCGGGCTTGCCGCGCGCCCCATCGAGGAGCTCCGCCGGCTCTACCGGGGGTGGCCGTTCTTTCGAGCGCTCGTCGAGAACCTCGAGATGTCGCTCGCGAAGTCGAGCATGGAGATCGCCGAGCGGTACCTCGAGCTCGTCCCGGACGCGCCACTCGCCGAGCGGGTGTTCGGCACGCTCCGCGACGAGCACGATCGCACGCGGGATGCGGTGCTCTCGATCGTCGGTGCCCGCGCGCTGCTCGACCGCCACCCGGTGCTTCAGCAGTCGGTCAGGCTCAGGAATCCGTACGTCGACCCGATGAACGCGATCCAGGTGGAGCTACTAGCGCGCCACCGGGCCGGCGACGAGGAGGCGCTGCTCCCGCTCATTCGCTCGATCGCGGGGATTGCAGCCGCGCTGCGGAACACGGGCTGAGGTTCTCAACCCGCGGGCCAGCTCTGCCGATATCCGGGGGATGGCGACGACGCGGTCTGTCGCGACGACGGGAACGGCGCTGGTGCTGGCGATCGCACCCGCCGTCGTGCTGCTCCTCACCGGGCGACACGAGGTCTACTTCGACGGGTGGGTGCACTTCGTCGGTGTCGGTGTCGCAGCCGCACTTGCGACCGCGGCGGCGCTGGCGCTCACGTTGGCCGGAGTGCTCGCCGCTGACGGTCGAGCGGTGCTTGCAGGGCTCGCGTTCTCGGTGATGGCCGCGCTCCTCTGCCTGCACGGTGTCGCAACGCCGGGCTTCATCGTCGGGATGAACGGGGTGGTGGCGTTCACCGGCGCCGCCACGTTGCCCGTGGGGTGCGCGATCCTCGCGCTCGGGACACTGTCGGCACTCCGGCGCCCGTCCGTCATCCGCCCACTGCTCTATGTGCTCGTCGTCTCGACCGCCGGGATCGTGGCGCTCGGGGTCAGTGCGCTGCTCGACCCGGCGCTCGTCCCCGCCGTGCCCGAAGCCGGCAGCGCGCTCGCCTGGGCCGTCCTCATCGCCGGCGAGGCCGCCTGCATTCTGCTCCTTGCTCGCGCCGTTCGCACGTACCTGCTGACCCGTCGCGTCCTCGACCTCGCGGTGGCGGTCGGGATCGCGTGGCTCGCTTCCGCGCTCGCAGCCTCGCTCCTGCTCGGCTACACGGATCTCGGCTGGTGGTTCGGGCACGGGGTCGAGATCGTCGCGATCGCGCTCATCGGGATCCCCGTCGCGCTCGACCTGCGCCGTGGCGCGGCTCAGTCGCGACCGCTCGTCGGAGACCTGCGTGCGGTCGAGCTGGTGGCGTCGGAGGAGGCGTTCCTCGGCTCGCAGGTACGCGCCCTCCTCGTCGCGCTCGCCGTGAAGGACGGCTCAACCGAGGAGCACACGCGCCGGGTTGCGCTTCGTGCGGTCGAGGTCGGGGAGGAGCTCGGCCTGCCTCCAGGACGCCTTCGCGCGCTCGCGACCGGCGGGTTGCTCCACGACATCGGGAAACTGTCGGTCGCCGACGGGGTGCTCAAGAAGCCAGGCCCGCTCACGGACACCGAGTTCGACGAGGTGAAACGCCACCCGGACACGGGTGTTGCGTTGCTCGACGAGCTGGGTGGGTTCGACGACGTTGTCCGGATGCTCGTGTGCGCCCACCACGAGCGCCTCGACGGGACGGGGTATCCGCACGGGCTCATCGACGGCGCGATTCCCTTGGAGGCGCGGATCCTCGGTGTCTGCGACGTCTACGACGCGCTCGTCTCACCGCGGGTCTATCGAGAGGCGTGGTCGCACGAGCGCGCGATCGCGTTGCTGCGCTCGGGGTCGGGCTCGCAGTTCGACCCTCGGTGTGTCGACGCGCTCGAACGCGTTCTGGCGCGGGATCGCATGGGCGGGCTCGCCGCCGCGTAGGCTGCGGGCATGTGCCGGAACATCAAGACGCTCCACAACTTCGAGCCGCCCGCCACCGAGGACGAGATCCGTGCCGCGGCGCTCCAGTACGTGCGCAAGGTGAGCGGGACGACGAAGCCGTCGCGCGCCAACGAGGCGGTGTTCAACCGGGCCGTCGACGAGGTCGCGCATCTCACGGCGCACCTGCTGGCCGACCTCGTGACGACGGCAACTCCGCGTGACCGCGAGGTCGAAGCGGCGCGTGCTCGCGCGCGCGCCGAGAAGCGCTTCGGCACCGCCGCAGCCTAGAGGTGACGCGAACCGACCAGGCGGCCCTCGCGCGGATCGCGGGCGAGGTCGCCGCCGTGTGGAACCTGACGCTCGGACCCCCGTTCCCGATGGCGCTTCGCTCGTACGTCGCGACCGCCGGCGACGACGCGGTGCTCAAGGTCACGCCGGTCGAGGACGACGACGCCGACCATGAGGCTGATGCGCTCGCGCTGTGGGGTGGGGACGGCGCCGTGCGGCTTCTGCGCCACGACCCCGAGCGACGAGCCCTCCTCCTCGAGCGCCTCCATCCGGGAACCGACCTCGCATCGAGCTCGGACGACGAGGCGACGCGGATCGCCGTCGACGTCGGCCGCCGGCTGTGGCGGCCAGCGGATGAGCCGTTTCGCCGGGTCGGCGACCAAATCGACCGCTGGCTCGACGACGCCCCGAGCGGGAACGCGACCCGCAGGACGCTCGTGTCGCTCGCGCGCGAGCTGTGGGACGGGTTTCGGATGGGTCGCGAGACGCTCGTACACGGTGACTTCCACCATCACAATCTGCTGCTCTCGGGTGCCATCTACGTGGCGATCGATCCGAAGCCGATGCTCGGCGAGCCGGAGTTCGACGTCCCGCCGTTTCTCTGGAACCCCGTCGGGTCGGTCATGCGGCGCGATGTCACCGAGCGGCGGATCGCGGCGTTCGCAGACGCAGGTCTCGACGACCAGCGGATCCGCGCCTGGACGGTCATCCGGGGAGCGGTCCTCGGTGCTGGCGATCCTGAGGTGATCCTGCGGCTGGTCGGGTGAGGTGTGATCGAATCCGGCGGTGGCGATCCTCGGTGTCGACGTCGGTGGCACGTTCACCGACGCTGTCCTCCTGAGCGACGGTCGGCTTCACACTGCGAAGGTGTCGACCCGGGAACGGCAGGAGGAGTCCGTGCTCGAGGTCGTAGAGACGCTGCTACGAGCAGCAGGTTCCCCGCCGGTCGAGCGCTTCACCCACGGGACGACGGTCGCGACCAACGCGTTGCTCGAGCGGACGGGTGCTCGCACCGCGTTCGTGACCACAGAGGGCTTCGAGCACCTCCTCCACCTGCGCCGCCAGGATCGCGCTCACCTCTACCGGCTCGAGCTCGACCATCCCGAGCCCCTCGTGCCGCTCGACCGGTGTGTCGGCGTCACCGAGCGCATAGGCCCTGACGGGGTGCTCGTGCCGGTCGAGCTCGAGTCCCTTCCCGACCTCGGCGAGCCCGAGGCGATCGCCGTGTGCCTGCTCTTCTCGTGCCTCGACGAGTCGCACGAGGAGGCGGTCGCCGCGGAGCTCCGCAGGCGCCATCCCACGGCGCACGTGGTGGCGTCCTACGAGATCTCACCTGAGCTCCGCGAGTACGAGCGTGCCTCGACCACAGCCGCCGACGCATATCTCGGGCCTGTTGCGGCGCGCTACCTGCGGGCGCTCGGGTCGAGCGCCGCCGACACAGGGCTACCGGAGCCGCTGGTGATGCGATCGTCGGGCGGGGTGGCGACGCTCGCGGAGGCCGCCGCCCACGCGGCGACGATCCTGGTCTCGGGGCCTGCCGGTGGAGTCGTGGGCGCTGCGACGATCGCGCGCAGCGCCGACGTCGCAGATGCGATCGCCTTCGACATGGGAGGCACCTCGACCGACGTGTGCCTCGTGGTCGACGGCGAGCCCGGGCGGGCTGAGGGTCGGCCGGTCGCGGGCCTACCGATCCGCCTACCGATGCTCGACATCCACACGGTCGGCGCCGGCGGTGGGTCGATCGTGTGGCGGGATGCGGGCGGTGCGCTGCGAGTAGGGCCGCGCAGCGCCGGCGCAATCCCCGGGCCTGCCTGCTACGGCCGGGGCGGGAAGGAGGCGACGGTGACCGACGCCAACCTGCTGCTCGGGCGCCTGCCCACCGAGCTCCCGGGTGGCCTCGTGCTCGATCGCGACGCAGCAGCGCGCGCGCTCGGCGAGCTCGACCCTGCCGACGTGATCGCGGTCGTCGACGCCGAGATGCTTCGAGCGCTCAGGCTCGTGTCGGTCGAGCAGGGTCACGACCCGCGCGACTTCGCGCTGATCGCGTTCGGCGGTGCAGGCCCGCTTCACGCATGTGCGCTCGCCGAGGAGCTGGGGACGACGAAGGTGCTCGTCCCTGGAACGGCTGGAGTCCTCTCCGCGCTCGGGCTCGTCGCCAGCGACGAGCGCCGCGATCAGGTGCGCTCGGCGGTCGGGCCACTCGGCTCGGCCGGAGAGCTCCCGTCCGACGGTGAGGCGCTCCTGCGCTACCGGGGCCAGTCGTTCGAGCTCGCGGTCGACCTGGGCGACGAGCTTGCCGAGCGGTTCCATCGGGCGCACGAGGTGCGTTACGGCTATGCCGACCGTGCGCGCGAGATCGAGCTCGTGGCCGTGCGCACCGCCGAGGTCGTCGCGGGACCGGTCGTCGAGCTCGAGCCGGTCGTGACGCTCGCGGTGGAGGGGCCTGCCGTCGTCGAGCTCCCGGGCGCGACCTGCTGGGTGCCGCCTGGCTGGTCGGGGCAGACCGACGCCCACGGGACGCTCGTGCTGGAGCGGGCCGGATGAGCCCTCCGATTCCGGTCGCGCTCCAGGTGCTCGGCAGCGCCCTGCGCGCCATTGCCGAGGAGATGGGAGTCGTCCTGATCCGGTCGGCGTTCTCGGCGAACATCAAGGAGCGACACGACTGCTCGACGGCGTTGTTCGACCCGGCCGGGCGGATGATCGCCCAGGCCGAGCACATTCCCGTCCACCTGGGAGCGATGCCCGAGGCGGTCGCAGCCGTCCGGGCCTGCGATCCCGGAGCCGACGAGGTCTGGGTGCTCAACGACCCCTACGCCGGCGGAACGCACCTTCCCGACCTGACGCTCGTCTCACCCACACCGCTCGGCTTTGCCGTCAGCCGGGCGCACCATGCGGACGTCGGTGGCATGGAGCCGGCGAGCCTTCCTGCCACATCGACCGACATCCACCAGGAGGGTCTCGTCATCCCGCCCACTCGCCTCGACGAGGGCCTCGTGACGCTCATCGCGGCGAACTCCCGGAGCCCGGACGAGCGGCGTGGCGACCTCAGGGCGCAGCTGGCGGCGCATCTGCTGGCTGCCGAGCGGCTCGAGGCGCTCGTGGAGCGACGCGGGCGGGAGACCGTGCTCGCGGCGATGGACGCGCTTCATGCCTACTCGGAGCGCCGCGTTCGCGCCGGGCTCGGCCGCTCTCCCGGACGGTCGCTACGAGGCGACCGACGTGATCGAGGCCGTCGACGGCGACCTCGAGATCAAGGTCGCGGTCACGATCCGCGACGACGAGGTCGAGATCGACTTCGCAGGCACCGCCCCGCAGTACCGGGGGAACCTCAACTGCCCGCTCGCCGTGACCAGATCGGCCTGCCTGTTCGTCGTCCGGGCGCTGACCGACCCGGATATCCCGGCCTCGGGTGGTGCGTTCGTCCCGGTCACGGTGCTGGCTCCGGAGGGCTCGCTCGTCAACGCGCGCTTCCCGGCGGCGGTCGTGGCCGGGAACACGGAGACCTCGAGCCGGATCACCGACGTCGTCCTCCAGGCGTTCGGGCAGGCCGTAGAGGTACCGGCCCAGGGGCAGGGGACGATGAACAACACGACCTTCGGGACGAGCACGTGGACGTACTACGAGACGGTCGCTGGAGGGCAGGGGGCATCGGCGGTCGCTGACGGGCCTTCGGCCGTCCACGTGGCGATGTCGAACGCGCTCAACACCCCGATCGAAGCGCTCGAGCTCGCGTACCCGCTCCGCGTCGAGCGCTACGCGCTGCGTGTGGGATCGGGTGGCGGCGGGGTCCACCGGGGTGGAGACGGGGTCGTGCGCGAGCTGCGGGCGCTCGAGGATTGCCGCCTCAGCGTCCTCGGTGACCGGCGACGCCATGCTCCAAGGGGCGCCAGGGGCGGGGAGGACGGTGCCCGCGGTCGTACGCTCGTCAACGGCGTCGAAGTCCCCGGAAAGGCAACGCTCCCGCTGTGTCGCGGCGACGTCGTCCTGACCGAGACCCCGGGTGGCGGCGGTTACGGGCCCGTCGCGCGGTGAGCCGCTCTCAGGCGGCTGCCAGCATCGCGTTCTTGTCGCGGAGGTAGCGCAGGTACGGCTCCGGGTCGATCGGCCCACCGATGACGCGCTCGATCGTCTCGACGGGGGTGAACTTGCGGCCGTGCGTGTACAACTGCTCGCGCAACCAGCCGCCGATCTCGGTGAACATGCCCTGCTCGACCTGGTCGTAGGCATCCGGGAGGTCGGCCAGGAGCCGCTCCCAGATCTGCACCGACAGGACGTTGCCGAGCTGGTAGGTCGGGAAGTAGCCGAACAACCCCGCCGCCCAGTGGACGTCCTGGAGGCAGCCGAGGCTGTCGTCCGTGACTTGGATCCCGAACGACTCCTCGAAGCGGGTGTTCCACGCGTCGGGCAGGTCGCTGGTCGAGAGCCGCCCGGCGAGGAGCTCCTGTTCGAGCTCGAAGCGAAGGATGATGTGCAGGCCGTACGTCGTCTCGTCTGCGTCGACGCGAATGTACGACGGGCGCACCTGGTTCACCTGCCGGTGGAAGCGGTCGAGCGACACCTCGCCGAGCACGTCCGGGAAGGACGCCCGGAGCCGCGGGTAGAACCAGCGCCAGAACGGGAGCGAGCGCCCGATGACGTTCTCCCACAGCCTGCTCTGCGACTCGTGGAGCGCGGACGAGCACCCGGATGCGAGCGGTGTCCGCTCGAGCGCGGAGGACACGCCATGCTCGTACAGCCCGTGGCCGGCCTCGTGCATGGTCGAGAAGAACGAGGTGCCGTGAAGGTCGTCGGTGGCGTACCGGGTCGTCATCCGTATGTCCTGCGTCCCGAAGTGGGTGCAGAACGGATGCACGGTCGGGTCGAGCCGGAAGGATCCCGCCGCGAAGCCGTACGCCTCGATGATCTCGCGCGACAGCTGCTCCTGCTCGGGGATCGGAAACGGCCCACGGCCGAACGCGGCGTCCTCGACCTCGCGCGCAGTCGCCAGGAGCTCGATCAGCTCCGGCTTGAGCCGGTCGAACACGACGCGAACCTCGTCGGTTCGCATCCCCGGCTCGAAGTCGTCGAGGAACACGTCGTAGGGGTCGTCGGTCGTCTCGAAGCACGCGAGGTACTGCTGCTTCAGCTCGAGGGTTCGATCGAGCCACGGGCGGAACCCGGCGAAGTCGGAGGCTTCGCGGGCGGCGATCCAGGCTTCCGTTCCCTCGGAGGCGGCCTTCGTCATCTCCGCCTCGAGCGCCGGCGGCACGCGCCGCGCCTTGCCCCAGTCGCGCGCCGTGACGCGGATCAGGCACGCGTCGTCGCTGTCGGGCGGGAGAGCGTCTGCCACCGACCGAAGCTCGTCGAGCAGCTCACCGATGGCGTCGTCGACGAACAGCTCGTGCGCGAGCCGGCGCACCGTCGAGGTGTGGTGCGCGCGATTCGGCCCGCCACCCGCCGGCATCATCACCAGTTGATCCCACTCGAGCACCGCAGCCGTGGTGCGGAGATCGCTGATCTCCTCGAGTCGTCGCTTGAGCTCCGCGAGCGTGTCGGGCACGAAACCTCCAGGCCGCCGGATAACGCGCGAAGGGTACTCCAGCCGACGGGTGCGGGCGCCGGTGCTCGTCGGTTGCGGGCGCGCAGTCTAGGCAACCGGCTCCGGGTCGACGGCGACGTTCGCGACCCAGACCGGGTGGTCCGCCCGCTCGAGCAGCTCCGCGTCACTCGACGAGTCGCCGTACGCCCACACGATCGCGTCGGCGAGCCCGTGCTCATCGAGCCACGCCTGAAACCTGCGGGCCTTCTCGGCCCCCCGGCAGTTGCGACCTTCGAGGCGGCCGGTGAGGCGTCCCTCTCCGTCGTGCTCGAGCCTCGTACAGACGACGCCGTCGACGCCGAGCAACTCTCCGAGCGGCAGGAGATACGACTCGAGCGACGCCGAGGTCAGAACGGCCATGTGACCGATCTCCCGATGGCGTCGGAGTCGCGCAACCGTGTCGCCCCGAAGCCAGCGACGCTCGATCACGAGGGCGAACTCCTCTCCGCGGACGCCGAGCGCCTCCCGGTCCCAACCGGCGAAGGCCGTGCACACGACCTCCTTCAGCGTGTCGCGGTCTCGGCGAGCGAGCGCGCGCACCACGGCTCGCGGGTGGCGGACGAGCGCGAGCGCCGTGCGGACACGGACCGTCCGCCAGAGGAACGGCGTCACGCAGTCGCGCGTCGTGAGCGTGCCGTCGACGTCGAACGCCGCGACGGTGGGGCGCGCAGCGGCCATTGCCGGACGAGGCTATACACTCGGAGCGTGTCCGAAGGCCCCGAGATCTTCGACGACCTCTACCTCGGTCTCCAGGCCGGGGGAGCCCGCCGCAAGCAGCGTCGCGGCGAAGAGCTCACCGAGGCCGAGCAGGAGGCCATCGGCCGCTGGCAGCAGATGGCCATGTGGCGCAAGATCGTCGCCGTCGGCGCCTTCGCGATCGGGACGTTCGGGCTCGGGTTCACCCTCGGTGGTCTCGTCTTCGGACGGAAGGCTCGAAAGGCCTGACACCACAGGCCGCGGTCGGCTCCCGCGGCCCGGCACGAGCTGCACCCCGCCCGAGGCGTCAGGAGCCCGAGGCACCTCAGGCCGTTCGGACGAACACTTGTTCGATCCGATGCGCGAGGCTACACTCGCCTGGATGGCCGAGCAGCTCGTCGTCCACGGCGCCCGCGAGCACAACCTCAAGGACGTAACGGTCGCGCTCCCGCGGAACGCGCTCGTCTGCGTCACCGGGCTCAGCGGCTCGGGGAAGTCGTCGCTCGCGTTCGACACGATCTACGCGGAGGGGCAGCGTCGCTACGTCGAGTCGCTGTCCGCCTACGCGCGCCAGTTCCTGCAGATGATGGAGAAGCCCGACGTCGACTCGATCGACGGGCTCTCGCCCGCGATCTCGATCGACCAGAAGACGACCTCGCGGAACCCGCGCTCGACGGTCGGCACCGTCACCGAGGTGTACGACTACCTGCGCCTGCTCTACGCGCGGGTCGGGCGGCCACACTGCCCCGTCTGCGGGAGGCCGATTGCGGGGCAGAGCCTCGATCAGATCGTCGAGCAGGTGCTCGCGCTCCCCGAGGGGACGCGCTTCACGGTGAACGGGCCCGTCGTCCGTGATCGGAAGGGCGAGTTCCGCGACGTGCTCGAGGAGCTCCGGAGCGACGGCTTCACACGTGTCAAGGTCGATGGCGAGCAGCTCCTCCTCGAGGACGAGATCGTCCTCGACAAGAAGTTCAAGCACACGATCGAGGTCGTGGTCGACCGGCTCGTGATGAAGCCCGACCTGCGACAGCGGCTGACGCAGTCGGTCGAGACGGCGGCCTCGATCGCGGGTGGGCTCGTCGGGATCGACGTCCTCGACGACGCTCCGCCCTCCGACGCAGACGGCCAGGGTCGTCCGCGCGAGCTCCTCTTCTCCGAGAACTTCGCCTGCCCCGAGCACGGCGTCTCGCTCGCCGAGCTCGAGCCGCGGGTCTTCTCGTTCAACGCCCCGCACGGCGCCTGCCCGCGCTGCACCGGGCTCGGTGCGCAGCTCGAGGTCGACCCCGACCTGCTCGTCCCGGACGCGACGCTGTCGCTCGCCGAGGGCGCGCTCGTCCCGTGGTCGCTGGGCGGGCAGGGCTACTACGAGTCGATCATCAAGGGGATCGCAGATCGCTACGAGATCGACGTGGACGCCGCCTGGCGTGACCTCCCGCGCGAGCAGCAGGACCTGTTCCTGTACGGGACGAACGGCGACCGTCTGCTCGTCACCTATCGCAACCGGATGGGGCGCAAGCGGCAGTACACGATGGCGTTCGAAGGGCTCGTCCCGAACCTCCAGCGCCGCTACCGGGAGACCGACTCGACACAGCAGCGGGAGCGGATCGAGGAGTACATGTCGATGCGGCCGTGCCCGACGTGCAACGGTGCACGGCTCAAGCCCGAGGTGCTCGCGGTCACGGTCGGCGGCAAGTCGATCCACGCGTTCGCGCAGCAGTCGGTCACGGGGGCGTTGCGGTTCGTCGACGAGCTCGACCTGACCCCGACCGAGGAGCTGATCGGCCACCGGATCGTCAAGGAGATCCGGGAGAGGCTCACGTTCCTCGACGACGTCGGCGTGGGGTACCTCCAGCTCGACCGGGCGGCGAAGACGCTCTCGGGTGGCGAGGCGCAACGCCTCCGGCTCGCGACCCAGATCGGCTCGCAGCTCGTCGGTGTCCTCTACATCCTCGACGAGCCGTCGATCGGCCTTCATCAGCGCGACAACGACCGGCTGATCGGGACCCTGCAACGGCTGCGCGACCTCGGCAACACGGTGCTCGTCGTCGAGCACGATGAGCAGATGATGCGCACCGCCGACTGGATCGTCGACATGGGCCCAGGGGCCGGCGAGCACGGCGGCGAGGTGGTCGCGGAGGGAGGCTGGAAGCAGATCGTCCGCAGCAGGCGCTCGATCACCGGGCAGTTCCTCTCCGGGAGCCGCGCGATCGCCGTTCCACCCAGGCGCGTGGACGATCGTGGCTGGCTGCGGGTCGTCGGTGCGAGCGAGCACAACCTGAAGGGGATCGATGTCGAGATCCCGATCGGCCGCTTCGTCGCGATCACCGGCGTCTCGGGCTCGGGGAAGTCGACGCTCGTGAACGACGTCGTCCTCAAGTCGCTGCAGAACCGCCTCAACCGGACGCGAACGAAGCCTGGCGCGCACCTCGGGGTCGACGGGACGGACGCGTTCGACAAGGTGATCGACATCGACCAGACGCCGATCGGCCGCACGCCCCGCTCGAACCCCGCCACGTACACCGATCTCTTCACCCACGTGCGCGAGCTGTACTCGCTGACGCCCGAGGCGAAGGTGCGCGGCTACAAGCCGGGTCGCTTCTCGTTCAACGTGAAGGGTGGTCGCTGCGAGACGTGCAAGGGCGACGGTCAGATCAAGATCGAGATGCACTTCCTCCCCGACGTCTATGTCCCGTGCGAGACCTGTCACGGCAAGCGGTACAACCGGGAGACGCTCGAGGTGCGGTTCAAGGGGAAGTCGATCGCCGACGTGCTCGAGATGTCGGTCGAGGAGGCGCTCGAGTTCTTCGCGAAGATCCCCAAGATCCACCGGCGTCTGCAGACGCTCCACGACGTCGGGCTCGACTACGTGCGGCTGGGTCAGCCTGCCACGACCCTCTCAGGTGGCGAGGCGCAGCGGGTCAAGCTTGCCGCCGAGCTGTCGAAGGTCGCCACCGGGAGGACCCTGTACATCCTCGACGAGCCGACGACGGGGCTTCATTTCGCCGACATCGAAAAGCTGCTCGAGGTGTTGCAGCGGCTCGTCGACTCGGGGAACACCGTGGTCGTGATCGAGCACAACCTCGACGTGATCAAGCAGGCCGACTGGGTGATCGACCTCGGCCCGGAAGGTGGTGACGCGGGTGGAGAGGTGCTCGCGGTCGGGACACCCGAGGAGATCGCCGAGGTCGACGAGAGCCATACCGGGCACTTCCTCCGCACCGTGCTCGCGGGGCGCGCGGCAGCCGCGGCCGCCGCGTAGCCGACGGGCAGCGGTACGCTCGCACCGTGAGCCGACCGACGGCGAAGCCCGTACCGATCGCCGACCGGGCCGCAGCGGAGCGGGCCGCGGCGGGGGTCGCCGCATCGAGGGCGTGGTGGAGGCGGGTTCCGCTGACGCTCCGTGATCCGGTCGCGGTGTTCACCGCCCTACGCGAGACGGACGACGTGGATCTCGACGCGCGCTCCGAGCCGATCACCGCGATCGTGATCATCGCCGGCATGGCCGGGATCCTGCTCACGCCGGCGTGGGGGACGCTGCAGAACGACTCGAGCGTCGATTGGCTGGTCGTTGCGGTCGTCACGTTCATCGGTGGGCTGTTCTACGGGACGTTCGGTTACTTCCTCCTCGGTCTCGCGACCTGGCTCGGGGCCCGCGGTGTCGGGGTCGACGCGCCGTTTCGCATCGCCCGCCAGCTCGTCGCGTTTGCGGCGATCCCGCTCGCGCTCTCGATCGTCGTCACCCTGCCGCTGCTGCTCGCCCTGTTCGGCGGCGATTGGTTCCGTTCCGGCGGCTCCGACGAAGGCGGGCGACGCTGGATCGTCGTCGGGGTCGGGCTGGCGTTCGCCGCGTGGTCGCTCGTGCTCGTGGTCGTGGGGCTCCGGGTGACGTTCAGGCTCCCGTGGCGCGGCGTCCTCGGGGCCCTGCTCCTCTCGGGCGTCCTCGTCGCGGCGTTCGCGGTCCTTCCCTCGGTGGTTTGATCCGAGTCCCTCATCCGGGTGAGGCCTGTGCCCTCGAAGGGGGATTGAGCGGACCGACCCATGCGAGGACGGTGAGTCCGTTCGCGAACACCCCCCTTGCGAATCGACGAAAGGCGTCTGGACAGTGCGGAGTCTGCGGTGCTCATGGTCTTCCTAGCGGCCTCGGCCCCCGAGGTCGCGGGGCTGCTCGCGGTGGCGCTCCTGGCGGGAGCGTCTCTCCACCTCGTCGCGATGGGGCGGCGCCGGATCCGGCGGATCGCGGCAGTCGCCGACGGGATCCGGTCGACGCTCGGCGCGTACGGGCGCGAGGAGGCTGTCGAAGAGCTCCTGTCCGCCGTCACGGGTGTGGTCCGCGCAGACGACGTGACGATCATCCTCGCCCAGGGAACGGCGCGCTCGATCCCGCTCGTCGCCTCGATCTCGAGCGACGGTGCGCGGTCGCTCCGGCCGAGCAAGTTGTCGAAGGCCGAGCAGCGCCTGCTCGACACGCTGCGCGCGAGCTCGCAGCTCCTTCGCTCGGGCGGCAGGACAGCGCCGACACTCGCGGCGGTGATGGCCGAGCGCGGTCTCGCGCGGGGGATGGCTGCGGCGCTGCGCGGCGAGTCGGAGCCGATCGGGATGCTGTTCGTCGGCCGGCGCAGCGGGCGGCAGTTCAACGCCGACGACCGCGATCTCCTCTCGCTCGTCGGTGACCATGCCGGGGTGATGCTCGAGAACGAGCGCCTCGAGCGATCGCTGCGGGAGGTGACGAGCCTGAAGGAGGAGCTCCGCCACCGGGCCGAGCACGACACCCTCACCGGCCTTCCGAACCGCGCGCTGTTCACGACGCGCGTCGCACGCGCGCTCGCAGGACGAGTCGGCACGGGCCGGTTCGCGGTGCTGTTCCTCGACCTCGACGACTTCAAGGTCGTCAACGACACGCTCGGGCACCATGCGGGCGACGACCTGCTCGTCGCCGTTGCTCGGCGCGTTGCGCAGGTGATCCGCCCGATCGACCTCGCCGCGCGCCTCGGCGGCGACGAGTTCGCGGTGCTCGTGAGCTGCGTCCAGGAGGACGACGGCGAGCGCGTCGCGAGCAGGCTCGTCGCGGCGCTCGACGCGCCGTTTGCGATCGAGGGGCGCGAGACCGTCGTCCACGCGAGCGTCGGGATCGCGTACGCGCGCGCGGGCGTCGGGACCGCAGACGAGGTCCTGCGAAGCGCCGACCTGGCGATGTACGACGCGAAGCAGTCGGGCAAGCGACGCCATGCCCGCTACGAACCGGCGATGCAGGAGCGGATCCGACGGCGCCACGTGCTCGTCTCGGCGCTCGAGCGGGCCGCGGTCGACGGGGAGATCGACGTCCACTTCCAGCCGATCGTCGATCTCGGGACGGGCGCGGTGCTCGCGTCGAGGCGCTCGCACGCTGGAACCGGCCCGTGGTCGGGCAGGTCGGCCCCGAGGGCTTCATCGCGATCGCCGACGAGGTCGGGCTCATGTCGGCGATCGGGCGCACGGTGCTTCGCGAGGCGTGCCGCCAGGCGAAGTCGTGGCAGCGTCTCTACCCCGGCCACGAGCGGCTCGGGGTCGCCGTCAACCTCGCCCCGTCGGAGCTCCACGACGACGAGCTCGATCGCAGACGTCGCGCGCATCCTCGAGGAGACCGGCTCGACCCTGCCTGCCTGACGCTCGAGATCACCGAGTCCGGCGTGATGCGGCGACCCGGACGTCGCGCTGCAGGCGATGACGCGAGCTGCGCGCGCTCGGTGTCTCGCTCGCGCTCGACGACTTCGGCACCGGCCACTCGTCGCTCGCGCATCTGCGCGCCTTCCCGCTCGACGTCCTCAAGATCGCCCAGCCGTTCGTCGCCGGGCTCGGCGGCGACGGTCACGAGCCGGCGTTCGTCGAGACGATCGTGCGACTCGCGGCGGCACTCGAGCTCGACGTCGTGGCCGAGGGGATCGAGACGCAGCGCCAGGCGGCGATCGCGACGTCACTCGACTGCGGCCTCGGTCAGGGCTACCACTTCGGGCGTCCGCTCGGCGCCGCTGGGCGTCACCGGCTACCTCGACGCCGAGCGACTCCCTGTCGCACGCGCGTGGTGCTCACGAACGCGGCGTGAGGCGAGGCGGTGCGCGCTCACGCCGCGGAGCTATCGGCGTCACGGGGACCGGTCGAGAGGGCCGTCCGAGCTCCGCGAGCTCGTCGGGCGTCCATCGCGTACGTGTGCTCGTCGGCCGGGAACCGTGCCGGATGCGGACGTCGGTCGCGTACGCCTCGAGCGCGTCGCGGATCTCGCGCGAGAGGTTCGCGTAGCGCTTGACGAACCGCGGCAGGTGGCCCTCCGTGAGCCCGAGCAGGTCGTGGTAGACGAGCACCTGCCCGTCGCAGCCCGCGCCGGCACCGATCCCGATCGTCGGGATCGTCAGCCGGCGGCGTGATCTCGTCGGCGACCGGAGCGGGGATCGCCTCGAGCACGAGCAGGAAGCACCCGGCGGCTTCGAGCGCCCGCGCGTCCTCGATCAGGCGGCGGGCCGTCTCGGCCGTCTTGCCCTGGGTCTTGAACCCGCCGAGCTTCGTCGCCGACTGCGGTGTCAGCCCGATGTGACCGACGACCGGAATCCCCGCTTCGACGATCGCACGTGCTCGCGACACCATCGGCCCGGCGCCTTCGAGCTTGACGACGTCGGCACCCGCCTCCTTCGCAAAGCGGATCGCGTTGCGGACAGCGTCCTCGTCGCTCACCTGGTACGACCCGAACGGCATGTCGCCGATCACGATCGGGCGGTGAACCGCCCGCGCGACCGTGCGGGTCAGGAACAGCATCTCGTCCATCGTCACCGGGACGGTCGTGCCCTCGTGACCGAGGACGACCATCGCGGCCGTGTCGCCGACGAGGATCATGTCGATGCCAGCGTCCTCGGCGAACCTGTGCGCCGGGCATGTCGTAGGCGGTGACGACGACGATCCGGTCGCCGCGGTGCTTCATCTCGAGAAGCTCGGGAAGCGGCAGCTTGCCTGCGGGGATGCTCATGATCGATCCTCCAGCGGGACGTTGTCGATGAGGCGGGTGGAGCCGACGCGGATGGCGCCGACGAGAGCGGGCGGGTCGAACGGCGCGCGCTCGACGTAGTCGACGTCGAGGCCGGCGGATTCGAGAATGCCGCGCGCCGCGTCCGCATCTGCGGTGGCGAGCGCCCGCGGAAGGGCGAGCGCGCGGCGACGTTCGTCGGGCGACAGGCCGGACGTTGCGCGACGAGAGTGCGAGACCGTCCGGGTCGCGAACGGTCGGGACGACGCGGAGCTCGAGCTGGAGGTGCAGATCCGTGGATCATCCGTCTGAGCACCTCGACCTGTTGCGCGTCCTTCTGGCCGAAGTACGCGACGTCCGGGCGACGATCGAGAAGAGCTTGAGGCAGACGGTCGCGACACCACGGAAATGCCCGGGGCGCGCAACCGCCCTCCAGGACCGAGCCGAGCTCGACGACGTCGACCCACGTCTGGTAGCCCGGCGGGTACATCTCGTCGACGCGTCGGCGCGAACACGAGGTCGACACCCTCCGCTTCGGCGATCGCGAGGTCAGCGGCCTCGTCGCGCGGGTACCCGTTCAGATCGGCCGCCTCGCCGAACTGGGCTGGGTTGACGAACAGGCTCATGACGACCGTGTCGGACTCCTCGCGTGCCGACGCGAGCAGTGAGCGGTGACCGGCGTGGAGCGCGCCCATGGTCGGGACGAGGCCGATCACTCCCGTCTCGTCTCGGCCGTCAGCGCGGCGCGGATGTCGTCGACGGTGCGGGTGACGATCACGAGGCCACCTCCGCGGCCGCCCGTCCCGCTGCGGTGAGCTCGGCCAGGGCGTCGTATGCCGCGAGCAGCTCGGGCGCGCGAGCCGTGATCGCCTCTCGGTGTCGCTCGACGGTCTCCCAATCGCCCCGCTCGATCGGGCCGGC
>CAWGDJ010000002.1:0-671769 GCA_963821335.1 uncultured Actinomycetes bacterium
CTACAACGAGCTCGGCTGGGGGACCGCGATCGGCTTCGCGATCGGAGCGCTGCTCTCGGCTGCGGCGGGCTTCATCGGCATGAATGTCGCCGTGCGCTCGAACGTGCGCACCGCGGAGGCCGCGCGCGAAGGGGTTGCACCCGCGTTCAAGGTCGCGTTCCGCGCGGGCTCGGTGACCGGGTTGCTCGTCGTGGGGCTCGGCCTGTTCGGGGTAGCCGGCTACTACTGGGTGCTCACCGGCTGGATCGGAAACACCCCCGAGTCCGCGGTCGACGACCTGATCGGGCTCGCGTTCGGCGGCTCGCTGATCTCGGTGTTCGCACGGCTCGGAGGCGGCATCTTCACGAAGGCAGCCGACGTCGGCGCCGACCTGGTCGGCAAGATCGAGGCGGGCATCCCCGAGGACGACCCGCGCAACCCGGCCGTGATCGCCGACAACGTCGGCGACAACGTCGGAGACTGCGCCGGGATGGCGGCCGACCTCTTCGAGACGTACGCCGTGACCGCGGTCGCGGTGATGCTCCTCGGGACGGCGTTCCCGTCGGGCGAGCTCTGGCTCTACCCGCTCGCACTCGGCGGCATGTCGATCCTCGCCTCGGTGATCGGCACGTTCTTCGCGCGGATCGGGCGGGGTGAGAACGCGATCATCAACGCGCTCTACAAGAGCGTGATCGTCGCCACCATCCTCTCGGCGGTCGGGTTCATCCCGATCACCCTCGCCTTCGACGACGACCGGTTCTCGTTCTGGCAGCTCTACGGCCCGGCGCTGATCGGGTTGGCGATCACGTTCCTCCTCGTCGCGATCACCGAGTACTACACCGGCTCGCGCTGGGGGCCCGTCAAGAAGATCGCCGAGGCCTCGCAGACGGGCCACGCGACGAACATCATCGCCGGACTGGCCTACGGGATGCAGGCGACCGCGCTCCCGGTGATCGTGATCGCGGCCGGCGTCGTCGGCTCCTACTACGCCGCCGACGAGTCCATCTTCGGAATCGGCGTCGCCGTCATGGCTCAGCTCTCGATGGCCGGGCTGATCGTGGCGCTCGATGCCTACGGGCCGGTCACGGACAACGCCGGTGGCATCGCCGAGATGGCCGAGATGCCCGAGTCGGTGCGCGGCGTGACCGATCCGCTCGACGCGGTCGGGAACACGACGAAGGCCGTGACGAAGGGGTACGCGATCGGCTCGGCGGGCCTGGCCGCGCTGATCCTGTTCGACGAGTACACGCGCGGGCTTGTCAATGCCGGGATCGAGACGGTGTTCTCGCTCGACGATCCCTGGGTGATCGCGGGCCTGTTCGTCGGGGGGATGATGCCGTTCCTGTTCGCCTCGATGGCGATGACGGCGGTCGGTCGCGTCGGCGGCGAGGTGGTCGAGGAGGTGCGTCGCCAGTTCCGCGAGGATCCGGGCATCATGGAGGGAACCTCCCTCCCGGACTACGCGACCTCGATCACGATCGTGACGGGGTCGGCGATCAGGAGCATGCTCGTCCCGGCGCTCATCCCGGTGGTGTTCCCGATCGTCGTGGGCGTGATCAAGCCGGAGATGCTCGGCGGCCTGCTGATCGGCACGATCGTCACCGGGCTCTTCCTCGCGATCTCGATGACCTCCGGTGGCGGCGCGTGGGACAACGCCAAGAAGCTGATCGAGGACGGGCTCTACGGCGGCAAGGGGTCCGAGGCACACGCGGCCGGCGTCACGGGTGACACGGTCGGCGACCCGTACAAGGACACCGCCGGGCCTGCGATCAACCCGATGATCAAGATCGCCAACATCGTCGCGATCCTGATCATCCCGCTGATCGCAAGCATTCACGGGTGAGGCGCGCACGGGGTGCGTGCCGTGGGGCACGCACCCTCGCGCAGCCGTCCCGGACACGCGAGCGTCGCGCATAGAATCGCGCGGTGCCGGGACGTCGCCGCAGGCGTGAGGTGGAGCTCGAGCGAGTGCTCGGCACTCCGGCGCTCTTCGCAACCGCCTACGGCAACGTCGGCTCGTCGATCTACTACGCGCTCGGCCTCACCGCGGTCTATGCGCTCGGCCTCACCCCGGTCGTCTTCGTCGTCGCTGGCCTCGTGTTCGCGATGACCGCCGCGACGTACGCCGAGGGAACCGCCCGCTTCCCGGAGGCCGGGGGGTCGTCGAGCTTTGCGCGACACGCCTTTGACGAGCTGGTGAGCTTCACGGCTGCCTGGTCGCAGATGCTCGTCTACGTCGTAACGGTCGCCGTTTCGGCGTTCTTCGTCCCGCACTACCTGTCGATCTTTTGGGAGCCGCTGCGGACGAACCCGTGGGACATCGTCGTCGGGACAATCGTGATCGTGGTGCTCGTCGCGCTCAACATCGTGGGCGTGACAGAGGCGGCGAAGCTGTCGGTGACGTTGGCGGTGATCGACTTCGCGACCCAGTTGCTGCTCGTGATCATCGGCTTCGCGCTCGTGTTCAGCCCGGCCGTGCTCGTCGACAACATCCACTGGGGGGTCGCCCCGACCTGGTCGAGCCTCGCCATCTCGATCCCCGTGGCGATGCTCGCCTACACGGGCGTCGAGACGGTCTCGAACCTTGCGGAGGAGGCCCGTGACCCGGTCAGGACGGTTCCGAACGCGTACAAGCTCGTGGCGGTCGCAGTGTTCGCGATCTACTTCACGTTGCCCGCGATCGCGCTCTCGGCCCTGCCGGTGAAGCTCGTCGACGGGGAATGGACGACGCTGCTGGCGCTGCCGCCGGAGGAAGGCGGCTACGCCAACGATCCGATCCTCGGCCTCGTGGCCAACCTCGGTGTCGAGGGAACGACACTCGACGTGCTGGAGGTCTACGTCGGCGTCCTGGCAGCCACGATCCTCTTCATCGCCACCAACGCCGGCGTGATCGGCGCCTCGCGGATCACGTACTCGATGGCGACGTACCGCCAGATGCCAGAGATCTTCCGGCGACTGCACCCGACGTTCAAGACACCGTGGCTTTCGCTGGTCGTGTTCGCCGGCATCGCACCCGTCGTGCTGCTCCTGCCCGGCGATGTGAATTTCGTCGGCACGCTGTACGCGCTCGGCGCGACGCTCTCGTTCACCGTTGCTCACGCCTCCCTCGTTCAGCTACGCCGTGCCGACCGTGGCACGGACGCGCCCATTCCGTATACGTCCCGTGGCAACCTCACGATCCGTGGCGTTCACTGGCCGGTGTTCGCCATCGTGGGCGGTATCGCTACGGGGATCTCGTTTCTCGTGATCGTCGCTGAGAACCCTGCCACTCGTTGGGTTGGCCTCGGCTGGCTCGCCGTCGGGCTCGTCGCGTACACGGTCTACCGACACCGCTTCGTCCACCGTTCGCTCCGCGAGACCGTCAAGGCGTCGCCGGCACTCGGTCCGGCGCTCGCACTCGAGTACCGACGGATCCTCGTCCCCATTGTCCCGGGACAGCCGTCGGACGATGCGCTGGATGTCGCGTGCCGGCTGGCGGCTGAGCGGGGCTCGCGGGTGATCGCCCTCAGCGTCGTCGAGGCGATGTGGGACCGGGAGGTCGACGAGCCGCAACCCGAGCTCGAGGCGGTCGCCAACCGCGAGCTCGACGAGGCGGTGGCGATCGGCGACTCGTACGGCGTGCGCGTGACGCCGCGACTTGTCAGGGGACGGAGCGCCGCAAAGGAGATCGTCGCCGAGGCCGCCCGCCGCGATGTCGAGATCATCGTCCTCGGGTCGCCTCGCAAGGAGCTCACCGAGCGTCGCCGCGGGGTGTTCGGGACGACGGTCGACCGCGTTCTCCGCAACGCACCCTGCCGCGTGATGGTGACGGCGTCCAGCGCCAGGGGGGTCGTTGCATGAGCTGGTACCGCCGTGCCGTGGTCGGGTTTTCGGTCGTGTTCGTCTGCATCGGCGTCGCCCTGCTCCTGGTCACGGCGCTGGCCGGCGGCGGTGTGCTCGGCTTCGTCCTCGGCGGGCTCTTCATCGCGCTCGGCGTCGCCCGGTTCACGCTCGAACGGAAGCGGAACACGTAGTGCGACGTCGCGATGGAGCGCGCTAGATGGCTCGGAAGATCCGGGGCTTCGAACGGGTCCTCGACGCGCCAGCACTCTTTGCCGTCGCGTACGGGGAGATCGGTTCCTCGATCTACTTCGCGCTCGGGATCGTCGTCGCCGCCGCGCTCGGGCTGACACCCGTCGTTCTCTTCGTGACCGGGCTCGTATTTCTGCTCGTCGCACTCTCGTACGCGGAGGGCACCGCGGCGATCCCCGAGACGGGTGGGGCGGAGACGTTCGCCCGTCGCGGGTTCAACGACCTGATCGGGTTCGTCACCGGCTGGGCGTTGTTCCTCGACTACCTGATCGTGATCGCGCTCGCCTCGCTGTTCGTGCCGCACTACGTCGCCGCCGCGCTCGGGCTCCCCCAGCTCCGCGAGAGCCCCTGGGACGTGCTCGTCGCGCTCGGCGTGATCGGCGGAGTGCTGAGCGCGAGGATGGTTCGCCGTACCCGGTTGTACGGAGCGGGGCTCGCGATCGCGCTACTCGACCTGACGGTTCAAGGGCTCATCGTGCTCCTGGGGTTCGCGCTCCTGTTCAGCCCCGACACGCTCGCCGACGGGTTGGCGCTCGCCCCGGGCCAGGGCTGGCACGACCTCGCGTTCGCGCTTCCCCTCGGGATGCTCGCGTTCACCGGGCTCGAGACCGTCGCCAACCTGGCGGAGGAGACGCGGGAGCCGGGCCGCACGCTGCCGCGCTCACTGTTCTCGGCTATCGGTCTCGTCGTCCTGTTGACGGTGCTCGTCTCGGTCGTCGGCGTGACTGCGTTCCCTGCCGACGGCGGGTCGAGCGGGCTATCCGATCAGTGGCTCGAGGCCCCGATCGTCGGCATCGTGACGGCCTTCGAGGGATCGCTACCCGATCTCGTGGTGGACGTCCTCCGTGTCGTCGTCGGGCTGTCGGGCGCCTTGATCCTGCTCACGGCGGTCACGACCTCGCTCTCGGGGTCGGCGCGCCTCGCGCACTCGATGGGGGAGCACGGCATGCTCCCGCGCGAGTTCGGCCGCCTCGAGCGGCGGACGCTCGTCTCACGCGAGGCGATGCTTGCCATCGCGGTCGTCGCCGGCGCGATCGTCGTGGCGACGGGGCTCACCGGTGGAGACTTTCAACTGCTCGCGAGCGTGTTCTCCTTCGGCGTGCTGCTCGCGTTCACGATCGCCCAGCTCGCGGTGATCGCTCTCCGCCGTCGCGAGCCTGACCTCTCGCGCCCGTTCAGGATCGCTGCGAACGTCACGATTAGAGGGGTGCCGGTTCCGATCCCGGCCGTGATCGGGGCGGTACTCACCTTCGCGATCTGGGTCGTCGCGATCGTCACGCATCCCGGGGCTCGCTATGTCGGCCCTGCCTGGCTCGCCGTCGGGCTCGTGATGTATCTCGTCGTGCGCAGGCTGTCGGCGCACGGCGTGCTCGACGACGTCGCGCCGCCGCGGGCGTTGCCTGTCGGCGCGTCCTTCCGGCGGCTGCTCGTGCCGATGAAGCTCGGCGAGATCGGTGAGGAGATGGTTGCGACCGCGGTTGCGCTGGCGCAGGCGCACGGCGCCGAGGTCGAGGCGATCACGGTGGTGCGCGTCCCGCGCGCGTTCCCGCTCGAAGGACCGTTGCCCCCCGATGTCGCGAAGCGTGCGAACGCGGCACTCGACGAGGCGCGGGTCTTGGGCACGATCATGGGGTCGCGGTGGGCACGGATATCGTGCGCGCGCGGTCGATCGGTCACGCGATCGTCGACGAGGCCGCACGTCGGAAGTCCGACCTGATCGTGCTCGGCTCGTCCCCGCGCTGGCGACGACAGTCACGGTTCTTCTCGCCAACGGTCGATCACGTGCTCAAGAACGCCGATTGCGAGGTCCTCGTGATCGCATTCCCCGATGGTGTCTTCGAGGACGAAGGATCGTGACCGGAGCGTGGTCGGTTAGGCTGCGCGCGTGAAGGTGGTCGTGATCGGTTGCGGGCGCGTGGGCTCGAACGTCGCCAAACGGTTGGCCGGCGAAGGGTGGGACGTCACCATGGTCGATGAGCGCGACGAGGCGCTCCAGCGACTGGGCGCCGGCTGGAAAGGCCAGTTCGTGGTCGGTCACGGCATGGACACCGCGGTTCTGCTCCGAGCCGGGATGGACGAGGCGGACGCGGTCGTCGTCGCGACGAACGGCGACAATACGAACATCGTCGTCGCGCAGATCGCGCAACGGCGGTTCGAGGTCGAGTGCGTCGTCGTCCGGATCCTCGACCCGGCGCGCGCGGAGTTCTACGCGCAGCGGGGAATGCGGACGTTCTGCCCCACCCAGACCGCGATCTCCGAGTTGACCGGCGCTGTACTCGGCTCGCGGGCAGCGGCTCGAAGCGGCTCGTAGGCGACGCTCGTTGTACGTGATCGTGGCAGGCGGCGGCAAGGTTGGCTCGAACGTCGTCCGATCGCTGATGGGCAAGGGGCACGAGGTGACCGTGATCGAGCGCCGGCGCGACACATTCGAGCGGCTCGAGGCCGAGTTCGGCCACGTTGCGATGTTCGGGGACGCGACGGAGATCTTCGTGCTCGAGCGGGCAGGCGTGGGCCGGCCGCCCGACCTGCTCGTCGCGGTGACCGGGGACGACGAGGACAACCTGGTGATCTCCCAAGTCGCGAAGGACGGGTACAACGTGCCGAAGGTAATCGCGCGCGTGAACGACCCGCGCAACCAGGAGCACTTCGACCTGCTTGGGATCGCCCAGACGGTGTGCGCCACGTCCGGCATCCTGGGGCTCGTCGAGCACGAGATGCCGGCACACGGGCTCGTCCGGCTCCTCGAGTTGCGCACCGAAGGGCTCGTGGTCGTCGAGGTGCAGATCGAGGCCGACTCGCCGGCCGCGGGCAGACCGGTGTCCGCCCTCGAGCTACCGGAAGGATCTCGGCTCCTGACCGTGATGCGGAACGGGCAGGCGGAAATCGCTTTCGGCTCCACTCAGCTCGGGCCGGGCGATCAGGTGCTCGCGATCCTCCAGCCAGGCAAGGAAGACGCCCTGCGCAGGGCGCTCCTCAAGACCTAGGCGTCGTGGACGGTCACGGTGTCGCCGGAATGCGCGCATCGCGAGCGCGTCAGACGTGGACCGGGATCGCGGCGAGCGTGCTCGCGGTCGCCTTTGTCACGATCGCGATCGAGGTGCTCAAGGACGTCGTCCCGGTGCTCAGCCTGGGCGTCCTCTACGTGCTCGCCATCCTCGTCGTCGCGGTCGGCTGGGGGATGGCCTACGCGATCCCCGTCGCCGTCGCGAGCATGCTCGCGTTCAACTGGTTTCACCTTCCGCCGATCCACACGTTCTCCCTCGCAGACGGGTCGAACTGGTTCGCCTTGCTCGTCTACGTCGCCACCGCCATCGTCGTCTCGGCCCTCGCCGACCGGGTGCGGGCACGCGCCGCTCAGGCGGAGCAACGCGAGCGAGAGGCGTCGCTGCTGGCCGAGCTCGCCTCCTCGCTGCTCGTCGGGCGACGGATCGAGGACGAGCTCGGCGAGATCTCCCCTCGCGTCGCGGCGGTGCTCGGTGTCTCCCGTGTGACGATCGAGCTCGGCGCGGAGCGGGCCCAGGTGAGCGGCGAGGACCCACACGAGCTCGAGTCAAAGGGACGTCGGGTCGGGACGCTCTACCTCCCGGACGGTGAGCAGGCCGACCTCGCGATCCGCCAGCGCTTTCTCCCGGCACTCGCGTCGCTGCTCGCGGTGGCCGACGAGCACGACCTCCTTCAACGCGAAGCGATGGAGGCGGAGGCGCTACGACGCAGCGACACGATGAAGACCGCGGTCATCCGGGCCGTGTCACACGACTTCCGCACACCGCTCGCAACGATGGCCACGGCCCTCGGTGGGCTTGCAGGCGATGCCGGCGAGCTGGACGAACGCGGGCGAGCCGAGCTGCTCGACACGCTCCAGCTCGAGCTCGCGCGTCTCACGCGCCTCGTGGACAACCTGCTCGACCTGTCACGGATCCAGGCCGGGGCCGCCGCCCCTGCGCCCGAGCTCTGGACAGTCGACGAGCTGATCGCGAACGCCCTCGACGGGCTCGCGGGATCCGATCGCGTCGAGCTCAGCGTGCCGGACGATCTCCCACCGGTGAGCGTCGACGTCTCGCAGGTCCAGCGAGCGCTCGCCAACGTGCTCGAGAACGCGCTCCGGATGACCCCCGACGCCGAAACCGTGGCGCTGCGTGTCACTGCGACCCGCAAGGAGGTGTTGATCAGGATCGTCGACCGTGGCCCTGGTGTGCCCGAGGCCGAGCGGGAGCGGATCTTCGAGCCGTTTCACTCGGGCGCTGCGGGCGGCGGGGCAGGGCTCGGGCTCGCGATCGCCCGGGGCTTCGCCTCGGCGAACGGCGGTCGACTCTGGGTCGAGTCGCACGAGGGACAGGGCGCGACGTTCACGCTTGCGCTCCCCATCGAGACGGCCGTGCCGGC
This sequence comes from uncultured Actinomycetes bacterium, assembly GCA_963821335.1. Classification (GTDB taxonomy): domain Bacteria; phylum Actinomycetota; class Thermoleophilia; order Gaiellales; family Gaiellaceae; genus Gaiella. The sequence continues at coordinate 8,434 of CAWGDJ010000002.1, forward strand.
GGTGTGATGACCGCTCCGCGCATCCTCGTCATCGACGACGAGCCGCAGCTCGTCCGTGCCCTCCGGACGACGCTCGAGGGGGCCGGCTACCTCGTGGACACGGCAACGAGCGGAGCAGAAGCTCTGACCGCTGCCAGCTTCCGCCCTCCCGACGTGATCCTGCTCGACCTGGTGCTTCCGGACATGCGGGGAACAGATGTCTGTCGCGAGCTGCGGCGGTGGACCGCTGCTCCCATCGTGCTCGTCTCAGCCGTCGACGACGAGGTCGAGAAAGTCGCCGCCCTCGACGCGGGCGCGGACGATTACGTGACCAAGCCGTTCGCGATCGGCGAGCTCCTCGCAAGAATCCGCGCCGTTCTGCGCCGGACGACGCCAGACAGTCAGCCGGTGGTCGACGTCGGAGCCCTGTCCATCGATCTCGAGAAGCACGTCGTCTCGATGGATGGGCGGCCGATCCACCTCACGCCGCACGAGTTCGACCTGCTCGCGGTGCTCGCACGGAACAAGGGGAAGCTCCTGACGCACCGGACGATCCTGCGGGACGTCTGGGGCCCGGCATACCAGCTGGAGTCGAGCTATCTCCACGTCTACGTCTCGCAACTACGGCGCAAGCTCGAACCGGATCCAGCCCGTCCGCGGTACCTGCTGACCGAGACCGGTGTCGGCTATCGGCTGGTCGATCCCGAGCAAGACCGGGACGGTCATTTAGGTCGTCCTTAGATCGCCGCCGCGAAGCCTTAGCTCATGTTGAGATCGGCAGGCCTACCGTCGTGCCCATGCACAGCAGTCTTGACGCCCACAGGTTCGCTCCCGGACGGGCGGCGCGCGTCTCCACGGCGCTGCTTGCGGTGGCGACCGTACCGCTCACCGCTGGCGCGGTCGGCCTGCTCGAGCCCACCGCTGCGCTGATCGCAGGAGGCGCTCTCGCGGCGGCCGGGTTTACCAGCGCGTTCACTTCCTGGGACCGCCGCAGGCGGCAGCGCGCGACGGCGGATCGACTTCTGCTCGACCGCCGCGAGCTCCCGGTGGAGCTCGCCTGGCGCGAGCGCGAGCTCGTGAGCTCCCGCGAGCGCCGCCGCGTGGCGCGCTCGCTCCGCGGGCTCGTCAGGTCGCTGCAGCGCCAGGTCGTCATGACCGCCCAGGTGGTCAACCGCCCGGCTGCACGGCCCCAGGTCTCGAAGTTCCTCGCGCTCGCCGAACGGCTCGAGCGCGATGAGGCACCCGTTGCGGCGCGTGGGATGCTCGTGCTGCGCCGTTTGCTCACGAACGCCTGCAGCCCGCTCTTCGATCGGACACGGGCCGACGAGCTGCCGGAGCAGCTCGATCGCGCGCTGTCTGCCCTGGAGCCTCGGCACTGATGGTCGAGCTGCTCGGCATCGTGATCGCCGTGCTCTGCTTCGCCGGCGCGTTCGCCCTCGTCTTCCTGCTGGACCGCGTCTGATGTCCGGCGGAGATGTCTTCGGGCTCGTCATGGCGCTCCTGGTGCTCGGATACCTCGTGTACGCGCTTCTGCGTGGGGAGAGGCTGTGACGGGCAACGGCATCCTCCAGATCGCGCTCTACGTCGTGATCCTCACCGCGCTCGCGTACCCGCTCGGCGCGTACATGGCGCGGGTCTTCACCGGCACGCTTCGCATTCCGAGGTGGCTCGCCGCGCCCGAGCGAGGCTTCTACCGCCTGCTCCGGACGCGCGCAGAGGAGGAGCAGGGCTGGAAGGCGTACGCCTGCACGGCGCTCGTCTTCATGGCGGTCTTCTCCATCCCCTTGTACCTGCTCCTGCGGCTTCAGGGTCACCTGCCCCTCAACCCGGACGGGTTGAAGGGCGTCCTGCCGTGGGTCTCGATCAACACGACCGCGAGCTTCGTCACCAACACGAACTGGCAGTACTACGGCGGCGAGTACACGATGTCGTACCTGAGCCAGATGGCCGGGCTGGCAGTGCAGAACTTCGTCTCGGCCGCGCTCGGCATCGCCGTGCTCTCGGCGGTGATCCGTGGGTTCGCACGTCGCTCCACGACAACGATCGGCAACTTCTGGGTCGATCTCTATCGCTCGCTCGTCTACGTGCTCCTGCCGCTGACGGCGATCCTCGCCGTGCTGCTCATCTCGCAGGGCGTCGTGCAGACGTTTGACGGCGCCGCGCAGGCGACGACCGTCGAAGGGGCGCAGCAGACGATTGCGCGCGGCCCGGCTGCGCTGCAGATCGCGATCAAGCAGCTCGGCACGAACGGCGGCGGCTTCTACAACTCCAACTCGTCCGTGCCGTTCGAGAACCCGAGCGGGTTCACGAACCTGCTCGAGATGCTCGCGATCCTGCTGATCCCGGTCGCGCAGGTGTTCATGTTCGGGCGCATGATCGGCTCTCGGCGACAGGCGCTGCCGATCTACGCCGCGATGATGACGATGACCATCATCGGGTTCGCGGTCGGTCTCCCAGCCGAGCAACACGGCTCGCAGGTGCTGCGCGATTCCGGTGTGAACCTCACCGCAGGTGACGGCCAGAGCGGCGGCAACATGTCCGACAAGGAGGTTCGCTACGGCATCGCGCCGACGGTGAACTGGGCCGTCGTGACGACAAACGCGTCCAATGGCTCCGTAAACGGCGGCCACGACGCGCTCACGCCCGCGGGCGGCGCTGTCCCGATCGTCAACATGTTCACCGGCGAGGTGATCTGGGGTGGTGTCGGCTCAGGTCTCTACGGCATGTTCTTCTACATCATCATCGCCGTCTTCGTCGCCGGGCTGATGGTGGGGCGGACGCCCGAGTACATCGGCAAGAAGATCGAGGCGCGGGAGATCAAGCTCGCCGCCATCGGCGCGCTGCTCGTGCCGACGATGGTGCTCATCCTCACCGCCATCTCGGTCGTGACCGACCGCGGACTGGCATCGATCTTCAACCCGGGCGCGCACGGCTTCTCGGAGGCGCTCTACGCCTACGACTCCCAGTCCAACAACAACGGCAGCGCTTTCGCGGGCTACGGCGCGACCGAGTTCTCGACGCTGGTCGGCTCGATCGCTCTGTGGCTCGGTCGGTTCGCGCCGCTCGTCGCCGCGCTCGCACTCGGCGGCTCGCTGGCAGCGAAGAAGACCGTGCCCGCCTCGGCCGGCACGTTCCGCACTGACGGCGGAACGTTCGTGGTGCTGCTGGTCGGTGTCGTGATCCTCACCGCCGGCCTGATGATCTTCCCCGCGCTCACGCTCGGTCCGATCGTGGAAGGGCTCTCCTGATGCGCACCCTCGGCCGGTCTGTGATCGCAGTCGTCGTCCTGACCGTCGTGTTCGGGCTGGTCTTCCCGGCGCTCTTCACCGGGTTCGCGCAGCTCGCCTTCTCGAACAAGGCAGACGGCAGCCTGATCGAGAGCGACGGCAAGGTCGTGGGCTCCAAGCTGGCTGCCCAGGCCTTCACGAAGCCGGAGTACTTCCATCCGAGGCCTTCGGCGACGGCGCCCGAGTACAACGCCGCGGCGACGACCTTCGCCAACCTCGGCCCAACGAACCCCGACCTCGCGAAGGCCGTGCGGGAGCGCATCGTGGCGATCTTGAAGCTCGAGCGCCCCTACAACCCCGGCCTGAGGGCCGGCGACATCCCGGTCGATGCGGTCACGACGTCTGCCTCGGGCATCGACCCGCACATCTCCCCGGACAACGCAGAGTTGCAGACAGCACGCATCGCCAAGGTGCGGAACATGTCGGCCGACCGGGTGGCGGAACTCGTCGACGAGCACACAAGCGGCCGCTGGCTGGGGATCTTCGGTCAGCCGGCCGTCAACGTGCTCGAGCTCAACCTCGCGCTCGACTCGGAGGCATCGTGACCGGCACCAGCCAGAAGATCTTCTCCCGGGACATCGTCGTTTCGGCGATCGGTGACTCGTTCCTGAAGCTCGATCCGCGGACGCTGCTCCGCAACCCCGTCATCTTCATCGTGGAGCTGGGCAGCGTGATCACGACCGTGATCTTCTTCCGCGACCTGTTCAGCAGCGGGGACTCGGAGGCGCTGTGGTTCACGGGCACGATCGCGCTCTGGCTTTGGTTGACGGTGCTGTTCGCGAACTTCGCGGAGGCGATCGCCGAGGGGCGTGGCAAGGCTCAGGCGAACGCTCTCCGGGCGACCCGCACCACGACGACGGCCTGGCTGCGGACGGAGAGCGGCTCGCTCGAGGAAGTCCCGGCGGCGGAGCTCTCAAGGGGCGCCATCGTCGTCGTCGAGGCCGGTCAAGTCATCCCGGCCGACGGGGAGATCATCGAGGGGGTCGGCTCGGTCGACGAGTCGGCGATCACGGGTGAGTCGGCGCCCGTCATCCGCGAGGCGGGTGGCGACCGGTCTGCCGTCACGGGTGGCACACGCCTGCTCTCCGACCGGCTCGTGATCGAAGTCACCCAGGAGCCCGGGAAGTCGTTCCTCGATCGCATGATCGCCCTCGTCGAGGGTGCCGAGCGCCGCAAGACCCCGAACGAGATCGCCCTCAACATCCTGCTCGCCGGGCTGACCATCACCTTCCTCGCCGCCGTGGTGACGCTGAAGCCGTTCGCTGTCTACGCGGGCACGTATCTCTCGCAGACCGTGCTGATCGCGCTGCTCGTCGCGCTCATCCCGACGACGATCGGCGCACTTCTGTCGGCGATCGGGATCGCCGGCATGGATCGCCTCGTGCAGCGCAACGTCCTCGCGATGTCCGGTCGCGCGGTGGAGGCATCTGGCGACGTCGACGTGCTCCTGCTCGACAAGACCGGGACGATCACTCTCGGGAACCGGCAGGCTGCGGAGTTCCTGCCGCTGCCAGGCATCGAGGAGCGCGAGTTGGCGGAGACCGCCCAGCTCGCCTCGCTCGCCGACGAGACGCCCGAGGGCCGCTCGATCGTCGTCCTGGCCAAGGAGCGCTTCAACATCCGCGAGCGCGAGCTCGGCGAGCACGCGTTCGTTCCTTTCTCCGCTTCCACCCGGATGAGCGGCATCGACCTGAACGGGTCGCGTCTGCGCAAGGGCGCAGCGGACGCGATCGGCCGGTTCGTCGCCGAGAACGGCGGTCGCACCCCGGAGCAGCTCGAGGGCATCGTGCAGTCCGTGGCACGGCAGGGTGGCACGCCGCTCGTCGTCGCCCGGGACAACTTCGCACTCGGGGTCGTCCACCTGAAGGACATCGTCAAGGGCGGCATGCGCGAGCGCTTCGACGAGCTGCGCCGCATGGGGATCCGCACCGTGATGATCACCGGCGACAACCCGGTGACTGCGGCAGTGATCGCCGAGGAGGCAGGCGTCGACGACTTTCTCGCCGAGGCCACACCCGAGCGCAAGCTCGAGCTGATCCGCGAGGAGCAGGGTCGGGGGCGAATGGTCGCGATGACCGGCGACGGCACGAACGACGCACCCGCGCTTGCGCAGTCCGACGTCGGTGTGGCGATGAACACCGGCACGACCGCGGCGAAGGAAGCCGGCAACATGGTCGACCTCGACTCGAACCCGACGAAGCTGATCGAGATCGTCGAGGTCGGCAAGCAGCTGCTCATCACGCGCGGCTCCCTGACGACCTTCTCGATCGCGAACGACGTGGCGAAGTACTTCGCCATCCTGCCGGCGATGTTCGCGTTCACGTATGCGCAGGCACCCGGTGAGCGTGGGCCGCTCGACGACCTCAACGTCATGAATCTGGGGACGCCGGAGAGCGCCATCATCTCGGCGATCATCTTCAACGCCCTCGTCATCCCCGCGCTCGTGCCGCTGGCGCTGCGCGGCGTGAAGTACCGCGCCATCGGTGCCACCGCGCTGCTACGCCGCAACCTGCTCATCTACGGGCTGGGCGGCATGATCCTGCCGTTCGTCGGCATCAAGCTGATCGACCTGCTCGTTCACAACCTCTTCGGCGCGTAGCGGGGTCTGAGAACGGCGGGTGGGTGGTATGAAACCCCGCCCCTCCGACGCAGATGCTCGTCCTTGCGGCCGCTGAGCGCAACGTGATGAGCCGCCATGGCCCGCTCCGCCCCTCGAGCTCGGCCCCATCGTCGAGCCGCTCGGTTCATAGGATGCGGTGATGCGCGGGCGCTACCGCATCCTGCTCGGAGCCGCTCCCGGTGTGGGGAAGACGTACCGCATGCTGCAGGAGGGACGGCAGGCGCTCGCCGAGGGAGTCGACGTCGTGATCGGCTACCTCGAGCCGCACGACCGCCCCGAGACCTCCGTGCTCGCCGAAGGGCTCGAGGTCGTCCCTCGCCTGCGCGCACAGCACGAGACGCTGGAGCTCGAGGAGATGGACGTCGACGCCGTGATCATGCGCGCTCCAGAGCTCGCGCTCGTCGACGAGCTAGCGCACACGAACGCGCCGGGTGCGCGAAACCACAAGCGGTACGAGGACATCGAGGAGATCCTCGGGGCAGGAGTCGACGTGATCTCGACGGTCAACGTCCAACACCTGGAGTCGCTGAACGACGCGGTCTTCGAGATGACCGGGGTCCGCGTGCGGGAGACCTTCCCGGATCACATCCTCGACGACGCCGATGAGGTGATCCTCGTGGATCTCTCGCCGGAGGCGCTCCAGGGGCGGCTCCGTGCCGGGAAGGTGTACCCGCAGCAGCGTGTCGAGTCGGCGCTCGCGAACTTCTTCCGACGCGAGAATCTCGCGGCATTGCGCGAGCTGTCGCTCCGGGAGGTGGCCGAGGACGTCGGCGCGCGGCGGCATGTGGACGTGCTCGATCCGCTGAGCCAGCAGGCGGTTGCCGAGCGGATCCTCGCCCTCGTCACCCCCGATCCGAGCTCGCAACGCTTGCTCCGCCGTGCTTGGCGCTCTGCGCAGCGACTGGGAGCCGAGACGGACGCGCTTCTCGTCCGGAAGCCCGGCGAGCAGTTGAGCGAGAACGAGGCCACGCAGGTGGCGGCGCTACGCCGCCTGGCGATCGTGCTCGGGGCGCACTTTCTCGAGGAGGAGGCGTCGGACTTCCTCGAGGCGGTGCGGCGTGTTGTGGTCGACCGTGGTTCGACCTACGTCCTCCTTGCGACTCCGGAGGGTGGGAGGCTCCAGGAGATCCTGCACGGCTCGACGCTCGCACGCCTCGTCCGTGCGCTTCCGGGTGTCGACGTGCGGGTGGTGGCGGACCGGTCGCGCCGCAAGGAGCTGAGTGAACCTCCGGCGTAAGAAGCAGCACCGAGAGGTCTCGGGCGAAGCGAAGCGGCGCATCTTGGTGCCGTTCACTGGTGGCGCCCTCGACCCGGCCGTGCTGCAGGCCGCGATCCGGATCGCGCGGGCCGAGGATGCCGTGCTCGTCCCGGCGTACTTGCTCGTGGTGCCGCGCGAGCTGGCTCCCGACGCGGCTGCCACCGCCCAGGTCCAGGTGGCGATGCCGCTCCTCGAGGCGGTCGAGATCGCGGCGCTCGACGCCGGCGTGCCGGTCGACGCCCGCATCGAGCGGGGTCGAACACCGGTCCACGCGCTGACGCGTCTCTGGGACGTCGAGCGGTTCGACCGCATCGTCGCGGCTGCCCCACGTGGCCGTGATCCGGGCTTCGAGCCGCAGGAGCTCGCCTGGATCCTCACGCATGCGCCGACCGAGACCGTCGTGCTTCGCCCGGACCCGGCCGCCGGTCCATCCGCGTCACCGGCGAACTGACGGGCGAGCCGCGCCCGGGCTCGGCGGGCGACACGCAAGAATGCCTGCATGACGCTTGCCGAGCTCGCCGTGACGGTCGCGATGCTGGGCGGGCTTGGCCTTGTGGCGAGCCGGGTCGGGCTCTCGGCGATCCCCGCGTACCTGCTGGCCGGGATTTTGCTCGGGCCGAACGAGCCGAAGCAGCTGAGCGTCGTGCAGCCGTCGGAAGTGACCGATTTCGTGGCCGAGATCGGGCTGGTCTTCCTGCTCTTCTTCCTCGGGCTCGAGTTCAGCCCCTCGCGGCTGATCCGCGGTGGCCGCCATGTGCTCGTTGGGGGAGCCATTGACCTCGTCGTCAACGGTGCGATCGGCGCTCTGCTCGGTCTGGTGCTCTTCGGCCCGAGCCTGGCCGCAATCGCCCTGGCTGCTTGCGTCTATGTGTCCTCGAGTGCGATCGCGGTCAAAGCTCTGTCGGACTTCAGGCGGCTCGCGGACGACGAGACCGACCTCGTCCTCATCATCCTGCTCTGCGAAGACATCGTCGCCGCCGTGTTGCTGGGCTTCATTGCCGCGGGAGGCGGTGGTCTGGGCGACTCGGCGTGGGCGGGCGTCGTGGCGATCGCGTTCGTTGCCGCGTCGCTTGCAGCCGCGCGGGCAGTCGGGCCGAGACTTGGCCCGCTGCTGGCGCGCCTGGAGCTCGAGTTCTTTCTGCTCGCGGTCTTCGGTTTCCTGGTCGGGATGGCGGCGTTCGCGAAGGAGATCGGGGTCTCCGACGCCGTCGGGGCGCTGATGGCGGGAGTCGTGCTCTCGGAAAGTGGTGTCCGTGGCGAGATCGAGGAACGCTTCTTCGCGATCCGTGATGTGTTCGCAGCTCTGTTCTTCTTCGTCTTCGGTCTCGAGATCGACCTGTCAGCGCTCGACGAGCTGGGGTGGGTGCTTGCGGTTGGTGTTGCGCTCACCGTCGCGGGCAAGGTCGGGGTCGGGATCGTGGCAGGAGCACTCGGTGATCTGTCGCGGCGACAGGGACTCAATGCAGGTGCGGCGCTGATCGCGCACGGAGAGTTCACGATCATCGTCGCCACGCTGGCGGCGGCCAACCTCGCCATTGCCGAGCCCGATCGCGACCAGATCGCCGCCTTCGCCGGCCTCTACGTCCTGATCACCGCGACGGTCGGTGTCGTCGCGATGAAGGAGTCGAAAGCCGCAGGCCGTCGGCTGTTCCCGCCGACGTAGACTGGCGTGATGACGGTCGAACTGAGCGAGACGCGACTCCCGGGCGTCGGGATGAAGTTCGCATTCACCACCGTGCACGGAGTACGCGTGACCGTCGTGCAGCACCTCTCGGGGGGGCGCGAGGTCTATCTCCAACGGAGACGCGACGTGGAGCCCACCGCGACACTCGAGCTGAGCGACGAGGAAGCCAGGCAGCTGGCGGTGGTGCTCGGTGGAGCCTACGAGCGCCCCAAGGTCGTCGAGGACCTCGAGCTCGCGCTCGGCGAGCTCCAGATCGAGTGGGTGCCGGTCCCCGACGGCAGCTGGACCATCGGCCGCACCCTGGCGGACTGCGCCTTCCGGCGCCGCACAGGAGCCACGGTGATTGCGATGCTGCGCGAGCCCGTACCGGTCTCCGGCGCACAACCCGACGACGTCGTCGAGGTCGGGGACACGCTCGTGGTCATCGGGAAGGGGTCGCAGGTGGCGGCGTTCAGGCGTCTCCTCGTCAACCCCCCTACCACCTGACGTCATCTACCCTGATGGCATGCGCACGCTTGCCGTCAGCGGTGCGTTGCTCGGCCTCATCGTCGCGTTGACGGCGAATGCCGCGCATACGGCGTCGGGTATCCGCCTCCTCCAGTTGCAGGCGAACTTCGAAAACCCGCTCGTGGTCACCCAGGCACCGGGCGAGCCGGCAAAAGTGTTCGTGGCCGACAAGATCGGGCGCGTGTACGTCCTGAAGAACGGCAGGGTCCGCGCACAGCCGTTCCTCGACATCGGCCCACTCATCACCGCGGGCGGTGAGCAGGGTCTTCTCGGCTTTGCGTTCGATCCGGGCTACGCGAAGAACCGTCGTTTCTACGTTGCCTACACGTCGAAGGACGGGCGGAACGTCGTCGCTCGGTTCCGGTCGAACGGGACCACGGCGATCGCGTCGAGCCGCGTCGCATTGCTGTCGGAGCGCGACCCGTACGGGAACCACAACGGGGGCAATCTCGTCTTCGGCCCCGACGGGAAGCTGTACACCTCGATCGGCGACGGGGGGGCGGGTGGAGATCCGGAGAACCGCTCCCAGAACATGAGCTCGCGGTTCGGCAAGCTGCTCCGGCTGGACGTGTCACGCGCGACCCCGAAGTGGGAGATCGCGGCACTCGGTCTCCGAAATCCCTGGCGCTTCTCGTTCGACCGTCTCACCGGCGACCTCTGGATCGGCGATGTCGGCCAGGGCGATGTCGAGGAGATCGACTTCGTGCGTCGCGGGACGACCGGGCTGCTCAACTTCGGGTGGGACGTCTACGAGGGCACACGGGGGTTCGAGGACAAGCCGCTCGGCCCAGGGGCGCTCGTCGATCCCGTGTACGAGTACACCCACGCCGACGGTTGCTCCGTCACGGGAGGCTACGTCTATCGAGGGAAGGCGATCCCCTCCCTCGTCGGCCGGTACCTGTTCGGGGACTACTGCACCGGCACGATCTCGAGCTTCAGGCTCGTCCAGGGCAAGGCTGCGGACGTCCGGGTCGAGCCGGTGACGGTGAAGGGGCTGAGCTCGTTCGGCGAGACGAGCACCGGTGAGCTCTACCTGACCTCGGACGACGGGCCTGTCTTCCGCCTCGCCGGGTGAGCTCGACGCGCGGAGCTCAGCCGGCGCGCCGACGGACCTGTGGGCTCTGACCGAGCGCCGCGTACGCGAGCGCGTTCAGCGACTCGTTCAGCCCGCGAATCTCCTTGCTCACCTGCACCACCGACTCGCTGGCCTCGAGATGCTCTTCGATCCGCTCGAGGAGCGCTGCGATCCGGTCGAGGCGCTCGAGAAGTGCGTCGAACTGGCGGTCGCGGACCTCGGGATGCTCCATGAGCGAAAGTCTACGGGGTGGTGCCGACGAGCTCCTCGCGCGTCGTCGCCACGGGCGCTCCCGGCCCGAGCGCGGCACGGAGCCGCTCGAGCGCGCCTGCTCCGGTCTCGACCTGCTCGACCCGCCGCGCTGCACCGAGCTGGGCCAGTGCGACGGTGGCGAGCTCGGCGGGCGCGTCCGTGAACACGCCGATCGCAACACCCGATGCGGTCAGCCTCCGCAGCGCGGCACTCACATCGGCTGAAGGTCGCAGGTAGACGGGGGCGCGATCCTCTGCGAAGCGTTCGAGCAGGACGCGCCAGTTGCCCGCCGCGCCCCGGTCGAGCGCTGCGGCTGCGGCTGCGCGATCCTCCGGCAGGTCGCGGGCGCCGATCCCGGTGACGCGCTCGGCATCTGCGAGCCAGTCGTCCCAGAGCCTACGGGTGTCGCCGATCGCGTCGAGCGCAACGAGGATGGCGCTCACGCGCCACGCCTCCCGGCGAGCCGGGACCAGGCTGCGAGCCCGATCACGACCCCTGCCGTGTCGATCAGTACGTCGCGTACCGCCGCGTGGCGTCCGGTGACGAAGTGCTGATGGAGCTCGTCGGTGGCCGCGTAGCCGACACCGAGCGCGAGCGCCAGCCGCCACGAGCCGCACGCACGGAGCAGGAGGGCGCCGAGCACGGCGTACTCGGTCACGTGCGCGAGCTTCCGCAGCACGAGATCCCAGGTGCCGAGACCGCTCGAGAGGCTCGGTACCGACGAGAAGGCGAAGATCAGCGCCGCCCAGGCGACCACGGGGAGCCAGGCGGAGGCGCGCGACGGGCGTCGCTCGGAAACGGCGGTCTGCGCCATCCCGGCATGGTAGGCTCGCGCCTCCACGGAGACGGTGAGGGAACCCGGTGCGAGTCCGGGACGGTCCCGCCGCTGTAAGGGGAGACGCTCTCCCGCCACGACGCCACTGGCCATGAGCCGGGAAGGCGGCGGGGGAGGGAGCCCCGAGTCAGAAGACCTGCCGCTCTCCGACATACCCACACCCTCGCGGAAGGGAGAAGGAGATGGTGCAGTGGCCAGGCTTTTCGCCCTAGGGGCGGTCTTTCTCGTCCTCTTGCTGGTCCCGGCCGGTGGAGCCGTCGCCGCCGGAGCCGCAACGCCGTACCCCGTCACGATCACGACCGCCGCGGGCAAGACCACGGTCGCCAAGAAGCCGGTCCGGATCGTGTCGCTGTCGGCGACTGCGACCGAGTCGCTCTTCGCGATCGGTGCAGGATCGCAGGTGATCGCGGTCGACGAGCAGTCCGACTATCCGAAGGGCGCACCGAAGACGACGCTGTCCGGCTTTACGCCGAACGTCGAGGCGATCGCCGACTATCGGCCGGACCTCGTCGTGATCTCGTACGACCCGAAGGGCCTCTCCGACGCACTCGCAAAGCTCGGGATCCCGGTGATTCACCAGGACGGGGCGAAGTCGCTCAAGGGCGCCTACCAGCAGATCAGGCAGCTCGGCGCGGTGACCGGTCACGCGGCTGCCGCGCGGCAGGTCGTCACGCGGATGCAGAAGCAGATCGCCGCGATCCTGAAGCGCTCGAGGGGTCGTGCCGCCGGGCTGACGGTGTATCACGAGCTCGACCCCAGCCTGTTCTCCGCGACGTCGAGCACGTTCATCGGTCGTGTCTACCAGCAGTTCGGGCTGAAGAACATCGCCGACGCTGCTGACACCGCGGGGTTCGGCTACCCGCAGCTGTCGAGCGAGTACGTCGTCAAGGCGAGCCCCGACCTGATCGTGCTCGCCGACAGCGTCTGCTGCGCGCAGACACCGGGCAAGGTCGGCGGACGTCCCGGATGGCACACGGTTGCGGCTGTCAAGACCGGCTCGATCGTCCGACTCGACGACTCGATCGCGTCGCGCTGGGGGCCGAGGCTCGTCAACTTCTACCGGGCGTTGTCGACCGCGCTCGCCCGCCTCAAGCCCTAGATGCGGGCCGAGGCCGCACCCGTCCCGGCTGTCCGCCCCCGCGGGGTTGCGGTCGGCTGGGCGGGTGTGGCTGTCGGCTTCCTTTTGTTCGCGCTCGCCGTCGGCGTCGTCGCAGGGCCCGCCGACCTCGGGCTCGTCGACGTGGTGCGGTCGATCGGCGACAAGCTCGGTCTTCCGAGTGCGTCGCACCTCGACCAGATCGAGGAGTCGATCCTCTGGCAGATCCGTGTGCCGCGGGTGGTGCTCGCCGCGCTCGTCGGAGCGATGCTCGCGCTTGCGGGCGCGACCTACCAGGGCGTGTTCCGTAACCCGCTCGCCGACCCGTACCTCCTCGGCGTTGCCGCGGGGGCCGGCCTCGGCGCGACCCTGGCGATCACCTACTTGCCGCGGTCGCTCCACGGGCACACGCTGCTTCCGCCTGCAGCGTTCCTCGGTGGCGCGCTAGCGGTCGTGCTCGCATATGCGGTCAGTCGCTCCGCCGGCAGAGAGCGGGACTCGACGACGTTGATCCTCGGCGGGGTCGCGGTCGCTGCGTTCTTCACCGCGGTTCAGGCGTTTGTCCAGCAACTGAACACGGACACGCTGCAGGAGGTCTACGCCTGGATCCTCGGCGGGCTCCCGAGCAGCGGCTGGAGCGACGTCGTCCTCGTCGCGCCGTACATCGTGGTTGCCGCCGCGGTGATCCTCGCGCATCGACGCGTGCTCGACGTGCTCAGCGTCGGTGACGCGGAGGCCGCGAGCCTCGGTGTCGACGTGCGGCGTGTCCGCGCGGTGCTCGTCGTCGCCGCCACCGTGGGAACCGCGGCCGCGGTGTCTGTCACCGGCCTGATCGGGTTCGTCGGGCTGATCGTCCCGCATGCGGTGCGTCTGATGGTGGGGACGAGCTACCGGGGCGTCGTCCCGCTGTCAGCCCTGTTCGGAGCCGGGTTTCTGGTGCTTGCCGACGTCGTTGCGCGGACAGCCTTCGCTCCGGCGGAGATCCCGATCGGGATCGTGACCGCGTTCGTCGGTGCCCCGTTCTTCGTGCTCGTCCTCCACACCACCCGGGGGCGAGCGGGCTGAGCGCGCTCGAGCTTGCGGGGGTCACCGTGCGGCTCGGTGGGCGAGCTGTCGTCGACGCCGTCGACCTCGAGGTTCGTGTGGGGGAGTGGGTCGCGCTCATCGGCCCGAACGGCGCGGGCAAGACGACGTTGCTCCGGGCGCTCGCCGGTCTCGTACGGTACGAGGGGGTCGTGAGGCTTGGTGATCGGGACGCGTCGACCCTGCGGCGACGTGAGCTCGCGCGTCGGGTGGCGGTCGTGCCGCAGGAGCCCGTGACGCCGCCCTGGCTGACGGTGGCCGAGTACGTGCTCCTCGGCCGGACGCCGTACCTCGGCGCGCTCGCCCGCGAGGGCCAGGACGACCGCGACGCAGCGGGGCGCGCGCTCGATCGGCTCGACCTGCTCGCGTTCCGCGACCGGCCGCTGGGCACGCTCAGTGGCGGCGAGCGGCAGCGCGTCGTGGTTGCGAGGGCGCTGGCGCAGGAGGCCGAGCTGATCCTCCTCGACGAGCCCACTGCGGCCCTCGACATCGGGCATCAGCAGCAAGCGCTCGAGCTGCTCGACGAGCTGCGCGCCGACGCGCGGCTCACGCTCGTCGCCGCGATCCACGACCTCACCCTCGCCGCCCAGTACGCAGATCGGATCGTGCTGATCGACGCCGGCCGCGTGATCGCGGATGGGGAGCCCGAGGACGTGTTGACGGAAGAGCTCCTCGGCGCTCGGTTCAACGCGAGCGTCCGCGTCGTTCGCGACGAGGGTCTGCTCGCCGTGATTCCTTCCCGCACTCGCGCACGCTGACCCGCACGCGCCCCGGTATCGTCGCGGTGGCGGCCGACAGTGACCCCCCGACGAGGAGGAGAGATGGTTCGCATCGCCCTCACCGTGGCAGCCGCCGCTCTCGTGACGAGCGCCGTCGCAGCCGCCGGCCCGCCGCGGAAGCTCGCCTACGAGGACACGATCCCGGGTGGCAGATCGGGCATCGTGTCCGTCAAGGTGCGCGCCTCGGCCGCCTTCAAGGTCCTGCTCCGCACCTCGACGCAGGGCCGGACACGCCTGTACCTGACGGGTACGCCCGGGCTCGTCACGCCGCTCATGGACACGAAGACCTACGCCTGCGACGGTGCGGCCGGCTCGTGGTACTGCACCGGCTCCTACGAGCCGCTCCCGAAGGGGACATACACCTTCCGCATCCGGCGTGACGGGCCGGCGGCTCACGTCGAGCTCACGGTGCGCTGGTAGCCCGCAGGCTGACCGAGCCACGCAGCTGTTCACGGCCAACGGCACCGGCAGCCGCCGACGCTAGCCTTGGACGGTGACGGTCACGCCGCACGACGAGCTGCTCGCAGGCCTCAATCCCGCTCAGCGCGAGGCGGTCCTGCACGTCGAGGGCCCGCTGCTCGTGATCGCCGGGGCCGGCTCGGGCAAGACCCGGGTCCTGACGCATCGCGTCGCCCATCTGCTGCGGGCGCACGGGGTCAAGCCGAACGAGATCCTTGCGATCACGTTCACGAACAAGGCAGCGGGCGAGATGCGCGAGCGGCTCGAGCGGATGCTCGGTGGGGTCGCACGGGCGATCTGGATCCTGACCTTCCACGCGGCCTGCGGCCGGATGCTCCGTCGCGAGGCCGAGCGGCTCGGGTACCGCTCGAGCTTCACGATCTACGACCAGGCCGACCAGGTGCGACTCGTCAAGGCGTGTCTCGAGGAGCTCGGCAAGGACCCGAAGCGGTTCACGCCGCGTGGGATCCACCACCAGATCTCGAACGCGAAGAACCAGCTCGTCACCCCGGACGAGTACCTGAAGCGGGTTTCGTCGTTCTGGGACCAGACGGTGGGGGAGGTGTACGAGCTCTACCAGCGTCGCCTGCATGCGTCGAACGCGGTCGACTTCGACGACATCCTGATGCTCACGGTGCGCGTGCTCGAGGAGTTCCCCGACGCGCGTGAGCACTGGCAGCACGCCTTCCGGCACGTCCTCGTCGACGAGTACCAGGACACGAACCATGCGCAGTACCGCCTCCTGCAGTTGCTCGCTGGCGAGCACCAGAACGTGTTCGTGGTCGGAGATCCCGATCAGTCGATCTACGCCTTCCGCGGTGCCGACATCCGCAACATCCTCGACTTCGAGCGCGACTTCCCCGGGGCGGCGACGATCGCGCTCGAGCAGAACTACCGCTCGACGAACGCGATCCTCGGGGCAGCGAACGCGGTGATCGACAACAACCGCGACCGCAAGCCGAAGCAGTTGTTCTCCGACCTCGGCCAGGGCGACCCGGTCGAGGTGGTCGAGGTCGAGGACGAGCACTCGGAGGCTCGCTTCGTCGCCGCCGAGATCGGGCGGCTCGTCGAGCAGGGCTGGTCGGCGAGCGAGATCGCGATCTTCTACCGGACGAACGCCCAGTCGCGAGTGCTCGAGGACGTCCTCGTCCGCCAGCAGATCCCCTACCAGGTGATCGGCGGGCCCCGCTTCTACGAGCGCGCCGAGATCAAGGACGCCGTCGCCTACCTCCACGTGCTCGCCAACCCGGCGGATGCCGGCTCGCTGCTTCGCATCGCCAATCGCCCTCGGCGTGGGATCGGCGACACATCGATCCAGCGGCTCGTGACACATGCCGAGAGCATGGGGCTGACGCTTCTCGAAGCGATGGCCGAGCCGGACGCCGCCGGTGTCGGAACCGCCGGCGTCAAGGCAATCCGCGCCTTCCACACGATGATGCTCTCGCTCCAGAGCGCAGCGCAGGAGCTCGAGCTAGACGAGCTCATCGAGACGGTGCTGCAGCGGACCGGCACGCTCGAGGCGCTGGAGGCGGAACGGACGATCGAGGCGCGGGGGAGGATCGAGAACCTCGAGGAGCTCGTCGGCGTCTCACGCGAGTTCCGCGCCGAGCGCGAAGAGCCGACGCTCGCGAGCTTCCTCCAGGAGGTGTCGCTCGTCTCCGACCAGGACGCGATCCGCACGGACGAGGCGCAGGTGACCCTGATGACGATCCACAACGCCAAAGGGCTCGAGTATCGGGCGGTGTTCCTGATCGGGATGGAGGAAGGGCTCTTCCCGCATGCGCGCTCGATCGAGGACAACGAGGTCGAGGAGGAGCGCAGGCTCGCCTACGTCGGGATGACGCGTGCGATGGAGCGGCTGACGCTCACCCACGCCACCGCGCGCTCGCTGTTCGGCCGACGCGAGTTCAACCTCCCGTCCCGGTTTCTCGACGAGCTTCCGGACACGGTCGAGCGTGAGCGCCTGCGACCCGCGTCGTGGTCGGGGTACGCGTCGTCTCCGCGCCAACTCCAGCCACGCGCGCAGGAGATCCCCTCGCTTGCAACAGGTGACTCGGTGGCGCACGAAACGCTCGGGGAGGGTGTCGTGACCCGCATCGAGCCGGGGGGTGTCGTCACGGTGCGGTTCGCGGCCGATAGCAGCGAGCGCCGGTTGATGCTCGAGTACGCACCACTCCGCCGGCTCGCTTGACGCGCCGTCCTATGATCGCCTGATGCCGCTCCGCGTTCGCACCGTTCGCGACCGTGACGAGCTCCGCCAGGCGGTCGGTGCGATAGGGCACTACTTCGGCTGGAGCCCGACCGACGAGGACGGCGAGAGGTTCGAGAAGCTCATCCCGTTCGACCGTCTCCACGCGGTCGTCGACGGCGATGTGATCGTCGCGGGGGCAGGGGCCTATCCGTTCGAGTTGACGCTTCCTGGTCGACCGGTCGCGTGCGCCGGCGTCACGGTTGTCGGCGTTCTCCCGTCACACCGCAGGCGAGGGTTGCTGCGACGGATGATGGAGGCCCAGCTGCGCGATGTCCGCGAGCGCGGCGAGCCGATCGCGGCCCTGTGGGCGTCGGAGGAGACGATCTACGGCAGGTTCGGCTACGGCCTGGCCTCGCTCGTCCTCTGGCTCGATGTCGAGAAGCGCGACGCCAGGATCCGGCCGGAGCTGCCACGCGAGGGGTCATGTCGTCACATCGACCACGACGAGGCGCTGCGAGTGCTGCCGCGCCTCTACGACCGCATCCGTCGGCGGTCGCCCGGGTACCTGTCGCGGTCGCGGGACTGGTGGGAGCTGAAGACGCTCAGCGATCGGCCCGAGCAGCGGCGTGGCTACGGTCCGCTCGTGCGTGTCCTCTTCGTTCGCGATGGACAGCCAGCCGGGTTCGTTCTCTATCGCGTCAAGATCGGCGGCTCGACGCCGGCGGACTGGGAGATGCGTGTCTCGGTGAAGGAGCTTGCAGGGGTGGACGATGCCGCGACGCGCGAGCTGTGGCGGTTCGTGCTCTCGATCGACTGGGCCGACCGCATCGAGGCCGACATCCGGACGAACGATCCTCTCCTGCTCGCGATCGACCGGGTCAACAAGCTGAACGCGCGGCTGTTCGACGGTCTCTGGGTCCGTCCGGTGGACGTCGGTGCGGTGCTGGCAGCACGAGGGACGATCTCGCGCGCGACGATCGAGATCGCAGCCGACCCGATGTTCCCCGACAACGTCGGCACGTGGTTGGTGGAGGACGGCAGCGCGCGTCGCAGCTCGCGGCGACCGGATGTGCGAACGGACGTGCAGGGTCTCGGCACCGTGCTCCTCGGCGGCTTCTCGTTCACCGACCTCGTGCGCACCGGCCGCGCCGAGGAGGTGGCCCGCGGCGGTCTCGCGCGCGCCGACGCGGCGTTCAGGACGCCGGTGGCGCCGCACTGCCCCGAGAACTTCTGAGCGATCCCGGCGGACCGCCCTGGGTGATCGGGTACCATCCGCCCTCCGGGCGCTTAGCTCAGTTGGGAGAGCACCAGCTCGACAAGCTGGGGGTCACTGGTTCGAGCCCAGTAGCGCCCACTCAGGAAACAAGCCGAAACCCGCTTGAATAGGCGGGTTTCACGCCCTGTAGCTCTATCGGCCGTTTCCGCTCAGATCCGCTGGAATCCGCTCGAAACTGGCGCGCACTGGCGCGCATACTGGCGCGCACCACCATCCAGTCACCCCGACCGAATCGTCCAGCTCGAACGACAGGACGCTCGCACAACCGTGTATGACGTGCCGCGGCGCCAACTGGGCGCCAACATCAACAGGCGACGTTACTCGACCGTGAACAGTGTTAGTTGCATCCCGTCCGGCGCACGCACGCGTGCACTCCGGTCACCCCAGGGCGTGGTTACGGGAATCGCGACTTGCTCGCCGCCAGCGTTGACGAGGCGCCGCGCGGTCTCCTCACTGTTTGGCACTTCGAGCGCGAGGCGCACTGCTCCTGAGACCCGGCCGCCAGCTTCGATTGCGTCAACGGTCTCGGCCTGTGGCTCGTCGAGGAGCTCGAGAGTCGCCCGCCCCGCCTCGAGGACAACAACCTGCCCGGTCTCGGAGCTCCAATCTGCGATCTGCCCGAGTCCGAGCGCGTCGCGGTAGAAGCGGAGCGCCTCATCAAAGTCCGCGACTGTCAGCGCGACCCTCAGCTCCGTCACTTCGGCCACGCTCGTTCAACGCGGGCGGGTCGGAAAAGCTTCCCGGAGGCCGTCTTCAAGGGACATTTCTGATCACTCGCACAGCGACCTACCTCAACAACCTCCAGTGACGCGCACGAGCTGTGGGCTCACCGTCGCTCAGATTTCTTGACTTTGCCGGTCAGCGGGTTGAGGGTTTGCGGGCCGGAAGACATCTAGTCAGGAGGGAATCGTGTCCAGCTACGACGAGCTTCCTTTCAGCGCCGCCCACATCAAGGCACTCGAAGCGGGGCTTAAGCTATTCAAGCCTGATGACGCGGAGTTGCCTGACCTGCGTGACGTATTCGCGGGCGACCGTAGCGGTTGTCAGGGACTCTACAACGAGGCGCAGGAGGCATATGCTGCCGCGGCTGAAGCCGCCTTCTCAGGTTCTCACCAGCAATGGGTCGACGCCTGCGCCGCGGCAACCGACAAGGAGAAGGCGTACAACAATTGTTTGCATCAGTCCTTTCCGCATAAGGATGTGTACAAGAAGGCGTGAGAGCCTCGCTTGCAAGGAGGCAGACCGAGGTCCTGCTGCGCGAAGCGCGTTTCGCGTGGCTTCAGCGGACGAGGCGCTCGATCACGAACACGACCGCTAGCACGCCGCACGCGGCCCAGAGCAGCTGGGTCGGGGTAGGAGGCTGCCGCCGGCGACGCCTGCCGGGCTCGAGGATCCGCATGGGGCGAGCCTAATCGCCGCCCGGCCTCTCGTTCCATGAGAACATGCGTTCGTGACGTCGCAGGGAACCACTCATGGCCGTTTCACCCGTGCGATCAAGATGCGCAACGTTCGGAACGCGGATGACGCGGCTAGGGAGCTTGGCCAGTTGAGCCTCGAGGATGCGTTGCAGCTGGTCTATCTGTACGGCGAGAAAGGCGAGCGGAAGTACGAGAAGGCGGCGCTCAAGTGGCTAGGTCGGTTTCTGGAGGAGGCGGAGCCGTCGTTGGAGACGGTGGCGGCGATGTCTGCCAGGCTCGTGGAACGGCTGACCGAGCCTGAGCTCTCTCAGGTGTAGAACCGGAGGGTGATCGAATCACGATCGACCGTGCTCTAGGATTGCCGGATGCTGCGTAAGGACGGCAAGGTCGAACTGCTGAAGAACGTGCCGTTGTTCGCCCGCTGCAACAAGAAGCAGCTCCAGGCCGTTGCAGGGATCGCTGATCTCATGCAGGTGCCCGCAGGCACCGTGCTGATCAAAGAGGGGTCACAGACGTGCGACTTTATGGTCATCATTGAGGGCGGTGCCGACGCCCATCGCGGTGGCCGCAAGTTCGACACTCTTGGGCCGGGGGACTTCTTCGGAGAGGTCGCGCTCATCGCTGGGGGGCCGCGACGCGTGACCGTGACAACGACGTCGGATGCGGAGTTGCTTGTCGTCTCGGACCGCGAGTTCTGGCGAGTGATCCAGGCGGCTCCCGAGATTCAGACCAGTTTGCTTAAGGCACTGGGAGAGCGACTTCGGTCGCTCGAGGCATTCGACGCCTGACTGGCGACGCTCGGCAGTCACACGATCTGGACACCCGACGAGGCGTGGCTCGAGTCGAGTAGGCAGCCTGGCCAGCCGATCACCTTGCGAGCTGCACGGCGATGAACGTTGCGAGCTGCACGGCGATGAACGTGGTGGCGAGGATAAGACAGGCGATCCAGAGCACGCGCGCCGGGGCCGCCGACCTCGCTGGTACCCGCTCGAGGCCCGCGCCGAACGTGATGTTTCCGGCGTAGGGCTTCCGCTGCGCTGTTGAACGCAGCTGACTAGCGAACGGCGGCGCTGAGGCGTCCTGTCCTCGGCGAGAATGTGCGGTCTGTGACACAGTGGCGGAGGTGACGAATCGCCTCGCCATCGTTGGCGTTCTGGCAATGACGTGTTTCGCCGGAGTGGCGACGGCGTTCCTGATCTCTACGCCGACCTCGACCGCTTCAGCGCGGGCTGTCTTGCCGACCGGCAACCTTGTCTACAACCCGGGTGCGGAGTTCGGGCCGGCGTCAGATGACACGCGTGACGTGACCCCCGAGCCTGACCCGCTGGGTTGGTGGCACGGGGATTTCAGCTGGACGCAGGTCAAGTACGGGGCGGCCGGCGGATTTCCGGACGAGGCTGTGGCCGAAAAGATCGGCGGTGGGAGCCAGTTCTTTGCCGCTGGACCGAGCGCCAAAGCTGTAGCCCAGCGGTACCAGGAGATCCAAATCGACCCCGAAGTGCTGAGTGAGATAACGACGGGGAACGCCCAGGTGAAACTATCGGCGTGGATCGGTGGATACAGCACGGACACGGATAGCGCCGTTGTCCGATTGGCGTTCCACAGCGGTTTAGACCACTACAGCGCAAGCCTCGGCGTTCGCAACCTCGGGCCAGTCTCGCCGGAGGATCGCGACAACAAGACGAATCTCGTTCTGAAATCGCTCACCGCCGACGTTCCGCCTGGCACGCGCAGCTTCGCGGTATGGCTCCTAGCGAACCACACCACCGGCGCATACATTGACGCCTACTTCGACAACATCTCTCTGATCGTCGTAGCGAAGAACTCGTCCTCGCCTCCTCCCACAACAACCACGTCGCCTCCCCCGACTGAGACCACCACAACCACACCTCCCAAAACCGAGACGACGACCACCACGACCGCGGCGCCTTCCAAGCCGCCCGCAAAAAACCCGAAGCCGATGCTTTCGTTGGCCTGCGCGGGCAAGACGTTGATCGCGACCGTTAAGCCCGCCAAAGGCCCGGCGGTCTCGTCGGTCTGGTTCTACGTCAACGGGACGGTCCGATCGAGGACCGTCGGGCGCCATTCATGGCCGCCGTCCCGACCAAGGGCCTGCACCTACCGCTTGAGGTGGCCGCGGCCATCCAGACGTCGGGGAAGTCGACCTTCCTCCGCAAGCAATACCGCGGCTGCTGACAGCCGTAGCAAGGAAGTGGCCCGCGTGGCGGGGATGCTTGGGAGCGAGGGGCGGGCGGCTTCGCAATCCCGTGTTGCGAGTGGGCCGCTACTCGACCGCCGGTTCGTTCATGCCGTTCGCGGCTCGCCACGTGTGCTCGGTGAGGAGGACGCCGCGTAGTTCTTCGAGCCGTCGGGCGGGTCGTCGAGAGCGGAGATGATGTCCTCACGCTCGGCGAGCGACAGGGCCAGCAGCTTCACTTCGTTGTCGTAACGCGTTTTCGAGCCGCTCGGCTGTTTCTTTGGAGTCGTTGGCTCGCAGCAGTCGGGCGAGCTCGAGGATGAGCTTGTCTTGGACAGGAAGCCCGGCTAGGAACACCTGTTCGATCCTACGCCATGCCGTCTCGGATCGCCGGGCATCCTCAGTACCGTCCACCGAAAGGCAAGCGCGAACGCTTCTAGGCGGCCGTGTGGATCGGGCGCTTGAAGATCAACACGTGCCCGTCCTTTTCACCGTGAAGCGCCTGCTCGAGCAGCACCCAGCAGAGTTCGTAGCCACTGGCACCGAGTTGGTCGAGGTGTGCCTCGAACGCAGGCCGATTGAGTTCCTCCTTGTGGCGGCCCATGAATCCGCCGGTCAACACGACCGTCTTGTAGTCCCATTGAGTCGAGGTCCTCGGATCCCACGACGCGCGAGCCTCGTTCATCACCGCGACCGCCTCTTCCTTCGCAGCCTGCTCCGCCTTGTAGTGCTCGCCCATCTGCTTCGACTTCGAGTTCGACGACGCCTCGGCGACCTCGGAGGTTGCATCCGAGAGTTTCTTCCGGACGTCCATCGGTTCCCACCTCCTGTGAAGAATGATCAACCTACTCCCCGATCTGTCGGCTGAGAAGGCCCGACCTTCGTTGCGCTCATCCGGAGTGACGAGACGTTTGGGCACAAAGCCGGACGCTTGTGCCCGAACCCCCCCGGAATCGCCCCGAATCCAACGGAATAACGCGGTCGCGGGAAGAGGGGCAGAGGGCCGGGAACGCCTGTATCCATGCATGTTCCCGGCCGTTTCCTACGCGTTCTAATCCTCGCTCGACAAGCTGGGGGTCACTGGTTCGAGCCCAGTAGCGCCCATCACACGAAACCGCTGCAAACGCAGCGGTTTCGTCGTCTCAGAGGTAAACGGGTTGCGCGCCCGTGCTCGCAGAATGCTCGCAGCGGCGTCCGAAAGCGGCGAGACGCCGGTCGAGTCGTCTCACCCTTCGCGTTCTACGGCAGCGTGGCATGGTGCGCAACGGGCGGGCAGTTTCGGCTAACGGGTAAGGCCCTGAGATACTCCTTGCGCCCACCATCGAATTGGAGGTTCCCGTGTCCGCAGATGAAAACACCCGCCTCGCCCAGAGTGCATATGAGGCTTTCGGTCGGGGTGACCTGGCGGCGCTCGCCGAGTTGATGGCGGACGACATTGAGTGGGTGCACCCCGCCGATCCGAACGAGAACCCGAACGGCGGAACGTTCAAGGGCAAGGAGGCCGTACTTGGGTGGTTTGGTGGCCTCGGATCGTCCACCGAGTTCACGAAGTTCGAGCCGCGAGAGTTCATCGCCCAGAACGACAAGCTGGTATCGCTGGTGGACGTCGAGGCAACGGTTCGCGCCACCGGGCGCACGTTCGTCGACAGTGAGGCACACCTGTGGACGTTCCGGGATGGGAAGCTCGCCCGCTTCCAGATCTTCCTCGACACGGCGTCGGGGAACGCTGCCTACCGCGCGGAGTAGTCACACTCGAGAAGAGGCGGTCAGCACTCGACGGCGTGACCGTCGTCGAGATGGTGCGCTCGTGCCGCGCAGTTCGAGCCCAGTAGCCTACGTGTCTTCGGTTCGCAACCGGTAGCCGCGGCCGCGGACGGTCTCGATCATCGACGCCCGCTCGCCCAGCTTCTTCCGTAGCGAGCGCACGACCGTGTCGATCACGTTGCTCCCGACGTGCGAGTAGCCCCATACGTCACGAAGCAGATCCGATCGGTCGACCACCTTGCCTTGACGCTGATACAGGTAGTCGAGGAGCTCGAACTCGAGGCGCGTCAGGTCGACGCGCTGTCCCCCGACCACGAGCTGGCGCTCAACGGGGTCGAAGATCGAGTCCTCCGCGATGAGGAGCTCGCGTGCCACGACCTTCGTCAGCCATCCGTCGACCGACGACGGGCCGAAGTCGAGCATCACGGTGTGGTAGCCGAGCCCGTCCAGCTGGACCGCATCCGGTAGTGCCACGAATCCGAGTGGAGTGATGATCGGCGCGTACGTGGCGATGTCGCAGACGGTTGTGTAGAGACGTCGGAGCTCCGGTCTCAGCTCCATGTAGGCGCGTTTGATGTCGAGCCAGCAGGCCGCTTGCACAGCGGAGGGTCGTTCCCCCTCGTCCTCGCTCAGCCAGCGGCGATTCCAGAGCACCCGCTGTCCCCGTGGAATCGGATCTCGACGCAAATGCTCGCGCCAGCTCCGTGTGACCGGATCGGCTTCGATCGCGCCATAGGGAATCTCGTCCGGCTCGAACACGATCGAGAAGCCCACAACGCGGCCGTCTCGGTCGCGGACGACGCCGAAATGCTCTGGTGACTGCTTCCACCACGAGAGCACCTGTGTGGCAGCCGCGTCCGGTTCGTGTCGACGAACGATCGCCTCGATCGCCGGACCGTCTGCGGGAGTCGACGTCTCGACCGCGAAGACATGCTCGGTTGTCGGGAAGAACGCCTCGCGGACGGCCGGGTTCTCGATCAGGTAGAGCATGTCGGCGGTGTACCGCCAGAGGTCGGCGGGGGGCACGGTCGGCAGCTCGCTGCGGAGCTTCTGCCATGCGGCTGCCCGATAGCGCCGATAGGCGACCGGATCGAACCCGCGCAGGGCGCGGGCGACCGTCTCGCGAATCGTGTCGTGGACCACGAGCCCGTCGTGCCCGAGTTGGACGAAGGGGAGAGCTCGTAGACGCTCGAAGACATCCTGTGGCGCGCGATCGGGCAGCATCGCCTCGAGGAGCGAAAACGTGATCCGCCGGACGACCGACGCGGCGTCGAGCGCCGCTCGAGTCGAACCGTCGAGGCCGTCGAGATAGAGCCCGGTCAGCTCGTCGAGGACCGCCTGCAGCGCGATGTCGTCGAGCTCGACGTCAGGGCGATCCCGCACGGCGGCAGCAGCGAGCTCGAGAGAGAGCGGGTGCCCGCGTGCGAGCCGGTTTACCCTGCGGGCGTCGGCGGCGTCGAGGCCGGCTCTCGTCAGGAGCTCGCCGGCCTCGCCGTCATCGAGATTGCCGAGCCGGACACTGCGCACGAGCTCGCTCCAGCCCGGCGTTGCGGACCAGCTTCCAATGGGAGGCTCGCGCCCGGCCATGACCAGCCGCGTGTTGTCGCGCAGGGCCGGTGCAAACACCAGGCGGACCCAGCTGTCGAGCAGGCGAAGAATCTCATATGTGTCGAGGACGAGCACCACGCGTTCCCCAAGCCCGGCCAGGCGCTCAGCTGCTTCTTCAGCGCTCGTCGGCGCTCCTCCGACCGCGTTTGCAAGCCCGTCGAGGAAACCGCGTTCCGTCGGCTCGATCGATCGGCAATCGATCATGACGACCGTCTCGCCGCGGCTGCGAGCTTCGCCCGCGAACGCCTCGAGAAGCGTCGTCTTGCCGACGCCGGCGATCCCGTGCACGAAGACGACGAGCGGGCCGCCCTCCTCCAGCGTCTGGAGCAGGGCGGCCTTCTCAGCAGTCCGGCCGAAGATCTCGGACGACCGCTCCTCGACGAGCTCACGGATGGTTCGGCTCACTCGGGGTTCCTCGCTGAAGAGTCTATGCCGTGTCTGTCAGGCGGGCACCCCTGCGAGCCCGCGTGTCACGCTCGTCGGTTCCTCGAGCACGTCGAAGTCGATCGACGTGACGCCTGCGAGATTCGGGTTCGTCGCGACGGCCTTGAAGAGGTCGCTCTTCGCGTACTCGTCCATCGCCTCGCGGCTCGCCCACGTGTAAACACCTCCGTAGGTATTCGAGGTCCGGTTCGCGAGCCAGACCTTCGAGATCAATCCCGGCACCTCCGCGAAGGCAGGCGCCACCTCATCGCAGTGCGCACGGTAGTCGGCCTCGCTCACGTCTTTGAGGTGAAAGTTGATGATCTGGACGTGCATGTCGCCTCCTTTGTGTATGGCAGAACGCCACTACCTGCACGCTAGGAGGCGCAAGCGACCAATCGATGACCCCTGCATGAGAAAGAAATGAGAATCGCCTGCTTGACGGGTCTCACGTAGTGGCTGGTCCGATTTCGACCGAGGGACAGTCGACGGCTCCTTGCCGGATCCGACGAACCGTGAGACTCCGGAAGAAGCCCTAACGAGTCGCCAGGAGTTCTCTCAAGGCCTCCGGCGGGATCAGTTAGGACCATCACACGAAAGCCCGGTTCAGGCGGGGGTTTTCTCACGGTCCGGGCGGTTGCACCAGTGCCCGTTCGCTTTTTCGGCGCACCTGAGTTATCGCTCAGCGAGTTCCAGGGACGAGATCTTCCGTCCCACGCGCGACGGTGCTACCGGACCGACCCGACACGGGTCGGCCGCGGGCTCAGGCCCGCCCGGTCAGTCTTGATCCAAGAGCTTCTGAACTTCGAGGGCGATCTCCCGGATCGCATCCTCGAGCGCAGCGGTTCGTACGGCGAGGTCATGGATCGCCACAGACGTCGGCGTCGTCGACAAGGCGAGGCTCTCGCGCTCGCCGTCTCGATGCATCAGTTCATCTATCTGCTCGGCCAGCGTGTGCGTCAAGGTTCCCAACCCATCCTCCTCTCTGGGTGTCCAGGAACATGATTGCACTCCGGGGTGAGACCACATCCGGGGACTCACTGATTTGCAATCCGAGCCTCCGCGCACTCGGCTCGGGTGGCGGCGTCACTCTGCCGAATCGCCCGGAATCCGACCCAACTGAAGGGCAGGCCGACGAGAGGGAACGAGTCGGGAACGCCAGTGTCCATGCGCGTTTCCGGCCGTCCGCTAGCTGATATCGTCCTGGCTCGACAAGCTGGGGGTCACTGGTTCGAGCCCAATTGCGCCCATTTCGACGTGAGCTGGGCGTCGAAACCAGTCTCCGATACTGCAGGGGTACGAGAGGGGATGTCGTGAAGCAGAGCGCTCCGCAGGAGCCCGTGTCCCCGTCTGAGTTGATAGACGCGAGGATCACGGAGCTGGGCGACTGGCGCGGTGAGACGCTCTCGATGCTTCGCGCTCTCATCAAGACAGCCGATCCCGAGGTGGTCGAGGAGTGGAAGTGGAGAGGGACGCCGGTGTGGTCTCACGACGGAATGATCTGCACGGGCGAGACGTACAAGAGCGTGGTGAAGATGACCTTCGCCAAGGGCGCGTCGCTGCAAGACCCTTCAGGCCTGTTCAACTCCAGCCTGGAGGGCAACACCAGGCGCGCCATCGATTTTCACGAAGGCGACGCGATTGACGAGAAGGCTCTCGTGGCTCTCGTCCGCTCCGCCGTTGCCCTGAACGAATCGAGAAGCGCCTAGACGTCTACGGGTCGACGCGGAGCTTCCGTCCGGCGGCCCTCGACTGATCGACGGGCCCGTACGACGGTGGTGTAGACAACGCGCTCGAGCCGACCGATGATGCGCTCGTCGGGGAGGAGTTGCGAGTGGCCGACGAACAGGTTCCACCGGAGCCGGAGCCGGACGCGCCAGCGTCCGACGACAAGCAATCGCTATGGCCCGCGGCACCCACTATGTTGGGGTCAGCGGCCGCGTTGGTCACTCTCGTGGCGCTGATCGCGGGCGGGTCGGCGTGTGGGGATGTGCTGTTGGGAATCGCAATCGTGCTACCGCTCGCCGCGGCGTTTCTCGCCGGCGGGGCGGTCTTCTTGAAGCTCCAGGGTCGGTCCGATGCGTGGGCGGCGATCGGGTTCACCGTGGTCGCCGTTGCCGTCGGGCTGGCCGGTTACGCGTTCCTGGCCGCGTCGATCGATGCGCATTACTGCGCCTGAGCGGACCGTCATCGGGATGGTGACGCCGGCTCGACGTTTGCGTTGCGTCGGAAGAGGTTGTCCGGATCCAGTCGTCGCTTGAGCTGTGCGAGTCGCGCGTAGTTCGCGCCATGGCTGGCGCGGACGAGCGACTGGCCTTCCTCGAGGAAGCCGGGGAAGTTGAGGTATGCGCCCTCACTCGCATGCGCGCCGAGGGCCGCGAGCACCTCTCGTGCCCACGCAACGTTGATCGCGTCCTCCGCCGGGTCCTCCCAGTTCGCCTCCGGGTTGACGACATACATACCTCCGCGCCCCGAGAATGAGGTTGCGTCGTCGGAGACGCGGCCGATCGCACCGCCGTTGAGCCACACGTCGAGCGTCGAGTGCTTGGACGGCGCTCGCCTGGTCTGCTCGACGAGGATGTCGATGGCCTCCTCGGGCAACGACGGCAGGTTGGTCGACTTCCAGTAGTACCGGTGGCCGGCCGGGTAGTCGGGGTCGTAGATCCGCTGCGCGTCGACGTAATCCATCCGGTCGGACAGGTCGACGAGCGGGGAGCCGAGCTCGCGAAACGGCTGCAAGGCCCGGTCGCCCTCCTCCGCTGGGCCTGCGTACATGCCGAGCACGCCGACGAACGGCGCCTCGTGGATCTCGGTTGGGAAGTCGTCGAGCGGTGGCACGTGGCCGAGCACGGCGATCGTGCTGACCTCGTCCCCCGCGGCGAGAACGAGCCGCTCGTGCTCCGCGAGGACGCGTCGCGCGGAGTCGAGGGGGTAGAGCGCGAACAGGAACGAGACCTGCGGCCCGAGTGGATGCGCCTCGAACACGAGCTCGGTGACGACGCCGAAGTTGCCACCGCCGCCACGGAGCCCCCACAACAGATCGGGGTCGCTTTGCTCGTCGACCTGGAGGACAGTGCCGTCGGCGGTGACGAGCTCCGCGCCGACGAGGTTGTCGCACGACAGCCCCCACTTGCGCCGCACCCAGCCGAGCCCACCGCTGAGGGTCAGCCCGGCGACGCCCGTCTCGCTGACGACGCCCGCGGGGACGACGAGGCCGTGAGCCTGGGTTGCGGCGTCGAGGTCTCCCAGGGTGGCGCCGCCACCGGCTCGTACCCGCCGCGCCTGCGGGTCGACGGTGACCTCGCGCATGGGGGACAGGTCGACGACGATCCCGTCGTCGACGGTGCCGAAACCGGCGACGTTGTGACCGCCTCCACGGATGGCGAGCGGCAGCTCGAGATCCCGCACGACGCGCAATACGGCACGGACGTCGTCGGTGGAGGTGCAGCGGGCGACAGCAGCCGGCCGGGCATCGATCATCCCGTTCCACACGCTTCGTGCCTCGTCGTAGACCGCATCGTCGGGTCGGACGAGCGTGCCCCCCAGCACCGACGCGAGCTCATCGAGGGCGGCCGCGAGAGCGGTGGTCGCTGGAGCGGTCATCATGTCTCCCTTCTACTAAACCGACTGGTTGGTATGCTTATATCAGACCGTCTAGTCTGTCTGCAAGTGGGGGTACGGTAAACCGATGGCACGGGATGGAGCGAAGACCCGGGAGCGCATTCTCGACAGCGCTCAGCGGCTCGTCCTCGAGCAGGGTCTCGCAGCGACCTCGATCGACGACGTGCTCACCTCCGCGGGGACGAGCAAGGGCGCGTTCTTCCACCACTTCCCGTCCAAGAACGCGCTCGCGCGCGCGATCGTCGAGCGCTACGCGGAGGGCGATGTCGCGTTCCTCGAGGAGTTCATGGGTCGCGCCGAGCGCGAGAGCGACGATCCTGCCGGGCAGCTCGTCGCCTTCCTTCGCCTGTTCGAGGAGGCCGCGGACGAGATCGTCTCGGAGCAGCCGAGCTGTCTCTACGTGTCGTACATCTACGAGCGTCAGCTCTTCGCCGACGGCACGAACGACGTCATCGTCGGCGCCCTGCACGCGTATCGGGAGAGGCTTGCCGAGAAGGTGGTGGCGGCGATCGAGCTCCATCCGCCGGCGATCCCGATCGACCCGACGGCGCTCGCCGACCATGCCACCGTCACCTTCGAGGGCGCGTTCGTGCTCGCACGGGCGCTCGGCGATCCGTCCATCATGCGCTCGCAGCTCGAGCTCGTGCGCCGGACGTTTGCGCTCATCTTCGCCGTCCCCGAGGACTGACCGGGTAGCCCTTAGCCCTCGCGTGCGTCCTCGACCCACCGGTCGAGCGCTCGGCGTAGGATCGGCGCGACCCGTCCCGGAGGTGATCCGTTGCAGATCCGCGCCGCCGTGCTAGAGGAGTTCGGTCAGCCGCTCGTCGTCCGCGACGTCGAGCTCGCGGAACCGAAGGCCGGCGAGGTGCTCGTCCGGCTCGTCGCGTGCGGGGTGTGTCACACCGACCTGTACACCGCGTCGGGTGCCGATCCGACCGGGTACGCGCCGTGCGTCCTGGGGCACGAGGGAGCCGGTGTGGTGGAGCGGGTGGGGGAGGACGTGTCGCTGGTCCGGGCCGGTGACCACGTCGTCACGCTCTTCGCCCCGGAGTGCGGCAAATGCGTCCATTGTCGGAGCACGCGGACGAATCGCTGCGTCGCCATCCGCGACCAGCAAGGGCTCGGCTATCTCCCGGACGGGACGACACGGCTCTCGCTCGGCGACGAGCCGCTGCGCCACTTCATGGGCACGTCGACCTTCGCCGAGTACACGGTGATGCCCGAGATCGCGCTGGCGAAGGTGAGCCCCGAGGCGCCGCTCGCCGGCTGCGCGCCGTTTGCCTGCGGGCTGTCCACCGGCATCGGCGCGGCGCTGTACACCGCTCGCGTCCAGCCCGGCTCGACCTGCGTCGTGTTCGGCTGCGGGCTCGTGGGGCTCGGCGCAGTGATCGGGGCCCGGCTGGCCGGGGCGGAGAGGATCGTCGCCGTCGACCTGTCGGAGCAGCGTCTCGTCGAGGCACGCCACCACGGTGCGACCGACGCGCGCGTCGCCGATGCGGATACGGTCGATTGGATCCGGTCGGAGACCGGAGGGTTCGGGGCCGACTACACGTTCGAGGCGACCGGCAATGTCACGGTGATGCGTCAGGCGGTCGAGGCGGCGCGTGAGGCCTGGGGGCTCGCGACCATGTGTGGCGTCGCCGGGAAGGGAGAGCTGCTCGAGGTCGTGCCACGGTTTCTCATCACGGGTCGTCGCGTGACCGGGTCGTCGTTCGGGGGCGTCAAGGGTCGCAGCCAGGTGCCGCTGCTGGTCGATCGGTGGCTTGCCGGCGAGATCGACGTCGAAGCCCTGCTTTCGCATCGCTTGACGCTCGACGAGGTGAACCGCGGCTTCGAGCTCATGGAGGCGCAGGACGGGATCCGCAGCGTGATCGAGTTCCCGTAGTCCTACGGCAAGACATCCGCCGACGCCGGAAAAGGATTAGCATCCCGTCGGTGCGGCCCGAGGGGCCGTTGCCGTTCGTGACACGAACTCGGGAGGCGCTTCAGTGGTAGCAGCTGACTATCCGTTCCTCGACGTCCTCTGGACGATGCTCGTGATCTTCGCGTGGGTGATCTGGTTCTGGCTTCTGATCACCGTGTTCTCCGACCTGTTCCGCCGCCATGACACTTCGGGCTTCACGAAGGTGGTGTGGATCATCTTCGTGATCGTCCTGCCGTTCCTCGGGGTGTTCATCTACCTGATCGTGAACAACCAGGGGATGCAGGAGCGGAACATCGCTCAGGCGCAGGCGCAGAAGGCGCAGTTCGACGATTACGTCCGCTCGACTGCGGGTAGCGGCGGTGGTTCTGCCGCAGAGATCGAGAAGGCGAAGGCGCTTCTCGACTCGGGCACCATCACCCAGGCCGAGTTCGACGCGATCAAGGCGAAGGCACTCGCGTAGAGCAGCTCCGGATGCGAGGGGGCGGCGCGCCGCCCCCTCGGTCCTACCCCGTCCTCGTGCCGAGCTTGTGCGCTGCATGCGCGCCCACGAGCAGGACGACGCTCACAGCAGCGACCCAGAGCGGGAACAGAAGCACGATGAGCTTGAAGAACGAGATGCTGACGAGCAGCACCAGCGCGATCGCGTAGCCGGCGAAGGCGAGCCAGCGGGGCAGCGTTCCCGTTCGGAGTCCGATGGTCGAGACGACGATCATGAACACGGCAGCCGCTCTCACCGCATAGACGTAGAGGAACGTGTAGGCGAGCCCTCTGGTCAGCACGACCACGTCAGGGCTCGGCACGGGCGCGTGCTGGAACTTCACGGCGAGCAACGGGGCGCCCGCGGTTGCCGCGGCGCAGAACATCATGGCAACGAAGAGCAGTCCGCTCCCGAAGAACACGGTCCCGAAGAAACGATCCTCGCGCTCACCGATGCGGTCGCGTAGCACGGCGATGAACCAGAGGAACGCGATCCCCGAGAACGGGGCGAGGTAGAGCCCGACGACAGCGATGTGACGGGCCGCGTC
This sequence comes from uncultured Actinomycetes bacterium, assembly GCA_963821335.1. Lineage (GTDB taxonomy): Bacteria > Actinomycetota > Thermoleophilia > Gaiellales > Gaiellaceae > Gaiella. Next base: position 40,795 of record CAWGDJ010000002.1, read on the forward strand.
CCTGAGATACCACTCCTCGATGTCCGCCGAGGTGCTGCCTCCACCCGGTGCGCCACGAACGAGGAGCAACGAGCCGACGAAGAGCAGCGCGAACGCGAGCCCTGCGATGCCTGCGGCGCGGGGTGTTCGCAGCTCTCGGCCGACTTCGTCGATCTCCCGGCTGACGGCGTCGGGCGGGACGGTCGGATCGTTCACGCCGTCGCGACCGTGCCGTCGACGGGAAGCGCTTCCGCCTTGGCGGCCTCGCTCGCCAGCGAGATGGCGACCGCGCCGAACAGCGCGAGGCCGAGACCGATGACCGCCACCACGACATGCCACGCCGGTCGGCTGAGGCGCTCGTCGAGCAGGAGCGTGCCGATCGCGATCCCGACGACGGGGTTGGCGACCGACACGGTCGCAACCGAGGGTGCGAGCCGGCCGGTTCCGAGGGACACCTGCTGCAGCACGAAGCCGAGCACGCCGGCAATCGCGAGCGCATACGACTCCCAGTGCGAGAGCATCGTTCCGACGCTTTCGTGGAGGTAGTCGAGCGTGGGCTTCGTGAGGGCGGCGGAGAGACCGAACATGATCCCGGCGACGGTTCCGTACGCCGCCGCCTTGAGCGAAAGCCCGCCGCGACCGCCGAAGACGATGATCGCCGCGCTGAGCGCCGAGAGCACGACGATCACGATGGCCCACTCGCTCCCGGGGGCGTTCTCCTTGCCGCCGGCGGGGTCTCCGAAGTACGTGAACAGGCCGAGCCCGAACAGGATCACGATCGCGCCGAGCACCTCCCGGCGACCAACGTGTTGCCGCGTGAGGAAGTACCCGAGCGGGAGCGCGAAGACGACCGTGGTGACGAGCAGCGGCTGGATGACCGCGAGACGACCACGGTCGAGCGCAGCGGCCTGGACGATGTAGCCCACGAAGAGAGCGATCGTCCCGATCAGCCACCACGTCTCCTCGACGAGCTTCAGCAGCGACTTCGGGTTGCCGAGCGAGACGGAGATCCCGCCCATGTTGAGCGCGCCTTTCTGCTGGAGCGTCGCTGCGATGGCGAAGAGCAGCGCTGCGAGGAGTGCGAGCGCGGCGGCCATGCGGTCACCCTACGACGCCGTGTGGGGGCCGAGCAACCTCGCGGCTCGCCGCTGACCCGCCGCGAAAACGTGGAGGTGCGGCCGCGCGCCGCCGGCCCTGCCTTTCGTCATGGTCCGAGGTCGGTGGGCCCGCCCATCCCCTGCCGGTCGGAGACCCGTGCACGATCGGCGTCCGGCAACCCCGCATAGGCTTCTGCCACCGTGGCGTCGAGACGGCCCAGCTCGTCCTCGACTGCGAGGACGTATTCGGGCAGCACGGTCTCGTGGAGCTCCTCGAGCGCGGATCGCAGCCGACGTACGACCTGAACGCTCGTCGCGCCGTACTGGCGGATCTCCGTCACTCCGAGCTGGAGGAAGTCCTCCCAGCGGTGAGCGGGCATGACCATCCGTAGCGCACCGTCGGGGTCGCGATACTCCCAGCGCCCGGTCAGGCCCGGCGTCGTCCCGATCAGTGCGAGCGTGTCCTCGAGGTGGTCGATCATCTGGACGGCGGTCGTCGGGTCGTTGACCGCAGGCGAGAGCGCGCGCTCGGCGATGTCGACCAGGATCCGGACGGCGAATGCGGGGTCCTGCTCGACCGTGCGTTCCATCCCCAGGGCGACCATCCCCCGCAACCGGCTCTCGGTGAGCTCTGGCTGCGCTACCTCTCCGTAGACCTCGACGAGCTTCGTGCTCGAGGAGACGAAGTCCCCGGCGGCCCGCTTGAACACGAGGACGGTGTCGTGTGCTCGGGCCCAGGCGAGCAGGCCCTCGTTGTCCACTGCCTGGATGGCACCGGGTACGCCGCTGGTGAGGACGAGCGCAGGGGCGTGCGAGCGGAGCACGGCGAGCTCGGCATCCGTCACGGCCTGATCGGGAGTCGAGGCGAGCGCGGCGCTCGCGCGAAGCGCCTCGCGGCCGGCGCGCGCCACCAGCGCGGCGACTGCGACCGGGCGTAGCCGGTGGATGACGCGATCGAGGAAGAAGAGGAAGAGGATGATCGCCACCCCCAGGGACGCGCCGGCGAGCGTGATCCCCAGGTTCGGCACGGTCTCGCCGATGTGACGGAGGAGCGAGAACGAGAGCGTGAACGTCCCGAGCAGCACTCCGAGCACCGCCTTCAGAACGCTGTCGCGATACCAGAGTCGCATGTACCGCGCCGAGAAGGTCCCCGTCGCCATCTGCACGACGAGCACGCTCACCGTCACCACGAAGCCGGTCAGGCCGACTGTCGCCGCCACGATCGTCGTGAGCACCGCGAGCGCGGTACCTGTCGAGTAGTCGAGCGCGTGTGGGAATCCCGTCGCCTTCTCGACCGCGACGCTGACGACGCCAATGACGAGCCCCAGGAACGCGCCCGTGAGCGGCACCACCCAGAGGCTGCTCTTGACAGCCTGGTGGAATCGGAAGCGAGTGGCCCAACTCATCCGGTTCGTTCGATCGACGTTGTGCATCGTCGACGTGCTCCTCGTTGCTGTGAACGGGGCGCAGCCTACGCAGTCACCAGGTCGACACCTGATCGGCACCGGGCTTGGAGCCCAAACCGTCGCCTCGACCCGCGACCGGGTTGCGTGAGCTAGTAGGATCGCCACGTGCTGCGGATCAGGATCGGTGTCGTTACCGTCGCGCTGGCGGCCCTCGTCGCGGCCGGCTGCGGCTCGGACGACTCGAGCTCCGACACGACGGCCGCATCGGACTGGGCGAACGGCGTCTGCAGTGCGCTCTCGACGTGGACCGACGCGCTCAAGACCACGGTCAGCTCGCTCAGCGTCGCCGACCTCAACCAGGACGGGTTGCAGTCCGCGGTCGACGACACGAAGGACGCGACCGACACGTTCGTGTCCGACGTCAAGGCGCTGGGTCGTCCGGACACCGAGTCGGGGCAACAGGCGCAGGACGAGATCACCCAGCTCGGCGACCAGCTGCAGACGGGCGTGGACGACATCGAGTCGGCGGTCAATGACGCATCAGGGGTCAGTGGAGTACTGGCCGCGGTCACGTCGGTCAGCACCACGCTCAAGACGATGGGGACAGAGGTCACGACGACGCTGTCGAACCTCGAGAGCCTCGATACGAAGGGCGAGCTCGAGGACGCCTTCTCCCAGGCCGAAGCCTGTCAGAGCCTGACGAGCTCCTGATCTCATGTGCCGCTGGCTGGCCTATTCGGGCTCGCCGATCCCGCTCGACGCGGTTCTCATCAAACCCGCGCGCTCGCTCATCGACCAGAGCCTCCACTCCCGTCTCGGCGCGACCACGACGAACGGTGACGGCTTCGGGGTCGGGTGGTACGACACACCCGAGACCCCGCGCGTCTATCACAGCGCCCACCCCGCCTGGAACGACCGCAACCTGAGGGAGCTTGCTGCCGGGACAATCGCGCCGCTGTTCCTCGCACACATCCGGGCGTCGACCGGCAGCGCGATCCAGGAGACGAATACGCATCCGTTCCGGCATGGGCGCTGGCTGTGGATGCACAACGGGCTGATCCGACAGTTTCCCGAGCTCGTGCGGGAGCTCCGGTTCGCCATCGACCCGAGCCTCTACCCGTGCATCGAAGGGACGACCGACTCCGAAACAATGTTCTACCTCGCGCTGACCTTCGGGCTCGAAGACGACCCGTCGGGTGCCGTGGAGCGGATGGTCGGGTTCGTCGAGGAGACGGGTCGCAACCACGGGGTCGAGCACCCGATCCAGATGACGATCGCGACGAGCGATGGTGAGCGTCTGTGGGCGTTCCGCTATTCCAGTGAGCACGACTCGCGATCGCTGTTCTTCAGCACCCGGGTCGACGTGCTCCGCTCGTTGCATCCGGAGGCCGAGGTCCTCCAGCTGGTCTCGGACGAGTCGCGCCTCGTCGTCTCCGAGCCACTCGGCGATCTCTCGGGTGCCTGGAACGAGGTTCCGGAGTCGAGCTGGGGGGTCGTCCAGGAGGGGCAGGACGAGATCCACCCGTTCACCCCGAAGAGCCCGTAGCCCCGTCGGGCGCACGCGTGCTTGCGCGTCCGCTCGTTCGGTTGCGCGAGCAGGCCAGGCAGGTTGCACGGGTGCAACTTGGTGAACGCGTTGCACGGCAGACGCGCTCTTCGCTCGAATGACTCTTCCGTGTGCTGGCCCGGCCCAGCCGATCGACTCGACGATGAAAGGTAGGAGCGGATGACCCTGAAGCACCCGAAAGCCCAGGCGGGCCCGACCAGCGATCTTGCCGTGCAGACGATCTTCACGCTCGAGGGCGACAACATCCCGAGGCACCGCTTGCGCGACGCGGTGCTCCCGCCGGACGTCGCGTACCAGATCATCCACGACGAGTTGATGCTCGACGGCAACGCGCGCATGAACCTCGCGACGTTCGTCAGCACCTGGATGGAGCCGCAGGCCGAAAAGCTCATGGCCGAGTGCCTCGACAAGAACATGATCGACAAGGACGAGTACCCCCAGACGGCCGAGCTGGAGATGCGGTGCGTCAACATCCTGAGCCACCTCTGGCACGCCCCCGATGCCGCCGAGGCGGTGGGTTGCTCGACGACCGGCTCGAGCGAGGCGGCGATGCTGGGAGGGCTCGCGCTCAAGCGTCTCTGGCAGCACCGCCGCAAGGCCGAGGGCAAGCCGGTCGACAAGCCGAACCTCGTGATGGGGATCAACGTCCAGGTCTGCTGGGAGAAGTTCGCGAACTACTGGGATGTCGAGATGCGGCTCGTGCCGATGGAGGGGGAACGATTCAACCTTTCGGCCGAGGAGGCTGTGAAGCTCTGCGACGAGAACACGATCGGCGTCGTCGCGATCCTCGGCTCGACCTATGACGGCTCCTACGAGCCGGTTGCCGAGATCTGCGCGGCTCTCGACGACCTGCAGGAGCGGACCGGGCTCGACATCCCCGTGCATGTCGACGGCGCGTCGGGTGCGTTCGTTGCGCCCTTCGCCGATCCAGGCCTGGTCTGGGACTTCCAGCTCCCCCGGGTTGCGTCGATCAACGCCTCGGGTCACAAGTACGGCCTGGTGTATCCCGGTGTCGGCTGGATCGTCTGGCGCGATGCCGCCGCGCTTCCCGAGGACCTGATCTTCTGGGTCAACTACCTGGGCGACAACATGCCGACGTTCGCGCTCAACTTCTCGCGCCCCGGCGCTCAGGTGGTCGCGCAGTACTACAACTTCCTCCGGCTCGGGTTCGAGGGTTTCAGCAAGGTCCAGCTCTACTCGCGCGCGGTCGCAACGCGGTTGTCGGCGCAGATCGGTGAGATCGGGCCGTTCGAACTGATCACGAAGGGCGACGAGCTACCGGTGTTCGCGTTCAAGCTGAAGGACGAGATCACCAACTACACGGTGTTCGACGTGTCGAACTCGTTGCGAGAGCGCGGCTGGCTACTGCCGGCGTACACGTTCCCGGAGCACCGGACGGATCTCGCGGCGTTGCGCGTCGTGGTGAAGCTCGGGTTCACGCACGACATGGCCGACCTGCTGGTGAAGGACATCGAGCGCCAGCTGCCGCACCTGCAGGCACAGCCGGTGCCGGTGCGGGACGCGTCGAATTCGTCCGGGTTCCACCACTGAGTCACGAGCAGCGCAAGGGGTGGGAGGGGCTCCCCGCCGGAGTTCGGCCCATCTCCACCAAGGGCCCGGGGCCTTTCGTCACGTATGCGCACTACGAGATCGATGGCCTCGAACGGGAATGGGTCTCGCGCGCGCACCGCAAGCGAGGGCGATTCGCTACCGCGAGCGCCCCCTGGCGAACACGCGCATGGTGGATCGCGACGCTCTTCATGGTCGGCTCGGCCTGCTTTGCGATCGGTGCCGTACCCGGATACGCCTCACTGGTGGGCGTCGGCGCGGACGCTGTCACGTTCTTCATCGGGTCGATCTTCTTCACGAGCGCCGGCTACCTCCAGTACCTCGAGGTCGTGAACACGTCACCCTCGCCCGACCATCGCGCGAGGCCGTTCCGCATCGCCTCCTGGGAGCCTCGCCGAATCGACTGGCTGGCAACGGCGGTTCAACTCGTCGGCACCGTCTTCTTCAACATCAGCACCTTCCGCGCGATGACCGAGAGCCTGGACGCCGATCCCGCAAGCCTGCTCTCTTGGCGCCCCGACGCCCTCGGCTCGGTCTGCTTCCTCGTCGCCAGCTGGCTCGCGTTCGCCGAGGCAGGTCACGGCTGGCTCTCCTGGCGGCCGCACGACCTGGGCTGGACGATCGCGGCCCTGAACCTCGGCGGCTCGGTCTTCTTCGGGCTCTCGGCGATCGGTGCGTACGTCGTTCCGTCGACAGGAGAGTTGCTGAGCGCGACGCTCGCGAACGCCGGCACGTTCCTCGGTGCAATCGGGTTCCTGGTCGGTGCGGCGTTGCTGCTTCCCGAGGCGGCGAGCCCTCGGGTCGAAGCATCGTCAGCTGGCTAGGACGTGAGCGGTGCGAGGCCGTTGGCCGCGAACGGGAGAACCTCGCTGATTCCCTGCCCCACGGCTCCTCCGTCAGTCGGCGCGAATCACCCCGGAGAGACTACGGTGCCGTGGCGGGTCGAGATGGTCCGAACGGGCGAAACCGGGGGTGAACGGTGAACGTGTCGTGGTGGCGCTGTTGCGACGTGGGTGACCAGGCAGGTTCAACCGGTCTGGTCGATCTTCTGGTCGCGCGCCCGTCGTATCGTCGTGCGTGATGGCCGGGACGAGAAAGCAGCCGAGACGGGTCGCCGGGGCCGAGGCGAAGCGGGTCGCGGGCCTTGGACAGCTCGAGAACGGGTTGCGCCAGGCCGGGGACTGGTACATGTGGGGCCCGTACCTGAGCGAGCGTCAATGGGGCACGGTCAGGGAGGACTACAGCGCACACGGCGCTGCGTGGGAGTACTTCCCGCACGATCACGCGCGATCGCGGGCGTACCGTTGGGGTGAGGACGGGCTCGCAGGGTTCTCCGACGTCGAGCAGCGTCTTTGCCTCGGCCTCGCACTCTGGAACGGGCGCGACCCGATCCTCAAGGAACGGATCTTCGGCCTCACGGGCCATCAGGGCAACCACGGCGAGGATGCCAAGGAGTACTGGTGGTACCTCGACGCCACGCCGAGTCACTCGTGGAACCGCTGGCGCTACCACTACCCGCAGCGCGCTTTCCCGTACGAGGAGCTCGTGGAGGGGAACGCCGCCCGCGGGAAGCAGGAGCCGGAGCTGGAGCTACTCGACGCGGGAGCCTTCGACGATGATCGCTACTGGATCGTCGAGGCTGACTACGCCAAGGCCGACCCGCTCGACCTGCTCCTCACGGTTCGCGTCACCAACGCCGGCCCGGCCTCGGACACGCTCCACGTGCTGCCCACGGCGTGGTACCGGAACACCTGGGCCTGGGAGCTGGAGGCCGATCGGCCGGAGCTTCGCGCGGTTGACGGCGTTATCGTGACCGAGCATCCATTTCTCGGTGCGCTGGAGCTGCACGCTGACATCGGGCCCGAAGGGGCCTTCCCCCAGCTTCTGTTCTGCGACAACGAGACGAACACGCAGCGTCTCTTCGGGGTCGACGGCCCGTCGCTCTTTCCGAAGGACGGGATCAACGATCATGTCGTCGACGGCGAGGACACGGTCGCTCCTGACCAGAGAGGCACCAAAGCGGCGTTCTGGTACCGGGTCGAGGTCTCGCCCGGCGCGACGGTCGAGCTGCGGCTCCGTCTGCGTCCCGCAGTCGTGAAGAAGCCTCCGTGGGCGGACTTCGCCGAGCTCGCGGCCATCCGACAGGCCGAGGCGAACGAGTTCTACGTCGACCTGACCCCACCGCGCATCACCGCGGACGAGGCGAACGTGATGCGTCAGGCATTCGCCGGGATGCTGTGGAGCAAGCAGCTGTACTACTACGACGTCGAGCGCTGGCTCGACGGCGACCCGACGCAGCCCCGCCCGCCCGCGTCACGCAGGGGGGTTCGGAACGCCCGCTGGACCAACTTCGAGGCGTTCGACATCATGTCGATGCCCGACAAGTGGGAGTACCCGTGGTTCGCGGCCTGGGACCTGGCCTTCCACTGCATCGCGCTCGCGCACGTCGACCCGGCCTTCGCGAAGTACCAGCTCACGCTCCTCTGTCGGGAGTGGTTCCAGCACCCGAACGGGGCGATGCCGGCGTACGAGTGGTCGTTCGACGACGTCAATCCACCCGTGCAGGCGTTTGCCGCGCTCGAGGTGTTCGCAATCGACGGCGGCCGCGATATCGCATTCCTGAGCCGGATCTTCGACAAGCTGCTCGTCAACTTCACCTGGTGGGTGAACCGGCAGGACGCGGACGGCTCGAACGTCTTCGAGGGCGGCTTCCTCGGGCTCGACAACATCGGCCCGATCGACCGCTCGCACCTCCCGCCCGGGTATACGCTCGAGCAGTCGGACGCGACCGGCTGGATGGCGTCCTACGCCCTGACGATGGCGGGGATCGCCTCGATCCTCAACCGCCACGGCCGCGCGGCGACCGATCTCGTCCTCAAGTTCCTCGAGCACTTCGCGCTCATCTCGGACGCGATCCGCGACCAGGGCCTCTGGAACGACGAGGACGGCTTCTACTACGACCAGCTCCGCAGACCGGACGGCTCGGTCGTGCCGGTGAAGGTGCGGTCGATGGTCGGCGTGCTGCCGCTGTGGCGTTCGTCGTCCTCGACGAGCCCGTGCTCGAGCGCGTTCAGACGCTGGGCAAGCGGTTCTCGCGCATGATCGGCCGGCGTCAGCTCGACCTCGATCGGCACGCTGCGGAAGGGCGGCTCGTCGGTGAGCCGGGCGATCGCAGGCTCCTCCTCGGTGTCGTCCCGGTCGAGCACCTGCTGCGGATCTTCGGTCGGCTCTTCGACGACGGGGGAGTTTCTCTCCCCGCACGGGCTACGCGCGCTCTCGCGCTGGCACCGCGAGCACCCGTACCACCTCGAGCTGGACGGTGTGAGCGCGACGATCGACTACGAGCCGGCCGAGTCGACCACCGGCATGTTCGGCGGCAACTCCAACTGGCGCGGCCCGATCTGGTTCCCCGTCAACTACCTCGTCGTCCATGCGCTCCTGCGCTACGCACGCTACTTCGGCGATGCTGTCACGCTCGAGTATCCGACCGGCTCCGGAAAGGAAGCGACGCTCGAGGAGATCGGCGAGGACATCCGCCGCCGGCTGATCTCCCTCTTCCTCGTCGGAGACGACGGGCGCCGCCCGTGCTTCGGCGGGGTCGAGAGGTTCCAGGACGATCCGGCCTGGAAGGACAACCTGCTCTTCCACGAGTACTTCCACGGCGACAATGGCGCCGGGCTCGGCGCCTCCCACCAGACCGGCTGGACCGGGATCGTCGCGGATCTGATCCGACGCAGTGGCGGGGCCGAGATCCCGACGCTGGCCGAGTTGTTGCAAGACGATCTCGGTGAACCGTCTGCGTGTTGAGCCGAGTACGCTAGCCACTCGCGGGACGCATGCGGTCCCGCTCCAGTGGGAGGAATGGGCGGCGTGAGCCTCGTGTGGGCCGGACTCATCGTTGTTGCAAGCGCCGCGATCGCGATCACGGTGATGCTCCTCGTTCGGAGCCGTGCGCCCGAGGGGAGCTACTTCGAGGACGGCGATCGCGCGGCAGGCGTGTTCGGTGTGCTTGCGACCGGCTTCGCCGTGCTCCTCGGCTTTGTCGTGTTCCTTTCATTCGAGAGCTACGACACGTCCCGGTCGGGAGCTGAGACCGAGGCGATGCTGGTCGCGCAACAGTTCGAGACGGTGCAGTTCCTCCCGGTCCCAGCGCGGGGAGAGCTCGCTGGCGAGTTCATCTGCTACGCCCGCTCGGTCGTCCATCTCGAGTGGCCGGCGATGCAGAGTGGATCGATCGGCAACACGATCAACCCCTGGGGGATCGAGCTCTTCAGGACGTTGAAGACCGTCGAGCCGCGATCTGCCTCCGAGCAAGCGGCCTACGGCAAGTACCTCGACGAGCGATCGGACCGGCAGGTCGCGCGGGCCGACCGCGTGCACGGCGCGGAGGGCGTGATTCCCCTGCCGCTCTGGATCGTCCTCTTCCTGACGGCCGCGCTCATCTTCGGGTTCATGCTGTTGTTCGCGGACAGCGGCGAGCGGTGGTTCGTCCAGGCGGCGATGGTCGGCTGCGTCGCGGTGGTGATCACCTCGACGCTGGCGCTCCTCTGGTTCCTCGACAACCCGTACCACTCCGGCATCGGCGGCCTCCGGCCGGTCGCAATGGAACGGACGCTCGAGATCCTCGATGAGGGGTCGAAGGTGGTCGGCACGACGATCACACCGCCGTGCGACGAGCACGGGACGCCGAATGGCTGACGAGCGCGACCAGGCGGCGCGACGCATCGACCACCTCACGACCGTCCTCCTCGCGCTCGCGGCCGTCGCGACCGCCTGGGCGACGTTCCAGGCCGCACATTGGCGTAGCGAGCAGGCGCTCGCAGGCAACCGCTCGACGGCGGCGCGGGTCCAGGCGAACCGGGTCGCGGGAATCGCGAACCGGCAGATCCTGGTCGACGTCGAGACGTTCACGCAGTGGGTCGACGCGTACGTCTCGGGAGAGGAGCGTCTGGCGACGTTCTACTACCGCCGCTTTCGACCGGAGTTCCGTCGTTCGGTGACAGCCTGGGTCGCGACGAAGCCGCTCACGAACCAGGCCGCGCCGTTGACCCCCTTCGCGATGCCGGAATACTCCTCGGCCGCGCTCGAGCAGGCGGATGAGCTCGAGGCGAAGGCTGACGTCGAGGCGCGCACTTCGCAAGAGAATGTCAAGCGTGCGGACCGGTACACGCTCTGCATCGTGCTCTTCGCAATGGCGCTGTTCTTCGCAGGGATCAGCACGAGGCTGCGGTCCGACGGGTCGCAGACCGTGATTCTCGGCCTGGGTTGGGTCGCGTTCCTCGGCGCGGTCGTGTGGATGGCGACGTTTCCGGTCACGCTTCTCTAGGCGACCGGGTACATCGGGAAGGAGTCCTGTCGCGCCGGGTTGAACGTTGGTAGCGGATCAAACGATCCCGAGCCATGCACCTGAGAGCCCAGAACAGCCAGGTTCCACGCGAGATGCGCGAGCGACGGTTCCATCGATGAGCGAGAGCGACCACGCCGCGGAGTTGAGGAATGTCGCCGCGCGCGCGGAGCGCGAGCTCGCCGAGTCGCTCGAGAACTTCGACGACCGTCGTCAGGAGTGGCGACGTCTCTTCGCCGAGCTGCTCGGGACCTTCTTTCTCGTCCTCGTCGCAGCGGGTGGCGGGATGATGGGGGAGTCGTTCCCCGGCACGATCAGCCGCACCGCGGCGGTCGTCGCACCCGGTCTGATGGTGTTCGCGATCATCCTGTCCATGGGGAAGGTGTCGGGCGCCCATCTGAATCCGGTGGTGAGCGTTGCATTCGCGCTCCGCAACGACTTTCCGTGGAGGCGCGTTCCCGGGTACGTCGTCGATCCAGTTGGCCGGAGCGACGCTCGCGGTTGTCTTCCTGCGCCTCGTGATCGACGTCTCCGCGACGTTCGGTTCGACGTATCCGGCGGCTAGCTCGTCGGCAATGGACGCATTCCTGATGGAGACGGTGCTCACATTCGGCCTCGTCGGCGTGATACTCGGGACCGCCTCGGGGGCGCAGAACATCGGAATCATCGGTGCGTTCGGCGTCGGCGCGTACATCGCGCTCGCGGGCCTCTGGGGCAGCCCGATCTCGGGCGCCTCGATGAACCCGGCACGCACCTTCGGGCCGGACCTCGTCGGCTCGGACTTCGCGTCGTTCTGGGTCTACGTCGCAGGCCCGCTGGTAGGCGCCGGCCTGGCCGCCGGCGTCGCCTGGATTCTGCGGGGTCCCGGTGGCGGCCGCTCGGGCTCGACCGCCGCCCAGGGCGAGATCCTCACCCAGGTCGCTCGGCCCGACAAGGCGTGAGCCTCCTCACGCGGTGTCGGTCGCGTGGTACTCGGCCAGCAGGCGCTCTTCGTCGTCCTTGCGCGGGAATTTGAGGAAGACGAGCACGGCGCCGAGCAGGATCGCGACGATCCCGGCCGTGTAGGCCCAGTCGTCGCCCTCGAGGAACGACGACTTCGCCGCGGCCAGGATCTGGCTGGAGTACTTCGGATTCTGCTGCGCGAGGTCGGCGGCGCTCGCATACGAGAGCTGAAGCTGGCTCTGGGTGCTCTCGGTGACGCTCTGGCCCTCGGGTGAGGCCGCGATCGCGGCGCCCATCGCCGAGGCATAGCCCGCTGCGAGGAGCGCACCGAATACCGACGTCAGCAAGGCCCCACCGAGGTCGCGCTGGAGATCGGCGGTTCCCGACGCCATCCCGGAGCGCTCGACGGGTACCGATCCCGTGAGCGAGTGCGAGGCAGGCGTTCCGGCAAGCCCGACGCCGATGCCGATGAACACGTAGGCGAGGCCAACCTGCCAGTACGAGCTGTCCTCGCCCCAGAAGAGCAGCATCCAGCTGAAGGCGGCGAGGAGGAACACGTAGCCGAAGAGCAGCGTGAAGCGCGCTCCCCTGCGCTTCGATGAGCTTTGCCGAGCGTGGGGCGACGAGGATCATGAACACGACCGCGGGCAGGATGGCCGCCCCGGCCTGCACGGTCGAGTAGCCGAGCACGTTCTGCAGGTACTGCTGGCTGACGAACGCGGCGGCCATCAGCGAGCCGAAGACGATGATCCCGGCGCAGGCGGCAACCCAGAACGTCGGCCGGGCAGCGACGCCGAGGTCGTACAGAGGGTTGCGCGCCCGACGCTGCCGGAGCACGAACGCCACGGTTGCCGCGGCCGCGATCGCCAGGAGCCCGATTGCAAGGGCTCCCTCGTTCGGCACCGGCGCAAAATTGATGCCGAGCACGAGTCCCCCGACGAGCACCACCGAGAGGATCCCGCCGAGGTTGTCGACCGGATCCGTCGTCTCGTTGACATGGCTGGGCACGAAGACGAGTGCCATGATCAGCGCCACGCCGACGAGCGGCAACGTCACGAGGAAGACCGATCCCCACCAGAAGTACTCGAGGAGGCCGCCGGCGATCAGCGGTCCGAGCGCTGCGATGCCACCGCCGATCGCCGACCAGAGCGCGATCGACTTCGTGCGCGCCGGGCCCGACCACAGGGCTGCGATGAGCGCGAGCGTCGTCGGGTACGCCATCCCGGCCGAGAGCCCGCCGATGACGCGCGCGATGAAGAGGACGTCATCCGACGGTGCGTAGGCCGCGAGGAGCGAGGCCGGGACCGACAACACCATGCCGGCGATGAGCATCAGCTTGCGGCCATACCGGTCGCCGAGCGCGCCCAGCCACAGCACCGACGCAGCGAGACCGAGGGAGTACCCGACCGCGATCAGGTTCAACGCGGTCTGGGACGAGTCGAAGTCCTGCCCGATCTCGGGCAGCGCGACGTTGGCCACGGAGAGGTTCAGATTCGCGACGCCGGCCACCAGGATCAGCGAGACGAGCACCAGGCCGGAGCGTGGCGGGGCCGTCGAACGCGGCTGCACGTCCGTCATCTGCTTCCTCCCGTCCCGTCGGCCGTCGGTGGCGCCACGGCCGCCAGCCTACGCACCGCAAACACCGAGAGGGCGGTCAAGCGACCAGGCGGACAACCGCATCCGCGATCAACGCAGCCCCGAGACCCAGCGAGAGCCACACACGAAGCAGAACGGCGTGGGTTGTGAGCCATGACTGGCCGCGCGCCAGGATGATGGCTGCTCGCTCCCCGGCAATGAGGACGATCCCGACCGGCACCCACACGAGCACGGCCTCGACGACGAGATACAGGGCGACGAGCGTGAGGTTCTCGAACGGCCCGAGGTCGGCTGTGCTGATGGTGGCCATCGCGAGCAGCGTGAGCACCAGACGCTTGGGTCCGCCGAAGCCGAGGGCCGCTCCAGTTGTGAGCACGGTGCCAGGCCCGACCCGGCCGAGTCGCGCGACCATCGCGTCCAGACGCTCGCTCCGTCTCCGCGCCGGTCGAAGCGTCACCGTCCGCTGTCGGAGCCCGAACGCGACGAGCGCGACGCCGAGCAGGAGTGTCACAACGCTTTCGATGGTGTCGTGCGAGTCGAGCCGCGCGACTGCTGTCTCGCCGATGACCAGGCCGACGGCACAGGCGATCAACCCACCGATCGAGAACCCCGTGAGGAACGCCAGCCCGTTCGCCCGGGGTCGCTCCGTCCCGATGACGACGAACGTCGCCGTGAGGACGAGAGGACTGGCTGCGGCGATGAGCGCGTAGAACAGGACGTGGAAGCCGACCTCGATCATGCCTCCACCCGATCAGATGACCGCGAGCGGCCGGGAGCGGTCGCACGAGTGTGCGACGACTCCCGGCAGCGCGGTCGAGCCGCTCTAGCCCTCGGCTGCGGCGGCGACGCCGACCGCGACGAGGTCGCTGGCGTGGATCCACTCGTCGGCGAGCGCGATCCCGCCTGCATCGACGATCGCATCCCGGAGCGGGATCGCCCAGAGATGCTCGAGCAGGACGACCGCAGCCGTCGATCCGTCCGGGATGGCGTCAGCGACGTACCAGGCCTCGTCCTCGGAGATCAGGTGACCGTCCTCCAGCGCCGCCGCGCCGAGCTCGGCGCCTGCCTCGACGGCCCCTTCCTCGCCGTATCCGAAGCCGATCAGCGCACCGGCGATCGCGCCCATCTCGATTGCTTCGTCCTGGCTGAGATCGGTGACCTGGAGTGCGGTGATCTCGCCGGCGTCGTCCTTCTGCACGACGAGCGCGTCGACGATCCTGACGAACTCGCTCTCGCGCAGCCGGTCGAGCTCGGCTGCGATCTTGCCGGTGAAGTTCGGCTCGGCGAAGCCGAGCACCAACATCTGTACGGGGCCCATGGCCATTCCTCTCCCTCGTCGCTTACGCGCCCGCGAGGATCTTCTGCTTCTGCAGGTCGAACTCCGCCTGCGTGAGCACGCCCTCGTCGAGCAGCTTCTTCAGGTTCTCGAGCTGGGTGACCATGTCCGCGCCACCTGCAGCCGGGGCGGCGGGTGCCGCGGGCGGCGGGGCAGCGTACTGCTGCTGTGCCTGCAGATCTGCGATCTGCTCGTTCTGCTGTTGCTCAGCGGCGTTGGCCTGTGCGCCCTTCTTGCCGGCGTGATACGCGACCCCGCCGACGACGGCTGCGCGCGCGAGCGGCCTTCTTCTCATCATGCTCGATCGACTCCTTCCCTCGTCTCGATCACAACTGCTGTTGTCGCAAACAACCCTGCATACCGCGAGCTTATGCCAAAACGCTCTCGAGCATGTGCCCTGCCCGATGACGGTGTGGTGAAGGGCGCCGAAGCCTTAGGCTCTTCCCCTCGTGAGCCAGCCGATCCCGTACCCGGATCCACCTCTTCGCGGTGACGGGCTGGTCTTGCGTCCCTTCTGCGCGTCCGATGCCGCAGCGGCGAGCGCGCTTGCGGAAGGGGTTGACGAACTGCGCTTCGTGGAGCAGTTCCCGGAGCTCGAGGACTCGGACCTCGAGGAGCTCGCCGAGCGACAGCGACTCGACGGGACGGTGCTGCAGCTCGTGATCGCGGACGCGGAGGACGACCGCTACCTCGGGGAGGTCTCGATCGTCATGCTCGACGCAGGCGCCGCCGAGCTCGGGTGCGCCGTGGTGTCGTGGGCCCGAGGGCGAGGGCTGGCGAGGACGGCGTTCCGGCTCGCATCGGACTGGGCGCTCGGTTCGCTCGGGTTGCGTCGGGTCCAGGCGACCGTGCATCCCGACAACGAGGCTGCGCTACGACTCGCCGAGGGTGCCGGCTATCGGCGCGAGGGCGTCATGCGCGCCTACTGGGCTGCGGACGGAGAGCCGCTGGACGCGGTGCTCCTCGCGCGTCTCCCTGACGATCCTGTCGTGTGATGCGTCCCGTCGCCAGATCAGAGATGATTGTCCTGCACGATGCGGGATCGGGTGCAGGCTCGGGGTTCGGTCCGCGAACCGACGATCCTTGTCCTTCCGCGGCGAGGAGTCCGGGAGGACGAGTGACGACGAGGAGAGCACAGCACGTGGGGAGACGGTTCCCGGTTCCGATCGGGGAGGGAATCTTCCCGCTCGACAGGCCGAAGCTCTCGTTGGACGTGGTCGCCGGAGTGACGCTTGCGGCGCTCGCGATCCCCGAGGTGATGGGGTACACGAAGATCGCGGGGATGCCGGTGATCACCGGCCTCTACACGATCGTGTTGCCGCTCGCGCTCTTTGCGCTGTTCGGCTCGTCTCGGCATCTCGTGGTCGGGGCCGACTCCGCCTCGGCGGCGATCCTCGCGGCCGGGCTCGCCGGGATGGCGGCGACAGGGTCAGCCGAGTACGTGGCGCTTGCCGGGCTGGTCGCGATCCTGTGCGCCGGGTTCCTCATTCTCGCCAGGATCGTCCACCTCGGCTTTCTCGCCGACTTCCTCTCCCGCACGGTCCTGATCGGGTTCCTGACCGGCGTCGGCATCCAGGTCGCGGCCGGGCAGGTCGGGGGGATGCTCGGGATCCCCGAGGGCACGGGGGGGACGCTGCGCAAGCTCTGGGGCACGCTCGAGAACATCGGCGAGATCAGCTGGGCGACCACGGCCGTCTCGGCCGCCGTGCTCGCTGTGATCCTCTTCGGGAAGTACGTGACGAAGGCGATCCCCGGAGCGTTGATCGCCGTGATCGGGGCGATCGCCGTCAGCTGGGCGTTCGATCTCGAGGCCGACGGCGTCGCCGTGCTCGGTCCCGTTCCCAGCGGGCTTCCGTCCCTCGGTCTGCCGGACGTCGACTGGTCGAAGGACGCTCCGGCACTGGCTGCGACGGCGTTCTCGATCTTCATCGTGATCCTCGCCCAGAGCGCGGCAACCTCGCGCGCATATGCAGCGAAGTTCGGCGACAAGAAGTTCGACGAGAACGTCGACCTCGTCGGCCTCGGGCTCGCGAACGTCGGCGCCGGCATCTCGGGGACGTTCGTCGTCAACGGCAGCCCGACGAAGACGCAGATGGTGAACAGTGCCGGAGGTCGCAGCCAGGTCGCGTCGCTCACATGTGCGGCGATCGTCGTGATCGTGCTCCTGTTCCTGACCAGGCCGCTCCAGTACATGCCGGAGGCGGTGCTGTCCTCGGTCGTGTTCCTGATCGGCGTGGAGCTGATCGCCGTCGAGGGGATGCGCCGCATCCTGAGGGTGCGCAGCGACGAGTTCGTCGTCGCTGCGATCACCGCCGCGGTCGTCGTGGTCGTCGGCGTCGAGCAGGGGATCCTGCTCGCGATCGTCCTCTCGATCGTCGACCATCTCCGGCGAAGCTATCGGCCCGCGGACGACGTCCTCGCTCCGGCTCCAGGTGGAGGGCTTGTGCATGCCCCGGTCGAGAGCGCAGCGCAGGCCGCACCTGGTCTCGTCGTGTATCGGTTCACTGCGAGCATCTACTACGCGAACGCCGAGCACTTGTCCGAGGAGGTTCGCGGGCTCGTCGCCGCTGCGTCACCCGGGCTCCGGCGGTTGTGCATCGACGCCACCGTGATCGAGGACGTCGACTATTCGGCGGCGGAGACGCTTCGTGAGCTGCACGGGGAGCTACAGGCGGCAAACATCGAGCTCGTCTTCGCGAACGTGGGGTCGGGCGTCCGTAGGCAACTCGATCGCTACGGGATCACCGCGCTCGTCGGCGGCGACACGTACTTCGGATCCGTTGACGCCGTCATCGAGGACACCAACAGGAGGTCTTGACGAATGTCCGAGAACCACGAGGATTGGACGATGGGCACCCATGAGGTTCAGGAGCCGGTGATTCCGGAGGATGGGGTGCCGCCGGTCGAACCGGAGCAGACGAGCGCCACGCCACCGAAGAAGGGGAGCCCTCCGAAGGTCGAGCACTTCACCGTCGCCGAGCGCATCGCGCGCGGCAAGGCAGCGCGTGCCGAGGTTCCGCGAAGCTCGCACGCTGAGTGGGAGCCGGCGCTGCACCGGACCGACCCCGTCGAGCTCCTCGAGGAGCAGGGCGCGTCGCGCGTCCCGGAGCTCGTCCCGATCCGCTACGGGCGAATGCTCGTCTCGCCTTTCACGTTCTACCGCGGCGCCGCCTACCTCATGGCCAGCGACCTCTCGACCGGGGCGCGTACCGGCTTGCATGTCCAGCTCTGCGGCGACGCCCACCTGTCGAACTTCGGCGCGTTCGCAGCGCCCGACCGTCGGCTCGTCTTCAGCGTCAACGACTTCGACGAGACGCTCCCCGGCCCGTTCGAGTGGGACGTCAAGCGGCTCGTGGCCAGCTTCGCCGTTGCAGGCCGCGACCGCGGGTTCGACGAGCCGATTCGACGGCAGATCGCGACGACGGTCGGCAGAACGTACCGCGAGGCGATGCAGCAGTTCTCGTCGATGCGAAACCTCGACATCTGGTACGCGCGAGTCGACGTCGAGGACTTCTTCGACAAGTGGTCTGCGGCCGCGTCGCGGAAGCAGGTCAAGCGGGCAGAGAAGAACCTCGCCAAGACGCGCACCAAGGACAGCATCAAGGCGTTCGACAAGCTCGTCGGCATGGTGGACGGCGAGCTCCGGATCATCGGCGATCCACCTTTGATCGTCGGCGTCCGTGAGCTGTTCTCCGACCTGGATGCCGCCCAGATCCAGGAGAGCGTGCGCACGATCCTGCGGTCGTATCGGAGGACGCTCCCCGGTGATCGCCGGAAGTTGCTCGAGCGGTTCCGCTACGTCGATGCGGCGCGGAAGGTCGTAGGCGTCGGGAGCGTCGGAACCCGTGCGTGGATCGTGCTGATGTTCGGGCGGGACGACGGAGATCCGTTGTTCCTGCAGGTGAAGGAGGCGCAGGCGTCGGTGCTCGAGCCGTTCCTCGGCAAGAGCCAGTACGCCAATCACGGGCAGCGTGTCGTCGAGGGTCAGCGGCTCACACAGGCCGCGAGCGACATCATGCTCGGCTGGATCCGGGTGAATGCGCCCGATGGTGTCGAGCGCGACTTCTACATCCGACAGCTGTGGGACGGCAAGGGCTCGGCGCTGATCGATCTCATGGAGCCGGATTTGATGACCGCCTACGCCAAGCTCTGCGGGTGGACGCTCGCGCGAACTCACGCGCGTTCGGCAGACGGCGTCGCCGTTGCCGCGTACCTCGGAAACAGCTCCGTCTTCGACGATGCGATGGCGAGCTTCGCCGAGCTGTACGCGGACCAGAACGAACGGGACTACGACGCGCTGAAGGCTGCCGAGGCCTCGGGACGGGTCACGGTTCAGTCCGGCCTCTAGCCGAGCGCACATCCTCCGCGTCTGGTCTACTCCGGTCGTGAGCTCGGGTCAGGCCACCACGGCGCCGCACCAGTTCCGGCGCAAGATCCTTCCGTTCCACGACCGCTCGAGACCGAGTCGGCTGCTGAAGGTCGCCGGCTGGATCGCCGGCACGGCGGTCGTGCTCGTGATCTGCCACCTCGCGGGCTTCGACGTCAAGGGCTGGTTCGAGGACCTCTGGGACACGATGACGGACATCGCGGTCCAGTACATCGTCGCCGGAGTTGCGGTTCAGACGCTCCAGACGACGATGACGGCCCTCGCGTGGTTCTGGATCCTGCAGGCCGCGTATCCCGACGGCGGCGTCCGCTACCGGGACATCCTCGCGGCCTACGCGGCCGGCGTCGCGATGAACGGCTTTCTCCCCGCCAATATCGGCACGTTCGCCACGCTGCTCATGTACGTCGCGCTCATCCGTGGGGCGACGTTCTCCGGCGTGCTCGGTGCGACGCTGGTGCAGAAGATCTTCTTCACGATCGCCGGCACGTTCGTCTACCTCTACCTCTTCCTCTCCGTCCCGGGGTCCTTCGACCTCCAGCTCGGTGGGGTCGCCGCGCATCCGGTCCTGTGGATCGTCGGGATCGCGGCCGGCGTGTTCGGCCTCGTCGTGGTCGGGAAGATCTTCTGGCGGAAGTTCCACGGGCTGTGGGAGCAGGCGAAGCAGGGTGGCGCGATCCTCGCCCGCCCGCGCGACTACTTCATCAAGGTCGTCGGGCCGTCGTTCGTCGCGTGGGTGTCCAAGCTGCTCGTGATCGCCATCTTCCTCGCCGCCTACGGGATTCCGGTCACGTTCCACTCCGTGATGAGCGTCGCGGGCGGGAACTCGCTCGCGAACACGGTGTCGTTCACGCCCGGGGGGGTCGGGATCACGCAGGCGGCCAACGCGGCGTCGCTGTCGAGCATCACGAGCACCGAGACCGCGACCGCGTACTCGCTCGGGCAGCAGCTCATCATCACCGCCTGGAACGTCGCCTTCGCGCTGTTGCTCGTCATCTGGGTGTTCGGCTGGACGGGAGGGAAGACGCTCGTGATGGGCTCGTACACGGGGGCGAAGGAGAAGGCGGCCGAGCAGAAGGCCGAGCACGCGCGCAAGCGGCGGGAGAAGCTCGAAAGAAAGGGATCCGGCGCCGACGGCGAATAGCGCCGCATGTCCGAGCTCGCCGCTGCAGGTCAGCCCGAGTCTCGCCGTGCCCTGAACGTCAACCTGACGACGCGCACCGTGCTGGTGGTCGCTGCGTTCGTCCTGGTGTTCGGCGCGTTCATCTCGATCGCCTCGACGTTGCTCACGCTCTTCCTCGCGGTCTTCTCGGCACTCGTGCTCGACCCTGTCGTGCGCCTGATGGAGCGGCACTCGAGGTTTGGGCGGGGCGGGGCCTCGACGATCCTCGTGCTCAGCCTGACCGCGCTCGGGATCGTCGCCGCGCTGTTCATCGTGGCGCCGCTCGTGAAGGCCTTCGCAGACTTCGTCGACGACCTCCCGCAGATCGTCGACGACATCAAGAGCAACTCACACGTCACGTCATGGATCGATCAGCACAGCTCGGCGCCCGAGACGTCCCAGGAGAACGTCCAGGCAGTCGCCAAGGGGATCGCGAGCCACGCCGGTGGTCTGCTCGGGCTGCGCGGTGTCGGCATTCAGCGTCGTCCTGATGTTCGTGACGGCCATCTTCCTGACCCTGTTCCTGCTCATCGACCTGCCGCGGCTGATCGGCGCCGTCGACACGCTGCTCGACCCGCGCGGGTCCGAGCGCTGGGGGCGCACGTCCGAGCGGATCATCACGGCCGTCTCCCGCACGATGCTCGGCAACATCGCGATCTCGATCATCTGCGGGACGATCTACGGCGTCTCGGCCTGGATCCTCGGGACGCCGTATCCCGTCGTGATGGGCGTGATCGCAGGGCTTCTCGATCTGATCCCGATGATCGGCGCGACGATCGCGGGGACGATCCTCGTCCTCGCGACCCTCACGCAAGGCCTGACGCCCGCGCTGATCATGCTTGCGATCGTCCTCGTCTACCAGCAGTTCGAGAACTACGTCCTGCAGCCCACGATCCTCGGCAAGGCCGCGGACGTCTCGGGGTTCATCGTGATCGCGAGCGTGATGCTGATCGGGACGCTGCTCGGCGTGATCGGCGCGATCATCGCCGTCCCGATCGCCGCGTCGATCCAGATCGTGGTGAAGGAGTTCACGGCCGAACGACGTGCCGCCATGGCCGAGCTCCGGTCAGCCGACGGCCTGCCGCCACCAGCGACGTAGCGGATCAGGCGGGCCTGTCGGGCGGATCCCGGTGGACGAAGAGTCCCAGGGCCGCCTGTTTCAGCTGGACCAACAGCGGCTGACCCGTGCCGTCATCGGGTGCCGACCAGGCCGATGCGACCTCCGCTCCGAACAGGAGCGCAGAGGCGTACAGATAGACCGAGTAGAGGAACACGAGCGCGGTCGTGATCGATCCGTAGATAACGGAGAGATTCGTTGCCTTGTCGAAGACGAACGCCGACGCAACCGAGATGAGCGCGAAGAGCAGCGACGTCACGAGCGCGCCGGCGAGGACGTCGCCGAACCGCAGCTTTCGCGAGGGGACGAAGCGGTACAGCAGGATCACGACGGCGGTCGAGAGCACGATCGGCACCACCGAGCGGGTCACCTCCTCGATCAGCCCGTTGCCGAGCCCGATCGCCGCCGACGCCTCGCGTGCGAGCCGCGAGACGACCTGCGCGAGGAACGTCAACGCGATCGCGACGAGCACGAGCGCCCCCGTCGCGGCGACGAGCACGAAGTCGAGCGCCTTGGCACGCGCTGCCGGCCGTGCCTGGGTGGTCTGCAGTGCGGTCTCGAGCCCATTGCGAATCGCGGCCATCATCCCGGTGGCTGCCCAGGCGAACAGCACGAGCGAGACGAGCCCGAGCGCGCTCGCGGGGCTGGCGAGGTTCGTGACCGCATCCTCGACGCTCTGACGCCCCGAGTCGCTCACCGGGAGCCAGTCGACGATCCAGTCGATCACGTCCTGGCGGAGGTCGTCGTTGCGGAGCACGAGCCCGAAGATCGAGACGAGGACGATCGCCAGCGGCGCGAGCGAAAACAGCACCCGGTATGCGATCCCCGCTGCGTGCTGTGGAAGACGGTGGGCGAAGTACCCCTCGATCGCCATCGGCACCGCGCGGAGCAGCCGTCCGAGGATCTCGAGCGGCCAGCGAAGAAGCCGCGCGACCAGGCTACGACGGGCCGGCGCGGGCACCTCGCTCATCGGCCCAGTCTAGTGGGCCGGCTCGGACAGTGGGCACGGTTCGACGGGTCGGAGAACGGGTTCCGGCGGTCAGGTCGAGTGACCTGACCGCCGGAGCGACGCGCGGAGCGGAGAGCTAGAACGCGTGCGCGATCTGGATCGCTGCTGGACCGAGGATCACGACGAACATCGCCGGGAAGATGAAGAGCACGGTCGGGATCAGCATCTTGACCGGCGCCTTCATCGCCTGCTCCTCGGCCGCAACCTGGCGCCGATGCCGCGACTCCTGTGCCTGGATCCGCAGCATGTGCCCGAGCGGGCTGCCGAGCTGGTCGGCCTGGATGAGCGAGTTGACGACCGAGGTGACCTCGGGAAGGTCGATCCGGTCTGCCATCCGCCGCAGTGTCACGGAGCGAGCCTCGCCGATGCGGAGCTCGCCGAGCACGATGTTGAACTCGTCGACGAGTGGGCCCCTCATGTTCTCGCTCAGCTTCGCGAGGCCGCCCTCGAACCCGAGGCCTGCCTCGACGCTGACCGAGAGGATGTCGAGCGCGTCCGGAAGTGCCCGCCGGATCGAGCTACGACGCTCGTTCGCCTGGTGATCGGCCTTCCAGTCGGGAACGAAGAAGCCGATCACTCCCAGGATCGCTGCGATCACGATCGGCCAGAAGCCACTCGAGAAGAGCACTCCAAGCAGCCCACCGACGACGACACCCGCGGCCGCCAGCACGAGCTTCAGCCCGAGGAAGCCGTTGGGGGTCATCGTTCGTGCCATGCCCGACGCAAGGAGCTTGTTCGCGATCCGCTCTTCGGTCAGCCGCGGATCCAGCCGCCGAGCGAGCCGAGCCGCTGAGTTGCCGTAGCGCCGCTCGAGCCGATGCGCGAGCGGGTCCTGGGCGCGAAGCCCTTCTGTCTCTGCGTACGACCCGGCACGCTGGAGTGACGCCTGCTTGTCGCGCGACGGCTGTGTGATGAGCTTCCCGACGATCGTCAGGGCGCCTGCGAGCGCGAGAAACGCAAGAATCAGGATCATCTCTGCATCACCCCTTGATGTCGACGATCTTGCGCAGGACGAGGGTGCCGATCGCCATCAGGATCAACATCGCGACGATCATGATCTGGCCCGCGGTCGTTGTGAACAGGACGTTGATGTAGCCATCGCCGACCAGCGCGATGAAGCCCGCTGTCACGAACGGCAGGGCGAGCAGCAACATCGCAGATGCGCGCCCCATCGCCGTCAGCGCCCGGACACGCCGGCGGAACTGCTGACGCTGGCGCACCGTCTCGGAGACCGTCTTGAAGAAGTCGGACAGGCTGCCTCCGACCTCCCGCTGGATGTTCACCGACATCAGCACGAAGGAGAGATCCTCGGAGGCGACGCGTACGGCCATGCCATCGAGGGCCTCGTTCATCGGGCGACCGAGTCGGGACTCGGCGAGCACCCGGCCGAACTCCTCGCTCGCCGGGACCATCCCTTCGTCGACGATCGCCCGCATGCTGTTGTTGAAGCTCTGGCCGACCTTCAGCGAGCCCGCCATCGTCAGGAGGACGTCCGGGAGCTGATCCTCGAACGCCGCAAGACGTCGTTGCGCCTTGTGCGTCAACCAGATGGTTGGCAGGAACGCCGCGATCACCGCCAGCAGGACTGCGAGGAACATCGCCCCGCCGAGGAGCACGACGACGATCGCGGTGGCAATCGCCAGCGCGACCGACCAGAAGAGCACCTCGGCAGGAGTTGTGTTCGCGTGTGCCCGCTCGACCTTCAGCGCCATCCACTGCCAGAGCCGGGTCCTCGACAGAAGCCGCGTCGTGAAGCCGTGCACCCTGTCGAGGTCCGGCCGCCATGGACGATCGTCGTCGGCGGTGGCAGTGCCCGCGCCGCCGTAGGGCTCGAGCCGACCCTTCACCCACGCACCACGTGGGCGGGAGAGGACGACGAGAACCGCGACCAGGGTGAGGCAGCCGACCGCTAGCGCAACAGCGATCGGGCCCCACGCGGAGTCGAACAGCGCGTTCGTCACGATGCCTCCTCCTCTTCACTGCCGCCGGCGATGAGCTCGAAGTCCGGCTGGTAGAAGTCGGTCGGCAACGTGACGCCGTGGCCTGCCAGCTTGGCCTGGAAGTGCGGCTGGAGACCGGTGCAGACGAGCGGTCGCAGGTACGTCTCCGAACCGGCTGCCGCGGCGCGCTCGCTCATCGGTCGAGCAACGAACACGTCCTGGAGCGTGATCACGTCGGACTCCATGCCCACCACCTCGGTGATGTGCGAGACACGGCGCGAGCCGTCCACGAGCCTCGTGATGTGGACGATCACGTCGAGCGCGCTCGCGATCTGCTCGCGGATCGCCCCGTGCGGGATGTCGAGCCCTGCCATGAGCACGAGGGTCTCGAGCCGGTTGAGTGCGTCCCTCGGCGTGTTCGCGTGGATCGTGGTGAGCGAGCCGTCGTGGCCCGTGTTCATCGCCTGGAGCATGTCGAGCGTCTCGGCGCCGCGAACCTCGCCGACGACGATCCGGTCGGGCCGCATCCGGAGCGAGTTGCGGACGAGCTGGCGGATCCTGATCTCGCCCTCTCCCTCGATGTTCGGAGGGCGCGACTCGAGCCGGATCACGTGCTTCTGGTGGAGCTGGAGCTCGGCCGCGTCCTCGATGGTCACGATTCGCTCGACCTCCGGGATGAACGCCGAGAGCGCGTTGAGGAGCGTCGTCTTGCCGGTACCCGTCCCGCCCGAGATCAACATGTTCAGCTTGCCGTGGACGCAGGCGTCCATGAAGTGAACGGCCTTCTCGGTGATCGAGCCGAACCCGATCAGGTCGTCGACGGTGTACGGGTCGTGCGCGAACTTCCGGATCGTCAGCGTCGGGACCGGTCAGCGCCAGCGGTGGGATGATCGCGTTGACGCGGCTGCCATCCGGGAGCCGAGCGTCCACCATCGGCGAGGCCTCGTCGACCCGCCGCCCGACGCGTGAGACGATCTTGTCGATGATCCGCGTGAGGTGGTCGTCGTCGACGAACGCCGCGTCCGTCGCCTCGATCACGCCAGCGCGCTCGACGTAGATCTGGTCGTAGCCGTTGACCATGACCTCGGTCACGGTCCGGTCGGCGAGGAACGGCTCGATCGGGCCGTAGCCGAGGATGTCGGCCGTGATCTCGTCGATGAGACGCTCCCGGTCGACCTCCGCGAGCGGGGTCCCGTCGCGCTTCAGCTCCTCGGTCACGAGGTCACGCACCTTCGCGTGGAGCTCGGCCGAGCCCTCGTTCGAGAAGAGCCACGGTCCGAGAGCGAGGATGCACGCCTTGTGGACCCGCGTCTTCATCGCTCCGTGCGGGTCGACGGAGCCTCCTGCCCGGCGCTGCTCGGTGAGGAGGACGCTGGTCGTCGACTCCTCCGGCTCGTCGACTACGAGCCGCTCGGTGAGACGTGCGCTTCCTGCGCCGCTCTGGTCGCCACGAAGCTTGTCTTCGAGGTTCACGATGCCCTCCCTTCCACCAGGCGGCCAAGCCAGCGCCGCATAGACGTGTCGGTGGCCGCGGCGCGCTCAGGCGCCCGCCCACCTTCGATCGACTCGGCGATCACGCTGATCGCCTTGGCAAAGTCCGACTCCCCGTCGAGGATCACCGCCGCTGCACCGCGGTTCACTGCCGGGGGAACAACCGGATCGTTCGGAATCTCGTACGTGACCGCCAGCCCGAGTGCCGTCTCGACGTCCTCGGGCCCAAGCCCGACCTTCGGCGTGACCCGGTTGAGGACGAGCTCGACCCGGCTGAGCGGGAAGCCCAGCAGGTCGAGGGTCCGGAGGCTGAGCTTGACGTTCTTCAGCGTCGGGACATCGAGCCCGCAGAGCATCAGCAGCCGGTCGGTCGGCTGCAGCAGAGCCAGCATCGGCCCGTAGAAGAACGGCGACGTGTCGACGACGACGAGGTCGTAGGCCTCCGTCGCGACCTCGAGCATCCGCAACACCTTGGCCTCGGTCACCAGCTCGGCCTCTTCGGGCCGCATCGGGGCGGCAAGCACGTCGAGCCCCGACTTGTGCTTCATCACGTACCCGGCGAGCTTCGCCGGGTCGAGCTCACCTGGAGACTGCACGAGGTCGTGCATCGTCCGGGTCGGGTCGAGCCCGAGCATGATCGCCGCGTCGCCGAACTGGAGATCGAGGTCGATCAGCAGGACTCGCCTACCCGAGTGCGCAGCCAACAGCGCTGCGAGGTTCGTCGCGACCACGGTCTTGCCCGTTCCGCCCTTCGGCGAAAAGACTGTGACAACCGTGCCCCGCGGGCCTGCGTCGTGCCGCATGTCGGCGCGCCCGATCGTCTGGCGTGCCTTGTGGATCGCGAATGCGATCGTCTCCGGGCCTTGAGGCAGGACGAGGACGTCGTCGACCCCGGCCGCAAAGGCCGTCTCGACGGCATCGTGATCGGCCTCAGTCACGAGGAGGATCACCGGGATCCGGCTGTGACGCCGGATCGCCCTGACGTCCCGTGCGAGCGTGGCCAGCTGTGATGCGTGGCCGCCCACGCCGACGAGGACGGCTCCGACCGACTCGGTCGTGAGGTAGGGCAGTGCGTCAGACACCTCCGGTGTCCACACCGCGACCTCGACCGAGCTGCCGGGAGCGTCGAGCGCCCCCTGGAGGTCGTCCTTGCCGTCGAACACTCCTGTCGCGACGACGCGGACGACCTCCCTGCGGGAATGCGTGGGCCCGTTCGACACCTAACGTGCTCCGACTGTGAGGACGTTGGAGCTGGTGACGACGGTCGGCGAGCTGTCCTTCGGCTTCTTCACCGGCCGGAGTGTCAGCGACCAATCGCCGTTCTTCATGACGTAGTACATCGCCTGGGTCTGCTCGTCGGTCATGCCGAGCACGACCGCGCCGACGGCGTCCGAGGTTGCCTCGACCTGCGAGTCCTCCCCGTCGCTCGTCTCGAGCACGCGGATGTTCCGCAGCACGGTGCTGGCCTTGTTCGCGTCCGTCGTGAGTGCCTTCGCTGCTCTTGAGGTTGACGATCACGTCGACCCGGTCACCGGGGACGAGGGTGCCCTTGAGCACCTGGTCCGCCGTGCCGGAGACCTGGACTGCGCGCTGCTTGCCGGCGAGCTTCGACCTGACGCCCTGCTCGGTCGGCAGTGCGAACCGCTCGAGGGTCAGCTGCTCACCCTTGACGACGGGCTGGACGAGATAGAGCCCGGCGATCTGCGCGGGCTTCGTGACGGCGCCGGTGACGAGAGCCTCCCGCTTCACCGTTGCCTTCTTCATCCCGTCGGCGATGGTTGCGCCCGATGCACCGATGGCGTAGCCCTTCGACGCCGTGTACACGGTCACATCCTGTTTCGCGGCTGCGTCATCGTCCCGGGCCGACGTGATGTAGATGATCGTCAGCAGGACGGCAGCGGCCGCGAGCGCTGCGGCAATGAGAATGTTCCTGATTCGATAGTCGACAGTCATTCCACACGCTCCGTGGTTTCGCTGGTCAGATTGCCGCCCCCGAAGTCGATCCCGAGGACATTGATCTCGAAGGGGTAGGTCGCCTTGACGGTGACGTCGTCCCCTTGGCTGAGTGTTGGTCCGTTCCGCTTCGTGAACGTCACCGTGATGTTCAGGTTGTTCTCGTCGAGCGAGCCACCGGCCGATGTCTTGACCCGGTTCGTCGCCTGTGTGACGGCCGCCGGCTCTCCGAGCCCGCGGCTGACGGCTGCCTCACGCGACCCCGCACGAACTGCGTCGGTGAGCGTCAGGTAGTTGTTGAAGACGATCCCGCACTGGATGATCCCGAGCAGGACCAGCATCAGGACCGGGAGCACGAGCGCGAACTCGGCCATCGCCTGGCCCCGCTCGTTCGCCTTTCCTCGCTTGTTGATCCTCTCGAGCACCTGTTGCCTTTCGTCGTGGTTAGCGGATCGGCCGTATGACGGTGTTCCGTTTTCCCCTCCCGGAACGACCCGCCATACGGCCTGCCGCGTCGCGCCTTAAGCGTGAAGCCGGTTGCCGATCTGGCTGAGCACTGCATCCACCTTGCCCTGGAAGAACAGGGTCGCCGTGATCAGAAGAATCGCGACGAGAGCGATGATGAGCGCGTACTCGGCGAACGTCTGGCCCTCCTCACGGCTCCGCAGCTCGAAGAGCCGGTTGTGGAGCGAAGCGAAGAACTTGGTCATGTGATTCACCCCCTCCCCTTGGAACGTAGGCTTGTCGGAAACCTGGTCGCACGTTGACCCGAACGGGGCAGAACGCAACCCTGCGAGGTCACCCGAACGAGTGATTTCGGTACCCCGTTCACCCGTTCGAGGGAGCGCAAATGTCGTCGCTGAAGTCATCTCGTCTGCCCTAGGTCGACGGAGTCGGGATGAGGCGGCCGGCTCGGTCGCGGAGGTCGTTTGCGATCTGCTGGAACACGAGTGACAGGTCAGCGCCCTCGGGCGTCCCGTAGTAGGTCGTCGAGTCGGTCGCCATCTGCTGGAGCGCCAGCTCGGGGGTCATTCCTGCCTCGTTGCACTCGGCGCCGTTGTTGCCGCCTGCGAGCCCGAAGCCGATCGTGTAGATGAGCGTGTTCTGCTGCGCCTTGGCCCAGTTGGCCGCGACGATGCCTGCGCGGCACCCTCGGTTCACCGGGGTGGTGCCGCCCGTTCCGAACGGCTCGACGTCGTAGGGAAGCAGCCCGTTTGCGACCGACCAGTTCGGCAGCCAGCCGTACTTCGGCATGGTGTTCGCTCCCCCGTCGGTGAAGAAGACGATCACGTCCTGCGCGTTGCCGCGCGTGATCCCGAGTGGGGAGGGCGACGTATCGTTCCCGTGCTCCTTGAGCTCACGCTTGGCCTCGGCGATGGCGTTCGCGTAGGTGGTCGTTCCGTTCGCCTGGATGCAGGCAAGCGCCGAGAAGATCAGCTTGTTGCCGTTCGGGACCCAGTTCCCGTTCCCCTGATCGACGAGGAAGTCGAAGTCGGGCTCCGCGACGACATACTTCGACGAGTCCTTCGTCACCGGGTTGTTGTTGCGGTCGTACGGGTCCCAGTACGGCCACCAGGCGTCGTAGCCGTAGCGCGAGGCGGACGGAGCCGCGCAGTGCGACGTTCCGGAGAGGACCGGCGGCAGGACGGCGAGACCGACCTTGTCGAGACCGGGATCCATGGCCATGAGGAACTGCGTCACACCAGCCTTGGCGTTGTCGAGGTCTCGCGAATGCGAACAGGGCCCCGATCCGTTGTCACACATCGAGCCGGTGCGGTCGAGCACGACCATCACGTCGAAGCCCTTGGCCGAGCACGGCGAGCAGGCGGTCGAGCTGGCGTGGACGTCGAGCGAGTTCCAGCCGATCACCCCGAGGAACCAGGTCGGCACGCTCGACGTCGCGGTCACCTCGATCCCGTTCGACTTCGCGCGGCGGCCTTTGCAGCCGTAGTTGGTGAGGCACTTGACGTCGACGGTCGTGACCGCGTTGTCGACGGTCGTGACGTCGTTCGGCTTCGTCGCCGGGAGGACGGCCGGTGTCGGCCCGTACGCCTGCGCGGTCGTGATCGCCTGGGCCGTGTCCGGGAGCTCCTGGGCACCTGCGAGCGCAGCCGCGTCGACGCCCGCCTGCAGCTGGCGCTGAACGAGGAAGGCATGGCCGACGTCGACCGCGAAGCCCGCGATCGCAAGCAGTCCGACCATGAAGATGACCGCGATGACCAGGACCTGGCCGGTCTCTTCGCGGACGCGCACGGTGCGCTTCGTAAGGCTCAACCCATCCCCTCTCATCCCGATTTCCGATCTCCCCAGATCGGCGACGGTTAGCCCGCCGAGCTCACTGCTGCCTTCTTCGCCCTCCCCTGGCACGAATCAGGCTGTCATACAAATACGATCCTTCCCGCTCTCCGGTATCCCTCAATTGAGTGATTGGGTCAGCAGTTGTAGCACTTCGGACGTGGATGTCAAGGGAAACGTCCCTGCAAAATGTGACCTTCTCGCACCAGGCGAAAGCGATGCCGGCATCCCTCGTTCGAGGTAGGACGAGACCGGCGTGCGCCGAACCACGGGGAGATGCGCCGCGTCGTCCTCGCCACCGCAGACAACGGGACAGCCGTCTGCGACCCGTGCGAGCTCGCCACGCGACCGTGGTCGAGGATGCGCGGGCTCCTCGGTCGACGTGGTCTTGCGCCCGGTCACGCGATGCTCTTCAGCCACACATCGTCGGTCCACACGTTCTTCATGCGCTTCCCGATCGACGTCGTGTTCCTCGACCGCGAGCTCGAGGTGCTCGACGTCTCGCCGGTCGTCGCGCCCTGGCGGACCGCGAAGCGAAAGGGAGCCCGCTGGACGCTCGAGCTTGCCGCCGGCGAGGCCGAGCGCCTCCGCATCGAGCCCGGCGTCCAGCTCGTCATCGTCGAGCGTGACGACGAGCGTCGCGCGCATTCCCCGCGCGCGATGGTCGGCCAGCGTGCACCACAGCACATAGCGTCCGGGCCGAAGACGTGCCTCGAGCTCGCCGAGCCGCCCCGGGCCGGTCGCACCGACGCGACGGGTGACCGAGCCCTTTCCGAGGCGGCGCAGCGCGAGGTCGTGGTCGTCCTCGCCGAGGTTGACGAGCTCGACGATCACGGGTCCAGCCGTGACCTGCGGGCGGGAGAGACCGAGCGAGAACTCCCTGGCGACCACCTGGACGCGCCCCGGCTCGACCCGCGCCGCCGCGCCGTGAGCACCGATCGCCAGCGCGGCGAGCACCGTCCCGGCGGCGAGCAGGCTCCTCAACGCAGGATCGTCGGACGCGCGAAGCGCGCTGCGCCGGGGATGATCGCATCGGCGTCGGCGCCGAGCCAGTCCTCGACCAGCGCCCCGTAGAGCCCGCGGTAGTCGGACGTGGGAAGCAGGTTGTCGTCCTCGTCGAGCTTGGCCAGGCCGGGGAACTCCCCGACCATCGTCCCGCTCGCCGCCGCTCCGAGGAGGAAGGCCGCGCCGGCGGCGCCGTGGTCGGTCCCGTTCGAACCGTTCTCCTCGGGGCGGCGGCCGAACTCCGACCACACGAGGACGAGCACACGGTCCGACACGCCACGCGCCTCGAGGTCGCGCTGGAAGGCGAGCAGGCTCGAGGCCGTCAGCGCGAGGTCGTCGGCGAGCGCCTTCGGCTGGTTGTCGTGGGTGTCGTAGCCGCCGGGCGCGGTCAGGGCGACGCACCGCAGTGGTAGCCCGGCGGCGATCAGCGCGGCGAGGCCGGCAAGCCGCCGCGGGAAGGCATCGTCGCCTCCGGGATAGGCGACCGGGCTCTGGATCGGGTCGCTCCGCTTCCCATCCTGCTCGACCGGGCGGAACGGCTCGAGCTGCTCATAGAGCTGCCACGACTGTCTGGCGGCCTCCGTCACCAGCTGGAGCGCCGCATCGCCGTTCGACCCCACGCCGCCGAGCTTCCCGATCGCCGAGAGCATCCGCTCCTGGACCTCACCCCAAACGCCGCGAGCCCAGAACTCGTACCGGTCGGGTGCGTCGATCGACGCCACCGGGACGCGCTCGGTCGCAAGCGACGGAGCGAGACTCCAGTCGAGTGCCAGGCCCTGGAGCGGGTTGTCCGGTCGTCCAGCACGGTCGAGGTAGCGACCCATCCAGCCGCTGACGAGCCGATCGTCGGTCGCCCCGACCTCCCAGTAGTGACGTGAGGTGAAGTGCGACTGGTTCGCGTCGGTGTACCCGATCGCCGGGAAGACGGTGACCTTGCCCTCGGCGTGGAGCGTGGCAAGCGCCGAGAGAGAAGGGTGCCACCGGAGCCGTGGGTCTGCGGCAAAGGGGGTGCCTGCCGTCGCCGGCAACGCGAGCCGAGGACGGAGCTTCCGGTAGAGCGGGTCCTCGGCCGGGAAGAGCATCGAGAGCGAATCCGCACCGCCATCGAGGTAGACCGAGACGAGGATCCGGTTCGTGCTCCGCGCCGCCGCCGCGGCCTCGGCGATCCCGTCCTCGAACGCGCGCGGCAAGAGCGACGCGCCACCGTAGACGGTCACCGCCAGGCCGAGGGTGCGGGCGAGGAAGCTCTGGCGCGTCAAACCAGTGCCCGCCGGCCGCGGCATTCCCCGCTCGACCGTGGGAAGCCCGGCTCCTGCTTGCGCGATCCCGCGGCGGAGGAGCTCGGAGCGGCCGTGCTCGCGACAGGCGCCCACTACCCGACCGTCCGGCCCGAGGCAGCGCGGTGTAGGTGCCGGGCATGCCCGGCACCTGATGCCGAGTGACGCGTGAGCCCTGTCTCCATCTGGCTTGCACCACCGGCGAGAGCGCGGCGAGGCATCAGCAGGTCTGCAGGTCGGGGGAGACGGCGAGCAGTTGCCGGACCGCGTTTGCGACGAGCGTCGGGTACTGGTCCCGCTTCCAGTCCTCGGTCGCGTCGCCGAGCGCCGCACGCGTGAAGGCGAGGAGCACGTTGCGAGTCTCGGGGCGCAGCTCGGGGTTGCCGAGCAGCCAGATCGCGTTCTCGACGATCTGCTCGGGTTTGCGTGGTCCGCGCACCTTCTTGTTTCGCCCCTCGCCGAGGACGTAGGGGCCAAGCGCCTCGCCGGCGATGAACCAGCGACCGCGAAAGCGTTGCGTGTCGAGCCAGCGCTCGTCGTTCCACCCGGCGACGTTCGGCGGGTTGAAGAGCTTCTGCCCGGCACCCTCCGACAGCCACACCCAGGCGCTCGTGTCGATCGGCCGGTTGAGGCCGCGCAGCAGCCCGGCGATGTACACGACGGGCGGCTTGACCATGCGTGGACCGAGGTAGAGCGCAGGATGCCGAAGGATCCCCTCGAGTACCGGCCCTATCTCGTAGTGCTCGCGGTAGACGTGCTCGAGGGCCCTGCGGGTGGCCACGGGCGGTGGCGTCGGAATGAAGTAGGACCACAGCTTCTCCACGAGGAACGTCGCGTGGCGCGGGTGGTCGAGGCAGAGGTTGCACGCGTCCCGCCAGTCGAAGCGGCCCTGCTTCCCGAACACCGTCTTCAGCCCACCGTCGTGCCTGCGCCGGTCGAACCGAAAGCTCGTCGGGCCGCGGTTCCGCTTCCACTCGTAGCGAAACCCCGTCAGCGACCGTGCCTGCTCGCGCACGTCGTGCTCGGTGTAGCCGTTGCCCTCCCCGAGCGTGAACAGCTCCATCAGCTCCCGGGCGAAGTTCTCGTTGGGGCGACCCTTCTCGTTGTCGACACCCGAGAGCCACAGCAGCATCGCCGGGTCTGCGGTGATCGAGTGGACGAGGAACCGAAAGTTCCCGAGGGCATACCGGCGGAAGAGCCGGTTCTGGCGCAGCATCAGCGCCTGCGAGCCGACCCCGTCGTTCGAGGTCGCGAACCAGTCGTGCCAGACCAGCGTCATGCGCTCGACGAGCGGGCGATTCGAGCGCACCATTCGATCGAGCCACCAGAGGTGATCGTGCCCCCATGCGTCTGCGGGATGAAGGCGGCGGCCCTTGTCGTCGCGGGGCGCCCTTCCTTCGAGCTTCTCCGGCGGAGGGTGCGTCAACCAGTGGACCGCCCCGTCGAGCCCGAGCTTCTGCACCTCGCGTGGCTGACCGCGACGCGGCCCGAACCCCGCACGCCACAGCAGCCGCTCAGCGTCGGCTTTCGAGAATCGGCCTCGATAGACAGGGACGGTCAGGGTGGAAGCACCCGCTGTGTCGGCGGCACACCAGGAGTCTCGGCAGTCCAGCGGGTGGGCGCGACGCCCGGACGAGTGACCTTCGGTCACCAGCACTTCCCGCGGGGAAGTGCCCTATCCTCGTCCGCGATGCACATCACCCTCCCCGATGGGCGCGAGCTCGAGCTCGCCGACGGCGCGAGCGCGCTCGACGCGGCGCGCGCGATCGGCCCAAAGCTCGCCGAGCAGGCTGTGCTCGCCCGGGTCAACGGCGAGCCGAGGGACGTGCGGACGCCGCTCGCCGACGGTGACGCGCTGCAGCTCCTGACGACGCGTGACACCGCCGATCCCGACGCGCTCGCGGTGCTGCGACACTCGACCGCGCATCTCCTGGCCGAGGCGGTGCTCCGGTTGTACCCCGACACGAAGGTCGCGATCGGCCCGCCGATCGAGGACGGCTTCTACTACGACTTCGAGTTTGCCGAGCCGATCCACGAGGACGACCTCCGCGCAATCGAAGACGAGGTACGGCGTGAGCTCGCCGAAGGACGCAGCTGGTCGCGCGAGGAGCTTCCCGCCGCGGACGCGACCGCTCGGTTCGAGGCCGAGGAGCAGCCGTACAAGGTCGAGCTCGTCAGCACCGCCGACGGCCCGATCACGCTCTACACCCAGGGGGCGTTCACCGACCTGTGTCGCGGGCCGCATCTCCAGGACTCCGCTCCGATCAAGGCGATCAAGCTCACATCGCTCGCGGGGGCCTACTGGCGTGGTGACTCGAGCAACACCCAGCTCACACGCATCTACGGCACCGCGTTCTTCAGCGAGCGCGACCTCGAGGACCACCTCGAGCGGCTCGAGCAGGCACGCACCCGTGACCATCGGCGGCTCGGGGCGCAGCTCGACCTGTTCCACTTCGACGAGCTGTCGCCCGGATCGCCGTTCTGGCATCCCAAGGGGATGGCGATCTTCAACACGCTCGAGGACCTCCGGCGGCGCGAGAACTCCCGCCGCGGGTACCTGGAGGTGCGGACGCCGATCATCTACGACCAGGCGCTCTGGGTCACCTCCGGGCACTGGGACAAGTTCCGCGAGAACATGTTCCTGATCCCGCTCGACGAGACGCAGACCTACGCGGTCAAGCCGATGAACTGTCCCGGGCATATGGTGCTGTACGGGGCGCAGCTACGGAGTTACCGGGACCTGCCGTTGCGGTACGCGGAGGCGTCTCCGTTGCACAGAAACGAGCTCGTGGGTGCGCTTCACGGGCTCACACGCGTCCGCTACGTCACCCAGGACGACGCGCACATCTTCTGTGCGAGCGAGCAGATCGACGCCGAGCTCGACGGGTGCCTCGTCTATCTCCGCGAGCTCTATGCCCTGTTCGGCATCGAGCCTCGCGCGGAGCTCTCCACCAGACCCGAGAACAAGCTCGGTGACGACGAGGAGTGGGACTTCACGGAGGGCAAGCTCATCGACGCGCTCCACCGGCACGCGATCCCCTACTTCGTCGGCGAGGGCGAAGGATCGTTCTACGGTCCGAAGATCGACCTCCACATCACCGATGCGCTCGGCCGCTCGTGGCAGCTGGGGACGATCCAGCTCGATGCGCAGATGCCCGCACGGTTTGGCCTCACGTTCATGGGGGCCGACAACCGCGAGCATCCGGTGTTCGTCATCCACCGGGCGCTCTTCGGCTCGCTCGAACGGTTCATCGGCATTCTCATCGAGCACTACGGCGGCGCGTTCCCGCTGTGGCTGGCACCGGTGCAGGTGAAGGTCCTGCCCGTCGCCGGCCCTCACGGCGACGCGGCGCGCGCCCTGGCCGGTCGGATCCACGAGGCGGGAGGAAGGGTCGAGGTCGACGAGCGCGACGAGACGCTTGGCCGTCGCATCCGCGACGCGGAGCTCGAGAAGGTGCCGCTCGTGGTCGTCTGGGGCGACAAGGAGTCCGAGGGGGCCATCGCCGTGCGCCGACGGGGCGCCGGGCAGGAGACGATCTCGGTCGGTGCGCTGCTGGCCGAGATCGAGGCGGCCCGGCCCGCCTGACGTGGTCGCGCAGACCGGATGCGAAATGCTGGCCGGGCATGCCCGGCCTCTACGGCGCGTATCAGGCGATGCCTCGCATCGCCTGATACGCTGGGCGCCTGCAAGCAGGAGCGGACACGCCCCTCACCTCGCCGGCCCACGGTCGCGCGGGGTTCAACCGAGTCGATTCCGACGAGGGAGAGCCGCTGCTGCGTGCAGTGGCGTATCCCATGAACAGGAGGATCGACTCGATTTGGTGACAGGCCTTTGAGACCGCGGCGTCGTCCCGAGGACAGGACGCGTCCCGTCGTCCAACAGGATCGGATCAACGAGCAGATTCGCGTACCGCGGGTCAGGCTCGTCGACGAGGACGGGTCGCAGATCGGGATCAAGTCGACGAAGGAAGCGCTCGAGTACGCGTACTCGAAGAACCTCGATCTCGTCGAAGTCGCCAAGGAAGCGGACCCGCCGGTGTGCCGCGTCATGGACTACGGGAAGTGGCGCTACGAGCAGGAGCAGCGGGCAAAGCAGGCACGAAAGCACCAGTCGACGATCAACATCAAGGAGATCAAGCTCCGGCCGAAGATCGGGATTCACGACTACGAGACGAAGAAGGGCCACGTCGTCCGCTTTCTCAATCAGCGGGCGAAGGTGAAGGTGACGATCATGTTCCGCGGGCGGGAGAACCTCCATCCGGAACGCGGTCGGGTCCTCCTCGAGCGTCTCGCCGAAGACGTCAAGGAGCTCGGGCAGATCGAGCAACAGCCGACGCTCGACGGGCGCAACATGGTCATGGTGCTTGGGCCGACGAAGAACGCAGGGGTGAAGCGAGATGCCGAAGGTCAAGACAGCGAGCGGAGCGAAGAAGCGCTTCAAGCTGACGGGGGCGGGCAAGCTGACGCGCCGCCACGCGATGAAGAGCCACAACCTCACGAAGAAGTCGTCGAAGCGTAAGCGCGACTTCGGGAAGGCCTTCCCGGTCGCCAAGAACGACGTCAAGGCCGTGAAGAAGCTGCTGGGGAGGGGGTAGGCGATGCCGCGCGTCAAGCGATCCGTCCACGCCCGCAAGAAGCGGCGCAAGGTACTCGAGCAGGCCAAGGGCTACTACGGTCGCAAGAGCACCCACTACCGGTACGCGAAGGAGCAGGTCGAGCACTCGCTCGTCTACGCCTATCGCGATCGCCGCAACAAGAAGCGGACGTTCCGCCAGTTGTGGATCGTCCGCATCAACGCGGCAGCGCGCGCGAACGGCCTGTCGTACAACCAGTTCATGAACGGGCTCTCCCGGGCGGGGGTCGAGCTCGACCGCAAGTCGCTCGCGGACCTCGCGGTCAGCGACCCGGCGGCGTTCGCCGTGGTTGCGTCGAAGGCCCGTGAGGCGCTCGAGGCCGGGCCGGACGCCGCAGCCGCGTAGGGACCGAAACCCGTGCCCGACCCTGCCGTCGGCGAGGACGTCGTCCGGCGGGCGTTCGAGCGTCAGATCGAGCCATGCGAGACGTCAGGCTCGCCGCTGTACGCGGCCACGTGCCGGGCCCTGGCCGTCTCCGACGACTTGCTGGCCGACGCCGTTCAGGGTCATGACGTCGGACACCATCCGATCCGGGTCCTCGCCGCGCTCCACTACCTCGCTCTCGCCGACGGGATCGACCCGTGGGCCGACCCGGCGGCCACGATCGCAGAGCACCGGGATTGGATCGCCGGTTTCGTCAGCACCCAGCGGGTGCAGACGAACGAGGTGCAACGATCATGGTGCCTCGTGCCGGCGTTCCTGTCGCTCGGAGCACCACGACTCGACCTGCTCGAGCTCGGCTCGAGCGCCGGGCTCAACCTCGTGTGGGACCGGTATCTCCACCGCTACGCGGCGGGAGCCCGTGGACCCGATTCTGCGCCGCTCGCGCTCGGTGGCGAGGAGCGTGCCCCCGTCCCCGCCGCGCTGCTGACCCGATCGGTCGAGGTCGTGCGCAGGCGTGGCGTCGACTTGGATCCGGTCGACGCGGCGAGCGAGGACGGCGCCCGGCTGCTCCGCTGCTTCACCTGGGCGGATCAGCAGCAGCGGCTCGACAGGCTCGATCGCGCGCTCGTGGCCCTGCGGGCCGATCCACCCGAGCTGATCCGCGGCGACTACGTCACCCTGCTTCCCGAGCTGCTCGAGGATCGGGTCGACGACGCCCTGCTCGTCGTGTTCCAGACCGCATCCACCCAGTATCTCCGGGCCGAGCGCTATGCAGAGCTGAAGGAGACGCTCGCGCGGGCGCGGAAACCCCTCGCGTGGATCTCGACGCGCAGCGAGCGCGAGGAGGAGACGAGTTTCACGGGTGGCTTCGAGCTCGAAGTCGCGCTGTGGCCCGATCGACACCCGAGCCTCGTTGCTCGGATGGGGTATCACGGCCAGTGGCTCGAATGGCGCGGCTGGGGTCAAGGCGCATGATCACCTCGCGGGACAACGAGACGCTCAAGCTCGTCCGGAAGCTGCTCAACCAGGCGAAGGAGCGGCGGACGACTGGCCTGTTCGCGGTCGAGGGCGAGGACCTCGTTACCGCCGGGCGGTCGGCGGGGATCGAGCCCGTACACCTGCTCGTCGCCGACGAGTCGATCGATGCGAAGCTGCTGGCGGGCGTCTCGACGCTCCCGCATCCGGCCAGGGTGATCGCGGTCTTCCGGGCAGCCGACCTTCCCGTGGGGGAGCGCCCGGTGACGCTCGGACTGTGGCAGCTCTCCGACCCGGGGAACGTGGGCGCGCTCGTCCGCTCGGCCGACGCGTTCGGCGCCTCGATAGCCCTGTCGAACGGCTGCGCCGACCCCCTCTCGCCGAAGGCACTACGGGCCTCCGCGGGAGCGGTGTTCCGGGTACCCATCGTCGACTGGGGGGCACTGCCCCAGCGACGGCTGGCGCTCGTCGCTCGCGGGGGCGCCTCCCTGGACGAGATCGACCTGACTCCGCCGGTCGCGCTCCTCCTCGGCTCGGAGCGCGCCGGGTTGCCGGAGGAGATCGCAACGGACTGCGCCAAGGTCACGATCGCGCTTCCGGGTGGGGCCGAATCGCTCAACGTCGCAGCAGCCGGGGCGATAGCGCTCTACGAAGTCGATCGGCGCTCGCGCGCGAGCTGACGCGGCGCGGGAGGCGTCCGTCTACCAGGCGCCGCCGCCTCCGCCACCGCCGCCACCGCCGCCACCACCCGAGAAGCCGCCCCCGAACCCGCCCGAGCCCGACGAGGGCGGCGCCAGAGCCGAGCCAAACCCCGAGGCGAGGTCACCGATCGCAAGCGAGGTCGGTCCCGAGCCCAGGTTTCCCCCTCCGGAGATCCAGTAGATCGAGGACGCCTTCGCAAGCTCCTCCGGCATCGCCAGGTGCGCTGCCTGCAGGACGCGCTCGGCGATCCCGAATGCGATCCCGAAGACGAGGAGTCGCTCCCAGAGGGCCAGCGTGGCAGGAGGTGCTTCCTGCAGCCGCGGGAAGTCGGTCAGGTAGCGCCTGAACGCCTCCCAGCGCTCCGCCTCGGTCTCGCCCTCGCGCGACCGGCGCCGCCAGAGTCGTCGCTGGGTCAACGCGCCGAGGACGACGGCCGCGTTGATGAACGCGGCAACCCCGAGGCCGAGAAGCACGACGTCGTTCCAGCGGGGATAGACGGTGCGCCAGCCCGAGATGGCGAGGTAGCAGAGAAGCGCCCCGACGGCTGCGAACCCGAGGAGCGCGATCACCAGCGGGATCGCGCCGAGCGAGAGGAACCAGCGGCGGTCGCCGATCGCAGTCTGGACGTTCGCCTTGAACGAGGTGAAGTGGGTGCTCATCGTCTCGCGATCGGCCTCGATCCGCTCGCGAAAACGGGACAGCCGCTCGGGCCCGTCCGCAATCACGCCGTCGACGACCTCTGCCACGGCGTTCTCCCACGGCGTCAGCTCGTCGCGCTTGCCAGCCGAGAGCTCGAGGTCGGCGACCTGCTCGGTCTTCAGCCCACCCCAGGTCGATCGCTCCGTGGTCGTCGGCGTAGACGTGTAGACGCCGCGCCGCATGAGATCGAAGAGCGTTGCCGTGAACTCGTAGGAGCCCGCCTCCCCTCCCTGACGCAGGAGCGTCGGGATGAGCGCCGGCTGGCTGTCCGTCGGCGGTTCCTGCTCGTACTCGCGGTCGTAGCTCGTCTTCCGCTCCCGTCCGTAGACCCAGAAGACGACCGCCACGACCGCGAACCCCGGAAGCATCCCGAGAAGAAGGACGTAGAGCGCATACCGCCACGGATGCTGCTTCGCGTTCTCGATCCGCTCGTGGTCCTTCGTGTACGCATCCGTGTCCGCCTGCTCCTCGGCGAGGATCCGGTCCAGACCGTCGCCGGTCCGCACCTGCATACCGGTCGTGGAGGAGAACGCCGACCGCGGGACAAGGGTTCGAAGCTCGACGAACTGCCCGGCCGGGACGTCGAGGGCGCGCAGGATGGCCTTGGTGCCCGCGAGCTGGACGTCCCCCCGGACGTAGACCGGATGACCCCAGGCGCGAAGGATCTTTCCCGGAGCCGTCTCGGTGGCCGTCAACCGGCCAAGCGGCTCCTTCCACTCCGACCCCCAGACCTTCAGGTTCACGTCGACGACGTCGTCGTACGCGACGGCGAGCCCGCGGAGCACGTAGTGGACGGTGAAGGTCCGGAGCTCGCTGTCTGCTCGGTAGTGCCACACGATCCGCTGTGTCTCACCGACCCGCGTGACGCCGAACGTCCCGGGCGCGTCGTCACATCCCAGCTCCGTGCACCCACCGGGAGAGAATCGCTGTCCGTTCTCGGAGACGGCAACCTGGTCGATCGTCTCGCCGGCGCGGAGCGGGACGTCGCGGTAGCCGCCGCTGAACGGGCCGCTGAAGGCGTACGTGATGTGCTCGTCGACGACGAGCGAGCCGTCCCGTGCAACGACGACGTCGATGTCGGCCTGCGGCAGCGAGAACG
This sequence comes from uncultured Actinomycetes bacterium, assembly GCA_963821335.1. Taxonomy (GTDB): domain Bacteria; phylum Actinomycetota; class Thermoleophilia; order Gaiellales; family Gaiellaceae; genus Gaiella. The sequence continues at coordinate 81,757 of CAWGDJ010000002.1, forward strand.
ACTTCGCCTGCGCCTCCGCCGTGAGGAGGAGCGCAGCGAGCGCGACGAGCGCGGCGGTGCTACGCGCTCGGCGGGTCACTCGGCGGGGCCGGAGCCGCCGCTGGCGTTGACGACGGCGCCGCAGCCCCGACGGGGGTGAAGCTCACGCTCGGCACCTCGCGCTCCGCCTCGTCCTCGATCTCGAAGAAGTCGCGCTTGCCGAAGCCGAACGGGCCGGAGATGAGAACGCCGGGGAAGGTCTGGATCGAGTTGTTGAACGAGAGGACGGTGTCGTTGTAGACCTGGCGCGAGACGGCGATCTTGTTCTCGGTGTCCTGCAGCTGGGCCTGGAGATCGAGGAAGTTCTGGTTTGCCTTGAGGTCCGGGTACGCCTCGGCCACCGCGAACAGGCGACCGAGAGCCTGGCTGAGGATCCCTTCTGCCTGGCCGGCCTCGCCGGGGCTGCGCGCGCCCTGGGCGGCGGCGCGGGCCTCGGTGACGGCCTCGAACGTGCCTCGCTCGTGTGCGGCGTAGCCCTTGACGGTCTCGACGAGGTTCGGGATCAGGTCGTGTCGACGCTTGAGCTGGACCTCGACCTGCGCCCATGAGTTGTCGACCCGGTTTCGCAGCCGGACGAACCGGTTGTACAGCGCCACCAGCCAGATGGCGACGATCGCGACGATCGCCAGGATCACGAGCAGCCAGATCACGGCAACGACTCTACTCGACCGTGTGCCCACCGTGGTGCCGTCGACACACCCAGATCGTGTCCTCGTCCCCGGCGTACGGCTTGCGGTCGAACCAGCCGTACACGACCTCGAGCTCGAGACCCGCCTGAGCGATCACCGCGTCCCACTCCGGCGCCGTGAGCCAGTGCAGGTCGAACGAGACGCCGGTCGACCCGCTGCGCACGGAGAGCTGCAACGTCCTCGTCGCTGCGTCCCAGTCGGCCCGCTCGAAGATCCCCGGCTCGCGCTCGAGCCAGCGGCCATGCGTCTCGGTGATGTCCTCGGCGCTCGGCGCGAAGACGTCGAAGATCAGCCGCCCATCGTCCTCGAGCAGGTCGCGGGCGGCACGGAGCGCCCGCAGCCGCTCCCCGTCGTCGGTCATGTGCAGGAGCGAGCGGAACGGGATGACCACGAGCGGGACCGGCCCCGCGACCGGTGGCTCGCGCATGTCGCCGAGCCGCAGGTCGACGAGCTCGGAGACGCCCTCGCGCTCGGCGTACCCGCGCGCGACGGCGAGCATCCCCGGCGACAGGTCGACCCCGATCACCGGGATGCCGGCCCGCGCGATCGGCACCGCGATCCGGCCGGTCCCGACCCCCAGCTCGACGACGGGGCCACCCGAGGCGAGCGCCTCCTCGACGTAGAACTCGACGTCCTCGACCACCGATGCCGACCACGGGTCGTAGATGCCTGCGATCGGGTCGTACAGCGCCTTGCTCACGGCCGCCTCGCCACCCAGACCTGCTCGCGACTCGTCTCGTCGAACGACCTCCGATCGAACCATCCGTACAGCGCCTCGACCTCCAGACCCGAGCGCCGCGACAGCGGTCTCCCACTCGAGGCGATCAGCCCACCAGAGCGACACCGAAGCGCCCGATGCGAGCGAGAGGTCGATCCGTCGCTCGACGATAGTCGTAGTCCGCCCGGCTCCGGACGCCGGCCTCCTCGCGCCATTGCCCGTCGTACTCCCGGGCCACCTCGGGGTCGAAGACGAACACGTTCCATGCGAATCGGCCGCCGGGTACGAGGGAATCCCGAACGCGCCGGAGCACCTCGACCCGCTCGCCCTGGCTCGAGAGGTGGAGCATCGCCCGGAACGGGCAGATGACGAGGTCGGTGGGCTCGTCGAGGTCGAACGAGCGCATGTCTCCGAGCCGGAGGTCGAGCTCCACGCCCGCTTCGCGCGCACGTTCTCGCGCACCATCCAGCATCGCAGGCGAGAGATCGATGCCGACCACCCGCCGACCTGTCTCGAGCGCAACCGGGACGGCAACCCGGCCGTTGCCGACGGCGAGCTCGACTACAGGCCCGCTCGCCTCGGCGGCGAGCGACACGTAGAACGCGATGTCCTCGGTCATCGTCGAGGCCAGAGCGTCGTAGCTCGCGGCGAACGGGTCGTAGTCGCTCACAGCCGCATTTCACCAGCTTGGGACGATCCGCCACTTGGTAGCCTCGACGTGCCCATGGACGCAGCCGCCCTCGAGCAGGAGGCGATCACCGCCGCCGGGGCGGCAGCCACGACGGACGAGATCGACGCCGTCCGGGTCGAGTACCTCGGACGAAAGAGCGCGCTCAAGCTGGCGCTCCGCGAGGTGCGGGATCGGGAGACCGGGATCACTCTGAACGCGGCGCGGGAGCGGATCGAGGCGGCGATCGACGAGCGGGCGGCTGCCCTCGCGCGCGACGAGCTCGACCGCCGCCTGAGGGAGGAGCACGTCGACGTGACCCTGCCGGCGGCAACGGTGCGTCGCGGTCACCTCCACCTGATCACCCAGATCCGGCGCGAGGTCGAGGACGTGTTCCTCGGTCTCGGGTATCGCGTCGTGGACGGCCGCGAGGTCGAGACGACGAAGTACAACTTCGACGCGCTCGCGTTCGACGAGGGGCATCCCGCCCGCTCGCCGCTCCACTCGTACTTCGTCGACGAGACCACCGTCCTCCGCACCGAGACCTCACCGACGCAGATCCGGACGATGGAGGCCGAGCAGCCGCCGATCTACATCTGCACGCTCGGGCGGGTGTACAGGCGCGACACCGTCGACGCGACGCACACCGCGGTGTTTCACCAGGTCGAAGGGCTAGCCGTCGACGAAGGGATCACGCTCGCCGACCTCACGGGCACCCTGGACGTGCTGCTCCGCGCGTTGTTCGGCGAGGGGCGGCGCACCGAGTTCCGCACCCACCATTTCCCGTTCACGGAGCCCTCGATCGAGGCGTACGTCTCGTGTCACGTCTGCGATGGGGCGGGGTGCCCCGTCTGCCGTCACTCGGGGTGGATCGAGGTCGGCGGCGCGGGGATGGTCGACCCGCGCCTGTTCGAGTTCGTCGGCTACGACCCGGAGCGGATCACGGGGTTCGCCTTCGGCTGGGGGCTCGAGCGGATCGCGATGCTCCGCCACGAGTTCCCCGACCTGCGTGAGCTCTGGCGCAACGACCTGCGCTTCTCGGAGCAGTTTTGAGGGCCCCGCTCGGCTGGCTGCGCGAGTACGTCCGGTTCGAGGCACCCGTGCCCGAGCTCGTGCGTCGGCTCGCGATCTGCTCGCTCGAGGTCGACCGCGTCATCGACGTCGGGCTGCCCGAGATCGAGGGCAACCTCGACCACTTCGTCGTCGGCAGGGTGCTGGCGGCGGATCCTCATCCCAACGCCGATCGGCTCCAGCTCTGCCAGGTCGACGTCGGCAGGCCAGACCCGCAGCAGATCGTGTGTGGCGCCTGGAACTTCGGCGTCGGGGCGACCGTGGCGGTCGCGCTCCCTGGCGCCACAGTCCTCTCCAAGACCGGCGAGCCGTTCGAGCTCGGCGAGGCGAAGCTCCGCGGCGAGGTCTCGCGCGGGATGATCCTCGCCGAGGACGAGGTCGGTCTCGGCACCGACCACACCGGGATCATGCTGCTCCCCGATGGGCTCGAGCCAGGGTCGCCCCTCCACGAGGCGCTCCCCCTCCGCGAGCAGGTGCTCGAGGTCACCCCGACGCGAAACCGCGTCGACCTCCTCTCGATGGTCGGCCTCGCACGGGACATCGCCGCGATCTTCGACGGCGAGCTGCTGCCGATCGTGGTCGACGACCCTCCGATCGTCCACCCGGAGTGGGTCGATGTGACGGTCGACGATCACGGGGCCTGCCCGCGCTATATCGCGCGCCTGCTGCGCCGCGTCGAGATCGGGCCGTCGCCCGTGTGGTTGCGCGCACGGCTCCATGCGGCCGGGATGCGCTCGATCTCGAACGTCGTCGACGTGACCAACTACGTGATGCACGTCCACGGCAGCCCGCTCCACGCCTTCGACCATGCGAAGCTCGCCGACGGGAAGATCGTGGTCCGCACGGCCCGGGCAGGTGAGACGGTGAGGACGCTCGACGGGACGATGCGTCAGGTCGACGAGCGCGACCTGCTGATCACCGACGGCACGCGGGCGGTCGCGCTCGCCGCGATCATGGGTGGTCAGGACAGCGAGGTCACAGACGAGACGACCGACGTGCTGCTCGAGGCCGCGAACTTCGAGCCGATCGGGGTGCTGAAGACCTCCGAGCGGCTGGGGCTCCGCACCGAGGGGTCGAACCGCTGGGAGAAGGGCGTCGACCCGTACCTTGCAGAGCCCGCGGCGATCCTGGCGAGCCGCCTGCTCGTCGACCTCGCCGGTGCCGAGCTGACCGGCGCGATCGACGTCCACGACGCGCTTCCCGAGCGACCCGTCGTTCGTCTCCGCCCCCAGCGAACCAGCACGATCCTGGGGCTCGAAGTCCCCGACGAGGAACAGCGGACGCTGCTCGAGCGCCTCGGGTTCGAGGTCGACGACGAATGGAACGTCACCGTCCCCACCTGGCGCGGCCGCGACGTCACCCGGGAGATCGACGTCATCGAGGAGGTCGGCCGCCTCGTGCTCGAGCGCGTGCCCCGCACGATGCCCGCCCGGCGCTCCGTCACCGGGCACCTCACGCGCGAGCAGAGGCAGCGGCGCCTGATCGAGGACATCCTCGTCGGAGCCGGTCTGAGCGAGGCGTACACGCTGACCCTCGTCGGGCACGACCCACATCCGGACGCGATCTCGATCGAGTCACCGGACGCAAGCGAGCCGGCACTCCTGCGCACCACCCTGCTCGACGGGCTCGTCGAGGCCGCGCGGCTCAATGTCGACGCGGGAAACCATCCGGTCCGGCTGTTCGAGCTCGCGCGCGTCTACCTACCGACCGGCGAGCCGCTCCCAGACGAGCCCTGGCGCATCGGTGGCATCGTCGAAGGAGGCTTCGCCGAGGCGCGTGGCGTGGTCGAGGTGCTGCACTCGGTGCTCCACCTGGCGCTCGACGCGCGTCGGACGACACTGCCCGCGCTCCACCCGGGCAAGGCAGCGACCGTCGACGCGGGTTGGTTCGGCGAGCTTCACCCGGCGACCCTCGACGGTGCCTGGGGTGTGTTCGAGCTCGACGTCGAGACACTGACGGCCACCGTTCCGGAGCGGATCCTCTACAGGGACGTGATCACCTTCCCGGCGCTTCGACAGGACATCGCCCTGGTCGTCGACGAGTCGGTCGTGGCGGGGGAGGTGCTCGCCGTCGCACGCGCGGCCGGTGGCGAGGTGCTCCGCGATGTGTCGGTGTTCGACGTCTACCGGGACGAGCGGCTCGGTGCGGAGCGGAAATCGATCGCCCTGCACCTGGTGTTCCAGGCGTCCGATCGGACGCTGGCCGACGACGATGTCGTCGTGCCCCGTGAGGCCATCGTCAGTGCGCTCGCCGAACGCTTCGGCGCCGAGCTCCGCACCTGACCCGGGACGACCTCGGCGGCGGCCGGTCTCAGAGGACCTTGCCGCCGACGCGCCAGGCGGGACCCTGTGTGCCGATCAGGTCGGTTTCGGACAGCGTCCGCAGGATGCTCACGCGACCCGTGATTGCCTCCTCGTCGCAACGGGCGAAGCAGCGTCCGGCCATCGCGGCCGAGGCGCCATAGCCGGCTCGGCTGGCGCACCTGAACGTGAACGCGGGGCGGTCCCCGTCGCGGGTCGGGTTGAGCGGTGCGCACAGCAACGCCCCGCGGTCGAGGTCGTCGCTGGAGTCGATCTCGATCTCGGCCAGCACGTCACTCCAGTCCTCGGGCAGGGTCGCCAGCTCGTCGTGCCACTGATCCTCGAGGGGTGAGCCCGGTGAGGGCGAGCCCTCCTCGGTCGCGACCGGGCTGGGGGCGGCGGCCGTGTGCCCGATCTCGGCGGGCTCGATCACGCACCAGACGCGTGCGTCGTCGAGATATCCGAACAGGCGCGCTGCCGCCTGCGGCCCTGCGGGGCCACCCGCACGCTCGACGGTGACGACGATCTCGTCCCCGACTCGACCCGCCGTCATCGGGCCGAGGATGCGGCCGACCTCGCCCGCCTCCGCGGGATCCTCGGGTCGGATCCGGAGTCGCGCCGAGCTCCAGTCCGACGGGAGCTCGGTCTCGACCGTCCGCCACTGATCGACCAGCTTCACGGCGGTCAGCATAATGACGCCCATGACGCCGGTCGGACGGGAGCCGCGGAGGACGCGCTGATGGCCACTGAGGTGAAGCTCCCACGTCTCGGGCAGGGGATGGAGTCCGGTGTGATCGTCCGCTGGCTGAAGTCACCGGGTGATCAGGTTCGAAAGGGCGACCCGCTCTACGAGCTCGACACCGACAAGGTGACGCAGGAGGTCGAGGCCGAGTCGGACGGCCTGCTCACCGAGATCCTCGTCGGGGAGGGTGAGGTCGCGGTCGGGACGACGGTGGCGCTCATCGACGGCGCCGACGGCGAAGGGCAAGCCGAGCCCACGGGTGACACGAACGGTGGACGCCAGTCGAGTGCGCCGACCGAGCCTCCGCCGACCGAGCCTGCACCCGCCGCCGAGACCGAGCCGAGCACTCCACCGGCGCCGGCAGCCGCGGCTCCGACCTCGACGGGCAGGGTCAAGGCCTCGCCGCTCGCCCGCCGGATCGCGCGCGAGCGCGGCGTCGACCTGGCGTCCGTCGTGCCAACCGGGCCAGAAGGGCGCATACTCGCGCAGGACGTCGAGCAGACTGCGCCGGGCGGCGCCCCCAGCGCGTCCCCGGTCGCACTCCCCGCGGTGCCGGGGACGGCCACCGTCGAAGTGGTCCCGCTCACCACGGTGCGGAAGACGATCGCGCGCCGGCTCACCGAGGCGTGGACAGCCCCGGTGTTCCAGCTCGGGGTCGGTGCCGACATGACCCAGGTGCTCGCGCTGCGCGAGGCGCTCGTCGCCGGCCTCGAGGAGGGGGCGCCGAAACCGACCGTCAACGACGTGCTCGTCAAACTCGCTGCCTCGGCCCTCATCCGCCATCCGGCGCTGAACGCGACCTTCGGTGGGGACGAGATCCAGCGGTTCCCGGCCGCGAACGTGGGGATCGCCGTCGCCGCCCCACAGGGCCTCATCGTCCCCGTGATCTCGGGGGCCGACCGAGCGACCATTTCGGAGATCGCACGCATCCGCGCCGATCTCGTCGCGCGGGCGCGGGACGGGAAGCTGACGCTCGCCGATCTCGCGGGTGGGACGTTCACGATCTCGAACCTCGGCATGTTCGGCGTCGAGCAGTTCACCGCCGTGATCAACCCGCCACAGGTCGCGATCCTCGCGGTCGGCGCGGTGAAGGAGCAGGCTGTCGTCGTCGACGGCGAGATCGGTTTCGCGCCGATGTTGCACCTCATGCTGACGTGCGATCACCGCGCGATCGACGGCGCCGACGGGGCGAGGTTCCTGCAGACGCTCGTGGCGTTGATCGAGCAGCCTGCGCTCGCGCTGTGAGCGACGCGACCGCGGACGTGCGCGTTCGCCGGGGCGGCGCCCGGGACGTCCGTTTCCTGCGCGACATGCTGCATCACGCGTACTACTGGAAGGAGCGGGCTCCCGACAGCGGTCCCGGGCCGGTCGCGCTCTACGTCAAGGCGTGGGGGCGGCGTGGTGACACAGCGGTGATCGCGATCGACAACGGCTTCCCTGCCGGCGCAGCCTGGTACAGGTTGTTCACGCGGGCACAACCCGGTTACGGGTTCGTCGACGAGGCGACGCCCGAGCTCGCGATCGCGGTCGTCCCGAGCGCGCGAGGAAAGGGGATCGGCGGCGCACTCCTCACCTCCCTCCTCGAGCGCGCACGGAGCGACGGGCACCCTTCGCTGTCGCTCAGCGTCGACCCGCACAACGCGTCCGCGATCGACCTCTACCGGAAACACGGCTTCGAGCGGGTCGGTGAGTCAGACGACTCGCTGACGATGCTCGCCGCCCTCGCCGACTATCAACCGACCGACCGATCGGAGCATGCTGATGGAATGTGACGTCGCCGTTCTCGGAGGGGGCCCGGCCGGGTACACCGCCGCGATCCGAGCCGCGCAGCTCGGTGCGAAGGTGACCTGTGTCGACCGCGAGCCGGCACTCGGTGGGACGTGCCTGCGTGTCGGATGCATCCCGACGAAGGCCTGGGTGCAGACCGCGCACGCGTTCCACGACGCGAGCGAGACGTTCGCAAAGCTCGGTGTCGTGGCGTCGAAGGAGCCCAAGCTGGACTTCGGTGTCGCCTCCGAGTGGAAGAACAGCGTCGTCGAGCAGATGACCGGCGGTGTTGCGTCGTTGTTCAAGGCGAACGGAGTCGAGTGGCTCCAGGGGTCGGGCAGGTTCAGCGGGCCCAACACGCTCGTGGTGGACGGTCACGGCGACCTCGCGTTCAAGAGCGCGATCGTCGCGACCGGGTCGGCGCCCGTTCGACCGCCGATCCCGGGGCTCGACTCGCCGCGATGCGTCGACTCGACCGGGCTCCTCGCGCAGACCTCGGTTCCGGGACGGCTGGTGATCCTCGGCGGCGGCATCATCGGCTGCGAGTTCGCATCGATCTTCAACCGCTTCCGCAGCGAGGTCACCATCATCGAGATGCTCCCCTCGCTCATCCCCGGAGAGGACGCCGATGCGAGTCGCGAGCTCGAGCGCGCGTTCAAGAAGCGTGGGATCGCGATGCATACCGGCAAGCAGTGCTCGGCCGTCGAGGACCGGGGTGGCTCGCTGCTCGTCCGCTTCGGCGACGGCGAGTCGGTCGAGTGCGACCTGATGCTCGTCGCGGTCGGTCGGCGTGCGGTGGTGGACGAGCTCGGTCTCGATGCGGCCGGGGTGACCGTCGAGCCGGGCCGGATCCCGACCGACGACCATCGCCGCACGAACGTGCCGCACATCTTTGCCGCCGGTGACGTGGCCGGCTACTGGCAGCTCGCCCACACGAGCTTCCGCGAGGGCGAGATCGCGGCCGAGAACGCGCTCGGCCACGATGCCGTGATCGGCGAGCCGGCGGTGCCGCGCCCGATCTACACCGATCCGGAGATCGCGGGCGTCGGGCTGACCGAGGCCCAGGCACGTGAGCGATACGGCGACGACGGCGTCGTCGTCGGGCGCTGCCCCTGGGTGGCGATCGCCCGGGCGGTGATGTCCGGTGACACGACCGGGTGGGTGAAGACGATCCACGAGCGCACCTACGGTGAGCTCCTCGGGGTCGTCATCGTCGGTCCGCACGCGACCGACCTGATCGGCGAAGCCGTCGTCGCGCTCGACGCGGAGTCGACCATCGAGACCCTCGCGGACGGTATCGCGCCGCACCCGACCTTCGCCGAAGGGCTCAAGGAGGCAGGGCTCGTCGCACTCGGTCGGGCGATCCACCTACCACCACGGCGGAAATAGGGCTCGGATCCAGTAGGCTCGCACCATGAACGACCGTCGAGAACGCGCTGTTGTGGGCGCTCGGATGGTGGCTCTTCCGCCGGCACATGCGACGCCGGGCGAGCGAGACGCTCGCCGGGATCAGCGCCGTCGCGACACCGAAGCGCCGCTTCGGTGCCCTCGGCGGGCTGCTGATCGTCGGGCTTGCGGTCGGTGCATTCGTCGCCTGGCGGCGTCTCGCCGGTGACGGCGGCTGGGAGGAGCCACCGTTCGAGCCGGTGCCCGCTCCGCAGCCCCCGATGCCCGTCGCGGCGTGACCCTGCCCGAACCGGGTCGCTCGCCGGTCCGGCGGGCGCTCGACGTGCTGCCACGGAGCGACCCGGCGGAGCCGGGGTCGGCGATCGCGGCCCGGCTGAGGCTCGACCGGGTCGTCTCGCTCGGTCTCAACGAGGGGCAATGGGGGCCGTTTCCCGCCGCGCTCGAGGCGCTCGATCGGCTTGCGCCTTCGCTCAACAGGTATCCGACCCGTGGCTCGACGGAGCTCGCGAGCGCGCTGGCCGAGCGGCTGGGCGTCGCGCTGGAGAACGTCATCGTGACCGCCGGTGCCGACGCGGCCATCGGTTATGCGTGTCAGGCGATGGTCGACCCCGACGACGACGTCGTTGTCCCGTGGCCGTCGTTCCCGAGCTTTGCCCGCGACACGGAGAAGCGGGGCGCTCGTCCGATCCTCGTCCCGCTCACGGCAGGGAGAATCGACGTCGACGCGGTGGCGGAGGCGGTCACTCCCCGGACGAAGCTCACCTTCGTCGCGACCCCGAACAACCCGACGGGAACGGCGCTGTCGGTCGACGAGCTCGAGCGGCTCCTGTCAGGGCTCCCGGGGCACGTGCTTCCGGTCGTCGACGAGGCGTACTTCGACTTCGGCGATCCGGCGACGCGTCCCGACGCTCTCGCGATCTCGAGTCGACTGGGGCGGCCGGCGCTCGTGCTTCGGACGTTCTCCAAGCTCTATGGGCTCGCCGGCCTCCGGGTCGCATTCGCGGTCGGTCCTGCCTCGGTGATCGACGCGATGCGGCGCGTGCAGCGGGGGTACGACGTCAGCGCCCCCGGTCAGGTGGCTGCGCTCGCGAGCCTCGGCGACGAGACCGAGGTACTCGATCGGAGAACCGAGACGCGCGCCGCGGTCGATCGGCTCGTTGACCTGCTCACCGAGCTCGGGCTGCCGCCGCACCCGGAGCCGCGCGGCAACTTCGTGTTCGTCGAGGTCGGCCCGAACGCGGAGGTGCTCGCAGGGCAGCTGGTCGAGCAAGGCGTGATCGTCCAGCCGACCACGCCGTTCGGTGCGCCGGACGGGATCCGCATCACAGCAGGCGCCCCCGACGAGCTGGACGCGCTCGCGCGGGCACTCAGGGCAGTTCTCGGCGAAGTTAGGGATCCGTGAGCGATCCGGCTCCTGCGCTACCGTAACGCGACGGCCGTGGCGCCCTGTCCCCTATGAAGACGACGCTGAAACGAGGAGTCGGTCGGGGTGCGGACCTCAACGGTGGCGCGAACGGCCATGGCCCACTCGTCCCGCTCGCGCGACCCGGCGTCACCGTCTACCGCGCCGAGCCGCCGTCCCAGCGTTCGCTCGCGTTGCGGATCCTCGGCTGGGCCGCGCTCGTGCTGGCGGTGCTCGTCAGTGGGATTGCAGGGGGCTCTTACCTCTACCTCCACGAGTCGGTAGCCGCAGTCGCGCCAAAGACGATCGACGTCAAGAAGGCGGCAAAGGAGCTCGACGTCGCGTTGCCGGGCCAACCGGCGATCGCGCTCGTGATCGGCTACGACCGTCGTGCGAACGAGGCGAAGAACGCTCCCTCGCGTTCCGACACGCTCATGCTCGTCCGCGCCGATCCCGCGAAGGAGACGATCTCGCTGCTCTCGTTCCCACGCGACATGCGCGTCGAGATCCAGTGCGGCGACAAGGGCACGTTCACGGACAAGATCAATGCGGCGTACTCGATCTGCGGGCCGCAAGGGACGCTCGAGACCGTTCGGAAGCTCACCGGGAAGCCGGTCAACTACCTCCTGACGGTCAATTTCCGCGGCTTCCGACAGCTCGTCGACAAGCTCGGCGGGATCTGGCTCGACATCGACCGGCGGTACTTCAACGACCGCGGCGGGCCTGGCGGGTACGCGACCATCAACCTCCAGCCGGGGTACCAGCGGCTCACGGGGATGAAGGCGCTCGACTTCGTCCGTTTCCGTCACACGGACAGCGACATCTTTCGCAATGCACGCCAACAGCTCTTCGTGCGGGCGTTCAAAGACCAGATCCAGTCGAGCTTCTCGCTCACCAAGCTGCCGCGCGTGATCAAGGTGGTCACCGAGAACGTCGAGGTCGGCCAGGGCGGCGGGAAGAACGTCAGCGCGAAAACCGTCCTCTCGTACGCGCTGCTCGCCTACTCGCTACCGCCCGGGCACATCTTCCAGAGCCGGATCGAAGGACTCGAAGGACTCTCCGATCTGACCACGGCTCCCGAGAACCTCCAGCGTGCCGTGCGCGAGTGGGCGAACCCGGACGTCGAGTCCCCGAAGAAGGCGACGGCGGTCGCGCTCGGCGAGAAGCTCAAGCAGAAGGCGCCGCCGCCGCGCGAGACATCCGTCACGGTGCTGAACGGCAACGGTGTCACAGGCTCTGCGTCCGACGCGAGCTATCTGCTGGGCCAGCGCGGCTACCAGATGGTGCTACCGCCGAACAGCATCCCTGCGAATGCCCCCACATTCGACTACTTCAGGAGCAAGGTGTACTTCGACGCGAAGGCGGCCGGCGCGAAGCCGGCGGCGCAGAAGCTCGCCAACCTGTTCGGCTCCGCCGACATCCAGAAGCTCACGCCGAAGATCCGCCCGCTCGCCAACGACGCGATGCTGGTCGCAGTGGTAGGGCAGACGTTCCACGGGCGCCTCGCCGCTTCGCCGGTCGATCAGACTCCGGAGAAGCGCAAGGCGGAGGTCACGCCGGGGACCAGCGCCTCGCTCGATCTGCTCCGCCAGGCGCGGCGGGATGTTCCGTACCCGCTCTACGTGCCAACCGTCCTCGATCGCTCGTCGTGGATCGATCGCGAGAAGCCGATCCGCGTCTACTACATGGACAAGAAGGCCAAGGAGCACCTCGGGGTGCGGTTGACGTACCGGATCGCCGGTGGGAACGAGTACTGGGGCGTCCAGATGTCCGACTGGGACGACGCGCCCGCCCTCCAGGGCCGGAACTTCACGCGGCGCCTGGGTGGTCGCCGCTTCGGGCTCTACTACAACGGTCCCAAGCTGCACATGGTCGTGCTCCGCACGCCGAAGGCCTCGTACTGGGTCGTGAACTCGCTGCTCGACCGACTGTCGAACGAGACGATGATCGCGATCGCGAAGGGTCTCAAGCCGCTCGCAACCGTGCGTAAGTAGTGGCACTTTCCGCGTCGCGGAAAGTGCCAGCTACAGACCTCCTACGCAGCCCGGGCGGCAGGACCGCGGTACGTGTCGGCGCCGAAGCCCAGGATCAGGGCGAAGATGAACGGCAGGAAGATCAGGCCGATCGCGAACCCGGTCCCGCGAGCGAAGCTCTTCGCCAGGTCGATCGAGACGATGATCCAGATCACCAGATTGACGATCGGGATCAGCATGAGGATGATCCACCACCACTCCCGACCGACGATCTTGAGCAGGATGAGGATGTTCCAGATGGGGATGATCGCCTTCCACCCCTCCTCGCCAGCCTTCTGGAAGATCTTCCACCACGCGGCGACGATCAGGACGACGACAGCCAGATAGATGAGCCAGAGCACGGGGCCTCCTTGAGTCGAGGGGTTGAAGACCCCCCAGGAACGCTGCCGGGGACTTCGCCCCAGGCGTGACGTATCCTGCGCCGTCATGACCGGGGAGAGCCGACGGATTGCTGTGTTCGGCGCGGGGTACGTCGGGCTGGTCACCGGCGCCTGCTTCGCCGAGCTCGGGCACGAGGTGGTCGTCCGGGACATCCTGCCCGAGCGGATCGCGACGCTCCAGCGCGGCGAGATCCCGATCCACGAGCCGGAGCTCGAGGAGCTCATCGCACGCAACCCGGGACGACTCCGGTTCACGATCGACGTCGCCGAGGCGATCGACCGGGCCGAGTTCGTCTACGTCGCCGTCGGTACGCCGCCGACCTACTCCGGTGACGCCGACCTGACCGCCGTCTGGACGGTGATCGACGAGCTGCCGGCGGTCGATCACCGCATCGTCGTGGTGATGAAGAGCACCGTCCCGGTCGGGACGGGCGAGAAGATCCGCCATCGGCTCGACGACCGCGGGCTGCACCACGTCGGGTACGCCTCGAACCCCGAGTTCACGGCCGAAGGGACCGCGGTGCGCGATTTCATGCACCCCGACCGGATCGTCGTCGGCGGGTTCGAGGACGCGGACGTCGAGGCGGTCGTCGCGCTCCACGCGGGGATCACGGCGCCGGTGGTGCGGGCCGACGTCGCGTCGGCCGAGATGATCAAGCTCGCCGCGAACGCGGCCTTGATGACGCGCATCTCGTTCATCAACGAGATCGCGAATGTCTGCGAGGCGACGGGCGCGGACGTCGTGCGTGTCGCGGAGGGCATCGGCCTGGACCGCCGGATCGGGAGCAGCTTTCTCCGGGCCGGGATCGGCTTCGGTGGGAGCTGTTTCCCCAAGGACTCGCTCGCGCTCAAGCAGCTGGCCGCGAACTCCGGCTACCACTTCCAGCTGCTCAACGCGGTGATCGAGGTGAACGAGCTCCAGAAGCGCCGCGTGATCGGCAAGCTCGTCGAGCAGCTCGGGAGCCTCCGTGGCAGGACGGTCGCGCTGCTGGGCCTCGCCTTCAAGCCGCACACGGACGACGTGCGCGAGGCGCCGGCGTTCGTTCTCGCCGGGCGACTGATCGCAGAGGGAGCCGACGTCCGCGTGTGGGATCCGATCGCGCGCGCCGACGGGCTCCACGGTGTCGAGCAGGTGGCCACGGTCGCCGAGGCGGTTGCGGGAGCGGACGCGGCCGTGCTCGTCACCGAATGGCCCGAGCTTGCCGACGTCGACTGGGCCGCGCTGGCACCGACGATGCGCTCACGGGTGTTCGTCGACGGGCGCAACTTCCTCGACCCGGTGGCGATGCGTGATTCGGGCTTCGCGTACGAGGGGATCGGCAGGGCGACGGCGGTGAGCGCCTGATGGAGGCGATCGTCCTCGCGGGCGGCAAGGCCGAGCGGCTCGGCGATGCCGCCGCGCGGCAGGCCCAAGGCGCTCGTCTCGGTGGGAGGCCGTCCCCTTCTCGCCTGGCAGGTCGGCCGGCTTCGTGCGGTGGGCGTCGAGCGCGTCATCGTCAGCTGCGCCGCGGGGCAGGAGGACGAGTTCGAGCGTGAGCTCGGCGACCTTGGTGTCGAGCTCGTCTGCGCCGGAGAGCCAGAGCGCCTCGGGCGTGGTGGCGGGATCCGGTTCGCGGCCCGCTCGCGCCGGGGTGACGGCGATGTGCTCGCGATGAACGGCGACGAGCTCGTCGACGTCGACTTCGAGGCCTTGCTCGCCCGGCACCGCGAGAGTGGGGCGGCCGCGACCGTCACCGTCGCGCAGCCTCCGTCGCAGTTCGCTCAGGTCGAGCTCACCGACGACGACCTCGTCATCGGGTTCCACGAGATCTCGCGCGTGCCCTACTGGGTCAATTGCGGGATCTATGCCCTTTCGCCGGAGGCACTCGCCCGGTTTCCCGAGAAGGGCGACCACGAGACGACGATCTTCCCGGAGCTCGTCGCCGAAAGGCGCCTCGGCGCCCATCGGCACGAGGGTCTCTGGCTCACCGTCAACACCCCCAAGGAGCTGCGACGTGCCGACGAGCACGTGACCCGGCATCCGGAGTGGCTGGCGTGACGCGCTTCGCCGTCGAGCCCAGGCGGGTCGAGAAGCCGTGGGGCTGGGAGCTGATCTGGGCCGAGGCGGAGGAGTACGTCGGCAAGCTCCTGTTCGTACGCGCCGGGCAGGCGCTCAGCCTGCAATACCACGAGCGGAAGGACGAGTCCTGGCTCGTCCAGGAGGGGCGTGCGTCGCTCGAGCTCGGCGAGGTGGGAGGGTCGCTCGAGCGCTTCGAGATCGGCCCCGGGGAGGCGTTTCGCTACCGCCCCGGCACGGTGCACCGCGTGACCGCGATCGAGGACACCCTGATCGTCGAGGTGTCGACGCCGCACCTCGACGACGTCGTCCGCCTCGACGACCGCTACGGCCGCCCGGAGCGGGATCTCCCCGCCTGACGCTCGGAGCCGCAAAGGCTCAACTTCCGGCTCGTGGCCGCCGATACGAGCCGAATGAGATGGATGCAGGGCTGTCTCGCCGTCGGCGTGCTCTCGCTGGTCCCTTTCTGGCTGGTGCGCGACGATGTCACGGCAGTCGGTGTCTGGTCTCTCGTCCTCGCGCTTGCTGCGGCCGGTGCGATCCTGTTCGGCGTCTCGCGGAACCGCCCGCCCGAGCGCCTGCCGTGGCAGCTCGTCGGTTGCTCGGCGCTCGCCGTCGCCGCCGCGGCGCTCGCCTCGATCGCGACCGAGAACCTGAAGGCAAACCCGGGCTTCCCTTCGCCGGCGCAGGTGCTGACGCTGGTCGGCGCCGCCTGCTCGATCGCAGCACTCGCACTGTTCGTCCGCTACTGCACCCCCGCGCGCGACTGGGCCGCGATCGCCGACGCCGGGGTGGTGGCGCTCGGAGTCGGGAGCGTGACGTGGATCGGTCTCGTTCAGCCCGCGCTCCAGGACGAGGCACTCGAGCTCACCACCAAGGTCGGCGTTGTCTCATCCGCCTTCTTGTCGACGGTGTTGGCCACTATGGCAACGAGAATCCTTCTCGCCGGGACGGTCGAGATCACCGAGCGCTGGCTCGTCGGAGCCGCTGCGCTCACGCAAGCTGCTGCGTGCTGCCTGGTGCCGGTCGCGCTCGTCCACGGCTGGGCGATGCCCGAGACGCTCGCGCCGGCGGTCGTGGTCGCCGCCCAGGTGATCTGGGCCGCGGCCGCGCTCCACACCGGGATGGTCTCGCTCGCGCTCCCCGGGAATGCCGAGGAGCCGTGGCCGACCCGGCGCCGCCTGGTGCTGCTGGCCCCGGCGGTCGTCGCCGTGCTCTCGCTCGTCGCCTACGAGACTCTGATCGCCGGGGAGCCCGTGCGCGGCGTCCCACTTGCTGCCTGCATCCTGCTGGCGGGCCTCCTCGCTGCGCGGCTCGTCGGGCTCGTCTCGGGTTACGAGCGGGTCGCGGAGCGTGAGGCCGCGCTGTCGGCGGGTTCAGCGGCGCTCGCGCTCGCGAAGACTCGCGAGGAGATCAGCGCCGCTGCGGCCGAGACCGCTCTGGAGCTCGCCGGCGGGCTACGCGAGGCGTATGTCGACGTCGACCTGAGCCCGCGTCCGACGCTGGAGGTGCAGGACGCTGCCGTGGTCGGGACCGGTGAGATCGCCTCGATGCTCCGTGGCCAGATCAGACATCGGGGGTCGCTCGCCCGCGTCGGCTCGGCCCGCACGATCGTGGCGCCCATCATTCTCGGCAACCGCCTCCAGGGCGTGGTACGGGTCACCGGGACCCGCCCCCTCGCCTGGCACCTGGAGCGAAGCCTCGACATCCTTGCCAGCAAGGTCGCGCTCGCGCTCGAAGGGCTCGAGATCACCCACGACCTCGCGGAGCGAAAGAGCGAGGCACGGTTCCGCTCACTCGTCCAGAACTCCCACGACCTGATCGTCGTGCTGGAGCCCGACCTGACGGTCAGGTACGTGACACCGTCCGTGGCGACCCTCCTCGGCCGCGAGCCCGAGTTGCTCGTCGGCACCCGGCTCGACCAGTGGCTGCATCCGGACGAGCGCGAGCACACCGCGGCCCGCTTCAAGGAAGAGCTCGTCACCGAGCGGTCGGTGACGCTCGAGTTTCGGCTGCCGCGCGCCGACGCCACGTGGAGGACGTTCGAGGCGACGATGAGCGACCTGCTCGACGATCCTGCGGTGAGCGGGCTCGTCCTGACCGCGCGCGACGTCTCGGAGCGGCGCGCGCTGGAGGACGAGCTGACCACGCAGGCATTCCACGACTCGCTGACCGGGCTCGCCAATCGAGCGCTTCTCGCCGATCGCGTCAGGCACGCCCTCGAGCGCTCGGTGCGCACGCACGCGCACGTGGCCGTGCTGTTCCTCGACGTCGACGACTTCAAGACGGTGAACGACAGCCTGGGTCACGAGGCCGGCGACGAGATGCTCGTCGAGATCGGCAACCGGCTGCGAACGTGCATGCGGGGGAGCGATACCGCTGCCCGGCTCGGTGGCGACGAGTTCGCGATCGTGCTGGAGGAGACGAACGGGGTCGAGGGCGCGGCCCGAGCGGCCGAGCGCGTGCTCGAGGCGGTGTCGGCCCCGCTGACCCTCGCCGGTGCTCAGATCCTCCCGCGCGCCAGCATCGGGATCACGTTCGGCACCGCCGGCCAGACCTCCGGCGAGCTCCTCCGGAACGCGGACGTCGCGATGTACCAGGCGAAGCGGGCGGGCGGCGGTTGCTACGAGCTGTTCGACAACCACATGCACGAGTCGGCCCTCGCCCGTCTGCAGCTCAAGGTCGACCTCGAGCGCGCATTCCGTGCCGACGAGCTCGACCTCGTGTACCAGCCGATCGTCGATCTCGAGTCCGGGATGACCAAGAGCCTCGAGGTGCTCCTTCGCTGGACGCACCCCGAGCGAGGGCCGATCTCGCCAGCCGAGTTCGTCCCCCTCGCCGAGGAGACGGGTCTGATCGGGGAGATCGGCCACTGGGTGCTCGACCGGGCGGCGCGGCAGGTTCGTGCCTGGCAGCTGTCGATCCCCGGTCGCGAGCGCCTCTGCGTCAACGTCAATCTCTCAGCCCGTCAGATCCTCGAGCCAGACCTCGGTGACCGAATCGCGGCGATCCTCTCCCAGACGGGGCTCGCGCCCGGCTCGTTGACCCTGGAGATCACGGAGAGCGCCGTCATGGAGGATCCCTCCGGCGTCGCGATGCGGCTCGGCGAGCTTCGCGCGCTCGGGATCGGAATCGCGATCGACGACTTCGGGACGGGTTTCTCGTCGCTCGGCTACCTCCGGCGGTTCCCCGTCGACGAGCTGAAGATCGCCAAGGAGTTCGTCGACGATCTGGTCGACGACGCCCGCGCTGCGCGGCTCGTGGAGGGCATCGTGAGCCTCGGCGCGGCGCTCGACCTGCGAACGCTCGCCGAGGGGATCGAGACCGTGGAACAGCGCCAACGGCTGCTCGCGACGGGGTGCGTCTTCGGGCAGGGGTACCTGTTCGCGCGTCCGACACGTGCCGACGAGGTGCCCGCGCTCCTCCGCGGCGACATCGTCGCTGCGGCCTGACAGAGCCACTCGCACCAGGTCGAGGCTCGCGGGGGCGCCGGTAGACTCCGGCACTCAACCACCGAAAGCGAGAACCTGACATGGCTACCACCCAGCGCTACGACGTCGCTGATCTGGCGCTCGCGGCGGAGGGCGTTCGCAGGATCGAATGGGCTGATCGGCAGATGCCCGTCCTGACGGCGATCCGTGACCGATTCGAGCGGGAGCAACCGCTCGCGGGTCATCGCGTCTCCGCCTGCCTCCACGTCACGACCGAGACCGCGAACCTGATGCGGACGTTGAAGGCCGGGGGCGCCGACGTCGTCCTCTGCGCCTCGAACCCGTTGTCGACCCAGGACGATGTCGCAGCCGCGCTCGTCGAGCACTACGGGATCGGCGCGTACGCGATCAAGGGTGAGGACAACGACACGTATTACGCGCACCTCGAGGCCGCAATCGACCACCGGCCGCACATCACGATGGACGACGGCGCCGACGTGATCGGGATCCTCCACTCGACCCGCAGAGAGCAGCTCGAGGAGGTGATCGCCGGTACCGAGGAGACGACGACCGGCGTGATCCGGCTCCGCGCGCTCGAGCGCGACGGCAAGCTCGGCTTTCCCGTCGTGGCGGTCAACGAGGCGCGCACGAAGCACCTGTTCGACAACCGCTACGGCACCGGTCAGTCGACGATCGACGGGATCATCCGGGCGACGAACATCCTGCTCGCAGGTCGCGTGTTCGTCATCGCCGGATACGGCTGGTGCGGTCGCGGCGTTGCGATGCGGGCGAAAGGGCTCGGTGCGCACGTGATCGTCACCGAGGTCGACCCGATGAAAGCGCTCGAGGCCGTGATGGACGGCTTCCAGGTGATGCCGATGGAGCGTGCGGCCAGCGAGGCGGACGTGATCGTGACCGCAACCGGCGACAAGCACGTCGTTGCGCGGCGGCACATCGAGCGGCTCAAGGACGGCGCGATCCTCGCGAACACGGGTCATTTCAACGTCGAGATCGAGATCGCGGCTCTCCGCGAGCTCGCGACCGAGACTCGCATGGCACGCGAGTTCGTCGAGGAGTTCCAGCTCGCGGACGGACGGCGGGTGTATCTCCTCGCCGACGGCCGGCTCGTCAACCTCGCGGCTGCCGAAGGGCACCCGGCGCAGGTGATGGACATGTCGTTCGCGAATCAGGCGCTCTCGGCCGAGTACGTCGTGAAGAACGCCGGGTCACTCGAGCGGACGGTGCACAACGTCCCGACGGAGATCGACGACGAGATCGCCCGGCTCAAGCTCGAGACGATGGGTGTCGGGATCGACGTGCTCACCGACGAGCAGGCGCGCTACCTCGCGAGCTGGGACGAGGGGACGTAGGCCCGCTGCCCAGCGCTGCAGGATCGGTGGGGGCGGGCGGTGGCCCGCCCCCACGCACGACTGATGGCGAGCTCCTCCCGGAGCGGATCGTGCGTCTCGAGGATGACGCCGTCGTCGTTCTCGATCAGCGCCGCCTTCCGGACGTCGAGGTCGACCTCCGCTGTGAGACCGCCGCCCAGGTGGCCGAGGCGATCCGGACGCTCGCCGTGCGCGGCGCACCGGCGATCGGAGTCGCGGCTGCGTACGGGATCGCCCTCGCCGCGGGGCGTGGCGAGGACCTCGACGAGGCCAGGGAGGTGCTGCTCGCAGCGAGGCCGACCGCGGTCAACCTGCGGTGGGCGCTCGACGAGATGCGCGCCGACCCGACACCAGCTCGCGCCCGCAGGATCCACGCGGACGAGGTCGAGCGCTGTCGGCGGATGGGTGCGCACGCGATCGAGCTGTTCCCTCCCGGTGCGCGCGTCCTCACGCACTGCAACGCCGGCGGGCTCGCGACGGGCGGCTACGGAAGCGCGGTCGGCGCGATCCGCGCCGCCTGGGAGGCGGGAAGGGTCGAACAGGTGCTCGTCGACGAGACGCGACCGCTGCTTCAGGGAGCGCGCCTCACCGCGTGGGAGCTCGAGCAGCTCGGGATCCCGCACGCGGTGATCGCCGACAGCGCGGCGGCGTCGTTCATGGCTGCGGATGAGGTCGACGTGGTCGTGGTGGGCGCCGACCGGATCGCCTGCAACGGTGACACCGCGAACAAGATCGGCACGTACGCGCTCGCCGTCCTGGCGCGCCACCACGGGATCGGCTTCATCGTCGTCGCGCCGAGCTCGACGCTCGACCCCACCGCCCGAGACGGGCAGGCGATCCCGATCGAGGAACGGGCGGGAGCAGAGGTGACCACCCGCTTCGCCGCGCGGAATCCCGCATTCGACGTCACTCCGGAGTCGCTCGTCTCGGCGATCGTGACGGAGGTCGGCGTCCACCGACCGCCGTACCTCGAGACGCTTCCGCTGGGGTGAGCGTGCTCTCGCACCTCGACGACACGACCCGCACGGTGCTCGATCGCTACGGGTTCGACGAGCAGCGGTTCGAAGCGCTCGCGGCCATGGTCGCGAGCGGGGAGCTCTCTCACGCGGCGAACGCGGTCACCGGCGTCGTCGAGCCACCGCAGGCCGACGATGTCTCCGAGCTCGAACCGCCCGGTCAGCCGGGCCACGACGAGCTCTTCGCGGCGGGGGTCGACGTGCTCCGCGCCGGGCGCGTTGCGTCGATCGTCCTCGCGGGTGGGATGGCGACGCGCTTCGGTGGGATCGTCAAGGGCGTCGTGGAGGCCGTCGACGGGCGTAGCTTTCTCGAGTGGAAGCTGGGGGAGACCGCGAGGCTCGCCGAGACCCTCGGCGCCGCGATCCCGGTCGCGGTGATGACGAGCTTCTCGACGGACCTCGTGACGCGAGCGCACGTCCTCGAGAAGCGGCTCGCGGAGCCACTCTGGTTCTCGCAGTTCGTCTCGCTGCGGCTGGAGAGCGACGGATCGCTCTTCCACGATGCGGCCGGCGAGGTGTCGCTGTACGGCCCGGGGCATGGCGACCTGCTGGACGCGGTCCGCGTCTCCGGTGTGCTCGACGTGCTACGTGGGCTGGGGGTCGACATCGCCACGGTGTCGAACGTCGACAACCTCGGAGCCCGGGTCGACCCCGTCGTGATCGGCGCGCATGTGCTCGGTGGGGTGCCGGTGACGCTCGAGGTGGCTCGCAAGGAGGGCGACCTCGGCGGTGCACCGGCTCGGATCGACGGCCGCCCGGTGATGCTCGAGGGGCCTCGCTTTCCGATCGGGTTCGATCAGGGCTCGATCCCCGTCTTCAACACGAACACCGCGGTCCTCGACCTCGACGTCCTCGACAGGCCCCTGGAGCTCTCGTGGCTGTATGTCGAAAAGGAGGTCGACGGCCGGTCGGCGGTCCAGCTCGAACGGCTCTACCACGAGCTCTCCTGGTCGGTGCCGACGCGTTTCCTCGAGGTGCCACGCCGGGGGCCCCGTGGGCGCTTCTTCCCGATCAAGACCCCGGACGACCTCGCTCGGTCGGCCGATGATCTTCGCGAGATGCTCACCACCTCGCTCGCATAGCAACTGTCGGCGCCAAGTCGGCACAGACCCGTGATCGGATGGGTCGTACGGTCGGAGGATGGGGTTGCTCGCGATCGTGCTCCCCGGCCGGTGCGCCGGCTGCAGCCTTCCGGGACCCGTGCTCTGCGACCGCTGCGACCGGGCGCTCGTGCGTCTGGGGCCGATCGGCTGCGCGCGGTGCGGGGCGCCCGGGCCGTGGCCTGTCGCGCGCTGCGTCGAGTGTGCGGGCCGCCGGCTCGCGTTCCGGTGCGCCCGCGGGGCGATCGCCTACAACGGCGTCGCGCGGAAGGTGGTGAGCTCGTGGAAGGAATCGGGACGACGCGACCTGGCTGCGCCGCTCGCACACCTGGTTGCCGGGTCGATCGAGCGGCCCGACGTCGACGTGCTCACGTTCGTGCCCGGCGATCGGGAGCGAGGGCTGGAGCGCGGGCACGTCCCCGTCGCAGGCCTGGCCGGCGCCCTCGGGCGGATCTGGGCGCTCGACGTCGTGTCACTCCTACACCGAACGGATCACCGACCGAGACAGGCTTCGCTGCGTCTGGCCGACCGCAGCCAGAACGCGCGACACGCATTCGCGTCCAGCGCACCGGCGCCGGCACACGTCTGTCTCGTCGACGACGTCTACACGACGGGCGCGACCGCGAGCGCGTGTGCGACCGAGCTTCGCCGGGCTGGAGCGCGCACCGTCCAGGTCGTCTGCCTCGCCCGCGCCGTGCGGTAGCGTTCGTCGAGCACGAAGGAGGCGGAGTGCGACTTCAATTCACGGTTCGACACGGGCACGTCGACGACGACGTTCGCCGGTACGTCGAGGGCAAGCTGTCGAAGCTCGCCCGGCGTCTGAAGGAAGACACGCTCGTCGAGGTCGTCCTCGACCTGCAGCGCAACCCGAAGATCGTCGACGACCACGTGGTCGAGGCGGAGATCCACGTCAAGGGCCCGAACCTCATCGCCCGTGAGGCGGCGACGACCTACGAGGCAGCAGCCGACCTGCTCGTCGACCGACTCGAGCGCCAGGTCGAGCGGCAGAGTGACAAGCGCGTGCGAGAGCCTCGGCGTCGTGGCCACATCGCCGAACCGGAGCCGATGCCCATCGAGCAACTCGCCGAGCAACTCCTGCCGCCCGACGAGTAGCCGCCGGGAGGACGAGTCGGTCAGGCAGCTGGGAGAGGGCCCGGGCGCCAGTTGACGGTCGACCCCGCCGCCCAGGCGAGCCCTGAGACATCGAGCTGCCCGTGGACGGGCTGGCGGCGCGTCCCCGCGACGAGGGGAACGTCGACACCGGTCGCGATCGTCACCGCGCCGAGGCTCCCGGCGCGCTCGTACAGGATCCGGCCTGCGGCGGCATCGACCATCGTTGCGCCGGGCGGGAGCTCGACCGGCGTGTCGCCGGCCGGCCCGACGATATGCGCGACGTTGTCGACCTGGTAGACGACACCGGCGCCGATCAGCTCGAGCGCCTTGACCACCCCGTCCGGAACGATGTCGTCCGCGGCCGCCTCGCCTGTCGCCGAGAACGCGAGGATCGACCCTCCAGCGGTGAGCGCCACGACCCGGATCCCGCTCGGGCCGGGCCCGGCTGCGACGAGGCTGATGGCGTCGGGGGCGACGACCTTGAAGAGGCGGGTACCGTCCTCGGCGAGGTAGACGAGCTCGCGGTTGACGGCGTAGGGGATTCCCTGGGCCGTGCCCTGACCGAGGACGATGGGCTGCGGGCCCATCACATCGCGGGCGGTGAAGCGCAGCCGGAGGGGCCGGGCACCTGGTGTCCTCGACGTGAAGAGCGACCATTCCCGGATGTTCCCTCCGATGTACGCGATCCAGGCAACACGGCTGGTCGCGACCGAGACGGCCGCGATTCCGGTGCCCGTGCTCGTCTCGACCGTGCACGACGGGTTCTTCGGGTTGGCGAAGCGGGTCACCGACCGCTTGGCGATCGACCAGAGCTTGACAGTGCACTCGGCGGGGGAGACACCGACCCCGAACACGACCCGGCGACCGGTCAGCCCGAGGGGCGTGACAGCCTGGGCTTGCGGAAGCGTGCGGGTCGGGGTGACCGCGGCGACGCCGGTCGCGACCCAGGCAGAGCCGAGGACGACGAGGACGACCCCAAGCACGACGGGAACGCGCATCACCACAGTTTCGACGTGGAGTGTGACGGAACGGTCAGCGGGCCGTTAGGAGTCTCGGACCGGTGTCGTCGGTACGCTCCCTCTCATGTCGACCGGAGGGTACGGCCGTCTCGAGAAGGTCCTGCGCGTCGGTGAGGGGCGCCGCGTCAAGCGCCTGCAGTCGATGGCCGAGTACATCAACACGCTCGAGCCCGAGTACGAGGCGCTGTCCGACGCCGAGCTCCTTGCGAAGACGGCGGAGCTTCGCGAGCGGGTTGCGAACGGCGAGTCGCTCGACGACGTCCTCTACGACGCATTCGCGGCCGTTCGCGAAGCGCGAAAGCGAGCGTCGGGTCAGCGGCTGTTCGACGTCCAGCTGATGGGCGGGATCGCCCTCCACCAGGGCGACATCGCCGAGATGCGGACGGGCGAGGGCAAGACGTTCGTCGCGAGCCTGGCGCTTTACCTCAACGCGCTCGGCGGCGACAACGTCCACCTCGTGACGGTCAACGACTACCTCGCAAAGCGGGACGCGGAGTGGAACCGACCCGTGTACGAGCGGCTCGACACGACCGTCGGCGCAATCGAGAACATGATGCCGTTCGCGGACCGGATCGCGGCCTACGGCGCGAACATCACGTACGGGACCAACTCCGAGTTCGGGTTCGACTATCTGCGCGACAACATGGCTGTTTCACTCGAGTCGACCGCGCAGCGCGGCCACACCTACGCGATCGTGGACGAGGTCGACTCGATCCTCATCGACGAGGCACGCACGCCGCTCATCATCTCCGGGGAGCCCGAGACCGCCGCCAAGACGTACTACGACTTCGCGCGCGTCGTGCGCGAGCTCGAAGGCCAGCCTTTGACCCGCAAGGCGATGAAAGGCGAGGACGAGACCGAGTTGTCGGGCGCGGACTACCTCTACGACGAGAAGTTCAAGACGGTCTCGCCGGCCCAGTCGGCGCTCGACAAGGTCGAGCGCGCACTCGGGATCGACAATCTCTACGACCCGCGGCACGTCCAGCTCGTGAACCACCTCACGCAGGCGCTCAAGGCAGAGTCGCTCTACAAGCGCGACGTCGACTACGTCATCCAGGACGGCGAGGTGAAGATCGTCGACGAGTTCACCGGCCGCATCATGGAGGGGCGTCGCTGGAGCGAAGGGCTCCACCAGGCGATCGAGGCGAAGGAGGGCGTGAGCATCCGCGAGGAGAACGTCACGCTCGCGACGATCACCCTCCAGAACTACTTCCGTCTCTACGACAAGCTCGCCGGCATGACCGGCACCGCGAAGACCGAGGAGAAGGAGTTCGTCGAGATCTACAACCTCCACGTCGTCGAGATCCCGACGAACGTCGCGATCGCCCGCGCCGATCAGAACGACTTCATCTTCAAGTCGAAGGACGCGAAGTGGGGCGCGGTGCTCGAGGACATCGTCGAGCGTCACGAGGCGGGTCAGCCCGTGCTCGTCGGCACGATCGCGGTGGAGACCTCGGAGTACCTCTCGGACCTGCTCACCCGCCGCGGGATCCCGCACAACGTGCTGAACGCGAAGGAGCACGAGCGCGAGGGCGAGATCATCAAGGACGCCGGCCAGCGATCGGCCGTGACGATCGCCACGAACATGGCCGGTCGCGGCGTCGACATCAAGCTCGGCGATGGTGTCCGCGACCTCGGTGGGCTCTACGTGCTCGCCACCGAGCGGCACGAGTCGCGCCGGATCGACAACCAGCTCCGCGGCCGCTCCGGTCGTCAGGGCGACCCCGGTGAGACGCGGTTCTACCTCTCGGCCCAGGACGACCTCGTCCGGCTGTTCGCGGGTGATCGGATCCACTCGATCATGGAGCGGTTCAAGATCCCGGACGACCAGCCCATGGAGGCCTCGATCCTCTCCCGTCAGATCGAGGGCGCGCAGAAGAAGGTCGAGGAGCAGAACTTCGTCTCCCGCAAGAACGTCCTCAAGTACGACGACGTGATGAACGCCCAGCGGATGGTCATCTACGAGCAGCGACGGCGCGTGCTCGAGGGGGATGACCTGTCCGACGAGATCCGCGGCTGGATAGGCGACGTGATCGAGGGCAACGTGACCCAGTTCACCGAGGGAGAGATGGCCGAGGACTGGGATCTCGCCGGGCTCGTGGCGCAGATGCATGCGCTCTACGGCACCGACATCACCGTCGCAGAGCTCCGCGACGAGGTCGACGTCTCCAACCGCGAGGCACTGGCCGAGGAGTTCGTCGCCGACGCGCTCGACGACTACGCGGAACGCGAGGAGTCGTTCACATCCGAGGTCATGCGCGAGATCGAGCGCTTCGTGATTCTCCAGGTGGTCGACACGCGCTGGCGCGAGCACCTCGAGTCGATGGACTACCTCCGGGAGGGCGTCCACCTCAGGGCAATGGCTCAGAAGGATCCGCTCGTCGAATACCGCGGCGAGGGGCATGCGATGTTCGAGCAGCTCGGGCTCGTGATCCGCGAGGAGGTCGTTCTCACGCTGTTCCACGTCGAGCTCGCGCGCGAGGAGGCGGAGCAGCTGCAGCCCGTCCAGGCACCGCAGCAGCTCTCGTACGAGCACGAGACCGCGCAGGGCGCAGATGCGATCGCAGCAGCCGGGTCGGGCCCGGCGACTGCCGTCGCTCCCCAGCCGTTCGCGCCCTCGCCCGTGGTGAACGAGCACCGCGACGTGGGTCGCAACGATCCGTGCTGGTGCGGTAGCGGCAAGAAGTTCAAGCGCTGCCACGGCGCGTAGACACCGCTCGCGGCTCTAACGTTCCGGCGTGGCCCAGCTGCCCGACGACGCCGCACACGCGTACCTCGAGCTGCTCGGGGTCGCCGCACGACCCGGCGCAGTCGATGTCGAGACCCTGACCGCTCTTCAGCGCGCGCACCTCGCGCGTGTGCCCTACGACACGATCGACGTCTACCGCGGTCGTGCGCCGGGCATCGACACGAGCGCGAGCGTCGCCCGCATCGTCGCCGGCCGGGGTGGCTACTGCTTCCACCTCAACGGCGCGTTCTCGGTGCTGCTCGACTGGCTCGGCGTCGACGTCACGCGCCACCTTGCGGGTGTGCAGGGCCGTGGCGTCCCGGTCGCCCCGGGCGCGAACGGCAATCATCTCGCTCTGACCGTGTCGGGGCTCGGCTCACCGGAGCCGCTGCTCGTCGACGTCGGTCTCGGCGACGGCCCGGGCGACCCGATCCCGCTCCGTGCCGGTGTCGCGGAGCAGGGAACGTTCCGCTACACGCTCTCGACCTCGGACGCGGTCCCAGGGGGATGGCGGTTCGATCACGACGCGTGCGGCTGGTTCGTGGGGTTCGACGCCCTGATCACCGAGAGGTCCGTGCCGATGAGCGCGTTCGCGCCGAACCATCGCGACCTGTCGACTCTGGCGACGTCGGGCTTCACGCGGATCCCGACCGTCCAGCGGCGCGTGGGCGACGCGGTCGAGGCGCTTCGCGGCTGCGTCCTGTCGGTCGTGAGGGACGCGACGGTGGAGTCGGTCGACGTCGAGACGTCTTCGGAGTGGTGGGCGCTCGTGATCGACCGCTTCGGGCTCGCCTACGACGATCTGACGGCAGCCGAGCGAGCCGAGGTCTGGGACCGCACGCGGTCGACGCACCTGGAGTGGGTCGCCGCGGGCCGGGTCTAGCACGGCCGGTACGATCGCCGCGATGGTCGACGACGCCGACAGACCGCTCCCCGACCAGCTCGAGGAGCTTCGCACCCAGCTCGCCTGGGTGAAGGAGTACCTTTGACCCCGATGCGCTGACCGTGCGCGTGGCCGAGCTGGAGACCGCGATGGGCGCACAGGGGTTCTGGGACGACCAGGCCAGCGCCGCCGGGATCTCGACCGAGCACGCCCGGCTGGCTCGGCGTCTGGAGCGGTACGAGAGCCTTCGTCGCGAGATCGACGATGCAGCAGAGCTGTTCGAGCTGGACCCGGCGTTCGAGGGCGAGGTCGCCACACAGCTGCGGCCGGTGAGGCACGAGCTCGAGCGCCTCGAGGAGGAGGCGCTGTTCAACGGCGAGTACGACGCAGGCGACGCGGTCGTCTCGATCACGGCCGGCTCGGGTGGGACGGACGCGCAGGACTGGGCCGAGATGCTGCTGCGGATGTACCTCCGCTGGACGGGTGACCGCGGCTTCGACGTCGAGCTCGTCGAGGCCAGCCCCGGCGAGGAGGCGGGCCTCAAGTCGGCCACGCTCACGGTCAAGGGAGAGAACGCCTATGGCCTGTTCAAGGCCGAGCGTGGAGTCCACCGGCTCGTGCGGCTGTCGCCATTCGACTCCGCGCATCGCCGTCACACGGCGTTCGCCCAGGTGGTCGCAGCGCCGCTGCTCCCCGAGACCGGCGTGGTCGAGGTCGACGAGTCGGAGCTACGGATCGACACGTACCGGGCGAGCGGCGCGGGTGGGCAGCACGTGAACAAGACCGACTCGGCGGTGCGGATCACCCACCTCCCGACCGGGATCGTCGTCCAGTGCCAGAACGAGCGGTCGCAGACCTCGAACAAGCTGACCGCGATGCGGATCCTGCGCTCGCGACTGGCGGAGCTGCGCGAGGAGGAACGCGAGGCGGAATTGGCCCGCGAGCGGGGCGGGAAAGTCGACGTCGGTTTTGGCAGCCAGATCCGGTCGTACGTGCTCCACCCGTACCAGCTCGTCAAGGACCACCGCACGGAGCACGAGGCCGGGAACGCCCAGGGCGTGCTCGACGGCAACCTCGACGGGTTCATCCGTGCGTACCTGCTTGCCCGGGCCGCGGGGCAGACGGCGTAATCGTGGTGCCGGATCGACCAGCCGGAGGAAAACAGGAGTCGGCTACAATCGCGCGAACCCGAACCGGAGGCGGTCGGGAGGCCGCCACACCCACATCTCCGGTGCAGGACGAACTGCTCACACCCACGGACTCGCCGACCGCGCTCGCGGAGCCGGTTGCCACCCCGATCGACAGCGGGCGCGCGACAGGCTCGACGATGATCGTGTTCGAGCAGGTGCGCAAGGTCTACGACGGCGACGTGACCGCCCTCGACGGCGTCTCGCTCGTGATCGAGAAGGGCGAGTTCGTGTTCGTCGTTGGCCCCTCCGGGTCGGGTAAGTCGACGATCATCCGGCTGCTCCTCAAGGAGCTCGAGCCGACCGAGGGCCGGATCATCGTCGGTGGCCGCGACCTGACGCGTCTCAAGCGCTCGAAGGTGCCGCTCCTGCGGCGCAACGTCGGCTGCGTGTTCCAGGACTTCAAGCTGCTCCGCGACCGGACCGCATACGAGAACGTCGCCTATGCGCTGCGCGTCCAGGGCGAGCCCGGCGCCTCGATCCGCAAGAAGGTGCCCGAGGTGCTGGCGCTCGTCGGGCTCGCCCACAAGACCGGCTCGCGTCCCGACGAGCTCTCCGGCGGTGAACAGCAGCGTGTCTCGATCGCACGCGCGGTCGTCAACCACCCGCCGCTCCTCATCTGCGACGAGCCGACGGGCAACCTCGATCCCGACACGTCGGTTGGGATCATGCAGCTCCTCAACCGGATCAACACCGCCGGGACGACGATCCTGATGGTGACCCACGACCGCGAGATGGTCGACAAGATGCGCAAGCGGGTGATCGCGCTCGACCAGGGCAAGATCGTCCGCGACGAGCGGCGCGGCGGGTACGAGACCGAATGAGCCGCACGCGACTCGTCTTCTCGGAGGCGTTCCATTCGATCCGGTCGAACGTCTCGACCTCGTTCGCCGCGACGATGACCGTTCTGATCGGGATGTTTCTGCTCGGGCTGTTCATCGCGCTCGGGTCGTGGGTGGTGTCGTGGTCGGATCACGTCAAGAACCAGCTCGAGGTCAAGGTTTTCTTCGACGAGCGCGTCAGGGACAAGCAGGTGAACGCGGTGCGGACGTATCTCGAAACCGACAACCGGATCGCCGACTACCGGTTCATCTCGAAGGCCGAGGCGCTCAAGCAGATGAGCAGGAAGTACCCGGAGCTGGTCAAGAACCTCGTCTCCAACCCGCTGCCCGCCTCGTACGAGATCGATCCCGCGCGCGCGGAGGACGTCAAGGCGATCGCCGCCGACCTCCGCGCCCGGAAGTTCGTGGGGGTCGAGCGGGTGAAGGACGGTCAGCAGACCTCGAAGCGGATCCTTCAGGTCGCCCGGGTGATTCAGGTCGTGTTCCTCGTCGCTGTGGTCGTGCTCCTCATCGCGTCCGTTCTCCTGATCGCCAACACGATCAGGCTGTCGATCTTCTCGCGGCGGCGCGAGATCGAGGTGATGAAGCTCGTGGGCGCGACCAACTGGTTCGTGCGCGGGCCGTTCATGGTCGAAGGGCTCTTCTGCGGCTTCGTCGGCGCGATCGCGGCGATCCTCCTCCTGCTCCTCGGCAAGGAGGCTGCGCTACCCGCGATCCTCGGTCACATCGACACATCGTCGGACGTACGCGCCTGGGGGTTCTCGCTCATCTCGCTCGTGCTCGTCCTCGTCGGACTCGCCGTAGGCGCGCTCGGTTCGGGGATGACTCTCCGCCGCTACCTCAAGGTCTGACCGCTCGTGCACCGGGCGGCGACCCTCCCGGCCGGCGGAGCCGGCCTCCGGGTCGCCTCGCGCCCCTGAGCTCGCTCCAGTCGGGGGCCCGTGCTGGCGCACTGTGCCCCCTCCCGACGCGACCTCAGGAGCACGCCGGAGCACGAGCGGCCTCGAGTGGGGCGCTCGCACACTGGGCGGCGACCCTCCCGGCCGGCGGAGCCGGCCTCCGGGTCGCCTCGCGCGCCTGAGCCCGTTCCAGTCGGGGGCCCGTGCTGGCGCACTGTGCCCCCTCCCGACGCGACCTCAGGAGCACACCGGAGCACGAGCGGCCTCGCGTGGGAGCGGCCGCTACGGTTGCCCGATGCCAGGTCGGCGATCTCGCGGCGGTCGTCGCCCCCCAAAACGCCCGTCGCGCGCGGTGCGTCATGCGCGCGCGCACGGCGCCTACCAGCGGGCGTCGGTGAAGAAGGCCGAGCAGCTGATCGAGATCCGGCTCCCCGAGCGGCGCACGGAGCCAGAGTCCGTCGTCGCACATCTGGGGCCGACGAACTCCGGCAAGACCTACGAGGCGCTGCGCTTCCTCGCCGAGCAGGGAAAGGGTGTCTACGCAGGACCGCTCCGCATGCTCGCCCAGGAGGCGCACCGGAGGCTCTCCAGGGAACTCGGCGACGAGAAGGTGGGCCTCGTCACGGGTGAGGAGCGGATCAACGAGCGCGCGCCGATCGTGTGCTCCACCGTCGAGATGGCACCCTCCGCGGGCGAGGTGCTCGTCCTCGACGAGGTCCAGTGGGCCGACGACGAGGAGCGCGGCTCTGCCTGGACGCGACTGCTGCTTTCGGGCTCGTACCGCCATATCCGCCTGCTCGGCGCGCTCGATGCGCTCCCACTCGTCAAGCACGCCTTCCCCGACATCGAGGTTCGGGTGTTCGAGCGGAAGCTTCCGCTCGAGTTCGTGGGCGAGCGCCAGCTGAGAGCGCTCGAGCCGGGCACGGTCGTCGTTGCGTTCAGCCGCAAGGCTGTGCTCGCGCTGGCGGGCGAGGTGAATCGGCTGCGACCCGATCGCGTCGCCGTGCTCTACGGCGCAATGCCGCTTGCCTCCCGGCGCGAGGAGATCGATCGCTTCCTTGCAGGCGAGGCGGACATCTGCTGCGCGACCGACGTGCTCGGGCACGGCGTCAACCTGCCCTGCGAGACGCTCCTGTTCGCGGAGACGACCAAGTTCGACGGGGAGCAACGCCGAAACCTGCTGCCGTGGGAGCTCGCCCAGATCGCGGGAAGAGCCGGGCGCTTTGGGCTCGTGGAGCGGGGGCATGTCGGCACGCTCGTCGGGGTGCCGTGGGCGAGCGCCGACCCCGAGCTCGTGCGTGACTGCCTCGAGCCGCACGTGCGGCTCCCCGACGGCTCGCTCGGGTACCGCATCGTCGACGAGGCGCGGATCGGGCCACGACTCTCCGACCTCAACGTCGACGACCCGCGACAGCTCGACGCTGCGCTGGCGGCGTGGCATCGGGTCGCGACGCGCCAGTGGGCGCATGACAGCTGGCTCGCGGTCGAATCGCTGCAGCCGATCCGTGGGCGGCTCGCGGTGGTCGAGCGCCATCTCCGGGGACGGGGGCGCAGGCTCGACCTCGATGACACCTGGAAGCTGGTCAACGCCCCGATCGACCCCGACGGAGCGGAGATCCTCGGGGTCTTCGCGCTCGCGATCGCCGGTGACACGACGCAGCTTCCTCTCCTGCGGCTGATGCTCGACACCAGCAGGCTGCGCGACTCGACGCTCGAGGAGGCCGAGGACGCCGGCCGGCTCGCGGGGATCCTCCGCTGGTTCGCGCTGCAGTATCCGGGTGTCGGCGGGGTCACCATGGAGCGGGCAGCGGCACTCGAGGAGGCCGCGGCCGAGCGGGTCGTCAGACGGCTCGGAGTCGAGGTACGCGATGGGCGGATCGGTCGCTGCCGCTCCTGCGGGCGCTCCTGCGCCCCGTGGTACCCGCTCTGCGACCGGTGCGCCCGGACGCGGCGGTGAGCCGCGTCAGGCGGTGACGCGGTCGTCGCACGTAGCGGACTCGGGGAGGTCGGCGCTCATCACCATGGCATGCCAGCAGGTCCGATCGGTCGCCCAGCTGCGTCGTGATATGAAGGGCAGGTGGTCGGTGCGGAGCTGAGGGAGTTACCCGTATTCGCCGGCATCAGTGATGCTGGCTTCGCCAGCCTCGCGACGTGCGCCGAGGTCGAGGTGGCGGAAGGGCAGGTGCTCGTCCGGCCCGGCGACTCGGGCTCGGGCATGTTCGTCGTGCTGGAGGGAACGGCCGTCGTCGACCTCCATGGTAAGAGCGTCGAGGTGGGGCGCGGCGGGGTGGTCGGTGAGCTCGCGCTGCTCGTGGAGGACGGAGGACGCGTGGCGCGGGCGCGAGCTGGCACGTCCACCCGTTGCCTCTGCATCCCCCGCGACACGTTCGTCTCGCTCGTCGAGACCGAGCCCTCGTTCGCGCTCGCGCTCCTGCGTATGCTCGCCGCGCGGCTGCACGGCGTGCTCGAGCCCTGACGGCGTAAGCGCTCGGACCGCGAGAAGGCGGCCAATACAATGCCGCGATGCCTGGCACCAAGCTCATCGCGGACAACCGCCGGGCCCGGTTCGAGTACGAGCTCCTCGACCGTTTCGAGGCCGGGGTCGTCCTGACGGGGACCGAGGTCAAGGCGCTGCGGGAAGGCCGAGCGCAGATCACCCAGGCCTATGCGGATCTCCGCGACGGCGAGGTATGGCTGATCGGCGCCTCGATCTCCGAGTACGCCAAGGGCAACCACGCGAACCATCGCCCCGAGCGCGATCGCAAGCTGCTCCTCCACCGGCGCGAGATCGACTCGCTCACCGGCAAGGTGCGCGAGAAGGGCCTGACGCTCGTCCCGACGAGGATGTACTTCAAGGACGGGCGCGTGAAGGTCGAGCTCGCTGTCGCGCGAGGCAAGGACCGGGTCGACAAGCGCCGTTCGATCGCCGAACGCGATGCGAAGCGACAGATCGAGCGGACACTCGGCCGCCGGCGCTAGTCAGCCTTCGAGGACCGAGCCGCGGACCGTGATGGTCCCCGGCTCGAGCACGTATCCGTGGCGCTCGTTGAGCCGTCTGATCGGCGCGTTGTGCTCATCGTTGTTCGTCGCGAGCCGTGTGTAGCCGTTGCCTTTGGCCCACGCGATCTCCGCGCGCTTCAGAGCGCCCGCGATCCCACGGCCGCGGAAGGAGCGGAGAACGCCCGTGAGGTCGTGCCAGGCGACCGTCGGCTGCGCAGACGAGAACGAGAGCTTCGCGTACCCGACGACTGCAGCGCCCGCGAGTGCGACGAATGTCGCCTCGGGCCGGTCTCCGGCGCCCTGCAGGTCATTCGCGAGCCACTTCTCGAAGGGCGCCACGACCGTGTCCTCCTCGCCCGGCACGTCAGGGTAGGCCTCGCGCGCGACCGCGTACATGCCCCGTTCGAGCCCTGACCGGCCGGCCCAGGTCACGATCTCGATCCCGACCGGCGGGTCGACGTCAACCACGTCGACCGCGGTCAGGTCGAGCACGAGCCGCGAGCTCCGTCCGGCCTCGGAGAACCCCCGGCGCCCCGCCCACGCAAGGCTGCCGCCGTCCTGCTCGGCGACCGGCGCAGTGAGCTGGTCGCAGTCGTGGTTTCGCGCCCACCGCGAGACATCGCGCAGCAACCCGGATCCGACACCCCGGCATCGTGCGTCCGGGAGCACGCGGACCTCACAGCGCCCGACCCCGGAAGGCGAGTGCCACCCTGCGATCCCGATCGCAGCGCCGACGTCCCGGTGACCCTCGGTTGCCAGCAGCCACACGGTTGCTGCCGCCTGACGCTTCCATTCGACGTAGTCGTCGACGCCCTCCGGTTCGTCGGCGACGGCGTTCATCACGTCGACCCACCGTGGGAGATCCTGCGCGTCGATCTCCCCGATCCTCGCCACACCTGAACGGTACGCGCTTCCCCTCGAGATCCCGCGAGGAGTAGGCTCGCAGTGCTTGTCGACGACGACGCGAAGGAGGTCGCGAAGGTGCGATCCGTAGCCATGACCGTGAACGGCACGCATCACGCGCTCGAGCTCGAGCCACGTGAGCTGCTCGTCTACGTGCTCCGCGAGCGATTGCGCCTGACCGGGACGAACGTCGGGTGTGACACGTCCTCGTGCGGCGCGTGCACCGTCCTCGTGGACGGGGAATCCGTGAAGTCGTGCACGATGCTCGGAGTCCAGGCCGAGGGGGCGACGATCACGACGATCGAAGGACTGGCCTCGAACGGCACGCTTCATCCCGTCCAGCAGGCGTTCCACGACCATCACGGGCTCCAGTGCGGCTACTGCACGCCCGGGATGGTGATGGCTGCGGTCTCGCTGATCGACCATGGCGAGGCGACGAGCCGCGAGGCCATACGCGAGGGGCTCGAGGGGAACCTCTGCCGCTGCACCGGATACCACAACATCGTCGAGGCGGTGGCGGCCGCCGCGGGCATCGGGAGCGCATGATGACCGCCACCGAAACTGCCGTCGGTACCTACGTCGGCCAGCGCGTCAAGCGGCGCGAGGACGCGCCGCTCCTCACCGGCAAGGGCACCTTCGTCGACAACATGGCGCCGGCCGGCACGCTGGCGATGTTCGTCGTCCGCAGTCCGTACGCGCACGCGCGCGTGGCGAGCATCGACAGCGCCGCGGCGCTCGCGCTCGACGGCGTCCACGCCGTCTTCACCGCCGCAGATCTCCAGGAGGACTGGAAGGGCGCGATGCCGTGCGCCTGGCCGGTCACCGAGGAGATGAGGAACCCACCTCACTACCCGCTCACGGATGTCGCCCGCTACCAGGGCGACGGTGTGGCCGTGGTGATCGCGGACACCCGTGCTCTTGCCAAGGACGCCGCCGAGCTGGTCGAGATCGACTGGGAGCCGCTCGACGCGATCGCCGACGTGTCCAAAGCGCTCGACGACGGAGCGGCGCTCGCGCACCCCGACCTGGGTACGAACGAGTGCTACGTCTGGAAGCTCGACGCCGACGCGACCGGTCAGGCGCTCGAGGACGCCGACGTCGTCGTGACGCGGAGCTACTACCAGCCGCGCCTGATTCCGAACGCGATGGAGCCGCGCGCGTCACTTGCCGTCCCGGGTGACAACGGCGATCTGACCCTGTACTCGGCGACGCAGATCCCGCACATTCTGCGTCTGCTCGCCGCAGCCACACTCGGCCTGCACGAGTCGAAGCTCCGCGTCGTCGCACCTGACGTGGGAGGCGGGTTCGGCTCGAAGCTCGACGTCTACGCGGAAGAGCTCCTCGTGATCGCCCTCGCACGGCGGCTCGGGCAGCCGATCAAGTGGGTCGAGGAGCGCTCCGAGGGGTACCTCGCCACGATCCACGGCCGCGACTTCGTCACCGAGTACACCCTCGCGGCGACGAAGGACGGCACGATCACGCACTGCCGCGCACGCGTCACCGCGGCCATGGGTGCGTACCTCCAGCTCGTGACGCCGGGGATCCCGCTCCTCGGAGCCTGGATCTACGCAGGTCCCTACGCGATCCCGAACTACAGCGTCGAGTTCACCGGCGTATTCACCAACACGACGCCGACCGACGCCTATCGGGGCGCGGGACGCCCCGAAGCGACGTATGTCATCGAGCGGACGATGGATGCGCTGGCCGACGAGCTGGGGATGGATCGCCTCGAGCTGCGACGGAAGAACTTCATCACCGAGTTCCCGTTCACGCTCGCCTCCGGGTTGTCGGTCGACTCGGGCGACTACCACGCGTCGCTCGACCGGCTGCTCGAGCTGCTCGACCTCGACAGCCTGCAAGCCGAGCAGGCGAGGCGCCGCGAGAGCGGCGACGTGCGACAGCTCGGCGTCGGCTTCTCGACCTATCACGAGATGTGCGGCCTCGCTCCTTCGAGGATCCTGGGCGCTATCCGCTACGCGGCGGGTGGCTGGGAGCAGGCGACGATCCGCTGTCTCCCGACCGGGTCGGTGCAGGTGATCACCGGCACCTCCCCGCACGGGCAGGGGCACGAGACCGCCTGGGCGCAGATCGTCGCGGACCAGCTGGGCTGTGCCATCGACGAGGTCGAGGTGCTCCACGGGGACACGTCGATCTCGCACAATGGGCTCGACACCTACGGCAGCCGCAGCCTCCCGGTCGGCGGCGTCGCGCTCTGCCATGCGGCCGACAAGGTGATCGACAAGGCACGCCTGATCGTCGCCCACCAGTGGGAGGTGTCCCCGGACGACCTCGAGTACTCGTCTGGGTCGTTCACCGTCACGGGCTCCCCCGACAAGGAGACGACGCTGAAGGCGGTCGCGTGGGCGGCGTTCGCGGCCCACGACCTTCCCGACGGGATGGAGCCAGGGCTCGAGGCGACGGCGGTCTACGACCCGCCGAACTTCTCGTGGCCGGGAGGCGCGCATGCTGCGGTCGTCGAAGTCGACACCGACACGGGCGATGCCAGGCTCATCCGCTATGTCGCCGTCGACGACGTCGGCAGCGTCGTGAACCCGATCATCGTCGAGGGTCAGGTGCACGGCGGGATCGTGCAGGGGATCTCGACTGCCCTCTACGAGGAGGGAAGCTACGACGAGGACGGCAACCTCCAGACCGCCAACCTCGTCACGTATCTCGTGCCGTCGGCGGCCGAGCTGCCGTCGTTCGAGCTCGATCACACGAGTACGCCGAGCCCGACGAACCCGCTCGGGGTGAAGGGGGTGGGCGAAACCGGGACGATCGCATCGGCACCTGCCGTGATCAACGCGGTCGTCGACGCGCTCTCACACCTCGGTGTCACGGATATCCAGATGCCTGCCACGCCCGAGCGTGTCTGGCGCGCGATCGAGGAGGCCAAGTGATTCCCGCAGCATTCGACTACGACGTCGCGGAGAGCGTCGACCATGCCGTCGAAGAGCTCGCGGCGGGAGGTGGTGACACGAAGTTGATCGCGGGCGGGCACTCCCTGGTGCCCGCGATGAAGCTGCGCATTGCCCGTCCCACGAAGCTCATCGACGTCGGTCGGCTGTCCGACCTGGCGTACGTCCGCGACGAGGGGACGCACATCGCGGTCGGCGCACTCACACGGCACGCGGCGGTCGCGACCGACCCGGTGCTCCGCGAGCACTGCCCGATCGTCGCGTCGACCGCGTCGCAGATAGGCGATCCGCAGGTACGTCATCGGGGCACCATGGGTGGCACGCTCGCCCACGGTGATCCCGCGTCGGACATGCCGGCGGTGATCCTCGCGCTCAGTGCCGACCTCGTTGCGCAGGGCAAGGGCGGCGAGCGGGTGATCCCGGCGGTCGAGTTCTTCACCGGGGTGTTCGAGACGGCGCTCGCCCCCGACGAGATGCTCGTCGAGGTCCGGGTTCCCAAGCTCGGCGACTCGACCGGCAGCGCGTACCTCAAGGCGAACCGTCGGGCGCAGGATTGGGCGACGGTCGGGGTCGCAGCGCTCGTGCACCGCGACAACGGCTCGATCGCAGGCGCCTCGATCGCGCTCGTCAACATGGCGGGGACGCCGATGCGCGCGAAGGCGGCCGAGGACGCGCTGGCGTCCGGCTCGTCGGTCGCCGACGCGGCGGCGCTGCTCACCGATGGCACGTCTCCGCCGGCGGACCACGCGGGCTCGTCGGAGTACCGCGCGCACCTTGCAACGGTGATCGGGCGCAGGGCGCTCGAGCAGGCACTCGCGCGGTAGCCCGGTCACGCTCGCAGAGGGAGCTTGCAGCAAGTTGATGCAAGCTCCCTCGACATCTCCCCGGGCGCCGGTACGCTTGGGTGGAACACACATACGGGGGCGACCAGGTTTCGACGTGGTCGGTTCTCCGGCCGAGCAGCGAGCCGAGGTCCCCGGTCGGCCTCGTAAATCCACCGGGAAACCAATAGATGCGAACAAGAACGAACTCGCATTCGCCGCCTAGTCGAACCTAGGTGAGGCGACGTCCCCCCTGAGTCGGCCCGAGGTCAGGGACGGGGCGCCAACGATCGGGCTTGGAGTCGAAGGAGCGCCCATCGCCTGAGACTCGACACCCAAAGGATGAGCTGGCCCGTCGGTAGGGTGTTCGCCTCCGGCCGCCGGGCGAGATCCAAGCGCGGACTACGCTCGTAGACGGTCGGTCGGTACGACTGCGGACGCGGGTTCGATTCCCGCCGCCTCCACTTTCGGCTCGACCAAGCGGTTCCTCGGACGCGGTGGCGAGAACGATTCCGCAATCTGCGTGGTCTCGCAGATCGAGGGTGAGAAGCGGACGAGGCTCCGTTCGAGCGGAGCCTCGTCAGACCTTGGGAGTATCGGCTCGTCTAGCCCATCTTCGAGATGATCCCCGTCATCTCGTCTTCGGTGAAGCCGCGCATCGTGAGCGTGCGCAGATTGCCGGCTGCTGCAAGCTGGAGGTTGATGGCCGTCGCCGTCTCTTCGTCGGGGACGTCCGTGATCGCGACCATGTCGTATGGGCCGGCCGTCCAGAGGATCGCGTCGAACGTGCCGCCCTTGCTCTCCACCATCTGTTTGGCGGCCTGGTAGCGGGTCACGGTGTCCTTGACGTTCTTGACACCCTGCTCCGTCCAGTTGATGAGGATCGCGTACTTTGCCATGTCAACCGCCTCTCGTCATTGCGGGGCACGCGCCCGAGGTGTGGGAGACGCTTCCACCGGACGCTTTCGGCGCCAATCCTATGTCTCGGCGCCGATGCCACCAAGAGCCTCATCTCGGAGAACGGGTTCCTCCCGCACCGAAGTCGGTGGCGGCAGGGTGCGGCAGCATCTCGGTTGCAGAGGCCGGCGGCAGCGGCATTCTGGCGGGTTCTTCGCGCGGGTCGAACCCGCCGCCTCCACTCGATAGGTTGGGCGCGAAGCAGCGCGACAAGTCACGCTGTGCAGGGAGCACGTCTGCGCAGGGGTGCCAAAGGTCGCGCACCGAAAACCTGCGATTTGCGCAGCTAGCGCGGGGGCTGGCCCGACTGGACGCGGGCGGGCGCGGTCTGACCGGTTCGGGGCCGTGCATGATGTTGCATGGCGCTGGGGTCACTCGACTCGTTGCAGGTGTTCGCCGAGGGTGCGCTGTTCGTCTCGGCGGCGCTTGTGCTGGC
The DNA here is from genome assembly GCA_963821335.1 of uncultured Actinomycetes bacterium. Lineage (GTDB taxonomy): Bacteria > Actinomycetota > Thermoleophilia > Gaiellales > Gaiellaceae > Gaiella. Next base: position 121,669 of record CAWGDJ010000002.1, read on the forward strand.
GGTGCTTGGTCGGCTGGTGGCGGAACGGATTGCTGTCCCGATCGCAGCGGTGCTTCTCGTGGCCGCCGCAGCGTTTTCGGACGTGTTCTCGGGCGTAGGGGATGTCCTTTCGTTCGAGGACGTGCAGTGGATCGCGTCGGCGGCTCTCATCGTGATCCTCTTCGACGGGGGCCTCCACATCGGTCGCGCGAACTTCCGGCGCTCGGCCGTAGAGGTCACGGCGCTTGGTGTTCTCGGTACGTTCGCCACGGCGGTTCTGCTGACGGTTGCTGCGCACGCGGTATTGGGCTTTTCGTGGATGACAGCGGGGTTGATCGGAGCGGCGCTCGCGCCGACAGATCCGGCCGTGACGTTCTCTGTCCTCGGTGGCAAGGAGGTGAAGGGTCGCTCGGGGACGATCCTCGAAGGGGAGTCGGGATTCAACGATCCGGTCGGCATCGCGTTGATGATCGGGCTTGTCGAGATGGCGACGAATGACGGCTCGTTCTGGCTCGTCGTCGAGGAGTTCGTGGTCGAGATGGGCGTGGGCCTAGCGCTCGGCCTCGTCGGGGGAATTGCTCTCGTGTGGTCGATGCGGCGTCTGCAGCTTCCAGACGCCTTGGTGCCCGTCTGGGCGCTTGGAGTGGTTGGAGCAGTGTTCGGCCTGACCGCGGTGCTGCACGGCTCGGGATTTCTCGCCGTGTTCATCTCCGGGATCCTTGCCGGTGACGTCACGACTCGTGCTTGGGCCGCAACAGAGTCATTCGTCCGGGCGTTGGCAAGCCTGTCCGAGCTCGCGGTGTTCGTTGCTCTCGGGCTCACCGTGAGCCTTGGTTTCATCACCGACGGCGCCCTGTGGTGGCAGGGGCTGGTGCTCGCGTCGCTGCTCGCGTTCGTCGTTCGCCCGCTGGTCGTGACGCCGCTGCTGCTTCCTGCTCGTCTGACGTGGGGTGAGCGTGGCTTCATCGCTTGGAGCGGGCTCAAGGGCGCTGTGCCGATCCTGCTCGCCTCATTGGCGGTAGTCGGAGGAACGGACGCGAGCGACAAGATCTACGCGATCGTGTTCGTGGTTGTCCTCTTCTCGGTGGTGGTCCAGGGGACAGGGCTTCCCTTCGTCGCTTCTGCGCTCGGTGTCCCGATGGAGGACGCCGAGCCCGCTGAAGCGAATTGAAGAGCTTCAAGGCCGTCTGGCGATGAGCTTTGCCGAGCGGAGCTTCGCTTCTGTCTCGCAGCCGTTCAGGGAGGGGGCGCTGGCGCCGTTCTCTCCACCGCATCCCTGACGCTCGGCCTGCGCGGCTTCGTGAACGAGGAGACACGGTTCACGTCGGTTCACTGAGCGCCGTGAAGCGCTGCTTGAACGTGAATGCGTCCGGGGTCGGGCCGTGCTCGGCGAGGAGCCGCAACCGCTCCAGCGCCGTCTCCAGCGTCGGGAGCTCGCCGGCCGGTAGCCACCAGAGGACAACGCTCGGCCCGTCCCAGCGCTCGAACCAGTCGTATCGCTGTGCAAAGACGCTTCGATGCTCCGAGCGGTAGGTGAACTCGTGCAGCGCCTCGACCGACTCCCACACGGTCAGGTTGGCGATCACCAGCGGATCGTCGTTCACCGCGAACTCGGTCGCATTCCCACTCTCGCCCTGAAGGCGCCATACGAAGCCGGGGCTCTGCTCGGCCAGCGCGTTGATCTCGTCGAGACGCGTTACGAAGCCCAGAAGGCGCGGGTCGTCGAGCGGCGCGACCGACCGCGCGATGTTCAGCTGCGCAAGATGATGCGCGCGCACGCTCATCGGTCAGGTGCGAGACGCGCGTCGGATCGAGCCAAGCACACAAGAGTATTGTGGCGACATGGTCACGCGCATCGCCGGCATGCCCGGTGGCACGCTCGGCTTTCGGCTCTCCGGCCGGATCAACCGTGACGAGTACTTCGAGATCCTGGATCCGATCCGCGAGCAGCTCGAGCGCGACGAGAAGGTCAGCTTTCTCGTCGAGACAGCCTCGGACTTCCACGGCCTCGACGCGGCAGCGCTGTGGGAGGACGTCAAGGTTGCCGGTTCGGTGGGGCTCAGGTACCGCTCGTCGTGGGAGCGGCTCGCCGTCGTGACCGACATGGACTGGATGCGACACGGGATCGCCGCCTTCGGCTGGGTGATCCCCGGCGAGATCCGCGTCCTCGAGCCCGACGAGCTCGAACAGGCGAAGGCTTGGACGGGCGGCGTCGGCTAGCCATACCGCGCATCGGCACGCGGCTCACCTCGTGAGCTCGGGAACGAGGCCCACCGGGCTCGACTACGCGGTTGGGGCGAGGACGACGATCCCGTCCTCGTCTGCGTACACGCGATCGCCGGGTGAGACGACGACCCCACCGAGCTCGACGGGCACGTCGACGACACCCTCGCGGCGCTTCGCCGAGCGACGCGGCGAGGTGCCGAGCGCCATGACCCCGAGCTCGATCGTCGCCAGAGCGGTCGTGTCGCGCACGCACGCGTCGAGGATGATGCCGGCCCAGCCATTGGCCAGCGCGATCTCCGCAAGCGTGTCGCCGATCAGCGCGGTGCGAAGGCTGCCACCTCCATCGACGACGAGCACGCGCTCGTTCCCCATCGACTCGATCTGCTCGCGCACCATCGAGTTGTCGTCGACGCACCGGACCGTTGCGGCTTGTCCCGAGAACCGTCGGAGCCCACCGAAGTGCCTGAGCTCGGCGACGACCACGCGAGCCTCGTCGCCGTGCTCGTCCGCGAGATCGCAGGTGCTCCAGGTCACGCGCGAGTTCAGATGTCGTCGCGCTCGGGCTTGTGGTCGGGCGTACGAGCAGGCTCGCCGGGAGGAAGCGCACGAGGCGGCTCGCGGGGCGGCTCGCGCGGTGCCTCGAGCGCCTTGCGCGGATCGAGGTCGTCGATCGCGCCGCGCATCTCCCGCAGCCCACGTCCCATCCGCTTGGCCGCGTCCGGGATCCCCTTCGAGCCGAACAGCAGCGCGAGCACGACGACGACGATCACCAGCTCCCACGGGCCGACGCCGAACGGCACTCAGGTCACGACCCTCAACCGCACCGCAAGGGTCGCGCTGACGCCCTGCGCGTCCTGGACGCGAAACGAGAGCGGGAACGTCCCGGCCGACCTGGGTGTCCCGAACAGGCGTCCGTCGGGTGCGAGGTGCAGACCCTTCGGCGTGCGCGTCAGGCTCACCCAGCGATACGGAGGAGACCCGCCTCGCGCTGCGAGCAACGCTGCATATTCCTTGCGCTCCTTGGCCCAGGGTAGCTTCGTGGTCGAGACCGTCACGGGTGGGAGTGCGATGCCGAGCTTGACGAGTGTGTCATGGATGAGAGTCGCCATCTGCACGGCCCCGACGTCCGTCATGTGGATGCCGTCGTCCTGGACCCAGTCCTCGTGACCGCGAGCTGCCGCGTTCCAGTCTACGACGGTGAGCTCAGGGTGTCGGGCCGCGACGGCGACGAGATCGTCGTTCATCGCTGCGTACGACTGCCGCTGGGCGCGCAGCGTGAGCCACAGGACCCGTTGTACGCCCGCCTTCCGAAACGCCGCGAGGGCAGACTCGACGTCGTCCTCGAACGTCTGCTGGTAGTCGTTGTACCCGACGGCGACGACCACGACCGCACCGAGTGCGGAGCCGTTGTCGGTCGCGAGATCCAGCACGGTTGGGGGGCGCTGCCCCTTGTACGGACAGCTCGCCGCAGCCGTCCTCCGGCAGACGTCGAGGTCGAGCCGCGCGTCGACCCCCTGCCCCAGCAGCGTCTTCGCCGCAGGCTGGTAGGCCATTGCCGTTGCCACCGAGTCGCCGATGACGGTCACGCGGGCGATGTTCGCGCTCGAGGCGCCAGCGGCGACCAGCGCAAGTAGGACGACGGCGGCGAGGACGGCGGCATACCGCACCGGGGAATCGTACTCAGGGAAGCGCCCATTCGACGGCGGGTCGACCCGCATTCGCCAGCGCGGCGTTCGCCTGCGAGAAATGTCGGCAGCCGAAGAACCCGGCCGCGCTGTACGGGGAGGGGTGGGCGGCCGTGAGGACGTGGTGCCGCTCGCGGTCGACGACGTCGCCCTTCTGCTGTGCGTATCGCCCCCAGAGCAGGAAGACGATCTCGTCGCGGCGCGTCGAGAGCTCCCGGACGACGCGGTCGGTGAACTGCTCCCAGCCCTTGCCCGCGTGGGACCCCGGCGAGCGAGGCGCAACCGTGAGGACGGCGTTGAGCAGTAGGACACCGCGCTTTGCCCACGGCGTCAGGTCGCCACTCGACGGCGTCGGAGCGCCCACGTCCGCTTGCAGCTCCTTGAAGATGTTCTGCAGCGACGGGGGCTGGGGAACACCCGGCGGGACCGAGAAGCAGAGCCCCATCGCCTGACCCGGGCCGTGGTAGGGGTCCTGGCCCAGGATCACGACTCGCACCTCGTCGAAAGGCGTCAGCCAGAGGGCGTTGAAGACGAGGTCGGCGGGCGGGTAGAAGGCGCGACCCGCCGCGCGCTCCGCCATGAGGAACGCGCGTAGCTCCTGCATGTGCGGCGTCTCGAGCTCGTCACCCAGCACACCGAGCCAGGACGGGTCGATCCTCGGTTGCCGCGCGCGCTCGTCGGCCACGCACCGAGTCTGTCAGGTGTCGGCGGGTACTCGGTCCGACCAGTGACGCCACGCGCTCCCGACGTGCTCGCGCATGAGCCGCTCGGCGAGCTCCGCGTCACCGGCCTCGACGGCGGCGACGATCCCGTCGTGCTCGTCGGCATGGGATTGCTGCCACTCGGGTTGCGCTCGCCTGCGCGCGAGCAGCCTCCGCCCGACGTCTGCGATCCAGAGGCTGTCGAAGATCCGCACGAGCGCGTCGTTGCTGGTTCCACGAGCGAGCGCCAGGTGGAAGGAGCGACTCGCGTCGTGCGCCTCGGCGGCGCTCCGGGCCGCACGCTGTATCTCGATCGAGCGGCGCAGGGTCGCTGTGAGCTCGGGCGTGCGCCGTTCAGTCGCGAGACGGGCGATCGAGGGCTCGATCAGCAACCTCGCCTCGAGGCGCTCGATGACTCGATCGAGGCCGAGGTCGGCGACGAAGAACCCCCGGTTGACCTCGAACTCGACGAGCCCGTCCCCGGCGAGCCGGCGCAACGCCTCCCGGACGGAGCCACGAGAGATGCCGAGCGCCTCGCCGAGCTCCGCCTGCCCGACCCGCCCGCCGGGCTCCAACCGGCCGTCGACGATCATCGCGCGGATCTCGTCGTAGGCGAGTCCGACGACGGACCGGACCCGGAGAGGGGAGGCGATCGGAGTTGCGGGCTCACTCATGCAGTGTCGACCAGCAGAGTTGACATTCGATGTTCGAACGTTGCATACCACCACGGTCCCCGGTGCAGTGCGGGATCCGGACCCGCGGTACGGGTCGGCGCGGATGCGGGGGAGGCCGGCGACTGCGATGCTCGCGAGACGAGGTGAGCCAGACGGTTGACCCAGAACTCGTCGCGAGTGGGGCCACACTGCCCGATCGAGACGTGTGGTCCCGTGATGCCGCCGCGGTGGTCACGGATCTCGGAGTCGATGCCTGCTGTGGCCTCCGTGAGGCGGAGGCGGCTGCGCGGCTTCGGCAGCTCGGACCGAACCTGCTCGAGGCAGCCAGACCGGTGTCGAGCTGGCAGAGGTTCCTTGGCCAGCTGGCCGATCCGCTGATCTACCTGCTGCTCTTCGCGGCGGCGGTGTCGCTGGTTGCCTGGGCGCTGGAGGACGGCGAAGCTCTGCCGTTCGACGCGATCGTGATCGCCGCGATCGTTGTCGCCAACGCCGTCCTCGGCTACGTGCAGGAGGCGCGAGCGGAGCGGGCAGTCGCCGCGCTGCAGCGGATGGCCGCGGCGACAGCTGGTGTCCTGCGTGAAGGGCACGAGCAGCGCATCCCGGCACAGGAGCTCGTTCCCGGCGACATCGTGCTGCTCGCCGAGGGCGACGCTATCGCCGCGGACGGACGCCTCCTGGAGGCGGCATCGCTGACTGTCGCCGAGGCATCGTTGACGGGCGAAAGCGAGGCGGTCCTGAAGGACGTACTCCCGATCCAGGGGCCGGCAGGCCTGGGCGACCGGTTGAACATGGTCTTTAGCGGCACGGCGGTCGTGCGAGGCCGGGGACGGGCCGTGGTGACGGCGACGGGGATGGCGACCGAGATCGGCAAGATCGCGCTCCTCCTCGACCGGACCGAGGAGCAGCAGACACCGCTGCAACGCGAGATCGCAAGGATCGGCAGGATGCTCGGCATCGCGGTGATCGCGATCGCCGTCGTCGTCGTGGCCGCGATCCTCCTCACCGCCGACATCCGGTCGGTATCCGATCTCGTCTCAGTCCTCCTGGTCGGCGTCTCGCTCGCTGTCGCGGCTGTCCCGGAGGGCCTTCCCGCCGTGCTCTCGGTGGTGCTGGCACTCGGCGTGCAGCGAATGGCGAAGCACCACGCGATCGTGAAGAAGCTCTCGTCGGTCGAGACGCTCGGCTCCGCATCGGTCATCTGCACCGACAAGACCGGCACGCTGACCAGGAACGAGATGACGATCGAGCGGATCGTGACCGGCTCGGGCGAAGTCGAGGTGAGCGGGAGCGGCTACCGACCCGAGGGCGACGTCCGCATCGACGACCGCCCGCTCCACGATCCAGTCCTTCTCGACGAGGTACGCGCCGTGCTCGCGGCCGGCAGCCTGGCCAACGACGCCGTGCTGCAGGAAGCGGACGGCGAATGGACGGTACACGGCGATCCCACCGATGCCGCCTTCCTGGTCGCGGAGGCCAAGGTGGACGGACTCGCCGAGGAGCGCCGCTCGCGGTTCGAGCGCGTCGGCGAGGTCCCGTTCAGCTCCGAGCGCAAGCTGATGAGCACCCTGCACCTCGACGCAGCGAGCAAGACGGGGATCGCCCTCGTCACCAAGGGAGCCCCGGACGTGCTGCTCACACGCTGCACACAGGAGCGGCGTCACGGCGAGGTGGAACCCTTGACCGAGGCCCGCCGGGCACAGATCCTGACGAGCGTCGACTCGCTCGCCGACCGGGCCCTGCGTACGCTCGCCGTCGCCTACCGGCCACTGCCCGGCACTGACACGCAGGGGCCACAGGACGAGTCGGTCGAGCGTGAACTGATCTACCTGGGAACGGTCGGGATGCTGGACCCACCCCGGCCGGAGGCGAAGGCGGCGATCGCCGACGCCCAGGCCGCCGGCGTACGCGTGATCATGATCACCGGCGACCACCCGCGCACCGCCTGGCGGATCGCCGCCGACCTCGGGATCGCAGGCGATGATCCGTCCACCCTCACCGGCGCCGAACTCGAGCAGCTCGACGACAACGTGGCCGCTACCCGGGACGTGTCCGTCTACGCGCGCGTCGCGCCCGAGCACAAGCTCAGAATCGTCGACGCGCTCAAGGCGGACGGACTTGTCGTCGCGATGACCGGCGACGGCGTCAACGACGCCGCAGCACTGAAAGCGGCCGACATCGGCGTCGCGATGGGCGTCGCCGGAACCGACGTCGCCAAGGAGGCAGCGGACATGATCCTCGCCGACGACAACTTCGCGACCATCGTGCGCGCCGTCCGAGAGGGGCGCGGCATCTTCGCCAACATCCGGACCTTCCTGCGGTTCCTGCTCTCGTCGAACATCGGCGAGGTCTTCACGATGTTCTTCGGTGTCGCCCTGGCGGGCGCCATCGGGCTCGAGGCGACGGGCGAGGCGATCGCGGTGCCGCTGCTCGCCACGCAGCTCCTCTGGATCAACCTCCTCACCGACAGCGCCCCCGCGCTCGCGCTCGGCCTCGACGCGCCTCCCGCGGACGTAATGCGGCGCCCGCCGCGCCGCTCGACCGACAGCGTCATCGACGCTCGCATGTGGGGCGGCATCATCTGGGTCGGCGCCGTGATGGCCGTGGTCACCCTTACCGCACTCGATCTGCGGCTGCCCGGCGGCTTCATCGGCAACACCGGAAGCATCGACGAAGCGCGCACAATGGCATTCACCACCCTCGTGCTCGCCCAGCTCTTCAACTGCTTCAACGCCCGCTCGACCCGCAGGAGCGCGTTCCACCGGATGTTCACCAACAGGCTGCTCTGGGGCGCCATCGCGCTGTCAGCGCTGCTCCAAGTAGCGGTCGTGCAACTGCCCTTCCTCAACGACGCGTTCGGCACGACACCGCTCGGGGCCACCGAATGGCTCCTCTGCATCGCGCTCGCGAGCACCGTCCTCTGGGCCGACGAGGCCAGGAAGCTGGTCGGGCGCCGGATCTTCGCGCACGCGGCCGCACCCGCCTCCACTGAGACCGCGGAGCTGAGGGCGCCGCTCCCGGACGTCAGGAGCTGACGTCCCGCCGGTCGAATAGCACGATGCCGGCGGCGGCGATGGCAGCCGCGGCGCCCAGGAGGAGCGGGCAATGCGAGATCTCGAGACCGTGTCGAAGCGGGTCGCTGACGGCGTAATGGTAGAAGGGCGAGAGCTTCTGTGGGCCTCGCAGCACGTCGACCAGGCCGGCGAGCGAGTTGACGAGATAGGCCGCGACAGCGGCCGCGATCGTGACTCCGATCGCGAGGCCCTTGCGCCCGGTACCAGCTCCGAGCGTGAACGCCAGCGCACCCTAGAGGCTCGCCAGCAGCACCGTGGCGGCGCTCGCTGCAGCGAGATGCGCAGCCGAGAGCTTCATGTTGATCGCGATGCTGCCCGCCCAGAGGCAGAGCCAGAGCCAGAGCACGACGCCGAGGCCGGTGACCTCCACACACATCGCGGCGAGCTTGTGGAGGGCGACGCGACGCCGCGTCCGACGCTCCTCCTCGCCGGCGATCGCCCCAGCACCGTTCCCGACCGCCGCCACGAGGAACAACGCCGGGAGCATGAACGAGAACAGCTCGCCCCCGAGGTACCCGGCAGGTGAGGTGAAGTCGAGCTGCCCACCGAAGGAGAACAACGCCTTCAGCGCCTCGGGGTACTGGTCCATGAGGCTCTCGAGCTCCCGGTTGCCGCGGATCGTCGGATAGACGGAGACGATCATCGCGACGTACCAAAGAGATGCCAAGCGAATTCCACGAGCTCGGCCAACCCTCGCGGCACATGCGTCCTCGAGTGAGCGTCGCGGGGTCGGTAGTTCCTCGCAGGCGAGATCGACGACAACGCGGATACGCCACGGACGCCGGTGCGCGAGTGTAGACACGTGACGGTGTCCCAACCAGCCCACACGGATTCCCGAGCGCGAAGAGGCAGGCAGAAGCTCACACGGGACCCTGGTTCGCGTCGGTCCTACCCAGCTGCCCGGTCGACGAGTTGGCTGACGACGAAGGAGCGAGCGTGAGTACACCAGAGACGGAGACGACGACTCCGCAGCCGGCCACTGCCGGGCGGCATCGATGGAAGCGATGGCTCGCGTGGGGGGCGCTTGGGCTGGCCGTGCTCTTCGGGCTCATCCAACTCGTCCCCTACGGCCATGCGAAGAACCCCCCCGTCACCAAGGCGGCCGTCTGGCCGAGTGCCCAGGCACAGACGCTGGCCGAGAATGCCTGCTACGACTGCCACTCCAACCTGACCAAGCAATGGTGGGCAACGGAGATTGCCCCAGCCTCCTGGCTGGCACAAGCAGATGTGAACGGTGGCCGCAACGCTCTCAACTTCTCCGAATGGGACAAGCCACAGGCAGACCTCAGCGACGTGATCGAAACGGTTCAGTCGGGCTCAATGCCGCCAATCCAGTACAAGCTCTTCCACAGCAACGCGCGCCTCAGCACCACCGAACGCCGGCAACTCGCCGGCGGACTCACTCAGCTCTATGCAACCGACCCGCCAGCAGGCACGAAGCAAGGGGGAGGCTAAGAGTGCCGCGGAACCACGCCGCCGCCGGGGTTGGCCATGGTCCCGAGAGGTAGTTTGAGCCCGTGCCCTTGGACTCTGCCGTCAGCGAGGCCGCTCGCGCTGAGGCCGAGCAGCACATCCTCGACCATTCTCTGGGGGAGGCGGCCCGGATCGCTCGGCTCTCCCGGGTTCGCGAGTTCGTGCTGGGGGCGCAGGATGGGTTGCTCGTCCCGCTCGGCGTTGTCACTGGGATGGCCGCCGCGAACCCGAGCCGGTCGCTGATCATCATCGCCGGACTCGCCGAGGCCGTCGCAGGCACCGTCGCGATGGGCAGCGGCTCGTACCTTGCCAGCGAGGCGGAGGAGAGGCTCTACGTGTCCGAGATCGAGGAGCAAGGACGCGAGATCATCGATTTCCCCGAACGCGAGACCGCCGAACTCGCCGTCGTACTCAGGGGCGCCGGATGCGTGAGGAGGATCCACGGGATGAGTCAGACCGACACGGCAGCGGCGCCGGATCGTTGGGGGAGAAGAAGCTCTGGACGCTGCAAGCCCTCGGTCCCAATCCTCACGACTCGTCGAACTACGACTGGGTCGCGTCGGCCTGGACGATCGGCTTGACCGACGTGGGCTCGTCTGGTTCGTCATCCTGTTGGTGATGAGGCGGTGCAACGTCGAGAACGCGGCAGCGCACGCGGCCGAGCGTCAGGGAGTCGCCCCGCTCGACGAGACGCTCGACTACCAGCCGCAGGTGTGACAGCACTCGAGTGGCACGACGTCGGCCGCGCCGATGACGCGTCGGAGGGTGACCTCCGACGCGTCGAGGCAGGCGGCCGTGCTGTGTGCGTCGGTCGTACCGCCGACGGGTGGGTCGCCTTCGACGACACATGCACCCACGAGGAGTGCTCGCTGGCCGGCGGTGAGCTCGACGGCGCCGTCGTCGTCTGTCCGTGCCACGGATCCGAGTTCGACGTCCGGACGGGAGACGTGCTGACGCCACCCGCGCTCGAGCCGTTGCCGATCTACGAGGTACGGGCGCAGGAAGGGCAGCTCCGCGTGCGCCTGTCGCCCCCGCCTGCGGCGGCCGAGGCGGTCCACGAGCGCGAGGATCACGTGACCTCGGAAGCCCTCGCAGCCGCGACCGTAGCCGCCCCCTCGTTCGCGGACGTCGCGCTCGACGAGATCGACCTCATGAACCTCGACGTCTGGGAGCAGGGGGTGCCCTACGAGTGGTTCGGCCTGCTGCGCGAGCAGGCACCGCTCTGGTGGCAGGAGGAAGAGCGCGGCAACGGCTTCTGGGTCTTCACGCGGTACGACGACATCGTCCAGATGTCGAAGGACTGGGAGACCTACTCGTCGGAGCTCGGCGGCACGTCGCTCCAGGACCTGACCCCCGAGGAGATCGAGCTCCGGAAGTCGATGCTCGACACCGATCCGCCCGCGCACACGCGGATGCGAGCAATCGTCAACAAGGGCTTCACCCCGCGGGTCGTCAACACCTACGAGGAGCGGATCCGCGCGCTGGCGCAAGGGATCCTCGAGCAGGCGTTCGAGCAAGACGAGTTCGACTGGGTGGAGCGCGTCGCATCGGAGATCCCGATGTGGGTCTTCTCGGAGATCATGGGTCTGCCGGTCGACGACCGCCGTCTGTTGATCGAGCTCGGCGACAAGATCCTCGGTAACAGCGACCCCGAGGTCGTCGGCGAGGAGTTCGTCGAGGAGCGGGCGCTCGAGGACCCGGAGCTGCGGAAGCTGCCATTCTCGAGCCCGTTCTCCGTCGAGCTGATCGAGTACGGGAGAAAGCTCGGTGAGGCCCGTCGGCGAGAGCCGCGCGACGACGTGACGACGAAGCTCGTCCAGTCCGACGTCGACGGGTCGCAGCTGACCGATCGAGAATTCGGTGCGTTCTTCATCCTGCTCACCACGGCGGGGAACGAGACAACCCGGCACGCGATCTCGCTCGGGCTGCTCGCGCTCCTCGCGCACCCGGAGGAGCGCGCACGGCTCGTCGCCGAGCCGGAGCTGGCGGCCACCGGAGCTGACGAGGTGCTTCGCTGGGCGCACCCGGTGCACCATTTCCGACGGACGGCCGTGACGGACGTCGTCGTCCGTGGCCAGCGGATTCGCGCGGGCGACAAGGTCACGATGTGGTACGCCTCGGGCAACTTCGACGATGAGCGCTTCGCGGACCCGTACCGATTCGACGTCGGGCGCAGCCCCAACCGTCACCTCACGTTCGGCCTCGGCGGGCCGCACTTCTGCCTGGGCGCGCATCTCGCCAAGCTGGAGATCAGGATCTGGCTGGAGGAGATGATCCCGTACCTCGACCGGATCGAGCTCGCGGGTGAGCCGACACGGCTCCGCTCGAACTTCTTCAACGGAATCAAGCGGTTCCCCGTGCGGGTTCACGGGTGAGGGCCACGAGCGAGGAGGAGCGAACGGCATGACAGTCGGTCACGACCCGGAGGCTGCGGTCGCCTCGCTTCGCGGACAGGGTGTTCGCGCAATCCGTCTGCTCTACACCGACCTCCACGGTGTTGCGCGCGGGAAGGACATCCCGCTCGGCCACTTCGCCGATCTGTCCAAGGAGGGCGTCGCCTTCTGTGCCGCCGTGATGGGAACCGACCTGCGGCACACCCCGGTGGTGGGTGGCGAGGTCGGCTACATCGACTTTGCGGTTCGACCCGACCTCGAGACGCTGCGGGTCGTTCCCTGGCAACCGGAGATCGCCTGGTGCCTCGGCGAGGCGTGGCGGCTCGACGGCTCGGATCACTACGCGGTCTGCCCTCGGGCGTTGCTGAAGCGGGTCGTGGCGCGCTACGGCGAGCGGGGACTACTCCCCATAGTCGGCCCGGAGCTCGAGCATTTCCTCTGCGTGCCCGACCCCGAAGCTCCGGGTGGGCTGCGCCGCTACGTCGACCAGCTCTCACGGGTCTACACCGTCGGCGCGATCTCGGATCCGCTCCAGCTCACGCTCCGCCAGCTGCTCTGGGCCGACGATCTCGGGCTCGGGGCGTTCGCCGCGAACCACGAGTTCATGAACTCGCAGTACGAGATCAACGTCAAGCACTCAGCTGCCCTCGATGCCGCTGATCGCGCGTTCATGCTCAAGACGCTCGTCAAGGAGACCGCGGCGATCGAAGGTCTCGTCGCGACGTTCATGGGTCGGCCGTTCGCCGACCAGGGCGGCTCGGGGTTCCACGTCCACCTTTCACTCGCGGATGACGACGGCAGAAATGCGTTCGCCGCGACCGATGGCCCGTCCGGGCTGAGCCAGCTCGCGGCGCAGTTCATCGCGGGGGTGATCGAGCACGCGCAGGGCTTGCAGGCGCTACTCGGCCCGACGGTCAACGCGTACAAGCGGATCCTCCCCGACAGCCTTGCGCCGACGCACGCCAATTGGGGGCACGACAACCGGACAGCGTTCTGTCGCGTCCCGAACGAAGGCGGCTCGAGGTCGCGGGTCGAGATCCGCACCGGTGATGGCTCGGCCTGCCCTCACCTGATCGTCGCCGCGTTGCTCATCGCCGGGCTCGACGGCATCGAGCGTGAGCTCACGCCCCCCGCGCCGGTCGTCGGCGACGCCTACAGGATGGACGACGCCCACGCCGGGTCGCGGCTCCCTGCGGACCTCGGCTCGTCGCTCGACGCGCTCGTCGCAGATGCGGCGCTCGTCGAGGCTTTGGGGGACGAGCTCGTCGCGACGTTCGTCGCGATGAAGCGCTTCGAAGTCGAGCGGTTTGCCGAGGAGGTGGGCGAGCTCGACCCCGAGGTCGTCACGGAGTGGGAGCTCGCGGAGTATGCGTTCCACCTCTAACCCGTCCGAATGGAGTGTGCCGTGAGACCGGTCGACCGTCCGACCGTCCGCATCGAGGTCGATGGCGCCCCATGCTGGGGCACGCCGGTGAACGGCGTCATCCGGCTCGACGACGGTCGGGAGCTTTCCGAGTCGGACGCGCGCTATCTGGCACCCGTCGAGCCGTCGAAGATCTTCGCCGTCCACCTCACGTATCGCAGCCGCGTCGTCGAGTACGCGGCGCGGATGCCGCCGGAGCCGTCGTACTTCGTCAAGCCACCGACCACCCTCAACGGCCACCGCCGACCCGTGCGGATGGCGAAGGGCTCGCGGTTCCTCAACTACGAGGGCGAGCTCGCGGTCGTCATCGGCCGGCGGATGAAGGGCGTGCCGCTCGCCGACGTGCTCTCCTACGTCGCTGGCTACACCTGCGCGAACGACGTCGGCATGCACGACTTCCGCCATGCCGATCGCGGTGCGATGCTCCGCGTCAAGGGCCAGGATGGGTTTCTGCCGCTCGGGCCGGTGCTCGTTCCCGCGTCCGCGTTCGACCCGACCGACTACATGCTGCGGACCTACCTCAATGGCGAGGTCGTCCAGGAGGCGACGGCCGACGATCTCGAGTTCGGGGTCGCGTACCAGCTCGCCGACCTCTGCCGCCTCGTCACCCTCGAACCGGGCGATGTGCTCCTGACCGGTACCCCGGCGAACTCGCGGCCGATGAAGCCCGGCGACGTGGTGGAGGTCGAGATCAGCGGGCTCGGGCGGCTGACGAACCCGATCGAGGAGTGGGATGTCGATCTCACTGGGCCGGGTGAGCAGATGCAGGTCTCGGCCCAGACGCTCCACGTCGCGCTGGCGATTCCCGAGGACGAGGCGGAACGCCTCGTCGAGGAGGGCCGCGTCCCGTGATCCGCCTCCACGGCATCGACCACGTCTGCTTTCGGGTCGCCGACCTCGATGAGGCGGCCGCGAGGTGGTGCATCCAGTTCGGGCTCACCGAACGCGAGCGTCGCGACGGTTGCGCGCTGCTCGCCTGCAACGACGAGCCGTACTGTCTCGAGCTGATCGCGGGCGGTGTGCCGGGGTTCGACCATGTCGGCTTCGAGCTGCGAGCGGACTGCTCGCCGGACGATGCACGCGCATGGCTCGACGAGCGCGGTGTGCCGTTCGACGAACGCGACGGCTCGTCATTCGTGACCGACCCTGACGGCCGCCGTGTCCAGCTGATGCCACATCGCCCCGCGAGCCGTGAGGTCGATCGCTGGCCGCAGCACGCACGGCCGTCCGACACGGTGCGGCTGGGCGGGCCGCGGCGACTCGGGCACGTGAACTGCCTGACCGGCGCCATCGAGGCAAATGCGGCGTTCTACACCGAGATCCTCGGGATGCGCGTGTCGGACTGGCTCGGGAGAGCGGGCGTCTGGTTCCACATCGGGGTGGAGCATCATGTGATGGCGCTCGTCGATGTCGGGTACGCGCACTTCCACCATCTCGCCTTCGACACCGTCGACATCGGGAAGATGCGCGACCTGCTCGACCATCTCGCTCGTCACGGGCGGTGGGTGTCGTGGGGGCCGTCCCGTCACGGGATCGCGGGCAACATCGCGACGTACGTCCGGATCGTCGAGGAGCCGTGCCACGTCGAGCTCTACTGCGATATGGAGCTGCTGGCCGACGACCACGTGCCGCGCAGCTACCCCGACGATCGCTTCTCGTCGAACACGTGGGGGCCGCTGCCACCGCGGTCGTACTTCCGGTTCGACCCGGTCGCGATCGAATCCGAGCGGGAGAGCTGGGAGACCCGCGGTCGTCCGTTGCCGCCTCCACCCGAGGGGTGGCCAGGGTGAGCCTCCGCGGCTTCACGATGCCCCGGACGCCGGAGGGGCGCTCGTCGCTCGTCCCGTACCCGCCGTGGCACTACGTCGGGGCGTTCCTCGTGATCGACTACTGGGCCGACCCCGAGCGAACCGTCGCATTCCTCCCAGAGGGGATCGACCCCCATCCCGATCCGGGCCGTTGCGCGTTCGTCGCCGCCGACTGGCAGTCCTGCTCCGAGGGTGGCGACGAGCTGCTCGATCCGTCCCGGTCTCAGTACAAGGAGGTGTTCGTCGTCACGAGCGGGCTGCTCGCAGGCGAGGAGGTCACGGTGTGCTCCTACATCTGGGTCGATCGCGACTTCGCGATGGCGCGCGGGTGGATCCAGGGCTTCCCGAAGAAGCTCGGCTCGATCTGGGTGACGCGGAGCTTCGGGCTCGGAGGACCAGCGGACCCGGGCATGGAGGCGGGGGCGAGGTTTGGCGCGACCTGCGCCGCCTACGAGCGTCGCGTCGCCGAATGCACCATCACGCTGGAGCATCTCTCGGCCGGTGGGCCGTTCCACAACGCGCCGCCGATCGTCAACGTCCGCCACTTCCCCGAGCTCGCCGCCGGAAGTCACGATGCACCCGCCGTCCACGAGCTCGTGCGCGCGGTGTCGCGCGATCGGAGTGTCTCGGAGGTGTGGGAGGGAAGTGCGACGCTCGAGCTGATCGGTGCTCCGCACGAGGAGCACACTGCGCTTGCGCCGGTTCGCATGGGGCGCGGCTACCGGTTCACGTTCGCCTACACGGTGGACGACCTCGAGACCGTCGTGGACCTGCGACGGTGATCGACGGTCCGAATGTCGCGCTCGTCACCGGCGGTGCAACCGGAATCGGAGCGGCGGTGGCCCGGCGGCTGGCGGCGGACGGGTACGCGGTCGCGGTCGATGGCGCGTACGCCGCGTGCACCGTCGACGTGGGCACGGTCGCAGTCGGCAGGGTGTCCGGATGAGCTCGCGGATCGACGTCGCGGGTGTCTCCGTCTCGACCGAGCACTGGATCGGCGGCGAGCGGGTTTCGAGCGCATCGACCTTCACGGACATCTCCCCGATCGACGAGCGACCGCTGGGCGAGATCGCCCGCGGTGGCGAGCGGGAGGCGGAACTCGCTGTCGCCGCCGCCGCCGACGCATTCCCTGCGTGGGCCGCGCTCGGGCCGGCCGGGAGGGCCGAGCACCTCCGTCGGCTCGCCGACGTGATCGAGCTGCACACCGACGACCTCGCGATCGTCGAGTGCACCGACATGGCGATGCTGCTGCGGTCGCTGAAGGCGCGGCTGATCAACCGCTGCGCGCGGAACTTCCGCAGCTACGCCGACCTCGCGATCGAGTACGAGGAGCGGGTTTGGGACTCGAACGGCACCCACAACCGAGTGCTGCGGATGCCGAGCGGCCCTGCGGTCGTGATCACGCCCTGGAACGCGCCGCTGATGCTCTCGACGTGGAAGATCGCACCTGCGCTTGCCGCCGGCTCGACCGTGATCCTGAAGCCCGCGGAGTGGTCGCCACTCTCCTGCTCGCTGCTCGCCGATCTCTCGCACGAGGCAGGGCTCCCACCCGGTGTCCTGAACGTCGTCCAGGGGCTCGGTGAGGAGGTCGGTGCCGCGCTCGTCGCGCACGACGGTGTTCGGCGGATCTCCTTCACGGGCTCGCCGGAGGCCGCGCGCTCGATCGGGCAGGCGGCTGCGCGCAACATCGTCCCGTTCACGGGTGAGCTCGGCGGCAAGGGGCCCCTGCTCGTCTTCGCGGACTCCGACCTCGACGCCGCGGCCCGCAAGGCTGCCGGGCAGTTCGACGACTCCGGGCAGGTCTGCCTCGCCGGAACCCGACTGCTCGTCGAGGAGAGCATCCGAGACGACTTCCTCGACCTGTTCCACCGCTTCACCGACGAGCACGTGCTGGGTGACCCGCGCGACGACGCGACCACCATTGCGCCGATGATCCACCCCGACCACGTCGAGCGTGTCCTCGCGTTTCTCGAGCGCGCACGGGCAGGCGGTGACGAGATCGTGCGCGGTGGACAGCGGCTCGACCAGGGCCTGTGGATCGAGCCGACCCTGGTCGTGCCACGCTCGAACGAGAGCGAGGTCGTCCAGCGCGAGATCTTCGGGCCTGTACTCACCCTCCAGACGTTCGCGAACGAGGCCGAGGCGATCGAGCTCGCGAACTCGACCCGGTACGGGCTCTCGGCGATCGTCTACACGGGCTCCGCCGAGCGCGCCGAGCGCGTCGGGAGGGCGGTGCGAGCGGGTGTCGTCTGGGTGAACACCTTTCTCGTCCGCGACCTGACCGCGCCCTTCGGCGGGGTCGGGATCTCAGGGATCGGTCGTGAGGGGGGTCAGTACGCGCTCGACTTCTACAGCGACCTCAAGTCGCTGCAGATCCTCGAAGGGTCGTGCGCCTGATGGCGACCGGGCTCGTCTGGCACGAGCGGATGATGTGGCACGACACGGGTTCCGGCACCGCCGAGCTGCCGGCTGGTGGCTGGGTCGAGCCGCACCAGCACTTCGAGAACCCCGCGACGAAGCGTCGCCTGAAGAACCTGCTCGACGCGACCGGGATCACCGACCAGCTCACGATGGTCCAACCGCGCCCGGCCACCGTCGAGGAGCTGTGCCATGTGCACGGCCGCGGCTACGTCGAGCGGGTGGCCGCGCTCTCCGCAGGGCACGGTGGCGAGGTGGGGGACGAGGCCATCGTCGGGAACGGCTCGTTCGAGATCGCGCTGCTGGCTGTGGGTGGCGTGATCTGCGGGATCGACGCGACGCTTGACGGAACGGTCGCCAACGCGTACGCGCTCGTCAGACCGCCGGGGCATCACGCCCTCGCCGACGAAGGGCTCGGTTTCTGCCTGTTCGCGAACGTCGCCGTGGCCGTCCGGCACGCGCAGCGCGAGCGCGGGGTCGGTCGTGTCGCGGTCGTCGACTGGGACGTCCACCACGGGAACGGCACCCAGGCCGCCTTCTGGGACGACCCCTCGGTGCTCGCGATCTCGCTGCACCAGGACGGATGCTTCCCGCAAGGCTCCGGCACGCGTGAGGAACGTGGCGCGGGGGCCGGGGAGGGAGCCACGCTCAACGTGCCGCTACCGCCCGGTGCCGGGCGCGGCGCCTACCACGCGGCACTCGAGCAGGTGGTCGTGCCGGCGCTCGAGCGGTTCGGGCCAGAGTTGATCGTGATCGCATGTGGCCTCGACGCGGGTGGCTTCGACCCGCTGGGGCGGATGCAGCTCTCCGCGGCCACCTTCGGCGAGATGACGCGCGTCATGGTCGACGTCGCCGGGTCGGTCTCGGATGGGCGGCTCGTTGCCGCGCACGAGGGTGGCTACTCGACTGCGCACGTCCCGTTCTGCGGGCTCGCGGTGGTCGAGGCCCTCTCGGGCCTCGACGCCGGGATCGTCGATCCGTTCGCGTACGTGGACGGGCAGGCGGGTCAGGAGCTCCAACCCCATCAGCGCGAGGCCGTGGAGGCGGCCGCGCGGCTCGTGGACGACGTCCCATCTTGAGGCCGAAGCTCGTCCACGTCCTCTCGGAGAACTGGACGATCGTGTCGCCACGCGATCTCGCTGCCGTGGTGGAGGTGGCAGTGGTGGCGGAGGACGCAGTCGTCGGGAGCCGGGTCGAGCTGGAGCTGCCGTGAAGGTCGAGGCGGCCATCGTCGGCAATGGAGTTGCCGGCTACGCATGCGCGGCGCGCCTGGCACGTCACGGCATTCGCCCGCTTCTGATCGGACGGGGCCTACCGGTCGACAGGCCGCCGCTCACGAAAGTGGCTCTCACGGACGGCGAGCCACGCCTACTCGCCGACGCCGCGAAGCTTGCAGAGCGCGGTGTCGATCTGCTCGACGCGATGGTCGACGACGCCGACCTCGCCGCCAGACGCCTCGTCGCGGGCGAGAACGAGGTGGAGGCCGACGCGATCGTCCTCGCGACGGGGCTCTCGTACCGCCCGCCGCCGATCCCGGGGATCGACGTCGCGCACGTCAACGCGACACCCGGCGGGATGCGACGGCTCGCCGGGTCGCTGAGCGGAGACCCACGGACCGTGGTCGTGGTCGGTGGCGGCCTGATCGGCGTCGAGACCGCCGCCACGCTGGCCGGGCTCGGTCATGCGGTCACGGTGGTCGACCTGCTCGATCGTCCCTTCGCGCGACTCCACGATCCACTGCCGGCGATCGCCGAAGCCACCCTGCAGGAGCTGGGGATCGCCTTTGTCGGTGGCGCCGCGATCGAGGAGCTGGTCACCTCCGACGACGGGCAGGTGACGCTTTCCTTTGCCGGTGGCTCGCTCGCCGCCGACGTCGTCGTCGCGGCGACGGGTGGGCGGCTCGTCTCGCCTCCCGGGCTTCCTCTCGAGCGGCCACTTGCGGTCGCCTCGGACATGGCAGTGCCGGGGCTCGAGCACGTGCATGCGGTCGGTGATCTCGTGCTCGTGCCGCACGCGCGGTTCGGCTCGATCGGCTTTCCGCACTGGGACGCTGCGATCGGCACCGGCGAACAGGCAGCCGACGCGGTCGCCGGCGTCGCAGGGCCGTACGAGCGCCTGCCCTACTGGTGGAGCGACATCGGGCCGAGGCGGCTCGCGGAGGTGGGGTGGGCCGGAGCCGCGGTCTCCTGGCAGGACGAGGACGGGCTCCACGTCGGCCGCGACGCGCACGGAGCGGCCGGTGGCCGCGCTCGTGTCGACGAGCCGCGCGGCAGGGCTGCGGCAGCTGGCCGGCGCCGAGCGGTCGTAGACTCCGCCGTAGGGTGAGCAGCACCGGGTCGTGGCAGGGCGCGCTCGCACTCGACGGCGGCGCGAGGAGGTGCTCGCCCGCGCGTCGGAGATCGTGCTCGAGGCTGGGCGAGCTTCGACCACGCCCGACCCGGGAGCCTCAGCTCGACGAAAGCGTCGACGCACTGCTGCGGTTGCCACTCCGAGGGGGCCGTCCCGGTGCTCGGGTCCTCGAGGAGGCGGCGACCGTCCTCGATCGGTCGATCGCGCAGCCGCGGCCGCGCTACTTCGCCTTCGTCGGGTCGTCGGGCTTACCGATCGGCGTCGTCGGCGATTTGCTCGCGTCGTGCTTCGACGTCAACCTCGCGACCTGGGCGGCCGCGGCGACGAGGATCGAGCAGCAGACGGTCGGATGGGTTGCCGACTACCTCGGGGTACCCGGAGGCGGGCGCGTTCACGAGCGGCGGGCACTGTCTCGAACGTGACGGCGCTCGCTGCCGCGCGCGAGCGGGCGCTTCCAGGCGCGCGCCGCACGAGGTCTCGGCGAGACCCGCTGCGCCCTCTATTGCTCCGCCGAGGTCCATTACTCCGTGAGACGTGCGGCGGAGCTGCTCGGGATCGGCTCGGAAAACGTGCGGGCTCTCGATGGACTCGCACCGCGCCGTCCGTCCCGATGCGGTCGCGGCCTCGATCGACGCCGACCGTGCTGCGGGTATCACATCCATCGGCGTGGTCGCGACCGCGGGAACGACCCTCACGGGTGCGGTCGATCCGATCGACGCGCTCGCGACGATCTGCGCCGAGCGGGACGTCTGGCTGCACGTCGACGGCGCCTACGGTCTCGCCGCCGCCGGCACGCCCTCGGCAGCGCACCTCTTCGCAGGGCTCGAGCGCGCCGACTCGATCACGCTCGACGCCCACAAGTGGCTCTTCATCCCGAAGGCATGTGGCGTCGTCCTCGTCCGGCGCCGTGCCGACCTGGAGGCGGCTCTCGCGCACGATGAGGCGTACCTGCTGCACGAGCGGGACGAGCCTCATGCGGTCGATATCACGCTCGAGTACTCGCGGCCGTTCCGTGCCCTGAAGCTCTGGCTCGCCTTCCGTGCCCACGGCTCGGAAGCGATTCGCGATGCGGTCGAGCGAAACCTCGGGCAGGCACGGATGCTCCACGCCGAGATCGCGCGACACGACGACCTCGAGGCGATCTGCGGATTACCGGACCTCTCGATCGTGCCGTTTCGTCACGTCCCCGCGGGCGTCGACGATCTGGACGGGCACAATGCCCGCCTCGTCCAGGCGCTCCAGGAGGACACGAGAGTCTGGATCGCCCCCGCGCGGATCGACGGCACCGTGTGCCTGCGTCCTTGCTTCGTCAATTTCCGCACGACCGACGACGACGTCCTCGCGCTCGTCGAGATCACGCGTGAGGTGGGAGCGCGGTTGGTCGGCTGACGCGGGCCTATGGCACCCGTTGGGCCGGCACAGGGCTTCCGCTTGGCCGGGCATACCCGGCCTCTACTAGCGCTTCTTCTTCGACTTGCGGCCGGCAGCGCCCGGGCGCTCGGACTGAGCCGGTGCCTTGACCGGCATCCCCGCGCCGCCGTGCTCCATGCGTCGCCGCTGCTGGCGGTTCGTCGGCTCGGGCATCTGGCCCTCGGCACCGACCGCCTGCATGTAGGCCCGCCGCTCGGTCGGGGTCAGGGTGTTGAGCATCCGCTGCGCCTGCTCCGGTGTCTTGGGCTCGCCGAAGGCGGTCATCTTCTTCATCGCCGAGGCGAGGTCCGGGTTTTCGCGTTCGAGCGCTGCGAGCGATGCCTTCTGGAACCAGCGCTTGAAGAGCGGCACCTTCGAGAGGAAGAGCACGATCGGTCTCAGGTACTTGCCACCGCGGAAGCGCCCGAGAACCACCAGGACGAGCATCAGGAGGGCGAGCACGAGCAGGATCGCGAGCGGGATGAAGGCCCAGATCGGCATGACGGCCGGGATCCTAGCTGTGCGGCTCCCGGCGTTGCGACGCGGCGTAGAGTCGCGCCATGGGATACCGGGCCCGGTCGGCATTCGTAGGGCTGGGTGTCGCGCTCGCGCTGGCCGACTCGTCGGTCGTGACGCTCGCGCTCCCCGACATCCTCCGCCAGTTCGACGTCACCATCCCGCGGGTCGCGTGGGTGCTCACCTCGTACAACCTCGTCCTCGCGCTCGCTGCCGTCCCGGCCGCATATCTCGCCAGACGGCGGCCCAACGTGGCGTACGCCGGCGGGATCGTCGTGTTCTCGCTCGCGTCGCTTGCCTGCGGTCTTGCCCCGAGCTTTGCCGCGCTCGTTGGGGCGCGCTCGGTCCAGGCGCTCGGCGGGGCCCTCCTCGTCTGTGCGGCCCTCGACCTCCTGAGCGAGGGCTCTGGATCCGATGCCCGTGCGGCGGCGGTCTGGGCGAGCGCGGGAGTCATCGGCGCCGCGATCGGCCCGGCGCTTGGAGGGATCCTGACGCAGACGCTCGGCTGGGAATGGATCTTCCTCCTGCAGGCGCCGCTCGCGCTCGTCACGCTGGTCGCCCTGCGGGGCATCGCGAGCCACCCCTGGCGGGCGCCGGTGGAGCGCCCACGCATCTCTCCAAATCTCGCGCTCGTCCTCGTCGCGGGCGCTCTGACCGCGGCGCTGTTCCTCCTCGTGCTGCTGCTCGTCGATGGCTGGGGGCTCGACCCGGCGCAGGCTGGCGTCGTCGTCACCGTGATGCCGATCGTCGCGATCGCGAGCGCTCGGCTGGCGCGACGTGTCGGTTCCACCGCGACACGGGCCGCGACCGGGACGATCCTCATCGCAGGTGGCCTCGCTGCGCTCGGAGTGCTCCCAGGCGCGGGCTGGGGCTGGACGATCCCGCCTCAGCTGCTCGTCGGGGCGGGCCTCGGTCTCACCGTGTCGGCGTTGACCGAACGCGCGCTCGCGGGCCGATCCTCCCCGGTCGTGCATGGCGGCTGGACGATCGCGGCGCGGCATGCCGGCGTCGTGCTCGGGCTGTTGCTGCTGACGCCGATCTTCACGAACGCGCTCGACCGGAACCAGGACGAGGCGCTCCGCGCGGGAGCGGCCGCAGTTCTCGACAGTTCGCTGCCGCCCGGCGACAAGCTCGGGGTCGCCCAGGACGTGCTCGCCGTCGTCCACTCCTCGCATCGCGAGGTTCCCGACGTTTCGAGCGCGTTCGAGGACCGTCCCGACACGGGGGAGTACCGGGCGCTGCGAGACACGCTCGTGGACGAGCTCGACCGGGCAATCACCGCAGCGTTCTCCAGGCCGTTTCTCCTGGCCGCGGTGCTCGCGCTCGCCGCGCTCGTGCCGATCGTCGTCGGTCGCCGCGAGGTGGAGCTGTGAGGCGCACCCCGATTCTCGCCGCGACGGTCGCGTCGCTGTGCCTCGTCGTCGCCTACGTCGCGCTCGGAGGGACGTCCTTCAAGCCGACGCCGGTGCACGACCCGTGCACACCGCGTGAGTCCCGGCCGGCCCAGGGGCGCGACGAGCAGCTCCAGCTCATCGTGCTCGACGCGGCCGACGTAACCGCGTGCGGGCTGGGTGTCTCGCGCGAGGAGCTCGTGCTGTCGCTTCGCAGCGTCGACGAGCTCGAGGCTCTCGCCGACGAGAAGCATGTTTCGCGCGACAGGTTGGAAGATGCACTCCGGGCCGGGCTGGCGAAGGCCGTGGACACCGCGCAGGCGGAGGATCTCGTCGACGATCGGACAGCCGGTGTACTCGCCTTCGCGGCCCGTCGGCTTCCTCTCGGGCTCCTGCTCGCGATCCTGCGCGGAGCGACCGGGCTGCTCGGCATCTAGACCGTAGGCTCTCACGATGAACCTCCGCACCAGGGCCGGCAAGCAGAAGGCGGTGCTCGGGATCGTCGCGATCGCGATCGTGGCGTTCACGTTCCTCGTCGTGCTGCCGCGGATCGCAGACTATCGCTCGGTCTGGGCGGTTGTCACGACGCTCGATGCGACGTGGATCGCCGT
This sequence comes from uncultured Actinomycetes bacterium, assembly GCA_963821335.1. Taxonomy (GTDB): domain Bacteria; phylum Actinomycetota; class Thermoleophilia; order Gaiellales; family Gaiellaceae; genus Gaiella. The sequence goes on from CAWGDJ010000002.1 coordinate 145,797, forward strand.
GCTCCTCGGTGTCACGGCGCTCAACATCGTCACGTACGCCCCGCCGTGGATGGTCGCTCTGCCCGGTTTCCCGTTCAAGCAGGCGCTGCCCTTCACGCAGGCGTCGACCGCGTTCACGTACGTCGCCCCCGGTGGTGGCGTGGTCGGGATGGCGGGCTCGTTCGGGCTGCTGCGCCTGTGGGGCTACCCGAATGACGACGTGGCACGCGCCGTGACGATCACGGGCATCTGGAACCAGCTCTCGAACCTGCTCTTGCCTGTCGCCGCGGTCTTCATGCTGACCGCCGAGGAGGAGACGGACACCGCGTTGACGACCATCGCGCTGGTCGGCGCCGCCGTGTTCACCGTCGTGGTCGGTCTTCTCGTGCTCGTGTTCTGGAGCGAGTCGTTCGCGACCGACCTGGGCAACTTCGTCGCGCGCACGGTGAACAGGGTCTGGGCCCGCATCGGTCGAGAGCCCGTGGCGTGGGGTGGGGCGACGTTCGCGTCGTTTCGGACGCAGACCGTCGGTCTCATCCGCCGCCGCTGGTGGCTCCTGACGCTCGTCGCGTTGCTCGGCAACCTCACGGTCTTCCTCGTGTTGCTCTGCTCGCTTCGGGCCGTCGGCGTGACGGCCGGCGAGGTGACGTGGATCCAGGCGTTCGCGGCCTGGTCGGTCGCGCGGGTGATCCAGCTGATCCCGTTGACCCCGGGTGGGCTCGGTGTGGTCGAGGTCGGCCTGACCTCGGTCCTGGTCGCGTTCGGTGGCGACAACGCAGAGGTCGTCGCCGCGACGCTTGTGTACCGATTCCTGACGATCGTCCCCACACTGCTCCTCGGGCTCGCGACGATCGTCGTCTGGCGCCGGCTCGGGCCTTCGCGTGTGTCGGAAGGAGACACGGCCGGCGCGCGGAATCGTCCGACCGAGTGAAGGATCAAAGCCACAAGCGCGAAATGAGGGACGCGCTCCGCGCCGATTTCGAGCGTCTTCGGGCCCGCGGGGTGGAGCCGACGCTGACATGCGTGGAGGAGCCCGCCGTCGCTGATCCCACACAGCCGGAGCCCGTCCAGGAGCGATCGCGGGAATCGTGGGTCGATCGGCTCGTGCGCCGGGCCTGACCCTCGCTCGTCGCAATGCGTCCGGCCGCCCGCCCGGGTCCGCTGTACTGAAGAGGTGAGACGCGAGGAGCGAGAGGCGCTCTTGCGCGAAGGTGTGTGGCGCGTCGAGACGCCTCGTGAGCGACGGGAGCTCGCCGGGCTCGAAGACGACCTGCAGACGAGCCCTCTGCGCGGCGAGCCGCTCGCGTTGCGGCTCCGCAACTTCCGCCCGGACGGCGGGGGGTACCTCACGGCGCTCGGCGGCCCGTTGCACTACATGCTTCGGGTCCGCGACATCGACGAGCAGATCGTCGACCACGAGAGGCGTCTGACCGAGGCGCGGGAAGGGCTACGACTCGCAGTGCCGAACGACGCTGCGTTCGCGGAGCGCTGGCGTGAGGTCGTCGAGGCCTGGAGCTTCGACGAGGTCAACGATCTGATCGAGCGACACAACCGGTGGTACCCGGTCGAGTCGCGACTTCCGATGGATCCGAGGCGAGGCGACTTCGCTCTCGTCAACGGCCGGGACTATCGCCGCGCTCCGCTCGATGCGGGCTGGGCGCTCGAGCGGTTTCCGGCGCTGACGCCGGGCGCCGCGCCTTGACGAGCGTGTCGAGCGCGGGTCGAGGTGCCCCGTCGACCGGGCGCTCGACGACCGTCGCTCGCTCGATCTCGAAGCCGTCGAGAGACCCGAGGATCTCGGCCAGTTGCCAGAGGAGCGTCGGGTCGCTCGGGCCGCCGACACCTTCGAGGTGGTTCCTCCGGTCGTGCCCGACGAGGAGGAACGTTCCTCCGGGAGCGAGCGCGTCCCGGGCGATGGCGACCGCCGCCGAACGCTCCTCGGGCGGGAGCTGCAGGTATGCGAGGACGACGAGGCTCATGTCCTGCTCACTCGCCGTGAGGGCGTTGCCGACCTCGAACCGCGCGGACACGCCGCGCTCTGCCGCAAGCCTCCGAGCGCGGTCGATCGCGACAGGGCTGAAGTCGATCCCGGTGACCTGCCAGCCCTGCTCGGCGAGCCAGATCGCGTTCCGCCCCTCTCCGCAGGCGAGATCGAGCGCGCGGCCGGGCTCGAGCCCGTCGAGCTCCGCGCGAACGAACCGGTTGGGCCCGTGCCCCCACAGGAGATCGGTGCTGGCGTAGCGCGCGTCCCAGTCGTGGCTGTTCATGCCGGGGCCAGGAGTCGGCGTCCGCGAGTGATCGCGACCAGGGTCACGACGCACAGCGCGGCGCTCAGGAGATAGGGGACTGCGTCGTCGAATGTCTGCGCGAGCGCGCCACCAAGGGCAGGCCCGATAGCGGCGCCGAGCGCCCAGGCGGTGTTGGTGACCCCGAAGCCGATCCCCTGGGGCAACAGCGCCGCCTCGGCTCGGTCGGCGACGATCGCCATCCCCGGCGCGAAGCAGCCGCCCCAGGAGAGCGACGCCGCGATGACGAGGAGCGCGACGACGAGTGGCTCGGTGGCGAACGCGAGACCGACGGTCACGATCGTTGCGGCCAGGAGTGCGTACCTGATCGGAACGAAGCGACCGTACCGGTCGGAGATGCGCCCGACCATCGGGTTGAACGCGACCTCGGCGAGCCCGGCGACGACGAACACGAGGCCGATCGCGGCGATGCCGTACCCGCCGGCGTGGAGTGCAAGGGTGGACAGCACGTCGAGCGTGCCGAAGAAGAACGCCGGAAGCGCATTCAGCCATACACCGACGAGAAAGCGAGGGTCGGAGAGCGCGCGGTGCACCGCACCTGGGGCGCGTTGTTCCCTCCGGGCCCGAGGATAGGTGCACGTGACGACGGCGAGGAGGAAGGCGATGGCTGCGATGACGACGAAGGTCGACGTGAGCGAGATCGTGTGAGCCGCGGCTCCGATCACCGGCCCGCTCACGAACCCGAAGACCGCCGCCCCGAAGACGGTACCGAGAGCCTGGCCGCGCCTGTCTCGAGGCGTCTCGACCGCGACCCACGCGAGAACGCCCGCCCAGGACAGCGCGCTCGAGGCTCCCTGGGTTGCGCGCGCGAGGCCGAGCGTCAGGGTCGAGTCGGCCAGTGCGAGCGCAATGCTCGCCACGCCGAACAGCGTGAGACCGAGCACGACCGCCGTGCGGGGGCCCGGCCCGAGCCGTGAGCAGCCCGGCGGGGATGCCGCACGCCAGGGCACCGATGCCGTACGCCGCAAACACCAGACCGGCAGATGCCTTGTCGAGACCGAACGACTCGGCGTAGACGGGAAGAAGCGGGATGAGCGCCCCGAAGAGCGCCGTATCGACGAAGACGACCACGGCCGCGAGCGCGAGAAGACGGTTCACGAGCCCAGGCTAGTCAAGTGGCGGCAGGCCCTCAGGCGAGCTCATGGGACCAGACAGAAATGCACCGAGTCGGTCTCGCCTCCGTCCGACCCTCCTGATCGACCGCCGCCGAAGCGGCTGCCTCTCGGGAGTGCCATCAACCTTTGGCGCTCCGTGCTCGGTGCAAGAGGAAACCTAGCGAGTGGATTTCCGTGGGTCAAGCAGACAATCGCGGTATTGGTCGCAAATAGCGAGGATTTCGAATTTCCGCACTAATTCGGCGACTGGAAAGCCCGTCCACGCAAAAATGCACCGAGCCGGTGCGCCTTCGTCCGGCTTCCCGACTGACCTCCGCCGAAGCGGCTGCCGATCGGAGAGCCATCAACCTCGGGTGCTCCCTGCTCGGTGCACTCAGGAGACTATGCCCCTGAAGCGTGTCCGTCAAGGCGCTTCGTTCGGTGTTGCCCGCAATTTGCATCTTTTTCTTTTCGAGCAATACCAAATTGCGCTTTGGGCTACATGCTCTAGAAAGGTCGGGACCGTAATTCGCCGAGCCGGGAGCGCTTTCGTCCACCTTCCCGATCGACCTTTCGCTTCCGCGTCCAGCCTGCCGGGGGGCTTCGTCCTAGTCGCGTCCCGTACTCGGCGCAGGCAGGAATCTACGTCCCGAGAGGACTGGCCGCAAGAGCTTCGCGCGAGAGAAACCCCGCAATTTGCGACGGAGTAGAGGTCGAGGTGCGGCCCCAACCCTCCGGGACTCAGCCGATCCAGCTCTGGTTGTTCCAGTACGCGCGGATCCGACCCTTCCGATCGAGCTCCAGGTGGAGCTCGTCCGGAGCCGGAAGGCCAGGAGACGTCCAGACCTGGAATCCGTCGACCGCGTGAGACAGCTCGAGGGGGCGTGTCGGCCTGTCGAGGGACGCCTCGAGCAGCAGTTGGCGTCCACGACAGCAGCGCGCTGCCCGAGCCCACACGTACACCGCCCCGCGTTCACGCAGGACGCTCGCGGCATCGCCGTGCGTCACGAGCTTCACAAGTGAATTGTAAGGAGCGGTGGGGGCGCACCTGACGCCCCCACCGCGGATCAGGGATGGTCGTTTACCCGCCTGAGTCGGTCGGAAGCTCGAACTCGCCGAGCGTCTTCTCCTCCAGCGCTTCGAGTTCCTCCTCGCTCCCCATGCGCACCGGGCCCTTGAACCAGTTCTTCGCGGACACGGCCCACCAGCCGCCGAACACGAGGCCAATGCCGGCGAACCAGATAACTGTGTAGTTGGTCAGCTCCCAGGAGAAGTCGTCTTCCCACGGAAGGCCCGCCTTGTAGAGCGGGAAGATGAAGAGGATCGTGATCAGTCCGACCCAGAGGATCCCGATCGTGTCGATCCACTTGTAGTGCCTGCCAAGACTCCAGGCTCGTGGCTCGTCCCAGCTGTCGCCCTTCCGGAGGCGCAGGTAGACGGGGAGAATGAAGGCGATGTACAGGCCGATCACGGAGATCGCCGTTCCGGCTGCGTAGCCGACGAGGTAGTCCCAGATGGCCGGCACCATGAGCAGTGCAGCAAGGATCCCGATGGCGAACACGGCGTAGACGGGTACGCGGTGGCGTGACACGCGGCGCCACAGGGTATGACCGGGCACGGCGCCGTCACGGGAGAATGCGAACATCATTCGCGACGCGGACGTGACCGACGCAGTGAGGCAGAAGAACTGCGCCACGACGCAGATGAAGAGCAGGACCTCGGCCCAGTTCTGGCTCATCGACTCGGTCCAGATCCACGGAACGACCGCGCCGATGTTCTCGAGTGCCCCTTCGGTGCTCGGGATGCAGAACGTCACCGCGAGCAGGAGGATCCAGCCGAACGCGACCGAGACGACCACCGACATGTACATCCCCACGGCGGCCATACGTGACGCAGCATGCGTCTCCTCGGCCGTGTGTGCGGATGCATCGAAGCCGGTGAGCGTGTATTGCGAGAGCAGCAGACCGAGTCCGAACACGAACCAGAACACCGGGTTCGAGAAGTTGTCGCCCGCGCCGCCATACCCGGAGGCGTTGACCGTCTCGCCGAAGACGTAGCCGAACGACTGGTGTTCGTTCGGCACGATGATGAGGACGGCCACGATGAAAGCGACACCGGCCATGTGCCAGTAGGCGGAGACCGTGTTGAGCGTCGACGTGATGCGAATGTCGAAGACGTTGATGAGGACGGCGGCGAGCATGAAGATCGCGTACAGCGTGTAGACGGACCCGTTGAAGCCCATGCCGAACCAGTCGGCCATGTGGGCCTCGTAGTCGAACCAGTAGTCGAACAACACGGTTCCGAATGTCGCCAGGCCGTACCCGATCGACGCGGTGACCGCCACCTGCCCGATCAGGTTGAACCAGCCGGTAGCCCAGCCCCAACCGGGGCTGCCGAGCTTCGACGCCCAGTAGTACAGACCGCCCGCCGTCGGATAGGCGGAGGCGATCTCTGCCATTGCGAGGGCGATGATCGTCGAGAAGAGCCCGACGATGAGCCATCCATAGGTGATGGCGACAGGACCACCGCGCTCGAAGGCGACGTAGTAGGAGGTGAGACAGCCGGCGAGGATCGAGATGATCGTGAAGCTGATGGCGAAGTTCTGGAACCCGCCCATCGCACGGAATAGCTCCTGTGCATAGCCGAGCTTGTGGAGGATCTGCTCGTCCTCCGAGGTGTGGTACCCGCCACGCGCGGGTCCTGTGCTCATGTCGCCTCCCTGTGGTGGTGCGCCGGTTTCCCCCGGGTATTCACCTAGGCGGGGGGCCTGCTGTCAAGGTGTCGCCCTGAGTTCGCACGAGTCTCCTCCGCGGTGCGGACGGAATCGTGCAAGGATCGCGCGGTGCTGGCGTACGAGACCCTGAAGGCGCTCGTCGAGGAGGGTGAGCTCGACACCGTCGTCGTCGCGTTCACCGACATGCAGGGACGGCTGATGGGGAAGCGGCTCCATGGCGAGTTCTTCGTCGAGGAGATCGAGGCGGGACATGCGATCGAGGGCTGCAACTACCTGCTCGCGCTCGAGATGGAGATGGATCCCGTCCCCGGGTACGAGATCGCGAGCTGGGAGCAGGGGTACGGCGACTTCGACCTCGCCCCCGACCTCGCCACGCTGCGACGGATCCCATGGCTCGAGGGCACCGCGCTCGTGCTCGGTGATGTCCTCTGGCACGACCACACCCCCGTCCAGCCCTCACCGCGGCAGGTGCTGAAGGCCCAGCTCGACCGCGCAACCGCGCTCGGCTACACGCCGATGATGGGCAGCGAGCTCGAGTTCTACCTCCTCAAGGAGACCTACCTCGAGGCGCACGCGAAGGGCTATCGCGACCTGACGCCGAGCGTCCCGTACATCCTCGACTACCACATCCTCGGCACGACCTACGACGAGCCGCTGCTGCGCGAGATCCGGAACCACATGCAGGCGGCGGGGCTGCGGGTCGAGACCTCGAAGGGCGAGGCGTGGCCGGGGCAGCAGGAGATCAACTTCCGCTTCGCCGACGCGCTCACGATGGCGGACAACCACGTGATCTACAAGAACGGCGCGAAGGAGATCGCGTTCCAGCACGGGTGCTCGATCAGCTTCATGGCGAAGCCGTTCGAGGACTGGATCGGAAACTCGTGTCACGTCCACTCGTCGCTCTGGCGCGACGGGACGGCGGCATTCGCCGACGACGAGACGCTCTTCGGCCAGTGGCTCGCCGGGCAGATCGCCTGCTTCGAGGAGCTTGCGATCTTTCTCGCCCCGACGATCAACTCGTACAAGCGCTTCGCTGCCGGCTCGTGGGCCCCGACGACGCTCGCCTGGGGCAACGACAACCGGACGTGTGGCTTCAGGGTGGTCGGCAAGGGAGCGGCCCGGCGTGCCGAGACGCGGATTCCCGGCGGTGACGCGAACCCGTATCTCGCGTTCGCGGCGATCATCGCCGCCGGGCTCCACGGGATCGAGCACGGGCTCGAGCCGCCACCGGCTCTCGAGGGGAATGCCTACGAGTCGGATGCGCGGCGGTTTCCCTCGTCGATGCGCGATGCGATCGCGGCGCTCGAGGACGGGACGATGGCCCGGGGCGCGTTCGGCGACCAGGTGGTCGACCACTACCTCAACTACGCGCGCACCGAGCAGGCGATCTTCGACCGCTTCGTCACAGACTGGGAGCGCCAGCGGTACTTCGAGCGGGGGTAGCCGGGTCGGGCCTTACCCGGCCCACGGGCTTGCCCGGCCCGCTCTACGACGCGAGCGCGTCGAACACCCAGCGCTGGAAGTGCCCGATCAGCGGCTCGCTGTTCATCAGCAGGCGTCCCTGCGGGACGACCCCGGAGTCGAGCCCGGCCTGGACGCTGCGCACGAGGCTGTCGTCCTCGGCTCCGACCTGCTGGCTGAAAGCCACGAGCTCGGCCACTTCGTCGTCGGTGACGTCGGGGCCGAAGAAGTAGTCCGTCACGCCGATCGTCTCGCCGGTGCTCGCCGGGATCCACGAGTCGATGCCGAGGTTCGGGCGGCCCGGCTCGATGTTGATCGTCGTCCCCGGCCAGATGAAGTGGTACTGCGCGTCCGCGACGTCCTCGGCCGGCACGTACGTCACGTCGACCTTGCCCTCACGCACGCCGGGGCGCACCGTCGAGACCTGGCTCGTCGAGAGCGCTCGCGGGATGAGCGTGTACGTGTCCGGGTCGACGTCGACGACCTTCGAGAGACCAGGATGGGCGGTGGGGCAGTGGTAGCACTCGAGGTAGTTCTCGATCCCGTTCTTCCAGTTCGCCTCGAGCGACCACACGATCCGCTCGCGAAAGCGCAGCGTCTCGAAGCCGACACCGCTCGACTCGATCAGACCGACGATCCCCTCCAGGTGGTCGTGCAACGGCGCCGCCTCGGGATCCGGGTTCGCGAACACGAGCGGGCCCCAGGTCTCGACGGAAACCGGGAACAGCGAGAACGCGTCGGGGTCGAACCCGGGCTCGCGCTCGGAGCGCGGGGCGCGCAGCAGCGAGCCGTCGAGGTCGTACGTCCAGGCGTGATAGGGGCACTGCAGCGTCGCGCGGCAACCTTCGCCCTCGGTGACGAGGTGCGCCCGGTGGCGGCAGACGTTCTTGAACCCTCGGAGCACGCCGTCCTTGCCGCGGACGGCGACGACCGGGACGTGCCCCACCCGACCGGCGATGAAACCACCGGCGCGGTCGAGCGGCTCGGAGCGGCCGATGTACTGCCACGCGCTCGCGAAGATCCGCTCCCGCTCCCGTGCGAGGATCGCCTGATCCGAGTACCACGACGCCGGCAGCGTCCAGCCAGCCTCCAGCGCCTGGCCGAGGTCCGCTGGCGCTCCTTCCACCACGGTCATGCTCCGCTCCTCTCGGTATTGACTGACCGGTCAGACAGGATACTCTGTCCTGACCATGAGTCAATCGACCGCTTCGGGCCCGATGCTCCCCACGGAGCCCACGAGCCGCGTGTCCACGATACTGGAGGCGGCCTGCCGTGTCATCGCACGCGACGGGGCGCACGGGCTCCACATGAAGGCGGTCGCGACGGAGGCGGGTGTCTCGAAGGCGCTCGTCCACTACTACTTCGCAACCCGTCAGGAGCTGCTCCGTCAGGCGTTCGGGCATGCGGAGCGCGAGCTCGAGCGCGCAGTCGCCGAAGAGCTGGAGGGGCTTCCGACGGCGCGGGCGAAGATCGAGCGCGTTCTGCTCGTGAGCATCGACGCCGACAACGCGTTCGGCGAGCAGCGAGCTCTGTGGAACGAAGTCTGGTCGAGCCTCGGTTTCGACGATGACCTGCAGCCGCTCGTGCGCGAGTGGTACACGCGCTGGCTCGATCGCCTCGTGCAGCTCGTCGGGGAAGGACTACGGGACGGCTCGATCGATCGCTCGGTCTCGCCGCGCGAGTCCGGGTGGCGGCTCGCGGCCGTCGCCGACGGGCTCGACTCGCTCCTCTACCTCGGGCTTCTGGAGCGAACGGAGGCCTCGGCGCTCATCCGCAGCACGCTGGAGCGCGAGCTCAGCCCTCGTCGCTGACCTCGGGCTCGGCGTCACCCTCCGCCGAGCTCTCGGCCGAGGCGGTGAGCACCCGCAACGCGTCAGGGGGGAGGACGAGGACGACCGGCGTGCCCTGGTCGAGCTCCGTCCGCGTACCGTCGTTCGGGACGAGTGCCTTGACGAGCGCTCCTCCAGGGATCCGGACGTGGAGCTCGGTCGAGGCGCCGACGAAGATCGCATGCTCGACCATCCCCGGCATGCGGTTTGCGCCGGTCGACCCCGACGGCTCGATCCCGACCCGCTCCGGCCGGATCATGACGCGCACCCGCCCGCGTGACGCGGTGGCCCCTTCGGTCGCTCGCAGCTCCTGCTCGGCGATCCGCACCGTGCAGGCGGCCCCGTCCGGCTCGGCCTGGGCGCTCACGACGTTCGACACACCGAGGAACTCGGCCACGAACTCGCTCGTCGGGCGCTCGTAGAGCTCGCGTGGTGTCCCGGTCTGCTCGACGTGACCACCGTTCATCACGGCGATCCGGTCGCTCATCGTGAGCGCCTCTTCCTGGTCGTGCGTGACGAACACGAACGTGATCCCCAGCTCCGACTGGAGAGCCTTGAGCTCGACCTGGAGCCCTTTGCGGAGCCGCGCGTCGAGCGCCCCGAGCGGCTCGTCGAGCAGCAGCACGCGCGGCCTGAGCACGAGCGCGCGGGCGAGCGCAACGCGCTGTTGCTGGCCGCCCGACAGCTGGCTCGGCTTGCGGTCGCCGAGCGCGCCGAGCTGGACTACCTCGAGCACCTCGGCGACCCGCGACCGTCGCTCCGCCTTCGTCAGGCGGAGGTACTTCAGCCCGAAGTCGACGTTGCCGGCCACGCTCAGGTGCGGGAAGAGGGCGTAGCTCTGGAAGACGGTGTTGACGTTGCGCTTGTGCGGCGGAACGTCGGCGACGTCTGCACCGTCGAGGAGGATTCGACCGCTCGTCGGCCGCTCGAAGCCGGCGATCATCCGCAACGTCGTCGTCTTGCCGCAGCCCGACGGGCCGAGCATCGTGAAGAACTCCCCGGGTGGCATCTCGAGGTCGATCGCGTCGACGGCGACGACGTCGGCGAACGCCTTCGTCAGCTCCTCCAGGCGAATCTCTCCCTCCACGGTCGCGGTCACACCTCCAGGGTGGCGACGCTCGCGGCATCGGTGCCGCTGGCGAACCGCCGGTAGACGAGGTAGGCGAGGACGAGCGTCGCCAGGGTGATCACGAGCGTGATCGTGGCAAGCGCGTTCAGGGCCGGTGTCGGCGCTGCCCGACCGCCTGCGTAGAGGAGCATCGAGACGGTCGTCGTGCTCGCGTCGCTCGAGAGGTACTGGGTCACGACGAAGTCGTCGATCGACAGCGCGAACACGACCGCGGCGCTCGCGATGATCGCCGGGGAGAGCAGCGGCAACAGCACACGGAAGAACTGGTCGCGCGGCGGTGCCCCGAGATCCGCCGCAGCCTGCTCGTACTCGGGGCCGATCGAGACGAGGCGGCCCCGAACGATCACGACGACGTACGACAGCGTGAACGTGACCTGGCCGATCGTCTGCGCGGTCGTGCCGAGGCCGATCCCGGAGAAGACGTTGAGGAACAGGAGCAGCAGGGAGACGCCCATCACGATCTCGGGCGTGACGAGCGGGAGCAGCATCATCGTGTTCACCGAGCCGGCGCCACGACCGCGCCAGCGCTGCAGCCCGAGCGCGAGCGCGACCCCGAGCGGGGTGGCGATACAGACGCACAGCACGCCGAGGAACAGGGTGTGACGCAGCGCCCCCTGGAGCCCGGGCTCGTGGAGGACGCTGCCCGATTCGCCGTTGAACCAGCGCAGCGAGAACCCTTGCCACGCCGTCCGCGAGCGACCGTCGTTGAACGCGAACATCACCGCGATCGCGACCGGGATCAGCGACCAGAGGATGTAGACGGCCGTGACGAGGACGAGGAAGCGCGGCCGGCCCCACGGGTTCCGGAGCCAGCTCGTCACGTTGCTTCCTCGGCGGCGCTCCGCGTGGCGCGGAGGTAGTAGAGCATCAGCACCAGCAAGATCGCCGCGAGGACGAGCGTGAGCGCCGCGCCGACGACCTTCTCCGATCCCTGCCGCGTGAGCTGGTCGATCTGGTTCCCGATCAGGTTCGTCTTCGTCGACGCCGAGACGAGGTCGGGCGTGTAGTAGTCGCCGAACATCGGCAGCGCGATGAGGACGACGCCCGCCAGCACCCCGGGCATCGAGAGCGGCAACGTCACCCGACGGAAGGCCTGGAACGGGCTCGCGCCGAGGTCACGCGCGGCCTCGATCTGACGTTGGTCGATGCGGTCGAGCACCGCGAACAGGGGCAGGATCAGGAACGGGACGTAGCCGTAGACGAACGCGATGATCACCGTGAGCGGTTGCCCCTCGAGCCAGCCTCCGCGCGTGGTGAGGAGCCCGAGTTGGATGAACAGCCACTCGATGCCGGTCGCGTGGAGGAGCCGCGTTCCCAGCCCGTCGGGTGACAGCAGGTTGATCCAGGCGAGCATCCGCATCAGGTAGTTGATCCAGAACGGGAGCACGAGCAGGACGAGCACGAGCGCCTTCCAGCGACCGGCGTGACGCGCGGTGTAGTACGCGACCGGGTAGCCGATGAGCAGCGAGAGCGCGAGCGCGATGGAGACGAAGACGAACGTGCGGAGGAACACGGTCAGGAACTGGCCGCCGTCCCAGATGTTCTCGAGCACCTGGAGCATGTAGCCGACGTTCCAGTCGAGCGGGTTCCAGAAGGGCACCGGCTCCGAGAGCGTGGTCTGATTGCCGAACGCGACCGCGATCACCGTGTAGAAGGCGACGAGGAAGAAGACGGTCAGCCAGACGACGCCGGGAAGGGCAACCAGACGCCATGTCCAGCGCGAGTGCATCGCTCAGCCGGCCTTGAACTTCGACCAGGCCTCGTCCCAGAAGCGCTCGCCCTCCACCGTGAGCTGCAGGAGCTGCTGGTTGAAGGCGAACTGGTCGGGACGGACGACCGCGCCGGTCAGGCTCTCGGGGATGACGCCGTCGGCGATCAGACGCTCCGCCGAGATCGACACCTGCGGCGGCGTGTAGCCGACGAAGTTGACGAAGTTCTGATACGCGACCTTCGCGTCGAGGAAGTAGTCGATGAAGCGGTGCGCGAGCACGGGGTTCTTCGCCGTCCGACCGATGCAGAAGTAGTCGTTCTGGACGACCCCGTGCTCCTCGGGGCCCCAGTACGACAGGACGGTCGGCGGGACGCCCGGGGGCATGTAGTAGAAGGCCGCCCCGAGCAGGTCGCCCGACCACGACTGGTGGAGCCAGGTCTTCCCTTCGGGCAGGGTCTGGTAGTCGGTGATCGCCACCTTGACGTTCGAGATGTCGCTCAGCTCGTCGAGCGCCTTGCCGGCCCGGTTCACGATCTCCTGGTCCTCGGTGTTGAGGTCGGGCCGGCGCCCGGTCCGCATCGCGTCGCGCTGCATCGGCATCGACAGCGCGTCGCGCTTGTCGTCGAGGATCGCGACCTTCCCCTTCCACCGGGCGGACTGCCAGAAGATGTCCCACGGCACGTCCATGTCGCCGATGTCGACGTCGATCTTGTCGTTCCGCCAGCCGATCCCGTCCGACCAGACGACGTACGGCACCGTGTAGCGGCTGCCGCGGTCGTAGAAGGGATCCTGGAGTGCCGGCCAGATGTTCTGCTCGAGGTTCGGCAGGTACGTGTGGTTGAGCGGCTGGATGAGCTGGGCGGCGATCAGGTTGACGATGTTCGAGCCGGAGAGGCCGATGATCACGTCGAAGCCGACCTGACCGGAGCGGAGCTTTGCGACGGCCTCGTCGGAGGAGTTGTAGGTCGCGACCTGCACCTTCCGACCGCTGAGCTTCTCGAACCGCTTGATGAGCGCCGGGTCCATGTAGTCGGCGTAGTTGTAGACCTGCAGCGGCCCTGACTCGTCCTTCTGGCCGTCAGCAACCGGGGGGTTGTCGTCGACGATCGCCCATGTGACCGCGTTGTCCGGGCGGGGGAGCGGGAGCCCGTTGATGCTCGGCTTGGGGACGACGAGCTCGGACCCGCCGTCGACGCAGTCGCCGATCGGCGTCGTCGTGTTCTCGCATGCCGCGAGCAGGCTCGCGCCGCCGACGCCGGCGACGCCGAGCGCGGTGCCGCGGAGCAGGCGCGCACGGGTGAAGCCTTGCTTGTCCTTCGGGTGCGCCATCCGGGACTCTGGATTCAATCCCGGCCCTGACCCGGAAGTCAAGGTCGGTCAGGCGTCGACGACGACGAGTGCATCGACCGCGGTGGCGCGGTCTCCGTGCAAGAGCAACGGGTTGACGTCGATCTCCGCGATCTCGGGATGGTCGCACGCGGCCCGCGAGACCGCGACCAGGGCCTCGGCAAGCGCCTCGACTGCGTTCGTGAACCCCGCCTCGCGGACGAGATCGCGCGCCGTCTCGATGTCCACCGGGCCAGCGCACGAGACCGCGCTCCCCAGTTCTTCGACGGCGACACCACCGGCGCCCACGGCGAGGATCGGCCCGTAGTCCGGGTCGCGCGTCATTCCGACGAACGCCTCGAGACCCGCCTCGAGCTGCCGGGCAACGAGGACGGGGAGACCGATCCGCTCGGCTGCCGCAATCGCCTCTTCGGGTGTGCGCAGATCGAGTGCGACGCCGCCTTCGCGCGCCTTGTGCGTGACGCCGTCGACCTTGACGACGACGGGCCCACCGAGCGCCTCGATCGCAGCGGCGACCTCGTCGCTCGTCGTCGCGGGTCGACGTGGCGCGAACTCGATCCCGTATGCCTCGAGGATCGTCGCGGACTCGTGCTCCGACAGCGCACCGATTCCTTCGGGTGCGATCGACGTCGCGGCCGGCACGGTGGCAGACGGCGGCGTTCGGTGGCGCCTCAGCGCGACGTGCGCGAGTGCACGCATCGCGTCGCGCGGACCGCGCAGGAGCGGGAGGTCGAGCTCGGTGGCGAGCTGCTGGAACCGCGCTGGTGGGTCGGCGCTGTGAACCGTGGTCACCGCGGCGAACAGATCGTGCTCGTCGGCGAGGCGGGCGAGCGCGCGCATCGTGAGCTCGCTCCAGTCCTCGTTTCCCGGGTCGCGGAACTGCGACAGGTCGACCTGGGCGAGGAGGACGTCGAACGCGCCCGACTGGGCCATCAGCTCGAGGGAGCCCGGGTACACCTCCTCGGCCTCGGCGACCGCCCACGCGTCGAGCGGGTTGCCGGGGTCGAGGTAGTTCGGGAATCGGTCGCGAAGCGCAGCGACGAGTGGCGCCGGGAGAGGCTCGAAGGGGATTCCGGTGGCCTCGGCCTGATCGGCGAGCAGTCCGCACTCCCCGCCGGACTCGGAGATCGCCGCGATCCGCGAGCCGCGCGGCCAGCGTCGCTTGCCGAGGATCTCGAGCGTCTCGACGAGCTCGTGGAAGTCGTCGACCTCGATCGCGTCCCAGCGGCGCAGCACGGCGGAGAACGTTGCGCCCGAGCCGACGATCGCACCGGTGTGGGAGAGCGCCGCCCGCGCCGCCGCCTCCGAGCGCCCGACCTTGAGGCAGACGACCGGCTTGCCGGCTGCCGCGCACGCCGCGAGTGCGGCGACGAAGGCTCCTGGCCGGCGGACGGTTTCGAGGAACAGCCCCACCGCGCGCGTCCCGTCGTCGTGCGCGAAGAACTCGAGGTAGTCGGCCGCGTCCGTCACCGCCTCGCTGCCGGACGACACGACGCAGCGGAGCCCGATTCGACCACCGAGCGAGAGGAACGCATCCGCGACCGAGCCCGACTGGCAGAGGACGGCGACATGTCCGTCCCGCGTGGTGGTCGGGGGCCGCCCGATCCAGCTCGAGTGCCCCCCGGGCACAGCGACGCCCATGCAGTTCGGGCCGAGGAGCGACGCACCGAACTCGCGGGCGCGAGCGGCGAGCCGTTCGATCACCTTCGGTCCGTCGGCTCCCGCTTCGGCGCCGACGCCGGGGACGACAAAGGCGCGGATCCCGAGCTCGAGCGCCTCGGCGAGCGCGTCCTCGACCCGCTCGTGGTTGACGAGCAGAAGTGCGGTCTCGGCAACCGTCGGCAGATCGGCGAGCGTTGGGACGCACGGGAGCCCGAGCACCTCGTCACGGTTGGGGTTGACGCCCCAGGCGGGTATTCCGCTGTCGAGCGCGTTGAGGATCGGGTCGCCGTTGCGGGGGGAGGCGCCAACGATCGCGAGGGAGCTTGGGAAGATGAGTGAGCCGACGCCAGACATCGCCTGGATCGTGCCTGACCGCTCGGTCAGCCGTCCGAGAGAACCGTTTGTAGGCTCCCGTTCGTGGTGCACGAGAAGGAGATCGAGATCCGCTGGCGCGACTGCGACAACTTCGGCCACGTGAACAACGCGGTGTACGCCACGTACCTCGAGGAGGCGCGCGACGAGTGGCTCGAGCGTGCGCTCGGGCCGACGGCCGACCTCTGGGACTACGTGCTCGCGCGGGTTGCGATCGACTTCAGGCGCGAGCTCAAGCCGCCCGACGAGGTCGTGGCCGTGTCGGTCGAGCTCGTCTCGATCGGACGTTCGAGCCTCCGTCTGCGGGAGGTGATCCGGACGAAGCACGGGGAGCTGTCCGCCGAGGCGGAGTCGGTGATCGTCGCCCGTGACCGTGAGCGGGGCGGATCACGACCGCTGACCGACGACGAGCGTGCGTCGTTCACCGCGGCGCTGTCGGTTCCCGCTTCCTGACCGCAAGGTCAGGAGCTAGGCTGGGCGGGTCCTGACCGCAGAGTCAAAGCACCGACCCAGGAGGCCCTGCCGTGCACGTCCCCGAGCTCAGCCCAGAGATCGCAGCGCTGAAAGCGCGCGTGCGGCAGTTCGTCGAGACCGAGGCCTACGCGCTCGAGGAGCTGATCGTGGCCACCGGCCGGATCGACGAGGACGCGGTTGCCCGCCTGAAGGAGCGGGCCCGGGCGGCCGGGTTCGCCCAGCTGAACATGCCCGTCGAGGCGGGCGGTCAGGCACTGTCGATGACGGGCCAGGTCGCGATCGAGGAGGAGGCCGGCCGGGCGACGAACGGCCTCGGGTTTGCGGTCGTCGACCGGGGCCCTGCCGAGCTGTGGGAGATCGTGAGTCCCGAGCAGCGTGACCGCTGGGTGCAGCCGGTCATCCGGGGCGAATACCGGGAGGCCTGGGCGGTGACCGAGCCCGGGGCCGGCTCGGACGTCGCGGCGATCGCGACCACGGCGACTCGGGACGGGGACGACTGGCTGCTCAACGGGGAGAAATGGTTCGTCACGAGCGAGGGGCCGCCGGGTTTCTACCTCGTGCTCGCGGTGGCCGAGGGCGAGCAGACGATCTTCATCGTCCCACCGGGGACACCGGGGATGGAGATCACCCGCACACCGGGTTTCCTCCACGACCCATATCTCGACGTTCATCCCGAGATCACGTTCACGGACTGTCGGGTGCCGGACGCGAACCGCGTCCCCGGGGGCGGCAACGCGGGGACGAAGGAGTGGTTCCTCGTCGAGCGGCTCTTCATCGCGGCTCGCTGCTGCGGGGCCGCGGCTCGCTGCCTCGACGTGGCACGGTCGTATGCCACCGAGCGCGAGGCGTTCGGCTCGCGGATCGCGGACTTTCAGGGCGTCTCCTTCCAGCTCGCGGACTCGGTCACGGAGCTCGCCGCTGCGCGACTGCTCACCTACCACGCCGCGCATGCGTTCGACACACTCGCCGATCGTAAGGTCGTGCACGGCAAGGTCGCGATGGCGAAGCTGTATGCGAGCGAGATGGCGAACCGGGTCGTCGACCGGTCGCTCCAGATCCTGGGTGGACGTGGGTACATGGTCGAGAGCCCGGTCGCACGCCACTATCGCGAGGTGCGGGTCGATCGCATCTGGGAGGGGACGAGCGAGATCCAGCGGCTGATCCTCGCGCGTGGGATCGCAAAGCGCGGCGCGGAGGCCTACCTGTCGTAAAGGGGCTCGCGCGCGCCCTTACGGCACCCAGCGCTCGGCGAGCGGTGTGACCTGGAGCTCGTGGGTGGCGGCGCGTGCGCCCTGGTCGGCGAGGAACCGCACCGCGGAGGCGAGCTCCCGTGGGTCGGCAAGGGCGCCGACCGACTGTCCTGCCCGAGCCCCGGCGATCGGCTCGATCCCCGCGTCGACGATCAGCAGCGCAACGTGGATCCCGTGCTCACGCAGCTCGAGCGCAGCCGCCTGCGTGATCGCCCGGACACCGAACGCACCCGCTGCCCAGAGCCCTCGTCCCGCCGCCGCGCGTCGTGACGAGCCGCCGGTCACCTGGATCACCGTCGCCGGCCGCCCCTGCTCGAGCAGGAACCCGGTCGTCGCCGAGAGGAACGCGAACGCAGACCGCGCGGGAGCCGCAGCCCAGGACTCGAATGCCTCGGGTGGCGCCTCGGCGATCGGGCCGCCACCGAACGGGCCGCTGCGGTCGCCACCGTAGGCCGCGGCGGCGTTCACCACGAGCTCGACACCACCGTGGGCCTCGGAGGCCTGCCCGAGGACGGAGCGGACGCTGACAGGGTCGGTCACGTCGGCGCGGATCGCAACGGCTCCCGCCTCGGTGACCCCGGCGAGGGTCGCGTCGGAGACCGCCACCCCCGCCACCGCCCAGCCGTCGGCGACGAGGAGGTCGATCACCGCCTTGCCGAGATTGCGCGCCCCGAACACGACTGCGCTGCGGCGCTGACCGTCTCCGACCATCTCGCCGCCACCCTACCCGGGCGCGCTACGGTGGACGCCATGGCGCGGCCCGTGATCGGTATCACGTCGTATGCGCAGCCGGCGCGCTGGGGCAAGTGGGAGATGGAGGCGGCGCTCGTGCCGTGGTACTACGTCGAGTCGGTCGAGCGTGCCGGTGGGCGCGCGCTCGTCGTCCCACCGAGCGACACGGGCGTGGACGAGACGCTCGACGTGCTCGACGGGGTCGTGTTCTCCGGAGGGATCGACATCGGCCCGGGGGCGTACGGCGCCGACGCCCACGAGACCACCGACGTGCCGCAGCCGCACCGCGATGCCGGCGAGCTCGCACTCTTGCGGCGCGCGCTCGAGCGCGACGTGCCGACGCTCGCCATCTGTCGCGGGTTCCAGCTGCTCAACATCGCCCGAGGTGGTGACCTCGATCAGCACGTTCCGGCGACCGTCGGTCACGAGGGGCATCGTGAGATCGTGGGCGCGTTCTCCGAGCATCCGGTGCAGGTCAAGCCCGGGACGCGTCTCGCCTCGATCATCGGCGAACGGCACGACGGCGTGAGCTCGCACCATCACCAGGGTGTCGGACGGGTGGGGGAAGGGCTCGTCGAGACGGCCTGGGCGGCGGACGGGCTGCTCGAGGGGCTCGAGGATCCCTCGCGCCGCTTCGCGGTGGGGGTGCTGTGGCACCCCGAGATGGAGGAAGACAAGCGGCTGTTCGAAGCGCTCGTCGCCGAGGCTGCTCGGTACCGCGCCGAGCGCGACGCGGCCTGACGCGATAGGCGAGAATCGGCGCGTGCGCGACGACGTCACTGCGTTCGCTTCGCGGTTGCCCGTCTCGGTCATGTTCGGTGACGGTGTGATCCGCGAGCTTGCCGGCGTGCTGGGACAGGAGGGGGCAGCATCGGCTCTGGTCGTCGTCGAGGAGCCCGTCGCCGAGCATCCGGATGTGGTGGCGGCGCTCGGCGCTGTGGCGGCTGCGGGCGTCGTCGTGGAGCGATACGTCAAGGGGCCCGGCGAGCCGAGCTTCCAGCTCGCGGACGAGCTCGCGGACGCGATCCGTGCCTCCGGTCACGACGCGGTTGTAGGAATCGGCGGTGGCTCGGCGCTCGACGTCGCGAAGGCCGCCAGGATCGTCGCCGACCAGGGAGGTGCTGCACGGGACTACGCCGACGGGTCACGGGTCCCCGGGCCTCCCGTTATCCCGCTCGTGCTCTGCCCGACGACCGCGGGGACCGGTAGCGAGGTCTCGGGGGCCAGCGTCCTGACCGACTCGGCTGCCGACCGGAAGCTCGGCTTTGGGCACCCCAACATGCGTGCGCAGCACGCGCTCGTCGATCCGTCCCTGACGCACGGGCTTCCGCCAGGCCCGACCGCGCACTCGGGTGTCGACGCGGTCGCGCAGGCGATCGGTGCCTGCACCGTCACCAACTCGTCGCCGCTGTCGGTCGCGTTCGGGCTCGAGGCGTGCCACCACGCGGCGCACTCGTTGCGCGAGGCAGTCGCGAACGGAGCCGATGCGGATGCGCGCCGTAGGCTCGCGTGTGCGAGCCTCACAGCCGGTCTGGCGATGAACCTCTCCGACTGTGCGGCCGACCACGCGCTCGGCCAGGCGCTCGGCAGCGTCAAGCACCTGCCGCACGGGCTCACCGTCGCGCTCGTACTCGCCGAGACACTCGAGCTCACCCGTGGCGACTGCGCCGACCGCCTGGACCGAGTGGCGGACGCGCTCGGCGAGCCGGCCGACGGGACGAGCGACGGGTCACGCGCCGTGACGGCCGTGCGGCGGATTCTCGCCGAGCTCGCTTTCCCGACGCTCCGCGAGGTCGGTGTCACCGAGGACGACCTGCCCGCGCTCGTCGCGAGCGCCACGGGGGAGCAGTCGTACAACCTCGACGTCGACTGCCACGACTGGTCGGCAGCCGAGGTCGAGCAGGCGTTCCGTGCCGCGCTGGCGCTCGAACGCCGCTAGCCGCGGAACGCATCGAGCCGGATCGTCCACGGCTCGACCGAGTCGGTCGTGAGGTGCGTCTCCGCCCAGGGGTCGCGCGCGAGGGTCTCGTGAACGGCGTCGACCGAGTCGGACTCGACCGCAAGAACGACACGGCGCTCGTCGTCGAGCGGACCACCCAGGAGGACGAACCCCGAGGCGACGAGCCCGTCCATGAAGGAGGCGTGCTCATGCCAGCCGACCTGCTCCTCGAGTGGGCGACCGGCGTCCCACACCGGGCCAGTGCGTTGTCGCACGACGAGATACGTCGCCATCAGGGCTCGGTCGAGATGAAGACGCTCTTCAGCTCGGTGTTGTGGACGAGGCCCTCCATCCCGAGCTCCTTGCCCACGCCCGAGGCCTTGTAGCCGCCGAACGGCGCCTGCGGGAACACCGAGCTGTTCGAGTTCACCCCGATCCCACCGGTGCGCAGCGCACGTGCCACCCGCAGCTGGCGAGCCCCGTCACGTGTCCAGAGCGAGCCGGAGAGGCCGTAGGGGGTGTCGTTCGCGAGGTGGATCGCCTCGGCCTCGTCGCGAAAGGTGATCACGGAGACGACCGGCCCGAAGATCTCCTCCCGGGCGACGGTCATGTCGTTGGTGCAGCGATCGAGGATGGTCGGGCGCAGGTAGTACCCGCTGTCGAGTCCGTCGGGGCGCGTCCCGCCCTCGATCACCTCGGCCCCCTCCGTGACGCCCTTCGCGACGTACCCCTCGACCGTGTCGCGCTGCGCGGCGGAGACGAGCGGGCCCATCTGCGTCGCCGCGTCCTCCGGGTCACCGACGACAATCGCGCGGGTCGCGGCACGGTAGTGCTCGAGCAACTCGTCCTTCGCGGAGGCCTCGACGAGGAGTCGTGAGCGGGCGCAGCAGTCCTGGCCGGCGTTCTCGAACACCGAGAACGGCGCCATTCGCCCGGCTTTCTCGAGATCGGCGTCGGCGAACACGATGCACGCGCTCTTCCCGCCGAGCTCGAGCGTGACGCGCTTGATCGTCCCGGCCGCCTTGCGCGCGATCTCGACCCCGACTTCGGTCGATCCCGTGAACCCGACCTTGCGCACGAGGGGATGCTCGACGAGCGCGTCGCCGACCGCTTGCCCCGGGCCGGGAACGACATTGAGCACACCGGCCGGCAGGCCTGCCTCCAGCCCCAGCTCGGCATAGCGAAGTGCGGACAGCGGCGAGAGGCTGGCCGGCTTCAGGACGACCGTGTTCCCGGCCGCGAGCGCCGGTGCGGTTTTCCAGTTTGCGATGTTGAGCGGGAAGTTCCACGGGGTGATCAGCGCCGTGACGCCGATCGGCTCGCGAAACGTGAGCACGATGCCGTCGCGGTCGACCGGGATCGTCGAGCCGAAGAACTTGTCGACCGCGCCGGCGTAGTAGCGCATCACGGCGGCTGCGTTGCCGACACACCAGCGGGCGTCGCCGATCGCCATCCCCATGTCGCGGGTCTCGAGCAGACCGAGCTCGTCGACGTGATCCTCGAGCAGGTCGGCCCAGCGGTAGAGCACCTTGGCGCGCTGGATCGGCGTCTTCGAGCTCCAGCTCTCGAACGCCTGCCACGCAGCCCGGACGGCGCGGTCGGCGTCCTCGGCTCCTGCCTCGGCGACCGTGCGGAAGACCTCGCCCGTGGCGGGGTTGACCGTCTCGAACGTGCGCCCCTCTGCGGCGAGGGTGCGCTCGCCGTCGATCAGCAGCAGCTCGGGCGCCACCGAGCCCTCGCTTCAGCTGGCTCTGCTCGCGTCAGCAAGAGGTGCCGACGACGTGCACGAGCCACCGGCGATCCCTCACCCGGTCGAGCTCGAGGAACAGCACGCGCTGCCACTGCCCCAGGCACAGTACGCCATCGCGTACGGGGATCGACTCGCCCGCCGGGCCCATGAGCATCGACATGCAGTGCGCATGACCGTTGCTCGTCTCACCCTCCTCATCCGGGATGTTCTCCGTCCGGCGGTCCCAGTCGTCGTGCGCGTAGTAATGCTCGGTCGGCACCAGACGGCGGAGGAGCACCGAGAAGTCCTCGAGGAACCCGCGCTCGTACTCGTTCACGCGCACCGAGCAGGTCGTATGTGGCGAGTAGACGCAGCAGACGCCGTCACGGACACCGCTCTCGCGCACGGCCTCCTGCACCTGTTCCGTGATGTCGGTCACCGTGAGCCCACCGGCGGTGCGGAGCTGCACCTCGCGGTGGAACGTGGTCATCGCCGCGCCGTTCGCCGCGGGTGCCACTTCGCCGATGCGGGCATCGGTCGCCATCGACCCGTCATTGTGTCAGTCGTCGGCGTCTTTCCGAGCGGGAACCCCTCAACCGTGTGGTCGCTCGTGCCGATGAGCACAGCATGGATGCGAGCGTCGATGCGAGGTTCCTCGCCCGGTGGACGGAGAGCTCCCGGCGTCAGAGCGAGGCGCGCCGGTTTCTCGCCCGTCAGGAGATCCCGGCCGTCGAGCGTGACCCCGGTGCGCTGGCTGAGGTGCTCGAGGTCTTCGAGCACCACGGTCCCCCGGGCCAGCGGCCGGCACCGATCCCGCTGCGCCGCCCGGTCTCGTCGGTCGGCGACCTCGTCGACTGACCCGCGCCGCAACCGGCGCTAGGCTCGGCATCGGCGGGCCCGTAGCTCAGCTGGTTAGAGCAGCCGACTCATAATCGGTTGGTCCCTGGTTCGAGTCCAGGCGGGCCCATTAGGAAACAAGCCAATTGCGGCCTCTCCGGAGGCCGCGCGTGGCTGCGAGTCACCCGTGGGCCTGGCGCGGGCGGCAGATACGTTCGCCACCAGGAGAGCGAGCGCAAGCAGTCCGATAAGACGCAGGCGTCGTTGCAACGCAGCACAGCATCCCGTACCTCAGCTGCACTGGGGCGGGTGGACGCTGCACGCTTGTCGGGCGACCCGACGATCTTCTCGTCCTTCAGGCCGGGCTCATCGCTCGCCCGCATCAACACGTTAGGCGGCCGTCAGATCGCGCCGCCTGAATGCCCACATGGCGGCGATCGCTGCTGCTGCGGCGAGCGCGACCATGACGATCGCGGCCGTCGCGTGGAACGGTCTCGCGGGCACCAGCCCGACATGTTGGAACGGGCTCAGGTCGACGATCCACTGAGGTGCTCCCAGTAGTGAGCCGAACAGCTGCCACACGAATGCGACGCTTACGAGGCCGTACGCGATTCCGGTGCTCGCCTGCGGCATGAGCCCGTAGGCGAACGAGGCGAGTGAGAGGAAGAGGAGGGAGGTGGGCAGGCAGTTGAGCCCCGCCTCGAGCATCTCTCCGAGCGAGACATCCGCTCCTTGCGACGCGGCGCCGGCCCAGGCGAGCAGTCCTGCGACGAGCGCAAGTGTCGCGATCCCTGCGCTGCCGAGGACGATCCGGCCACCGAGCCAACGCGTTCGCCCGATCGGGAGTGCGAGGAGAGTCTCCAACCGTTCGTCGGCCTCCTCCCGTCTTGCGGTCGCAACCTGCGAGCAGGCGAAGAGGCTGATCGCGAACACGAAGAGGAGGAAATAGAAGCCGAGCGCTCCGGTGGGTGTGACCAGCGAGGCGCCGCCGACCTTGCTGATCTGCTCGCGGATGTTGGCGGGGAGGTTCTCTGGTGTGAAGCTCGTCGAGAGCGTTCCGACGACGACGGCGAACACGCCGATGCCTACGATCCAGATGCCGAGGGTTGGGAGTTCGGCGCGGAGTGCGAACGCGGTGGGGGAGGAGAGGAGCCGCAGGCGCGGACCGGTGTTGTCGTTGCCGGCCAGCAGCCCGCGTCCGATGTCGCGTCGGGCATTGATCGAGGCGGCTGCCACGAGCAAGACGACGGCGGTGATGGTCGGGAGGAGCAGCACGAGCGGTTGTGGGTTGCCGAACGGCTGCAGCTCCTCCGCCCATCCAAGCGGCGTGAGCCAGCGCATCCAGCCGTAGCCCGTCGATGTGTCGGCAATCACGCGCAGGAGGAACGCGAGCCCGAGTACCGCGCTACCGAGTGCGAGGGCAAGTCGCTTCGTAGGTGCGATCTGGCTCGTGAAGGCCCCGACCCCGGCGAACACCGGGATCGGCGAGATGACTGCAAGCGCCAGGAAGGCCGACCCCGTGAATGCGAGGCGGGAGGCAACGAGCCCTACCACGAGCGCCAGCCACAGGACGAGTGCCCCGCCCGCGATCGCGGCCAGTGCCGCGAGGTAGGCGTCGCGACGACCGACGACGGAGGAGAGCACGAGCTCCTGACGACCCGAGTCCTCCTCGCCCCGCAGCGCACGGACAGCAGCCATCAGCCCCCACGTGGCGGCGAAGATCGATGCGGTGCCGCCCACACGCCACGCCGTGTAGCCGCCGACGCTGAGGAGATCGTGCGGCACGCCGTAGAACAGCTGCACGATCTTGTTGGCGCCGAAGCTCTGTGCGAACGCCAGCCGATCGGCCGCAGTCGGGTATGCCTTGCGGTAGCCGATCGGATTGACGAACGCGATGAAGAGGAAGAGCAGCCCGAACGACAGCGTGTTGATCCGCCCGTTGGCCAGGATCTGCCGGGCGAGCGCGCTACCCGCCCTCACGACCGTCCGCGCTCTCGTAGTGGTGGAGGAAGATCTCCTCGAGTGACGGCTCACGGCTCGTCAGCGAGACCACGTCCTGAGCAGCGAGGGCCGTGAGAAGGGGCTGGATGGCACCGCTCACCTCGAGCCGCAGCACATTGCCGGCGGCTTCGACGACGTTCACGCCGTCGAGCGGGCCGACCTCGGGAATCGGGCCGGCGAACGTGACGTCGACCGTGTGCACGCTGAGGTGCCGCAGCTGTTCGAGTGTGCCCTCGTCGACCAGCCGGCCGCCGCGGAGGATGCCGACCCGGTCGCAGACGGCCTCGACCTCGCTCAGGATGTGCGACGAGAGAAACACGGTCTGCCCGCGCTCCTTCGCCTCCAGCACCGTTTCCCGGAAGGCCATCTCCATCAGCGGATCGAGCCCGCTCGTGGGCTCGTCCAGAATCAGCAGGTCGGCCCTCGTCGCGAAAGCGGCCACGAGCTGCACCTTCTGCCGGTTTCCCTTCGACAGCGCCCGGATCTTGCGATCGACGTCGAGCTGGAACCGCTCCACGAGCAGATCGCGATAGCGGACATCGGTCGACCCGTGCAGGCGGGCTAGGAGCGCGAACGTCTCGGCGCTCGTCAGCTGCGGCCAGAGAAAGGGCTCACCGGCGACATAGGCGACGCGCCGATGCGCCGTCACCGGGTCGCCCCACGCGTCGACACCGAAGATCTCGGCTCGGCCGCGCGTCGGACGATGAAGCCCGAGCAGAAGGCGGATCGTCGTCGTCTTCCCGGCCCCGTTCGGCCCGAGGTAGCCGTAGACCTCGCCATGCCCGATCCGGAGGTCGAGCTCCTCGAGGGCGGCGACCTTGCCGTAGTGCTTCGACAGTCCGTCGGTCAGAACCGCGCACACGGCATCACGTGGCATGGCCTGAGACTAAGCGCCCCGGCGCCCGGCGCGGAGGTTCGTTTGCGCGCCGGGGCCGCTCTCCCGGCCAGGCCCCACCACCATGATCACGTCGAGAGGGTGGGTACCCAACCATGTCTGTGCGTGCGCGCGTGCGCGCGATGGGCCGGGTTCGACCAGACAACGACCCGACCCGCGACCAGGCCCATAACATCGGCGCAGACGGGCATGATCTGCTCGGAGGCACCCGATCGAGACGGAGGAGCGGATGCGCCGCTTGAACTTCCTCGAAGACGAGCCGTGGGATGAAGTGAACGACGATCTCCGGATGCGCCGCCGTTGGTTTGGGCACCCGCTCGGGACGGACATGCTCGGCGCGTCTCTCACTGAGCTTCTCCCCGGATCGCCAGAAGATCACTTGCACATGCATTACGGGCTGGAAGAGATGTTCTTCGTCCTCAGCGGAACGCCGACGGTCCGCACTCCGGATGGCGAGGAGCGGCTCTCGCCTGGAGAGGTCGTCTACTTTCCCGAAGGGCCGGACGGGCTGCACACGTTCTCGAATCCGACGGACGAGTCGGTGCGCCTGCTTGGCATCTCGACCAAGCGCTTCCCTGACGTGGTGGCCTACCCAGAGCAGGGGATCGCCTGGGTGGCTACGCGTCATCCAGAGCGCCGAGTGCCGGACGGCGGTGATGTAGGACTCATTGCCCGCTTCGATCTGCCCCGCGACGATTGAGCCAGACGTGCCGCGACGCGCGCGATGGACATAGGGAGGCTGGTTCGAGTCGAGGCGGGCCTGTGTGGTGTTCGGAGGGGCCGAGTAAGAGGCCGGAAACAGTCAGGTGGGGGCCCGGAAAACCGGACCCCCACGAGCGGCGCAACCTCGGGATGCGGGCATTGGCTGCCCGTGGGGAGAGGAGTCACGCCGATTCAAGGCGTATCTTCCCTCATACCCCGCGCGCGATGCGAGGGGCGCGCACCCTTCTCGGAAAGGAAACGGTCGCAAAATGGACATCTCGAAGCTGACACACGGGGCAAAGGTCGTGCTCGGTTGCTCGATCGCGTTCTTGATCGTGTCGTTCTTCAACTGGCAGGAGGTCGAGTTCGAAGGAATCGCGACCGCCGGCCGCAGCATGTGGTCAGGCGTCGGCGTCATCGCAGGGCTTCTGGCGATTGCGCTCATCATCTGGGAGGCGATCCACCTCTCCAACATGAAGATCGACCTCCCGCTGCCGAAGGCGACTGTCGGGGCTGTGCTTGCGATCCTGCTCGCGATCTTCACGTTCATCAAGTTCGTCAGCGACAACGAGTACCGCACCTTCTGGGCGTGGCTCGGCCTCATCCTCGCGATCGCGATCGCCGCGGTGCTTTCATGAACATGAAGGAGACCGGGATCAGCATCTCCGACATGAAGAACCAGATGGCCGGGGCGGCGGCCAGCGCGACCGCCGCCGCGAAGAGCGCCACCGAGTCGCGCGGCGACGACAGCGCCGCAAGCGCGCCCCCCGCGCCCGCCGCTCCGGCCGCGCCGGCCGCTCCGGCACCCGAGCAGGTCGCCGACAGCGCGACCGAGGCGGCGGGCGACGCCGCGCACGACGCGGCAGACGAACACCCGCCCGCCTAGACCGAGCAGACGCGCTCCTCGCAATCGGCCGGTGGCTCCTCCTGAGCAGGGAGGAGCCACCGGCTACACTCGAGCGGATGGCCGAGATCGGGACCCTGCGCGTCAAGACGGGCCTCGCCGAGATGCTCAAGGGTGGGGTGATCATGGACGTCGTCGACGCGGAACAGGCGCTGATCGCGGAAGAGGCCGGCGCCTGCGCGGTGATGGCGCTCGAGCGCGTGCCCGCCGACATCCGTCGCGACGGCGGAGTGGCCCGCATGTCCGATCCGGAGATGATCCGCGGGATCCAGGAGGCCGTCTCGATCCCCGTGATGGCGAAGTGCCGGATCGGTCACTTCGTCGAGGCTCAGATCCTCCAGGCGCTCGAGATCGACTACGTCGACGAGTCGGAGGTGCTCACCCCTGCCGACGTCGAGCACCACGTCGACAAGCACGCGTTCACGGTCCCGTTCGTGTGCGGGGCGACGAACCTCGGTGAGGCGCTACGCCGGATCGCCGAGGGCGCCGCGATGATCCGTACGAAGGGCGAGGCCGGGACGGGAGACATCGTCAATGCGGTCACGCACATGCGGGCCGTGTTCGGCGAGATCCGGCGGCTCGAAGGTCTTCGCGGCGAGGAGCTCTACGCCGCCGCGAAGGAGCACCGGGCGCCGTACGAGCTCGTACGCTGGGTGGCGGAGAACGGTCGGCTGCCCGTCGTCACGTTCACCGCGGGCGGGATCGCCACCCCGGCCGACGCCGCGCTCTGCATGCAGCTCGGAGCCGACGGCGTGTTCGTCGGATCGGGGATCTTCAAGTCCGGCGATCCGGCCCTGCGCGCGAAGGCGATCGTCGAGGCCACCACGCACTACACCGACGCCGACATCCTCGCGCGCGTATCGGCCGGTCTCGGCGAACCGATGGTCGGCATCTCCTCGAGCACGTTGGCGGAGGCCGAGCGGCTCGAGACCCGCGGCTGGTAGCCGGCGTCGATCTGCGCGGGGCACCACTTCTCCGGGCGGCACCGCGCAGCGAGCCCGGCAGCAAGTGAAGGGGGTGGGGTCTCCGGCGGGCGCCGAAGACCCCAGCACTCGCGGTCAGCGCCGCGTGACCACGACCTCCATGTACTCGCTCGGAACGACCAGCGAGCCGTCGGCGACGTTGCTGCGCTCGATCAGTTCCACGAGATCGCGTTCGAGGCTCGCCGCGGCCTCGCCGTCGAGCGTGCCGAACGCCTTGTGCACCGGGCCGTACCACGTCCGGAACACGTCGACGAAGTGCGCGGCCGAGCGGTACCGGAAGGAGAACTCGCGTGGGGTCACCGTGATCGACGAGGCGGAGTCGCCGAACAGGCTCTCGAGGTGTGACGCGACGCCCCAGAGCGACGGCGGCTGCAGCCCGGAGGGAGGTGGCACATGCGCGCCGAGCACGCCGAACATCTGTCCGACGATGCTCTCCGGTGTCCAGTTGGCGAGGCCGATCCGTCCGCCGGGACGGCAGACGCGTGCCAGCTCGGCCGCGGCGAGCTGGTGGTTCGGCGTGAACATCACGCCGAAGGTGGAGAGGACGACGTCGAACCCGGAGTCGGCGAACGGGAGCGACTCGGCATCCGCCAGTGCGAACGTCACCGAGAGGCCTTCTGCTGCTGCGCGCTCCGCTCCGCGGTCGAGGAGATCGGCGACGTAGTCGGTCGATGTCACCCGTCCGCCGCGGCGCGCAGCCGCGAGCGTCGCGTTGCCGTTCCCTGCCGCGACGTCGAGGACGTCTTCGTCCCAGCGAATGTCGCAGGCCTCGGCGAGCAGCTCGCCGACGAGCTGCAGCGTCGTGCCGATGACTGCGTAATCCCCGCTTGCCCATGTGGCCTGCTGCTTCTCCTTCACGGCGTCGTAGTCGATCGTCGTGCTCATCTCGGGTTCTCCTGTTCTCGGGTGTGTGCCATCCCTTGGGGATGGCGATCGGATGCGTGCAGTCTGCGACGGGAGCGACCCGCGCACATCGGCCGATCTCCCTATTCGACTTCCCTATCCGCGATCGACGAGAAGCGCTGCCTGTGCGGCCGCCTCCGCCCGGTTCCGTGCGCCGAGCTTGGAGAGGATCCGGCTCACGTGATGGCCCGCGGTCTTCTCGCTGATGAACAGCGTCCTGCCGATCTGCGCGTTCGTCATGCCTTGGGCGAGCAGTGCGAGGACCTGCGTCTCGCGCGAGGTCAGCTCGCCGTCGACACGTACACCTGGTCTCGAACCGACCCCGAGATCGCGGAGGAGGGCCGCGGCTCCATCCTGTGCACGCGCTCCGCCGAGGTCGCGGAAACTCGCGTGAGCAGCCCTCGCCTCCTCGATCGCCAGGGCGCGATGGTCGTCCGCGATCGCTCTCGCGATCTCGACCCGTGCTTCCGCGGCCTCGTGTGGCATGCCGAGGCGGCTGAAGGCGTCGAGTGCCGCTCGGGCGAACTCGTGCGCAGCTACGGCGTCTCCGCGCGCGAACGCGACTCGCGCCTGCGCGAGCCCGGCGCGTCCAGCGACGAGAGTGCGATCCGAGAGCTCGGCGCTCTGGACGAGACGCTCGGCGGCTGATCCCGCGGCGTCGACGTCGCCGCACTCGAGGTAGGCGATGACGAGCGGGCCGAGCAGCCTGGACGAGACGAGGACGTCGCTCTGTGCGTTCGCGCAGGCCCGTTCGAGGAGGCCCGCTGCGACCCCCGCCTCACCCTCGGCGAGGCGCAGCTCCGCGAGCCCGTGGAGTGCCGCCGGATGCTCCTCTCGACCGGCGAGCAGTTGACGGGCGTCGTCCAACCGGCCCTGCCGCACGCGTAGCAGAGCAAGCGCCGCCGCTGTATGACCGCCGACCACCGGGTAGTGGCTCGCATGGGCGGCGCGGGCCGCGGCGAGGGCCTGTTCGGCGTCGTCCCAACGCCCGGCGGCGACGAGGACCTCGGCATGAGTCGCGCGACATGCCCCGTACAGGGGGAGGATCGCACGGCCGCTCGCATGCTCGTCGACGATCGCGCACCATTCCGAGGCACGCTCCCAGTCACCCGCGCTCGTCGTCGCTGCGATCATGTTGCAGTACGCCTCGCCCAACGTGTGCGGGTTGCGGATCGTGCCGACCGTCGCCGCCGCCATCGCCTCCTCGAGGTACGCAAGCCCTTCGTCGAAGTTGCCTGCGGCGATCTCCGCCTGTCCGAGCACGGAGAGAGCGAAGACCTCGAGATCGTGGTCGCCGCAGCTGCGCCCCAGCGCGAGCGCGGTCCCGGGCGTCCGCGAGCGACTCCGAGCCCGACGCGCGTCGAGCGCGCTCGACGGCGACCCAGCCGGCGCCCGAGCAATCCGTGCGTCCTTCGAGCATCCGCTCCGCTCGCGCCAGCCAGCCGTTGGCGAGCGACGCCCTCCCGGCAATCAAGTGTTGATGCGACACCCACACAGCGAGCCGCGCGGCGCGGTCGCAGGCGCCCGCCTCCCCGAAGGCGAGGCACGCCTGCTGGCAGAGCTCGACGCCCCGGTCCATGTCGCCGAGGAACCAGAGGGCGAGACCGTAGCCCTCGAGTGCCTCCGGGCTCGGCT
The DNA here is from genome assembly GCA_963821335.1 of uncultured Actinomycetes bacterium. Lineage (GTDB taxonomy): Bacteria > Actinomycetota > Thermoleophilia > Gaiellales > Gaiellaceae > Gaiella. The sequence goes on from CAWGDJ010000002.1 coordinate 176,405, forward strand.
CGCCCTCGACCAGCGCTTCGAACTGCGCCCGGGCAGCCTCCCAGCGGCCGGCTTCGAGATCACGTTGTGCTGTGACGAAGGGCTCGGTGACGTCGGCGCGCATCTCGGCGAAGTGTGCAGGTTCGAGCCTCCTCCCGCCCGCCGGAGACCTGGCCGTTCGCGGCAAGCATCGTGCTCGGCTCGCCGATCACCGTCGTTACGATGAACGCATGCCCGCAAGGCGACCATGCATCGGCGTCCTCGCATTGCAAGGTGCATTTCGCGAGCATGCGAGCGTGCTCCGCGGCCTCGGCGCCGATGTCGTCGAGGTGCGGCTGCCGCGACCAGCTCGACGACCTCGATGCGCTCGTGATCCCCGGCGGAGAGTCGACGACGATGACGAAGCTCGCGGGTCTCTACGGGCTCGACGACGGCGTTCGTGCGTTCGGTCGGCCGATCTTCGGGACGTGCGCGGGGATGATCCTCCTCGACCGTCGGCACCTCGGCCTGGTCGACGTCGAGGTCGAGCGGAACGCGTACGGGCGGCAGGTCGCGAGCTTCGAGGCGGATCTCCGGCTCGATGGCGGCCAGCCCGTTTCGTGGCGTCTTCATCCGCGCGCCCCGTGTCCGCGACGTCGGGCCCGGGGTCGAGGTTCTCGCCGAGCTCGACGACGAGCCGGTGCTGCTGCGCGACGGGGACGTGCTGGTTGCGTCGTTCCACCCCGAGCTGACCGACGACCCGCGCGTGCACGAGCTGTTCCTGCAGATGGTGACGGAGGAGACGGGTGTCCGGGCATAGCAAGTGGTCGACGATCAAGCACAAGAAGGGCGCTGCCGACGCGAAGCGCGGCAAGCTGTTCTCGAAGCTCTCGCGCGCGATCATGGTCGCCGCGAAGGAGGGTGGTGCCGACCCGGCGAGCAATCTCGCGCTCGCAGAACGCGATCGAGAAGGCCCGCTCGTACTCGATGCCGAAGGACAACATCGAGCGCGCGATCGCGAAGGGCTCGGGCGAAGGAGCCGACGGCTCGAGCTTCGAGGTCGTCGTCTACGAGGGCTACGGGCCCGATGGGGTGGCGGTGATCGTCGAGGCGCTCACCGACAACCGCAACCGCACCGCCTCTGACGTACGGCACCTGTTCGCGAAGCACGGTGGCAATCTCGGTGCCACCGGTGCGGTCGCCTGGCAGTTCGAGCGGCGGGGGATCGTGCCAGGTCGCAGCCGACGGGGTGGACGAGGACGAGCTCGTGCTGGCGGCCGCAGACGCGGGCGCCGACGACGTCGAGCGTGACGGGACGACGTTCCAGGTGTCGACGCCACCCGAGCTCCTCGCGGCGGTGCGAGAGGCGCTCGAGGCCGCCGGGTTCACGCTCGACTCGGCCGAGCTGTCGATGGTGCCGAAGACGACCGTCGCGATCGATGCAGAGAGCGTCGCGAAGCAGGTCGTCCGCCTCGTCGAGGGTCTCGAGGACAACGATGACGTCCAGGACGTGTACGCGAACTTCGACATCCCGGAGTCGGTGCTGGAGGCTGTCGCCTCGTGACGCGCCACTCGTCTCGCCGACCGAACCGATAGGTTCCCCTCCGGGAGGTAGCCGTAACGGCCCGCGGACCGGAACGAGGAGGAGTGATGCGGAGAACGATGATTGCGGTCGTCCTCGCGACGGGGGCGCTCGCGCTCGTCGCCGGGTGCGGCGGGAGCGACAAGTCGACCGCGAGCGACGAGACCGTCGCTGCGGAGACCGCCACCGAGACGACCTCGGCCGACGCGTCGACCGACACCGGGGTGGCGACCGACACGACGGCGATGTCGGACACGGGGAGCACGAGCACGGAGCCCGACATCTCGAGCCTGTCCGGCAAGTGCAAGGACCTCGTCGGCCTCTCGAAGGACTTCTCCGAGGCGATGGGCGCTTCGGCGGGAGGGACTGGCAATGCGGACTTCTCGAAAGCGTCCGACGCGTTCGACGAGTTCGCCGACCAGGTGCCGGCCGAGATCCGCGGTGACTTCAGGGTGCTCGCGGCAGCGTTCGCGAAGTACGCCGACGCGCTGCAGGGTGTCGACCTGAACGCGGGCGAGGCACCCAGCGCCGCGACGCTCGTGAAGATCCAGAAGGCGCTGAGCTCGCTCGATCAGAAGCAGGTGCAGGCAGCCTCGCAGCACATCCAGAGCTGGGTGGCCGCCAACTGCTGAGCAAGGGGCTTCCCGGCCGCTCGGGGCCGGGAAGCCCTGTCCGACTCCACCCCTACCCTTTCGACCGTGAAGGTCCTCGGCATCGACCCAGGGACGGCCGCGTGCGGGTACGGGATCGTCCACGAAAGCGGCGGGCGCCTCAGGGCTCTCGGGCTCGGGGTGCTGGCGCACAACCGCCCGCGAGCGGCCGGAGGCGCGGCTCAGGACGATCTTCGACGGGGTCACAACGCTCATTCGGGAGCACGCGCCCGACGCCGTCGCGCTCGAGGAGTCCTACGTCGGTGCCGACGCCCGCATCGCGCTCTCCGTCGGGCAGGCACGCGGCGCCGCGCTCGTCGCGGCCGCGGCGGCCGGCATCGAGTGCACGGAGTACGCGCCCGCTCGCGTCAAGCAGGCGGTGTGCGGCTATGGGCGGGCCGACAAGGGGCAGGTACAGCGGATGGTGAGGACGATCCTCTCCCTCGACGTCGAGCTACGGACCTCGCACGAGGCCGACGCGCTCGCCGTCGCCATCTGCCACGCGCTGATGCCCCCGCTGGCGAGGATGGCATCGTGATCGCGCGCCTGCGCGGCCGCCCGCGCCGGGCGCACGGCCGACGGGCTCGTGCTCGACGTCAACGGGGTCGGCTACCTCGTTGCCGCCACGCCGTCGGTCCTGCGCCGCGCGGAGGGAGGGGGGGAGGTCACGGTCGAGACCTACCTCCACGTGCGCGAGGACGCGCTCCAGCTCTACGGGTTTGCCGATGCGGACGAGCGCGAGCTCTTCACGCATCTCCTGGCTGTGACCGGGATCGGGCCCAAAGTGGCGCTCGCGGTTGTGTCCGGCTCGCCCGCCGACGAGCTGCGCCGGGCGATCGCGCTGGGCGACCACGCGCGGTTCCAAGCGATCCCGGGGATCGGCAAGAAGACCGCAGAGCGGATCGTGCTCGAGCTCAAGGAGAAGATCGGCGCCGGCGAGATCGGCTTCGCCAGCTCGCCGGCTGCGGGCACCGCACCTCATCTCGTCGCGCGCGACGCGCTCGTCGAGCTCGGCTACTCGGTCTCCGAGGCGGAGCAGGCGCTTGCGGGTGTCGATCCCGACCTGCCGGCGGAAGAGCGCATCCGCCACGCCCTCCGCACGGTGGCGGCCGCATGAGCCAGTTTCTCGTGCCAACCGCGCAATCGGAGGACGAGGAGCTCGAGCGCAGCCTACGCCCGCGACGGCTGGACGACTTCGTCGGCCAGGAGCGGGTCAAGGAGCAGCTGGGCATCGCGCTCGACGCCGCCAAGGGTCGCGACGAGGCCCTCGACCACGTCCTGCTCGTCGGCCCGCCGGGCCTGGGGAAGACGACGCTGGCGCAGATCGTGCGCGAGGAGCTCGGCGTCGGCTTGCGCACGATCGCCGGCCCGGCGCTCGAGCGCAAGGGCGACATGGCGGCGATCCTCACCTCGCTCGAGCAGCGCGACGTGCTGTTCGTGGACGAGATCCACCGTGTCAACCGAGCGATCGAGGAGATCCTGTACCCGGCGCTGGAGGACTTCCGCCTCGACATCATCGTGGGGCAGGGGCCTGCGGCGCGGACGCTCACCATCGATCTGCCGCCCTTCACCCTCGTCGGTGCGACCACGCGCACGGGACTCCTGACGACGCCGCTCCGCGACCGCTTCGGGATGACGTTCCGACTCGGCTACTACGAGCCGGACGAGCTGGCCACGATCGTGCGCCGCTCCGCCGGCATCCTCGGTGTCGAGACCGCGGACGACGCGGCCGAGGAGATCGCACGCCGCGCGCGTGGGACGCCGCGGATCGCGAACCGGATCCTGCGGCGTGTGCGCGACGTCGCCGAGGTGCGCCACGCCGGCGTCGTCACCACCGAGGTGGCGCGTGAGGCGCTGCAGCTACTCGAGGTCGACGAGCAGGGGCTCGAGCGCGTCGACCGTGAGCTGCTCGAGGCGGTGGCGGTGAAGTTCGGCGGTGGCCCGGTCGGATTGTCGACGCTCGCCGTCGCACTCGGCGAGGAGCCCGACACGATCGAGGACGTCTACGAGCCGTACCTTCTGCAGCTGGGCTTTCTGCAACGGACGCCGCGCGGTCGCGTGATCACCGAGCTGGGGCGGGAGCACGTCCGCGCGTCGCCGGGTGACGCGAGCCTGTTTTGAGCACGCTCTGGACCCCCGGTATGGCCGGGTCGCACGAGGAGCTCGTAAAGCGCATCCACCGACGCATCGAAGGATTCCGGGACGAGCACTCGCTGCCCGACGTCCAGGTCAGCGTCGAGCTCACCGACGGGTCGTTGCACCGCCTCGTGACGTTGCTGCCGGAGCCCGGCTTTGGCTTTCTGACGCTCGTCCCGCACACCGAGGACGATGAGCTGCATGAGCTGATCGTGCCGCTGGGGGCGATCCGCGAGATCCGTCTCGGTGCGGCCGAGCCCGAGCAACGGCTCGGCTTCTCCGTCTCGACCGACTGAGCCGCGACGCCGGTCAGCGACGGAACTGCACGGCGCCCCACGTCGGGGTCGGAGCGAGCTCGAGCAGCGCCCGGCCGCCCTCGGGCTCGGCATAGCCGAAGTCACCGGTCGAGTCGTCCCACGCCACCTCCAGCAGGCCCTGCCTTCACGCGATGGTCGAGGTAGGCGCTGCGGAACACGAGCTTCCGCAGCCAGTAGACGAGCGATTCTCCGTCGAGCACACCGACGCGCCCCCAGTGCCTGACCAGGTACGCGCCGAGATCGCTCCGCGGCTCGGCCACACGGCCCTGCCAGGCGAGCTCGACGAGGTCCGCGACGGATTCCTCGTCGAGGTCGTTCGACGCGACGAGCTCGAGTCGTACGGCCGCCGCGGTCGACACGCTCCTCGAAGTCCTGCGCGCCGAAGCGAGAACTCGTAACGCATGAACTCGATCACGTAGTCCTCACCGGAGACGTAGTTCTCCTCGCCCGCGGCCATCGTCGAAGGGTAGCCTCGTGGTCGTGACGGAGACACGGCAGCGGGCGGTCCTCCGGCGCCATCGCGTCGTGATCGGCGTGACGTTCGCCGTGCTCGCTGATCTGGCTGATCGGGGCGGCGGTGACGCGCTATTCGCTCGAGCAGATGGCGTTCTTCGCCCCGATCGCGGTCGTGGTGGTCGGGATCACGTGTGCGCTCGTCGTGCTCTGGGTGAAGATCGTCCTGCAGCTCCGGGACGAGCGCCGCACGCGCCGCGGCTGACCCCGCCGCGCAGGGCTCGCGACGCCGGGTGGCCGTCCGGCGCACCCCGTACCGTCGAGGGCGATGCAGGACGGAAGCTGGACGATCGCGGAGTGCGACTGGGAGCCGGTCCGCGCAGTCGCAGTCTGAGCTGTCCCTCGACGAGGTGACCGCCACCGTGCTCGTCCGGCGAGGGCTGGGTGACCCGGAGGCTGCGGCAGCGTTCCTGGCGGCCGAGCCGTCCCGACCCACGACCCGTGCCTGCTCGGCGACATGGAGGGGGCTGTCGAGCTGATCAGGGCCGCGGTCGCCGGAGGGACGCGGATCTGCGTCCACGGCGACTACGACGTCGACGGTATCTGCGCGACCGCGGTCATGATCCTCGCGCTGCGTGAGCTCGGAGCGGATGTCTCCTGGCATCTGCCGAGCAGGTTCGAGGAGGGGTACGGGCTCGCCACCGAGACGATCGACCGGCTGGCGGCCGACGGGGTGGGGCTGATCGTCACCGTCGACTGTGGGATCACCGCGGTCGACGAGGTCGCGCACGCACGGAGCCTGGGGCTCGAGGTCGTCGTCACCGATCACCATCGACCCGGCGACGCGCTTCCCGATTGCCCGGTCGTCGCCACCCGCCCGTCCGCGTACCCGTTCCCCGACCTCTGCGGCACCGGTGTGGCCTACAAGCTTGCAGGGGTGCTGCTCGGCGCGGGGCACCCGCTGCTCGACCAGAGCGCTCGACCTCGTCGCCCTCGCGACCGTCGCGGACGTCGTCCCGCTCGTCGACGAGAACCGCGCGCTCGTGGTGGCGGGTCTCCGCGCACTGGCGCGCACGCGGCGCCCCGGGCTCGTCTCGCTGATGCGCTCCGCGTCCGTCGACCCGGCGGTGATCGACGCGTCCGCGATCGGCTTCCGGCTTGCTCCGCGCATCAATGCGGCCGGACGGCTCGGCCGGCCCGACGTCGCGCTCGAGCTCATCCTCGCCGACGACCGCCGCCGCGCCGACGAGCTTGCCGCCGAGCTGGAACGATTCAACCGCGACCGCCAGGCGGTCGAGGAGCGGATCGTCCGCGACGCGATCGCGATGACGATGGACTGGTCAGAGGAGGAGCGCCGCCGACGCGGGTATGTCCTCTGGAGCGAGGACTGGCACGAGGGTGTGATCGGGATCGTTGCCTCGAGGCTCGTCGAGCGCTTCGGCCGGCCGGTCGTGCTCATCGCGCGAAGCGGGGACGGCAGCTGGAAGGGATCGGGCCGGTCGATCCCGTCGTTCGACCTCCACGCCGCGCTGACGCGCTGCTCCGCGCTGCTCGAGCGGTACGGCGGTCACAGCGCTGCCGCCGGGCTCGCGATCGCCGCCGACCGGCTCGAGGCATTCGCAGAGGCGTTTCGCCGGGGTTGCCGACGACGAGCTCGCAACCGTCGAGCTCCGCCAGGTGACGACGATCGACGCGGTGGTGCCGGCTCGCGAGCTGACGCTCGACCTCGCTCGGAGCCTCCAGCGGCTCGCCCCGTTCGGGCTCGGGAACCCGCAGCCGACGCTGCTCGTCGCCGGGGTCGAGGCGGTCGACCCCGGAACGGTCGGCGAGGGGCGCCATCTCAGGTTCCGTATCCGCCAGCACGACCGCGACGGCGGCAGCGCGATCGCCTTCGGGCTCGGCGCGCAGCTGGAACGACTTCGGGTCGACGGGCGGTACGACGTCGCGTTCAGGCTGGAGGAGAACCGTTGGAACGGGACGTCCGCCCCGCAGCTCGTGGTGCGGCGCGTCTTCGATACCCCGCACTGGCTACGAGGAGCTTCGGGCCAGCCTCTCCGAGCAGTGGCGTGCCGGTGAGACCTCCTGGACCGACGAGGCGAGCCGCATCTTCGCCGAGCTCGCCCTCGCGGCGGTGTGAGACGTCAGCTGCTCGAGTCTCCTACCGCGCGCGAGCTGCTGGCGCGCGGCGACGCGTCCCGTCGAGCTGCCTCGCGCCGCCTGAGCGCGATCAGACCGGGCGATGGCGGCGCGGTCGGCGATCGTCGGCACGCGCGAGCGCGATCAGCATCCGGCGAAGGCGGCGACGCTCGAGATAGACGCGGACGAGGCGCACGGCAACATCCTTCGGCGACCACGACCGGGGTCCTCTCGACGACGGGAGGCGTCGAGCGCGATCCGTAGACTTTGTCCATGAGCGTCGTCGACACCGAGCGAGAGCACGAGAGCCTCATCGAGGAGCTCATTGCGAACGTCGAGACGTACAACCCGGGTGTCGACCGGGAGCTCATCCGGCGAGCATTCGACTTCGCCGAGCAACATCACCGCGGCCAGACCCGGCGCTCGGGAGAGGAGTTCATCCTCCATCCCTGGGGGGTTGCGCACATCTGCTCGGAGCTCCATCTCGACGAGCAGACGATCGCGGCGGCCCTGCTTCACGACGTGATCGAGGACACCGGCGCCGAGCCGGACGAGATCGCAGCCGAGTTCGGCCCGGATATCGCGCACCTCGTCGAGGGCGTCACGAAGCTGACGCGCATCAGCTTCCAGAGCCGCGAGCAGGCGGAGGCCGAGAACTACCGCAAGATGATCGTCGCGATGGCCCAGGACGTCCGGGTCATCCTCATCAAGCTCGCCGACCGGCTCCACAACATGCGGACGATCGAGTATCTCGGCAAGCAGAAGCAGGTGCAGAAGGCGAAAGAGACGCTCGAGGTCTATGCGCCACTTGCGCACCGGCTCGGGATCCACACCGTCAAATGGGAGCTCGAGGACCTCGCTTTCCAGATCCTCCACCCGCGCAAGTACGCGGAGATCAAGGCGATGGTCGCCGATCGGCGTGCAGATCGCGAAGAGCAGGTCGACAAGGCCGCCGCGATCCTCCACCTCGAGCTGGACAAGGCCGACATCCCGGCCGACATCGCCGGTCGCGCGAAGCACTTCTACTCGATCTACGACAAGATGGCCAAGAAGGGGCGGGAGTTCAACGAGATCTACGACCTCACCGCCATGCGCGTGATCGTCGAGCGTGGCGGGGAGGAGGGCACCCGTGACTGCTACGGCGCGCTGGGGCTCATCCACTCGCTCTGGAAGCCGATGCCCGGGCGGTTCAAAGACTTCGTCGCGATGCCGAAGCTCAACCGCTACCGGTCGCTCCACACGACGGTGATCGGGCCGACCGGCGCGCCACTCGAGATCCAGCTCCGCACCCGGGAGATGCACGAGGAGGCCGAGCTCGGCGTCGCCGCGCACTGGCTCTACAAGCGGGGCAAGCACGGCAAGACCGACGACGAGTGGCTGACCTGGGTCAGGACGCTCATGGACTGGCAGGGCGACGAGCAGGACGCCGCCGAGTACATGCGCACGCTGCGCACCGACCTCTTCGATGACGAGGTCTACGTGTTCACCCCGAAGGGCGAGGTCAAGACGCTCCCTGCGGGCGCCACCCCGATCGACTTCGCCTACGCGGTTCACACCGACGTCGGCCACAAGACGGTCGGTGCCAAGGTGAACGGGCGGATCGTGCCGCTCCACTACCGGCTCAAGAACGGCGACTTCGTCGAGATCCTCACCACGAAGTCCGGTCGTGGGCCGTCGCGCGACTGGCTCTCCCTCGCCCAGTCCTCGAGGGCGCGCAACAAGATCCGTCAGTGGTTCCAACGCGAGACGCGTGGCGAGACGGAGGCGCGCGGGCGGGAGGCGCTCGACCAGGCGCTGAAGGCGCAGAACCTTCCGTACCGCAAGCTCCAGGGGTCGAGCGTGCTGGCGCACGTGATCCGCGAGCTCGGGTTCAAGAAGGCCGAGGACTTCTACCTGGCGCTCGGTGCGGGGAAGATCGGCACCGGCCAGGTCGTGAACAAGGTGCTCCAGCGACTCAAGACCGACGAGGTCGCCGACGAGCCCGTGATCACCCTCAAGCCGGCGCAGCGGAAGCGGATCGTCGCCGGCGAGTCGCTCGGCGTCGTCGTCCCCGGGGTCGAGGACGTCCTCGTGCGGCTGGCGAAGTGCTGTACGCCCGTTCCTGGTGACGAGATCCTCGGCTACATCTCGCTCGGTCGCGGGATCACGATCCACCGCGCGGACTGCCCGAACGCGAAGGCGCTCATGCGCAACCCCGAGCGGTTCACACCGGTCGAATGGGAGGGTGGCGCTGCAAACTCGAGCTTCCGGGTCCAGATCGCGGTCGAGGCCTGGGATCGCGCCCGCCTGCTCGAGGACGTCGCACGGACGTTCTCGGAGCACGGCGCGAACATCGTCGCCTACGGCGGCTCCGTCGAGGACGGGATGGCCAAGAACTGGTACACGGCCGAGCTCGGCGACGTGAAGGACCTCCGCTCCGTCCTCACCGCGCTGCGGAACCTCGACGCCGTGTTCGACGCCTACCGGATGGTGCCGACCTAGGAAGGTGTCGCTCCCTCGGTCGAGGGAGCATCCATCGTTCGAGTGGGGTACACCGACCGAGTCATGTCGGCTCCCTGAAACGAGGGATTGCACCTCCCACACGGGTGAGTAGAACGAGTGAGGGGAGGGGAGACGACGACGACAGCGCAGCTCGCCCGGTGCCCAGACGCACCGGGCGAGCGCGCGGATCGCCGTTGCCGCGTCGGCCGGGCACCGCATGAGCTCGGTCGGCGCACTGCCTCAGAGGTCGGGCACGGCGAGCCTCACGGCTCCCAGGCTTCTCCGCCGGTGTCCCAGCCGAGGAGCACGTAGGGCGCGATAGCCGCGCCGACCTCGTTCGCGTACGGGGGGACGTCCCCGTCGAGCCAGAGCTCGCCGACGAGGTCGCCGTTGAAGCGGATCGGGATCGCGGTCCTACGCGCCGGGTCGGCGGTGCCGGCGCTCGGCCCGACGACGAGCGATCCCTCCTCGACGAACGCAATCGCCGCGAACTCGAGGTGCGGCTCGTCGGCGAGCACCCGGACGACTTCGCGGACCGCGACGTCGGCGTCGGTTGCCTCCGCGAGCACCTCGCGGATCGCGGTTGCTCGGTCTGCGTTCATTCCAGGAGGTCGACGCCTTCGAACGCGCGGATCGGCTCTCGCGTGGCCTCAGGAATCGGGACGGGTCGCCGCTGGTCGATGTCGATGAGGACCAGCGTCTGCGTGGCGGTGACCATCAGGGCGTCGTCCGGAAGCCGGAGCGCCTCGCATTCGTAGGTCACGCTCGTCCTGCCGAGACGGCTGATCCGGACGAAGCACTCGAGCAGGTCGTCGAACCGGGCGGGGGCGTGGTATTCGACCTGCGACGCCCGCATCACGAGCTGGGCGCCGTGCAGCCCGAGCGAGCCGAGGTGTCGGTGGTACTCCGTCCGTGCATGGTCGAAGTAGGGGAGGTAGCGCCCGTAGTAGACGACCCCCTGCGCGTCCGTGTCCGAGAACCACACCCGGTTGAGGGCCGAGTACTTGAACGGTGGTCGGCGGTCTGTTGTTCGACCGAGCTCGGGTGCGGTCGTCACGGCGCTGTCACGACCGGATCAGCGCGAGCACCTCGTCGCGGCGCCGCTCCATCGTGGCCTCGTCGAGCGCCTCGAGGTTGAGCCGAAGCAAGGGCTCGGTGTTCGACGGCCGCACGTTGAAGTGCCAGTCGTCGAAGTCCACCGAGATTCCGTCGAGATGGGTGACACGTCCGCCTTCGCCCGCGTACCGCTCCTTGAGCTCCTGGAGCTTGAGCGCGACGTCGGCGACCGGTGTGTTGATCTCCCCGGTGAGGAAGTACTGCGACCGGAACGGCGCGAGGAGCTCCGACAGCGGTTTGCCCGCCAACGAGAGCAGCTCCAGCATGACGAGGAACGGCACGACACCCGTGTCTGCCTGCGTGAAGTCGCGGAAGTAGTAGTGCGCCGACACCTCGCCGGCGAAGATCGCGTCCTCCTTCCGCATCCGCTGCTTGATGAACGCGTGACCGACCCGACTGACGAGCGCGGTGCCACCGGCGGCCTCAATCGCGCGCGGCACCGCCCAGCTCGCGCGCACGTCGTAGAGGACGGTGCCGCCAGGGCTCTTCGCGAGCATCGTCTCGGCAAGGAGCGCTGTGACGAAGTCTCCGGGCACGAACTCGCCGGTGTCGTCGACGAAGAAGCATCGGTCGGCGTCACCGTCGTAGGCGACACCGAGGTCGGCTCCCTCGGCGGTCGTCCGCTCGACGATGAACGCCCGGTTCTCCGGCAGCAGCGGGTTCGGCTCGTGGTTCGGGAAGGTCCCGTCCGGCTCGAAGTAGCAGCGGACGACGTCGAGCATCGGGAGTCGCTCGAGCACGGGCGGCAACATGACGCCTGCCATCCCATTCGCGGCATCGACCACGACCCGCAGCGGTCGCAGGCGGTCGACGTCGACGAACCCGATGACCTTGTCGACGAACGACGGCCAGACGTCCACGCTCGTCACGTCACCGCGCCGCCCGACCGGACCCTGATCCTCGCTTGCTCGGGCCCTGATCTTGTCGAGACCCGAGTCGCCCCCGACCGGCAGCGCGCCGCGGCGCACGATCTTCATGCCGGTGTACTCCTTCGGGTTGTGCGAGGCGGTGACGCAGATGCCGCCGTCGAGCTCGAGCTCCCCGACCGCGTGGTAGACCATCTCGGTCCCGACGAGCCCGAGGTCGAGCACGTTCGCACCGCCATCGGCCGCACCCTCGATCGCGGCCGCCGTCATCGAGGGTGAGGACACGCGCATGTCCCGCCCGATGGCGACCGAGCGTGGCTCGAACTCCTCGACGAAGGCGCGGCCGATACGGTAGGCGCCATCCTCGTCGAGCTCGGTCGGGTGGATGCCCCGGACGTCATATGCCTTGAAGACCTTGGGGTCGAGCACGCCGGCGATCCTAGCGGCCAGCTCGTTGGCTGCTCGGGTCTCGCAGTCGTAGAGTCTTCTCGGAATGGATACGAGCGCGCGCGACAACCTGTGGGCGTTGTTCGAGGCGCTTGCCGGATGTCCGGAGAGCGAGTCGGGCGACACGGGTGGGGCGCGCTGGCACCACGCTCCGTACGTCAACCCGATGTTCTGCGGTGTCTGGGATGCGCAAACGACCGAGGGCGCGCTCGCCGCGCTCGACACCCTCGTCGAACGGGAAGCGCCGCTCGTGTTCGTGTGGCTCGCCGAGGGTGCTCGACCCGAAGGGTTGACCGAGGCGTTGACGCATCGCGGTGCGGTCCCGTTCGAGCTCGACGCGCCCACGATGGTCGCCGACCTCGCGACGCTCGACTGGAGCGCGCTCGACCGTGCCCCTGGCGGGCTCACGATCGAGCGACTCGACGACGACAGCCAGCTGGACGCGTTCGCAGCCACGTTCACGGTGGGGTTGGAGGTCCCGGACTGGGCGGGCGCCTCATGGGCCGAGTTCTTCCGCGCGCACGGCGCTCACTCCCGCCCGATCGCGCCGTACCTCGGCTTCCTCGACGGCGAGCCCGTGGCGACGAACATGCTGTTCTGCGGGGGCGGGGTGGCGAGCGTCTATGGGGTCGCGACCGTGCCATCCGCACGAGGGCGAGGAATCGGAGCGGCGATGACGCTCGCGCCGTACCGCCACGCATTCGAGACCGGGTGGGAGCGGGCGGTGATCTTCGCAACCGAGATGGGTGCGCCGGTCTACCGTCGGATCGGATTCGTCGACACCGGCAGCACGATCAGCCGATACCTCTGGGCGCGGGACTGACAGGGCGTGCTACCGCGCCGAGAGCGCAGCGCGGATCGCCTGGCTCGACTCCTCGTCAGGTGACTCGGAGATCACGGTCGCGGCTCGCCCGACCATCGCCAGTGCCTCGCGCAGCGGGTCGGCGCGGAGCGTCCCTTCGCCGTAGGGGAGGTGCTTCGTCTCGTTCCGGTTGGCGAACTGGATGTCGGAGAAATGGATGTGGAACGGCGCACCGGGTGGGAGCACGCCGTCGACGAGCTCGAGCGCCTCGGAGAACACCCCGGGAGCGAGGAACGCCCCATCGCTCGTCGCGTGCATGTGCGCGAAGTCGACCACCGGTCGCACCCAGTCGGTTCGGCTCGCGATCTCGACACAGTCCTCGAGCGACCCGAGCTCGCGCACCCGGCCCATCACCTCGATGCCGAACGGCACCAGGCGCCCCTTGCCCTCGAGCCGGTCGCGGACCAGCTCCAGCTGATCGACGACCGCGTCGATCGCCGCCTCGCGTGAGCGACCCAGCAAGAAGCCCGGGTGGAAGACCACGACCTCGGCACCGCACGCGGTCGCGATGCCCGCGCTGCGGTCGAGCGCGCCGAGCGCCGACGACCACTTGCGGCCACTCGGCTCGAGATGACCGACCCAGCCGAACAACGGCGCGTGGACGGAGAGCGCAACGTCGTGCTCGCGCGCCAGCTCGCCGAGGCGCTCGGCCCACGGATAGTCCATCCAGAACCCGCTCTCGAAGTCGATCTCGCACGCGGAGTACCCCCGTGCGAGCAGCAGCTCGATGGCCTCCTCGGGGCTCTCGCGCGAGGGCACACGTGCGGGGCCGACGCGAGTCCGGTCGCTCATTCCTCGACTCTACTCGCTCGTTTTCCCTGGAAACGCGTCACACCGTCCGGTGCGGTCCGTACGGTTTCCGTCGTGGATCAGCCGACGCGCATCGACCTCCTGGAGCTCGACATCGACCTCCGGCTCGCCGATCTCTGGCGTGAGGCCGCCGAGGTGGCCGACTGGAACCTGGAGGTCGTCTCGGCCTTCATGCGGGCCTGCTACGGCAAGGGTTACTGCGACGCGCTGACCGAGGATGCGCCAGGGGCGCTCTGCGCCGACCACGGCTACGACGTGCCCCAGCGTCGCGAGATGGTCGGTCGATCCGACCGGGTCTGACGACCGGGCCCGACCGATCCCGCCCGGCATCACTCCCGGATCTAGACTTCGGTCATGGCGCGAAGGGGCTCTTCCGCACGACTCGTGATCGCGCTCTCGATCGCGGCCGTGCTCGCGGTGTTCCTGCTCTACACCTCGATCGCGGGTGGCAGCACCCCTTCGGTTGCTCCATCCGAGCTCGCCGGCAAGACGGGTGAGGTGTCCCTCGCGGGCCGCGTGGTGGGTACTCCGACCGGAGACGCCCACGCGGGCGGGTTGCGGTTCCGAGTCGAGGATCCCGGTGGTCGCGGCGGTCGCACCGTCGACGTGCTGTACACGGGCTCGGTCCCCGATCTGTTCCGCACCGGGCGAGACGTTGTCGTCACGGGGACGATGCACGGAGCGCTGTTCGTCGCCAAGCCGGACTCGATGATCACGAAGTGCCCGTCGAAGTACCAGTCGGCAGAGCCCGCCACCTGAGATGGCCGAGCTCGGCCGCGCCGCGCTCGCACTGACGCTCGGGCTGTCCGTCTACGGGCTCGTTGCCGGAGGCTGGGCAGTCACGCGCGGGCGGCGACGGCTCGCCGAGTCCGCGAAGAACGCGCTCGTCGCCGCCTTCGTCAGCACGCTGATCGCGGCCCTCGTGCTCGTGATCGCGTTCCTCCGCGATGACTTCTCGCTCGCCTACGTCGCCGGGCACTCGAGCGTGGCGCTGCCGGTGCCGTACAAGATCTCGGCGCTGTGGGGCGGTCAGGAGGGCTCGCTGCTGCTGTGGCTCCTGATCCTCACGGGCTACGCCGCACTGGCGCTCACCACCACCGGACGGCGGAGCCGCGACCTGGCGGCGTGGGCGACACCCGTCTTCGCCGCGATCTGCGTCGGGTTCTCGTTCCTCCTGGTCGCGATCTCGAGCCCGTTCGACGTCATTGCGGCGCCCGTGGACGGGCAAGGCCTCAACCCGAGCCTGCAGAACCCGTACATGGTCACCCACCCGGTGCTGCTCTACCTGGGGTACGTCGGCCTGGCTGTCCCGTTCGCGTTCGCGATGGGTGGGCTGCTCTCGGCGAGGATCGATGAGCGCTGGATCGTCGCCACACGCCGGTGGACGCTCGCCGCCTGGGCGGCGCTCGGAGTCGGTCAGCTGCTCGGTGCGCACTGGGCGTACGTCGAAGTGGGCTGGGGCGGGTACTACGCATGGGACCCCGTCGAGAACGCCGCGTTGATGCCGTGGCTGGCCGCGACCGCCTTTCTCCACTCGGTGATGATCCAGGAGAAACGCGGGATGCTGCGCGTCTGGAACGTCGTGCTCGTAAGCCTGGCCTTCTGCCTGTCGCTGTTCGGGACGTTCCTCACCCGCTCCGGTGTCGTGAGCTCGATCCACTCGTTCACGCAGAGCTCGATCGGTGCGTGGTTCCTGGCGTTCATCGTCATCGCGGTCGTCTTTTCGGTGGCGATGATCTGGCTGCGGCTCCCGCTCCTTCGGTCGACCGCGAAGCTCGAGTCGCTCGTCTCGCGCGAGGCGACGTTCATGTACAACAACCTGCTGCTCGTCGCGCTCTGCCTCGCGATCTTGTGGGGCACAGCGTGGCCGATCGTGTCCGAGGCGGTGCGCGGCGAGGCTGTCGTCGTGGGGCGCCCGTACTACGACTTCTTCCTGCGGGTCTTCGGTCTGCCGCTGCTGCTGCTCATGGGGATCGGCCCGCTCGTCGCCTGGCGCAGGGCGTCGCTACGCGGCCTCGCGCGTACGTTCCTCTGGCCGGGAGCGATCTCGCTCGCCGTCGGGGTCGTGCTCGTTGCACTCGGGGCCGGATCGTCGATCCCCGGGCTCGTCGCCTACACGTTCGCGGCGTTCGTGCTGGCGACGATCGTGCTCGAGTTCTGGCGTGGTACGGCCGCACGCCGCTCGCTGACCGGCGAGCCCGTTCCGCGAGCGTTCGCGGGCCTGGTCTCGCGGAACCGGCGGCGATACGGGGGGTACGTCGTCCATGCGGCTGTCGTGCTCCTGGCGATCGGGGTCGTCGGCTCGAGTGCGTACGACTCCGTTGGTGAGCGTCGGCTTCGCCCCGGGGAGAGCCTCTCCGTCGCCGGCTACGACGTGACGTTCCGGAAGCTGACCGAGCGCGAAGGCGCGAACGCGACCGAGATCAGGGCGGTGCTGGACGTCAACCGGGGCGAGAAGCGACTCGGGACGCTGAAAGCGGGCAAGAATGCGTACGCCGCCGAGCAACAGGTGTCGAACGAGGTCGGGATCCGATCGGATCTCCTCACGGGAACCGACCTGTTCGTGATCGCGGAGCAGGTGAACGATGACGGCTCGGTCTATTTCCGCGTGCTCGTCAAGCCGCTCGTCAACCTGATCTGGGTCGCGGGCTTCGTGTTCGTGCTGGGCTCGCTCGTCGCGCTATGGCCCGACGCGCGCGAGGAGCGTCGCCTGGTGACGCGGTATGCCGACGCGGGAGATGGTCCGCAGGCCTCGTCGCTCTCGTGACGGTCGCCCTCGTGCTCGTTGCGCTGCTCGCGATTGGCTGCGTCGTGCTCGTCGCGCTCCCGTTTCTTCGCGATCCGGCCCCGCCGCGCGAGCAGGACTTGCTCGTCGCGCCCGGTGGCAAGGAGCAGCGCGTCCTGCTCCTCGCAGAGGATCGGGACCGGGCGCTTGCTGCACTGAAGGAGCTCGAGGCGGATCACCGCGCCGGCCGGATCGACGACGGGGACTACCGCGCTGCGGTCGGATCGTTGCGGCGGGAGGTCGCGACAGCGTTGCGCGCGCTCGATGCCGAGCGAGCAGGGACGTCGGCGAAAGGGCCGAACACCGTTTGAATGGGGTCGCGTCTCGCGACGGTCGCCACCGTCGGACTGCTGGTTGCAGTCGGTGCCGCCGCCGGGGATCCTGGGCTCGACAAGGCTCGAATCGACCAGCGAGTCGCCGACCTCCAGGCCGACGTCACGCGGTCGAATCAGCGCGAGACCGTCCTCACCGGCCAGCTGACCGCGCTCTCGAGTCGCGTACGCGGGCTGTCGTCGGACCTCGACGCGCAGGAATCGATGCTCGACGAGCTCGACCGCATGCTCGTGCGCGGGCGAGAGCGTCTCGCTGAGGTCGATCGCGAGATCGAGGTGCAGACAGTCCGTCTTCGGCGGCTTCGCAGGCAACACGTGGCTGCCGTGGCACGGCTCGAGCAGAGGGTCAGGGACCTCTACGTCACCGATACCCCCGACGTCCTCTCGTTCGTGCTCGGTGCTGCCTCGTTCACCGACCTGCTCGACAACCTGGAGCTCCTGGGTCGGATCGGACGTCAGGACGAGCGGATCGTGCAGGCCGTCACGGCAGCGCGCGACGGTGTCGTCGATGCCCGGCAGCGGACGCTGGTGGCGCGGCGGGAAGCAGCGCGCGTGCAGCGGGCGATCGCCACGAGGGCATCGGCGCAGCGCGACGTCGTCGCCCGTCTTGCGGCGAACCGAGACCAGCTTGCGGCCGCCGAGGGTGATCGCCGAGCGGCGCTCGCGTCGATCCAGGAGGATCGGGACGAGACCCTCGGGGAGATCGATGCGCTAGAGCGCCAGAGCGCGGCCCTCGCAGCCCAGATCCGAGCGGCCCAGCAGCCTGCCGCAACCACCACCACGTTGCCGGCGGGGAGCGGGCAGCTTGCCTGGCCGGTGAGCGGCCCGGTCACGAGTGGGTACGGCACACGCTGGGGCCGCATGCACGAGGGGGTCGACATCGCCGTGCCCGAGGGCACACCGGTGCATGCTGCCGCCGCGGGGACGGTGATCTACGCCGGCTGGATGGAGGGCTACGGGAACCTCGCGGTCATCGACCACGGCGGCTCGCTCTCAACCGCCTACGCGCACAACTCGAGCCTGCTCGTCGGCATCGGTCAGACCGTCGCGGCCGGCGACACGATCGCGCTCTCGGGCTCGACCGGTCATTCGACCGGACCGCACGTGCACTTCGAGGTTCGACTCGGTGGGGCCGCGGTCGACCCGCTCGGCTACCTGTAGCTCGGCGGGAGCCGACTGGCAGTTCGGGGTCGCAATAGTGCCTACGCCGCAGCGTCGATGACAGCCGGGAGCTCGTCCGCGGCCACCACGTGCAGGTCGGGCAGCGCACGCCAGCGCTCGTCCAACCCGAGGCCGTACCCGGCGAACAGCTCGTCCGGAACGGTGAAGCCGATGAGCTCGAGCGGGATGTCATCCACGAGCCGCCGGTAGGGGCGATCGAGGAGCGTGACCGCCGTGACGCTCGCCGGTCCTCGCTCGGCAAACGCGCGGGTCAGGAACGACAGCGTCAGCCCCGTGTCGACCACATCCTCGACCACGATGACGTCCCGCTCCTCGATGGGGCAGCCAAGATCCTTCAGGAACCGGACGCCACCCTCCGTGCTGTCGCGCCCGTACGGCGCGAGCTCGACCACGTCGACGGCGTGATCGGTCGCGAGCGCGCGCGAGAGGTCGGCGAGGAACACCGTGCTCGACTTGAGCGGCGCGACGAGGAGCGGGAAGCGGCCGGCATGGCGCGCATCGACCGCGCGACCGAGCTCGAGCACGCGTCGTGCGATCTGATCGCGGTGGAGGTAGACCTCGCCGATCGGGTGCCCGAGCTCCCGCAGGCCCTCGGCGTTGCTCACGAGGCGATCCGAAGCCGGTAGCGCTGGGCGAGGTGCTCGATGTCGCGCCGGTAGAAGAGCTTCACGCGCACGTCGGGATAGCGTTCGCGGAGCTCGCGCAGCTTGCGGTTCTTGCGCGTCACGAGCGACTGCTTCATCACGGTCACCTCGACGTAGAGGTCCTGCTCGACGAGATAGAAGTCGGGCGTGAAGGCCCGCGTCACACGCCCTTGCTCGTCCTCCTCGAGCACGAACGACCGTGGCTCGTAGTCCCACGGGATCCCGTACCAGTCGAGGATGAGCGCGCATTCGAGCTCGGCCCGATTGGCGAAGCGTGGTGGCTCGGAGCCGCGATACGCGTGGAACCGAGGGGTCTCGGCGGTCTCCTCCCGCACCTGAGAGACGGTACCCGGAGGGCCGGACGACCCCTTTTCTGGCTCGAGGGCGCCAGAAAGGCGTCGGAAGTGTCCTGCTCGCTCGAGGCGACGGCCTCGGAGAGGTGCTGGATCGCCTCCAGCATGCGTTGACGGGCTTGGCCCTTCCCGCGGACGTGGAGGCGTCCCTGGCGCCTGCGCCCGAGCCTATCGGATCGCGCACACCGGCGCAGCCGGCGGCTTTCCGGGGAGCCGTGTCGACCGTAGACTCTGACGGGAATGGCGAGCGACCACCCGTTCCGGATCGCGCACCTCTCCGACCTGCATTGCGGGGGCCAGTACTTCGAGCCCAGCCTCCTCGAGCGCGCGATCGCCGAGATCAACGAGCTCGAGCCGGACATCGTCGTCTGCTCCGGTGACCTGACGACGCTCGGCTTCAAGCACGAGTACCAGCTCGCCCGGCAGTACCTCGACGGGATCACGTGCGAGTCGATGGTCATCGTCCCCGGCAATCACGATTCGCGGAACGTCGGCTACGTGCACTTCGAGGACCTGTTCGGGGAGCGCAACTCGGTGCTGAGGAAGGGGGGCGTGACGATCGTCGCGGTCGACTCGACCGAGCCCGACCTCGATCATGGTCAGATCGGCCGCGGCCGGTACCCCTGGATCGAGCAGGAGTTCGTCGCTGAGCCGTCCGAGCTTCGGATCTTCGTCCTCCACCACCACCTGCTGCCCGTGCCCGGGACCGGGAGGGAGCGGAACGTCGTCTACGACGCGGGTGACGCGATCGAGTGCCTCCTCCGCAGCGACGTGCACCTCGTGCTCTCCGGTCACAAGCACGTCCCGTACGCCTGGCGCCTCGAGAACCTGTTCGTCGTCAACACCGGCACGGTCTCGTCGCTTCGGCTGCGCGGCAACACGCGGCCCTGTTACAACGTGGTGGAGGTCTCGGGTCACCACGTGGACATCTGGCGGAAGCACCCGTTCCACGGGCAGGAGCGGATCATCCAGTTCGACACGGAGACCCAGGAGTACGAGAAGTACACCGGTCGGATCGAGCACGAGGTGACGACACGTGGCTGACACGGGCCTCGGGCCGCGCCGCGCGATGGCGCTCGTCGACGGGGAGCACTATCCCGACGTCGTGCGCGCCGCACTCGCCGAGCTGCCGTACGACGTCGTGTGCGCGGTACTCGTCGGGGGCACCGAGAAGCTCCGTGGCGAGCCCGATTTCGGGGTGCCCCTCGCGGCATCCGTCGAGGATGCGGCCATGCGCTATCAGCCGGATCTCGCGCTCGACCTCTCCGACGAGCCGGTGCTCGGCCCTGTCGAGCGATTTGCGCTCGCGAGCCGTGTGCTCGCGCTCGGGATCCCGATCGAGGGCGCCGACTTCCGGTTCGACCCACCGCGTCTGACGCCCGTGTCGCTCCCGACTCTGGCCGTGACAGGGACGGGCAAGCGGATCGGGAAGACGGCGATCACCGGGTTCGTGGTGCGGCAGCTATGCGACCGGCGCAGCGTGGTCGTCGTCGCGATGGGGCGGGGAGGGCCTGCCGAGCCCGAGGTGATCGAGGCCAGACCCACGCTCGAGACGTTGCTCGCACTCTCCCGCGCCGGTCGGCACGCAGCCTCCGACCACCTGGAGACGGCGGCGCTCACCGGCGTACCCACCGTCGGGTGCCGCCGGTGCGGGGGTGGCCTGGCGGGGGCGGTCGGCATCTCGAACGTGCTCGCCGGCTTCCGGCTCGCCGAGACGCTCGCACCTGACCTCGTCGTGCTCGATGGGAGCGGCGCCGCCATCCCGCCGATTGCGGCCGACAAGACGTTGCTCGTGGTTGGCGCACACCAGGATCCGCGCGTCGCGACCGGCTACCTGAACGCGTTCCGGATCATCCGCTCCGATGCGATCGTCGTCTCGATGGCCGACGCGGGCGACTCGCTCGAGCTGTCACGTGCGCTCCGCGACCTCGCGCGGCCCGATGCCCCGGTCGTTCGCGTCGTCCTGCGCCCACGGCCGATCGAGCCCATCGCCGGCGAACGGGTGGCGTACTTCGGCACGGCCCCGGTTGGTGCCCACCCCGCGATCGCCGCCCACCTCGAGGAGCGCCACGACGCCCGGGTCGCGTCCGTCTCCGGGGCACTCGGGAATCGGGAGCGGCTCGCGGTCGAGCTGGGGTCGCTCGAGGCCGACACGGTGCTCGTCGAGCTGAAAGCGGCGGCGGTCGATGTCGTGATCGAGGCCGCAGTCGCTCGAGGGCTCCGGGTCGTGCTTGCCGCGAACGACGTCGTGGCGCTGCCGGGCGAGCCCGACCTCGGTGAGGTCGTGGACGAGTTGGCTACCGGCTCGCTTGCCAGAATGGCCGTCGAATGAGCGAGCGCCGCTACCTCGCTCCTCTGCCGCTCGGAGGCGACGACGGGCCGCCCTGGTCGAAGGGGTTGATGGCCCGTGCGCTCGCCGCCACCGGGCTCTCGATGACCCGGGCCTACGAGCTCGCCCGGCGCGTCGATGCCGACCTGCTCGCGTCCGGCTCGAGCCGGATCGACCTCGATCGCCTGACGGAGCTTGCTGTCGACGTGCTCGGAGAGCCGGCCGCCGGTCGCACGATGCGGCGGCTACGCCGGCTCCATGCGCTCCAGCAGCTCGACCTCCCGATCGTGCTGCTCATCGGTGGTGCGACCGGGACGGGCAAGTCGACGATCGCGACGGAGGCGGCTCATCGACTCGGGATCACCAGGGTGACGTCGACCGACTTCATCAGGCAGACGATGCGCGCGTTCTTCTCGCCCGCCTTCATGCCCTCGGTGCACTACTCCAGCTTCGAGGCGGGGCTCGCGCTGACGAAGGCCGAGGAGGACGAGGCCGGAGACCCCGGGCTGCTCGGCTTCCTCGACCAGACCCGCAACGTCCTCGTCGGCGTCGAGGCTGCCATCGACCGGGCCCTGGCCGAGGGGTGGTCGCTCGTGCTCGAGGGCGTCCACCTCGTCCCCGGGATGATCCGCACCCACCGACGCGACTCGGTCGTCGTGCACTGCGTCGTCGCGATCCAGGACGAGGACCTGCACCGCAGTCACTTCTGGGTGCGCGATGCGGCAACGGACGGTCTCCGCCCGCTCGAGAAGTACCTCGAGGGGATGCCCGAGATCCGCTCGATCCAGGACTCGCTCGTCGAGCGGGCCAACCGCTGTGACGTCCCGGTGATCGAGAATGTCACGCTCGACCAGGCGATCGGAGAAGTGCTCGACCTCGTCCTGTCGGGGGCCGAGCGGCTCGTGCGAGTCCCGACCCGGTAGCCCGTGTCGGGAGCCGGGACGCTGCCTGGCCGGCGCCGAGGTCGTGGCGTAGGAGGGCGGAACGGCCAGAGCCGTCGACTGCCACGATCTCGGCGCCTGCCGGCGTCAACCGACTCCAGCACTTATCCGGTTAAGTGTCAAGTGCATCGGGCTACCGCGCGACGGATCGGGATCGGCGCGCGCTCGGGCGGGCGGTGCTGCCGCGTGGTGTCAGGATCGCGCGGAGCGCTTCGAGGTCGTCGGCCGCACCGGGGGTGTCGTCGATCAGGGCGAGCAGCTTCCGACAGCCGAGTGCGCCGAACTCGGCGATATCGCGGGTGAGCGTCGTGAGCGGCGGATGGACCACCTGGCAGAGGAGCGAGTCGTCCCAGGCGACGAGCGACAGCTCGTCGGGGACCGCGAAGCCCATCTGCTGGGCGACCCCGAGACCGGCGACTGCGAGCACGTCGCTGTCGTAGGCGATCGCGGTCGGTGGCTCCGGGTCGGACAGCAGCGCTCGCGTTGCGCGTGCTCCGCTCTCCGGCGAGTAGTCCGTCGCGACCACGGTCGCGCTCAGCCCGAGCGAGGCGGTCGCCTCGTGGAAGGCGTCGGTGCGGACAGTGTCGTGAGCGAAGCCGGGCACCCCCGCGACGCGCGCCACGCGAGCGTGACCCAACGCGGCGAGATATCGCACCAGCTCTACCACCGCGGCGTGCTCGTCGTGCCAGACCGAGGGGAGCACCCGACCCTCGACCGGTCCCCCGACGACGACTGCCGGCAAGCCCAGCCCGACGAGCGCGTCGACCCGGGGGTCGTCGTCGCGGAGGTCGATCAGGAGCACACCGTCGATGCGGCTCTCGGCCCACCAGCGCCGATAGACGGCGACCTCGCCGGCGACATCCGGTGTGATCTGGAGGTTGAGCGCGATCGCACGGGCCGAGAGCTCCGACTCGACCCCGGCGAGGAACTCCGGGAAGAACGCCTCGACCGCGAGCGTTCGCGGGGGTCTCGCCAGCACCAGCCCGCAGGCGTTGGCGCGCGACGCTGACAGCGAGCGGGCGGCGCTGTTCGGGCGCCAACCGAGCTCGTCGGCGATTCGCAGTATCCGCTCGCGCGTCGAATCCGCGAGGCCGGGCCGGTCGTTCAGGGCGTACGAGACCGCCCCCTTCGAGACACCTGCCTCGCGCGCGATGTCGTTGATGGTCACCCGCCGAGCAGGTCGCTGCGGTTCCGCCATCTAGGCGCGTCCTTCGTCGGTTCTCATCGTGCCTCTCTTATAACCGGTTCAGTCGGCTGGATCGATGACCGGGGTCTCTCGGCTAGGCTGGGTCGCATGGTCACGAAGGACGAGGTGGTCGACGCGCTGCACACGGTCGAGGACCCAGAGCTCGGGATGGACATCGTCGAGCTCGGCCTGTTCTACGACGCAGAGATCGATGGTGCGAGCGTGAAGGTCGTGCACTCGCTCACGTCGATGGGCTGTCCGGCCGGCCCGATGATCCAGGAGTCGATCCACGATGCGGTGGCAGCACTGCCCGGCGTCGAGCAGGTCGAGGTCGAGCTGACGTTCGACCCGCCGTGGACGCCTGACCTGATGTCGGACGACGCGAAGTTCATCCTCGGCTTCGGAATCTGATCTACCCGGGAACCGTGAGCACGATCTTCCCGAGCTGCTGACCCGCCTCCAGCCGCTCGTGTGCGGCTGCGATCTCGGTGAGCGGGTAGACCCGGTCGATGTGCACCCGTGCCCGACCGGTGCGCACGAGCTCGTAGACACCGGCAAAGTCCGACCTGGTCCCCATCGTCGAGCCCATCACGGTGAGCTGCTTCCACCAGAAGCGATGCAGCTGGGCCGGCGGGTTCGGCCCGCTCGTCGCGCCGCAGATCACAACGCGACCGGCAGGTCTGACCGCCGCCAGCGACCGCGCCCACGTTGCCTCGCCGACCGTCTCGAGGACGACGTCGACGCCCTTGCCGGTCGCCTCCTTCACGGCCGCGACGACGTCGCCGTCCGTTATGGTTGACCGCGATGTCCGCACCCCACGAGCGAGCAGCGCTGAGCTTCTCGTCGCTCCCGGAGGTGACGATCGTCCGGAGCCCGAAGGCACGACAGATCTCGAACGCCGCGGTTGCGACCCCACCACCGATGCCCCAGATCAAGGCCCACTCGCCCTCGGCCACCGCCGCCTTCGTGACGAGCATCCGGTAGGCGGTCTCGTACACGAGCGGGAATGCCGCGGCCTCCTCGAACGACAGTGTGTCGTCGAGCGGGACGACCTGTTCGGCTCCGATAGCGATCAGCTCCGCATGCGTCCCGTCGCAGTGCTCGCCGACCACCGAGATGAGATCCCCGTGCTCCAGCCCTGGGTTGATCACGACACGCTGACCTGGCGCGAGCGTCGTGACACCCTCGCCGACCGCCTCGACCACACCGGCGCCGTCGGCGCCGAGGATGCGAGGCTTCGGTACCGATGGAAGCCCTTTCCGCACCCAGACGTCGAGGTGGTTGAGCGACGCGGCATGGACCCGGACGAGCACCTCGCCGGGGCCGGGCTCGGGGTCGGGCGCGTCCTCGTACCGCAGCACCTCCGGGCCACCGTCCTCGTGAATCCTGACGGCCTTCATGGCACGATCCTCTCATGACCGCCGAC
Organism: uncultured Actinomycetes bacterium; assembly: GCA_963821335.1. GTDB lineage: Bacteria > Actinomycetota > Thermoleophilia > Gaiellales > Gaiellaceae > Gaiella. The sequence goes on from CAWGDJ010000002.1 coordinate 201,397, forward strand.
GAGCTGCAGGCGCTCGGTGACGAGCTCGGGCTCGACGCGGTCGGCGCCACACCGGCGCAGCCGTACGACGAGACCGAGCAGCACATCCGGGAGCGTCGGGAGCGTGGGCTGTTCGGTCGGATGCGGTTCACGATGGCGCAGCCGGAGATCTCGTGCCATCCGGAGCTCCTGCTCGACGGCGCGAAGACGGTCATCTCGGCGGCGCTCTGCTACTACGTCGACGGGCCCGAGCCACGTGCGGGGGAAGGGCGGCTGGCGCGCTACACCTGGAGCGACGCGTACGCCGACCTGCGTGAGCGCCTCGATGCGCTCGGTATGAGGGTCGGTGGCCGCTACCGGGTGCTCGTCGACGCGAACGAGCATGTCGACCGTGAAGGCGCGGCCCGCTCGGGTGTCGGGTTCTACGGCAAGAACACGCTGATCATCACCCGGCGGCACGGGTCGTGGGTGGTGCTCGGCACGGTGATCACCGACGTCGAAGTCGAGCCGTCGCAGCCGCTCGACCCGGGCTGCGGTACCTGCACGCGCTGCATCGATGCCTGCCCGACCGATGCGCTCAGCGAGCCCGGCGTGCTCGATGCGACGCGCTGTATCTCGTACTGGCTCCAGACGCCTGACCCGATCCCAGAGCCCGTGCTGGAGGCGATAGGTGATCGGGTGTACGGGTGCGACATCTGCCAGGACGTCTGCCCGTGGAATCGCGGGGTCGAGCGGAGGCGGCGCGGGGAGCAGCTCCCCGAGGGGGCGCAGCCGACCGTTTCGCTCCTCGGCTGGCTCGAGGAGGAGCCGGCGGAGCTGCTGGCGCAGGTCGGGCGGCTCTACGTGCCCAGACGCGATGCGCGCTGGCTGAAGCGGAACGCGCTCGTCGCGGCGGCGACGAGCAGGACGCCCGAGCTCGACGAGCGCGTTCGGTCCGTCGTCGACGATCCAGATCCGGCGCTTGCCGACACGGCCCGCTGGGCGATCGGGCCGCGATGAGCGACCGCCAGCGGCTCGAGGTGCTCGCCCACGAGCTGCGGAGCCCGGTCGCAGCGCTCGCCGCGTTGGCAGAGGCAGGTCGCGGGACGCTCGATCCGGCACAGCGCAGACGGCTCGTCGAGCTCGCAGTGGCGGGCGGTCGAGACGTCGAGCGGCTCCTCAGCGACCCCGACGTGCTCTCGATCCGATCCGAGCCCGTCGATCTCGGGCAGCTGCTCGAGGTGCTCGCCCGGCCCGGCCTCACGGTCGCGGTCACGGGCGGGCTCGAGGTGGCGGGCGACCCGGTGCGGCTTCGCCAGGCGCTGGAGAACCTCGTCGCGAACGGGCTACGGCACGGCACCCGGGTGGGCATCGAGGCGATGGCCGTGGGCGAGACCGTCGTGATCGACATCGTCGACGACGGCCCCGGGGTCGCGGCCGGTATCGACATCTTCGCGCGCGGCGTCAGCGGTGCCGGCTCGTCCGGCTACGGCCTCTGGCTCGCGCGCTCGATCGTCGAGCGGCACGATGGGACACTCGAGCTCGTCGACGACGGCGCGCCGGGAGCCCGGTTCAGGCTCGTCCTGCCGTCCGCTTCCGGCGAACCGTGAGGCCGAGCTCGCGCTCGAGCGCCTTCGCGCGCCGGGCAACCGAGGCACGGAGGTCATCGGGCTCGATGACGATCGACTCGCCGCGATCGGCGAGCAGCTCGGACAGGAGCCACTCTTCGGTCTTGAAGGTCAGCTCCGAGGTCGCCGCCTTGTCGGTCAGCGGCCGCGCGCCCCGCTCGAGCTTCCACCGCGCGATGGCCGGCGAGTGCCAAAGCCGCGCGACGCGGGGCTCGGAGAGGTAGTGGGGGTCGAATCCGTCGCGCGGCTCGAAGTGGTCGTCGACGAGCCTCGCCGACCGCATCCGGTCGAGCCGATACGTCCGCGGCCCGTCGACCGACCGGTCCCAGGTGTGGACGCGCCAGAACGGGAGCTCTCGCTCGATCGTGTACGGCTCGACGAGGCGGGTGCTCGGCTCGTCGTCTCCCTCCTTGAGGTACTCGAGCTCGACGAGCTGTCGCTTCTCGGCCCCGATCGGAGAGCGTCCTGACGAGGTCCTCCTCGGCACGTGCGACACGGGGGACGGGGGTCTGGGCGAGCTCGAACTGACCGAACGTCTCCTCGAGCTTGCGCCGCACTCGCTCGAGCGGTGTGTTCGCGTCCGCTGCGATCGTCGGACCGATGTACTCGATCGCCAGGCGGATCGCCCGCGCCTCGAGGGGTGTCAGCTTGGGTGGTCGCCGGAACACGTCGCCGTAGAGCTCCTTGTCGACCCTCACCCGGCCCGTCTCGGGGTTGACCTCGGCGTAGACGGCGTAGCACCCACCTCCGAAGTTGACGAGGTTCAGGAGCGAGAGCTGGTCCTGGAGCTCCTCGCGTGGGATCGAGAAGCGCTGTGCGAGGTCGTCGGCCTCGAGGCTCGCCTCACGCCCTTCGCCGCACGCGGTGAGCAGGTGCGCGAGGAGCGCCTGCAGCACGCCGAAACGCTCGGGCGCGACCGGGCCTGCGGGCTGGCGCTCCGTCGTTCCGCGGCCGAGGTCGACGCGTCGCTCGCGCGCAGGGCTCGGCGCCGGCACCTGGTGCCGCTCGCGCAGGAGCCGGAGCGACTCCCGAACCTTGTCGCGCAGCTCGGGAGGCTCGAGGGGGATCGCTCTCCCGTTCTGGCGCAGGACCCAGGTGACGAGCGGATCGAGAGTCGCGTAGTCGGTCTCGAAGACGCCGTCCTCGAGCGTGCCGGCGTCTGCCAGGGTCCGCTGCACCCACCACGCGGTGTCGCCTTGCACGTCGATGCGCGCCCGCCCGACGGGCTCGCCGATCTGCCAGGGACGCGGAACCCGGTGCGCCTCGACGTCGAAGTCGGCAGGGAGCCGGAAGTCCCTTTCCCGGCGCGTGGCGAACCGGATCTCGGAGCGGATCCGGGAGACCCTGAAGGTGCGGATCGCGTCGCGATCGAGATCCTTGCCGATCACGTACCAGACACCCTCGTCGAGCCGCAGGGCGTAGGGGTTGAGCCGGCGCTCGGTCTCCCGATCGCGTGTCGGCGTCCAGTAGCGGAACTGGATCGTCCGCTGCTTCGAGATCGCGGACTCGAGCTTCGACAGGCGGGCCGCGAGCTCGGGAGAGTAGTCCGGGGCGTTCACGCGGACGCGCTCCGCCGTGTCGGTGGGGGCATGGTCGAAGCCCGGTCGGCCGAGTGCGAGGTTCTGCAGGGCGAGCCGGAACGGCTCCGCGTACGCGAACTTGCCCTCGAGCGTGTAGAGGGCCGTCTGGAGCGCCGCGAGCTCATCGTCGTCGAGGTCGAGCCGATCGAGGAAGTAGTTCTCCGACCGGAGCGTGTAGAGCTCCTCGCCGGTGAACTCGTCGCGCTGTGAGGTCAGTGGGACGCCGAGTGCGGTGAGCTCAGCCCGATCGGAGTAGAAGCGCCGGGCGAACGCCTCGTCCGACATCTCGGAGTAGCCCTCGACGTTCCCCTTCACGTCGCGCGCGGTCAGGGGACGGCGCTCCGCCATGAGGAAAGCGACGAGCGAGAGCTGCCGGATGAGCTTGTCGGCGTCGTGCGACACGTTGGGCCAGACTACCCGGGCACTTTCCGCGCTGCGCACGGACAGTGCCAGAAAGTGCGCTATTTCCCTGGGTTCTCCGCGAGCGAGGAGACGTGTCTAGGCCGCGACGGCGGCCTTTGCGACCGAGCGCTCGAGGTGCTGGTGCGACGGGCAGTAGTCGCGTCCGGGGAGCGGCGTGCGCTGGCAGGCCTTTCCCTTCCTGGTGGTCGCCTTGCAGCGGGCGACGCCACCGTCGAACAGGCCGGCTTCGATCTGTGCGTCGACGAACCCGATCGCAGCGGCGATCCCCTCCTTGACCGTCCACGCCACGCGTGCCTGCGCGGTGATCGGGAAGTACCGGCGGATGTCCTGGAAGAGCGCACGGTCGGGGCGCGCGAAGTAATGCGGGTCGTCGGCGAGCCGCTCCATCGTCCGCTCGCACTCCTCGAGGACGACGCGCCGGTACTCCAGCCGCGTCCTGGGCGTGGCGTACGGGTCGATGAGGTCCTTGATCGAGCGATAGATCGCTCGCGAGTACTGATACAGACAGGACTGCAGCTGCGCGACGTGATCTTCCATACGGATTCCGTCTCCCGTGACGTGGCTCGCGACCGCCGAGTCGGCGGCGCCAAAAGTGCCTCCGCCATCGAGTCTACCCGGTTTTCGGTCGATGTTACAAACTCGGCACTTAAGTTGTCACAACGGGCAACGAGATCTTGCAACTCAGGCCGGGACGATCTCCTGCGTCCGGGCCGATCTGACGACGGTTCGCGCCCGTCGGAGGCGATCGGTGGCCTCGGGCTTGCTGCCCGTGACGCCGACGAAGACCGTCCAGTACCCGGGCTGGAGGCTGGCGAATCGCGACGAGTCGATGATCCCGACCTGTCGCAGCCCTGCGCGCAACGCCTGACCAGCGACCGCGACGGCCTTGTCGCGACCCCGGTCCTTGGGCACCGAGACGAGCACGACCGTCCATCCGGTGCGGTCGTGCGGCCAGGTCGTGAGCTCGGTGGCGGGATCGGCGACCCGAGGTGTCGCGACGGTCTCGCTTCCTCCCGTCGCGGTCACGATCGTGGTCGTCTCGGTGGGCTCCCAGGTTGCGGCGATGGCAACCACGGCCCCCGCCAGAGCGACGAGCGCGAGAACGATGAGCCGGACCCGGGCCGCGTGCGTGTCGGTCGGGACCGGGCCGAGCCTCCCAGGGCCGGGGAGTCGGAGCCCACATTCGAGGCAGTACTCCTGGGCGGGCGATCGCGCTGTTCCGCACCGGGGGCACTGCGACGCGTCGGTCACCCCGCGGCGCCTTCCAGGGTCGACTCGCCCGCCGTCAGCTCCACGCCACAGCTCGGACAGAACCGCGCACCGATGAGGACCGGCGCGCCGCACGAGCAGATCGCGCCCTGTCGCCGGCGGAGCCCGCGCGCGCCTGCCACCAGAGCGTCGATCTCCGACACTCGGGCCTCGATCGCCACGACTTCCGCACATCGCTCGAGGACCAGGGCTTCGTTGAACAGGTCGCGCCGGTACATCTCGACCGTCAGCCCGCCGAGGTCGCGCAAGCGCTCCTCGCGAAGCAGGAGGAGCGCGCGGCGCTCGCGGCGGAGGTCGCTGGCCGCGGGCGCGGGCGGCTTGCGGGAAGAGCAGGCCCATGTCACTCGCAGGATAGAGCCCCGGGTCGGCGGGCACTTCTCGCGCCGCGAGAAGTGCCCGGGCTAGCTTTCGACCCCGGCCACGAGCACGTACTTCACGTCGAGGTACTCGTCGATCCCGAACGCGCCGCCCTCGCGACCGTAGCCCGACTCCTTGACCCCTCCGAACGGGACGTTCGCCGCGCTGATGAGACCCGAGTTCGCCCCGACGATCCCGTACTCGAGCTTCTCGGCCACTCTCAAGCAGGCGGGCGTAGTCGCGCGTGTGGAAGTAGGCAGCCAGACCGTAGATCGAGTCGTTCGCGCGCTCGATCGCCTCGGCCTCGGTCTCGAATCGCGCCACCCCGGCCACGGGCCCGAAGGTCTCCTCGGTCGAGATCAGCATCTCGGGCGTCACGCCGTCGAGCACCGTCGGCGCGTAGAAGCTGCCGCGCGCCAGCTCGCCGTCGGTGAGGCGCTCACCGCCGACGACGAGCCGTGCTCCGTGCGCGACCGCGTCTCGGACGTGCTCGTCCGCCTTCTCGACCGCGCGCTCGTCGATCAGCGGCCCGATCTGGACACCGTCGCGGATGCCGTGGGCCGACGCTCATCCGCGTCACCTTCTCGGCGAGCAGCCGCACGAACGAGTCGTAGATGCCGCTCTGGACGTACGTGCGGTTCGCGCAGACGCACGTCTGACCGGCGTTGCGGAACTTCGAGGCGATCAGCCCGTCGACTGCCTCTTCGAGGTCGGCGTCGTCGAAGATCGACGTAGGGCGCGTGCCCGCCGAGCTCGAGCGACAGGCGCTTGACCTGGTCGGCCGACCGCCTGATCAGGTCCTTGCCGACCTCGGTCGAGCCGGTGAACGAGATCTTCCGCACGCGCGGGTCGCCGAACAGCGTCTCGGCGACCATGCCGGAGCGAGCGCGAGGTGATGAGGTTGACCACACCGGCCGGAGCGCCTGCGTCCTCGATCGCGCGCAGCACGAGCGCGGCGGTCAGCGGCGTCGCGCTCGCCGGCTTGACGACGCTCGTGCAACCCGCCGCCATCGCGGGGCCGAGCTTGCGGGTCATCATCGCGGCGGGGAAGTTCCAGGGTGTGATCGCGGCGGTGACGCCGACCGCCTGGCGGAGCACGAGCACGCGGTTGGCGGCGTTCATCGGCGGGACGACCTGCCCGTAGACGCGCTCTGCCTCGCCGCCGAACCACTCGAGAAAGCTGGCCGCGTACTCGACCTCGCCCGCTGCCTCGGCGAGCGGCTTACCCTGCTCGGACGTCATCACGAGCGCGATCGCGTCCTTGCGCTCGCGGATCAGCTCGGCCGACCGGCGCAGGATGCGAGCCCGTTCGATCGCCGGACGCGAGCGCCAGTCGTCGAGCGCTCCCGCCGCCGCGTCGATCGCGTCTGTGACCTCGGTGGGGCCGGCGTCCGGCACCGATCCAACCACCTCGCCCGTCGCCGGGTCGGTGACGTCGAATCGCGCGCCTCCGGCCGTGTCGACCCAGGCGCCTCCGATCAGCAGTTTCTCGTCGATCCCCGTCGCAGCGACTGCCATGTCACGCGCTCCTTCCTCGTGGTCCGACGAAGGCTAGCCCTGGAGTCGGGGCCAAGGTCGGGGTGGTACCGTGGTTCCGTGGCTGAGGCGCTCATCGTCGAGGCGATCCGCACACCGGTCGGTCGGCGCAACGGTTCCCTTTCCGGCGTTCGCGCCGACGACCTCGCGGCGACGGCGCTCAACGGGCTCGTGGCACGCGTCGACCTGGATCCCGCCGAGATCGAGGACGTGCAGCTGGGTTGCGTCACACAGGTCGCCGAGCAGGCGCTGAACGTGGCACGGATCGCTGTGCTCGTCGCGGGGTGGCCGGAAGGCGTGGCGGCGACGACGGTCGACCGCCAGTGCGGGTCGTCGATGCAGGCCGCCTTCAACGGTGCGGCCACCATCCAGGCGGGGCACCTCGACGTGGTCGTCGCAGGCGGCGTCGAGTCGATGTCGCGAGCGCCGATGGGCTCCAACCTCGGCCCCGACGGCTGGGCCGTGCTCAACGAGAAGCTCGCGGAGCGGTGGCCGCTCGTGCCGCAAGGGATCTCGGCCGAGGTGATTGCCAAGGAGTGGGGGCAGACGCGGGAGGAGAACGACGCGTTCGCGCTCGAATCGCATCGGCGCGCAGTGGCGGCGATCGACGAGGGTCGCTTCGAGCGCGAGATCGTCCCCGTCGAGGCCGGCGCGGCCGGCGCGGCGGTGCTCGTTGCGGTCGACGAGAACCCGCGCCGCGACACGTCAGCGGAGAAGCTCGCCGGACTCAAGCCTGCATTCCTCGAAGACGGAGTCGTGACCGCGGGGAACGCGAGCGCGATCGTCGACGGTGCTGCCGCGATGCTCCTCGTGAGCGAGGCGGCGCGCGACCGCCTCGGGCTGACACCGCGCGGGAGGTTCGTCTCGTTCGGCCTCTCGGGTGTCGACCCGTACCGGATGCTGCACGGGAACCCCGAGGCTGCTGCCCGTGCCCTCGCGAAGGGCGGGCTGACGTGGGACGACATCGCCGTGATCGAGGTGAACGAGGCCTTCGCGTCGGTCGCGCTGCAGTTCCTCGCCGACACCGGCCTCCACGAGCGTTGGGTGGCGGGCGACGTCAACCCGAACGGCGGGGGCATCTCGATCGGGCATCCGCTCGGCGCGACCGGCGCCCGGATCACCGCCACGCTGCTCGCGGAGCTCGACCGCCGCGAGGCCCGGTACGGGCTCGCCTGCATGTGCATCGGTCAGGGACAGGCGATCGCCGCGGTCATCGAGCGGCTGTGAGACGCAGCTGACCCGGTAGCGCCGCGCTTTCGCGCCCCTCGAGATGACGTACCCCGATCCGATCACGTTCGTCGCTGCTGTCCTGATCGCTGCTTCGATCTCGGCAGGTGTCTTCTGGCACGCCGATCGTCACGGCTCCACCCGCGCGACCGCGTGGGGGATCGCCGCGTTCCTCTGCGCCGGAATCGTCGTCCCGATCTATTTCCTCCGCTTCTGGATACGGGGGCGACGAGCGGGTGGTGACGAGGGCGGCTGAGGGCCGGGCATGCCCGGCCCCTACGGCTCGACGAGGCTCCGCTCGACGTCCACGCTCACCTCGCGCGCAATCTCGACGAAGGCCTTCGACGCGGGGGTGCGGCGTCGGTCGCGGTGCCACACGACCGCGATGCGCCGCCGCGGCACGGGCGGCTCGAGGCGAAGCGCCTTGACTCGCTCGTCGCTGGGCTGGACGGCGAGCAGCGGCATCAGGGCGATCCCGAAGTGGGCCGCGACGAGCCCTTGGAGCGTCATGTTGTCGTCGGAGCGGAAGGCGTACTCGACCTCGTGGCCGCGTTCGCGGAGCTGCGCCTCGATCACGCCGCCGCTCGCGCAGAGGTTGGCGCCGAGCAGCGAGATGTCGCCGAGGTCGGCAAGCGAGGCCGATCGGCGGCGCGCGAGCGGCGAGTCCGACGGGACGAGCAGCACGTACGGGTCGGTCATCAGCTCGACCGACTCGAACGGGCCCGGCGGGCCGGGAAGGCTCGTGAAGGCGAGGTCGACCTCTCCGCTCTCGATCGCGACATAGAGCTCCGGGTCGGTCGTCGGCTCGGAGAGGCCGAGGTCGATGCTCGGCCACTCACGGATGAATCGTCGCATCACGTCGGGGAGCACGCGCGCGGCGACCGACTGGTACGTCGCGACGCGAAGCGTCCCGGTCTCGCCGGCCCTGAGCGATGCCATGTCTGCGCGCGCGGCCTCGAGCCGGTGGACGATCGCCTCCGCATGGCGGAGCAGCAGCTCACCGGCCTCGGTCATCGAGACGGCGCGCGGACCACCCGGGCGCTCGACCAGCTTCTCGCCGACGAGCCGCTCGAGGGTCGCGATCTGCTGACTCACAGCCGACTGGGTGTAGCCCAGCCGGTCGGCCGCACGACCGAACGATCCCTCGTGGGCGACGGCGTCGAGCGCCGCCAGATGGCGGAGCTCAACCCCTAACCAACTATCAGACTCAGTGATCGTTGTCATGAATACTCTGACTTGCTCTAATGGTACCACCTCGGCACACTGTGGTCATGACCATCGCAGTGATCCTCTTCATCGTCGCTCTCGGGCCGCTGGCGGTTCTTGCCGGAACCGACTCGCGCCTCGACGAGCAGAGCCGGAAGCGTCGGTACCAGGGTTGACCGACCGGCTCCTCAGGAGTGAGCACCTGCCTCCTGCCCTCGCGTCGGCTGTCGCCGGGCATCGTGCGATCACGATTCGCGATGCCCGGTCGGCAGACGCGCCTGCGCTCACCAGGCTCGAGCAGCTCGGGGATCGCACGCTCGCGAACGTCCCGGTGCTCGTCGCGCTCGTCGACGACGTGATCATCGCCGCCGCACCGGCAGCGGGCGGAGGCATCGTGTCCGATCCGTTCGCATACACGGCGGACGTGGTCGAGCTGCTCCGGCTTCGCACGCGCCAGTTGCGCGCCGCCGCGTAGCCAGCCCGGCGGTCCCCACACCGCTAGATTTGCCCGTCGTGGCCGAGGTCACGCGGATTGGCGTCGTCGGTCTCGGCGCGATGGGCGCCGGGATCGCGCAGCTCGCGATCGAGGCGGGCTACGAGGTCGTCGGCCGGGAGGTGACCACCGAGCTCGGCGCGGGGGCGGCCGACCGGATCGCGCACTTCCTCATGCGCAAGGTCGAGAAGGGCCAGCTCGAAGCGGGCACGCGCGACGAGGCCCTCGCCCGGCTCCGCACGACGACCGAGCTCGATGAGCTCGCGGGCTGCGAGCTGGTGATCGAGGCCATCGTCGAGGAGCTCGACCCGAAGCGCGAGCTGTTCGGCGCCCTCGACCGGCTGTTGACCGAGGACGCCGTGCTCGCGACGAACACCTCGGCGCTCTCCGTGACCGAGATCGCGGCCGCGACGCGCTCACCCGAGCGCGTCGTCGGGATGCACTTCTTCAATCCGGCGCCGCTGATGCCGCTCGTCGAGATCGTACGCGGCGAGCTCACCTCGGACGCCGTCGTCGACCTGGCGGCCGGCGTGGCAGAGCGGATGGGCAAGGTCCCGGTCCGTTGCCACGACACACCGGGGTTCGTCGTCAACCGCGTGCTCATCCCGCTGCTCAACGACTGCGTGCGCGTCCTCGACGAGGCGCGCGTCGAGCCCGAGCACCTCGACGCCGCCCTCACGAACGGCGCCGGCTGGCCGATGGGCCCCTGCGCGCTCGTCGACCTCGTCGGGATCGACGTCCACGTGCACGCAGCGGAGGCGCTCTACGAGAAGCTCCGCGAGCCGCGGATGGCACCGCCGCCACGACTCGTCGCGATGAAGAACGCGGGGCTGCTCGGCCGGAAGAGCGGCCGCGGATTCTACGACTACTGACCCGCGGTGGCCTGACGGTGGACCTGGAGGAATGTAAGGCCTCGCGCCCGCTTACACTTTCCTTACCGTGACCACACCCTCATCCCACGTCGTGTGCCGATACTCGAATCCATGTTGCGCGCCGCGCTTCTCACCCTGCTCGCTCTCGGGTCGGTCCTCGTCGCCGGTCTTGCTCCGGCGCTCGGGGCCGGGTCGAGCGCACCCGAGTCGTTCGCCGTCCAGGACGGGCGGGGCACGGTGACGGTGCGGGGAACGGGCGTGGTGATCGGCCGGCTCGACCACGGGGATCTACAGATCGTCGACCTGTCGCCGCTCGACCAGTGGAGCCCACGCGTCAACGGGGTGCCGCGAGGCAAGCTCGTCTGGACCCGCGGTCGCGGAGTCAACTTCTACCTACCCGGGGGTCGGTACCGGATCGTCGTCAAGGGTGAAGGGATCTCCATCTCGGCTCGCGGTCAGGGTGTCGTCACGCTCGACGGACGACCGGACGCGGTTGGCGATGCCGGCCTGTTCAGCGTCGGCGACGACGACGACAAGCAGGTCCCGGACGAGGTCACCCGGATCCCCTTCGGACAGACGACGACAAAGGACCCCGCGTGACGCAGCCGCAGAGCGTCCTCGTCGTCGAGGACGAGCAATCGATCGCGTCGTTCGTCTCGCTCTACCTCAAGAACGCCGGGTACGGCGTGCGCGCTGTTGCGACCGGCGCGGGAGCGCTGAACGCGGTGGCGAGCGAGGTGCCATCGTTGATCATCCTCGATCTCAACCTGCCCGACATGGACGGAATCGAGATCTGCCGCCGGATTCGCAAGTCGTCCGACGTCCCGATCCTGATGCTCACCGCCCGTGACGAGGACGTCGACAAGATCATCGGGCTCGAGGTCGGTGCCGACGACTACCTGACGAAGCCCTTCAACCCGCGCGAGCTTGTCGCCCGCGTGAAGAGCGTGCTCCGCCGCGCCTCGTCCGACCGGCGCATCGACGAGGGCGAGGAGATCACGCACGGCGACCTCCTGATCAACGCGGGACGCCGTGAGGTTCTCGTCGGCGACGACGAGATCCAGCTCGCGCCGAAGGAGTTCGATCTCCTCTGGGAGCTGCTCGACCATCGCGGGATCGTGCTCACGCGTGATCAGCTGCTCGAGCGGGTGTGGGGCTACACCTTTGCCGGCGACACGCGGACCGTCGACGTGCACGTCCGCCAGATCCGCCGCAAGCTTGGGGATGCGTCACCGATCGTGACCGTCTGGGGCGTCGGCTACAAGGTCGCGACCGACCGGTCGGGCTCGCCGGTGAAGTGACGAGCGCCGCCGTCCCGCGGCGACGCGATCGGATCTGATCCCGGTCGTACCCTTTCTCGTGTGACCCGCTCGCTCCGCTTCAGGCTTCCGGCCCTGTTTCTGCTCGGGATCGTCCTCGGCGGGCTCGTCGCCGCGGGTCTCGCCCTCCGCCTGTTCCAGGACTACACACACGACCGCTCGTTCGACGAGCTCGCGCGGGAGGCGACTGGGATCGCACAGCTCTACTCGGATGCAGCGCTCCGGGCGACCGAGGAGGGTGCCGACGCGCCGGACTTCGCGCCGGACGCGCTCGAGCGGGCGACGGGCGACAAGCTGTTCTACATCGGTGCGCCGGTCTTCCCCGGCCAGGAGTCGGGGCTCGAGAAGCTCCCCGAGTCGGCGGTGCCCTCGGGTGTGCACGCTCTCGAGCGACCGGCGACCTTCGAGCTGGAGACGAAGGGCGGGCAGCGCACCTACCTTGCGGCATCGCATCCCCTCCGGCTCGAGCCGGACAGCGAGCCGATCGGAGCGATCATCGTCGCGAAGCCGGAGGCGGTTCTGCGCGACCAGTGGCTTCCGCTCGCCGAGCGGCTGCTCCTCGCCTTCCTCGTCGGGTCGGTGCTCGCCGGTCTGCTCGGCTGGTGGCTCTCGCGACGGATCACCGGGCCGGTGCTCGCCCTTGCGGAGGCTTCGGACGAGATCGCGGCGGGCAACTACGGCGTCCGCGTGCCCGTCGGGCCCGGTGGGGACGAAATCAGCCTGCTCTCGGCGCGGTTCAACGAGATGGCCGAGCGTCTCGGGGCGACCGAGGAACGCGAGCGACAGTTCCTGATGTCCGTCTCGCACGAGCTGCGGACCCCGCTGACGGCGATCAAGGGGCACGTCGACGCGCTCCGCGACGGGCTCGTCGACGACCCGGAGCTCGTCAAGGCGTCCCTCGACATCGTCGCGAGCGAAGCGATCCGGCTGGAGCGGCTCGTCGGCGACGTCCTCGACCTCGCAAAGCTGCGTGCGCACCGCTTCACCGTGCAGACCGAGGAGGTCGACATGGGTCGGCTCGCCGAGCAGGCTTACGTCGCCTTCGGCGACGACGCGAAGCGGAGGGCAATCGACTATCGCCTGGTGCTTCCCGACACGCCGCCCGTGATCGCGACCGACGGGGATCGCGTGCTCCAGATCGTCACGAACCTGCTCCAGAACGCGTTCCGCTGGACGCCCGACGGCGGGGAGGTCGAGCTCGCGATGCATGGTGACAACGGCAGCGTCCGCGTCGCGGTCCTCGACACGGGCCCGGGCATCGCACCGGAGTCGCGCGAGCGCATCTTCAGCCCGTTCGTCTCGGGCGACACCCAGGGCACCGGGCTCGGGCTGCCGATCGCGCGCGAGCTCGCGGGCGCCCTCGGTGGGCGCGTCGAGCTCGAGTCCGAGGTCGGCCGCGGGAGCCGGTTCACGCTCGTCCTCCCGCTGCGGCCGATCGCGGCGGCACCGCCCAGGCGCTGAGAGCCTCGGACCCCATAGAGTCACGACGATGGCGGAGCCGTTCCTGGCGACGACGACGGTCGAGGTAGCGGCCCAGCGCTCGCTCGTCCGGGCCGCTGTGGTTGCGCTCAGACCGCGCCAGTGGACGAAGAACCTGCTCGTGTTCGCGGGGATCCTCTTCGCCGCGGAGCTCGACGACGCGACTCGCTGGGGACAGGCGCTCCTCGCCTTCGCCGCGTACTGCGCCGCCTCGAGCGCCGCGTACCTCGTCAATGACGTACGCGACGTCGCCCGCGACCGGCTCCATCCGGTCAAGTGCGGGCGTCCGATTGCGAGCGGCGACCTCGGGACGGGCACCGCGCTCGTCCTCGCTGCGGCGCTCGCGGTGGCCGGGCTCGGACTCACCGCGGCGCTGGGCTGGCCCTCGCTCGCGTGCATGGCGTGCTTCCTCGGCTTGCAGGCGGCGTACACCGCCAGGCTCAAGACGGTCATCCTTGCCGACGTCGCCGTGATCGCAGCCCTGTTCGTGATCCGCGCGGTCGCCGGGGCGGTCGCGGTCGACGTGCGCATCTCGCCCTGGCTGCCCGTATGCGCCGGGCTGCTCGCGTTGCTCCTGGCGCTCGGTAAGAGACGAGCCGAGCTCGCGCTCGTCGGGACGCGGTCACGCGTCGCCCTCGAGGGGTACTCACTCCAACTCCTCGATCAGCTGCTCGCAGGTGCCGCCGCCGCGACTGTCGCTGCCTACGTCGCCTACGCGCTCACCGCGCGTGACTCGAAGGCGCTCGTCGCAAGCGTCCCGCTCGTCGTCGTCGGAGTCGTCCGGTACCTCGTGCTCGTCCAGCGGCGTGGGATGGGGGAGGAGCCGGAGCGGCTCCTGTGGAGCGATCCACCGCTGCTCGCCACCGTGGGCGCGTGGGCCGCGCTCTGCGCCGCGACGCTCGCGCTCGCTACCTGACCCCCGGACAGCGCCGGCGGTGCGTCGGTGTCAGGCGATCGCCGCGGTGTGCTCGAAGCGAAGGGGAACGATCTCCGCCTCGCTCCGCTCGAGCCGCTCGAGCCGCACGTCGACTCCCCGCCAGCCCGACGAGACGAGCTCCACGAGCATCGCGAAATCCTCCAGCCGCGCTTCGCGCTCGGCCAGGAGCTCCTGCTCGATTCGCTCGAGCCGCCGCAGCGACTGGTTGAGCAGCCCGCGGATCTCGGCGAGGTTGCGCCCGACCGGGGCCACTTCCCGCGCGACGCCTTCCCTGATCGCCTCGCCGATCCGATCCGGGAGTGCCTCCTCGAGCTCGGATGCTGCCCGGGCGAGGCTCTCGACCTCCGCACGCGAGCGCTCGAGCGCGGCGTCGAATCTGGTCGCCTGCGACCCGTCGGCCCGCGCCTCCGCGATCCGCGCCATTGCCCGTTCGAGAACGTGTTCGTCCATGGACGCAAGGCTACGCTCGGCATCGGATGAGATCCTCCGAGCTCGACTACGACCTGCCTCCCGAGCTCGTCGCACAGCACCCGGGCGAGCATCGCGACGCATCACGCCTGCTCGTGTACGACCGGCACTCGGCAGAGGTGCGGCATCAGCTCGTGAGCGACCTCCCCGAGCTCGTCGAGCCGAGCCTCGTCGTGGTCAACGACACGCGCGTCGTGCCGGCCCGACTCCACCTCCGCCGTGCGACCGGGGCCGCGGTCGAGGTGCTCCTCGTCGAACGTCTCGCGCCCGGTCTATGGGACGCGCTCGCCCGTCCGTCGCGCCGGCTGCGACCCGGTGAGCGGCTCACCTCGCGATCTGGGGCGACGGTCGACCTCGTGACCTCACTCGGCGAGGGACGTTGGCGGGTCGCGCTCGCCGGCGAGCCCGACGGCGAGCTGCCGCTGCCGCCCTATATCCACGAACCGCTCGCCGACGCGACGCGCTATCAGACCGTCTACGCCGACGAGGCCGGCTCGGCGGCAGCCCCGACTGCCGGTCTCCACTTCACGCCCGAGCTCCTCGCACGGCTCGACGTCGAGCGGGTGACGCTCCACGTCGGGCTCGACACTTTCCGACCGCTCGTCGCCGACGAGCTCGACGAGCACGTCATCCACGGCGAGCGCTACCGGGTCTCGGCAGCCTCCTGGGCGCGCATCGAGGCCGCCGAGCGAGTGGTCGCGGTCGGCACGACCACGACCCGTGTGCTCGAGACGATCGCCAGGACGGGGGTGCTGCACGGCCGCACCGAGCTCTTCGTCACCCCCGGCTTCGCGTTCCGCCGCGTCGACGCGCTGCTGACGAACTTCCACCTCCCGAGGTCGACGCTCCTCGCGCTCGTGATGGCGTTCGCAGGGGTTGAGGAGACGCGCCGGCTGTACAGGCTGGCGATCGCCGAGCGGTACCGCTTCTACAGCTTCGGTGACGCGATGCTCATCACCTGACGAAGGGCACGGCGCCACCTGCGCATCGCCATTTCGCTGGGGGCAACGATCCGTTGCCCGGTGCCGTGCCTCGGCGTACGATCGACCGAGCGACGTCAACGAATCAGGAGTACAGACGCATGTCAGAGAAGATGTGGGGCGCGGAGCCGTTCTGGGGGCTTGGCTACGACTGGGACCCCGACTGGGTCCTCACCGACCGCCAGCAGGAGCTGCGCGCGACGCTCATCGAGTTGTGCGAGAAGGAGCTGCGCGCGAACGCGAAGCGCTCCGACGACGAGCTCCTCTACCCGCGACGGAACCTCGAGCTGCTCGGCGAGCACGGGTTCCTCGGTCTCACGGTCCCCGAGGAGTACGGCGGGCTCGGCGAGAACCACGTTGCGTTTGCGATGACGTGCGAGACGATCGCCCGTTACGGCTGCGCCTCGACGGCGATGTGCTACGTGATGCACGTCGGTGCGGTGCAGGCGATCATGCTCCGACCGACCGAGGAGCTCGTCGACAAGTACATCCGGCCGCTCAACTCGGGGTTGATCGGGACGCTGTCGTACTCCGACCCCGAGACGGGCTCGCACTTCTGGTACCCGGTGTCGTCGAAGGCCGAGCGCTCGAACGGCGGTTACCGGGTCACGAAGAAGGCGTCCTGGACGACCTCGGGTGGTTTCGCCGACTTCTACGTCGTGCAGACGACGAGCCCGGACTTCAAGGGGTATGACGACCTGTCCGTGTTCGTGATCGACAAGGAGCACTGCGAGGCGCAGCCGTCGCTCTGGGACGCGCTCGGACTCCGCGGCAACCAGTCGGGCGCGATCGCGTTCAACGACGTCGAGATCCCGGGCACGCAGATCGTCGGTCCGGAAGGGGACGGCGCGACCTCGAACGACGAGGCGGTCGACCCCTGGTTCCTGATCGGCTCGTCGTCGGTCTGGAACGGGCTCGCGCTCGGCGCGGTCGACATCGCGAAGCGCCACACGACGCGTAAACGCCACGTCGACGTCGGGATGCGGGTCGCGGACTACCCGACGATCCAGG
Source organism: uncultured Actinomycetes bacterium (assembly GCA_963821335.1). GTDB lineage: Bacteria > Actinomycetota > Thermoleophilia > Gaiellales > Gaiellaceae > Gaiella. The sequence goes on from CAWGDJ010000002.1 coordinate 218,140, forward strand.
ACTACGTCGGGCAGGCGGTGATGGAGACGAACGCCTCGCGGTTGTTCGTCTACTCGGTCGCCCAGGCGTTCGACGGCGCAACGGGGAACAACACGATCGTGCTCGAGCCGGGTCAGCTCGCGCGCGGGAACTTCCTCCACTGGGCCTGGCAGATCAAGTTCGTGGCCGCGCAGAACACCGCGCACGTCGTCGACAAGATGCTCCACGCGTGCGGTGGCTCGGGGTACAAGCGCGACATGGAGCTCGAGCGCTACCTGCGCGACGCGAAGGCCGGTTGGGTGATGGGGCCGACGAACGAAGTGCTGCGGCAGTTCGTGGGCAAGGCGGTGCTGCTCGGCTTCGAGTCGCTCGACTACTGGAACCAGAGCTACAACCGCAGGGCGGTCGAGAACGAGGTGAAGAAGCTCGACGCCACGGCGAAGCGGGAGCTCGCGGAGCAGCTCCTCGCCCAGGCCGAGGAGGACGAGGCGAAGCAGCCGGCAGCTGCCGGCTAGGGGATGTCGACCACCCGTCCACGGCTGCTGGTCCCGGGGCTCGTCCCGTTCGATCCGTCGCGGGAGAGCTACCGTGTCCGCCCCGGAGCGGTGACCGCAGTCGAGCTCCTGCCCGACGACCGGATGACCGTCGTCGATCTCGCGGGTGGGCAACGCGCGGAGGTCTCGGTTCTCGTGGACACCACCGAGGATGCGACCTCGCTCGGGCTCACGGCGGACGGTCGGGCGACGGTCATTGCGGGTCTCGTCGGCTCGAGCGACAGCGGCGCCGTGCAGATCGTCTCCACGATCCGCGCGCGCGGGCTCGACCCGACTGCGGTGAGCGCCGCAGTGCTCTTCGGGGAAGGCTCCCCACCCGGGGCGGTCGAGACGTTCCGGGCGACCCGCGCCACGCTCGCGCTCGTCGGCGCTCCCGGCGGTGCGCCGGTCGTCGAGGGGGGTATCCCGGGCTCCGATCTCGCGCTCGAGGTCGTCCGCGCAGCGGGTCGTCGCGACGGTCGCGATCCCCAGCTGCCCGAGCCCCTCGCCGAGCCGCGGCTCGACTTCCGGGTCGACCGGGCGTCGGCCCTCGCATACGAGGTCGAGGCGGGGGAGTACATCCAGATCATCGACGTCGAGGGTCGCCAGTGCTCGGACTTCCTCGCGTTCAGCGCGCCGAAGCTCCAGGCCGGCAAGGAGCGCGGGCTCGACTCCACCGCCACGCGGTCGCTGATGGGCAGCGCCTACCCGACGCCCGGGCTGTACGCGAAGTTCTTCGACCACGACCTCGAGCCGCTCGTCGAGGTCGTCCGCGACACGGTCGGTCGCCACGACACGTTCGGCCTCGCCTGCACGGCGAAGTACTACGAGGACATGGGGTACTTCGGCCACGTCAACTGCTCGGAGAACTTCAACGCCGAGCTGACCTCGTACACGATCGAGCCTCGGCGGGGCTGGCCGGCGATCAACTTCTTCTTCAACACCGCGTTCGACGCCCACAACCTGTACGTCGTCGACGAGCCCTGGTCGCGTCCGGGTGATTACGTGCTGCTCCGCGCCGCCTCCGACCTCGTCTGCCTCTCGAGCGCGTGCCCGGACGACATCGACCCTGCGAACGCCTGGAACCCGACCGACGTGCACGTGCGCGTGTACCCGGCCACCGAGCGGTTCTCGGCCGCGATCGCGCATCGCGTCACCCCCGACGCCGAGCCGAAGCTCACGAGGGACACCGGCTTCCGCACCCGCACGGGCTCGCTGACACAGCGGTTCACCGAGTACAACGGGTACTGGCTCCCGACCTCCTACGACAATCTCGGCGCGATCGACGAGTACTGGGCGTGCCGTGAGCGAGCGGCGATCATGGACCTCTCGCCGCTCCGCAAGTTCGAGGTGCTGGGACCCGACGCCGAGACACTTCTCCAGGCCGCTGTCACCCGTGACGTACGACGTCTCGCCGACGGCCAGGTGGTCTACACGGCGATGTGCACCGACACGGGCGGCATGCTCGACGACGGCACCGTGTTCCGGATCGCGCCGACGAACTTCCGTTGGGTCGGCGGGTCGGAGTACGGCGGTGTCTGGCTGCGCGAGCTCGCCGAACGGCTCGGACTGTCGCGGGTCTGGGTCAAGGAATCGACCGACGAGCTGCACAACGTCGCGGTGCAGGGGCCGGCATCCCGTGACCTGCTGACACCGCTCGTGTGGACGGCACCGAGCCAGACGCCGTTCGCGGAGCTCCGCTGGTTCCGGTTCTCGATCGCACGGATCGGCGGGCCGACGGGGATCCCGATCGTGGCGTCGCGTACCGGCTACTCCGGTGAGCTCGGGTACGAGCTGTTCTGCCATCCGAAGGACGCCGCGTCCCTCTGGGACACGGTGATGACGGCGGGCGAGCCGCACGGCCTCGCCCCGCTCGGCCTCGATGCGCTCGACATGCTGCGGATCGAGGCAGGGCTCATCTTTGCCGGGTACGAGTTCGACGACCAGGTCGACCCGTTCGAGGCGGGGATCGGGTTCACCGTCGCGGCCGACAAGGAGGACGACTTCGTCGGCAAGGCGGTGCTCGCGGAGCGCCGTGCCCATCCCCAGCGCGTTCTCGTCGGGCTCGAGCTCGAAGGGGAGGAGCCCGCGGGGCACGGCGACTGCGTGCACATCGGGCGTCCGCAGGTCGGGGTGGTGACCAGCGGGACGCGCTCACCCGTGCTGCGGAAGAACATCGCCCTCTGCCGGATAGCGGCCCCGCACGCTGCGGCCGGGACGGAGGTCGAGGTGGGCAAGCTCGACGGTCATCAGAAGCGAATCCCGGCGACGGTCGTCCCGTTCCCGTTCTACGACCCGGAGAAGGCGCGGCCTCGTTCCTAGGTCGGATTCCCTGTGGATGCGTTGGCACACAATCGGCACAGGTCAGCCCTTGACAGAATCGGTGTCTGACACCGATTGGCGCCCGGCCGCGTCGGGGAAATGCTGTTTTGGCCCCAGAGCGCGAGGCGGGCGCGGACGATGTCGCGGACGGTGTCAGACACCGGTGTTCGCCCGCCCGGGGCTCCACACGTGATCGACCTGTTGACAACCGAGCAGATCGAGGCATTCCACCGCGACGGCTTCCTGATCGTCGAGGAAGGCCTGATCAGCGACCGCGCGCTCGACCGGCTGCGCGAGCGGTACGAGCCGCTCTTCGACGGCAACTACGAGACGGGGATCAAGCCAGACGAGGTCAACTGGGTTCCCGGCCGCGACCCCGAGGACCGCACCCGCCAGCTCTGCAACGGCTGGCGTGCGGACAACGTCGTGGCCGCGCAGGTCCTCCACGAGCGCACCGGACGGCTCGGCGCGCAGCTCACCGACTGGTCGGGCATCCGGATGCTCCAGGACAACGTCCTCTGGAAGCCACCGGGGACGAAGGCGATCGGCTTTCACCAGGATGCGTCCTACGCCGGCTACCTCGTGCCGCCCGTGATGCTCACCTGCTGGCTCTCGCTCCACGAGACGACCGCGGACGCTGGCCCCGTCGAGTACGTTCGCGGCTCGCACCGCTGGCCGGTCTCCCCACCCGAGCGCTCGCAGTTCCACGCGCCCGACGACTGGCTTGCCCCTGCCCGCGCGGCCGCGCCCGAGGGCGCCGAGGTCGACGTCGTCCCGGTCGTCGTGAAGCCCGGCGGTGGCTCTTTCCACCACGGGCTGTGCTGGCACGGCTCGGCGCCGAACACCAATGCCTCGGTGGCCCGGATGGCGCTCGTCTCACACATGATCCCGGCGGACGTCCGGTTCCACCACGAGAACGTCGACCTGATCTACTCGCGGTACCGCAAGCGGGGCGACCTGACGCTCGACGAGTCGTTCTTCCCGGTGATGTGGGACGAGAGCGGCTACCGGACGCCCTGGCTCGCCGAGCTGCCCGACATCGACGGGTGAAACAGCGGCGCGGCACGCGTCCGAGGCTGCTCAGGTGCTTCGGCTGCGCAATCGACCCGCCAGCACCTCGATCAGGGCGATCGCAATGCCAGGGTCGCGCTCGAGCGCGCGAAACAGGTCGGTCCGTGCGACGGCGAGCGCTTCGACCTCCGTCACGGCCACGACGTCCGCGGTTCGCTCCTTGCCGTCGAGCGCCGCGATCTCGCCGACGAGCTCCCCCGCGCCGAGTTGGAGCGTGGCGCCCGGCCGCGTGACCGACACGGTCCCATCGAGGATGACGTAGAGCGCGTCGCCGGGGTCCCCGACGCTCATGAGCCGCTCCCCGGCAGCGAACCCCACGGGCTCGCCCACTGACCGAATGACGTCGAGCAGCTCGGGCGGCAGCGCTGCGAGACGCTCGTCGATATGGGTCAGCTGCTCGTAGCGACCACCGTGGAACAGGAGTGGGCGGCCTTCTCCGAAATGGGCGTACTCGACCTGTCCGACGAACAACGAGTGGTCGCCACCCCAGTACGATCGCACGACCCGCGCGACGACGTGGGCGAGCGCCCCGTCGACGAGCGGTGTCTCGTGCACGACGAGGAACGACGGCTCCGGATGATCGCCGGGGCGTCCGGCAAAGCGATCCGAGAGCCCGGCCTGATGGGCAGCAAGGACATTGACGCCGTACCGCGTGCCCTCGTGCAGCATCGTGCTGAGCCTCGTCCGGCGATCGATCGAGATGAGAACGAGTGGCGGTGAGAGCGAGACCGACATGAACGCGTTCGCCGTCATGCCGTGCACCTGCTCGTCCTGGCGCGTGGTGATCACGGTGACGCCCGTTGCGAACATCCCCATCGTGCGGCGGAAAGCAACCGCGGGGTCGCCCTCCAGCTCGCCGACGTCGAGCGACTCCGCGTGCGGCACCTCGTCGAAGGTCGTTCCGCCCGACAGCCCGGCACCGACCGTCAGCGGTACATGGAACTCCTCGGGTAGATCGCTCATTGCGCTGATTCTCGCGTACCGTGGCGGCCCGTGAGCTCCTTCACGCTCGAGGCCACCGAAGGCCCGGCCCGGGCCGGGTCGCTTCGTACCGCCCACGGCGTGATCCGCACGCCCGCGTTCATGCCGGTCGGGACGAAAGCGTCCGTCAAGACCCTGCACCCCGACGAGGTACGGTCGGTCGGGGCCGAGGTGATCCTCGGCAACACCTACCACCTCCATCTGCGGCCGGGGGAGGATGTGATCGCCGAGCTCGGCGGGCTCCACGCGTTCGCCGGCTGGGACGGCCCCATCCTCACCGACTCGGGTGGGTTCCAGGTGTTTTCTCTGCGCGACACGCTGCTCGCGGTCGACGACGAGGGCGTCACGTTCCGGTCCGTGTACGACGGGGCCGCCGAGCGGCTCACGCCGGAGGGAGTCTGCGAGATCCAGCGACGCCTCGGATCGGACATCGCGATGTGCCTCGACATCTGTCCGCCGAGCGACGCCACCCGGGCCGAGCACGCGGAGGCGGTGCGGCGCACGACGCTGTGGGCCTCACGCCAGGTCGACGCTCCGCGCGCGAACGGACAGCTCCGGTTCGGGATCGCGCAGGGTGGCACCGACCGGGAGCTGCGCGAGCGGTCGATCGCCGAGATCACGAGCCTCCCTTTCGACGGCTACGCACTCGGAGGGCTCGCCGTCGGTGAGAGCCGCGACGCGATGTTCGACGCCGTGTCGTGGGCGGCGCCGCTCCTGCCCGAGCGGTCGCCGCGCTACTTCATGGGTCTCGGCGACGCCGAAGGGATCCTCGAGGTGATCGCGCGTGGGATCGACATGTTCGACTGCGTGCTGCCGACGCGAACGGCGCGCACCGGCTCCGCCCTGACGGCGCACGGCCGGCTCAACCTCAGGAATGCGGAGTTTGCACGCGACCCGAGACCGCTCGAGGCAGGCTGCGACTGCCCCACCTGCGCGCGGTTCTCGCGCGCGTTCGTTCGGCACCTCGTCAACCAGCGAGAGCTGCTGGGGCTCCGACTGCTCACGCTGCATAATCTGCGATTCACACTGCGACTGACCGCGGGTGCGCGGCGGGCGATCGAGAAGGGCGCGTTCTCGGACTTCCGGGAGGACGCGCTCGCGCGTCTCGCCGGCGGCCCGAAGGAGGAACCTTGGCTCAGCTGATCATCCTCGTTGCGATGTTCGCCCTGCTCTGGGTGTTGCTCATCCGCCCGCAGCGCGCGAAACAGCAGCACCAGAAACGCCTGCTCGACACGATCGAGCCCGGCGACGAGATCCTGACCGTTGGCGGGCTCTATGGGATCGTCCAGGAGATCGACGAGGAGGACGACCTCATCGTCGAGATCGCCGACGGAATCCAGGTGCGGATTGCGCGCCGGGCTGTCGGAGGCGTCGTCAAGCCGGACGACGACGACGAGGACGAGGACGTCGAGGAGCCGTCGGACGACGATGCCGCGGAACTCGATGAAGAGACGATGAAGGATTCGAAGGAACTCGTGAGCTCGGAGGCCGCGGAGGCCACCGAGCCACCGGAGCACCGCTAACCTGACGGGCCGCAGATGACTCGTCGCGCCGCAACGATCGTCGTCGCCCTCGTCGCTGTAGGGCTCGTCGGCGTGGCGCTGCTGGCCATCCCGGCCTCCCCGTTCCACCGGGCGCCGACACTCGGCCTCGACCTCCAGGGTGGTCTCGAGGTGACCCTTCAGGCGGTGCCGCCGAAGGATCGCGAGCTGACAAAGGAGGATCTCAGCCGCTCTGTCAGCATCATGCGCGATCGCGTCGACCGCCTCGGCGTCGCCGAGCCGGAGATCCGGACGCAGGGGAACGATCAGATCGCGATCCAGCTCCCCGGCGTCAAGAACCCGGAGGCTGCAGCGGAGATCATCGGCAAGACCGCGCGCCTCGAGCTCTACGACCTCGAGGCGAACCTCGGTCTCACCGTCGATCGACGCCCGGACGCGTGACCCGATCGCCACCAAGAAGCTGTACGACCTCCTCGTCGGCCAGCAGGCGCTCGCGGAGGGCGGCAAGCCCGACACGTATTACGTCTTCCGCACGAAGGGCAAGAAGCTCGTGGTGGGGCCGACGGGCTCGAAGCAGGCGGCGCTGGCAAAGTGGAACGGGAAGCTCCCGGACGGGTATCGGCTGCTCGCGGTTCCGCCGCAGACCGTCGTCCTCTCGTGCGGAGCCGGTGCTGTGGTCTGTCCTGGTGTCTCCGAGGTGCCACCCACCTCGAACTCGTACTACCTCATGCGGTACACGCCGCCCGACGTGCCCGAGATGACGGGTGAGGATCTCAAGCTTTCGGGGACGCAGCAAGACTTCGACCCCCAGACCGGTGAGCCCATCGTCCTGATGGACTTCACGAACCGGGGTCAGGACAAGTTCCAGGAGATCACGCGGCGCATCGCGCAACGGGGCAAGCTCCTGTCGAGCACGATCGGCGGCGGTCAGAAGATCGAGCAGCACTTCGCGATCGTGCTCGACCGCGAGATCAAGTCGTGGCCGTCGATCGACTGGGAGCTCTATCCCGGCGGCATCTCCGGTGGGAACGGCGCCCAGATCAGCGGGCTCGCGAGCATCTCCGAGGCGAAGGACCTCGCGCTCGTGCTCCAGACCGGTGCGCTCCCGGTCGAGTTCGTCACGCTCGACCAGACCGCGATCTCGGCCACGCTCGGCAAGGACTCGCTCCAGGAAGCCAAGGTGGCGGCGCTCGTCGGCCTGCTCGTGGTTGCGCTCTTCCTGCTCGTCTTCTACCGCTTCCTCGGTCTCGTCGCCGTCTTCGGCCTCGGGATCTACGCCGCTTTCCTCTACGCGGCGATTCTTCTCTTCAACGTCACGCTCACGCTGCCGGGGATCGCCGGGCTCGTGCTGACGCTGGGCGTGGCCGCCGACGCGAACGTCGTCATCTTCGAACGCATCAAGGAAGAGGTGCGCGCCGGGAGATCCGTGCGCGCGGCGATCGCCACCGGTTACACGAAGGGCTTCGCGACGATCGTCGACGCGAACGTCGTCACGGCGATCACCGCCCTGGTTCTCTTTGCGGTCGCCACCGCGAGCGTGCGCGGGTTCGCGCTCATGCTCCTGGTCGGTACCGCGATCTCGATGCTGACCGCGGTGCTTGCGACACGCGCTCTGCTCGCCGTGCTCGCGGGCTTCAAGGTCCTCGACAGCCCGCGGTTCGTCGGCGCTGCCGGTGGTGGCATCCCACGCTGGATGAAGCTCGACTACATCGGTAAGCGCCGCCTCTGGTTCGCGATCTCCGGTGCGGTCGTGCTGCTCTCGATCGGGTCGCTCGCCATCAACCAGCTGAACCTCGGGATCGACTTCAAGGGTGGCACCCAGCTCGCGTTCTCCACGCCCGTGCCGACGTCGATCGAGCAGGTGCGGACCGAGGCGGCCAAGGTCGGGCAGGCCGACGCCGTGATCCAGGGTCGCGGAGCGTCGACCGACGGCAACTACGAGAACTTCCAGATCCGAACGGAGTCGCTGTCCGCCGACGAGGCCCGGGCGCTCCAGGGCGACCTGGAGAAGGCCGTCGACGCCGAGGCCTTCGGCGTGAAGAACGTCTCGGCCAGCTTCGGGCGGCAGATCGCCAAGTCGGCGCTCGTCGCGATCTTCGTCTCGCTGCTCCTGATCGTCGGCTACATCTCGCTCCGCTTCCAATGGAAGTTCGCGCTGCCGGTGATCATCGCCCTGGCGCACGACATCCTCATCACGCTTGGGATCTACTCGCTGCTGGGGCGGGAGGTGACGACCGCGACGGTCGCCGCCGTGCTCACGGTGCTCGGCTACTCGATCTACGACACGATCATCATCTTCGACCGCATCAGGGAAAACATCCCACTGATGCGAAAGGCGTCGTTCAGGGTGATCGGCAACGTCTCGCTCTGGGAGACGATCCCGCGATCGCTGGCCACCACCTTCATCACCCTGCTCCCGATCCTGTCGCTCTACGTCTTCGGCGGCGACACGCTCCGCGACTTCGCATTTGCGCTGCTGATCGGGATCGGGTCGGGTGCATACTCGTCGATCTTCGTCGCGGCCCCGCTCGTCGCCTGGTTCAAGGAGCGCGAGCCCGAGTACCAGCGAAGGCGGGACGATCTCGGAGTGCTCGTCGAGGAGCAGTCCGTCGGTGGCGCGATGCTCGACGACGTCCTCGGGCGAGAGGCCGCGCAGCTGGCCGAGGAGGAGCTCGAGCCGGCAGGTGTCGCGCCTGCACCTGCCCCCGACGGAGCGCCGTCCGCTGCGCGGGAGCGCCGCCGCCAACGCCGCGCAAACCGACCGCACGGTCGGCCGCGCTAGCGCTGCGGTCGACCCGTCGCGGCCACGACCTACAATCCGTCGGTGGCCACGAACGGCGAGAATCGCGCGAAGTCGCTCTCCGAGCTGCTGCTCGCCGGCATCGGCTGGGCGAGCCTGAACATCGAGACGGTCGACGGCCTCGCGGATGATCTCGCCAAGCGTGTCGGTGTCGACCGCGCCACGATGCAGCAGGCGCTCGAAGACACGCTCGAGTCGTGGCGAAACGAGCTGAGCAGCGCCGCCGGTCGGCGCGACGAGGCGGTCGACCGGGCGCTCGCTCGGGCCGGCCTCGTGCGGCGCTCGGAGCTCGAGGACCTCGACCTGCGCGTGGCGCAGCTCGAGCACCGCCTCCGGCTGCTGGAACGCGAGCGTGCCTGAGACACTCGGGCGGATCTCCGAGATCGGCCGGGTAGCAACGCGGCACGGGTTCGGTTATCTCCTCGACCGCAGGCGCTCCAACGACGACACCGAACGCGCCGACCGAGGGCGCCGGCTGCGCGAGATGCTCGACGAGCTGGGGCCGACCTTCGTGAAGTTCGGGCAGCTGCTCTCGACGCGCCCCGACGTCGTGCCACCGGACATCGTCGCCGAGCTGCGCAAGCTCCAGGACGACGTCTCGCCCGTTGCGCTGGCGGACGTGGAGCGGGTCGTCGAGGAGGAGCTGGGCTTGACGATCGACCAGGCGTTCGTGTCGTTCGATCCCGCTCCGATCGCCGCGGCGTCGATCGGCCAGGTGCATCGAGCGACCCTCCCGAACGGTGCCGAGGTGGTCGTGAAGGTGCAGCGACCGCAGGCTCCGCGGCAGATCGAGTCGGATCTCAAGTTGATGCGCTCGACCGCTCGGTTCGCACGCGAGCGCGTACGTCAGCTCGACTTCATCGACACCGAGGAGCTCGTCGACGAGTTCGCGCGCTCGATCCGTCAGGAGCTCGACTACATGCAGGAGGCGCGCAACGCCGAGACGTTCCGCCGCAACTTCGCGAACGACGAGCGCGTGGTCGTCCCGCGTGTGTGGTGGCGGTATACGACGGGTCGGGTTCTGACGCTCGAGTGGGTCGCGGGGACACAGGTCCGCGACTTGCCGCTCGAGGAGTGGAGCGAGGAAGAGCGGCGCGAGCTCGCGTACCGGATGACCGACACGTGGATGACGATGATCTTCCGGCACGCGTTCTTCCACGGCGACCCGCACCCGGCGAACATCCTTCTGCTCGACGATGGCCGGCTCGGCCTCGTCGACTTCGGGCTGGCAGGCCGGCTCACCGACGAGGACATGGCGCGACTGACCCGGCTGTTCGTCGACGCCGCGACGGAGAACGTCGACGCGCTTCCGAGACGCTTGTCCGAGCTCGGCGTCCGCTACCCCCGCGATCGCGAGGACGAGCTTCGCGGTCACCTCCAGGAGCTGTACTACCGCTACTACGGCTCGCGCCTCTCGGAGATCGATCCGATCGAGGTGCTGCACGAGGCGTTCCGTCTCATCTATGCGATGAACCTGCGGCTTCCGACGCGGTTCGTGGTGCTCGACAAGACGATCGCGACACTCGCCGGCGTCGCGGTCGAGCTCTACCCCGACTTCAACGTGTTCGAGGTCGCGCGCCCGTACGCGCGTCAGCTCATGGCCGACCGCCTCTCACCCCGGCGCCTCGCGATGCAGGCGCAGAAGCAGGCAGTGGAGCTCGTCAGCGTGGCGAGCCGGATCCCCGTGCAGGTCTCCGACGTGCTCGAGGAGCTCCGCGACGGCGAGATGCAGGTGAGGATCTCGAACCCGGGGATCGACGACCTCGCGCACCACATCGACGTGGCGGTCAACCGGATCGCGGTCGCGCTCGTGATCCTCGGTGGGCTGGTGGGGTCCGCGATGATGGGTGCGTTGGCGAAGGATGGTCCCCACGTGCTGGGGCTCCACCTCGTCTCGGTGCTGGGGTTCGTGCTGTCGGGAGCCTTCGGCGTCTGGCTGCTCTGGGGTGTCTTCCGCTCCGGTCGTTTGTAGAGGCCGGGTATGCCCGGCCTGTAGCTGCCAGGCACGCCCGGCACCTACAACGACAACCGACCGGCTCGCTCGAGCAGCCCCAACGCGCCATCGTGCGGGATCGCGCGTACCGTCACGCCGTCGCGGCCGATCGTGTCCACCGCCGCCCACAGGGCGTTCACGACGGCTTCCTCGGTCGCATCGGCCGCTGCCTCGAACAGCTCGTCGATCGCCGAGTCCGGCAGGAGCTCGAGCGTCTCGCGCACGCCCGACGCGCGGACGCGTCGCGCCCCGGTGGAAAGCGCGAGGAAGAGCTCGCCGCTCCCGTGGTAGGCGATCGAGCCCAGCCGTCCGAGACCGAGACCGCAGCGACGCGCGACCCGCTCGAGCTGGTCGGGTCGCAGCGGAACGTCGGTCGCGGCGACACACACGCAGCTCCCGGCGGTGCGCGGTGGCTCGATCGTGCCGCGCCCGAGGGGCTCCATCGACACCCCGTCGATCCGGAGCGGCGGTCCGGCGGCGATGTTCGCGAGCACGAGCACGCCCAGCGTGCCGCCTGCCTCCGGGAGGGCCCGGCTCGAGGTGCCGATCCCTGCCTTCCAGCCGCCAAAGCTCATCCCGGTGCCCGCTCCGACGCAGCCCTCCGCGAAGGCGCCGCTCGTCGCGTTGTCGAGCGCGCGGCTTGCGTCTGCCGCCTCGACCTGGACAACCCGCGCGTCGTTGAGGGTCGAGTCGTCGCACTCCCCGACGATCGGGATGACCACATCGTCGACCCCCACGGTCGGGTCGGCCCGGAGCGCGGCGTCCACAGCACCGTCCAGCACTCGTCCGACCTGCATGGTGGACGTCAGATAGACCGGGGTCTGGATCACGCCCCATTCCCGCACCTGGAGGAAGCCGGTGAGCTCGCCGGCGCCGTTGAGCACGGCGGCGCCGGCGGGAATGGGTTCGGCGAACAGCGTAGACGGTGCCCCCGGGACGATCGCGGTGACACCGGTGCGGGCGATGCCCCGTCCATTTGGTGGGTCGGGCTCGTCGCGCCAGACGGTCACGTGCCCGACCGTCACGCCACGAACGTCGGTGATCGCGTTGTGCTCGCCCGGCTCGAGCCGCCCGATCCTGAGCCCGTGCTCCCGAGGTCGCGGCCCTCTCGGTGGTGGCGCCTCCGCCATGCGCGGAGACCCTACCCTGGCACTTCTCGCGCGGCGAGAAGTGCCTTACGCTCGCCCTCGTGCCCCTCGACCTTCCGTTCGTGTGGAGCGACGACTGCCTCTCCCACGGTGGGGAGGCCGGGTCGTGGCTCGGGCTACCCGACGAGGGAGACGAGCTTCCCGAGCGCGCGACGCTGATCCGGGCAGCGCTGGAGTCGGCCGGCGCGACGCTCGTCGAGGCGGAGCCGCATGACGACTCCACGCTCCTCACAGTCCACGACGCGGGTCTGGTCGAGTTCCTGCGCACCGCGCACGACCGGTGGACGGCCGCGGGGTTCCCGGGCGACCCCGGTCAACCGCGGGTCGTCGGCTACATCTTCCCGACCGTCGGCCTCCTCGGCGACCTCGAGCCGTTCGAGCCCACCGCGCCGGCCGCGCGAACGGGGCGCTGGGCGTTCGACACGCTCACCGCGATCGGGCCTGGAACATGGCGGGCTGCGCGGGCCGCTGTCGACTGTGCGCTCACTGCCGCCGAGCTCGCATTCGAAGGCGCTCGAGCGGTCTACGCCTGCACCCGTCCTCCCGGTCACCACGTGACGCGGTCGGCGTACGGAGGCTCCTGCTACCTCAACAACGCAGCGGTAGCGGCACAGCGTCTGCGCGAGCAGGGCTCGTCACGCGTCGCGATCCTCGACATCGACGCGCACCACGGAAACGGGGCACAGGCGATCTTCTGGGAGCGTGCGGACGTGATCACGGGCTCGGTGCACATCGACCCGGCGGCCGGGTGGTTCCCGCATTTCCTCGGCGCAGCGACGGAGTCCGGCGCAGGGGACGGAGCCGGGGCGAACACGAACCTCCCGCTGGCACCCGGCTCGGGTGACGATCCGTGGCTCGCAGCGGTCTCGGAGCTCGTCGCGAAGGCGAGGGCGGCCGACTCGGTGGTCGTCGCTCTCGGTGTCGACGCGGCGGTCGGCGACCCGAACAGCCCTCTCGCGGTGACCGAGGCTGGCTACCGCGAGGCGGGCGCGCTGATCGGCAACCTCGGGGTGCCAATCGTCGTCGTACAGGAGGGTGGCTACGACCTCACGACGACTCGGCTCGCTCGTCCGCTCGTTCCTCGAAGGGCTCGGCGCCGCTCACCGGGTCGGTTGACCGGCGGGTCAGCCCTCACGATAATCGCGCAACCCGTCCGAACGCGTGGTCCACCGGAGGAGGAAACGTGTCGTGAAGGTCACACCGAGGATCCTGCTCGCACTGACAGCCCTGGTCGTCGCCCTGGCGTCCGCGGCGCTCGCGACGGCCGCGGATGACGAAAAGGTGGTCTTCACGGTCGGTCTCACGAACGACTACGACAGCCTCAATCCGATGGTTGGCGTCGAAGTTCCGGGCTTCGACGTATGGAACATGCAATACGCAACGTTGACGGACAAGGCGGCAAGCGACTTCCACACGATCCCCGGGCTCGCCGAATCGTGGAAGCCGTCGAACGGCGGAAAGACCTACACGTACACCCTGCGCGAAGGGCTCGAGTGGTCGGACGGGACACCCCTGACCGCCGAGGACATCGCGTACACGATCAACCGGGCGAAGAAGGAGCAGTGGCTGAACTACGTCCCCACGGTCTCGAACCTGACCGCCACGGCGATCGACGACCGGACAGTGGAGCTCGCGAGCTCGGTCCCCGACCCCAAGCTGCCGACGATGGACATGTACATCCTCCCGAAGCACGTCATCGAGAAGCTCGACGCGAACGCGATGGAGAAGTGGAACGGCGTGACGGACGTCGGGTCGGGTCCATTCACGCTCTCCGAGGCGAAGCGTGGGCAATTCTGGACGCTGGACGCGAACCCGAGCTACTGGGGCGGGCGGCCGAAGGTCGACCAGGTTGTGTTCCGGCTGTTCACGAACCCGGATGCGATGGTTGCCGCGCTCGAAAGCGGAGAGATCGATGCCGCCGCCGAAGACGTCCCGGTGGAGTCGTTCCCGAAGTTGCAGAACCGGGACGACATCATGGCGATCCAGGGCGAGCAGGGGACGTTCAGCGAGATCGGCGTCAACGGCGGACGGCCCGAGAGCCAACGTGTCGAGGGGATCGGCAACGGCAACGCGGCGCTGTCGGACCTCAGCGTCCGTCAGGCAATCGCTCATGCGATCGACAAGCCGACGCTACTCGACCGGGTCAGCAACGGCATCGGCAAGGTCGGCGTGGCGATCAGCTCCTCCGCCAACCCCGAATGGACCCCGCAGATCCCCGAGAGCGAGCAGTTCGCATTCGACCTCGACAAGGCGAAGCAACTCCTCGAGCAGGCGGGCTACAAGGACACGAACGGCGATGGGATCCGCGAGGGGAAGGACGGCAAGCCGATCGTCCTGAGCTACTACATCCGTGGAGAGTCGCAGACGAGTCCTGGGAACGCGGAGTTCATCAGGGGTTGGTTGAAAGAGGTCGGGATCGGCACCGAGCTGAAGACTGTCAGTAGCTCCCGGCTCACCGAGGTCATCGGGAAAGGCGACTACGACCTGTTCCAGTGGGGTTGGACACCGTACGTGGATCCCGATCCGATGGTCAGCTACTTCCAGTGCAACCAGCTGTCGAAGGATCCCGATAACCCGACGGACTACTACAACGACGCCAACTGGTGCAGCTCGCAGTACGACGCCGACTACAAAGCGCAGAACATCGAGCTCGACCACGCCAAGCGCGTCGAGATCGTGCACAGGATGGTGACCGAGTTCTACAAGTCCGCCTCGTACAACGTCCTCACCTATGACCCCGATCTCCAGGCCTACCGGACCGATCGCTTCACGGGATGGACACGTCAGCCCGCGGACGTCGGCCCGGTGCTGTTCTCCAACACGTCGCCGACGTATGCCGCGCTCGTGCCGATCGCCTCGTCCGGCGGTGGCGGGGGTGGCCTCGGGACAGGTGCGATCATCGCGCTCGTGGTGGTGGGCGGATTGGCGGTCGCGCTCATCGCGTTCCTCATGAGCAGACGTCGGAGCGCGGACGAGCGGGAGTAGGGGCGCGGCGTGAGCCGGCGCTTCGTGATCGGGAAGTTCCTCGGCGCGTTCGCGACGCTGTTGTTCGTCGTCGTCTTCAACTTCTTTCTGTTCCGGGTCGTCGAGGGCGACCCCGTCGCGAACCTGTTCCGCGGGCGCAACCTGACGATCGAGCAGCGGGAGGAGCTTCGCCACCAGTTCGGCCTCGACGGCTCGAAGTTCGACCAGTTCGTCGCCTACGTGAAACAGACCGCGCAGCTCAACCTCGGTCGCTCCTACCTCTCGAACGAGCTCGTCTCCTCCGAGATCTGGAGTCGGGCCTGGCCGACGATCGCGCTCGTCGGCATCTCGACGCTGCTCTCGACCGTGTTCGGCGTGCTCATCGGGATCGCTGCGGCCTGGAAACGCGGGTCGCCAACCGACTATGCGTCGACGAACTTCACCATGGCGACCTATGCGATGCCCGACTTCTGGCTCGGGATGCTGCTGCTCGTCACGTTCGCGGTCTCGCTCGGGCTCTTCCCGGTGGGTGGGATGAACGACCCCGGCGCAGCGTCGGGAGGGCTGTCACATCTCCTCGATCAGGCGCACCACCTGTTTCTCCCCGCCGTGACGCTGACGGTCGCGTATCTCGGCGAGTACTCGATCGTGATGCGCTCGGCGCTCCTCGACACGATGCGCGAGGACTACCTGACGCTGGCACGTGCGAAGGGGATCCGCGACGTGATGGTCCGTAATAGACATGCAGTCCCGAACGCGATCCTCCCCGTCGTCACGCTCATCGCGATCAACTTCGGGTTCGTGCTCTCGGGCGCGATCGCGGTCGAGACGATCTACTCGTGGCCGGGGCTGGGGCGGCTCACCTATGACGCGCTCAACGGGCCGGACCTGCCGCTCCTGCAGGGGCTGTTCCTCGTCTTCAGCGCCGCGGTGATCTTCTTCAACCTCGTCGCCGACCTGCTCTACGCGTACCTCGACCCGCGGGTGCGCACGGGATGAGCACCGCCGACACGACCGTCAGCGGGCGGAGTGTCGCCTGGCAGCGTCGCCGCCGAGCGCTCGCCGCCGCCTGGGACGACTACCGCCACTCGGTGCCGGGGATGATCGGTCTCGTCGCCCTGCTCCTGATCATCGCGATGGCGCTCGCGGCGCCGCTGATCGCCAGCCACGACGAGCTCAGTGCGATCAATGCAATCGACAACCCCCGGTGGGCGAGCCCTGCCGAGTTCTCGCCGCTCGGCACCGACAATCTCGGGCGCAGCGTCTGGGCGCAGTTCGTCTGGGGTGCTCGGATCAGCCTGCTCGTCGGGCTCGCGGCGACCGTGATCACGATCGTGATCGGCTCGCTCGTCGGGCATCGTGGCGGGATTCTTCGGTGGCTTGCTTCGAGCGCCGTGCTGATGCGGGTCACCGAGTGGTTCCTCGTGATCCCGTTCCTGCCGCTGGCGATCGTGCTCGCGGCGGTGCTCGGGCCCGTCGGTCTGGAACGTGATCTTCGTGATCGGGATCACGTCGTGGCCTGCGACGGCGCGCGTGATCCGCGCACAGGTGCTGTCGCTCAAGGAGCGCCTGTACGTCGAGCGCAGTCGTGCGCTCGGTGCCTCGAACCGGCATCTCATGAGCCGTCACGTGCTGCCGAACGTGTCGCCGCTGATCCTCGCGAACCTCACGCTCACCGTCCCGGTGGCGATCCTCACCGAGACGACGCTCGCGTTCCTCGGGCTCGGCGACCCGACTCGTGCCTCGTGGGGGAAGATGCTCGACGAGGCGTTCTCCGCCGGCGCGTTGACGCGGAACGCCTGGTGGTACTACCTGCCGCCGGGCCTCGGGATCATGGCGGTCGTGCTCGCATTCGTCTTCATCGGGCAAGCGCTCGAGGAGATCCTCGACCCGCGGCTGCGAGAGCGACCGCGTGAGACCAGAGTGACCCTCGGCCAGACGGGTGCGCCGTGAGCGACCCGCTCCTGGCCGTCCGCGACCTGCACGTCACGTACCCAGGCGACGTACCGGCCGTACGAGGCGTCATCGTTCGAGCTCGCACCCGGCGAGACACTCGGGCTCGCGGGCGAGTCGGGGTGCGGCAAGTCCACGATCGCCGGCGCGTTGCTGCGGCTCCTGCCCCCGCGGAACGAAGGTCACCGGCGAGGTGCTGCTCGACGGCGAGGATGTCTGCAGATGAAGCCGGGTCGGCTGCGCGCGGTCCGCTGGGACGAGACGTCGATCGTGTTCCAGGGTGCGCTGCACTCGCTCAACCCGGTGCGCCGGATCGGCTGGCAGATCGAGGAGGCGATCGTCGCTGCACCGGACGATCGACCTCGAAGGGCGAGATCAAGGCGCGGATCGGCGGAGCTGCTCGAGGTGGTCGGGATCCCGCCGTCGCGGGCGCGCGACTACCCGCACCAGCTGTCGGGCGGTCAGCGGCAGCGGGTGCTGATCGCCCTCGCGCTCGCCTGCGACCCGCGCTGCTGATCGCCGACGAGCCGACGACGGCGCTCGACGTGATGGTGCAGGCCCAGGTGCTTCGCCTGCTCGAGGAGCTCCAACGAGACCACGGGCTCGCGATGGTCTTCATCACCCATGACCTCTCGACCCTTGCGAGCGTCTGCGAGCGGCTCGCGGTGATGTACGCGGGCCGCATCGTCGAGGAAGGCCCTGCGCACGAAGTGTTCGACCGGCCCGCGCACCCTTACACGGAGGCGCTCGCAGCGGCGTTTCCCGACGATCGGCGACCACCGCTACCGGATGGCACCGTCAGGGCTCGGCGGCGACCCACCCGACCCGAAGGCGATCCCGTCGGGCTGCCCCTTCCACCCCCGCTGCGCACGGGTCGAGGACGACTGCAAGAGCTGGGAGACCGAGCTCCTGCCCGTGGCCGAGGGCCGGCGCGCCTCCTGCATCCACCTCCGAGCGCTCGCATGAGCACGACGCCGCTCCTGGAGGTGAAAGGGCTCCGGGTCGAGTTCCCGGCGAGGAAGGGGCCTCCTGCGAAGGCGGTCGACGGAGTCGACCTCGCGATCCACGAGGGCGAGGTGGTTGCGCTCGTCGGCGAGTCGGGATGCGGCAAGACGACGCTCGCGCGGACGATCATCGGGCTCGAGCGGCCGACGGACGGGGAGGTGTGGTTCCGTGGCGCGCCACTCCGCTACGACGGGTCCTCGCTGAAGGACTACCGACGTGGCGTGCAGATGGTGTTCCAGGACCCGAGCGGCGCCCTGAACCCGCGACAGACGATCTACGAGGCGGTGGCCGAGGGGCTTCGCATCCACGGGCTGAGCGACGGGGAGGCTGCGGCGGTGACCGAGGCGCTCTCGATCTCCGGTCTGCGACCGCCCGAGCGCTTCCTCCCGCTCTATCCATACGAGGTGTCCGGCGGTCAGCGTCAGCGTGTCGTGATCGCAGGGGCGATGGTGCTCGAGCCGTGGCTGATCGTCGCGGACGAGCCCGTCTCGAGCCTCGACGCATCGGTCCGCGGCGAGATCCTCGCGCTCATGCTGCGCCTCGTGAAGGAGAAGGGCGTGACGATCCTCGTCGTCACCCACGACCTCGGCCTCGCCTGGAACATCGCCGACCGGGTGGCCGTGATGTACCTCGGGAAGATCGTCGAGCTCGGTGAGACGGAGACGATGCTCTCCGACCCGCGGCACCCGTACACGCGCGCGCTGCTGTCGGTCGTGCCGGAGCACGAGGAGATGGAGCAGCAGATCCTCGAGGGCGAGGCGCCCGACCCGCGGCGGATCCCGGGCGGCTGCCGGTTCCATCCCCGCTGCCCGCTCGTCCAGTCCGGCGAGGCGGAGCGCCTGGGGATCGTCGACCGCTGCCGGTCCGAGGTGCCCGAGCTGCGGCTCCTCGATACCCCGGTCGAGCACGTCGCCGCCTGTCACGCGGCCGCCTGACGGGTTCCGGGCGCCGGCTCAGGCCAGGCGCCGCGGGATGACGCGCTCGAAGCGGCGCTCGCGACGACCGAACGGGCCGTCGAGCTCCTCGGCGACGATGTCGACGACCACGGTGTACGCCTCCGCGTCCGAGCGGAGGTCGAGCGTCGCCTCGGCGAGGACGTCCGCCTCGGGCCAGTGCACGCGGTAGCTGGCCCCACCAAGGGCCCGCGCCGCGCCGGGATCGGTCGTGGAAACCGCCACCGTGCCGCGGTAGCGCTCCTCGACCTTCGCCTCGAGCGCGCCCTCGTAGTCGACGCCGTGGGAGATCACACACCGGGTCTCGCGCGCGAGCACGTCGTGCTCGATCCGCCACACCGTCGGCAAGGTGCCGTCGTCGCCGGACGGCCCGTGGTTCTCGACCCCGGACGACGGCGCAAATCGCGGTGCGTCGGCGATCGCGGCCGGCCCGTCGACCACGGGCAAGCTGAGGCGAAGCGAGTCGAGGTCGATTCCGAGCGAGCCCGGCCGTGGGGGAGGCCAGGCGTTCGGCCATTCCGAGCCGGCGAGCGCGAGGCGTAGCCGGTGTCCCTCCTCGAAGACCCACGACGTCGCCTCGAGCTCGAGCGTGACCGTCGTCGGCTCCCCGACCACGAGCGGCTCGGGCTTCGAGCTGGAGCCACGGTGGGTCAGGTTCAGCAGACCGCGTGTGACGAGCGTGGAGGTTCCGTCCGGGAAGACGCTGCAGAGCCGCGCGGCGAGGTACGCCACGGGCACGTCCGCCGCGAGCGTGACCGTGAGGCGCGGATATCCGAGGATCTCGGTGTCGGGGAACAGCTCCCAGTCGAGGCAGAGCGATCGCGCGTCGTCGGCGCGCTGGTCGAGCGGCTGCCCCCACGGCAGCCGTGCCGCGCACGAGATCCATGCGGCAGACCCGATGTCGCCGTGGATCGGGAGCGCATGCGTGCCCGACGCGGGAACCGTGCAGGATGCAGTTGCGAGCTCGAGCTCGCGGGCACGGGGCAGGGGCCACCCGGTCTCCTGGCGCCAATCACCCCGGTGCTCGGCGAGGTCGGGCTCAGGCTTCGTTGGGCGCCGGACGAAGACGACGATCGGTGGCTCCTCGTCGATCGCGTTCGGGTCGTCGGCCAGCCAGCGGCGGAACCAGCGGATCGTTTCGGGCACGAGGTCGATGTGCGGGCCGGGGAGCGAGGTGGCCGTCGACATGTGAGACCACGGGCCGATGAGCATCCGCTTGGGGCACTGCATCGCCTCGAACGCCCGGAAGGTGTTGTTCCGGTATCCGTCGGCCCAGCCGGCGACGATCATCGTCGCGCACTCGATCCGCTCGTACCCGGTCCACGTCCCGCTCGCGCCGCGGGCGTTGCGCACCGATCCGTGCCGCCAGTACGGCCCGTCGACCTGCTCCTCGAGCCAGCGCAACAGCCACGGCTCCGCCTCGTCGAACCGGCGCGACCAGGCGTCGCGCCACCCGTCGCCGTGGAGCGACGGCACCGGCGGGAGGACGCACATCGCGGCCATGTAGAGGACGTAGTCGACCGCGTCGACCGCCTTCAGGGCGCCGCCGTAGTAGTGGACGTCGTCGGTGTAGCGGTCGTCGGTGGCGTAGATCGCCTGGATCGCCTTGAGCGCGGGCGGCCGCTCGCACGCGAGCTGCAGGCTGTTGAACCCCGAGTACGACGTGCCGTACATCCCGACGTTGCCGTTCGACCACGGCTGCTCGGCCAGCCAGGCGATGACCTCGTGAAGGTCGGCCTGCTCCTGCGGCGGGTACTCGTCCGTTGCGATCCCCCCTGACGAGCCCGTCCCGCGTAGGTCGAGCCGGCACACGGCAATCGACCCCTCCTCGCAGATCCGCGCGTACTCCCCCGCGTAGGAGGCGGTGAGATCGTCCATCCGGTACGGGAGCGCCTCCATCAGGACCGGCGCAGGGAGGGTTGCGGGGAGCCAGAGCCGTGCGGCCAGCCGTGTTCCGTCCGACAGCGGGATCCAGGCGCGGCGGTGCTGCACGCTCTGATCCTCTCACCTCCGTAGGATCCTGGCGCCGTGGATCTCAGCCTCACCGACGCCCAGGTCGAGCTCCGTGCAGAGGCTGCGGCGTTCTGCGAGGCGCTTCGCCCGAGTCTCGAGGAAGACGAGCATTGGTGGCGGGAAGGCATGCCGTCCGACGGCGACTCGCGCGAGGCGACCCGCGCGCTCGGCGAGGCCGGGTGGATCGGGCTGTCGTGGCCGGCCGAGCTCGGCGGACGGGGTCTCACACGTCTCGACGCCACGCTCGTCGAGGAGGTGCTCGGCTACGGGTGGGTGCCGCTGGCGCACTACCTCCTCTCGTACAAGACGATCGGTGGCGCTCTCGAGCTGTTCGGTTCGCCGGAGCTGCAGCGCGAGCTACTCCCTCCGGTCGCACGCGGTGAGCTCGTGTTCTGCCAGGGCTTCAGCGAGCCCGGCGCGGGCTCCGACCTCGCGTCGCTCACGACCAGGGCAGAGCGCCGCGGCGACGTGTTCGTCGTCAATGGACAGAAGATCTGGACGTCGAGCGCGCAGCTCGCCGACTGGATCTACCTCGCCGTGCGCACCGACCCCGAGCTGCCGAAGCACCGCGGCATCTCGGTGCTCGTGGCGTCGATCGACACGCCCGGGATCCGGGTGCGCGCCTTCCCGACGCTCGGTGGTGGATGGCTCTGCGAGACGTTCCTCGACGACGTGGCGATCCCGGTCGCCAACCTCGTCGGCGAGCTCAACGGTGGCTGGCAGGTGCTCATGACGACGCTCGACTTCGAGCGGATCACCGCCGAGAAGATCGGAGCCGTCACCTGGGTGGTCGACGCCCTCCAGCAAGAGCTCGAGAGCCGCGACGCGCTCGACCGCTGCGCGCGCGAGCGCATTCGCGCGCTGCGAGGTGAGATCGCCGCGGGCCGGCTCCTGTCGTTCCGCGCAGCCGACGCACTCGACCGCGGGCTCCCCGCGAGCCACCTGGCGGCGATGGCGAAGCTCGCCGGTGCGCGGCTGGCGCAGCGCGTGGGCGACGTCGCCGTCGACCTGCTCGGCGTCGCCGGGCTGGCCGAAGGACGCGAGGCGCCGATCCTCGGGCGGGCCGCAGGGCTCTACCGCGCCTCGATCGGGTCGTCGATCGCCGGTGGGACAGCGGAGATCCAGCAGCGCGTGATCGCGCGGCGGGGGCTCGGGCTTTGAGCATGCCGCTGGAGGGAGTGCGGGTCGTCGAGCTGGCGCAGTACGTCGCCGGGCCGCTCACCGGGCTGCTGCTCGGCGATCTCGGTGCCGACGTGATCAAGGTCGAGCCACCTGCGGGTGACGGATACCGGCACGTGGCGCCGGTTGCGCCCGGGCTCGGCCGCTACTTCATCCCGCTCAACCGTGGCAAGCGGTCGGTCGTCCTCGACCTGAAGACGCAGGAGGGCCGGTTGCGTTGTCGCGAGCTCGTGTCGACAGCCGACGTCGTCCTCCACAACTACCTCCCCGAGCGGGCGCGCGCGTTCGACCTCGACTGGGCGGATCTCCACGAGCGTCATCCCGCGCTCGTCGTGGGGGTGGTGAGCGCGTTCGGATCGGCCGGCCCACTGGCCGGGACACCGGCCTTCGACCTCGTCGCGCAAGCTCGCGCCGGGCTGCTCACCGCTCACGCGTCGAGTACCGATCGCGTGCCCACGAGGGCCGCGGGGATCCCGATCGCGGATCTGACGGCAGGCCTGCTCCTCGCCTCTGGTGTGCTGGCGGCACTCGTCCGCGCGCAGTCCACCGGGAAGGGCGAGCTCGTCGAGACGTCGCTTCTCGCAGCAGCGCTCGCCGTGCAGGTGCAGGACGTCACGAGGCTGCCGGCGGATCTCCAGGCCGAGGCGCCACGCCTCGCCGTGAGCTCCGACCTCGACCGCAGGGCGGGCGAGATCGCCCGCGGTCTCTCGCTCGACCCCTACTACCGCTGCTACGCCGCCACGGACGGGTTCGTGGCCGTCGCCTGTCTCAACCGTGCCCAGCGTGAATCCTTTCTCGCCCTCCTCGGTCTCTCCGACGCCACGGTCGCGGCGCCCGACCTCGTGCCCGACGATCCAGCGCTGTTGACGGCGAAGCAGGAGCTGACGCTCGAGGTCGAGCGGCTGCTCGCAGGCGGGCTCACGGAGGAGTGGCTCGCCCGGCTCGAGCAGGCTGGCGTGCCCTGCGGGCCGGTGTTCGTGCAGGAATCGGCCCTGGCCGACCCGCAGGCCGTCGCCAACGGGCTCGTCGCGACGATCGACCAGCCCGGGCTCGGCCCGGTGACCACGGTGGGGCCGCTTCATCGGATCGGTGGCGAGGTCGCCGACCCCAACCTCGCTCCGGCGCCTCTGCTCGGAGCACACAGCGACGAGGTGCTGGCCGGATGAGGTTCGTCGTCGGCGAGGAGCAGGCGGTGTTCGCCGAGTCCGTTCGCGCGGGCATCGCGGACTGGGAGCCACCGCGCGAGCCGCCGCTCGGCGCCTTCTGGGACGAGGCCGACGACGGGCTGCGGCTGCGGCTGGAGGCGGTCGGCTGGTCGGAGCTGTGGGACCCCGAGCTTCGGGCGGCCTGCGTTGCGGGGGCGGTCGAGCTGGGTCGGGCGCTCGCCCCCCTGTCGCTGCTCGACATCGCCACGCTCGGAGCCCCGCTCGCGGTCGAAGGTCGAGCGCGTCACGCTTGCGATGCCGACGCCGTCGCAAGAATCGCTCGGGGCAACCTCCGTCTCGCCTCCGTCGAGACGAGCAACCCCGAGGCGTCGCTGGACGGCATCGGGACGACGCGACTCACCACCGGTGACGCAACGACACCGGACGACGGCGGCGACCGGCTCGCCGCGTGGGGCGCGGCGACGCTCGGGTACCTCGCCGGGCTCACGACCCAGGCGCTCGAGACGACCATCGCCTACGTCCGCTCGCGTGAGCAGTTCGGCGCGCCACTGGCCGCGCTCCCGACGCTCCAGGCACGGCTCGCCGATGCGGCGCTGGCGGTCGACGGGATCGAGCTCGTCGCGTGGGCCGCGGCGGGCGAGCGGCGGTTCCCGGCCGAGGAGTTGACCTGGGCCAGCTCAGCCGCGCGCGAGGTGACTCTCAGCGCGCACCAGGCACACGGCGGGGTCGGCTTCGCGCTCGAGTCCGGCGTCCACCGGGCGTACCGAAGGGCCAAGTCAGTCCAGGTCTGGGCGGCTGCCGTGTGTCGGGCGCTCGTGGACGGGCCGGCACCCGGCTAGGGGAGTCGCAGCGACTCGAGCGCGCCGGACACGGTCAGCCCCGGCTCAGGCCCGCCGGCTACCACCCACACCCGCCCTGCGAGCGCGACGACCCCGAGACCGTGCCGCGGGGTGGGAGCATCGGGCAGCGGCTGCCATCCGCCAGACCCGGGTCGGAGAGCCCAGACCTTCCCGCTCGTGCCGGAGGGTGCCTCGCTCCCGACGGAGACGATCCTGCCGCCCAGGGCCGCGGCGCTGGTGCCCCCGCGTGGTTCCGGAAGGTCCGGCTGTGGGCTCCAGGCTCTCGTTCGTGGGTCGAGGACTTCCACGGTCGCCGTGTTGGTGTCGTATCCGGACTGCCGGCCGCCGATCGCGTACACCTGGCCACCGAGCGCCGTGGCACCGAGATGCTCGCGCGGAGTCGGCCCTGGGACCGTTGCCCAGCGGAAGGTTCGCAGGTCGAGCACCATCGCGGTTTGCGCCAGCCCTGACCGGGCTCTCCCACCCACGACCCAGATCCTGCCGTCCGCGGTGGCAGCGGCAGCAGCCGCAGCTCGCTCTCCCGGAGGTGGTGGCAGGCGCTTCCACGATTGCCCGTCGAAGAGAAACGCAGCTCTGAGGGGGGTGCGCTGGACACCGTATCCGCCGACGACGACGAGTCGTCCGTGCCACGATGCGGCAGCGGCGTGATCGACCGATACAGGTAGGTCCGGAAGCCGCCGCCATCGGCCATCCGCCGGCCGGTACCCGTCGACCCTTCGCGAGTTGCCACCTGAGGGAAGGAAACCACCGACGACGACGAGCTCTCCGGCCCGCGCGGCCGCTGCGACCTCGCTTCGCGGCACGGGCAACGGGCTCTCGCGCGTCCAACCGACCCCGACGATCGCAAGCGCGGCAGCCGAGCTGCGTAGGACGTCGACCAGGGTCATGTGGAGGAATCGTCACACAATCGACCCAA
This sequence comes from uncultured Actinomycetes bacterium, assembly GCA_963821335.1. Classification (GTDB taxonomy): domain Bacteria; phylum Actinomycetota; class Thermoleophilia; order Gaiellales; family Gaiellaceae; genus Gaiella. Next base: position 243,478 of record CAWGDJ010000002.1, read on the forward strand.
AGGACACTGGCGGTCGTGTGGCCGGTCCCCGTACGGTCGCCGGATGACGTCGACCGCAGTCCTCGTCGCGGAGCAGGAGCCGGATCACCGGCTGTACCTCGAGCGCCACCTTCGCGACGACGGCTTCGAGGTCTTCGAGGCCGGCTGGAGCGCGCAGGCACTCGATCTGGTGGAGCGCGTTGCGCCGGACGTCGTGATCGCTGCAGAGCCCGATCTCTGCCGCAGGCTTCGCGCCGGCGAGCCGGGAAGGACCTGGGATCGGAACGTGCCGGTGATCCTGTTGACACCGAGCGACGCGGACGCGATCGACCGCGTCCGTGCCCTGGAGAGCGGTGCCGACGACGTCGTCGGCCGGCACCTGTACCTCGAGCTCCATGCCCGGTTGCGCGCGCTCCTGCGGCGGTCGCAGCTCGGTCAGGCGGACGTCGTCGACGTCGCCGGGGTCGTGATCGACCATCGTGCGCGACAGGTTCGCGTTGGTGCGACGCCGGTGCATCTCTCCGGTCGCGAGTTCGCCCTCGCGGCCAAGCTCGCGAGCGATCCGTCGCGGGTCTTCACGAAGGCCGAGCTCCTCCGCGACGTCTGGGGTGTCAGGTCGGGGATCCGCACGAGGACGGTGGACTCGCATGCGTCGCGGCTTCGCCGCAAGCTCGAGGCCGCCGGGGCGGAGCGGCTCGTGGTCAACGTGTGGGGCGTCGGCTACCGACTCGTGGAGTAGCCGCGGGCATCGCGGTCAGATGATCACGCCCTCGAGGCGTAGGAGCAGCTCCTTCACCTCGAGACCTCCGGCATAGCCGGTCAGGCTCCCGTCCGCACCGACGATCCGGTGGCACGGGAGCACGATCGGGATCGGGTTGCGGTTCATGACCATCCCGACCGCGCGGGCGGCAGTCGGGCGCCCGGCGCGGGTGGCGAGCTCGCCGTACGTCGCCGTGCGGCCGAACGGCACCTGCGCGAGCTCGTGGAGGACGGTGACGTTGAACGGTGCCAGCCCACGCAGGTCGAGCGACAGCTCGAACGACGTCCGCCGCCCGGCGAAGTACTCGTCGAGCTCGCGATGCGCCGTCGCGACCGCCCGGGGCGCCCGCAGGACACGTGGCCCCGCGACCCGGGCGAGCGACTCGAGCTCCTCCTGCGGGTCGCGGCCAGTCGTGTACGAGATCCGGAGCACGCCATGGTCGCTCGCGGCGACGAGCAGAGGCCCGACCGGGCTGTCGAAGATGTCGAACCCCGCATCGAGCAGACCGGCCGTCACGGCGGTCTCGCGGAAACGGCGATCGAGGTCGGTGGGGATCGTCATGTCGTCTCCTTTCGCAGTCGCCGGACGCCCGACGAGGCTGCCTGCCGGGCCGCATCAGGGCTCGAGCCGAGCGCGAGCGCGATCTGGTCGTAGTCGAGGTCGTAGCCGTAGCGGAGGACGACGGCGGCGCGCTCCTTCGCGGGCAGCGTGTCAGTGAGAAAGGCAAGGTCCTCGTAGGCAGGGCGGCCGTCGTCGACCGGAAGCTCCGGGAGCTCGGCGACCGGCTCACCCGCGCGGCGGTACGTGTCGATCGTCACTCGTGCGGCGATCGTGAGCACCCAGGCACGGAGATGGTCGGCGTGGGCGAGCCGGTCGTAGGCACGCAGGGCCCGCAGAAACGTCTCCTGGAACGCGTCGTCGGCCCGATCGTGCCCGAGCCTCCGCCGCAGGAAGCGGAGCACCTCACCGGAATGCTCGAGGTAGAAGCTCTCGAACGGCGGAATCGCGGTCACGACAGGCATCTTCCCGTGAAACGTTGCTCGCACACGATCTGTGAGACTGCCAGCCGTGCGCGTCGCCGTCATCGGTCACGTCGAGTGGATCCGGTTCGCCCACGTCGAGCGGGTTCCCGAGCGCGGCGGCATCGCGCATTCGACCGACGAGTGGGAGGAGGTCGGAGGTGGTGGGGCCGTGGCCGCTATCCAGCTGTCCCTGCTCGCCGACGAGGCGCACTTCTTCACGACGTTCGGCGACGACGAGCTCGGTCGCCGCTCCCGCGCGGAGCTCGACGGTCGCGGCGTGCACGTCCATGCGCTCGTCGTGCAGCGCCCGCAACGGTGGGCGTTCACCCATGTCGACGAGTCGGGGGAGCGGACGATCACGACCGTCGGCCCGAAGCTGCGACCGCGTGGTCACGACGAGCGACTGCCGTGGCACGAGCTCGAGGGGATGGACGCGGTCTTCTTCGTCGCAGGCGACGTCGATGCGCTCACCCACGCACGTCGGGCGAAGGTGCTCACGGCGACCTCACGCGAGCTCGACACGCTCCGCCGCGCCGCAGTCGAGCTCGATGCGGTCATCGGGAGCGGGGGGGACGACTCCGAGCGCTACCACGCGGGTGACCTCGACCCCGCGCCGAAGCTCGTGGTCACGACCTCGGGGGCGCTCGGAGGGTGGCTCCAGCCAGGCGGGCCGTACACCGCCGCGACCGTCCCCGGCGAGATCGTCGACACGTACGGTGCCGGCGACAGCTTCGCTGCCGGGATGACGTTCGCCTTGGCATCCGGGCTCGATGCGGCGGACGCGGTCGCGTTCGCGGCCCGCTGCGGTGCAGCGGCGCTCACGGGTCGGGGTGTCTCCCCGCAGCGCGTCGCGCTCTAGAGGCTGCAGCCGGCGCTCGCGCACCACGGAGGAGGCCAGGCTCGCCCCGGGCCGGACGAGATGTGTCCGCAACGGGGTTGCGTGGTGGGGAAAAGTGGCGTAGAGTGGGGAATCGTGGAGATCACGACGCGGATCGACCACACCCACGCGCGATGTTCATCGGTACCTACGAGCACACGATCGACGACAAGAGCCGGCTCACGCTGCCTGCGCGCTTCCGCGAGGCGCTCGGCTCCGGCGTCGTCCTCGCGCGCGGGCTCGACCACAACGTCGCCGTCTACCCGCGTGAGACGTGGACGATGACCGTCGAGGTACGGATCTCGGCTCTCGACCCGCTGTCACGCGAGGCCCGCGAGCTGCGGCGGTTCTTCTTCTCGGGGGCGGCCGAGGCGGACCTCGACCGGCAGGGTCGGATCCTCGTCCCGGCCGTCCTCACCCGCCACGCCGATCTCGAGCACGACGTCGTGATCGCGGGCAACCACGACCACCTCGAACTGTGGAACCCCTCTGTCTGGGAGCAGCACCTGAACACGATCGAAGGGAGCGCCGAGCATGCTGCCGAACGTCTTGCCGCGCACGGAAGCTGACCACCAGCCGGTCCTTGCGGACGAGGTCCGGTCGCTGCTCGCCCTCACACCCGGCGAGACCGTCGTCGATGCGACCTTCGGCGCCGGGGGTCATGCCAGGCTCCTCGCGCAGGACCTCGCTGGGGGCGGGAAGCTGATCGCGATCGATCGAGACCCCGGTGCGAAGCAGTACTTCGACCACTTCAAGGCCGCCGCGGGGATCGACGTCCGCTTCCTGCGCGGGGACTTCGCGGTCGTGCTCTCGCAGCTCGCCGCGAACGACGTGCGAGCCGACGCGATCCTGCTCGACATCGGCGTCTCGTCGATGCAGATCGACCGGCCGGAGCGCGGGTTCTCCTATGCGACCGACGCGCCACTCGACATGCGGATGGACACGAGCGCGCCGCTGACCGCTGCCGAGATCGTCAACACCTGGGACGAGCGGGAGCTGGCGACGATCTTCAAGCGCTTCGGCGAGGAGCGGTACGCCGGCCCGATCGCCCGTGCGATCGCCCGGCGCCGCGCCGAGCGCCCGTTCGAGCGGACGGTCGACCTGGTCGACGTGATCAAGCTCGCCATTCCCACACCCGCCCGCTTTGGCGACGGGCATCCGGCAAAACGCGTCTTCCAGGCGCTCCGGATAGCCGTCAACGACGAGCTCGGGCAGCTCGAGACCGCGTTGCCCGCCGCGCTCGCGATGCTGCGGCCCGGTGGGCGTCTCGCCGTGATCTCGTTCCACTCGCTCGAGGACCGCATCGTCAAGACGTTCTTCCGGCAGCGGGCCAAGGGCTGCACCTGCCCGCCGGATTTCCCGATCTGCGTCTGCGGCAAGGAGCCGGAGCTGCGCATCGTCACCTCTCGGCCGGTCAGGCCCTCGGCCGACGAGCTCGACCGCAACCCGCGTGCTGCGTCGGCTCGGCTTCGCGCAGCGGTGAAGGTCTGATGTCGGCGATCGCCGAGACCTCCGCCCCGAGGGTCCGTGCCCGCCGCCGGCCGATGGCGGGCGGCGTCGCATGGATCGTGGTCGTCGCAGCGCTGCTTGCGGGCGTCGTGGCCGTCAACGTCGTGGTGCTCCAGCTGAACGTCCAGCTCGGGCAGCTCGGTCGCGAGCGCGCCGAGCTGAAGGCGGACATTGCGGGTGCGAGAGCGCGGCTCTCGACCGCGTCCGCCCAGGTGCGGATCGAGGACGCTGCTGCCTCCCAGCTCGGTCTCGTGCCCGCCGACCCCACGCTCACGGAGTACGTGCGCATCCAGCCATGAGGGACGAGCGCCGTTCCGACCGACGGATCCGGTTCCTGCTCGTCGTGTTCGGCATCCTGTTCGTCGGCACGCTCGCACGCGCAACGTGGTTGCAGGTGGTGCAGGGGCCGTCGTACCAGGCGATGGCGTCGCGACAGCACCGCGACACGATCGAGATCCCGGCGGGTCGCGGGACGATCTACGACCGAACCGGCGAGCCGCTGGCGATCGGCGAGCAGGCGACGACCGTGTATGCCGATCCGCGGAACGTGCTCGACCCGAAGCGTGCCGCGCTCAAGGCGGGCGAGCTCCTCGGTCTCGATCCGAACAAGCTCTACCCGATCCTGCGTGACCGCTCGAAGCAGTTCGCGTACATCCAGCGCAAGGCCGACCCGATCCAGGCCGCGGCGCTCGAGCGGCTCGGGATCGCCGGACTGGGGTTCTACCCGGAGGAGCGCCGCACGTACCCGCAGGGCCGGGTGGCTGCGAATGTCCTGGGTTTTGCAGGGACCGACAACGAAGGGCTCGACGGGCTCGAGCGGTCGCTCGACAAGCGCCTTGCAGGGAGACCGGGCTACGAGGTCGTCGTGAAGGACCCGGCCGGCCGCGCGATCGACGTGGTCGGCTCGCGCGACGAGCGACCTGGCAAGAACGTCGTGCTGACCATCGACCACCAGCTCCAGGCGAGCGCGGAGAAGATCCTCGCCGCCGGCGCCGGCGCCTGGAATGCCAAGGGCGCGACCGCAATCGTGATGGACCCGCGTACGGGGGCGATCCTCGCGATGGCGAACGCCCCGACCTTCGACGCGAACGAGTTCGGCACCGCAGCACCCGAGGCGCGCCGCAACCGCGCCGTCACCGACGTGTACGAGCCCGGCTCGACGTTCAAGATCGTGACGATCGCCGCCGCGCTCGAGGACAAGGTCGTCACCCCGCTCTCGTCGTTCTGGCTGCAACCGACGATTCAGGTCGCCGACCGGGTGATCCACGAGGCGCATTACCGGCCAGCCCAGCAGATGACGGTGCGTCAGATCCTCGCGAACTCGTCGAACATCGGGACGATCACGATCGCCGAGAAGCTCGGTGGCGGTGAGCTCGCCAGCTGGATCTCTCGCTTCGGCTTCGGCAAGGAGACGGGCGTGGACTACCCGGGCGAGAGCCCGGGGATGGTGCTCCCGTACGACGACTGGTCGGGCTCGACGATCGGCACCGTGCCGATCGGCCAGGGCATCGCTGTCACCCCCCTGCAGATGGTGTCCGCGTACGCCGCGATCGGCAACGGCGGTGTCATGCCGCAGCCGCACCTCGTCGAGAAGATCGGAGGCAAGCGCGTGCACGTCGCGTCCGGCCGGCGCATCGTCTCGCGCCACACCGCCGAGCTGATGACCTCGATGTTCAGGAACGTCGTCGTGGAGGGCACGGGAACGGAGGCCGCGATCCCGGGGTACACGGTCGCCGGCAAGACGGGTACCGCGAACAAGCCCGAGAACGGTCGCTACGTCGCCAAGTACGTCGCCTCGTTCGTCGGGCTCGTGCCGGCACGCAACCCGCGCCTCGCCGTCCTCGTGATGGTGGACGAGCCGAAGGGCGCGATCTTCGGTGGTGTCGTCGCCGCACCCATCTTCCGGGACATCGCCCGGTTCGCGCTCCAGTACCTCGAAGTGCCACCGGATGCGCCGGAGACGAAGGGCCCCGCGCTCGTTGCCTCGGGCGTCCCCACCATCCGGTAGCCCGGGTCAGCCACCTCCGTACAATTGCGCGCGATGCAGCTCGAGGCGCTGATCCGCGCGCTCGCGCCGAGCGACGTGATCGGGCAGCGGCCGGTCGAGGTCGACGACCTCGCCCACGACACGCGGCAGGTGCGTCCGGGGGCGCTGTTCTTCTGCGTGCCGGGCTCGCGCCGCGACGGGCACGAGCTGGCGGACGAGGCGGTCGCGGCAGGGGCCGTCGCGCTCGTCGTCGAGCGCCCGCTCGACGTCACGGTCCCGCAGCTCGTCGTCGAGTCCTCGCGGGCGGCGATGGCGGTCGCGGCGGACGCGTTCTTCGGCGAGCCGACCGCACGACTCCAGGTCGCGGGTGTGACGGGGACGAACGGGAAGACGACGACGACGTTCTTGCTGCGGTCGATCCTCGAGGCTGCGGGCCGCCGGACCGGTCTGGTCGGGACCGTGGAATGGCTCGTCGGCGGGACCGTGTTCCCTGCGCCGCACACCACCCCCGAGGCGATCGAGCTCCAGCGGCTGTTCCGCGAGATGGTCGATGCGGGCGACGAGGCGGTCGCGCTCGAGGCCTCGTCTCACGGGTCGCACTACCGCCGCCTCGATCGCGTGCGCTTCGACGCGCTCGTCTTCACGAACCTCACCCAGGATCACCTCGATCTCCACGGGGACATGGAGGAGTACTTCCAGTCGAAGCGGCGGCTGTTCACGGGGGTCAGCCCGCCGCCGGCGGCCGTGAACATCGGTGATCCCAACGGGCGTCGGCTCGCGGATGAGCTGGCGGGCGCGCATCGTGCGCCGCTCGTCACGTTCGGGTTGCGCCCGGAGGCGGAGGTCCGTGCGGACGATCTCGTCCTGGGGCCGCGCGGCTCGACGTTTCGCACCGCGGGGATCGAGATCGAGACGCGGTTGCTCGGGATCTTCAACGTCGAGAACGTGCTCGGGGCAGTGGCGGCCGCGCTGCTGCTCGACCTCGAGGAAGAGGCGATTCTCGAGGGGATCTCCGCGGTGGGGGGCGTGCCCGGGAGGTTCGAGGGAATCGACGAGGGACAGGACTTCGCCGTCGTCGTCGACTACGCCCACACCCCCGATGCGCTCGACACGGTTCTCCGCGCGGCCCGGCAGCTCGGCGGCGGCCGGCTGCGTGTCGTGTTCGGGGCGGGTGGCGACCGCGACCCCGAGAAGCGCCCGCTGATGGGGCAGGTCGCGCGGGAGCGCGCCGACATCGTGACCGTGACAAGCGACAACCCACGCTCCGAGGAGCCGCTCGCGATCATCGAGCAGATCCTCCAGGGAGCCGGGACCGAAGTGGAGATCGATCCGGACCGCCGGTCGGCGATCGAGACAGCCATCGCGGCAGCGGAGACCGGCGATGTCCTGGTGATCGCGGGCAAGGGACACGAGCACGGGCAGGAGGTTGCGGGTCTCGTGCATCCGTTCGACGATCGGCTGGTCGTGCGCGACGCCCTCAGGCGGCGAGGAGACGCTGCGTGATCCCGCTGCGCTGGGACGAGGTCGAGCGCCTGCAGCTCGGCGCGCTCGACGGCGCACCGCGTGACGGTGTCATCCGGCGGGTTCACGACGACTCCCGCACGGCCGTACCCGGCGACCTCTTCGTCGCTCTCAACACAGGGACGCGGTTCGTGGGGCAGGCGAGAGATCGAGGCGCGGCAACGCTCGTTCCCGACGACCAGGAAGCGGCGCTCGCCGCGCTTGCCTCGCTCGTGCGCTCGCGGTCGGACGCGCGAGTGGTCGCAGTCGTCGGCTCGACGGGCAAGACCTCGACCAAGGACGCGCTCGCGGCGCTGTGCGGTGCCGTCACACCGACGATCGCCGCAGAGGCAAGCCTCAACAACGAGCTCGGACTGCCGCTCACCGTGCTGCGTCTCGAGCCCGAGACCGAGGTCCTCGTGACCGAGATGGGAATGCGCGGTCTCGGACAGATCGCCGAGCTCTGCGCGGTCGCGCGACCCGACGTCGTGGTGATCCCGAGCATCGGCCCGGAGCACCTCGAGCTCGTCGGCACGATCGACGACGTCGCGCGCGCGAACGCCGAGGCGATCGAGTCCCTTCCCCCGGGTGGGATCGCGGTCGTCCCGGCCGATGAGCCGCTGCTCGAGCCATATCTCGCTCGTGACGATCTCGAGGTGCTCCGGTTCGACCGGCATGGGGTCGCCCATGACGAGCCGACCGACGTCGGTGGAGCCGGGTGGCGCTTCGACGTGCCGACTCGAACACATGTCGAGCGCGTCTCGCTGGCGCTGCCTTTCGACCAGCGGCATCTCGCCGAGAACGTGCTCGCGGCGCTCACCGCGTACGCCGCGCTCGGCCTGCCGCTCGAGCGCGCGAAGGACGGGGCGGGTGCGATCCGGCTCTCGCGCTGGCGCGGGCATGTGCGCGACCTCGCGGGTGGTGGAGCGGTCGTCAACGACGCCTACAACGCAAACCCCACCTCGATGCGCGCGGCCCTGCTCGACCTCGACGAGCGGGCGCACGGCAGGCGCCGGGTGGCGATCCTCGGGGAGATGGCGGAGCTCGGCGACAGCTCCGAGCGCTACCACCGTGAGATCGCGGCCCTGGTGGCGGAGCTCGGTGTCGAGTTGGTTGTCGGGGTCGGCGCCGCCGGCCGTGCGTACACCGCCTCGGCACCGGGGCTGGCGCGAGAGATCCCCGATGCGGCGGCGTTCGCGGAGGTCGAGAGCCTGCTCCGCCCCGGCGACGTGATCCTCGTGAAGGCCTCGCGGGCGGTCGGGCTCGAAGGCATCCCGGCGCAGATCGAGAAGCTGTCCACCACATGGTGAGGGTCCTCGTCGCGGGCCTCGTCGCGATGGTGATCGCCGTCGCGGTCGGGCCCCAGTTCATCGCCTGGCTCCGTCGCCAGTCGATCGGTCAGCAGATCCGAGAGGAGGGACCGGCGGGTCACATCGTCAAGCAGGGCACCCCGACCATGGGTGGGCTGCTGATCGTCTTCGCAGCCTTCGCACCGTTCCTCGTCGTCTCGCTCTACACGATCCCCGGCCTGACCGTCCTGCTCGCAACGCTGGCGTGCGCCTCGATCGGCTTCGCAGACGACTTCCTCAAGGTGCGCCGTCGCCGATCGCTCGGCCTCAGCGGGCGCTGGAAGATGCTCGGGCTGCTCATCATCACCGCGGCCATCGGATGGGCGACGACACGGATCGGATACATGGATACCGAGATCTACTTCCCGGTCGTCGACGTCAACATCGACCTCCACTGGCTCTACTTCCCGTTTCTGTTCGTCGTGATCGCAGGGACGTCGAACGGGGTCAACCTGACCGATGGCCTCGACGGGCTCGCTGCCGGGACGTGCGCGATCTCGCTGCTCACCTTTCTCGCGATCGCAGCGATCGACTGGATCCGCTCGGCCGATACCGTCGCCAACCGCAGCGACGAGTACCTCGACCTCGCGATCGTCGCGGCGGCGCTGATCGGAGGCGTGATCGGCTTCCTGTGGTTCAACGCCTTCCCGGCGGAGGTGTTCATGGGCGACACCGGCTCGATGGCGCTCGGCGGCGCGATCGCGACCCTCTCGATCCTCACCGAGACCGAGGTGCTGCTCGTGTTCATCGGCGGCATCTACCTGATCGAGGCGCTCTCGGTGATGATCCAGGTCGCGAGCTTCAAGCGCACCGGGAAGCGCGTGTTCCTGATGGCGCCGATCCACCACCACTTCGAGATGAAGGCGTGGTCGGAGACGAAGATCATGGTGCGCTTCTGGATCGTCGGGGCGATCCTGTGCGCCGTCGGGTTCGTCCTCTACTACCGCTACTACCTGCGCTTCCAGCTCTAGATGAGGACCGGCAGTGGCGCGGCGCTGCCGATGGTGGTGGCGCTCGCCGTCATGGTCGTATGGGGAGCGACACCGATCATCACGCGCATCGCGCTCGACGATCTGGAGCCGCTCATGGTCGCATCCCTGCGAACGGTCCTCGCAGGGCTCGTTGCGATCCCGCTGCTCGCCCGGTCAGCACAACGACCACCCGCTGACCGGGTCTCGCGCAAGCTGCTCGTCGTTTCGGCGGCTGCCGGCTTCGTCGTCTTCCCGGTCCTGTTCACGGTCGGGCAGGCACGCACGTCGGCGCTGCACGGCGTGATGATCCTCGCGGCGCTGCCGATCGGGACCGGCGCCTATGCGTCGCTGGTCGCGCGTCGGTTGCCGCCGGCGGCGTGGCTTGCCGGATCCGGGGTCGCACTCGTCGGGGAGGTCGTGCTGATCGGCGGTCGAGGCGCTTCGGCGAGCGACGCGACGCTGGCAGGCGACCTGCTCGTGGCCGCCGCCGCGCTCTGCGTCTCCGCCGGCTACGTCGCGGGCGCTCTCCTCCCGCCGCGTGGCCTGTCGAGCCTCGCGACGACGCTGTGGGGGGCCGTACTCGGGTCGGTCGTCCTCGCACCGCTCGCGCTTGCGCTCTTTGCCCGAGATGGGATGCCGCATGCAGATGTCGCGGCGTGGGGCGCGGTCCTGATCCTCGCGGTCGTCACCTCGATCGTCGGCTACGTGGGGTGGTACTGGGCGCTCGACCGCGGCGGGATCGCGCGGATCGCAACGATGCAGTTCCTCCAGCCGGTCTCGGGCTTCGTCCTCGCGGCGCTCGTGCTGGGCGAGCACGTGACCGTCCCCATCGCGCTCGGCAGCGCGCTCATCGTCGCCGGGGTCATCGTCGCCCAGCGCGCGTGAGACGATACGTCGCCGGCGGGCTCGCCGGATTCTCCCGTGTCGTGCAGAACATGACCGCATGAAGGCCCTCGTACTCGGTCTTGCCCGCTCGGGACGTGCAGCCGTCCCGGCGCTGCGCGCCCACGGCTGGGAGGTGGCCGCCTTCGACACAGCCATCGTCGACACCTCCGACGTCGACGCCACCGTCGTGGTCGGCGAGTGGGACGATGCGCTCCTCGGGGGCGTCGAGCTCGTGGTGAAGAGCCCGGGCGTCCCCGAGTCGGCGTCACCCGTCGTCGCGGCACGCGCCGCAGGGCTCGACGTGATCTCGGAGATAGAGCTCGGCGTGCGACTCCTGCCGAATCCTCTCATCGGCATCACCGGAACGAACGGCAAGACGACGACCACGGCGCTCCTCGGCGCGATCCTGGACGAAGGGGGCATCCCGGCGGAGGTCGTCGGGAACATCGGCCGGCCGCTCACCTCGCTCGTCGGCGACGTCGCAGACGACGTGTGGCTCGTCTGCGAGCTCTCGTCGTTCCAGCTCGAGGGGACAATCACGCTGCGGCCGCTCGTGGCGGTGCTGACGAACCTCGAGCCCGATCATCTCGATCGCCACGGCAGCTTCGAGGCGTACACGGACGCCAAGCTCCGGATCTTCGCGCAGCAGGGCGACGATGACGTCGCAATCGTTCCACGCGGGTTTGGCCCGATTCCCGGTGGCGCCCGGCGGATCGAGTTCGCGGTCGATGACCGGCTCCCCGGCGTGCTGCGGATGCCCGGCGCGCACAATCGCGAGAACGCGGCGGCCGCGACGGCGGCCGCCCGCGCGATCGGCGTCGTCGACGATGCGATCGCCCGCGCGCTCGCATCGTTTCCGGGTGTCGAGCACCGGATCGAGGAGGTCGCCACCGTTGCAGGCGTGCGGTACGTCAACGACTCGAAGGCGACGAACGTCGGTGCCGCGTTGCGGGCGCTCGCTTCGTTCCCGGGTGTGCGCAAGCACGTGATCCTCGGTGGTCGTGGCAAGGCCGAGCCCTACGCGCCACTCGCCGCCGCCTTCGAGCCGGGCGACCGCGCGTACCTGATCGGCGAGGCCGCAGCGGAGATCGGGGCTGCGCTCGAGGCAGCCGGCGTCTCGCACGAGCACTGTGGAGCCTTGGCAATCGCGGTCACCGCCGCGGCGGAATCGGCAACCGCACCCGACGTCGTCCTCCTGTCGCCGGCCTGCGCGTCGTTCGACCAGTTCACGAGCTTCGAGGATCGTGGGGAGGAGTTCCGCCGCCTGGTGGAGAAGCTCAACGAGTGACACGCTCCCCACGCGCGGACCGAGGCCAGCTCGAGCAGCGGCTCCTCGTCCTCGTGACCCTCGGGCTCGTCGCGTTCGGGCTCGTGATGGTCTTCAGCGCGACCTCGGCCTCAGCCGCCCTCGGTGAGGGCGACCCGATGCGGTTCCTCGTCAAGCAGGGCCTCTACGCGGTCGCCGGGCTCGTTCTGCTCGGGATCCTCTCGCGCTTCGACTACCACCGATTGCGGGCTCTCTCGCCGCTTCTGCTCCTCATCGCGTTCACCCTCTGCGTCGCGGTGCTGGTGATCGCACCCGTGATCAACGGCGCGCATCGCTGGTTCCTCATCGGGCCGATCAGCGTGCAGCCCTCCGAGATCGCGAAGATCGCGATCCTCGTCTGGACCTGCGCCGTCCTCTCGAGGCGGCCGGTGCCGCGCACGATGGGAGAGCTGCTGAAGCCGATCGGGATCGTGGTGTGCGCGTTCGCCGGGCTCATCCTGATCGAGCCCGACCTCGGTACGACCATCGCGCTGTTCGTGATGGTCGGCGGGATCTTGCTCGTCGCCGGGTTGCCGCTGCGGCTCTTCGCGCTTGCGGGGACGCTCGCCCTCGGGCTGGGGCTTGCCGCGATCTGGGCGGAGCCCTATCGACGCGATCGCGTGCTCAGCTTCCTCGATCCGTGGCACGACGCCGAGGGCGCCGGGTTCCAGACCGTCCAGGCGATCATCGGCATCGGCTCGGGCGGGATCACCGGGGACGGCCTGGGTCAGGGGATTCAGAAGATCAACTTCCTCCCGGAGGCCCACACGGACATGATCTTCGCGGTGGTCGGGGAGGAGCTGGGTCTCATCGGAGCTGCGCTCGTGATCTGCGCATTCGCGACGTTCGCCTGGGCCGGGTTCCGGATCGCACGGGAGTGTCGCGACCCCTTCGGCAAGCTCCTCGCTGTCGGCATCACGACGCTCGTCTGCGGGCAGGCGGCGGTCAACCTCGCCGCGGTGCTCGCGATCGCACCGCTGACGGGGATCCCGCTCCCCTTCGTCTCCTACGGCGGGTCTTCACTCGTCATGTTGCTCGCCGCGGTCGGCGTTCTCCTTAACATCGCCGTCAATGACCGCGTCGTCGAAGCTCGCAGTCGTGATCGCCGCCGGGGGAACAGCCGGGCACGTTCGACCAGCGCTCGCAGTGGGGGAGGTGCTTCGCGCTCGCGGAGCGACCGTGACGTTCGCCGGCACGGCCGACCGCGTCGAGTCGCGACTGGTTCCTGACGCCGGCTTCGAGCTCGACACCTTCCCGATCTCGGGTCTTCCCCGGAAGCCGAGCGCGGCCCAGGTGCGGGCAGCGTGGCGGGCGGCGCGTTCGCCGAGCCACTGCCGTCGGATCCTGAAGCGACGCCGTCCCGATGTCGTGCTGGGTGGTGGTGGCTACGTCGCAGGCCCGATGGTCCTCGCAGCACGGCTGAGCGGCGTCCCGGCGGCGCTCACCGAGGCGGACGCAGAGCTCGGGCTGGCCAACCGCCTGGCCGCGCCCTTCGCGCGCCTCGTGCTCCTCGCGTATGCGATCGACGGACGATCGGGGCCCAAGTACGAGGTCGTCGGGCGGCCGATCCCGGTGGCCCACCTCGGTGGTACCCGTGAGGAAGGCCGCGCCCGCTTCGGGCTCCCGCAAGATGCGCGCGTGCTGGCAGTGTTCGGTGCGCTCGCCGGCGCTCGTGCCCTCAACGAGCTCGCCGTCGCGACGTGGGGCGAAGCAGGGCCGACTGTCGTGCACGTGACCGGCGACCGGGACTTCGAGGCCTGCAGCTCGCGCGTGACGCGGCCCGGGTACGTGATGTTCCCTTCGACCGACCATTTCGGCGAGCTGCTCCATGCGGCGGATCTCGCCGTCTCGCGAGCCGGTGGCACGGTGTGGGAGCTGGCCGCCGCGGGCACACCCGCGATCCTCGTGCCGTACCCGCACGCGACGGGTGACCACCAGACCGCCAATGCGAGGCACTTCGAGCGAGGCGGCGGCGCGATCGTCGTGCCCGAAACCGAGCTCCACCGGGTTCCGGGTCTCGTCGCGGAGCTTCTCGTCGATCCCACGCGGCTCGCGCGGATGAGCGACGCGATGCGCTCGCTGGCTCGCCCCGAGGCGGCCGAGGTGGTCGCGACCCGGCTGACCACGCTCGCGGGGATGGCGCCGTGACCGGTCGGGACGGACAGGCGCGCGCCGGGCGATCTCGCGAGCCGGGCATGGCCGGGCCCTTGCAGGGGCGGCGGCTGTATTTCGTGGGAATCGGCGGGTCGGGGATGTCCGCCTACGCGAACGTCGCCGACGGCTGGGGCGCCGAGGTGGCGGGCTGGGAGGCGGGCGACACGATCTTCCTCCGCTCGCTCGCCGAGGGGATCGAGGTCGACCTCGGTGGCGAGCCACGGCCGCCGGCCGGCTTCGAGGTGATCGTCTCGACCGCGCACGCGCACCGGATCGAGGGCACGCCGCGGGCGGAGTTCCTCGCGGAGCTCGTCGCCGCCCGCCCGTCGGTCGTCGTCGCCGGTGCGCACGGCAAGACGACGACGGCGGCGATGATCGCGTTCGCCCTCTGCGAGCTCGGCGAACGACCCCGCCTGGGTGATCGGGGGTGTCGTGCCCCAGCTCGGCGGGAATGCCGGCACCGGAGACGGCTGGCTCGTGGTCGAAGGGGACGAGTCCGACCGCTCGCTGTTCTCGCTCGCACCGCAGATCGCCGCGGTCACGAATCTCGAGCTCGACCATCACGCCACCTACGCATCGGAGGCAGATCTTCGCGACGCGTTCGCGGAGTGGCTCGCGGGCGTGCCGACGTCCGTCGTCGCCTGGGAGCTCCAGCCGTTCGCAGGCGAGCTCGCCGTGCCGGGTGCGCACAACCGGCAGAACGCGGCACTCGCGATCGAGGCGCTCGTGGCCACCGGGATGGACCGTGACGCCGCGTCGCGGGCGCTCGCCGGGTTCGCGGGAGTCGAACGGCGGTTCCAGCTCGTCGGGAGCCATCGTGGGGTTGCCGTCTACGACGACTACGGTCACAACCCGACCGAGCTGCGGGCGACCCTCGAGATGGCGCACGACCAGACGAGCGGGCGGGTGGTCGCGATCTACCAGCCGCACGTCGTCGAGCGGACCCGCCAGCTGCACGCAGGAGCTCGGAGCTGCGCTCGGGCTGGCGGAGGTCGTGATCGTCACCGACGTCATCGGAGCCCGCGACGCGCCGCGACCCGGAGTCGATGGACGGCTCGTCCTCGACGCGGTCCCAGATCCGGCTCGCCGGATCTGGGCACCGTCCCTCGACGATGCGAGCACCCTCGCGCTCGCCGTCGTGCGCCCCGGCGATCTCGTGATCACGTTCGGGGTCGGCGAGCCGTGGAAGGTCGCCGAGGCGATCGTCGAGGGGCTCGGCCGGTGACGCTCGCCATCGACGAGGAGGTCCTGCTCGCCGGGATGACGACGATCGGCACGGGCGGGCCGGCCCGTGCCTTCGCCCGACCTGCGTCGCTCGACGAGCTCGAATGGGGGCTCCGCTGGGCGGCCGGGCGCGAGCTTGCCGTTGCCGTCGTGGGGCTGGGCTCGAACCTCCTCGCAGCCGACGCAGGGGTCGACGCGCTCGTCCTCCGGCTCGAGGGCGAGCTGGCACGCGTCGAGGCCGCCGGCGAGCTCCTCGTCGTCGGCGGGGGCGCGACCAACGCCGTCGCGCTCCACCGGGCACGCGCGGCCGGGCTGGTGCGGCTTCGAGTTCGCCTGTGCGATCCCGGGCACTGCCGGCGGTGGTGTCCGCATGAACGCCGGCGCCTACGGGAGCGACTGGAGCAGCGATCGTTCGTCGTGCGCTGGTCGCGACCGCCGAGGGAACCGGCTGGCTCGATCCCGGCGAGCTCGGTCTCGAGTACCGCCGCTCGGCGCTTCGCCGAGGTCAGGTGGTCGCGCAGGTCGAATTCGGGCTCGAGCCCCGACCCGAGTCGGAGATCAAGGCGCGGGTCGCCGATCTCACGGCGCGGCGCAAGGCGACGCAACCGACGAATCGTCGGACGTTCGGGTCGGTGTTCAAGAACCCTCCGGGGGAGCTGGGCGCAGGGCAGTTGCTCGAGCGTTGTGGCCTCAAGGGGCACCGCATCGGTGGTGCCGTGATCTCACCGCGGCACGCGAACTTCATCGAGAACGACGGCGATGCGACGAGCGCCGACTGTCTCGCGCTGATGCGGGAGGCTCGCCGACGCGCGCGGGAGGAGCACGGCGTGGAGCTCGAGCACGAGGTCGTCGTTGCTCGGCGAGATCGAGGTGGGGGCAGGGGACGCGAGCCGGAGGAGTGGTGCGGAGGCGAAGGTCAACGCCGTGGCCCGTAGGGGACGAGTCGACCCTGAGCAGCGTTCCCGCGCACGCGCGACCAGCGTCGTCGTCCCGTTCCCGCGAGCGTCCGAGGTGGCCAGCTCGCGCTCGGGCGCCTCATCCCGTCTGCGCGAAGTTGCTCCTGCGTGCGCGATCGCGGTCGTGGCGATCTGCGTGCTCGCGGTCGCGCGGGAGACGTCGCTCTTCGCGGTGCGGTCGATCGAGGTCGTCGGTGCGCCGGGTTGGGTCGACCGTCAGGTGACGGCAGCGCTGGCCGACCGTCGTGGCGAGAGCCTCGTCGCGCTCGACCTGAGCGCGGTCGAGCGCCAGGTCGAAGCGCTCCCGACCGTTGCCGGCGCGAGCTTCGATCGTGCCTATCCACACACCCTGCGGCATCCAGGTGACCCCCGAGCGGCCCGTTGCGTCGTTCGGCAGGGCGCGATCGTCGTACGTCGTCTCGCAGCGTGGTCGGGTCATGCCCGGGTCGACCGCCGCGACAAAGCCCGACACTCGCACGAATCTGGGTCGCGAAGGATCGTCACGCTCGAGCCACGGCGCGATCGTCGACGAGGCAGCTGCTCGGCGCGGTCCGGGCCGTCACCCCGCTCGCCGGCACGCGGTTCCCGTCGAGGGTCACCTCCGTGCGGACCGGGCCCGAGTCGTTGACCTTCGCCTCGCGAGCGGGCTCGAGCTCCGACTCGGCGACCCGACCGACGTCGGGCTCAAGCTCGCGGTGGCGCCCGAGGTCATGCCGCGGCTCATGGTGGGCTCGCGGTATCTCGACGTCAGCGTCCCCGAGCGCCCCGTGGAGGGACCACGATTATAAACCTAAGCTCGAGGTCGATAGTTCGACCTCGACTACCCCTTGAGCCTTCCGTTGACAATGCCGACAAGGAGTTCGTACCCTGAGCGTGAACAGGGTGCACGAACAGTCATCAGCTCGATGAGAGCTTGACCCTCAGGGTGGTCGAGATGAGCAGCCAATCAGGGAACTACCTCGCAGTGATCAAGGTCGTCGGCGTGGGCGGCGGCGGCACGAACGCCGTCAACCGCATGGTCGAGTCGGGGCTCACCGGCGTCGAGTTCATCGCCGTCAACACGGACGCTCAGGCGCTGCTCGATACCGACGCCGACGTCAAGATCCACATCGGCTCGAAGGCGACCCGCGGCCTCGGCGCCGGCGCGAACCCCGAGGTCGGGCTCGCCGCCGCGCAGGAGAGCCGGGACGAGCTCAAGGAGACGTTGAAGGGCGCCGACATGATCTTCGTCACCGCAGGGGAAGGGGGCGGCACCGGCACCGGCGCCGCGCCCGTGGTGGCGGAGCTGGGTCGAGAGCTCGACGCGCTGACGGTCGGCGTCGTGACGAAGCCGTTCGCGTTCGAGGGACGACGCCGCGCCGAGCAGGCAGACGGTGGCATCCAGGGGCTGCGCGAACGCGTCGACACCCTGATCGTCATCGAGAACGACCGGCTGCTGCAGGTGGTCGAGAAGAACACCCCGATCACCGAGGCGTTCCGCATCGCCGACGACATCCTCCGCCAGGGCGTCCAGGGGATCACCGACCTGATCACGATTCCCGGGCTCGTGAACCTCGACTTCGCCGATGTCCGCACCATCATGCGCGACGCCGGCTCGGCGCTGATGGGGATCGGTGCGGCCAAGGGTGACGGTCGCGCGGCGGCGGCCGCCAACGCGGCGGTCTCGTCCCCGCTGCTCGAGACGACGCTCGACGGCGCGACCGGAGTCCTGCTCAACATCACCGGCCCGGCCGACATCGGCCTCTTCGAGGTGAACGAGGCGGCCGAGGTCGTGACCGGGTCACGCAGACCCCAACGCCAACGTGATCTTCGGTGCGGTCGTCGACGACTCACTCGGCGACGAGGTGCGCGTGACGGTGATCGCGACCGGGTTCGGCGGGCGTCCTCGCCGGCGACGGCTCGAGCCGGCGGGTGTCGTCCGGCGATCCGAGTCGGACTCGTCGCGATTCGAGCCCTCCGACCAGTCCGAGATCGAGATCCCGTCGTTCCTCCGTGACGAGTGAGCGCTCGCCTCCGCGACGCGGAAGGAAAACCCAGGGGTTAGAGTCGGCCCTCGTGAGCGAGGTGCTGAAGCGGACGCCGCTCTACGAACGACACGTCGTGGCGGGCGCGCGGTTCGCTCCCTTCGCCGGCTGGGAGATGCCGATCCAGTACGAGGGCGTCGTCGCCGAGCACCTTGCCGTCCGCTCGGGCGCGGGGGTGTTCGACGTCTCGCACATGGGGCAGTTCCACGTCGAGGGCCCGACCGCGCCGGAGTTGCTGCAGGCTCTCCTCTC
Organism: uncultured Actinomycetes bacterium; assembly: GCA_963821335.1. Taxonomy (GTDB): domain Bacteria; phylum Actinomycetota; class Thermoleophilia; order Gaiellales; family Gaiellaceae; genus Gaiella. The sequence continues at coordinate 262,233 of CAWGDJ010000002.1, forward strand.
CAACGACCTCGACCGCCTCGCCGACGGCCAGGCGCAGTACACGTTGCTCACGAATGGACGAGGGCGGGATCGTCGACGACCTGATCGTCTACCGGCTCGGCCCGTGTCAGCTCCTGCTCGTCGTGAACGCCGGGAACACCCGGGTCGACTACGACTGGCTGAAGGAGCGCGAGCTCAGGGGGTCGGAGGTGCGCGACGCATCGGAGGACTACGCGATGCTCGCCGTCCAGGGCCCGACCGCCCTGGAGTTGCTCGGGCTGGACGACGCCCCGTCGTTCACGTGGGAGATGGGCGCGCTCGACGGGATCGAGCTGATGACGTGTCGCACCGGCTACACCGGTGAGCGCGGTGTCGAGCTGATCTGCCCGGCCGAGGATGGGGCACAGCTGTGGGACGCCGTCGTCAAGCGTGGGGTGACACCCTGCGGGCTCGGCGCGCGAGACACGCTCCGGCTCGAGGCGTGCTACCCGTTGCACGGGAACGACATCACCCCGACGACCAACGCCATCTCCGCAGGGCTCGGCTGGGCGTGCGCGCTCGACAAGGAGTTCACCGGTGTCGAGGCGCTACGCACGGCGAAGGCGGACGGCCCGCGGGAGCGGCTCGTCGCGCTCCTGATGGACGAGCGCGCGATTCCCCGCCACGGGATGACACTCGCCGGCGGTGGCGTCGTCACCTCGGGCACCCATTCGCCCTCGCTCGACGTGGGGATCGCACTGGCGTATGTGCCCGCGACCTCCGCGGAGCCCGGGACGCAGCACCTCGTCGACGTCCGCGGCACCCCGCGTCGCGCCCACGTCGTCCGCAAACCGTTCTACGACCCCAAGGAGCGATAGCAGTGGCAGCCGACGAGAGCTACCCCGACGACCTGCACTACCACCCCGACCACGACTGGGCGAGGATCGACGGCGACGAGGCGACCCTCGGCGTCACCTGGTTCGCCCAGGACGCGCTCGGCGACCTCGTGCTGTACGAGCCGCCGCACGTGGGCTCGACCACGACGCGTGACGCGTCCTACGGCGAGCTCGAGTCGGTGAAGGCGGTGTCGGACGTGATCGCCCCGCTCTCGGGAGAGGTCGTCGCGGTGAACGACGCAGCGGTCGAGGAGCCCGAGCTCGTCAACGACGACCCCTACGGTGCCGGCTGGCTGGTCCGGATCCGGCTCTCAGACCCCGACGAGGTCGCGCAGCTCATGGACGTCGCGGCGTATCGCACCCACCTGGAGAGCCAGTGACCGACGCGTCACCCGACAGGCGAGGCCCGATGAGCACCGCCGGCTACCTGTCGTTGACGGAGTCCGACCGAGCGGCGATGCTCGAGGCGATCGGCGTCGACTCGGTCGATGCGCTGTTCGAGCAGATTCCCGAGAGGATGCGCTTCGCGCGCGAGCTCGACGTCCCGCCCGCGCTGCCGGAATCGGCGCTCATGCGCCACCTCGAGGAGCTCGCGGCTCGCAACGCCGATGCTACGCGCGAGCTGTCGTTCCTCGGGATGGGGATCTACGACCACTACGTGCCGGCGATCGTCGATGCGCTCCTCGGGCGGGGCGAGTTTCTCACCGCCTACACGCCGTACCAGCCCGAGATGAGCCAGGGCGTGCTCCAGGCGATCTTCGAGTACCAGACGGCGATCTGCGAGCTGACCGGGATGGACGTCTCCAACGCGTCCGGGTACGACGGCGCGACGGTGGCCGCGGACGCGTGCTTCATTGCGAAGGCGCACACCGCTCGGACGAGGATCGTCCTCGCCGAGACGCTCGGGCCGATGGCGCGTCAGGTCGTGAAGACGTACGCGCCCGGGTTCGGCATGGAGGTCGTCGAGGTGCCGCACGATGGCGGCACGATCGACCCGGAGCGATTCGCGGAGGCCGCGCGCGACGCGGCGATCGCGATCTTCCAGCAGCCGAACGTCTTCGGCTGCCTCGAGCCCGCCCCCGAGCTGGCCGCGGCGGCGAGGGAGCAGGGCGCGCTGCCCACCGCCCACGTCGACCTCACGTCGCTCGGGCTGCTCGAGGCGCCGGGCAACTACGGGTGCGCGATGGCGATCGGCGAAGGGCAGTCGGTCGGCAACCACATGAGCTACGGAGGCCCGCACTACGGCTTCCTCGCCGCGAAGGGCGAGTTCATCCGCCGGATGCCGGGGAGGATCGTCGGCGAGACGACCGACCTCGAGGGCGAGCGAGGGTTCGTGCTCACGCTCCAGACCCGGGAGCAGCACATCCGCCGCGAGAAGGCGACCTCGAACATGACGACGAACCAGACGCTGCTCGCACTCGGCGGGCTGATCACGCTCTGCTGGCTCGGTCCGGAAGGGCTCCGCGAGCTGGGCGAGACGTGCACCGCGCTCGCGGCTCACGCACGGGACCGGCTCAGCCTGCCCCTGGCCTTCGACCGCCCGTTCTTCAAGGAGCTGGCGATCCGCACGCCGATCCCCGCGCGCGAGGTCGTGCGACGCGCTCGAGCGCGCGGGGTGCACCCTGGGTACCCGATCGGGCGCGAGTACCCAGGGCTGGACGACGTGCTGGTGACGGCGTTCACCGAGAAGCGCAGCGCCCGACGACGTCGAGCGGCTCGCGGAGGTCCTCGCCGAGGTGTGCGCCTGATGGAGTTGATCTTCGAGAAGTCGCAGCCCGGTCGCCGTGCAGGCCGGATCCCGTCGTACGACCTCCCGGTGCCGGAGATCCCCCAGGACCTCCGGCGGGGGACACCACCACGGCTGCCCGAGGTGCCCGAGAACGAGGTCGTGCGCCACTTCACCGCGCTCGCCGACCGGAACTTCGGGATCGACACCGGCTTCTACCCCCTCGGGAGCTGCACGATGAAGCACAACCCGCGGGTCAACGAGCGCGCGGTGGGGATCCCGGGGTTCCGAGACCTCCATCCGCTCCAAGAGGACGAAGGCGCCCAGGGCGCGCTCGAGCTGATGTGGCAGCTCCAGGAGATACTCGCCGAGGTCGCCGGGCTGCCGGGGGTCACGCTCCAGCCGGCGGCCGGGTCGCAGGGCGAGCTCACCGGGCTCATGCTCATGCGCGCCTACTTCGCCGACCGCGGTGAGCCGGAGCGGACCGTCATCATCACCGCGGACACGGCGCACGGCACGAACCCCGCGAGCGTGACGATGGCCGGGTTCGAGCTCGAGAAGGTTGCGACCACACGCGCGCGGCAATCTCGACCTCGACGACCTGCGAGCAAAGGTCGACGACCGGACCGCCGGGTTGATGCTCACGAATCCGTCCACGCTGGGTCTGTTCGACGAGGGGATCGAGGAGGTGGCGGAGATCTTCCACTCGCGTGGCGCGCTCCTCTACTACGACGGCGCGAACCTCAATGCGGTCGTCGGTCGCTCACGCCCCGGTGACATGGGGTTCGACATCGTCCACTACAACCTCCACAAGACCTTCTCGCAGCCACACGGCGGTGGTGGGCCGGGCGGAGGCCCGGTGGCGGTGCGGTCGACGATCGAGCCGTTCCTGCCGGCCCCTGTCGTCGTCCGCGACGGCGATGACTATCGGCTCGACCACGACCGGCCCCGGTCGATCGGCCGGGTTCGCGGGTTCGCAGGCCCGTTTGGCGTGTTCGTTCGCTCCTATGCGTTCATGCGCGCCTACGGTCCGGCGTTGCGCGACATGTCGGAGGTCGCGGTGCTCAACGCCAACTACCTCCTGGCGCAGCTCCGGCACGACTACGAGCTGCCATACGACCGTCTGTGCATGCACGAGTTCGTGCTGTCCGCCCGCTCGCTCAAGCGCGAGCACGGGATCAGCGCGCTCGATGTCGCAAAGCGGCTGATGGATCACGGGATCCACCCGCCGACGATCTACTTCCCGCTCGTCGTACCGGAGGCGCTGATGATCGAGCCGACGGAGACGGAGACGAAGGAGCGGCTCGACGCATTCGTCGAGGCGATGCGGTCGATCGCGCGCGAGGCGGCGAGCGATCCCGAGGTGCTTCGCGGGGCGCCGCACAGCCGCCCGGTGAGGCGCCTCGACGAGGTCAAGGCGGCGAAGGAGCCGGTCGTCCGGTTCGCGTTCGACGAGCCGGAGCCCGTTGCGACGCCCTGAGACCCGGCTGCGTGCCCGACGTGCCGTCCACTACGATCGCGTGACGTGAGCGACGTCGTCCTCCACGAGCTCGTCGAGCTGTCCCACGAGCTCGCACGCGCGGTGTCGGTCCATGACGTGGACCGGCTCGAGGAGCTGCTCGCCGACGAGTTCACGCTCCAGGGGGCCGCCGGCCAGCTCGACCGGTCGGAATTCCTCGAGGCGGCGGCCGGGCCGTACCAGATCGACTCGTTCACCTACGAGGAGATCGACCCGGAGGTCTACGGCAACACGGCGGTCCTCGTCTCGCGGTACACCCAGGAGGCGCGCCTCCACGGGAACGACCTCTCGCACCGGATGCACGTGACCGACATCTGGACGCGGCGTGCGGCGCACTGGCAGATCGTCCGCCGGCACGCGACGATCGCGACCGCGTAGACCGAGCTGCGGGCTAAGCGTCGGCCTCCTCGGTCATCGCGGCGATGTCCTCGCGCGACAGCTTGCCGACGAGCTGCGGATGATCCTGCCCGACGTGCTCCTCGACCTTCGCGATGATCTCGTCCTGCGTCTCCCCACGGATGACGCGGCCGCACTCGCAGTTGACCAGAAGTGGCATCTCCGCTCCTTCCCGTTGACAGACCGACTATTGCGCGTTTCTCTTGACGGACGCTTGCCGTGACATTGGAGGAACCTTGGCGCCGCGTGACGCGAGAGTTCAGCTGTGCGGCCAGTTGGTCGTACGGATAGCGGGACGACGCATCGATGCGGATCTGCCCGGGCGTCAGGGGCGACTCGCCTTCACCTACCTCGCGCTCAACCGGCACCACGTGATCACGCGTGGGGCGCTCGTCGACGCGATCTGGCCGATCGAGCCGCCGGCTCTGGTCGACACGGCGCTCAATGCGCTTCTCTCGAAGCTCCGCAAGGCGATCGGCCCGGACGCGATCGAGGCGACCCGGGGCGCCGTGCGCATCGTTCTGCCCGAAGCATGGGTGGACGTCGAGGCGGCGTCCGAGGCGATTCACCGCGCCGAGGCGGCGGTCGCGCGCGGCGCATGGGGCGAGGTCTGGGGCCCCGGCCGGGTCGCACTGCACACCGCGAGGCGCGGGTTCCTCCCTGGGGAGGACGCGCTGTGGATCGACGAGCAGCGGCGGCTCCTCGCGGAGATCGAGCTGCGTGCGCTCGAGTGCATCGCGGAGTCGAGCCTCGGGCTCGGTGCCTTCGAGCACGACTCGGCACTGCGCTCCGGTCGCGACCTCGTCCGTCTCGCACCGCACCGGGAGAGCGGCTACCGGCTGCTCATGCGCGCCCTCGCGGCCGAGGACAACGAGGCGGAGGCCCTCGGCGTCTACGAGCAGCTTCGTGTGCGCCTGCGGGAGGAGCTCGGCGCGACCCCGAGCCAGGCCACGCAGGTTCTGCACGCGCACCTTCTTCGCGGAGACCGGCCCGGCGCAGCATGAGGTCGAACATCAGCGAGCGGTAACGGGCCTCGAGTCCGGCGAACGTGGCGCTGAGGCGAGCTGACCGCAGGCAGCGGCAATGTCGCGACCGCGGGTGAGGCGGACGGTCACGGGGACGTGAGCGCGCTCGAGCTCCGCTCGGAAGGCGGCGATCGTCTCGCGTGACGAACCGTCGAACATCCCCGTCGGGTTGTACGGGATGAGGTTGATCTTGAAGGCCTCGCGCCCGAGCAGCCGCGCGAGCTGCTTCGCCTGCGCCGGGGCGTCGTTGACCCCGGCGAGCATCACGTACTCGACGTACACGCGTCGGTTGACGAGCTCCCAGTGGCGTCGGCACTGCGCAACCACCTCGTCGAGCGGGTACCGGTCGTTCACCGGCATCAGCTCGCTGCGGAGCTCGGGATCGGCAGCGTGGAGCGACAGTGCGAGCCGGATCGGGACATCGATCTCGTCGACGAACCGCGTGAGACCCGGGAGCCACCCGACGGTCGAGATCGTCGTTCGCCGATGCGTGATCCCGATGTCCGGCAGCCTCCGTGCCGCGTCGAGAACGTTGTCGATGTTCATGAACGGCTCCCCCATCCCCATGAACACGACGTGGTCGACCGGGTCGGTGCGCCGGTAATGGAGCACCTGATCGAGGATCTCCCAGGGCGTGAGGTTCCGCCCGAACGCCATCTGACCGGTGGCACAGAACGTGCACGTCAGCGGGCAGCCCGACTGCGACGAGACGCACACCGAGCGCCTGCCGTCGCGGTAGCGCATCGACACCGCCTCGAGCGGATGACCGTCGGCCGTACGGAGGAGCGTCTTCACGGTCCCGTCTCGCGAGCGCTGCTCGCCCTCGACCACGAGCGTCGAGAAGGGCACCTCCTCGGCCAGTGCATGCCTGAGGTGGAGGGGGAGGTTCGTCATCGCCTCGTAGCCGGACGCTCCACGCGCAGTCCACTCCCACGCCTGTCGGGCGCGGAACGAGGGCTCGCCACGGTCGGCAAGAGCGCGTTCGAGGAGGGCGACGTCCACGGCCGCACGGTAGCGTCTCGGCACGTGATCGATCTTCGCTCCGATACGGCCACGCGCCCCACCGCCGGGATGCGTGCCGCGATCGCGGCCGCCGAGGTCGGTGACGAGCAACGGCGCGAGGACCCGACGGTCAACGCTCTCCAGGCGAAGGCGGCTGCGCTCCTCGGCCAGGAGGCAGCACTGTTCCTCCCGACCGCGACGATGGCGAACCAGATCGCCCTCAAGCTCCACACGCGCCCGGGGGACGTGCTCGTCGCCGAACGCACCGCGCATGTCGTCGTCTACGAGTACGGCGGCCCGGCAATCCACGCCGGGCTGATGATCGAGCCGGTCGACGGGATCGCCGGGCGCATCACCGTCGAGCAGCTCGAGGCCGTCACGGTTCCCCCGACGAAGCGAGCCGACCAGGATGCGACGCTGCTCGCGCTCGAGAACACGCACAACTCGTCAGGTGGGCGCTGCTGGCCCCTCGCCGAGCTCGACGAGGTCACATCGTTCGCCAGGGAGCGCGGGCTCCGGGTGCACCTCGACGGCGCGCGGCTCCTCAACGCCTCGACGGCGCTCGGCGTCGACGCGGCGCGTATCGGGTCGCGGTTCGACACGGTCACCCTCTGCCTGTCCAAGGGGCTCGGCTGCCCGCTCGGTGCGATCCTTGCCGGCTCCCTCGAGTCGATCGAGCGGGCGTGGCGCGAGAAGCACGTGTTCGGCGGAGCGATGCGACAGGCGGGTGTGGTCGCCGCCGCCGGGCTCTACGCACTCGACCACCACGTCGACCGCTTGGTCATCGACCATGCCCGCGCGCGGCGTCTGGGCGAGGCCTGGCACGCCGCCGGTCTCGGGGTCGACCTCGAGCAGATCGAGACGAACTTCGTCCAGCTCGACATCGGCCCGCTCGGGCTGACGCGCGACGAGGCGCTCGCGGCCCTGCGGGAGGCCGGCGTCGGGCTGTCGTCGACGATCCACCCGACCGTGCTCCGCGCGGTGACGCACCTCGACCTCGACGACGATGCGATCGAGCGCGCGTGCGTCGCGGTCCCGCTCGCGATCGGCGCGGGCGTCGCCGCGTAGCCAACAGGCTGCTAGCCCTCGAGGTGTGCCAGGGCAGTCCCGTGCGCGCCCTCGGTGGCGACCTCACGGTCACCGGCGACGTAGAACGCCACGGCCACGAGGACGTAGGCCGCGAGCAGCACGAACCCGCGAGCCTTCGTCGCGCGGCCGTTGAACAGCGCCATGGCCGTCACCGCGAGCGCGAATCCGAGCGCGCCGATCTCGACCGGCCGGAAGCCGAGCGAGAGTGGCTCGATCAGCCACGACAGCAGCACGACGGCCGGAATCAGGAACACCGCCACCTGGGCGGCAGAGGAAAGCGCGATCTCGGCGGCGAGGCGGATCTTGCCGCGATACGCGACGACCACGGCGCCACCATGCTCGGCGGCGTTTCCGACGATCGCGACGATCACTGCGGCGACGAAGAACTCGCTCAATCCGACCTGGTGCGAGAACACCTCCAACGTGCCGACGAGGATCTCGGCAACCAGGGCCGTGGCCACGGTAGCCACGGCGAGTGCCCCGAGCGACAACCTGAACGACCAGCCCTCGATCGCCTCGTCGTCGGCGATGTGCATTGCTCGGTGACGTCGAAGCGAGTACCACGTCGCGCCGACGTACACGACGAGCAGCGCGATCGAGACCGGCACCGAGAGATCGACGATCTCGCTTCGGTTGGGATCGCCCGACCAGGACGGGATGGCCGGGATGAGGAAGAGAAGGATCGCGAGCCCGATCGCCCCGAACGACATGAAGCTCGACCATCGGTCGAGTGACCCGGCCGGGCCAGCGACGACCGAGAACCCGAGCACGAGCAGGAGGTTGCCCACGACCGAGCCCGTCAACGACCCGCGTACCACCTCGGTCAGCCCTTCGTTCACGGCGATGAGCGCGATGATCAGCTCGGGAGCGTTGCCAAAGGTCGCGTTGAGAAACCCGCCGATGCCCGGGCCCGTGTGCTCGGCCGCGTGCTCGGTCGCCTCTCCGATCAGCCACGCGAGCGGGATGAGCGCGCAGGCCGCGAGGACGAACTCGACGGTCTCGCTCGGCTGTGCGACGTGGTGGACGACGACCACGATCGGGGCGAGGAGCAGACCGAGGAAGAGGACGCGGCGCACGGGAATCGCGAACCCTACCCGCGCGTACTCCCTTCGATCGCGTCTGTCAAGTCTTGCGCCGATCGGTCGTGGGCTGCCACGATTCACTACGTGGCAGACATCGCCCGGGCCCCCGAGACGCAGGTCGACATCCCTCTGCGACCGCAGGAGGAGCTCGAGTGTCGTCGGTGCGAGGTGCACTGCGACCGGGTTGTCTACCCCGGCGCCTGCATCGGTCGCTCGTGCCCCTTCGTGTACGCCTACGAGGCCTGGGGTCACACGTACGTCGGGTGCATGCAGCGCGTGTTCGACGTCGAGATCGACCTCGACGCGCTGTGCGAGCTCGAGGAGACGCGTGAGGGCTTCGGCGCGGTCAAGGCGCGGCGGGCGCCGCTCCCCATGTGCCGCTCGGAAGTGGCGACGACGTACGAGCACCGGATCGACGAGCTCGGGTGCCGGAACCCCGAGTTCCTCGAGGTCGCCCGGGCGCGACCGAGCTTCCGCGTGTTCGCGACGTTCTAGCCGCCCGGCGCGAAGCGGATCGAGCGCGCGGCCGCCAGGAACGCTCCGCGGTAACGGGCCAGCTTGGCCGAGGTGGTCGTGAACGAGATCACGACGCTCTTCCCCGGGCGCAGGAACGCCCATTGGGTGACCGACGCGACGACTCGCTTGCCGTGCGCGCTCAGTGCGATCCGGACCTCCGAGCGGGCTGCACGCCCACCCGGGAGGTCGTAGGCCAGCGTCGTTGCCGCGCCGACGCGCCCGGGGAGCCCTGCGATCTCGCCTCGCGCCGCGGCGAGGTACTGCGCGAACGTGATCCCTGTGGGGATCGGGGAGACGACGACGTTGACGTTCGTCGCGAAGCTCGTGGCATCCACCGGGTCGAAGGCGAAGAACTTGACCACCGACGACGGCTCCGTGAGCTGGAGGAGGACCGCTTCCAGCTGCGGGTTCTCGCGCGACAGCGCCTCGAGCGCTGCGGAGGCGGCCGTCCGCGCGTCGACGGGGCGCCACGTCGATGGGATCGCGATCGCCATACCCGCCGCGGGCACAGTCCTGCGGATCGTGGCCGCGTCCGCGCTCGACGCGATCGCGGTCACGACGAGGACGACCAGCGCCGCGAAGAACCGACCCATCACGAAATCATCGCCAGCGTCGCGGACGGCGGCGACGACCCGTGCGCTGGAGCTCCCGCAGCCGTCGTAGCTCTTCGGCGTCCGGGCCATGACCGTCGGGACCTGGCGTCTCGAGGATCGCCGGAAGTCCCTGGAACGACGGGTGTGCGAGGAACATGCCGAGACCAGGCCCCATCGCTCCCTGCCCGATCGAGGCATGACGGTCGCGGTTCGAGCCGAGCTCGGCGTCGGCATCGTTGACGTGGAGGCAGCGGAGCCGGTCGAGGCCAACCTCGTCGTCGAGCCGCCCTAGCGCATCGTCGAGCGAGGCGGGCGACGTCACATCGACGCCGCTCACCCACCAGTGGCAGGAGTCGAGGCACACCCCGAGACGCGGATGGCGGTCGACCGCATCGACGATCGCTCCGAGCTCTTCGACCGACCTGCCCATCGTCCCGCCGGCTCCCGCGGAGTTCTCGAGCAGGAGCCAGAGATCGTCGGACGTCAGCTCGAGGAGCTCGCGGAGCGCGGGAGCTGCCCGTTCGATCCCGGCCTCGAGGCCGTCGCCCATGTGCGAGCCGACGTGGAAGATGACCCCCTCTGCGCCGATCGCTCCCGCTGCCTCGAGCGTGGCGCGCATTGCTCCGACCGACTTCGCGTGGATCTCGGGATCCGGGCTCGCGAGGTTCACGAGGTAGAGCGCATGACAGACGACCGCGCCGAGCCCCACCTCCTCGCGACGTGCGCGGAACCGCTCGAGCTGGTCCGGGGCGTGCGCCGTGGGCCGCCACATCCGCGGGCTCTGGGTGAACACCTGAACGGCGTCGCAGCCGAGCTCCTCGGCGCGGTCGATCGCATTCGAGATGCCACCCGAGGACGAGACGTGGGCGCCGAAGAGCACGGAGGCCACGCTATCGCGGGACACAGGTCACCCGGCGACGTGAGCATTGCCGCCTAGGCTGCGGCGATGATTCGCGAGCGGTTCGACGTCCTCCGCGAGCACGGGTTTCGCCTGCTGTTCACGGCGACCACGATCACGACGCTCGGCGATGCCGTCGCGGCGATCGCGCTCGCTTTCGCGGTGCTCGAGGTCGGCTCGGCGACGGCGCTCGGGATCGTGCTCGGTGTCCGCCAGGGCGCGCAGGCGGCGGTGCTGCTGTTCGCCGGCGTCATTGCCGACCGGTTGCCGCGTCATCTCGCGCTCGTCGGCGCCTCGCTCCTCCAGGCGGTGGCGCAGAGCGCCACCGCGGCGCTCGTGCTCACCGGGCATGCAACCGTCACGCGGATCGCCGTCGCGCAGGGGCTCTACGGTCTCGGCGCGGCCGTCGTCTGGCCTGCGGAGGTCGGGCTCGTCCCGCAGGTCGTCAGCGCGCTTCGGCTCCAGCAGGCAAATGCGCTCCAGGGGCTCTCGCGGAACACCGTCGAGTTGCTCGGGCCGGCGCTCGGTGGGGTGCTCGTGGTCGTCGGGTCGCCCGGTGGGGCTCTGGCGCTCGACGCTGTGAGCTTTCTCGCCTGCGCGGCGATCCTCTCGCGGATCCGCGTCGATGCGGTCCCACGCGAGCGGCCAGGGTTCCTCCACGAGCTGAAGGAGGGCTGGCGCGAGTTCGCCTCGAGAACGTGGTTGTGGTGGTCGGTTCTGATGTTCGGGCTCGCAGGGCTCCTCTACGCCTCCTGGATCGTGCTCGGGCCGGTGCTCGCCAAGGAGGAGCTCGGGGGTGCGGGAGCATGGGCGACGATCCTCTCGGCGACGGGTGGCGGCTCGATCGTCGGCGGGCTGCTCGCGCTCCGCTACCACCCATCCCGGCCGCTCGCGGCCTCGGTGCTGTTCGGGATGGTCGGCACGATCGAGATCGTCACGCTCGCGCTCCTGCTCCCGGTCTGGGTGATCGCAATCTCGGCGTTCGTGGCGGGGATCGGGCTGGCGTTGCACATCGCGCTCTGGTTCACGGTGTTCCAGCGCGAGATCCCGGAGGCCGCGCTCGCGCGCGTCAGCTCCTACGACTCGCTGGGGACGTTCGTGCTGATGCCCGTCGGGCTGGCGCTTGCGGGGCCGGTCGCGGATCGGATCGGAACCACCACGACGCTCTGGGCTACGGCGGCCTGCGACACGATCTGCTTCCTGTCGATCCTCGCCCTGCCGGCCGTGTGGCGGATCCGCGGTGACGTGTCGAGGGTGGCCGCCCACGAGTGAGTACGATCGGCGGCCGATGAGCGTCCGCGTCCGCATGGCTCCGAGCCCGACCGGGATGCTCCACATCGGCGGGGTCAGGACGTTTCTGTTCAACTGGCTCTTCGCTCGCGGGCGCGGGGGTGAGTGCCTGCTGCGGATCGAGAACACCGACACCTCGCGCGAGGTGGCCGAGTCGGTCGACCAGATCGAGCGCTCGCTGCGCTGGCTCGGGATCGAGTGGGACGGCGAGACACGGTTCCAGCTCGACGGGGCGGAGCGGTGCCGGGTCGAGGCGGCACGGCTCGTCGAGGAGGGGAAGGCCTACGAGGACGACGGCGCGATCAGGATCCGGATGCCCGCCGACGGCGTCGTTGCGTGGGACGACGCGGTGAAGGGCCGGATCGAGTTTCCCGCTGCCGAGCTCGAGGACATGGTCATCCTCCGTGGCGACGGTAGGCCCGTCTACAACTTCGCCTCTCCGGTGGACGACTGGGTCGACGGGATCACCCACGTGATCAGGGGCGACGACCACGTGTCGAACACCCCCAAGCAGATCGTGGTGCTGCGGGCTCTCGGCGCCGAGCTCCCGACCTACGCGCACGTGCCCAACGTGTTCGGCGAGGACGGGAAGAAGCTCTCCAAGCGGCACGGTGCCGTGTCGGTCGACGAGTTCAAGGCTGCCGGGTACATCGCACCCGCGCTGATGAACTTCCTCGCGCTGCTCGGGTGGGCCCCCGACGGCGAGACGACGATCATGTCCCGCGAGGAGCTCGTCGAGCGGTTCACGCTCGACCGGGTCGGTGTGAGCCCGGCGACGTTCGACTACGCCAAGCTCGACTGGATGAACGGGGTCTACCTCCGCGCGCTGACGCAGGAGGCGTACGCGGACGAGCTGCTGGCCTACCTCGACGACCAGGGTCGCGACCTGTCCGCGGACCGCGTCAGGGCTGCGGCTCCGCTCGTCCAGGAGAAGATCGGGCGGCTCGGCGAGTTCGAGGGGTTCGCAGGGTTTCTCTTCCACGACGTCGAGCCCGATCCGATGCTGCTCGACCGGCGCATCCTCGACGCCGCTCACGACGCGCTCGGGGCGGTCGAGGCGTGGGACGCCGACTCGATCGAGAAGGCTCTGAAAGGGCTCTGCGACGCGCTCGGCGAGAAGCCGAAGACCGTGTTCGGGCCGATCCGCGTCGCGGTCACGGGGTCGCGCGTCTCACCCGGTCTCTACGAGAGCCTCGAGCTTCTCGGGCGCGAGGTTTCGCTCCAGCGAATACGGACCGGAGCCGAGCGTGCGGCGTGACAGAACCTGAGCCACCCCACCCCTCCGACGCGGTTAGAGTCGCCGACATGACGGAGGCGTTCGGGCAGACACCGCGGCGAAGCGACGTCGCCCCGCGTCTGCGGCCGACGCGGATCGTGGTTTCGTGGCTCGTCGCGGCGGTCGCGATCCTGATCACGGCCGGGATCCTCCCGGGGTTCAGCGTCGGCGGCTTCTGGGTCGCACTCGTCGTCGCAGCGCTCATCGCGGTGGTGAACGCGGTGCTCCCGCCGGTCATCGCCGCGATTCGACTCCCCTACACGGTCGCGACCGCCTTCCTGCTCGTCCTCCTGGTCGACGTCTTCGCCCTGCGGGCGATCGACGCACTCACCGACAACGCGTTGCACGTCGGGGGGTTCGGCTCGGCGTTCGTGGCCGCGCTGCTCATCTCCGGTGCGTCGACCGCACTCGAGGTCGTGCTGGGGACGAACGACGACGAGTCCTACGCGCTCAGGGTCGTCCATCGCATCGCGCGCAGGTCGCCCGATCGCGAGGAGACGGAGGTGCCCGGGATCATCTTCCTCGAGATCGATGGCCTGGCGAAACCCGTGCTGCAGCGCGCAATGCGCGACGGGAACGCGCCGCAGATGGCGCGCTGGCTCGCGGAGCACACCCACCACCTGATCGAGTGGGAGACCGATCTTTCGTCTCAGACAGGCGCGAGTCAGGCGGGGATCCTGCTCGGCTCGAACGAGGACATCCCCGCATTCAGATGGGTCGAGAAGGAGCGAGGCGAGCTGATGGTGTGCTCGAACCCCGACGACTGCGCCGAGATCGAGCGTCGCCACTCGAACGGCGACGGGCTCGTGGCTCATGGCGGCGCGAGCCGCGGCAACCTCCTGTCCGGCGATGCCGACCATGTGCTGCTCACGGCGAGTCGCATCGGCGCGGAGAAGCAGGCGAACCCCGGTTACCGGGCGTTCTTCGCCAACGGCTACAACGTGACGCGCTCGCTCGTCCTGTTCTTCTGGGAGGTGATCCTCGAGATCGTCGCGGCTATGCGGCAGCGCCGCCGTGACGTGCGACCCCGTGGGCATCGGGGCGGGAAGTACCCGTTCCTCCGCGCGGGGATGTGCGTCGTCGTCCGTGACCTCACGGTCTACGCCGTGCTCAGCGACATGTTCGTCGGACGTCCCGCGGTCTATGCGACGTTCGCCAGCTACGACGAGGTCGCCCATCACTCGGGGCTCGAGAGGCCTGACACCCTCGAGGCGTTGCGCAAGCTCGACGAGCAGTTCGGCCGCATCGAGCGGGCGCGGCGGTTCGCGCCACGGCCGTACCACATCGTCGTCCTCTCCGACCACGGTCAGACGCAGGGGGCGACCTTCAAGCAGCGCAACGGCTACGGGCTCGACGAGCTCGTGCGGCGCTCGGTGACCGCGGCGGACGTCCGGGCGGTCGCCGGCGAGGACGAGAACCACTCCGCCATGGGAGTTGCATTCGACGAGGCACGCGGCAAGGGCGAGCAGTCGGGCAAGAAACGGAGCCCGAAGAAGGACGTGAGCGGGGAGGACGTCGTCGTTCTCGGCTCGGGGAACCTCGGCCTCGTCTACCTGATGGAAGAGCCACGCCGGTTCACGCTCGAAGAGCTGGAGCAGCGTCATCCGGCGCTGATCCCCGCTTTGCGCGAGCACCCGCACGTCGGGTTCGTCCTCGTCCGGTCGGCCCAGCACGGGCCGGTGGTCCTCGGCGCTCGCGGCGCGCGCTACCTGGCGGAGGGTCGGGTCGAGGGCGAGGACCCGCTCGTGCTCATTCTCCCCGACCGCTGCCGAGCACCTGCTCCGCTCGGACGGGTTCGAGCATGCCCCGGATCTGTACGTCAACAGCTTCTACGACCCCGAGCTCGACGAGGGCTGCGCGTTCGAGGAGCTCATCTCGTTCCACGGTGGCATGGGGGGCCTGCAGACACGCCCGTTCGTGCTCGCGCCGGTCGAGCTCGATTTCCCGGAGGCGCCGTTGCGCAGCGCGGCGGCCGTCCACCAGCTGCTCAAGGGATGGCGATACGCTCTCCAGAGCAGACCTGCCACGACCCCGTAGCCGACCGAGGAGGACGATCGCCCCATGTGTTGTCTCGCGCTCATCATGCTGGGCCTCGGCCCTCGCATCGCGCTCGCGGTGTGGTGGCTCTTCGGCGACAAGGTCGGCGCGGCGTTCGACTCGTGGATCTGGCCGCTCCTCGGGCTGCTGTTCCTGCCATGGACGACGATCGCCTACGTGATCATGTGGTCGCCGATCGGCGGCGTCACGGGCGCGGACTGGATCATCGTCGGGCTCGGCTTCGCCCTCGACATCGCGACCTACAGCTCGCGCGCGGCACGTAGCCGTGCGGGATACGCCTAGCTCGTTGCGTCCGCTGCGGGACTCCACGTTCTTCCTCAGACGGCGCCCGAGTTTGACTTGGTCGCCACCGACCAGAATGCTTCGGCGCGATGCAACCCATTCGAGGTAGAAGCGTCGCGCAGTCAGCCGTGCTGCTCGGGGTCGTCGGTGTCCTAGGGCTCGGATCGGGCGCGAGCGGCATCGCTGCCAATCCGTCGACCTCGTCACCGAGCTCCCCCTACGGCTCGGTGGATCGGGCGACGATCGACACGCTCCCGAAGGGCCTTCCGCGACCTTCATGTTCGCAAGTCGGCCGAGCCCGGGCACGCGACTCCAGATCGTGTGGTTTCTCGATGGGACGCGACTCGTCTCGAGCCCGGTCCCGATCGGTGACACGGTGAGCTCGCTGGTGCGCACACCAGGCCGTCCCACGAGCGGCACCTGGAAGGCCACGCTGAGGGCAAAGCCGCCGTACGCGGCGTGGAGGACCGTCAAGGAGATCCGGTTGCGGGTCGAGTGAGCGCCAGTTCAAGAGGGCGGAAACGGCCCGTCTGCGCGGTTGGGCGGGATCGCGCGTAAGACCTTGGGTTTGTCTCGCTTGCCACGATGTGGCATGCTCGTCGCGCCTTGGCGGACACGGCCATCAGCATCCCGGCGGGTATCTGGTCGGCACCCGGTGAGGGGGAGCGGCTGTGGACGATGGGCCTTGCGCTGACGACGATCCTGATCCCTGGTGAGGCCGTCGCTGGGCGCTATTCACTGATGGAGTTCATGGTCGGACGGCCTACGTCTCCGCCCTTGCACACCCATCCGCAGGACGAGACGTTCTACATGCTCGAGGGTGCTCTCACAATGCAGTTCGACGAGGATCGGTTCGCGTTCGAGCCGGGCGCGACCGCCCACATCCCGGCGGGCTTGAAGCACACCTGGAGAGCAGACACCGAGACCGCTCGCTGGCTCGTGCTCAGCATCCCGGCCGGGATCGAGCAGCTGTTTCGCGATCTATCGACCCCCGCAACGGCGGCGACGCTTCCGCCGCCTGATGCGCCGGTGCTGTCACCGGACGAGATCGAGCGCGTGATGGCGGCGCATCGCCACGACAACTTCGGTCCCCCGATCGGGCCGGACGAGTAGGCACGTTGAGCGAGCTAGCGCGCTGGCAACACGGCGACCGGGTGCCCGCGGTGTTTCCGCCGTGGATGGAGAGGCCCATACGGGATTCGAACCCGTGCCGCCGCCGTGAGAGGGCGGTGTCCTAGGCCACTAGACGAATGGGCCGTGCGACGCGGGATTGTAGCGGAGCGCTCCCGGCGACCCGGGCCGATCAGGCGGTCGGGGTCGGGCTGGGCGCAACGACCTGATCGACGACCTCGCGCGCGTCGATTCGCTCTTCGAGGCGCCGCCGGATCTCCTCGCCGGTGGCAAGCAGGTCGTAGCGCGCGCGCCGCGGCGGCAGCTTGACGACACGGACCGAGTCGTCGCGGTCACCGTGACACCGCGCGTAAGCAGCGGCCTCGTCGAGAGGTCTGAGGCGGTCGACGTTCCGCCGGAAGATCACTCCGGGACACCTACCACGACGCGCACGGCGAGGAAACCCGGCGCGACCGTCGGGTTCCGCACTTTGCGCGAGAAACTCCGGTTTATCCCCACAGCGTCCAGAACGTTATCCCCAGCTTGTCACCAGGGCTTGCACGACCACGGGCTCCAGTCGCGACCGGACGAGACGAAGTATCGGTGCGCTGCCTTGGCCTGCTCGATCGGCGTCTGACCGTGCCCGAAGAGCCGACGCTCGCTCGAGCCCATCTGGAAGAGCCCGAGGTACTGGCCGTTCTGGGCGTCGATCCGCAACCCGGACTCGCAGCGCGAGACGCGGAGGGCCTCGCCGCAGTAGGACCCGAACACCTTGCAGATCGCCGCCTCGGGCTCGAGCTTGCTGAGCGACAGGAGCTCTCGGCGCTCGGCCCGGTAGTGGAGCTCGTCGCGCCGAGCCTGGAGCGCGCGCCGCGTCGCGATTGCTCGCGTCTGCGCTCGCGCGCAGGCTCGCGGTGTGAAGCTTGACCTGGTGCCGGGCTTCCTTTGCGAAGCGGGGGTCGGTCAGCAGCCACGCGTTGTGCTCGAAGAACGCGAGCACGGCCCGGTCCTTCTTCATCGTCGCGACGTGGTCGCTCAGCGACTCGCCCGGGCTTGCGCCGGACGCGATCGGGGTGACGCACAGGATGAGGGCGCAGGCGCCCGTGACCAGGGCCTTCAGGGGAGAACCTCCATCTCGGGGACAGGGGCGCGGCGCGAGAGTCCTATGACCGCCATGCGGCGGCGCGCCGTTCGTGTCGCTCGGTGGGCCCACCCTAGCCGCCCTGCCGGACGACTCACGAAGTCGGGCGGTTTCCTTACAAAACCTTGAGAACCACTGTCACAATCGTTCTCAGTGGAGAAAACAGCGAGACGCCCCGCGGTGGGGGCGTCCCGAAGGCTGCGGGACAGGGACTCGAACCCCAACTTCCGGAGCCAGAATCCGGCGTCCTACCATTAGACGATCCCGCAGGGCACCCGGAGTGTACCGCGGCCGGCTGCTGATCCGGCGCAGTGATCGCCGTCCTAGGACGACGCGTCGACCCGGTATTCGGTCACGAGCCGCTTCTCCGACTCGGTGTCGATGTGGGCGATCACCTCGACGTACGGCTCGAGCCCCGAGCCGCGGAGCTTCGGCTTCAGGAGCCCGTCGACCTGGAAGATCCCCGCGGAGTTGTTCATCACGATCTCGATCCGCACCGGCTTCGCCTCGCCGTCGTCGATCCGCACCTCGTCGATCGCAGCCGCCGAGAGCGAGTGCATCGAGACGATGCCCTTCTCGAACGGGATCCGCGACCGACCCTTGGCCATGTCGAGCGCGTCGGCGACCCGGAGAATCCCGGCCTCGAGCGACAGCGGCTCGCCGTCCACCCGGTGGCTCGTGATCGCCTGCAGGACCTCCGAGACGAGCACCGTGCGGTCGGGCTCCGGGTAGATGCCCTCGAGGAGCTCGCGGAGCTTCGGCTCAGCCAGGAAGAGGCTCCAGTCCTCGTGCCCGCGACGGTGGACGGACATGCCGACGCAATGGGTCAACGCGGCCAGGACGACGACCAGCTCCGCCTCGTCGTTTCGCATCCCGTAGTCGCGAACGACGGACGGCTCGACCCCGTGCTTCGTCAGCTGGCGGAGGAGCTTCAGCGCGATGTTGGCGACGATCTGGATGTGCACCCACGAGTGGTCGTTGATCTCGAGGCGAACGACCGCGTTGACGTTCGCGACGTGCCACCACGCCTTGAGCTCGGGGTCGGCGTTCGCGCGCTCCATGACGCGCCGCAGGTTGCGATTGCCGCGGACGGGCACCTTGATCTCCATCCCCGCGACCGCCTGTGCAGGGGTCGAGGCGCGTCTCGCGCACGGCTTCCGGCGAGACGGGCTCGTCGATCCGATGCTCGGTCTCGGGGTCGAGCGTCACGGCGGCGATCCTATGCGATCAGGGACGTGGCGAACGGACCACGACAAACCAGGTGCCGGCGTGGAGCACCTCGCCACCCCCGAGCTCGGTGAGTAGTGCGTCGGGTGTGAAGTACCGCTTGAAGACCTCCCACTCGGATCCGTCTTCGAGCCGCCGTTGCGCCCATTCCTCGTCCATGTCCGACTGCTCGCGTGAGGCGTCGACCACGACGAGCTCGGCGGCGACCCGGCGTGCCTCGCGCACGAACACGGTGCGCTGACTCTCGTCCAGGTGACCGTAGAAGTTCCCGGTCAGGACACGTGCGAACGCATCGTCGGCGAACGGCAGGGCTAGCGCGTCACCGACGACGAACGCCCCGTTGGGCACGCGCAGGCGGGCGAGGTCGAGCATCCGCTCGCTCCGGTCGAGCCCTGTCACGTCGCCACGGAGATGACGCGTGAGGAACCCGGTGCCGCAGGCCACGTCGAGCGTCGATGCCCCGGGAAGCCCGGCGAGGACCTCGACCACGCGGTCGACTTCGGATGCGAATCCGGGTCGCTCGCGCTCCGCGAACAGCCCACGACCGAGGTACCAGTCGTCGTACTCGCGGGCTCGGCGGTCGTAGTACGCGGGGGCGGTCGGCTCGCGCATCGTCGTACAGTAGGCGGGTGCGACCGCTCGAGTCGGTGCCGAACGTGTCGGAAGGCCGCGACACGGCCGCGATCCGGGAGATCGTCGAGGCCTTCGGCGACGGGGGCGGGCGCGTGCTCGACGTCCACTCGGATCGCGACCACCACCGCTCCGTGGTGACGCTCGTCGCAGACGACGACTCCCGGCTCGTGGAATCGCTGCTCGCCGGCATCGCCCGGGCGGCCGAGCTCGTCGACCTCGGTGCCCACGACGGCATCCATCCGCGCGTCGGGGCGGCCGACGTCGTTCCCGTGGTCCCGCTCGATGCGCAGGACGTCGGTCGAGCCGTCGCCATGGCGCACGCCGTCGGGCGGCGGATCGGCGACGAGCTCGGGCTTCCGGTGCTCCTCTACGGGCTCGTCGGCGAGGGGCGGCGACCCGCGTTCTATCGCCGTGGCGGAGTCGGAGCGTTGCAGCAGCGGATCGACGACGGCGAGCTGAGCCCGGCCTACGGGCCGACACGACTCGACCCTCGGGCGGGGGCTGTCCTCGTCGGGGCGCGGGAACCGCTCGTTGCGTTCAACCTCGTGCTCGACTCGGCCGACGTCGACACCGCGCGCGCGATCGCAATGGCGGTGCGGGCCTCGGGCGGAGGCCTACCCGGAGTGCAGGCGATCGGGCTCGTCCTTGCGGACGGCTCGGTACAGGTCTCGACCAACGTCATCGACCTCGAGGTCGCTGCCGTCCACGAGCTCGTCGCACGCGTTCGGCAGGAGGCGGCGTTGCGCGGTGTCGGCGTTCGCGAGTCGGAGCTGGTCGGTCTCGTCCCCGCTCGGGTGGTGATAGACGCCGCGCATGCCGCCGGGCTCACCGAGACAACGGGGGAGGATGGGCTCCCGACGACCGCGGCGCTCGCCGCGGCCGCGATAGCGCTCGCGCTGCCCGATCTAGCGGCCGACCGCGTGCTCGAGTGGCAGCTCGCGCACGGCGGTGTTTCGCTGACGTCCGCGCCGCTCGACCTCGAGCGGTCGTAGACTCGCACGCCGTGCCTGCGACGATCGAGCTCACCGGCGACGACCTGACGATCGAGGATGTGTGGGCGGTCGCCGTCGACCGTCGCCGGGTCGAGCTGAGCGCCATCGGGCGTGAGCGAACCGCAGCCGCACGCGCGTTCCTCGAGGTGAATACCGGCGAGCACACCTACGGCGTCAACACCGGCTTCGGCCGGTTCGTGTCCGAGTCGATCCCCGCCGACCATGCGGAGGAGCTCCAGCTGCGACTGCTGCGGAGTCACGCCTGCGGGGTGGGGGAGCCGTATCCCGACGAGGTCGTCCGCGCCGCGATGCTCCTGCGGGCGAACGCGCTCGCGAAGGGGTTCTCCGGGGCGCGGGTGGAGACCGTCGAGCTGCTCGTCGCAGTGCTGAACGCCGGCGTCGTCCCCGTGGTGCCCGCGCGGGGCTCGGTCGGTGCGAGCGGCGACCTGGCGCCGCTCGCACACCTCGCGCTGCCGCTCGTCGGCGAAGGGGAAGCTGTCGTAGACGGGGTGCGCCTCCGCGGGAACGACGCGCTCGCGAAGGTCGGGTTGTCCCCCGTTCGGCTCGCCGCCAAGGAAGGGCTCTCGCTCATCAACGGAACGCAGTTCATGACGGCGATGGCGGCGCTGGGCCTCGTGCGGGCGCGCCGTCTGGCCGCCACTGCGGATATCGCCTGCGCGATGTCGGTCGAGGCCCTCAAGGCCACCCCGGTGAGCTTCCAGGCCGCGATCCACGCGGCCCGTCCGCTTCCCGGTCAGCAGGCGAGCGCGGCGAACCTCCGTGCCCTGCTGGCGGACTCCGGCGTGGTCGAGTCGCACCGCTGGTGCGACAAGGTGCAGGACGCCTACTCGCTGCGCTGCGCGCCACAGGTTCACGGTGCCAGCCGCGATCTCGTCGACTACGTCTGGCGCACGGTCGCCGTCGAGGTCAACGCAGCCACCGACAACCCGCTCGTGCTCCTCGACGAGGAGCAGATCGTCTCGAATGGCAACTTTCACGGTCAGCCCGTCGCGATGGGGCTCGACTGCCTTGCGATCGCGTGCGCCGAGCTCGCGAACATCTCCGAGCGGCGCACGGAGCGGATGGTCAACCCGTCGCTGTCCGACGGCCTGCCCCCGTTCCTCGTCTCCCGGCAGGAAGGGCTCAACAGCGGCTTCATGATCACCCAGTACGTCGCGGCGGCCCTCGTCTCCGAGAACAAGGCGCTCTGCCATCCTGCGTCGGTGGACTCCATTCCCACGAGCGCTGGACAGGAGGATCACGTCTCGATGGGGAACGCCGCCGGGCTGAAAGCGGGACGGGTGCTCACGAACGCGGAGCACGTGCTTGCGATCGAGCTGCTGGCCGGGGCGCAGGCGGTCGAGTTCCACGAGCCGCTCGTCCCGGGGCGGGGTGTCGTCGCCGCGCACGCCCACGTGCGCGCGCTCTCGGAGCGTGTGCGCGAGGACCGGTCGCTCGGGGGCGATATCGAGCGCGTCGCGGCCACCGTGGCGAACGGCGCCCTTGTCGAGCACGTCGAGGCCGCGGTCGGAGCGCTCGCCTGATGTCGCTCTCGCCGAAGCACGAGCGGGCCGCCCTCCCGGCTTCACGCCGCCCATACCGGGACACGGCGCTGCTCTACGGGGTGCTCGCGCTCGTCGTCGTGCTCGTCGCTTGGCTCACCGGCGGGGCCGTCGCTCGAGCCGCGGCGGTCTCGGCGGGGTTCTTCGTCGTCGCCACGGCGTGGTCGTGGTTCCGGATCCACCGGCGGCTTCGAAACGACTCGACGACACCGGCGAGCACGGAGGACCCATGAGCGACGAGCTCGTCGAGGCACTGGTCGGCGATCTCACCCGGATCAGGGCCCCACGGGGCACCGCGTTGAACGCCCGCTCGTGGCAGACGGAGGCACCGCTGCGGATGCTGCTCAACAACCTCGACCCGGAGGTGGCGGAGCACCCGGAGTCGCTCGTCGTCTACGGCGGCACGGGCCGTGCGGCACGGTCGCACGAGGCGCTCCGGGCCATCGTCCGCACACTTCTGCGGCTCGCCGACGACGAGACGCTCCTCGTGCAATCGGGCAAGCCGGTCGGCGTCTTTCGCACGCACCCCGCAGCGCCGCGCGTCCTGCTCGCCAACTCGCTGCTCGTGCCGGCCTGGGCCACCTGGGAAGAGTTCCGGCGCCTCGAGGCCGAAGGTCTGACGATGTACGGCCAGATGACCGCCGGCTCGTGGATCTACATCGGCACGCAGGGGATCCTGCAGGGGACGTATCAGACGTTCTGCGCCGCCGGGGAACGCCACTTCGGCTCACCCGACCTCGTCGGGAGGACGCTGCTCACCGCTGGCTTGGGAGGGATGGGTGGCGCGCAGCCGTTGGCGGCCACGATGGCCGGGGCCGCATGCCTGTGCGTCGAGGTCGACCAGCGCTCGATCGACCGCCGGCTGGCGACGCGCTACGTCGACGAGCAGGCGGCGACGCTCGACGACGCGCTCGGTCGCGTCCGAGCGGCTGCGGCCGAGCGACGCCCACTGTCGGTCGCGCTCTGCGCCAATGCCGCGGTCGTGCTCCCCGAGCTGGTGGCACGTGGGGAGGTCTTCGATCTCGTCACCGACCAGACCGCAGCCCACGACCCGCTCACCGGCTACATCCCGGCCGAGGTGCCGTTCGAGGAGGCGGCCGCCTTCCGGGCACGTGATCCAGAGGGCTACGTGCGGCTCGCGCGGGCGTCGATGGTGACCCACGTGCGGGCGATGACCGAGTTCGTCCGGATGGGGTGCTACGTTTTCGATTATGGCAACAACCTGCGAGGTGAGGCCCGTGCAGGTGGGCTAGAGGATGCATTCGCATACCCGGGCTTCGTCCCGGCCTATATCCGACCGCTGTTCTGCAGGGGGATCGGCCCGTTCCGCTGGGCCGCGCTGTCGGGCGATGCAGATGACATCGCCGTCATCGACCACGAGCTGAAGCAGCTCTTCCCCGACGACGAGCTGCTGCAGCGATGGCTCGCGATGGCTCCGGAGAAGGTGTCGTTCCAAGGGCTTCCCGCTCGCATCTGCTGGCTCGGCTACGGCGACCGAGCACGCGCCGGGCTCGTGATCAACCGGCTCGTGCGAGAGGGGCGGGTCGCGGCGCCCGTCGTCATCGGTCGCGACCACCTGGACTCGGGATCGGTTGCCTCGCCGTTCAGGGAGACGGAGGCGATGCAGGACGGCTCTGACGCGATCGCCGATTGGCCGATTCTCAATGCGCTGCTGAACACGGCCTGCGGTGCGACATGGGTGTCGGTGCATCACGGAGGTGGCGTCGGGATCGGAAACTCGCTCCACGCCGGCATGGTTGTGCTGGCCGACGGCACGATCGACTCCGACGAGCGACTCACGCGGGTTCTCACCGCCGACCCGGGAACGGGTGTCATGCGCCATGCCGACGCGGGCTACGTCGATGCACTGGACCATGCGGCGGCGACCGGCATGGATCTCCCCGGCATCCTGACGTGACCCGCCTGCTGATCCGCGGGCTGGCTCAGCTCGCGACACCGGGTGCCCGCGAAACGCCGGCGCGAGGGGCGGCGCTTCGCGAGGTCGACGTCATCGACGACGCGTTCGTGCTCTGTGGCGATGACGGCCTGATCGAAGCGTTCGGCTCGATGCGCGACCTTCCGCCGATCGGGGAAGACGTGGAGGAGCTCGACGCGGGTGGCCTGAGCGCCGTTCCCGGGCTCGTGGACTGCCACACGCACCCGGCGTTCCTCGGGGATCGCGCGCACGAGTTCGCGCTCCGCGCGGGTGGGGCGAGCTACGAGGAGCTCCTCGCTGCCGGGGGCGGGATCCTCTCGACCACGCGGGCGACGCGGGCGGCGACCGGCAACGAGCTGGACGCGGCGGTGCATCTCCACCGCGACTGGATGCGGGCTCACGGAACGACGACGTTCGAGGGCAAGTCGGGCTACGGCCTCGACCGCGAGACCGAGCTCGCACAACTCGCTGCCGTACGGGCAGCCGGGGGCGTCGCGACGTTCCTCGGCGCCCATGCAGTCCCACCCGAGCACGCCGATGCCGACGCGTACCTCGATTTCGTGCTCGAGGACGTGTTGCCCGAGGCGGCCCGGATCGCGGAGGCGGCGGACATCTTCGTCGAGGCAGGCACGTTCGACGTCGCCCAGGCCCGCCGGTACCTCGTCGCCTGCCGCGAGCACGGCCTCGCACTCCGCCTGCACGGAGACCAGCTCACCGAGATGGGAGCGGTCGACCTCGCCGTCGAGCTCGACGCACGCTCGATCGACCACCTCGAGATGACGGGCGCACGCGGCGTGGCCATGCTCGCCGCCAGCGACGTGGCCGCGGTCTGCCTTCCGGTAGCCGCGCTCACGCTCGGGCGTCCGATGCCACCCGCCCGCGCGCTCGCGGACGCGGGCGCGATCGTCGTGCTCGCCACCGACTTCAACCCGGGCAGCGCCTTCTGCGAGAGCCTGCCGCTCGTGATGAATCTCGCGTGCACCCAGCTCGGCCTGACACCCGAGGAGGCGCTCGTCGCGACGACGCTCAACGCCGCCTACGTCCTCGGCCGGGCCGATCGGATCGGCCGGCTCGCGGTGGGTCATCGTGCCGACGTGGTGCTCGTTGCCGCCGACGACTGGCGCCACATCGCCTACCACCTGGGCGGAGCAGTCGTCCACATGGTGGTCGAGGCGGGTCGGATCGCCTGGCGGCGGGCATAATCGGAACGTGGCCAACCAGAAGCAGCGGCGGCGCAGGGCGAAAGAGAAGCGTCACGAGTACGACCTCGTCGAGATCGACGAGGAGGGCAACGAGACCGTTCTCAGCGCATCCGAGCTCGAGTCGTCCAGCCCGCGTGCCGCGAAGCCCGGCCGTGCGGATCAATCAGCCAAGCCGTCGCGCAAGGGGCCTCAGCCGCCGTCGTGGCAGAAGGTGACGAAGCGCGGACTCATGTTCGCGCCGATCTTCCTCGCCACGGTGCTCCTCCTCGGTGGCGGAAAGCTCAACTTCGTGGGGGCCGTGATCCAGACGATCCTGCTACTCGGGGTGTTCGTCCCGTTCAGCTATCTCATGGACCGTCTCGTGTGGCGCTCCCACGAGAAGCGCCTCGCAAAGGCCAAGGCGAGCCGCTCCTAGCCGGAGGGCCGTATCTCGCCGTCGACGTAGTGGCCCTCGGCAGGCCAGGGGGCGAGGACGAGCAGGATCCGCGCGCCGGTCTCGGACGAGACCGAGTGGCGTTCGGCTGGATCGAACATGAGCAGCGTCCCGGTGGTGCATGCGACCGTCTCGGTACCGGCCGAGAAGACCGCCTCACCTTCGACGAGCGTGACCCAGGCCCGCTCGCGTACCTGATGGTCGCCGAGCGCTTCGCCAGGTCCGAGCTCGATCAGGATCGCGCGGGCGTCGTCCTCCGAGTGGACGACGACGGGTGACGCCGCTCCGAGGGCCCGGAGATCCCAGGAACGCATCGCACCAGCCTAGTTCCCGAAGCGGCGGAAGTACACTGGCCGCCCGATGGCCCCCGTCGTCGACCAGCTCTCGCTCGGCCCGCTCGGGACGAACTGCTACCTCGTGCGAAGCGAGCGCGGTGCGGCAGAGGCGCTCGTGGTGGATCCGAGCGGCAGCGCCGCCGAGATTCGCCTGAGGCTCGCGTCGCACGGGTCGAACTGCACGGCGATCCTCGTCACCCACGGCCACTTCGACCACATCCTGGGGGTTGCCGAGCTCGCGGAAGGCACCGGTGCGCCGGTCGTCATGCCCTCGTTCGAGCGCGACCTGCTCGAGACACCCGGCGCGTACACCCCGGCCGGTGTGACCGTGCGGCCATGGACGCCGGACCGGCTCGTCGTCGGTGGCGAGACCCTCGAGCTCGCCGGGCTCACGGTCGAGGTGATCGCCGTGCCGGGTCACTCGCCGGGCCACGTCGCATACGCCCTCGAGGGCGCTCTGCTCTCCGGTGACGTGCTGTTCGCCGGGTCGGTCGGCCGCACCGACCTCCCGGGCGGCGACTGGGAGATCCTGCTCGACTCGATCCGAGGGCTCGTCGAGCGGTTTCCACCCGAGACGACCGTGTACCCCGGTCACGGCCCACCGACGACATTGGGTGAGGAGCTCGCTCGCAACCCGTTCCTCGCCGAGCTTCGCGCGGGGGAGACCGCGTGAAGATCGATCGACCGCGAGGGACACACGACATCGTCCCAGCGGACTGGCCGCTCTGGCAGCGTCTCGTCGGCGAGGTCGAGCGATTGTGCGGGCTCTACGGGTACCGCCGGATCCAGACGCCCGCCTTCGAGGACACGGCACTCTTCCAGCGCACCTCGGGCGAGGGCTCGGACGTCGTCCAGAAGGAGATGTACACGTTCACCGATCGCTCTGACCGCTCGTTGACGCTTCGCCCGGAGGGAACCGCGCCGATCTGTCGCGCATACGTCGGCCACGGGATGCATCGAGACCCGCAGCCGGTGAAGCTGTTCACGGTCGCGCCGATGTACCGCTACGGCGCGCCCGGCAAGGGGCGTTACCGGGAGCACTGGCAGGCCTCGATCGAGGCGATCGGAACCGCCGACCCGTCGATCGACGCCGAGTTGATCCAGCTCTATGACACGCTCCTCGCCCGTGTCGGTGTCACCGACTACCACCTCGACCTGAACTCGATCGGGTGTAGGGCATGCCGCCCTGCATACCTCGAGCGGCTCGGCGCCTGGCTGGCTGCGAATCTGGAACGGCTCGACGACGACACGCGCATGAAGGTGGGGACGAGCCCGCTCCGCGTCTTCGACAACCTCGCGGCGAAGCCGGCAGGCGTCCGGGAGGCGCTCGCCGAAGCGCCGACGATCGGCGACTCACTGTGCGAGGAATGCGTCGAGCACTTCGCCCGCGTGCGTGCCGACCTCGACGCGACCGGCGTCGGCTACACGGTCGTCCCGACGCTCGTGCGCGGGCTCGATTACTACTCGCGCACGACCTGGGAGTTCATCGGCCCGCTCGAGAACGAGAACTCGACGATCTCGGGCGGCGGCCGCTACGACTACCTCGTCGAGGAGATCGGCGGGCCGGCGACGCCCGGGGTCGGGCTGGGGGCAGGGCTCGAGCGCCTGCTCATCGCGATGGAGGAGGCAGGCGTGACCGCCGAGCCACCGACGATCGACGTCTTCGTCGTGCTCGACGACGACGCGCCGCGCTCGGAGGTCGCGCAGTGGCTCGCTGAGCTCCGACGGGCCGGGGTCTCCGCCGACACGGACTTCGCCGGCCGGTCGGTGAAGGGACAGCTCACCCAGGCGGGCCGGCTCGGCGCGCGCACCGTCGTGATCGTCCGGGAAGCCGACGCGATCCTCCGGCGTACCGGGGCGGCGGACGAACCACTCGACCACGCCGCCGTCGTCTCTACGCTCTCCACATGATCTGGCGCGATGCGATGTGCGGCTCGCTTCGGGCGGAGCGGGTCGGTGACACCGTGACCCTCGCCGGCTGGGCCGCGCGCCGCCGCGACCACGGCGGGCTCGTGTTCGTCGACCTGCGAGACGTCACCGGCATCACGCAGCTCGTGATCAACCCGGAGCGCTCGCCCGAGGCGGCGGGGATCGCCCACGAGATTCGCAACGAGTTCGTCCTCCGCGCTCGCGGGGAGGTCGTCGCACGCTCTCCGGACACCGTCAACCCGAGGATGGCGACGGGCGACATCGAGCTGGCCGTGGACGAGCTGACGATCGTCTCCCGTTCGACGCCGCTTCCGTTCCAGCTCGACGAGGAGTCCGTGGACGAGACGCTGCGCCTGCGTTACCGCTGGCTCGACCTGCGACGTGAGAAGCTCCAGCGGAACCTCCGGCTTCGGGCGCAGATGGTGGGGATCATCCGGCGCCACATGGAGGAGGACGGCTACCTCGACATCCAGACGCCGATCCTCTTCAAGCCCACGCCGGAGGGCGCGCGGGACTTCGTCGTCCCGAGCCGGCTGCACCAGGGGCGGTTCTACGCGCTCCCACAGAGCCCGCAGCTCCTCAAGCAGCTGACGATGGTCGCGGGCTTCGACCGCTACTACCAGATCGCGATCTGCTTCCGCGACGAGGATCTCCGCGCGGACCGCGTGCAGGAGATAACGCAGCTGGACGTCGAGCAGAGCTTCCCCGACAGGGAAGACCTGTTTGCATCGATGGAGACGATGTTCGCGCGCATCTGGCGCGAGTGCCGCGGCGTCGAGATCGAGACGCCTTGGCCGCGGATGACGTTCGCAGAGGCGGATCGGCGGTTCGGCTCGGACAAGCCGGACACGCGGTTCGCACTCGAGCTCGAGGACGCCACGGAGCTCACCCGGGGGTCGGAGTTCGGGGTGTTCGCCGCGGCCGAGGCGGTTCGCTTTCTCCGCCTGCCGCGGACGTTCTCGCGGGCGGAGCTCGCCACGCTGGAGGACCTCGCGAAGGTCTACGGGGCGAAGGGCCTTGCGTACCTGATGCGCGACGGGGAGACCGGGGAGGTCCGCTCGCCGATCGCGAAGTTCCTCTCCGAGGCGGAGCTCGAGGCGCTCGGGCCCGCGTCGGGGGAGACGCTGCTCTTCGCGGCCGGCCGGTGGGCAGAGACGTCGAAGGTGCTCGGTCCGTTGCGGCTGCACCTCGGCCGCGAGCTCGGGCTGGTCGACGAGGACGCGTTCACCTTCCTCTGGATCACCGACTTTCCGATGTTCGAGTGGGACGAGGACGAGCAGCGCTGGGGGGCGGTGCACCATCCGTTCACACGGCCGAACGACGACTGGGTCGACGAGCTCCACGAGCGACCCGGCGAGGCGCTCGCCTACGCGTACGACATCATCGTCAACGGCAACGAGCTCGGCGGGGGATCCTTCCGGATCCACGAGCCCGAGCTCCAGGCGAAGGTGTTCGACCTGCTCGCTCTGACACCCGACGATCAACGGGCGAAGTTCGGATTCCTGCTCGACGCGCTCGCGATGGGGGCGCCGCCGCACGGTGGCATCGCGCTCGGCATCGACCGTATGACGATGGTGCTCGCAGGTGAGCCGAACCTCAGGGATGTAATCGCCTTCCCGAAGAACCAGGCTGGGCTCGATCCGATGTCCGGAGCTCCGTCGGAGGTCACCACCGCGCAGCTCGCCGAGCTCGGGCTGGTCGTCGTCGCCGAGGACGAAAACCCCTGAGCCCGAACGCGGTCCAGCGGATCCTTGCGCTCGCCGCGGTTGCGCTGCTCGTGGGGCTGCTCGGGGTGGTGATCGCGAACCGCGGGACGGACGAGGAACCCGTCGCGAGCGAGGGAGCGGTTGCGCCGGGTGGGGGGTGGTACGTCGCGCTGGCCGCGCCACGGCCGCCCGCGGGTGACGCCGAGCGCACCGACTGCGGGCTGATCCTCACCGAGCGCTCGTTGGGTGTCACCCATCCCGTGCTCCCGTGCGGCGCAAAGCTGCTGATCCGCTTCGGCTCGACGACCGTGCTCACCGAGGTGATCGACAACACGCTGACGAGTGCCGGGCGCCAGTTCGAGCTGACCGCCGAGCTCGCCAGGCAGATCGGGCTCGACGGCACACAGGAGATCGAGTGGCGCTACGCCACCGACTCGTGACGCGGGCCCGACCGACCCTGGAACGCGACATCGCACGTGGCCCCGAGCCCGGAAAAGCGAACCCGCTTCTCCAGGTGGGTGCCCCGCCAGGCGTCGGCAAAGCCTATCCCGGACGAAGGCTCCCTTCGTGTGATCGTTGGTTCACGTCGAGAGCCCGGGGCCACGCGCGATGTCGCTTCGCTCACTGTAGCGCTGTGACGGAGTCGGACAAGGTCGCTCGGTGACGCTCACCGGAATCGACCACGTACAGGTCGCCGCTCCCGCCGGCTGCGAAGAGGCAGCGCGCGCGTTCTACGGCGGTCTGCTCGAGCTCGACGAGCTCGAGAAGCCGCCGGCCCTGGCAGGTCGCGGTGGCGTCTGGTTCAGGCTCGGCGCGCAGGAGCTTCACGTCGGCGTCGCCGACCCGTTCACCCCGGCCACGAAGGCGCA
Organism: uncultured Actinomycetes bacterium; assembly: GCA_963821335.1. GTDB lineage: Bacteria > Actinomycetota > Thermoleophilia > Gaiellales > Gaiellaceae > Gaiella. The sequence continues at coordinate 292,914 of CAWGDJ010000002.1, forward strand.
CCCCGGGCTCGAGGTCGCATCCGCCGCCGCGCTCCGGGCGCTCGCAACGCGGCTCGAGCAGGCTGCGGTCGCCGTCACCTGGGACGAGTCCGAGATCCCGGGTCGCGTGCGGTTCCACGCTGCCGACCCGTTCGGGAACCGCCTCGAGCTCCTCGCGCCGGCCGACCGCGTGTAGCCCCGGGCTGACCTCGAACGGTCGCTGCCGTACGCTGGGAGTCATGCCGGTCGAGCTGCTCGGGGACTCAGCGCACGGGGAGCGCTATGCCACCGCACGCCTGCTCGTCGACGGTGACGTCGTCGTCGAGGCGGAGGTACCGGGGCTGGAGCGGGAGCTCGTCGGGCTGACGCTGCTCGAGGCCGCCGCGGTCCCCGGCGAGACGCTCGCGGCCGACGCGCTGGCAAGCGCGATCGGGCCCGTGTTCCGGGCGACGCCGGCACCGGGGCGCGTCGTCGTGGCCATGAGCGGTGGTGTCGACTCCGCGGTCGCGCTCGTCCGCGCGGGGCGGAAGGCGGTCGGAGTCACGCTCAGGCTGTGGCTCGACCCGGCCGGCCCGCGAGCGGAGCGCACGTGCTGTTCCCCGGGGGCGGTGATCCGCGCCCGCCAGACGTGTCACCGCCTCGGGCTGCCACACGTGACGCTCGACCTGCGTGAGGCGTTCGTTGCGAAGGTCGTCGACCCGTTCGTCGCCGGGTACGACGCGGGCCTGACGCCAAACCCATGCATGGGCTGTAACGGCACGCTCCGCTTCGACGAGCTCGTGCGGTTCGCCGACCGGGCGGGCGCCGACGTCATGTGGACGGGGCACTACGCGCGGGTCGTGGAACGCGACGGCGTGCGTCTCGTCGCGCGTGGGCGCGACCCCGAGAAGGACCAGTCCTACATGCTGGCCACGGTGGAGCCAGAGCTGCTCGCCCGTGTCGGTTTCCCGCTGGGCGACACCACGAAGCCCGAGGTGCGCGCCGAAGCCGTCGCGGCCGGGCTCGAGGCGGCCCGCCGGCCCGAGAGCCAGGAGGCGTGCTTCCTCGCCGGCGGCGACTACCGGACGTTCCTCGAGCGCCGTGGCGTTCGCAGCGAGCCGGGGCCGATCGTCGACGAGACCGGCGCGATACTCGGCTCGCACAGAGGGCTCTGGCGCTTCACCCAAGGGCAGCGCCGGGGCGTCGGCGTCGCCGGGCCGGAGCCGCTGTTCGTGATCGGCTCGGACCGTGGCCGCAACGCCCTCGTCGTGGGTCCTCGCCACGCGCTCGGATGCAGCGAGGTCGAGGCGGTCGGGCGCCTCTACGTACCGGTCGAGCGGGTGACCGCCAAGCTGCGCTACCGATCGCGCGCGGTCGACGCGGATGTCGTCGAGAGCGAGACCGGCTTCACCCTCCACCTCGCCGAGCCGGTCGAGGCGGTCGCGGCCGGTCAGGTCGCCGTCCTCTACGACGACGATGTGGTCGTCGGTGCGGGTGTCATTGCTCGAGCCGAGTAGGATCCCGGCGATGACCGTCGCCTTCTCGGCCGGAGACGCCGCCTACTGGGGGCTCGCGATCTTCCTCGTCCTGCTCGGGATCGGCTCCGCCTTCTCGCTCATGAGGCTCGGGCGGCTCTTCGACCGCGTCTCCTCGTTCGTCCAGGGGGCGGAGCGCGAGGTCCTGCCGGTGGTCGTCAAGACCGGTGGGACGGTCGACCGGGTCAACTACCAGCTCGACAAGCTCGACGCGGTCACGGACAGCGCGGTCGGGATGGCCGACAGCGCAGACACGGCGGTCAGGGCGGTGAGCACCGCGATCTCGAAGCCCGTGGAGCTGGTTTCGGGTCTCGCCGCGGGCATCACCCACGGGGTCTCGCAATTCCGCAAGACGGGAGACTTCGGCACTGCGAAAGACGCTGCCCGCGACGCGGCCCGCCAGCGTGAAGCCGACCTCGCCGACGATCTCCGCGGGGCGGGCTCGACTCCGCCGATCGCCGATCGTCCGGCGCCGACGCCGTGGCCGGGGCAGACGCCCAAGCCCGAGCCGACCCTGCGCCCGGAGCCCGTCCCGAAGCCCGAGCCCGCACCCGTCCCGCCGGACGATCCGCCCGACCCCACGTAGCCCACGCGCGTCTGCGCCGACGGCGCTCGCATCTACCATCGACGTCATGCGGACGACCGCGGAGCTACGCGAGGGATTCCTCTCCTTCTTCGAGGGGCGCGGGCACATGCGCTTCCCATCGTGGTCGTTGATCCCGCCACCCGAGGATCCCTCGACGCTCTTCATCTCCGCGGGGATGCAGCCGCTGAAACCGTACTTCTCGGGGGCGAAAGAGCCACCGGCGCCGAGGTTCACCACGGTGCAGAAGGTGCTCCGCGCGGGTGGGAAGGACAGCGACCTCGACGAGGTGGGGCTGACCGCGCGGCATGCGTCGATGTTCGAGATGCTCGGCAACTTCTCGTTCGGCGACTACTTCAAGGACGGCGCGATCGACCTCGCGTGGGAGTTCGTCACCGACCACATGGGGCTCGACCCCGATCGGATCTGGCCGACGGTCTTCGCAGGCGACCCGGAACTAGGCCTCGGCGTGGATGAGGTCGCTGTCGCGGGCTGGACGAGGATCGGGATCCCGCGCGAGCGGATCATTGCGCTCCCACGGTCCGAGAACTTCTGGGGCCCGGCGGGCGAGACAGGCCCCTGCGGGCCGTGCTCGGAGCTCAACTACGACCGTGGCGAGGAGCACGGCTGCGGCGAGTCGGACTGCGCGCCCGGCTGCGAGCGCTGCGAGCGGTTTCTCGAGTTCTGGAACCTCGTGTTCATGGAGTTCGACCTCCACGCCGACGGCAGCCTCACCCCGCTTCCGAAGCAGAACATCGACACCGGGATGGGCGTCGAGCGTGGGGCGATGCTGCTCCAGGACGCCGACTCGATCTTCGACACGGACGGCTTCCAGCTCGTGATGAGCTGGATCGAGCACGAGTCGGGAGTCGGCTACGACGCATCGCCCGTGGCGACGAAGGCGCACCGCGTCCTGTGCGACCACGGGCGAGGGATGACGTTCCTCGCTGCCGAGGGGATCGTGCCGTCGAACGAGGGTCGTGGCTACGTGCTGCGGCGCCTGATCAGGCGTGCGGTTGTCCAGGCGCGGCGGATCGGTCTCGACGCGGTGTACCGGCTGCCGGCGGTGATCGTCGAGCAGGTCGGACCGTGGTACCCGGAGCTCGTGGAGAACGCCGACCGCATCGAGGATGTGATCCGGATCGAGGAGGAGCGGTTCCGCGAGACGCTCGACCGCGGGATCCGCGTGTTCGAAGAGCTCGGCGGCCAGGGCTCGATCTCGGGCGAGGACGCATTCACCCTGGCTGCGACCCACGGCTTCCCGATCGAGCTCACCGTCGAGCTCGCCGAAGAGCGTGGGCAGGCGGTCGACGTCGACGGATACCGGAACGCGATGGCAGAGCACCGCGAGATCTCCCGCGCCGGTGGCGAGAGCGGGACGCAACGTGCTGCCGACTTCGCCCGGGCGGCGGACTTCGAGACCGACTTCGTCGGCTACGCCAAGGTCGACGTGCTCACACAGCTCGGTGCGCTCGAGGAGCTCGGCGACGGCACCTTTCTCGCAAAGCTGCGCGAGTCGCCGTTCTACCCGGCGGGCGGCGGTCAGGTCACCGACCACGGCTGGCTCGAGCTCGACGGCGACCCCGCAGTACGCGCCGAGCTCGTCGAGGGATACCGCTTCGACGGCGATCAGGCGCTTCTCTTCCGCGGCACGGGCTTCGCCGTGGGCGACCGCGTCCGCGCGGTCGTGCCGTGGTCGATCCGGTTCCCGACGATGGCCAATCACACCGCGACCCATCTCCTGCACACGGCGCTGCGCGAGCGGCTCGGCGACCACGTTCACCAGGCCGGCTCCGCCGTGCGGCCCGACAAGCTTCGATTCGACTTCACGCACACGAGCCAGCTGACCCAGGAAGACCGATCGGAGATCGAACGGCGTGTCAACGAGGAGATCTTCCGCAACCATCCCGTGCACACGTTCGAGACGACGCTCGCGGAGGCGCGCACGCTCGGGGCGATGGCGCTGTTCGGCGAGAAGTACGGCGAGATCGTGCGCGTCGTCGACGTGCCGGGCACCACGACCGAGCTCTGCGGAGGCACGCACGTGCGCTCGACGGCCGAGATCGGAGCGTTCGCGATCGTCTCCGAAGGCTCGGTCGGTGGTGGGGCAAGGCGCATCGAGGCGGTCACCTCGGGTGAGGCCTGGGCGCTCGTCCATGCCCGGGCCCGCGAGGCGGACGACCTGCGGGTCGAGCTCGACGCCGTGCGGAAGGAGCTGAAGCGGAAGCCGACGACCGCCGCGAACGTGCCGGGCTCGGTGGTCGAGGCGGATGTACGGCTCGTCTCGGGCGTCAACGTCGTCGTGCAGGCCGTCGACGGCCTCGACGGAGAGGCGCTCCTCGAGCTCTCCGACCGCTTCAAGCAGAAGCACGAGCCGGCCGCGGTCGTCCTCGGGTCGGCGGCGGACGGGAAGGTGTCGCTCGTGGCCAACTTCGACACGGCGGTGGCCGAGCGCGTCAGCGCGGTCGACGTGATCCGCGCGGCCGGGCCGCTCGTTGGCGGAGGTGGCGGTGGCCGCTCGACGATGGCGCGTGCCGGGGGCAAGGACCCCGACGGGCTCGCGGCCGCCCTGGCCGAGGCGGCACGCCTGATCGACGCTGCGCTCTGATGCCCGTGCTCGGGCTCGACTACGGTCTGGCGCGGACCGGTGTAGCGGTGTCGGACCCGACCGCAACGTTGGCGCGCCCGCTCTGCGTCGTCGAGCGTGCGTCGACACCGGACGGGCTCGACCGGCTCGCGGCACTCGCCGCCGAGCACGATGTCGAGCGGATCGTCGTCGGGCTCCCGCTCACGCTGCGCGGCGAAGTGGGGGAGCAGGCGCTCGCGACAGAGGCGTTCGTCGACGCGCTCGCGACCCGGATCGCCGGCGTCGCGGTCGAGACCTACGACGAGCGGTTCACGACGACGCTCGCCGCCCGCACGGCCTCGAACGCCCCCGAGGATGCGCTCGCCGCTGCCCATCTGCTGCAGGGGTGGCTCGACCGCGAGGCGCGCCTGTGACCGCAGCGAGGTGTTGCAGGACCCTCTTGGTGCTGGTTCTGCTGAGCCTGTCGCTCGTGGCGGTCGGGTGCGGTGGAGACGACCCGGCGGAGGCGGTCACGGTGTCGGTCGCCGAGCCGCTCGCGCGCCTACGCGTCATCTTCCCCGAGGGGTTCACGGTCGCGGACATGGCCGATCGGGTCGCTGCGGTGAGGAAGATCGCGATCGCGAAGCGGCACGTCACGCCGCGCCTGACGCGCGACGGGTACCTCCGCGCGCTCGCCCGGGCGCGTCCTCCAAAGCCGTTCCTGGCCGAGTGGAAAGGCCGCTCGATGGAGGGCTTCCTGTTCCCCGCCGTGTACGAGTTCACACGGAAGACGACGGCGCGCGAGCTCGTCGCCGACCAGCTCACGGCGTTCCGTCAGCGGTTCGCAACCCTGCGGCTGAAGCAAGCCCGGAGCAAGAACCTCACCCCGTACGACGTGCTCAAGATCGCTTCGATGGTCGAGAAGGAGACCGTCGTCCCTCGGGAGCGCGCGCTCGTGGCGGCGGTGATCTACAACCGCTTGCGAAACCGGATGCCGCTCGGCATCGACGCGACGCTCCGCTACGGGCTGGACATCCCCGGCACCGAGTCGCTGACGAAGGCGGCGATCCGCAGCAACAGCCCGTTCAACAGCCGCCGCTTCCCGGGACTTCCGCCCACGCCGATCGCCAACCCGGGTCTCGCGTCGCTCCGTGCCGCGGCAAACCCGGCCAAGGTCGACTACCTCTACTACGTCCGCGTCCCGGGGACGAAGCGTCACTTCTTCACCGCGAACGAGTCGGAGTTCCTGCGCAAGGTCTGCGAATACGGCTACGCCTGCTCGTGAGGCGACTCGTCGCGCTCGATCGCGCGATACTCGTCGGATGATCGAGGTGCGCGGCACGACCACGCTCGTCGGCCTGCTCGGTTGGCCGACATCGCATTCGCTCTCGCCGCGCATGCAGAACGCCGGCTTCGCCACACTGGGTCTCGACTGGGCGTACGTCCCGCTGCCGACCCCACACGAGGCGCTCGGCGATGCGGTGCGAGGACTCGTGGCCACTGGCTTTGCAGGCGCCAACGTGACGATCCCGCACAAGCACGCAGTGATCGAGCATTGCGCCGATCTCGACGAAGTAGCCGAGCGCGCGGGCTCGGTGAACACGCTCGTCGTCTCCGACGGTCGGGTGCTCGGGAGCTCGACCGACGGCGCGGCGGTCACCGACCAGATCGAGGCGCACGGTCGCCGGGCGCTCGTGCTGGGAACGGGCGGCGCCTCCAGGGCGGTGGCGGATGCGCTGCGCCACGTCGGCGCCGAGGTGACGGTCGCCGGCCGGCGTGATGCTCACTGGCCGCCGTCGTCGGAGAGGATCGACGTGCTCGTGAACTGCACCCCGGTCAAGGACGAGCTCATCGTCGCACCTGCACCCGGGATGCAGGTGGTCGACCTCGCCTACAACGCCGACGGCTCCGAGACCGCCCTCGTCGCCGCCGCCCAAGCGGCCGGGTGTGACGTGGTGGTCGACGGGCTCGACGTGCTCCTCTTCCAGGGAGTGGCCGCGTTCGAGCGCTGGACGGGCCTCGCCGCCCCGATCCAGGCGATGCGCGATGCGCTCCGCAGCACCCCCGCACCATGACCGCGAGCGTTCTCAACCCCGCCCGCGTACGATGGCATCGGTGGCCGTCGGCGATCTGACCTTCGACGACGTTCTCGCGGCCAACGAGGGCTACGCAGCCGACTTTCAGCTCGCTGGAATCGATGCCCGAGCCGCCCGCGGGCTGGCGGTGCTGACGTGCATGGACTCGCGCATCGCCCCACTCGAGATGCTCGGCCTCCGACCCGGCGACGCCAAGATCCTGCGCAACGCAGGCGCACGCGTCACCGACGACGTCCTGCGGACGCTCGTGCTCGCCTCGTACCTGCTCGGCGTGGACAGGGTGATGGTCGTCGCCCACACGAAGTGCCGCATGACGGGCGGGAGCGAGGACGAGGTCCATGCTGCGGTGAGCGCGAACGGCGGCCCGGACACGCGGAGCCTCTCGTTCCTCGTCACGGACGACCTCGACGCTGCGGTGCGCTCCGACGTGCAGCGCATCCGGTCGTGGCCGTACCTCGAGCACCTGCGGGCCGGCGGCTTCGTCTACGACGTCGATACCGGCCGCCTGACACGGCTCTGCTGAGCTCGCCTAGGCTTGCTCCATGCGACTCGGGCTCGCCACCGCGGGAGAATCGCACGGGCCGGCGCTCGTCGCGATCGTCAGCGGTCTCCCGGCAGGGCTGCGGCTCGACCGCGAGCTGATCGACGCGGACCTGAAGCGGCGGCAGCAGGGGTACGGTCGCAGCCCGCGCCAGCAGCTGGAGACCGACGTCGTCGAGGTGCTCTCCGGATTGCGACACTCGCGGACGCTCGGGACGCCGCTCACGCTCGTCGTCCGCAATCGCGACCACAAGAACTGGACCTGGGGGATGGACCCCTGGGATCCGACGGGCGAACCACAGGGGAAGGGTGTCAAGCCCGTGACGCTCCCGCGGCCCGGCCACGCCGACCTCGCCGGCGTCCTGAAGTACGACCACGACGACGTCCGCAACGCGCTCGAGCGCGCGAGCGCCCGGCACACCGCGGCGCACGTCGCGGCGGGAGCGGTCGCGAAGGCGTTACTCGGCGAGCTCGGGATTCGGGTCGGAGGGCGGCCCGTCGAGATCGGCGGCGCCACGGGCGATGAGGGCATGCGCGCAGCCACCGACGCGGCGCGCAAGGACCAGGACACCCTCGGCGGCGTCGTCGAGGTGGTTGCCACCGGCTGCCCTCCGGGACTCGGGTCGTACGCCGAGAAGGCGGATCGTCTCGACGCCAGGCTTGCATTCGCCTTGATGGGGATCCAGGCGGTGAAGGGCGTCGAAATCGGTGACGGCTTCGACCTCGCGCGCCGCCGGGGTACCGAGGCTCACGACGAGATCGACCCGGGGCTGACCCGGCGCACGAACCGCGCCGGTGGGCTCGAAGCGGGGATGACCAACGGCGAGCCTGTCGTCGTACGCGCTGCGATGAAGCCCCTTCCGACGCTCATGAAGCCGCTCGACTCGGTCGACCTCGAGACGGGTGCAGCGGCGCAGGCCCTCGTCGAGCGTTCCGACGTGCAGGCGGTCGAGGCGCTCGCCGTCGTCGCCGAGGCGGCGGTGGCCTTCGAGCTCGCGCGAGCGGCGCTCGACAAGTTCGGTGGCGACGCGATCGGCGACACCATCGCCGCCTCCCGCGCCTACCTCGCGCGGATCTCGGAGTGGTGGGTCCCACGCGGGTGAACGCGCTCGGGCGTCACCTCGCGCTCGCGGGGTTCATGGGCTCGGGGAAGACGACGGTCGGCGAGGAGGTCGCGGAGCGGCTCGCCCGGCCGTTCGTCGACCTCGACGCGGAGATCGAGACCCGGGCCGGGGCGACCATCGCGACGCTGTTCGCCGAGCGGGGAGAGCCCGGGTTTCGCGAGCTCGAGGAGGAGGTCGCGCGCGAAGCGCTGGCACGGGGCGAGCCGGCTGTGATCGCGCTCGGCGGCGGGGCGGTCCTGAGCGAGCGGACGCGCGCCGAGCTCGCACGGCGTGCGTTCACGGTGCTGCTCGACGTCGAGCCCGAGGCGGCGTGGGCGCGGGTGTCGGGATCGGAGCGCCCACTCGCTCGAGACGCCGATGCGTTCCATGCGCTCCACCGCGAGCGTCAGCCCCTCTACGAGCGACGTCGCGGACGGCACGGCACACGATGCGGACGGGGTGATCCTCGCCGGCGCGGGGATCTACGTCGAGCTCGGTGCGATCGAGCTGCTCGGCGAGCTGGTCCCCGGCGACGGCCCCGTCGAGCTCGTCGCCGACACGCACGTCGCAGGTATCCACGGTGTTCGTGCACAGCTTGCGCTGGGTGCCCGCGACGTCGGTCGTCACGAGGTCCCAGCCGGCGAGGCGGCGAAGACGCAGGCCGTGCTCGAGCGGCTCTGGTCGGTGCTCACGATCGGCCGCGACGGAACGCTCGTGGCGCTCGGCGGTGGGACGACGACCGACGTCGCGGGGTTCGCGGCGGCCACCTACAAGCGAGGCATCGCCTGGGTTCCGGTGCCGACGTCGCTCGTGGGGCAGGTCGATGCGGCGATCGGTGGCAAGACGGCGATCGACCTCCCCGGTGGGAAGAACCTCGTCGGGTCGTTCCACTGGCCGACCCGGGTCGTGTGCGACCCCGCGCTGCTCGCGACCTTGCCCGAGGTCGAGCGCGCGAACGGCATGGCCGAGGTCGTGAAGACCGGTCTGCTCGCCGGCGAGGAGCTCTGGGCACTTCCGGACCAGGAGCTCGTGCGCCGCTGCGCCGTCTACAAGGCGGGGATCTGCCTCCGCGACCCGCACGACCACGACGTGCGCAACGTCCTCAATCTCGGTCACACGTTCGGTCACGCCCTCGAGGCGGCGGCAGGATTCGCGCTCCCGCACGGGCGCGCGGTCGCGCTCGGCCTGCTGGCGGCGCTGCGGCTGACCGGTCAGCACGACGCGGAGCAGGTGGTGGTCGACGTCCTCGCGCCGACCCCTGTCAGCGTCGACCGCGATGCCGCATGGGCGGCGCTCCTTCGCGACAAGAAGGCGGCTCGAGGGGCTCCACGACTCGTCGTGCTCGACCGGCCCGGTGTCCCGCGCTGGGGCGTGGAGCTGCCGGAGGCGGAGGTGCGCGCGGCGCTGGACGCGCTGATCGCGTGAAAGGCGGCTGTCTCTGCGAGGCGGTGCGGTTCGAGCTCGAGCCACCCGTCCGCGACGTCGTCGTGTGCCACTGCTCCCTCTGCCGCCGTTCCGGGACGCTCGCCGGTGCCTACGTCGGTGTCGTACGCGTCGGGCTGAAGATCATCGGCGATCCGCGCTGGTATGTGGACGTCAACGGCCGCCGACGCGGCTTCTGTGCGACGTGCGGCGCGACGCTCTTCTGGGACGCGGGTGGCGAGACGATCTCCGTGTCTGCCGGCGCCCTCGACGGCGACTCTGGATTGCACACGCTGAAGCACATCTTCGTCCGCGATGCGGCGGTCTGGGAGCGTGTCCCCGACGACGCCCCCCATCGCGACGCATAGGATCGGCCGCGGATGCGGATCGACGTGCTCAACGGCGTGAACCTCGACCTGCTCGGTCGGCGGGACCGCGCGACGTACGGGCACGGGTCGATCCAGGACCTCGAGACCCAGATCTACTCGTGGGCTCGGGAGCTCGACCTTCAGGTGCGCTGCCGTCAGACGAACCACGAGGGGGAGTACGTGGAGTTCCTCCATCAGGCGCTCGACTCCGCCGACGGGCTGGTGTTGAACCCCGGCGCCTGGACGCACTACAGCTGGGCGATCCGCGACGCGCTCGAGCCGTTCGAGGGGCGGACCATCGAGGTGCACCTGTCCGACGTCGACGAGCGGGAGGTGTGGCGCAGGCTCAGCGTCCTCGACGGGCTCGTGACCGACCGGATCACGGGACGCGGCTTCGGTGGCTACCAGGAGGCGCTCGCGCTCCTCTCGGGCGGTGGTGAATGAGCAGGATCGCGCGCCTCGCCGCCCTCCTCGACGGGCCGCTGCTCGTCACGAAGCCGGCGAACGTCAGGTACCTCACAGGTCTCGGCGACAGCACGAACGCGGCGCTCGTGGTCGAGACCGACGGACAGGCGACGCTGTACACCGACTTCCGGTACGCGGACGCCGCACGCGCTCTCGACGGCGTGGGCTTCGTCCAGACGCGCCGGCACGTCACGACCTCGCTCGGCGAGCTCCTCACAGGGAGGACGCTCCGGTTCGATCCCGAGCACATGACCGTCGCTGCACACGACGCGCTCCTCGCCGCCGGGGTCGAGCTCGTCCCGAGCCCGGGCACGGTCGAGCGGCTCCGGGTGGTGAAGGAACCGCACGAGATCGATGCCATCCGGCGGGCCGCCGCGCTGTCGGACCAGGTCTTCGACGAGCTCTCGCGGGAGCCGTTCGTCGGTCGCACCGAGCGCGAGCTCACGTGGTGGGTCGATCGGCGGTTCCGCGATCTCGGTGCCGAGGGCTCGGCGTTCGACACCGTCGTCGGCGCCGGTGAGATGGGTGCGAGACCGCACGGCGAGCCCCGTGATGTGGCCATCCCGGAGGGAACCCTCGTCGTGGTGGACACGGGCTGCATCGTCGACGGATATCGCTCCGACTGCACGCGAACGTTCTTCACGGGCGACGCAGCGCGGTTGCGCGAGCTCTACGACCTGTGCCTCCAGGCACAGGTCGACGGGCTCGCGGCCGTACGGCCGGGCGCCACGGGACGCGAGGTCGACGCGGCCTCTCGTGTCGCGATCGAGGCCGCCGGCCTGGGCGAGCTGTTCGGGCACGGGCTCGGTCACGGGGTTGGGCTCGAGATCCACGAAGGGCCTGCCCTCCGGCCGGAGTCGACGGACGTGCTCCAGGCAGGCAACGTCGTCACCGTCGAGCCCGGGATCTATCTCGACGGGGACGTGGGTGTGAGGATCGAGGACCTCGTGCTCGTCACCGACGACGGTGCTGAGCGCCTGACGACGTTCACGAAGGACCCGATCCGCGTCGAGTGAGAGCAGGTACCCTCCCGCGCGTCGTGGCCGAGCTCGTCGAGACGAACAGCTTCAAGAACGGGATGCACATCGAGCACAAGGGCTCGGTGTGGCGCATCGTCCAGTTTCAGCACGTGAAACCCGGCAAGGGCGGTGCCTTCGTGCGGACGAAGCTGAAGAATCTCGAGTCGGGGGCGGTCGTCGACGAGACCTTCAGGGCCGGCGAGAAGTTCCCGCGCGTCCACACCGAGGTGCGCAACGTCCAGTTCCTCTATGACGACGGCAGCGAGGCGCATTTCATGGACGAGGAGTCGTTCGAGCAGTTCGGTCTGCCGCGCAGCGACGTCGAGGACGAGCTCAACTACATGCTCCCGTCGGGGACGGTCCAGATCCTCCAGGTCAACGGGAAGCCTTCCGGGATCCAGCTGCCCGCTTCGGTCGAGCTTGCCGTCGCGGACACAGAGCCCGGGGTGAAGGGCGACACCGTCTCCAACGTGACGAAGCCCGCGACGCTGGAGACCGGCGCCGTCGTCCAGGTTCCGCTGTTCGTCAACATCGGTGAGCGGATCAAGGTCGATCCCCGCGAGGCCCGCTACATCTCGCGCGCCTGACGCGTCGGAGCCTCGCTTGCCCGGCCCGAACGGCCACGGGCATCGACATGGGCGCGCGGTAGTCTCCCCCCGTGCCGCAGCTCGTCGACACGACAATCCGGCTGCTGTCGCAGGAGCCGCTCGCAGGGAAGGTGCCGACCGGTGAGGTGCTCCGGATCGCCGAGATCCTCGACGGGGCAGGCTTCGCCTGCCTCGAGGTGTCCGGCGGCGGGGTGTTCGACGCAGCTGTGCGCCGTGGGGTGGAGAGCCCCTGGGAGCGGATCCGCGCCCTCGATGCGCGTACCACGACACCGCTGTCGATGGCGCTGCGTGGGCGGTTCCTCGTCGGCTCGCGACCCGTCTCGGGTGACATCGTGCGGCGGTTCGTGTCGTGTGCCGCCGAGAACGGAATCGCCGTTTTCAGGCTCCACGACCCGCTGAACGACGTCTCGAACCTCCGTGAGGCCGGCGAGGCGATCGTCGACTCGGGCGGCGCGTTCCACGCCGGGCTGGTGTACAGCCGCGGACGGGCGGGCGAGATCGACGCGCTCGTCGAGCAGGCGAGGCGCATCCCCGAGCTGGGCGCAACCCGTGTGATCGTCAACGACCCCACGGACGCGCTGCTCCCGCATCTCACCGAGGAGCTCGTCGAGCGTGTCGGCGAGGCGTCGGGATTGCCGGTCGGCCTCTACGTCCAGGGCGCCGCAGGTACCGGGCTGCTCAATGCGATCGTCGCCACCCGTGTGGGAGCCGATCTCGTCGCAACCGCGATCTATCCGCTCGCTCTCGCGCTCCATCGTGTCTCGGGTGAGTCGCTGGTCGAGGCGCTCCACGGGCTCGGTCGCAACACCAATGTCGATGTCAAGCGGCTCTGGCAGGCGGCGGATGTCGTCGACGAGCACATCGGTGACGAGCCGGTTGCGCCGGTAGCGCCCCGCATCGCGGTGCGCGCGGCTGAGTACGACCTCCCGGCCGGCCTCGTCGCCGCGCTGGACGCCCACCTTCGCGCCCACGCCGCGGGCGACCGGCTGCTCGACGCCCTCAGCGAGGTCGTCCGGATCCGCGAGGAGTCGGGCTGGCCACCGCTCGCAGCTCCGATCGGCCAGATCCTCGGCTCGCAGGCGCTGCTCAACGTGCTCTCCGCGCGTCGGTACGGCACCGTGATCGACGAGTTTCGCAGCCTGATCAGCGGCGGCTACGGGACCCCACCGGCCCCGATCGAGCCGTCCGTCCGCCGCGCGATCGAGCTCCTCGGTGGCGACAACGACCTCCTCGACGACGACCCGCCGAGCGCCGAGGACGTGCGCCAGGCCGCTGACGGCGTGGCTGCAGCGGAGGAGGACCTGGTCTTGCTGGCGATGTTCGGCGAGGACGCGGAGACGATGCTGAAGACGATCCGCGCGCGCAGCTCGCGCGAGGCGACGCTGCTCGGCGGAGACGTCGACGCGCAGCGCGCCGAGCGGATCCGCGAGCTCGTGAAGATCGTCCAGGAATCCGGCGTCGGCGAGATCGAGATCGAGGACGACGGCATGCGCGTCTCGGTGCGACGCGCCGACGAGCCTGCGGTCGGCCCTCTCGGCGTCCCGGCCGGCATTGCGGTCGCGGACGAGCCCGTCGCGACGGAGGTCGTTGCCGACCTTACGGGCACGCGGGTGGAGTCGCCCATGGTCGGGGTGTTCTACGGCGCACCGGAGCCGGGTGCGCCGCCCTTCGTCGTCGTCGGGGACGTCGTGGCGGCCGGTGACACGCTCTGCCTGCTCGAGGCGATGAAGCTGTTCAACGAGCTCAAAGCGGAGATCGACGGCACCGTGCGCGCAATCCATGTCGAGAGCGGGCAGGCGGTGGAGTTCGGGACGCTCCTGTTCGAGCTCGAGCCGCTCTCCGACCCGCCGACCCTCTAGCATCGTCCGTGTTCTCGCGCGTCCTCGTTGCGAACCGTGGTGAGATCGCGGTCAGGGTGATCCGGGCGCTCCACGAGCTCGGCTGCGAGGCGGTTGCCGTCTACTCGACGGCCGATCGCGACGCGCTCCATGTCCGCCTTGCCGACCACTCGGTCTGCATCGGGCCTCCGTCGGCGACCGAGAGCTACCTCAGGATCCCGAGCGTGATCGCCGCGGCGGAGACAACCGGGTGCGAGGCGGTGCACCCGGGCTATGGGTTCCTCTCCGAGAACCCGGCGTTCGTGCGGGCATGCGCGGAGAGCGACCTCGTGTTCGTCGGCCCGTCGGCGGAGGTGATGGAGACGCTCGGGGACAAGGCACGTGCCAAGGACGAGCTGCGCGCAGCCGGGGTCCCGCTCGTTCCCGGGAGCAAGTCGACCGGCTCGCTCGCGGAGCTGCGAGCAGCGCTCGACGAGCTCGGGCTGCCGGTGCTGCTCAAGGCCGCTGCCGGGGGTGGTGGGAAGGGGATGCGCCTCGTCGAGCGAGAGGACGAGTTCGACGAGTTGTTCGCGGCCGCCGGCGCCGAGGCCGAGGCGGCGTTCGGCGATGGGTCGCTGTACCTCGAGAAGGCGATCAGCCCTGCGCGACACGTCGAGATCCAGGTGATCTGCGATGGCGTCGGCGGCGTGCTCACGCTCGGCGAGCGCGAGTGCTCGATCCAGCGTCGCCATCAGAAGCTGCTCGAGGAGTCGCCGTCGCCGGCCCTCTCCGACGACACGCGGGAGGCGATGGAGCAGGCGGTCGAGGATGCCTCGCGCAACGTGGGGTACCTCAACGCGGGAACATTCGAGTTCCTGCTCGGCCCGGACGGCGAGCCGTACTTCATCGAGGTGAACTGCCGGCTGCAGGTCGAGCACCCCGTCACCGAGCTCGTCACGGGAATCGATCTCGTCCGCGAGCAGCTGCGTGTCGCCTCGGGTGAGCCGTTGACACATACGGGGCGAGCGCAGCGACGAGGGCATGCGATCGAGATCCGGATCAACGCCGAGGATCCGTCGCGTGGCTTCGCACCGGCACCGGGTGTCGTCACCCGTTTCCGCCCACCGCTCGGCCCTGGCGTAAGGGTCGATACCGCGCTCGTCGAGGGAGCCGCGATCCCGCCGTACTACGACTCGATGGTGGCCAAGCTCACCGTGCACGACGAGACGCGCCCCGCTGCGATCGCGCGCGCTGTCTGCTCCCTCGAAGAGCTCGAGCTCGAGGGGGTCCCGACCACGCGCGAGCTGGCGCTCGACGTCCTCCGCTCCGCGGGCTTCGCCACGGGTCGGTACTCGACCGGCTACCTTGCCGAGATGGAAGCCGAGCTGCCCTCCCTGCGTCTCGCGTGACCGCCGCGACGGGCCGTCGGCAGGCACGACGCCAGGCGCTGTTCCTGCTGTACCAGTGGGACCTCACCAGCCAGCCGCTGGCGACGTTGTTCGAGGGCGACCCCGACCCGTTCGCGCTCCAGCTCGCCGAGTCGGTCGCCGAGCGGGCGGAGGCGCTCGACCGCCGGATCACGGAGGCGTCCGACGACTGGCCCGCCGACAGGCTCGGTACGCTCGAGCGCAACATTCTGCGGATCGGTGTCTACGAGCTCGAGGAGGGAGTCGTGCCGCCCGAGGTTGCGATCAATGAGGCGGTCGTGCTTGCGAAGCGGTACGCGACCGAGGAGGCAGCGCGGCTCGTGAACGGCATTCTCGGGCGGGTCCGGCGCGAGGTGGCAGCCGCGTGAGCGCTGCGGACGAGTCGCTGCGCAACGCTGAGGAGCTGCTCGAGCGGCTCCGGACGCGCGTGGACGCGCTCGAGGCGATCGCCGACAACGAGGGCGATCTCGACGTCGCCGTCGAGAGCCTCGCCGAGATCGCCGAGATCGCGAAGGAGATCGAGGCAGAGGTGCAGCGGGCCCGGGTTGCGGCCGATGCGGGCGCCTGACGAGCTCAGAGGGCTCCTCGACAGCACGCTCGAGAATCTCGCCCTGGCACCCGAGCTGGGCGGGCTGACCGAGGCGATGCAGTACGCGCTCACGGGTGGCAAGCGTGTGCGCGGCGTCCTCTGCCTCGCGACGACGGAGGCCGCAGGCTGCCCGGTGGGCGAGGCGCTCGATGCGGCACTGGCGCTCGAGGTGCTGCACGCCTTCTCGCTCGTCCACGACGACCTGCCCGCGCTCGACGACGACGCGGTCAGGCGCGGCCGACCCAGCCTTCATGTTGCGTTCGGCGAGGCGACCGCGCTGCTCGCCGGTGACGCGCTGCTCGCGACGGCGCTGAGGCTCGCTGCGGGCTACGACGACCCACGGATCGCGGCCGAGCTCGCCGATGCGACGCTGGGAATGATCGGCGGGCAGCACCTCGACGTGACCGGCGCCGGCGTCGATCTCGCCGAGCTCCATCGACTGAAGACCGGTCGCCTGCTCGCGGCCTCGGTGGGGCTGGGTGTGCGCGTCGCAGGCCTGACCGACGACGAGCAGCGACCCTGGAGGGCGTTCGCCGAGGAGCTCGGCCTGCTGTTCCAGGCAGTCGACGACCTGCTCGACGGCGACGGGTATGTCGAGCTGCTCGGCGAGTCGGGGACGAAGCAGGTCGCGTCCGAGGCGGCAGATCGTGCTCGCGGGCGGCTCGCGGCGATCGAAGCCGACACCGTGGTTCTCGCCGAGATCGTCGACGGCCTGGCGGTCAGGACCGCCTGAACGGGCGCGTGAAGAAGCGCGTCGACGTCCTGCTTGTCGAGCGTGGGCTGGCGGAGACCAGGGCCCAGGCGCAGGCACTCGTCCTCGCAGGGCTCGTGCACGGAATCGACAAGCCCGGTCAGCAGGTGCCGGAGGAGACGGAGCTCCGCGTCGACCGGCCGCCGCGATTCGTCTCTCGTGGCGGCGAGAAGCTGGCGCACGCCCTCGACCAGCTCGGCGTCGACCCTGCCGGTCGGGACTGTCTCGACCTCGGGGCGTCGACAGGCGGGTTCACCGACTGCCTGCTCCAGCGTGGCGCCGCGCGGGTGATCGCGCTCGACGTCGGCTACGGCCAGCTGCATCCGCGCCTGCGCGGCGATCCGCGGGTGATCGTCCTCGAGCGCGTCAACGCGCGCGCCATCACCGAGCTCCCGTTCCCGCCGAGCCTCGTCACCTGCGACGTGTCGTTCATCTCGGCGACCGTCGTGTTACCGCCCGCGATCGCGCTCGCGCAACCGGGCTGGGAGGCGCTCGTGCTCGTCAAGCCGCAGTTCGAGGCCGGCAGGGCCGACGTCCCGAAGGGGGTGGTCCGCGACGCCGCGGTCCACCGGCGGGTGCTCGCCGAGTTCTGCGAGGCAGCCGAGGTCTGGCGCTCCCGGGTCGTGGGGGTCGTAGACTCCGGGCTTCCCGGCCCGAAGGGGAACCGAGAGTTCGTCGTCCATCTGATCGAGAGCCAGGAGCCGTCCGACCGCGATGACGTCCGCCACAGGATCGAAGCCGCCGTCGGCTGAGCGAGCGCCGATCGCGAAGGCGGCGTTCGTGACCCACGGTCGCCAGGACCAGATCGGCGACGGGGTCTCGCGCCTACAGGCGGTCGCCCGCGCCGCGGGCGTCGAGCTCGTCGTGACCGAGGAGGAGGCCGCGAAGAACGGTCTCGCGCCCGCAGGCGACCTCGGCGCGGTCGAGCTCGTGGTGGTGCTCGGAGGCGACGGGACCATGCTCCGCGCGCTCCAGCGGTTCCTCAATACCGGCATCCCGATCCTGGGGGTGAACTTCGGGCGCGTCGGATTTCTCAGCAGCATGTCCCGGGAGGAGCTCGAGGTGGGGATCGCGCGAGCATTCGCGGGGGAGCTCGAGGTCGTCGACCTCCCGACCCTCGAGATGACCGTGGCCGGGAGTACCCACATCGCCGTGAACGACGTCGTGGTCGCGTCGGGGCAGCTCGGGCGGATGGTCGAGCTCGAGTGGGCAATCGGTGGCGAGGACCTCGGTCAGGCGCACTGCGACGGTCTCATCTGCGCGACCCCCTCCGGCTCGACCGCCTACAACCTGTCGAACGGCGGCCCGGTCCTCATGTGGGGTCTCGACGCGATGGCGGTCACGTTCGTGGCCCCGCATTCGCTCCACGCGCGGCCACTCGTCGTGCCGCGGGCCAAGGAGGTCGTCGTCCACAACCGCACGGCCGGCGTCGAGGTCGCGGTCGTCGTCGACGGTCATCAGGTCGGGGTCGCCTCGAACGGCGAGCAGGTCGTCGTCGGCCTCGGCGAGGCGCACACGCGGCTCGCGACGCTGCCCGAGGCGACGTTCGTCCGGCGGTACCGGGAGAGCTTCGGCACCTGACGGCCGCTCTGGCCGGTCGTCAGCGGCGAACCGCCGGTCTACGATCACTGCGTGCTGCGACGGCTGCGGATCGAGAATCTCGTCCTCATCGAGGAGGCGACGCTCGAGCTGGCGCCCGGGCTCAATGCGCTCACCGGCGAGACCGGCGCGGGCAAGACGATCTTCGCCGAGGCACTCGGGTTGCTCCTCGGGGCGAAGGGGGATGCGGCGCTCGTTGGCCCCTCCGGGTCGGAGGCGTATGTCGAGGCCGAGCTCGAGCTCGACGACGAGCTGCTCGAGGGCGTCGAGCCTCTCGCAGCGCTGCTCGAGCTCCGCCCCGCGGACGAGCAGGGACTCGTCGTCGCTCGACGCGTGTTCGCGGACGGCCGGACTCGAGCCTACGCCTGGGGTCGATCGGTGGCCCGAGAGGATCTTGCCGCGGTGATGGAGCAGCTCGTCGCGATGTCGGGTCAGTTCGAGCAGCGCCGTCTCGCGCGCCCGTCGCATCAGCTCGACCTGCTCGACCGCCACGTGGGGAAGGAGCAGCTGCTTCGGCGGGAGGCGTCGCGGCGGGCCTGGCAGAGCCTGACGACCGCGCGTCGCCGGGTGATCGAGCTCGATCGCGATGCGGGTGCCCTGGAGGATCGGATCGGAGAGCTGACCGCGCTCGTCGAGGACACCGACGGGCTCGACCCGGGTCGGGAGGACGAGCTTCGCTCCGAGCGCGAACGGCTCAGACACGTCGTCGAGATCGGAGAGGCGCTCTCGGCCGCCGCCGAAGCGGTCGCCCCGGAGGACGGCGCCGGAGCGGCAGCACTCGCGACCTCCGCGCAGCGCGCCCTGGAAAGCGTCGTCGGTGTCGCCCCCGAGCTCGGTGAGCCGGCAGTGGAGCTCCGCGAGCTCGCCACCCGTCTGCACGAGGTGGCGACCGACCTCCATCGCTCCCAGGCCTCGCTCGACACCGACCCGGCCCGTCTCGAGCACGTCGAGTCCGAGCTCGACCGCCTCGCGGGTCTCCGCCGGCGATATGACGCCGCGACCCTGACCGACCTCGTGGAGAGCCGGGACGCCGCGCAGGCGGAGCTGGACGAGCTCACCGTCGACGGCGACCCACGTGCTGCTGCGCGCGCCGCCCTGGAGCGGGCCGAGGGCGAGTGGGAGGAGCTCGCGGGCGAGCTGACCCGTGCCCGGCGCCGGGCGGCACCACACTTTGCGACCGCGGTGTCGAGCGAGCTTCGGGACGTGGGCATGGGCGACGGCGAGCTGCAGGTTGCGCTGGCGGAACGCGACCCGGGGCCGACCGGGCGCGACGAGGTGACGTTCAGCGTTCGCGTGAATCCCGGGCTGCCGCTTGCGCCCGTCGCGCAGACCGCGTCGGGGGGTGAGCTCTCGCGCATCGCGCTTGCGATCGCATCCGTCGCGGGTGGGCCGACGATGGTCTTCGACGAGATCGACGCGGGGATCGGCGGCACGACCGCCCACCGGGTGGCCGACGTGCTCGGCCGCCTGTCGGAGCGCGCGCAGGTCCTGACCATCACCCACCTGCCGCAGATCGCGAACGTCGCGGAGCGCCACTTCCGGGTCGAGAAGGTGCCGGGCGACCCGACGCATACGCGGATCGAGCAGCTCGACGACGCACAGCGGCGCGATGAGCTCGGGCGCATGCTCGGTGGCGAGGAGTTCGTCGCCGCGCTCACCGCGCGGGAGCCGTGATGGCCGCCGAGGTGACCGGGCCGGCGCGGCTGGGCCGCCGGACGAAGGACCTCGTCAAGCGACTCCGACCCGATGACATAGCGATCGTCGACCATGCCGACCTCGACCGGGTGTCCGCCGAGGAGCTCGCCGAGACCGGCGTCCGAGCGGTCGTCAACGTCGCGCCATCGACGACGGGCCGATATCCCAACCCGGGGCCGCTCGAGCTCGTGCGTGCGGGCGTGACGCTCATCGACGTCCCCGGCGCGCCGCTGTTCGACGAGCTGTCGGACGGCGAGGTGATCAGGGTCGAGGGAAGCCGTGTCTGGCGCAACGGATCGCTGCTCGCAGAAGGCACACGCCACCGGCCCGACACGCTCCAGGCCGCCCTCGTCGAGCAGCAGGCGCGCATCGCCGAAGCGCTCGAGGCGTTTGCCGACAACACGCTCCAGCACCTCCGCGACGAGGCGCGCTTGCTCGCGCACGGAATGGACTTGCCCACGATCCGGACGCGGTTTCGCGACCGGCATGCCCTCGTCGTCGCGCGAGGGCCCGGTTACAAGTCGGACCTTCGCATCGTCCGCCCCTACATCCGGGACTTCAGACCGGTGCTCGTCGCCGTCGACGGCGGGGCGGACGCGCTGCTCGAGATCGGGCTCGAGCCGGACGTGATCGTCGGGGACTTCGACTCGGCCTCCGACCGGGCGCTCCAGACCGGCGCGGAGCTGCTCGTCCACGCCTATCCAGATGGCACGGCACCCGGCGCGGCGCGGCTCCGACGGCTCGGTCTCGCGTTCATCGAGGTCGTCGCACCCGGGATCAGCGAGGACCTCGCGCTCCTGCTCGCGCACGAGAAGGGCGCCACGCTGATCGTCGCTGTGGGGACGCACTTCAACCTCGTCGAGTTTCTCGAGCGCAACCGAGGCGGCATGGCCTCGACCTTCGTCACACGGCTCAAGGTCGGCGAGTCGCTCGTCGATGCGAAGGGCGTCTCGCGGCTCGTCAGCCGGCGCGTCGGTGTCTGGCCGCTGATCGTGTTCGCCGCGGTCGGTGCGGTCGCGGTCGTCGTCGCGGTTCTCTCCTCGCCGGCGCTGCGAAACGTGATCGACAACGTCATGCGCTCGCTCGGGATCGAATAGCGGGTCGCGACAAGCGTCCCGACACGAACGGTGACCGCCGCCGCGTCGGCCCTACACTCACGTCGTGTTCGACCTCCGCTACCACGTCGCGTCGCTCGCGGCCGTGTTCCTCGCTCTCGTGATCGGGATCCTGGTGGGTGTCGGGCTCTCCGGTCGTGGCTTCGTCGACGATGCCGAACGGAAGAACCTCACGAGCCAGATCACGGAGCTCCGAAGCGAGCGAGACACAATCGCCGCCACGCTCGAGGCAGAGCAGCACAAGGGCGACGCGCTCGACGACTACGCGGGCGCAAGCTACCTCCCGCTCGTCCACAACCGGCTGAAGGACACCCCGATCGCGGTGGTCTACGTCGGCTCGGTCGACCAGTCGGTCGGGCGCTCGATCAGGAAGGCGGTCGAGGACGCGGGCGGGAAGCTGCAGCGGGTGCGTGCGCTCCGGGTTCCGCTCGACGGCGAGGCGATCGACCAGGCACTGGGCGCAACCCCGGCGACGCGCACGCTCGTGGGAGCCGACCGCCGCGAGGAACTCGGGCGGCAGCTCGGACGGGAGCTCGTCGCGGGTGGCGCGACGCCCCTCTGGGACGCACTCGAGGGGATCCTCGTCGAGGAGCGCTCGGGTGCCCTCCGACCGCCAGTGGGCGGAGTCGTCGTCGCCCGTCCTGCCGGGCCGCAGCAGGGTGAGACGCTGGCGTTCCTCACCGGGTTCTACCGCGGCCTGGCACAGTCGAAGCACCCGGCGGTAGGGGCCGACCCCGTGAAGCGGCGCGTCCCGGCCGTCCCCGTATTCCGACGGGCCGGGCTGTCGACGGTCGATGCCGTCGACACCGACATCGGTCGGTTGGCGCTCGTTCTCCTCCTCGCAGGAGCCGAGCCAGGCAGCTACGGGCTCGAAAAGGACGCCGTCGACGGGGTGGTGCCCGCGATCTCGACTCTGTCGCCGGCCGCGAGCGCCGGGTGAGCCGCGGGCCGGCGGCCGTGCTCGTCGCCGCGCGCGACGAAGCGGATCGGATCGGTGCCACGGTCGTCGCGCTGAGAGAAGCCTTCCCGGACGCGGAGATCGTCGTCGCCGACGACGGGTCGCGCGACCAGACGGTCGCCGAGGTTCGCCGGGCCGGTGCCCGTGTCGTCGCGCTCCCGCGACGCGGGAAGGGGCAGGCGCTGACGCTCGCGGAGCGCACCTGCCGGCCGGGGACATTGCTCTTGTGCGACGCCGATCTCAGGGGCGACCTCCGCCCGTTGATGAGCGCTGCGGGCGACCTCGTGATCGCCCGGTTCAGCCGCACGTCGAGCTCCGGGCTCGGGCTTGCAAAGCGCTGGGCTCGCTGGCTGATCGAGCACCGCACCGGGCGACGGGTCGACGAGCCGCTGTCGGGCCAGCGCCTGCTCACACCGGCCGCGCGGGAGGCCGTCTTCCCAGTCGCGGCCGGGTTCGGGGTCGAGACCGCGATGACGATCGATGCCCTCCACGCCGGCCTCGATGTGTGTGAGGTCGAGCTCGACCTCACACACCGCTCGACCGGGCGCGACCTGGCCGACTTCGCCCACCGAGGTCGCCAGCTGGTCGAGCTCACGCTCGCCTGCGGGCCACAGGGGCTGAGCGCTCGCGGACTCAGGCTGCCCTTCGTCGGCCTCGTCGCAGGGGTTGTCTGCCCGGGTGTCGCACCGGTGGCGGCGATCGGTCTGGCCGACGATCTCTGGAGCGGGCCGGAGCGCGGGATCCGAGCGCACCTCGGGGCTGGGCTGACGACCGGCACCGTGAAGCTCGTCGGGATCCCGCTCTGGGGCCTCGTCCGGACTCGCTCGCTGTCCGGCGCGGTGCTCGTCGGTCTCGCCGCAAATCTCGTCAACCAGCTCGACACGCGTCCCGGCCGGGCCCTGAAAGCGGTCGCGATCGGGTCGCTGCTCCTCGGTGGACGCCCGCGGCGCGCGCTCGGCCTGGCCGTCCTGCTCGGCCCCTACGATCTTCGCGAGATGACGATGCTCGGGGATGCGGGAGCGAACGCGCTCGGTGCGCTGCTAGGTTTGGAGTCCGTGAGGCAGTTGACGGGCCTGCGGAGGATCGGCGCAATCGGCGCCCTCGCAGTCCTCACCGTCGCCGGGGAGCGTCGCTCGCTCGGCGCGATCATCGAGTCGACACCGGTGTTGCGTGACCTCGACGCGCTCGGGCGGGCCGGATGAGCGAGCACCAGACGAAGTACGTCTTCGTCACCGGAGGCGTTGTCTCGGCGCTCGGGAAGGGGATCGTTGCCGCCTCGCTGGGACGGCTGCTCAAGGCGCGCGGTCTCCGTGTCCGCGCGCAGAAGTTCGACCCGTACCTCAACGTCGACCCGGGGACCATGAGCCCGTTCCAGCACGGCGAGGTGTTCGTCACCGAGGACGGCGCCGAGACCGACCTCGACCTCGGCCACTACGAGCGGTTCATCGACGAGAATCTCTCGCGCAATTCGAGCCACTCTGCCGGGGGTGTGTGGGAGACGGTGCTGCGGAAGGAGCGCAAGGGTGAGTTCCTCGGCGCGACCGTCCAGGTGATCCCGCACATCACCAACGAGATCAAGACGAGGATCCGGCGTGGTGCGCAGACGGACGTCGCCGACGTCGTCATCTCGGAGATCGGTGGCACGGTGGGCGACATCGAGTCGCTCCCGTTCCTCGAGGCGATTCGCCAGTTCAGGCGCGAGGTCGGCCCCGAGAACGTCGCGTACGTCCACGTGACCCTCGTCCCGTTCATCGACGCCGCCGGCGAGTTGAAGACGAAGCCGACCCAGCACTCGGTGAACGAGCTCCGGCGCATCGGCATCCATCCCGACGTCGTCGTCTGCCGCTCGCGCGACGAGCTGTCGGACGAGATCCGGGAGAAGATCGCGCTGTTCGCAGACGTCGATCCCGACGCCGTGATCTCCTGTCCCGACGTGAGCGACGTCTATCTCGTCCCCGAGCGGCTGCAGTCGGAAGGACTCGACGAGCTCGTCTGCACGCGACTCGGGCTTCGGACGCCCCCTGCCGCGCTCGGCGAGTGGAAGGAGCTGACCGACCGGATCCACCAGCCGCGCGACGACGTGGAGATCGCGCTCGTCGGCAAGTACGTCAAGCTCCAGGACGCGTATCTGTCGGTGCACGAGGCGTTGAAGCACGCGGGTGTGCACCAGGGCGCCCGGGTGCGGGTGCGATGGGTCGACGCGGAGAACATGTCCTACGACGAGGCGCTCGCCGAGATCGATCAGACCGACGGTGTCCTCGTCCCCGGCGGTTTCGGCTCGCGCGGCTGGGAGGGGAAGATCCTCGCCTGCCGCGTCGCCCGGGAGCAGGGGGTCCCGTACCTCGGGATCTGCCTCGGGATGCACGTCGCGGTGTCGGAGTTCGCGCGTCACGTCTGCGGGCTCGACGGCGCGAACTCGACCGAGATGGACCCGGAGACGCCGTACCCCGTGATCGACCTGCTCCCGGAGCAGAAGGAGATCGAGGACCTCGGCGGGACGATGCGGCTCGGTGCCCAGGCGATCGAGCTCGGCGCCGGCACACGGGCGCGGGAGCTCTACGGCGAGGCGACGATCCACGAGCGGCATCGCCACCGCTACGAGGTGAACAACCGCTATCGCGACCAGCTCGTCGAGCGTGGCCTCGTCGTCTCGGGCACGTTCCAGGAAGGGCGTCTCGTCGAGATCGTCGAGCTCCCTGACCACCCGTGGTTCGTCGCCAGCCAGTTCCACCCCGAGTTCAAGTCCCGCCCCACCCGACCGGCGCCCCTGTTCCACGCCTTCGTCGGAGCCGCGCTCGAGCGTGCGCGCTCCCGTACGGAGCGCCGCGCGATCGTCGGCCAGACGGCGTGACGACGGCCGCATCGGCGCCGCTCGAGCTTCTGCTCGAGCTCTGTGCGATCCCGAGCCCTCCGGGGGAGGAGCGGGCCGTCGCCGATCGGGTGATCGCGGAGCTCGAGTCGTTCGGGCTCGAGTGGCAGGAGGACGGTTGCGGCTCGAGGATCGGTTCGACGATGGGCAACATCGTGACCCGGCTCCCGGGTCGCGGTACTCGTGGCGTCCCGGTCTTCCTCTGCGCGCATCTCGACACGGTGCCGCTCGACGGATCGCTCGACCCCGTCGTCGACGAGGGGTTCGTCCGCAACGCCGGTGGGACGATCCTCGGTGCCGACAACAAGGCCGCGGTCGTGGTCATGCTCGAGGCGGCGCGCAGGATCGTCGAGGAGCAGCGCCCACATGCGGGAATCGAGCTCGTCTTCACACCGATGGAGGAAGTCGGGCTCTTCGGCGCCATGGAGCTAGACCTCTCGGTGCTCGAGGCGAAGCTCGGCTACGTGTACGACCAGGCCGCTCCGATCGGCGAGATCGTGCTGGGCTCGCCGTCGGCGCAGGAGCTCGAGCTCCGTTTCCACGGTCGGGCATCCCACGCCGGGATGTACCCCGAGGACGGCCGCTCCGCGATCGTCGCGGCGGCCCGCGCGATCGTCGACATGCCGTTTGGACGCGTCGACGAGCTGACCACCGCCAACGTCGGCGTCGTCCGTGGCGGGACCGCGCGCAACGTCGTGCCCGAGTGGTGCACGCTCGAGGCCGAGGTGCGATCGCACGACCACGAGCACCTCACCGTGGTGGTGCAGCAGATCCTCGACGCCGCCGCGTTCGCCGCCAGCACGTCCGACTGCGAGCTCGAGACACACGCGGCGCCGAAGTACCAGGGATACCGGTTCAGGGACGACGAGCTTCCCGTCAGCCTCGCGGCGGATGCGCTCCGACGTGCCGGCATCGAGCCGGAGTTCGTGCTCTCCGGGGGCGCCGCCGATGCGAACGTCTTCAACGTCGAGGGGATGCCGTGCGTCAACCTCGCGAACGGGATGGTCGACATCCATACCCCTGACGAGCGGATCGCCGTCTCCGACCTCGATCGCATGGTCGACGTCACCCTGGCTCTGGTCGACGTCGCGCGGGAGGCATGACCGATGGCCGTGACCGTCCGCTGGGGGACGGTGACCGCCGTGACGGAGCAGCACGAGCGGCTCGTGCGACTCGAGGTCGACGGTGATCCCTGCGTCGCCTACCCGCAGCTCACCGGGGAGGTGGCGGTCGGCGACGTCGTGCTCGTCAACGTCCAGGCGCAGTGGCTCGGGCTCGGGTCGGGCGGCTTCGACATTCTCCATGCGAACCTCACCCGTGGGCTCAGGCTGCCCGCACCGACCGACGCACACGTGATGTCGCTGCCGTACACGCCCGTCCAGATGGCGATCAGGCACGCCGAGGAGGAGGACTGGGACGCGACCGAGCGGATCGACGGGGTCCCGGTCGTCTGCTGCGGCCTCCACAGCCAGGTCGCGCCCGTCTGCGCAGCCATCGGGCCGCGCCGGACCTACGTCGTGCAGCTCGGCGGTGGCGCGCTCGCCGTGTCGCTGTCGGACACGCTCCGCGTCCTCCGGGATCGACGCCTCCTCGAGCAGGTGATCGCGGTCGCTCCCTGCTTCGACGGCGACCTCCAATGCGTCAGCCTGCCCTCGGCGCTCACGGTCGCAGCGGCATTCGAGGCCGAGGCGATCGTGTGCTGTATCGGGCCTGGCATCGTCGGCACCGGCACCCGGTTCGGCCACGGCGGGATGGCGGTGACCGAGGCGGCAAACGCCTCCGTCGCGCTCGGTGCGCGGACGATCATCGCCCCACGCGTGTCGTTTGCAGACGAGCGGCCACGCCACCACGGGTTGTCACATCACACACGTGCGGCGCTCGACCTGTGCCTCGGGCAGCGCGAGGTCGCCTGGCCCGCCGGTCTCGACCATCCCGAGGGGATCGACGTCGTCGACGTCGACGTCGACGGCTGGCAGGAGGCGTGCGCCCCACTCGCGCTCGAGCACATGGGACGCGGCCCTGACGACGACCCGTGGTTCTTTGCGTCCGCGTTTGCCGCGGGCCGTCTCGCCGCCTCGGTCGCCGACGCCCGGAGCTGAGCCGCGGGCGGGCGGATCGCCCTCCGGTATCGTCCCGCCGCGATGCGCGTCGGGGTCGTCAGGGAGATCAAGCCGCACGAGTACCGTGTCGCGCTGACACCGGCCGGGGCGCTCGAGCTCGCACAACGTGGGCACGCAGTGGTCGTCGAGCGTGGCGCCGGTCTCGGCTCGGGCTTCGCCGACGAGGCGTACGTCGCGGTCGGCGCGACGATCGCCGAGGCGGACGAGGTCTGGTCGTCGGTCGAGCTGCTGCTCAAGGTGAAAGAGCCGATCGCCGAGGAGTACCCGCGCCTGCGCGAAGGGCTGACGCTCTTCACCTATCTCCACATCGCCGCCGATCGTCCGCAGACGGACGCGTTGATCGCCTCCGGCATCACGGCGATCGCCTACGAGACGGTCGAGACGGTCGACCGTCGGCTCCCGCTGCTCGCACCGATGAGCGAGGTCGCCGGCCGGCTTGCGCCGCAGATGGGCGCGTGGTCGCTCGAGAAGGCGCATGGAGGTCGAGGCATCCTGCTCGGGGGTGTCCCGGGCGTCCCACCGGCGAAGGTCGTCGTGCTCGGCGGTGGCGTGGTCGGACTTAACGCGGCGATCATCGCGCTGGGGATGCAGGCCGACGTCTGGGTCCTCGACAAGTCGGTCGACCGGATGCGCGACCTCGAGATCGCGCTCGACGGGCGTGTGACGCTGGCGATGTCGAATCGCCTGCAGATCGAGGAGCTCCTCACCGACGCGGACATGGTGATCGGGGCAGTCCTCGTTCCGGGCGCGCTCGCGCCAAGGCTCGTGACGCGCGAGATGCTCGCCCTCATGAAGCCCGGGGCGACGCTCGTCGACGTCGCCATCGACCAGGGGGGCTGCTTCGAGACCTCACGGCCCACGACGCATGACGACCCGATCTTCGAGGTCGACGGCATCGTCCACTACTGCGTCGCGAACATGCCCGGTGCGGTGCCCGTCACCTCGACGAAAGCGCTGACGAACGTGACCTTGCCGTACGTCGAGGCGATCGCCGACAGGGGGTGGCGCAACGCGGTCATCGACGACCCCGCGCTGGGACGCGGCGTGAACGTCGTCTCGGGGGCGATCACGTACGAGGCGGTGGCGGAGGCGCACGGCCTCGATCACGTGGCGCTCGCCGACGTGCGCTAGCGGCTTCGACGGGCGTCGTCGCTACGAGCCGGAGCTCGCTTCGCGCTCCCGGGCCTTCTGCTCCTTCGCGCTCTGCGACGGCGAGATCTTCACCACGGCCCAGGTCATCGCCATCGACAGCGCGAGGATCGCGGCGATGTACAGGACGAGCGCGAACAGCCCGAGGACGTCTTCCATACCGGCAGTAGGATAGCCGGATGCCGCCTCGCGCCTGCGTGATCGTGCTCGATGCCGTGGGTGCCGGGGAGCTTCCCGACGCGGGCGACTGGGGTGACGAGGGCTCGGACACCCTCGGGAACATCGCGCGCGCCGTCGGAGGGCTCGACCTGCCGAACATGGAGGCGCTCGGCCTGGGGAACGTCGAGCCGCTCGAGGGCTGCCCACCGCAGCCATACGCACCTGCCGTCGCCGGGCGGCTTCTCGAGCGCTCGAAGGGGAAGGACACGACGGCGGGTCACTGGGAGCTGATGGGGGTGGTCACGCCGACGGCCTTCCCGACCTACCCCTACGGCTTCCCGGACGAGGTGATCGACCCGTTCATGAACCGCACCGGGCGCGGGGTGCTCGGGAACCGGCCCGCGTCGGGGACAGAGGTCATCCAGGAGCTCGGCGAGGAGCACCAGCGCACCGGGAAGTGGATCGTCTACACCTCGGCCGACTCGGTGTTCCAGATCGCGGCCCACGAGGAGACGATCCCGCTCGAGGAGCTGTACCAGGGCTGCCGGGACGCACGGGAGATCCTCACCGGCAAGCATGCCGTCGGTCGGGTGATCGCTCGGCCCTTTCTCGGCATGCCCGGCCACTACGAGCGAACCGGGAACCGTCACGACTTCTCGCTCGAGCCGCGCCGGCCGAACTACCTGACCACGATCCGCGAGGCGGGCAGCACGGTCTACGCGGTGGGGAAGATCTCGGACATCTTCGCCGGCTGCGACATCGACGAGTCGTTCCCGACGAAGTCGAACGTCGAGGGAATCAACCGGACGATCGATCTGCTCGAGAGCATCGACGAGGGCCTCGTGTTCACGAACCTCGTCGAGACCGATCAGCTCTGGGGCCATCGGAACGACCCCGTGAACTTCCACCGCTGCCTGCAGGACTTCGATCGCCGCCTCAACGACATCCTCGAGGCCCTGCGCGACGGCGACCTGCTGATCATCACCTCCGATCACGGTTGCGACCCGACGACGCCGTCGACCGACCACTCACGTGAGCACGCGCTCATGCTCGCCTATGCGGCGGGGAAGAACGCGGCCGGCCGGATCCACGAGGACGGCGAGTTCGCCGACGTCGGGGCGACCATCTGCGCCTGGCTCGGTGGCAAGCATCCCGGCAAGGGCGCACCGGGCCGCGTGATCGTCGAGCGGTGACCGCCGTCGGCGCGCAACAGGGGACGGCGTCAGATGCGGCCCGCTGAGCTGATCGAACAGAAGCGGAACGGGGGGGAGCACGACCTCGACGAGCTGGCCGAGCTCGTCCTCGCCTACGCCCGTGACGAGGTGCCCGACTACCAGATGGCCGCGTGGTGCATGGCGGTCTACTTTCGCGGCCTCACAGGCGCCGAGACCCATGCGTTGACCGACGCGATGATCCGCTCCGGCGAGACGCTCGACCTCGGCGCGGCGCTCGGTCGCAAGGTGGTCGACAAGCACTCGACAGGTGGGGTGGGCGACAAGACGTCGATCGCCGTCGGTCCGATCGTGGCCGCGTGCGGGGTGCCGCTCGGGAAGCTCAGCGGGCGCGGGCTCGGTCATACCGGTGGCACGCTCGACAAGCTCGAGTCGATCCCCGGCTTTCGGGTCGAGCTGACAATCGACGAGCTCGTCGCGCAGCTGCGCGACGTCGGTGTCGCGATCATCGGCCAGTCCGACCGGCTCGTGCCCGCCGACAAGAAGCTCTACGCGCTTCGCGACGTCACGGCGACGGTCGACATCGTCTCGCTCATCGCCAGCTCGATCATGTCGAAGAAGCTCGCTGCGGGCGCTGAGGCGATCGTCCTCGACGTGAAGGTCGGGAGCGGAGCATTCATGCGCACCCTCGACGATGCGCGGGTCCTCGCCCGGGAGATGCTCGAGATCGGAAAGCGGGCGGGCCGTGAGGTCGTCTGCCTGCTGACGGACATGGATCAGCCGCTCGGCACCGCGGTGGGGAACGCGCTCGAGATCCGCGAGGCGGTGGACACGATCCGCGGCGACGGCCCCGTCGACTTCACGGAGCTGGTTCTCGAGTCCTCGGCACGCCTCCTCGCGCTCTCCGACCTCGAAATCGAGGAGCCGGAAGCGCGGCGCCGGGCCGAGGCGGTGGTCGCGAACGGCTCTGCGTTCGAGGTGTACGAGCGCTGGATCCGGGCCCAGGGCGGTGAGCCATCCCTCGACGCGCTCGAGAAGGCTCCTGTGCGCGTGACGGTCCCCGCACCCACCGATGGTCATGTGACGCAGGTCGAGGCACGCGAGATCGGTATCGCAGCACTCGAGCTCGGCGCGGGCCGCCGTGCAAAGATCGACCCCGTCGACCACGCCGTTGGAGTCCTCTGCTTCGCAAAGCGCGGCGACCGGGTCCTCGCCGGCGACGACCTCGCCGAGATCCATGCCCGTGACGACGAGGCCGCCCAGGCTGCGGCGGCCGCGGTGCTCGCCGCATACGAGCTCGCCAGCGAGCCGTCCGCCGAGCGGGGCGTCGTCCTCGAGGTCGTCGCCTGAGCCGTGCCCGAGCTTCCCGAGGTCGAGACGGTCAGGCGGCATCTCGAGCCGATACTCCTGGGAGCCCGGATCGAGCGCGCCGAGATCGTCGACCCACGGCTGACGCGCCCCTTCGATCCACGGCAGGTGATGCTCGAGCTCGACGGGGAGCGGTTCACGGAGCTCGACCGTCGCGGCAAGTACCTCCTCTTCCGGTTCGACGGCGGGCGCACGCTCGTCGTCCACCTGCGGATGACCGGCTCGTTCTCCCACGGGAGCGTCCTGCCCGAGGATCCGTACCGCCGTGCGACGCTGTGGCTCGACCGCGGGCCGATGATCGGCTACCGCGACGTGCGGCGCTTCGGCACCTGGCTGCTGCTCGAGCCCGGCGAGGAGCCCGGCTATCTCGCAGCGCGACTCGGGCCGGAGCCGCTGAGCGCGAGCTTCACGACGGCGCGACTCGAAGCGATTCTCGAACAGCGACGGGCTCCGGTGAAGGCGGTGCTGCTCGATCAGCGCCGGCTCGCCGGCGTCGGGAACATCTACGCCGACGAGGCGTTGTGGCGTGCTGGTGTCCGTCCGCGTCGTCCTGCGGGTGAGCTCGATCCCGAGGAGGTCGCCCGGCTTCACCGCGCGGTCAGGCACGTCCTGCGCAAGGGGATCGAGCGCCAGGGATCGAGCTTGCGCGACTACGTCACCCCAGACGGGGAGCGAGGCGCGATGCAGGACGAGTTCCAGGTCTACGGCCGCGGGGGAGAGCCGTGCCCACGCTGCGGCACGCCGATCGAGCGGTCGGTGGTCGGTGGTAGGGGAACCTGGAGCTGTCCCCGTTGTCAGCGCTGAGATCCGGCTCAGCCGCGCCGTGAGACGACGACCCCGAGCAGAGCGATCGCGCCACCGACGAACGCGAGCGTCGGCGGCACCTCGTCGAGGATCGTCCAGCCGAGGACGATCGCGATCGGCGGGACGAGGTAGGTCATCACCCCGAGCTGACCGGCGTTCGTCCGGGCGAGGGCGTACGCCCACGTCGTGAACGCGAGCGCAGTCGGGACAATTCCGAGGTACACCGACCAGGCGATCGCGGTCGCCGGTGCGTCGGCAAGCTCGGATGCGAGCCGGCCTGCAAAAGGAAGGCAGACGACCATCCCGATCGTGCACGCGCTGAAGGTGACGCTCAACGCGGAGAGGTGCTCCAGAAGAGGCTTCTGCACGATGACGGAGACTGCGTAGACGACCGCTGCGACGAGACAGAGCGCAGCACCGAACGAGAGCGTGAGACCGTCGGAGGTGGCGACCGCGATGAGCGTCACGCCCCCGAACGCGATCGCCAGTCCGATCCAGAGGTTTCGCGGGAAGCCCTCGCCGAGGACACGACCTGCCAGGAGCGCGATCAGGATCGGCGCGACGTTGACGAGCATCGCCGCCGTGCCTGCGTCGACCCGTCGCTCACCTGCGTTCAACGCGATGTTGTAGACCGCGAACCAGAGCGTTCCGACGGCGATCAGGCGCGGAAGGTCGGGCCGCGCGGGAAGTGGCTCGCGTCGCACCAGCGCGACCAGGCCGAGTGCGATCGTTGCGACCGCGACCCGGAGAAGGCTCAGCGGCCCCGGGCTCAGGTGCGCGCCGGCGGCGCGGATGCCGACGAAGGCCGACGCCCAGGCGACGACGGTGAACAGGGCGGCGGCGAGCGCTAGCCGCCGAGCGCTGCGGACGTCCATTGTAGATGCCGTCACGGTCTGGCAAACGTACGTCGGCGGCACCCTGTGAGGTCGCACCCCGGCCGTAGACTGGCCGCATGAGCCGGGTCACGACCACCGAGGCGGTCGTCCTGCGGTCATTCCCGTTCGGGGAGGCCGATCGGATCCTCCACCTCTACACGTCGACGTATGGCCGACTGGGAGCGGTCGCGAAGGGTGTTCGCAAGACGAAGAGCCGGTTTGGTGGCCGGCTCGAGCCGTTCTCGCACGTCGAGCTCGTGCTCCATCGCGGGCGGGGCGAGCTGGCGACCGTCACCGGTGCCTCGCTCGTTCGGTCACACGATGCGATCAGAGTCGATCCGTACCGACTTCGCGTCGGCACGATCGGGCTGGAGGCGATGCTACGGCTGTTCACCGAGGAGGAGCAGAACGAGCGGGCCTTCACCGCGCTCACGCGGTTCCTCGACGCGCTCGACACGGTGACGCGGCCCTCGGTCGGACGGCCGGCGCACGATCCCGTCGGGCTCAGCTTTCAGCTGAAGCTCCTCTGGGTGTCGGGGTTCCTCCCGCATCTCGGCAGCTGCGTCGAGTGCGGTGCGACGGAGGCGATCGTCGGCTTCCTACCGGCGGCCGGCGGCGTCGTGTGCGCCGACTGCGATCCCGGTGGGATCGCGATCTCGAGTGACGGGCTCGAGGGGATCGTGGCGCTCCTCGGGACACCGATCGCAGATGCGCCCGCGCAAGGGCTCGGTGAACGGGCGACGCGTGAGACGCTCGCGATTGTGACCGCCTCGTACGAGCAGCACGGCGGGTTCAGGCTGCGCACCGCCTCGTGAGGGCACATTCGCGCTTCGCGCGAACGTGTCAGGACGTCAGAACCGCTCGAGGACGCCTTGGAGCGCGCCGTCGGACACGAGCTGGGCGGTGAGCTCGTTCCGGCCCGGCTGGATCTCGCGCCTGACCACGCCGTCGTCGTCGATCCGGTACTGACCGACCCAGTCGAGCCGGGGGGAGTAGACGTGGATCGTCACAGCCGGCTCGCCGTCCCAGTGCCGAACCCGGTGGATGTACGACGGGTTGCCGTGCCGTTGGGCACCGGCGTGGAGATGTCGCTCGATCGGAGGCCTCCCGAAGCAGAGCTGGTCCTCCCGGACGATGCCCTTGGCAACCGAGAGCCCGACCGACGAGATGTAGTGGTCGTGGAACCCGGTCGCCTGTCCCGGCATCCACGAGAGCACCCATGCGTCCATGCGGTCGTCCTCGTAGAGGAGCTCGTAGCGACGACGCTCGCGGTCGAGCCGGACGAGCGGCTCCCAGACGTCGGGTGCAGCAGCGATCCCTGCGGCGCAGGACTCGAGCTCGTCGGGGGTCAGGATCCCGGCGTGGGGGATCAGGTCGCCCAGCGACCCGAGCGCAGGAACGAACAGCGGCTCCGCCGTCTTCACGATTCTCATCGTAGCCCGCGAGTTGTATGTCGCTGCTGCGAGCATGTGGGTCGATGCGACGCAACCTCGGAGACGGCTACACGCTCGACGACGACCGCGACCGGATCGATCGGGTCGTCGTTCACCGCTACCTGTCGGAGGTGTCGTACTGGGCGGCGGGACGGTCCCGGGAGGTGAGCGACGAGCTGATCGAGTCCGCCGCCCGGGTTGTCGGGCTCTACCTTCACGACGAGCTGGTCGGGCACGCTCGCGTCGTCTCCGACGGTCATACCGTGGCGTACCTCGCAGACGTGTTCGTCCTCGACGCACATCGGGGGCGAGGGCTCGGGGTCGAGCTGACCCGGTTCGCGGTCGACGAGGGTGAGCTGGCAGGGATCCGGAAGTGGTTCCTCCATACGCGAGATGCGCACGACCTGTACCGGCGCTTCGGGTTCGACGAGCCCGACGACCGGGCGATGGAGCGCTGGCGCTGAGCCCTAGGTCTTGGGCGAGCTCCAGGGCGCGATCAACGCGTCGAGGAGGTGCGCCTTGACACCCCCGATCGGGAGCCGCTCCTGCGCGAGCGAGTCGCGATCCCGGATCGTCACCGTGTCGTCGACGAGCGTCTGCTCGTCGACCGTGAATGCAAACGGCGTGCCGATCTCGTCCTGACGCCGGTAGCGGCGCCCGATCTGGCCGTTGTCGTCGTACTCGACGGATGCGAACTGCCGGAGCTCCTCGTAGAGAGAGCGCGCACGCCCGGCGATCTCGGCGTCGCGCGGAATGAGGGGGAGGACGGCCGCCGCGACCGGGGCGATCCTCGGGTGCAGCCGGAGCACCGTTCGCTCGCGATCGCCGACGACCTCCTCGTCGTAGGCGTCGCAGAGGAAGGCCAGCATCGAGCG
This sequence comes from uncultured Actinomycetes bacterium, assembly GCA_963821335.1. Lineage (GTDB taxonomy): Bacteria > Actinomycetota > Thermoleophilia > Gaiellales > Gaiellaceae > Gaiella. The sequence continues at coordinate 327,952 of CAWGDJ010000002.1, forward strand.
GTTCAGGCCCGCAGCCGGCTCGACCACGGCGGGTGTGTAGCGCTCTCCGCTACCACCGTCGACCCACTCGAGCTTCGTGCCGGATGCCGCCGAGTGGGCGGTCAGGTCGAAGGTGCCGCGGTTCGCAATCCCCTCGAGCTCGGACCAGCCGATCGGGTACAGGTACTCGATATCGCTCGTGCCGCTCGAGTAGTGCGACAGCTCCTCGGGATCGTGTGCCCGTACCCGGAGGTGACTCTGCCGGATCCCGTATCGGTGGTACCACCCGAGGCGCTCGTCGATCCAGTACCGGTACCACTCCTCTGCCTCGCCCGGTGGTACGAAGAACTCCATCTCCATCTGCTCGAACTCGAGGGTGCGAAAGATGAAGTTGCCCGGGGTGATCTCGTTGCGGAACGACTTGCCCACCTGCGCGATCCCGAACGGCGGTTTGCGTCGCGCGAGCTGGGCGACGTTCTTGAAGTTGATGAAGATGCCCTGCGCCGTCTCGGGCCGCAGGAACACGGGCTTGCCGCTCTCCTCGACAGGGCCGACTCGGGTCTCGAACATGAGATTGAACTGCCTGGCCTCCGTGAGGTCGCAGCTCTCCGTCTCACCCGGGCGCTTGCTCGGCTTCTGACCGCATTGCGCCTCGTCCAGCTGGTCTGCACGGAACCGCTTCTTGCAGAAGCGGCAGTCGACGAGCGGATCGGTGAACCCGCCGACGTGACCCGACGCCTCCCAGACCTGGGGGTGGAGGATGATCGCAGAGTCGAGCGCCACGATGTCGTCCCGCTCCCGCACCATCGCCTCGAGCCAGCGGGTCTTGACGTTCTCCTTCAGCAGAACGCCGTAGTGGCCGTAGTCGTAGGCGGAGCCGAGCCCGCCGTAGATCTCGGAGGAGCCGAAGACGAACCCGCGCCGCTTGGCGAGCGAGACGATCTGGTCCATGGTCGGCTCGGGCATGGCCCGACACCGTACCCGTCTACGATCGCGACATGGCCGGCAAGGGCACTCCTGCCACCCGGGTGGTGGAGCGCGCCGGGATCGCCCACCGGGTGCACGAGTACGTCCACGACCCGGCAGCCTCGTACGGGCTCGAGGCCGCCGAGCGCCTCGGTCTCGAGCCGGAGCGCGTGTTCAAGACCCTCGTGGTCGACGTCGACGGGCGTCTCACCGTGGCGATCGTGCCCGTCGCAGCGTCGCTCGACCTCAGGGCGCTCGGTAAGCGGGCGGCCATGGCCGACGCGAAGGCGGCTGAGCGCGCCACGGGGTACGTCGTGGGCGGGATCAGCCCGCTCGGTCAGCGGCGGGTGCTGCCCACGCTCCTCGACGAGTCGGCGCTCGGATTCGACACGATCTGTGTCAGCGCGGGGCGGCGCGGGTTGGAGCTCGAGCTCGCTCCCGCGGACCTGCTCGGTCTGACCGGAGGAGAGACACGAGCGCTGACGCGCGAGGGGTAGCCTCCCGCGCGTGACCGACACCACCGTCCCCGTCGAGCTGCACATCGTCTCGGATTCGACCGGCGAGACGGCGGCGCGTCTCGTGCTCGCGCTCGAGGCGCAGTTCCCCGAGCTCGCCTTCGCGGAGGTGCGGCACATGCGCGTCGAGTCGGTCGACGACCTCGCGCTCGTCGTCAGCCTTGCCCGCGGCCGGCCGGCGGTGATGGTCTACACACTCGTCGAGCCCGGCCTGCGCGAGGAGATGCGGCGGCTCTGTCGACGCGCCCGGGTGCACTACTGCGACCTGCTCGGTCATCCGATCGAGTCGATCTCGAGGGTGGCGGGTGTCGCGGCACGGATGGAGCCGGGGGCGCGGGCGCCGCTCGACCAGACCTACTTCAGGCGGATCGAGGCGATCGAGTTCGCCGTGAAGTACGACGATGGCGTCGGCGGCGGGCTCGACGAGGCTGATGTCGTGCTCGTCGGCGTATCCCGGACGTCGAAGACGCCGCTGTCGATCTACCTCGGCTACCTCGGCACGAAGGCGGCGAACGTCCCGATCGTGAGCGGTGTCGAGCCACCTGCGGCGCTGTTCGAGATCGAGCTGGCGAAGATCGTCGGGCTCACGATCGACCCGGAGCGGCTCGCCGAGATCCGCGGCGCGCGAGTGAAGGCGATGGGTGCCACGTCGAAGCGCTACGCGGGTCTCGCCGCGATCTACGAGGAGCTCGAGACGGCCGCGCGCATCCACCGGCGCCTGCGCTGCCCGGTGATCGATGTCTCCGAGCTCTCGGTCGAGGAGACCGCGATGCGGATCCTGCGGCTCGTCGCCGAGCGTCGCCGCGAAGCCGAGCCGTCGTGAGGTCGAACCGCAAGTACGGCGTGCTCGCCATCGGGGTGCGTCGTGACCTCGCCGAGAAGGGTTCGGTGCCGCTTCGCTACTGGGTCATCTGGTGGACGTCGACGCTGGTGGCGATCGGGCTCTTCTACGTCGTCCTGACGCCGATCTGGATGGGGCTGCGCGCGGTCGCCTGGCTGAGCGATCGTCGACGATCGCACCGCGCCGGTCAGGACGGCGGGTCGAGTCGGTAGACAGGCCCGGACACGGTGGTGACGTAGACCGCGCCCGCTCCGTCGACGCCGAAGCTCGTGATCCCCGTCAGGTCGATGCCGAGGTCGTCAGGCGTACCCGCCACGCCATTCTCGACGCGGGTCGCGAGGATCCGCCCGGCGCAGAGGTCCGCGTACAGGTAGACGCCGTTCAGCGCCGGCAGGCGTGGGTCGCGGACGACGACACCACCGATCACGGAGCACTCGCCCTGGTCGTGCCCGTAGGTGAGGACCGGGGGGACGGGTCCGTCGCAGGTCACGGTCGCGTCGTAGGGTGTCGTGCCCTCGAAGCATGGCCAGCCGAAATTCACGCCGCTCGTGCCCGCCGGTACGTAGTCGATCTCCTCGGCGGTGCCGAGACCGACGTCGCCGAGGTAGAAGTCGCCCGTCGGCGGGTCGATCCAGAATCGCCACGGGTTGCGCAGCCCGTAGGCCCAGATCTCGGGGCGGACGTCGGGTGTCGACAGGAAAGGGTTGTCCGGCGGGATCCCGTACGGGTCGCCGGAGCGAGGATCGACGCGGAGGATGTTGCCGAGCAGGTCGTCGCGTGTCTGGGCAAACGCCCCCGGCCGGTTGCGGACACCACTGTCGCCGTCGCCGATCGACGCGTAGAGCATCCCGTCGGGACCGTACTGGAGCATCCCGCCGTTGTGGTTCTCCCACGGCTTCACGATCTCGAGGAGCGGGGTCAGCGAGCCGGGATCGGCGAGGTTCGGGTTGGCTGCGTACGCAGTGCCGTTTGCGATGAGGATGTCCCCATTCCCCTTCCGCTGGTTGAAGAGGATCGTGAAGCGCTTCGTCGTCGCCCAGTCCGGTGAGAAGGCGAGCCCGAGCAACCCTGGCTCGTTCGTGAGCAGCACTCGATCGACGATGTCGAGAAACGGCTGTGGGAGGGCCTCTCCATCCTCGACGACGCGAATCCGGCCGGCCTGCTCGACGACGAACAGCCTCCTGGTGTCACCCGGTGGGGCGGTGACCAGGACGGGGCGATCGAAGGTGCCGATCTGAGTCAGCTTCACCGCGCCGGTGAGATCGACCGGTGGTGGCTTCGTGGTCATCACCGGGGGGGCCGGGCGGGCGACGGCGAACCGCCCCTTCATCCCGAGCCTCGCGTGGCCCGGAACGCTGCACAGGAACGAGAACGTTCCCGCCGTGGGAAACCGCACTGTGAGCACCTGGCTCTTTCCGGGCTGCAGCAGACGCGTCCGCCGGCCGGAGACGACGAAATCGTGCGGGACACCGCCGCGGTTGCGGACGACGAAGCGCACCGTCGCCCCCTTCGGGACACTGCGGCGGGACAGCGCGAACGAGAAGTCCTTCGCGTCGACGCGAACGGTGAGCGGGGTGGTCGGGGCGGAGCCCCCGCCGAGCGCGGTCCCGGCAATCGCTACGGAGCCGGCAGCGACGACGGCCGCGAGCGAGCGGAGACGACCCCACATGAGGGCGACGCTAGAGCGTTCTTGTGAAGATTTCGCAAGGAACCGCTGGAGACAGGTCCGACCGCACGACCGGAACGCGACACGGTGCGCGTGTGCGAGGATCGCGGCGTGCGCTTCGTCTTTGGCTTCGACGAGCGGGCCACCGGTGGCCGGGAGCTGCTCGGGGGCAAGGGTGTCGGCCTGGCCGAGATGACCGCGCTCGGCGTTCCCGTGCCGGCGGGGTTCACGGTCACGACCGAGGCATGCCGTGCCTGGCTCGACTCTGGCTCCGTCCCGGAAGGGCTGTGGGACGAGGTGGATGGCCAGATCGCGCGGCTCGAGGAGCGGTCGGGCAAGCGTTTCGGGGATCCGTCGCAGCCGGTGCTCGTCTCGGTGCGATCCGGCGCCGCGGTCTCGATGCCCGGGATGATGGACACGATCCTCAACCTCGGGCTCTCGGACGTGGCGGTCGAAGCGCTCGCCGCCTCGACGGGCAACCCCCGCTTTGCCTACGACTCCTATCGGCGGCTGCTCCAGATGTACGGCGAGGTGGTCGAGGGGATCGATGGGCACGTGTTCGAGGACGCGCTCGCAGAGCGAAAGCGCGCCCGGGGCGTCAGGCAGGACGTCGAGCTCGACGCCGACGACCTGCGCGCGCTGGTCGACGAGTTCCACGAGCTGTACGAGCGTGCCCTGGGCTCGCGCTTCCCGCAGGATGCCCGCGAGCAGCTGCACCGTGCGATCCGCGCGGTGTTCGACTCCTGGGAGTCACCGCGCGCCAGGGTGTACCGGCGCACATACGAGATCCCCGACGATCTCGGGACGGCCGTGAACGTCGTGCAGATGGTGTTCGGGAACACCGGTGAGCGATCGGGGACCGGTGTCTGTTTCACCCGCGACCCGTCGACCGGCGAGGCGACGATCTACGGCGAGTTCCTGCTCAACGCGCAGGGCGAGGACGTCGTCGCGGGGATCCGGACGCCCGAGCCGATCGCGCGCATGGAGGAGCTCCTGCCAAACGCATACGCGCAGCTCGTCGAGACGCTCGCCTTGCTCGAGGAGCACTACCGCGAGATGCAGGATGTCGAGTTCACCGTCGAGGACGGGACGCTCTTCCTGCTGCAGACGAGGACCGGCAAGCGGACGGCCCGGGCGGCGCTGCAGATCGCGGTCGACATGACCGGCGAGGGCCTGATCACGCGCGGGGAGGCGATCGTCCGGATCGATCCCGGACAGCTCGACCAGCTGTTGCACCCGACGATCGACCCGACCGCCGAGCTCGAGGTCGCGGCCCAGGGGTTGAACGCGTCTCCGGGAGCCGCGTCGGGCGCGATCGTGCTCGACGCGGACGCGGCGGAGGAGCGGGGGAGGGCGGGGGAGCCCGTTGTGCTCGTCCGCTGGGAGACGACCCCGGACGACATCCACGGCCTGATCCACGCGCAGGGGGTGCTGACCGCGCACGGTGGGATGACCTCGCACGCGGCAGTGGTTGCGCGCGGGATGGGAAAGCCGTGCGTCGCAGGGTGCGAAGGGCTGAGCATCGATCTCGACGCGAGGACGATCACGGTCGGTGCTCACACACTCGCCGAGGGCGACCTGATCACGATCGACGGGACGACCGGCCGCGTGATCCTCGGCTCGGTGCCACTCGTCGCGCCGGCGATCGATCGCAACTTCGAGACGATCCTCGGCTGGGCAGACGAGACCCGGAGATTGCGCGTGCGGGCCAACGCTGACACACCCGAGGACGCTGCGCGCGCACGCTCGTTCGGCGCGGAGGGGATCGGGCTCTGCCGTACCGAGCACATGTTCATGGCCCCCGAGCGGCTCCCCAGCATGCAGGAGATGATCCTTGCCGCCCGGGAGGACGAGCGGCGTGTCGCGCTCGAGCAGCTCCTGCCGATGCAGCAAGGCGATTTCGAGGCGATCTTCGAGGCGATGGCCGGGTACCCGGTGACGATCAGGCTGCTCGACCCGCCGCTGCACGAGTTCCTGCCCGATCTCGCCGACGCCACCTCCGAGACGATGCGACGCCGCATCGCACAGCTCCACGAGGAGAACCCGATGCTCGGCACCCGTGGCTGTCGCCTCGGGCTCCAGCACCCCGAGATCTACGAGATGCAGGTGCGGGCGATCGCGCGCGCCGCGCTCGCAGTGCAGGAGCGGACCGGGGAGCGGCCCGAGGTCGAGATCATGCACCCGCTCGTCGGGTTCGGCGAGGAGCTCAGGCGCCTGCGCGAGCTGACCGAGCGGGTGGCGGCCGAGGAGTCATTTGCCGACTACCGGTGCGGGACGATGATCGAGCTTCCTCGCGCGTGCGTCCGGGCGGATGAGGTCGCCGAGCACGCCGACTTCTGCTCGTTCGGCACGAACGATCTGACGCAGACGACGCTCGGCTTCTCGCGCGACGACGCCGAGGGCAAGTTCCTCTCCCACTACCTCGAGACGGGGATCCTCGAGCGTAACCCGTTCGAGGTACTCGACGTCGACGGCGTTGGCGAGCTCATGCGGATCGCGGTCGAGCGAAGTCGAGCGGCGAAGCCCGGCCTGAAGCTCGGGATCTGCGGCGAGCACGGTGGCGAGCCGCGCTCCGTCGCGTTCTGCCACGATCTGGGCCTCGACTACGTCTCCTGCTCGCCCTACCGGGTTCCACTCGCTCGACTGGCGGCTGCCCAGGCGGCGTTGGCGGAGTCGGGTGTCACGAACGTCGCCGTCGGCGGGTGACCACGGGTTGGGGGCGTCCCGGCTTTGCCGGGAGGCGCAAGGCGGTCACCGCGATCGGCATTCGCCGTAAGGCGGATGCCGATCGAGCGGAGAGCTCGGGGGTTCCGCCGCCGCTTTGGCGGCAGGCGGCTTCAGGGGTTTGCCCGCCGAAGGCGGGATACCACCGCGATTGGCATTCGCCGTAAGGCGGATGCCGATCGAGCGGAGAGCCTTGCGGGGTTCCGCCGCCGCCTTTGGCGGTAGGCGGCTTGAGGGGTTTGCCCGCCGAAGGCGGGATACCACCGCGATTGGCATTCGCCGTAAGGCGGATGCCGATCGAGCGGAGAGCTACAGCGTGTAGGACTCGACGCGGATGTAGGCGACGACGACTGCCGCGACCGCGACCCCGATCACCAGCGCCGGGCCGAGCGAGGCGCCGAGCGAGCGCGGTGCCGCATGGCGCGTGCGCGCGAGCGCGACGGTCGCGACGATCCCGCCGATGAGCCCGCCCAGGTGGCCACCGATCGAGATGTTCGGGATCGCGAGCGTCAGCATGAGGTTCAAGACGATCAGCCCGAGTGCCTGACCGGCGAACGACCCGGTCGCGAGATACTCGAGCACGAGCAGCGCGCCCATGATCCCGTAGATCGCGCCGGAGGCGCCGACGGTCACGGCGTACGGGCTGGAGAGGAGCAAGGCCCCTGCCGAGCCCGCCAGCCCCGAGGCGAAGTAGACGAGTACGAACCGCCAGGAGCCGAGCGCGTCCTCGACGATCGATCCGAGCCAGTAGAGCGCGAACATGTTGAAGGCGAGGTGGAGGACGCTGCCGTGCAGGAACATCGCGGTCACCAGACGCCACCATTCGCCGTCCGAGACGAGGACGCCGACGAGCGCGCCGTCGTTGAACAGCTTCCCACCTGGCCGGTTCAGCCCGTCGCCCTGGGCGACTGTCATGAGATAGACGGCGACGTTGATCGCGACGAGCACTACCGTGGCGGGCGCCGCGAGACCCCCGAGTCGCACGCGCGCCTGCCGGACGGGCGAGCCGGAACGGGCTCGAGCCCCGGCACCGGCATGGTCGGGGCATTTGATCCCCACCGGGGCGAAGTTCATGCAGTCCTCGCAGATCGGCCGGCCGCACTCCGAGCAGGAGACCAGCGTCTCGCGGTCGGGGTGGCGATAGCAGTGGGGCGTCTCGGACATCGGCGGCTAGCGTACCCGCGTGCGTGTCCACGTCGTCCTAACTCCCGGCGAGCAGGCGAAGGCTCCGACCGGCGTCGTGATCGACGTGATCCGGGCGACCTCGACGATCTGCCAGGCGCTCGATGCCGGCTACGAGCGCGTGCTCTGCACGGCGGAGGTCGAGGACGCGAGACGGCTGGGGGGCCCCGGGGTGACCCTGGGCGGGGAGCGGCTCGGGGTGCGCATCGAGGGGTTCGACCTCGGCAACTCGCCGCGTGAGTACCTCGAGCCGCGAACACGGCTGCTCGCGATGTCGACCACGAACGGCACCCGCGCGATCGTTGCGGCGGCCGCGTCGTGCGACCGCGTCCTCATCGCGTCGCTCCTGAACCTGTCCGCTGTCGTCGCGGCCGCGGCTGCAAGCGGCGACGACGTCGCGATCTTCTGCGCCGGGGTGAAGGGGACGCTCGCGCTCGACGACGCCTACGTCGCCGGCCGGGTCGCATCCGCGCTCGATTGCGATCGGACCGATGCGGCAGAGGCGGCGGTGCGCCTCGTGGGCACGTACGAGTCGGCGGAGGAGGCGCTCAGGCAGTCCCGGTCGGGGCACAACCTGATCAACCACGGCCCCGAGCTCGAGGCGGACATCCCGTGGTGCGCGCAGGAGAGCGTGCTCGACATCGTCCCACGGCTCGTCGCAATGGACGGGAAGGTTGCCGAGATCGGCCGCGGTTGAGCCCGACGGTTACGCCGTTCCGGGGTAGCTGTCGAACTGTCGAGCGTTGCAGACCTTGACAGGCGAACAGGTGTTCGATAGAACACCTGTTCGCCATGATCGCGTGCCTCCTCATCCCGGGATTCGAGCTTCGTGCGGCGCTCCGCTCCCGGCCGAGGCTGGCGCTCGTCCCGGCGGCGCTCGCCCCCGACCCTGGGCGTGAGCCACTCGTCGGCCCGGTGACTGCGGCGGCAGCCGCAGCCGGTGTCCGCTCGGGGATGCGGTTGAGTGAGGCGCTCTCCACCTGCCCCGAGCTCGTGCTCGTCGAGGCCGACCCGGCTGCGGTCGAGCGCGAGTGGGAGGGGGTGCTTCGCCGGCTGGAGGACGCTGGGATCGCGGTGGAGCCGACCGAGCCCGGTGTCGTGTTCTTCGACACCGGTGGCGTCGAGCGGCTCTACGGAGGGTCGGAGGCGGCGCTCCGCAAGGCGCTCGCCTCCGTCGGTCCTGCCTGGGACCCACAGCTCGGCGCTGGTGGACGGCGGTTCGTCGCCCTGGCGGCGGCGAGCATCGCCCACCCAGGACAGGCGATGATCGTCGAGGGGAAGGACGAGCGGACGTTCCTCGAGCCGCTCCCGCTCTCGCTCCTGCCGCTCGAGGCGGATCGCTACGCCGAGCTCGAAGGGCTCGGCGTGCGGACGCTCGGGGCGCTCGGTGCCCTCCCGGAGGGCGCCGTCGCCGAGCGGCTCGGGCAAGAGGGGAAGCAGGCGTGGAGCCTTGCGCGCGGCGGGGAGCGCCGCCGGTTGCGCGGGCGATCGCCAGCGGCAGAGCTGGCCGAGGTGCTCTCCTTCCCCGAGGCGGTCGGGAACGAGCTGACGCTGCGCAGAGCATTCGTAGCCCTGCTCGATCGACTGCTCGTGCGGCCCGAGCGGGGAGGCAGGCCGCTTCGGAAGCTCGCCGTGTCGGCCCGGCTCGTCGGTGGCGGCTCGTGGCGTCGCAGCGTGACCCTGCGCGAGGCGACCGCGGAGAAGGATCGTCTCCGGGTCGCGCTTGCGCCAAAGCTCACCGAGGTGCCCGCGCCAGTGCTCGAGCTGCGGCTCGAGGCGGTCGAACTCGCCGACCACGCAGGACTGCAGCTCGCGCTCGTCGCACCGGAAGGGGAGGAGGCGGATGCTCGGTTGCGCGAAGGGCTACGGCAGGTGCGTGCGAGCACCGGCACCGGCTCGGTGTGCGCCGTCGTCGAGGTCGCTCCCTGGTCTCGCATCCCGGAGACGCGGGCGCTCGTCGTCCCGCGGGACGTGTGAGGGAGTGCCCGCCCGGGCGAGCGCCGGCAGGCTCAACACACCTCGGCCTGCGCTCGTCGAGGTTGCCGTCGACGGGGCGCCGCGAGTCGTGAACCGCGAGGCGGTGACGCTGCTGCGGGAGGAGTGGCGTGTGGTCGACCGCTGGTGGACGGAGGAGCCGGTCGATCGCCGCTACTTCGAGGTCGTCCTCGAGAGCGGGCGCAACGTCTGCGTCTACCGCGACCGGGAGCGGGCGTGCTGGTTCACCCAGCGGGCGTGATACGGCGGGCCGGGCAAGCCCGGCCCCTACACGCATCACGGCCGCGACGGCGGGGCGATCGAATGGTCCTGGGTGACGGCCTCGGCGGCGAAGGGCTCCCATTCGTCGGAGCACTCGGGTGGGATCACGACCCATTGGCGGAAGACCTCGCCGCGACCGGAGGGATCGGCTGTAGGGGCGGGGCTTGCCCCGCCCGCGGGGGCCGGGCCGGGCCGGGCCGGGCAAGCCCGGCCCCTACAGCACCATGCCTGTTCGCGAGAGACCGAACACGACCCGCCCATCTCGTTTCACGCATGACATACCGAACACCTTGGACGATCTGCAAGAGGGATGCCAGCTCGTGATCGCATCGACGATGTCGTCGTACCGCTCGCGTCCCGGATGACTCATGTGGCTCTAGGTGCGGACGTCGAGCGTTCGCACCACGACGTTGCCCGGGTCGAGCCCGGTGTCGGCATCGACGTAATGCTGGTCGAACTCCGGGTGCTGACCGCGCAGGTATTCCCCGAACCCGCACGACGGTGCATGGAGGTTGTAGAAGCGCGCGTCGACACCGCCGTCGTTGCGGAAGGAGTGGACGACGTCGGGCGGCACGAGCACGAACGTCCCGGCGGGTGCGTGCAGCTCCCCGCTCCGCAGCGCGAACGTCAACCTCCCCTCGAGCACGACGAAGGCATCGACATGATCGTGATGCACATGCGGGTCGGGACCGAGCTCCCCAGGCCCGTAGACCGACTCGGTCAGCGCGAGCTCCGGCGTGTCGGCGAGGAGTGTCACGCGACGTCCGGGGCGATCGGTGATCGTCTCGCCGTCGAGGCCTCCCCGGGCGATGACGACACCCGCAGGGTCGGCGCCACCGCCGGCCGGCGGTGCCTGCTGATCGAACGCGGCACGGGCACGGGCGAGCTCCTGCTCGTCCATGGCCGACGTGAGCGCACGCACGAAGGCGCCGTAGCCACACGAGGGGAGGTGGAGGTCGAGGAACGCGGCCGGGCCGTCGAGCCGGAAGGTGTGCACGACTCCGGGTGGCACGACCACCCACGTCTCCTCGGGCACCGTCGTCTCGCCGCTCTCGAGCAGCAGTCGCATCGTGCCCTCGCACACGAGAAACGCCTCCGCGTGCCTGTCGTGGACGTGGGCGGGAGGCGAGGGCGCGGCGCCGACGTTTGCGAAGCGGGACGCGGAGAGGCCGAGGTGGTCGTGCTCCGCGTGGAGCGCCACGTGCGACGCGGAGTCGTGGACGAGCGTCTCACCGGGCTCGGGCCGGAGCGTCACGCGCCCCAGCCTAGAGGCTCGATGAGTGGCTGATGGGCTACGTCGAGCTCCATTGCCACTCCGCCTACTCGTTCCTCGACGGCGCCTCCCAACCCGAGGAGCTCGCGGCACGTGCGGCGGAGCTCGGCTATCCCGCGCTCGCGCTCACCGACCACGACGGGGTCTACGGATCGCTCGAGTTCGCCCATGCGGCGAAAGGGGTCGGCGTCCGGCCGATCACCGGTGCGGAGGTGACGCTCGCCGATGGCGCGCACGTCACCCTGCTCGTCGAGACGAGCGCCGGGTACGCCAACCTGTGCCGGATCCTCACCGAGGCGCACGCGGGGACACGTCCGGAGGAGGGGGCCGGTGGATCGAGGGCCGGGCAAGCTCAGCTCCTACGGCCGCCTTCGGTGCCTCTCGAAGTCGTGGCGGAGCGTGCCGACGGGCTCGTCTGCCTCTCCGGTTGTGCCCACCGAGGTCTCGCGCTCCGTGACCCGGATGGTGCTGCCCGGCTGGCGCGCGCCTTCGGGCCCGATCGCTTCTACGTCGAGCTGCAGCGCCCCTTCGACCGCGGAGACGCACGGCGCCACGCCCGGCTGCGCGCGCTCGCGGAGCACCTCTGCGTGCCGACCATCGCGACGGGCAACGTCCACGCACACGAGCCCCGGAGAACGCTGCTGCAGGACACGCTCGTCGCGGTTCGCCACCGCACCTCGCTCGACGGGAGCGAGCGGGAGCGCCGTGGGAACCGGGAAGCGTTTCTCCGTGCGCCCTCCGAGGCCGCCGAGCGGTTCTCGGAGCGCGACCGGGGAGCGACCGAGCGGACGGTCGAGCTCGCCGTGCGGCTTCGCTTCGACCTCACGGAGGAGCTCGGCTACCGCTATCCGGACTTCGCCGACGGGCCCGACCCGGCGATCCAGCAGCTCGGTGCGATCTGCTGGATCGGGCTCGCCGAGCGCTACGGCGCTTGTGACAACTTGTTGCAAGCACGGGCGCGCGCGCGCCTCGAATCGGAGCTCGCGCTCATCGACGAGCTCCGGTTGGCCGGGTTCTTCCTGCTCCACCACGAGGTGCTCGAGCTCGCCCGCGAGTGTGCGCTCGCCGTCCGCGGACAGGGCTCGCCACGGCTCCACCTGCCACCCGGCCGCGGCCGCGGCAGCTCGGTCGGCTCGATCGTCTGCTACCTCACAGGGCTCTCTCACGTCGACCCGGTCGCGAACGACCTCTCGCTCGGGCGCTTCCTCAACCGGGAGCTGGCGAGCGTGCCCGACATCGATCTCGACTTCCCGCGCGACATCCGCGAAAAGCTGATCGTCGCGGTGACCGAGCGGTACGGGCGCGAGCATGCGGCGCTCGTCGCGAGCTTCGCCACCTACCGCTCACGCAGTGCAATTCGCGACGTCGGCAAGGCGCTCGGGCTGCCGCATGCCGAACTGGAGCGACTCGCCCGGGTCAGCGACGGCTGGAATGCGGCCCGCGTCGCCGAGGAGGTGGCGGCGTTGCCGGATGCCGACCGCAAGCTGCTCTCGAAGCGGTGGCGGGCGTTTCAGTTCCTCACCGGCGAGATCGCAGGGCTCCCGCGGCACGTGTCGCAGCACCCGGGTGGGATGGTGATCTCGTCGCGACCGCTCGTCGAGCTCGTTCCCGTGCAACCCGCGGCAATGGCGGGCCGGCAGCTCTGCCAGTGGGACAAGGACTCGTGCGCCGATGCCGGCTTCCTCAAGATCGACCTGCTCGGGCTGGGGATGCTCTCGTGCGTCGAGGAATGCGTCGAGCGGATCGCCGTGCTCCACGGAGAGGCGATCGATCTCTCGCGGATCCCGCTCGACGATCCCGCGGTCTTCCGCGAGATCCAGGACGCGGACACGGTCGGGGTGTTCCAGATCGAGAGCCGCGCGCAAATGCAGAGCCTGCTCCGCACCCGACCCGAGACGCTCGACGACCTGACCGTCCAGGTCGCGCTCGTCCGACCGGGGCCGATCCAGGGGAAGGCGGTGCACCCGTACATCGAGCATCGCCGCCGGCTGCGCGAGGACCCGACGTTCGTCTACCCGGTCGAGCACGAGTCGCTCCGCGAGCCGCTTGCCTCGACTCTCGGAGTCGTCGTCTTCCAGGATCAGGTGCTCGACGTCGCGACCGCCTTCGCAGGGTTCAGCGTGGGGGAGGCAGAGGCGCTTCGGCGGGCGATGAGCCGCAAGCGGAGCCTGGCGGCGCTCGAGGCGCATCGCGCACGCTTCGTCGAGGGAGCGCGGGGGAACGACATCGACGAGGGAACGGCGAACGCCGTCTACGACACGCTGGTCGGCTTCTCGGGGTTCGGCTTCCCGAAGTCGCACGCAGCCGCGTTCGGGCTCCTCGCCTACCAGTCGGCCTGGCTGCGGCACCACTACCCGGCAGAGTTCCTCTGCGGGCTGCTCAACGAGCAGCCGATGGGGTTCTATCCCCCGGCCAGCCTCGTCCGCGACGCTCAGCGCCGCGGTGTGGAGGTACGTTCTCCCGACGTGAACCTCAGCGAGGCGCGCTGCTCGCTCGAGCCGGGCACGGGTACCTGTGCGGCGGTCCGCATCGGGCTCTCGTACGTCCAGTCGGTCGGGGTCGACGACGCCGAGGCGCTCCAGCGGGAGCGCCTCGCAAACGGGTCGTACCGCGACGCGGGCGACCTCGCCCGGCGGGCGGTGGTGTCACGCGATGCGCTCGAGGCGCTCGTGCGTGGTGGCGCCTGCGATGGCTTCGGCAGGCGGCGCGATGTGCTCTGGGAGCTCGGTCTCGCCGCCCGCCCGCGCTCCGTCGAGGGGACGCGGGGCGAGGCGAGACAGCTCCCACTGGCCCTCGGACCGACCGTCGAGACACCGGTGCTCCCCGACTTGACCCGCTGGGAGCGGATGCTGGCCGACTATCGCGAGACCGGGCTCTCGGTCGACGTCCATCCACTGTCGCTCCTCCGTGAGCACCTGCCCTCGGGGACGCTCTCGAGCCCCGAGCTCGAGCAGGCACCGCACGGGGCGCTCGTCGTGTTCGCAGGGCTCGCGATCGCGCGACAGCGCCCTGCGACGGCCAAGGGGATCGTGTTCATGTTGCTCGAGGACGAGCACGGGCAGGTCAACCTCATCGTCCCGAAGCTCGTCTACGAGCGCTACCGCGCCATCGTCCGCGGCGAGCCGCTGCTCCTCGCGCGTGGGCGCTTCGAGCGGATCGAGCGAAACCGCAACGTGTTCGTCACCGAGCTCGAGAGCCTTGCACCGCTCGCTCGTCGGGTGGCCGAGACGACCGATGTCGTCCAGGCGCTCCCGCGCGCGCACCACTTCGGCCACCGTTAGCGGCGCCGGAGCATCACCTCGACGAACGACGCGGCCTGCCTGAAGCCGAGCCGTGTGTACGCGGCGATCGCGGCACGGTTGTCGGCGTGGACGTTGAGCGCGATCGTCGCGATCCCGTCGCCGAGGAGCGTCTCGCACAGGGCGGCGCAGGCGGTCGTCGCCAGACCGCGTCCACGCGCATCGGGATGGGTCGCGACGTTGCCGAGCACCGCAATCCCGTACGCGGGGGAGTAGACGTGGACGCCAGCGACGCAGACGAGCGTCCCGCCCGCTCGGACTCCGACGTAGCGGCGCGTCTCGAGCATCCGTGGCTCGAACCACGTTCCGGGGTAGGCGTCGGCGTAGAGCGCTACGACCTCGTCGAGCTGCCCCGGCTCGAGAGGCTCGACCTGCGTCGTGTCGACCTGTGCGAGCGCGCTGGGGGAAGCCAGCCCGAAGCGAAGGTGCGGCTCCGGCGACCCGACCGGCGAGAAAGCGCTCCCGAGCACGTCGAGACCGGGCTCGCTCAGGTGTGCATACACGTCCGCGGGCAGCGTCGCCGCCAGCTCGCCCAGGAGCGGTGTCAGCGCACGATGTCCCGCCCCGGCCAGCGCCAGCAGGACAGGAGGGTCGGGCTCGGTGTAGAGGAGCGCGACCTGCTCGGGCTCGTCACCCGGCTGCCAGGCGAACCACCGCGTGAACGGCCAGAAGAAGTCGTCGAGGTCGCCGAGCTCGTAGGCATGGAGCACGGGGTCGCGCCTACACCAGGCCGCGATCACCTCGCGGTCGCGAAGCTCGACGAGCACGGGCGAACGCTAGCCGGTCGTCTCCGGGCACACGCATCGGTACGATTGCACCGCTGCCGCAGGCAGCAGGTGCCTTCAGGGGTGTGCCCCACCGAAGGTGGGGATACCTTGCGGAGATGGTTCCGCTTGGCGGAACCAACTCTCGCAGGCAAGTTACAGCGCCGCGTCGCCTGCGACGCGGCGGACCTCGTCGAGCGTCGTGACACCCGCGAGGCACAGCCGAGCGCCGTCGTCGCTCAGCGTGAACATGCCCTCCTCGACCGCAGCCGACTCGATCTCGCGCGTCGGCGCGCCGACGAGGCCCGCGATCCGGTCGGTCATGGGGAGTACCTCGAAGAGGCCCACGCGACCTCGATAGCCGATCTCGTTGCACTGCCCGCAGCCAACCGCACGGTAGAGGGTCAGCTGATCGAAGCCGTCCGGCACGCGGAGGGCGCGGAGCTCCGACTCGTCCGCCTCGTACTGCTCGGCGCAGTTCGTGCACAGCCGTCGTGCGAGGCGCTGGCCGACGAACGCGTTGATCGCGGTTGCGATCACCCCACGGTCGACGTCCATGTCGGTGAGGCGCTGGATCGCCGCCGCCGCCGTCTGGGCGTGAAGCGTCGTCAGCACGAGATGCCCGGTCATCGCCGCGCGGAAGGCGATGGAGGCCGTCTCCTCGTCGCGGATCTCACCGACGAGGATCACGTCGGGGTCCGACCGGAGAATCGTGCGCAACCCGTTCGCGAACGTGAGCCCGGCTCGCGGGTTGATCTCGATCTGGTCGAGCCCGGGCGCGCGATACTCGACCGGGTCCTCGAGCGTCACGATCGAGACGTCGGGTGAGTTCAGCTCCTGAAGGGCGGCGTAGAGGGTCGTCGTCTTTCCCGAGCCGGTCGGGCCGACGACGACGACCGAGCCGAACGGCTTCGTGATCGCCGCGCGCAACGCGTCCTCTGCGCGCGGCCACATCGCGAGCGCCGACAGCGACTCCGGCGCCTCGCCTTGGTTGAGGATCCGCAGCGTCGTCTTCTCGCCGTGGGTCGTCGGGAGCACCGCGATCCGGACGTCGACGGTATTGGCACCGCGCTTGACCGACACGCGACCGTCCTGCGGGGCACGCCGCTCGGCGATGTCGAGCCCACCCATGATCTTCAACCGGCTCGAGATCGCCGCCGCCTGCGTCCCGGTGATCGTGGCGATCTCGCGCATCACCCCGTCGATGCGAGCACGGACGTGCAGGCGCTTCGCCTGCGGTGTGAAATGGATGTCGGAGGCGCCGAGATCCAGCGCCTTGGCGAGCGAGCGGTTGACGAAGACCACGGCAGGCGAGTCGTGATTGAGGTCGATCTGGGTCGCGTCGTCCTCGATCTCGGGCGCGGCATCGTCGACCGTGACGAGCTCGATCACACTGCCGTCGTAGGTTCGCGAGATCGCGAGCTCGATGGCGTCCTGTGATGCAACCGCGACGCGCACCGGCACGCCGAGCGCCAGGCGCAGCTCGTCGGAGAACACGACGTTCGTGGGGTCGGCCACTGCAACGAGCACCGACCCGTCGTCGCGGAAGCGCAACGGGATCGCGTTGTAGCGCCGCGCGAGCGTCTCGGGTAGGAGGTTGGCGGCCGCCGTGTCGATCGAGGAGGCATCGATCTCGAGGAACTCCAGCTCGTGCTGCTCGGCGAGCACGCGTGCGATTGCGACGCGGGTCGTCGCACCCTGCTCGAGAAGGATCTCGCCGAGCCGCTTCGTCGGGGTCTCGCGCTTCAGCTCCAGCGCGGCCTCGAGCTGCTCGGCTGTGATCGCCCCATCGCGCACGAGAAGCGTGCCGAGCGCCGGCCAGGGGTTCATCGCTGCTTCCACCTCCCCCGTATCGGCACGACGCGTCCCTAGGATGAGGGACAATCGCCGTGTGCGACTCGTCGTCCAGCGCGTCTCGAGCGCGTCTGTCTCGGTCGGCGACGAGGTGGTCGGCAGGTGTGGCCGAGGGCTGGCGATCCTCGTCGGGATCGCGCATGGCGACACGGATCACGACGCTTCGCAGCTCGCGGCCAAGGTGGCGCGGATGCGCGTGTTCCCGGACGACGAGGGCCGATTCGACCGGTCGCTGCTCGATGTGGGCGGTGAGGCCCTCGTCGTGAGCCAGTTCACCCTCCTTGCCGATACCCGCCGCGGGAACCGCCCGAGCTTCACGGAGGCCGCCCAGCCCGGCGAGGCGGAGCTGCTCGTCGACCGGTTCGGGGCAGCGCTCGGCGAGCTCGGGATCCGGGTCGCCTTCGGCCGGTTCGGCGCGCAGATGGAGCTCGACCTGCGCTGCGACGGGCCCGTGACGATCGTCCTCGGCGGTCGCTGACCACGAGCACCGAGGTGCTACGCTTCGGTCACCGCATTTCGGGTTGTTCGAAATGGGCGCGTCGGCGCCCATTTTTGTTGAAAGGGACGATTTCACTGCCACACGCACGGACAGGAGACGCATACGGGAAGGAGCGCCAGCTCTTCTCCGAGATCGCGCCGCGGGTCGCGCACACCGTCCCGGGCACCGAGGTGCTCGCGGTCGAGCTGCTCTCACCGAGTCGGTTCTGCGTCTACCTCGACCGGTCGGAGGGGGTCGACTTCGCGCTCTGCGAGCGCGTGACGCGGCTCCTCGAGGACTACCGGAGCGACTGGACGATCGACGTCTCGTCGCCCGGCCCGGAGCGGCCGCTGCGCACGGAAGCGCACTTCCGTCGCGCGATGGGGAGCGTGGTGCAGGTCAAGACGGCGACCGAGGTCGGCGGAAAGCGGAAGCTCCGCGGGACGGTCGTGGAGATCGAGGACGCCGCCGTGGTGCTCGACGAAGGCGGCGAGACAGTCAGGGTTCCGGTCGACGCGATCGTCCGGGCCAACCTGATCGACGAGGGACGGTAGGCATGAGCCAGGAGATCATCGAAGGCATCCGCACCATCGAGCGCGAGAAGGGGATCGAGACGGGCACGCTCGTCGAGGCACTCGAGGACGCGCTGCTCGCCGCGTACAAGAAGACGCCGGGCGCGACGCGTCACGCCGAGGTGGTGCTCGACGACGAAGGCGAGTTCCGCGTGTTCTCGATCGAGATCCCGGCCGACCTCGAGGAGCGGCTGCTCGACGAGGCGATGGAGGCGAAGATCGACGAGCTCGAGCAGCTCGAGGAGGAGACGGGGGAGAAGCAGCACACGCTCATCAACCCCGACGAGCTCGATCTCGACTGGGAGCAGGTGCCCGACGAGCTCATGCAGCGCGAGGACGTCACACCCCACGACTTCGGCCGGATCGCAGCGATGACGGCCAAGCAGGTGATCCAGCAGCGCATCCGTGAGGCGGAGCGCGCGATGATGTACGACGAGTATGTCGACCGGCAGGGCGAGGTCGTGACCGGCATCGTCCAGCAGGCAGGTGACCGCAACAACGTGCTCGTCGACCTCGGCAAGGTCGAGGCGCTCTTGCCGCGCTCGGAGCAGGTCGACGGCGAGCGCTATGAGCAGGGCGGTCGCATCAAGGCGGTGATCACCGAGGTCAGGTCGGGTACCAAGGGCCCCCAGGTGATCCTCTCCCGGCGTGCGCCGCAGCTCATCGAGACGCTGTTCGAGCTCGAGGTTCCGGAGATCGCCGACGGGCTCGTCGAGATCCGCGGCGTCGCACGGGAGCCCGGCTACCGGTCGAAGATCGCGGTCGAGTCGCACGCGCAGGGTGTCGACCCGGTCGGCGCGTGTGTCGGCCCACGAGGGTCGCGCGTCCGCATGGTCGTGTCCGAGCTCCGCGGCGAGAAGATCGACATCATCCCGTGGAACACGGAGCCGGCCCGCTTTGTCGCGAAGGCTCTCTCGCCGGCACGCGTCCGCGAGGTCTACATCGACGACGAGACGCGGGAGGCGACGGTCGTCGTGCCCGACGACCAGCTCGCGCTCGCGATCGGAAAGGAAGGTCTCAACGCGCGCCTCGCAGCGCGGCTGACCGGTTGGAAGGTCGACATCAAGTCGGACAGCGAGTTTGCGCAGGAGGAGGCCGACGCCGCGTTCACGGGCGAGCAGGAGGCGGAGGGCGAGTTCTCGGGCCGCTGTGCCGCGCTCCTGTCCAACGGGAAGCGTTGCCCGAATGCGGCGCTCCCCGGCTCGCACTACTGCGGTGTCCCGGCGCACCAGGAGCTGGCCACGCTCCCACCGGGTGCGATCGCGCTCGCCGAGGCCGAAGAGGCGATCGAGGAGGCCGTTGCAGAGGTGGTCGCAGATGACCTCGAGCTCGCAACCGAGGCGATCGAGGAGGTCGAGGAAGCGCTCGCCGCTGGCGAGCTGACGGTCGAGGAGGCCGAGGCAGCGGAGGAGGCGATCCTCGATGCCACGGAGGACGCGGTCGCCGAGGACATTGCGGCCGGCGCCGAGCTCGAGCAGATCCTCGAGACCGCCGTCGAGGAGGGCGAGTCAGCTGACGCGTGAGCACCTCCCCGGAGCGGATGTGCGTCGGTTGCGGGCGGAGAGCACTGCAGGCGTCGCTCGTCCGCTTCGTCGTGCGGGACGGCGCGCTGGCCCCGGGTGGGGGGCAACCGGGTCGGGGTGCGTACACCTGCCCGGCGGCCGCGTGCTTCGAGACAGCGGTCGCGCGGGGTGGGTTCGCGCGAGCGTTTCGCGCTCGGGTCCTGGTCGATCCTGCGATCGCGCGTCTCTACACTAGATCCGATGGCTGACGGACCGAACAGGCCGAATCGCCCGATCCGCCCGCGCGGCGGTGGTGCTTCTGGCCGACGTCGCCGTGTCGTGATCGAGGGTGGCGCCGCCCGCGGAGGGGGAAGAGGCGCGCCACGCGGCGGCGATCGCGCCGCCCCGCAGCAGCCCCGCACCCAGCCGACGGTGATGCCGACCGGGCCGGTCACGGTCGAGTCCGGGGTGACCGTCAAGGACCTGTCGCAGGCGCTCGGCGTCCCGATGCCGACGATCATCAAGATCCTGATGGGCCTCGGTCAGATGCGGACCGCGACCCAGTCGCTCGCCGACGACGAGGTCGAGCTGATCGCGGCGGAGGTCGACCCCCCGCGCGAGGTGACGATCAAGCACGCCGCAGATGACGATGTCGAGCCGGAGATCGTCGAGGACAGCGATGCCGACCTGGCTCCGCGCCCTCCGGTCGTGACGATCATGGGTCACGTCGACCACGGCAAGACGACGCTGCTCGACGCGATTCGCTCGACCCAGGTGGTCGACACCGAGGCCGGAGGGATCACCCAGCACATCGGCGCCTACCAGACCGAGGTCGACGGACGGAGGATCACGTTCCTCGACACGCCCGGGCACGAGGCGTTCACGGCGATGCGGGCGCGCGGCGCCAAGGTGACGGACATCGCGGTGCTCGTCGTCGCGGCCGACGACGGCGTGATGCCACAGACGAAGGAATCGATCTCCCACGCGCGCGCAGCCGAGGTCCCGATCGTGGTCGCGATCAACAAGATCGACGTCGCCGACGCAAACCCCGACCGGGTGAAGAGCGAGCTGGCGGCGGAAGGGCTGCAGCCCGAGGACTGGGGTGGAACGACGCAGTTCTCCGCGGTGTCCGCAAAGCAGCACGAGAACCTCGACGACCTGCTCGAGCGGATCCTGCTCGTCGCCGATGCCGAGCTCGACCTGCGCGCGAACCCGAAGGCGGAGGCCTCGGGCCCGATCGTGGAGTCGCGGCTCGACATCGGGCGCGGCCCTGTCGCGACGATGCTCGTCCAGCGCGGCACGCTGCGGGTGGGCGACGCGATCGTGGCCGGCGACGCAGCCGGCAAGGTGCGCGCGCTCTACGACTACCGCGGCGACAAGGTGAAGGAAGCCCGTCCGGGCGACCCGGTCGAGATCCTCGGCTTCGACTCGCCGCCGAGAGCCGGTGAGCTCGCGCGTGTGGTCGAGCACGAGCGTCAGGCGAAAGACCTTGCGGAGAAGCGCGCCGAGCGGCTACGCCGAGAGCAGCTCGCGCAGCGCTCGAAGCGCGGTGTGTCGCTCGAGACGCTGTTCGAGCAGATGCAGGAGGGCGCCGTCCAGGAGCTCAACATCGTCCTGAAGGGCGACGTCCAGGGCTCGGTCGAGGCCCTCGTCTCCGAGCTCGACAAGATCCAGCACTCCGAGGTGGGCGTGAACGTGATCCACACCGGTGTCGGCGGGATCACGGAGAACGACGTCAACCTCGCCTCGGCCTCGCAGGCGCTCGTCATCGGGTTCAACGTGCGGCCGAGCGCCGAGGCGAGGACACTGGCCGAGCGCGAAGGCGTCGACATCAGGACCTACCGCGTGATCTACAAGCTCACCGAGGACATCGAGCAGGCGCTCGTCGGGATGCTCTCGCCCGTGACCACCGAGGAGGTGATCGGCGAGGCGGAGGTCCGCGCGCTGTTCAGGGTCTCCCGGCTCGGGACGATCGCCGGCTGCATGGTCACGAACGGGGTTGTCCGCCGCAACGCGCGCGTGCGCGTCGTTCGCGACGGCACAGTGATCTACGAGACGTCGATCGCGCAGCTCAAGCGCTTCAAGGAGGACGCGCGCGAGGTGAGCGAGGGCTTCGAGTGCGGGATCCTGCTCGACGGCTTCAACGACGTGAAGGAAGGCGACATCCTCGAGGCCTTCGAGACCAAGGAAGTGGAGCGGACCGAGCTCGACTCGTAGGGGTCGGGCTTACCCGTACCTCAACAGTCGGAGCGGACGAGGTGCGCGATCGCGGAGGCTCTGATGCGGTAGCCGGTGGCGCTGGGGTGCACGCCGTCGTTGCCGAACCACTGTGGGTTGCGTGCCGCCAGCTTCGCCCAGTCGAAGACGACGAGGTTCCGGCGGCGAGCGTCGAGTCTGCGTAGCACCGCGTTGAGACCGTCGTACGAGACCCCGTTGTACGGCGGGCGCACGATGGTCGACCACACGACGCAACGCTGCGAGCCGGCGGCTCGCAGCACGGCCTCGACGTCGTGCTCGAACGCGGACACGCCGGACGGCGAGTCGTTCGCTCCGAGGCTCACGACGATCACCCGCGGGAGCGTGTTGCCGAACGCCCTGATCCCGGGTGGACCGGATGACGCGTGCCGGCTCACGTCGTACGACTGGGTCACCGCCCACCCCTTCAGGAACGACGGCAGATAGATGCCGGTGCCGACGGCCAGCGAGTCCCCGAAGTGCAGGAGGCTTCGGCCACGGACGGCGTCACCCGAGGCGTCTGCGGCGCTCGCCGAGGCAAGAATTGCCGAGAGCCCGACGAGGAGCATGACGATGCGGCTGGGCCTGGACACAGCTTCGTCTACGGTAGCCGTGGCTCCGCTCCTCCCGACCCCGGGGCAACGGAATCCGCACATGTCCACCGGTTACGTCGGCATCCTCTCGTTCGAGCTCTTCTTCCCGGAGAGCCACTCGTTGAAGGAGAAGCGAATGCACCTCAGGTCGGTGAAGCAGCAGCTTGCCAATCGGGTGGGCTGCTCGATCGCAGAGGTCGACCACCATGACACCTGGCAGCGGGCGCAGCTGACGCTCGCCTGTGTCACGCGCGAGGCGGGCGAGGCAGGCCGGCTCCTCGACGCCGCGGAGCGGTGGCTGTCCGGTCAGGCTTTCGAGCTCGGTGCCCGACAGCGCGAGCTGGTGACGCTCGAATGAGTGGCGCCTCCGGCCGGATGCGGCGCGTCGACGCGGCGATGCGCCAGGTGCTCTCCGAGGCGATCCCAACGCTCAAGGACCCCCGGATCGGGTTCGTCACGGTGACCGCCGTCGACACGACGAGCGACCTCGACCACGCGAAGGTCTGGGTCAGCGTCCTCGGGAGTGAGCGCAAGCGGAGCCAGACCCTCGAGGCGCTGGCCGGCGCGACCGGCGTGCTCCAGGCCCGGATCGGGCGCGAGCTGCACCTCCGCCGTACACCTCAGCTCGAGTTCGTCTACGACAACGCCGTCGAGCACGGCGTCCGCATGACCCAGCTGATCGACGAACTGGCGCCGCCGGGGCCGGCCGGAGCCGGAGCCGGAGGAGCGCGATGCCGCAACGTGATCTCGCACCCGTCGTAGCCGCGCTGTCGAGCCACGAACGCTTCATCGTCACGACGCACGAGAATCCCGACGGCGACGCCCTCGGGTCGCTCCTCGCATCGCACCTGGCGCTCTCCGCGCTCGGCAAGGACAGCGTGATGGTGCTCGGTGGCGAGCTGCCGCTCCCCGGGGAATACGCCTTCCTCGGGCTCGAGGCTCACGGTCTGCTGCGCGCAGCGCCCGACGATGTCGACGAGCGCGCGCTGCTCGCGGTGGACTGTGCGCAGGAGAGCCGGATCGCCGACCCGACGCTCGCCGGCCGCGCGGCGATCACGATCAACGTCGACCATCATCACGACAACACGCTGTTCGGCGACGTCGACCTCGTCGTCGCCGACGCGTCGTCGACGGGGAGGTCCTGGCGGACGTGCTCGACGCACTCGGGCTCGAGCTGACCCCGCCGATCGCCGAGGCGCTCTACACGGCGCTCGTGACCGACACGGGGCGGTTCCAGTACGCGAACACGACCCCGAAGTCGCTTCGGCTGGCAGCGACCCTGATCGAGGCCGGGGCCGACATCTCGAAGATCTTCCGGGAGGTCTACGAGTCGGCGCCGCTGGCACGCCTGAAGCTCCTCGGGCGCGCGATCGAACGGGCGACCTCCTACGCGGACGGCCGGGTGCTCGTCGCCGAGCTGCTTCGCTCGGACTTCGCCGACGCCGGTGCGGACGAGCCGTACTCCGAGGGCATCATCGACTACCTCCGGTCGGTCGAGGGAACCGAGCTGGTAGCCCTCGTCCGGGAGATCCCGCGTGAGGGAGGCCCGGCACGAAAGGGCTCGCTGCGCTCGAAGCCGGGTGGGGTCGACGTCTCGGCGATTGCGCGCGCCTTTGGGGGTGGAGGGCATCGCCAGGCGGCCGGCTTCTCGACCGATCTGCCGACCAACGAGGTGACCGACCGGATCGTCGACGCCTACCTCACGGCAGTCGACGGCAGCGGCGCTGCCTGATGGCGATCCCACGGGCACTCGAGCCGACGGGGGTGATCCTCGTCGACAAGCCGGCAGGACCGACGTCGTTCGCCGTCGTCGCACGGATCCGCCGCCGCACCGGCGCCCGAACCGGGCACGCGGGCACCCTCGACCCGTTTGCGACCGGCCTGCTCGTCCTCCTCTCCGGTCGAGCGACCTCGCTCCAGGACCGGTTCATGAAGCTCGGCAAGCGCTACCTGACCACGATCGACCTCCACCACAGGACATCGACGGGCGATCCGGAAGGCGAGATCACCGAGGTGCACGAGCCCGTGTCGGAGCCCTCGCTCGCCGACGCACTCGGAGCGATGCGCGGGCTCGTCGAGCTGCGCGTCCCGGCCGCTTCGGCGGTGAAGATCTCCGGCGAGCGTGCCTATCGCCTCCATCGGGCCGGTCTCGCGCCCGAGATGCCGCTCAGGAAGATGCGCATCGACCGCGCCGAGCTCCTGTCGTACGAGGCGGGGATCGCCACGATCGAGCTCGACGTCGGCTCGGGCACGTACATCCGCTCGATTGCGGACGCGTTGGGGGGCCATTGCGTCTCTCTCCGCCGGCTCGAGGTCGGCCCGTTCCGAGTCGAGGAGGCGGACGAGGAGCGCCTGCTCGCGCTCGAGGATGCGCTCCCACGGCTGGCCGCATGAAGATCGCCCATGCTCCGTCTCAGCTCGAGCGCCAGCCGCGGGCGGTGGCGATCGGATCGTTCGACGGTGTGCATCGCGGTCATATCGCGGTCCTGAACGCGGTGATCGAGTCCGGGCTCGAGCCGACGGTGATCACGTTCGACCCACATCCGCGGACCGCGATGGGAAATCGCGTCGAGCTGCTCACGACGCTCGAGCGACGGCTCGAGCTGCTCGCCGAGGCCGGCGTGGCGGCGACGCTCGTTGCGCCGTTCACGCCAGAGCTGCAGCGGCTGACCCCGGACGAGTTCCTCGACGGCTATCTCGGAGCGATGGGCACGGAGGCGGTTGCGGCGGGTGCGGACTTCCGGTTCGGTCGCAAGCGTGCCGGCGACCTCGATCTCGTTCGCGCCCGTGGGTACGAGGTGCTCGACGTCGCCCAGGTCGAGGGGGTCTCGTCGACCGCGATCCGCGACGCCGTGCGCGCCGGCGATCTCGCCGCGGCGGCAGCGCTGCTGGGGAGGCCGTTCGAGCTGGACGGCCTGGTCGTCGTCGGCGATCAGCGCGGTGGGACGCTCGGCTACCCCACCGCGAACATCGCACTCGACGCCCAGCTCGCCTGCCCGCGATACGGCATCTACGCAGGAGCCGCTCGGGGTCATCGCGCGGCCGTCTCGATCGGCACGAACCCGCACTACGGCGGGACCGAGCGGCGGATCGAGCCCTTCCTGCTCGACTTCGACGGCGATCTCTACGGCCAGCGGCTCGTCGTCGAGCTCTGGGAGCGACTCCGCGATGAGGAGGTCTTCGAGTCCGAGACCGCGCTGATCGAACAGATCGGGCGGGACGTCGAGGCGGTGCGGGCAGCCGTGCGCCCATAGCGGGTCGGCGCAACCCGCTGCTACCCTGCCACTCGACCGCAGTCTCGGCCGGCCGTGTCCTTCCTTCACGCCGCGCGGGGATTGCCGGAGACACCATCCGAGAGGAGACGCATGGCTCTCACCAAGGAAGTGAAGCAGGAGCTGATCGGGAAGCACGGGGCGAACGCGAAGGACACCGGCTCGACCGAAGTCCAGATCGCGATGCTGACCCGCCGGATCAACGACCTCACCGAGCACCTGCGCACGCACCCGAAGGATCACTACTCCCGCCGCGGGCTCCTGAAGCTCGTCGGGCAGCGCCGCAGGTTCCTCGACTACCTGCAACGAAAGGATCTCGAGGGCTACCGCGCCCTCATCAAGGAGCTCGGCCTGCGCCGGTAGCTCCGGTCGGGACGGAAGGTGGGTGTTTGATCGAGCTTCGACGCAGCGCGACGACGAAGCTGGCTCAAACTTCCACCTTCCGCCACATATCGGAAGAGTGAAGGGACAACAGATGAGCACGATGAGCACGGGGCGCGTAGCCTCGGTGTCCGTCGAGATCGGTGGTCAGGAGATCACCTTCGAGACGGGCAAGCTCGCCAAGCAGGCAGACGGCGCGGTCGCCGTCCGCAGCGGCGACACCATGATCCTCGCGACCGCGGTCGGCCGCCAGGACGCCCGGCCGGATGCGGACTTCTTCCCGCTCACGGTCGACGTGGAGGAGCGCATGTACGCCGCCGGCAAGATCCCGGGCGGCTTCTTCAAGCGTGAGGGGAAGGCAACCGAGCGCGCGACGCTCACCGCCCGCATGATCGATCGCCCGATCCGGCCGCTCTGGCCGAAAGGGTTCAAGAACGAGGTGCAGGTGATCTGCACCGTCCTGTCGGCCGACCTGGTCGTGCCGCACGACATCCTCTGCATCAACGGCGCCTCGGCCGCGCTCGCCATCTCGCCGCTGCCGTTCCTCGGCCCTGTCGGTGCCGTCCGGATCGGTCGTGTCGAGGGTGACCTCGTCGTGAACCCGACGTTCACGACGCAGGAGGACTCGTCGCTCGACCTCATCGTCGTGGGCACACGCGAGGCGCTGACGATGATCGAGGCGGGTGCCGACCAGGTACCCGAGGACGTGCTGCTGGAAGCGTTCGAGATCGCGCACGCCGAGATCGGCCGGATCTGCGACGCGATCGACGACCTCGCCCGCCAGGTCGGCAAGCCGAAGTGGATCGACGTCGAGCTGAACGCCGAGCTCGAGCAGGCGCACGGCCACAGCGTCTGGGAGCGGATCCAGTCGGTCGGCCTCCGCGAGGCCGGGTCGATCGTCGACGAGCTGCTCGCCCAGAGCGCGCCGTCGATCACGCTCGACTCGACCGAGGACGACATCACCCGCGAGGCCCAGGTGCGCCACGGGTTGACGATGCTGCTCGACAAGCAGCGGCTGGCCGCGGTGGAGGGCCCGGTTCGCGAGCAGTTCGAGAGCGACCTCCGTTCGCTGACCGACGCGGAACAGGACTCGAAGGAGCTCAAGTCGCGGAAGCGCGACATCCTCCTCGACCGGATCCAGGACGAGCTCTCGCTCCCGTTCCCCGCCGGTGGCAGCCGACGGCGAGTCGGGCGTCGGTGGACGCGCTCACCAAGACGACGATCAAGAAGGCCGCCGACGCGATCTACAAGGATCTCGTCCGGAAGAAGATCGCCGTCGACAAGCGTCGCCCCGACGGGCGCGGCACCGAGGAGATCCGCTCGATCACGACCGAGGTGTCCTTTGCCCCGCGCACGCACGGATCGGCCTTGTTCACGCGCGGTCAGACGCAGATCCTGACGCTCTGCACCCTCGGCACGCAGAAGGAGCAGCAGCGGATCGACGACCTCTCGCCCGAGAACGAGCGCCGCTACATGCACCACTACAACTTCCCGCCCTACTCCGTCGGGGAGACCGGGTTCATGCGTGGCCCGAAGCGCCGCGACATCGGTCACGGCGCGCTCGCGCAGAGGGCACTCGAGCCGGTCATCCCGACGGTCGAGGACTTCCCGTACACGATCAGGCTCGTGTCGGAGACGCTCGAGTCGAACGGCTCGTCGTCGATGGGCTCGGTGTGTGGCTCGACGATGTCGCTCATGGACGCCGGGGTGCCGATCCTGGCCCCGGTCTCCGGCATCGCCATGGGTCTCGTGAAGGAGGGCGACGACTACGTCATCCTCACCGACATCCAGGGCGCGGAAGACCACCTGGGCGACATGGACTTCAAGGTCGCCGGTACGCCCGAGGGCATCACCGCGCTCCAGATGGACATCAAGATCACCGGTGTCACGCAGGAGATCATGCGGAGCGCACTCGAGCAGGCGAAGCGTGCCCGGCAGTTCATCCTCGATCGGATGGCCGAGACGATCTCCGGCTCTCGTGAGGAGCTCGCGAACCACGCGCCGCGGATCTCGTCCATCCAGATCAACCCGGAGTTCATCGGGATGGTGATCGGCAAGGGCGGCGAGACGATCCGCTCGCTCGAGGGCGACTACGACGTCCAGATCGACATCGAGGAGGACGGCACGATCCTCGTCTACGCGACCGAGGGGACGAACGCCGACGCGGCGATCGCCGCGATCGCCGCGATGACGAAGGAGCCCGAGATCGGCGACACGTATACCGGCAAGGTCGTGAAGACGACCGACTTCGGTGCGTTCGTCGAGCTCAAGAAGGGCACCGACGGGCTGCTGCACGTCTCGAACGTCGGCCCCGGTCGTGTCGCGCACATCGAGGATGTGATCGCCCGCGGTGACGTCCTGGACGTGATCGTGCAGGAGGTCGACAAGGACCGTGGCCGGATCGGGCTGAAGCTCGTCGCGAAGCACGAGAACGGTGGCCTCGTCCAGCCGGACGAGCTCATCGAGCGCGCGAAGGATGCGCCTCCTCGCGAGCCGCGCCCGCCCCGCGAGGATCGCGGCAGGCGCCGGGACAGGTAAGTCGGGTGCCGCTCGGGGCTCTCGCCTCGAGCGGCACCTCTCACCCGCCGGTCGCGATGGATCGGCCCGAGGTCCTCGTAGGCGGGGTCCGCGATTCACCCGGTTAGGATCACGACGATGCGCGAGCCGGAGATCACGACGTTGCCCGGAGGCGAGAGGGTGGTCTCCGAGCGCGTCCCCGGCGTTCGCTCGGTCGCGATCGGGTTCTGGATCGGAGCAGGCTCACGTCACGAGACGGACGCGCGAGCCGGGGTCTCGCACTTCATCGAGCATCTTCTGTTCAAGGGGTCGGAGCGCTACGACGCCCTCACGATTGCCGAGCTGTTCGACGTGATGGGTGGCGAGCTGAACGCCGCCACGTCGCGCGAGACGACGGTCGTCTACGTGCGTGTGCCCGACCACCACCTCGAGCAGGCGCTGGACGTCATGGCGGACATGGTGTTCGCGCCACGCTTCACCGACCTCGACAACGAGCGAGAGGTCGTGCTCGAGGAGATCGCAATGGTCGACGACAACCCGCAGGACCTCGTCCACGACCTTGCGGGCGAAGCGGTGTTCGGCGCGCACCCGCTCGGTCGTCCCATCATCGGTCGCGCCGACGTGATCGGGAGTGTCTCGCGCCGGGTGTTGCGCGCCTACCACGCCGCCGCGTACGCGGGCCCCAACGTCGTGCTCGCGGCAGCCGGCAAGGTGCATCACGACCACCTGGTCGAGCTCCTCGCCCGACGACGAGACGGTGGAGGCACTCCGAGGCGCCTCACCCAGAAGCCGGTCGGGCGGGTTCCGCGTCCGTCCACTCGCTTCCTACGACGCAAGACCGAGCAGTACCACGTCGTCCTCTCCGGGCCCGGGATCGCGCGAGACGACGAGCGGCGGTACGCGGCGACGGTCCTCGACGCGATTCTCGGTGGCTCGGCGTCCTCGCGGCTGTTCCAGGAGATCCGCGAGAAGCGGGGGATGGCGTACAGCGTGTACACGTACGGCTCGCAGTACGCCGAGACCGGGCAGGTCGGGCTCTATGTCGGCACGCGTGAGGACAACCTGGCGGCCTGTCTCGAGGTCTGCGCAGACGAGCTGATCGCGGTCGGCGCTGGCGAGCTGCGGCGCGGAGAGCTCGAACGGGCGAAGGAGTACCTCAAGGGCCGCATCATCCTCTCGCTCGAGTCGACCTCGACGAGGATGACGCGCCTCGGCAAGGCGCTGGTTGGCGACCAGCCGATCATCTCGGTCGACGACACGCTCCGGCGGGTCGACGCAGTCACCGAGGCCGACGTCGCCGGGCTCGCGCAGGAGCTGTTCGACCCAGGTGCCCTATCCGCGGTCGGGATCGGCCCGAGCCGCACGCGCTTCGAATCCGCGGTCAAGCGCGTCAACCCGGGCGCACTCGCCGGGTCGGCATGAAGATCTGCTTCTACGGGTTGTACGGTCGCGTCGGCATCGCGATCGCGCCGGCACTCGCCGCCGCGGGCCACGAGGTCGTCGACGGCCGCTCGGCAGGCCCGACCGGCTGCGATGTCTCCGTCGACTTCACGCGACCGGATGCCGTGCTCGGCAATGTCGCCGCCAGCCTCTCCGCCGGTGTTCCCGTGGTCATCGGGACGACGGGCTTCGACCACGTGGAGGTGGATCGCCTCGCGCGCGAGCACGACGTGCCGTGCTTCCACGCGCCGAACTTCGCGATCGGAGCGGTGTTGATGATGCGCTTCGCCGAGGAAGCGGCGCGGTCGCTGTCGCGCGCCGAGATCGTCGAGCTGCACCACGAGGCGAAGGTCGACGCACCATCGGGCACCGCGCTGGCCACCTCCGAGCGGATGGGAGGCGGGATCACGATCCACTCGATCCGGTTACCAGGGCTCGTCGCACACCAAGAGGTGATTCTCGGTGGCGAGGGCGAGACGCTCACGATCCGTCACGACACGAGCTCCCGCGAGGCGTTCGCGCCGGGCGTGCTGAGGGCGCTCGAGGCCGTCCGCTCGCTGCCACCCGGGCTGACCGTCGGGCTGGAGCGCCTGCTCGGCTAGCCCGTACCGTGAGGGATGCATAGCGCAGGTGCCGGAGAACTACAATCACCGGATGCTCGGCCAGGTGCTCACCGCGGTCGTGACCCCGTTCGACGCGGACGGACAGGTCGACCTGGGGTCGTTCCGCACGATCGCCCGCTACCTCGTGAGCAACGGCTCGGACGGGCTCGTCGTCACAGGCACCACGGGGGAGGCCCCGACACTGACCGACGACGAGCGGCTCGCGCTGTACGAGGCCGCGCTCGACGAGGTCGGAGACCGCGCAACGGTCGTCGCCGGGACGGGGACGAACGACACGGCCCATTCGGTGCACCTCACAGCAGCGGCACACGCTCTCGGCGTCCACGCCGTCCTCGTCGTGACCCCGTACTACAACAAGCCGCCACAGCGGGGGATCGTCGCGCATTTCGAGGCGGTTGCTGCAGCAACCGACCGACCCGTGATCGCCTACAACATCCCCGGCCGATGCGTGACGAACATCGAGCCGCGAACGATCGAGCGGCTGGCGAAGATCGAGAACGTCCGCGCCGTGAAGCAAGCGGCCCAGCCGGTCGACGAGGAGGCGCAGGCGCGCAACATCGTCGCGTGCGGGCTCGACCTCTACGCCGGCGACGACGACCTGATCCTTCCCTTCCTGAAGCTCGGGGGGATCGGCGGGGTCTGCGTCCACACACACGTCGTCGGCCCGCAGGTGAAGGAGCTCATCACCAAGTTCGCGGCGGGCGACGTCGCCGGCGCAGAGGCGCTCGACGCGGAGCTGCGACCCTCGATCGAGCTCCTCCGCGTCACCGCGAACCCGGTCGGGATCAAGCGGGCGCTCCAGCTGCTGGGCCATGACGTCGGCGGTCTGCGCCTACCCCTCGTCGAGGCCGACGAGCCGGAGACCGCCGCGATCCGCGACTGCCTCGAGCGACTCGGCTTGCTCACACACGCGGTTGCCTGACCCGCATCCGGGGCGAGAGACGGCCGCCGGAACCCGACCGTACACTGCGACCGTGAGCGACACGCTCCGGATCATTCCGCTCGGCGGGCTCGGCGAGGTCGGCAAGAACATGACCGTCTTCGAGCTCGGCGACGACCGCATCGTGGTCGACTCCGGCCTGGCGTTCCCGCGGGACGAGCACCTGGGCGTCGACCTCGTGCTCCCGGATTTCTCGTACCTCTACGACAGGCCCGTGCGGGCGATCGTCCTCACGCACGGGCACGAGGATCATGTCGGCGCGCTGCCGTACGTCCTTCGCGAGGTCGAGGTCCAGGAGGTGATCGGCACCCGGCTCACGCTCGGGCTGGTCAAGTCGAAGCTCGACGAACACGGGCTCGGCGCAACGACCGAGCTCCGTGTGGCAGACCCAGAGGCCCCTCCGATCGAGCTCGGCGGTTTCACCCTCGGGTTCGTGCGCATGGCGCACTCGATCCCGGACTCGGTCGCCATCGTGATCGAGACACCGGCGGGCCGCGTTCTGCACACCGGCGACTGGAAGCTCGATCACACGCCCGTCGATGGGCTCAAGACCGACGTGGGCGCTCTCGCGGAGCTCGGCAACCGCGGCGTCGACTTGCTCCTGGGCGACTCGACGAACGCCGAGCGCCCCGGGATGACGGGCTCGGAGCGTCTGGTGGGGGAGGCGTTTCGGCAGCTCATCCCGCTCCGCACAGGCCGGATCGTGGTTGCGTCGTTCGCATCCAACATCCACCGTGTGCAACAGGCGGCGGAGGTGGCGATCGAGAACGGGCGGAAGGTCGCGGTCGTGGGACGGTCGATGCGGAAGAACATGAACATCGCTCGAGGGCTCGGATACGTCGATCTTCCGGAGGAGGCGATCGTCTCGCCGAAGGAGGCGATGGAGCTCGACCCGGCCGAAGTGCTCGTGCTCTGCACGGGGAGCCAGGGCGAGCCGATGTCTGCGCTGACGCGGATCGCATACGGCGACCACCCGAACGTGACGGTGGAGCGCGGTGACACGGTGATCATCTCTGCGAAACCGGTACCCGGGAACGAGCTGCGTGTCCACGACTCGATCAACCGGCTGGCGCGGGCGGGCGCCGAGGTGCTGCACCAGGAGATCGCGCCCGTACACGTGTCAGGTCACGCTTGCGCGGAAGAGCTGCGGACCCTGTTGTCGCTCGTCCGCCCGCGCGCGGTGATGCCGATCCACGGGGAGTATCGGATGCTGGCCGCGCACGGCCAGCTCGCACGCGACGCGGGCGTTCCCGAGGACGCGATCCTGATCGCCGAGAACGGATCGGTGGTCGAGCTCGAGCGCGGCGACCGCGCAGGATCGTCGACCGGATCGAGGCGGGCGTGATCTTCGTCGACGGGCTCGGCGTGGGCGACGTCGAGGACGTCGCGCTACGCGACCGGCGGCGCCTCTCCGAGGACGGCGTGCTGATCGTCGTCACCACGGTCGCGCTCACCGACGGAGGGGAGATCGCCCCACCCGAGGTGATCGCGCGCGGAGTGGCCGAGGACGACGAGCTCGGTCGACGAGCTGCGCCAGGAGGCGTAGCAGATCGTCGACCAGCTCGTCGCTGACGGGATCACCGAGATCAAGCTGATCCAGGAGCACATCCACGACGGGATCGGCCAGTTCATCTACGACCGGACGCGGCGCCGGCCGATGATCCTTCCGGTGGTGATCGAGGTCTGATGGCCTTCCGAGGGCTGGGCAGGCGTGATCGAGCTGCACGCGCGCGACCCCACGCGTCGGCGACCGCCTCGTCGCACAGCTGCACGCCTGCGAGGCGGCGTCGCTCGCCTTCTGCCGGCTGCTCGAGCGCTGGAATCGCGGTGACGCGGTCCCGGCGACCGCCGGGGCGCGAACGGCCGCTCTGCGCCACGCGGCCGACCGGGTCGAGACGGCGCTCGCAGGGCTCGAGAAGCCGCTGTCGAGGTACCTCGTGCGAGCTCGAGCCCGAGCGCGCCGAGGGACGCTCGTGGTACGCAGGGCCTGGCGCCGGGCGAGCTCGTCGAGTGGCGCCCCGTCCTCGAGCGCGCCGGAGTCCGACGCCTGTCCGAATCGCGTCGCCGCGGTCTACCTCGAGCTTGCGGTCCTCGTGCGGGCCCTCCAGGGCCTCGCCGACGCGGCCCGCCTCGACGCGGCACCCGATCGCTCGTCGCTCTGGGCAGGGCTGTTCGACCTGCGCGACACGCTCTTCGACGCGACGGTCGACGACCTGCGCGCGCTCGCCGCGTAGCCGCAGTCACGGATATTGCGGAGGGCCGCCTCGGCGACGTCGTCTGGGGCGTGAGGTGCGGTGTCTGACACCGCCTGGTCGCAGACACGTTGGCCCGGCCGCGAGTTGTTCACAGCTTGCGACCCTGGGGGGCACGCGTGCCCGTCACCGAGCGGGCCGAGCTGATGTCCGCCTGTGGGTTGATTGGCACCAACTTGGCACGATTCTCCCCTTGACAGAATCGGTGTCTGACACCGATTCTCGCCCGCCGAGCGACCCGCGGGCTGCCAAGATCGCGCGTATGGCACCGCCCCGCATCGTCGTCGTCGGATCGATCAACCTGGATCTGGTCGCCCGGGTGGAACGCTTGCCGCGACCGGGGGAGACCGTGCGGGCGTCCGAGCTCACGCGGATCCCCGGCGGGAAGGGGGCGAACCAGGCGGTCGCTTGTGCGCGGCTCGGCGCTGCCGTGACGCTCGTCGCCGCGGTTGGCGAGGACGCGTTCGCCGACGAGGCGCTGGCGATCCTCGCCACTGCCGGGGTCGACCTGCAGGTCGCCCGCACGACCGCGTCGACGGGGATCGCCCTGATCGAGGTCGACGACCGGGCCGAGACGACGATCGCGATCGTCGGAGGCGCGAACGACACGCTGGCCGCCGTCCCGCTGCCACCGCACGACGCGGTCCTCTGCCAGCTCGAGATTCCCGATGCGGCAGTCGTCTCGGCGTGGGAGGAGTGCACGGGCCTGTTCTGCCTGAACGCAGCGCCCGCCCGCCCCGTGGCGGTCGATCCCGACCTGACGGTCGTCAACGAGCTCGAGCTCGAAACGCTCGAACGCCGGGACGGCCTTGTCGCCGTGACACGCGGGCCTGCGGGTGCCACGCTCCTCGAGGACGGCGTCGAGGTTGCGAGTGCCACCTCGCCATCCGTCGATGCCGTCGACGGAACCGGAGCGGGTGACGCCTTCACGGCGTGCCTGCTCGTCTCCCTGCTCGAAGGCCGCCCCGAGGTGGAGGCGCTCGACCGCGCGTGTGCCGCCGGAGCGATCGCAGCCTCACGGTTTGGCGCACAGCCGTCGTTTCCCTCGAGCGACGAGGTCGACGCGATCCTGCGACGATGACCGCGGTGACCCCGACGCCCGTGATCCTCGACTGCGATCCCGGGCACGACGATGCGATCGCGATGCTGCTCGCGCTCGCCAGCCCCGAGGTGGAGCTGCTCGGGATCACCACGGTGCACGGCAACCAGACGCTCGCAAAGACGACCGCCAACGCGCTCCGCGTCCTCGAGCTCGTCGGTCGCACCGAGATCCCGGTGGCTGCGGGTGCCGACCGCCCCCTCGTACGCGAGCTGTCCGTTGCGGACCACGTGCACGGCGAAGGTGGGCTCGACGGGCCGGTGCTCCCGCCACCGACGACCGAGGTGGTGTCGCTGACCGCGGTCGAGCTGATCGCGTCGCTCGTCGAGCGATCGGCCCGACCGGTGACGCTCGTCCCGACAGGGCCGCTCACGAACGTGGCGCAGTACCTCGAGGTGCACGGGTCGGACGGCCTCGAGCGCGTCGTGCTGATGGGCGGAGCCATTGGCGAGGGGAACATGACCCCGGCAGCCGAGTTCAACAGCTGGGCCGACCCGGAGGCGGCTCAGCTGGTGCTCCACGCGGGTCTCTGGGTCACGACCGTCGGGCTCGATGTCACCCACCAGGCGGTGACGACGCCCGCGCTCCAGGCGCGAATCCGGGCAACGGGGCGGGTGGGGATCTTCGTCGCCGACCTGCTCGACTTCTTCGCCGTGTACCACCGGAAGACGTACGGCTGGGATGGTGCGCCGATCCACGATGCGGTCGCGATGGCGGAGGTCATCAGGCCGGGGCTCCTGACGACGCGACACCGGAACGTCGAGGTCGAGCTCGAGTCCGAGCTGTGCCGGGGTCGTACCGTTGTCGACCTCTGGCACCGCACCGGTCGCCCGCCGAACGCGCACGTCGCAGTCGACCTCGACCGGGACGCGTTCTTCGAGTTGCTCCTCGAGCGGATCGCCCGCTTCGACGACTGATCGCGCCCGCGCTCCGCGCGATCAGATCGCGCGACCGACCCTGAGCCCCAA
Source organism: uncultured Actinomycetes bacterium (assembly GCA_963821335.1). Lineage (GTDB taxonomy): Bacteria > Actinomycetota > Thermoleophilia > Gaiellales > Gaiellaceae > Gaiella. The sequence goes on from CAWGDJ010000002.1 coordinate 364,143, forward strand.
CCAGACCGCGACCAGCCCGAGCACGAGCGAGCCCAGCCCGTTCGCGAGCGCCTGGTCGAGCTCGCCACGATCGAGCAGTCGGTACGTGTCCAGCGAGAACGTCGAGAAGGTCGTGTAGGCGCCAAGAAAGCCCGTGACCACCGCGGCCCGCACCCATCCGTGCTCGAATCGCGGCTCGAGCGCCTCGACAGCCACCCCGATCAGAAACGCGCCCGTGATGTTGACCACGAGGATCCCCCAGGGGAACGCCCCTGTCCGCTGTCCGATCCACTCGTCGACGCCGTAGCGCGTGAGCGCGCCGAGCGCGCCGCCGACCGCAATCCCGACGACGAGGGGCATGAGGTCGGAGGATACGCGGTCGGCGGCGCGAAGCAGCAAGTCCATGGCGACGAAGAGGAAGCGCGCTGCGCCCAAGCGCACCCGCCGACCGAAGGCCCCGGCGCGCGTCCGGAAGAAGCGGACGAAGCCGGCACGCTCGCATCAGCACGCTGAGCTCTGGGGGCTGAGCCTCGTTGCCGTCGGCCTGTTTCTCGGGTGCGTGCTCTGGCTCGGCTGGGATGGGGGCGAGGTCGGCTCGCAGATCACCGGCTGGCTCGACCAGGCGATCGGCTCCGCAGCCTTCGTCCTGCCGCTGATCCTGTGCTCGATCGGGGGCCTCATGCTCGTGCGCAGCGAGCTCGTCGACATGCGGCCGTTCCGCACCGGCATCGTCGTCGCGCTCGTCGGGCTGATGATCGCGCTCGGAGAGGATCACGGCGGTGCGCTCGGCGGTGCCCTCGGGGGTGCCGTCGCCGCGATCATCGGCGTCACGGGCTCGGCGATCCTCGGTGCCGCGCTCCTCCTGGCAGGGGGCCTGCTGCTGACGGGTGCATCCGCGGGCGCGATCCTGCGCCGCTCGGGCAGCGCCGTCCGCACCGCCTCCTCCGCGGCGCGGCGCACGCTCGACTCGCTCGACTGGTCGGACGACACCATCGCGCCGGCACCCGCCGCTCCCCGACCCAGCCCGCGAGGGCACCCGTGAACGGCGTCGACGCGTACCCCGACGTGGTCGCTCCACCGGCTCCGTCGATCGAGCCGCCAGCGCTGCTGTCGGGCGAGATCGACGAGGTCACCGCCGCGGAGACCGGTGAGACCTTGTTCGAGCGGCCGACGACGGGCGGGGCGTACACGCTGCCCGACCGTGCGGTGCTCAAGGCGAGCCCGCCGGCCCGCACCGATGGTGCCGACACGAGCGCACAGACCGCGCAGCTGCTCGTCGAGACACTCGCCCATTTCGGGGTCGAGGCGACGATCGTCGGGCAGATCGCAGGCCCGCGGGTCGTGCGGTACGAGCTCCAGCTCGCGCCGGGGACGAAGGTCTCGAAGGTGGCCGCGTTGCGCGACGATCTCTCGTACGCGCTGGCGACGACCGAGATCCGGATCCTCGCCCCGATTCCGGGCAAGCAAGCGGTCGGGGTCGAGGTGCCGAACCTCGCTCCGCGGCTCGTGACGCTCGGCGACATCTTCGACGACCTGCCGGCAACCGCCAGCCCGCTCTCCGTCTGGCTCGGGAAGGACATCTCGGGCAACGCGGTGTGGACCGACCTCGCGCGCATGCCGCACCTCCTCATCGCCGGCACCACCGGCTCGGGCAAGTCGGGGTGCATCAACACCTTGCTGACCTCGATCCTGCTCCGGGCGACACCGGACGACGTGCGGATGATCCTGATCGACCCGAAGCGGATCGAGCTCAACTACTACGAGTCGATCCCGCATCTGCTGACACCGGTCGTCTCGAGCCCGAAGGAGGCCTCGGCGGTGCTCCAGAACGTCGTCGCCGAGATGGAGCGACGCTACGAGCGGCTGTCGATCGTCCGCGCGCGCAACCTCCACGAGGCAAACCGCACGTTCCGGGCGCGCGGGGAGGATCCGCTGCCGTACCTCCTCGTCGTGATCGACGAGCTCGCCGACCTGATGATGATCTCGCCGCAGGCGGTCGAGGACGCGATCATCCGTCTCGCGCAGAAGTCGCGCGCGGTCGGGATCCACCTCGTGCTCGCGACCCAGCGGCCCTCGGTCGACGTGATCACCGGGATGATCAAGGCGAACGTCCCGAGCCGGATCGCCTTCGCCGTCTCGAGCCAGACCGACTCGCGCGTGATCCTCGACACGGCGGGTGCCGAGAGCCTGCTCGGGCAGGGCGACATGCTGTTCAAGCCGCTCGGAACCTCCCGACTGCAGCGCGTCCAGGGCGCATACGTCGCCGAGGAGGAGATCGCGCTGATCGTGGAGCAGTGCCGATCGCAGCGTGGGCAGCAGCTCGACGAGTCGCTCCTCGAGCAGCCGGAGGGCGCCGCGTCGGAGGACGCAGACGACGGCGATTTCGATCCGGACGAGGATCCGCTGCTCGACAGGGCGATCGAGATCGTGGTTCAGACCCAGACCGCATCGGTCTCGCTCATCCAGCGCCGCCTCCGGGTCGGCTACACCCGGGCGGGCCGGTTGATCGACATGCTCGAGCGCCGCGGGATCATCTCCGGCTACGAGGGATCGAAGCCGCGCACGGGTGCTCGTCGAGGAGCATCAGCTCCCGACGATCATCGGTACCTAGGGGCTCCGAGGGAGGAGTAGGATTCCGCGGTTGGCGCCGACGCCAACTTACGCTTGAATCCTGCGTCACAGACCGAGAAGGTCGCGGCGCGACCACGTCCCAAGGGAGGGCATGTGAGGAATCGGAAATGGAAGCTGGGCGCAGCGCTGGCGCTGGTGCTCGCGGTGGGCGCGAGCGTCGTCGCAGCAGGCTCGGCGAGCACGAAGGCGGACTACCGGGTGGCGCTGGTCACCGACATCGGCAGCCTCCAGGATCACGGGTTCAACGAGCTCGCGAACAAGGGCCGAATCAAGCTCGACGGCGTCGACGGCTTCGAGACGCGCCTGTACGAGACGAAGACGGCAGCCGACAGGCTCCCGAACCTCATCGCTGCCGCGCAGGCCGGCTACGACCTCGTCATCGGCACCGGCTTCCTGATGTTCGACTCGCTCGACAAGATCGCGCCGCGGTTCCCGAATCAGAAGTTCGCGGGCATCGACGTGACGACCTTCCTGATGAGCAAGCCGTACACCAACTACTTCGGGATCCAGTTCGCCGAGGCGCAGGCCGGCTACCTCGTCGGCTATCTCGCAGCGCTCCAGGTCGCGGCCGAGAAGAAGGGCAGCACGATCGGGGCGATCGGCGCCAACAACGTGCCGCCGATCCTGAAGTTCATGAGCGGCTACATCCAGGGCGCGAAGAAGGCGAACCCGAAGGTGAAGATCCTGATCAACTTCGCCAACGACCCGACCTTCAACGACCAGGCGAAGTGCAAGGAGCAGGCGCTGAACCAGATCGAGAAGGGCGCCCGCGTCATCTTCCAGGTCGCCGGTGGATGCGGCCTCGGCGTGATCAGCGCGGCAGGCGAGAAGGGCATCTGGGCGATTGGCGTCGACTCCGACCAGTCGTCCCTCGGCCCGCAGGTGCTGACGAGCGCGCTCAAGGGCGTCGACGTCTCCGTCTTCAACATCGGGAAGCTGCTCAAGGCCTACCCGAACACGAAGGGCGGCAAGGACGTCGTCTACACGGTCAAGAGCGGTTCCGTCGGGCTCGGCACCGTGAGTCCCAAGGTCTCGCCCGCGATCGTCGCGAAGACCAAGGCGATCCAGGCGAAGATGGCGAAAGGCCAGGTCAAGGTCGTCGACATCCTCAAGCGGTTCCAGTAGTCCGAGCATCACCGAGTGCAGACGAGGGGCGGGGTTACCCGCCCCTCGTCGTTGATACGAGCTCCGGGCGAGGCACTAAGATCGGCCGACCGTGAGCGGCACCACACCCGTCCTCGAGCTCAGGGGTATCACCAAGCGGTTTCCCGGCGTCATCGCAAACGATGGCGTCGACTTCGACCTCGCGGCAGCTGAGGTGCATGCGCTTCTCGGCGAGAACGGAGCGGGCAAGTCGACCCTGATGAACATCCTCTACGGGCTCTACCACCCCGACGAGGGAGAGATCCTCGTCCACGGGACAGCGGTGGGGATGAGCTCTCCCCGCGAGGCGATCAGCCGGGGGATCGGGATGGTGCACCAGCACTTCATGTTGATCCCGGTGATGACCGTCGCCGAGAACATCGTGCTCGCGGTCGAGCCGCGCACCTCGGGGATCCTGATCGACACCGACGAGGCCGAGCGCCGGGTCCGTGAGCTCTCGGAGAGTTTCGGCCTGGCCGTCGACCCGCACGCGAGGATCCAGGACATCACCGTCGGCCAGCAGCAGCGGGTCGAGATCCTGAAAGCGTTGTACCGAGGAGCGGACATCCTCGTCCTCGACGAGCCGACGGCTGTCCTCACGCCGCAGGAGGCACGGGAGCTGTTCGACATCGTCCGCAGCCTCACGGCGCAGGGGAAGTCGATCATCTTCATCACCCACAAGCTCAAGGAGGTGCTCGAGATCGCCGACCGGGTGACCGTCCTGCGTCGTGGGAAGATCGTCTCCACCGTGCCGACCGAGGGGGCGACGGAGGAAGGGCTGGCGCGTCTGATGGTCGGCCGTGACGTCCTGCTCCACGTCGACAAGTCCGCGCGGACGCCCGGGGAGGTCGTGCTTCGCGTCTCCGAGCTCGAGGTCGACGACGAGCGCGGTCTCGAGAAGGTCCGCGGCGTGTCGCTCGAGGTTCGCGCCGGAGAGATCGTCGCCCTGGCCGGCGTCGACGGGAACGGGCAGACCGAGCTCGTCGACGCGATCTCGGGGCTCCTCCCGGTGAAGGCGGGGTACGTCGAGATCGCGGGGGTCGACGTGACGGGCTCCTCGGCCAAGGGCCATTTCGAGGTCGGGCTCGGGCACATCCCCGAGGACCGCCAGCGCCGTGGGCTCGTGCTCGATTTCCAGCTGGCCGAGAACATGGCGCTCCACGACTATCGCGAGCCGCCGTACTCCCATCACGGTTGGCTGTCCCCCGGCGCGATGGTCGACAAGGCTCGCGTGTTGATCGACCAGTTCGACGTCCGGGGTGGAGGGCCCCTGACACCGGCATCGAGCCTCTCGGGTGGCAACCAGCAGAAGGTGATCCTCGCGCGCGAGATCGACCGGAACCCGAAGATCCTGATCGCCGCCCAGCCGACGCGCGGCCTCGACGTCGGCGCGATCGAGTACGTCCATCGCCGGCTGGTCGCCGAGCGGGACGAAGGACGCGGGATCCTCCTCGTCTCGCTCGAGCTCGAGGAGGTGCTCTCCCTCGCGGATCGGATCCTGGTGATGTTCGAGGGGCGGCTCGTCGCCGAGCTCCCGCCGACCGTGACCGAGGAGACCCTCGGCGTGGCGATGGCGGGTGGCGGCCGCGAGGAGACCGCATGAGCGAGACCCCTCCGAGCGGCCCGCAGTACACGCCCGACACGAGCGCGGTCGAGCGCTACGGCCTGCTCCAGCGCGCCGGAGGGCTCGTTGCACCACTCCTCACCGTGCTGCTGGCGTTCTTCATCGGCGGGCTCGTCGTGCTGATCACGACGGGTGACATCGGCAAGCCGCTCGAGACCTACAAGGCAATCTTCGACGGCTCGGGGCTCAACTGGTTTCTCCCGTGGAACACGTGCGTCGACTGCACCGCCGCGTTGAACCTCCAGCAGACGTTGCTCATCTGGACACCGCTGGTCCTCGTGGGATTTGCCGTCGCCTTCGCCTTCCGCTGCGGGCTCTTCAACATCGGGGGACAGGGGCAGTACCTCTCGGGCTCGGTCGCGGCAGTGCTCGTCGGCGCCGAGATCGGGAAGGCGGTCGACCTCCCCGGAATCGTGCTCATCATCGTGAGCATCCTGGCCGGGATGCTCGCCGGCGCGGTGCTCGCCGGGATCGCGGGGCTCCTGAAGGCGACGGTCGGCGCCCACGAGGTGATCACCACGATCATGCTCAACTGGATCGTGATCTGGGTCGCCTCGTACCTGTTCGGGGTCGGCGGGCCGCTCCAGACCGACGTCGACGCGGCGCTCCCGCTCTCGAACGACGTCGTCGAGAAGGCACGCCTGCACGTGTGGTGGGGTGACCCGATCCTGCAGGGGCTCCACGTGGGGTTCTTCATCGCGCTCGTCGCGATCGCCGCCTACTGGGTCACGCTGAACCGGACCACGCTGGGATACGGCGTCAAGGCCGTCGGCTTCAACCCCGAGGCTGCGCGCTACGGCGGGATCAGCGTCGGGCGTAACTACTTCCTCGCGATGGCGATCGCCGGGATGTTCGCCGGGCTCGCCGGGGCGCTCGACGTCCTGGGCTGGAAGTTCCATCTCGACCTCACCGACATCCAGGGCTCGACGATCGGCTTCGTCGGAATCGCGGTCGCGCTGCTCGGTCGCAACACCGCAGTCGGCGTCGGGCTCGCGGCGCTCCTGTTCGCAGGCCTCCAGACCGGCACGTCCACGAGGAACCTCGACCCGGAGGTCTTTCGGCCTGAGCTCGCCTCGAGCCTGACGCTGATCATCCAGGGGCTGATCGTCCTCTTCGTCGGCGCCGATCTGATCGTGCTGCTCGCGCTTCGTGCAGTCCGCCGCAAGAAGTCGGGCACCGCGTGAGCAGGTCCGCTATCACGTGGCGGCGAGCGGGGTGGGTAGGCCTGGGCATCGGCATCGCAGCGGTGCTGGTCGCGGTCCCGCCGATCGAGGCCAGGAGCCCTGTCTGGCCTGTCCTGATCGGACTTGCGGCGTTGACGATCGGAATCGGCTCCTGGATCCGAGGCGAGCGGCGCGTCGGCGGCTACGCGATCGCGGCCGGCATCCTCGGCCTGTTGATCGGGTACCTCGCGACCCGCTCGAGCGTCGACCACCTCGAGGCGGTTGTCCTGTGGAGTGGGTTGCTGGCCTCGACTTTGCGGTTCGCGACCCCGCTGATCTTCGCCTCGCTCGGCGGGCTGTTCTCGGAGCGCTCCGGCGTGGTCAACATCGGCCTCGAAGGCATGATGCTGATCGGCGCGTTCTTCTCGATCTGGGGCGCCGACGTGACCGGTACCTGGACGCTCGGGCTGGTGATCGGGATGTTTGCAGGGGGTGTCGCCGCGTTGGTCCACGCGTTCTTCTCGATCACCCTCCGGGCCGACCAGATCGTGAGCGGTACCGCGATCAACTTCCTCGCACTCGGTCTGACGAGCTACCTGTTCATCAGCATCTACGACGTGCAGGGCACCCCGACCGACATCTCGTCGATCCCGAACCTCCACCTCGGCTTCCTCGACTCGATCCCGCTCGTGGGGAACTTCCTGTACGACACGCTCGACGGGCTCAACCTGCTCGTGTGGGTCGGGCTACTGATGGTCTTCGTGACGTACGTCGTCGTCTTCAAGACGCCGGTGGGGCTCCGCCTCAGGGCGGTGGGTGAGCAGCCGCGGGCCGCGGACACGCTCGGCATCAACGTCTACGCATTTCGGTACGGAGCCGTCGTGCTGTCTGGAGTCCTCGCGGCCACGGGTGGCGCGTACATCGCGCTCGGGTTCGTGAACAGCTTCGGCGAGAACCTGATCGCCGGCCGAGGGTTCATCGCGCTCGCCGCGCTCATCTTCGGGAACTGGCGCCCGTTCGGTGCAGCAGCAGCATGCCTCCTGTTCGGCTTCTCGAGCGCGCTCGCGCGCAGCATGCAGGAGTACTCGACTTCGATTTCGACGCTGTTCGAGGCGCTTCCGTACATCCTCACCCTCATCGCGGTCGCCGGCGTGATCGGCCGCTCGATCCCACCTGCCGCCGTTGGCCGCCCCTATCGCAAGCAGTAGCCCTGACGCCGGAGCAGGTGCGGTCCGTGCCTGGAGCGTCGTCCTCGGCGTGCTGGCCGTCGTGACGATGCCGGTCGCGATCGTCGCAACGCGCTATTCCGACTCGTACGACCTCCTCCACGCGGCGTTTGCGATCCCGGTCGCGATCGGTCTCGGAATCGGAGCGATCGCGCGCGCGCGGGCCGAACGACGTCGCACGGCGCTGACCATCGATGGTGGGCGAGGCCCGAGCGGCGCCCGCTGGGGTGCCGCGCTCGGGGTCGCCGGAATCGCGATCGCGTCGGCGGCGCTCGTCTCGCTGATCGTCTACGAGATCCTCACGTACCTCGGGGAGCACTGACCTCCGGCGGGATCGAAGGTACGATCCCCGGGCGATGTTCGAAATCGGATCGAGCCTGCGCGAGGCACGGACCCGCCAGGGGCTGACGTTCGAGGAGATGGAGGCTCGCACGAAGGTGCGGGCGAAGTACCTTCGCCACCTCGAGGAGGAGCGCTTCGACCAGCTCCCGGGGCACACGTACACGAAGGGCTTCCTCCGCGTCTACGCGGACTCGCTGGGGCTCGACGGCGGTCTCTACGTCGACGAGTACAACTCGCGGTTCGTCGGGCTCGAGGACGAGCTACAGCCGCGTCTCCCGCGCAGCCGGCCGGCATCGACCCGTCGCGACCGTCGCGACCGACGCGAGTCACGGACGGTCGCGCTCGCGCTGGCCGGGATCCTCGGGGTGACCGCGCTCGTGTTCGCCGCGTGGCGATTCGGAGGCCCGGACGACCCGCAGGTGCAGGGGCTCAACGGCAAACCGACCGCGACGCTCGCGGGACCGAAGTCGATGACCATCACCGTTGCGGCGACGAAGGGCCCGTCGTTCGTCGAGGTCCGCACCGGGTCGCAGCTCGGCCGACCGCTGTTCATCGGGACGCTCCAGCAGGGGCGCAAGCAGACGTTCAAGGCGAAGCAGCTCTACATCACGGTCGGAAAGCCCGCCAACGTCGTGATCAAGCGCGACGGGGCCTGGGTCGTTCCGCGGCGCGAGCTTCGCTTCGAGGCGAAGACGAGCACGAGTTGACGCGACCGCGTGCGGTCGCCGTCATCACCGGCAGCGAGCTCGTCCGTGGCGAGCGGACCGACCGCAACGGGCCGTTCTACGCCGCGCAGGCGCTCGCGCTCGGGCTGACGCCGTCGAGAATCATCCTCGTCGGGGACGACCCGCACGAGCTCGAAGACGCGCTTCGCGAGGGTGCGCGGGCGGATCTCTGCCTCGTCTCGGGAGGGCTCGGCCCGACCCATGACGACCGCACGGTCGAGATCGTGGCCCGGGTCGCCGATCGGCCATTGCGTGTCGACGACGCGCTGCGCGACCAGATCGAGGAGGTCTCGCGGACGATCGCCGAGCGCCTGCGGCGGCCCTACGCGGACTTCATGCCCGGGATCGTGAAGCAGGCCACCATCCCGGAAGGCGCGATCTCGCTCGGGCTGGCCGGGACCGCGCCCGGGCTCGTCCTCGCGACCGGAAGCTGCGTGTTCGTCGTCCTGCCAGGCCCTCCTGGCGAGCTGCGACGCCTCTGGCCCCGCGCGGTCGACACCGAGCCGGTGCGGCAGCTCCTGGCGACGGTCGATGCGCCGACGCGACGCGTGCTGCGGTTCTACGGTGCGACCGAGTCCGCGGTGGCACAGGCTCTGGCGGCCGCCGGCGGCGACGGCGACGGCGTCGAGGTGACGATCTGTGCGCGCGAGTTCGAGATCCACGTCGACCTCGTCATCGAGCCCGGTGCCGAACGTCGCGCCGACGAGCTCGCGACCGGGCTACGGCAACCGCTCGAGGCCAACCTGTTCACCGAGGACGACCGGAGCATCCAGGAGATCGTGCTCGGTCTGTGTCGCGAGCGCGGGCTGACACTTGCGACCGCCGAGTCGTGCACCGGTGGGATGATCGCGGCACGGCTCACGGACGTGCCCGGGTCGAGCGATGTCTTCATGGGTGGGGTGGTTGCGTACGCGAACGACGTGAAGCGGCGCGAGCTCGACGTCCCCGAGAGCGTGCTGGCCGAGCACGGTGCGGTGTCCGCCGAGGCGGCACGCGCCATGGCCGAGGGGGCCCGGGCGCGGCTCGGCGTCGACGTGGCCGTCTCGACGACCGGGATCGCCGGACCGGGTGGCGAGTCACCCGGCAAGCCGATCGGGCTCGTGTACCTGCACGCCGTCGGGCCGGGCGGCGCGCTCGACCAGCAGTTCGAGTTCCCGGGTGACCGGGGCTGGATCCGCGGCCGGGCAACGGCCGCGGCGCTCCATCTCGTGCGCAGGCTGTTGCACACCTGAGACGAACCCGGCACGAACCCGCATGAGCTCGGGAGATACGGTCGAGAGTGATGCGATGTTGCGGGTCTTCATCGGCCTCCGCCTGCCCGACGCGGTGCTCGACGTTCTCGAGGACTGGGGCGAGCGGGAGCTCACGGGTGGCCGGCGGGTCGGCCGCGACGACCTGCACGTCACGCTCGCGTTCCTCGGCTCCCGGCCGGCGCACGAGCTCGCAGGGATCCTCGACGTGCTGCGCACGGTCGGCGGTCGCCATGCTCCATTTCCGCTCGAGCCGCGCCTCTGGCGCGAGACCCGGACCGTCGGGATGCTCGTGCTCTCGGACCCGACGACAGCGGGGGCCGAGCTCGCGGCCGACCTGCAGCGGTCGCTCGAGGAGCTGGGGGTCTTCCGGGCGGAGCGACGGCCATGGCTCCCGCACGTCACCGTCCAGCGACACCGCGCTCCTACCGGGCTTCGGCCGACGCCGCCACCAATGGGAACATTCGTTCCGTCCGACGCTGCTGCTTATCTATCCCACCTGCATCCGAGCGGCGCACGCTACGAGATCGTGGAGACGGTGGCGCTGCGCCGAGATGACCGCACGACGCACTGAGATCGAGACGAGGAGGACGACATGAACCGGGACGAAGCGCTCGACGTTGCGCTCGGCCAGATCGAGCGGCAGTTCGGCAAGGGCTCGGTGATGCGCATGAGCGACGCCGCCCAGGTGTCTGTCGGTGCGATCTCGACGGGATCGCTCTCGCTCGATCTCGCGCTCGGCATCGGAGGGCTCCCCCGAGGTCGCGTCGTCGAGATCTTCGGGCCCGAGTCGTCGGGGAAGACGACGCTCGTCTACCACGTGATCGCCGAGGCTCAGCGCCGCGGCGGGATCTGCGCGTTCATCGACGCCGAGCATGCGATGGACCCGACCTACGCGAAGCACATCGGTGTGAACATCGACGAGCTGCTCGTCTCCCAGCCCGACACGGGGGAGCAGGCGCTCGAGATCGCGGAGCTGCTGATCCGCTCCGGGGCGGTGGACATCGTCGCCGTCGACTCGGTTGCCGCCCTCACGCCGAAGGCGGAGATCGAAGGCGAGATGGGGGACAGCCACGTCGGCCTCCAGGCACGGCTCATGAGTCAGGCGCTACGCAAGCTCGCGGGGACGCTCAACCGCACCGACACGATCTGCATCTTCACGAACCAGCTCCGCGAGAAGATCGGCGTGATGTTCGGCTCACCGGAGACGACCTCCGGCGGACGCGCGCTGAAGTTCTACGCCTCGGTGCGTCTCGACATCCGCCGCATCGAGACCCTCAAGGATGGCGCCGAGGCGTTCGGCAACCGCGTGCGCGTCAAGGTCGTGAAGAACAAGGTTGCGCCGCCCTTCAAGCAGGCCGAGTTCGACATCATCTACGGCCAGGGCATCTCCTGGGAGGGCTCGGTGCTGGACGTCGCGCTCGAGCGGAAGGTCGTGTCGAAGTCGGGCTCGTACTTCAGCTTCGGTGACGAGCGGCTAGGTCAGGGACGGCAGAACGCCACTGCGTTCTTGTCCGAGAACCCCGACATCGTGCAGGCGGTGCTGAGCCGGATCCAGCTCGAGATCGGACCCGATCTCATCGTCTCGGCACGGCTCCTGCCGGCCGCTGCCGCTGCCCCCGACGTGGTGCCCGTCGAGATCGAGTCGGAGATGCCCGTCGAGGTCTGAGGCCGCGCGACATGCCGGTGATCACCGCTCTACGTCGGCGTGGCCACGACCGGGTCCAGGTCGTGCTCGACGGTGCCCCATGGCGAACCGTTCCCCTCGGGGCGGCGGTCGACGCCCGCCTCGACATCGATGTCGAGCTCGACCGTGTTCGCGCCCGCGACCTGAACCGGGCGCTGCGTCGTCATGCTGCGATCGGGGCAGGGCTGCGGGCGCTCAGCGGCGGCGCCGTCTCGACCACCGGCGTCGACCGGCGTCTCGCCCAACACGGCGTCCGCCACGAGCCCCGAGCGGAGGCAATCGAGCGGCTGCGATCCGCCGGGCTGCTCGACGATCGACGGGCAGCGGCCTCACGTGCGCGGGCGCTCGCGGAACGTGGGGCGAGTGACGCGATGGTGCTCGCCGACCTCGAGGCGCGGCAGTTCCCGCCCGAGACGACGCACGACGCAGTGGCCGAGCTCGACCCGGAGCGCGAGCGGGCGACCGCGTTGTTCGCGCGCCGTGGTGCCGACGAGCGAGCCGCCCGGTACCTCGCAGCGCGGGGATACCCGGCCGACCTGATCGAGGAGCTCGTTGCGGGGTGGGGCGACGACGCGTAGGATGCGGATGCAACATCCGGGTTTTTCCTGCACGCACGCGATTCCGAAACCTTCGACTCCGAGATCCGCCTGATATGACCCTCTCGACCAGTAGCGACGAACAGGCGATGCGCCGCATCGTCACGGAGGGCGTTCAGGCCTAGAACGGGCCCCGCGATCGGGCCGGAGCCGCCGCGCGCAGGCGAAGTGCCGGATGAGCAGCCGGGGGAGAGCCATCCCGCGGTAGTCAAATCCTCTCCCTGAGGAGCGGTGGTGCTCACGATCGTCGCGGTACTCGTAGGTCTCGTCGTCGGTGGCGCGCTCGCCGTCGTGTGGCTCCAGGCCTCGAGCACGTCGCGACTGCGCCGCGCGGAGGACGAGCGTCGGCGGGTCGTCGGTGACGCCGAGCGGGAGGCCGAGACGATCCGCCGTGAGGCGCAGGTCGAGTCACGCGAGCTCGGCGTCCGCCTGCGCTCGCAGATCGAGCAGGAGATCCAGGACCGCCGCGTCGAGATGGCGAAGGTCGAGGAGCGGATCACCCAGCGCGAGGGCGAGGTTGGCCAGAAGCTCGACGAGCTCGAGCGACGAGAGCAGGGAGTCGGCGACCGCGAGGTCCACCTCAGACAGCTGCAGGAGGAGTTGAAGGTCGCCCGTGACGACGCCCTGAAGGAGCTCCAGCGAAACGCGGATCTCACGGTCGGCGAGGCCCGACGCGCAGTGCTCGAGCGCTCACAGGACATGGTCAGGCACGAGCTCGCACGCAGCGTGAGACAGATGGAAGAGGAAGCGAGGGCCGACGCACGCCGCCGCGCCCGCGCCCTCGTCGCGGACGCGCTCCAGCGTGTTGCCGCCAGTCATACCGCGGAGACGACCGTCACCGTCGTAGAGCTCGCGAGCGACGACATGAAGGGGCGGATCATCGGCCGTGAGGGCCGCAACATCCGGACGCTCGAGCACCTCACCGGGGTCGACTTCATCATCGACGACACACCGCACGCAGTCGTCCTCTCGTCGTTCGACGGGATCCGCCGGGAGGTCGCAAAGCTCACGCTCGAGAAGCTCATCGAGGACGGTCGGATCCATCCGGCGCGGATCGAGGAGATGTACTACCAGTCGAAGACCGAGCTCGACGAGCAGGTCTACCAGGCGGGCCTGCAGGCTGTCTTCGAGGCGAACTGCGGCGAGCTGAGCGAGGAGCTCGTCAAGATCCTCGGTCGGCTCCGCTACCGGACGAGCTACGGCCAGAACGTCCTCAAGCACACGCTCGAGGTCGTCCACCTCGCCGGTCTGATGGCCGCCGAGCTCGGGGCCGGGGTCAAGACCGCCAAGCGGGCGGCGCTGCTCCACGATCTCGGGAAGGCGATGACGCACGAGGTCGAGGGGTCGCACGCGCTCGTGTCCGCCCAGCTCGCGAAGCGCTACGGCGAGTCGGAGGGGGTCATCCACGCGATCGAGGCGCACCACTACGAGGTGCAGCCGCAGACGGTCGAGGCCGTCCTGCTCATCGCGGCCGACGCGATCTCCGCCTCCAGGCCGGGTGCGCGGGGCGAGGGTCTCGAGCACTACATCAAGCGCCTCGAGGCCCTCGAGGAGATCGCCACCTCGAAGCCGGGTGTCGCGAAGGCATACGCGCTCCAGGCCGGACGGGAGATTCGCGTGATCGTCGAGCCCAGCGAGGTCGACGACGACGGCACCGCGCTGCTGTCGTTCGAGATCGCCCGCGAGATCGAAGACCAACTCGAGTACCCGGGGCAGGTCAAGGTGATCGTGATCCGCGAGAGCCGCTCCGTCGAGGTTGCCAAGTAGAGGTCGGGCATGCCCGGCCCATCGGCTCACAGGGCGGGCGGGCCCAACGGGGGTGAGGGCGAAGCGGGGCCGGGCGAGCCCGGCCCCTACAATTCCCGGATGCGCCGCTACCACGTCACCACGTTCGGCTGCCAGATGAACGCCCATGATTCGGAGCGGATCAAGGGCATGCTCGAGTCGCTCGGGCTCGGCGAGGCACCGTCCGCCGACGGCGCGGACGTCGTCATCTTCAACACCTGCACGATCCGTGAGAAGCCGGACACCAAGCTGGCCGCGTACCTGGGGCAGGCGGGAGCCCGGAAGCGGGTCGACCCTGAGCTCGTGATCGCGGTGGGAGGGTGCTACGCCGAAGCGCAGCGCGAGCTCATCTTCGAGCGATACCCGTTCGTCGACGTCGCCTTCGGGCCGGGATCGATCCCACATCTCGGGGAGTGGCTGGGCGCGGGTGGGGTCGGCGTGCCGGCCGGCCGGTTCGGGACGCATGAGCATTTCGCCGGGCACCTCCCGCAGCGTCGTGAGCGGCGGTTCCAGGCCTGGGTACAGGTGTCGATGGGCTGCAACTCGACGTGCTCGTACTGCATCGTCCCGGCCGTCAGGGGCCGTGAGCAGAGCCGTCGGCCGGGTGACATCGTCGCCGAGGTCGGTCAGCTCGCGGCCGAGGGCGTCCGCGAGATCACGTTGCTCGGGCAGAACGTCAACTCCTGGGGTCGCGATCTGCTCCCCAGTCTCCACACCGAGTTCGGCGAGCTCCTCCGTGCGTGCGACGCCGTCGACGGCATCGACCGGATCCGGTTCACCAGCCCTCATCCCAAGGACTTCCGCGAGCCCGTCATCGCGGCGATCGCCGAGTGCGAGGCGGTGTGCGAGCACGTCCATCTCCCCTTGCAGTCGGGGTCGTCGCGGATCCTCAGGCAGATGCGCCGGACGTACGACGCGACGCGGTACCTTCGGCTCGTCGACCGGCTCCGTGACGCGATCCCCGACGTGGCGCTCGGAACCGACATCATCGTCGGCTTCCCGGGGGAGACCGAGGACGACTTCCGTGACACGCTCGATGTGGTCGAGCAGGTCGGGTTCGACACCGCGTTCACCTTCGTCTACTCGCCGAGAGCGGGCACCGACGCCGCTGCGATGGCTGACCAGGTGCCCGAGAAAGTCAAGGTCGAACGCATGGAACGTCTCGTCGCCGTCGTCCAGCGCATCGCGGCGAAACGCAACGCCGAGAGGGTGGGTCGGGTCGAGCAGGTGCTCGTCGAGGGTCCCAGTCGTACCGATCCGTCGCTGTCACGCGGTCGCACCCGCAGGAACACGACCGTCAACTTCAGCGGCGAGGCGCAACCGGGAGACCTCGTGGACATCGTGATCGAGTCTTCGACCTCGACGACGCTGCGCGGCGCGGTCGCGATACCCGTCGACGCCGCCTAGGCCCACGCGCTCGCGTGCCGGCGGCGTCCGGAGCCGAGGTCGTCGCGGTCTTCGGCCCCACCGCCTCGGGGAAGACCGAGGTCGCCGAGCACGTCGCCGATGCCCTCGGAACCGAGGTCGTCTCCGCCGACGCGCTCCAGGTCTACCGCGAGCTCCCGATCCTCACCAACCAGCCCGCTCGCGCTACACGGCTGGTGGCGTTCCGGAGCATCTCCGACGAGATGTCGGTCGGCGAATACGCGACGCTCGCACACGCTGCTGTCGACGAGCTCGTCCTCGCGAACGGACGCGCGGTGCTGTGCGGCGGGACGGGGCTCTACCTCCGGGCTGCGCTCGCCGACATGAGGATCCCGCCTGCGCCGGGGCGAGTCGAGCGAGAGAGGGTCGAGCAGGCCTACGACCGCTCGCCCCAGAACGCGTATGCCCGCCTCGGTGAGCTCGATCCCCGCGCGGCGGCCCGTATCCACGTCAACGATCGGCGACGGGTCGTTCGGGCGCTCGAGCTGGCAGAGACAGGCCACTCGCTGACCCCCGCGAACGACGAGCTGTGGAGCAGCGGGATGCGTCATCCGTCGCTCGTGGTCGGGCTCGACCTGCCGTGGCCGCTGCTCGAGGCGCGGATCCGCGACCGCGCCGAGATGATGATCGAGCGCGGTGCGATCGACGAGGCGCGGCTGGCGCTCGCGGGCGACATCTCGCGCACGGCCCGGCAAGCCCTCGGCCTGCAGGAGCTCGCCGAGCTTCCGCGGGAAGAGGCGCTCGACCGACTCGTCCTGCGAACTCGTCGATACGCCGCGTACCAGCGCAAGTGGATGCGGCGCATCCCCGGGCTGGTGCTCGTCGACGCCACCCGATCGCCAGAGGTGGTTGCCACGGAGATCGTGGCCCTCACCAGAGCAGGCTAGAGTCGACGCGTGCGATTCGAGAAGTGGCATGCGCTCGGAAACGCCTACCTTGTCATCGAGCGACAGCTCCAGCCGCTCGAGCCCAGCCTCGTCCAGAGGTTGTGCGACGTGGCGGTCGGGATCGGGTCCGACGGGGTGGTCGAGGTCGTCGAGGCCTCGAACGCCGGCATGGCCGAGGTCGTGATCTGGAATCCCGACGGCTCGGTCGCGGAAACATCGGGCAACGGCCTGCGGATCGCGGCACGCTGGCTCGCCGAGCGCGATCAGGTCGACGAGGTGATCGTTCGGAGCGGGTCTCGTGCCGCCCACGCTCGGATGCTCGGTGGGCTCGACGCCGAGCTCGACATGGGGGAAGTAACGATCGCCGACTCGGAGCTGCTCGAGGTCGGCGACCTGTCGCTCGAGCTCACCGCCGTCTCGGTCGGCAATCCGCACGCGGTGGTCCGTCGGGATGGCGCCACTCGCGACGACTTGCTCGACATCGGCCCTGTGCTCGAACGGCACTCTCGATTTCCGAACCGCACGAATGTCCAGCTCGTGGAGCCGATCGGTCCCAACGAGCTCCGCGTGCTCGTCTGGGAGCGTGGGGCGGGGGAGACATCTGCCTCCGGGTCGTCGGCCACAGCCGCGGCCGCGGTCGCGGTGGCGCGGGGCTGGTGCGTGAGCCCGGTGACCGCGCATCTTCCCGGGGGCGACCTCGTGGTCACGCTCGCCGGCTCGCAGGCATCCCTGCTCGGGCCTGCGGCCCGGATCTGCTCGGGCGACACGACGTTCTAGCGCGGCGCACGTGGGCCGGGCATGTCCGGCCCCTACACGGCGATCTCGAACTCGCGGAGCACGTCGTTCAGCGAGGTCTTCAGGTCGGTCGACGCGCTCCGCTCGCCGACGATCAGCGCGCATGGGAGCCCGTACGTCCCGGCCGGATAGTCCTTCTGGCGCACTCCGGGGAGCACGACCTTGCGGGGTGGCACCTCGCCGCGATACTCGACGGGCCGCTCACCGGTCACGTCGATGATCGGGATCGACGCCGAGAGCACGACGTTCGGCGCGATCACCGCACCCTCGCCGACCCGCACGCCCTCGACGATGACGGCACGCGAGCCGATGAAAGCTCCGTCCTCGACGACCACCGGCGACGCCTGCGGAGGCTCGAGCACACCACCGATACCCACACCGCCCGCCAGGTGCACATCCGCGCCGATCTGGGCACACGACCCGACGGTCGCCCACGTGTCGATCATCGTCCGTGGCCCGACCCACGCCCCGATGTTGACGTAGCCCGGCATCAGCACGACGCCTTCCGAGAGAAACGACCCGTACCGTGCGACCCCGGGCGGCACCACACGCACCCCACGATCGGCGTAATCAGCCTTGACGGGGATCTTGTCGAGAAAGGTGAGGCCACCGACCTCCATCGGCTCGACTTTGCGAAGCCGGAAGTAGAGGAGGATCGCCTTCTTCACCCACTCGTTGACGTGCCAGCCACCGTCGCGGTGCTCTGCGACCCGGATCTCTCCTGCGTCGAGCAGCTCGATCGCAGTCTCGATCGGCTCGGGATCGAGCGTGCCGTCCTCCCAGAGTCGATCGATTGTCTCGCCGAGCTCCATGCGCGCGATTCTCTCAGAGCACGCGGTCGAGGATCGCCACGGCCTGCTCGCACTCCTCGAGTGTGGGGACGAGCGCGATCCGAAAGTAGCCCTCGCCCGATGGGCCGAGGTAGGAGCCCGGCGTGACGAGCACGCCATGCTCGAGGAGGTGCTCGCAGAACTGCTCCGATGATGCCCCGGCGGGGACGGCGACCCACATGTACATGGTCGCGTCGCCGCCCGCCACGCGAACGCCTTTCTGCGAGAGAACGTCGGAGAACAGCGCCCGCTTGGCGGTGTAGCTGGCCCGTGCACGCTCGACATGCGTCTCGTCGCGCCATGCGACCACCGAAGCTCGCTGGACGAACTCCTGCGGTGCGGTACCCGTGTTCGGCCGGTACTGCTTCAGAGCGGCGACGAGCTCGGGGTCGCCGGCGACGAAGCCCGAGCGGAAGCCCGTCATCGATGAGCGCTTCGAGAGCGTGTTGAACACGACGAGGTCGGTCCAGTCGTCGAGCGCCAGCGCCGACGGCGGAGGCTCGCCCGTATAGAGCTCGGTGTACGCCTCGTCGGAGGCGATGACCACGCTGTGCTCGCGAGCGATCGCGGCCGCAGCTCGCAGCCAGTCGAGCTGCGCGATGACCCCCGTCGGGTTGTTGGGGTAGTTCACCCAGAGCACCGCAGCCCTCGACCAGGTCTCGGCGGCGACGCTCTCGAGGTCGGGGAGGAAGCCGTTTGCCTCGAGCAGCGGGATCTCGACCACGCGTGCCCCGGCGAATGCAGCACCTCGGCCCGGCACGGGGTACCCGGGCTCTGTGACGAGGACGGTGTCGCGACCACCGGGGATGTCGAGAACGACCTGCGCGAACGAGAAGATCGCCTCCTTCGACCCGAGGGTCGGCACGACGTGGCGATCGGGATCGAGCTCGACCTCGAAGCGTCGCCGAGCCCAGTCCGCGATCGCCTCGCGCAGCTCGGGCAGCCCTGGCGCGGCCGGATAGCCCATGCGCGCGCGGACACCGTCGCGAAGCGCCTCGAGGATCCGCTCGTCGGTGGGCTCGCGCGGATCGCCCATTCCGAAGTCGAACACGTCCAACCCGGCGGCGCGACGCTCCGCCGCGGCCTGGTTCAGGCGGACGAACGGGTAGGTCGCCTGGTTGCGCAGCGTGGGGGAGACGGGCATCGCCGCACGCTACCCCGCGAGAAACCGGGCGAGCGTCTCGTAGCAGTGGACAAGCGCTGCGATCTCCACCCGCTCGTCCCGGCGGTGGGCGAACGCAGGCTCACCAGGGCCAAAGTTGACGGCGTCGATACCACGCGTCGTGAAGTCCGCCACGTTCGTCCAGGCCTGCTTTGGCTCGACCCCACGTGCGCCGGCCTCGACGAGCGCGGTGACGAGGGGCGCGTCGGCGACGACCCGCGCAGGAGGTGAGTTGCCGACCACCTCGATGATCGCGTCAGCGGGGACGAGAGACCGAAGGAGCTCCTCGGCCTGGTCGGGGTCGCGATCGGGCGGGTATCGCAGGTTGACGGTCGCAACGGCCCGGTCGGGTACGACGTTCACGGCGATCCCCGCGTGGAGCTCGGTCAGGGTGACCGTCTCGAAGAACGGGAGCCCGCCGACGATCGACTCCCTGCGCTCCCGCGTCGCGATTCGCGCCAGCCCTGTGACCGCCCTGTCGATCGCGTTCTCGGCGAGCCACGGCCGGGCCGCGTGCCCGCTGACGCCGCAAAAGGTCACGGTGGCGGTGAGCGTGCCCACACAGCCCGCATGGATCGCACCCGCGGTCGGCTCGAGCAGGACCGCGAGGGAGGCAGATTGCAGCACCGTGGCGTGCTCGAACATCTCGGGCAGAGGGTTGTGCGACGGAGGCAGCTCCTCCTTCCCGAAGAGGAGCAGTCCGAGATCGACAGCTCGGGTGTCGTCATCCACCAGGTCGCGGGCGAGCTCCACGGCGACGGCCACGCCACCCTTCATGTCCGCCGCGCCGAGGCCGTGCACCCAGCCGTCGGCGATGCTCCCGGGCAGGTTCCCCTGCGCGGGCACGGTGTCGTAGTGGCCGGCGAGGACGACGAGCGGGCGATCCGAGCGCCGTGGGGTGAGCCAGAGCGTCGCGTCCTCGGAGCTGAACTCGCAGATCAGCCCCTCGGGCACGAGCCCGCGAAGATGATCTCGGACAACGGCCTCGTGCGCGCTCTCCGACGGGATATCGACCAGCTCGAGCGTGCGTGCCGCAAGTCGCTCGGCGAGGCTGGACACCTGGCCAGCCTACCGGGCATCATTCGCGGTCGTGACGACGAGACAGCCGGATCCGCGGTCGGGAACCGAGCCCGAGCGCGGGCTTCTCGTCGCCGTGCTGGCGAAGGGGGTGGACCCCGAGGACGAGCTCGGCGAGCTCGCCGAGCTGGCCCGGACGGCGCGCGTCGACCCGGTGGCGACGATCGTCCAGCATCGCTCCCGTCCCGACCCGCGGAGCTACGTCGGTCGCGGCAAGCTCGAGGAGCTCAAGGAGGAATACGCGACCGCCGACGCAGAGGTGCTCGTCGTGGACGACGAGCTCGAGCCGACCCAACAGCGGACGCTCGAGGATGCGTTGCAGACCCGCGTCGTCGATCGAACACAGCTGATCCTCGACATCTTCGCTCAACACGCCGTGTCGGCCGAAGGGAAGCTCCAGGTCGAGCTTGCGCAGCTCGAGTACAACCTCCCGCGGATGCGGGGAATGTGGAAGCACCTCGAGCGTCTCGGGGGTGGCGTCGGCACCCGTGGCCCTGGTGAGTCGCAGCTGGAAAGCGACCGTCGGATGGCGAATCGCCGGATTGCGCTGCTCCGGCGGCGTCTCCGTGAGGTGGCGGGTCATCGCGCGACCCGCCGCAAGGAACGGCACCGGGCTGAGACGCCGACCGTCGCGCTCGCGGGCTACACGAACGCAGGCAAGTCGACCCTGCTCAATGCGCTCACCGGCGCCGATGTGCCCGTCGAGGACCGGCTGTTCGAGACGCTCGACCCAACGACCCGTGGCTTCACGCATGACGGCAGGCGGTATCTGGTGACCGACACCGTCGGCTTCATCCGGCGCCTGCCGACGCAGCTGGTCGAGGGGTTTGCATCGACGCTCGAGGAGACGCTCGTCGCCGATCTCGTACTCCATGTCGTCGACGCCTCGCTCCCCGAGGAGCGACTCCGCGAGCAGATCGATGCCGTCGAGGCGGTGCTGTCGGAGATCGGCGCGGGCGGGACCCCCCACGAGCTCGTGCTGAACAAGGTCGACCGGATCGGCGAGACCGGTCGCCGACGGATGGACAACCGCTTTCCCGGTGCGATTCAGGTGTCGGCCGCGACGGGCGAGGGGATCGAGCAACTCGAGGCGCGCATCGCGGAGCTGTTCGCCGATCGATTCCACGAGGTCCGGCTCCTCGTACCGTACGAGGACGGTGCCGCGCTCTCGTCGCTGTACGCGCTCGGGGCTCCGATCGTCGAGCGGGTCGACACCGACCAAGGGGTGCTGATCAGCGCGCGGCTACCGCAGCGCGAGGCACGGCGCTTCGCCCGATACCTCGTCGCAGACGCGATCGAGCCGACGGTCGCGCAGCGGTGACTCCGCTGCCCGTGAGCCTGACCCGTGACGAGGCGACGCTACCGACGCGCGCCTACGAGGGCGACGCAGGGCTCGACCTGTACGCCTGCGAACGCCACATCCTGCCGCCCGGGCATCGCGCGGTCGTCCCGACCGGCGTCGCAGTGGCGATCCCGCCGGGGCACGCAGGGCTCGTCCTGCCGCGGTCGGGGCTCGCAGCCCGACATGGCATCGGGCTCGTCAACGCCCCGGGGCTGATCGACACCGGCTATCGGGGCGAGCTCATGGTCGTGCTCGTGAACACCGACCTCGAGGAGACGTTCGTCGTCGAGCCGGGAATGCGCGTCGCCCAGTTGCTCGTGATCGCGCTCCCGGATCTCCAACTGCTCGCCGTCGACGAGCTCGAGCTCACCGAGCGGGGGGCCGCCGGCTTCGGCTCGTCGGGTACGTGATGCGACCCGAGCCACGTCTCCGGGTCTCCGCCATCCTCCGCTGGGGCGACGGGATCCTCCTGTGCCGGCACGTGAAGCGCGGGAGCGAGCACTGGCTGCTCCCGGGTGGAGGCGTCAAGAGCGGCGAGACGCTCCTACAGGCGCTGCAGCGCGAGCTCGAGGAGGAGACCGGTCTCGTTCGCGAGGGGGAGGAGCTCCCGCTCGAGGGTCCGGTTGCGATCGTCGAGTCGATCTCGCCCGAGCGAAGCCTGTGGGCGAAGCACGTCGTCCACGTGATCTTCGCCGCCGACCTCACGGGGTCGGTGGCGGACGTCGTCTCGCGCGATGCCGCCGTCGACGGTCATCGCGTGGTCGGCCTCACAGAGCTGGACGAGGTGAGCCTCCATCCGCCCATCGCGCGCTTTCTCCAGCGCTGGCAGCGGGAGGATCCGTGCGTCTACCTGGGCTCGCTCTGGGCGCGGTGAGGCCGGTCGACGAGCCGGCGCATCAGCGACGACCGCCACGCGCACGCGCCCGTCCTGCGGCGACGTCATGAGCGGCACGCTCGAGCTCGTCGGGAAGCGGATCGAGTGGGGCGGAGGTCGAACCGAGGGCGTGTGAGATGGCCCACTCGAGCAGGAGGTCGGCAAGCTCGGGGTTGCGCGGAAGCAGCGGCCCGTGGAGGTATGTCCCGATCGCGCGTCCGACAACGCATCCCTCGAGACCAGAGCTGCCGTCGTTGCCGAATCCTGCCAGCACCCGACCGAGCGACCGTGCACCCTCGTCGAGGATCGTTCGACCTGCGTGATTCTCGAACCCCGCAACGGTGAAGACCCGGTCGTCGAGGTCGCACTCGAGGAGGACGTCGCCGATCATGCGCAGCTCGCCGGCCGTCGTCTCGTGCGGGAAGAGCTCGGCGCCCGGCATCCAGGAGCCGTCCCGCCCGCGGTATCCACGACCGAGCAGCTGATACCCACCACACACCGCGAGCAGGGCCGCGCCCGAATCCACGGCGGCGACCAGGGCATCGTGGCGCCGGGCGAGATCCGGGGCGATGAGCTGTTGCTCCCGGTCCTGCCCGCCACCGATATAGATCAGGTCGTGCGCTCCGGCTTCGAGCTCGTCACCGATCGACACCTCGTGAACGACGAGCTCGTGACCGCGGAGCGCGGCACGCCGCGCAAGCACTGCGATGTTGCCGCGGTCGGCGTAGATGTTGAGATAACCGGGATAGAGGTGGCCGACCGAGATCTTCACGCTGCTGCTCCTCGGTCCCAGTAGGGCCGCGTGAGACCGCGTCGCGTGGCGATCGCCCGCAGCTCGAGCATCGCCGTGTAGGTCGGCAGCACCGCGAGGCGCCCGTTTTCGGGTGTGAGCTCGACTGCGCGGTCGAGCGCCCGCTCGAGCTGGGGCTCCACCACGAGTCGGTCGGCCGGAAACCCGTCGTACGTGAAGCGAAGACCGAGCTCGGCTGCCCGGCTGCCGCTCACGACGACACGCCCGGCCCTTTCGAGCAGCTCGCCGAAGTCGACGTCCCAGATCCACGACACGTCGCGGCCGTCGGCAATCGCATCGTTCAGCGCCACGAGCAGCACAGGGGGGACTCCCCCGTCCACGAGCGTGCGCAGCGCCTCGTTCGCACCGGCCGGGTTCTTGACGAGGAGCAGGATCACGTCCCGACCGTGCGTCTCGAGCCGCTCGAACCTGCCGAATGCTGCCCTGAACTCCCGCAGCGCCTCGGCAATCTCGGCGGGCTTCCAACCGAGCGCATGCGCCGTCGCTGCTGCGGCCAGCGCGTTGTACACGTTGTAGAGCCCGGGGAGTGGGAGCTCGACGACCGCGGATCCGACGGGCGACCACAGCTCGAATCGGGTCCCGTCGAGGCCGTCGAGGACGATCTCCCGTGCGACGACGTCGAGTGGGGGTCGACCGTGCCCGCAGGCAGGGCAGGAATAGGAGCCGAGGTGCCCGACATATGCAGGCGAATAGCGGTATGGCGTCCCGCAGCGGACGCAGTATTTCGAGTCGGCCGCATGCTGGAGATCGGGTCGACCGACCGCGGGATCGTCGATCCCGAAGCGAAGCGCACCGGCACGGCCGGCAGCGAGATCGGCGACGAGTGGGTCGTCGCCGTTCACGATCACGGCGGCGGCCTCCGGAAGGCCCCCGACCATCGCACGCCAGCGCTCGGCGATGTGCTCAAGCTCTCCGTAGCGGTCGAGCTGATCGCGAAAGAGGTTGCCGAGGCACAGCACGCGCGGACGCACCGCATCGACCACCGCCGGAAGGGCAAACTCGTCCACCTCGAGAAGGCCGAGATCGGACTCGCGTGAATCCAGGAGGGCCGACGCGATGCCCGACGAGAGGTTCGCACCGGCATGGTTCCACGCGAGCCGGTGCCGTCGTCCCAGGATCTCTGCAGCCATCGCCGTCGAGGTCGTCTTCCCGTTCGTCGCCGAGATCACGACCGTCCCGTTGTGCAACTCCGCAGCGAGCGCGGCGATCGCACCGGGGTCGAGCCGGTTGAGGAGCTTGCCGGGGAGGGTTGTGCCGCCCCCGCGGCCGGCCGACCGCGACACACGGCCGACCGCGCGCGCGACACCGGCTTCGATGGTGAGGCGCATGCCCACTCGCCGAGCCTAGCCTCGACCCACGCCGTTCGGGTGAGCTTGCAGGATTTCCAGAATGGTCTAGCATTGTTGCATGGCCCGGCCACGAAAGCGCCACCCCGCACTCGAGGGCATCGACGCCGAGGCGCTGGCCGCGTTCCGGTCCGGCCTGCGCCGCCGCTACACCGACGCGGAGATCCTCGAGGAGCTGCGCGCCTCGGCAGGGCGGTTGGGGCGGTCACCCACGATGCGGGAGTTCGCGGCCGACCCCGAGGCGTCGGTTCACCCGCAGACGGTGATCGAGCACTTCGGCACCTGGAACGCCGCGAAGCGCGCGGCCGGGCTCCAGCCACGCCGCTTCATCAGCAGGGAGGAGCTCCTGGAGCAGCTTCGCCAGCTCGGCGACGAGCTCGGGCGGACACCCACCGCGCGCGACATCGAGGCGCGCCGGGGACAGATGGCCTCCAAGTCGCTCATCTGGCACACGTTCGGCACGCTGACGGCCGGGCTCCGCGAGGCCGGCTTCGACGTCCCGGTGGGGGAGGAGCGGCTCGATCGCGCAGTGAGCGACGGCGCAGTGCTCGCTCGCCGAATCGGCCGGCTCCCGCGCATGGCGGACTGGAAGCTGGCCCGCTCATCGCAAGCGGGACTCATGTCCGAATGGCAGGTCTATCGCATGATCGACGTGCAGCCCGGCGCGTGGTCGGCGTTCCAGTTCCTCGTGAGCGCCCGCCTCGCTGAGGAAGGCGTGACGGTGCTGCCCGACGGGTCGCTCGACATCGACCGCTGACCGGGAAGAGGCTCTCAGGCGGTTGCGCTGATCGCGGCGAGCCGCTCGCGGCACAGGCGCCCCTCGTGGGCCGCGCGCACGGGTGGGAGCGCGTTCTGCTCGCGGTAGCGCCGATCGGGCGACCAGCGGACTTGATCGACGATCTGCCCTTCGCGCACCTCGAGCAAGCGCCCCTCGGTGATCTCCGTCTTCATGAGGTGGATACGCAGGGTCTGCTCGACGACGTCGAGCGCGGCGCGGGTGCTCGCGAAGAACAGCTCGTGACGGCCGCGACCGATCCAGAGCGGTCGGGCGACACCGCGTGCCAGCCGAAGCGAAGCCGGCTCACGGGAGTCGAGCCAGGCGGTTGCCATCGCGCCGGTCAGCTCCTCGAGTGCCGTGGGGGTCGGTCCGAATCGATCGACGAGCGCGAAAATCGCCTCCGAGTCGACAGTCATCTCGGGCTCGGCGTGCTCGATCGCGTGCCGTTCCAGCAGCTCCTCGTCGTTCACGATGATCCCGTTGTGTATGCCGACGACCGCGCCGTGGCGGATCGGATGGTTGTTCGCCGCGATCGCAGGCGGGCCCTTGGTGAAGTCGCGTACGTGCAGAAGAGCGTGGATCGCGTCTTGTGGGATCGCAAGCGTCTCGAGGAGCGCTGTCGGGCCGGTCTGCTGCTTGTGGATCGACACGATCGTGTCGGCGCGGTGGCCGTAGCCAACGGCGTCCTCGCCGCGCTCCGCGATGCCCGCCAGCAGCGCCTGCGCAGCAAGCGTCCTATCGATACTCGATCGACGACTGAGACCGTATCCCGCAATGCCGCACATGGGTTTCCATTCGCCGGGGCCGCCCTACGCTCATATCGGACGGTAGCCGCGGTGAGTGAAGAGTCTGTTCGGAAGGCGTTCGGCGTCTCCTTGAACGCAGATGCCTCAAGTGGGGGACGCGAAGCGCCGATAGATGGCGCGTGGAGAGCAACGTGGCCGAGCCCCTCTTCGACACCCCCGACGCGCCCGAGCCCTCCGAGGCGGAGCCGACCCAGGACCCGCTCCGGCTGTACGTCCGCCAGATCGGCGACGGTCGCCTGCTCACGCCGGCCGAGGAACGCGAGCTCGCGCAGCGCAAGGACGAGGGTGACGCCGCCGCGAAGCGGCGGTTGATCGAGTGCAACCTGAGGCTCGTGATGTCGATCACGCGGAACTACACGCGCGCCGACGTCCCGCTCCTCGACCTGATCCAGGAGGGCAATCTCGGTCTGATCCGTGCGGTCGAGAAGTTCGACTGGAAGATGGGGTACAAGCTGTCGACCTACGCGACGTGGTGGATCCGGCAGGCGGTTCAACGCGCGCTGGCCGAGCAGAGCCGCACGATCCGGCTTCCGGTCCACGTCGCGGATCAGGTTCGGCGCGTACAGAAGGCCCGCCGTATCCTCGGCCAGCGGCTCAACCGCGACCCGTCGATCGACGAGATCGCGACGGAGAGCGGCCACACCCCCGAACGCGCGCAGGAGCTGCTGGACCTGATCCAGGAGCACGTCAGCCTCGAGCTACCGGTCGGGGATGGCGAGAGCGTGATGGGCGACCTGATCGAGGATCCCGCCGCCGTGCAACCCGAAGCAGCAACCGCGGACCGGCTGCGATCGGTCGAGCTCAGCCGTGCGCTCGCCGAGCTCAACCCACGGCTCCAGCAGGTGCTGCGGCTCCGCTTTGGCCTCGACAGCGGGATCGCGATGACTCTCGAGGAGGTCGGCGCCGAGATGGGCATCACTCGAGAACGCGTTCGTCAGCTCGAGACGCGAGCGCTGCGGGAGCTGCGCCACATCGCACCGAGCCTCGAGCTCTACCTGCGCACCTGACCACCGCGCGGCTCAGCGGTGGACGGCCTGCACCTCGCGGGTGGTCGACAGTCGCCTGAGCGCGTCGAGCTCGATCTGGCGCACGCGCTCTCGGGTCAGCCCGAGCCGGCGTCCGATCTCCTCGAGCGTCCGAGCGTCGCCACCACCGATCCCATAGCGGAGCACGACCACCTCGCGCTCCCGCTCGGGCAATGACGCGAGTGCTCGGCGCAGCGCCTCGCTGCGAAGGTTGAGCTCGACCGTCTCCTCCGGGAGCGGCTCGTCGCCGGCAACGAAGTCACCGAGCACCGCGTCGTCCTGATCCCCGATCGGGGCGTCGAGGCTCGTCGAAGCCCGTGCGGCCGAGCGCACCTCGACAATCTGCTGTGGCGTGATCGACGCCTCGTCGGCGATCTCCTCGAGCGTCGGCTCCCGGCCCAGGCGTGTCCAGAGGGTTCGCTCGGCGCGGCTGATCTTCTGCATCCGCTCGACGATGTGCACCGGCATGCGGATCGTCCTCGCCTTGTCGGCCAGCGCTCGTGCAACAGCCTGTCGGATCCACCACGTCGCGTAGGTCGAGAACTTGAAGCCACGGCGCCAGTCGAACTTCTCGACCGCACGGATCAGCCCCAGGGTGCCCTCCTGAATGAGATCGAGAAACGGGAGCCCTTGGTTGCGGTAGTTCTTCGCGATCGAGACGACGAGCCGGAGGTTCGACTGGATCATCCGCGTCTTGGCCGCAGCGTCACCCGCCTCGATCCGCTTCGCGAGCTCGACCTCCTGCGCGGCGGTGAGGAGCGGGTGACGACCCGCCTCGCGGAGAAACAGCTGGAGCGCGTCCGTCGTCGACTCGGGCGCGGCGACGGGGGGAGGATCCGGCGCCACGGGCAGCTCGACGACGGCGATCCCGCGCTTGTCGAGCTCCTGGAGCAGCGCTTCGCGCTCGAACACGGTCAGCTCGTGCGCCTCGACGACGTCGTTCACATGACTCGCGGCAATCGAGCCTGCCTGCTCGCACTGCTCGAGGAGTGACTTCACCTCGTCCTGGGCGAGGAATATCTCGATGTCGGCGGTCGTCATCGTGCGCGCCCACGGCGACCTCGTGCCGTGCGTCACCAACGAGGTTCCCACAGTTCGAGGCTCCTTGGCAACCCCCGGACGCGGGTTGCCAGGCGCAGGGCCGCACGTCTGATCAACCCGGAGCGGGCTGTGTCTCCTCCTCGAGCGGAACCAGGACCTCGCTCTCGCGCACGCGCGACCCGGCGAAGTAGCCGATGATCCCGACGATGATCACGACCGCAAGCGTCCCGAGGGTGAGCGTCTCGAACTTCGCGCGCGAGACGCCCCACGCGTCGAGGAAGTCGTAGTCGACCCCGATCAACGACTCGACCGTCCCCGGGAACACCGAGGTCCAGGAGCCGAGCAACACCCAGAACGTGCACACGCCCGCGCAGATCCACATGCCGGCGTTGCCACCGGGAACGCGGTAGGGCCGGTGGACGTTCGCGTGCGAGTAGCGAAGCTTGATCGCGGCCGGGAAGATCAACAGGTAGGAGATCAGCGTGGTCGAGATCGCAATCGTCAGCACGACGGTGAACGCGTCGGCCGAGGACTCGCTCTTGAGCATGTTGATGGCGATGATCGTGAAGATCGTCGATGCGACCCCGGAGAGGACATTGACGCGCACCGGCGTACCCAGCGCCCTGCTGAAAACGCCGAAGTACGGGAAGAAGCCACCGTCGAATGCCGCAACCGCCTGCGTACGGTCCGAACCGATCATCCACACCGCCCCCGAGGTCATGAGGGTGAGGATGAACCCGAGCGCGGTGAGCGTGAACAAGAAGGTCTGCGCGCCACCGTAGACCGAGAACGTCTCGTTGACTGCGTCGATGAAGCCGCCGATCCCGGAGATCTTGTCCGCCGGGAGGACCATGAGGATCGCGAAGACCGGGATGATGTAGAGGGCGACCCCCATCGAGCCCGAACGGAGCACCGACAGCGGCACGTCCTTCTGCGGGTTCTGCATCTCCTCGGCGGCTCCGCTCTGGAGCTCGAAGCCGACGTAGTTGAAGAGGACGATCGGCACGAGCGCGATGAAGATCGCCCGGGTGGGGGACATGTCGCCGACCGCGAAGCCCTCGACCCCGTGCTCGATCGCGTAGATGACCGTGGTGAGCGTGAAGAACCCGAGCACGACGAAGCGCGCGATCGCGCCGGCGTTCGGGATCCACTTGCCGCGCGACAGCGAGACGATCGCCACCGTGATGCTGAACCAGATGAACGCGAACTTGAACAGGTAGTCCCAGACGCTGCCCGACACGACGTCTCCCAGCGCGGCCGTGTTCCACGCCTCGGTGGCGATGAACGCGAGCGAGCCGCCGACCCACAGCGGGTTCGTGAACCAGTAGAGGAACGTGTTGATGCTCGCCCAGAAGCGGCCGAACGCCATCTTGACCCATTCGTACGGGCCGCCTTCCTGGGTGAACGCCGCGCCGACCTCCGACATCACCAGCATGTAGGGGAAGACGAACACGACCGCCAGCACGACGAGCCACAGGAAGCCCTCGGGACCGTTCGAGGCGACGAGACCGAGCGTATCCAGCCCGACGAGCGCACACAGCGTGAAGAGGACCATGTCGAAGCGCCCGAGCGACTTCTTGAGCTTCGCCTTCTCGTGGAGCGCGAGTTGAGTGGTGTGCTCGACTGGATGGTCGATCGTCGCCATACGTTCCTCCCGGGTCCCGTAGCCGGAGGACACTACAGAGGTCGTGCGCTGATCTCCACCCAAGCCCGGCTCGGGGGGTGGCGGTCGGTCTTCGGAGCGCGTCGGAAGGATCCGGCGCTACTTGACATAACATCGATTATCGTGCGCCCGGGTGAGAGGGCGCATCCGGCCACACGACACCGGCACGTTCAGCCTTCTCGGCCACGTCCACCGCGTCAGCAACCGCTGACTCACGATTCAACGACCCCGATAGCGGGTAGCAGCCACCCATGAAGATCGTGTACCTAGTCGTCGGGGCGCTCGTCCTGCTCCCCGTGGTCGCATGGATAGCCGCGCTCATCTGGGCCGCCATCAAAGACGGCGGCGATCAGAAGGCGAGAGACGCCGGGCTCGACCTCTAACCGGTAGGAACATGCGTTCGTGCTAGGGTCGCCGGTTGTTCCTGGCCGGCATCAGCCGCACGGTCTCAGAAGGTCGCCGAGCGCGCACCGCTCACGATCACCAGAACGATGAGTGCGGCCACGACGAGCCGGTAGACCACGAACAGGCCGTAGGTGTGCGTGCGGACGAAGTCCAGCAGCCACTGGATCGCGAGCAGGCCGGTGCCGAACGAGGCGAGCACACCGACGAGGAACGGCCCCTTCCACCCTGCCGGCAGGTCGCCGAGCACGACGTCCTTCAGCCCCTTGAGCAGCACCGCACCGAGCACGGTGGGCACGAGAAGCAGGAACGAGAGCCGAGCGGCACCATCGCGATCGAGCTTCAGAAACCGCCCCGCCGTGATCGTGATCCCCGATCTCGAAACACCCGGGATCAGCGCAAGCGCCTGCGCGAGCCCGACGAGCAGCCCCTGGCCGAGCGAGAGCTCGTCGGCTGTCCGCGTCGCTGATGTCCTGTCGGCGAGCCACAGCAGGATCGCGAACAGCGCAAGCGTGATCGCGATCTGCCAGGGCTCGCCCAGGTGGTTTGCGATCGTGTCCTCGAACGCCAGGCCGACGATCCCGGCAGGGATGGTGGCAACGAGGACGACCCAGGCGAGCTTCTCCTCCGGGCGCTCGATCCGGCGCCGGGCGACGCTGCGGACCCATCCCCGGACGAGCGCGACGAGGTCGTGCCAGAAGTAGAGCCCGACCGCGAGCGTCGTCCCGAGGTGGAGGGCGACGTCGAAAGTCTGGTTGAACGCGTCGTGCTCCTCGAGGAACGTCCAGTCGCCGAGCCACGGAACGAGGATCAGGTGTCCCGAGGAGGAGATCGGCAGCAACTCGCTGAGCCCCTGCACGACGCCGAGCACGAACGCCTGCCAATCGGGCAGCGCTCCTGCTGCATCCCCCACCCCGAGGATCGTCAGTGCTGCCGCGGCGGCGAGCAGGCCGCCCGCGAGCACATACGTTCTCGATCCCTGCACCGGAGCATCGTAGAGACTCGGAGCGCGGAGCACGCGAAGGAGGAAGTTTCCGCAACGTGCGAGTTTTTCTCCTCCGACCCCGTTGACGGGCTTCGTCGCGTTCCGTAGGTTCCCCACTGCACCGAGGACGGAGCGCGAGTAGGTCGAAGCCCGTCGCGAAGGCACGAGGCGCAAGCCGAAGGTCGACGCGGCAGGTGGACGAAAGCGCCACCGGCTCGGTGCATTTTTTGTGCGCGCGAACTGATCGTGCCGGGAACTGGCCGGCGGCGGCTGCTGTCGCGCGTAGAATCGCCCCGTGCACCTCCGCCTGCCGAGCATCGACCGAGGCGTGAAGAGCTTCCTCTGGGCGCTCGTGTTCTTCCTGTTTCTCTACTTCGGCATGGTGTCGATCGCGATCGCCAAGGGGACCGCGTTCACGGTGTCCGTCGTCGCGGCCTTCTTCATCTTCCTCCTCGTCCGGACGAGGTCCGGCGACGAACGACGCTAGCCGCGTCGGGCGAGGCTCAGGCTCGACAGGAGTCTGCGGGCGAGATCCGGGCCGAGAGCCTCCTCGAGCCGGACCTTTGCGGGCACGCGACTCCGGTCGCGTCCACCGAGCGCAAGACAGTCACGGAGCAGGTGCAGATCCGAGGCGTGGGTCTGCGTGAGGCCGGTTGCGGCGGAGGTTTCCACGCTATCTATGATCGGACGGCGAGGCATCTTGGGATCATCCCTCCCGGGAGTGAACGGCGACCGAAACCCTAGAAATACAGGTTCCATCGGACGGTAGGCGTCCCTCGCAGCAGGCGATCGTCGCCCTCTACCCCTCCCCCGTGGGGCGGGATCAGTAGTCGAGGAGCGCGTGAACGTCGACCCCGGCGAGCCGCTCTCGGCCACCGAGGAAGGTGAGCTCGATCACGAACAGCGCGCCGACGACGACTCCGCCGAGCCGCTCGACGAGCTCGATCTTGGCCCTGGCCGTTCCACCGGTCGCGAGGACGTCGTCGAGCACGATCACCCGGGTTCCCGCCGGGATCGCATCGGCGTGCACCTCGAGCGTGTCGGTCCCGTACTCGAGCGAGTAGGTCGCCTCGACCGTCTTCCACGGGAGCTTGCCCGGCTTTCGTGCCGGCACGAACCCACAACCGAGCTCGTAGGCGAGGGCGCCGCCGAAGATGAAGCCGCGCGCTTCCGCGCCGAGGATCAGCTCGGGTGAGCGCGGGCGGGCCCACTCCGCGAGCAGGTCGATCGACGCTCGGAACGCCGTCGCGTCGGCGATCAGCGGCATCAGGTCCTTGAACAGGATCCCCGGTGTCGGAAAGTCCGGGACGTCGCGGACGCGCGCCCGAAGCAGCGTCTCGCTCACCGGTCGGCCGCTTCTCGCAGGTCGCGGAGCAGGAGCAGCTGCGCGAGCTCGATCGCCACGGCGGCGAGCGCCTCGAGGTCGTCGAGCGCCTGGCGTCGCCGATCCGCGTCGCGGGAGCGAAGCCCCGTCGCGACGAGCTGCTCGAGGAGCGCCGACTGGCGCCCGGCTGCCGTTCGGAACGCGCGCAGGTGGCGCGCGTCGAGGCCGTGCCGCGCGATGCGCGCACACGAGCCGGCGATGTCGGCGTCGGCCTCCTTGTAGTAGCGGCCCCCTGCCTCCACGCGCGGACGGACGAGGTCGTATTCCTCGAGTCTCCGTGCGAACTCGGGCGTGATGCCCGCCTGCGCGCAGAGCGTGCCGAGGTCGACCTCACCTGTCTCCTCCCTGAGCGTGCTGGGGCGCCGTCGTTGACGCTCGGTGGTCGGCGAGTCCAGCTCCTCGCGGATCACGCGGAGCGGCAGGAACTCGTCGCGTTGGAGTCGCAGGATCGTCTCCAGCCGCCGTACGTCGTGCTCCGTGAACAGCCGATACCCACCGCGCGTGCGCTGCGGCGTGATCAGCCCCTGGTCCTCCAGGTAGCGGATCTTGGAGATCGAGACGTCGGGAAACTCCTCGCGTAGGCGGTCGCAGACGGCGCCGATCGTGTGCAGGCGCGTTGTGGGCTCGGTCGTGGCGCTCATCGCATGAGGAAGGTCATTCGGTATTTGCCGATCTGGACCTCGTCGTCGTCGGAGAGCAGGACGCTGTCGATCCGTCGGCGGTTGACGAAGGTGCCGTTCAGGCTGCCCAGATCGCGGATGAGAAACCCGTCGCCCTCGCGGTGCACCTCGGCGTGCCGTCGCGACACCGTGACGTCGTCGAGAAACACGTCGCAGTCAGGCGAGCGCCCGACGACCGTCCGCGCGCTGCCGAGCTCGAAGCTCTCGCCTGCCCGTCCCCCACCCGATCGCACGACGAGCGCGGGTCCACGGAGGCCATCCTCGAGCGGCGAGCCTCCCTCGTCTGCGACCTCATCGGGGCCTAGGCTCAATGTGTCTCCGTGCTCCTCGTGCGGGATGAATGCACCACAGCGCGAGCAGTAGTTGGCCGCCTCGGGGTTCTGAAAGCCGCATTCGCCGCAGTAGACGTGGCTCATCGCGTGGCGCCGCCGAGAATCGAGCCGAGATCGTCCGGCCCGATCGACGACTCGACGCCGCGTGTCCTGCGGTAGCGCTCGGCACGAAGGATGTCGATCTGCCCGTGGAGCACCCGACGGCGGAGCGAGACGTCGTCCTCCTCGCGCTCGAGCGTCCGGATGGTCGTCCGGAGATCTCCCGTCGAGAGCGTCCCCAGCTCCGGCATCGGACCGAGGTCGTGTGCCTCGGGAAGCTCGCCCGTGCCCTCGAAGAACGGCCGGCCCGGCTCGTCGGCGTAGACGTCGAGGCCTGCCCCCTCCTCGAGGCTCAGCTTGACGCGCCTGACGAGCTCGTGACGGAGCAGGTCGATCCGCCCGTGCATCATCCTCCTGCGCAGCGAGACCTCGTCCTCCTCCCGCTCGAGCGATGCGAGATACTCGGCGAGATCGTCGTCGGACATCCCTGCGAGGTCGGGGAACGGCTCCATGCGGCCTTTCGGTCGAGGGGTTGGAGGGGATTCAAGCTGAGGTAGTCCGAGGGGTCAACCTCAGCTTGAGCCTTTGCGAACGTGTTCGCCCTCGACTGGGCCGTCCCTGCCCGCGTCGCCTCGTCCAACCGTGCGTCGCGCCTTCAGGACGTACTGAACCGCCGCCGCCACCGCCAGCACGAGGAACAGCACGAAGCACACGACCGGCCAGCGGGTGCCCTGCTCGGTCACGAGGACGAGCGCGAGCGAGGCAAAGAGGCCCCAGGTCGCGGCCTTGCCGAGGAACGAGACCTCGAACTCGTAGCCGCGAGGAACGACAAGCTTGTACCCACCGACGAGCACGACGTCGCGCACCAGGATCACGAGCGCTATCCAGGGCAGTCGGTCGTACCACACGAGCAACACGATGCACGTGTCGATCATCAGCCGATCGGCGAGCGGATCGGCGACCTTCCCGAACGCCGACTCGACCTTCCACCGCCTCGCCAGCCACCCGTCGACCTGGTCCGTGACCCCGGCGAGCCCGAATACGATCCCTGCTGCCCAGCTCGGCCCTTCGCTCTCGCGAACGAGGAGGACGACGAACAGCGGGATCGCGGCGAACCGCAGGAGCGTGAGCGCGTTCGGGACGTGGGAGCGCACGGACGAGGTCTGCGTCATCGGAGCGTCTAGCGTAGTGTCGCGGCCCATGACGGGGACAGCGGTGCTACCCGGGTTCGTCAACGCCCACAGCCACGCGTTCCAACGCGCGCTGCGTGGCCGGGCTGCGGGTCGCGACTTCTGGGCCTGGCGCGAGGGGATGCTCGAGGAGGCGCGCGCTCACACGGCGGTGAGCGTCCGCGAGCTCTACTCGACCACGTACGGCGAGATGCGGGCTGCCGGGTACACGGCCGTCGGCGAGTTTCACTACCTCGGCTTCGAGACGGCGCTTGCTGCCGCGGAGGCTGCCGCCGTCGCCGGGATCGAGCTCGTCCTGCTCCACGTCGCGTACGCCCGCGGAGGGCTGGACCGGATGCGACAGCCGTCCGTCGACGCGTATCTCGACGAGGTCGCTCGGCTCCGGGACAACGGCGTCGCGGTTGGCGTCGCCCCCCACTCCGTCCGGGCGTGTCCTCGTGAGTGGCTGGTCGAGATCGGCGCGTTCGCTCGCTCCGAAGGGCTCGTGCTGCACATCCACGCGGACGAGCAACCGCGCGAGATCGAGGAGTGCGTGGCAGAGCACGGCTGCCGGCCGATCGAACTGCTCGCGGAGGCGGCTTGCCTCGACCCGCGGACGACGATCGTCCACGCAACGCACGCCGACGGCCACGAGCTCGATCTCGTCCAGCAGGCGGGTGCGACGATCTGCGTCTGCCCCACGACCGAGGCCGACCTGGGTGACGGCTTCGTCCCGGCAGAACGCATCCGCCATCGCGCGATCCCGCTCTGCATCGGCTCGGACTCGAATGTCCGGATCGACCCGCTCGAGGAGCTGCGTGAGCTCGAAGGCATCGCTCGACGCCAGACGGGCCGCCGTGGGGTGTTCTCGACGGGCGAGCTGCTCGAGATCGGGAGCGGGCTCGGTGGGCGTGCGCTCGGGCTCGAGCGCTGGGATGACACCGAGGTCGACGGCGGTCACCCGTCGCTCGCCGGCGTCGCGGAGGAGCACCTCCTCGCCGCGGCGATCGCGGGCTGCGCGGCCGACGTGCTCAGGCCTGTCGGAGCCGCGTGACCCAGTAACGCGTCCGGGTCAGGTAGGCCCGCTCGGCTTCGGCACCGGTCGTGCCCCAGGCCCCCTCGTACGACTCGTAAGGCCCGGGCGTCGTCCGTGCGGGCTCGATCTGGGTGCCCTCGTGCCACTCGTTGTAGCTCGTGATCGTGACGAGGTCGGGTTTCGCCCTGACCGCCTGCCGCCACATCGAGTCGTACCGCCGCCCGGCGAGACGGCTCTGCCGACGCGTCGTCCGGGTCGCGCGCGACGCGTCGAATCCGGGGCCGACCGACGGTGCGCAGACGAGCCCGTGGCGCCGCGCCGATGCACACATCCTCCCGAACGCCGTCCCGTCGTAGACGAGCACGTCGTATGTGTAGAGCCCGTCGAAGCCGCCGCGCAAGGCCTTGCCCACGAGACCGGTGTTCGCGAACACGCGCACGCCGTCCAGGTCCGCGAGGGCGCTCTTCCAATCCTCGTCGGCCGCGGTGGTCGAGTCGTAGACGTAGAAGTCGCGGATCCCGAGCTTGCGGAGCGCGCGGATCGCCGCAGCCGCGGTTGCGGGTGTGCGTCCCGGGAAGGGCTCGAGGTGGATCGCCGCCTCGAGCCCGGCCGCACGCGCTGCAGCGAGCACCGAGCGCAGCCGCCGGTCCTCCGCCGATCCCGGCCCCCACCAGGAGACGACGACCGTGTCGACACCCGCCGCAGCGATCTCGCGCATCTGCGCGTCGAGCACGTGGCGGTCGCTCGACGAGTAGGCACCGCGTGCCGGAAAGAAACCGGACGCGATATCCACCGGCGGCGCGTGACCCCCCTGGTCCCAGTGCTGCCAGGCGCCGTCACGGTCGGGAGTGCCGTACCAGTCGTAGTAGAAGATCGCGACGTTGCGCCCGGGCGACGCGCCGGCATTCGTGGCAACCGCTCCCGCACCGAGGAGGATCGTGACCACTCCGATGGCGAGCGCGAGGATTCGCATCACGGACGGCGCGGATGCTAGCCGCGGACATCGGCTGACCCACGGCTTACATCCCGAACATCTCGCCCACACACCGCCGCGCGAGGATCGGACCGCTCGCACACCCTCTACTCGGGGAGGCAACCAGTGGGTCGCACAGCTGCATCGATCGGATCGTTGACCTGCGCGACCTTGGTCGCACTCGTGACGGCCGCCGTCGCGGTCCCGGGCTCACACTCAGCATCAGGTACCGCGCCCAGCCGTGCGGCGCTCGCAGGGGTCAACTTCGTCAACGAATGTGGGTTCAGCCATCGACTGCCCGACGACCCCATCGTCTCCCCGGGCAAGCCCGGCGCATCGCACGATCACACGTTCGTCGGCAACCGGAGCACCTCGGCGTTTTCGACTGCCTCCTCGCTCCGCGCTGCGTCGTCGACGTGCGACCGCCGGGGTCACACCGCGGCTTACTGGATGCCGACGTTGCTCGTGGACGGGCACCCGGTGGTGCCGCGCGGCGCCACGGTCTACTACCGGCGGGCAACACTCGAGTCGGTGGCCCCGTTCCCGGTCGGCTTTCGGATGATCGCGGGGAACGCGCTCGCCTCGAGCCCGCAGAGCCTGCAGGTCACCTTCTGGAACTGCGGTGTCGCCGGTGGCGTGCAACGGACGTCGGCCGTGCCGACCTGCCCGTCGGGGCGAAGGACTGCGCTCCGGCTGCACGTCACGTTCCCGAGCTGCTGGAACGGCCAGGACCTCGACAGCCCGAACCACCAGGCTCACGTCGCCTATCCGGTGCGCGGGCGGTGCCCGTCGACGCATCCCGTCGCGATACCGGCGATCTCCCTCATCTATCGGTATCCCGAGACCTCGGGACATATGGTCGCCCTCGCCTCGGGGCCGGCTACCACGGCACATGCCGACTTCCTCAACGCATGGGATCCCGAGGTGCTCGAAGGGCTGGTCGACGGCTGTCTCAACGAACTCCGCCACTGTGGGCACGGCTCATAGCGCCCGAGGGAGCTCAGGCGTGGTCGCTGCGGCGTCGGTCGGTCGAGCGGGCCCCGAGACAGCTCGGGCACAGGGCGTGCAGCTCACCGAGCGGGTTGATCACGTACCCCCACCCGGCGCGCTCGGCCTCGTCCTCGTCGTCGACGCGGTGCTCGCAGCGCACGCAGACTGCCGACCAGCGGACGAGACGCAGCGCGGCAGCGCATCCGGTGCAGTAGGTGCCGCCGTCGGCGAGCCCGTTGCGGTCCTTGACCCAGCCGTGCTCGCCCATTCCGCAGTCCTCGGCGTCACGGCCGCAGCAGTCGCAGCCCCACGGCCCTCCGTCGTCGCAGTCCACATCTCACACCCTATGAAGGGTGAGGCGCATAGCCAGACCGGACGACGCGAACCCCCCGTTCGGGGGACGCACGGCGGGCTTGGCCTTCGCCGGTAGGATGCGATCCGTCGCGGGGCGTGGCGCAGCCTGGTTAGCGCGCTAGTCTGGGGGACTAGAGGTCCCGAGTTCGAATCTCGGCGCCCCGATAGATCCGCATGACCGAAATGATCCTCGATTGCTGCTGAGGATGCCATCCTCCCTACGAGCCGTACGCCGACCGTGCTGAGTTACGTCAGTTTTGGGGGAGGATCTGGATCGTTGCTGTGTCAGTGTCCGTGCTTCCACCGCCGCTGTAGACCGTGACGGAAATGGTTCGGCTCGACGCAACTTGTGTATAGGTGTGACTAGCCCTGACCGAGAAGGTCGCGTCTGGCCCGCACCCATCCACGTTGGAGCTGACCCCTACGGCCTGGGCGGCTGTCCCATCCCCCCAGCTGATCGTTGCGCCTGTGAGGTCACTCAACTGTCTCAGCGAGTTGCCGTCGTATCCGCAGGCGACGGGTTTTGCCCCGGGTGGGTAGAGCCTGTTCTTCCTGCCGTTGTTATTGAGAACCACGACCAGAATCGGTGCGTCTACGATCGGAATGCGGTACCGGAGGTGCGACACGAGAATGGAACCGTCGCTCACCGTGAAGGTGATGTCGTAGGTCCCAAAGTGTGCGTATCGATGCCCTCCGGGAATGTCGACCACAAAGGCGGGGACTATCGTGCCATCGGATTCTGTGTGGTCGATCGTGGCAACCGTTGATGTGCCGTCTCCCCACGAAACTGTCGCCTGGTATGCGGCCGGCGGACTTTGGTCGACGTCGTTGAACCTGGCGGAGACGAAGGTGAGGTTTTGCCCCTCACGAAAACCGGGCGAAAAAGCTGTAAAACCGCTGCTGAAGACCGGCGCGTCGTTGACGGCGGCGACCGTGATCGACACGGTGGCAGCGGTCGAGTTCATCTCGCCGTCGTTGGCCCGGAACGTGAACGAGTCCGGTCCGTTGTAATTCGCGGCTGGCTTGTAGGTCAGGTTGGGCGCCGTGCCCAACAGGCTGCCATGTGAAGGCCCATTGACGACGTTGTAGGTAAGCGTGCCTCCGCCTCCGTCGATGTCAGTCGCTGTCAACGTGATCGCCTTGTTTGTGTCCTCGTCCGTTGTGACGCTTTGCCCGTTCGCGACAGGTCGGTCGTTCACGGGGTTGACCGTGATCGAGACGGTGGCAGCGATCGAGTTGATCGTGCCGTCGTTGGCCCTGAACGTGAACGAGTCCGGCCCGTGGTAATTCGCGGCTGGCTTGTATGTCCGGTTCTGCGCCGAGCCCGTCAGCGTGCCGTGCGAGGGGCCGTTGACGATGGTGTATGTGAGTGTCGCGCTGTCAACGTCAGTCGCTGTCAACGTGATCGCCTTGTTTGTGTCCTCGTCCGTTGTGACGCTTTGCCCGTTCGCGACAGGTCGGTCGTTCACGGGGTTGACCGTGATCGAGACTGTCGCTGTGTTCGAGTCAGCGGCGCCGTCGTTGGCCTTGAAGGTGAACGAGTCCGGCCCGCTGTAGTTGAGCGCTGGAGTGTAGGTAACAGCGGGCGGCGCTCCGCTGAGTGTGCCGTGCGCTGGCCCGCTGACGATGGAGTACGTGAGGGTGTCGCCAGCATTTGGATCGGTCGCCTGGAGCGTGATCGCTCTGCTTCCGTCCTCGTTCATGGTGATCGACCGGTTCTGCGCGACAGGCGGCGTGTTATTCGAAACGACCTCGACCGCATGCAGACCCTGGTAAACCGTCACAGCGTTGGCTTCGTCGGTGACCGTCAACACCGGCGTGTAAGAACCCGGCTGTGTGTACGCGTGGTTCACGTTCCCGGAGTTGTTGTCACCGAGGAACGGTGGTGATCCGTCACCGAAGTCGAGCTCGAGGGTGACGGGCCCCTCTTGGTCGTTGCCGTAGAACTCGAACGACACCTCGTCGCCAACTCCGACGGGGGTCGGCGCGTAGGACTCGTAGATGTAGGCGTACGGTGGAATGTTGATCGGCCCGCCGACGCTCACCTGATGCGTCTCGGTGCCCGTGTCTCCATCGACATCAGTCACGGTCAGGGTGACCGTGTACTCGCCGGGCAGTGCATAGGTGTGAGGCCAGCCAGCCGAGAAGCCCGACTGCGTCGGGCTCCCGTCTCCAAAGTCAAATGTGTAGTCGGTGAGACCACCAAGGAAATCCGGGTCATAGGAACCCTCGCCGTTGACGTGCACCGCCAGTGGTGAAGGGCCGCTGTCGGGCGTGACATTCAGCACAGCGACAGGTGGCCGCGTGCTGTGGCCGGCGAACGTGAGCGGCACGAAGGGGAGCTCGCTGCCGTTGTCCTCGCCGCTCGTGTACTGCGCCGACACATAGCAGCCCTTGGGTGTTGGGCTGTCGCAGAGGCTTGTGCCTGGCTCATATGGCCGCATGTCATACGACACGTCGACCGAGGTCGAGAACGTTCCGTCCGGCTCCACGACCACATCCACAAGGACGACACACAGCCCGTTCCCAGGGTTGTCCGAGCACTGCTGCAGTTGCACGGTCTCCCCCGGCACGAAGTCGGAACCCGTCACCACCACCGACGTCACACCCGTGTCAGGCAGATTCTCCGACGGCGTCGCCGTGAGTGCCTCGCTCCCCGTGCTCGCAACCGCGCCCGCCGCAGCCATACACAACACCGCGACAATCGCGATCGAAACCGCAAGACCGTGCCAGCGGCGCACGCAAGCACGCCAAAGACCATGACCCCACATTCGCCGCAGACCCCTGATCGCCGCGCCCCCACTACGCACGGATTCGGACATATCTAAGGTCTGCCCACGTCGCGTGTCAAGCGATACAAGCTAAGACGTTCCGGAGGCCGCGCACGCCAGTAGGCCAGCGACGGGCCTCCGGCAATGAACGGATGCTCGGGGACGTCGCCGAACTTGTCGCAGTCGCGGCATTGCTTGTACCAACTGCCGTCTGAAGCCTTAAGCCGTTGCCAGCGGTGGAACCCGAGGTAGCAACGCAGCCGCTTCGCCATCAGCCCGACGAGTGATCGTCCAGGTCCGACGCACACTCAGGACACAGAATCACCGCTACGTCGGTGTCGTCGTCCTCGACACCAAGAGGGGCGCGCCAACCCTCAGCACGCCCCTCTGAAACTGCTTGGCAAGACTCACGACTCGCTCAGCAGAGGGACAAATCACGTCAAGCCGGAACTCGCGTGGACCGGTATCGCAGGGCGACCGCCCCCGACCGGAACTCATGGCGATCCACGAGCTCGACCTGGATGCGCTCGCGCAGACCGGCGAGCAACGTCGGCCCGTGTCCGGCAAGGACCGGCTGCACAAGGAACTCGTACTCGTCGATCAGTCCCAGATCTGCCAACGCCAGGGGGAGCGTCACGCCGCCCACCCACAGGCCCTCGCCTGGCTCCTGCTTGAGCCGCTGAACCGCTTGCCCCAAGTCGCCTCGCACCAGCTCGGCATTCCAGTCGACCCCGCTCAGCGTGCTCGACACGATGTACTTCTTCGCCCGGTCGATGGTCTCGGCGAACGGGACCTCCCACTCATTCATCCAGTCAGGCCACGTGCCCGTGGCCGGCTTCCGCCACGCCGACTCCATCATCTCGTAGGTCACCCGGCCGAAGAGCAGGGCATCGGCTCGTTCCATCTCGGCGGTCCAGTAGCGCATCGACTCCTCGTCCGGCGGGAGCCCTGCCTCGTGATGGCAGCAGCCGTCGAGCGTGACGTTGATCGAGTATCGAAGTGGTCTCATCCCGTTGCTCTCCCTTGATGCGCGCCCCGCCTTCACCGGACCGTACTCAGACTACGGCCGGCGCTGCTCAGGCTGCTCGGGAACGACGTGGAGCCGGTAGTGGTGCAGCACCGCGCGGCATTGCGCTTGCCCGCCTCGGAACGACCGTGGTGTTCCCGGTCGCCTATGCAGTCGCCGCCACACTCGGCATCGTGTTCTGGCTCTCGTAGGCGGTCATCCCACCGCGCCCCGACCTCGAGTGGGGAGTAATCCTTGCCGCCTCGGTCATCGTGGTCGCCACGAACCAGCGCGTCTCGCCTAGAACCAGCAACGCCCACTCGACGAAGGGGTAGGCGCTACGGGCTCTGCTGCGAACAGAGTGACCTGTGAATGTCCGGCAAAACCACGGAAGGGTCGGCGTGAGCCTTACCGCCTCCTACCCTACGACGGTTTGGGGTGCCCGTGTGGGGAACGTCTGGCCGACAGGCGGCAAGCAGCCACGTTCGATGCCCGGCGGATCCGGGTATCGGCCGAGGCAGCGGCCCCCTGGCGCGCGAGCGTTTGCCGTCGACCGCGTCCAGGGGACCGCGCCATCTGCCGCCGGAACCTTTCGTGAGGCGAGGGGACGGTCGTCGTCCCCCGCCAAGGAGAGGCGCCGCAGCCTCAGGACCATAGAACGAACCTGACCGACGGGTCAACGCACGCGGCCCGTCGTGCTCTGGCCGTCAGCAAAGCCTACAGCGGGCTCTCGGGCCTCGCGTTGCGCGATACGCTCCCGGCATCGGGCGGACGCTTCTCCACCGGATTCACAATCCGCACAACCGCCACTGCGGCTGCGACCCCGACTGCT
Organism: uncultured Actinomycetes bacterium; assembly: GCA_963821335.1. Lineage (GTDB taxonomy): Bacteria > Actinomycetota > Thermoleophilia > Gaiellales > Gaiellaceae > Gaiella. The sequence continues at coordinate 407,109 of CAWGDJ010000002.1, forward strand.
GGTGTCGACGCACCGCCGTTGGGCGAGCCGTCAAATGGTGGTTCCCCGGCCGCTACTTCGGACTTCACCACAAGAACAGCGCGGTCGAGATATGGAAACAGAGCCACCCGGACGAGACACTGCAGGACTGGAAACGCCGGCAGCATGAGAACTGAGCGGTTCTAAAGCTGCGAAAGCTCAGGCTCGGTCAGTCGCTCGACAAGCCTGGCCGACATCGCGGCCACCGTCTCAAGTGACGGCTCGGCCTCCTCGAGGGCCAACTGGCCGAGCTCCCTAGCCGCGTCCTCCGCGTTGCGAACGTTGCGCATCTTGATCGCACGCGTGAAGCGGCCGTGGGCGGTTCCCTGCGACGTCACGAACACATGTTCTCATGAAGGCAGTTCTCCGAGAGGCCCGCTAGAGGCCATTACACCCTGTTAGCCGCCCACGTACTCGTGGCCCGGTACCTCGTAGATGTCGAACGAGACGACCTCGAGGCCCGCCATAGCCATCAGCTGGTCACGCATTGCGCCGCGTGCCCGGCGGGCGGAGAGCTCGTCTTCGGCGGTCTCCCAAAGCGTGATAACACGCGATGTCTTCTCGTTCGGATCCGCCAACACGAACACTCCGCGATACCCGTTATACCCGCCGAGCCAGCCGCCCACGTCGTCGGAGACCTCGGTCAGTGCGGTGAGGTTCGCCACCGGACCGGACACCGTTGCCATCGCCGCGACCACGCCGCACAACCCTAACGAGTGGCGTCGGCTCTGGATGCGGAGCTAGGACAGCGCAAGGCGCTGGGCTCTGCCTCGAGCCCGCGCGTACAGATGCGCGTACAGACTTGTCTCCACACACTGCGTTTTGCTGCAGTTCGTTGCAGTCGTGAAACCTCTCATTTGCAGGCAACTTCCGTTTGTTGCAGCTCGTTGCATCCTGCGCGTTTGGACTAGAGGTCCCGAGTTCGAATCTCGGCGCCCCGACTGACGGAAAAGCCCCGCAAATACGGGGCTTTTCCGTTTCTCTCGAGAACTGGCCGGCCATCTCGATAAGGCCGAGGTGAACGCAAGTGTCAACTTGAGGCGCCCAACAGGTGTCCGAGGCTTCCGACAGGCCTCGATCCCGACACTCAAGAGTTCATCGGGGCTGAAGTACTGGGCTTAAGACCCACTGCGAAGGGAAAGATCTCACCTTCGCATGGGAAGCCGAGATGCCTCAGCCAAGGCTCCGGTTCTTCTTCAGACAAACGACCATCAAGACGGGCGTTGAGTTGCCAGCGTCGCGTACGCGAGTCCTCGCCTGATCTAGTTCCCGTCTAGCTCTCCCGCGCACAGGATCACGACCATATCGGTGTCGTCGTCCTCAATGCCGGCGGACGGGTTCTTCATGGTGACGCGCCCTGACTAACGCCTTTTTGCTTCGAACTCCGTGTAGTACGCGTCGATGGACTTGCCGAACGTCGCTGTGAACGCTTCCGGCCAGGATACGCCGCGGCCGATCGCGTCAAAGTAGGTCAGGAGCTTCGTCACTCCGGCGTCGCCGACGAGTCGGTCGGCTGCGATAGCGAAGATCGGGAAGGCGTTCGGGGTCTCGTACTGGCCCTTCAGCACCGCGAGCGCACGGAGCATCGTCGGCGAAGCTGCTGCCGCACCCGCCCACCTCGCGCGTACCGACGCCATATCCATCAGACCGGCACCCGACACCGCCAGGTGACCTGCCAGTTCGCCCGTCCCTTCGCTAAGCCAACGTGGTCCGGCCCGCGGGATGTCGTCCAGGCCGCTGTTCAGCGAGTTTTCACCCGCCGCCGCGTAGAGGAGCACCATGAACGCCTCCTTGGCAACGATTTTCGCCCTGTCGGCGCTCGGCGTGGCGAACCACAATGGCCCGATCCAGATCCGACGGTTCTCGGCATGCATGACCTGGCCCCGACCAATCCACAGGTCGCGGGCCTGGTCGAGAGTGGTGTTCGGACGTGTTTGCGCGAACGTCCGAGCCATCGCCTCCGCGTCGGTCTCAGCCCAGACGCTGACCTGCGGGAGCTCCCGACCCAAGGACGAGCGAAAATGGCGCGCCGCGAGGTCAAAAGCGTCGCGGACGGACGCCTGCTGTGTCGTCGCCACCTCAGGGCCGAACGCGTACGTCGCCGCTGCGCCGGGCGTGACTGGTTCAGGAGCTGGCGCCGGCGGGGGCGGCGGTGGAGTCGACTGCCTCACCTCACAGCGAGCTGTCGTCTGAAGCCGCTTCAGCGTCGCTGTCTGATGCTTCACGAACGCCTGCCGCGCCTTCGTGTCTTTGTGCGTTTGGAAGTAGGTCTTTCGCCTTGCCGGCATGGTGCCCGCGAACTCCCTCATCGCCTGGGTCGCTTTGACCTTCTGCCCTGCGGTGCAAACCACGCTATGCGCTGCACTTGCGTCCGAGAGCGTCGGCGTTTCGGCGACACCGACCAGCGTCGCCACGAATACGACGGCGGCTAACGTCGCCGCGCGCAAGATTCGCCGCACTTCCCCGATCCTAGCCCAGACTCACGCAACTCTCTGGGTCGGCCCTGCCGTTCGCCCCACCCGTTCATGCGTCGAGCAGCGGTGATCGCATGATCATCTTCGCGTCGTGATGCCTTTGGTGGGGTCGTACGGCGTCTTGGGGCAGGCTCCCCACAGGCCAAGGCGTCGTGTGCGCGCCCACTTCGCCAGGTCGTCCAGCCGAGCCCTCGGCTCGCAACCGGGCTGGTAGTGGTTTCACGCTGATCGAGCTTCTGGTGGTGCTCGTGATCATCGGCGTCCTGCTGGCGATCGCGGTGCCGTCCTATCTCGGCTTCAAGAAGCGCGCCGAGAAGAGCGCAGCTCAGTCCAACGTCCGCTCGGCGATCCCGACGATGGAGGCCTACTACGCAGACAACGGCACCTACGCCACCGCGTCGCTCGCCTCGCTGAAGGCGATCAACTCCGGTGTCGCCTCGGTCACGCTCTCGGGCCTCGGCCAGAGCGCCTACACGATCTCCTTCACGCAGGGCCAGTGCTGGGCCAGCATCACCGGGCCGGGCGGCACCATTAGCACCAACTGCTAGCTCTCTCCTCCCCGGATACGCCTCTGCGAAGGGTCGGGCCATCCGACCCTTCGCAGAATCCGCCGCATGCGGATCCTCGAGCCCGGCAGGCGTCGCCGGCGCAAGCCCCACCCGGGCCCAGCTGCTGTGGTGCGTACGTCGTGCTGCCCGTCATATTCGTCGTTGGGCACTCGCCCGCTGACGCGGAAAGCAGGGTTTCCTACCTTCAGGGTCAACGGGGACGAACGAGGGGAAGGCGGCGTCCCCTATCCCACCGCGACGCCGCCTTCCTTTCGCTTACGTCGGCAGAAACCGACCGGTTCTACAGCTGCGAAAGCTCAGGCTCGGTCAGTCGCTCTACGAACCTCGCCGCCACCGTTTCCAACGCGGCTCCTCCTCCTCGAGAAACCGCAGAAGCCATCGGAGCGCCGCCTTCTCGTACTTCGGGGACAGCTTCTCCGCGTACAGGTAGACCAGCTGTAAACGCGCCCTCCAGCGACAGCTGGCCCAGCTCTCTAGCCGCGTCCCTCCGCGTTGCGCAGGTTCCGCATCTTGATGGCCCGGGTGAACCGGTCGTGAGCAGTGCCCTGCGACCGGCGAGGCGTCCTTGAAGAGTTGACCAACCACTAACCCATCCCGTCTTGATCCTCGCCGCCGAACCGGTTTACGCTCAAGTGGCTGCGGCGCCTCTCCTTGACGGGGGACATCGACCGTCTCCTCGTCTCACGACGGGTTCCAGCGGCGGATGGTGACCCCCGGCCGCGGCGCGGCAAAGCTCGCAAGCCGGGGGTCGCCGTCTTCGCTGATACCCGGACGGGGCTCGCGCCACACGTAGAGAAGCCGAACAACCCAAAGAGGGCGTTCGGCTCACCTGCGCGGGGGACCTTTTGCCTCACAGCAACAAAGGCCCCCGTGACGCGTCGACACGAGGGCCTTCGTTCTCTGAGATGCCCCACGCTAGATGCGGGAGCCGCCACAGACGGCTAGTACCAGCGCCCGCGTGCGAAGCCGCCAAAGGCGACCAGGCCGATCAGCGCGACGATGATGCCGCCCCACACGCTCCAGAAGATCGCGAGCAGGATTCCGGCAATCACCAAGATCCCGCCGAGACCGATCCCTACACCGCCGCTTGCCTTGTCAGCCATGGTGCCCCCGTTCATTCAGTTCGCTGTTGGTGACGCCCAATGAGCTCGTCAGGCCACCCGGGCTGCGGACTCGTTGCTGACTCGGGTCGCGATCTTCTCGACTGTTCGCAGCGCGTCCTTCTCATCGCTGAGGTTGCTGTCGAGCAACTCAACCGCCTTGTCTTCACCGAGCGCCTTTGCCATCCGACGCAGGCCCTCGTAGGCGGCGATCTCGTAGTTCTCGGTCCGGGCAGCCGCACCGAGGTCGACCAAGTCGATGAGGTCGTCGGCGGTCTCGCTGACCATCTCCTCGTGCTCCTTCGTCAGCCCTTCGAACGCAAGGCACTTCTCCGTCGCAGGCTCCTCGTCGAAAATCCCGAACACGCGCTCGAGATTGGAGACGTGGCGCTTCGTCACTTGCAGATGCTCCTCCAACGCCGCGCAGAACTCATCGTCGTTCGCCTCGCTGATCAGCCGCGGCAACGCCTTCTCAACCAGCTGCCTCTCGACATAGAGGATGTCGCCGAGCTCATGCAAGAACAGCTCGCGGGTCGTGGTGATCTCAGACAAAACAGCTCCCTCCATCGCGGACTCGTTGTCCGAGCTGTGATGCCCACTCTTGTGTAACGACAAACCTCCGAGGTATCGCCGCTTCGGCAGCGAACGTCGTGTCGAGCAGAAGTGGGTGTCGGGCGAGTGGGTCGTCGAGCGAACAAACGCCCGCCAACGCCGCGTGCTGCACTACTGGTTCACGGTCCTCTGGTTCACGGTCGGCACAGTCCTATGGATCGTGCTTCGCAACGACTTGTGGTTTGTGGGGTTCATGTCGCTGTACGCGATCTGGATAACCCACCTGGCCGGCTGGGCTGCCGAGACACCCGTAGAAGGCGAAAAGATCGAACAGGGCAGCCAACCCACGATCGAGTAGGGGCCGAAGCGCACCCCCTCCTGGTTCGCAGCAGTACCCAGTCGGACGCCCCGTGCTCGCCCACGGGGGCGTTCAGCCTTGGGCCTATTCACATGCGATCAAAAGAGAGGGCGCTCGTTTCCGAGCGCCTCTATTTCCGGGATCGGTGACGCAGTTGCGCGGCTAGTGGCGCTCCACCACGGTGGTGTTCTGGCCACCGGCGTCTCGGTTGCCGAACCCGCCCCAGCTTGCCCAGAAGACCATCGATGCAATCAACCCGGATAACACCGACTACGAGGACGCGGTCATCCCGACAACGGCGACCGCCAGGAGGTCCTGTCGGTCCTCCAGGATTGCGACGCGCCCCGCTCACTCTTCGGTATCTGCTGCAATCGAGCGAGCCCAGGAGCATTCTCGAGGTCTAGCCGCACGGGGTGACCCCGCGACTAATCAGGTTAGTCCGTTCACAGTACTCGTCACGCCCCCGCCGTGCGATCCGTCAACAAACTCAAAACGTCCCTCGGCGGGGTGGCGATGATGGGCTCTGCGGCGACAGAGTGACCCGTGAGTGCCACGGAAGAGGTCAGCGTGCGCCCTACCAGCACCTCAACCCTAAGACGGCCCGGGAGTGCACGTGGCGGTACGACTCGGGCGACAGTGGGGAAAGCAGCGCCCACCGCGCCTCGTCATGAGCTTGACATGCGGTGGCGGCCTCCGGGATTATCGCGCCTGATGCGCGGACGGCTGCTGGTGGTGGTTGCTTGCTTGTTTGCGGCGGTGCTGGTTCTGCAGCCGGTCGGATCAGCTGCGCAGAAGACGGTGCCGTATCCGCGTTCGATGGCGGCGCTCGGTGACTCGTTGACGCTCGCGTACGCCACGATCGGGCAGCAGGAAAACTCGTGGTCGACGGGCTCCAATCCCCGTGTGCGCAGTCAATACCTTCGGATCCTGGCCGCCCAGCCAGCCGTGAAAGGTCACGCGTTCAACCTCGCCGAGTCCGGCGCCGACCTGGTTGCGATGCGCAAACAAGCGCGTGCGGCAATCGCAAAGCACGTCGACTACGTCACGGTGCTTGGCGGAGAGGACGCGTGTGGCACCCCGGATCCCGCCGCCTTCGAGCGCGATGCCGACCTCTTGCTCTCGACACTCGCCAAGGGCACGCCCAAGCCGCTGGTGTTCGTCGCGAGCATCCTCAACCCAGCGACCACCTACCACATGCTCCAGGCACACCGAGCCGCGGTGTTCAAGGCGAATCGCTACGGCGTATTGGTGTGTGGAATGACCCTCGGCACCAAACCCTCGCTGGACGTGCCGCCCTCCCAACTCGAAGCCGCGACAGAGAGCGTCCGCGGGCTCAACACGGCGCTCGCACACGCCTGTTCGAGCTACGGGCCACGGTGCAGGTTCGACGGCAACGCAGTATTCGGAATGCCGGTTGGGTTCGGAGACTTCGCGACAGACTTCGGTCACTACTCGATTGCCGGGCTACGAAAACTCGCATCGGTCACATGGCAAGCGACATTTCCGTTTGGTCGCTGACGTAGCTTCTACGAAGACGAGATGTCGGGCCGCGACCACCCGCATCTCCACCGCTCACGACTGATCTCACTGACGACGGCGAGTCAGACGAGCCCTGCCGAACGTCGCGGCCCATCCTTTCAATCAGCGTCGGGTCGACGACGACGGTTCCACCACCGTCGGCGTGCGAGAAGGCCGATCGAGAACGCGGCGACCGCCTGGAAGGCGCCGATGACCGCGGTGGCCTCGTCGATGCGGGCGAGCCAGAGAAAACAGAACGTGACGGGGATCGCGATCGTCCACCATCGGTTGGCGAGGAAGCCGATCAGGAAGCTGCCGGCGACGACGAGCACGCGCAGAGCTTATGGGGCGCCGAAGGCGCCCCCACAGCCTCGACCGATCGCTCGAGGTATCCCACACAACCCGCCTGAAAGCTCGCCGCAACGTCGCATTCTCTAGCCCGTAGGTCCATGATGGAATGTCTGGCCGCTGCGCGATGGGCCGACTCCAACAACGGAGGTCGACGTGTTCCTCGCAACTCACGGCTGGTGGCCCTGGCTCCTCATGTACGCGGTCATCCTGATCGCGGTCGTCCTCGTCGTCGGATACTTCCTCAGGCGCCGCAGGACGGCCTAACAGGCGAGGCACCCACGAGCACACCAAGCGCGTCACGCAGGGGCGCTAGTCGAAGGCGCGGGTCTGCTGCGTGGGAACGGTTGTATGACGGCCTGGTTGGGAGTGGCGCTAGGATCGCCCGCTGACTGTCCATGCGGGCTCGACGTCCCGCTCTGTGAACAGAAGGAGCGGGAAATGACTCATGTGCGGAAAGCCTGGATGTCTCTGCTTGCGCTCACCGTCGCTCTGTTCGCAGTCGCCGGAATCATCGGCCAGCATCCGAAGGAGCATTGGAAGGATGTCGTTGGGGCGATCGCCTGGTTCGGGTTCCTCGCGTGCGTTCTGCTACTGATCCTGCTCGGGGTTGCCTGGATCGTTCACGCCTTGCGGCGTCGTAGAGTCGCTGCGTAGCCCGACTATCGTCGAGACACACCGCGCTCGAGCCTTCGTTCCCGACCCACTGGCAAGGTCACGCCGCGTTCGCCTCCGCATCTCCACCCGGAATCATCTGGACGCAGCGGCACCCCTCGTGTGGCCGTAGGTGAGAGTCTCGGCATCCTCGACGACTATCGGCAGGCCCTTGTCGGAGAAGCGGTCGAGGACGCCCGCGGCCAGCAGTTTCTCGCGGGCAGCGTTGGCGACGTCGGACGAGGCGAACTCGACCAGCACGAACACGTCGTTCGGGTCGTCCAGGCTGCGCAGGACACGGTGCCCCTTTGCCGTGTGCCGGGTTCCGGATTCGTCCTTGTCGAAGATCTGCTTCCAGGTGTCGAAGTCATCCACATCGATCCGTGTCACGATGAACGCAGCAGGGCCGTCGCCGGAGACGCGTCGACCAGGACGTGCGACGGAGATCTGGTACTCGACCCGGACCCCAGTGACGTCGTCCTCGCCGGGCGCGACGCTGGTCACCTCCCAGCCGTGCGCAATTACCTGGCCCGTGACCGGGAGGGCATAGAGGGTGATGACCGCAGACGTGCCATCCGGGTAGCGCACGCGGGTCTTGTGTCCGCCGGAGATCATGGGCATGAAGGCGTTCTACACCCAGGAAGCCTTGCGGTCTAATAGCGGTCCCTGCGTGCTGGGGACTTTCCACCTGATTTCGGGTCGTGCGCACGCAGGAAGCGCGCATAGACGTAATCGAGGCAGCGGCCCTCAGCGGCTTGGGTTTCGACCCTGGCCACAGAGGGACGCCGCAGAATGCTGCGAAACCCTCGGGATTGGGAAGGGTCTCCAATGGGGAGAAGGCGCCGCAGCCGTACAAACGCTATTCCTCAGCACCTAGCCAAGTCAACGACGATCGATTGACAGCGGTGGCTCTGTCGCAAACACTCCCGGTCGGGAGCCGGGCATCGAGTTCCCCCGGCTCGTCTGACGGCACCGGCTCCCGCCAGGCTGCAGCGCAACAGTGCCGCGCATGGTCGCGCCCGCACGGTACACCGGAGGGTTGTACGCCACTCGATACGACGGGTCGGCCCCACCCCCCTCGATTGCCGTCGCCGAAGCAGGAGCCGACCCTGACCACAGGTTCGGTACCCGCCACAACCCCCCTCCACAGGACGGTGCAGGATCGAACGCTAGGCGGAGTCCTGTCCGAGCACCCGTGACCGTTCTTGCGCTCGGCGGGGAGATAACGTGCCTGCCGGCTATGCGGGAACGATCTCCAGCGCTTTCGCGCCTTCCAGCCGCATGGCGCGGCACTGGGCGAAGAAGTCGTCGGCGTCGTGGAGTCGGGCGAAGACGTTCACCGCAATCGGTCCTTCAGGCATGGAGGGGACGGCGTCGAGGTCGTAGAACCAGCAAACCTCGGAGTAGGCCTCCTCGATCCCGTAGCCCGAGCCCTTCTCCACCGTGAGGAAGCCGACGTCGCCCGGCCCGACGATCGTCGTGGCATGCTCGCGTGGCGGTGCGAGCAGCGTCGGAAGGATGAGATAGACCTCGCTCCCGGAGTAGATCCCGTGCCGCGCAACACCCGTAGCCGGGAGCGCGCCCAATACCGCCTCGCACGTCTCGGGCGCTTGCTCGCGCAACAGCCACGCCCGCGCAGCGATGCCCTCGTCGAGGAAGCGCAACACGATTTCGTCCTGCACGCGCAACGCATACCACGCCTGACCCGTTGACGCGAATGCATTTGAAGACGTAGGGCCGGCGGACAGGGCTCGGCTCATCGGTGCGCGCGCGTCGCGCCTTGACCCACGTCCGAGGGTTCAGCTCACCACCCGATATTGCCGATCGTGGCTGCAATGAGCGACGACCCAAATGCCGCAGGGCATCCCCGCCACGCTAGGCCCAGCCTCGACGAGGCGTTGCTTGCACTCGACGAGCTCGAGACCGATGAGGACGCAGAGCGCCTGATGGCGGCATTCGAGGCATCGCTCGACGCACAGCAGGACGACGTGCCGCCGGCCGCGTAGCCGTCGGATCGGGAATCGACCAGATTGTCGCCTCTTGCGCCTCACCGCCTCCCGCCTACGGTGAGTAGGGGATGGAGTGGACAGGGCTCTTGCGTTGCGACCTCTGCGGTCGCCAGTCGGATCGGCTCGCCCGGAAGTGGCGCGCAGACCATGTCGCGGACCGATCCGAGCGACCCGAGCTGCGGTTGATGTGTCAGGACTGCGCAGACGAGCTGGCGTGGCGCTCGCGACATGCTCTGGACACGCCGGAGCTGGTCACCGACCCCAAGACAGCTCGGCTGGTGGTGCTCGAGGCCGAGGAGCGCGACCTGTCGGTTCGCCGCCGGATGCTCCACCGACAGATCGACCGACTACGCCGAGACCTGGGTGTCCTGTAGCCCTGACGAGGGAAATCCGCGACTCGGACGAACACGCAGAGGTGCAGGGATGCGCCCCCATGACGCCGCGGCGCCTCTCACGGCCGGCTGTCGCCCACATGCGCAACCCCGTGTCGCTCGTCGTCATCGTCACGATCGCGCTGGTCGTGGCCGCGAGCGCCGCGGCCGACGTCAACCGGCCGGTCGTCAGACTCACCCCCAAGGATCAGTCCATCGCCCGGACGCTCGCGATCCGCCGGGCGGATCTCGCCGGAACAGGCTGGGAAGGTGGCACCAGGACCGCGACACCCGCCGACCTCGAGCCGCTCGTATGCCCCGGCTTCCAGCCCAAGGCCACCGACCTGACCATCGTCGGGGCGACGCGATCGGCCTGGACGAAGCCCGGGGCCTACGTCAGCAGCGTGGTCTCGGTCATGCGGACCCCTCGCATGCAGGAGCTCGACTGGGAGCGCACGTTCCGGAAGCCCGGTCTCGAGGCGTGCCTCGAGTCGCGGGTGGGACAGCAGCTCTCGCCGGGCCAGCGCCTCGTCTCGTTCTCGCACATCTCCCTTCCCCGGGTCGCCCCGCACACCGCGGGCTACTTGGCCCGGATCGAGACGACCTCACAGAGTGGCAAGCAGACGGCCGACGTGGTCGCGATGGCGCTCGGGGTCGGGCGGGTCGAGATCAGCCTCACCGCGATCTCGACCGGCAACACGCTGTCGCGAGCGGCCATCGTGCAGCTCGCGCGCACCCTTGTGACGCGGGCACCCGCCTGACCCACGCCGGTCACTGCGGTCTTGCAAACGCATGACCCCTAATTAGGGTTCGGCGAAGTGTTCCTCTCCGGCGTCCGTGTCCCAGACGACCAGGTGTTGCGGCTCGCCGGCCAGCTCAAGGACGGCGGTCACGATGCTACGGCCGAGCGGCTCGAGCACGCCTACGACATGCAGACCCAGCTCTTGTCGCTGACGGCCGCCGACCGGGAGGCGATCCTCGACACGCTCGAGAATTGTGACACCGAGGAGCTCGCCAAGCTCCGCACCTCGCTGCGCACCGAGTTTCGGGCCCGGTTCAGCCACGACCTGAGGACTCAAGCCACCGATCCCCCGCCGGGAGAACCGGTCTGACTGCCGGCCTGGGGCAGCGGCCCTCGGCCGCGATAGCAATGCCTCGCCGCTGAGGGAGCCGCAGGTTGCCGCAGGACTCTCGGGATCGGGGAGGTTGAGGCCCCGTGGGGAGAGGAGTACCGCAGCCACACCAGGGTAGACCTCGAGCGTCGCTCGGTCAACTCGCCTGCGGGTCGGGCGCCGAAGCGCGACCCGTGATCACGGGTCCTTCGCGGGTCGTGTGAAGCGGCTGGTGGGCCCCCGGGACAGGGCTCCCCAAAGACGGAGCGGCATTTCCAAGCCACCCTCCCCACCCCGGAGGCACGTCATAGTCAACCCGGCTCCCCAGGCGTGTCAAGCCCACCAACCGGCTCTCGATCTCAGGCCACCGCGTGAAGGTCGAGCCGGTCCCCTTGCAACGCGCACCAAACAGCACTAGATTCGCCCTGCACGACCGGGTCGTCTCGATGACCCGTGCACCAGACAGTCCTCCTCCCCACGGAAACTGTCTGTCGACGAGCCGGCGGTCCCGAGGACCGCCGGCTCGTTGCTCGTCGAGGGAGCCATCCGGGTATAACGGAGTCGTGGATCTCGCCGCACAGACGACCGACGCTCTCCAGACGCTCCGCGACGAGCTCGAGATCGAGGAGCGGCGCGTGTCGCGCAAGCGCGCCCGCATCCACGAGCGGATCACGTTCGTGAAGGGTGGCGGGGTGCAGGACGGCGCATCCGGGGCAGAACAGCTCGAGCTCCTCAGTCAGCAGGAACAGGAGATCTCCACAGCGCGCAAGGAGCTTCAGCTCCAGATCGAGGCGGTACGCGCCGAGCTCCTGCGGCGCCGCTCCTGACGGTGCTCAGGCCGCCTGCGCGACCGCGGAGGCATCTCGCAGCAGCGCGTCCGCCAGCGCGTCACCCGCGACGTACATGATCCCCTCGTCCCGGACGAGGATCTGTGGGAAGAGACCCCAGATCACCACGACCGGGTGGATCGTCGGCGGTGTGCGTCCCCAGAGGAGCTGCCACTGGTGGCTGACCCGCTCTGCGAGGCGAGTGAGCTGGCGCGCCGTGTTGAACCGGCGGATCTCCTCGGGATCGTCGGGGAACCGGCAGATGATGACCCCGGCGTCGATCGTCACCTTCCCGGCAAGCGTCTTGGTCTCTAGCAGGTAGGCGACGCCTGTCGGGCTCAGGAGGATGTGGTCGGCGTTGCCGTGTCCCCGTCCGAGGTCGACGTCGTGCTTCACCTTCCAGCCCTGTGCGACGAGTGGCTTGAGCACCTTTCCCGTCGACCGCTCGCCGTCGGCATCGCTGTCCGCCGTCGCGCCCGCTCCTCGGGAATCGGTTCGCAGCCTCACGACTGTGGCGATGCACGCCCCTGTCACGGTCCCGATCATCCACGACCACCAGTCGACCCCGACGGTGGCGACGAGCGCCGCGGATCCGAGCACGGCGACCGCCGCGAGCATCAGCGCCACCGGTCGCACGATCGGCATACCGCTGTGATCGGACGCTCGGGAAGGCTTGCTCTCACTCGTTCGAGGGATGCCAGTGCGCACGCGTCCTCAGACGACGAACACGGCGAGCAACAGCGCGAGCAGCACTGCAGTCAGGACGAGCGCCACGTCCTCCACCAGCGCTCGGCGCGGCGGGCGTCCCGGCATCGCGACGAACGTGAACAGGCGCGCGGTGACCGGGTGCGGGCACTCCATGCCGGAACGATCGGCATCCTGTCGCCCCGCCTTGAGTCACTCGACCTGACGCTGATGAACGGCCGCGGCGCGGCCGCTCGGCTACGACGAGCCGAGCTTCTTGTACAGACGGTCGACGAGCGCCGGCGTCTGCTCGAGCCGCTCGGTGATCGCCCTGACCCTGACCTCGCGGAAGTAGTCGACCTTCACACCGAGCGCCTTGGCGATCTTCGCCAGCACGTCGTTCGAGGGAACCGGCCGATTTCCGTGGACGATGTGGTTGAGGTACCCCGCCGACAGGCCGGTCTTGTCGGCCAGGCCACGGTAGGTCACACCGGTCTCCGTCATGAGGCGCTCAACCGTCGGGCCGAGCGGCTCCTTGCTGTATGTCCGCTTCTTCTGCGCCATCAGCAGTTCGCGAGGGAGTCAATCACAGACGCGCGCACCACGCGTGCATCTTCCCGATCAGGGCGGCGGCGGAGGTCGACGGCCCCGTCCTCGAGGCTCTTGCGCCCCACCGTGACCCGTACCGGGCACCCGAGCAGGTCGGCGTCGGCGAACTTCTCCCCCGGACGGGCTTCGCGGTCGTCGAGCAGCACTGCGTGCCCGGCCTCGGCAAGCTCGGCGGCGAGCCCTCCGGCAAGCTCGCCGACACCGTCGTCGCCGGCTGTCAGGGCCAGCACATGGACACCGTACGGCGCGAGCGCGCCGGGCCACACGATTCCGCGCTCGTCGTGGCGCTGCTCGACGGCAGCGGCCATGATCCGCCCCGGGCCGATGCCGTAGCTGCCCATGAGGATCGGCCGCTCCTCCCCGCTCTCGTCGAGGAAGGTCGCGCCGAACGGCTCGGAGTACCTCGTTCCGAGCTTGAAGATGTGCCCGACCTCGATCGCCACCTGGAATCGGAGCGCCCCGCCGCACAACGGGCAGCCATCTCCCTCCCGCGGCTGCCGGATGTCGGCGAATCGCGCCGTGAAGTCGCGACCGTGCTCGACGCCACGCAGGTGCCAGCCCGTCCGGTTTGCACCCACCACGAACTGGCCGCTCCGCAGCATCTCGTCCGCGACGATCTCGCCCTCGAACCCGACCGGGCCGAGCGACCCAGGATCCGCGCCGAAAGCACTGCGAATCTCGTCCTCCGTGGCGGGGCGAAGGCCCGAGCCGAGAGCGGCGACGAGCTTCGCCTCCTCGAGGCGGTCGTCACCGCGGACGAGTCCGAGCACGAGCGTGCCGTCGTCGCGCACGACCGGCATCGCCTTCGAGGTGGCCGCTGCATCGAGCCCAAGCGTCTCGGCGAGCGCGTCGATCGTGGTCACTCCGGGCGTCTCGACCGGTTCGGGACCGGCAAGCGACGGCGGGAACGACGGTGCTCGAGGAACTCCGCGGGCAATCTCGAGATCGGCCGCATAGTCGCAGCGCTCGCACGTGACCAGCGTGTTCTCTCCGGATCCGGACGGCGCGAGGTAGTCGATCGACTCGCTTCCACCCATCATCCCGGACTCGGCCGATACGGCGTAGACCTCGAGCTCGCACCGGTCGAAGACGCGATCGTATGCGCCTTTCTGCTTGCGGAAGCTGACGTCGAGTCCTTCCTCGTCGCGGTCGAACGAGTAGGCGTCTTTCATGATGAACTCCCGTACGCGCAGGAGCCCGCCACGCGGCCTAGGCTCGTCGCGAGCCTTGACCGAGAAGTGGTACAGCATCAGCGGGAGCTGTCGGTAGCTCTGGAGCTCGAGGGCGTGGAACGTGACCGTCTCCTCGTGGGTCATCGGCAACACGAACGGGCGGCCTGCCCGATCCTGGAGCTTGAACACCTCCGGGATCGCGTAGCGGCCTGACCGCTGCCACAGCTCTGCCGGCGTCAGCACGGGCATGAGCAGCTCCTGGCACCCGATCGCGTCCATCTCCTCGCGGACGACCTGAACGACGCGCTGGTGGACGCGCCAGCCTGCCGGCAGGTACGTCCACACGCCCGCGGTCAACTGGCGGACGAGACCGGCGCGGACGAGAAGCTTGTGCGAGACCGCCTCGGCATCGGCGGGATCGTCACGCAGCGTGGGCAGGAACAGCTGGGACTGGCGCTGGAGCACGCCGTTACGTTAGCGGCGTTGCCGGAATGGGCGATCAGGTGCCGGTCAGCTGTAGGAACCCGGTTGCGCGCGTGCGGCTCCCGTCACCGTCGGTCTGCAGGATGAACGAGTCGAGTCGCTCGACGGCGTCACGCGCGCCCGCCGGCACCTTGTCCGGCCCGGCGACCTGCTCGACGAGTGAGACGAGACCGTCGAGGTCGACGTAGACGAAGCCGCGCGTGCGGTCGCTCAGCCCGACCTGATCGGCCGCCGTGGTGAAGTCCTCGGTCTCGACCAGCTTCGATCCGCTCCCGACGAACCCATCGATGCCCGATG
The DNA here is from genome assembly GCA_963821335.1 of uncultured Actinomycetes bacterium. GTDB lineage: Bacteria > Actinomycetota > Thermoleophilia > Gaiellales > Gaiellaceae > Gaiella. Next base: position 422,264 of record CAWGDJ010000002.1, read on the forward strand.
CGCTCGTCGTGGCGATAACGGTGTCCTCGTCGAGCATCCCGTAGCGCAGCGAGACGTCATTGGCAGTGACCACGGTCACGTCGACACCGTCGTCGACGGCCGCTTCGACCCGGCCGTCGACCTGCTGCGCGACGTTACGCGCCATCCCGTCGATCGTCACGAGCGCTTCCTTCGGGTTCGGGGGTGCGAGCACGACCGTCACCTCGGGAATCGAGCCGCCGGCGGGGCGAACGTAGACGACGCCCTCGCCGGAGAGCGCACCGAGCACACCGTCGAGCGAGACGCCAACTGCGCGCTCGAGCTGCTTCGAGATCGCGTCGACGTCGACGCGCTGCTCGATCTGGTCGAGCACACCCTGGGTCCCGCCGAATGAGAACGCAACGACCGCGTCGCCCGGGACGCGCGCGAAGAGCGCCGGCTCGTAGCTCGACGTGCCCGTCCCCTTCGGGCCGCGGAACGCGAGCGCAACAAGCACACCGTCGTCCTCGGCCGAGACTGCAGCCGAGAGGGAGTCGATCCCGAGGTCGAAACCGTCGGTGGCTCCCGTCCCCACGCTGGCGGCGAGCGATCGAGCCTCGTCCGTCAGGCTCGAGGCATCGACCCAGGCACGCGCAAGCGTGTCGGCCGGGAGCGCATCCATGTCCGCTCGGAAGCCTTCGACACCGTCGAGCGTTCCCGCCTCCAGCGAGGCGCGGTAGCCAGCGAGCCCGCCGGGCGTCTGGGCGAGCGCCGTCCACCCGTCTCCCATGTCGGCATGCACCGTCTCGGCGTCGGTCCTCTCGAGCAGCGCATCGAGCTTCGCGGCGTCGTCGGGCTGCACGAGGAGAATCGGCTGCCGGTCCTTCGTGACGACGACCACGAGCTCCGGGCCGAGCGCGGGCGCGATGTCGTCCTTCCAGCTCACGCCCTCCTCACCCAGCGCAGACTCCACCGACGACAGTGCGCCGTCGCGCACGTCCGGGACGAGATCCAGCAGCGCGGCGGTGTTCTTCCACTGGCTCGAGCCCTCGTCGGTGACGACGGTGACGAACCCGACCGAATCCGCGGGAGCAAGGGAGGCGGACTCGGGCACCGAGCCCTCGTCGGTCGACGCGCCGCCGCATCCGGCGAGCGCGATCACCGGCAGGACGGCGAGCGTTGCGAGCAGCCGCCTCACGCAGACAGTATCGGCCGGATCGGCCCCGAGCGCGAGAGCGGGCTACTCGAGCGGGATCAGGCTCGCCTCGGCCATTGCGAGCGCGGCTGGCTTGGCGAGCTTGAGGCGCTTCGGGCGTGGCATCCCGGCCTCGATCCACGTGTCGATCTCGGTGAACAACTCGTCGATCAGCGTTGCCGAGGGCACCTTCTTCAGGACACGCCCGTGCGCATACACGAACCCGACATCGCGACCCCCGGCGATCCCGAAATCGGCGTCGCCGGCTTCGCCCGGCCCGTTGACGGCACAGCCCATCACGGCCACCTCGAATGCCTGGGGATACGTCTTGAGCCGCTCCTCGACGACGACCGCAAGGCTCTCGACCCCGACGTTGTCGCGCCCACAGGACGGGCAGGCGATCATCACCGGCCCGCGTTCACGCAACCCGAGCGCCTTGAGGATCTCCCACGCCACCTCGACCTCGCGGACGGGGTCTGCCGTCAGCGAGACGCGGATCGTGTCGCCGATGCCGTCCATCAGCAGCGAGCCCATCCCGATTGCGCTCTTGACCGAGCCGGCGAACGGTGTTCCCGCTTCGGTGACACCCAGGTGCAGGGGATAGGGAACCCTGTCCGCCAGCATGCGATACGCGCGGATCATCGTCGGCACGTGCGAGGCCTTGACCGAGATCTTGAAGTCGTGAAAGTCGAGCCGCTCGAGGATCTCGACCTGCTCGATCGCTTCGACGACGAGCGCCTCGGCGGTGTCGGCGCGGGCGAGCTCCTGGAGGTGATCGGGCAGCGACCCTGCGTTTGCACCGATCCGCATCGGGATCCCTGCACGCTTGGCCGCCCTGACCACCTGCTCCGTCTTCTCCGGCCCGCCGATGTTCCCGGGATTGATGCGCACGCATGCGACGCCGGCGTCGATCGCCCTGATCGCGAGCGAGGCGTTGAAGTGGATGTCCGCGATCACCGGCAACGGTGACAGGTGGACGATTCGCGGAAGCGCCTCCGCGTCCTCGAGCTTCGGGACGGCGACGCGGACGAGCTCGCACCCCGCCGACGCAAGTGCCGCGATCTGGGCCGTCGTTGCAGCCACGTCGTGCGTCTTCGTGAGGGTCATCGACTGGACGACGACAGGCGCTCCACCCCCGATCGGGACGCCACCAATGCGGATCTGCCGCGCGCTCGCCATGTGCCTCGATTGTACGGGCGGCCCCTCGACGGGCAGGTCTGCCCAACGAAGCAACGTAGGGGCCGGGCAGGCCTGGCCCCTGACGAAGTCGGGAGTCAGGACAGCCGGCCGATGTCGTTCGACAGCCCGATCACGAAGAGGAGCAGCACGAGCCCGATGCCCACCACCGAGACGCGCTCGTAGGTCTCGCGCCGAACGACCTTGCCTCGTACGCCCTCGATCACCGCGAAGACGATGTGCCCTCCGTCGAGGGGGAGCAGCGGCAACAGGTTGAGCAGGGCGATCGAGAGCGAGATGAGCCCGAGGACGAACAGGAAGCTCGCGGTGCCCTCCTTGGCGGCGTCCGAGGAGCCCTGGACGATCCCGACCGGGCTCGAGATGTCCTCGCGCCCCTCACCCGTCACCAGCCGCCCGAGCGAGCGACCGATCTCCTGCGTCACATCGGAGGTGAGCCGCATCGCCTCGCGCGTCGCCTGCGGCAGTGCGAGCCCTTCACCGGCCAGAACGAACCCGAGCCGGTATGCACCGTCGCTCAGGTGCGGTCGGGCAGGAGACAGCCTTACGTCTACCCCGTCTCGCTCGACGACCACGCGTACCGGCCGTCCGGCGGAAGTGGAGATCCTCCGCGAGACATCGCGCGCCTCGACCGGCACGCCGTCGATCGTCAGGATCCGGTCACCGGCGAGCAGACCCATCGCGGCGGCCGGCGAGCTCTGCTGGACCCGCTCGACCGTCGTGGTCGCCTTGCCCGCCGAGGTCATGTACAGCCCGGTGAAGAGGACGATCGCAAGAAGGATGTTCGCGGCGGGCCCGGCGGCGATCACGGCTACCCGCTTCCACGTCGCCGCACGCCAGTACGCATCCGGGCCGAGCGCATCGTCGAGCTCGGACAGCCCTTTCTCGGCTGCACGCCTGGCAGGATCGCTCAGGTCGTGCCGGTCGAGGTCCACCTGCACGGCTGCCAGAGCGTCACGAGCAGCCGCATGGTCGTTCACGGCCAGGCTCTGGCTCAACCTCGTCACCGGTGCGGCGAGCTGCGGTGCCTCCTCGACCGCCCGACCGAGAGCGACATCCGCGTCCGCAGGGCTCGGACGATGCATCCCGGGGATCTTCACGAACCCGCCGAGCGGCACCGCGCCGATCCCGTACTCGATCCCGCCGCGCGTTGTCTTCCAGATCGCGGGCGGGAACCCGATGTAGAACCGCCGCGGGCGCATGTGCAGGGCGAGCGACACCGAGAAGTGACCGAGCTCGTGGACGAGGATCAGCAGCCCGAGCCCGAGGAGCGAGACGAAGATCGTCATGCGTGCACGATCGCTTGCCTCGCCCGCTGTCGCGCCGCGTGGTCGACCGCTTCCAGCTCCGCGAGGCTCGCGACTCCGGCCCAGGGGTCGTCGCCAAGGACGGTGGCGACCGTCCTCGCGATGTCGCAAAATCCCAGCTGCCCGTCGAGAAACGCCGCCACTGCCACCTCGTTGGCCGCATTGTAGACGCAGGGCGCGGAACCACCCCGCTCGCCGGCCTCGCGGGCGAGCGTCAGCATCGGGAACGCCTCCTCGTCGGGCGCCTCGAACTGGAGCGTGAGTCCACGGGTCAGGTCGAGCCTCGCGACAGGTGTGCTCGGATCGCTCCGGGTAGGTCAGCGCGTACGAGATCGGCACCCGCATGTCAGGGAGCCCGAGATGCGCGAGCAACGCGCCGTCGCGTAGGCGCACGAGCGCGTGGACGATCGACGTCGGGTGCACGACCACCTCGATCCGCTCGTACCCGATCCCGAACAGCACGTGGGCCTCGATCAGCTCGAGCCCCTTGTTGGCGAGTGTCGCGGAGTCCACGGTGATCTTCGGCCCCATGCTCCAGGTCGGATGCGCGAGCGCCTCGGGTCGGGGTGACGCCCTCGAGCTCGTCACGGCTCCGACCCGCGGAACGGCCCGCCCGACGCGGTGAGCACGACTCCCACGATCGTCTCCGGCGCATGACCGGCAAGGCACTGGTGGAGTGCCGAGTGCTCACTGTCGACAGGGATCAGCAGCCCGCCGCCACGGCTCTGGGAGACCGTTGCGAGCTCACCGGCGGCGACGAGGCTCTCCTTGTTCGCGAGCGCCAGCGTGACGCCGTGCTCGAGCGTCCAGAGCGTCGCCGACACGCCGGCGAAGCCGACGATTGCGTTGAGGACAACGTCAGGCTCGCTGCGCTCGAGGAGCTCGACAGGGTTACCGCCCACCTGGACGTGCTCGACTCCCTCGCGCCGTGCGAGCTCGTCGAGCGGCGTGCTCCCAGACAGCGCAGAGACGAGCTGGAGCTCGTCGTGCGCGTCGATCACCTCGATGGCCTGACGGCCGATCGATCCCGTCGCTCCGAGCAGGGCGACGCGTCGCATCAGGTGAGCGCGAGCACCGCGTAGAACGCGGCCGGGCCCGCCCAGAGCAGCGAGTCGAGCCGGTCGAGGACGCCGCCGTGCCCGGCGAGCATCCGCCCCGAGTCCTTGACCCCGAGATCGCGCTTGACCGCGGATTCGAAGAGGTCGCCGAGCGTCGCCGCGACTGCGATCACGAGCCCCAACACGAGCGATTCGAGGCTCGTGAGCACGTCCTGCTCGTACAGGGCGAAGAACGACACGGCAATTGCGGCGATGGTCCCTCCGACGAAACCCTCCCACGATTTTCCCGGCGAGATCGCCGGCGCCATCCGGTGACGCCCGACGAGACGCCCCACGACGTAGGCGGCAGTGTCGTCGGCGAACACGGCGAGCAGCACGGTGAAGATGAGCAGGCGGCCGTCGTGTGGGATCTCCCGCACGAGCAGCAGGTGACCGAGCCCGCCCCCAACCCACACCACGCCGAGCAGCGTCACGCCAAAGGCCGCCGTGGCCGCCTGGCGAACGCCCGATGCGCCCCACAACGCGAACGACAGCGCCACCGCCGCGAGCAACCCACCGAGGAGCCAGGTCGATCCGCCGAGCTCGGCGCCGAGCAGCGCCAGCGCGAGCCCGGCATAGCCGGCGAGCACGATTGGCCGGTGCTGGCGGGCCATTGTGAACAGCTCGTGGAGAGCGACGAGCCCACCGACGAGCGCGAGCCCGAAGAGCCACCAGCCCCCGATGTAGACCATGCCCAGGACGAGCGGGAGCAGCACGGCTGCGACGACGACCCGCGAGACGCCGGGGCTCATGCGACGCGCCCTCCGAAGCGTCGATCGCGGGCGCGGAACTCGTCGACCGCTGCGCGCAGATCGTCGGCGCCGAAGTCGGGCCAGCGCGTCTCCGTGAACACGAGCTCGGCGTACGCGGCCTGCCACAGCAGGAAGTTCGAGATCCGCCTGTCGCCGGAGGCCCGGATCAGCAGATCGACCTCCGGAAGCTCGGGCGCGTACAGGAGCGCAGCGAACGCGCCCTCGTCCAGGGCCTCCGGGGCGATACCTGCTGCGATCGCACGCCGTGCGGCGTCGACGATCTCCCGCCGCCCGCCGTAGTCGAAGGCGATCCAGAGGTGGAGCCGGTCGAGGTGGGACGTGGCCGCTTCGAGTTGCTCCATCTCGTCGCGCAGCTCCTGCGCCACCCGGTCGCGACGTCCCATGAACCGCGTCCGGACACCCTGCTGCGCGAGATCGGGGAGCTCCCGCTCGATCGTCTCGGACAGGATCACCATCAGCTCCGAGACCTCGTCCTGTGGGCGCGACCAGTTCTCCGTGGAGAACCCGTACACGACGAGCGACCCGATGCCGAGGTCTATCGCGGCCTCGACCGTCCGGCGAAGCGCACGAGTGCCGGCGCGGTGCCCCTCGGCGATCGGGAGCTGGTGTGCTTCGGCCCAGCGCCCGTTGCCATCCATGATGATCGCAACGGTGCTGGGGACCCTGCCCGGTGAGGGCTCGTCGGTGGAGATCGTGCGTTCCTTCCTGGAGAGACCCGGCGCCATGCGCCGTCAGACCTCCATGATCTCCGCTTCCTTGTGCTTCAGGAGCTCGTCGATCCGCTTGACGTGGTCGTCGGTGAGCTTCTGCACCTGGGACTCGGCGCGACGCTCCTCGTCGTCGCCGACATCGCCGTTGCGCACGAGCTCCTCGAGATGCTTCATGACGTCGCGCCGGACGTTCCTGATCGCGACCTTCCCATCCTCCGCCGAACGCCGCACCACCTTCACGAGCTCCTTGCGCCGTTCCTCGGTCAATGCCGGGATCGGGAGCCTGATCACCTTGCCGTCGTTCGAGGGGGTCAGACCGAGGTCGGACTCCATGATCGCCTTCTCGATCGCCTTGATCTGCGTCGGGTCGTACGGTTGCACGCTCAGGAGCCGCGCCTCGGGTGTGCTGATCGTCGCCACGTTGTTGAGGGGTGTCGGGACGCCGTAGTAGTCGAGCGCAATGCGGTCGAGCAGCGCCGTCGAAGCCCTCCCCGTCCTGACCCCGTTGAACTCGGTTCGCATGTGCTCGATCGACCCGTCCATGCGCCGTACGCAGTCGGCGAGAAAGTCCTCGATGGCAGTCATGCTCACCTCTCCTTCGTCGTCGTCACGATCGTCCCGATGCGCTCGCCCGCGACCACCCGCATGACGTTTCCCTCCGCGAGCTCGAACACGTGGATGGGCAGGCTGTTGTCCATGCAGAGCGAGAGCGCCGTGGTGTCCATCACCTTCAGCCCACGCTCGATCGCCTCGAGGTGGGTCAGCTCGGGGATCAGCGTCGCGTCCGGATCGACGCGTGGGTCGCCGTCGAAGACGCCCTCGACGCCATTCTTGGCCATGAGGATCGCGTCCGCGCCGATCTCGAGCGCTCGCAGCGCGGCGGCGGTGTCCGTCGTGAAGAACGGGTTCCCCGTCCCGGCGGCGAAGATCACCACGCGACCCTTCTCCAGATGGCGGATCGCCCGACGCCGGATGTACGGCTCGGCCACCTCGGACACCTCGATCGCCGACTGGACCCGGGTCTGGGCTCCGAGTCGCTCGAGCGCATCCTGGAGCGCGAGCGCGTTCAGGAGCGTTGCGAGCATCCCGGCGTAGTCGGCGGTCGCGCGGTCCATACCCTCCGCGGCAGCCCTCATGCCGCGGTAGAAGTTCCCACCGCCAACGACGATCGCGAGATCGTTGCCGCCCGAGCGGACCGCGACGACCTCCCGCGCGATGGCGGACACCGTGCGCGGGTCGACCCCGTACTCCCGATCGCCCATGAGGCTCTCGCCGGAGAGCTTCAGCAGGATCCGCCGCACCCGAGGCGTGTCGGCAGACGCCGTGGCGGCAAGTTCCTCCGGATGAGCGCTCACGACCCGGCGACCGAGACGCGGGCAAACCCCGTTACTGTGGCCCCCGCCGCCTCGAGCACCTGCCCGACGGTCGACGAAGCCTCGTGGATCCAGGGCTGATCCGCGAGAACGCCACCGGGCGCGGCTGCGAAGAAGCGCTTGTTGAGCATGCCGTCGACGATCTTCTCACGTGCCGCCTCCGGCTTCGACTGAACCTCGTCGGAGTTGAGGTACACCTGTCGCTCCGCTTCGAGCACCTCTGTGGGAACCGCCTCGCGCGTGACGTACTCGGGCGAGGCGAACGAGATGTGCATCGCCAGCTGTCGCGCCAGCTCGACCGTGCCGCCGTCGAGCTGGACAAGCACACCGATCTTGTTCGCGGGCGGATGGACGTAGGCGGCGAGAGTGCCTCCTTCGAAGCGCTCGGCGCCGGCGACGACGATGTTCTCGCCGAGTTGGGCGATGAGCTCCTTCCGCTCGTCCTCGAACGAGTCGACGGCTCCTGGCCCGTCAGCCTGTACGGCCTCGAGCACCCGCTCTGCGAACCCCCGGAACGCATCGTTCTTCGACACCGGCTCGGTCTCGCAGCCGATCCCGACGATCGCCGCCACCGAGGATGAGTCGACGAGCACGCCGACGAGCCCTTCGCTCGTCGCCCGGTCGGCCCGCTTCCCCGCGGCGGCCAGGCCTTTCTCACGCAGCAACGTCCGAGCAGCCTCGAGGTCGCCATCCGTCTCGACGAGCGCGCGCTTGCATTCCATCATCCCGGCACCCGTCCGGTCGCGGAGCTCCTTGACGAGACTTGCGGTGATCTCTGTCACGACGCGGCCTCGGGGTCGCCCGCCGGCTCTCCGACAGCGACACCGGCAGGGCTGGCCGCGGCGGTTTCCTCGACCACGGCAATCTCCTCGACCACCGCTGGCTCCTCGGCCGGGGCAGCCTCGTCGGCGACGGGCTCGGGCTCGGCAGCGGGCTCCGCCCGCGCCTCGAGCTCGCGCGCCGAGACCTTCGTCTGCCCGGCAGCGATCCCGTCGGCGATCGCGCGCACGACGAGCGAGCACGAACGGATCGCGTCGTCGTTGCCCGGGATCACGAAGCTCGCCTCGTCCGGATCGCAGTTCGTGTCCACGAGCGCGATCACAGGGAGCCCGAGCCGCCGCGCCTCACGCACGGCGAGCTGCTCCTTGCGCAGGTCGACGATGAACACTGCATCCGGTTGGCGCTTCATCGTCGAGACCCCGCCGAGGTTCGCCTCGAGCTTCTCGAGCTCACCCTGCATCGCGATGCGCTCCTTCGCCGGAAGAAGCTCGAGTTGACCCTCCTCGCTGAGTCGGCGCAGCTCGATCAGGTACTCGATCCGATCGGCGATCGTGCGCCAGTTCGTCAGCAGCCCGCCGAGCCAGCGGTTGGACACGAAGGGCATCCCGACGCGGGTCGCCTCGTCGCGGATCGAGTCCTGCGCCTGCTTCTTCGTGCCGACGAACAGCACGGTCCCACCCCGCTCACCGACGTTGCGCGCAAAGTCGTGAGCCTCCTGCAGGAGCGCCTGGGTCTGCTGCAGGTCGATGATGTAGATCCCGCCGCGCTCGTCGAAGATGAAACGCTTCATCTTCGGGTTCCAGCGGCGTGTCTGGTGGCCGAAATGGACGCCGGCCTCCAACAGCTCCTTCATGGAGACGACTGCCATACAAATGGTCCTTCCTGGTTCGAGTGGCTACGGCCGGTGAGCACGGACGGAACCGGGCCTGTCCACGAGGACGGTCGCGGCACCACCGCCCGCTTGCTCCCACCGGGGAGTCGGGACGAATGCCTCGGGATGGTACCGGTCAGCGCCTTGCGCGTCGGAGCGCCGCGTCGAGATCCTCAGGCAGCTCCGAGCGGACGTCGAGGGGCTTGCCGGTCACCGGATGGTCGAGCACGAGGCGGTTGGCGTGGAGGAACTGCCGCCCGAGACCGAGATCGCCGCGAATCCCGTACACCGGGTCGCCACATACGGGAAGACCGATCGCCTCGAGGTGCACCCGGATCTGATGCGTGCGCCCCGTCTCGAGCGTCAGCTCGAGCAGCACCCGACCCTCGAGCAGCTCCGCGACCTCGAACCGCGTCACGGCGTCGCGCGGTGTGGTGGTGTCCAGCGAGTGACGGCTTCGATCGCGACGATCGCGACCGATCGGTGCCTCGATCCGCCCCGTCCGCGAGCGCGGGGTGCCGCGCGCGAGGGCGAGGTAGTGCCTGTGCACCCGACGCGCTCGAAGCTCGCGCTGGAGCGCCCGGTGCACGTCCTCCGACCGCGCGACGAGCATCAGCCCCGACGTATCGCGATCGAGTCGGTGGACGATCCCGGGTCGCCCCACCTCTCCCCCCGCCGCGCCGTAACCGACGAGCCCGTGCGCGAGGGTCCCGGTCGGATGTCCACCCGACGGGTGGACGACCACGCCGGCGGGCTTGTCGACGACGAGCAGGTACTCGTCCTCGTAGGCGAGGGCGAACTCGACCGCTTCGTGCTGGAGCGGCGCGGCGGCCTCCGGAAGCTCGATCTCGAGTAGCTCGCCGCCCTCCAGCCGGTGTGCCTTCGAAAGTACGCGGTCGTCGACGCGAACGGCCTCGTCGGCGATCAGCCGCGCCGCGAGCGCCCTCGAGCCCACGTCCGGGTGAGCGGCGAGGTGGACGTCCAGGCGCTGCCCGGCCGCGGACTCAGGAACGCGATAGCGGATGCGCACCGACGCGCGGGCTCATTCGGTCGGCAGCCACGAACGAGAGGAAGAGAAGCGCGACCCCGACCACGATGAACGTGTCGGCGAGGTTGAATGCGGGCCAGAAGTCGAGCTCGAGGAAGTCCGTGACGTGACCGAGGCGAACCCGGTCGACAAGGTTCGAGAGGCTGCCTCCCACCACGAGCCCGAGCGCAACCGGGAGCAGCGGATGGCGGCGCCCGGCCCGTGCGAAGAAGAAGAGCATCCCACCGACCGCGAGCGCGGTCAGGACGATCACGATCGAGGTCGAGTCGGAGAAGAGCCCGAACGCGATGCCCGAGTTCCGAACGTGATGGATCGAGAACGGCCCGAAGATCTCGACCGCCGATCCGAGCGCGAGCGTGCTCGACACCGTCCATTTCGTCACCTGATCGGCAGCGACCGCTGCCGAGGCGACGAGCACGAGCGCGAGCCACTGGCTCGGGCCTGCGCCGAGCGACCGCTCGGCACCCGCAATCGGCTGCAGCGCGTTCGTCGCCGAGCCGACCCTGACCTCGAGCGGACGCGGCGTGTTGTCGCGGGCGGCGGGCTCGGCCGCGCCGCTCACGGTCGCTCCTCCAGTTGCTTGCAGCTCACGCAGAGCGTCGCATACGGCACGGCGTCGAGGCGCTCCGCGGGGATCGCGGCGCCACAGCGGGCGCACGTCCCGTACGTCCCCGCATCGAGCGCTGCCAGCGCTGCGTCGATCTCGACCACGATGTGCTCGGCGTTCTCCTCGAGCGACTCGTCCATCTCGCGCTCGATGAGCTCGCCCGCGTGATCGGCCAGATGCTGGTCACCGGCCGCGCGGGCCAGCTCGCCCTGCTCGGCCCCGTCGTGAAGAACATCCTGCGCCGCGGCGAGGACGCTCTCCCGAAGCGCAATCAGCTCCGCGCGCCGTCTGTCCGGATCGACCGTCATCGGGCACGCTCGAGTCGACGCTCGGCCTCGTCGACGGCGATCCCGCGGATCTCGACCACCTTGTCTCGACCGCTCGCGCCCGCAACCAGCTCAACGTCCCCGATGGGGAGCTCGAGCGCAGCAGCCAGCAGGGCGAGCAACTCGGCGTTCGCCTGGCCGCGCTCCGGCGCGGCGGCGACTCGCAGCTTCCAGCCTGCGCCGTGCCGCCCCACCACGGCAGAGCGCTGCGCGCCCGGCGAGACGCGGATGCGAAGCCGTGCGCAAGTCGATGCGGCCCGGGATTGAGCCCTCATCCCGGGAAGGATAGACGGCCCTACCCCGCGAGCCTCCGGAAGCCAGGTTCGTCGGCCGCTGCCGGCGACGAGTCGCTCTCCGTCTCCGTCGTGGCCGGTGTCGCGTCGGGGATCTCCGTCGGGTCGCTCTCCTCGATCACTTCGAGCAGGGCCGTGTGCTCGCCTGCGGTCGACGGCTCGCCCTCCTCGACGACCTCGAGCGCCGACCGGAGCAGCGACTTGATCCGCCGCGCCTCGCCGGAGACCCGCTCCTTCTCGGTGATGGCGTCGCGGAGGACGCGTCTCGCCTCGGCGTTCGCTTCGACGACGATCGTGTCGGCCTCCCGGCGTGCCCCCTCCTTGAGGTCCTGCGCAGCGCGTTCGGCCGAGACGAGTGTCGAGCGGAGCAGGCTCTCGAGCTCGACGTGCCGACTGAGCTCGTTTTCGAGCTCCTCGACACGCTCACCGAGCGCAGCCCGCTCGCGCCAGACCGCCTCGAAGCTGTCGGCAACCTCCTCGAGCACGATGTTGACGCTCGCCCGGCGATAGCCGAAGAATCCCTTCTTCAGCTGAAGGTGCCGGATCTCCACCGGTGTCATTGACATGAGCTATTCCCTCCTTCAGAGGACGCGCTCGACGAGCGCGTTGACGAGGCGCTCCCCGAGCAGGAGCGCGATGACGCCGACGATCGGTGACAGGTCGAGAGGCCCGAGCGTCGGGATGAAGCGGCGGAACAGCCGCAGGTACGGGTCACAGGTGTCGTGGAGGAAGCCACGGATCCGCTCGAAGGTCGGTGAGTAACCCACGCGCACCCAGGTGGTCAAGATGTAGGCGAAGATCAGCAGCACGTAGACGCCGAAGAACACGGAGACGAAGCGTTGCACCGACGTCGACGCGTCGGCGAGCACGATCGAAGCGAACACTCCGCCCATGGACGCACGTTCGACGAGGCCATGAGGGCTCCTGCGCGGCGCTCGAGGTACGGCTCCCTCCCGACACAGGTTTCCAGCGACGTCGATGACGGTCATCCCCTCTCAATACAGGAGAGCGGCGCCGCACGTTGCGAAATTCGACTGGCTGCGGTTAGGCCTGGTTGAAGAACCCGCCCTTGTCGAGCACGCGCGCCCGTTCCTCCGCGGAGACCTCGACGTTCCTCGGGGTGAGCAGGAAGACCTTGTCCGCGACGCGTTGCATGCTCCCGTCGAGCGCGTACGTCAGCCCGCTGGCGAAGTCGATCAGCCGCTTCGACAACTCGTTGTCCGCGCTCTGCAGGTTCAGGATCACGGGGATCGAGTCCTTGAACTTGTCGGCGATCTGCTGCGCGTCGTTGAAGCTCCGCGGCAACACCAGGTGCACCCTGACCTGCGACGAGCCGCCGTCGACGCCGCGGAGCCGCGACCGCCTCGACGATGCCGGGGCAGGCTCCGGCACGTCCGCCTCCGAGAGACTGTCGGGCTCGGACCAGCTCGACTGCTCGGACCCACGGTGCGGGAGCCGCCGCACGTTCTGACGCTCGCGCCGCCGGACCTCCCGATCCTCTTCGCCGTCGACGGACTCGAGATCGTCCTCCCAGTCCTCGTCCTCGGCGATCCCGAAGTAGACGAGCGTCCGGTTCCAGACGTCACCCAGGCCCATGGGCGGGGATCGTAGCGGTGCGAGGAGACGAGGTCAGCGGCCGAAGAGGCTCGAGCCGACGCGGATGAGCGTCGCGCCTTCCTCGACGGCGACCCGCCAGTCCTGCGAGGTGCCCATCGACAGCTCCGTCAGCCCGTGCTGCTCGGCGAGGCCGCGAAGCCGGGCGAACCACGGTCGCGAGGCCTCGGGGTCCGCAGCAAGTGGAGGCATGGTCATCAGCCCACGAATCCCGGGATAGAGGTCGAGGAGCTCCGGGATTCGCTCAGGGACGATCCCTGCCTTCGACGCCTCGCCGGCAAGGTTGATCTCGAGTAGCCACGGGACGGTCAGCCGTCGGGCTGTCGAATCCGTGTCGACCGCATGGACGAGCTCACAGCGATCATTGACGACACGGGCCTTGTTCGACTGGAGATGACCGATGAAGTGCCATCGGAACGCATCGCCGAACGCGTCGTGCTTCGCGACGAGGTCCTGCGCGCGGTTCTCACCCACGACCTCCACCCCGGCCTCGGCCAGAATCCCCAGCTCGTCCACCGAGACGTACTTCGTGGCCGCCACCACGACGACATTCGGGCCTGCCTCGTCGCGGACGCGCTCGTACGCGTCGCGGACGCTGGCGGCATTCATGCGAGCTCCCGCGCTCGCTCGAGGAGCGTTCGTGGCTGGTTGAGGGACGGGTCGTCGACGACGATGTCGAGCAACGCAGACAGCGACCCGGCCCATCGCGGGTCCTTCGACGAAGCCGACCGCCTCGAGGTCGTGACCGTTCACGGCCAGGTCGGCGAGGCGGTGCGGTGCGTCGCCCTGCTCCCGAAGCTCGCGCTCGAGCCGAGCCAGGGCTGCGAGCTCCCCGGAGGGGACGATCTTCGCTTCGAGATCCGCGCGCTTGAGGGTCACGAGCTCCGTTGCCAGCTCACTTCCGTGCTCGCGCAGGAACCGCCGCGCCGCCCGACCACCGTCGTCGGACCGCTGCCCAGGCCTCGAGCCGGAACGCGTGCCGCTCGACGAGCGCCACCACCTCCCGCTCAGTGGCAACCGGATACCGGAGTCGCCTCAGCGCTTGCGAGGCGAGCCGGGCCCCGACCACCGCATGAGAGACACCGGCACCGTCGGCGTTGGGCTTTCCGAGATCGTGGAGAAGCCCTGCAAGACGGACGCTCAGCGCCGCGTTGCGCTCGGCGAGGTTCTGCACGACGGCGAACTCGTGCTCGTCGAGCGTCTCCGGCTGCCGGGGAGAATCGAGCCGATAGCCGATCGCATCGTGCACCTCCGGCAGGACCACCTCGAGCGCGCCCGTGTCACGCATCAACCGCAGGGCGTCGCGCGGGCGCGAGCCGAGGAGGAGCCTCGAGAGCTCGCCCATCCCGTCCGCGGCGACCCCGCCGCCGATCCGCTCCGGCGAGACGTGCACCAGGCCGGTGCGCGTGGAGTTGCATCAGCTCCCGCGTCTCGGGCGCCAGGGTGAGCCCAAGCTGGGAGACCAGCCTCAGCCCGCGCAGGATACGGAGCGGGTCCTCCTCGAAGCTCTGCACGGTGACCGTTCGCAGCTCGCGCCGCTCGAGGTCGGCCCGCCCCCCGAACGGATCGACGAGCACCCCGTCCGCGAGGCGGAGCGCGATCGCGTTGACGGTGAAGTCGCGCCGCGCGAGATCCTCCTCGACGCTCACCGAAGCGTCGGCGACGATCTCGAACTCCCGATGCGACGGCCCGGTCGATCGCTCCGCCCGCGGAGGGGTGAACTCGATCCCCTTCGGCGCAACCTCGCGAATCGCACGCTCGCGCGGCGACAGCCGCACACCCACCAGCTGACCGTGGACCTCCATGTCCTCGACCCGGCCGTGTGGCTCGAGCAGCGCCCGGAGGCCCGCATGGTCGACACCGGGCACGAGGAAGTCCTCGTCGGTGTGCGGCTGGCCGAGGAGCTCGTCGCGCACCGAGCCGCCCACGACGTAGGCGTCGAGGTCGAGCGCGCGGACGTAACGGCGGATCTCCGTCGACACGGGCTTGATTCTGCCGCGCGGCCGCGGGCCGGGCGGGTCAGAGGTGGGCGACAGCCTCGATCTCGACGAGGGCGCCCGAGGGGAGCTTCGCGACCTCGAAGGTGGATCGCGCCGGCGGCTGGTCACCGACGAACCGCGCGTAGACGTCGTTCATCGCCTGGAAGTCGCCGAGGTCCTGAAGGAAGACCGTCGTCTTCACGAGCTTGTCGAGCGACGAGCCGGCAGCCTCGAGGATCGCCGTCGAGGTTCGTGAGCGCCTGCTCGGTCTGCGCGGCGACACCCCCCTCGACGAGCCCACCGCCCGGCTCGCAGACCGAGCTGCCCTGCGACGAAGACGAGCTCGCCGACGCGGATCGCCTGGTTGTACGGGGCTCCCTGGAACGGCGCGGGCGCAGCGTCGGTGCGGATCACGTGCTTCTCCATTTTCGCTCTCCTTCGCGGGTCAGGCCGGGGCTTCGGTCGCGTCGGCGAGCGCGACACCGAGCGCCTTGAAGATCGCGGTCACGACATGCTCGCTGTCCTCCCCCTCGACGAGCCGTACGTGGATCGTGAGCCCGGCCGCGCGGGACAGCGCTGTGACGAAGCGTGCCGCCAGATCGCTGGCCAGCCCACCGATGCCCGTGAGGTCGACGTTCGCGACGACGAGCGGCCGGCCGGAGCGCTCCAGCACGACCGTCGCGAGTGCCTCGTCGCAGGGCACAGATGCGCTGCCGTGCGCGCCGACGGGGACGAGCTCGGCGACGGCTGCGCCAAAGGCCGCTCCGGCCGCGTCCACCTCTGCTTCGGCGTCGTCCGGCTCGATCTCGAGGAGCACGCCGAACCGCGCGGCGCGGGCCAGCTCGAGCACGAGGTGGTCGAGCAGTGGCACGCCGGTCGCGACGTTCGCGACATCGCTGCCCGGGTCGATCCGGGCGCCGCTCACAGCTCGGCCCGCTCGATCGAGGCGCCGAGGAGGCGCAACCGCTCGTCGATGCGCTCGTATCCGCGGTCGATCTGCCTGATGTTCCCGATCGACGAGGTGCCCTCGGCGCAGAGCGCCGCGATCACCATCGCCATCCCGGCGCGAATGTCGGGGCTCTCGAGGCGCTGACCGAACAAGGGCGACGGCCCGGTGACGACCGCGCGATGCGGGTCGCAGAGGATGATCTTCGCCCCCATCGAGACGAGCTTGTCCGTGAAGAACAGGCGGCTCTCGAACATCTTCTCGAAGATCAGGACCGTCCCGCGGGCCTGCGTCGCGGCGACCACGGCGATCGAGGTGAGGTCGGCCGGGAAGGCAGGCCAGATCCCGCTCTCGATCTTGGGTACCTGACCACCCATGTCGTCCACGACATGGAGCTCCTGCCCCGGGGCGACGTGGAGCGTCGTCTCCCCCACCTCGAGCTCGATCCCCAGCTTCCGGAACGCGGGCACGATCGAGATGAGGTCGTCGGGCTCGACGTCCTCGATCGTGAGGTCGCCCCCGGTGACCGCAGCGAGCGCGGCGAAGCTCGCGACCTCGACGTGCTCGGGGCCGATCCGGAAGGTGCCTCCCCGCAGTCGCTCGACCCCTTCGATCCGGAGGACGTTCGAGCCGATCCCCTCGATCCGCGCCCCGAGTGCCACAAGGAAGCGACAGAGGTCCTGGATGTGCGGCTCGCACGCTGCATGACCGACGATCGTCTCGCCGGTCGCGAGCACCGCCGCCATGATCGCGTTCTCCGTGGCGGTGACCGACGCCTCGTCGAGGTACATCCGCGTGCCGACGAGCCGGTCGGCGCGGAGCTCGTACGCACCGTTGGACTCGGTCGTCACGCCGAGCGCCTCGAAAGCGTGGAAGTGGGTGTCGAGCCTGCGGCGACCGATCACGTCCCCGCCCGGGGGTGGCACGGTCGCTCGTCCAAACCGGGCGAGCAAGGGCCCGGTCAGGAGGAACGACGCCCGGATCTCGCGGCAGAGGTCGGGGTCGAGCGAGGTCTTCGTCACCCCCGAGGCGTCGACCACCACCTCGTTCGCCCCCTGCCACTCGGTGCGGGCGCCGAGGTCGGCCAGGAGCTCGACCATCGTCTCGACGTCGCGGATGCGCGGGACGTTCGTCAGCGTGACCGGCTCGGAGGCCATCAGCGTCGATGCGAGGATCGGCAGCGCACCGTTCTTGTTTCCGGCTGCGCGGACGGTTCCCGACAGCGGGCGGCCGCCCTCGATGACGAACGACTGCATGCGGGGCGCTATCGTACCCGGCCCGTGGAGGTGACCCGCGACAGGGCCTGGGCGACGCTCACCCGCTACACGACGAGCGAATCGCTCCTCCGGCATGCGCTAGCGGTCGAGGCGTCGACGCGCTTCTACGCGCGCCGGGACGGTGCAGACGAGGAGCTCTGGGGCTGCACGGCGCTCCTGCACGACTTCGACTACGAGATCCACCCGACGCTCGACAAGCATCCGCAGGACGGGGCCCCACTCCTGCGGGACGAGGGGTACCCGGAGGAGCTGATCGACGCGGTCCTGTCGCACGCGGAGCATCTCGCGATCCCGCGCGACACCCCGCTGAAGCGCACGCTGTTTGCGTGCGACGAGCTGTCCGGCTTCGTGCACGCCTGTGGGCTCGTGCGTCCGACGGGCCTCGTCGGGCTCGAGCCGAAGTCGGTCAAGAAGAAGCTCAAGCAACCGTCGTTCGCAGCCGGCGTCCACCGCGACGAGGTCTACGCCGGAGCGGAGCTGCTCGAGCTCGAGCTCGACGAGCACATCGCGAACGTCGTCGCGGCGCTCCAGCCCATCGCGGGCGAGCTCGGTCTCCCGACCGGCGACTGACGGCCGCTCAGAGCGAGGCAGACCACGCGGGCGAGGTCGCTCTCGTCGTTCCACCAGCCGCACGAGACGCGTACGAGCCCGGTGCGCGGGATCTCGCGGACGTGGACGTCCGCGGCGCGAAGCCGTTCGACGAGCGCCGACGCGTCGCCGATCGACACGGAACGCCACGAGCGTCGACGAGACCGCAGGGGTGATGACGTCGACCCGTGGCTCGAGCAGCGCCCGGCAGCGCGCCGCCATCTCAGCCGAGTGCTCGAATGCCCACGTCCGGTTGGAGCTCGAGCGCGGCGAGCATGCCGGCGAGCGAGGCGGCGGGGATCCACCCCGGGTCGAAGCGCGTCGCACCCACGCGCGGGGTGAAGCCGCCGTCCGGTTCGAAGGCGTCTGGGCGAAGTAGCTCGGCGCGGCGATCACGAAGCCGCTCGGGGTCGGCCACGACCAGGGCTCCCGTCGCCGCCGGGCCGCAGAGCCACTTCTGGCCGGAGATCGTCAGGAAGTCCATCCCGGTGGCGTCGACAGGGATGGCTCCGACCGATTGCGCGCCGTCGACGAGGATCGGGACACCCGTCCGCCGGCGCGAGCTCGACCACAGGAAGCACCTGACCGGTCGTCCACAGCACGTGGGACAGCGCGAGGAGCCGGGTTCGGGGCGTGACCGCCGACTCGATCGCGTCCGGGTCCGGTGCGACGACGACGACCCGGGCGCGGCGACGCGCCGAGCGCACCGAGCAGGCCGAAGTGCTCGTCCGTGGTGGTGATCACCTCGTCGTCGGGTCCGAGATCGAGCCCTGACAGCACGATGTTGCAGCCGTTCGTCGTGCTCGTGGTCAGCGACACGGCCTCCGACGGCACGCCGACCAGCCCGGCGAACGCCGCCCTCGCCTGCGCCCGGAGCCCGATGACGTGCTCGTAGTACGGCAGCCCGCTGCGACCCTCGCGGAGGTCGCGCTCGAGCTCCGCCCGTTGCGCCTCCGTCGTCGGACGGGCCAGCGGGCCGAAAGTGCCCGCGTTGAGGTACGCAACACGCTCGAGCACGGGGAACAACGCACGTGCTTCCGCGATCGTCTCCGGCACGCGTGCATTCTGCCCGGTCGGTCGCACCGCGAAGGCGTGGGGACCGACGCCTGGCCGGCGGAGCTCGCCTCTAGTCTGTTCGTGCAATGCGCGTCGTCCTCGCGGATCCTCCGGCGTTCACGCCGCCGTACGACCACGAGCTCGCGGCGGCGCTCGCTCGGGCCGGTCACGACGTCGAGCTCGTGAGCTCCCGGTTCCGGTTCGGCCAACGCCCGGACCCGGACGGGTATCGGCTGTGCGAGTCGTTCTATAGGCGCTCGAGTGCGATCCACCGGCCGCGGGTACGACATGCCGTTGAAGGCCCTCGAGCATCCCCGCGACATGCGACGCCTGCTCGCACGTCCCGCGGACGTCCTCCACTTCCAATGGCTCGGCGCCCCCGAGCTGGACGCCGTCCTGCTCAGGCCAAGGGTGCCCTGCGTGCTCACCGCGCACGATCTGCTGCCGAGGCGAACGGCCCATCGGGCAGGGCTCTGGCAGCGTTTGTTCTCTCGGTTCGACCGCGTCGTCGTGCACTCGCGCCGCGGGCTCGATGCGCTCGTCGAGCTCGGTCTTCCTGCCGAGCAGGTCCGCGTCGTGCCCCAT
The DNA here is from genome assembly GCA_963821335.1 of uncultured Actinomycetes bacterium. Taxonomy (GTDB): domain Bacteria; phylum Actinomycetota; class Thermoleophilia; order Gaiellales; family Gaiellaceae; genus Gaiella. The sequence continues at coordinate 441,841 of CAWGDJ010000002.1, forward strand.
CCGGTGTTCCGGCACGAGATCGCTCGGCGCGACGACGGCGCGACCGTGCTCGCCCTCGGTGTGATCAGACCGTACAAGGGTCTCTCCGATGCGGTGTCGGCGATCGCCCGGCTCCCCCACGCCAGGCTGCTCGTCGCGGGCGATCCCCGCATCGACCTCGCAGGCTTCGACGAGCAGGCGCCCGGCCGGATCGATTGGCAGCTCGGGTACCTCCCGCCCGAGCGGGTTGCGGAGGCGCTCGCCCGCGCGACCGTGGCCGTGTTCCCGTACCGCGCCGAGCTCGACCAGTCGGGCGCGCTCCTCGAGGCGCTCGGCTCGGGGGTGCCGGCGGTCGTCTACGACGTCGGCGGGCTCGGCGAGGTCGTTCGCGGCTTCGATGCGGGACGCGTGGTGGCGCCCGGCGACGTCGCCGGGCTCACGACCGCGCTCGACGAGCTGCTCGGCGATGCGTCGGCGCTTGCGGCGGCACGCCTCGGGGCCGAGCGGGCACGCGATGAGCTGACGCTGGGACCGCGCCGCAGCCGCCCACGACGCGCTCTACCGGGAGCTGATGTGAGCTTCGGGCGGCGCAACCGCCGCTTCGACGAGCTCGTGCACCGGCAGCTCGACCTCGTGGAGGTCGACCAGGCGGACCTGCTCACCGAGGCGCAAGAGGCCGAGCTGGCCTGGACGCGCGCCGATCGCGAGACGGCCGAGGAGGCGTACGGTGACTACCAGCTCGTCGTCGATGCGGTTGCGGACGTGCTCCTCGACACTCGCGAGACGTACGCGGGCACGCTCGAGGAGGAGACGGCAGGCGACTACCGCCGCGCCTTCAACCGTGAGGCAACGCGGCGCTTTCGCCGCTACTCGACCCTGCTCGCAGATCTCGACGAGACCTGAGCGGCTCAGGCACCGACGTCCCGCTCCCCCGCCGACCGGCGAAAGAACCGCGCCAGCTCGAGGTGCGGTGCGGCCTCTGCGGCGCGACCCTGTTTCAGGAGGGCTCGCCCCAGCGCGAGGTGCGCGTAGTCGTCGACGGGCGACAGCTCGAGCACCTTGCGGAACTCCGCCTCGGCCTCCCGCCAGCGGGCGATCCGGAAGTACGCGATCCCCAGCGCCTCACGAATCGATGCCTTGTCGGGCTCGAGGCGCTTCGCCTTCTCGAGCGAGACGGTGGCCTGGGCGGCCATTCCACTGCGAAGGTGGGCGCGACCCCTCTGGAACAGGTCGTAGGCCTCGCTCACGAGGCATCCTTCCCATCCGCCGCCTCGAGGAGCGACTCGACCTCGTCGAGGATCTCCACCGCGACGAGTGCCTTCGGGCCACGTGGCACGTGGCGGTCCCCGTCGGCGCGGATCAGGAGCACCTCGTTGTCGTCGGCGTCGAAGCCGATCCCCTCGCGCCCGATGTCGTTGAACACCACCAGGTCGACGTTCTTGTCGGTGAGCATCCGGCGCTTGCGCTCGAGCCCGGTCTCACCGCTGTCGGCGCCGAACGCGACGAGCACCTGCCGGTCGTGTCGAGCCGCCCCGAGCGCCATCGCGACGTCGGGTGTCGGGACGAGCTCGAGCGACCACGGCTCGGAGCTCTTCGGGCGCTTGCCGTCGATCCGCTCTGCCGGTCGGTAGTCCGCGACCGCGGCGGCCATCAGGACGACGTCCGCGCCTGCCCTGGCGAGAGCCTCCCGTCGGAGGTCGGCGGCGGTCGGCGTGGAGACGACGGTCACACCTGGAGGGTGCCGGGACGAGGAGGTTGGCGGCGAGCAATGTCACATCGGCGCCGCGGCGCGCGGCCTCCGTTCGCAAGCGCGACACCCATCCGACCGGAGGAGCGATTGCCGAGGTAGCGCACGTCGTCGAGCGGCTCGCGCGTGCCGCCGGCGGTGACGACCACCACGAGCCCTCGAAGCCGGGAGCCAGGAGCGGCCGACGTCCCCGTGAGCAGCTCCTCGATGCGCATGGCGATCTCCTCCGGCTCGCTCATCCGCCCGGACCGACCTCCCCTTCCGCCAGCTCGCCAGAATCGGGGCCGACCACGAGCACGCCGCGTGCGACGAGCGTCTCCAGGTTCGGCCCTCGTCGCGGGGTGCTCCCACATACGTGGGTTCATCGCGGGTGCGACGACCATCGGGCCGTCGTGCGCGAGCGCCGTCTGCGTCAGGAGATCGTCGGCGAGGCCGTGGGCCAACCGCGCGAGCGTGTGCGCGGTGAGCGGCGCCACGACCAGCGCGTCGGCCCGTGACAGGTGGAGGTACGGATCGGGGCCCGGCTCCTTGCGCGCCAGAGCCCAGAGCGTCTGCGCGGCGACGAACTCCTCCGCGCCGCGGGTCGTGATGGGCGTCACGTCGTGACCGGCCTTGACGAGCAGCCGGACGAGCTCGCACGCCTTGTAGGCGGCTATCCCACCCGTCACACCCAGGGTGATGCGTGCCACCGGGCTATTGTGCCCGTCGGCCCCCGTGTGACCCCGCGCGGATCAGCTCGTGGACGAGGCGGGGTACACGAAGGTGAGCTTGCCGAGCGCGATCTCTTCCATGGCCATCGTCAGGTAGTTCTTCGATCGCGACTCGACGAGCGGCGGAGGCGCATCCTCGAGACCCATCCCCTCACCGAGCTGATGGTGGTAGTTGTTGATCTGTCGCGCGCGCTTCGCGGCCGCGATCACGAGCGCATAGCGCGACGTCGGGCGCCCGTTGGTGTCGCCGGCCGAAACGAGATCGTCGATGCGTGGTTCGATCATCGGCCAGTGATGGTACCTGCGAGTGAGAGCTCGCGCTCCACGATCGCGGCCAGCACCTCGCCGGCGCGCACGACGTCGTCGTTCCGGACCATGTAGCGGAACCGGTGTGCCTGCTCGAGCTGGTGCCGAGCGAGAGCGATACGGTCGCCGATCTCACCCGTCGACTCCGTCGCACGCTCGCGGAGCCGGCGCTCGAGCTCGTCGACGTCCGCCGCGATGAACACCGTCACCGCGCCCGGAACCTCGTCCTGCACGCGGAGCGCACCTTCGAGCTCGAGCTCCAGGACGCACACGCGCCCGTGCTCGGCGATCCGCTCGATCTCCGATCGGAGCGTCCCGTAGCGTTTGCGGGACACGTACTCGACCCATTCGAGGAACGCGCCGTCGTCGATCCGCGCCTGAAAGGTCGACTCCTCGAGGAACCAGTACTCGCGCCCGTTGTCCTCCCCCGGGCGCTGCGGCCGTGTGGTCGCGGAGACGGCGACCTCGAGCTCCGGCAGGCGCTCGACGAGCCGACGGATGAGCGTGCCCTTGCCCGCCCCCGATGGGCCGGTGATGACGAACACGGGTCTCATGCTGCCTCCGGAGACCCGGGTTCGGAGAGGCTCACCGGTGGTTGAAGAGGTTGACCAGCTCGGCGCGCTGACGCTCGGACAGCCCTCCGACGGTCTTCGACTGGCTGATCCGACACTGGTTGAGGAGCCGCGCCGCCTTCACCCGGCCGAACTTCGGCACCGCCATCAGCATGTCGAACACCTTCGCCGTCGAGACGTACTCGGGAGGGTCGAGCAGGATCGACTCGATCTGGACGCGACCGTCCTTCAGGTCCTTCTTGAGCTGTGCCCGTCGGACGCGGATGTCGTTGGCCCGCTTCAGCGCTTCCATCCGCTGGTCGAGAGAGCGGAGCGGCGCCTGGGTCTGCGTCTTCGACGTCACCATGTGAGCGGACGAGTCTAGCAAGCCGGGGCGTCGAATCAAGCGCCTTCGATCCCACCCGTTTCCAGGGATTTTTCAGATGAGACAACGTCGCCAGACCGGACATCAGCCGGATCCTCCCACCCGTGGGCCGCCAGGACGACCTCCAGCTCGGTGCGAATCCGTCCCGCTGCGCCCGGATCGGCGAAGAGGACAGTGCCGAGTGCGACGTCGGACGCGCCGACCGCCACGAGCTCGAGCGCGTCCTGTCCGGTCATGACGCCGCCCATCCCGACGATGGGCACGCTGACCGCCGCCGCGGCAGCGTGGACGGCCGCAAGGGCGATCGGCTTCAGCGCCGGGCCCGAGTAGCCACCGACCATCCGGGCGAGCCGCGGGCGGAACGTCACCGGATCGAGCCACGCCCCGCGGATCGTGTTCACGAGCGAGAGCCCGTCAGCCCCCGCCGCGACCACACGTCGCGCTGCCTCCGCGATGTCCCACTGCGCCGGCGAGAGCTTCGCGTACAGCGGTCTCGTGGTCGCAGCCCGGGCGGCCGCCACGAGCTCCGCGGCGCTCTCGGGCGCCTCCTCGACGTTCGGGCACGAGAGGTTGAGCTCCAGCGCCTCGATCCCGGCCTCGTCGTCGAGCCGCTCGCACACGTGCAGGAAGTCCGCCGCGGAGAACCCGCCGACCGAGACCCACAGGCTCGTCGTGACACGACGGAGCGACGGCAGCACCTGGGCGACGAACGCCTCGATTCCCGGCCCCTGGAGCCCGATCGAGTTCAACATCCCTGCTGGTGTCTCGGCGATCCGCGGCGGGGGATTTCCTTCCCTCGGCTCGGGTGTGATCGTCTTCGTGACGAACACGTCGAGCGTCGCGGCGACGTCGGGCGCAGCGAGCGCGTCGAGACACCCCGAGGCGTTGAGAATCCGCACGTCAGGCCGCCGTCCGGAGCACCGGGCCTTCGACGCAGAGTCGTCGGTATCTCCCGTCGAGCTCGACGACGCACCCGTAGCACGCGCCGAACCCGCAGGCCATCGGCGCCTCCCATGCAAGCTGCGCTCCGGCGAAACGCTCGCGCACGGCCACGAGCATCGACTCTGGCCCACACGCGAGCACGTCCCACGAGCCGGTTGGGACGGCATCGGTGACGAGCGTCGGGTCGATCACGACCTCTGCGCCCGGGACGAGCGCGGCGGCCTCGGCATGGTGTCGATCCCGAAACCCGAGCACCGCCGGGGCCTTGCCGAGCGACTGCAGGAGGTACGGGAAGGGCGCTACCCCGATCCCGCCGCCGACGATCAGGGGTCGTGTGACGGTGAGGTCGAAGCCGTTCCCCAGCGGGCCGAGCACGTGGAGCTCGTCACCGGGCAGAACGTCCGCGATCGCCTGGGTTCCCGGGCCGACCCGTGCGACGAGGAAGCCCAGCTCGCCCGGTGGCGCAAGGCAGAGCGAGAACGGGCGCGGCAGCACGCGACCAGGCGCTTCGACCATGAAGAACTGGCCCGGGTGCCCGGAATCGAGGTTGCCGCGGTCGAGTCGAACGAGCGCATACGGGCCGACGGGTTCGTTCGCGACGACCCGCAGCAGCCCGCGCGTCACTGCACGATCCCGATCCGCTCCTGCAGCGACAGGGTCGCCTCGGCCCGCGCGTTCGCGATTGCGTGCACGGCGGCCGCAGCACCCGACACCGTGGTGATGCAGGGCACGCGGGCGACCAGGGCAGCCTCCCGGATCAGGTAGCCGTCAGCGCGGGCACCCGAGCCCTGCGGTGTGTTGATCACGAGGTCGCATCGGCGCTCCTTGATCAGATCGACAACGGTCGGCTCGCCGTCCTGCTGCTCGGCAACCTTGCCGATCTCCTCGACCTCGAGCCCTGCAGCCCGCAGCGTGCGCGCCGTCCCGCTCGTCGCGACGATTCCGAACCCGAGCCCGGCGAGCGCGGCGGCAATCGGCGCAAGCGCCGGCTTGTCGGCGTCCTTCACGGACAGGAACGCGGTCCCACTTCCGGGCAGCGGTCGCCCTGCGGCGCGCTCGGCCTTCGCGAGCGCGGTCGGGAGGTCGCTCGCGCTCGCCATCACCTCGCCTGTCGAGCGCATCTCGGGCCCGAGCACGGGGTCGGCGCCCGGGAAGCGCGCGAACGGGAGCACCGCGGCCTTGACCGAGATCTCCGCGGGTCGTGGCTGTGGGAGCGCAAGCGCGGCGAGCGTCGCACCCGCGGCCAGCTTGCATGCCGCTTCGACGAGGTTGATCCCGATCGCCTTCGACGCAAACGGCACCGTCCTGGATGCGCGCGGGTTTGCCTCGAGCACGTAGACCACGCCGTCGGCGATCGCGAGCTGGACGTTGAGGAGCCCGACGACGCCGAGCCCGGCCCCGAGGCGCTTGACGACGTGCTCGATCTCGAATGCGTGCGCGAGCGTGAGCGACTGCGCCGGAAGCACGCACGACGAGTCGCCCGAGTGCACGCCGGCCTCCTCGACGTGCTGCATCACGGCGGCGACGTAGACCTCGTCGCCGTCGCAGAGCGCGTCGACGTCGATCTCGATCGCATTCTCGACGAACCGGTCGACGAGGACGGGACCGCTGACCGCCCGCATCGCCGCCCGCAACTCGACCTCGTCGTCGCACACCCGCATCGCGCGCCCCCCGAGCACGTACGAGGGACGGACGAGCACGGGGTAGCCGATCTCGCGCGCCGCTGCGATTGCCTCCTCGGGACCTTCGACCGTCGCCCAGGGCGGGCAGCGCACGTCGAGCTCGCGAGCGAGCGCGCCGAAGCGCTCGCGATCCTCGGCCAGGTCGATCGCGTCGTGCGGGGTGCCCATGATCTTGAACCCGGCGGCCTCGATGTGCCGGGCGAGCCGGAGCGGTGTCTGGCCGCCGAACTGGGTGACGACACCAACCGGCCGCTCACGATCGAGAACCGCGAGCACCTCCTCGGGCGAGAGTGGCTCGAAATACAGTCGGTCGGAGGTGTCGTAGTCGGTCGAGACGGTCTCGGGGTTGCAGTTGACCATGACCGCCTCATAGCCGAGCGCCCGGAAGGTCTGGACGGCATGGACACAGCAGTAGTCGAACTCGATCCCCTGCCCGATTCGATTCGGGCCGGAGCCGAGGATCACGACACGTGGCGCGGTCGCCTCGGGGAGGGCCTCGTCCTCCTCGCCCCAGGTCGAGTAGTAGTAGTTGGACTCGGCCGCAACCTCGCCTGCGCAGGAGTCGACCCGACGGTACGAGGGGCGGATCCCGCGGGCGTATCGCGCACGACGCACCTCCTCCCCGCTCGTGCCCCAGGCCGCGCCGATCGAGTCGTCGCCCCAGCCGGCCCGCTTCGCCCGCCGGATGTCGCGTGAGGCGAGCTCCCGCCGCGCGAGCTCGAGCTGGCCCCTGAACCACGGGTGCACACCGTCCGGGATGTCGTCGACGGTCGCCCACGGGCTCGGGGAGCCGGGGTCGAGCTCGCGTGACCCGAACGCCTTGAGGAACGCCTCGGTGAAGGTTCGACCGATCCCCATCGCCTCGCCGACCGACTTCATCTGCGTCCCGAGGGTCGCGTCGGCCCCCGGAAACTTCTCGAAGGCGAAGCGCGGGAACTTGACGACGACGTAGTCGAGCGTCGGCTCGAAGCTCGCCGGCGTCGTCTTCGTGAGGTCGTTCGGAATCTCGTCGAGCGTGTAGCCGACGGCGAGCTTCGCCGCCACCTTGGCGATCGGGTACCCCGTCGCTTTGGACGCGAGCGCAGACGAGCGCGACACCCGCGGGTTCATCTCGATCACGCGAACCTCGCCCGTCTCGCGACTGCGGGCGAACTGGATGTTCGAGCCGCCGGTCTCGACGCCGACCGCGCGAATCACGGCCGCCGCCGCGTCGCGGAGCTCCTGGTAGGCCTCGTCGGGGAGCGTCATCTGCGGTGCGACCGTCACCGAGTCGCCGGTGTGGACGCCCATCGGGTCGAGGTTCTCGATCGAGCAGACGATCACGACGTTGTCGCGCCGATCGCGGATCACCTCGAGCTCGAACTCGTCCCAGCCGAGCAGCGACTCGTCGACGAGCACCTGACCGATCGGGCTCTCGGCCAGGCCACGCTCGACCTGGCGTCGCAACGCCTCGTCGGTGTCGGCGAAGCCACCGCCGTGACCCCCGAGCGTGAACGCCGGTCGTACCACCGCAGGCGCGGGGACACCGGCGAGGTCGGCGAGATCGGTCACGATCCACGATCGCGGACAGCGCAGCCCGCACTGCTCGACGGCCTCGCGGAACAGCTCCCGGTCCTCGGCGCGGCGGATCACGTCGATCGTCGCCCCGAGCAGCTCGACCTCGAGCTCCTCGAGCACCCCCGCACGGTCGAGCTCGACGGCGAGGTTGAGAGCGGTCTGCCCGCCGAGCGTCGGAAGCAGCGCATCCGGCCGCTCGCGCACGAGGACGTCCGCTCACGCCTTCGAGGTCGAGCGGCTCGATGTACGTCCGATCCGCGAAGCCCGGGTCGGTCATGATCGTCGCCGGGTTCGAGTTGACCACGACCGTCCGGTAGCCGTCCTCGCGCAGCACCTTCAGAGCCTGGCAACCGGCGTAGTCGAACTCACACGCCTGACCGATGACGATCGGGCCCGACCCGATCACGCACACCGAGTGAATGTCGCGACGAGCCGGCATCAGCGACCGAGGCTCCCCACCCACTCGTCGATGATCGACCAGGCATCGTGCGGTCCCGGCCCCGCCTCGGGGTGGAACTGCACCGACCGCGCGCGCAGGTCCGGGTAGTCGAAGCCCTCGACAGTGCCGTCGTACAACGAGACGTGGGTCGCGTCGGTGTCCCGCGACGGGGCGACGGCGAAGCCATGGTTCTGGCTCGTCACCAGGACGCGGCCGGATCGGCGCTCGAGCACGGGATGGTTCGCACCGCGGTGCCCGAACGGGAGCTTGAAGGTGTCATGACCCGTCGCCAGCCCGAGCAGCTGGTGACCCGAGGCAGATGCCGAGCACGGGAACGCGGCCAAGCAGCTCCCGCACGACGCGCGTCTCCTCGACGAGCGGCTCGGGGTCGCCCGGCCCGTTCGACAGCATCACGCCGTCGAAGCCGGCGAGCTCGTCGGGATCGCAGATGTGCGGGTAGACGGTCACCGACGCGCCTGCCGCGGCGAGCCTGCGGCCGATCGAGCGCTTGGAGCCGTAGTCGACGAGTGCCACGGAGACGCGGCCACCTTCGTGCTCCACATACGGGGCGGGGGTCGAGACCTGCGCGACGAGCGCCGAGCCCTCCATCGGCGGCTGCTCGAGCACCTGCTCGAGCGCGGCCTCGACCGCGAGCGTCGACTCGTCGGCAACGACGACCGCACGCATCGCACCACGGTCGCGCAGACGGAGGGTGAGCGCCCGCGTGTCGATGTCGTCGAGCGCGACGATCCCTCGCTCGGCGAGCCAGAGCGCCCACTCCTCGCCGCCCAACCGCCGCATGACGACGCCGCGGACGTGCGGAGTGGCCGACTCGAGCCGGGTGTCCGACACGCCGTAGTTGCCGATCATCGCCGCGGTGAAGCAGACGATCTGCCCGGCGAAGCTCGGGTCGGTGACCGTCTCCTGGTAGCCGGTCATTCCGGTGGTGAACACGGCCTCACCGAATGCCAGGTCGGGCGCCGCGACCGAGCGGCCGCGAAACGCGCTGCCGTCCTCGAGCAGGAGGTACCCGTTGGTCATGCCGCGTAGACCACCTGCCCGCCGGCGATCGTCTTCACGACCGATCCGACCAGCGTCTCTCCCAGGAGCCACGAATTGGCCGAGCGGGACCGAAAGCCGTGCTCGCCGACCGTCCAGCGCGCGTCGAGGTCGAGCAGCACGAGGTTGGCCGGCTCACCCACTGCGATCCGCGGGGTCTGGAACCCGAACGCGTCGGCCGGCCCGGTCGAGAGCCGCGCGAGCACCACCTCGAGTGGGAGCTCACCGGTCCGGACGAGGAACGTGTTGAGTGCGGCGAACGACGTCTCGAGCCCGGTCACACCGAACGGCGCCTCCTCGAAGGGGACGTCCTTCTCCTGTGCCGCGTGCGGCGCGTGATCGGTGGCGATGCACGTGATCACGCCGTCCCTGACCGCGTCGACGAGCGCACGCCGATGGTCGTCCGCCCCGAGCGGGGGGTTCATCTTTGCGTTCGCGTCGAGCGTGCGAACCCGCTCGTCGGTCGCGCAGAGGTGATGCGGCGTGACCTCGCCGGTCGCGACGACACCTGCTGCGCGGGCCCGGGCGAGCGCCTCGGCGGACGCCCTCGTCGAGAGGTGCATCAGATGCACGGGGCGCTCCTCGTCCCGCGCGAGCTGGAGGTCCCGCTCGACCATCACGCTCTCGGCGACCCCGGGCCAGCCCGCAAGCCCCAGCTCGGCCGAGACGGCCCCTTCGTGCATCTGCCCGTCGCGCGAGAGCGTCGGGTCCTCGCAGTGCAGAGCGAGAGGTCGCCCGGCCAGCGCGCTGTAGCGGAACGCGCGCTGCATCAGACCGGCGGATGCGACCGGCCTGCCGTCGTCGGTGAATGCGACCGCGCCGACCTCGGCCAACTCGGCCATCTCGGTCAGCTCCTCGCCGCGCAGCCCTTTCGAGATCGCAGCCATGAAGCCGGTGGGGATGCACGCCTCGTCCTGGGCGCGCGTGACCAGCGAAGCGAGGACCGATGCGCAGTCGACGACCGGCTCGGTGTTCGGCATTGCGACGATGGCGCAGTAGCCACCCGCTGCCGCGGCGGCAGTACCCGTCGCAATCGTCTCTTCGTCCTCGCGCCCTGGCGTCCTGAGGTGAACGTGGGGATCGATGAACGCCGGGGCGAGCACGAGCCCGTCGGGCGCGGAAGCGCGTGGCTCGATCGCTACCACGATCCCGTCCTCGACCGTGACGGTCGCGGGACCGTCGAGCCCTGACCCGGGATCGACGACGCGCGCGACGAGCGTCACGCTCGCACCTGGCTGCTCTGCCCCACGCCAGAAGAGCCTCATGCGACCTCCAGCGACTCGGCGGCGACGAGCGGTGCGGAGGTGAGGAGGTCGTAGAGGACGGCCATGCGCACCACGAGCCCTGACCGTACCTGGGTGATGATCAGCGACGAACCGGAGTCGGCGACGCGTGGGTCGATCTCCACCCCGCGGTTCATCGGCCCCGGGTGCATGACCACCTGTCCCGGGCGCAGGCGGTCTGGTGTGAGCCCGTAGAGCATGGCGTACTCGCGGAGCGAGGGGATGAACGCGGCACCCGGCAGCATCCGCTCGTGCTGCATGCGGAGCGCGTAGACGACGTCTGCCGCGGCGATGTCCGCGATCTCCGAGGAGACCTCGCACCCCATTGCTTCGATCCCGCGGGGGATCAGGGTGGGCGGCCCGACGAGCGTCACATGCGCACCGACGAGCCGTAGCGCCTCGATCAGCGAGCGAGCGACGCGCGAGTGGAGGACGTCGCCGACGATCGCGACATGGACGCCCTCGAGCCGGTCGAGCGCCTCGCGGATCGTGAACAGGTCGAGCAGCGCCTGGGTCGGATGCTGGTGCTTTCCGTCACCGGCGTTCACGACGTGCGCTGCGGTCGCGTCGGCAACGAGCGTCGGAGCCCCGATGTGGGGATGCCGAATCACGATCACGTCCGGGTCGTACGCGCCGAGCGTCGCGGCGGTGTCCCTGAGCGACTCGCCCTTGTCGACCGAGGAGCCCGACGAGCGGATCGCCATCGTGTCGGCCGAGAGGCGCTTCGCGGCGAGATCGAAGCTCGAGAGCGTGCGGGTGGACGACTCGTAGAAGAGGTTCACGACGAGGCGCCCTCGCAGCGTGGGAAGCTTCTTGACCTCCCGGTCGAGCGACCGCTCGATCGCTCTCGCCGTGTCGAGAATGCGCTCGGCCGCGCCGCGATCGAGATCGGCGACCGCGATCAGGTGACGCCGCTCAGCCATCCCCGAGCTCCCTGGCGCCCATGACGACGACCTCGTCGACGCCGTCGGTCTCGACGAGTCTCGACGCCGACGTGCTCCGTGCGGGCGGTCGGAACATTCTTGCCGACGTAGTCCGGGCGAATCGGCAGCTCACGGTGACCGCGGTCGACCAGGACCGCGAGCTGGACGCGGTCGGGTCTTCCGTACTCGAGCAGCGCGTCGATCGCGGCCCGGATCGTGCGGCCCGTGAACAGAACGTCATCGACGAGGACACACGTGCGTCCGGTCAGGCCGAAGTCCAGCTCGGTGCCGCGGACGACGGGTTGCGGGTGTCGTGGGCGACCACCGTCGCGCACGAGCACGTCGTCACGGTGAAAGGTGATGTCGAGCGCGCCGATCGGCAATGTGACCCCGCTGCGCTCCGCGACGAGCGCTTGCAGTCGTGCCGCGAGCGGTACGCCTCGCGTGTGGATGCCGACGAGCGCAACCCGGTCGAGCTGTTCGCTTCGCTCGATGAGCTCGTGTGCGATCCGGGCGAGGGTCCGGGCGACCGCGTCGGCGTCGAGCAATGCCCGCGCACCCGCGGTGCTCCCTTGGTTCCCCATCCAATCTCCTTTCCGGCCTCGCTGAACCGGGTTAAAGGTCTGCGGAACTCTAGACAACGCATTGGAGGGCACGTCGTCCGTCCCTGACAGAGTCTTCACGATCGTGACAGAACATGCCGTGGTGCCATTCCGTGCCCGACCCGGGGCGACCGTCGCCGTACTCGTCGTCGCCACCACGGTGGTCCGCTTCGCGGTCGCGCGTCAGTTCACCGTCCCCTGGATCGCGCCCGACGAGATGCTCTATGGGCTCCTCGGCGAGTCCTTGTGGGAACACGGGACGCTGGCGGTTCGCGGGATGGAGTCCCCGTACTACAGCTTCCTGACACCCGCACTTGTCGGTGCCGGTCTCGAGCTCGGCGGTCGGGGATGGGGTGTCGAGCTCGCACAGCTCCTTCAGACGGCCGCCGTCTCGTCGGCGGCGATACCGGCGTACCTCTGGGCACGGCGGGTAGCCCCGGCCTGGTGGGCCGTGGCGGCGGCCGCGATCACCCTCGCGACGCCCGCCGTCCTCTATGGCGGCCTGCTCATGACGGAGGCGCTGTTCTATCCCGCGACGGTCTGGGCCGCGTTTGCCCTCGCGCTCGCTCTCGAGCGCCCAACGCTGCTCCGGCAGGGCGTGTTCCTCGGTGCTACCACTGCCGCTGCGGCCGTCCGCATGCAGGCGCTCGTCCTGCTCCCTGCATGCGCCCTGGCGGTCTGGCTCTACCCACGCCTCGGCGCCCCGGCCAGGGCCGTCCGTCCACTGGTGCCGCTTGCAGCCTCGGTCGGCGCGCTGGCGATCGTGATCGTCTTGCTGGAGCTGGTTGCGCCCGGCGTGCTGCGGTCGACCCAGATCCTCGGGGGCTATGCCGCTCTCGGAGACGCGGGCGAGCGAACAGGCGGGCTCCCGCTCGCGCTCGTCCGGCACCTCGGGGCTTTGGTGGTGGCCAGCGTGGCGATACCCGCCGTCGCGTCGGCGCTGCTCGTCGTGGCCGCCCGACGCCGGAAACCGCTCACGAGTGCAGCGCGCGCGCTCGCGGCGACCGGTTCCGCATACGTCCTCTTGCTCGTCGCGCAGGTCGGCCTCTTCGCCGCCGGCCACCTCGACCACGTGGGTCAGCGGTACACCGCCACAGCGCTCCCGATCCTCGCAGTCGGGCTCGCCGGGTGGGTCGGTGCCGGGTGCCCCCGGGGTGGGCTCTGGCCCGTCCTGGTGGTGGCGACGCTCGTCGTCACCGTCGCCGCGCTCCCACTCGCGCAGGTGGCGCCGGAGCTTGGCGTCCATGACGCGATTCCCACCGCGTACCTCGGACATCTCGTTGCCCACGAGACGGTGACCCGGATCGGTCTCGTGCTTGCGACGGTTGCCGGCGCGGCGCTCGTGCTCTGGCTGCCCCGGCGGCTCGTCGCCGTGCTTCCGGTCGATCGTCATCGTCCTGCTCGTCGCGATGTCCGTCGACGCGAGCCGTACCGTCGTCAATCGCTCGGCCGCCGAGGAGCGCTCGGCCCGCGGGACCGTCGAGCGCTCGTGGCTCGACGATCAGACCGATCGCCCGGTGACGCTGCTCGTGACGGGTGCACGGGCGGCGCCGACCGAGGCGAGGACGGTGTTCTGGAACAGGTCGGTGGCCGAGGTGATCGCCCTCCCCAACGTCGTCGGTGTCGTTCCACCCAGCCCGCTCCGGGTACGGATCGACGACGGCTCGGGGCTGCTCCTCGATGCCGGCGGGGCGACGATGTCCCGTGGCCTGCTCGCCGCCCCCAGCACGGTCAACCTCGAAGGTGACGTCGTGGCGACGATGCCGCTCGGCGAGTCCGCCTCGCCCCCGCTCCGGCTGTGGAAGCCGTCGGTTCCGATTCGCGTCGTGAGCGAGCTTTCGGGAGTCCTCCCGAACGGCGACTTCACCGGACGCGCCGATCTCCACGTTCCCGGCTGCTCGCCGCGGTGCCCTGGTCGTCACCCTCCTCGGGAAGAGCGGTGATCCGATCAACGTGGCGGTCGACGGCATCCCTCGAGAGCCGATCGAGGTTGCGGCGGGGGAGGTGAAGACGGTCTCGATCCCTGCCCCGTCGTCCGCCGACGGGACCCGGTCCTGCACCTTCACGCTCTCGATCGACGGGTACGCAGGGTCGACCCAGTTCACCTACACGCCCGCGTCGCCCTGACCGGGCGCCGCGGCACCGTCACCACGCGACGGCCGGGCACCGCGCGGGACGAGCGTCGGCTCGCCCCGCTCGCGGAACGGCACGGAGACGATGTCGAAGTCGCGCGGGACGACGGTGTGCTCGAACAGCTCTCGTGCCTCGGCCTCGACCTCGCGTCCCGAGTACCGGGCGGACAGGTGCGTCAGCGCCAGCAGCCGTACACCCGCCTCACGCGCCGCGAGCGCCGCCTCTCCGGCGGTCGAATGGCGCGTCTCTCGCGCGCGAGCACGCTCCTCGGCGAGGAACGTCGCCTCGTGGACGAGGACGTCGGCCCCGGTTGCGGCCACGACCACATCGGCGACGGGGGCCGTGTCCCCCGTGAGCACCACGGTGCGGCCAGGTCGGGCCGGGCCTAGCACCGCGCCCGGTTCGACGACCGTGCCGTCGGCGAGCGTCACCGGCTCGCCGCTTTGCAGTACGCCGCGCTCGCGGCCGCCGGGGACACCGAGCGCGTCGGCGGCAGCGACGTCGAAGCGGCCGGGTCGATCGGGCTCCGTCACGACGTACCCGACCGCCGACACCCCGTGGTCGACCCCAAAGGCGATGACCGCGCACCCGTCGCGCTCGACCCGGTCGCCCACGTCCAGCTCGACGACCTCGAGCGGGTAGGACAGGCCTCCGAACACGCGTCGCAGCGCCGTGAGGAGCTCGCGGGTCCCCGCCGGCCCGTACACGGTCAGCGGCAGCTCGCGGCCGCGCAAGGCGAAGGTCTTGAGCATCCCGGGGAGACCCAGGTAGTGATCGGCGTGCAGATGCGTGAGGAACACATGCTCGAGATCGACGAGCCCGACGTCCGAGCGAAGCAGCTGCCGCTGGGTGCCCTCGCCGCAGTCGAACAGGAGTCGCTCGCCCTCGCGTCGGACGAGCGTCGCGCTCGTACCGCGCTGTGCGGTCGGCGCCGAGCCCGAGGTTCCGAGGAACACGAGGTCCAGATCCACGGCGGCCGATCGTAGCGTGCTCGGCAATCGCCTCCGTGAGCGCAGTCCGCTTGAATCACTGCTCGACCGCGAGCGAAAGGAGCACGGCGTGGCGAGCGACCGCATTCTCGACCTCCTGCGACGAAAGGTCGACCCCGACGAGGTCGCGGAGATCCGCGACCTGTGGAAGGTGCACTCGATCGCCGAGGACAATCGCGACCTACCGGGGCTCATCTCGACGCTGACCGAAGACTGCGTGTACACCGTCGCCGGCACCGGCGCCCGGTGGGAAGGCCACGCCGGCGCTGCGCGCTTCTACACGGAGCTGCTCACGGCATTCCCCGACATCCACTTCGACCTCGACTACATCGTGATCGGGCCGCAGGGCGTCTGCGAGGAGGCGATCGTGACGGCCACACACGAGGGACGCTGGCTGGACTTCGAGCCCACCGGTGAGCGGCTCGAGTGGCGGAATGCGATCTTCTTCCCCTGGGATGCGAGCGCACGGAAGTTCACGGGCGAGATGGTCTACACCGATCTCGCACTGCCGCGCCCATGACCGCCCGGGTCCTCGCGCTGCAAGCCTCTAGGGGAGCACGAGGATCTGGCCGGGAACGATCGTCGCGTTCGAGAGCCCATTACGGTGCTCGAGCTCCCAGACCCCTTCGCGCGGATCGCCCGCGTGGGTGCGGATCGCGATCGACCACAGCGTGTCGCCGGCCTTCACGCGGTAGTGCGTCTCGCTCCCCGCCGCGCCGGAGCTGTTGGCGAACAGCGCCCAGAGCACGACGACCGCCACGACGACCAGCGCGATCCGGACGAGAAGCGAGGAAGCGAACATCTGTTCCCATGGTGACAGAACACATGTTCGATGTCAATTCGACTCACGGAAACGGCTGCGCAGCTGCGAACACGCGGCCCGGGTTCGCGGTCGCTGTCATCCGCACGACCAGGACACCGGAGGCTCCGGAACGCTCGAACCGGAGCTGGAGACCCTTCACCGGGTTGAGCGTGGCGGTCGTGCAGCCCGGCACCGCCCCGATCGAGGCGGCGAGGTACGGGATTCCTGCGAATACGCAGGCGACCACACGTGCACCTTCGGCTGCAGCGAGCTGGACGACGAGCTCGGTCCCGTCATCGACCACGGTCGGCTCCACCGCGCCGACGACGGTCGTCGACGGCTCCCACGGCGGAGGGACCGGGTCGCAGGCCGTGCTCGACAGCGCCGTGCGCAGCGCTTCGGCCGACGCGCGCGGTGATCCGTCTGCACGGTGCAATGCCGCCTGGAAGCCCGCTCGCTTCGGGTCGTCGTAGAACCCGAAGACGTTCACGCCGGCGATGTCGACGTCGCACGACGACTGCTGGACGAGCTTGGCGTAGATCGCCGACTGTCGCGCGTCGGTCGTCACCCGGACGTTCTCCGCTCCCGTGTAGCCGGGTAGACCTGCGGTGTCGACCTGCCAGCCGACCTCGTCGAGGTACAGACGAAGCCCTTCTCGCGTCGTCGGCTGGGCGGTGCCCGAGAACGCGTCCCAGAGCGCCTGCTTGATGCGGCCGAGGTTGACGAAGCCCGCGTTCGGCCACGGATAGCCGCGTTCGAGCGGATCGGTCGACTGGTTCGGGTAGGGATGGAAGCTGAACCCGTCCATCAGCGGGCGGTCTCGCATCGTCGACCGGTACCAGGCTCCGAGTGCTGCGAGAAACCGGATGGGGGATGTCGAGACATTGCTCCTGGCGTTCGGCCGGTCGTTCCCCCGCGGCGACAGCCCGACGCCGACGACGGTGATCGTGGGATCGACCGCCTTGAGCGCGTCGTACCCGGCCGCGAGGAACGGGCCGAACCGCGCCGCCGAGACGAGACGCCCCTTCCGCGAGAATTGCGGTCGGAAGAAGGCAGGCTGGTTCGGCTCGTTCCCGACGACGTACTGCTTCACCGTCGGGTAGCGGCGAGCGAGTCGGTCGAGCCAAGCGGCGAATCCCGCCGGGGAAGCGATCCCGCTCTCGATCTCCCGCGGCGGGTAGGGATAGACGGCGAAGACGACTCTCAACCCGGCGCTCTCGGCGGCGGGCACCGTTGCGTCGAGGAGATCCGACTCGATCAGCGCGTCACCGTCGCTCGGCTGCCAGCGAACGGTGATGACCGCCTGCTTGAGCCCGAGCTCGCGCATGCGCTGGTAGAAGGCCGCGCCGCCGTCGACGGCGTACTTCCCCGTGTCGTCGTTCGCGCCGACATCGGCGCCGACCGCCGCGCCCGCGAGCACGGACACGACGACAAGCGTCCCCACGATCCCAGCCAGGCACCGCATGGCGTTCTCTTTCGCTCCCCCTCTGCGTTATCCCGCCCCCACTCCCCAGTAGGGCGAGCTCGCGCATCCTACTCGTGTGCGAGCACAGAATCCAAGAGTCGCGCCGCGCCGTTGCGAACGGGGTCGTCGACGACCATGCCGGTCGCGGCGGCCGTGTCGGCGACAGCGGCCGCTGCAGCGTCGTCCGTGAGACCGGCGGTGTTGAGCGCGATGCACGCGACACGAGCCGGGCGGGCCGTCAGGCACGCGGACTCGTACAGATCGGCGAGCGCCGTGAGCGTGGGAAGCGGGTTGCTCTCGTACCCCTCGATCGCGGTCTGGCCATGGCGGTGGCAGAGAACGAGCGTGTGCGGTGCTGATCCGTGGAGCAGGCCGAGCGTGACGCCCGAGTACGCGGGGTGCAGGAGCGCGCCCTGCCCCTCGACGAGCAGGAGCTCACCGCCGCGCGCGTGCCCTTCGACGACGAGCCGCTCGGCGGCCCCGGCGATGAAGTCCGAGACGACTGCGTCGACCGCGATCCCCCAGCCGGCGATCGCGATGCCCGTCTGCCCGGTCGGGACGAACCGGGCCGAGATGTCGCGCGCTCGCGCCTCGCGCTCGAGCTCGAGTGCCACGGTCATCTTCCCGATCGCGCAGTCCGACCCGACCGTGAGGACGATGTGCGTGTCGAGCGCGAGGTTCTCGCCGGTCGGGCAGTCGAGATCGGTCGGCGATCGCCGCAGGTCGCGGAGCTCCACACCGGTCACCCCCGCTCGGGCGCTGAGCTCGGGGTCGTCCGCGACGAACTCGTGGAGGCCGTTTTCGATCGCGAGACCGTGGTCGATGCACGCGAGGAGCAGGGCGCGCCACGCAGGTGGGAAGCGGCCACCCTGCGTCGCAACGCCGACGAGCGCGACCTCTGGCTCGAACGCGACCGCCGCCGCGAGGTCGCCCACGATCGGGGTGCCGTCCATCGCCTCGCCGGCGCGTGTCGAGTCGAGGATCGCGACGACGTCGTCGGCGCGGTAGCGGAGCACTCCGCGCATCGTCTTGCCGTGGTGCGGATCGGCCGAGAACCCCTCGGCGAGGATCAGCGTCCGCTCACCCGCAGCCAAGCCCCGGCCCTTCGCTCGACACCTGGATCCCGTCCGCCAGCACAGGCCCCGGCGTTGGATCGCGGGAGAGGAGCAGGTTGCCGTCCAGGTCGACGTGATCGCACAGCGGCGCGACGCAGCAGCCGGCCGCGATCCCGAGCCCGGACTCGACCATGCACCCCAGCATGACGCCCAGACCGAGCGCTCGAGCCGCGTGCGCGATCCGGATCGCCTCGCGGATCCCACCCGACTTCGCAAGCTTGATGTTGATGCCGTGCGCGATCTCCGCGCACGCCACGACGTCACCGAGGAGATGACAGTCCTCGTCGACGTAGATCGGCACCGGCGAGCGTCGACGCAGCTCAGCGCCATCCGGATCGCCGGCGCGAAGCGGCTGCTCGATGTACTCGACACCCAGGCGACCGAGCTCCTCGCACGAGGCGAGCGCCTCGTCGAGTGACCACCACTCGTTGACGTCCACGGTCAACGGCAAGTCGGTGACGGCACGTACCGCGCGCACCCGCGCGACGTCGAGCCCGTCCCCGCCACCGAGCTTGAGCTTCAGTCGGCGGAACCGCCGCGACGCCACAGCGGCACGCGCCGCCATGTCGTCCGGGTCGCCGAGCCAGACCGTCCACGACGTCGGCGGCCCCGACCGTGGCAGGCCGAGCATCTGCCAGACCGGCACGTCGAGGAGCTTGCCGCCGAGATCGTGCAGCGCCGCGTCGAGCGCGCACTTCGCCGCGTGCTCGCCTTCGATCTCGGCGAGTCGGGCACCGATCTCCTCGAGCGCGAACGGGTCGTCGCCGACGCGCGACGCGTGCGCCTCGACGAAGGCGCTGGCGCTCTCCACCGACTCGCCGTAGCGCTCGATCGGCGCTCCCTCCCCGCGTCCGACGTGCCCTCCGTGCCGGATCTCGACGTGGAGGACGTCAGCCCAGTCGGAGGCCTCGCGGGCGATGACGAACGTGTCGGCGAGCTCGAGCCGAACGATCCGGACGCTGACCTCCACGCGAAGATCGTAGAGGCCGGGCTTGCCCGGCCTGTGGCGCCGCAACGCGGCGGCACACCGCCAACCGTGACCGGCACTCCCACATGTCCCGGCTTTCGCCGGGACAGGCCGGGCATGCCCGGCCTCTACATGCAATCGTCGTGGGCCGGCACATGCATCGACCCCGATCGGAGCGGTCGCAACGCCGCGGCCGAGGACGCCGAACGGGGAGGCCGAATGCGCCCGGAAGGATTCGAACCTTCGACCTCGCGCTCCGGAGGCGCGCGCTCTATCCCCTGAGCTACGGGCGCGGATGCGTCGAGTCTAGCCGGGGTCGTGCATGGCCGTCGGACGCGTGCGAGACTCGGGCCACCCGTGCCGTCAGCGCGCTCGCTCTTCCACCCGGCGACGGATGCTCGCCCACCCGACTGATGCGGACGGGACGAGACACCGGCGCTGCGCTGAGCCGGGTCGCCAGCGTCGCCAGGTCGATCATCGGCAATCGGTCGCTGCGTCGGGTGCTGCTCGCGTACGCCGCGTTCGGGATCGCGGAATGGGCGACCTGGCTGGCGATGCTGGTGTACGCCTACGGTCGAGGCGGCACCACCGAGGCAGGGCTCGTCGCCGCGATCCAGCTCGTGCCCGCCGCTTGCATCGCGCCGCTCACCTCGACGTTCGGCGACCGATTCCGCCCCGGACGCGTCCTGCTCGCGGGCTACGTCGCCCAGGCTGCGGCATTCGCGACGACCGCGACCGTGCTCCTCCTCGACGGGCCGGCGCCGCTCGCGTACGCGACTGCCACGCTTGGGGCGTCGGCGATCACGATCACGCGGCCGACGATGTCCGCGCTGACCCCGACCCTCGCCCGCTCTCCCGACGAGCTCACCGCGACGAACGTCGCTGCGAGTTGGGTGGAGAGCGTCAGCGTGCTGGTCGCCCCCGCGCTGGCGGGCATCCTCCTTGCGGTCTCCAGCCCGGGCACGGTGTTTGCGGTGATGGCCGCGGCGCTGGCGATCGCCGCGTTGCTCGTCGTACCCGTTCCAGGACCTCCCCCGGCCGGTGCGCTCGAGCAGCCGGAAAGCACACGCGCATCGCTCTTGGGTGCCGTGCACGTCCTGCGCGACGAGCGGCCCGCCCGGCTGCTCGTCATCCTGCTCTGCGCCGACTTCGTCGCCCTGGGCGCGCTCGACGTCCTCTATCCCGAGCTCGCGATCGGCACGCTCGGCCTTCCCGACAGCTGGGCCGGCTATCTCAACGCAGCCTTCGGAGCCGGGGCGACGCTCGCCATCTTCGTCACCGCCGGGCTCGTGGGCCGGGCGCGACTCGTCCCCTCGATGCTCGCCGGGCTCGTCGTCTACCTCATCTCGTTCGTCCTCCTGGCGGCCTACCCGACACCCGCGACGGCGATCGCGCTCCTCGCGACGGCCGGCGCCGGTCGTGTCGTGCTGGACGTCGCCGCACGAACCCTGATGCAGCGCGTCGCACCGGCGGACACGCTCGCCCGGGTGTTCGGCCTGCTCGAAGGTCTTGCGATGGCCGGGCTGGCGGTCGGGTCGCTCCTCGTGGCGGCGCTCGTCGCAATCGGCGGCCCACGGGTCGCGATCGTCGGTGTCGGGCTCCTGCTCCCGCTCGCCGCGGTGGCCGCGGGGAAAGACCTGCTCTCGATCGACCGCCACGCGACCGTGCCCGTGGTCGAGATCGGCCTCTTGCGCTCGCTGCCCCTGTTCGCCCCGCTCGGGCCGGCGACGCTGGAGCTGCTGGCGCACAGCCTGCAGCCACTCGAGGCCATACCCGGCACGGTGCTCATCGAGGAGGGCGCGCTCCACGGCGACCGCTTCTACGTGATCGCATCCGGGACCGTCGAGATCATCCGCGGTGGGGTCCCCGTCGATCGCCTCGGGCGTGGCGAGGGCTTTGGCGAGCTGGCTCTGCTGCACGACGCCCCACGCAACGCGACCTGTGTCGCGGTCGAGAGCTGCCGCCTCTACACCCTCGACAAGGCGACATTCCTCGCCGCGGTGACAGGGCATCCGCGCTCCCGCGCCGAAGCGGCTCGGCTCACCGCGGCCCGCGCGGGCGCAACGAGCCCGGCCGGTTCGATGAGCCCCGAAATGGAGGCACCGCGGGTAGAATGACGAACATGACGTTCACGATCGACGACCCACTCAGTACCGTTGCCGAGCCTGCCCCGCATCCGCAGGAGCACCCGGCCGCGTCCCGCGGACGTCGTCGCACGCTCGTCGCCGGTCGCTGAGCTCAGCGCAGCCGAGCTCACCTGGGTCAACGTCGTCTCACCCGACCTGTCGACCGCGCAGGGTCTTGCCGAGCGCTTTGGCTGGCACCCACTCGACGTCGAGGACATCGTCTCGAAGCGTCAGCGACCGAAGGTCGACGACTACGAGGACGATGGCTACCTGTTCGCGGTGCTGCACTTCCCGGTCTACGACAAGACGATCCAGCGGCTCAACGCGGCGGAGCTCGACGTCTTCATCGGGCAGGACTACCTCGTCACGATCCCGAACCGCGAGCTCCTGCCGGTAACGCGCCTGTTCGGACGGTGCGAGGGCGACGATGCATTCCGCGAGCAGCTGTTCGCCAAGGGCTCGGGCCGGCTCCTCTACGAGGTGCTCGACGACCTGTTCGACTACTGCTTCCCGATCCTCGACAAGATCGGCCACAAGCTCGACACCATCGAGGACGACATGTTCGAGGGTTACGCCGAGGACGTGGTTCGCGACATCTCGAACGTGAAACAGGAGATCATCTCGTACAGAAAGGTGATCAAGCCCGAGCGCTCCACCTTGCGCGTGCTCGAGCGCCGGCTCGATCGGTTCCTTCCCGAAGAGCTCGAGATGTACTTCGACGACCTCAACGACGCCGCCGAGCGCATCTGGGACCAGCTCGACAACTACAAGGAGGTCGTCGAAGGGCTCGAGTCGACGAACGAGTCGGTGATCTCGCACCGCCAGAACGACGTTCTCCGCCTGCTCACGATCATCAGCGTCACGATGCTCCCGCTCACCCTCATCACGGGGGTCTTCGGGATGAACGTCGCGTTCCCGGGCTTCGGGACGTCGACCGCGTTCTGGGTGACCGTCGCGATCCTCCTGACGACCTTCGCCGGGATGATCGGCTTCTTCCGCTGGAAGCGCTGGATCTAGCGAGAACCGCTTAGCTGCGCCGATTCCGGCTGTTTGGTACCGGAACTTGGTACCCCGAGCAGCCTGTCGGCGAGCGCGGCCGCATCGTCGGGGAACGTGACGCCCGCCAAGTGCACGTACTGGCGGGTCGTCTGTATCGACCGGTGTCCTGCTGTGCCCATGATCGCCATCGGACTCGCGCCCGCCGCCGCCATGTTCGTGAGCGCGGCATGACGCAGGTCGTGGATGCGGACGCGGCCCTCCACACCGGCCGCCTTTTGCGCCTCGGCGAACTCGAGGCGGAACCATTCGCAACACAAGCGCGAGCCTTTCGTCGGGTGGGCGAACACATGGTTGTCGTCGTGCCTGTAGGCGGACTGTGCGTAGTGGCGCTCGAGCTCGACGGCCAACGGCCCGGGGAGCGCGATGAGCCTCTCCCCCGCCTCCGACTTCGACTCGACAACCCTGAGCGTCCGCTCGACAGGTGGTGGTGTCGCGCGTTACGCTCAAGCGCGATGTTGCGGGTAGCGTCGTGCGCGGCTCTATTTGCCGGTGTGCTCGCCCTCGGGGCAGGATCCGCCGTTGCCGCATCGCCCCAGCCAGCGGTGCCGCCGTCATTCATGGCCAGAACCACCGCGGTATGCGGTGACCTCGCGGCCGCGACGCGCCAACAGAAAGTAGAAAACATGCCTCCGAAGGTCCGGCAAGCGGAACGGCTGCTGACCAACGGGGCGACCGCGGAACAGTTCCAGATCGTTGGGGACTTCTTGATCACGCACTGGATGCCCCCCTTCGAACGCTCGCTGGTACGGCTCACCGCTCTCGGCACACCAGCCACAGGGTCCAAGGAATGGTCCCGCTTCCTCGCCGACTGGCGCGTGTGGGTCACCTCCCAAGTCGCGAACGTCGTCCACTGGCAACAGGGCACGACAACCTCAGGCAATTTCGTTGGACCCGAATTGGAAGCCTCTGAACGCGCAGACAAGCGACTCCACCGCAGCGCAATTCCCGCTGGTGCGAGCCGCTGCCTCAAGGTCATCACGGGCTAGCGGTCACGGTCGCACCCGCAGATGGTTCGTGACCGTTCCAGCGATCGTGGCCATCTTCGCCCTATCGGAAAGGCTGCGGCACGAGGTTCGATCCCTGTTCGACGCTGACGCGTGGCGTGCAGCAGCGGCACGGATCGAGGAGGAGAAACGGCGCGCGCTCGAGGGAAGGGCGCCCGATAGCACAAACGGGCCGCGCTGAGAGATAGATGCCGCCAGGCGAGAGTACCCCTTGGCGCCCAGTTTCGAGGCAGCCGGGAGTTCAGCCGCTTGCCGGTGGAAGCTTCAGCATCCGTGATGTCCGTCGCTGGTTGTCAAGCGGATCGGTTGCTGTAACTTCGAGGCGGACGCGTCGTTCTTGCTTGGGGAGGCGGATCTTCAAGGTCATCGTGACTGGCCCCGAGACCGCTCGCCCCACTCGTGTCCAGGTCTTGTTCAGCCCGGAAGCGGTCACAGCGTAGGAGACTGGGTTTCCATCGACGTTGTCCCGTGCGGAAAATACGAGCCGGATCGCGTAGGTGTCCGTGGGCCGAGCGAGTCGCTCGGCGGTTGCTCGCGAGATCGTGATCGTCGGAGCCTGGCCGTCGAGGTCTGCTACGCCTCGGAGTGTGCTGCGAAACGGCTCGTCCACGCCCTCTCCAGGAACTGTCGTCCAGGTGCCCTTGCCTCGCAAGCTTGCGTACTCAGCCGTTCCCTCGGTGATGCGCCACGTCCCTGTTCCGCTCGGAGCATGCTCTGCAAGGAAGTTCGTCACCTGCATAGTGACCGTGCCGCTGCGGTCGTCGCAGGTGTAGAGACGGGTCGCGTTATCGCCTGAGTGCCGGAGATCGACCACGGTTCCCGACGTGCAAAACGGCGGCGACGACGTGAACGGCCCCTCGTGCCGATACCCGGCTCCCATCGGCACCCCATGGTGCCCATCGAACGTGAGTTGGAATGGTGCGGGTGCCGCGACCGTGCCCGACACCATGACGGCTGAAGCGCACAACAGGACTGCCAGAAGACCTTTCATCCGGGTCTCACGGATGCGATTGGGCTCAGACCGCCGCATGACGGTTACCTAACAAGGCGGTGCGGTGAAGTCAACGTGCGGCCGATTGCGCTGACGATCGTCCCGAGGTCGACGGCTGCCAGGCGCGTGAGAACGTTGTACCGAACTTTGCACCCGACTGACCTGATCTCACCTGTCTTCTGGTTCCTGTTGGCGCGCTTGCCGCCTTCGCGATCTCGGTCAATAGCCGCATTCATGGGCGCAGTAGGAGGCGGCTGCGTCGACTGGTAACCGCGCGCACCCGTCGGAGCCGCGGCGCCAAGCAGGGTTTCCCGCGTTCAGGGCCAACGGGGACACTCGAGGGGAAGGCGGCGTCCCCTATCCCACCGCGACGCCGCCTTCCTTTCGCTTACGTCGGCAGAAACCCGTCGGTTCTACAACTGCGAGAGCTCAGGCTCCGTCAACCGCTCCACCGACCTGGCCGCCATCAGTCTGACGACCACTCGTCGGCGTAGACCGGCGGTCGTGCTTGGTCAGGTCGGGCTCGTCCGGACTCGTCGACGGCCAGAAAATCATCCTCAAGTCCGGGTACTTGTCGATGACGGCCCAAGGAGAATCCGCGTCGACTACGTCAGACGGATCGATCGTGTCGCGCACCCTGACCGAACGTTTGACGTGCCCCGCGCGGGCAGGGGAGTTGTCCCACACGGGAGGAATACTCGTCTGAGGGCCGCTCATGGCGATCCATCCCTTCGTTGGAGATCCGGGGAAGATGCCGCCAACGCTCCACGTCGTTCGCTAGCGCACGCTTCCCAGTCAGGGTGTCACACCAGCACGCCTCTCGACAAGCGCGGTACCCATTTGGTACCCGACGGAGCTGATCTCACGACAGCGCTCCTTCTTGGCGAGTTTGGCGAGCGCGGGCTGGCGCAGGAGTCCGGCGCCCGACGCCCAACACGTCGTGAGAGGGACAGCGGCGCCCCTTCATCCCACCGCGGGCGTCGCTGTCCCTCTCCTCATCGTCGGCACGAAGCGGCCGGGCCTGGAGGGGCTGATCGATCTCCCTTCAGTCCGGGATGCTTCCGAGGACTGCGCTAACCGGGCGCGGGCAAGGCCGTCGCGAACATGACTTCCTTGGCCGTCTGGCCCGCGATCGCGACTCGACATGTCCAGGAACCGGCCGGCGCGAAGAACCCAGGTGGCGAATACGACAGCGCTTGCGAGAACATGGCATCGCTCCCCGACTCAGCGCTCTTCTCGGCGAGGAGGACGCCGTCGCGGAACAGCGAGAGCCCGACGCTACGTCCATTGGCGTTGGCGACGATCGTGGTGCAGTGGACGACCTGGAGTCGCTGGAGCTTCTGACCCTCGACGCTCGTGCGGCACCGTCCTTCTCCGGCATCCTGGTCGTCGACGCAGGCGGCGAGCTCCACGACGGACGGGTCCTGGCTCGCGGGAGGCTTCGGGACGGGGGCCGGCTGCACGGGTGCCTTCACCGGAGCGAGGATCGTCTCGCAGTCTCGAGCGACCTGATCGCGTGCGTCGGCGGCGACGGTGTCCTTCCCGGGGCCGCAGCTCACCTGGTCGACGCCGGGCCCTCCGTCCAGCGTGTCGTTCCCCGCGCCCCCGTCGAGTCGATCGTTCCCGGCACCGCCCGCGAGCGAGTCCTTCCCAGGCCCGCCGAGGAGCTCGTCGTTCCCGGGCCCGCCGGACAACAGGTCGTTGCCCGCCTCGCCACTGAGGCGATCGACGCCGCTTCCACCGGCAAGCGTGTCCACGCCGCTCCCGCCGGACAGGCGATCGTTGCCGATACCGCCATAGAGCTGATCCACGCCCGATCCGCCGAGCAGCTGGTCGTCGCCGCTCAGGCCGGAGAGCTGATCGGCGCCCGCCCGACCGTCGAGTCGGTCGGCGGCGGCCGATCCTCGCAACACGTCTGCGTGCGGCGTCCCGACGATGGTTGCCGCCGACGCGCCAGCGACGAGCGCCAGGCACCCGACGATGACGACCCAGATCGCGCTCCCACCCGCACGGGTCATTGGCCTGATCGTGGCACGAAACGGGCGATGCGACAAGGACGGGCGAGACGGATCTCGCCCCCACAGTCCGCTCCCGCGTCTCCCCGTCCCGTGGGGGCGAGATCCCTCCCGCCCGTGCGGCTGGCATTCGACGGGCGCGAAAGAATCCCTCCACTCGGGACATCCCCCACCGTGAGGGATGTGGAACCCCCCGTCCGGGGGAGGTCGAGCACCCCCCGAATGGCCGACCCTGTCGGCAGGTCCCGAGCGACGCACGACGGTCATCCGGGAGTTGATGCGGCGAACCACCCGATCGGAGGGGACGAATGACTGCGGCCCAATTCGAGGCACTCCATATCGACGAAGCGGCCGATGTGCTGGCCTGGCGCTTCGACGCACTGTGCCGGTCGGGGTACGACCTCGACTCGGCGGCGATCGTCGCGTCGAACGTCGAGATCGACCTGCACACGGCAACCTCGCTCGTGTTGCGCGGGTGCCCGCCCGAGACGGCGATCCGCATCCTCGTGTAGGGGCCGGGCCTCGCCCGGCCCTAGGCCTACGCGCCAGGGCTCGACTCAGGCCTTGACGGCTGCGGGATCCGCGTCGGGCTCGGGAAGCTGCGGGTCGATCTGCTCCAGCGCGTCGACGACCAGCGTCGCCACGGCGAGCGCCTTGACCCAGTTGCGATCGGCCGGGACGACGTACCACGGCGCGTGGTCGCTCGAGGTCTCCCCGATCACCTCGTCCCAGGCCTGAACCCAGTCGGCGAAAGCGTCGCGCACCTTCAGGTCGTCGGCCCGGAACTTCCAACGTTTTTCCGGGTCCTCGATCCGCTCCCGCAACCGCTTCGACTGTTCCTCCTCGGAGACGTTGAGGAACACCTTGACGAGCGTCGTCCCCTCGTCGACGAGCATGCGCTCGAACTCGACGAGATGCGCGGGGCGGCGGCGCCATACGCGCTCGGGCGCGAGCTGCCGCATCCTGACCGCGACGACGTCCTCGTAGTGCGAGCGGTTGAAGACGCCGATCTCGCCGAACCGCGGTAGTGCGGCCTGAATCCGCCAGAGGTAGTCGTGCTCCCGCTCGGCGCCGACGGGCGCGCCGAACGACACCACGCGCACGCCAGCCGGGTTGACGCCGGCGAACACGCGGCGGATGACACCGTCCTTGCCTGCCGCGTCGAGCCCCTGGAGTACCAGGAGCACACTCCTTCGGCGCTCGGCGAACAGTCGGTACTGGAGCTCCTCGATCCGCTCGCGCAGCCCGTCGAGTCGGACGTTGCCCTCCTGCTTGTCGAGCCCGAGGTCATCTCGGGGGTTGCGCTCGGCGAGTCGTGGTGGCGAGCCGGGTTCGACGCGTAGCTGCTCGAGCACGCTCGCACTCTACGTCCCGGCTTGCGTTCCTCATAGACTCGGGACGTGGTAGACCGCGGGACGTTCTGGCTCGGACAGGCGCTTGCAACGGACGGCAAGCCAACCGCCGATCGCGTCACGATCGGCTCGTCCGACCTCACGACGCACGGCGTGATCGTCGGGATGACGGGCTCGGGGAAGACCGGGCTTGCGATCGTGCTGATCGAGGAGGCGCTCCAGGCAGGGATCCCGGCGCTCGTGATCGATCCCAAGGGTGACATGGGCAACCTCGCGCTCGTGTTCCCCGAGCTCGACGCGGCGAGCTTCCGGCCGTGGGTCGGCGAGAGCCAGGCGCAGGCCGCCGGTCTGAGCCTCGACGACTACGCCGCCGAGCAGGCGACGACCTGGAGGGAAGGGCTCGCGGCCCAGGGAATCGACGCCGAACGGCTCCGGGCGCTCAGGGATGCCGCCGAGGTCACCGTGTACACCCCCGGCTCGACGGCCGGTGTGCCACTCGACGTCGTCGGCTCGCTCAGAGCGCCGGCGCTCTCGTGGGAGACCGAGGCCGAGACGCTACGGGACGAGATCGAGGCGACGGTCACGAGCCTGTTGCGGCTCGTCGGGATCGCTGCCGATCCACTCTCGAGCCGCGAGCACGTGCTGCTCTCGAACCTGATCGAGAACGCGTGGCGCGCCGGGACGGACCTCGATCTCGGCACCCTGATCGCGGAGATCCAGTCGCCGCCGATCCGGAAGCTCGGCGTGTTCGACGTCGACCAGTTCTTCCCCCAACCCGACCGAACGAAGCTCGCGTTCGCGTTCAACGCGCTGCTTGCGTCACCGGCCTTCGCCGCCTGGAGCGAGGGCGACCCGCTCGACGTCCAGGCGCTGCTGTTCGCACCGGACGGCAAGCCGCGCTGCGCGGTCGTCTCGATCGCGCATCTCTCCGACGAGGAGCGACAGCTGGTGACCACCCTCGTGTTCTCGAAGCTGGTCACATGGATGCGCGGTCAACCGGGGACGCCCGACCTACGCGTGCTCGCGTACATGGACGAGGTGTTCGGCTTCGTCCCACCGACCGCCGAGCCGCCCGCCAAGCGACCCATCCTGACGCTGCTCAAGCAGGGTCGCGCGTTCGGCGTCGGGATCGTGCTCTCGACGCAGAACCCGGTCGACCTCGACTACAAGGCGATGTCGAACGCCGGCATCTGGCTCGTCGGTCGCCTCCAGACGGAGAACGACAAGGCGCGCGTGCTCGAAGGGCTCCGCTCCGCCGCAGGTGGGACCGACATCGCTGCGCTCGACACCGCGATCGGCGGTCTGGGCAAGCGCCAGTTCCTGCTCGTCTCGGCCAAGGCGCAGGCTCCCCGCCTGCTCACGACACGCTGGGCGATGTCGTATCTCGCCGGTCCGTTGACGCGAGACCAGATCGCCCGCCTCGGGGGCGCCGCTGCCGTCCCGCCACCGGCCGGGGCGGTCGCCGACACATCACCCGCGCCGGAGGCGGCACCACTGGCTGCGGACGAGAGCGCGGTCGCGCCGCCCGTGGCGTCCGGCGTCACCGTCTCGTACCTCGACCCGGCAGCACCCTGGGCGGCCGAGGTCGGCGCGCACAGCGGCGCGGCACGCCTGCACGCGTTTCTCGCCACACGGGTCTCGCTCCGCTACGACGACGTGACGGCGGGCGTCGACGAGCAGGAGGAGTTCGAGGCGATCTACGGACCGCTCGACGGTGGGCTCGACCTCGAGCAGGAGCGCCAGGTCGACTACGACGACCGGAACTTCCGACCCGATGCGCCTCCACAGGCGCGCTACGTCCTCCCGCAGGTGAACATCGCGACCGCCTCGTTCTTCACCGGCGTCGCGAAGCAGGTCGAGCGGCGGCTGGTGGAGCGCAGGCCACTCGAGCTGCAGCGCAATCGGACGCTGAAGCTCGCCTCCCGCCCGGGAGAGACGCCCGACGCGTTCGCCGTCCGATGCGATGCAGCGGCGCAGGAGCGCGCCGACGCGGAGACGGCAAAGATCCGTGACCGGCTCGAGACGAAGCGCGACCGGCTACAGCGTTCCCTCGTGCAGGCGCAGCGGCGCGTCGAGGAGCTCGACACCGATACCCGCACCCGCCAGGCGAACGAGCTCGTGGCCGGTGCAGGAGCGGTGCTCGGCGCACTCCTCGGTGGCCGCCGGAGCACCCGCTCGATCACGAGCGCGGTCAGCGGCGCAGCGTCGCGACGGGGTATGACGGCGCGTACCGCCGAGCGGCGCGCGTCCGCAGAGGCGAAGGTCGATGCGGCGCAGGACGACCTGCGGGAGCTCGAGCAGGAGATTCTCGACGAGGTGCACGCGATCGACGACCGGTGGCGTGCTGTCGCGGACGAGGTCGAGGCCGTCGCGATCCGGCTCGAGGCCGCGGACGTCCACGTCGTCGAAACACGTCTCGTGTGGGCCGCGACCGACTGAGGGCCCTTGCGGTCGTGAGCATCCTCGCGGCGATCGCAGCAGGGTGCGACGAGCCGGCGACGACCGAGTCGACCCTCGAGAGCACCTCCACGGGCTCACGCGCAGTGGTCGAGCGCATCAACGACGGGGACACGCTTACGCTTCGCGGCGGCGAGAAGGTTCGCCTCGTCCAGATCGACGCGCCCGAGCTGACGAGCGACTGCTACGGGCTCCAGGCTCGCGCCACGCTTGCGCGCCTTGTCAGACCCGGAGCGTGGGTCTCGCTGGTCACCGACCCGGCGCTCGATCGCCGTGACACGTACGGACGGCTCCTTCGATACGTCTTCGTCGGCTCCCGCAATGTCAACCTCGAGCTCGTGCGCCGTGGAGCCGCGGTGCCGTACTTCTTCCGCAAGGAGCGGGGTCGTCATGCCGCCGCACTGATCACCGCCACGGCGGCGGCGCAGCAGGAGCACCGTGGGCTCTGGGGCGCTTGTCCCGCGGCGCGCTTCGACCCGTACCGCGGCTCGCTCACCGGCCAGCGGTAGCCCAGGGCACCGCCGGGTCGCGGTAGAAGCCGACCCCGAGCTCGTCCAGCCTGGGCGCCTGTCGCCCCAGCCGCGTGCGGTACGTCCGCCAGCTTCGAGCGCTCGCCGGCGACCAGGCCGTCTCCGCGACGCCGATCAGCCGCGGGAAGGCGAGGTAGTCGAGGTCGGCCCGCGTGACCGCGGTCTCGGTCCACAGCGGCGCCTCGACGCCGACGATGTCCGCCTCCTCGACGCCTTCGACCTGGGTGGCCGGGTCCCAGCTGTACGAGTCCTTCACGTCGGTCGTCCCGGCCCAGCTGAGCCCGAGGCGTGTCTGCGGCGTGTACTTCATGTCGAGGTACACCTTGGTGGCGGGCGACATCACGAGCCGCGCCCCCTTGGCGACGGCTGAGCGGGCGAGATCGGCGCTGTACCAGTGCTGGACGATCGCACCGCGCGGCAACCGAGACTTGGCCACCTCCTCCCAGCCGACCATCCGCTTCCCATGGGCGCGGACGATCGGTCTGACGCGGTTCATGAAGGTCTCGTAGTCGGCGACTGTCGTCGCCTGGGCCTCGTCACCGCCGACGTGGACGAACGGGCCCGTAGTGAGCTGAGCGAGCTCGCGGACGACGTCGTCGACAAACCGGTACGTCAGCTCCTTGTCGACGCACAGCGAGCTGAACCCCACGTCGATCCCGGTGTAGAGGGCCGGTGCGACCCCGTTGCAATTCAGCTTGGCGTAGGAGGCGAGCGCGGCGTTCGTGTGACCCGGTAGGTCGATCTCCGGGACGATCGTCACGTGGAGACGATCCGCGTACGCGACGAGGTCGCGGAACTGCCGCTGCGTGTAGAAGCCCCCCTCCCCACCTCCGACCGCAGTGCTTCCGCCCACCGTCGTCAGACGCGGCCACGACCGAATCGCGATACGCCAGCCCTGATCGTCGGAGAGGTGCAGGTGGAGGGTGTTGAGCTTGTAGAGCGCCATCAGGTCGATGAATCGCTTTACGTCGTCGGCACCGTGGAAATGCCGGGCGACGTCGAGCATCGCTCCGCGCCAGGCAAATCGAGGCACGTCGCGGATCACCCCTGCCCGGATCCGCCAGGGGCCTGCAGCCGGCTGACCGCTCTCGATCGCGGCCGGAAGCAGCTGCCGCAACGTCTGCGCGCCGTAGAGCAGCCCGGCCGGACGACGGGCCACGACCGAGACGGCGCCGGTGGTGACCCGCAGCTCGTATCCCTCGTTGCCGAGATCGCGTCGCGCGCCGTCGAGTGCGAGGCGCACGCTGCCCGGTCGCTGCGAGCCTCGCGCAGCGATGACCGGCAGCGCGTACCCGGTCGACGCGCGCACCACCCCGGCCAGCGGCTCGGCAATCGGCGCCACGGCCTCTCCGCCGCGCACCTCGAATACCGCTTCCGGCGTGACGGTGAAGCGTCCCGCTGCCTCGCTCAGCTCGGCGGGTCGCGGGATGACGTCGCCGTAGCGCGGCGGCTGCGGCGCGGAGGCCGCGCTCATCGTGGACGCACCCGTCGTTGCGGCCACGCAGGCCACGAGCGCGAGCGCCACCCGCGGGCGACCTCGCACCCGGCCTCGCCGCTCACCCCCGTACGGCACCGGCCGTCATGCCGAACACGATCCGCCGCTGTAGGAGCAGGAAGAACATCACGACGGGGATCGCGATCAGCGTCGAGGCGGCCATGAGAGCGCCCCAGTCGGTGTTGCGGCTCGTGCCCGTGAAGTACGACAGCCAGACCGTGACCGTCTGATGCGACTGGTCGCTGAGCAGCACGTTGGCGAAGATGAACTCGTTCCACGCCGAGATGAACACGAAGACCGACGTTGCGACGAGGCCCGGCGCGGCGAGCGGGAGCAGGATCCGGATGAACGCGCCGACGCGGCTCGACCCGTCCACCATCGCCGCCTCCTCGAGGTCCTTCGGGATCCCGAGGATGAAGCCCCGGAGCGTCCAGACCGCAAACGGCAACACGAACGTCATGTACGTGATCACCACCCCGGTCAGCGCCCGCGCGAGCTCGCCGTTCGTCAGGTGGTACTTCGCGAGAACGACGTAGAGCGGGATCACGAGACCGGCCTGGGGCAGCATCAGGATTCCGATCATCAGGACGATGAACAGCTTCCGCCCGCTGAACCCGAACTTCGCCAGGGCGATCGCGGCGAGGAACGCAAGCACGATGGAGAGCGTCACGGTGACGGTCACGATGATCAGGCTGTTGACAACCCCGTTCCAGAAGTACGGCCGGTCGATCGCGTCGCGGAAATGATCGAGGGTTGGATGCGTGGGAACCCATTTCGGGGTCAGTGCGTTGACCTCGTCGTCGGGTTTGAACGCGGTCGAGACCATCCAGAACACCGGGAACACCATCACGACGAACACGGCGATCCCGAGCAGGTCCCACCCGAGGCGCGCCCTGCGCGGTCGGCGCGACCCGACACGGCGGCCGTGCCCAGCGACAGAGCTCACGTCGTCTCCCCCATCTGCACCATGCGGCGGACGTAGAAGACGCTCATGATCGCGACGATCACGAGCATGAGCATCGAGATCGCCGCGCCGCGGCCGAAATCGGAGTGCGCGTAGCCCTCGATGAACACGTAGACCCCCATCAGGTAGTTGGAGGAGTCGACGTGGGACGGGTTGATGAGGAGGTACGGCTGTGTGAAGACGCCGAAGTCCCAGATGATGGACAGGCTCGTGAGAATGAAGAAGATCGGCTTGAGGATCGGGAAGGTGACGTCCCGAAAGATCCTGGTCGGTGGCGCTCCGTCGATCTCGGCGGCCTCGACGAGCTCGCGGGGCACCTGCGACAGGCCCGCGTAGATGGTGATCGTGACGAACGGGATCGCGCCCCAGACGATCAGGGTGGTCACCATCGCGAGCTTCGAGAAGGTGGTCTCGTACCAGTCGTGCTGGAAGTAGTCGCCCAGGTGGAGCGACGTGAGGACGTAGTTGAGCACGCCGTTCTGGAAATTCGTGATCCAGATCCAGACCTCGACGGCCACGACGACCGGCATCGCCCAGACGAGGACGAGCGCCGAGCTGAGGAGGATCCGTACCGGCGAGCTCAATCGTGTGGCGAGCAGCGCGATGAGCGTCCCGATGACCATCGTCAGCCCGACGTTGACGATCGTGAACACGACCGTGCGGAGCAGCGTGTCCCAGAAGACCTGGTCGCCGAGCACGCTGCGGTAGTTGTCGAGCCCGACCCAGGTCCCCTTGCGCTGGATCAGCTCGGGCAGCCCGTACTGCTGAAACGAGAGCGTGACGAGCTTGTAGAGCGGGTAGCAGAGCACGGCCACCATGACCACGATGACCGGGAGGAGCAGCAGATAGGGGACGGAGCCTCGGACGAGGCGACGCTCCGCGGGGTCATGTCGACGGGCCCTCCCGTTGGAGGGCCCGTCGGTGACCAGGGAGGGTGGGCGGCTACTCGACACGTGTGGCGAGCCGCCCTCGGCTATGCGTTGAGGACCGAGGTGATGTTGTCGCTCGCCGACTGCGCCGCCTGCTGGACGGACAGCTTCCCGGTGAGGATCTGGGCGAGCATGTTGCGGAGGATGTTGCCATTCTCGACGTTGATCCAGTTCTTCGCGGTCGGCACGAACCAGCTCCGCTTGGCGGCGCGCTCGTTGACGCTGTTCCCGAGCAGGCTCGTCGTGTTCGGGATGTTGCCGATCGCGCGGAGCGCGGTCATCGACGCGTTGCTGGTGTACGCCTTGATCCAGTCGGCTGCAAGCGCCTTGTTCGCCCCGATCGGCACCGCGAGGTCCGAGCCACCGAGGAAGCCGGGCATGGGCTGGCCCTTCGTCCGGCTGGGCATCACGAACTGAGCCGTCAGAGGCTTGTACTTGTCGCCGACGCAACAGCTGAACCAGCCCGGGCCGACCATCGACGCCGCTTGACCCTGCTCGTACACGTTGTACGGGTTCGGGTGCGTCTCATCGGTCGTCTTGCTCGCCTTCGAGGCCGCGGCAAAGAAGGCCTTGTAGGCATTGAGGCCCGCGATCGCCTTGGGCGACGCGAGCGTCCCCTTCCACTTCCCGCTCACTTGCCTCGCGATCGACCCACCTGCGTCGTAGACGAAGCTCATCGCGAAGTACCAGTCGGTGCCGGCGATGTACACCGGTGAGAAGCCCTTGCCGGTGTTCCCCGCCGCGAGCTTTCGCGCACCGACCGTGAACTCGGCGAGGCTCGACGGGATCTTCACGCCTGCCTTCTTGAAGAGGTCTGTGCGGTAGGTCACGACCCGTGAGCCCGCGTAGTACGGGACGCCGTAGAGCTTGCCCGCGAACCGACCGGACGCGGCGAGGCCCTCGAGCCACGTGCTCGAGTTGTCGAAGGAGGCCTTGTCTGCGGACAGGTCCTGGAACGCGCCGGCCGCCATGTACTTGGTCATCTCCGTGTTCCCCATCTCGATCACGTCGGGAGCGTTCCCCCCGGCGAGCGTGGCGTCGAACTTCTGGAGATGCGTGCCCCACGTCTGGTACTGGACGTCGACGTTGACACCCGGATGCTGCTTCTGGAAGGCGGCATTGGCGGCCTTGACGATGGGCACCCAGTTGTCGCTCTGCGCGTCGGTCTGGAGCCATACGGTGATACCGCCGCTAGCCGACGTCCCGCCCGAGGCGGTAGACGCAACGAGCGCGAGGATTGCGGCGACCGTGACGATGGCGCCGATGATGCGTGTTCTCATGGGTTGATCCCCCAAGCGCGTCGAGCGGCTTCACGGGGCGAGCCCGACCCAGGTGGCCGGCCGGTCACGAGGCTCGCCTTGCCGCCTACTGGTTTATACCACTTGGCCACAGTTCGCTAGAGTGACAGACATCCGGCCGGTTGTCAAGACCAATCGTGGCTTCGCGAAGGACCGATGAGTGGCTGTAAACCTCTGTTTTCCAGCGTCGAAGCGCACACGTAGGCACACCGTGGCCACTCGTGCTTGTCGCGCCTTTGGTACTGACCAGGAGCCGTGGGCGGCTAGCGTGAGCTGGCTGCCCGAGTTCGCGAGGAGGACCCTCGGTTCAGCTCGGTCACGAGCTTGTACCGGTCGCCGCGGTAGATCGAGCGCACGTACTCGATCACCTCGCCGTTCGCAGCGCGTGTCGTGCGCTCGAACAAGAAGGCGGGAGCATGCAGCGGCACACCGAGCGCCTCGGACTCCTCCTCGTTCGTGACGGTGGGCTCGATCGTCTGGAGCCCGCCGACGATCTCGATCCCGTACCGTCCCTGGAGCAGCTCGTAGAACGACTGGCGCTCGAGGTCACCGGCAACGAGCCCGGGGACGAGCGACTCGCGGACGTGGAGCGTCTCGATCGCCATCGTCTCCCGGTCGGCGAGTCGCAACCGGCTGATGATCACGACCGGCTCCGACGGTGACACGTGGAGCAACCGTCCGAGATGGGCCCCTGCGGGTGTCGTGCGGAGGTCGAGCGTCTTGCTGCCCGGGACCATCCCCCGGCGCCTCATGTCCTCGGTGAACGAGGTCATCGTCAGCTCTTGGGCGATCTTCGGCTCACTGACGAACGTGCCGCTCCCGTGACGCCGGACGAGCAGGCCTTCCCTGACGAGATCGTCCAGTGCCGCCCGAACGGTCAGTCGTGAGACACCCAGCTCCGAGCTGAGCTGGCGCTCGGAGGGAATCGCTTCACCGACCCTGAGCTGCTCGATCAGGTCGAGCACGCTGCTGCGCGTCTCGCTCTGCTTCGTCTGTGTCGGCGGATGCTGGCTCACTGCGCTTCCCCGGATTCGGAGGATGCTAGCGTTTCGGACGTTGTGGTAAATACCACATCTCGCTGCACATCACCGCGAAGCGACAGCGCGACGCCGTCGTCGAGATCGAAGAAGTGGAACTTCGACGGGTCAACCGCGAGCTCGCACGTCGACCCCGAGCGGGCCCCGATCGTCGGATCGACACGGGCGGTGAAGAGCATCGCCTCGGACGCGAGCAGTCCGGTGTCGTCGTCTTCGACGCCTCTCCCGATCTCCACGCGTCGGCGAGGTGCGTCGACGCGAAAGAACACGTGTGTCTCGGCGCCGAGCTCCTCGACGAGCTCGACGTTCACGGTGAGCCGTGGCAGGGTCGACGCGACCTGGCGTGGGTCGGCGAAGGCTTCGGGACGGATACCGAGGACGACGCTGGCGACGTCCCCGACGGGCCTCGCCCGCTCGTCGAGCCGGACGCGCAGCTGACCGAACACGACCTCGTCGCCGTCGATCGTCGCCTCGACGAGGTTCATCGCAGGCGAGCCGATGAAGGACGCAACGAACAGGTCGCGTGGCTCGCCATACAGTCGCTGGGGCGTGTCGACCTGCGCGAGCCGCCCGTCTCGGAGGACGGCGACCCGCTGGCCGAGCGTCATCGCCTCGGTCTGGTCGTGGGTCACGTACACGGTCGTCACGCCGAGTCGCGCGTGGAGCTGAGCGAGCGAGGCTCGCATCCCTACTCGGAGGTTGGCGTCGAGGTTCGACAAGGGCTCGTCCATCAGAAACGCGCGAGGCTCGCGGACGATCGCTCGCCCCATTGCGACGCGCTGGCGCTGCCCGCCGGACAGCTGCGCCGGCTTGCGCTCGAGGAGCTCACCGAGCCCCAGCAACCCGGCAACGTGCTCGACCCGTCGCACGGCGTCCTGCTTCGGCACCTTGCGCACCTTCAGCCCGTAGCCGAGGTTTTCCCGAACGGTCATGTGCGGGTACAGCGCATAGCTCTGGAACACCATCGCTATGTCGCGATGACGCGGGGCGAGCGTGGTCACGTCCTGGCCACCGATCGAGATCGCCCCGTCGCTGACTTCCTCGAGGCCTGCGATCATCCGTAGCAACGTGGACTTTCCGCAACCCGACGGCCCGACCAGGACGAGAAATTCCCCGTCCCCGATGGCGACGCTCACGTCGTCGATGGCGCAAAAGCCGTTCCCGTAGACCTTCGTCACCCGGTCGATCTCGATCGCTGCCATTCCGTCGAGTCTCCTGCGCTGGCGGGGAAACTGAGAAACCACTCTGGCGGATCCCGTCCACCATAGTGGTCTTGACCACTATAGCACTGTCTGCATACACTGACGAGCGTGACCCGTCCTCGCACACCGGTGGAGTCGGGGCTCGACGGCCTCGCCACCGAGGCGTGGGATTCCGAGGCCGCCGACCTCGACCTTCGCTCCACCGACGCGCTCGTCGCACTCATGAACCGCGAAGACGCCTCCGTGGCCGAGGCGGTCGCAGCGGCCGGCCCCACGATCGTGGCGGCGATCGACGGGATCGTCGAATGCCTCCGTCAGGGCGGGCGGCTCGTGTACGTCGGCGCCGGCACCTCGGGCCGGCTTGCCCGGGTCGACGCGCTCGAATGCCAGACGACGTTTGCGGTCGACCCGGGGCGGGTGGTCGCGGTGGTCGCCGGTGGGGCGTCGGACCTCGCCTCCGTCCAGGAGGAGGCCGAGGACGATGTGGCCGCAGGCGCACACGAGCTCGAGGCGCTCGCCGTCGATGCGCGCGACGCGGTCGTCGG
This sequence comes from uncultured Actinomycetes bacterium, assembly GCA_963821335.1. GTDB lineage: Bacteria > Actinomycetota > Thermoleophilia > Gaiellales > Gaiellaceae > Gaiella. The sequence continues at coordinate 480,481 of CAWGDJ010000002.1, forward strand.
CCTCAGCGCAAGCGGTCGGACTCCCTACGTGCTCGGTGCGCTCGAGACGGCTCGCAGCGCGGGAGCCTTCACGGTCGCCGTCGTCTCGGTGCCAGACTCGGCGCTCGGCGCGGTCGCCCACCACGAGGTCGCGGTACCCGTCGGGCCGGAGGTCATCTCGGGCTCGACGCGGCTCAAGGCAGGGACGGCCCAGAAGCTCGTCCTCAACATGATCTCGACGATCGCGATGGTGCGACTCGGGAAGACGTTCGGCAACCTCATGGTCGACGTCGTCGCGACGAACGACAAGCTCCGGGCGCGAGTGCGAAGGATCGTCGCAAACGCGACGCAGGCCCCACCAGAGGACATCGACCAGGCGCTCGAGGCAGCGGACGGCGACGCCAAGGTCGCGATCGTGGCTCTACTCGCAGGGCTCGGTGCCGACGAGGCGCGGGCCCGGCTCGATGCCGCCGGGGGCATCGTCCGCAAGGCGCTCGAGCCGTGAGGCTCGGGGTCGAAGCGGCGCTCGTCGGCGGAGCGCTCCTGCCCGGGGACGTCGAGGTCACAGACGACGTGATCACCGGCGTCGGCCTGGCAGGTGGAGGCCGTGGGCTCGCGGTTCCCGGTTTCGTCGACCTCCAGGTCAACGGGTTCGGTGGTGTCGACTTCCTCGGAGCCGACACGAGCGGCTACGAACGGGCAGGGGAGGCTCTGCTGGACACGGGCGTCACCGCGTTCCTGCCGACGTTCATCACCTCGCCCGAGGAGGATCTCCTCGCCGCGCTCGGCGCCGTCCCGCGACGCTCCGTTGGCCCGCGCATCCTCGGCGTTCATCTCGAGGGCCCGTTCATCTCGCCGTACCGTCTCGGGACTCACCCCGCCGGCGCGAGACGCGATCCCGATCCCGCGTTGCTCGAGCGGTTGCTCGACGCAGGCCCGGTGCGCCTGGTCACGCTGGCCCCGGAGTTGCCCGGTGCGCTCGAGCTGATCGACGTGCTGTGTCGCCGGGCCGTGGTCGCCTCGGTGGGGCATACCGACGCGACCGCGGCCGAGGCGCACAGCGCCTTCGATCGCGGCGTGCGCTGCGTGACGCACATCTTCAATGCGATGCGACCCCTCACCCATCGCGACCCCGGCGTGGTCGGCGCAGCCCTTGTCCGATCGGACGTGTTCGTCCAGGCGATCGTCGACCTCGTCCATCTCGACGTCGACGTCGTGCGGCTGCTCTGGCAGGTCGCAGCCGGCCGCATGAGTCTCGTCAGCGACGCAATCGCCGGTGCCGGGCTCGGTGACGGCCGGTACGCACTCGGGGGCGTCGACGTCGTCGTGGCGGACGGTGTCGCGCGCCGAGACGACGGTGTCCTCGCCGGCAGCTCGCTCACGATGATCGGCGCCGTGCAGAACCTCGTTGCGACAGGGGCATCGCTCGTCGATGCGCTAGCGGCTGCGAGCCTCGTGCCCGCGCGGATCCTGGGCGACACAGCGCTCGGGCGGATCACTGTCGGTGGTCCCGCCGACGTCGTGGTACTCGACGACCGGCTCGAGATCGAGCGCGTGCTCGTCGCAGGGGGAACGCGTGCCGCCACCTGACGAGACTCGTGGCGGAACCCGATACCTCGCCGAGATCCGCGAGCAGCCCGCGGCCCTGCGACGACTCCTCGAGCACGACCGGGAGATCGCACGGATCGCTGCGCTGCTCGTTGCCCGCGATGCACGCCTCGTGCGAATGGTCGGTCACGGCTCGTCGGACAACGCTGCGTCCTACGGCGTCTACGCCTTCGGGTTGCTCCCGCGATGGACCGCGTTACGCGACTCGATCACGCTGACCGTCCATTACGGGACGCCACTCGATATGGCCGGGTCGACCGTCATCGGTCTCTCGCAGTCGGGTCGCACACCCGACGTGGTCGAGTACGTCAAGCGCGCCCGCGCCGCGGGGGCGACCACGATCGCGCTCACCAACGACCCGAGCTCCGAGCTCTCGAGCGTCGCCGAGGCCACCATCCCGCTCTCGGCGGAGCCCGAGCTCGCGGTCGCCGCCACGAAGACGTATGTCAACACGCTCGCGGCGCTGGCGCTGCTCGCCGGCCATCTCGCAGGTCGAGGCGCCGAGATCGCGGACGGGATTCGCAACGCGAGCGAGCTGCTCGAGGAGCACCTCCCCACGCTCGAGACCCAGCTCGCCGGTCTTGCGATGCCGTTCTCCTACACCGGCCGGATGTTTGTCATCGGTCGCGGCACGGAGTTCGCAACCGCGCGCGAGACCGCGCTCAAGCTGCTCGAGACCTGCCGGGTCGCAGCGGAGCCGCTGACGGCAACGGATCTCGCGCACGGGCCGATCGCCGCCCTCGATTCGCTCTTCCCCGTCTGGGCGATCGCCTCGGCGGACGCAACGCTCCCGACCGTCATCGAGGCCGCCAGCCGGATTCGCGCGATGGGCGCGACGCTCGTCTCGACCGGGGCTGCGGCTGAGTCGATCACGGACGCCGCGTACACCGTGCCCCTCCCGGAGACGACCCCGCAACTCCTGTCGCCGCTCCTGTCGGTCGTCCCGGGTCAGCTGTTCGCCTGGGCGCTCGCCCGAACGCGTGGGCTCGACCCCGACGCACCCCGCGGGCTCGACAAGGTCACGCTCGCCCGCTGACCCTCACGTCGGCGGTCCGACCCGCTGCCCGGAACGGGCCTGGGCCCCACGCACACGCGCCAGGAACCTGGCCCGCGGGAACCCCGGACCCGGATCCCAGTGATCGCTCTTGCGAAACGCATGGCTCACGTCGACGTGACCCGTGATCCCGCGTCGCCCGTCGAGCAGGTCGGGCGGGTCGAGCCAGCGGACGGGAATCCGGTGCCGGCTGCAGATCTCGCCGATGAGCCTGGCAGCACGGTCGAGCACCGCGGCGCTGTAGTCATCGTCCCAATCCTTTGAGCCCTGGCCCGCCATCCCCGCCAGCTCGACGCCGATCGAGCGCGCGTTCCCTCCCCGTGCGTGCCAGGCGATGTCCTCCTCGCGCACGCACTGGACGATCGAGCCGGAATCGACGCAGTAGTGCGCCGAGACACGCGAGGCCGGGCTGGCAAACCACTGCGCGCACAGCTCCGCCGCGTCCGGCCGCTCCGGGATCTCCATCGTGTGAATCACGACTACGTCGACCACGCGCGCAGTGGCGTGGGTCACGTTCGGGCTCTCCACGAACCGGAATGTCACGGCACCCCTTCCCCTCCCTCAGGACGTGCCGCAGCCGGTGGAGGATAGACCGTGGCCCCACGAATGTCACGCCCGGCGGAGCGCCGTCAGGGCGCGGGCTGAAGCGTCGCCAGCGCGGCCCAGCCCGCCGGCGTGGTGGTCTGCAGGTCGTAGAGGCTCCAGCCCGTCACGGTCGCGTCGTCCTGGAGCGCGTCGATGAACCCGTCGAGCTCCTCGGCGTTCATCCGGCTCGCCACCCCACCGGCGGCATGAACGGGCTCATCGGGCCCGATCGCGGCCCGCAGGAGCCTCAGCGACCGAGCGACGTAGCCGTACGTCGCGTCGTAGCCGGGGAAGCCACCGCCGGTGTAGAGCATCGGCACCATCGCGTCGACCCGCGCGGCGATCTCCGACCAGGGGAAGCCGGGCCACCAGGTGCGGTGGCGCTCGAACGCCCGCGGTGGATAGGTGATCGCCGCCACGGGCACGTCACCGCTCTCACGGTCGAGTACCGAGAGAAGCGCCAGCATCCGTGTCGTTCGCCGCTTCACGTTCTTCTCTCGCAGCGACTCGACGTCGACCGCCACCCCGTCGAACGCCTCGCCGGACTCCGACCGGAACCGCAGCATCGCCCGTGCGCGGCGGACGTCGCGGGCCTGGTCGTCGTGGCCAGGGAGCATCCACCCGACGACCGCGATCCCGCGCTCGTGGAGGGCATCGATGAGACGACCGAGGGCGGGGGCACCGACCACGTCGGTCGAGGAGCGGTCGTTCGAGGTCTCGATCCACACCGTGCGGACACCGCGTGCCGCGACGCGGTTCGCGGTCGCGACGGGAGCGCGCACGAGCGAACCGTCGTAGACGTCGATCCACGTGCCGAGACCCGAGAACACGTCTGGCCCGCTCGCACGGGCCGTCGACTCGGCAGCCGTCCCGGATGCGACGCAGAGGGCGAGTAGCAGGGCTACGGGGAGAAACCATCTGACGCTCATGCGCGGGAGCGTAGGTCTCGCGTGTGAGGGAACAGTGAGCGCGGGATATCATCGCTCCGACGCGGGCGTAGCTCAGTTGGTAGAGCGTCGGCTTCCCAAGCCGTAGGTCGAGGGTTCGAGTCCCTTCGCCCGCTTAGGTTTCAAACCGTTCCTGGCCGAGACGCCGTGGCGGCGCCCAGCACATGCCCTTGACGTCGGAATCTCCACGGCACGGCGAGGCACGCCAGTCGAGGCGCACCTCGCACGCGAACACAATGCGGTTGGTTCTCAGCGATTCTCGAGCTGCGGCACGCTGTCGTCCCACCGAACGATCAAGGCGAAGAGAACGATGATGTTCAACGTCAGCGTGATCAGCATCCACAGCAGGTCGTTCGTGTTGCCGAGGAAGCCGAGTTGGCCGAAGATGTTGACGCTCACGAACACGATCGACGTCCACCGCGCCCAGCTTGCCCCACCGAGCAGAGCGAGACCGACGCACACCAAGATGATCCCCCACAACAGCATGATCCAGCCCCAGCCGGTGATGTCGAAGACCAAGAAGCCCGATTGTGTAGCGACGTAATAGTCGTCCCGCAGGAGCGCGATCAGCCCCTCGAAGAAGCTGAGCCCACCGAGAAGCACCATCAGGATGCCGGCGAACCCAATCCAACCGCTCATGCTCCGCGAATTCATCGTCGTTGCCTCCCGTGAGTAGATGCGTCTCGCATCCGATTTACCTGCGGACTCGCGTAGAGGCTACTGCATCACGTCGCCACATTGCTATCGCAGAGCATGTCAGTATCGGCGCCATGAGCGATCCCCGCACCGCACCGTACGACTCCGTCCGCCTGGCCGATGTGGAGACCCTGGCCCAGGTCGCCCCCGATGTCCCGTACATCACCGACTGCGCGTTCCACCTCGTCCGTCGCCATTTCGACATCCGGGCGTTCGGTGTCAACGCCGCGACCGGGAACGCCGGCGACGAGATGGTCATGGAACATCACGAGGCCGACGACGAGGAGAACCAGACGAACGGCCACCAGGAGCTGTTCGCCGTGATGACCGGACACGCGGTGTTCACGGTCGACGGCGAGGAGATCGACGCGCCTGCCGGGACGATCGTCTTCGTGCGCGATCCAGCGTTGCTCCGCACCGCGCGGGCAACCGCCGATAGCACGGCGATCCTGATGGTCGGAGGACCCGTCGGCGTCCCGTACACCGTCTCGCGTTGGGAAGCCTCGCTCCCGTAACGCACCTCAGCCCCGTCGCCGAGGCCGTGGGTGAGATATCGCTTCGCGTCCCTGCGTCCCAAGCCCGAGAGGCTGCTGCACGAGACACCCGCGTAGACTCCACCGCAATCGTGCTGCGCAGGGACGCGAAGGTCGAGTGGCTCTCGAAGGTGCCGCTGTTCGAGCAATGCTCGAAGCGCGAGCTCGCGGCAATCGCAGGGCTCGTTCACGAGGTCGAGCTGCCCGAGGGTCACACGCTCGTCCGTGAGGGCGCCCAGGCCTACTCGTTCTTCATCATGCTCGAAGGGACCGCGGTGGTGCGCCTCGACGGCCGCACCGTCGCGAAGCTTGCACCCGGTGACTTCTTCGGGGAGCTGGCGCTGATCCTGAGACGCCCGAGAACGGCGACGGTGACGTTGACCTCTCCGGCGCGCCTCCTGTCCGTGAGCGCACACAACTTCCGTCCCTTTCTGGCGCGCTCGCCCGAAGTGCAGTTCAAGCTGCTCGAGGCGCTGGCCGAGCGCCTCGCGCCGACGACCGGTTGATGTCAACCATGGTCGACGCGCTCCGCGAACGGCTCGTCGAGGTCGTCGGAGACCCCGGCCGCGTCTCGGTTGGCGAGTCCGACCTCGACCTGCACGCCGCTGACCTGTCGTACCACGCCCCACGGCGACCCGCGGTCGTCGTCTACCCCGTGACCACCGGCGAGGTGTCGGCGATCCTCGCGCTCGCAGATCGCGAGCGGGTGCCCGTCACCCCGTTCGGAGCGGGCTCGAGCATCGAGGGTCACGTGATCCCCGCCGAGGGCGCGATCTCGCTCGACCTCACGCGGATGGATGCGATCGAGGCGATCCGACCGGACGACCTCGTCGCGGTCGTACGACCCGGCGTCACCCGTAGCGCGCTCGAGCGTGCCGCCGCGCCGCACGGGCTCTGGTTCCCGATCGATCCGGGCGCCGACGCGACGCTCGGCGGGATGGCGGCCACGAACGCCGCCGGGACGACCACCGTCCGGTTCGGGAAGATGCGCGCCAACATCCTCGCGCTCGAAGCCGTGCTTCCCGGGGGGCGCGTCATCCGTACAGGGAGCGCCTCACCGAAGACGTCGGCCGGCTACGACCTCACCGGGCTGCTCGTCGGCTCGGAGGGCACGCTTGCAGTGATCACCGAGCTCACGCTCCGCCTGCACGGCCTCCCCGAGCACACGGTCGCGGCACGCATCTCGTTCCCGGATCTGGAGTCCGCCTGCCGTGTCGCCGCGGCAGCCGTAGCCGCGGGAACCGGTGTCCAGCGCCTCGAGCTGCTCGACGCGCGAACCGTCGCGAACGCGAATGCCTACCTCGAGCTGAGCTATCCCGAGACGCCGTGCCTGTTCGTCGAGGCGGCGGGATCGCGGTCGTCGGTCGAGGACGACCTCGAGCTCGTGCTCGAGCTCGCCAAGACGGAGGGCGCGATCGAGGTCGCGTTCGAGCGCGAGGCCGAGGCCCGCACCCGGCTGTGGAAAGCCAGGCACACCGCCGCCTACGCCGCGTCCGCGCTTGCTCCCGGGCGCGGTCATCGCTCGACCGACACGTGCGTGCCGCTCTCGGAGCTCGCCGCAGCCGCGACCCTGGCACGCGAGGAGCTCGACCGGCTGGGGCTCGACGGGACGATCATCGGTCACGCCGGCGACGGCAATCTCCACGTCGGCGTAATGGTCGACCCGAACGACGAAGCGGAGCTCGTCGCCGCCGAGACTCTCGCCGGGAGGCTCGTCGAGGACGCGCTCGCCCGCGGTGGCACCTGCACCGGGGAGCACGGCATCGGTATCGGAAAGCTTGCCGCCCTCGAGCTCGAGCACCCGGACCTGATCCCGCTCTACCGCGGCATCAAGGACGTCTTCGACCCGCACGGGATCATGAACCCCGGCAAGGTGCTGCGAGCCGCGTGAAGGGCTAGGACTCGAGGACGTCAGGCCCGATGCGCCGACCGAGCTCGATCAGGTCGTTCTCGGAGATCCAACGCGCAGCCACGCCTCGGCCGCCTGCACGTCGGATCGCATCGCGCACCGGGATCGCCCACCGGTGCTCGATGAGGGCGACGATCGCGCCTGCGCCCTCCGGGATCACCTCCGCGATGCGGAACTTGGCGTCATCGTCGAAGACGTGCCCGTCGGCCAGCTCGCGCAGCCCCCAGATCGCACCGACCTCGAGCCCGTCGTCACCGGCCGCGCCGAGCCCGATGAGCGCCCCGACCGCAACCCCGAAGGCGAGCGCCTCGTCCTCGCCGAGATCGCTGCGGTGGATCGACTCGATCACGCCCTCGGGCCCGCGCCGCACCGCGACGAGATCGACCAGCCGGAGCGTGTCGTTCTCACGCAGCCGATCGAGCTCCTCCCTGACTTCCCCGTGGAAGTCAGGGTCGTCGAACGCGATGACAACGATCTCGACAGGCCCCATCGGCATGCGACGACCCTATCCGAATGGACGGCGTTACCGCTCCCCGGCCCGGCGCAGCTGCCTGACTTTCTCGGACGGGTGGTAGGCGGCGATCCGCCGCACCGTTCCCGACCGCGAGCGCATCACGATCGACTCCGTCTCGACCCCAACCGCGCTCACGCGCACCCCGCGCAGCAACGCCCCTTCCGTGACCCCCGTCGCCGCAACGAAGCAGTCGTCGCCACGGACGAGGTCGTCCTGCGTCAGCACCGAGTCGACGTCGTACCCGCCCGCCACGAGCGCCGCACGCTCGTCGGCGTCCCGTGGCCAGAGGCGTCCCTGGAGCGCCCCGCCCAGGCTCTTGATCGCAGCAGCGGAGATCACGCCTTCCGGCGTCCCGCCGACGCCCATTACCGCGTCGATCCCCGTCGAGGGCTGGTTGGCGGCAATCGCGGGTGCGACGTCGCCGTCACGGATCAGCCGCACACGCGCGCCGGCGTCCCGGAGCTCGGCGATCAGGTCGACGTGGCGGTCGCGCTCGAGCACGACGATCGTCAGGTCGTTGACCGTGCAGCCTTTCGCCTCCGCGATGCGCTGGACGTTCTCGGTCGGCGAGCGATCGATGTCGATCGCGTCGGCGGCATCGGGCCCAACCGCGATCTTGTCCATGTAGACGGCCGCCCCCGGAAAGAACATCGACCCCCGCTCGGCGACGGCGATGACCGAGATCGACCCGGGGATCCCGAGCGCGGTCAACCGGGTTCCCTCGAGCGGGTCGACCGCGACGTCGACGTCAGGGCCGGTCCCGTCCCCCACCTCTTCCCCGTTGAAGAGCATCGGGGCCTCGTCCTTCTCACCCTCGCCGATCACCACGACACCCTTCATCGAGACGGTGTTCACCATCAGGCGCATGAGGTCGACGGCAGCCTGGTCGGCCGCGTTCTTGTCCCCACGCCCGATCCAGCGGGCGGCGCCCATGGCTGCTGCCTCCGTCACCCGCACGAGCTCGAGCGCGAGGTTCCGATCCGGTTGCGTCGACGGCGCGAGTCCGCTCACGACGAGCCCGATCCTACTGCGGGCGGCACGTCTGCGGTACGCGCGGTCGTCGGCTCGAGCAGGACGACGGCCGTTCCGGCGGCCACCACCAGCCCTCCGCCGAGGAGCACCGGCCATCCCAGCCGGTCGTCGAGGAGGGCGGCGGCGAGCAGGATCGCCGAGACGGGCTCGAGGAACGTCAGCACCCCGGCAGCCTGCGCGGTCACGTGCCGAAGGAGCGCCGCGTACGCCAGCGTCGAGAGCCCGGTGAACACCACCCCGAGCAGCAGGACGGCCCCCCACTCGCTCCCGCTGGGCACGACCCGCGCGCCGAGCGCGAGAAACGGGGCGACGAATGCCGCTCCGACGAAGCAGTCCCAGAAGGCGACGGTGACGGGCGCCAGCCGGTCGGAGAGCAGTCGCTTGCCGAGCAGGACGAGCACCGCGTAGCTCGCAGCCGACCCGAGCCCGGCGGTCACCGCGAGCCAGTCGAACCCGTCCCCCTCGCCCGCGCTCGCAACGAGGACGACCCCCACGCAACCGGGAACGAGCGCCACGAGCGTGACTCGCGACAGCGGCTCGTCGAGAACGACGGGCGCGGCGAGCGCGATCAGGATCGGCGCCGTGTAGAAGGTGACGACGGCCAGGGCAACCGAACCGTGTTTCACCGCCGCGAAGAAGAGAAGCCAGTGAGCGCCCTGGACGACGCCGAGCAGGGCCAGAGCGCCGAGTCGACCCTGCGGACGGAGCTCGGCCGCGCGTCCGGCCAAGAGGGCGACGACGAGGAGCGTTGCCGCGGCCAGCGCGAGCCGGGCGAACGCGAGGGGCGCGGCGCCGACCTCGACGGCCGAGACGAGCACCGCGATGAACCCCCACGACGCCGCGAGGGCGGCCATGCCGAGGTTCCAGCGCACGGGCCGATCCTACGGCCGACAACCGGGGGGTTCGTTATCGTCGAGCTCGTGCCGGCAGTCGTCGCAGTGCTCGTTCTCGTGGCTGGGCTGGTCGGCGGCACATGGTTGATGACGAGCGACCACTTCGTCGTGGGGCTGGTGCTGTTGCTCGTCTCGGTGCCGCTCGCGATCGCGAGTTGGCTCCTCGTCGGCGACCGACGCGGTTGAGAACTCGTTTAGGGCGCCTACATCCGCTCTGGGGCCTCGACGCCGATCAGGTCGAGGCAGCGTGCGATCACGCCGGCGGTCGCGCGGCAGAGCCCCAGGCGAAAGCCCTCGGCGTCCGAGCCGAGCACCTTGTGCCGGTGGTAGAAGCGGTGGAAGTCGTCCGCAACACGGATCGCATACGTCGGGATCGCGTGCGGTGCCCGCCGGTCGGCCGCCTCGGCGGCGATGTCTGGGAACTCGAGCAGCCGCTTGACGAGCGCACGCTCCTCGGGCTCGGGGTCGCTCGTCGCCTCGGTCGGCGCAGATCGATCGGTCGCGTTGCGCAGGATCCCGGCGATGCGCGCGTGCGCGTACTGCACGTAGTAGACAGGGTTCTTCTGGGTCTTCTCGGCGGCGAGGTCGATGTCGATGTCGATCGTCTGGTCGTGCCCGCGCGAGACGAGGTACCAGCGGGCGGCGTCGATCCCGATCTCGTCGACGAACTCGTCGAGGAACACCACGTCACCGCGGCGCTTGGACATCTTCGTGGCCTCGCCTGCCCGGGTGAGGTGAACGAGCTGGTAGACGAGGACCTCGAGCGTCGACCGGGGATGCCCCAGCATCTCGGCGAGCGCCTGGAGCCGGCCGACGTAGCCATGGTGGTCGGCGCCGAGCACATAGATCAGCCGGTCGAACCCACGCGCGTACTTGCGCAGGATGTAGGCCGCGTCCGCCGCGAAGTACGACGGGGTCCCGTCCGAGCGAACGAGCACCCGGTCCTTGTCGTCGCCGTACGCCGACGTGCGGGCCCAGAGCGCGCCCTCCTCCTCGTAGCGGTCGAGCAGCTCGAGCGCCGCCGGGATCTCCTCCTCGACGACGCTCTGGCGCTCGAATGTGTCGAAGACGACTCGGAACCGTGCCAGCGACGCCTCGATCTGCCCGAGCATCCGGACGATGGGGTCTCCGTCCTCGGCGGCCAGCTCCACGACATATGCGCCCTGGTACCCGTCCTCGGGAACCGGCTCGCCACGCCTGACGGCGTCGACCGAGGCGCGGAAACGATCCATCTGCACGCCGGCGTCGTTGTAGTAGTACTCACGCTCGACGGCGTGGCCGGCGAACGCGAGCAGCCGCGCGACGCAGTCGCCGTAGGCACCGTTGCGTGCGGAGGCCACGGTGATCGGCCCGGTCGGGTTCGCCGAGACGAGCTCCACCTGGACCCGCTCGCGCGGGTCGGCCGACCCGGCGCCGAAGACGTCGCCCGCCGCTTCGATCGCGTTCAGCGCGCTCCCGATCCACGCGCCGGTGACGAAGACGTTGAGAAAACCCGGTCCTGCAACCTCGACCCGCTCCACCCCGTCGAGCGCACCCGCGGTCGCGGCGAGCTCCTCGGCGATCTCGCGCGGCGCGCGCCCCTGCGCCTTCGCGAGACGCATCGCGACGTTCGTCGCGTAGTCGCCGTGCGCCTCGTCGGCCGGCCGCGAGAGCTCGACCGGCGCCCCGGCGAGATCGGACAGGCGTGCTTCGAGCTCGACGAGCGGGTCCGGCATCGAGCTCAAGACTGCCATGGGGCAGCGCCGCCCCCGGCCGGAACCGTCAGGAGGCCGTCAGCGCCGGTCGCGTGCTCGTCGCGGTCGCCGACGTTATCCCGTCGAGCGCGAGCGCAGCCGCGACCCCTTCGCGAGCCTTGTAGATCCGCCACTTGACCGTCGCGAGCGTGATCTCGAGCGAGTCCGCGATCTCCGTGTACGAGAGCCCGACCACGTCGCGCAACAGGAGCGCCATCTTCAGGTCGACGTTCAGCGCCTCGACCGCCCGCCAGAGCGCGTCGATCGTCTCCGTCCGCTCGAGCGGCTGGTCGACGATCTCCAGCGGGGGGATCTCGTCGAGCGTCACGACCGACCGCGGCCGTCGCTCGGCCGCCCGCAGCTCGTCGAGCACACGGTTCTTCGTCACCTGGAAGAGCCAGGTGGTGAAGAGCGAGCGGGACGAGAATCCGGGCAGTCCCTGGTACACACGCAGGAACACTTCCTGGGTTAGGTCCTCGGCGAGGTTCCGGTTGCCGACGAGCCGCAGCACGTAGTTGAAGACCGGCTGCTCGTAGGTCCTGACGATGATGGAGAAGGCCCGCTCGTCACCGCGCTGCGCCTTGCGAAGCACTCCGGGATCGGGCTGTGTCAGGGCCAATGCGTCGCGAGCATAGCGGTGACTTCGGCTCGTTCACCAACAATTTACGAGTGCCTGAAATGTCAGCGATTCTCGCTTGGATCAGGCGAACAGCGAACGCCCCGACATCGCGTCCGGAACGGGGATCCCGAGCAGTGACAACACGGTCGGCGCAAGGTCGGAGAGCTCGCCGGCCGACACCGGCCTCTCGGATGTGACAACGAGGGGAACAGGGTTTGTCGTGTGGGCGGTGTGAGGGCTCGTGCCATCGGCTTCGAGCATCTGCTCCGCATTGCCGTGATCGGCGGTCACGAGGCAGACCCCACCGAGCGCCATCGTTGCGGAGACGACGACACCGAGCGCGCTGTCGGCTGCCTCGACCGCGCGGACGACGGCCGGGATGACGCCCGTGTGCCCGACCATGTCGGGGTTGGCAAAGTTCACGACGGCGAACCGATACCCGTCGGGAGCCGCGGCGGCGAATTGCTCGGCGACACCCAGGGCCGACATGGCAGGCGCATGGTCGTAGCTCGGCACGTCACGGGGTGACGGGACGAGGATCCGCGTCTCGCCGGCCCACTCGGCTTCGACGCCACCGTTGAAGAAGTAGGTGACGTGCGCGTACTTCTCCGTCTCCGCGACGTGAAGCTGGCGTAGCCCGTGCCGTGAGAGCACTTCTGCGAGCGTGTCCGGCACCACCTGCTCGGGAAACACGATCGGGAACGCGAAGTCCTCGCGATAGCTCGTCATCGTCGTCAGGTCGACATCGTGCTCGCCGAGCCGCTCCGAGAGCTGCCGCGCGCGATCGGGGCGGAAGTTGAAGAAGACCGCCGTGTCGCGATCGGGGCGAAGTCGAGGTCTTCCCTCCATGACGATCGGCTCGACGAACTCGTCCGTCACGCCAGCGTCGTAGCTGGCGCGAACCGCCGCAACCGGGTCTGACGCGAGCGTGCCGACTCCTTCGAGGATCGCCGAGGCGGCGCGATCGGTGCGCTCCCAACGGCGGTCGCGGTCCATCGCGTAGTAGCGGCCGACGACGGTCGCGAGTCTCTCCGGTGGCAGGCTCGGGAGGTCGTCGACCGCCGCGTGCGGCGACACGTCGCGGCCGTCGGTGAACGCGTGGATCCAGGTGCGGTCGGTCATCTGCTGCCGGTCGGCCAGCTCGAGGAGCGCGAGCAAGTGCCTGAGGTGGCTGTGGACCCCGCCCCGCGACACGAGCCCGAGCAGGTGGACGTCGCCCCCACGCTCGCGCGCCCGCTCGAACGCGCCGACGAGCGCCGGATTGACGAGCAACGAGCCGTCGTCGCACGCCCGGTTCACACGGACGAGGTCTTGGAACAGGATGCGGCCCGAGCCGATCGTCAGGTGACCCACCTCGGAGTTCCCCATCTGCCCCTCGGGGAGCCCGACCGCAGGCCCGGACGCTTCGAGCTGTGTGTGCGGGAACCGGGCGACGAGATCGTCGAACACCGGCGTCGCGGCGAGCTCGATCGCGTTGCCTGGCCCAGGTGGTGCCAGCCCCCAGCCGTCGAGGATCACGAGCGTGACGAGCGGGACGCTCACCGCGGTGCGGCGCTGCAGATCGCCGCGAGCGACGCGGGCTCGAGCGAGGCACCGCCGACGAGCGCGCCGTCGACATCCGGCTGGGCGAGGAGCTCGGAGGCGTTGTCGGGCTTGACCGAGCCGCCGTACAGCACCCGTGTCGGGTTGAGCTCCTTGATCAGCTCGTGTGCCTGCTGGGCGAGCTCCGGTGTTGCAGTCCTACCGGTGCCGATCGCCCACACCGGCTCGTAGGCGATCAGCAGCCGCTCGTGCTGGGGGATCGTCGCCACCTGCCTGCGCAGGACGGCCTCGGTCTCGCCGTTGTCGCGTTGCGCCTCGGTCTCTCCGACGCAGGCGATGACGCCGAGCCCGGCGTCGAGCGCGGCCTCTGCCCTGCTGCCGACGGTCTCGTCCGTCTCGCCGAAGAGGGAACGTCGTTCGGAGTGACCGACGATGGCGCCGGCAACGCCGAGCTCGACGAGCATCGCGGCGGAGACCTCGCCGGTGAACGCCCCCTCCGGGGCCCAGTGGACGTTCTGCGCGTAGACGGGCAGTCCGCGCCCGACGGCCGCGGACAGCGAGACGAACGGCGGGCAGATCACGACGTCCACACCGCCGGGCGGCACGAAGACGTCCAGGAACGCCGTCGTCTCGGCCGGCCCTTTGAACATCTTCCAGTTGCAGGCGACCAGCACGAGGGACATCGTATGCAGGTCCGTCGTGGGCGACCTGGACATCCGATACGCCAAGAGCGGCGAGCTCCACATCGCCTATCTCGTCGAGGGATCGGGCGGCGGTATCGACGTGCTCAGGCTCGGAGCCTACGTCTCCCACCTCGAGGTGATCCACGGGATTCCGGCGCTGATCGAGCATCATGCCCGCCTGGCCGCGCTCGGTCGCCTGATCGACTTCGACGGGCGTGGCATGGGCTTGTCCGACCGCATGATCGGCGACCGCCTCCCGACGATCGAGGAGCGGATGGACGACGCCCGCGCCGTTCTCGACGCCGCTGGCAGCGGCCGCACGCTGCTCTGCGCCTTCGCGGACGGTGGCCCACTCGCATGCCTCTTCGCCGCCACATACCCCGAGCGAACGCTCGGTCTCGTGCTCATGAACACACGACCGCGGACAGCGTGGGCGCCGGACTACCCCTGGGGAACGCACGACGCCGAGTACCGGCGGGAGCTGACGGCCATCGAGCAGGGCTGGGGGACGCGCGCGCGTGCAGAGCGGGACGCGCAAGTGCTGGACTTCGGCCTCGATCCCGACGAGGCGACGAGGTGGCACCTCGACTGGATGCGCCTCTCGGCCGGGCCCGGCGACGCCGTCTCGCTCTACCGTCTCTACCACGAGTGGGACGTCCGCGACGTGCTCGACACGATCCGCGTCCCGACGCTCGTCCTCACGCGGGGCGGCGCCATGGCGGACGAAGGACGCGCCTTCGCGGCGCTGATCCCGGGTGCGCGCCACGAGGTGATGCCGGGGAGCTCGCCGGTCGTCGCCGGCGAACGCGCCGATGCGTATATCGATGCCGCGACGTCGTTCGCGCGGGAGATCGCCGACGAGGAGGCCCAGCTGGAGAGCATCCTCGCCACCGTCCTGTTCACGGACATCGTCGGCTCGACCTCGGTGCAGGCCGCGCACGGCGATCGCGCCTGGCAGGAGCTGGTGCACGAGCATCACCGCGTCGTGCGCGGCTGTCTCGCCCGCTACCGCGGCCGTGAGCTGGACAGCGCCGGAGACGGGTTCTTTGCCGCCTTCGACGGTCCCGTCCGCGGCATCCGCTGCGCGCAGGCGATCGTCGCTGGGGTCCGCGAGCTCGGCATCGAAGTGCGCGCCGGGCTGCACACAGGCGAGTGCCGTACGATCGACGGCAAGATCGGAGGGCTGGCCGTCTCGATCGGCGCACGCGTCAGCGCCCTCGCACGGCCGTCGGAGATCCTCGTCTCGCAGACCGTGAAGGATCTCGTCGCGGGCTCCGGCGTGACCCTGTCGGAACGCGGGGAGCACGCGCTGAAGGGCGTGCCGGGCGACTGGAAGATCTTTGCCGTGACGTGACGGCTCAGGCGGCCGGGATGGCGGCGACTCCGGGCAGCTCGCGGCCTTCGAGCAGCTCGAGCGAGGCACCGCCGCCGGTGGAGACCCACGAGATACGCTCGGCGAGACCCAATTCGTTGAGCGCACGCACCGAGTCGCCGCCACCCACGACGGTGTACGCACCGTCGTTTCCGGCCACCGCCTCGGCGACCGCGCGAGTCCCGCCCGCAAAGGCATCCCACTCGAATACGCCCATCGGCCCGTTCCAGAACACCGTCGCCGCCTCGGCGACGAGCTCGCCGAACCGCGTGCGAGACCGCGGCCCGATGTCGAGACCGAGCCACCCCTCCGGCACCGCGTCGAACGCGACCTCGCGCGTCATCGCATCCGCAGCGAACGAGTCGGCCGCAACGACGTCGACGGGTAGCTCGACCGGGAACGGCAGCGGGCTCGCGGTGCGGAGCTCCTCGGCCATCTTGCCGCCGACGATCACGGTGTCGGCCTGTCCACCGAGATGGCGCAGCACCCCGAGCTTGTCGTCGACCTTCGCCCCGCCGGCTACGAGCACGAACGGGCGGGCGACGTCGCCGAGCAGCCGACCGAGGTGCTCGAGCTCGCCGAGCAGCAGGAACCCGGCGTACGCCGGCAGCAGGGCAGCAACACCGACGGTGGACGCGTGGGCGCGATGCACCGACCCGAACGCGTCCTCGACGAAGAGGTCGTGACCCGCGGCGAGGCGCGCCGCCGTCGCCGGGTCGTTCGTCGTCTCCCCTGCGTCGAATCGCGTGTTCTCGAGAACGTCGAGGCGCGGGTCCGGCAACAACGCGGCCAGCGCCCCCGAAACCGGTGCGATCGCAAAGGCAGGATCCGGCCCTTTCGGGCGCCCGAGGTGGGAGCAGACGGAGACCCGCTCGGCGCCGCGATCGAGGAGCCACTGGAGCGTCGGCAGCGCGGCTCGGATCCGCGTGTCGTCGGCGACCTGATTGCCGTCGAGCGGGACGTTGAGATCAGAGCGGACGAGGACGTGCTGACCGGCGACTGGGGCCGTCGCGACGGAGCGCGGCAGCCTCACAGCTTCCCGACGAGATCGACGAGGCGGCACGAGTACCCCCACTCGTTGTCGTACCACCCGAAGACCTTCGCGGTTCGGCCGTGCGTCATGGTCAGGAGCCCGTCGACGATGCACGAGTGGGAGTTGCCGACGATGTCGGTCGAGACGATCGGGTCCTCGCTCAGCTCGAGGATCCCTGCGAGCGGGCCCGTGGCGGCGGCACGGTATGCCTCGGTGATCTCCTCCTTCGTGACCTCACGCCCGAGCGTGACGACGAGATCGGTGATCGAGCCCGTCGGGATGGGCGCGCGCACCGAGATCCCGTCGACCTTGCCCTGGAGATGCGGGAGGACGAGACCGATCGCCCGTGCGGCCCCGGTCGAGGTCGGGATCAGGTTGATTGCGGCCGCGCGCGCTCGGCGCAGGTCGGAGTG
Source organism: uncultured Actinomycetes bacterium (assembly GCA_963821335.1). Classification (GTDB taxonomy): domain Bacteria; phylum Actinomycetota; class Thermoleophilia; order Gaiellales; family Gaiellaceae; genus Gaiella. Next base: position 497,626 of record CAWGDJ010000002.1, read on the forward strand.
CGGCAGGTCGAGGATCCGCTGGTCGTTCGTGTACGCGTGGATGGTCGTCATGAACCCGCTCTCGACGCCGGCGAGGTCGTCGAGCACCTTGGCGAGCGGGGCCACGCAGTTCGTCGTGCACGACGCGTTCGAGACGACGTGGTGCACCTCCGGGTCGTACGCGTCGTCGTTGACACCGAGGACAACCGTGAGATCGGGATCGGTCGCAGGGGCCGAGATGACGACCTTCCTCGCGCCGGCGTCGAGGTGCTTCTGGGCGCTCTCACGGTCGGTGAAGAAGCCGGTCGACTCGAGCACGACGTCGACGCCGAGCTCGCCCCACGGCAGCGCCGCAGGGTCCTTCTCCGACAGCATCTTCATCTCCTCGCCACCGGCACGGATCACCCCGTCGCCGAGCGACACCTCTCCCTCGAACGGGCCGAGCGTCGAGTCGTACTTCAGCAGGTGCGCCATCGTCTTCGCATCGCCGAGGTCGTTGACCGCGACGATCTCGACGTCTGCGCCGAGCTTCCGTTGGGCACGGAAGAAGTTCCTCCCGATTCGGCCGAAGCCGTTGATCCCGACCTTGACTCCCATTGATCCCTCGCTCCTCGTCTCGCCGGTGGACGCGATCGAGTCTAGCCCGGCAGCCGAGCGCCCACGCATGCCCCCTCGAGACCCACCGACGGCGCAAGACACGGAGTGCGTGCGGCGCAGTGGGCTGAGGGAGGAGCTCCGAGGAAGATCTCCTCCCTCACGTGCGCGCTCCTCGACCAGACGGCAGACGGGGTCTGAATCCGCCGCCTGGGAGCGCGAACCCACCAGCGGCAGTATGGAGCCGTTCGGGGCGAAGTCAACCGTCGAGCCCAGCGAGCCCCACGAGCCGGGCGAGGCGGCGTGCGACGGCTGCCTTCGTCACTGGCGGGTCGGTTTTTGCAGCAAGCTCGCGGAGGGTCAGCATCGGAAAGCGTCGCCGCAGGTCGACCGCTTCGCGTAGCTCGAGCGACAGCCCTTCGACACGGTTTTCGGCGGTCAGCACGTCGATCGCCTCGAGCTGCCGGCGCGCTGCGATGCTCTGACGCACGAGGTTGGCGTGGTCGCCGTTCGCGACACGGTTCGCCTCGGCTCGCAACCCCGCGACGAGCGCACGCTCCTCGAGCCCGATCACGGTCTCGACCGCGCCGGCGACGCCGAGATACCCCTCGATCGCCTCCCAGCCCTTGGCGTAGGCGGCCGAGTGCGATGCACGATCGACGACCTTGAGACGCACACCGGCGGCGCTTGCGACGCTACGCACGAACGCAGCGCCGGCGTGGGTCGGCGTCCTGACCTCGAGATGCGGGGAGGCAGGCGCAGACAGCGAGCCCGCGCCGAGGAATGCGCCGCGCAGGTAGGAAGCGCGACAGCACGGGCGTGAGACGACGCGGCCCGGTGGTCGGTCGAGCGGCAGTCGGGCACGGTCGACGACCCCCGCCTGCTCGAGCGTGTCGGTGGCGTCATCGCTCCCGTCGACCAGGAGCTGGTAGCGCGTCCCGCGGTCGAACGCATGACGCTCGACGGTGCGTAGCTCCGCCGCGACACGCAGGGAACGAAGCAGCGCGAACGCGCGTCGCGCGACCGCCGACTCTGCGAGGTCGAGGTGGAATGCTACCGCGCCACGTCCCTTGAAATGCGCCGTGCCAGCGGTGTGGAAGAGAGCCGAGATCTCCGCCAGCCGATCGCACCGTCGGATGGGTGCGATCGCCGCGAGCTCGGCTCGCGCGTCGTCGACGAGCTTTCCGCCGCTCAGAGCGCGACTCCCTCGACCGCGAGCAAGCGCCGCTTCAACGGCACGCCGTCCGCGCCATAGCCACCGATGCCATCGGCCGCGACGACCCGGTGGAACGGGACGATCAGCGACCACCTGCCCTCCGCGCAGAAGCTGCCCGCTGCCCGAGCGGCTCGGGGGCGGCCTGCGAGCGAGGCCAGCTCGCCGTACGTGACGACGTCACCCCACGGGACGGTGCGGAGTGCCTGCGCCATCGCGACCTGGAGCTCCGTCAGGCCGTCGAGATCGATCGGGATGTCGTCGTACCTCGTCAGCACCCCGCCGAGATGCTCGCGAACACGTGCGCACAGAGTCGGCACGAAGTCGGCACCGTCACGTCGCCGACGTCGCGTTAGCGTGTCACCAGGGGGCGTACCGCCCCCCTTGGGGGGCCCGCTCGCGCGGGAGGCTCCCGGTTGCCCGGGGATGAGCTCGTGTACCACGACGCGGTCGTCGCGCACCCACAGCTCGCCGACACCCCAACCCTCGATCTCGTACCGGTGGAAGGTCGTCTCCACGTCCCTCGATGCTAGCCCCGGCGACGCCCAGCGCGACCTGCCGGCCCTGCTCCACCAGCGAAGCCCTGATCGCGGTCGACGCCGTAGAATCGCCACTGATGAGCGCTTCCGGGATCTTCCGGCCACCTGCGCCGGTCAACGAGCCCGTCGGGTCGTACGCACCCGGCACCGCCGAGCGCGCCGCGCTCAAGCGCAGGCTCGACGAGATCGCCGCCGAGCGGCTCTCGATCCCGATGGTGATCGGCGGCAAGCGGGTCGAGTCGGGTAGGACGTTCGAGACAGTGATGCCCCATGCGAGGGAGCACGTGCTCGCCGATGTCGCCCGGGGTGATGCAAGCCACGTCGAGCAGGCGATCACCGCGGCCAGGGAGGCGCACGGCGACTGGTCGCGCATGCCGTGGCACGAGCGGGCAGCGATCTTCCTCCGCGCGGCAGAGCTGCTCGCCGGCCCGTGGCGGTCGACGATCAACGCCGCAACGATGCTCGATCAGTCGAAGACGGCGCACCAGGCCGAGATCGACGCTGCCTGCGAGTCGATCGACTTCCTCCGGTTCAACGTCGAGTACCTCGTGCGCATCTACTCGGAGCAGCCCGTCTCCTCGCCGGGTGTCTGGAACCGGCTCGAGTACCGGCCGCTCGAGGGATTCGTGTACGCGATCAGCCCGTTCAACTTCACGGCGATCGGCGCGAACCTCACCACGTCCCCTGCACTCATGGGGAACACTGTCGTATGGAAGCCGGCTTCGACCCAGGCGCTCTCGGCCTGGTACACGCTGCGCGTCCTCGAGGAGGCAGGCCTGCCACCGGGGGTGATCAACCTCGTCTTCGGCCCCGGCGCGGAGCTCGGTGAGGCGGCGCTGGCGAGCCCGGAGCTGGCAGGCGTCCACTTCACGGGCTCGACCGCGGTCTTCCAGTCGATCTGGCGCACGATCGGCGGCAGCATCGACCGGTACCGCAACTACCCGCGCATCGTCGGCGAGACGGGCGGGAAGGACTTCATCCTCGCTCACCCTTCGGCCGACCCTGACGAGGTCGCCACCGCGGTGGTCCGCGGCTCGTTCGAGTACCAGGGGCAAAAATGCTCCGCGTCGTCGCGCCTCTATCTGCCGTCGAACCTCTGGCCCGCGATCCGCAAGCGCCTCGAGGCCGACGTTGCCACGATCTCGATGGGCGACGTCCGCGACTTCTCGAACTTCATGGGTGCCGTGATCGACGCTTCCTCGTTCCAGACGCAGGCCGACGCGATCGCCGAGGCAAAGCGCGAGGGCGCAGAGATCGTCACCGGCGGCGGGTCGGACGACTCAGTCGGGTTCTTCGTCGAGCCGACCGTGATCGCGACCGACGACCCGGGGTTCAGACTGCTGCGAGACGAGCTGTTCGGCCCGGTCGTCACCGCGTACGTCTACGACGAGCAGGGCTGGGATGAGGCGATCGACCTGGTCGACCGCACCGGCGACTACGCCCTGACCGGTGCGATCTTCGCGGACGATCGCTACGCGCTCGGATCGGCGGCCGACCGGCTGACCTACGCGGCCGGGAACCTCTACCTGAACGACAAGCCCACGGGCGCGGTCGTCGGCCAGCAGCCGTTCGGCGGAGCGCGTGCGTCCGGCACCAACGACAAGGCCGGCTCGATGTGGAACCTCATCCGCTGGGTCAGCCCGCGGACGGTCAAGGAGACGCTCGTCCCGGCATCCGACTACCGCTACCCGTTCCTCGAGCCCGACGCGTAGAGCGCGTGGCGCCCGGGACGCTCGCGGCCTGCGCGCGCCGGTGACAATCCAGCCATGTACAGCGCCATCCGAGACGCAACGGAGAGCTTTTGGGACTTCCTCTCCGAGATCGCGCTGCTCCCCCTCATCGCCGGGATCGGCTGCCATCTCCTGAAGCTCGGCTGCACCAGCCGGGCCTGGCGCAACGTCCTTGCCGCCGCCTATCCCGCCGAGCGCGTCCCGTGGCGCGATGTCTTCCTGGCGTACGCGTCCGGGGTCGGGATCAACGCGATCGTCCCCGCTCGTGCCGGGGACGTCGTACGGGTCGTCCTCACCCACCGGGCGATCCCGGGCAGCTCGTACACGACGATCGTGTCCTCGACCTTCGTCCTGACGATCGTCGACATGACGTTCGCGTCGCTCGTCTTCGCCTGGGCGCTCACCCAGGGAGTGCTGCCGGCGCTCGACGTACTCCCCAGCCTGCCGGCCTTCGACTACTCCTGGCTCGTCGACGAGGACGGCGTGATCAGCCCGGTTGCCGTGATCGGCGTCGTCGTGGTGGTGATCGCGGCCGTCGTGCTCGTCGGCCGGTCCTGGGACCGCCTCCTACCGCGGATCGAGCAGGCGCTGGCGGTGTTCGATCCGCCGACGCGATGGGCCCGTACCGTGCTGGTGTGGCAGCTTGCCGACTGGGGGCTCAGGCTCGCGACGATCTGGTTCTTCCTCGGCGCGTTCGGAATCCACCAGAGCCTCCGGAACGTCCTCCTCGTCCAAGCGGCGCAGAGCCTCGCCACGCTCGTCCCGGCGACACCCGGCGGGATCGGCACCGAGCAAGCGCTCCTCGTCTACGTGCTTCGCGACGGCGGCTTCGCGAAGTCGGTGCTGCTCGCGTTCAGCGTCGGAATGCGGATCACGCTGACAGCGGTGAACGTCGTCGTCGGCTTCACGGCGCTCTTCCTCTCGATCGGCTCGTTCCGGTTCAAAGGGGTGCGGCCCGAGAACGACGCCGATCGAGCCACGGCACCCGAGCCGGGTGTGGACTAGCTAGGCACCACCCGCTTTGTTGAGCTGCGCGTAGACGGCGCGTGCCGTCTTGGCGGGCAGTCCGGGGACCCCCTCGAGCTCCTCGCGAGAAGCCGCGAGGAACCGGTCGGCAGAGCCGAAGTGGCGGAGGATCGCCCGCCGCCGCGCCGGGCCGATCCCGTCGAGGCCGTCGAAGATGGACTCGAAGGCGCTGGCATCGCGGCGCTTGCGGTGCAGACCGAGCGCGAATCGATGAGCCTCGTCACGAACCCGCTGCAGCAGTTGGAGCCCGACGTCGTGCGGGTCGAGCCGGATCGCGTCCGCCCGGCCGGGCACGAACACCTCCTCTTCGCGTTTCGCCAGGGCGATCACGGCGACACGCGGCAGGTCGGCGGTCAGCTGGATCGCCTCGAGCGCGGCTGCGAGCTGTCCCTTTCCACCATCGATCACGACGAGGTTCGGCACCGAGGCGAAGCTCTCGTCGTAGCGGTCTGGCGACGACGCATCCCGGAGGCGCGCGAAACGGCGACCGACCACCTGTCCCATCGCCGCGAAGTCGTCCTGGCCCTCGAGACCCGTGACGCCGAATGAGCGGTAGTGGGCCCGACGCGGTTGCGCGTCGACGAACACCGCCATCGACGCGACGATCTGCCGCCCCTGGAGATTCGAGATGTCGAAGCACTCGATCCGCAGCGGCAGGCTCTCGAGGTTCAGCGCCTCGCGAAGTTGCTCGAGTGCCTCCACCCGCCTGAGACGTCGTTGCTCGGACGAGCTCGCATCGTGTGCGAGCGCGAGCTCGGCGTTCTCCTCGGCTAGCTGCGCGAGCCGCCGCTTCTCGCCCCGCTGCGCCGTTCGCACCTCGACCCGGGAGCCGCGAAGGTCGGAGAGAAACGATGCGAGCGCGGCGGTGTCCTCGAGATCGCGGGGGACGATCACCTCGGGCGGCACGGCGGGCACGCTGCCGTAGTACTCGAGGCAGAACGCCTCGAGCATGGTTGCCCGATCCTGGCCCGCGACGTTCTCGAGGTGGAACGAGTGTCGATCCACGAGCTTGCCGTCGCGCAGCGGGAAGACCTGCACGACCGCGCGACCCGCCGAGACTGCGAGCCCGAGCACGTCCACCGTCCCGGTGGCGGCGCGGTCGGCAGCCTGGCGCTCGGCAAGGCTCTCGATCGCTCGCAGCCGGTTGCGGTAGCGCGCCGCATCCTCGAAGCGCTCCTCGGCAGCGGCATCGCGCATGCGACGCTCGAGCTCGCGACGGATCGGCCGCGTCTCCCCGGAGAGAAACTCGATCACCCCGTCGACGATCGCACGGTACTCCTCGTGTGACACGTTGGCGATGCACGGCGCGCAGCAGCGCTCGATGTGGAAGTCCAGACAGGGAATCCCCGAATGCCGGCCCGGCTTCGGGCCCTCGCAGGGCCGGAACTGGAAGACGCGGTTCAGAACGTCCAACGTCTCACGCACCTTCTTCGCGTTTGCGAACGGCCCGAAGTAGACGGTTCCGCGGCGATGCCGCTCGCGCGTGAACATCACGCGCGGGTACTCGTCCTCGACCGTGACCGCGATGTACGGGAATGACTTGTCGTCACGCAACCGCACGTTGAACGGGGGGCGGTACCGCTTGACGAGGTTCTGCTCGAGGTGGAGGGCCTCCGCCTCGGTCGAGGTCACGATCACCTCGATGCGGTGGATCCTCTCGACCAGCTGGCCGATACCGAGCCGCGTGTCGCCTGCGGGGTTGAAGTACGTCCGGACGCGGCTACGAAGCGACTTCGCCTTCCCCACGTAGAGAACGTCGTCGCGCCCGTCACGGAAGAGGTACACGCCCGGACCGGTCGGCAGGCTACCGACCTGAGCCCGAACGAAATCTTCATCCACGGTGGCTAGCGTACCCCCACCGTGCTGCGGCTCCTCCCGCTCGTCACCCTCGTCGCCGTCACCCTCGCCGCAGTCCCGGCGGTCGCGCGCGCGGGCGGTCCGACGATGGCGCTCGGCGTCGCCGAGGACGCAGTTCGCGCCCCCGACCTCGTCAGCACGTACGCGAAGCTGTCGCAGGTGCGGCTGGCGGGCTTCACGTCGGTGCGGATCACTTCGAACTGGACGCCGGGCGCGACAGCCCCGTCCGAGAGCGAGTTGGTGACGCTGCAGAACATCCAGGCCGCTGCGCAGCTGCACGGCGTGCGCGTGTTCGTCTCGATCTACCAGCCCGGGTCGAAGACCACACCGCTCACTCCCGAGGCGCGAGCCGAGTTCGCGGCCTACGCCGCAGCTCTCGTCACCGCGCTGCCGAGCTTCGACGACGTCATCGTGGGCAACGAGCCGAACCTCAACCGCTTCTGGCTGCCCCAGTTCAACCCGGACGGGACGAATGCCTCGGCCGCCGCCTACCTCCAGCTCCTCGCTCAGGTCTACGACGCGATCGAGGCGGTCGACCCCGGCGTCCGCGTGTGGGGTGGTGCGCTCGCGCCACGCGGCAGCGACCGGCCACAGGGGATCCGCCCCACCACGTCACCGACCGCGTTCATCCGAGCGCTCGGCGTCGCCTACCGCGCAAGTGGCAGGACGACACCGGTGATGGACGGGCTCACGCACCATCCATACCCCGACACCTCGTCGCAGCTGCCGTCGTTCCCGCACCCGAACTCGACGACAATCGGCCTCGCCGACTACGACAAGCTCGTCGCGCTCCTCGCCGAGGCGTTCGACGGAACCGCCCAGCCGGGTTCCTCGCTCCCGATCCTCTACGACGAGTTCGGCATCGAGTCGATCGTCCCCGCCGGAAAGGCAAAGCTGTACTCGGGAACGGAGCCGGTCACGACGAAACCGGTCGATGAACGCGCCCAGGCCGCTGCTTACGACCTCGGGCTCAGGATCGCGTTCTGCCAACCGACCGTCGTCGGGATGCTCTTGTTCCACTCGCACGACGAGACCGCGCTCCCCACCTGGCAGTCGGGCGTGTACTACGCGGACGGCAGCCGCAAGGCGAGCTTTGCACCCGTCCAAGACTCGCTCGCCCGCACCCGGGGAGGGTCGATCACCCACTGCGACGGGCTCGCGCTCGACGTCGAGCCTCAGGCCGTGCGCTTCCCCACCGCCACCGCGTTTGCGAAGGGCAAGCGCGACACGCGCTTCCGCTGCTCGCTCGACTGCGCCTGGGAGCTCCGAGTGACGCGCGTCTCGACCGGCTCGCTCGTGACACGGGTCCGCGGATACGGTCGCTCCGGCACGCAGCTGGTGGCCTCGCTGACCGGTCGCAAGCTGGGCGCGACGCCGGTCAGGCTGACCCTGTCGGTATCACAACCCGTCAACCCGGGTCTCACCGCATCGAGGGAGAGCAAAGACTTGCAGCCCTGAGCGCGCGTACGATGCGACGGTGAGCGACAAGCCGGCGTACGAGCGGATCGAGGGCGTCGAGGTCGGCCAGTACGTCGCGTACCGGTTCTTTCGAGTCGATCCCGCGTGGCGGCGGCTCCCGATCGAGGAGCGGGTCGCCGGGAAGGAGGCGTTCGCCGAGGCGGTCGAGGACTGGGCCGGTCGGATCGAAGGGCTTCGCGCGTACTCGACCACGGGAGTCCGGCCCGACGCGGACTTCTTCCTCTGGGCGATCACCCGCCGGTTCGACGACCTCATCGGGCTCGGGACGGCGCTGAACGGCACGCCGCTCGCCGGCTGGCTCGAGACGCCGTACTCGTTCCTCGCGACGACGAAGCCGTCGGTCTACACGGACAAGAAGCGCGTCAGGCAGGGCCAGGTGATCCCGCGTGAGGCGCCGTACCTCGTCGTCTACCCCTTCGTCAAGCGCCGGCCGTGGTACTTCCTGTCCTTCGACGAGCGCGGCGCCGCGATGCGCGAGCACGCGGAGGTCGGTGGCGCGTTCGTCACCGTGACGAACCACACGACGTACTCCTTCGGTATCGACGACCAGGAGTTCGTGCCGGCCTTCGAGTGCGAGGAGCCGGCCGACTTCATGCACCTGATGTTGACGCTGAGGGAGACGGAAGCCTCGCGGTGGACCGAGCGCGACACCCCGATCTTCGTCGGTCGCCTCACCCCGATCCGCGACTGCCTCGATGCGCTCGACGGTGCCACGGCGCGAGTGGGCGCAGCCTCGCGGCCGACGTCCTGAGCCGCTTCCCGTAAGCGTCGGCTACGGCAACGTCGAGGTCTCGCGCCGCCAGACCCGGACGATGGCGAACGCGCACGCAGCGATCACCGCGATGAAGGCAACCGACTCGGGCCCGTTGGCACCGATGCCGAGGTACAGACCGATCGCCACGACCGCAAGCACGATGGCCGCGTAGAACGTCCACTTCCCGACGTCGCTCCAGGTGTCGATCTCTGCGCGACGCTCGCGCCACAGCAGGAAGAGGAAGAACGCGATCGCCAGGAAGAATGCGATCTGCAGGAGCGCACCGGCGGTCGCAACCGATGCGTCGAGCGACAGCGCGACGATCACGGCCGACACCACCGCGACGAGCAGCACGCCGCGGACGAACCCGTTGCCGAGCAGCCGCCTCATCCGGTGCCCGTCATGAACGCCCTGATCGCGAGCGCGGCAGCGACGGCCGTCGTCCCTGCGAACCAGAGCAGACGACGCGACCCCGATTCGGGAGCGTAGAACCAAGGCACCAGCACGGCGGCGAGCGCGAGCGACCCGTAGAGGTAGTGGAGCTGCTGCGCGGCGCGCCTGTCGTCGGCGAGCAGCAGCAGGCCGATCGCGACCTGGGCGACGAGCAGTGTCTGCGCGAGCGCCAGCAGGTGGGTCGTCACAGGGCCGGCGCCGCGACGGCTCCAGTATCGAATGCCACCCACGAGCGCCGCGGCGACGCAGACGACGATCACCGCCGCGCCGAGCCAGTGGTGGAAGCTCGCCACGCGCCGAGGGTATCCGAGCCCGACGCAGCCCGGGTCTGGGTCACTACGCTGGCCTCTACTGCCCCGTGACCGAGGAGAAGCCATGGTGACCGAAGGAGCCCCCGCGCCGGCGTTCGAGCTCGTGAACGACGCCGGAGAGACCGTCTCGCTCGAATCGCTTCGCGGTGGGCCGGTCGTTCTCTACTTCTATCCCAAGGACGACACGCCCGGTTGCACCAAGCAGGCATGCGGGATCCGTGACGCGTGGAAAGACTTCCAATCCGCTGGCGCAACCGTTCTCGGCGTGAGCCCGGACGGCGAGGCTTCGCACGTGAAGTTCCGCGACAAGTTCGACCTGCCGTTCCCGCTCCTGAGCGACCCCGACCACACGACCGCCGAGGCATACGGGGTGTGGGTCGAGAAGACGATGTACGGGAAGAAGCACATGGGAGTCGAGCGCTCGACCTTCGTGATCGGCGCCGACGGGAACGTCACGAAGGTGATGCGGAAGGTGGACCCGGAGACCCACGCCGAGGACGTGCTCAGGGCTCTGGGCACGTGATCCTGGGACAGAGAGACCGAAGAACCATGCGGCTACACTGACGACCGCGCGGATGTGGCGGAATTGGTAGACGCGCACGGTTCAGGTCCGTGTGCCCGTAAGGGCGTGGAGGTTCAAGTCCTCTCATCCGCATCGTGAGATCGCCCCTCAACCGCCTCCTGGGCGACCGGGACGTCTCATCGATCATGACGCAGCGCCCGACAGTCGCCGTCGTCGTAACCGCCCTGGCTCTCGTCGCCTCCTCCGGTGCGACTCCCAATCGCGCGCCGAGCGGCAGCACCGAGGTCGTCGTCACGCTCGGCTCGCCCCCGCTCGCCCGGGTGACCGGAGATCGAGAGGCCGCCCGCCGGAGGATCGCTCGCGAGCACCGCGCGTTCGTCGCCGCGCTCCACGAGCGCGTCCCGGCCGCGACGATCCGCTGGCAATACCGTCTCGTGGCCAACGGCGTTTCGGTCGTCCTCCCACGCGCCGAGGTGGGCGAGCTGGCGGGGATTCCCGGCGTGTCGTCGGTGTTCACGGGCGTCACCTACAGCGGGCAGTCAGGTCCAGCAGGTGGGACGATCCGCGCGCGCACCCTCCCGGGCTTGCCGCTTGCGATGGCAGGCGACGGGGTGAAGATCGGGATCATCGACGACGGGATCGAGCAGGACCACGCGTTCTTCTCGCCGGCGGGGTACACGATGCCGCCCGGCTTCCCCAAGGGGCAAGTCGCGTACACGACGGCCAAGGTGATCGTGGCCCGCGCGTTCGCCCCACCCGGCTCCACGTGGAGGAACGCCCGTAAGCCGTACGACCCGGTCGAGTCGGGCCATGCGACGCACGTCGCCGGGATCGCTGCCGGCAACGCGAGCACGGACGCGGACGGCGAGGTGGTCTCCGGCGTGGCGCCGCGCGCGTACCTGGGGAACTACAAGGCGCTCACCGTCCCGTCCGACGCGGCCGGCCTCAACGGCAACGCACCCGAGCTGGTCGCCGCGATCGAGGCGGCCGTCGCCGACGGCATGGACGTGATCAACCTCTCGATCGGCGAGGTCGAGATCGAGCCGACGCGTGACATCGTCGCGCTCGCGCTCGATGCCGCGGCCGACGCCGGGGTGGTGCCGGTCGTCGCGGCGGGCAATGACTTCGAGGAGTACGGTGAGGGTTCCGTCTCCTCCCCCGGGAGCTCGGAGAAGGCGATCACGGTCGGCTCCACGCTGCCGGACGGCAACGAGATGAGCGAGTTCTCGTCGTCCGGCCCGAGCCCGATCTCGCTCCGTGTGAAGCCCGACGTCGTGGCGCCGGGATCCAGAATCCTCTCGTCGACGCCCGACGGCTGGACGACGATGTCCGGGACGAGCATGGCGGCGCCGCACGTCGCCGGCGCAGCGGCCCTGCTCGTGCAGCTCCACCCGGACTGGACACCCGAGCACGTGAAGGCGGCGCTCGTATCGAGCGCTCGACCGGTCGGAGCGTTGACCCCGCTCCGGATCGGCGGCGGGCTGGTCGACGTCGCCGCTGCGAACCTCGATCTCCTGACCGCCACCCCGACGAGCGTCTCGCTCGGTCTGCTCAGGCCGGGTCGTGTCAGGTCCGACGTCGTCGAGCTGGCGGGCTCGGAGACCGCGGGGCCCGAGGACTGGACCGTCGATGTGACGGCGCTCGCGAACACGACCGGTGCCGCAGTGCAGTCTCCGCGAACGGTCACCGTCCCAGGCTCTCTGCGCTTGCGGACCATCGTGCCGGCGGCTGCCGACGACGGTGACCTCACGGGGTACGTGACCCTGAGGCACGGCACCGACGAGCGGCGGATCCCGTACTGGGGCCGGGTGACGCGCCCAAGGCTTGCCGGGGAGCGCCGGACACTGCTCGCCCGGCCCGGCATCTACAGCGGCAACACCCGCGGCCGGGCATCGCGCATCGTCCGGTACCGCTACCCGGAGGGGACGCCCGACAGCCCGTTCCTCACGTCGCTTCGCGGGCCTGAGCAGGTGTTCCGGGTGAAGCTCGACCGGGCGCGCGTCAACTTCGGAGTCGTCGTCGTCAACGAGGCGAAGGGCGTCAAGGTTGGCCCGCGGGTCGTTCGGGCGGGCGACGAGAACCAGCTCACGGGTTACGCCGGGCTTCCGATCTACCTCAACCCGTACACCTCCCTTGTCGGCGAGCCCGTCCCGGCCGCCGGCGCGATCCGACCGGTAGCCGGCGCGTACGACGTGGTGTTCGACAGCCGGTCGGCAGCGACCGCGGGCGCTTTCTCGTTTCGCTTCTGGATCGACGACGTCACACCTCCGCAGGTTCGCCTGACGACGCAGTCGGTGATCCGCGGCGAGCCGCTTCGACTGCGCGTGAGCGATCTCGGATCGGGTGTCGACCCGGAGTCCATCTCGGCCGAGATCGGATCCGCGATCGTCGACGCGCATCTCGAGGGCGGCGAGCTCCTCGTCGAGACCATCAACGCCAGCCCCGGGACACCGCGACTCCGTGTCAGCGTGGCGGATTACCAGGAGAGCAAGAACATGGAGAACGTCGGGCCGATCCTCCCGAACACCCGCGTGCTCACCACCCGAGTCACGATTACCCCGGCTCGCTGAGCCCTTCGTCGTCTCAGGAGCGGGTCTTCGGCTCCTCGGTCGTCGGCAGCGCGTCGAGATCGCGCTGGACGCTCTGCACGAAGTCGTCGTCCTCGTCGTTCGTGACGACGCGAAGCCGGGCCTTGCGACGCTCGCGCTCGCGTTGACGGCGGACGTCCCGCCCAGCAAGTCGGGAGACCCTGGGCCACTCCGCCGCAACGACGAGCACGACGGCCACGACGAGCAGCACGATCCACGGCCAGCTCACATCTCCATTGTAGGTGCGCGCGGTGCTTGGCCGCTTTCGTGTCGTGCTCGCGTCGTTGGTCAGGGTCGGCTGAAGGCGAGCCGCGCGGCCTCGACCTGCGACCGTGCATCACAGCCCTCGAGGTGATCGTCGACGAGACCCATCGCCTGCATGAACGCGTACACCGTGGTCGGTCCGACGAACGACCAGCCGCGCCGCTTGAGATCCTTCGCCAGGGTCCGCGAGGCGTCCGTGTGCGGCTGCTCGAGGAGCCAGTCGTGCGTCACGATCGCCGGACGGCCGGTCGGGTCCGGCTCGAACCGCCAGAGATACCGCGCCAGCGACCCCTCCGCCTCGATCAGCTCGAGCGCGCGACGCGCGTTGTTGATCGTCGACTCGATCTTCCCGCGGTGCCGGACGATCGAAGCGTCCCCGAGCAGCCGATCGACGTCGCGTGCGCCGAAGCGGGCGACGCGCTCGATCGCGAATCCCTCGAACGCGCGTCGAAACGCCTCGCGCTTGCGGAGGATCGTCAACCAGGACAGCCCTGCCTGGAAGCCCTCGAGGCAGAGCTTTTCGAACAACCGCGCGTCCTCTCCGACGGGTCGCCCCCACTCGTGATCGTGGTAGTCGCGATAGCCGAGGTCGTCACCACCACCCCAGAAGCACCGGACGACGCCGTCCTCGTTGCGGACGAGCCCGGTGCCGAGCTCAGGGTCCGTCATCGACGGGCGCGCCGTCGAAGGTGACGTACGTCATCGAGGGCGAGCACCTCGTCGACGTCACGCGCGATCGACGCCGACGTAGTTCTCCGCGAACGACGTCGCGGCCGCGCGCGAGGTAGCGAGGTACCGCAACTGCGACTGCTGAAGCCGGAGAGTGAAGTCGTCGTCTGCAGGCCCACGGTGGAGCGTGGTCGTCATCCACCACGAGAAGTGCTCTGCGCGCCACACCCGCGCCAGACAGATGGGCGAATAGCGCTCGAGCGCGGCCTCGTCGCCGGTCGCGTACCAGGAGGTGATCGCCTCCGCGAGGACGCTGACGTCGCGGACGGCGAGGTTCAGCCCTTTGGCACCGGTCGGCGGGACGATGTGGGCTGCATCCCCCGCGAGGAAGAGGCGTCCCCAGCGCAGCGGCTCGACCACGAAGCTGCGCATCGGGGTGATCCCCTTCTCGAGCACCGGTCCCTCCGCGAGCGACCAGCCGTCGATACCGAGTCGCAGCTGGAGCTCCTCCCAGATGCGCTCATCCGGCCACCGCTCGATGTCGTCGTCGGGGTCGCACTGGACGTAGAGTCGGCTCAGCTCCGGTGACCGCATACTGAGCAGCGCGAATCCGCGCTCGCCGTGGGCGTAGACGAGCTCCTCGCTCGACGGTGCGACCGCGGCGAGGATCCCGAGCCAGCCGTACGGGTACTCGCGGGAGAACGTTCGCAGCTCCCCAGCGGGCACGCTCGGCCGGCTGATGCCGTGGAACCCGTCGCATCCGGCGACGAGATCGCAGGCGAGCTCGAACATCTCGCCCTCGCGCGCGAACCTGACCCGAGGCTGGTCCCCGCCGAGCCCGTGCAGAGCCACATCGTCGACCTCGAAGTGGAGCGGGCGGCCCGTTCGGAGACGGGCCTCGATCAGGTCCTTGACGACCTCGGTCTGACCGTAGACGACGATGTGCCTGTCGATCAGCTCGTCGAAGGCGATCCGGTGCCGCTCGGCTCCGGATTGCAGCTCCACCCCGGTGTGCACGAGGCCCTCGCGCCGCATCCGCTCGCCGACCCCGGCGGCGTCGAACAGCTCCGCGACCCCGTGCTCGAGCACACCTGCTCTGATGCGCGCCTCGACGTACGCGCGGCTGCGGTTCTCGAGCACGACCGAGTCGATCCCGGCCAGGTGCAGGAGCTGGGCGAGCGTCAGGCCAGCCGGGCCTGCGCCGATGATCGCCACCTGGGTCTTCATCACGCGGCGCGGCGCTCGAACAGCGCCGCCTGCCCCTGCCCGACACCGATGCACATCGTTGCCAGCCCGTAGCGGCCTCCGCGGCGCCGCAGCTCGTGGAGCAGGCTGACCACGAGCCGCGCGCCCGACATCCCGAGCGGGTGCCCGATCGCGATCGCACCACCGTTGACGTTGACCCGCTCCTCGTCGAGCCGGAGGTCGCGTATCACGGCGAGCGACTGCGAGGCGAACGCCTCGTTCAGCTCGACGAGGTCCAGTTCGTCGACCGCAACGCCTGTCCGCGACAGCAGCTTCTGCACGGCGGGGATCGGGCCGACTCCCATCACGGCAGGGTCGACACCGGCGGACGCCGAGCCGCGGAACGTCCCGAGCGGCTCGATCCCGAGCGACCGCGCACGCTCCTCGCTCGCGATCACGAGCGCCGCCGCGCCGTCGTTGATCCCGCTGGAGTTGCCGGCGGTCACGCTGCCACCCGCCCTGAAGGCGGGCTTGAGGCTCGAGAGCTTCTCGATCGGTCGTCCCTGGTCGGGGATGCTCGTCCGAGGTGAGCTCGCCGGCGGGCACCAGCTCGTCGTCGAACCGCCCCGCCTCCTGAGCCGCCGCCCAGCGCGCCTGCGACGCCGCTGCGAACGCGTCCTGATCAGCACGGGAGACGCCCCACCGCTCGGCGACGTTCTCACCGGTCTCGCCCATCGCCTCACGCGAGAAGCGCTCCTCGTAGCGGGGGTTGACGAAGCGCCAGCCGAGCGTCGTGTCGAACAGCGTCCGGTCGCCCCGCGCGTACGGTGCGTCGGGCTTTGCGGTCACGAGCGGCGCGCGGGTCATCGACTCGACCCCACCGGCGACGAACAGGTCGCCGTCGCCAGAGATCACCGCATGACAGGCACCGACGATCGCCGACAGGCCCGAGGCGCAGAGCCGGTTGACCGTCACTCCGCCGACCGACTCCGGCAGACCGGCGAGCAGCGCGGCAAACCGAGCTACGTTGCGGTTGTCCTCCCCTGCCTGATTCGCGCAGCCGAGCCAGACGTCCTCGATCTCGGCCGCAGGGACACCCGCGCGCTCGACCGCCTCGGAGATGACGAGCGCGGCAAGATCGTCGGGCCTGACCTCGGCAAGCCCGCCTCCGTACCTGCCGACGGGCGTCCGCACGGCGGACAGCACGACGGCCCGGGTCATACCGGCTCCCTCGCACCGAGCGGCATGCGGTCACGATCGAGCTCGATCAGCTCTCGCACGGTGCGCGGGTGCTTTCCGGTCAGGCGCTCGTAGTCGTCACCGACGACATCGGCCTCGCCCCGCGCGACCCCGTCGTAGTAGCCGATCCCCGCCTCGATCGCCCACTCCTCCCGTCCGAGCGAGCGACGGTAGGCGATCCACGCGTCGCGCTCGAGCGGCTCGTAGCGATACGGATCGCCGGTCACCTCGGTCGCGAGCCCGGCCAGCTCGGCCAGCGAGACCGTCTCCGGGGTGGTGATCGTCACGAGCCCGCGGTGGTCGTGCTGCTCGTCGGCGAGCAGGATTGCGATCGCCTCGCCTAGCTCGGGACGGTACGAGAAGCTGACGCGACCGTCGCCGCCCGGCCCCGTGATCCGCCCGTCTGCGTCGAACCACGTCGAGAGCGAGTCGCCGTACATGCCGTTACGGATCGCCGCGAAGGAGAGACCGGACGTCCGCGAGCATCGACTCCGTCGCACCGTGCGACCGCGCATGCCGGAACGCTGCCTCGGGCCCGGCGCCGATGAACGACAGGTAGACGACATGCCCTACCCGGCTCCGCGTCGCGACCTCGACGAACGACCGGTGGAGCTCGAGCCGCCGCTCGTACGGCGCGTGCATCGAGACCATGAACACCCGGTCACCCGGCGCGAGCGCCGACGCGAGCGACTGGCCGTCCTCGTAGGTCGCCACCACGACCTCGGCGGGAACCTCGGGTGCCCGGTCCGTGTCGCGAACGACCATGCGGAACGGGACGCCGAGTGCAGCAAGCTGCCGAGCGACGAGCCCGCCGACCTCACCGGTCGCACCGGTGACGACGATCACGCGAGGCCCTCCTCCGCAAGTGTCGCCTGCGCGATCGCGAAGGCGCCGTTGGCGGCAGGGACACCGCAGTAGACGGCGCACTGCAGGAGGACCTCCTTGATCTCGTCCGGCGTGAGACCGTTCCGGAGCGCCGCGCGCACATGCATCGCGAGCTCGTGCTCCCGGCCGAGCGCGACGAGCGCCGTGAGCGTCACGCAGCTCCTCGTTCGCCGATCGAGGCCGGGGCGGGCCCAGATCTCACCCCACGCGTATCGGGTGATCAGGTCCTGGAAGTCGGCGGTGAACGCGGTCGTGCCGGCGACCGCGCGGTCGACGTGCTCGTCACCGAGCACCTGCCGGCGAACGCCCATCCCCTGCTCGTGCAACTCGCTCATGCGCTCTCCTCCGGCTCGTCGACGAGGTGGTCGAGCAGCGCGCCGGTGAAGGCCATGGGTTGCTCGACGTTCGCGATGTGGGCGGCGTCCTCGATCGTGATGTGTCGTGCTCCACCGATCGCAGCGGCCAGGCGGTCGCCGCTCTCGGGTGGTGCGACCGGGTCGAACCTGCCTGTCACGACGAGAGTGTCGGCGGAGATCGTACCCAGGCGATCGCGGAGGTCCGTCGAGCCGAGCGCCTCGCAGCACGCTGCGTACCCCTCTGGTGCCATGCCGAGAAGACCCTGTCGGTACGCGTCGACCACGGTCGGCTCGCGGTCGTGGAACGCCGGGGTGAACCACCGTCCCAGCACAGCCTCGACGATCACCCCCATCCCCTGTTCCCTGACCAGTGCGGCCCGCTCGACCCATTGCTCGGGTGGCGGGAACACGGGCAGCGTGCAGCAGAGCACGAGCTTGTTCACCCGATCGGGCGCCTCCGAGGCAAGCCACATCCCGACGGCGCCACCGATCGAGAGACCGCAGAACGAGACACGCTCCAACTCGAGCACGTCGAGCAACTCGAGCACGTCGCCACCGAGCCGGTCGATCGTGGTCGGCCCGGACGGTGTGGGCGTCAGGCCGTGCCCGCGCCGGTCGTATCGGATCACGCGGAAGCGTGATGCCAATGCGGGTAGCTGCGGATCCCACATCGTGTGTGTCGTCCCGAGCGAGCTCGAGAGCAGAAGTGGCGGCGCCTCCGCGTCGCCCTCGACGAGGTGGTGGACGATCACGAGTGCTCCTCTGCGTACCGGCCGAGCGCCCGATCGACCAGCGCCTCGGCAGACCCGAGGTACCCCTCGGGGGCGAGCAGCTCGTCGACCTCCGCAGCGGTCAGCTCGGTCCGTGGGTCGGCGAGGAGCGCATCGCGAAAGCCGGCCGAGTCGTTGCTCGCGGCGGTGACGACCTCGATCGCGGCACTGCGCCCGAGCGAGCTCGACAGCGCGAACGAGACCCGCTCGGCGAGCGCCCGGCCTCCGCCCGCGGTCAGGTTGTCGCGCATGCGGGCGGCGTCCACTTCGAGCCCTTCGAGCGAGTCGGCGGTGCATGCCGCTGCACCCCCCGTAAAGGCAGAGCGCATCACCCAACGCCTGCGGCTCGGCGTGCCAGGCGCCAGCCGCGCGCTGGTGCTCCTGCTCGAGCGTGTGCTGCAGCACCCCGGCATGTGCCCACGCGAGCCGCGCGGCAGCACGAGCGAGCACCGCCCGCACCGGGTTCTGCTTCTGCGGCATCGTCGATGACGGGCCGCTCGAGGCCTCCCGCAGCTCGCCGACCTCGGTCTGCGCCAGAAGAGCGATGTCGAGCGCGATCTTGGCGCACACACCTGCTGCGGTGGCGAGCGCGGCCCCGAGCTCCGCGACACGCACCCGGTTCGTGTGCCAGGGGAGCGTTGGCACCCCGAGGTCGAGCTCTCGCGCGACGAGCTCGACCACGGCCAGGCCGTCCGCACCGTAGGGCGCCAACGTCCCGGCGGCTCCACCGAGCTGCACGACGAGCCCGCGTCTGCAGCGCTCGAGCCCGCCCCGCGCCTCGAGTATCGATGTGAGCCAGCCCGCCGCGACGAGCCCGAAAGTCGTGGGAACCGCCTGCTGAAGCAGCGTCCGAGCGACCATCGGTGTCGACCGGTGCCGCTTTGCGAGCGCTGCGCAGGCGACCGCGACCCGGTCGACCTCACCGAGAACGAGCCCGAGGGCATCGCGCGTCACGAGCACCGCGGCGGTGTCGACCACGTCCTGCGTGGTGGCGCCGAAGTGAACCGCAGACGCGGACGCACCCGCCCGCTCGCGCAGCTCACGCACGAGCGGCTCGACAGGGCTTCCACCCGCACGACCCCGCTCGACGAGGTCGTCCCAGTCGAACAGCTCGGGCCGACAGAGCCCGACGACTTCGGCTGCGGTCTCGGCGGGAACGAGCCCTGCCTCGGCAACGCTGACCGCAATCCCGCGCTCGACCGCGAGCATCGCGGACAACCAGGCCTGGCCGGAGACCGCGTCGCGCAGCGCGGAGGGAACGAAGAGCGCGTCGAAGGCGCTCACACCGCGAAGAACGTCGTCTGCCCCGGCCCCTGGAGCACGATGTCGAATCGCAGCCCACCCGCCTCGGGTCGCGCGACGAGGGTCTGCCGGGCCGCATCGTCGAGGCGGGACAGAACGGGGTCGGTTGCGTTCGCGTCCACCTCGTCAGGGAAGTACATGCGCGTCACGAGCCGCTTGAGGAGCCCGCGAGCGAGCACACCGACGACGAGGTGCGGCGCCTGGAGCCCACCCTGCGGCCACGGCACCCGGCCGGGCTTCAGCGTGACGAGCTCGAACCGGCCCTCGGGCACGGTCGGCGACCTCCCGAAACAGGAGAAGCCGTTCACGCCGACCGGGTTCACGTAGTTGCCGTCGGGGTCGGCCTGCCACACCTCGACCGTTCCGTCGGGCACCGGGTCTCCGGCGCCATCGAGCACCACGCCGCGGATGCGAACCGCGTGCGCGTCCGCCGGGTCGACGAGGTGTGGCCTGACTGGCCCGTCGAACAGGCAGATCGCGAGGTACGGGCCGACGGTCTGCGATGGGGTGAGCCCGAGGACGTCAGTCATCGTGTGGTTCCTCGAGCGGGGTTGCGAAGCGCCCGCCGAGCACGATGTCGAACCGATAGCCGAGTGCCCAGTCCGCAGATCGTCAGGTCCATGTCGAACGTCGATATCGCTCGCTCGCGCGCCTGCTCGTCGCGGATCGACTGGTAGATCGGGTCGAAGGCGAACAGCGGGTCGCCCGGGAAGTACATCTGAGTGACCAGCCGGTCGGTGAACGCCCGTCCGAAGAGCGAGAAGTGGATGTGCCGGGGCCGCCAGGCGTTCGGGTGGTTCCCCCACGGATACGCCCCTGGCTTGACCGTCACGAAGCGATAGACGCCGTCCGCATCCGTCAGACAACGCCCCGCGCCCGTGAAGTTCGGGTCGAGCGGGGCGTCGTGTTGGTCGACGTCGTGGTGGTAGCGACCTGCCGCATTCGCCTGCCAGACCTCGATCAGCTGACCGGCGAGCGGCTTGCCGTCGCTGCCGAGGACGCGACCCGAGACGATGATCCGCTCGCCGAGCGGCTCCCCCGGATGCTGCCGGGTCAGGTCGTGGTCGAGCTCCCCGATCGAGCCCTCGCCGTAGACCGGCCCGGTGAGCTCGCTCAGCGACGGCGGGAGGAGCACGAGCGGCTCTTTCGGGTGACGCAATCGGGTGCCGACGTAATCGGGATAGTCGTACGGCGGGTCGGCGCCGGCGAGCCCGGAGTCGTCGACGGTGGGGAAGGGCTCAGCCGACATCTGCCTCCTCGAGCTCGACGGTGAACGGTGCTCCCGTGACGGCCCGCACGTCTTCGATCGTGGCGCCACCCAGGAGCTCGGTCAACACGAGGCTACCGGCGCGAACCCTGAACACCGCCAGCTCGGTGACGATCACGTCCGCCACACCGCGCGCGGTGAGCGGGTACGTGCACTCCTCGACGACCTTCGGCTCGCCCGCCGACGAGGTCGCGGTCATCGTGACGATGACGCGCCGGGCACCGACGACGAGGTCCATCGCGCCGCCGACCCCGAGCACGTCCTTCCCGGGTACGGCCCAGTTGGCGATGTCGCCGGCGGCGCTCACCTGGAGGGCGCCGAGGACGGCAACGTCGATGTGACCGCCGCGGATCATCGCGAAGCTCGCGGCGCTGTCGAAGTACGCGGCGCCCGGCAGCGCTGTCACCGGACGCTTGGCCGCATCGATCAGGTCGGGGTCGAGCTCGTCGTCGGTCGGCCGAGGGCCGACGCCGAGGAGACCGTTCTCGGTGTGGAGGATGACGTCCGTGTCCGACCCGAGGAAGCCGGGGATGAGGTTCGGGATTCCGATCCCGAGGTTCACCACCTCCCCCGACCGAAGCTCCCTTGCCGCCCGCTCGGCAATCCGTGCCTTGGGGTCGTCGCTCATGCCGATCGCACCAGGTGGTCGACATAGAGATGTGGTGTGACGATCGACTCCGGCTCGAGCTGACCGGTCGGGACGATCTCACCCGCCTCGGCGATCGTCACCCGCGCGGCGGTCGCCATCAGAGGGTTGAAGTTGCGCGCGGTCCGCCGGTACCAGAGGTTGCCGAGCTCGTCCGCGCGCGCTGCATAGACGAGCGCGACATCGGCATGGATCGGGCGCTCGAGCACCTGCAGGACGCCGTCGAGCTCGCGGGTCTCCTTGCCCTCCGCGAGCAGCGTCCCCGCGCCCACGGGCGTGTAGAACCCCGCGATCCCGGCCCCGGCCGCCCGGATCGCCTCGGCGAACGTCCCCTGCGGGACGAGCGTCGCCTCGATCCGACCCTCGTTCACCGCCGCCACCGCCTCGGGGTTCGACGTGAAGTACGACGAGATCCCGCGCCGGATCCGGCCCTGCCGGAGCAGCCGCCCGAGCCCGCGCCCGGGCTCGCCGATGTTGTTCGAGACGATTGTCAGGTCGGTTGCGTCGGACTGGTCGACGAGCGCGTCGATCAGGGTCAGCGGGGCGCCGACGAGCCCGAAGCCGCCAACCATCACCACGTCGCCGGTGCGGACGTGGGCGATCGCCTCGACCGCAGAGGTCGTGCCGTTGATCGTCACCGCGACGTGACCGCTTCCCGCGGGATGGCAATCGTGTCGCGACCGGTCATGCGAGCGCCGCCGCAGGCCATCCGATCCTCCTTGAGCTGCGCGTAGGTCGAACCGCCCGACCCTAGGACTGCGTGTTCCAGTTGTCAAGACAGCTGTCTAGCATCCGGGACAAGGATACGGACACGGGGCATGTTCCGGTCGCGGTCGGTGCGTCGCCTCGCGGGAGCCCATGCGGCAGGCCCCCGGACGAGCAACAGCCGGTCAGCCGTGGCACTCGGAGCCCGTCGGCTCGACCTCGTCGTGGAGATGTCGAGCTGCACACGACGGAAATGGCCACCGGGCGGCTCAGAGACCGAGCAGCCGGGCCGCGTTCTGCTTCAGGATCAAGGGCCTGACCTCGTCCTTGAAACCCGCTTCGGCGAAATCGGCGAGCCAGCGGTCGGGTGTGATCAGGGGGTAGTCCGAGCCGAAGAGCACCCGGTCTCGCAGCAGCGTGTTCGCGTACCTGATCAGCTGGGGCGCGAAGTACTTCGGCGACCACCCGGACAGGTCGATGTAGACCTGGCGCTTGTGGAGGGCGACCGAGATCGCCTCGTCCTGCCATGGGAACGATGGGTGCGCGAGCACGATCGGCAGCTCGGGGAAGTCGGCGGCGACGTCGTCGACGTACATCGGGTTCGAGTACTTGAGCCGGATCCCCCCTCCGCCGGGGAGCCCGGTGCCGATGCCGGAGTGACCGGTGTGGAACAGGGCGGGTAGCCCTGCCTCCGCGATCACCTCGTACAGCGGGTAGACCTCGCGGTCGTTCGGGAAGAACGCCTGAACGTTGGGGTGGAACTTGAACCCCCGGAAGTCGTAGTCGCGGATCAGCCGCCGCGCCTCGTCGACCGCCCGCTTGCCCTTTCCGGGATCGATGCTCGCGAACGGGATCAGCACGTCGGGGTTGGCAGCGGCGACCTCGGCGATCTCCTCGTTGCGGACGGCCGGTCGCCCCGTGACGGTCTCGGCGTCGACGGTGAACACGACGGCCACCATCTTCCGCTCCCGGTAGTAGTCGGCGACGTCCTCGGCCGTCGGCGTTGCGGACTCACCGAAGTACTTCGCGGCCGCCTCGCGCCACTCGGGTCGCAGGCCGTCCTCGCCTGTACGTCCGATCTCGGCATGGACATGTACGTCGATCGCGACGATCGCGTCGAGGTCGATGCTCACCGCAGCTCCGCCCGCCCATCCTTGATCACGGGCACGCCGTCGGAGCCGACCGCCTCGAAGCCGTAGACGCCGGCGTCCAGCCGCCAGACCCTCGTGGTCAGCGTGTCACCGGGGAACAACGGCGCCGAGAACCGAACCGCGAGCCGCTTGATCGCCCCTGGGTCATCGACCCCGGCGGTCTCGAGCACCGCGCGCCCGGTGAACGCCATCGTGCAGAGGCCGTGCACGATCCTTCCCGGCAACCCGACGGATCGCGCGAACTCGTCGTCGAGGTGGATCGCGAAGTCGTCGCCCGAGGCTGCCGCGTAGCGCTGCGTCTGGTCCTCGGCGATCGGGTATGCGATCTCGGCCGCAGGCTGTCCGTCGACCTCGAGCCGATGGTCGGGGGCCCGCTCGCCGCGTCCCTCGGCGGCGACCACACCTCGGAAGAACTCGGTGACGTGATGCTCGGCGACGAGCTCGCCGTCCGCGTGGCTCTCCGCGTGAATGACGAGCGAGGTGCCGTTCGGTCGGGGCAGCACCGCCAACGGGGTCGCACGCGAGACGAGCTCCATGCCCGCCGTAATGGGTCGATGGAGGACGATGTCCTGCTCGTAGTGGACGACACGGGAGCGGATCTCGTCCGACGCGACGGCTCGCGAGGCGGGTGGCACGCTCTCCCAGAGCGGGACGATCGCGAACACCGGCGGCGCGACGCTGCCTTCGAGCGCGGCCGGCGTGGTCTCGTCGGTCGCCTCCGCGTAAGCGCGGATCGCCTCGGCGGTGACCGCGTACCTGCTCTCGTCGGTCGCCCGTCCGAGCCCGGCGAGCGAGAACCCGGCGTCGCTCGGCTCGCTCACGTCGTCATCCCGGTCATCTGACCGCCGCTCGCGGTGAGAACCTGCCCGTGGACGAAGTTCGACCACGGCGAGCAGAGGAAGAAGATCGGCCCGGCCGCGTCTTCGGGGGTCGCCGGGCGGCCGAGCGGGATGATGGTGGAGGCGAGATCGCGCATCTGCTGGGGGATCCCGAGCTTGATCTCGTGCCCGTCCCGCTCGATCGTCCCCGCGTCCTCCGAGGCGGCCGTCAGCCGCGTTTCGACGAACCCGAAGGCGACCGCGTTGACGTTTACCTTGAACGGCCCCCACTCCCGGGCGAGCGTCTTCGTCAGGCCGACGAGCCCTGCCTTGGCCGCCGAGTAGTTCACCTGGCCGAGGTTGCCCTGCGTCCCCGAGATCGACGTCACGTTGACGACCTTGCGGAACACCTCGCGTCCCGCCTCCTTGTCCGCCTTGCCCGCGTCGCGCAGGTGTGGCGCAGCGGCGCGCAGGACCTTGAACGGCACGACCGTGTGGATCTCGAGCATCGCACGGAACTGCTCGTCGCTCATCTTGTGGGCCATGCCGTCCCACGTGTAGCCGGCGTTGTTGACCACGATGTCGAGCTGCCCGAAGGCATCGACCGCGGCTGCGACGAGCGCCTCGGGAGCGCCTTCGGCCGTCAGGTCGCCAGTGAAGACGGCGGTGTCCCCGTCGATCGATGCGGCGGCCTCGTTGGCGACATCGACGTCGAGGTCGTTCACCAGCACCCGCGCGCCGTGCGAGGCGAGGAGCGCCGCGGTCGCCCGGCCGATCCCACGACCCGACCCCGTCACGATTGCAGCCTTGCCTGCAAGCACCTCCATCCTGCCTCCCTGGGTCGACGATGCAGTTCTATCCGTTGCGGCCCGCGAGGTGCGCAGCTCTCCCCACGGCCGACGGCGGCGAGGGGCGTATCATCGCGACCATGGTGGTCACATGACTGCGCTTCAGGTGCTCGATGCCGACACTGCGGAAACCGTCGCGCGCATCTGCGAGGGGATCGTGCCCGGCTCTGCGCGCGTGCGGCCCGAGGTCTACGTCGATGCGCTCCTCGCGCGCATGGACGAGGGCACGCGAGGGGCGGCGCTCGCAGCATTCCGGTCGGTCTCCGAGGGGGAGCTCTCCGACCACGCCGGGACACCCGACTTCTTCTGGGTCCGTGCGCTCGCAATCGAGGCGTTCTACAGCGACTTCGTGGCGCCCGGGGTCGACGCGACGGGTGCGTGGGAGGAGATCGACTTCAACACACCACTCGCGACGCGGCTGGCGAAGGACTGGTCTTACCTCGGAATCCGATGAGCGAGCGGTTCGATGTTGTCGTGGTCGGCTCCGGGGCCGGCGGAGGAGTTGTCGCGGGCGAGCTCGCCGACCGTGGGCGGAGCGTGCTGCTTCTGGAGGCAGGCCCGCACCGGACCGCCGCCGACTTCACGCGCTGGGAGGCGCATGCGACACACGACTTCTGGTGGCCGCTCCGATTTGCGCCGATCGACGGCGGTGCCGCCGGAGTCGTCGCACTGCTCGCGGCGCGCTGCGTCGGTGGCACCACGACGGTCAACACGAAAGTGGCACTGCGCGTCGCCGATCACGACTACGCGAAGTGGCATGCCGCGAGCGGGCTCCTCGGTGCCGGCGGCGCAGCGTTCGGCGCCGCTGACCTCGACCCGTACTACGACCGCGTCGAGCAGCGGCTCGGGGTCCGCGAGCGAGCCGACTGGAAGCACAGCGTGCACACCGTGGAGCGCGGGTTCCGCGCCCTGGGCTCGCACCTCGAGCCCGTTCGGGCGTACACCGACGCCAACTGCATGAGCTGTGGCTCCTGCCTCCAGGGCTGCCCGACGAACGCGGGGAAGTCGACGATGAACACGTACATCCACGACGCCTGGGCGGCGGGCCGGCTCGAGCTTCGTGCCGATACCCCCGTCGAGCGTATCGTGATCGACGACGGCGAGGCGAAGGGCGTCGAGTACGCCGAGCCCGGGGGTGCGATCAAGCGCGTGGATGCGGGTGCCGTGGTTGTCGCTGCGGGCACCCTCAACACGCCGCAGCTCCTGTTGCGGTCGAGCCTTCCGGACAGCCCGAGTAGCCGCCTCGTCGGGCGGAACCTCGGCTTTCACCCGGTGCGCCTCGTCTACGGGCTGTTCGACGAGCCGCAGGACGCCCACATGGTGTACCCGATCTCGGCGCACGCCATGGATCACCAGCACGACGACGACGGCGGCTTCGTGATCGAGGCGACCACGATCCAGGACCCGATCAGCTTCGCGACGACGCTCGAGGACGAAACCGGCCCGCTCTGGGGCAAGCCACTCGTGGATGCAGTTCGCCGGTTCCGGTACTGGGTAGGGCTGCTGGCGATGGCGAACGACGAGAACAACGGCACCGTCTCGCTCGACGAAGGCGGTCGGGAGACGTTCGCGGCGGAGTTCAACGAGCGCGAGCGCGAGCGTCTCGACGCGTCGCTGGCGTTCTCTCGCGAAGTGCTGGCGGCCGCCGGCGCGACTCAGGTGTGCTGGACCGGGATCGCATCGACCCATGTTCAGGGCACCTGCCGGATGGGTAGCGACCCGGAGCGGTCCGTCGTCGACGCCGACGCGCGCGTCTGGGGGGTCGACCGGCTCTACGTCGGTGACGGCTCGGTGGTGCCGAGGACGATGTCGGTGAACCCGTCGCTCACGATCATGGCGCTCGCCAGCCGTC
The DNA here is from genome assembly GCA_963821335.1 of uncultured Actinomycetes bacterium. Classification (GTDB taxonomy): domain Bacteria; phylum Actinomycetota; class Thermoleophilia; order Gaiellales; family Gaiellaceae; genus Gaiella. The sequence goes on from CAWGDJ010000002.1 coordinate 524,629, forward strand.
TGGCGGAGCACCTCGACGACGATCCCCACGGGTACCTGTCGTGAGCCGGGAATGAGCGAGTCGATCCGCGACCTCGCACATCTCTCGCATGTGGAGCTCCTCACGCCGAAGCCCGACGAGAGCCTCCACTACTTCACGGCGATCCTCGGGATGGAGGTCGCGGCCGAGAGCGGCGACTCCGTGTTTCTCCGTGGCTTCGGCGAGTACGAGCGAGCGTCGTTGAAGCTCACCGCCGCCGACCGCGGCGGGGTCGGGCACCTCGCGTACCGGACGGTCAGCCCCGAGGCGCTCGACCGCAGGGTTGCGGCACTGACCGCCGCGGGTGTCGAGGGCGAGTGGCTCGACGGGGACGTCGGGCACGGGCCTGCGTTCTCGTTCCGTGATCCCGACGGCCACCGATTCGAGCTGTTCTACGAGACCGAGCGCTATTCACCGCCACCCGAGCTCCGCCCGGCGCTCAAGAACCAGCCCCAGCGGTACACGGGACGCGGTGTCGGCGTGCGGTACCTCGACCATGTCAACTTCCTCGCGGTCGACCCGGCCGAGAATCGAGCCTTTCTCCAGGAGCACCTCGGTCTCCGGCTCACGGAGCAGATCGTGCTCGACGACGGTGTCGAGGCCGGTGTGTGGCTGACGTCGGGTCAGAAGTCGTACGACGTGACATACACGCGCGACCTCACGCGCACCCCCGGGCGCCTGCACCACTTCGCGTACTTCGTCGACCAGCGCGAGGACGTCCTCCGCGCCGCCGACATCTTCCTCGAGCACGGGATCGTGATGGAGTCCGGCCCGCACAAGCATGCGATCCAGCAGACGTTCTTCCTGTACACCTGGGAGCCGGGCGGGAACCGCATCGAGATCTGCTCGGGTGGGCACCTCGTATTCGCGCCCGACCACGAGCCAGTTGTCTGGTCGCAGGCCGAGCGTGCCAAGGGTCAGGCGTGGGGCATGCAGACCGTGGCGAGCTTCCACATCAAAGGGACGCCGTCAGTCCCCGAGGAGCAGGCGCTGCTTGCCGACGCAGGCCACTGAGCCGTCCCCCAGGGCGCGCGAGCTCGTCCGTGGCGCGTACGACCTGCACGTCCACGTCGCTCCCGACCTCGCGGAGCGTCGGATCGACGACCTTGCGCTCGCCCGGCGCTGCCTCGACCTCGGGCTCGCGGGCTTCGTGCTCAAGTCGCACTACGCCCCCACGGCCGAGCGCGCCGCGGTCGTGCGCGGCGCCGTTCCGGGGGTCGACGCTCTCGGGGCGATCGCGCTCAACAACGGTGTCGGCGGTCTCAACCCGCTCGCGATCGAGATCGCTGCGCGCGAAGGCGCTCGCATCGTGTGGCTCCCTACCGTCGACTCCGAGAACGAGGCGCGGGAGGACGGGCCGAAACCGGCGAAGCAACCTGTCTGGCGCCGGCTCCAGGACGAGTTCGAGGCCGCAGGGATCGTCGATGGGCCTGTCACGCTTGCGCGACCGGCGCTCGATCGTGTGCTCGAGGTCGTCGCCCGCCACGACCTCGTGCTGGCGACGGGGCATCTCGGGCGGGCGGAGATCCACCAGGTGGTCGACCTGGCCCTCGCGTGCGGGATTCAGCACGTCGTCGTCACGCACCCCGACTACCCCACACAGGGAGTTCCGATCGACGAACAGCAGGAACTCGCAGCGAAGGGCGCCGTGCTCGAGCGGTGCTTCACGCCGATCCACACCGGGAAGGTGTCGTGGGAGGAGACCTTCGCCGCGATCCGCGCGACCGGAATGGAGCACAACGTCGTGTCGACCGATCTCGGCCAGCTCGCGAACCCACCCGTCGAGGACGGGCTTGCGCTGATGGCCGACCGGCTGCTCGCCGCCGGGTTTACCGAGGCGGATGTCCATACGATGGCGGTGGTGAACACAAGGACGCTCGCCGGTGTCTAGGACGCTCGTCGTCGTCAGCGCGCACTCGGCCGACTTCGTCTGGCGCGCGGCAGGTGCGATCGCGACCGTCACGGGCTCCGGTGGGACCGCGCACGTCATCGCGTTGTCGTACGGCGAGCGAGGCGAGTCCGGTGAGCTCTGGCGCGAGCCGGGCCAGACCGAGGACCGCGTGAAGGAGATCCGCGAGCGCGAGGCGCGCGAGGCGGCGGGCGCGCTCGGGGCCGAGTTCCGGTGTCTCGACCTCGGCGACTACCCGCTCGTCGTCGACGGCGTGGCTGTCGACGTGTTGCGCGGCCTCCTCGTCGAGCTGTCGCCGGACCTCGTCATCACCCATGCGTCGCTCGACCCCTTCAATCCCGACCATGGGGTCGCCCACGAGGCGGCCGTGCAGGCGCGACAGCTCGCGAGCGGTGCCGGCGTGGCGAGTGCGTTCGCGACGATCGCGCCGCCCGCGCTGCTCGTCTTCGAGCCGCATCAGCCCGAGCTGTGCGGGTTCGTCCCGACCACGTTTCTCGATATCACCCCGGTGTGGGACCGGAAGGAGGCCGCGATGGCGGCCATGGGAGCGCAGGGCTACCTCGTCGAGTACTACTCCGAGCGTGCCAAGCATCGTGCGAACCATGCGCGACGGATCTCCGGCCGTAACGAGATCCAGTTCGCCGAGGCCTTCCAGCGCATGATCCCCGCGGTCGTGGACGAGCTGTGACCGAGATCGCCGCACTCGCTCAGCTCGGCGTGGCCACGGTGCATGAGGCAGCCGGCCGGATCGGGATCGTCGACGTACCGCTCACCCAGGTCGTCCCTGGCTCACGTGTCGCCGGGCCGGCCCGCCTCGCGCTTTGCGCGCCAGGCGACAACACGATGGTGCACGCGGCGTTGGCCCGCACCGAGCCCGGGGACGTCCTCGTCATCACGAGCCACGAGCCGGCACCGGTCGCGCTCGTCGGGGAGCTGCTCGCGATCCAGGCGCTCGCACGCGGCGCAGCAGGGATGCTGGTCGACGGCGCGGTCCGCGATCTCGAGGACCTGACCGAGATCGGGTTGCCGATCTGGGCGCGGTTCGTGCGCGCACAGGGCGCGACGAAGGGCCAGCCGGGAGAGCTCGACGTCCCCGCCGTGGTCGGCGGAACGATGATCAAGCCCGGCGATATCGTCGTGATGGACTGCGACGGCGCGATGGTGCTCCCTGCCGAGCGCGTCGAGGAGGTTCTTCCTCTCGCTCGCAAGCGCGCCGAGCACGAGCGGGCGATGCGTGCGCGCTTCGAGGCCGGTGAGCTCTCGTACGACGTGAGCGGTCTCCGCGAGCTCGTCGAGGGCTGATGGAGGTCGCCGTCCTCGGGCTCGGCGAGGCCGGTGGACGGATCGCGGCCGATCTCGTCGCAGCGGGGTGCCGGGTGCGGGGATGGGACCCGAGGGCTCACCCGACCGAGGTCGAGATGGCCGCCAGCCCACGCGAGGCGGTTGCGGGCGTCGACGTCGTGCTCAGCGTGAATGCGGCTTCCGTCGCGCTCGACGCCGCCCGGACCGTCGCCGACGCGCTACCGGCCGGGGCGCTCTACGCCGACCTGAACACGACCGCGCCCGAGCTCAAGCGGGAGCTCGCCCGCGCCGTCCCGGTGGCCTTCGTCGACGTTGCGCTCGTCGGCACCGTCCCGGCGACCGGGCTACGTACGCCGGTGCTCGTCTCGGGAGCTGGTGCAGAGTCGTTCGCCGAGCGGTTCGCCCCGCTCGGGATGCCGGTGGACGTGGTCGGCCCCGAGCCGGGTGCGGCGGCGGGTCTCAAGCTCCTGCGAAGCGTCTTCATGAAGGGGGTCGCGGCTGCGGTGATCGAGAGTCTCGAGGCGGCACGACGTGCCGGCGCGGAGAGCCGCGTCCGCGACGACCTCGTCGACGTGCTCGGCGAGCCGCTGCTCGAGCGGCTCGTCGTGGGCTCGCAGATGCATGCAGCGAGGCGCGCCGACGAGATGGAGGCGGCCGCCGCGTACCTCGAGGAGCTGGGGGTCGAGCCGCGGATCTCGCTCGCCGCGGCGGGGTGGCTCGCCGAGCTTCGCGACGCCGGTTGAGTCAGGCGTCGACCGGTGCGCGTGCTGCCGCTAGCTCGACGAAGGCGTCCAGCGCGGTCGAATCGAGGAGCGAGTCGGCACTCGCGACCTTCTCGGCCGCTGTGCCGAGCAGGATCCGCTTGACGGGAGCCTCGAGCTTCTTACCGGTCAGCGTGCGAGGGATTGCCTGCACGGCGTGGATCGTGTCGGGGACGTGGCGCGGCGAGAGCTCCGTGCGCAGGCTGCGCGAGATCGTCGCTCGAAGCTCGTCGTCGAGCTCCGCACCCGGGGCGAGGACGACGAACAGCAGCAGCTCACCCGCCCCTCCCCCTGGGTCCTCGAGGTGGATGACGAGGCTGTCGACCACCTCGGAGAGCTCGTCGACGACGCCGTAGAACTCGCCCGTCCCCAGCCGGACGCCGCCGCGGTTGAGCGTGGCGTCCGAGCGGCCCGTGAGGACCGAGCTGCCGCGCTCCGAGAAGCTGACCCAGTCGCCCTGGCGCCAGACCCCGGGGTAGACGTCGAAGTACGACGACCGGTAGAGAGATCCGTCGTCGTCGCCCCACATGCCGACGGGCATCGACGGCATCGGACGGGTGATCACGAGCTCGCCGAGCTCGCCGACGACGGGTCGTCCCTGGGTGTCGAACGCCTCGGCAGCGACACCGAGCATCCGACCCGAGATCTCGCCCTCGTAGACCGGCAGCAGGTCGCAGCCCCCGATCATGCCGCTGCAGACGTCGGTGCCTCCGCTGCCGTTGAGGAGTCTCACGTCGGGGCCCAGTTGCTCGTAGATCCACCGGTAGCCCTCGATCGGAAGCGGCGAGCCTGCCGTGCAGAAGACGCGAATCGAGCTCAGGTCGAGCTCGCGTGGCTCGAAGCCTTGGTTGCGGCACGCCGCCAGGAACGCCGGGCTGACGCCCATGAACGACGGGCGCGTCTGTTCGGCGAGCCGCCACTGCCAGCCCACGTCCGGCCAGGTCGGGTCGCCGTCGATCATGACGATCGAGCAGCGGACGAGCAGCGCGGAGATCAGCGCGTTCCACATCATCCACGACGTCGTCGAGAACCACAGGATCCGCCCGCCGGGCTTGAGGTCCCATGAGAGCGAGTGAGCCTTCGAGAGCTCGAGCAGGATCCCGCCGTGACCGTGGATGATCGCCTTCGGGATGCCGGTCGTACCGGACGAGAACAGGACGAACAGCGGGTGGTCGAACGCGACCGGCAGGAACTCGAGCGGGCCGGGCTCGGCGAGGAGCTCCTCCCACGAAAGCGTGTCCGGAACGTCGTGATCGCCGTACGGCAGGCTCACGACATGGCGGAGCGTCGGCAGCGCCTCCCTGACCGTCTGCACCTCGCTACGACGGTCGATCATGCGGTCCCGGAACCCGTAGCTCCCGACGGTGAGCAGTACCGTCGGCTCGAGCTGCCCGATGCGGTCGATGACGCTGCGCGGGCCGAGCTCCGGCGCGCAGCTCGCCCAGATCGCACCGAGGCTCGCCGTCGCCGCGAACGCGACGAGCGTCTCCGGGATGTTCGGCAGGTACCCGACCACGCGGTCGCCCGGGCCGACACCGAGCCGCTGGAGGCCTGCCCGCGCACGCGCGACCTGCTCCCGGAGCTCCGCGAAGGTGAGCTCGATCGGGTCCCGAGTCTGCGAGAAGGCAACGATCGCGACCGTATCGGCGTCCTCGTCGCGACCGAGGAGGTGCTCTGCGAAGTTCAGGCGCGCCCCCGGAAACCAGGTCGCGCCCGGCATCGTCTCGGTCTCGAGCACCGAGGTGTACGGGGCGTGTGCGATGACCTCGAAGAACTCCCAGATCGAAGACCAGAACCCTGCGAGATCCTCGACCGACCAGCGGTGGAGCTCGTCGTAGGTCTCGAACGTCAGCCCGCGCGAGCGCTCGAGCCAGGACAGGTACCGCCCGATCTCCGTCGTCTCGCGGACATCTGCCGGCGGAGACCAGAGCACCGCCCCCTCGGGGTGCCCGACCGGCGCAGTCGTCACGCGGGCACCAGGCGATGACCCATGCCGAGCGAGATGTCCCGCGCGGTGCGAACCACCGCAGGACCGAAGCGCGCGAGCAGCTCGTCCATCGAGCCCATCGTCCGGTGCACCGCGAGGTTCAGGGCAGCCACGACCTCGTCGGAGTGCGAATGGATAGGCGCGGCGATCGAGCGAAGCCCGTACGCGAGCTCCTCGTCGTTGACTGCGAGCCCCGCCGCGCGGATCCGGGCGAGCTCGGCACGGAACGCAACCGCGTCGGTCAGGGTGTTCGGCCCTCTCGGGGCGAAGTCGATCTGCGCGATCAGGCGCTCGCGCTGCTCGTCCGGGACGAACGCCAAGATCGCCTTCCCCATCGCCGTGCAATACGCCGGCAGCCGGGCGCCGACGTGCAGGTTGAGATCGATCTCCCGTTGCCCGGGTCGCGCGGTGCGGCAGCGCTCGATGTAGACGACGTCGATCCCGTCGAGGATCGCGAGGTTGACCGTGTGACCCGTCTCGTCGCTCAGCTCACGCAGGTACGGCGCCGAAATCTCGCGGAGGTCCATCGAGTTGATCGCCGAGAACCCGAGATCGAGGACACGCGGCCCCAACCGGTAGCGCTTGGTCACCGCGTCCTGCTGCAGGTATCCGAGGCGCGCCAGCGTCGCGATGTACCGGTGGGCGGTGCTGCGGCTCAGGTCGAGGTCGCGCGAGAGCTCGCTCACCCCGATCAGCGGTCGCTCGGAGTGGAACGACGAGAGGATCTCGAGCCCTCGCTCGAGCGACTGCGACGTGCCCGTCCCCCTCGGTGTCGTCATAGCCCGATCCTAGCGTGCCTGTTCGAACAATTGGGACGGTTCTGTCCCGGTTGTCGGGATGGCGTCTTGACAGGCGATGCTTTGCTCTGCGACGCTCACCTGCCTGCGCCGCCGCCTTCGCGCGTCGGCCGATCACGCGCGACAAGGAGCCGCTCGAACCCATGAGCCCGCAGAGCCTGGAAGCTGTGCTGCAAGCAGTCGGAAACCCGCTCGACCTCGCCCGCAACTCGCAGATCGGCCCGTACGTCTACCCGAAGGTCCCGGGCGAGTTCTCGAACTGGAGGGACGAGCAGCACGCATGGCGCGACACCGCGGCGCTCTTCGACCAGTCGCACCACATGACCGATCTCTACGTCAAGGGCCCCGATGCCTTGCGACTGCTCTCCGACCTCGCGATCAACAGCTTCGAGAACTTCGCCGTCGGCAAGGCGAAGCAGTTCGTCGCCTGCAACGAGGACGGATACGTGATCGGCGATGCGATCCTCTTCTACCTCGACGACGAGCTGCTCAGCCTCGTCGGCCGCCCGTCGGCCCACAACTGGGTGCAGTACCACTGCGAGACCGGGTCGTACGACGCGACCGTCGAGCGCGACGAGCGCTCCGCCGTCAATCCGGGCAACCGCAAGCTCTACCGCTTCCAGGTGCAGGGCCCGAACGCGCTCCTCGTGCTCGAGAAGGCGAACGGCGGACCGCTCCCAGAGATCAAGTTCTTCAACATGGGGCGCCTCACGATCGGCGGGCGTGAGGTGCGGGCGCTCCACCACGGGATGTCTGGCGTCCCCGGTCTCGAGCTGTTCGGGCCGTGGGACGAGGGCGAGGACGTTCGCGCCGCGATCGTGGCGGCGGGCGAGGAGTTCGACCTCTGCCAGGTGGGTGCGCGCGTCTACGCAACGAACACGCTCGAGTCCGGCTGGATCCCATGCCCCGTGCCCGCGGTGTTCACCGGGGACTCGATGAAGCCCTACCGCGAGTGGCTGCCTGCGAACGGGTACGAGGCAACCGGCTCGCTCGGCGGGAGCTGGTACGCGGACGACATGTCCGACTACTACCGCACCCCGTACGAGCTCGGTTACGGCTCGTTCGTCAAGTTCGACCACGACTTCGTCGGTCGCGCAGCGCTCGAGGCGATGGACCCGGGCTCGCAGTGGCGCAAGGTCACCCTCGCATGGGACGGCGACGACGTCGAGGACGCGATCGGCACGATGTTCCACAAAGGCGACAAGGCGAAGTACATCGACCTCCCGCTGTCGAACTACTCGACCTGGCCGAACGACCGCGTGACGAGGGACGGGAAGCAGGTCGGCGTGTCGACCTTCTCGGGATACAGCTCGAACGAGGAGACGATGCTCTCGCTCGCGATGGTCGATCCCGAGCACAGCGAGCCAGGTACCGAGGTGACGCTCGTCTGGGGCGAGGAGGGTGGCGGGTCCGGCAAGCCGGTCGTCGAGCGCCACGTCCAGACCGAGATTCGCGCCACGGTCTCGCCGGTTCCGTACACCGAGGTCGTGCGAACCTCATACCGGCCGCATTGACGCGAGCGTGACACCGCATCGCACTCCGTCGCGCCGACCGACTTGGCCTGGGTCGGCGCACGGCGATACGCTCGTCGACAACACCCGATGAACGTCAGCTTCCGGCGGCACGACACGACCGCCAGCCAACTCGAGCACGAGAGGAGCGCCGCGTGAGCGCATCGGACGGAATCGGCGGGCTCGACCGCGACCGCCTGATCTGGATCTACCACCAGATGCTGCGGATCCGCGAGTTCGAGGAGCGCGTCAAGCGCACCTTCGAGGAGCACCCCGGAGTGATCCGCGGTCACACGCATCTCGCCGATGGCGCCGAGGCGTCGATCGTCGGCTCGATCGCGACGCTGGGCCCGAATGACCAGTTCTTCACGACCTACCGCTGTCACGGGTACCCGATCGCCCGCGGGACCGACCCGCAGGCGATGATGGCCGAGATCTACGGTCGCAAGGATGGGATCTGCAAGGGCCTCGGCGGCTCGATGCACCTCACCGACGTCTCGAATGGGTTCCTCGGGACGTCAGGGATCGTCGGCGCCGGAATCCCCCACGCCGCCGGCGCGGCCTGGGCGGCGCAGATCCGCGGTCAGGGCCAGGTGGTGCTGTGCTTCTTCGGTGACGGCGCTTCGAAGCAGGGAGCGTTCGCGGAGACGCTGAACATCGCCTCGCTGTGGAAGCTCCCGATCGTGTTCGTGATGGAGAACAACGGGTACAACGTCCACACCCGTACCGAGCAGGAGGATGCGAACCGCGCCAACGGCGAAGACCTCTCCACGAAGGCGAGGGCGTACAGCATGCCGGGCGTGACGATCGACGGTCGCGACCCGATCGCCGTGCACGAGACGGTCGGGGCGGCGGTCGCGCGCGCGAGAGCAGGAGAAGGGCCGACGCTCGTCGAGTCGCAGATGTACCGCCTCTCGGCCCACGGGAACATCATCGCCCCGCCAGGTGTGCCGCTCCACTTCCCGGAGCACGAGGCGGTCGAGAAGTTCGGCGCTCCCGAGGAGTACGAAGCCGCGAAGCAGGGCGACCCCGTGCCGGCGTTCCGTGGCCGGCTCGTCGCGGAGGGCGTGCTCTCGGCGGACGAGGCCGACGCGCTCGCCGAGCGCGTGCGCGACGAGATGCAGGCGGTAGTGAGCTTCGCGCTCGACAGTCCCTTCCCGGATCTGGACGAGGCCACCCGGTACGTCTACGCCTAGGAGGCGATCGCTCAATGGCACACGAACTGCCCTACATCGCCGCCATCAACGAGGCGATCATGCTCGAGATGGAGCGCGACGAGACGGTGCTCTACTTCGGTCAGAACATGGCGACGACGGAGAACGAGCCGTACGTCGACGCGTTTGGCAAGGACCGAGTCCGCGTCACGCCGATCTCCGAGACCGCCGAGATCGGGATCGCGATCGGTGCCGCGCTCGCCGGCTTCCGCCCGGTGGTCGAGCTCTACATGGCGGAGTTCATGCTCGTCGCGATGGACCAGGTCGTGAACGAGGGAAACCGCTTCCGTGCGATGACCGGGGGCCAGGTGAAGGTCCCGATCGTCCTGAAGGCCGGGTACGGCTTCACCGCCGGCTGGGCCGGACAGCACACCGGGACGATCAGCGCCCTGTTCATGGGAGTGCCAGGGCTGAAGGTCGTAGTCCCGTCGACCGCCGCCGACGCCAAGGGCCTGATGGCGACGGCGATCCGCGACGACAACCCGGTCGTCTACCTCCACAACTACCTCCTCACCCTTGAGCACGGCGATGTGCCGGACGGCGAGTACCTCGTCCCGTTCGGTGAGGCCGCGATCAGGCGCGAGGGCGGCGACGTGACGATCGTCGGCACCGGCTGGACGGTCGACCGGGCGCTCGGCGCGGCGGACCAGCTCGCCGAGCAAGGGATCGAGGCCGAGGTGATCGACCCGCGGACGCTCGCGCCGCTCGACACCCAGACGATCCTCGAGTCGGTCGACAAGACGGGTCATCTGGTGCTCGTCGACCAGGCGACCCGGCATGCGTCGGCGTCGGCGGTGATCGCGGCCGAGGTCGCCGAGCACGGGTTCTCGTCGTTGAAGGCGCCGATCGTGCAGGTGACGGCGCTCGACGCCACGGTCCCGTACAGCGAGCCTCTCGAGGCGCATGTGATCCCGAGCGACGACAAGGTCGTGGCCGCCGTCCAGCGAGTGCTGGGGACGGCGCCCGTGACGGTGTAGGTCGTGCTGACGTGAGTCCGGTGGCACGCGACCGCGAAGCGGGCGCCTTCAGGGGTCTTGCTCTTCTCCGGCGCGGTGGGGATCTGCGCGAGCGGATCCCCACCTTGCGCAGCTAGCGTGCTGACGTGAGTCCGGTGGCATGCGACCGCGAAGCGGGCGCCTTCAGGGGTCTTGCTCTTCTCCGGCGCGGTGGGGATCTGCGCGAGCGGATCCCCACCTTGCGCAGCTAGCGTGCTGACGTGAGTCCGGTGGCATGCGACCGCGAAGCGGGCGCCTTCAGGGGTCTTGCTCTTCTCCAGCGCGGTGGGGATCTGCGCGAGCGGATCCCCACCTTGCGCAGCTAGACAGTGCCGCCGATCGACCGCGAGCAGGCGCTCGGCCTGCTCGCGACGATGTGGCGGATCCGGTTGTTCGAGGAGCGCGTCGGCCAGCTCACCCGAGCGGGCGAGGTGGAAGGGCTCGTGCACCTCAGCGTCGGGCAGGAGGCGGTGGCGGCCGGGGTCTGCACGCAGCTGCGCGACGACGACGCGGTCTACTCGGGGCATCGAGCACACGGCCACGCGATCGCCAAGGGAGCGCCGCTCGACCGCGTGATGGCCGAGTTGATGGGGCGAGACACGGGGCTCTGTCGCGGTCTCGGGGGCTCGATGCACCTTGTCGACGTCGCGCACGGGTTCATGGGCGCGACAGGGGTCGTCGGTGGCAACATCCCGATCGCTCTCGGGAGCGCGCTCGCCGCCCGCCTGCGTGGCGACGACAGCGTGGCGGTCGTGTTCTTCGGCGACGGGGCCGTCCAGGCTGGGCACTTCAACGAGACGATCAACCTCGCCACGCTCTGGGAGCTGCCGTTGATCCTCGTCTGCGAGAACAACGGCTTCGCCGAGTTCACGCCTCGGTCGGCGCACACGAAGGTCGACCGGGTCACCGACGTCGTGGCTCCCTACGGGCTCGAGCGGGCGACCGTCGACGGCAACGACGTGGATGCGGTCCGGAACGCGTTCGCCGGGTTTCTTGCGCTCGCCCGGGCCGGCGGCGGGCCATTCCTGCTCGAGTGCCTCACGTACCGGCTGCGCGGCCACTACGAGGGCGACCCGGCGCACTATCGGGACGCGCTTGCCGCAGCCGACTGGCAGGAGAAGGACCCGATCCTCCGGCTGCAGCGCCGCGCGGTCGCCGAAGGGTGGCTCGAGGAGCGCGAGCTCGCGGTCGTCGAGACGGCCGCCGCCGAGGCGGTCGACAGGGCGGTGCGATTCGGCCTGGCAAGCCCCGCACCCTCCCCCACTCTCGTCGCGGAGCTCGTGTACGCGGATGGCTGAGTCGACCTACATCCGCGCGATCACCTCGACGCTCGCCGATGCGATGCGCGCCGACAGCCGCGTGTTCGTCCTCGGCGAAGACGTCGCGGAGGGCGGCCCGTACACGGCGACAGCAGGCCTGGCCGAGGAGTTCGGGGTGGAGCGCGTGATCAACACCCCCATCAGCGAGGCGGCGATCACGGGTGTCGCGATCGGTGCAGCGCAGTCGGGGATGCGCCCCGTGCTCGAGATCATGTTCGTCGACTTCATCACGCTCGCGCTCGACCAGCTCGCGAACGCGGCCGCCAAGGCCCATTTCATGTCGGGTGGTCAGCTCACGGTGCCACTCGTACTGCGCACCCAGGGCGGGGCGGGTCATCGCGGTGCGGCCCAGCACTCGCAGAGCCTCGAGAGCTGGCTCACCCACGTCCCCGGGCTGAAGGTGGTGATGCCGAGCCGGCCCGTGGATGCGGCCGGCCTGCTCGCCGCCGCGATCGCCGACCCGAACCCCGTCGTCTTCATCGAGAACAAGACGCTCTACTTCCGGTCGGGCGAGGTTCCCGACGCGGTCGAGCCGATCGCCATCGGTGAGGCGGTCACCCTCCGTGGCGGCGGCGACGTCACGATCGTCGCGCTCTCGCGCGTCGTGTACGACGCGCTCGACGCCGCCGACCGCCTGTCGGCGGAACACGGGATCGAGGCGGAGGTGATCGACCCCCGGACGCTGGTGCCGCTCGACCTGGACGCGGTCGTCGAATCGGTGGCGCGCACCAACCGGCTCGTCATCGCGCACGAGGCGGTCGAGCACGGTGGCTTCGGCGCCGAGCTCACGGCGCAGGTCCAGGCCGTCGCCTTCGACGACCTCGACGCACCGATCGTTCGCGTCGGAGCCCCGTTTGCCCCGATCCCGTTCAACGGCGTGCTCGAGGATGCCTACCTTCCGGATGCCGACGCGATCGTCGCCGCTGCTCTAGCCGCCTGCGCGGACGGGTCGAATAGGATCGTCTCGTGATCGCGGTCGTCACCGAAGCGGTCGGGGCGATGCACGTCCGCGACGTCGCCGAGCCCGACGAGCCCGGTTCGGGCGAAGTGATCGTGCGGCCGGTGGCGATCGGGATCTGCGGGTCGGACGTCCACTTCCTCGAGGGAAAGCTCTCCGAGCATGCGGGTGGCTCGGGGTTCCCCCGGATCCAAGGGCACGAGGTCGCGGCCGTCATCGAGGCGGTCGGCCCCGACTGCAAGCCTGGGACGGAAGTGGGCCAGCAGGTGGCGCTCTGGCCGCTCACACCCTGCGGTCACTGCTACCCCTGCCGAATCGGCCGGCAGAACGTCTGCGTCAACTTCAGCCTGATCGGGATCCACGAGGACGGCGGCTTCCAGCAGTACCTCAGGATCGCGGACACCCAGCTCTTCCCTGCCACGGGTCTCAGCCCGCAGGTCGGGGCGCTCGTCGAGCCCGTGTCGATCGCCATCCGCGCGGTACACCGCGGCCGGGTCGATGCCGGTGAGCATGTCGTCGTGCTCGGCGCCGGCCCGATCGGGCAGGCGATCCTGGTGGCCGCCCAGGACCGCGGCGCGTCCGTAATGGTCGTCGATCTGCTCGAAACGAGGCTCGTGGTCGCGTCGGCGCTCGGCGCAGAGACGATGTCGTGGACGACGGCGACCGAGGTCGTCGCGCACGCCCGCGCGTGGACTGGTGGCGAGGGACCGCAGGTCGTGTTCGACGCCACGGGCGTGCCGGCAGCGGTGCGGGCGGGAGTCGAGATGGTTTCCTCCGCCGGTCGCTTCGTCCAGGTCGGAATGTCGGGAGACAACGTCGACCTGCGACTCGGCAGCTTCACCGAGAAGGAGCTCGACGTGCTCGGTGTCGCCTGCTGCGGGAGCGGCGACTTCGCAGAGGCCGCCGATCTGACGGCACGCAACGCAGACCGGCTTGCACAGTTGGTCAGCCACGAGTTCGCGTTGGCGGAGGCACCCGCTGCGCTCCACCTGGTCGTCGAGCACCCCGACGAGGTGATGAAGGTCGTCATCCGCGGTGAGTAGCCGCACAGGAGTCGTGCCCACATGACCGACGCAGCTGCGACCTCCGATCGCCTGGCGATCCGCGACCTCGTCGAGAGCTGGGTGGTCTGGCGCGATGCGGGCGACTGGGTCCGATTTCGGACGCTCTGGTTCGACGACGGTCGGATGATGGCCACTTGGACGCAGGGCACGGCCGACGAGTTCATCGCGATGAGCAAGGCAGGATGGGCGAAGGGCGTGAAGATCCTCCACCGGCTGGCGGGGCAGTCGATCGACCTCGCTGGAACCCGGGCGATCTCGCAGACGAAGATGGCGATCATGCAGCGCGCGGTCGTCGACGACGTGGAGGTCGACGTCACCTGCACAGGTCGCTTCTACGACTTCGTCGAGAAGCGAGACGGACGCTGGGGGCTCGTGCTGCGCCAACCCATCTACGAGAGCGACCGCATCGACCCTGTCGACCCGTCCGCCCGGCTCGTGCTCGACCCGGAGCTGTTGGATCGTTTCCCCGAGGGCTACCGCCACCTCGCCTACCTCCAGACGCGGATCGGGTACGACGTGAAGCCGGACATGCCCGGCCTGCGTGGGCCCGAGGTCGAAGCGCTGTACGCGAGCGGCGCCAGCTGGCTCGCCGGTCGCCCTCTCGACCGCTGACCAGCGTCAGGTCGGCTCCGCCTCGAGCCCGTCGGCGGCCTCGCGAACGAACCGCGCCGACGCGTGGAGCGCGTCGTGTTGCGCAGATCCCAGCGGCCATTCGTGGATCTCGAGGACGCCACCGCGCCCGATGGTGACGGGGACGGTGACGGCCACACCCCGGAGCCCATACTCGCCGTCGAGAAGCACGGAGGCGGGCCAGAGCTCGCCGTCTCCGTCGAGTGCCCGGATCAGCCGCGCAACGCCGAGCCCCGAGGTCCAGGTCGACGACCGATCGGAATCGAGGGCGACGTGGATCGAGTACCAGGTGCGGAGGTACTCGACCGCTGCGGCGGCCTGAGCGGCCGTCGGCTCGACGTCGTTCCCGTGCACCCGGACCCGGTCGAGGAGCGGGACGCTCAGATCACCGTGCTCCCCGATCACCCACGCCTCGACCGACCCCGCCGGCTCGCCGAATGCCAGTGCAAGCCCGGTCCTGAGCCGCAGGCTGTCGTTGATCGTGTAGCCGACGATCCGGCGTCGATCGAGGCCTGTGCGCCGATGGAGTCGCGTCACGAGCGGGTCGACGGGGTTCGTCACGACGACGAGGACGCCGCCCCAGCCGTCGCCGAGCGCATCCGCGGCGGCGTCTGCGATCGCCGCGTTGCGCGCCAGATACTCGATCCGCGGTGTCCCGGCGGTCAGCGGCGTCGCCGACACGAGGGCGACCACGTCGCTATCGCGGACGTCGGCGACGTCGCCCTCGCGCACGGAGGCACCCGGTGCGAGCTCGAGCACCTGCTGGAGGTCCATCACATGGGAGGTGACCATTTCGGGACGGCGATCGACGACCACGATCTCGTCCGCACGCTGCCCGAGAGCGAGGTTGAAAGCAGCCGAAGCGCCGACCCCGCCGCCACCGCCGAGGATGGTGATCTTCACCGCGGCATCGTCTCGCGTGACGATCGAAAAATCAAATGATTTGCATATAGAGTTCGATCTCGTGCAGACGGTTCGCGAGGCCACGTTCGACGTCTGGCGCAGGTACGGCCTGACGACCCTGTTCGCGAACCCCGGCTCGACCGAGATCGAGCTGCTCACCGACCTACCGAGTGATCTCCGGTTCGTCCTCGGCCTCCACGAGAGCGCGGTCGTCGGGATGGCAATCGGCTGGGCGCTCGGACGACGCGAGCCTGCGCTCGCGATCCTTCACACCACCCCGGGCCTGGGGAACGCGGTCAGCGCGATTGCGACGGCGCGCGTGAATCGTGCGCCGGTCGTGATCGTCGTCGGGCAGCAGGACCGCCGGCACCTCGCAACCGAGCCCTTCCTCACCGGCTGGCTGCAGGGGCTTGCAGGCGAGTACCCCGTCTGGGTCGACCTGCCCGTGCGGCCCCAGGACGTGCCAGGCGCGATCACGCGCGCATGCCACGAGGCCGTCACGGCAAGTGGCCCTGCGATCGTGATCGTCCCGATGGACGACTGGGCCGCCGAGGCGACCGAGGTCGGGGAACGCGCAGCCCCCATCACCGTCGCCCGCTCTCGCGGTGCCGACCCCGAGGTCGTCGCGCGGCTGGCCGGTCTGATCGACTCCGCGACGAGCCCGGTGCTCGTCGCCGGCGCCGGCTCAGGCGAGCCTGACGGCTGGACCGCCCTCGTCGCCCTCGCCGAGCGTCTCGGGTGCCCGGTGTGGCAGGAGCCGTTCAGCGGTCGCGCGGGCTTTCCCGGCGACCATCCGCAGTTCGCGGGGCATCTCTCGGCCGATCGCACCCGGCTGCGGGCCTCACTGGCGGCTCACGATCTCGTCGTCGCCGTCGGAGCGCCGGTCTTCCGACAGTACCCCTTCGTCCCCGGGCCGTTCGTCGAGCCGGGCACGACGGTCGTCATGGTCAGCCGTGACCCCGCGGAGGTGCATCGCAGCACGGCAGACCTCGCCGTGCTCGCAGATCCCGCCGCAACCTGCAGCGCGCTCGCCGAGGTCGTCGCATCGCGCGCCACAGCGTCGCCTTCGAGCGAGGCGCAACGCCCGGAGCCGCTTGCGCCGCCGACCGCGGATGCTCCGCTCCGCGCCGCGCACGTGTTCGACGCGTTGGCGGAGCGGCTGCCCACCGATGCCGTCGTGATCGAGGAGTCGCCCTCAAGTCGTCCCGATTTTCTCGCACGCCTTCCCGCCCGCTCCCCACTCGGGACGCTCAGCCCGGCGATGGGCCAGCTCGGATTCGCGCTCCCCGCGGCGACCGGGATCAGCCTCGCGTGCCCCGACCGGCCGGTCGTCGCCGTCGTCGGGGACGGCGCGTCGCTCTACTCGATCCAGGCTCTGTGGAGCGCCGCCCACTACGGTGCCGGCCCGTTGTTCGTCGTCCTGGCGAACGGTGGTTACGCCATCATGGATCGGCTCGTCGAGCAGCACGGCGGTGCGGCTCCCTGGCCGGGTTTTGGTGTCGATGTCGCCGGTCTCGCGCGTTCGTTCGGCTGCTCGGCGCGATCCGTGTGGAGTCACACCGAGCTCGTCGAGGCGCTCGACGAGACCCTGCCGGGGCTCGGCTCCTCGCGGGAGCCGCTGCTGCTCGAGGTTGCGGTCGAGCCCGACCCGACGTTCGCCTCCTAGCACGGCGATGACCCGCCCTCGCGTCCCCGACTTCCGCAGGACCGAACGGTTCAGCTCACCGAGACGGAGCGCGAGCGAGCGGGTGGCCTTCGAGATCAGGCGCCACCTGTCCGAGCGCGACCTGCCACCGGGTGCGCGTCTCGGGACGGAGCAGGAGCTCGCCGACGAGCTCGGGGTCAGCCGACCGACCCTGCGCGAGGGTCTTCGCATCCTCTCCAGCTCGCATCTGATCCGTGCGACGCAGGGCCCTGGTGGCGGGATCTTCGTCGAGAGCACGGAGAACGAGGGCATGGGTCGCAGCGTCAGCGAGTCGATTGCCGTGATGCTCGAGACAGACAGTGTCTCGCTCCACGAGCTGGTCGAGGCACGCATCTCGCTCGAGGTCCCGCTCGCCGGGCTCGCTGCGCAGCACGCGACGCCACTGACAGACGCCGACCTCGCCGCGGCAATAGCCGAGGCGACCGGAAACCACCCGGCGTCCGACGTGTTCCGCGCCGCGGACGCCCGCTTCCATCGGGTCATCGCGAGCGCGGCCGAGAACGAGCTGCTGCGGGCGTTCACGAGCTGGACGCTCGACGTCCTACAGCCGTCGCTGATCGACACGATCGGCGACGTGATCGACGGAGGAGCGATCCTGCGACAGCACGGCGAGATCCAGCGCGCGATCCGGCTCCGACAACCGGCAGGCGCCCAACGTGCGATGCGCCGCCATCTCGAATATCTCCAGCAGCTCGTCGACGTGCTCGACGAAGGTCAGGTCACGAACCCGAAGGGAGCATCGTGAAAGCAGCGATCATGCGTGCGTATCACCAGCCGCTCGAGCTGATCGACTACCCGCTGCCCGAGCCTGTTCGCCCGACGGACGTACTCGTCAGGATCGGCGGAGCCGGTGTCTGCGCCACCGATCTGCACGCCATCGACGGGCTGATGGAGCCCGCAGGGGTGACCTTGCCGCTCGTCCTCGGGCACGAGAACGCCGGCTGGGTCGAGGCGGTCGGCTCGGGGGTGACGGGCGTTGCGGTGGGTGACGCCGTCCTCGTCTATCCCCCGTTCAGCTGCGGGCTCTGCGTCCCGTGCCGACGCGGGAACGACATGCACTGCATCCGGCACGAGTTCACCGGGCTCACGCTCGACGGTGGCTTCGCAGAGCACGTCGTCGTCGCCGAGCGGTCGCTCATCCTCCTGCCCGACGGCGTCGAGCCCGCAGCGATCGCGCCACACGCCGACGCCGGTCTGACCGCGTACCACGCAGTGAGTCGGCTCGCCCACCTTGCCACGCCCGGCTCGACGGCCGTGGTGATCGGCACGGGCGGCGTCGGGCACATTGCCCTCCAGCTGCTGCGGGAGCTCGGCTCGAGCACCGTGATCGCCGTCGACCTCGACGAGCGCCGGCGCCGCCTGGCGACGGACCTGGGGGCCGACGAGGTGCTCGACGGGACGGAGGTCGTGAGCACCGTCCGCGAGCTCACGCATGGCCGCGGAGCCGAGCTCGTGTTCGACTTCGTCGGCACCGATCAGACCCATGCCGACTCTGCAGCGATGCTCGCACGTGGTGGCACGTACTCCGTGATCGGCTACGGCGGGATGATCGCGATCCCGTCGGTGGCGATGATCGCGAACGAGCACGCCGTGATCGGGAACCTCGTCGGCACGTGGGTCGACCTGTGGGAGCTGATCCAGCTCCATGGCGCCGGGCGCATCAGGCTCGTCACCGAGACGCATCCGTTGGAGGACGTCAACGAGGTGCTCGCCAAGCTCCGCGCCGGCGAGGTCGTCGGGCGGGCCGTGCTCGTGCCCTGACTGTCAGGCGTCGCCGAGGCTCGCCTGTCCGCGGAGCAGGTACGCGGAGTGCAGGAGATCGGGCTCGTCGACAAGCCTTTGCGCTGGCCCCTCGTAGCGGATCCGGCCGCCCTCCAGGATGTACGCGCTCTCGGCGAGCGCGAGCGCGACGTGCGCGAACTGCTCGATGAGGAGCACCCCGATGCCCGAGGCGGCAACGGCTTCGATCGCGGGCATGAGCCGCTTGACGATCACCGGCGCCAGCCCGAGCGATAGCTCGTCGACGAGGACGAACCTCGGGCTGGAGACCAGCGCCTGCGCGAGCACGACCATCTGCTGCTCGCCACCGGAGAGCGATCTCGCCTGAACCGTCCAGCGCTTCTCGAGCTCGGGGAAGAGCTCGAGCGCATGTGCGATACCCGACCGAGCATTCTCGCGTGGGAGCGCGTACGTCGCGACGCGAAGGTTGTCCTCGACGGTGAGGTTCGAGAGCAGCCGCCGCCCCTCCGGGACGATGGCGAGCCCGCTCGCCCGGATCTTCTCGGGACGTCCGCGCGCGAGATCCTGGCCGTCGAGCGTCACGCTGCCTGCTGTCGGCTTGAGCACGCCACCCACGGCAAGCACGAGCGACGACTTGCCCGCCCCGTTGGGGCCGAGCAGCGTCGTGATCACGCCCGGAGGGATCGTCAACGAGACATCGTGGACGACCTGGCGCCCGCCGCGCGAGACGCTGAACCCCTCGATCGCGAGCGGTGCAGGGTCGCTCATTCGAGGTCCCCGATGACGACGCCCTCTTCGTCCACGATCTCCTCGTCGGTGCCGAGGTAGGCGCGCATCACGTTTTCGTCGCGCAGCACGTCCGCCGTCGCGCCTGATGCGATCAGCTTGCCGAAGTCGAGCACTGCGGTCGTCTCGCAGCACGCCGACACGAGCGCCATGTCGTGGTCGACCAGGATCACGAGCGCGTCGAACTCCTCGGGGATCGCCCGGATGACCGAGCCGAGGTGGCCGGTCTCCTCGTCGGGGAGGCCTGCCGCCGGCTCGTCGAGCAGAACGACCCGCGGCGCGCCGACCACCGCACGAGCAATCTCGATCAGCCTGCGCTCTCGCGCCGGCAGGCCGCCGACCTTGGTCTCGGGAGCGACCTCGAGACCGACGAAGTCGATCGCCCTGAGCACCTCGGCCTTTCGCATCCGCCGATCGGCCTTCGAATGCTCGTGGATCATCGCAATGTTCTCGTAGACCGAGAGCCGCTCGATCGCCTGCTCGGTCTGGAACGTGCGTCGGAGGCCCCAGCGGGCACGGCGGTAGTCCGCCATCGCCAGGAGGTTCTCGCCGAACGCCGTGATCGTGCCCTGAGCCGGGCGCACGAACCCGGAGAGGACGTTGAAGAACGTCGTCTTCCCCGCACCGTTGGGCCCGATCAGACCACAGGTGCCGCCGGGAAAGACGACGCTCATCGCGTCGATCGGGATGACGCCCCCGAACCGTACGGTGAGCTCGTCGACCTCGATCACGGCGACTCACCGCTCGCCGCCGGCTTGCGTCTGAACGGCTTCGTGAGGAGCTTGAAGAGGTTCGCCATGTCCTTGGGGAACTGCTGGGCGATCCCACCCGGGGCGGTCAGGAGCACCTGCAGGAGCCCTGCCCCGAAGAGGACCGGGAGGAAGTTCTGGTTGACCCCCCACTGGACGTTCAGGATGAACGGGACGAGCTGGTTGAAGCATCCCGCGACGACCGCTCCCCAGAGGCTGAAGATCCCTCCGATCAGCGTCGTCGCGAGCAGAAAGAGCGAGTCCTGGGTCTGGAAGGGCTCGATCGTGGGCTGGCCTGTCTGGCCGGCGAACAGGCAGCCGGCGACGCCCGCCATGAACGCTGCGAGGCCAAACGCCCAGAGCTTGTAGAAGACGGTGTTCACGCCGGCGGCCAGTGCCGCCGGCTCGCTCTCGCGGATTGCGGCCCAGGCGCGGCCGGGCTTGGTCCGGAGATGGATCAAAGCGATGAGGAACATGATCGCCGCGACGACGACCACGTAGCGGTAGTACGCGGTCCCCTCGTGGGCGATCCCTGGGGTGCGGACGTTCTGGACGCCCGAGAGGTCGACGAGGTACGTGCGGCCGGTGAAGCCACCCCCGCCGTTCGGGAAGTTGATCGCGCTGAGCACGACGGTCACCGCGCCCGCTGCCATCAGCGTGATCAGCGCCAGGTAGAGCCCCGAGAGCCGGATCGCCGGGAGGCCGATCAGGAGACCGAACGCGCAGGCGACGAGCCCGCTGAGCAACAGGAGCACCTCGAACGGCAACGAGGTCGCGTACGAGAGCCGGGCCGCCGTCCAGACGCCGATCACGTAGAGAGCCATCTGCCCGAGCGAGATCAAGCCGACCCGGCCGTAGAGCAGCCCGAGACCGAGGCTGAGGATCGTGTAGATGCCGACCCCCGTGAACGTTTCGATCCACTGCGAGCTGAACGTCGGCACGAAGAACAGCGCGACCGCGATGAACGCGAGGATGACTGCACCTCGGATGGCGTCGCCGCGGGTGATGAGTCCCGTCATTACTGAGCCGTCCGCGAGACAGTGACGACGCGGCGGCGCGAGAGCCACAGGATCATGACGATCGCGAGCACGAACGGGGCAGCCTGGCGGTAGCGCGTGATCGACTCGTACGGCGCGGCCACGGCCGAGAGCAATCCGACGGCGAGCCCGCCGACGAGGGTATTCCAGAGCGAGCGAAGACGCCCGATCAATGCGGCCGCGAGAGACGGGATCACGAGGAACGTGAGCTGCGCAACATCGAGCGTTCCCAGGAGGTCGGGCAGCAGCAGCCCTGCCAGCCCGGCGACGAGCCCGGAACCGAACCACGCGGACGTCTCGACGCGGCGGACGGGGACGCCCAGCATGCCCGTGACCTCACGGTCGTCTGCGATCGCCCGGTAGGCGGTGCCGAGCTTCGTGTACTTGAGAAACGCGGTCGTGACGACGGTGAGCACGATCGCCAGGACCAACGCGATCACCTGCGTCCAGTTCACGACTGCCCCCGCGATCTCGATGCGATGGCTCGACGACGGGAGCGGCAGGGAGCGAGCGAAGGCGCCGCCGATCGGCGCGCGCCACCCCATCAGCCCGAGCAGGATGAGCGCCAGCCCCAGGGTCCCCATCATCTTCACGAGCGCGTCGCGGCTCGCGAACGCAGAGCCGAAGAGAACTCCGTAGGCGAGGTTGACGACGCCCCCGAAGAGGACGCAGATCGTGTACGCAAGCCAGTGCGGCCAACTCGTGTGATTGACGATCCAGTAGGCGATCAGGGCGCCCGCAGCGCCGATGGCGCCGAACGCGAGGTTGAGCACACCGGTTGCCTGGTACAGCACCACCATGCCGACGCCCGAGAGCGCGTACACGCTGCCCAGGGCGAGCCCCAGCACGATGTACGGCTTGAAGAACTCCCAGTCGACGCCGAACACCGCAAATGCGACGGTGCTAGACACGGCCACTCCGGGACACCCTGATCACCTCTGTCATTCCTTGCGTTGTCTCGATCAGCCGCCCGTGTTGAGCTTGAACTTCTTCTCCCAGACCCGCGTCTGGGCAAGCTCCTTGTCGACAGGCGCGATGTTGAAGCACTTCTCCTTCAGGACGACCTTGCCGTCCTTGTAGTCGACGGTGATGTCGGTGTTGTTCGGGATGTGGTACGGGAGGTTGTCACCGACGTACCACGGCTTGCAGAGAATGTCCGTCTTGATGTTCTTCAGACCGCGGACGGCCTTGTTGTACGACTTCGCCGTGACCGGGCCCTTGATGCTCAGGAGGGCGGTGGTGGCGAACTTGCCGTCCATGAAGCCCATCTGGGCGAACGCCTGCGGATCGACCTTCGTGTACTTCTTCAAAACCTGCAGCATCAGCCGCGTGTCGGGCCCGACGGACGCGTCGAGGAGCTGGAACTCCGAGTTGATGAACAGCTTGCCGTCGAACTCGGGGAACTGCCCCGCCATGAACGTGTTGGCGATCGGCGTCGAGGAGCCCCACTTGATCTTGTCGACGATCCCGAGTGCGATCGCCGCCTTCATCAGACCCGGCGCGGTGTCGGGCGTGAAGTTGAGGATGATGCCGCCACCGTTGCCGGCCGCCTGGTAGAGCTGCTGCATGTACGTGTTCGCATCGGGGACCGGCGTCTTGTCGGTCGGGATGCTCTTCGCCGGGAGGCCAGCCTGCTTGGCGAGCGTGAGCGCCGCGCCGTCTGCGTACCCGGCGACCGTCGCCGGCGAGGCGACGACGATCGACTTCGCACCTGCGCGGATGAGCGCCTGTGCGGCGCCCAGCACGCTGTAGCGCGGGCCCATGTTCGACTCGATGATGTTGGGAACGCCGAAGCACTCGGCCTGCACGCCGGCGCCGACGACGTAGAAGCCCTTCGACTTGTAGTACTTCCAGTTCGTGCCGCACTCGGTGAAGCTCGTGTTGCCGACGAGCCCGACCACCTTGTCGCTCTCGACGAGCTTCCGTGCCAGCGCAGCCTGCTTCGACGGGTTGAGGTCGTCGGTGTACCAGACGTACTGGACCGGCCGACCGTGGATGCCGCCGTTGTCGTTGACGCACTTGAAGTAGCCGTCGACGACCTTCGACATCGTGGTGAAGTCGACGCCCGGGATCAGCATGTTGATGCTGCCGATCTTGATCGGCGCGCCGGTGGCCTTCTTCCCGGTCCCGAGGCCGCAGATTGACTTGGTCGCGGACGCCGTGCCGGAGCCCACCGGTGCCGCCGCGTTCTGGGCGCCGGTCGCCCACCCAGCCAGGGCGAGCGCCAGGGCGAACGCGGCAATGCTGGCGACGCCGAGTTTGATCTTCGTCGATCTCATCAGGTCACTCCCTCGATTCTGTCGCTTGATACGGACTGAGCCTTGTGGCGGTCGAAGCGCCGAGGTGCGCGCCCCGCTGGTCAGGATCTCCTCAAGTGCGTCCTCCTCGTGTCGCCTGCCTCCCGCCTCGGGTGGTTCCATGGCACCGCTGAGTCAGTCCGAGATGACGCTCGGTCGTCGCGCGCCGCGCCGACCGTACGGTGGTCGGCTCCGAGGAGTCAAGCGGTGCCACAGACGATGCCGGTGTCGCCGATCGACTGCTTCTCACGCCCGTGCCCTCCTTCACGCTGCCGCTGTTGCGCACCCGCTGCTCTGACGTAGAGACGTCCCGAATCGCCGTTTGCTAGGCGATCGGCGAAGAACGTCCCGGATACTAGACCACTGTCTTGACGGATGGAACACGGGGCGCGGTCGCCGTGCGTCCGCCTAGTCATCAGTGAACGACCCCGATCCGCTCGTCGAGAGCCGGCTGGTGCAGCTCGGCGAGCCCGCCCGCGTAGGAGGCCACCCGCGAGCCCTCCTCGAACCAGCTGTCGGGCACCGCATGCCCCCAGTAGTTGCGACGCCTGGGATCGGTCGAGCTCCACCGAATCGGCTCGAAGTCGGGGTCACCGGTGTAGTAGTCGCCCGTGTAGAGCTCGATGCGATGACCGTCCGGGTCGCGCAGGTAGAGAAAGAAGGCATTCGACACACCGTGACGGCCCGGCCCTCGCTCGATTGCGGTCTCGCGGTTCGCGCCGGCGAGGATGTCGCACAGCCGCACGATGGCCAGCGAGTCCGCCGGCGTGAACGCGACGTGGTGGAGTCGCGGCCCCCAGCCGGAGGTCAGCGCGGTGTCGTGCACCGTCGGCTTGCGGTAGAGCCAGCTTGCGCAGAGCTGCCCATCGTCGGTTTCGATGTACTCCGCGCAGCGAAACCCGAGCCCGCGGTAGAGCTCGTGCGCCGGGGCGACGTCCGGCACGTAGAGGTTGACGTGCTCGATGCGCTGGAGCAGCGCGCCGCGCTGTAGGTCGAACCGCTGGAGCAGTCGCTCCGCAGGGCGCATCTCGTGAAAGAACTCGACCGGGAAGCCGAGCGGATCCTGGACACGGAGTGCCGCGCCCGGCCCCTGACCGAGCTCCACCTCCTCGTCGACCCAGTGCGTCGAGCAGCCGAGGGCCGCGAAGTGGGCCTCGAGCAATGCGAGATCCTGCGGCTGCCAGACCCGATAGGCGATGTGTCCGACGTGCGGCTCGCCGCCCTGCCGGAGCACGAGGCTGTGATGCAGTCGCTCCTCGATGGCGCGCAGATACAGCGCGTCGGGCGTCTCCTCGGTCACGGTCAACCCGAGCAGGTCGACGTAGAACTCCCGGGAGGCGACGAGGTCGGTGACGACGAGCTCGAGGTGCTGGAAGCGCACGATGTCGAACGGCGTCTCGATGCGGCCGGCCTCGATCACGTCGACGGCCTGTCCTCCGCGCCGAGCCCAAACCGCGGAATCGCGTGGTCACCCAGCGCGACGTGGATCGTCTGGAGCTCGCAGTAGAACTCGAAGCTGTGCTGGCCGCCTTCGCGGCCGATCCCGCTCTTCTTCATCCCGCCGAACGGGGTGCGCAGGTCGCGGACGTTCTGTGCGTTGATCCAGACGAGCCCGCTGTCGATCGCTTGCGCGACACGGTGAGCCCGGGAGGTCTCACCCGTCCAGACGTATGCCGCCAGGCCGTACTCGGTCGCGTTCGCGAGTCGGATCGCCTCGGCCTCGTCCGTGAACGGCGTCGCGACGAGCACGGGCCCGAAGATCTCCTCTCGGAAGACGCGGAGCTCGGGCGCAACGTCCGCGAACACGGTCGCCTCGAGAAAGTTGCCCTCGTCGAGCCCTTCCGGCCTACGACCACCGGCCAGCAGGCGAGCCCCGTCGTCGATCGCCGACTGGACGTACCCGAGCACCCGCTCGAGGTGCTCCGGGCGGATGAGCGGCCCGAGCTCCGTGCGCTCGTCGAACGGATCGCCGACCCGGATCGCGCGCGCTCGCTCGGCGACCGCCTGCACGAGGTCCTCGTAGATCGGGACCTCGGCGAGCAGCCGCGAGCCTGCGGTGCAACGCTGGCCGTTGAGCGTGAAGATCTGCGCGACGACGGCGTCCACTGCGCGGTCGAAGTCCGCGTCGGCGAAGACGACCACGGGGGACTTGCCACCGAGCTCGAACGAGCAGCGCTTCAGCGTCGCGGCCCCGTTGGCCATGATCGTCGACCCCGTTGCCGACTCTCCCGTGAATGCAATGAGGTCGACCCCGGGGTGCGCGACGAGCGCGGCGCCCGCCGTTTCGCCGAAACCGTGCACCACGTTGAACACCCCGTCCGGGAGCCCGACCTCCTCGAATAGGCGGGCGAGCCGGGTGGCGGTCAGCGGCGACCACTCGGCAGGCTTGAGCACGATCGTGTTCCCGGCCGCGAGGCACGGTGCGATGCGCCAGGTCGACAGCATCAGCGGCGCGTTCCACGGCATGATCAACCCGGCGACCCCGACGGGCTTGTGAATCGTGTAGTTGAGGAACTCGTCGCCGACCTGGTACGCGTCGCCCGCGAGCTCGGTGACCACCCCGGCGAAGTAGTCGAAGTTGACCGCTGCCCGCTCGGCGAGCCCTCGCATCTGTGCGACGGGCATCCCGATGTCGAGGATCTCGAGCTCGACGAAGTCGCCCGCGTGCTCGCGGAGCGCCTGCGCGATCCGCCGCAGGTACGCCGCGCGCTCGCTCGGTCGGAGCCTGGGCCACGGGCCCTCGTCGAAGGCCGCACGCGCCGCTGCGACCGCCAGGTCGATATCGGGCGGGAGCCCTTCTGCCACGTCGGCGAGCGGGAGGTTGTCGATCGGGCTGGTCGTCTCGAAGGTGCCACCGGCCAGGCCGAGCGCGGAACTCCCCGCCGATGTAGTGGAGCTGAGGGCCGACCTGGGCCCGGGCGACACGATCCGCGGCTGCCTCCCGCGGTGCGCTCACTCGGCCAGCCCTGGGGTCGAGCCGGCGACAGCCGCGGGCAGGGCGAGCGCCGCACCGAGATCGGCGGCGACGAGCTCGGCGGCCCGCTCGCCGATCATCACGGTCGGGGCGTGGGTGTTCCCCGTCGTGACGAGCGGCATCACGGACGCGTCGGCGACGCGGAGCCCTTCGATGCCGCGCACGCGCAGCTGGGGGTCGACGACCGCGTCGGCGCCGACACCCATCGCGCACGTCCCCACCTGGTGGTGATAGGTGATCGCCGTCCGCCGGATGTAGTCACGGAGCTCCTCCGGGGTGCTCACGGCCGGGCCGGGATAGAGCTCCTCCTCGGCCCACTCCTCGAGCGCGCTCTGTCGCCCGATCTCACGGCACAGCTCGACGGAATACGCCATTGCCTCGAGGTCGACGTCGCGGCTCAGGTACGCGGGGTCGATCGAGAGCTCGGCATCCGGGTCGGACGAGCTCAGCCTGAGCGTTCCCCGGCTGGCCGGGCGCACGAGACCGGCCATCAGCGTGAACCCGTCGGGCGGGCCGGACATGCCCTCGTCCTCGAGGTAGAGCGGCAGATGGAAGAACAGCGGCTGGATGTCCGGCCCCGTGAGCCCCGGCCGGCTGCGGGTGAAGAGATGCGCGTGGAGCGGCTGGATCCCGGGCACCGTGGGCGGCACGGGCCGACGGGCCGAGAAGATCACGGGCGAGAGCACGTGATCGTGGAGGTTGCGCCCGACCCCGGGGAGGTCGACGACGACGTCGATTCCGAGCTGGCGGAGATGGTCGGCGTCCCCGATCCCGGAAAGCATGAGCAGGCGCGGTGACTCGACCGTGCCCGCGCAGACGACGACCTCGTGCTCGGCGCGGACGGTGAGCACCGAGCCGCCGTGCTCGACCTCGACCCCGATGCATCGCGAGCCATCGATGAGCAGTCGGAGGGCGCGTGCCTGGGTGAGAACCGTGAGGTTCGCCGCGTCGAGCACCGGACCGAGGAACGCGGTCGCCGCGCTGTGGCGCCGACCGTCCTTGACGTTGAGCTGGGCATAGCCGACCCCGTCGAGCTTTGCCCCGTTGTGGTCGTCGTTGAAGGGGATCCCCGCCTCCTCCGAGGCGGCGACCGCCGCTGCGATCAGGGGATGCGGCTCGTAGTCGGTGACGACGCACAGCGGGCCACCCGTCCCGTGGTACTCGGATGCGCCACGGTCGAAGTCCTCCGACCGGCGAAACAGCGGGAGGACGTCGTCGTAGCCCCACCCCTCGTTGCCGAGGTACGCCCACGTGTCGTAGTCGGCGCGGTGGCCGCGGATGTAGATCATCCCGTTCAGCGCGCTCGACCCGCCGAGCACCTTGCCGCGTGGCCAGTGCCGCCGCCGCCCCGCTCCGGCGTCCTGCGGCGTCGTCCGGTACCCCCAGTCGTCGGGCGAGTCCCACAGCTCGAACAGGCGACCCGGATCGTGGATGGCGGGGTTCTCGTCGAGCCCACCGGCCTCGAGCAGGAGGACGCTCGCGCCCGCATCGACGAGGCGTCGAGCGACGACCGAGCCGCCCGAGCCCGAGCCGACCACGATCACGTCGACGCTCGAGGGAAGTCCGTTCTCTGCCATGGCTCCTCCTCCGCTCACCCTTGCGCCGGCGAGAGCGAGGCGATGTACGCGGCCGTTGCCTCCGGGCTCTGCAGGTTCGCCCACTGCCGGTCGGGGTGGTTGAAGTTCTCCGTGAAGTCGTCCGCGAGCGCCGGGTTCTGGGACATGGCGCCGACGAGGCCGAACAGGTGTGGCTCGGGAGCGGTCATGAAGTTCGTCCAGTCGTAGACCCCGAGCACGAACGGGAGCCTACGCTCGTCGACCTGCCGGCAGAGCTCTCCGTCCAGCGCCGTCCCCTCGAGGATCGCCTCGCCCAGCACCCACGCCGAGTACGAGGCCGAGTTGGCACCCTGCCCGACGAGCGGATCGACCGTGACGTGCGCGTCGCCGACCGCGATCGCCCAGACGCCACCGTCGAGCTCGATGGACGACTGGCGGACGGTGGGCGTCACGGCGCCCTGCAGGATGCTGCTCGGGCGCGTCAGCCCGAACGAGGCGGGGTCGACGCGCTCGAAGATCGGCGGGAAGTGCTCGCGGAGCTTCTCCAGCGCGAGCCGCTCGTAGGCGGCAGGGTCGTCGGCGTACGGCGTGGTCGAGAGGACCTCGAGGTCGCCGCCGGGGGCTCCCTCGAACAGCAGCGTGGTCACGTTCCCCTCGAACGTCTGGATCGGGATCTCGATGATCTCGCCGTGTCCCGGCGAGACGCCGAACGTCACCCCGAGCGGCTCCGTGTAGGCGATCCCGGTGTAGAGCCCGGCGGACAGGTGCCGCCGCGGGGCATCGAGCGAGCGCTCCAGCGGCGGAAAGAGGGTCGACCATCCGCCCACGCCCCGTCGAGACGACGACGAGGTCGTGCCGGCCTGCGAGGGCGTCGGCCTCGTCGACGCCGACCGCGCCGATCACGACCCGGCCGCCTCGCTCCTCGAAGTCCTCGAGCAGCCGTGCCTGGTAGAGCCGGTAGTCGACCGCGAGGCTCGGGGCGCTGAAGTCGCCCGGGAACGCCAGCGGCTGCTCGCCACCGAAGTAGTGCCAGTGTCGTGCGTAGGAAGGGCCCGTCTCGTCCCAGTGGTTGACGCCGAGCTCGCGCTCGCGCGTGCGTGTGTGATGGTGGTGCGCGACCGTGTTGGGCAGCCTCCCGGCCCGGACCTCGTCTGCGGCGCGCTCCGCGTAGAGCGTCGGGGTCAGCCCGCGCTGCTGGAGCAGGAGGGCGAGGTGCAGACCCGCGGTGCCCGCCCCGACGATTCCGATGTCACGACCGTCGCTCGTCGCCATCTCAGCCCACCATCGCCCGGGTGACGGCTGCCGTGTCCGTGAACTGCTCGAAGGCCGTGATCACGCCGTCGTGGACGTGGAAGGCGTGCACCACGCGCGCCTCGAGCGCCCGACCCGTCGAGCGGAACGTCCCCCGATAGGTTCCGATGCCGACCACGGTTTCGCCACCGTCGACGAGCTCGTCGAGCACCATCGCGAACCCCTCCCACTCGCCCCCGATCTTGACGAACACCCCATCGCGAACCTCATCGGGACCGCGATACGTCCCACCAGCGAGCCCGTCCATCTCCGTCCAGGCGCAATCGGGAGCGAGCAGCGCGAGAGCCGCTGGAAGATCACCGCTCTCGACCGCTCCGTAGAAGCTGCGAACCGCGTCGGCGTTGCTCACGATGTCCTCCTCAGTCGCGTTCGAGGAACGCGCGCACGCGCTCCTTGTAGGGGTCCCGGTCGTAGCCGGCGACGAGCGCACCCGCCATGCGGACCGGGTCGCCGAAGAAGTAGTACTCGTACAGCTCCTGCCGCCCGGCGAAGGACGAGAGACAGGCGTCCCACGCGAGGCGGAAGAGCCGCACGCGGTCTGGGCCGTCGAGAGCGGCAGACTGGAGGTACTGCTCGACGTCCTCGCGACCCGGCCCGAAGACGTCGGCCTCGGTGGGGATCGCCATCAGCCCGCTCGCGCCGAGCTGACGCAGGATGTCCGTGAAGCGCGGATACGTCCGCGGGTACCAGTTGCGACACGCGTTGAGCGGTGCCCACGCCGGGGTCACCAGCCCGAACCGGTTGGGCTGCGCGTCGACCTCGGCCGTGCGCAGGAGCGCGGCGCACGTCTCGAGCGCGACGATCACCTCGGCGATCTTCTCCTGGACGTGCTGGAACTGCTCGATCCCGATCGCCTCGGTGAGCAGAGAGACGAGGCCGAGGACGAACTCCGTCTTGGCCCGCGTCCGCGTGACGACCTGGTGCGTCATGTGGGCGGCGGCGCTCGTCTCGGTGTAGATGCCGTTGCAGAGCTCGGGCTGACCGACGACGAAGCACCGCTCCCAGGGGACGAGCACGTCGTCGAAGACGACGATCGCATCGGTCTCCTCGAAGCGCGAGCCGAGCGGGTGGTCGAAGTGGCTTCGACCGAGGTCGAAGGTCTCGCGGCAGAGGAAGCGCAGACCCGGGTGTGTCGCACGGGATGGCGAAGGCGTACGAGTACGGCGCGTCGTCCGCCGTGCCCTTGAGGACGGTCGACGGCATCACGAGGATCTCGTCCGCGAACGGCCCGATCGTCGCCAGTAGCCGCGCCCCACGGATCACGATCCCGTTGTCGTTCTCGTCGACGATGCGCGCCGCAAGTGTCTGCGACGCCTGCTCCGAGGGCGGGAGCGACCGGTTGGCCTGCGGGAAGATGAGCGTGTGCGTGAGAAGGAGGTCGTTCTCCCGCACGTGCTCGTGGTAGCGCGCGGACGTTGTCCGCGAAGCGAGGGT
Organism: uncultured Actinomycetes bacterium; assembly: GCA_963821335.1. Classification (GTDB taxonomy): domain Bacteria; phylum Actinomycetota; class Thermoleophilia; order Gaiellales; family Gaiellaceae; genus Gaiella. The sequence goes on from CAWGDJ010000002.1 coordinate 555,586, forward strand.
CGTCCTGGCCGAACCAGTCGGCAGCCGCGGCCATCGCCATCACGGCGCTCGAGCAGTAGTCGCCCGGTCCGACCGAGGTTGCCGAGCGAGTGCTCGGCCCAGACGCGCATCGCCTCGCGCCGACGGACGACGTCGTCGGTCGAAGCCGGCTGCAGGTGCGACGATCCCGACCGGGTCGCCGGTCGTCGGCGACTGGGAAGGTCAGGACGTCCCGGTGCTCGGACTCGTGCTGGAGGTCGAACAGCTCGGCATAGGTGCGGACGACATTGCGGAACTGGGGGATCTCCGCGACGCGACCGGTGTGTTGCGGAGCCCTCGACCTCGACCCGGATCGGTCGCTCGTTCAGCGCATCGATGTACTCCTGCCCTGTCCGAGCCCCCATTGCGCCTCCTACCCGAAGATGTGCTCGAGCCCGAGGACCGGCTCCTCGAGTCGAGTGAAGCGGCTGTACACGTAGCCGAGCGCGTCACCGCTGCGATAGTCGAGCTCGACCACCTCGCCGAGGTACAGCGTGTGATCGCCGCCGTCGTACGCGCTCCACGGACGACAGTCGAATGTCGCGAGAGCACCCGCGAGCCGAGGTGTCGCCGCTCCCGTCGACCCACGTGCACACGGTCTGGATGTGGGTCGCCCGAGAAGTGTCGCGCGACGGGCTCCTGCTCGGCGCCGAGCACGTTGACCACGAACGGTGCCCGCTCGAGCAGCCGGTGCCCTCGAGCGCGCTTGCCGATCGAGACGAGGACGAGCGGAGGGTCGAGCGAGACGGCGGTGAACGCGTTGACGGTCAGGCCGTGCGGCCCGTCGTCGCCCGCGACCGTGACGACGCACACACCCGTGCCGAACCGGCCGAGCGCGCAGCGCAGGCGGCCGGTGTCGACGCTCGCGGTCGTCACGCTTTCCCAGCTGGTCATGCGTCCCTCCGTCGGGCTGGCGTGCTGCAGAGGTCGCGATCCTAGCACCGATATTCGTACGATGCGTACGAATAGCGTACGCTGGTTGGATGGCGAGACACGAGGCGCCGGCCGGTCACTCGCAGACACTCGACCGCGGGCTCCGCCTGCTCGACGTGCTGGCGAACGAGCCCGACGGCCTGTCCGTCACCGAGCTCGCCGCCGAGCTCGACACCCATCGCGCAGGGACCTACCGGTTGCTCGGGCCCGCTCGTCGCCCACCGTCTCGTCGTCCGCGGCGCACGGGGCGATACACGCTCGGGCTCGGTCTCCTCGAGCTGGCGAGCTCCGTTCGCTCGCGGCTGCAGGAGGTTGCGGTCCCCGAGCTGCGTCTGCTCGCCGACGAGCTGCAGGCGACCACCGCGCTGACGATCCGGGACGGTGACGAAGCGGTCGTCGCCGCCGTCGTCCAGCCGAGCGGGACCGCGATGCACGTCGCCTATCGCCCAGGTCTGCGCCATCGGGTCGACCGCGCTGCGCCCGGGCTCGCGATCCTCGCCGGCGCGCCCGCCCTCCCCGGTGAGAGACCCGAGGTCGAGCTCGCCCGGGAACGCGGTTGGGCCCTGACGACCGGCGAGCTCCTGCCCGGTGCAACGGGTGTCGCGGCCCCGATCGTCACGGCGGGACGCGACGCCGAGGCGAGCATCAGCGCCGTCTGGGTCGACCCTCGTGATCCGGCGGCGATGGCGGCCCCTGTGGTTCGCACCGCCCGGACGATCGCCGGCGCCCTCTGACCGTGACCGGACAGCGACCCGATACGATCGGCGCGATGGGGATACCGACCCCGACGAAGGTCATCGGCGTCCACGTCAACTACCGCAGCCGCGCGGAGCAACGCGGCAGCACACCGGCCGTTCCCTCGTACTTCCTCAAGCCGCCGTCGTCCATCGCCGCCGACGGCGACGAAGTCGCGCGACCCCGGGGGACCGAGCTGCTCGCCTTCGAGGGGGAGATCGCGATCGTCATCGGTCGTCGCGCGCGGCGCGTCACCCCGGCGCGCGGCCTGGGGCACGTCGGCTGGGTCGCGCCTGCGAACGACTTCGGTCTCTACGACTTCCGCTGGGTCGACCGGGGCTCGAACGTGCTCGCGAAGGGGCACGACGGCTTCACCCCCATCGGGCCGATGGCCCCCATCGCCGATGTCGACCCCGATGCGCTCGTGCTCCGCACGCGGGTCAACGGCGAGCTCGTGCAGGAGGACTCGAGCGCCAACCTGCTCTTCGGGTTCGGGCTGCTCGTCGCCGACCTGTCGCGCTTCATCACGCTCGAGCCGGGCGACGTGATCCTCACCGGAACGCCCGCCGGGTCCCGACCCGTCGAGCCGGGGGACGTCGTCGAGGTCGAGCTCGAAGGGGTCGGACGCGTTCGCAACACGATCGTCGAGGCCCCACGGCGGATTCCCGCGTTTGGCGCGCAGCCGCGGGTGTCGCCCGCCGTCCGCGCCGCCGCGCACGGTCTCAACGCACCGCGCCCGGTCACGCTCTCCGACGACGCGAAGACCACGCTGCGCGATCGTGTCGACGGCGACGCTCACGTCGCAGCTCCGGCGTCACGGCATCCGGAACACGTTCCTCGGCGGCCTCCGGCCCACACGACCGGACCTCCGCCTGCTCGGGTACGCCCACACGTTGCGGTACGTCCCATTGCGCGAGGACATCACCGACAGCGGCGAGCTCAACGCGCAGAAGCGTGCGGTCGAGTCGATCGGGCCCGACGACGTGCTCGTGATCGACGCCCGGGGGGAGGCCGGCGCCGGCACGATCGGCGACATCCTCGCCGCCCGCGTGCTGGCCCGCGGCGGAGCCGGGATCGTCACCGACGGCGGCCTCCGCGACAGCCCGGCCGTGACCGGGCTCGAGATCCCGACCTACTACCGCGCACCGCACGCGAACGTGCTCGGGCTCCTCCACCACCCGCTCGAGTCGAACGTGCCGATCGCCTGCGCGGGGACGCTCGTCGTCCCCGGCGACGTCCTCGTCGGCGACGCCGAGGGCGTCGTCGTCCTTCCGGCCGCCCTCGCCGAGCAGGTCGCCCGCGACGCGCTCGCACAGGAGCTGCGCGAGGAGTGGGCGCTCGAGCGCGTGCAGGCGGGGGACTCCACCGTCGGCACGTTCCCTCTCGCAGACGACCGCAGGGCGGAGTTCGAAGCGTGGCTTGCGGCACGGAACCGAGAACAGGGAGGGAAGCGATGAGGTTCCGGTCCGACCCGTCGCAGGTCAGAGGCTCGATCGCACCGGTCGTGACGCCGTTCGACGCAGAGGGAGAAGTCGACCTCGCGGCGCTCGAACGGCTCGTCCAGTGGCAGCTCGAGCACGGAAGCCACGGCATCTCGGTGCTGGGCTCGACCGGCGAGCCGAGCTCGCAGAGCGTCGCGGAACGCATCCAGGTGATCGAGACGACCGCGCGGGCGGTTGCGGATCGTGTGCCGTTCTTCCCCGGCACGGGCTCGACGCACCTCGGCGAGACGCTCGAGGTGACTGCCGCGGCCCGGGACGCCGGCGCCGACGCGGTGCTCGTGATCACGCCGTACTACAGCCGACCGACCCAGGAGGCGCTCTTCGACTGGTACTCGACCGTCGCCCGCGAGTTCCCCGATCTCCCGATCGTCGTCTACAACGTCCCGGTCAGGACCGCGATCGACATCGCGCCCGCGACCGTGGGCCGGCTACGGCGCGCACACGACAACATCGTCGGCATCAAGGAGACGACGCGGGACTTCGAGCACGGCTCGCACGTCCTCCACGAGTGCGGGCGCGACTTCCTCGTCTACTGCGGGATCGAGCTGCTCTGCTACCCGATGCTCACGATCGGCGGCGTCGGCCACCTGAGCTGCGTGGCGAACCTCGACCCGCGCTCGTGCGCGGGTCTCTACGACGCTTTCGTCGCGGGCGATCATGCCGAGGCGCTCCGGCTCCACTACGCGCTGCATCCGCTCGTCGAGCTCGCGTTCGTCGAGACGAATCCCGGCCCGGTCAAGTGGGCGATGGAGCAGCTCGGGCTGCTGGCCTGCGGAGACGTCCGGCCGCCGCTCGGCTCGCCGACCGAGGGGAGCCGGGAGCGCATCGCAGGCGATCCTCGACCGGACATCGCTGCCCGCCCCCGGCTCGGGCCCGTCGGTCGCCGCGACCTGAAGTCGGCTGTGGGCAGGACCGGATCCGGCCCTGCCCACAGACGCGTGTCTAGCCGACCGTCAGCGTGCGCTTGACGCTCGGGCGACCGCTCGAGCTGTACCGGTACTTCCCCTTTGCCAGGGTCACCGGCCAGGTGCTGCGACCGGTGCCGGTGAGGCTCGTCTGCTTGGCAACTCCCGGCCCGACGAATCGGAAGTTCTGCGTGCTCGACGAGTCGGTCACCACGATCGTGTACTTGCCGGGCCTGACCTCCGTGAGGATCTGACCGTCGAGGCGAAGCGTGATGAAGCCGTCCGTGACCGTTCCCTGGAGCGTCTTGCCGCCCTCGATCGAGCTCGGCACGAGCAGCGTGAAGTTCGGCAAGGAGGAGATCGCCCCGTATTGCTTCGCGTACTGCGCCAGCTTGAGCAGCTGCGCCCGGTCGACGATCGTCGTCCAGATCGGCAGCCGGACGTTGGCCGCGAGCGGCGGGGTCAGCTCCCTGATCTCAGCCGAATGTCCTTGTGCGTACGCGAGAGACTGGTTCATGGCAGTGCGGAACCGCTTCGCGAGGTCGGGGTTCGCTGCCATCCAGTCGGTGCGGGCGAAGTAGCCGCCGATCGGGAAGTACTTTCCGAGCACCGGCCCGGGCGCCATCAGATCGCGTGCGCCGTCGAGGTTGATCGCCTGCGACAGGAACGGCTCCGGCGTCCAGATCGCGTCGACTTGACCGTTTGCGAGGGCGGTTCGCATCGCCGGGAACGGCAACGGAAGGAGCTTGACCGAGCCCGAGTCGACCCCTGCCTTGTCGAGCGCGGCACGGATCATCACTTCGCCCACTCCCTTGAGTGCGTTGACCGCGATCGTCTTCCCCGCGAGGTCGGCGGGTGTCCGGATCGAGCTGGAGCCCTTGACGAGGATGTTCTGCCAGTTGTCGGTGAGCGACGTCCCCTCGACCTCGCTCGCGGTGACGGTCGTGACGGGGACGCCATTCGTCCGCGCGATCATCGCCGGTACCCAGCCGGCGAACCCGATGTCCGTCTTGCTGTTCGCGAGCGCGAGGACGATGTCGTTGCCGCTCTGCAGGATCGTCTTCTTGATCTCGATGTTCTGTTGCTCGAAGAACCCCTTCTTGATCCCGAGGTCGAGTGGGCGCGTATTGGTGATCGGGATCACGGCAACCGTGATCGGGTCGAGCAACGCCCGGTCGGTCGACGCGCCAGCGGTCGCGCCACCGAACATCGCCGCGGCGAACGCACAGAGCGCGCCGAGCACGAGCAGATACCTGGGTGCGCGACCTGCGGTTCGGGTCGTGCGTCTGCGATCGGCCATCCTATTTCCCTCCTACTCGTGGGACTGACGAGACGGGTCGCCGGCCGGTACCGGCGCTTCGAGAACCGGATCGGGGACATCACGCTTGATCAGCCGATAGATGTGCGCGCGTAGCCGGATGAACTCCGACAGCTCCTTGGTCGCCAGCTGATCCCGCTGGGCGGGCAGGTCGACCGCGACGATCTCCTTGACCTCGGTGGGCGCATGGGTCAGCACGACGACCCGATCCGCAAGGTAGACGGACTCGTCGATGTCGTGTGTGACGAACAGGATCGTGATCCCATGGTCTTCCCTGACCTGCAGGATCAGGTCCTCGAGATCGGCTCGCGTCTGTGCGTCGACCGACGCAAACGGCTCGTCCATCAGCAGCACGGACGGCTGATACGCGAGCGCCCGCGCAATGGCAACGCGCTGCTGCATGCCACCCGAGAGTTGCCAGGGGTAGTGGTCGACGAAGCGACCCAGGCCAACCTCGTCGAGGGACACCTCGACGAGTCGTGCGCGCTCCGCCTTCGGCAACGACTTGTGGCGAAGCGGAAGCAGCACGTTGTTCCTCACCGTCGCCCAGGGCATCAGCGACCGGTTGTACTCCTGGAAGACGAGTGCCATCTCCGCCGGAGGCGCGGTCACCTCGGCGCCGTCGAGGACCACGGCCCCGCGGCTCGGGCGCATCAGCCCGGCGATGCACTTGAGCAATGTCGTCTTCCCACACCCTGACGGCCCGACGACACACACCAACTCGCGTTCGGCGACGGTGAACGACACGCGACGGATTGCCTCGAACGCCGACCCGCCCTCGCCGTAGCTCTTGCCGATGTCGACGATCTCGAGCACGCCGTCCTCTCTACTGCGACGCGGCTGCTTGTCGCCAGCCGCGGTGCCAAGCGAGAAAGCGCCGCTCGGCGAGCAGGTATGCCAGGTTGAGGAGGTACCCGACCAGCCCGATCAGCAGGATCGCCGCCCACATCGGCCCCATCTGGAGGGTGTTCTTCGAGATCAGCAGGACGTACCCGATGCCGTTGGTACTCGAGAAGTACTCGCTGACGACCATGATGATCACCGCGAGCGAGAGGCTCGTCCGCATGCCGGCCGAGATCTGCGGCAACGCCGCGGGAAACACGATCTTCCGCACGAAGTCCCGGTGCGAGACGCCGTACGACCGGGCCGTGTCGGCCAGCGTCGGGTCGAGGCCGCGCACGCCGTCGATCGTGTTGAGCAGCACGGGAAAGAGGCAGAAGAACGCGATCAACGTCACCTTCTGGAGATCGCCGATCGAATGAAGCAGGATGATCGAGATCGGCAGGAGTGCCGGCGGCGGCATCGCCCGCCAGTACTCGATGTGCGGCATCGCGAAGCGTCGCGCCCAGACCGAGAGCCCGAGCGGGATGCCGATGAGGATCCCGAGCGCCGCGCCGATGCCGAACCCGACGAGGATCCGCATCAGGCTCGGAACGACGTCGGATCGGAACTGGGCGAAGAGCCAGAGCTCCCTGAACTCCTGCAGGATCGTGGTCGGCGGCGGGAAGTACTGGTTGTCGGCGTTCGTCGCCCAGAGCTGCCAGCCGGCCACGATCGCGACGGGCACTGCGATCTCCGCCCCGAGCTTCGCGGCCCTGACGGTCGAGCGGCTCACAGGCTCGGCGCCCGTTGCGAGGGGTGCCAGCGAAGGAGCCGCCGCTCGAGCACGGTCAGGGCGACGTACGTCGTGAGCCCGAGCACACCGGTCGCGAGCGCGAGCGCGTAGACGTCCGTCGTGAGGCCGTACGACTGCGCGATGTTCAGCTCCTGCCCGAGCCCCGGCGTCCCCATGAACAGCTCGGCCGTGAAGGCGAGGATGAGCGCGACGGCGGATGCGATCCGCAGCCCCGTGACGATGTACGGGACTGCGCTCGGCAGCGTGACGCGCCACAGCTGCTCGGAACGCCGGAGCCCGAACGATCTCGCCGTGTCGGTCGCGACCGGGTCGACGTCATGCACGCCGTACATCGTCTGAACGAGGAGCGGCCAGAACGCGCCGAAGGCCGCGAGAAAGACCTCGCTCCTGAGACTCGTGCCGAGCGTGAGGAACAGGAGCGGGATCAGCACCGCCGAGGGGATCGGGCGGAGAAACTCGATCGGGACCCTGAACGCTCGAGCGGCGAAGTCACTGATGCCGAGCACGATCCCCAGTGGCACCGCGAGCGCCGTCGCGATCGCAAGCCCGAGCGCCCAACCGCGGACCGTGCTGGCGAAGGCACCCCAGAAGTCGCGGGTCTGGACGAGTGATCCGAGTCGGTCGACCACCGTCGTCATGGCGGGCAACTCCGTCTCGGAGATCGCTCCGGAGCGAGAGACTGCTTCCCACGCCGCGAGTGCCAGCAGCCACGACCCGACGAACACGAGCACGCCGATCCCCTTGCCCGACCCGAGCCCGGGCATGCCGCTGCCGGTCCCGGGCGGTGCAGCTGGAAATGGGTCGGGTGCGCCGATCCGATCGACGCCCCCGTCGTTCATCGACGAGCGCTCCGCGGAAGGCTCGTACTCCCGGAGTGCCTTGCGCACCGGCGTTCGAAGCCGTGTGCACGAGCGCGTTCACGACATCCTCGGGTTGTCCCTGGCACGCAGGACGACGCTACGACGGGATACGTCTGTCTGTCAAGACGTCGTTCTCGTATCTGGAACTGCGGCGGCGGGGAAGCCGACCCGACGCGCGCATCACGCGAGCCGCCGCCTCAACGACCCCAGATCTCGTCTGCGGTCTCGACGACGAGCTCCAGCTTCGCCCGCTGCTCGTCGACGGTGAGCGTGTTGCCCTCGGCGGTCGACGAGAACCCGCACTGCGGCGACAGGCAGAGCTGATCGAGCGGCGCGAACTGGCTTGCCTCCTCGACTCGCCGCAGAAGCGTGTCCCTCGACTCCAGCGTGCCGCGCTTCGTCGTGACGAGGCCGAGCACGACCTGCTTGGGCCCCTTTGGCAGGAAGCGCAGCGGCTCGAACCCGCCCGAGCGATCGTCGTCCCACTCCATGAAGTACCCGTCGACCTCGAGCTCGTGGAAGAGAGCCTCGGCGACGTGGTCGTAGCCGCCCTGGGCGACCCAGGACGAGCGGAAGTTGCCGCGGCACATGTGGGTCGTGACCGACATGCCTTCGGGGCGCCCGGCGAGCGCCTCGTTGAGGTGGTGGATGTACTCGACGTGCTGCTGGTCGGGGTCACCGCCGAGCGAGGCGACATGCCGGCGCTGGTCGGGGTCGTTGAGGTACGCGAGGCTGACGTCGTCGAGCTGGAGGTAGGTGCATCCGAGCTCGAACAGGCGCCGAACCTCCTCCCGGTACGCAGCGGTCAGGTCGGCCCAGAAGAGGCCGAGGTCGGGGTACACCGTCTCGTCGATCGCGGCGCGCCCCCCGCGGTAGTGGACCATGCTCGGCGAGGGGATCGTGAGCTTCGGCACCGCGGTCGTCGTGCAGCTCTGGAGGAAGGTGAAGGCGTCGCCGAAGATCGTGTGCGAGAGGCTCACCTTCCCGTCGACGTGCGCGGCGGCGGCCATGAACTCGATGTCGCCGTCGGCGTTGTGGAAGGAGACCCGCATCTTGTCGTCGGCCGTGTGGATGCCCTCGAGCTCATAGATGAAGTCCATGTGCCACGAGCCACGGCGGAGCTCACCGTCAGTTGCGCAGCGCAGGCCGACGTCCTCCTGGAGTCGAACCGCGTCCCGGATCGCGTCGTCCTCGACGGCGCGCAGCCGGTCGGCGTCGATGCGACCCTCGGCGTGGGCCGCGCGTGCCTCAGCGAGCCCTGGTGGGCGTAGCAGGCTGCCGACGTGATCCGCGCGGAACGGAGGTGTCACACGAGATGCCATGGTCATCCCTCCCCGGCAGCAACGCCGCCGCTCGAATCAGAAACCAGAACGGTGGTTCTATATCATCACAGCTCCTCTCGTGGGCCGTCTTGACCTCCATGCACACGTCGTCCCCGACGCGTACGTCGAGCTTCTTCGTCTGCCCGACGGCCGACCGTTTCCCATGCCGCCGGCACCTCGTGACGCGCTCCTCGAGACGATGGAGCGCTATGCGATCGACGCCGCCGTGATCTCGACCGGCCCACCCGGTGCATTCCTCGGCGACCGCGCGCAGGGGCTCGAGCTCGCACGCGCCGCCAACGAAGGGCTTGCCAACGTCGTGCGCGCCGACCCGGCACGCTTCGCAGCGCTCGCGCTCCTCCCCTTGCCGGATGTCGATGCCGCGCTCGCGGAGCTTGCGTTCGCGCTCGACACGCTCGGGCTCGATGGCGTTCTCCTGCTCACGAACGTCGGCGGCACGTACGTCGGGGACCCCGCGTGGGAGCCGCTCTTCGCCGAGCTCGACCGTCGCGGCGCGTACGTGTTCCTCCATCCGAGCTTCCCGCCGCATGCGCTGCCGTTGCCGCAGCATCCCGTGTGGCTGTACGAGTTCCCGTTCGAGACGACGCGCGCGGTCACGAACCTCGTCTACTCGGGGACACTCGAGCGCCATCCGAGGATCAGGCTCCAGCTCGCGCACGTCGGCGGCACCGTACCGTTCATCGCCCATCGGATTGCCTCGCTCGCCGACCGTGAGCCAGAGCTCGCCTCCGCCGCGCCGGCGGGCGCGCTCGCGTACCTGGAGCGGCTCTGGTACGACACCGGGCTCGCGAACAACGAGCCGGCGCTCGTCGGCACACGGGCCGTCGCGCCGCTCGACCGGATCGTGTTCGGCACCGACTGGCCGTACCTCGCCCTTCCGGAAGGCTCCGATCCCGCGCCGGGCCTCGCAGTGCTCTCACCGGAGGAGCGGGAGCAGATCGAGCTCGCGAACGCAGCCGCGCTGGTACCGCGGCTCACCGAAGCTCACGCGCAGGCGGACCGCTGAATGGACCTCGTCGACCCCGCCGTCGAGTCGTACGCGGTAGCCCACACCTCGCCGCCGGACGATTCTCTCGCTGCCCTGCGGGCCGAGACCGAGACCATGCCTGTGCCGCAAATGGCAGGCGGTCGGGTCGAGGTCAAGCTGCTCGAGGCGCTCGTCGTCGCGACGCGCGCCCGCCGCGTGCTCGAGATCGGGACGTTCACGGGGGTCGGCGCGATCTCGATGGCATCTCGCCTGCCCGAGGACGGCCGGCTGATCACGCTCGAGGCGGATCCGGCGCACGCCGAGGTCGCGGCGCGGTACATCGCCGCCAGCCCTTACGCCGACCGGATCGAGCTCCGGCTCGGGGACGCGCGCGAGCTCGTACACGACGTCGAAGGGCCCTTCGAGGTCGTCTGGCTCGACGCGTGGAAGCGGGACTACGTGGCGTACTACGAGGCGCTGTTGCCCAAGCTCGCGGCCCACGGCGTGCTCGCCGCGGACAACGTACTGCGCCAGGGCACCGTTCTGGAGGCCGAGCCCGCCGAGGAGGAGGCGCGCGCGATCCAGAAGTTCAACGACCACGTCCTCGCCGACGACCGCGTCGACTCGGCCCTGCTCACAGTCGCCGACGGGGTGCTCCTCGTCTGGAGGCGTTGAGCTGGGTGTTGCTCCCTCCGGTGCGGCGGGTCGTCACCGGGCATGACCCCGCGGGTCGCTCGGTGATCACATTTGACGGAACACCGCCGGCGGTCGTCGAGCTCGCGGCCGTCCCGGGCACCGTCTTCCACGAGCTGTGGGCGACGGCGGCCAGTCCCGTGCCCGTGGACAACGGCGACGACCCGACGCTGGGGTCGCTCCAGCTCGATCCTCCGCAGGGAGGCACGCGCATTCGGGTCGTCGACATCCCACCGGACTCGGTCCAGAACGCGCTCTCGGCGGAGGAGGCGGCCGCCGCATTCGCCGAGATCGGCGCAACACATGCGCACGAGCTCGACGGCACGCACGCCCTCATGCATCGAACCGAGACGGTCGACTACGGCATCGTCCTCATCGGAGAGGTGTGGCTCGTCGTGGACGAGGGAGAGACGCGCCTGCGGCCGGGCGACGTCGTCGTCCAGCGCGGCACGAACCACGCCTGGTCGAACCGCACCGACACGACAGCGCGGATGGCGTTCGTGCTCGTCGACGGCATCTTCGCCGACGGGCTGCGTTGACGGCGGGTTCGGGACCGCTTCGCGGCGAACGGTCCACGTTCACAGGCAGTGTCTCGCACCGATTGCGTCGAGAGGGAAGCTGAGCAGGTGAAGCGAGCCCCGTCGCGCGCGTCGAGTGCGGCCGCGAACTCGACCAGGAGATCCGAGATCTCGGCACGATCGACGAGCCACTGCAGGCGCTCCGCCCGATCGCCGGGTGGTGGCGACGTCGTCACGGGTGTCTCCTCTCGACGGGAGCCGTCAACTTCCCGACCTGGGCGAAGCGCGGCAGGCTCGGATGTGGCTCGAAGCGGACGCGGACGTCGATCACCGCGGGCAGCCCCGACGCGAAGGCACGCTCGAGCGCGGGCCCGATCTCTTCGGCCGCCGCCACCTCCTCACCATGGCAACCGAAGGCTCGCGCGATCTCCGCGTAGCGGGTCCCCGCGAGCTCGGTGCCGAGCTCGAACCCCTGGCGCCGCTGCCCGAACCCGATCACCCCCCAGGCGGCGTTGTCCATCACGGCGGTCACGACCGGGAGCCCGTGGCGTCGGGCCGTGTCGAGCTCAGCGAGCGTGAAGCCGAACGCTCCGTCACCGGTGATGTTGACGACCGGCCTTCCCGGGTGGAGCAGCTGCAGCCCAAGGGCGTAGGGCAGGCCAAAGCCGAGGTGCGCCATGCCGGGCTCGTGGAAGCGTGTGCGGGGCTCGGTGGCGGGGGTGAGGTCGTTGCTCCAGAACGTCGTGTGCCCCCCGTCGAAGGTGACGAGCGCATCCTCGGGTAGCGCCTCGCCGAGCGCTGCGGCGGCGATCCCGGGATGGAGAGCGTCATCCGGCGCTTCGTCCCGCACCAACGCCGCACGATGCTCGAGATGCAGGGTGACGAGCGAGGCGATCCACGCTTCCGTGTCGGCCGGTTGACCTTCTCCCAGCTCTGTGCGCAGCGCGACGATCACCTCGCGGGCGTCCCCGACGATCCCGACGTCGACCTGCACGAGCTTCCCGATAGCCGATGGATCCACGTCGACGTGGACGACCCGCTGGCCAGCGACCGAGTCGACGAGCGGCGTGCTGCCCTCCCACAGCCATGACGAGAACCGGCAGCCGACTGCGAGCACGACGTCGGCCTCGCGTAGCGCACGGACGACGCTCTCGCCGCCGACGATTCCCCCGTGACCGAAGAAGCGCGCGTCGGTCGTAGAGACGACGCCAAGACCCATCTGCGTCGTCGTCGCCGCTGCCCCGAGCCGGTCGACCAGTGCCCGCAGGTCGGCTGTCGCTCCGGCGTGCACGACACCGCCTCCGGAGATCACGAGAGGGCGAGTGGCCTCACGCAGAAGGCTTGCGGCTTGCCTCACGAGAGCTGGATCCGGTACCCGCGGAGGATGCACGATCCGCTCGAGCGGCACCTCGAGCTCTCCAGGGTCAAGCTCGATCTCGGCGGCGAGCACGTCGGCGGGCACCTCGAGGTGCACAGGGCCTGGACGACCGCCGAGCGCCTTGGCGATCGCCGTGCGGGCCAGCTCCGGCAGGCGACTCGCCGTGTCCGCAGTCGCGCTCCACTTCGTGACCGCGGCGAACGCCGTGCGTTCGTCGAGATCCATGAACATGCCGCGAAACGGGTATGTGAGGTGCGACGGGTTTCCGGTCGTGAGCGCGAGCACCGCCAGGTTGTTGTTGTGCGCGCTGCCCAGGCCCGAGGCGAGGTTGAGCGAGCCGGGCCCGCACTCGCCGAAGCAGACGGCCACGCGGCCGGTCGCGTGGAAGCAGGCGGTCGCCATCCAGGCCGCGGCTGCCTCGTGGCGTGTCCCCACGACCCGGAACCGTCCATCCTCGGCGACCGCCTTGGCGAACGGCCCCAACTTGCCGGCCGGCACGCCGAACAGGTCGGTCACGCCCGCGGACGCGAGAGCGCGCGCAAGCGCCGCACCCCCGGTCAGGCGCACGCGGTCACCACTTGAGCGGCAGCGGGGGATCGCCCGGCCGGGGCGGCGGGCCGCCGAGGTCGGGGAGCTCGTCCGGCCGGAAGTCGTCGGTCTCCCAGATCCGCCGGCGGATCTCGTCGAAGGACATGCCCTCGGCGTACGCCGCCGAGATCCGACCCGGGTCGACGACCGCCCCGATCGGGTTCGCCGCGAATTCGGGGGAGGTCTCCATCCACGCGCGCGAGCGCGCCCAGTCGCCGAACACGTCGCACTGGAGCTCGACGAAGTTCCAGTCGGGGTCGGCGTAGTAGTAGGAGAGGGTCATCCCGTGGTCGAGGCAGGCGGTCGGCACGACCCCGGCGTCGCGGAGGCGCCTGAAGGTCGCGTCGAGGTCGTCGAAGGACCCGAACTCGAACGCCGTGTGGTGCAGCCGGGCGTGCAGCCGCTTGTCGTGGTCGACCTCGAGCGACGGCGGAGCGGTAAGCGCCAGGCGGTGGTTGGCCTCGTCGTTCGTCAGCCAGGCCCCGAGCGGGAAGCGGAACACGGCCTCCATCCCGAGGACGGTGCCGTACCACTCGATCATCTCGTCGAGCCTCGTCGTGAAGAGGTTCACGTGGTGCAGCCGTGCTCGGCGGATCTCGTCGGTACTCATGGGCCTCCCTCGTACTCGTCGGGCGGGGTAAGTCGGCGCCGCAGCTCGTCGACGAGCTCCCCGAGACCGTCGGGGTCGGCCGCGGCACCGAAGACGTACGCGTCAGGGCGGATCACGACGGCGCTCGCGCCGAGCTCGTCCAGCCAGGCCGTGAGCGCACCGTCGACGTCGCGCGCTCGCCCCGGGCCGTCGCCGAGCGTGACGAGCCGCGCCTCGACCTCCTCGAGGAACTGCCGGCCCGCGGCCCCGAGGGCCCTCCAGGGATCGTCGCCGCGCGCCACCACGACGAGCCCGTCGCCGACGACGTCGTCGAGCCGGCCGGCCTGTCCATCGACCTCCACCACGCCCTGGACGGCGAGCGTCCCGGCGGCGACGGTGTCAGCGACGAGGCCCGCCACGAGATGCGGGAACGGAGGCGGCTCGACGCCGTCGCGCCGGATCGCCGCGTCGCGCGCGGCCGCGGCGTCGGGGTCGAGCTCGCAGGAGATCCGCCCCATCGCGAGCGACAGCTCGACGATCGCCCGGCTGTGGGGAAGGCGCTCGACCGTGTACGAGTCGAGGAGCCTCGGGGACGCTAGGCCGCTGAGCACCCAGGCCAACCTCCACGCGAGCCCGTTTGCGTCCCGGAGGCCGGAGCACATCCCCTCGCCGAGGTGCGGCGGCATCAGGTGGGCGGCGTCGCCGGCGAGGAACGCGCGGCCACGCTGCATGGTGGACGCGACGGCCGACCGAAACTCGTAGACGGCGTGACGCACGATGTCCGCCTCGCCCGGCGAGACCGACGGCTCGAGCAACTCCCACGCACGCCCCACGTCCGCGAACTCCTCGGGCTGCTCACCCGGCAGCAGCATCAGCTCCCAGCGGCGATGTCGCCGGCCGCCGGGCACCACGACGTACGGCCGCCGCGGGTCGCAGTGCTGACGCGGCGCCGCGAGCGGCTCGAGCCCGTCCAGATCATGCGGCCGAACGTCGAGCACGAGCCACCGCTCGCCGAATCCGAGATCCTCGAGCTCGATCCCGAGCGTCTCGCGCACCGAGGAGCCAGCGCCGTCGGCTCCGACGACATATCGCGCCTGTACGGGCGGCGATGCGCCTCCGTCTGCGGTGCTGCGAAGGGAGAGCTCGACCCGATCGCCGTGATCGGCGAGACCGGTGACCGTCACCCCCCGGTGGACCTCCACTGTCGGCAGCTCGCGAACCGCTCGGTCGAGCGCCGCCTCGAGCAGCGGCTGGTGGAAGACGTACGAGTACGACCAGCCGGACGGGGCGGGAGGCGAGGGCAGCGTCACGATTGGCATCCCGTCGGCCCCGAACCACTCATAGCGGTCGCACGCGAGGATGTCGTCCTCGAGCTCCGCCACGATCCCGAGCCGCTGCCAGATCCTCATCGCCTCGTGGTCGAAGCGAATCGCGCGCGGCAGCCCGAGCGGCTCCGTGTGGCGCTCGAACACCACCACCGAAACCCCCTGCTCGCCGAGGAGCGCGGCGAGCGTCTGGCCGACGGGCCCGTAGCCGACGATTGCGACGTCGAGCAGGTCGCCGGTCACGCGCGCTCGCTCGCATGCCAGTGCGGCAGCGGCAGGCCGGGCACGGGCGAGCGGAAGCTCGGCAGCGTCGTCCCCATCAGGCTGCCGACGTATACCGTCCGGAGGTCAGGGCCGCCGAACGTGACGCTCGCCATCATCGGCGCGAGCGTCCCCCGTGCCGAGCCGAGGATCTCGGGCGTCATCGTGCCAGCGAAGAAATGGGCGTCCCAGACTGCCACCGTCGCCGTGTCGCCGTCGTCGAGCAGCGTCAGCAGCTCGCCGTCGGGGGTGAGCGCGATCAGCCGGTCGGCGTTGACGAGCGTGATCCAGAGGTTCCCGGCCTGGTCGAAGGCGAAGCCGTCGGGGATCCCGCCCAGATCGTCGGGCCCGTAGACCTCCCGGTCCGCGAGTGAGCCGTCCGGAGCGGCACGGAGGCGCGAGATGCGCCGCGCGTTCGACTCGACTACGTACAGCCACTCCTCCCGCTCGTCGAAGCGGATCTCGTTCGTGCCGACGAAGCCGCCGGCGACGATGCGGATCCCGGTCTCGTCGATCAGTCCTACGTACCCGTCCGGCGCCTTCTCGTTGACCGAGCGCGTCCAGGGCTGGAGGCGCGTGGTGACCGTGAACCAGATGCGCCCTTGCGAGTCGGCAAGGACGAAGTTCGTCTTGCCGAGCGGCTCCCCGTCGAGGTGGGTGTGCAGCGTCGTCGACGCTCCATGCCGCGTCATTCGCTCGATCGCGTCGGTGCCGAAGTTCGCGATCAGGAGGTCGCCGTTCCGGTCGAAGGCGAGCCCGTTCGGCAGCGTCCCGTTCAGCGTGTACCGCTCGACCGACGAGGAGCTGGCGAAGCGCGTGTCGACCTCCTGCACGATCAGCTCCTGGGTCCCGTCCGGGTCGATCCGCACCACCCCACCCCGCGCGTCCGCGGTCCACAGCGTCCCGTCGGACTCGGCGAGGATGCACTCGGGTCGCTGGAGGTCGTGCCCGACGAACGTGATCGCGGTGCGGTCGACCTCCCAGCCGTGCAGCGGGTTCGTCACGGGATGTGCCTGTAGCGGACGCGGTTCCCCCGGCGCTCGACGCTCAGGTCGGCGTACGGATTGAATGCCGGGTTCTCGACCACCCGGTAGAGCACGTAGAGCTGTGGGAGGAACGCGCCCCAGTTGCCGATCTCCTCGGCGCAGTGCTTCGCCCAGACGAGCCCCTCCTCCCTGCTCTCGGGCTTGCGTCGCCCGATCGCGGACGAGCGGCCGACCACGCCGAAGTCGGTCTTCTGCCACTGGTGCACCCGGTAGCCCATCGGCTCGTCCACCTCGAGGCTCTCGGGCCCGAACCCGAGCCCCGCCGCGACGATGCAGTGCTCGTAGACGATGCGGTCCTGGATCTCGGGTGCAAGGGTCGCCGGATCCTCGAAGCGGATGTAGAGGTTCCGGAACGTCCCGTCCGACCACGTCTGGGGAGCGAGATGCACAGCCCCGACCGGATTGCCGGGGGCGACCGGTACCGCCCAGCTGAGCGGCTGATGCTCCTGCGGGTGCCAGAGCAGGAAGCCTTTCTCCATGTTGCTCCAGAACCAGTCGATCATCTTCGGCGTGATCCCCTCGTGGTGCCAGTCGAGATGGGTGCCGAGCTCGTCCTGGGTCACCTGCAGCTCCATGGAGCCTTCGCTCATCGCTCAACACCGTGTTTCGCTGCAGGGCGGCTCGTCCAGTCGCCTGGCAGCACCGCCGACCACCCGCCGTCGACCACGAGGTTCGCGCCGGTGACATACGCGGACTCGTCGCTCGCGAGGAAGAGCGCGCAGTTCGCGACGTCCTCGGGCCGGCCGGGGCGTCCGAGCGGGATGTGGTCAGCGATGCGCGAGATCGGGTGCTCGGGGTCGTCGAACAGGTGCTGCGTCTGCGGGGTCACGGTCATTCCGGGCGAGATCGTGTTGACGCGGATCCCGTGGCGAGCGCCCTCGGCCGCGAGCTGGCGCGTGAGGGCGATCACCGCGCCCTTCGACGCGGTGTGCGCGGTACGGTCGAGGGTCAGCGAGCCTGTGAGCCCTGCCGTCGAGCCGACGTTGATCACGCTCCCACCACCACGCGCCCGAAGATGGGGCCACGCGTGCTTGCAGGCGAGGAACACGAGGTCGAGCTCGTTGCGGATCGTGAACGACCAGTCCTCGTAGCCGACCTGCTCGAGGGGCGCGAAGCTCGTCAGCCCGGCGTTGTTGTACAGGACGTCCACACCGCCGTGCTCCTCGGCGGCGGCGTCGATCCACGAACTCACCGCGCCCTCCTCGGCGAGGTCGATGGGAGCCGACGAGGTCATCGTCCCGCCGGACGCCCGCACCCGCTCGACGGTCTCGTCGGCCCGAGCACGGTCGAGATCGCAGCCGACGACGATCGCACCTTCGCCGGCGAACAGCAATGCCGCCGCGCGGCCGATACCGCCGCCCGTGCCCGTGATGAGGGCGACCTTTCCCCCCAACCGACGCACGGTCAGACGCGGTCGCCGAGCCGGCGGTCGCGGCCGTAGAAGAAGACGACGACGAAGATGAGGATCCCGTAGAGGATCTGCTGGTCGGCGGAGTCGTACCCGTTGCCGATCATCAGGGTGCCGAGCACGATGAGCAGAAGGGAGCCGATCACGGTGCGCCAGTAGTCACCCCGGGCGCCGAACGCGGTGCCGCCGACGATCACGGCGGTGAGCCCCTGCCAGAGATAGTTCGTGCCGAGCGACGCGTCCGCCGCGCCCGCAAAGCCTCCGAGCAGGATCCCCGTGGACGCGGCCACCAGCGCGCTGAACGCGAACACCCCCATCCACACGAGCCGGGTGCGGACGAGTGCCATCTCCGCCGCGCGCATGTTGGCGCCGGTCGCGTACAGTCGCCGCCCCGGTGCGGTCCGCTGCAGGAAGAGGGCGATGAGGAGCGCGAGCACCGCCCACACTGCGACGAGGGGAGGGAAGTCGATCCCGAACGTCTTGCTGGCCGGCGAGGTGAGCGTCTGCAACCAGCCGGGCGGGGTTCCGGTGATGAAGCCCTTCGCCCAGACGAGCAGCGCGCCGTTGACGATGGCGCCCATCGCGAGCGTGATGATCAGAGGGTCGATGCGCCAGCGGTGGCAGATGTACCCGACGGCGCCCCCGCCCGCGATCGCGAGGACGGCGATGAACAGGAAGGTCGCCCCGAACGACCAGCCGCGCGATCCGTTGAGCTGCACGAGCATGATCGCCCCCATGCCGATCCAGGCCGCGATCGAGAAGTCGATCCCACCGATCAGCACGCAGAGCGTCTGCCCCGCCGTCGCGATCCCCAGTAGTGCGGCGAGCACGAGCATCGAGTAGACGCTCCGGCGGGAGGCGAACCCGTCGAGGGTCGCAGCCCCGTACGCGAACAGGAGCGCGAGGACCACGAGCTGGGCGAGCGGGTACTCCGCCTGCAGCCGCCGGAGCGTGCCGAGCACCGACACTCCCCGCCCCACGGGCTCGACCGGGGTCGCGCTCACGCCGCCTCCGCCCTCCGGGGCGCCGCCAGCTGCGCACCGATCACCGAGCCGACGATGAGCATGCCGCCGTAGGCGACTTGGAGCCAGTACGCGTCCACGTGGAGCGCGCTGAGGAGGTTCTGCACGAGGAAGATCGCAGCCGCTCCCACGATCGCGCCGAGAAGACCGCCACGTCCGCCGCCGATCGGCGTGCCACCGAGCGCCACAGCCGCGAGCGCGATCAGCACGTACTCGAGCCCTGCGTTTCCGTCCGAGGACTGCAGCAGCGTCGCGATGGCGATGCCCGCGACGGCGGCGAAGAGCCCTCCGAGGGCATACGCCACGATCCGCACCCGTGTGACGTCGACACCGGAGGAGTACGCGGTTGCGTCGTTGCCGCCGACGGCGAGCAGCACCCGGTGGTACGGGATTCGCTGCAGGAGCAGCCAGGCGATCACAGGACCTGCGATCAGCACGAGCCCGCCCGGGATCGGGCCGAACCCCTCGGCGAGGTGCTGCGTCCAGCTCGGCGGCGACGCCGTCGGCGCGCCCGCGATCTTCTGATTGATCCCCTGGAGGACGAACAGCATGCAGAGCGTGGCGATCACCGGCTGATACCTGAGCACCGCGACCGAGGTTCCGTTGACGGCGCCGATCGCGGTGCCGAGCGCGAGCACGACCGGGATCGCGACCCAGGCGCTTCCCCAGTTGCCGTGAGGAAGCAGATAGAGAACGAGCACGTTGCTGACGAGCCCGGCGTTGAGGCCGACCGACATGTCGATACCGCCCCCGCCGCTCAGAATCGCGGGAGTCGCCGCCATCGCGACGAGCGCGAACGGGGCGAACAACATGAGATTGGTGTCGAAGTTGTCCGGGCTGCCGAAGCTCGGCAGCACGATGATGTTGGCCACGAGGAGCACGCCCGAGAGGAGCAACGCGAACGCGAAGCTCCGCGTGCGGAGGAACCGTCGTAGCTCAGACACCGGCAGCCTGCTCCTGCCCGAAGTAGCTTGCGACGAGCGTTGCCCGGGTGAGCGCCGCGCGCTCGAGCTCGACCTCCAGCTCGCCCTCCTTGAAGACCAGCACCCGGTCCATCAGCTCGATCAGCTCGTCGACCTCGGTCGACAGCATCACGACCGCGATGCCCTCGGCGGTGAGCTCGGCGAGCAGGTCGTAGATGTCGCGCTTCGCTCCGAGGTCGACACCCCGGGTCGGATCGTTCAGGAGGAGGATCCGTGGCTCGGCAGCGAGCCAGCGAGCGATCACGACCTTCTGCTGGTTCCCGCCGGAGAGCGTCATGATCCCGTCGCTCGAGCGTCCCAGCTTGATGCGGAGCAGGTCGACGTAGCGCGCCAGCCGCCGCTCGCTCGAGCCCGGTCGCAGGAGGCCCGCGACGATGTCGCGGCCGACGGTCGGGAGAGCGAAGTTCTCACGGATCGACAACACGGCGAACAGCGCCTCATCGCGTCGCTCGCGTGGGACGTAGGCGATCCCCGCCCGCGCTGCCTCGCTCGGGGAGCCGACCTCG
The DNA here is from genome assembly GCA_963821335.1 of uncultured Actinomycetes bacterium. Classification (GTDB taxonomy): domain Bacteria; phylum Actinomycetota; class Thermoleophilia; order Gaiellales; family Gaiellaceae; genus Gaiella. The sequence goes on from CAWGDJ010000002.1 coordinate 576,120, forward strand.
AGCTCGCGTCCCTCCACGTGCCTGACGACCGAGCCGCTCCGACCGGCGCCCCGGAGCGCGTGCAGGAACGCATCCTGACCCTGGCCCTCGAGGCCTGCCAGGCCGACGATCTCGCCCGCGCGGAGCTCGAAGTCGATGGGAGCGCCACCGGGTCGGAGTCGAACCCCGCTCGCGCGGAGGACGACGTCGTCGGGACGCGCACGGCTTGCGTGCGTGTGCCCCGTGTCCGTCAGGTGCTCGGCTCCCGTCATGAGCCGCACGAGCTCCGCGGCGGACACCTCGCCACGCCATGTCGTGGCGACGGTCTCGCCCGACCGCATCACCGTGACGCGGTCGCCGATCTCCGACACCTCGTCCATCCGGTGGGAGATGAAGATCGTGCTCGTGCCCTCGGCCGACAGACGGCGCACGATCTCGAACAGCCGGTCGCGAGTTGCGACGTCGAGAGCCGACGTCGCCTCGTCGAGGATCAGGATCCGCGGCCGCCGGATCAGCGCACGCGCGATACAGCACGCCTGCCGATCGCTGAGCGAGAGCTCCTCCACCGGCCGCCCGAGATCCGGCTCGTTACCGGTGAGCTCGGTGAGCGTCTGCGCCGCGCGCGCGACGCGCTCCTCCCCGGGCACGGCATCACGGAGGAGCGGATCGATCCCGAGCCAGAGATTGTCGAGGATCGAGCGCGGCGGCACGACGAGCACCTCCTGGAAGACGGCCACGATCCCGAGGCCGAGCGCCTCACGCGGCGAGCGGATCGCGGTGAGCTCGCGCCCGCCGACCTCGATGGTGCCGCTGTCCGGTCGGTGAACGCCGGTGAGCATCTTCACGAGCGTGCTCTTGCCCGAGCCGTTCTCGCCCATGATCGCGTGAACCTCGCCGAGTCGCAGGTCGAAGGTGCACGACCGCACCGCCTGCGTGGGGCCGAAGGCCTTCGCTAGGTCCGCGGTCCGGAGAGCGTGAGGACCGGCAGCGTCATCGGCGGGGAGGGAGTAGGGGTTGCTCACGGCTCCTCCGGAAGCGCCGTGGCCCGTGCCCCTCGAAGGAGGCACGGGCCACGAGCTCGTGTGGCGCTAGAACCCCTTCGCTTTGCGCTCGGGGTGCGTGAACAGGGAATCGAGCTCGCGCTCGCTGTAGTGCGTCGAGCGCGGCTGCTCCACCGTGCCCGGCGTCTCGAGCGTCCAACCGGGCTTGACGAACTGCTTGTAGTTCGCCGGCGTGATCTGCGGCTGCGTCCACGGAATGTCGGACACCTTCGGGCCCTGCCCCGCGAGCATCCGCAGCGTGACGCGCACCATCAGATTGGTGATGGCGGTCGGCCCACCGGCGAAGCCCGTCGTCGTGTAGCCCTTGCCCGCGTTGTCGTTCCAGTACGCGAGGTCGCCCTTCTGGGCGGCCGATGCCTGGACGGAGGGCACCGTGCGACCCGCCTGCTGGAACGCGCCGATGATCGACGGCCCCATCACGGCAGTCTGGAACACCGCGTCGATCGAGCCGGGGTAGGTCGCGAGGAACTGCAGCACCGCGGCACGGACGGCCGGCGGCGCGAAGTTCCCGTCGATCTCGCCGACGAGCTTCACGTTCGGGCACGCAGCGAGCAGGCCGTTGAAGATCGCCCAGGTCGACTTGTCGACCGGGGTCACGCGGATGCCGTGCACGCCGACGAAGTTGCCCTTGCCGCCCTTCAGCTTGAGCAGGTTCGCAAGCGACTGACCGGATGACGTGTAGACGTTCGGCCCGATGCTGACGGCGGCCGCGTCGGACAGCGGGTTGATGTACGCGACCGTCGCGACGCCCTGCTTCAGCGCGTCCTTGACGACGGGGAGGAACGCCGGGCCCGAGCTCGGCTGCACGATGATCAGGTCGGCTCCCTGCTGGACGAGCGACTGGTAGTTCTGGATCTCCTTCGTCGGGTTCCCCGCCTCCGAGACGACGGCGATCACCTTGTCGACGGCGGGCGAGCGCTTGAGGAACTTCTGGAGCGAGTTGAACACGTAGGCCTGGAAGGGGTTCGAGAGGCCGTCGAACAGGATCCCGACCGTGTACGGCCCGTTCCCCTTCGGCTTCCAGGTCGCAAGCTGGCTCTTGAACAGCGGGAACGGCCAGCCGTTGTAGTACGTCTTCACCTTTGCGGTGGTCCCCGTCAGGGCCTTCTGCGGGTCCTTCGGGGCAACGGGCGGCAGCACGCCGCAGGCGGCCGCTGCCGTCCGCGTCGTCGCAGACGAGCCCGCACCTGCCGTCCCGAGCGCAGCGGCGACGGCGACGGCAAGCACGAGCACGCCGCCGAGTACGAGTGTGCGCCGGAGCGGTCCGGCACCACGGTCACGCAACATGCAGTCCTCCTTCGCGGATGGTTTCCGCCTCGCTTCCTGAATGAGACGTTCGCCGGGGGTCATGAGTGAGTGATCCCGGGTCGGCGCCGGTGGCCACCCGGAGCGCATCGGAGAGCGATTTCGCCCCGCCGTGGGCGGTGAAGCCGCCGTCGACCGGGATCTCGGCGCCGCTCAGATACGACGACTCGTCGGAGACGAGGAACACGACGAGTGGCGCGACGTCCTCGGGCCGCCCTGCCCGACCGAGCGGCGTCTCGGCGAGCTGGGCCGCGAGGAATGCCCGGGGCGCCGTCGCCGTCATCGGCGTCTCGATGTAGCCCGGGTGGATCGCGTTGACCCGGATCCCGCGGCCCCCGAGCTCCAGGCTTGCAACGTGCGTGAGCCCTCGGAGACCCCACTTGCTCACCGTGTAGGCGACGGGATAGTGGCCGGTGAGCGAGGCGACCGAGCCGATGTTGACGATGGACGCGCCGCGGGGCATGAGCGGCAGCAGGGCCTGGATCCCGAGCAGTGCTCCGGTGAGGTTGACGCCGAGCACCCGGTTCCAGTCCTCGACGCGGATCTCTCCGATCCGCTCTCGGAACGTGATCCCCGCGTTGTTGACGAGGGCATCGACCCGGCCGTGCTCGTCCCGTATCCAGGCTGTGAGCGATTCCCAGTCGTCCTGGCGCGACACGTCGAGCCGGCGATAGGTATACGTGCCCGTTCCCTGCGGAGCCGCTGGCGTTTCCTCGTGGACGTCGGTCGCGACGACGTGCGCTCCCTCTCGCACGAGCCACGCAGCCTCTTCGAGCCCCTGTCCGCCGGCTGCGCCGGTGAGGACGACGACCTTACCCGCGGTGCGACCGCTCACGCGGCTGCCTCCACGATGATCTCCCGTCGGCACACGTTGCGCTGGCGCCCGAGCCCGGTGATCTCCGCTTCGAGCACGTCGCCCTCCGTGAGGAAGCGGCCGTAGTGCGTGCCGTTGCCTGCCGGCGAGCCGGTCAGGAGCAGGTCGCCCGGCAGCAGCTCGACGACCGACGATGCGTAGCTGACGAGCTGCGCGACGTCGAAGATCATGTCGGCCGTCGACTCGTCCTGCATCACGTCGCCGTTCAGCGACAGCCGGATGTGGAGGTCCTGCGGATCGGCGACGAACTGTCGCGGAACGAGGTACGGGCCCGTCGGGAGGAATGTCGGTGCGTTCTTGCACCGGACCCAGTCGGAGCCGATCACCTTCAGGTCGTGGCGTGCGAACAGGTCACGCGTCGTCAGGTCGTTGCAGATCGTGTACCCCGCCACCCACTCGAGCGCCCGCTCGCGGGGCACGTGGCGCCCGCGGCGGCCGATGACGCAGGCGAGCTCGAGCTCCCAGTCGTGCTGCTCGCCCCTGACCGGGAGGATCACATCGTCGTAGGCACCGCAGAGCGCCGACACAGCGCCCTGGAAGATGTACGGCTCCCCGCTCTCGGCCCGCTCGAGCATGAGCTGCTCGGTTTCCGCGCGGAGCTCCTCGAGCGTCTGTCCCTCCTTCAGCCCGATCCGGTTGTCGACCGCGAGCTCGACGACGTGCCGGTGGTAGTTCGCGCCGCTCTGGAGGATCTGCCGCGGCTCGACGGGCGGCAGCACGCGCAGCTCGTCGAGCGCATGCTCGCCGCTCCCGGTCGCGGCGAGCTCGGCGATGCGCGGCTCGCATTCGTCCCAGGCCTCGAGCGCCGCCCGCGTCGTCGGGACGAGGTCGGACACGTCGTGCACACGGTCGCCTGGGAGCACGAGCCCCGGGAACGCGCGGCCGTCGAGCGCGAAGGTGCCCAGGGCGAACTGTCCGGCGGTGAGGCCCATGCTCAGATCGGTGCGGCTGTCGCGTGGTGGGACTGCATCGTCAGGCCGACGAAGTCGGCCTCGGGCGGTTGAGTGTGATCGATCTCCCACTGCCCGATCTGGCGCGAGATCCTCCAGATCAGGTGGCAGCGCTCGTAGCGGCGCTCCATGAACCGGGCGAGGGCGTCGTCGAGCGCCCCGTCCGCGGTGAGCTCTTCGGCGAGGACGAGGGCGTCCTCGATCGCCATGGCGGCGCCCTGTCCGACGTGCGGCGACGTGGCGTGCGCAGCGTCGCCGATGATCGCCACGCGACCGCGATACCACGGTGCCGGCACGAGCAGCGACTCGACCGGGCGATAGACGACGGAGACGTCGTCGACGATCTCCCTGTCGCGGACCTCGGCGACCGGCCCACCGAACTCCCCGAGTCGCTCACGCATGGTCGCCGCGAGACGGTCTGCGGGAACCGGCACGTCGGCCAGCGCGACGTTCTCGATCAGGAGGACGTACATCAGGTCGGGCGCCAGCGGCACGAAGCCCGCCTTGCCGTTCGTCCCGACGAACATGTGCAGCCAGTCGAGGTCGGCCGGGCGTGGCACGTTGTAGCGCCAGACGACCTGGCCCGTGTACTCGGGCGTCGGCGCCCCCTCGAACACGAGCCGTCGGACGAGTGAGTTCAGTCCGTCGGCGCCGACCACGAAGTCGTAGCGGCCGGTCGAGTCGTCGGTGAAGACGACGTCGACCCCGTCGCCGTCCTGTGTGAGCGAGTCGACGGTCAGGCCGAGGCGGATCGATGCGCCGGACGCCTTCACGGCCTCCTGGAAGATCGCGTGAAGGCGCGGCCGGGTGATCCCGTTCATCGGCGGATACTGCGGGCCGAGCAACGGCTCGGCCGGGATCTCCGCGATCAGGTGGCCGTCCTTGGTGAAGAAGCGCGAGCCGACCATCTTGAAGCCCTGTGCAACGGCTGTGTCGGCGAGGCCGAGCGCGTCGAGGGCGCGGATCGCGTTCGCCGGCTGGATGATCCCGACGCCGTAGACGTCCCACTTCGGGTTGAGCTCGACGAGATCGACCTCGACTCCCGCCTTCCGCAGCGCAACCGTGCTCGACAGGCCTCCGATGCCGCCACCGACGACGAGGACGCGCTCGACGCCCATCAGTTGAAGAGACCCGTGGCGGCCTTCGTCTCCTCCGCCTTCTCCGGCGCGAACTCGACCGGCGGGAACGACTCGAACATCGAATGCGGCATGCCGAGGTTCTTGTAGAAGACGTTCGATCCCTGCTGCGGCTCGTACCGGACGACCTGCCAGTCGGGCTCGTAGTTGCGGTAGCCGCCCGCGTTGATCTCGACACGCATCCCGCCCGGCTCCCGGATGTAGAGGTAGTCCTGCTCTCCCATCCCGTGCTTGCCGGGGCCGAACTCGATCGACACGTCCCGGTTGAGTAGCACGTCGGCGACCCGCATGAGCTCCTCGCGCGACTCGACGAAGTAGGCGACGTGGTTGATCCGCGCCGGGACGCCCGAAGGGTCCCACACGACGCCGAGGTCGTGGCTGCGCTCGCAGACCGTGAGCATCCCGAAGACGACGAAGTCCGGGCGCTCGGGGATCACCGTGTATTCCATATAGCGGTGCCCGAGCGTCTCCGCGTACCAGCGGATGTCGCCCTCCGGGTCGGCCGTCGCGATGGTCACGTGGTCGATGCAGCGCAGCGCCGCACCGCGCGGCACGTAGCGCTGCGGCCGGTTCGGGAACGGGGACTCGAGCTCCGGCGGAGCCTCGTAGCGCTCGACCTCCCAGAACACCTCGTGCAGATGCCCGCCCGGGCTGCGGTAGCGGTACGCGGGCCCACGACCGACGGCACCGTGGTCCCAGCCCTCCCCGCGGCCCGTCGCCTCGATCCGCGCCGCCGCGGTCTGCAGCTGCTCGGGGCCCTCCGCGCGCCACGCGATGTGCCCCAGCCCCGGGCCGTCGCTCGCTGTGAGCTGGAGGGTGTGGTGGAACCAGTCGCCCCAGCCGCGCAGGTAGACGGAATCCCCGGCGCGAGCCGACTCCTCCAGCCCCAGCACCTCGGTGAAGAAGCGCGCCGAGTCCTCGAGCGTCGGGGTCAGGATCTCGACATGGGCCAACTGGGAGAGCAGACGCTCAGGCATGGCAGTCCCCGTCCTTGGAGAGTCCCGATCCGTCAGCGGATCGGAATTGGTATTCGGATTCGGCTTTTATAGCGCCACACCGATGCTCCGTCAAGGCCACCGGGCGGTCGGGGCCCGCGCAGGATGGCGCGCTTTCGTTCAGCGAGCGCCGTTGCGCGCGTCGAGCAGGTACCCCACGCAGACCGTGCCGAGCTCGTCGACGAGCGTGTCCCAGGCGATCGTGCGCTCCGACTCGAACGTCGGCCAGTACATCACCTGGCGGGCCAGCGTTCCCCACACCATGCGGAAGGCGACGTCGACGGCCAGCTCGGGATCGGGGTGCTCGATCTCGCCACGACGGGTCAGGAGCAACCCCTCGAACGCCGCCGCGAACCCGGACACGCTCCTCGAGGAGCGCTCTGCCACCATGGGGTCGACAATCCCACGATGCATGAACACCCGAAGGAGCCGGGCATTCGCCTGGAACGCCGCCCCGATGTCCCGGACGGCCTCGCGGATGAGCTCGCGCGTCGGCAGCTGGCTGTACTTCTCCGGCTCGGAGACGAACGCCGGCTTCCCCTCCGACTCGGTCATGAACCGGTCCTGGATCACGTAGAAGAGGTCGTCCTTGCTCTTCACCCGCGCGTAGATCGATCCGATCGAGACCTTGGCACGGCGACTGACGCCCTGGAGCGTGAACGCCTCGTACCCCTCCTCCTCGAGCAGTGCGCTGCCCGCGGCGAGGACGCGCTCGAACGACGCGCGGCTCCGCTGCTGCCGCGGCGGCTGGACGGGGACAGGACGTGGGTCGGTTCGCTTGGCTGCCATCGGCTCTCGAAATAGAATACTAATTCGGGAAATCGCGGAGTTGCAACACGATCGGCTCTCGGTCGGACGGAAGGAGGCGCAGGCGATGGTACGACTCGACGGGAAGGTGACCCTCATCACCGGGACGGGCCGCGGGATCGGCCGCGCGGCGGCCCTGCTCTTCGCACACCGCGGCGCACGTGTCATCGGATGCGATCTCGACCCCCACGCCGACGCCGAGACCGCCCAGCTCGTGCACGCCGAGGGAGGCGAGATGACCTCGCTGGCCCCCGTCGACCTCGGGGACGGCGAGGCCGCCCGCGCCTGGGTCGACGCGGCTGCCGAGGTCTACGACGGCATCGACGTCCTCTTCAACAACGCCTCCAGCCCGCGCGTCGGGCCGTTCGCAGACCTCAGCGCGGACGACTGGCACTACACGATCCGCAACGAGCTCGATCTCGTGTACCACGCCTCGAAGGCCGTGTGGCCTCACCTCATCGCGCGCGGGGGCGGAGCCGTCATCAACACCGCGTCGATCGCGGCGATCCGCGGAGCCGTGTTCACAGAGCAGGCAGCCCACGGAGCGGCCAAGGGCGGCGTGCTCGCGTTCACCTACCACCTCGCCGCCTCGGGAGGCCCCCATCGCATCCGCGCGAACGCGATCCTGCCCGGGATGATCCGCACGCCCTCGACCGAGTTCCTGTTCAGCGATCCCGACGGCCCCGGCTGGGAGCTCGCGCGCGCGAACCCGCTCGGTCGCGTCGGGGAGCCCGACGACGTCGCGAAGGTGGCGGCGTTCGTCGCCTCCGACGACGCCTGGTTCGTCAACGCGGCAGCGATCCCCGTCGACGGGGGCGCGTCGGTGATTCCCATCTAGACCACGCCTACGGGGAGCCTCGTGACCCTTTCTGCGGAGCGCACCGCGTGCCGCCGCTCGGGACGATGTTGTTGTTGATCCGGAAGGCGTTGCCCAGGTCGGACACGATCACGTCCTGTACTCGGTCCGCGCGACACGCGAGTACGGAATCGGGCCGACCGTCGCACGAATCGAGAGCGGCTCGGTTGCCTCCGCGACGAGGTCGCCGAACCCCCCGCCCGCCTCGCCCCAGCGGACGACGACCTCGTCGCCGACCTCGAGCGTCCGCTCGACGAGCGCCAGGTTGATGATCGCGCGCTCGTTCGCCGTGTACGACGCCTGCAAGGCAAGCCCCGCGAAGGCGTCGCCCGCAGTGACGGTGTCGTAGCCGCAGACGCAGTGCTCGCCGACGAGGCCGCAGGTCGGGAGATGCAGCAGCTTGTAGCGCGGAGCGTCAGGGTCGAGCATGTTCCGCAGGAGCGAGGCCGCATCGTCGGCGTTCCAGACGAGCGACACGGGCTTCCGGGACTCCTCGGGGCTCAGTTGCGCGAGCGCATCCCTTCCCGGGAACTCGTGCTCGAGGTCGACGATGCGCGCGTAGCCGAGGTCGTACGGGGTGACGTAGTACTCCTCCACCGACGCCGCCTGGTGGCTCCCGACGAGGCCCTGCATGGCCTCGATGTGATCCAACGTCAGCCATTCGCGATAGCTCCTGAGTGCTGTGCCGGTGTAGATCGCCGACAACGGGGACGCGATCCATCCGCTCTCGATCGTCCCTGTCAGATACGCGTGCGCACCGACGAAGGCGAGCCCGTACGGACGCCCGACCGCCGCGATCTCGTCGCGCAACTCGTCCCGCAGCTCCCACGGCGCCCAGATCTCGAGACCGGGCGAGCCCGCCATGCCGTGGCGCAACGCGTGGACGCGATGTCCGGCAATCGTCAGCTCCGTGAGGTGAAAGAACGGCACGTCGCCGACCGGCCCAGCGTTCAGCTCCTCGATGAGCGCCCACGCGTTCGGGCCCTGGATCTGGTAGCGGCAGTGCCGTCGAGTGTTGGAGTGCCCGTTTGCATAGACGGGTGATCGCCCTTCGTACTCGGCGGCGATGTCCAGGCCACTCCGCTCGACGTTGAACCGTACCCAGTTGACGGCGAACGGCGCACCGCACATGAACCACTCGCCGGGGGCGAGGTGGAAGAGGATGCCGTCGCCGATCAGGTAGCCGTCGTGGTTGCACAGCACGATCTGGTGCGCGCGGCCGGGCGTCGAGCCGGAGAGCCTGTTCGCCGCGAGCGATGCGAGTAGCTGGTGCGTGTCGGCCCCGGAGAGATAGACGCCGTCCATGTGGTGGCTCTGGTCGAAGAGAGCGACACCCTCGCGCCAGGCCCGTTGCTCGCGCTCCCAGCTGGAGAACTCGGACGGGACCTGGGGGATGATCAGCGGCGGCACGTAGTCCGCGGGCTCCGTTCGCTCCCATTGCTTCGGTGCTCGGAGGAAGGCGATCGGGTCGCCGACCGCCTGTAGCAGCTCCTCGAGGTTGCGCGCCTCGGCCACCGCCTTCCGGTCGACCTCGGTCACGCCGACGACTCCACTCGATGTCCACCGTCGAACGGGAGCGCCGTCGAGTCGGCGCGGAGGCACGCGGCGGTGGCGACGGTGAGCCGGTCGACGTAGAGGTCCCAGCCGAGCCGCCGCCCGCCCACGTGATGCGGCCAGACCACGCGGTGCATCAGCGACCCCATGACCATCTGGAAGCCGAACGTCGCGGCGCCGACGGGATCGGGGTGTGACGCTCCGGCGAGCCTCGGTGCGACGAGCCGAACGAACGCCTCGCCTTCCCGGCGCACCGCCTCTGCGCCCCGCTCGGCGCAGCCGGCATCTCGTCCCTCCAGGAGCACGAACGCGCGCAGCAGCTTCCCCTCGCTGCGAGCCCCGTCCGCGAGGCTCGCGACGGCGGCGGCGACCAGCTCACCAAGATCGAGGTCGTTCCACGCCACTGGCGGCGTCTGCAGCAGGCTGCGGCGCGAGATCCGGTCGATGAATCGCTTGTGGACGGCGCCGAGCAGCGTCTCCTTGCTGTCGACGCGGTGGTAGATCGCGCCGTTCGAGAGGCCCGCGCGGCGGCTGATCTCGACGAGCGTGAAGCCGTCGTAGCCGAGGTCCGCAAGCACGGCTTCTCCCGCGTCGAGGATCCGCTCCCACGACTCTCTTCCGCGCTGCTGCTTTGGGGCCCTCACCGCCGGCATGGTTTCCAATATACATACTCTTGATTCTGTTTTGGCGATCGAAGATGACGACCCACGGGTCCTGCGAGAACGCGAGCTGGGTGATCCGAACGCGCCGGTCGCCGTCGGACGTCAGGAAAGCGGCGAGCCCGGCGTCGCCCTGAGCTCGATCGACTCGACGCGGACGATGTGGCTCAGGTGGTCGAACCCCTCGAGGTCATGGAAGAGCTCGGGGCTCTGCATGAACCTGGCACCGATCGCGGCTGGATCGGCGTCATTGTCGAACGACACGAGCACGTAGAGCTTCGGCTCCGCCGTGTCGGCCGCACGGAAGAACCCCTCGGGCTTGATTCCGAACTTCGGGAAGCTGTCGAGGTGACGCGGGTAGTTGACGGTCGAGAACTGCTCGAGCGCAGCCGGCGAGTCGAGGGTGTAGATGCGCAGCTCATACTTCCTCATACGTCGTCCTCCTCGGTCATGTCGGGTTCCTGCCGACGAAGAAGTCGCGGTTGGGATCGGTCGTCGGCTCGAGTCCCGAGTCGACGAGGCCCTTGCGGAGCAGGTTCATCTGGGCGTCGTGGATCCGCTGGGTCGGCTGGCGGAGCGGCCCGCCGTTGTAGCCCTGTAGCCACGCCTGGAACTTCCACGCCTGCCGATTGATGAATGCGCCCCCGTGCAGCTGCATGGCGACGGCTTGTTTCGCCTTCCGCGCCGGGTGGATCTGCCAGTACAGCTCCGTCGCGGCGTCGTGCTCACCCGCCTCGAGGTGACGGAAGATCGTCGGGATCATCGGCCCGTAGTACTCGTGGTCGGACGTTGCCGACAGGTGCAGCGGCATCACCTGTGCGAGCGGGATGAACTCGCCCTCGATGGGGCAGCTGATCACGACCTCGTCGCCGAACAGGCGATGACACTCGATCACGCCCATGATGCTCGGGAAGCCGCCCTCGGCCTTGATCGCGACGATGTTCGGGCAGTCGTCGAGCAGCCGGCGGATCAGGGACGTCGGGATGTCGGAGGGATGGATGCGGGGCGAGAAGCCCCACAGGTACATCGGGAAGAGCATCACGCCGAGGCTCGTGGCGTCGCAGATCGCCTTCGTGTACTCGTAGATGTCGGCTTCGCTCTCCGGGTAGAAGTTCGGCGGATACGAGAGCAGGACGCACTCGGCGCCCGTCTGTTCGGCGATGCGCAGCGCGGCGAGTGCCTGGTCGAGATCACTCCAGCTCGAGTGGTGGAAGAACAGCTGCCGCCCCTTTGCCTCGTCCGCCGCGATCTCGCAGAACTCCAGGTACTCGGGCTGGGTGATCGCCACCTCGGACACGAGCAGCGCGCCGTCGAAGCCGTGTGCGAGCTGCATGCGCACGTCATGGCGGACTGCGGCCTCGTTGATACCCACCAGGTCGCTCGTGAACGACGGGATGATCACGTTGACCACGCCGCGCAGGTGCTCCCGTGCCCAGTCGCGCGCCTCGCCCCGCGTGTAGCTGGCCATTCAGCCCTCCTAGCGCTTGGTCTGGAACTCGATCGGCAGCGGCGTCGCGAGCCCTGCTGCCCGAGCCCGGTCGAGCAGCAGGCCGGCGATCACGACGTCTTGCAGCCCGCTGCCGACCGACTTGAACATCGGCCGCTCGGCTCGCGTCAGACGGTCGCCGAGCTCACCCGCGACGAGCGTGTGCAACGAGAACGTCTTGTCGGAGAACGTCACGCCAGCCCGGGCCGCCTCGAGCATGTCACCCGTCTCGAGCGTCACCTCCTCGACGTCGTCGCAGACGATCAGGTCGCAGCACGCGACGACGCTGGTGTCGATCTCGCGCTGGTCGGGCACCGTCGACCCGATCGACACGACGACGACGCGCGGTGGGAGCCAATCGCCGTACAGGATCGGCACCTCGCCGTGCGAGCGTGCCGCCGCGAGCACGACCGAGGCGTCGCGCACCGCCGCGCGCGGGTCGTCCACGCCGACACCGCCGTGCTCGGCTGCGAACGCCTCCCGCCGCTCGCTCGTCGGGCTGAACACGAGGAGCTCCTCGATCTGACGGATGGCGCGAAACGCGCGCACGTGCATCGACGCCTCCAAGCCGCTGCCGAGTACCGCGAGGCGGATCGGGCCCCGTGAGGCGAGTCGGTCGAGGGCCGCGGCGGACGTCGCCGCTGTTCGGTACGCGGTGACGACGTTTCCGTCCACGAACGCCACGATCCCGCTCGTCTCACGGTCGTAGAGGACCACCACGTACTCGACGCCCGGCGCGACCGCGGTCGTGGACATCCCCATCAGCTTCGCGCCGAAGTAGCGGCCCGGCGGCAGCGCCGGCAGGACACGGAGCCAGCTCGCGTCGCCTCGACCGACGACGCGACGGGGCAGCGCGGCCGGCCCGAGCTCGGCTGCGTAGGCGCCCCCCATGGCAGCGATGCCGTCCTCCCACGTGTAGACGGACGCAGCCGTCGCTCCGGACACGAATACTGGAACCACGTTCCAGTGAAGACTACTACTGGATGAGCAACGCCGCTTCCAGCGTCGCGGTCGCCCACGCGCGCCAACGGCGCTTCGACCAGCCCACGTCTTCGACGAAGAACCGGTACCCGTCCGGATGGACGACGGCGAAGACGAGCGCGCTGCCTCCCTCGACGCTCACGCCGGGTCGCAGAGCGCCGAGGTCGGCGAGCCGCGAGACCGGGTGGCGGAAGTTCACAAGACGTCGCCGGTGACGGTCGCGCTCGAGGTCGGCGAGCGCCGGATCGGCGGATGCCGCCTCCCGGATCACGCGGAACACGGGGATCGTCCGATCGAAGTTCGCGCCGGTGATCCGAACCACCGTGGCGATGAGCTCTCGAGGGTCGTCGACAGCGTCGACGTGCTCGCGTGCGATCTCGTCGACGGGCACCGGCGCGCGGTCGCCGGAGGCGGCGTAGTCGAGAACCTGAACCAGGAGATCGCGCTTCGAGCCGATCGAGTTGTAGATCGTCTGGACGGCGACCCCGGCGTCCGCCGCTATCTCGTCGACACCGGTGGCGTGGTAGCCGCGCTCGAAGAAGAGACGGGCTGCCGCCGCGACGATGGCGGCACGCGTCGCCTCGACGGACTGTGCCCGTGCTCCGCCCCGCCTGCCCACCCTACGAGACTACGCACCGTGGCCGAGGCGGGCGTCTCTCGTGCCCTCAACCCGGGTCGGCGGCCGGCCCGATCAGCTCCACGAGGTTGCCGTCCGGGTCGGCGACGAACGCCATCCGCCGTCCTGGCTCGGGCGAGTCGCGCGGCGGCCATACCGATCGGCCGCCGGCATCGAGCGCCCGCTCGTAACCGACATCGAGATCGGGAACCGTGTAGCCGACGTGACCGACGCCCGCTCGGAGCGCCGGGATCGGCCCCTCCCATTCCCGCTGCGGGGCCTCGAGCGCGAACAGCTCGAGCCGTTCACCCGTCGGTGCTGCCATGAACGCGATCGACACGCCCTCGGGAACCCGAGCGGTGTGCTCGTGCGTCCATCCCAGAGCGTCCGCATACCACCGGATCGCGCGGTCGAGGTCCGAGACCGGAAGCCCTACGTGGTGCAGCGCCGCCGCGTGGCTCTGATCGCTCATCGTCACTCCTCTCGAGCCTGGTACTTGAAATAGAACTCTAATTCGTGTTTCTTTGATTGTCACGCGCCGGGTGCGAGATGAACAGATGCGACCAAAGGAGCCGCAGGATGGAGAACAGCGCGACGTTGACCGTCTCAGGTAGGCGAGTCTGATGCCCGGCCTCGTCGTCCTCGGGGCCAGGAATCTCGGAGGCGCAATCCTCGACCGCTTCGTCGCCGACGGCTGGCAGGCGGCGGCGATCGTACGCAGCGAGGACACGGCCGAGGCGGTACGGGCTCGGGGCGCGACGGGAGTCGTGGCCGACGTGACGAGCCACGCAGCGCTCGACACCGCGCTCGCGGAGGCGCGCGCCACGCTGGGATCGGTCGATGCGCTCGTCAACGCCGTCAGCCTCGCCCCCTTCGGCCCCGGCGTGACCTGGGGAGGCGGCCCGCTCGCGGATGCGCCGCCGGAGGCATTCGACGCCTGGTGCGCTGCGACCGCTCGCCTGTGCCACTCCTTCCTCTCGCTCGGGGCACGGGAGCTGCGCGCGTCCGGTGGCGGCACGCTGATCCAGGTGTCCAACGCGACATCCCGCCACGTGGTCGTCGGCTCGGGGCTGTGGTCCGCCGGCCAGCAGGCCGCGCGCGCGATCACCCAGACGGCAGCGCTCGAGCTCCGCCCCGAGCGCATCCACGTCTGCTTCCTCGTCGTCGGAGGGCCGATCGACTCCCCGAAGTCGCGCCCGAGGATGGAGGCCGACGGCGTGCCGCTCGAGGCCTCGCTCGCCATGCCGGACATCGCCGCGGCTGCCGCGTACGTCGTCGCGCAGGACCCGCGCGGCCACAGCTACGAGCTCGACCTCAGCGCGAGCCAGGCGAACTGGATCCCGTGACCTTCGACGGGACGATCCACTGGCGGGGGGAGCCCGGCTATGAGGAGGCACGGACCGGGCCGGTCTTCAACGAGCGTGCGCCCGACCGCTTCCCCGAGGCGGTGCTGTTCGCGGGGTCGGTCGACGACGTCGCCCGGGGCGTCGGGCTGGCGCGCGAGCGCGGCCTTCGGGTCGGCATCCGTTCGGGGGGGCACAGCTGGGGCGCCTGGGGCCTCCGTGACGGTGCGCTGCTGATCGACCTGTCACACCTCACCGAGCTGTCGCTCGCCGACGACGGTGAGACGGCCATCGCCGGCCCCGGGGTGCGTGGCGGGCTCCAGCTGTATCCGTTCCTCAGCGAGCACGGGCGATCCTTCCCTGGAGGGCACTGCCCGCGGGTGGGCATCAGCGGCTACCTCCTGCAGGGAGGGCAGGGCTGGAACGGCCGTCGCTGGGGCTGGGCGTGCGAGAGCGTCCGGGCGATCGACGTGATCACGGCCGACGGCGAGCTCGTGCATGCGAGCGAGACCGACAACGCGGATCTTCTCTGGGCCGCTCGCGGGGCGGGCCCCGGATACTTCGGCGTCGTTGTGCGCTGGTACCTGACGACGTACCCCGCTCCGCGATACCCCGCCCAGGCGAACTACGTCTTCCCGCTGGACCTCCTCGACGAGGTGGTCGCCTGGGGTCACGGAGCGCTCGCCGAGGTCGACGACGCGTGCGAACCGGTGATCGCCGCGGCCTGGGGCCCGTCGCTTCCGTGGTTTCAGCCCGACGAGCTCCCCGACCAGCACGTGCTGCTCATGCACGCGACCGCGCTCGTCGACAAGCAGGAGGAGGCGCTCGCCTCGTTCGCGCCTCTCGAGCGCGGCGCCGTGCTGGAGCATGCCCTGTACCGCGAGTGCGGCGTGCCGACCGACCTGGCGCAGGAGTACGCAGTGCAGGCGGTGATGAACCCGGAGGGACACCGCTACGCCGCCGATTGCCTGTGGACCGACGCGACCGCCGAGCGGCTCGGCCCTGCGCTTCGCCCCTTGCTCGGCGGGCTTCCGACCGAGAAGTCGTTCGCCATCTGGTACGGCTGGAAGCCGCCGGCATCGCGCCCGGATATGGCGTTCTCGGTGGAGGGGAACGTGTACCTCGCCGCCTACGTCGTCTGGGAGGACGCGGTGGACGACGAGCGATGCACGACCTGGCTGACCGAGACGATGCGGGGCCTCGCACCGCTCGGCGTCGGCGCGTACACCGGCGACACCGACTTCGAGCGGAGACCCGAGCGTGTCCTCTCGCCGGAGAACGCGGCCCGCCTCGAGGAGATCCGCGCACGGCGCGACCCGGACGGGCTGT
Source organism: uncultured Actinomycetes bacterium (assembly GCA_963821335.1). GTDB lineage: Bacteria > Actinomycetota > Thermoleophilia > Gaiellales > Gaiellaceae > Gaiella. The sequence goes on from CAWGDJ010000002.1 coordinate 592,051, forward strand.
TCGTCGGCTACCCCGAGCCCACGCCGGCGCGATCAGCGGCCGCGGGTAGCACTGGCGAGGGCTGACCGCGCGATCACGCGCCGGCCGGCTCGTCGAAGATCGCGACCACGCGTGACCATCCCGCGCTCGCGCCCTCGATCTTGAAGGGGAACGCGTAGACGGTGAACCCGGTCGCCGCCGGCAGCTCGTCGAGGTGCGCTAGGCGCTCGATCTGCAGGTAGGGCTTCTCGCGCCCGAGGAGGTGCGATTCCCAGAGCTGGGCGTTGTCGCCGGCCTTCGCCTCGGCAGCCATCAGGTCGAAGGGGCGGTCGAGCCCCCAGGCGTCGATGCCGATCAGGCGGACCCCGGCGTCGACGAGGTACTCGGTCGCGTCGCGGCGCAGCCCGACGTGGCGGTTCTCGTACCCGGGCTGCTTCAGGTCGGTGCCGGTCCAGACGAGAACGACGTCCAACGGTCGGAGCTCGTGACCGATCCGGTCGAGCTCCGCCTCGACGTCAGCCCGAGTCGCGCCAGCTTCGCGTGACAGACCGCGCACGTCGAGTCGCACCCCTGCGCCGAAGCACCACGAGAGAGGGACTTCGTCGATCGTGAGCGCGCGACCGGAGGTCGCCGGCCCGTAGTGCCACGGCGCATCGACGTGCGTTCCGGAATGCGTGCCGATCGTCGCCACCTCGCCGGCGAGAGCCACGCCGCCCGGCCAGTGCTCCGCCGGCAGGCCCCACATCTCGGTCGTCGCGGCGATCGATTCCTCGGGGGTCATGTAGTCGATCTGGTGGCGCAGCGGCTCGAACTCCGCCGTGGAGTTGCTCAGGCAGTCGCTGAGGTCGTAGATCACCTGCGTCCTGCCGTTGCGGATCACGGTCTCTGGCATCACGTACTCCTTCGCGCTCGGGTCAATCGACGTGTCGCGCCGCCATCGGCGATGAGGAACTGCCCCGTCACGAACGCGGCGGCGTCACTCGTGAGGAACAGGGCGAGCCCGACGAGATCCCGGGGCGTGCCCAGGCGTGGGATCGGCTGGTGCGCGACGACCGCGTCCAGCACGCCCTCGGGCAGCAGGCCGGCCTCGATGTCGACCTCCACGCCGGGCGTCCTCGTCAGACCGGGCGAGATCGCGTTGACGGTGATGCCGTGCGGGCCGAGGTCGTTCGCGAGCGCGCTCGTCAGACCGACCACCCCGCCTTTGCTTGCCATGTACGCCACGAGACCCGCTGTCGCCGTGAAAAGCGATGAGGAGGCGACGTTGCCGATCCTCCCCCACCCTCGCTCGACCATGCCGGGCACGAACGCCTGGGCCAGGAGGAACTGGGACTCGAGGTTGACACGCAGCGTCTCCCGGAATCGTTCGTGGTCGCCCGGCGCGTCGGGAGGGTGTGATTCGTCCCGATCACCTGTCGCCGAAAGCGACGTTCGTGCGGGGCCCGAGGAACAGCGCGCCGTAGTTTGTCATCCGCTCGAGGAACACGTCGCGGATCACGGCACTGCTGGCTCGAATCGCACGACGCGCTGGTCGATCGCGCCGAAGATCGAGTCACCGTTGCCATCGAGCATCTCGATCCGCACCGTGTCGCCGAAGGCCATGAAGGGCGTCTTCGGCGCGCCGTCGTCGAGCAGCTCGATCGCCCGGCGCTCTGCGATGCAGGCCGATCCGGCCGAGCGATCCTCGTTCGAGACCGTTCCCGAGCCGATGACGGTGCCGGCGCTGAGGTTGCGGGTGGTCGCGACGTGGGCGATGAGCTCGCCGAAGTCGAAGGTCATCTCCCTTCCGTTCGGGTGACCGAACCACTCGCCGTTCCAGTTGACCCTGAGCGGCAGGTGCACCCTCGCGTCGTGCCAGTCGGCGCCCAGCTCGTCCGGTGTGACGGCGACCGGCGAGAACGCGGAGGCCGGCTTTGCCGTGACGAAGCCGAAGCCCGTCCCGAGCTCGCGGCGGAGAAGACCTCGCAGGCTGACGTCGTTGACCAGCATCAGCAGCTTGACGTGCTCCCGCGCGACCCCGGCGGACGTGCCCATCGGCACGCGGTCGACGATCACCGCGATCTCGCCCTCGAAGTCGATGCCGTGCTCCTCGGAGGGCAGCGGGAGGTCGTCGCAGGGCCCGAGGAAGTCGTCCGAGGCGCCCTGGTACACGAGCGGGAGCGAGTAGTCGTTCTCCTTGTCGGGATGGAGCGCGGCCGCCATCAACCGGCCGTGGTTCATGAACACCGAGCCGTCGACCCACTGCCAGGCACGGGGCAGCGGGGCGGCCGCGTCGCGCGGGTCGAAGGGGCGTGCTCCGTCGATCTGCCCCGCCTCGAGCCGCTCGGCCACTGCACGTAGCTCCGGCTCGACCTCGTCCCACCGCTCGATCGCGGCGAGGAGCGTCGGCGCCACCTCGGACGCCGCGACGGCCCGGCTCAGGTCACGCGAGACGACGACCAGGTGCCCGTCCCGCGTCCCGTCCTTCAACGTCCCCAGCTTCATCGCTGCTCCTCAGTCGACGACTAGGAGGCGATAATAGAACGAAAATTCGAGTTCTGCTACTTGTCAGCCAGGGACCGATCCCGCCTTTGCCTCCGCGACCTTCGCTTCGAGCGCAGTGAGCACGTTGGTGACCTGCTGGTCGATGATCGGCTGCAGGACGCGCTGCCCCATCGAGCCCACCGGGCCGGCGATACGGACGTCGGCCTCCCAGTCCATCGTCGTGTGCTCTCCCTCGCCCTTGAGCGTGAACGAGGTCGTCATGTTCATCATCGCTCCGACGCCCTTCCCTCTGGCCTGGAGCTTGGCGAACTCCGGCGGGCGCTCCTCGAGCTTCTCGAAGTCGATCGTCATCTTCAGCCCACCGATTCCGAGCGGCACCTTGACCTTGGCAGTCCAGTGACGGTCGTCCTTGATCTCGAACCCCTCGACACCGGGCATCAAGCCCGCCATCTGCGCGGGGTCGTCGATCACGGCCCAGACGATCTCGGGGGGTGCGCTCAGTTCCCTCGTTCCACTCACGTTCACTCGACGTCACCTCGTTGTCGCTCTGCTGGCAGGAGTCGGATGGCGCTTCCTTGCCACGATGGTAGGCGCTGAAGGGGGGAGCGCGGCGCAACAGTGACCTCCCGACGAGCAGACTCTGCCCAATGACAACCGGTCCACCCCGTGGCTCGGTGACGTTCCTGTTCACCGATATCGAGGGCTCGACGCGGCTCCTCATCGACTCGGCCCACCGAGTACGCCCGAGCGCTAGACCGACCCGTAGAGCCGGAGGATCACGGCGACGTACTGCTTCGTGTCGTCGAACAGCCCTCGATCGCGGACGGCCCGCGCGCCCTGGTAGTACCCCGCGAGCGCGAGCCGCCGGTCACCGCCGAACTCGTCGAGCAGCCAGCGGAGGTACCGAACTCCCGCCCGCACGTTGCCGTCGTACGTGCGTGGCGTACGCACGCCGATGAGCGAATCGAGCCAGTCCCACGTCTCCGGGAGGAGCTGCATCACCCCGATCGCCCCGACGTGTGAGACGACCTGTTGCTGAAAGCCCGATTCCATCCATGCGACCGCACGGGACAGACGCGGGTCGACGCCGTACACGGCCGACCAGTGGTCGAGCGAGGCCCGGACGGCGTCCCTCGGGGCGAGCAGCAGCGAAGGGAATGCCTGGCCCGACCTGACGGATGCGGGCAGCACGAGCCTCTGCCCGGGGAGTAGGACGGCGTCGAGGTCGAGCCGATTCGCGTCGGCCAGCAGGAGCGGGCTGATCCCGTGCGCCGCGGCAATCGAGTAGAAGCTCTCGCCCGGCTGGACGACGTGCTTGGGAGGCGGCGCGGGGCGCGAGACAGGAACCGTCGCTCCGCCGCGGGCGAGCATCCGGTACGTCTTGACGCCGGCAATGCCGTCGGCACTAAGCCCCATCCGGGTCTGGAACCGCGACAGCGCGGCCGCGGTACGAGCGTCGAACTTCCCGTCCACCTGGCCGATGGGGAGCCCGTAGCGCACGAGGGCGAATTCGAGCGACGAGACGTCCCAGCCGGTCGCCCCGATCGTCAGCTCGCGCTGCCCGAGCAGTGGTCGGCCGAGCGTGCCGAGCGCCTTGCGCGTCGCCTTCCCGAGGGTGCCGTCCACGCTGAGCCCGTGCTGTCGCCTGGAAGGCGGTCAGACCACTCTTCGTCATCGGCCCGTCGACGCCGTCGATCGCGGCGGAGTAGTGACCGTTCGCGCGCAGCGCTACCTGGAGCGCGGCAACGCTCGAGCGAGTGGCGGCGTCCGCCGGGGTGGCCGCAGTGACCGCCCCGACCACCGCGACGAGGATCGCGGCCTTCCGGAGCATGTCTGTCCCATCGGCAGGAGCGCGGCCGACCTGAAGCGGCTTGTGACGAATGCCTCGTTCCAGCGGCTCGGCGTCGCCGCTTCCCTAGCACGCACCCACTTGCGCGCGGTATGGTCGCGCGGTGAGCACGCTCGAGCCACGCAGGAAGAGACGGCGACCCCGGCTGGGGCTCGCGGACGTCCTGTGGTTGGTGGTGATCGCCTTGATCGTCGCGATCACCGTCGGCCAGCTGCTCCGACTCTGACGCGGACGATGTGCGCGGCGACCGCGGCGCTAGAGGGCCGCTAGCTGCGGCGCATGCGATCGATCAGCGTGTGGAGCGCACGTCGCCGATCGGAGAGCTCGCGCTCCTCGACGGCCAGCACCGCCAGGAGCTCGACCTCCTCCTGCCCAACCTCGACAGTGCCGTCCTGGGCCTTGTCGATCACGCGATGCATGCGTCGGCGGCGACGGGACAACGCGCGTTCCTGCCGGTCCATGTCGCGAAGCCGTAGCTGATCCTCGTCCTGGGTCGTCGGCGTGGATGGCACTCCCTCGTCCGGCGTGCCGAGCCGACGCCCCAGCCACACGAGATCGCCGGCGCAGTCGGCGCAGAGCACCTGCACCGCGGGCCGCTCCGCCGGGTCCAGGGTACGGTCGGCCCGCCACCCGCGGGCACGCGGATCCGACTCGCGATCGCAGAGATCGCAGCGCAACACCCCATCCCCCAACATCCTTCTCCCACCCTATTCAGGGAGTTCCTGGCCGCAAGGGGCGCGCCCGCGGCTGCAAGCCGTGACGTTCGGCGAGAAACAGGGTTGGAGCAGATCGGCACTCGGGCCGGGGGAGGCTCACTCCGAGGCGTCGAGGATCTCCCGGACTTCCGCCGCAAGCTTCCGGTCGTTCTCGGATAGAGGCCCCCAGCTGTTGACGTACTCGTCCATCCGGATCAGGAGATCTTCGGCGTCAGCCATCGAGATTCGGGCGTAACCATCGGGCTCGGGCGAGAGATCGACCCGGAGCTTCTCCTCGGCGAACGTCTTCAGGCTCGGAGCTTCGGGGTGTTCCAGCGGATCCGCCTCTGTGCGCAGCGGCACGATCTGGACGTAGTCCGCGTGTCGCTTCGCATTTGGATGGATCTCGGCCACGGCAGTCGATACTAGCGGCGGTCAGTGCGGGCCAGAGTCGACCTGGTCGAGATAGTCGATTCGGACGGTCTTCATGTCGATCCCGTCGGCTTCCATCGCTGCTTTGGTCTCCGGGCTTCCCCAGAGCGCCTCGGCCTCGGCTCGTGTGGCAAAGACTTCCTCGATGACGACGCGGTTCGGATCGTCTTGGCCGCGCCAGAGTCGGAAGCTTCTGATCTGATCGGCGAAGGCTTCGTGCGCCCGGTCGTAGCCGGGACGAAATCGGTCGAAGTCCGCGACCTTGCAACTGCAGTGAACGGTCGTCATCGCGTTTCCTCCTGATCGGGACCTCGAGTCTAGGACGCCTCCAGCGACTCCGTGACCGGTCGGTTGCTCACCGCGTGCGAACGTCGCGGTGATGGCGGGAGCCGGTGCCGTCAGACGAGTCCGGGGCCTCTGGATTCCCCGGCTCCCGATCGCGGAGTCTTCGCCAGGGGCTCGAGGCTGTCAACCTCGGCGTTCGGGCTTGGGGCTATGGGCTAACCCGAGATGACCCTGAGGCAGCGAGTCGCTCCGGCGGGGGGTGCGCTGTGCTTCAGTCGCTCTGTCGCGCGTCCCACCGCGTCCGACGCAGGGCCTAGTTGGCCAGGCGTGGTATGGCCCTCTTGCATCTGACGAACCGATGCGACGTTCGAGTTCACCCACAGACGCCAATCGGCCAGGAATCGAGTCCATGCGACGGTGCCGGTCGTGGGTGTGCCGAGGGCGGCGAGCCGGACAAGCGAGTGCTGGAAGGGGGGCATCCAGTGCTTCATCGAGAAGTTGGCGAACACCTGGAACTGGGTCGGTGTCGCGTTGTTCGGCATCGCCTCCTCTGCGCTCAGGACCGCCGGCGGAGGCTTCCCGACTCGGTGAAGCGAGGTCGCAAGGTCTTGGCAAACGATCGCAACTCTCGCCCCGAGCGAGGCGGGCACAACCGGCTTCGGGGGCGCAGCAGCAACCGCCGTCCCCACGCACACGGCCAGCGCGCCGGCCGCAAGAAGTGCGCACTGCAGAAACCGCACCATCCGCACGAGCGTAAGCCCTGAGAAACGGGTCGGCAACCCGGTACGGGCGGATCGATCCCGATGGCCCTGCGAAGTGGGCCTTCCCTGTGATTGACGGCAGGGCGTGTACGCGAACGCGAGCCAAGTGCGGCTCCAGGAGCGCCTCGTGAGGGGCGCCCTTTCGTTTACCGCATGATCCAAGTGCTCGAGACTCCCCGGGTTGGACTCGAACCAACAACCCTCCGGTTAACAGCCGGATGCTCTGCCAATTGAGCTACCGGGGAAGGCAGCGGCCAAAAGTGTAGCCCTGCTCCAAGCAGCCCGTACGAGAGCAAGCACCCTGGCCGAAGGGCGATTCACTCGCCCGAGAGGCCACGCCGACACTCTCACGGAGAACCACAAGACGCGAGGGCTCAGGGCGTCCGAACCGCGTTCTAGCCTCCAGTCGTGAACGCGGTCACGACGAAGCGCCGGCAGTACAGGTTCGGAATCGCGCTGCTGCTGGTGATGATCTCCTACACCGTCTTCTGCTTCGCCCCTCGGGATCGACTCGGCGTACTCGTCATCTTCCTCGTGTACGGCGTCACGCTCGGCTTCGTGCTGAGGACGAGCGACCTTCATCCCAACGCGCTCCGGCTCACGACCCCCATCGCCGTCCTCCTGATGCTGATGGGGCTCGCCACGCTCGCGGGCGACCCACGCACGTTCCGGGGCCTGGGCGGGCTCATCGCGACGCTGCTGCTCGTCGCGACGGTCGGGGCGGTTTCGCGTGGCGCTGCTCAGCAGGCGAGGACGGAGGCGAGGATCAGCGTCTCGACCGTGATCGGTGTCGTCACGATCTATCTGCTGATCGGGCTCATCTACTCGACGGCCTTCGGGGCGCTCGCAATGTTGCACGGCGCGGGCTTCTTCAACGGCGTCGAAGGCGACCCGACCGGCGTCGACCTCGTCTACTACAGCGTCGTGACCATGGCGACGGTGGGCTACGGCGACATCACACCCCTCACCAACGCGGGCCGCCTGACCGCCATCAGCGCCGCGCTCATCGGGCAGCTCTACCTCGTGACCGTGGTCGCCGTCGTCGTGAGCAATATCGGTCGGCGTCCGAGAGCAGAGGCCGCCGAGCCGCCGAGCTCGACCGTCTAGAGGATCTCCGCCAGCGCCTGGTGCACCTTCGCCAGGTGCGCCTGCAGCTCGGTCGTCCGCGCCAGATCCGCACCTTGCAGGTCGCGGCGGAGCTTGCGCTCGCGAAGGCGGAGGATCAGCTCGGTCCCCGTGCGCTCGTCGATCGCGTCTCGATCGGCCCGCGCGCCGAGCTCGGCGCGGAGAGCGACCAGCTCGTCGTCCTCTGCCCCTCCGCGTACGAGCAGCGCCCGGAACCGTCGGTGGAGCTCGTCGTCGAAGTGGTCGGCGGACAGCGCCTCGAGCTGCGGCACGAGCGACGGGTGCGCGACGACTGCGGCGAGCGCCTCGCGCTCGCGTTGGAGACCGGCGTCGAGGACACGCGGGGTCTCGCTCGACTGGGCTGGCCGACCGGGGCCGGGGCGGGCTGCGCCGATGCTCGCGATCGTCTCCTTCGGCAGCTCGAGCCGGTCGGCGAGCAACCGCAACGCCTCCTGCCGTTCGGGTGACTCGGGTACCGCTGCGAGGACCTCGCGCGCCCTGACGAACCCCTCCTGGCGATCGGCCGCCCGCTCGAGCTCGATACGAACCCGGTAGTAGACGTAGCTCTCCGCGGTGCCGAGCCGGTCGGCGAAGCCCTCGGGCGCGTCGGCCGGATCCTGCCCCGTGGGCAAGGCGACGACCCGGACGTCGAAGCCCTGCTCGACCGCGAGCTCCATCCCCCTCAGCGTCGCCTGCTGACCGGCGGCGTCGGCATCGAAGCAGAGGTACACGCGCCTGGTCAGACGACCGAGCTCCCGCAGCTGCTGCTCGGTGAGCGCTGTCCCCATCGAGGCGACAACCGGCTCGAACCCCACCTGTCGCAACGCGATCACGTCGGTGTTGCCCTCGACCACGACCGCCCGATCCTGCTTGGCGATCGCCGGTCGGGCGAGATGGAAGCCGTAGAGGACGTTCCCCTTCTTGAACAGCTCTCCCTCAGGGGTGTTGACGTACTTGCCGCCCAGCGGATCGTCGTCCCGGAGCTTCCGCGCCTGGAAGCCGACCACCCGACCCCGCGCGTCTGCGAGGGGGAACATCAGCCGGTAGGGGAAGTAGTCGTTGCCGCGTCGGTTCGCCAACCCCGCGGCACGGACCTCGTCGACCGTGAAACCGCTCTCACGAGCCTTCTGGACGAGACCCGAACCGGGGGACAGGCCGAGCCGGAACGCGCGCGCAATCTCCTCCCCGAGCCCGCGACTCGTGAGATAGTCGCGCACCTCACGGCCCGACTCGGTCTCCCAGAGCAGCCGCTCGAAGTAGTCGGTCGTCTGCTCGAGGAGACGACCGAGCCGATCGCGCCGCTCCCGGGCCCGATCGGCGGCGGGTGAGCTCTCCTCGTACTCGAGTGTCACGCGGAAGCGCTCGGCGAGGACCTCGATCGCCGCCGCGAAGTCGAGGTTCTCGGTCTCCTGGACGAAGCGGACGACGTCACCGCCCTTCCCACAGCCGAAGCAGTAGTAGAGCTTGTTCACCGGGTCGACGGAGAAGCTCGGCGTGCGCTCCTCGTGGAACGGGCAACGACCCGAGTAGCGCGCGCTGGACGCCCGGCGCAGCGCCGTCCTCGCCGAGACGACCTCGACGATGTCCGCGGCGGCCTTCACCTCGCGGACGCTCGCCTCCTTGATCCGTGCCACGCGTCGACCCTACAGCCGGGCGGCGTAGGCGAGCGCGAAGCGGTCGGTCATCCCCGAGAGGTAGTCGTCTGATCCGCTCCTCGAGCGGCCCGTCACCCGCGGGCAGGCGTTCCGGCTCACCGCACAGGGCCTCGAAGATCGCGGTCACCGTCTCGCGCGCGCGTCGGTGCTCCGGCTCGACATGAGACCCGAGGTAGACACGATCGAACATGAACGCGCGCAGGGACAGCATCGCCTCGCCGATCTCGTCGCTCTGACGGATGTCGCCGGCCATCTCCGAGGTCTCGACGAGGTCGTGGACGAGGGTGTCGATCCGCTCCGACCCGGTGGGGCCGAGCAGCTCGAGCTCCACTCGCGGCAGCTCGTCCTCGGACAGGAGCCCGTAACGGACCGCGTCGTCGATGTCGTGGTTGATGTACGCGACGCGGTCGACGATGCGGACGATCCTGCCCTCGAGCGTCTCCGGCTCCCGCTCGCCGGTGTGGGTGAGGATCCCGTCGCAGACCTCGTAGGTCAGGTTCAGCTCAGCGCGCGATGCGGAGGGACTGCTCGTTGTGGCGGAAGCCGACGCCGAACCGGGCGCGAAGCGCCGCGTCGAGCGCATCCTCACCGGCGTGACCGAACGGCGTGTGCCCGGTGTCGTGCCCGAGCCCGATCGCCTCGACGAGGTCCTCGTTGAGACGGAGAGCCCGAGCGACGACTCGCGAGATCGCGGTCGTCTCGAGCGTGTGCGTCATCCGGGTGCGGTAGTGGTCGCCGAGTGGGTCGATGAACACCTGGGTCTTGCCCTTGAGCCGCCGGAACGGCTTCGAGTGGACGAGCCTGTCACGGTCGCGCTGGAACGGTGTCCGGACACCGCACGGCTCCTCGTGCCGCTCGCGTCCTCGCGTGTCGTACGAGCGCACGGCGAGCGAGGACAACGAGTGCGCCTCGAGAGCGTTGATGCGTTGCTCGAACGGCGTCCGAACGATGCCGCCAGTGTCCACCATTGCAGCGTAGACAGCCCGACCGACGCGAGCTTCAGAACGAGCGCGACTGGCCGCCGTCGACGGTGACGCAGGTGCCCACGACCCATGACGCACGCGGGGAGACGAGGAACGCGACGACGTCGGCGATCTCGTCGACCGTCCCGAACCGACCCCAGGGCAGCTCACGCTCGACGAACGCCGCGATCGCGTCGGGGTCCTCCTGTGAACGCCGCTCCCAGCTGCCGCCCGGGAACAGGGTCGACCCGGGCGCGACGCTCAGCACCCTGATCCCGTCCTTCGCGAGATCGATGGCCATCGCCTTCGCCAGGCTGATCTCGGCCGCCTTGGCGACGTTGTAGCTCGGCCCGCCGCCTCCCTCGCGGCCGTAGATCGACGCGATCATCAGGATCACGCCACCCCCCCGCTCGCGCAGGGAAGGCACAGCTGCGCGTGAGACGCCGAGGGCCGGGAACACGTTCCGGCCGAGGACGGTCTCGAGGTCAGCCACGTCCATCGCGTCGAAGGACCGCGCCCCCGAGCCGCCGACGTTGTTGACGACGATGTCGAGGCCGCCGAAGCGCTCGATCGCAGCCGCGACAACCCGCTCGGCGCCGTCCGGCTCGGTCAAGTCGACGACGACGCCTTCGGCCCGCCCAGGACCACGAGCCCCGCTGACTGCCTCCTCGAGCGCCTCGGCGCCACGCGCGGTGAACACGACGTCGGCACCCTCCTCCACGAGGCGCGCCGCGATCGCCCGCCCGATGCCGCGGCTCGAGCCGGTGACGAGCGCGACCTTGCCGGTGAGCCCGAGATCCACGCGGGCTAGCCTACTCGGGTGCCGCCGACCAGGATCCTCCTCGCGCGCCACGGCGAGACGGACTGGAACGCCGAGCACCGCCACCAGGGACAGGCCGATCGTCCACTCAACGACATCGGTGTCCAGCAAGCAGAAGCCCTCGCCGATGGCCTGTCGGGAAAGCCGGTCGTCGCCGTGTATGCGAGCGACCTCCGTCGTGCGGCGGAAACGGCCGACCGTGTCGGGGCACGCCTGGGTCTCCCGGTGGTGGAGCGTGAGGCCCTTCGCGAGGTCGATGTCGGTGAGCTCACAGGGCTCACCTTCGACGAGGTGAGAGAGCGCTGGCCGGACGCCCACGAGCGCAGCGCGGCCGCGGAGGGGTACGGGTGGGCCGGCGGCGAGTCGTTCGAGCAGCTCGAGCGGCGAGCGCTGCCCGAGCTCGAGCGGATCGCGAGAGCACATGACGGCGAGCTCGTGCTCGTGGTCGCCCACGGTGCGCTCATCCGGGTCGTGCTCGCCGCCCTCAGCGGTATCCCGGTGGGCGAGCACCGGAAGCTGGTCGGGCCGATCGAGAACGGAGCGGTTCAGCTCGTCGAGCTGACGCCGCCGCCATCCACCTGAGCCGCCGTCGCCGTTCGCACTCCGAGTCGATCGTCGATCACGGCGCGAAGCGTCGCTTCGAACGTCGGCACGGTCGGACGGATGCGCTGGAAGTCCTGGGTGAACAACGACAGGAGCAGCATCGGGGTTCGCGCAACCACCGTCGCGGCCCGCCGTCCCGACACGACGAGCGCGACCTCTCCGAAGACGTCACCCGGCCCGAGCTGCGCCACCACCGCACCGTTCCGGTCGCGCACCTCGCCCTCGCCCTCTTCGATGGCATACATCGCCCACCCGAAGTCTCCCGCCCGAGTGAGCTCCGTTCCGGTGTCGACGCGCTCCTCGGTCAGCACGCTCGCGATGATCGCGCGCTCACCCGAAGGGAGGCCAGCGAGCGTCGGGAACCGGTCGAGGCGGCTTTCCATCGGCAAGCGATCCTCCACGTTGGGACCAGCCGATGTCCAGCACGGCACCGGATGCTCACCGCATCGTCACCGGATCGTCACGGTCGACCGGCGGCGTCTCTGGCCGCAAGGCAGACGGTAGACTCCGCGTCCGCGTGGAGGACTACACGAACAAGTACAAGGGCGAGCAGGTCGAGCTGGCGCTGTTCGGCGGCGAGTACCAGGAGGGCGTGCTCACCGCCTACTGCTCGATCGAGGACGTCCCTCACGTCGAGCTCAACGGGCACATCCTCGTTCCGCTCCAGAACGTCGCCTCCCTGCACTGCTCGAGCCGGTGCGACGCACCGCAACCGGACTGGCCGCCGCGTGGGCTCGAGGACGTCGACCGCGACGAGCGGGTCGACGACGAAGACGACGACTGACCGATGCGCGCTGCGTCCGCGCGCAACCTCCTCAAAGCATGGCTCCTCGTGGTGCTGCTCGCTGCCGTGTTCGGCGGTCTCGGCTGGCTCCTCGCAGGAGCGCAAACGGCGACGCTCTTCGCGTTCTGCTCGCTGCTCGGCGCGACGGTCGTTTACGCGTTCGGCGACCGGGTGCTGCTCGGAATGCTCCGAGCCCGCCCGCTGGCGCTCGCCGAGGATCCACTCCTGCGGTCGACCGTCGACCGGATCGCGGCGACGCTCGCAATCCGCCCGCCGAAGCTTGCGGTCGTAACCGACGGGTACCCGCGCGCATTCGTCGTGGGTCGCGGCCCGCAAGGGGCGACGCTCGCGGTGAGCACCGGGCTCCTCGGCGCGCTCTCGCCGGCCGAGCTCGAGGCGGTCGTCGCACACGAGCTCGCGCACGTGAAGGCCCGCGACGTCCTCACCCAGACCTTCTCGGTCGTCCTCGCTACGACGTTGCTCGAGCTCACACGGGCGGGTGGATGGCTGTCACGAGCGCTGCTTGCCGTCCTCGCGCCGATCGCTGCGGCGTTCACTCACCTCGTGCTCTCCCCGAAGCGTGAGTTCGCGGCCGACGCGCGCGCGGCGATGCTGACCGATCCGCACGATCTCGCGGACGCGCTGCTCCGGCTCGACCGTGCCAGCGACCTCGTCTCGTTCGAGGGCTCGCCGGCGACCGAGCCGCTGTACACGGTCAACCCGTTCGACGCGACCGACAAGGTCTGCCGGATGTTCGTCACCCACCCGCCGGTCGAGATGCGGGTGGCACGCTTACGCGGGCTCGGCGTGGCCGCGACGCCCGGGCCACGGGACCATGCGGAGGGGCGCGGCTAAAGCCACGCCCCTCCAAGTGAGAAAAACCGGCGGCACCCTACTCTCCCAGGGGCTTGCGCCCCAAGTACCATCGGCACAGACGGGCTTGACTTCTCTGTTCGGAATGGGAAGAGGTATTTCCCCGCTGCTATGACCGCCGAACTGTCAAGGGGTGCGCCCACTATTCAGGCTGCGCTCACCCTCAAAACTCCATAGCGACCTCGTTGTGTTCAAAATCAAGACCTCGGGCAATTAGTACGGGTCAGCTGAACACATTGCTGTGCTTGCACCGCCCGCCTATCGACGTGGTGGTCTTCCACGGCCCTTACTCACTCGAAGTGATGGGGAACCTCATCTCGAGGTGGGCTTCCCGCTTAGATGCTTTCAGCGGTTATCCCATCCAGACGTAGCTAAGCAGCGGTGCCCTTGGCAGGACAACTGCTACACCAGCGGTCTGTTCATCTCGGTCCTCTCGTACTAGAGACGACTCCTCTCAAGTTCCCAACGCCCATGGCGGATAGGGACCGACAGTGTTGTTACTCCCGGTTCGGCGCGGGCAGCGCCGCCGTGGAGGTCAGGTCATTTCTGCCTGACTCTGCATGTCGCCATGCAGCTCGGACTGTATCTTCCGGGCCCTCAGGGGCCTTGTCTGGCGTGCAGTCTCTGAGGATTCTGGATTGCTACCAGGTCTCGCCAGGGCACCTTCCGGAATCGCCCACCCCCATTCATGGAGAGCGAAAGATCCAGCAGCCGACCGAAGCCGGCGTGCGTCAGGTGCTCGTTCTGTGCCATCGCCTTGACCACGCTGGCAAACGTCTCGACGTCTGCCAGCTTCGACGACAGCAAGGGGTTTCGCTCAAAGAAGGGAACCACCCGCTCGAGAAGCGCGTCGCGATCTCTCACGACGTACACGAGCGTGCGATCTGTCTTGCTGTTCGGCTTGATGTAGCCGCATCCAAGCCGCGCCTTGATCAGCTCGAGAACCTGAGCCCGGTCAGCGTTCTGGCTGACATGGAACTCCGGTACCAGCTGATACCCGACGCGACACGACACGTTGCGCTGCACCGAGACCGAGAAGCTGCCTTCTCCGTCGACGTACCCTGCGATGTAGCTATCCAGCCTTTCCTGCTGATTGTCCGCACCCGACACGTTGTCACTACTGTAGACGTCCGACCGGACGTCACAGTGAGTAGTGCGGGATACTCGGAGTTTCCAGCATATAGCCAGATTTATAGACAGCGATATCCACTGTCTCGCGACGTTCTGAACCCAGCTCGCGTGCCGCTTTAATGGGCGAACAGCCCAACCCTTGGGACCTGCTTCAGCCCCAGGATGCGACGAGCCGACATCGAGGTGCCAAACCCTCCCGTCGATGTGGACTCTTGGGGAGGATAAGCCTGTTATCCCCGGAGTACCTTTTATCCGTTGAGCGACGGCAATTCCACTCTTAACCGCCGGATCACTAAGGCCGACTTTCGTCCCTGCTCGACTTGTCAGTCTCGCAGTCAAGCTCCCTTATGCCTTTGCGCTCTACGCACGATTTCCAACCGTGCTGAGGGAACCATTGCGCGCCTCCGTTACATTTTAGGAGGCGACCGCCCCAGTCAAACTACCCACCTCACGCTGTTCCCGACCCGGTTTACGGCATCGGGTTAGAAGCCCGGAATCCGGAGGGTGGTATCCCAAGGTTGACTCCACGAGAGCTGACGCCCCCGCTTCAAAGTCTCCCACCTATCCTGGACAACGAACACCAAACTTCAACGCAAAGCTGTAGTAAAGGTTCACGGGGTCTTTCCGTCCAGCCACGGGTACTCGGCATCTTCACCGAGACTACAATTTCACCGGATCCCTCGTTGAGACAGCGCCCAAGTCGTTACGCCATTCGTGCAGGTCGGAACTTACCCGACAAGGAATTTCGCTACCTTAGGACGGTTATAGTTACCGCCGCCGTTTACCGGGGCTTGGATTCAAAGCTTCGCCCGAAGGCTAACCTCTCCTCGTGACCTTCCGGCACCGGGCAGGCGTCAGCCCCTATACGTCGTCTTGCGACTTAGCAGAGGCCTGTGTTTTTGGTAAACAGTCGCTCGGGCCGTTTCTCTGCGGCCTCCTCGAGCTCGATTCCGCGAGGGAATCTCACCCTACCGAGGCGTCCCTTCTCCCGAAGTTACGGGACCATTTTGCCGAGTTCCTTAACGAGGGTTCTTCCGATCGCCTTGGTATTCTCTACCTGCCCACCTGTGTCGGTTTTGGTACGGGCACGCCCGTTCTCCCTAGACGCTTTTCTTGGAGGCATGGCTTCAGGAACTTCGCCCATGCGGGCTCGGCATCCCGTCTCAGCCTTGATGGGTGACGGATTTCCCTATCACCCGGCCTACGCGGTTACCCCAGGTCGACCATCGCCTGGGTTTCCCTAGCCTACCCCGTCCCGCCATCGGTCAAGCAAACGGTACGTGGTACAGGAATATCAACCTGTTGTCCATCGCCTACGCCTTTCGGCCTCGGCTTAGGTCCCGACTAACCCTGAGTAGATTAGCTTTACTCAGGAACCCTTGGGCATTCGGCGGAGGAGTTTCTCACTCCTCTTTCGTTACTCATGCCAGCATTCTCACTTCCCATCGCTCCACGACTGGCTTCCGCCGCCGCTTCACCGCAATGGGAACGCTCCCCTACCACTCCAGCTTGCGCTGAAGTCCGTAGCTTCGGCTCCATGCTTGAGCCCCGTTGAATTATCCGCGCCCGACCACTTGACCAGTGAGCTGTTACGCACTCTTTGAATGGTGGCTGCTTCTAAGCCAACATCCTGGTTGTCTCTGCAATCGGACATCGTTTGCCACTTAGCATGGAATTAGGGGCCTTAGCCGACGGTCTGGGCTGTTTCCCTTTCGACCACGGAGCTTATCCCCCGCAGTCTGACTGCCGCGCTCTGGATTCCCGGCCTTCGGAGTTTGCCTGATTTCAGTAAGCTGGTAGGCCCCCTAGACCAAACAGTGCTCTACAACCGGGAATAAACACGCGACGCTATACCTAAATATATTTCGGGGAGAACCAGATATCTCTGAGTTTGATTAGCCTTTCACTCCGACCCACAGGTCATCACCGCCGTTTTCAACCGACGTGTGTTCGGTCCTTCACGGGGTCTTACCCCCGCTTCAACCTGCCCATGGGTAGATCACTCAGTTTCGGGTCTGCCTCCAACGACTGAACGCCCTGTTCAGACTCGCTTTCGCTACGGCTCCGTTTCCTTAACCTTGCCGTTGAAGAGCAACTCGCTGGCTCATTATGCAAAAGGCACGCCGTCACGGCACGAAGCCGCTCCGACCGCTTGTAAGCACACGGTTTCAGGTGCTATTTCACTCCCCTCGCGGGGTACTTTTCACCTTTCCCTCACGGTACTAGTTCACTATCGGTCGCCAAGGAGTACTTAGCCTTGCGGGGTGGTCCCCGCGGGTTCCGACCGGGTTTCCCGTGCCCGGCCGTACTCAGGTACTCGTCGAGGAAGGCCACGCAGTTTCGCGTACGGGGCTGTTACCCGCTGTGGCCCGGCTTTCCATCCGGTTCCGCTACCACGTGACTTTGTAACTTCCCGACCCGCCGGCAGACGGATCAAGACGAGGCCCTACAACCCCCGAACGACAACGACTGCCGTCTATCACATCGCCCGGGTTTGGGCTCTTCCCTTTTCGCTCGCCACTACTCAGGGAGTCGAGGTTTCTTTCCTTTCCTCTGGGTACTTAGATGTTTCAGTTCCCCAGCTTGCCTCTACCTGCCCTATGTATTCAGGCAGGAGTACGCGCGCATTACCACGCGTGAGTTTCCTCATTCGGAGATCCCGGGATCAAAGGTTGGTCAGCACCTCCCCCGGGCTTATCGCAGCCGCCCACGTCCTTCATCGGCTCTTGGCGCCAAGGCATCCACCGTGTGCCCTTGTTCTCTTGATTCGGAAAGAACACGTTAGATGTCGCTATGGAGTTTTCAAGGTGCGCGCGAGCTCGACGAGCACGCCCAACGTGAAGGCCGGCGACCCGAGCAGGGTCACTCGATCCCTCAAAGCTCAACAGCGTGCGAGGTGTGCTCGCTTTCGCGATCCACACCAGGTGACGAGAGTCGACGTAATTCTAGGCGAATCGGATCATCGGACGACCTCGAGCAGAAGCCCGAGCGCATCAACGAGTCCGACA
This sequence comes from uncultured Actinomycetes bacterium, assembly GCA_963821335.1. Taxonomy (GTDB): domain Bacteria; phylum Actinomycetota; class Thermoleophilia; order Gaiellales; family Gaiellaceae; genus Gaiella. The sequence goes on from CAWGDJ010000002.1 coordinate 609,497, forward strand.
GCCTCCGGAGTAAGAGCTCCGGATTCCCTAGAAAGGAGGTGATCCAGCCGCACCTTCCGGTACGGCTACCTTGTTACGACTTCACCCCAATCATCGACCCCACCTTCGACGGCTGCCTCCTCTCGCGAGGTTAGCCCACCGGCTTCGGGTGTTGCCGACTTTCGTGGTGTGACGGGCGGTGTGTACAAGGCCCGGGAACGTATTCACCGCGGCGTTGCTGATCCGCGATTACTAGCAACTCCGCCTTCATGGAGGCGAGTTGCAGCCTCCAATCCGAACCGGGACCGGCTTTTTGGGATTCGCTCAACCTCACGGTTTTGCAGCCCTTTGTACCGGCCAATGTAGCACGTGTGTAGCCCAAGACATAAGGGGCATGATGACTTGACGTCATCCCCACCTTCCTCCGATTTGTCACCGGCAGTCTCCCATGAGTCCCCGACATAACTCGCTGGCAACATGGGACAGGGGTTGCGCTCGTTGCGGGACTTAACCCAACATCTCACGACACGAGCTGACGACAGCCATGCACCACCTGTGATCGAGTCCCGAAGGAGGGCCGAATTTCTCCGGCTTTCCCGACCATGTCAAGCCTTGGTAAGGTTCTTGGCGTCGCATCCAATTAAACCACATGCTCCGCTGCTTGTGCGGGCCCCCGTCAATTCCTTTGAGTTTTAGCCTTGCGGCCGTACTCCCCAGGCGGGGCGCTTAATGCGTTAGCTGCGGCACGGAAGGAGTCGACACCTCCCACACCTAGCGCCCATCGTTTACGGCGTGGACTACCAGGGTATCTAATCCTGTTCGCTCCCCACGCTTTCGCGTCTCAGCGTCAGTACCGTTCCAGAGAGCCGCTTTCGCCACGGGTGTTCTTCCTGATATCTGCGCATTTCACCGCTACACCAGGAATTCCACTCTCCTCTCCCGGACTCTAGCCAGATGGTTTCGGTCGACGTCTGAAGGTTGAGCCTCCAGTTTTCACAACCGACCTACCTGGCCGCCTACACGCTCTTTACGCCCAATGAATCCGGACAACGCTTGCCCCCTACGTATTACCGCGGCTGCTGGCACGTAGTTAGCCGGGGCTTCTTCTGGAGGTACCGTCACCCTCTGGGCTATTCACCCGAGTGGCTTCGTCCCTCCTGAAAGCGGTTTACAACCCGAAGGCCTTCTTCCCGCACGCGGCGTCGCTGCGTCAGGCTTTCGCCCATTGCGCAAGATTCCCCACTGCTGCCTCCCGTAGGAGTCTGGGCCGTGTCTCAGTCCCAGTGTGGCTGATCGTCCTCTCAGACCAGCTATGGATCGTCGCCTTGGTGGGCCGTTACCCCGCCAACAAGCTAATCCACCGCGGACCCCTCCTCGGCCAGAGGCCGAAGCTACCTTTTCCCACGTTCCCCGCAGGGATGTGGGGCTATCCGGCATTAATCCGGGTTTCCCCGGGCTATTCCGGTGCCGAGGGCAGGTTATCCACGTGTTACTCACCCGTTCGCCGCTGTCCCCAGGACCGAAGTCCTTGGTTCTCGCTCGACTTGCATGTGTTAGGCGCGCCGCCAGCGTTCGTCCTGAGCCAGGATCAAACTCTCCGTGAAGAAACAGATTGCCCCGCCGCTTGCACGGCCGGGCGAACTGGTGTCTTCCTTCGAGCTCGTTACTAGACGACCCGCCGAAGCGAGGTGTCTAGCTCAAAGGCGTCAGTTCTCGTCCCGCCGGGAAGGCAGGACGATAATGACGGGATAAGACATCGTCGTTCGACGCGACCGGCGGACCGGCACGGATCGGACGGCGACGCTTTCTCGTCGCACACGCACGCTGTTGAGTTTTCAAGGACCGGTGCCGGGGAGGGCGGGCAACGAAAAGGCCTCCGCTCACGCGAGAGGCCTCCAGATCGAACGGGCGACGGAAAAGGGTCGTATCCGAATCGAGCGAAGGCGCTCCTGTGAGTCGCAGGGCTTTCCTCTGCCTCCCTCTCGGGCGGCCGAGGGAGTGTACCAGAGGCCCGAGGGGTGTCAAGACGAGGCGGCAAGCCGTGCGAAGCGGCGCTTGCCGGCCTGGAGCACCTTGCCCTCGACCTCGGCGCGGGGCGCGTCGAGCACCGTCACGGGCTCGCCGTCGAGCTTGACGCCCCCCTGCGCGATCATCCGGCGGGCCTCGCTCGTCGAGAGGCCGAACGCCGCAGAGATCACGGTCGGCAGGTGCACCGGGTCGCCGTCCGGAAGCGAGTGCTCGGGCACATCGGCCGGTGCGCCACCCTCGCGCACGACGCGCGTGAAGTGCGCTTCCCCGACCTCGGCGCCCTCGTCCAGGTGCCACCGCCGGGTGACGCTCCGAGCGAGCTCGAGCTTCCACTCCATGGGTTCACCGGGGTGATCGCCGCCCCCGGCGAGAAGCTCCCACCATTGGGGCAGGGCAGCGTCCGGGATGGACATCACCTTTCCGAACATCTCCTCGGGCGGCTCGGTGATTCCGATGTAGTTGCCTCGCGACTTCGACATCTTCTCCACGCCGTCGAGGCCGACGAGCAGCGGATACGTGATCACGACCTGCGGCTCGAGCCCGTAGTGCGGCATGACGGTTCGGCCCGCGAGGAGGTTATAGAGCTGGTCCGTACCGCCGATCTCGACGTCTGCCTCGGTCGCGACCGAGTCGTAGGCCTGCATGAGCGGGTAGAGGAGCTCCGAGAGCGAGACCGGCTCGTGTGCGGCGAACCGCTTCCCGAAGTCGTCTCGCTCGAGAAGTTGCGCGACGGTCAGCGTGCGGGTCAGACGGACGACGTCCGCGTAGGAGAGCGCGCCGAGCCATTCGCCGTTGTGACGGATCTCTGTCCGTTCGCGATCGAGGATCCGGAACGCCTGCTCCGCGAACGCCGTGGCGTTTGCGTCGAGTACCTCGTCCGGCAGCACGGGACGCTCCTTCGAGCGCCCGGAGGGGTCGCCGATCCGAGCCGTGTAATCCCCGACGATGAGGACGACGACATTGCCCTCGCGCTGGAAGCCGGCGAGCCGGTCCAGCACACAGGCGAAACCGAGGTGAATGTCGGGCGCCGTCGGGTCGATCCCGAGCTTCACGCGGAGCGGTCGGCCGCGCCCGAGCTTCTCCGCAAGGAGCCCGTCAGGCAGCACGTCAACGGCGTGCTGGGTGAGACGTGCGATGACGTCGGCGCTCACGGGGAGCCGATCGTACCCACGCCCGTGTCGGGCTCCGGCACGCGGTCTCTCCAGGCGGACAGCACCGCCAGGCCCGCGAGCCCGGCGAGCGCGGAGAGCCCGCCCGCGAGCCAGAGCGTCGGCCGCGCGCCGATCAGCCCCACGACCAGCCCGCCGAGGGCGAGCGCGCCGAGCTCGGCGGCATTCCGTACCCCGTTCCAGGCGGCGAACGCCCGGCCGTGCCGGTCGGGAGGGATTCTCGTGTGGATCAGCGTGCGCGAGGCGACGTTCTTGAGCCCGTGTCCGATCCCGCCCACGAAGTAGCAGACCAGCATGAACCCGAAGACCAGCCAGAACGGCGCCACGAACTTCCCGAGGCCCTGGACCGTCACGCCGGCGAACGTCGCCGCGGCGAGGCTCCCGAGCGCGACGCGCCGGGCGAGGACGTTCGCCCCAACCAGCATCCCGAGCGTCCACGCGCTCAGCACCACCCCGATGCCGATGTCCTGGATCCCCAGCACGTCCTCGACGTAGACGAGATCGGCCGGGATCGAGGCCGACATGAAGAGGAGCGAGACGAAGACGACGACGACCATCAGTCCGACGAGCGGGTCGCCCATCAGGAAGGCGATCCCGTCCCGGGCGCGGCGCCGCTCACCGGGAGCGCGCGCCTGCGGTGCGCGCCTCGCCGCGAGCGACAGTCCGGCGAGAGCGACCACGACGAACGAGACGGCGTCGACGGACATCGCGGCGCCGGTCCCGCCGAGGGCGACAAGCACGCTGCCGCATACCGGTCCGACGGTCAGGCCGAGGGCACGCGCCGTCTCGACCAGGCCGTTCGCGCGCTGGAGCGCGCGTTCGCCCGCGACGACCGGAACGAGGGCGAACTCGGCCGCCTGGGCGACTGCGATCCCCGCTCCGAGGAGCGCAGCGAGCGCGAGCAGCGCAGCGAGCGAGCCGACGATCGCGAGGGCGACCGCCACGACCGCCTGGACCGCAGAGACGGCAACAAGGAGGCGCCGCGTCTCCGTCCGGTCGACGAGCAGCCCGACGTGGCCGGAGAGGAGGACGACGGGCGCCCAGAGGCAGATGAACATCGCGGCGATCGCGACACCGCCTCCCATGCCCTCCCCGGCGAGGTTCTTCGCCTGAAGGGCGAGCGCGATCAGCGCGACGCCGTCGCCCAGCGCCGAGAGCCCGATCGCAGCGGACAGCACCCGCAGGTCCCGCTCCCGCACACCACCCGGCGCCACGAACCGAGTATCGCCGGTGGCGGGTCGGCCGTCCACGATGCGGCAGGCCGACTCAGAACGGGTACGGCGCGAAGCTCCACACCGCGGCGGCGTACCAGACACCGAACGCCAGGCTGGCGCAGCCGAGTGCGGGCGCAGCGGCGAGTACCCCGCGCGTACCGCGGACGCCGAGCATGGCGCCGAAGCCGGTGGTGACGATCGTCATCGAGACGGCAGTGAAGAGCGCGAGGGCCACGAGCGCCGCGATCGCGACCTCCCTCGACGGGATGGCGGCGAGGAGCAGGACGCCGACACCGGCGCTCCCTCCCATCCCGTGGACGAGCCCGATCCCGAACGCGCCCCACGACGTCCTGACCGGGTGCCGGTGCTCCTCGCCGTCATGGGCCTGCCAGGCGAAAGCCCCGTGCCGCCAGCGAACCAGGAGACGGACGGCGAGGAAGACGATCAGTGCGGCGACCGCCGTCTCCGCGCCGCGCTGGAGGTCCTCGGGGAGATAGCGCTCGGCGACGAGGATCGGGATCCCGAACGCGACCAGCGTGACAGCATGCCCGAGTCCCCACCAGAGGCCGAGGCGGGCCGCAGCCGTCGTTGCACGCTCGCGACCGGAGGCGACAAGCGCCGAGACCGCGGCGATGTGGTCCGGGTCCGTCGCGTGCCTGAGGCCGAGCAGCGCGGCGGCCACCAGGACGACGGCGATCGATGCCCCGTCACTCATCCCTGCAATCCAATCGTCGAGCCCGAACATCTCGTGTCTCCTCTTCGTCGTGGGCGCCCAATGGTTCGGCGCGTGCGACGGGTCGGTTCGTTCCTCTCAGACGACCCCGGGGATGGCCTTCACCGTAATGACGACGCCGACGACGAAGATCACAGCCGCAGAGACGGCCGGGAGCGCGCTGACCACAGGCCCGTCGAACCGCGCCCGGGCAAAGGTGCGCCGTGCGAGCACGGCGACGAGGCCGATGGAGGTGACGGTTGCCGCGAGACCGATGCTGAAGGCGACGATCAGCGCGAGCCCGAACGCCACGCGGTGGAGCGCGATCGCGCTCAGGAGGACCACGAGCGCCGAGGGGCAAGGGAGGAGACCGGCGGCGATCCCGACCCCGAGCAGTCCCCGCGACGTCAGCGCGTCCTCGGGGTGATGGTGGTCCTGATGAGGGTGCGCGTGGTGATGTTCGCGATGCCCTCCGTGGTCGTGATGTCCTCCGTGGTCGTGATGACCGGCGTCGCCGAGACGGCTCCTGAGCACGCCGAGGCCCACACCGACGACCAGCAGGCCCGAGGCCAGCGTCAGCCACGGGTACAGCGTTTCGGGGACGACGAACTGCGAGAGCAGGAGCGTGACGATGCCGAGAGCGAAGACGCCGGCAGTGTGTGTGACCGTCACGGTCGCGCCGAGGATGAACGCGTGCCGTGGACGGCCGCGGGTGCCGACGAGGTACCCCGCGACCAGGGCCTTGCCGTGCCCGGGCGTGAGCGCGTGGGCCGCGCCCCAGAAGAGCGCAATCGCCAACGAAAGCGCGACGACGCCGAATGCCAGCTCCCGCCGCTCGATCAGCGAGGCGAAACCGCCGTCGACCGTAACCGTCGCCGTCGCCGTCGGCGCTGCTCCGAGCGAGGGCGCACGGCCGGCCGCCGCACCGGCGAGCGCTCGCGCGCTCGCGCTCGTGACGTCGACCGGGCTCGAGAGGAGGTCGCGCGGGTACGAGCGGAGCCGGTCGCTGACGCCGCGCGTCGGCACCGTCGAGTCGACGAGCTGCGCACCGTGCTCGGCCCGGATCACGATCTCACGCCAGCCGATGCGCCCTGGGAGAAACGTGTTCCGCAGCGCGATCGCGTGGGAGCCCGGGGTGAGCCTGCCTGCGTCGAGCACCGTTTCGAGCCGGCTCGTACGGAGCCCGGCGGCGCCTGTGGGGAACGTCAACCGGTAGCGCAGCACGCGGAGGCCGCGCCGGGTGCCGTCGACCTCGAGCTCGAGCCCGTTCGCGACGCTCGTCGCGAGGCCGGCGGCGTAGCCAGCGCGACCGCGTTCGCGCACCTGCGTTCTTGCCTGGAACGTCGGGATCTCGGCGAGGTCGAGCGCGGAGAGGACGTACACCCGCTCACCGGAGAGCACGACCTCGTCGTAGTGGTTCGTCGTGAAATTGCCGAGGGGGTGCGCGGCGGCCGGGCCGGCAAGCACGACGACGAGCCCCACGGCCGTGGCAAGTGCTGCGCCGAATCTGCGGATCATGGGCGAGCCTCCTCTCGCGCGGTGTCGATGCGTGTTCGCCGACGGAGGCCCGACCGGTTCGAGGCGGTGCGCGGTGAGGGGTCAGCGTGCGGCGATCCGCATCGCGACCGCGCCCCAGCGGACGGAGAACGCCGGGTTGCGCGCGACCGCTCGCCGCGCCCAGGCGCGTGCGGCGGCGCGGTTGTCGAGGCAGCGCTCGATGTAGGCGCGGTGGAATGCCAGCAGCGGATCGCGGGTGCCGAGCCGGAGCGAGCGGATCGACCACGGGCGCCCCTCGGCGCAGCGGCCCGTCCGTGCCAGAGCCCATGCGAGCGCGTCGTCCCCCTGGATCGACGGCCGCGCGGCACGGGCCGCGCGGGCGCGCGCGACGAGCGTCGCGAGGCCGCGCAGGTGGTCTGCATCGAATGTCACCGACTCGAGGTCGGTGCGGATTCCCCCGGCGACGAGCAGCCGGTCGATCGCAGCTGCGGTCGCGAGCTGGTCGCGTGCTGCCCGCGTCCGGCCCGAGCGCTCGAGCAGGTCGGCGAGGAGCGACACGAACTGCGGCAGCGGCACCGCCTCGACGACGCGGCGCATGCGCGCGATGCCGGCAGGGAGACGTCCTCGCGCCGCGTCGATCCGCGCAAGCTGCTCCTCCGCGAAGACATACCCGGGGAACAGCGCCAGTGCGATGCGTGCCTCGCTCGACGCGGCGGCGAGCCGGCCGCGCAGGAGCTCGAGCTTCGCGAGCTCGACGTGAGACCAGGCGGCGGGCTCACGCGCCCCGGCCGACGCATCGACCGCAAGCCGCATCGCCCTGATCGCCCCGGGAAGGTCGCCGATCAGCTCCCGCGCGTAGGCGATGCGCGCGTAGGACGCGAGGTTCGGCTCGAGAGCGTTCATCCGCTCGAAGGCGGCGAACGCCTCGTCGTAGCGCCCGAGCTCGAGGAGCGCGTCGCCGACGATGCCGAGCGGCCGTGCGCTGAACGGCGCGAGGCTCCGCGCCTCACGACCACGCGCGAGCGCGCTCCGGAACTGGTGCTGGGTGAGTGCGAGCGAACCCAGCCCCGTCACCACGAGCGCGTCCCGGCGGTCGACGAGTCGGGCGCGCCGGAGTGCCTCCGCGGCGCGCGGCAGGTAGGAGGCGTCGGCCGTCTCGCGCCAGCGCTGGAGGTAGCCGAAGCCGAGAAGCGTGAGCGTCCGCACGTCCTGTGGACGCGCGCGCGCGTCCTGCTCCAGCCCGGCGAGGCTGCTCGAGGACGGCTGCGCGTAGCCCGTCAGAGCGGCGTCGACAGCCCGCTCGGCGGCGCCGGGCCGTACGGCCGCGGCTGAGGCCGACGCTCCCTGCCCGCGCTCGGCGACGCCGCCGCCGAGCAGCGCACCAGCGAGTGCGCCGGCAACGACGAGGGCGACCACGAGAAGGCGAGTGTGAGAGCGCATGCAGGTGTGGTTCGGCCGCCGCCTGGAAGCGGTTCGGGCGGGACCGCGCACGCGAGGCGCGGTCCCGCCCGCAACGCCTACTTCTGGAGCCCCTTCGTGTTGTCGAACCCCGACTTCGGGTCGGCGACGTAGGGGAATGCGTCGAGCGTGTCGACGTCGTCCGCGTTGACGCCGTCCCCGAGCGGCAGCTTCACGTCCTTGAGGAAGCCGCCGACCGCCTGCTCGGCGATGTCGATCACGTCGTCCGAGAGGCGCCGGCCGTTCGGCCAGCCCTGCGTGTCACCGCCCAGCACGCCGAGCCTGTTCGGGCTCTTGGCGACGGGGACGGCGAGGTTGAGCCGCAGCACGTCGGCGAGCTTCGGCCCGGTGAAGTTCAGCTTCGGGACACCGGTGAGAAGCACCGCGACGAGGTCGTCACGGCCCGTCTCGGGTGCGCCGAGTGAGTACAGCTTGTTGATGACCGCGGCGAGGATCGGGTCGGTGTAGTACTTGCGGAACTCCGACTCGCTCCACGGCTGCAACGCGTTCCACCGATCCTTGAGGCCGGTCGGGATGATCACCTCGTTGACGAGCGGGTTGCCGAGTCGGTCGACCTGCACCCAGGCGCCCGCGTCCCGCGTCGTTGCGCCGCGCGTCGTGACCTTGCGGCGGTCGACCGACGCCCAGACGCCGATCATCCCGTTCTTCGCCGCGAGGTCGGCGATCGGGACCTGGACGGCGAACGTGTGTACGCCGTAGCCGGCGAAGAAGTCCTTCCCGCCGCCCATGTTCCCGGTGCCCTTGCGGATCGCCACGAGGTCGAAGATCGCCCCGACGTCGCCGAAGAACGGATCGTCGCGCTGACCGGCGAACGCCCTGGCGGCGCCGCTGTCGAACGAGGCGATCGACTTCGCGACGAGGCTTCGGTAGTCCGGCGTCGAGCGCTTGCCAATGTTGTTCGGCGGCGTCGTGCCCTTCGCGACGACCGTCCTCTTCCCCTTCGCGATCCGCGTGACGGTGAACGGCTGGGCGGTATCGCCGAGGAAGAACGGCCCGGTCTTCCGCTGGAACTCGAACCGGTAGATCACGTCCGGGCGGACGTCGCCCGTCGTGTCTATCTTCAGGTTGTAGCGGGCCCCGGGCGAGAACGTGTACCAGTTCGGCCCGGCAGCCGGGTCCTCGCCGGGGATCACGTTCGCCAGAATCGTGACGGTGTTCGGCTTGTCGGGGCTGCGGAACGCGTAGACGTCCGTCAGGTCCGCCGAGGGGTCGTCCGCGATGAGCGGCGCCTCCCGGTGGCTCGACGCGGTTCCGTCCCCGGGGCCGAGCGCCACCGCCGCGCCGAGCGCGGCCGATGTGACCACGGCGGCGAGCGCCGCGGCCGCGATGCTCTTGCGCATCGTCGTGCTCCTTCCGTTGGTGGTCGGCTGAATCGGGGCCTTGTTCGCCGCCCGCCGCGAGACCGGTTCGGACCGGGCGAACCGGGAACCCGCGCTCGGCGAACCACTGTCGTGCTCGTCGACACGCTTCCGGCCGCTGGCCGCATACGCCAAGATGACCTGGCGTTGCCCAGGCATAGGCACCTCTCGGACGAGGCGCTCGTCGCGCTGGTGGCACGCGGCGACGAGAGCGCGCTCGGCGAGCTCTACGACCGCGTCGGCCGGGTCGCGTACGGCATCGCGTACCGCGTCCTCCGCGACGAGCGGCTCGCCGAAGACGCGGTACAGGAGGGGTTCCTCGCGGTCTGGCGCGCGGCGGCGGCGTTCCGCGCCGAGCGCGCGAAGGCGAGCACGTGGATCGTGACCCTCGTCCACCGCCGTGCGGTCGACATCGTCCGGCGCGAGGAGCGTCGACGGGCTGAGCCCCTCGAGTCCGAGTCCCGGGCCGACCCGCCCGACCCGAGTGGCTCCGCCGAGGACGTCGCGTGGCTCGGGTTCGAGCGTGACCGCGTCCAGGCGGCCCTCCGGTCGCTCCCGGACGCGCAACGCGAGGCACTCGAGCTCGCGTACTACGGTGGCTACTCGCAGTCCGAGCTGGCGGAGAGGCTGGGAGTGCCTCTGGGTACGATCAAGAGCAGGATGTTCGCCGGCCTGGCGCGCCTGCGCGAGGTGCTGGACGAAGCCGAATCCGAGGGATCGTGGACGCCGAGACTCACGAGCTGATCGCCGCGTACGCGCTCGACGCGCTCGACGAGGCCGACCGCGCACGCGCGAAGGAGCTGCTCGCGGCGTCCGAGGAGGCGCGGGAGGAGCTCCGCTCGCTGACCGAGGTCGCCGCCGCGATGGCGACCGCTACCGTCGGGCCGTCGCCGGCGCCCGGCCTCCGCGGCCGGATCCTCGACGCTGCCCGCGCCGAGCCGCAGAACGTCGCGTCGCTCGAGGAGCGGCGCCGGTCGCGTCTCGTCCCGGTGCTCGGGGTCGCGGCGGCGATCGCTGCGTGCGCGGCGCTCGCACTGGGTCTCTGGGGCGCCTCCGTCTCCTCCGACCTCGACGAGGCGCGCTCGGCGCTCGCCGGCGAGCGGGCGGCGGCGGCGGTGCTCGCGCAGCCGGTGTCGGAGGCGCCGCTCACCGGCGCCAGCGGGCGGCTCGTCGTGGGACAGGACGGGCAGGCAGTGCTGGTCGTCTCGGACGTCCCGTCCGTGCCCGCGGGGAAGACCTACCAGCTCTGGGTGATCGACGGCGGCCATCCGACGCCGGCCGGCCTCTTCGCACCGGGCTCGGGCACGCTCGCGATCCCGGTCGACGGGAGCGTCGCGAAGGGCTCGGTCGTCGCGGTCACCGTCGAGGAGGATGGCGGCGTCGATGCGCCGACCGGGAAGCCGGTGATCGCGTCGGCACCGGTCTCGCTCTCGTGACGCCGGCACGAAGTCGGCACAGAAGCGCTCCGACCGCACACGTACACTCGTTCGGGTGACCGATCTTCGCCCGGTGCTCCGGGAGCTCTTCGGCTTCGACGACTTCCGGCCCGGCCAGGAGGCCGTCGTGCGCGCTGCGCTCGACGGTGTCGACACGCTCGCCGTCATGCCGACGGGGGCCGGCAAGTCGCTGACCTACCAGCTCGCGGCGATGCTGCGGCCCTCCCCCACGCTCGTTCTGTCACCGCTGATCGCGCTGATGAAGGACCAGGTCGACAAGCTGCCGCCGCGGATCGGCGCGACCGCGACGTTCGTCAACTCGTCGCTCGACCCGGAGGATGCGGCCGCGCGGCTGGCATCCGTCGCGACCGGCGAGACGCGGCTCCTCTACGCGGCGCCCGAGCGGCTCCGGCAGGAGTCCTTCGTGCGGACGCTCCGCTCGATCGGCGTCGGCCTGGTGGTGATCGACGAGGTGCACTGCGTCTCGATGTGGGGGCACGATTTTCGGCCCGACTACCTGTTCATCCGGCGGGCGCTCGAGGAGCTCGACGCGCCGTCCGTGCTCGGGATGACCGCGACGGCGACGCCCGAGAACGCGTCGGCCATCGCCGATGCGCTGGGCCGGCCGCTCGAGCTCGTCCGCACGAGCGTCCACCGGCCGAACCTCCGCTACGACATCGAGCGGGCCGAGAACGCCGAGGAGCGGCTTCGGGGCCTCCTCGCCAGGCTGCGGGAGCTCGACGGCGGAGTCGCGATCGTCTACGCGAGGTCGCGCCGGTCGACGGAGGAGATCGCCCGCACGCTCCGCGGCCACGGGATCACCGCCGAGCATTACCACGCCGGTCTCGAGCCGGACGAGCGGACCCGCGTGCAGGAGGCGTTCATCGCGGGTCGGACGCCGGTCGTGGTCGCCACGACGGCCTTCGGCATGGGCATCGACAAGGCGGACGTCCGGCTCGTGGCTCTCGTCAACTACCCGGACTCGCTCGAGAGCTACGTCCAGATGGTCGGCCGCGCCGGACGGGACGGCCGGCCGAGCGACACGGTCCTCTTTGCAGGTGACGCCGATGCCACCGCCCTTCGTCGGTTCTCGCTCGGGGACGTCCCCACGGCCGATCTCCTGCGTCGGGTATACCGGGCGATCCGAGACGCGCACGGCGCCGTGACGCCCGAGGCGCTCGACGAGGCGGTCGGCGGCGCACAGGACGCGCGGGTGCTCGTGGGGATGCTCGAGCAGGCAGGGATCGTGCGCAGGGGGTTCGACGCGGGACGCGCGCTGCGGATCGAGCTTCTCCCTGTCGACACGGGAGCCAGCGCCGCGCTCGACGCGCTGCTCGACCGCTACCGACGGGCTGGGGCGGAGCGCGTGGAGCGCATCGTCTCGTTCGCCGAGGACGGAAGGTGCCGTCATCTCCAGGTCGCCGAGCACTTCGGCGAGACGCTCGCAACGCCCTGCGGGGCATGCGACGTCTGCGCGCCTCAGGCCCGCCTTGCATCCACCTCTCCTGCGGTTGCGCGCCCGCTTCCGGAGGACCCCGCGCGCACGATCGTCGACGCGGTCTCGAGTCTCACCTGGCCCCTCGGCCGGCGCAGCCTGGTCGCGATGCTCCGCGGCTCGGTCAAGGCGCCGCCGTCCGCGCGTCGGTCCCCGGCTTTCGGCGCGCTCGCCGCCGCCTCCGAATCTGAGGTCACTCGATGGGTCCGGGCACTCGAAGCCGCCGGGGCGCTGGTGGAGGTGGAGAGCGACGGCTTCCGGGTCCTTCACGCGCGCCCAGGCGTCGTGCTGCCGTCGCTCGGGACACGGGCCGCCTCGCCTGCCGACGCGCAAGCGGCGGCCTCGCTCGTCACCGAGCTCAGGGCGTGGCGGTCGCGACGAGCCCGCGAGGACGGCGTTCCCGCCTACGTCGTGTTGCACGACGCCACGCTCGACGAGCTTGCGGCCCGCCGGCCCGGGACATCGGCGGAGCTGGCCGGGGTCAAGGGCCTCGGTCCGGCGAAGCTCGACCGCTACGGGGACGAGCTGCTCGCAGTGCTGGCCGGCTAGAACACCTGCGCGGTGCGAAGCCTCCGCCCGAGGCTACAATCCACGGCGCAGTGCGGCTCGGACGACGTAGTGAGGCGGCGCAGAAGCGCGGCCGGATCCGGAAGCCGCGGCTCCTGGCGCTCGTGCTCGTGCTCTTCGCGCTGTCGGCCGCGGCGTTTACGTACGGCCTGGTGACGGCGATCCGTAGCGAGCTCGTGGCGCTCGACCCCGCGAGCTGGCGCGGCGACGTCGACACCGTCATCTACGCCGCGCCGAACCCGAACAACGACCAGCGTCGGGTCCTCGCGATTCTGCGCGGCGACGAGAGCAGGGTGCTCGTGAGCTCGGATCAGATCGCGCCGATCATGAAGCAGGCGATCGTCGCGGTCGAGGACAAGCGCTTCTTCGAGCACAACGGCGTCGACGTCCGCGGAATCGTGCGTGCCGCGTGGGAGGACGTCCGCAACAAGGCTGTGGTCGAGGGTGGCTCGACGATCACCCAGCAGTACGTCAAGAACGCCTATAGCCGCAACGACAAGACGATCGCCCGCAAGGTCCGCGAGGCCGCCCTCGCGTGGCAGCTGACGCAGCGCTGGTCGAAGGACAGGATCCTGACCGCGTACCTCAATACGATCTACTTCGGGAACGGCGCCTACGGGATCCTCCAGGCAGCTCGCACGTACTTCCACGGCAAGCGCGCGGCCGAGTTGACCCTCCCCGAGGCGGCGCTGCTCGCCGGGATCCCGGCAAGCCCGACGCTCTACGACCCGGTGCAGCACCCGGCGGCGGCGCTCCAGCGGCGCGCGTACGTCCTGCAGCAGCTCTACGACCAGGGCCGCATCGGCGCCGGGGAGATGCGCCGCGCGAACGCGGCCCCGCTCCCGAAGCCGCAGAACGTCCGGCTCCCGGGCACACGCGGCCCGGCCCCGTACTTCGTCAACTACGTGACCGACCAGCTCGTCGCACGGTACGGCGCCGAGAAGGTGTTCGGCGGGGGCCTCGAGGTCACGACGACCATCGACCTCGACCTCCAGGAGCGAGCGCGCGAGGCGATCGAGAAGATCCTCCCCGACCCGAACGGGCCCGCTGCCGCGCTCGTCGCGATCGACCCGCGGACGGGCGCAGTCAAGGCGATGTTCGGCGGCACGAACTTCCGCCGCAGTCAGTTCAACCTCGCAACGCAGGCGGAGCGGCAGCCGGGCTCCTCGTTCAAGCCCATCGTGCTCGCCGCGGCGCTCCGGAAGGGGATCGCGCCGCAGACGCACATCACGTCGAAGCCGATCGACATCGACGCCGGCGACAGGATCTGGCCGGTCAAGAACTACGAGGGGAGCTACCTCGGAAGCGTCGACCTGACCACGGCGATGGTGCACTCCGACAACTCCGTCTACGCCCAGCTGACGAACATCGTCGGTCCGCGATCGATCGTCGAGACCGCGCACCGGCTCGGGATCCGCTCGAAGCTTCCTGCGTACTTCTCGATCGGGCTCGGGTTCGTCGCCGTGAACCCGCTCGACATGGCCCGTGCGTACGCGACGATCGCGAACGACGGGAAGCGGATCGACGGCTCGATCATGAAGGACCGGCCGCGTGTCGTGCGAAGCGTCGGCTTCCGGCGCAACGGCAAGGTCGCGGAGAACGAGCCAGTCGAGCACGCGGCGCTGTCACCGTCCGAGGCGGAGACCCTGACGGCCGTGCTCGAGAAGGTCGTCGAGGAGGGCACGGGCACGCGCGCGCAGCTTCCGGGCCGGGTGGTCGCCGGCAAGACCGGGACGAACGACGACTACGCCGACGCCTGGTTCGTCGGCTACACACCGGATCTCGTGACCGCCGTCTGGGTCGGCTACCCGAACGAGCTCAAGCCGATGAGGACGGAGTTCCACGGCGAGCCCGTTGCCGGCGGCACGCTCCCCGCGGTGATCTGGAAGGCGTTCATGACCCAGGCCCTCGCCGGGACGGAGCCGACGTCGTTCACTTCTCCTCCGTACCTCCCGACCTACGACGCCCGGGTCGTCTTCCGCGACGGCAGGTGGCGGCTCGACAACGGCGTCTGCCCGGCGACGCGGGTGATGAGCTACTTCGCGGGGCGCCTGCCGTCATCCACCGCGACTTGCTACGCGAACGAGGTCTCCGTCCCCGTCCTCGTGGGCCGTTCCGTCGACTCCGCCCGGGTCGCGCTCGAGTCGGTACCGCTTCACCCAGACGTCGTTTACGTCCCCGCGAAGCCGCGCACGCGCCCCGGCGAGGTTGTGCAGCAGGCGCCACGCCGGGGGTTCCTGTCCGCCAACGGGACCGTGCGACTCTGGGTCTCGGCCGCCCAGGACGGCCTCGTGCCCAACCTCGTCGGCTCGAGCCTCCTTGCCGCGCGGGAGCGCAGCCGCAAGCTGAAGCTCAGGCTGAAGATCGTCTACGGCGACGGGCCGGAGGGCACCGTCGTCAAGCAAAGCGTCGAGGCGGGTGTCGCGGCGCGGCCAGGCCTGCCGCTTACGCTGCTCGTCGGGAAGGGCGGCTCGACCAGCTAGAGCCCGCCTCGACGTAGCGCCACTCGAGGTCGGTGGCGCGCGTGATGCCGACGCGCGTCGTGCGCTCGACGGCCGCCGCGCTCTCGGGTGCCACGAGCGCAAACGGCGGCGCGGCGAGCTCCGCGCCGTTGTCGGCGCCCGTGATCCCGAGCGCCTGGGTCAGGCGGCCGGGGCCCGAGCACAGCAGCCGGTCGTCCGTCGTGCCGCGCCGCTCGCGCATGCGATCGAGCCCGTGCGTCGGCTCGAGCGCGCGGAGCAGGACGGCCGAGCCATGACCCGTCGGGCCGCAGACCACGTTGGCGCACCAGTGGATTCCGTAGGAGCGGTAGACGTAGAGGCGCCCCGGAGGGCCGAACATCACCACGTTGCGCCCCCTCGGGCCGCCGAAGGAGTGACTCGCGGGGTCGCTCTCCTCGTACGCCTCCACCTCGACGATCCGCCCGCCGACGCCGTCGACGAGAAGCGTCCAGCCGATCAACCCGCGCGCCGCGCCGTGGACGGGGCCGGCGACGAGCTCGGCGAACGTCACTCCGCCTGCTCGAACAGTTGCGGGTGCTGGCTCATCGAGCCACGCCGCGCGCGCCGCCTGCGGGAGGCCGGCTCGGCAACGTCCTCGATCTCGGCCAGGATCGTCTCCTGCGTCCGCGAGGCGACGACCGGTTCGGGGATGCCGTCCACCCAGACGAGCGTCCGGCTACCGCTCCCGCGCTCCTCGCCGGTGATCGGCTCGAGGGCGTAGATCCGGTCCGCCCGAACGTATTTCCCGAATCCGAGGAACACCATGCCGTGGCCGGACATGCCGGGAAGTATGGCCCGCCGGGCACCGGCCGAGCGGCAGCCGGCGACCATAGAAGCGGTGATGCGGTGATGCGGTAATCGTCCACGCCTGAGAGATCGGCCTCGTGCGCGCCGCGACGGCGACCGCTCAGCGCTTCCGGATCTCCGCCGGGCGGGCTTGTGTTGAATCACCACAAGCGCTGTCAACTGGCATGCGGACCGACTCTCTGCGACGCATTCCGGCGGGGACGACGGCCTCCGCGCGGCTAGTCTCGCACGCGATGGCGCGCGTCTACCTCTCCCCTCCGCATGTCGCCGGCCGCGAGGTCGAGCTCGTCACCGAGGCGATCGCGTCGAACTGGATCGCCCCGCTCGGACCGCACGTCGACGCGTTCGAGGCTGAAGTCGCGCAGGTCGCGGGCGTCGGCCATGCCGTGGCGCTCTCGAGCGGCACCGCGGCGCTCCACCTTGCCCTGACCGTCCTCGGGATCGGTGCAGGGGACGAGGTGGCGTGCTCCGACTTCACCTTTGCCGCGAGCGCGAACCCGATCACGTACACCGGGGCTGTCCCGTTCTTCGTCGACGCGGATGAGGCGACGTGGACGATCGACGCCGACCTGCTCGACCGCGCGCTCTCCGAGCGGCGCGCGGCCGGGGCGCACGTCCGGGCGGTGATCGCGGTCGACCTCTACGGCCAGTGCTGCGACTACGACGCCCTCCACGACGTGTGCGCTCGCCATGAGGTCGTGCTCGTCCAGGACGCCACCGAGTCGCTCGGAGCGACGTATCGCGGCGCCCCGGCCGGCGCGCAAGGGGCGCTCGCCGCTTTCTCGTTCAACGGCAACAAGATCATCACGACGAGCGGAGGCGGGATGCTCGTCTCGGACGACGCGAGCCCGATCGAGCACGCGCGCAAGCTCTCGACGCAGGCGCGCGAGCCGGTCGCGCACTACGAGCACGTCGAGATCGGCTTCAACTACCGCATGAGCAACGTCCTGGCCGCCCTCGGCCGCGCCCAGCTCGAGACCCTGGAGATGCGCGTGGCGGCGCGTCGGCGGCTCCGTGACCGCTACCGGGAGCTGCTCGACGGCGTTCCCGGGGTGTCGTTCATGCCCGAGGCGTCCTACGGCACGTCGAACGCGTGGCTGACCTGCGTCGTCATCGACCCGGGTGCGTTCGGCGCCGATCGGGAGGCAGTCCGCCTCGCCCTCGAAGCGCAGGACATCGAGGCGCGACCCCTCTGGAAGCCGATGCACCTGCAGCCGATCTTCGCGGGGCACCGCTCGTTTGGCGGAGACGTCGGCGCGGGCGTCTTCGAGTGCGGGCTCTGCCTGCCGAGCGGATCGGCGCTCAGCGACGAGGATCAGGATCGGGTCGTCGCGACCGTGCGTGCGGTGCGCGCCCGCTAGACCTTCACGACCGAGTCCCCGACCTCCACGACGTCGAGCCAGTGGCTCCACGCGTCCGAACGGCCGTTGACGACGTCGAGGTATGTCCGCTGGATCTCGAGGGTCACGTCGCCGACGCCGAGCTCGACGTCGTCGATCGCACGGACGGGCGTCACCTCGGCCGCCGTCCCGGTCATGAACACCTCGTCGGCGAGGGAGAGGTCGGCCCGGATCACGTCGACCTCGTCCACGACGTAGCCGAGATCCTGGGCGATCTGAATCACCGAGTCGCGGGTGATGCCTGGGAGGATCGACGTCGAGAGCGGCGGCGTCACGATTCGGCCGTTCTTGACCACGAAGATGTTCTCGCCGGGCCCGTCCGCGACGAAGCCCTGGTCGGTCAGCAGAATCCCCTCGTCGTACCCGGCACGCTGCGCCTCGGTGGTCGCGAGCATCGAGTTGAGGTAGATGCCGGTCGCCTTCGAGACGTGCGGGATCACGTTCGGGCCGACGCGCGTCCAGGAGGAGATCTTCGCGGTGATTCCCTTCGCGAGCGCGTCCTCGCCGAGGTAGGCACCCCATGGCCAGCTCATGATCACGGTCTCGACCGGGTTGCCGCGCGTGTGGACTCCGAGCGAGCCGTAGCCGAAGAACGCGATCGGGCGGATGTACGCGGCCGGAAGCCCGTTCGCGCGCACCAAGTCGTGGGTCGCGGTGCGGAGCTCCTCGACCGTGTAGGGCAGGTCCATGTACAGGAGCCGCGCGCTGTCGTGGAGGCGCTGCATGTGGTCGCCAAGGCGGAAGACCGCCGGCCCCTTCGGAGTCTCGTAAGCGCGGATCCCCTCGAAGACGCCCGTGCCGTAGTGGAGACCGTGGACCCCCACGTGAACGGTCGCATCCGCCCAGTCGACGAGCTCGCCGTTCATCCAGATCTTCGCGGTCTCCTGCATGACGCTCCTCCGTTCGGCCTTGGCGATGAACGAGTGGGTACCAGGCTCGAGTCTGGTACCCACGCAGTCTTACCGGGATTCCAGCACACAATCCTCGACGCGACCGCGAGTGAGGCGGACGAGCTCGCCCGGCGCGAGCGCAACGAGGTGCCGATCCGACCCGGCTCCAGCCCAGACCATCCGATGCCGGAGCAGCGTTCGCTCGACCAGCACGGCGGTGACGCGCTGCAGCGGGAACGGCGAGACCGCCCCGGGACGGAACCCGGTCGCCGCGACGACCTCGTCGGGCTTCGCCACGACGACCCGTCGCGCTCCGACGAGTCGGGCGACCTTCCCGGTGTCGACCTTGCGATCGCCCGGGACGAGCGCGACCACCGGTGCCCCATCGCACACGAGCACGAGCGACTTGACGACCTGCCCGAGCGTGCAGCCGACCGCGTCGGCCGCCTCCTGGGCGGTCGGCGTGCCGGTAGGCAGCTCCTCGAGCCGCGCTTCCGCGCCGGTCTCGCGGAGGAACGAGGCTACGCGCTCGACCGACTCGGGCCACCCGGTCCCGCGATCGCTCACCCGAGCTCGACGAAGCGAACGTCGTCGAAGCCCATCGCGTGGAGCTGGTCGACGAGCTCGGTCGTCGCGGGGGTGTCGATCGAGAACACCATCAACGCCTCGCCGCCCTCCGTCGTGCGCGAGACGGCCATGTTCGCGATGTTCACCCCCGCGTTGCCGAAGGTCGAACCGACTCGGCCGATCACCCCCGGCTGATCGGAGTAGCGCACGAACACCATGTGCGGCGCGATCTCGAGGTCGATCCCGAACCCGAGCGCACCGCCGAGGAAGAGCCGTGGCTCGGGCCCGATCGTCGTTCCCGAGACGGTCACCTCGTCGCCGTCCGAGCGGAGCCGCACCTCCACCGTGTTCGTGTAGTCCTGCGAGGCGCGGTTTCGCTCCTCGACGACCGCGATGCCGCGCTCGGCCGCGATCACGGTCGCGTTGACGACGTTCACGACCTGATCGACCCGGTCCTGGAAGGCGCCGTTGAGCGCCGCAGCGGTGAGCAGGCGGGTGTCGTACTCCGAGAGCGGGCCATGTGCGGCGACCGTGATCTGGTGCGGCGCGCCCGCCGCCAGCCCCACGGCGATCCGACCGAGCTGCGACGCGAGCGGGATGAACGGACCGAGCACCTCGAGGTCGGCCTGGTCGACGACGGGGATGTTGACCGCGTTGGTGACGATCCCTCCGTCGAGCGCAGCGACGACCTGCTCGGCCACGATCACTCCCGCGCGATCCTGCGCCTCGTCGGTGGACGCGGCGAGATGAGGAGTGACCACCACGCGGTCGAGGTCGAGCAGCGGGCCGGAATACGGCTCGGCCGAGAAGACGTCGAGCGCCGCGCCGCCGAGCTTGCCCGACTCGATTGCCTCCGCGAGCGCCTCCTCGTCGACGAGCGCGCCGCGCGCGGCGTTGACGAGCCGCGCCCCGTCGCGCATGTGCGCGATCGCATCGCGGTCGATCAGGCAGCGTGTCTCGTCGGTGAGCGGAGAGTGGAGCGTGACGACGTCGGCCGCCGCCAGGAGCTCCTCCAGCGTCTCTGCCTGCTCGACCCCGAGCTCGCGGAAACGATCGCGCCCGACGAACGGGTCGAAGGCGACGACGGTCATGGAGAGCCCGAGCGCGCGACGTGCGACCTGCTGGCCGATGCGCCCGAACCCGATCACGCCGAGCGTCTTCCCGGCGAGCTCGATCCCCCCGTAGCGGGACCGCTCCCAGCGTCCGTCCTTCAGCGCCGCGTGCGCCTGCGGGATGTTGCGGGCGAGGGCGACGATCAACCCGATCGTCTGCTCCGCGGCGGAGACGATCGTCGACTCGGGGGCGTTCGCGACCACGATGCCGCGGCGTGTCGCGGCCTCGACGTCGACGTTGTCGACCCCGACGCCGGCCCTGCCTATCACCTTGAGTCGCGTTCCGCGCTCGATCAGCTCGCGCGTCAGCTTCGTCGCGGAGCGGATCACGATGGCGTCGTAGCGGTCGACGATCTCCTCGAGCGGCGACTCGGTGTCGACGTCGACGTCGAAGCGGCTGCGGAGGAGCTCGATGCCCGCCTCGGCGATTGGCTCGCGGACGAGGACCCGCATCAGCGCGAGGGCGCGACGGAGCCGAACGCCTCGAGCGCGGCAGGGGCGGCGCGGCCCGGCTCGACGTCCGCACCGGCCTCGCGCAGCTCGACCTCGACCGCCGTCAGCGCCTCGGCGAGGTCGTCGATCGTCACGTGGCCGATGTGGCCGATGCGGAAGAGGCGCGACACGAGGTCTCCGTGCCCGCCCGCGATCGTGATGCCGTGCCGATCGCGGAGCGAAAGCCGCAGCTCGACCGCGTCGATGCCCTGCGGGGTCAGGGCGCCGGTGAGCACGGCGGCGCTGTCGTCATCGGGGGAATAGAGCTCGAGCCCGATCGCCTTGATCCCCGCACGACACGCCCGGCCGAGGGACCGGTGCCGCTCGAACGCCGCCTCGAGCCCGTCCTCGAGAACGATCCCGAGGGCTTCGACGAGCGCGACGACGGTGGAGGTAGGCGGGGTGAACGGCGTCGAGCGCTTCGCCTGCGCCCGTCGGTGCCGCGCCCAGTCCCAGTAGAACCGAGGCAGGGCCGCCGACTCGGAGCGCTGCCACGCGCGGTCGGAGATCGCGGCGAACGACAGCCCCGGCGGCGTCATGAGCGCCTTCTGCGATCCCGTCACCACGACGTCCGCGCCCCACGCGTCCGTCTCGAGGGGCACCGCGCCCAGACTCGAGACGGCGTCGACCAGAGACAGGACGCCGGCCTCGTGGCACACGGCGAGCAGCGGCTCGAGGTCGCAGACGACGCCGGTAGACGTCTCGGAGTGGACGACGATCGCCGTCTGCGCTCCGCTCCCGGCGAGCGCGTCGCGCAGGTCGTCCGGTCGCGGGGAGTCGCCCCACGCGTACGTGAGCGGCACGACGTCGCAGCCGAAGGCGCGCGCCATCGCCTGCCAGCGCTCCCCGAACTCGCCCTGCGAGACTGCGAGCACGCGGTCTCCAGGCGAGAAGAGGTTGACGATCGCCGATTCGAAGGCCCCGGTTCCCGAGCCCGTGAAGACGAGCACCTCGCTCTCGGTGCGGAAGACCTCGCGCAACCGCTCCTGCGCGAGCGCGAAGACGGCGGCGAAGTCGGGAGAGCGGTGGTGGAGCACCGGCTCCGACAGCGCACGGAGCACCGCGGGCGGCACCGAGGTCGGCCCCGGCGTCAGGAGCTTCTGCGGGCGCGTCACGCTCTGAGCCTACCCAGGGCGTCGACGCAGGGCGTTAGCGATGCGATCGGAAGGAGATCGCCTGCTGGAAGGTCGGCTTGTTCGACCCGCGCATCGTCCGCGTGAGGATGCCCGGGGCGAACGTGATCCGCTCGGCGGTCGCATCGGCGTGCCAGGAGGACGGGTCGGTCCCCTGTGTCGCCTCGAGCCGAGCGGCCGCCCTGTCGAGCGCCGCCCAGAGCGAGGCGGCGCATTTCGCGACGTCGCCGGCGCCGCAGAACCGCGTCTGGTACGGCGCGACGACGGCGCGGCCGAGCAGCGAGCGCAGGTCCTTCTGAACGTACGACCACCAACCGCTGTACGCGCTCGACCCACTCGCGGAGAGTGCGGGATCGTTCGGCACCAGCCTCGCGAGCTCGGTTCTGGACTGCTCGTCCAGCACCGGCGCGAGCACGGCGTTCGCGATCGGTCCCCACGCAGCGTCCATCACAGCGGCCCCCGGCGCGTCCACCTTGCCGTCGAGATTCGCGTCGAGCCTGCTCCCTCCCGCCGCGTACCACGCGTCGAGCAGGGCGACCGCGGCGGCCGCGCGCGGGGTCCCGTTGGCACGACCGAGCACGTCGCGGATCGTCGGCCAGACCCGCTCGAGGCGGAGGTCCTGCGTGGAAGCGCCGTTCATCGCCCCGACGACGCTCGCGAGCGTGTGCTTCTGCCGGCGCTGGATACCGGCCCAGAGCAGGTCGACGCGCTGGACCGGCCCCAGGTCCACTCGTCGTCGGCCCCCGCGTACCCGCGGGCGGGCTTGTTGTTCCAGTTGAGGATCACGCCGCTCGCGGGGTTGATCGCCTGGGCGTGGGCCGACGCGGGCTCGAAACCCTGCCACTCGTACTCGCCGGTGCCCTTCGTCGGGAGCCCCGGGTCGACGGTCGCCGGGCGGATCGGGAGCCGCCCGCTCGTGAACTCGGCGATGCTCCGATCGTCGGCGTACACCCAGTTGAAGGTCAGCTCCATCGTCGAGGCCGTGCGCACGAAGTCCTTGGCGGAGCGGACGCGGTTCATCGACATGTCGAGGAAGAACGGGAGAGACGCCAGCTCGCGGCCCCTCGTCGAGCGCCTGACGGAGATCGCGACCTTCGTCCCGTCGACCGTCGCGTATCCCTGGACCGGCCCATGCACTGTCTCGGGGTAGACGAGCCGTTCGTCCGGCTCGCCAGGACGCCCGACGATCGTGCCGGCGTCGAACGTCGTCATGGGCCGGCACTCGCCGCGGAACAGGTACATCGTCTCGCTCCCGCCGCAGAGCGTCTCCACGTACTGATCGACGAGATCCGAGCCGGCCGAGGTCGCGCTCCACGCGTAGTCGATCCCGCGGCCGAGCAGGATGCCGAACGAGATCCCCGGGAAGGCGGCCCCCCGCGCCCGATAGCCACCGCCGTCGAGATCGAGCTCGAGCATGATCTGCGGGTAGTACTGGCCAACCTGCGGCCCTGCCACGAAGAGCGGTTTGCCCGTCGCCGAGCGCTTCGCGCCCACGAGCAGCGCGTTCGACATCGGCAGCCGTGTCGTGGTCGTCGGCGACAGGGTGCTGGTCCTTGGGGTCGGCGGTGTGTCGACGACGACGTTCCCGACCTCACCCGAGGTGTGCGAGCCGTAGGCGGATCGACCCGGCACGGCGACGCTCGCCTCGGCGTCGTCCCGCTGTCGCAAGTCCTCCCAGGCTCTCCGGCCGGACTCCTGACCGAGCCTCCGCTGGAGAAGGTCCAGGAACTGCGAGCGGCGCACCTCGTCGCCGCCGCCCGCGCCGAACACGGCGCCCATCAGCCCTCCGACCGCGATGACGTCGTTCCGCGTCCACGGCGCGATCGGGAGTCCCGCCTTCCGGTACTGGGCGTTGATCCCCGCAACGTAGGCGTCGATGATCCGGATCGCCTGCAGACCCTTCGCACCCTGCGCGCGGAGGAGCGCGAACTGCTGCGCGAGCCGCGCCTCCGTCGCCGCGCTCGGCCGGAACTGGCGCCCCGAGAGCGCGAGCCCGAACGCATTCACGCCGGGGGCGTCGAGCGCGGCGATCCTCCCGGGCCCGCGAAGCAGCTCCATGATCAGCTGACGGTCGGCCGCGGTCGCCCAGCCTGCGCCGAACGCGACATCCTCGGCCGTCTTCCCCTTGATGTGCGGGACGCCCCAGCGGTCGCGGGTGATCGTGACGCCCGCGCGCGGGCGGTCGACCTGCACCGCCCCGTCGCCTGGTGCGAGACCGAGCGTCTCGCGCTTGAAGTACCGGCGGAGATCGGCGTCCGTGACGTTGTCGCGCAGACGGGTGAGCCCTTCGTAGAGCGCGATCTGGTCGGTCGAGTTCTTGGTGAACACGACGCCGCCGGCCTGGCCGGGCGGCAGGACGTTCCATGCCTGCGCCGCGTGGTCGGGCGGAGCCGTCGCGGCGACGGCGGCGGCCGACGCGGCAACGCACGCCGCGGCCGCTGCGAGGAGAGCTCGCGCGAGGCGGCGGCGGTTCACGGGCGGGCTTTCGGAGCGCGTCGAGATGACCGCGAAGGGTACGTACATTTGTCGCTCCATGGACGTCCTCGTCCCCTTCGCGGCCGCGGTGCTGTCGCTGCGGCTCGCGGCGCTCGTGGTCCGGCGGCACCGCTCGCGACCGGCGCCCGAGCTCCTCGCCTGGGGCGCGGCGCTCGCGGCATTCGCAGCCGCATCTGCGGCGCTTGCGTGGGGCGCGGCGGCGGGGTGGGACGACGGCGCGTTCCGCGTCTACTACCTGTTCGGCGGGCTGTTGACGGCCGCGCTCCTGGGAGCGGGCTCGCTCCTGCGGGTCGGCGCGCGCTGGGCCAGGGCCGCAGCCCTCCTCTACGCCGGGCTCGCGGTCGGGGTCGCCGTGGCGATGCAGATCGCCCCCGCCGTCTCCGGCGACTCGATCCCGAACGCGTCCACCCACCTCGACCTCTTCCCCGCCCGCGTGCTCGCCGTGTTCGGCAACGTCGCCGGGACGGTCGCGGCGGTCGGGATCGCGCTCGCGGGCATCCGGCGAAGGCCGCTCGGGAACTCGCTCATCGTGGCCGGGGTCGTCGTCGCCGCCGCAGGGAGCGCCCTCGCGGGCCTCGGACAGGGTGGAGGCGCGGCCTTCACCGCCGTCGCGGCGTTGCTCCTGTACGGGGGCTTCGTCAGCCGGAGGTAGCTCCTCCGGTCAATCGCGCATCTCCGGCACCCGTCGGGGGCGGTCGCTGCGGCGGCGCCGCTCGCGGAGCCAGATGCCGCCGAAGAAGGCCACCACGACCACGAGGATCGCCGCTTCGACCACGAGACCGAGCCCGCTCGCGTGGTGGGCGATCAGCCGCGGGACAGGACCCACAGGCCTCCGACGGTGTAGAGCACCATCAACGCCAGCAGCGCGTACTGGGAGCGCAGGGCGTCGCGACGGTCGGGGAAGATCGTGATCGCTCGGTCGTGCGCGACCGCGAGACCCGCGACGTGCCCTGCGACGAGCGCGCCAACCTGCACGTACCACGTCGTGTTCGGCGAGACGACCGTGAGATCCGGCGTGACGTGCGCCGTCCCGAACAGGTTCCATCCCCGCCCGAGCGGATCCGAGAGCAGCGGAATCGCGAACTGCCCCTGGAGGACGAACAGCGTGAAGTAGTGCGCAAGCATGTAGACGAACGCGATCGGCACGAGCGAGCGGAGGAAGTCACCCGTGAGCGAGCGTGGCGCGTTCACCGTCCAGCGCGCAACCGCGCATGCCGCCGCATAGGCCAGGGCGACGAGCAGGATGCCGGTGAGCAGCCCTCCGAGGTTGAGCAGCGTGACGAGCAGCTCGCCGAGCGACGGGTGGTCGACGATGTACGGGTTCTCGACGCGCGCCGCGAGGTCCTGCCAGGTCGTCGTCCGGCTGTAGCCGTCGAACAGCACCGAGCCCAGCATCACGGCGACGAAAGCGACCGAGCCCGGGATGCGCTCCGCCCCGGCGAGGCCGGTCAGGGGCCAGCGCAGGTGGATCCTCCCGTCGACCACGTGCAGCGGGGCGATCCGCGAGAGGAATCGGTACATCACGGCGAACCCCTCGCCGTTCGCCTCCCAGGTGTCCCGGCCGAAAGCCGCCATGCCGAACAGCGCGACGTACGAGTACAGCGCGATCGCGAACGCGAGCGCGCGCGGGCTCGCGGGATCCGAGTACGCGAGCTCCATCGCGACGAAGGCGAGGAGCGCACCCGCCGCCGGCCAGCGGCCGAGGCGGACAGGGTACGTCGCCAGCGGCTTCGCCTCGAAGCCACCGAGCTCGAGGAGCCGGACGAACACGTCCGCGATGCCGCGCCACGGTGAGAGGCCGCGCCACACGTAGCCGAGCGTGACGCTCAGGGCGGGCAGGCCGAGCCAGAAGATCACGTAGATCCACGTCGGTGCGAGGTTCCGGAACGGATCGGTGTCCCCGAACAGCGCGGCGACCCAGACGAGGACGAACAGCGCGACCGAGAGCGCCTGGGCGACGATCCGGGCCGGCCCCAGGACGATCCGGGAGAACACGGCGGAGAGCGGTCTCCCCAGCTTCCGGGAGCCCAGGAGCGGCGTGCGCCAGAGGACGCCGAGCAGGACGAACGAGATCACGAGCACGATCGCCGCGCCCCAGTAGAAGAGCCACGCGGGCACGGGGAGGTCCTGGACCCCCCCGATGCCGTGGGCGACGATTCCCGGGCCGCTCAGGGGCGCACCTCGATGACGGCCAGGAGCGCGTCGGGATGATGGAGCTCGAACTCGAAACGGCCCGGCAGGTTGGCGGTGAACGGGATCCGCAGCGGCGTCCCCGGAGTGACCGGCTTCTCGATGTCGTACCCGTGCAGGTGCACTTCCTCGCCCGCGTCCGTCCGGACGACGAGCACGACCTTGTCGCCCTTCTCGATCGTCGGCCGCTTGATGCCGCCCTTGGGCCGACCCTGCTCGACGACGATCGCGATCGTCGTCGGCTTCGGCGCCGTGGGCGTCGTCGTCGTCGTTGTCGTTTGCGTCGGGGCGGTGGTCGTGGGCGTGGTCGGCGTCGTCGCGACGGCGGTCTCCGTGGTGGTGGCCGCACTTGTCTGCGACGAACCGTCGCCGCCGCAGCCCGCGAGCGCGAGGACGCCCGCTGGGACGGCGAGCAGCATGACTACAGATCTCATGGGTCTCCTCGGTTTGGCCGCGCGAGCCTCTCGCGCGGCGGATGTCTCAGGACGCGAGGAGAAACGGGGGCCCGCGTCCGCTCCGGCGCGGAGTCTCGACCGCCGGCACCACACGCGTGGGTCGCCCCGGAAGTGGGAGCCACACGCCGTCGGGAGCAGGCGGTAGAGGACGTCGTACGCCGGCGGCCGCGGTCCCAACCACGCGGCGCACCACCAGCAGGCACGCGAACGCGACGGGAAGCTGGAGGACGAGCCCGACCAGGAACGTCGATGAGGTCAGGAGCCACGGGACGTGACCTGTGTGGAGGAACCGCTCGACATGCTCCTGGCCGACGAAGCCGACCGGGGCGATCGGCGCGAACCACCACGTCGAGCGCGGCCGCAGGCTCCGGTCCTGCAGCGCGAGGCCGAGGAGTGCGAGCGACGCAAGCAGCCCGACCACCTGCGGCGCGTGACCGAGGTAGTCGTGCTCGGGCCCGGGATCGGCGCCCGTGACGGCATAGGCAACCGCGTGCGCCGCGAGCACTCCCGCCGCGGCGAGCGGAGTGACGAGCAGCCAGGCCAGCATCCGCCGTGCCATCGGAGGGATCATGCCAGCGACGCGCCAGCGCGTCGGCCGGCAGGCGCCGTCAGCGCACGAGAACGGGGACGCGCTGCACGGCGTTGTTCTCGTAGCCCCCGAGGTTCCACTCGGGCTCGAGCGGCTGCGTGTCCCCCGTCTCGTCGGTGGCGCGACAACACAGCGTGCACGACCCGGCCTCCCGCGCCTCCCAGCGGAACGACCAGCCTGCCCACGCCCATCGGTGGTCCGGGTCGCGCACCAGCTCGGCGGCGGCCCACGTTGTGCCGCCATCGGTGCTCACCTCGACCGTCGCGATCGGCGCGCGTCCCGACCACGCCCGTCCGACGAGCTCGACCGTCCCCCGCTCGACGACTCGCTCGCGCGTGAGGAAGTCGGGGATCCCGGGTGGCACCATCAGCGAGCGGGGCCGCATGCGAGTGACAGGACGCCCCTCCTCCTCTTCGCTCTGGCGGACGCGGTAGCCCGTCGCCACCTGGTAGCCGGTAAACGGCTCTCGGACGACGGTGATCGCCGCGAGCCACTTGACGTTCGTCATGCCGTACCAGCCGGGCACCACGAGACGGAGCGGGAACCCGTGCTGCGGCGGCAGCGGCGCGCCGTTGAGCTCGTACGCGAGGACGCACCCGGCGCCGGTGGCCTCGTCCAGCGGCAGGCTCCGTTCGTAGAGCTGCTCCACCTCGCCCTCGACCCCCCGGTCGAGGCCTGCAAACACGACCTCGAGGGCGCCGTCGAGCGGCGCGGCCTGCTCGAGCAGCGACCCGAGCTCCACACCGCGCCAGAGCCCGGTCCCGATCGCCTCCGACAGCCAGGGCTGGCTGACCGGTCGCGGCTCGAGCAGCGCCCGGCCGTTCCCTGCGCATTCCATCGTCACGGCGAACTCCACGGCCGGCAGGGCCCTGAGCGCGTCGAGCGTGAACGTCGAGCGGGCGCGCGACGGCGCCGCCGAGCTCGAGCCGCCAGGTGGTCGGATCGACGAGCGGCACGTCGTAGTGGATCAGGAGGTAGTGCAGGCCGACGGGCGTGATCGGCCAGCGAAGCGCCTCGAGCGGCATCGCATGGTTGCGAGCGGCGAGCCGGAGCTCGTCGAGGCTGATCCCGCTCTCCGTCGCCAGGGCCACGTCACCTCGAAGGTACCGGGACGACCGTAGCGCTGTCTACGCGCCGAGCCTGGCGCGCACGAGCTCGTTGACCGCGCGCGCGTCGGCCTGCCCCTTCGTCTCCTTCATCACCTGGCCGACGAAGAAGCCGAGGAGGCCGTCCTTCCCGCCGCGGTACTGCTCCACCTGGGCCGGGTTCGCGGCAAGGATCGCGTCCACGATCGGCTCGAGCGCGGCCGCGTCCGAGACCGTCTCCTGCGAGAGGTACGGCGTCGGCGGAGAAGTCGGCGTCTCCCACGCGGGCGATCGCGTCGTCGAAGGCCTTCCGCGGGATCCGCTCGCGGGCGGTGACGAGCTTCGCGAGCTCGCCTGGATCCACGGCCGCAGGATCGACGCCCGCGCCGACGAGCTGGTTCGCGATCACGTTGCTGGCGGCAAGAGGCTCGGCGCCGCCGGCGACCGTCGCCTCCCACAGGCCGTCGAGGCCACCCGTGACGAGGACGAGCGCCCGCTCGTGATCGAGGGTCTCGCCGGCCCGCCTGATGCGCTCCGCCGGCAGCTCGGGCAGCTCGGCACGGAGACGCTCGACGAGCTCGGCGGACGGCTCGACCGGGACGAGGTCGGGCTCGGGGAAGTACCGGTAGTCGTCCGCCTCCTCCTTCGCGCGGCGCGGCGTCAGCGTCCCGGTCGAGACGTCGAAGTCGTACGTGTGCTGCTCGACCTCGCCGCCCGACTCCCACACGCCGATCTGGCGCGCGACCTCCGCCTCGATGCCCCGTGCGATGTGCGTGAACGAGTTCATGTTCTTGATCTCGCATCTCGTCCGCAGCTCGTCGGAGCCCTCGGGGCGCACCGACACGTTCGCGTCGACGCGCAACGTGCCCTTCTCCATCTCTGCGTCCGAGATCCCGAGCTCGACGATCGTCTGGCGCAGCAACTGGAGGAACCGCTTCGCCTCCTCCGCCGAGTGGATGTCGGGCGCGGTGACGATCTCGACGAGCGGCGTGCCGCCGCGGTTGTAGTCCACGAGCGTGTAGTCGGCGCCGCCGATCCGCCCCGTCCGGCCGCCGACGTGCACGTTCTTCGCCGCATCTTCCTCGAGATGGGCACGAACGATGCCCACCGCATGATCGCCTTTCGACAACGGTACGATCACGTTGCCATTAACGCAAGAAGGTAGATCGTACTGGGAAATCTGATAACCCTTCGGCAGATCGGGGTAGAAGTAGTTCTTCCGGGCGAACACGGCCCGCGGCGCGATCTCGCAGCCGAGCGCGAGGCCGAGCTTGACGACCCACTCGATCGCCGTCCGGTTCGGCACGGGGAGCGCCCCCGGGAAGCCGAGGCAGACGGGGCAGGTCTGGGTGTTTTCGGGAGCGCCGAACCCGACGGGACAGCGGCAGAACATCTTCGTCCGCGTCTTCAGCTGGACGTGGATCTCGAGGCCGATGACGGGCTCCCACGTCACGCGCGCAGCCTCCCGGGGACGAGGTCGAGCGCGAGAGCGCGCTCGAGGGCATGGCCGGCGCGGAAGAGCGTGTTCTCTCCGAATTGCGGCCCGATCAGCTGAAGACCGACCGGGAGGTCGTCGGCGAAGCCGCACGGGACGTTGAGCCCCGGGAGGCCGGCGAGGCAGGACGGGATCGTCAGCAGGTCGCATGCGTACATCGCGAGCGGGTCGGCGGCGCGGTCTCCGATCGGGAACGCGACCGTCGGGGACGTCGGCGTGGCGAGCACGTCGAAGGACTCGAAGGCGGCCGCGTGCTCGCGGACGACGAGCGTCCGCACCTTCTGCGCCTGCCCGTAGTACGCGTCGTAGTACCCGGCCGACAGGGCGTACGTCCCGAGCATGATGCGCCGCTTCGGCTCGTCGCCGAACCCCTCGTCGCGCGTCCGCTCGACCATCTCGCGGTAGGTGTGCCCCGCGGTTCGCCTCCCGTAGCGGACGCCGTCGTACCGCGCGAGGTTCGACGACGCCTCGGCCGGGGCGATCAGGTAGTAGCACGGCAGCCCGTAGTCGAAGGAAAGCGGGAGGTCGCACTCGCCGACGTGCGCCCCGAGCTCCTCGGCGCGCACGAGGGATGCCTCGAATGCTGCGCGGACGCCCGACTCGATTGCCTCCAGCGCGACGGCCTGGCGCGGGACGCCGATCCGGAGGCCGTCGAGACGCTCCTCCGTCGGCAGCTCGACCGGTGCCGGCAGCTCGACCGTGGTCGAGTCGGCCGGGTCGCGGCCGGCGATGATCCGGTACAGGAGGGCAACGTCGCGCACGGTCCTCGCGACGGGCCCCACCTGGTCGAGGCTCGACGCGAAGGCGACGATCCCGTAGCGGGACACGGTCCCGTACGTCGGCCGCAGCCCGACGTTGCCGCACAGCGCCGACGGCTGCTTGATCGAGCCGCCGGTGTCCGAGCCGAGCCCCCACGGCGCGAGGCCGGCTGATACGGCGGCAGCCGTTCCCCCGCCCGATCCTCCGGGCACACGTCTCGGGTCCCACGGGTTCCGGGACGGGCCGAACCCGGAGTTCTCCGTCGAGGAGCCCATCGCGAACTCGTCCGTGTTCGTCTTGCCGAGCAGGGTGAGCCCGGCGTCCTTGCACCGCCGCGCGACCGTCGCGTCGAAGACGGGGACATAGCCGGAGAGGATCCGCGATCCCGCCGTTGTCTCGACCCCCCGGGTGGAGATCACGTCCTTGAGCGCGATCGGGATGCTCGTCCCGTCCGCCTCGTCGATCGTGCGCAGGTAGCAGTGGAGCTCCCCGTCGCGCGCCTCGATCGCCTCGAGGTAGGCGCTGTGCAGCTCCTCGGACGAGACGTCGCCGCGCTCGACGAGCCCGAGCGCCTCCTCGGCCGTGAGCGTCAGCGTGTCGACAACCGCGCTCATGCGGTCGGCGGCACGCGGAAGAGGCCGCGCTCGGATGCCGGCGCGTTGCGCAGCACATCCTCGAGTGAAAGCGACTCGTGCGGCACGTCCTCGTCCCAGACGTTGACGAGGTCGAGCGGATGGGACGTCGGCGGTACGTCGTCGAGGTCGAGCTCGGCCACCTTCGACACGGCGTCGAGGATCGCGCCGAGCTCGCCGGTGAGCCGCTCGACCTCGTCCTCGGAGAGGTCGAGGCGTGCCAGCCGCGCGACGTGGAGCACCTGCTCTCGCGAGATCGCCATCCTGCGCCATCCTTCCAGAACGTCCCGAAACGGCGGCGGGCCCTCGTGGGGCCCGCCGGAGAACCTGTCGACCGCCGTCGCTATCCGACCGGGATCACGTTCGCGGCCTGGGCACCCTTCGGGCCCTCCACCACCTCGAACTCCACTTGCTGGCCCTCCGTGAGGGACTTGTATCCCTCGCCGCTGATGGCCGAGAAGTGGACGAAGACGTCATCGGCGCCCTCGCGCGCGATGAACCCGAATCCCTTCTCGTTCGAGAACCACTTGACGGTGCCCGTCTCTGCAGACAACGAACGTCCTCCTGAGGACAGCGCCGGCGAGCCGGCGCGAGATACGCGAACGGGCGACAACGTAGCGTCAGAGCGTCGGGTACGCAAGGAGGCCGCGCCGGTAGCGCGCGGCCTTGACGGCGCTCTCGAGCAGGAGCGCGATCGTCATCGGCCCGGTGCCTCCCGGCATCGGCGTCAACAGCCCGGCGACCCCGGCGACGGCGGGGTCGACGTCACCCCGGATCGTCCCGTCGTCGTCCCGGGTCAGGCCGACGTCGACGACGGCGGCGCCGGGTTTGACCATCGCCGCGGTGACGATCCCGGGCACCCCGACCGCGGCGACGACGATGTCGCCACGCCGCACCTCGGCACCGAGGTCCGCCGTGCGCGAGTGGCAGATCGTGACCGTGGCGTGGGCCTGGAGGAGCAGCATCGCCGCCGGGCGCCCGACGATCTCGCTGCGGCCGATAACGACGGCGTTCTTCCCCTTCGGGTCGACGCCGTACTCCTCGAGCAGCGCCATGCATCCGGCAGGCGTCGCCGGCACGTGCAGCGGCGTGCCGAGGTAGAGGTTGCCCGCGTTCACGGGGTGGAACCCGTCGACGTCCTTGTGGGGAGCGACGGCGTATGTCACCCGCGTCTCGTCGATGTGCGGGGGCAACGGCAGCTGGACGAGCAGGCCGTCGACCTCGTCGTCGGCGTTGAGCTCGTCGACGAGCGCGAGGACGTCCGCCTCCGAGGTCGACGCGTCGAGACGGACGTCGCGCGCGTCGATCCCCGCGTCCTTCGCGGCGCGCTGCTTGAGCCGGATGTAGACCTCCGAGGCCGGGTCGTCGCCGACCAGCACCGTCGTCAGCCCTACGTGCCCGAGCTCCGCGACGTCTCTGGCGACCTCCGCCCGGATGCGCTCGGCGAGCGCCTTGCCGTCCATGAGGGTCGCCGACACGGGCGCGACTCTAGATGATCGATGCCAGGCGGACGCCCACCCCGCTCCCGGCCCAGCCGCCTACCCTGCCCGCATGTGGGAGAGGCCCGACCGAGCGGCGTTCCAGGTCCGCGGTCAGGGCGGCGGCGCTCGTCTTCGTCGTCGCGTGGCTCTTCAGCGACGGCGTCCGCGCGTGGGTCCCGGTCTGGGCGCCGATCGCCGTCCTCCTTGCCGCAGAGATCGAGTTCGTCATCCGGGGACGGCGGGACGAGCCGCGCCCGGCGGCGACGCGGATCCCGCCGGGTCCCGAAGACGCCGACCTCGGGTTCGGCGAGCTCGTCGAGGACGAGGACGGGATCCGCTTCGTCCCCCCTCCCGCGCGCGCAGATCGCCAAGGCCGGCGACTCGGCTGGCTCGTCGGGGCCGCGCTCGCGGCCGTCGTCGTCCTCTTCGCAGTGCGCAGCGACCGCGCCGCAACCTGGTCGGCGCTCCCGGCCGGCACGCGTGCCCGCACGGAGGCGCGGCTCACCTCGGAGGCGACCCGGATCGCCGGGCGGTCAGTGCGGATCCGCTGCGACGAGGGGTATGCCTTCACCGGCGCAGGCAGCGACACCCTGGGCATCGCGTTTCCGGGTGCACGGCTCGCCTACCTCGATCCCACCATCTGCCGTTCCCTCTTCGACCTGACGTTCGCGGGTGATCACCGCGGCGACCAGCGCACCGCGGACGCCCTCGTCGTCCTGGCCCACGAGGCAGTTCATCTCGGCGGCGAGCGGCGGGAGGGCGTGACCGAGTGCCTGGCCCTCCAGGACGCAGGACCGCTGGCGCTGCGGCTCGGGCTCGCGGAGGACACTGCGCGCAGGATCCTGCGAACGGCATTCGCCGAGCGACTCTCGGAGCGGAACGTCATCCGGGCGGCTTACGCGCTGCCAACGAGCTGCCGGGACGGCGGCGCGCTCGATCGACGGCCGACCGATCCGCGGTTTCCGTTCTAGCGTGCGGAGGCCGCTTCGAGCCGACGCCGCACGAGCGCCACGCTCGACGCCCCGAGCTGCTCGCCGAGGACCGACGAGCCGAGCGCGTTCGCCTCGACGACGACGCGCTCCCGCTCCGCCTCCAGCGTGCCGCGCGCGACGAAGAGCGCCGAGCGGACGCGACCGCCCCAGTCGTCGAGCTCGGCCAGGCTCGTCCCCGGCGGTGCGGCCGGCCGACTCGGTCACGCGGCCGACACGCCGCATGTCGGCGGCGACGAGGGCCGCGGCCTCCGACGAGCGCGTCGCCCTCTGCGTGGAGCGCGCGCTCCTCGTCGGCGAGCGCCGCCTCGCGCTCGTCGATCCTCGCCGCGCGCGGCGAGCGCGTCGACGAGCGTGTCACGTGACGTCGCAGCCTCCTTGCGCGCCCGGTCGAGCTCGTCGTCGCGCCTCCGCAGGCCGGACTCGAGCGACGCGACGCGCGACTCCGCGCGTTCGACCTCGGCGCGCGCGGCCGTCGCGGCGGCCTCGGCCTCGACGCGACGCCGTTCGAGATCCTCGCGCTCGAGCGGCAGGCGCTCGAGCGCCTCCCGCACGCACGCTCGCGCGCTCACGGACCGCACCGGCCCGCTCCTCGAGGTCGCGCACCGTCGCGAGCTCCTCCGCGATCACCGCGTCGCGACGCTCGAGCTCGGCCGCGTGGGCGAGCGCATCGGCGTCGGCGGCTGCCATGAGCCCATTCTCTCAGGCCGACCGGATCACGGCGACCACGGTTCGTAGACTCGCCGCATGAAGGTCTGTGCGGCGTGCGGCGTCGAGAACCCGGAGATCGCCCGGTTCTGCCTCGCGTGCGGCACCCAGCTCGCCGAGGCACGGCCGCCGCAGGAGACGCGGAAGGTGGTGACGATCGTCTTCTCGGACCTGAAGGGCTCGACGAGCCTCGGCGAGGCGCTCGACTCCGAGGCGCTGCGCGAGGTGATGACGCGCTACTTCGACGCGATGCGCGACGAGCTCGAGCGGCACGGCGGCGTGATCGAGAAGTTCATCGGCGACGCCGTGATGGCCGTCTTCGGCCTGCCGCGGCTGCACGAGGACGACGCGCTCCGCGCGGTCCGCGCGGCGGCCGGGATGCAGGCGGCGCTGGAGGCGCCTGAACGACGACCTCCAGCGACGTCTACGGCGTGCAGCTCGCGAACCGCACGGGGGTGAACACGGGCGAGGTCGTGGCGGGCGACCCGTCGACCGGCCAGCGCCTCGTCACCGGCGACGCGGTCAACGTCGCGGCGCGTCTCGAGCAGGCGGCGGGCGAGCGCGAGGTGCTCCTCGGCGAGCTCACCTACCGGCTCGTCCGGGACGGCGTCGAGGTCGAGGAGGTCGAGCCGCTCGAGCTGAAGGGAAAGTCGGAGCGGGTGCCCGCCTACCGCCTGGTCGGGGTGCGCGGGACGTGCGGGCGTCCGACGTGCGGGGCGGCAGCGCCGCTCGTCGGCGCGAGGCGACGAGCTCGCGACGCTCGGCAGCTGCTCTCGGACGCCGCGACGGAGTCGCGCTCGAGCCGGCTCGTCACCGATCGTCGGCGACGCAGGGGTCGGGAAGTCGCGGCTGACGTCCGAGTTCCTCGCGATCGCGTAGGCAGCCGCGCGCTCGTGCTCGGCGGGCGCTGCCTCCCGTACGGGGACGGCATCACGTTCTGGCCGGTCGCCGAGGCGGTGAAGACGCGCCGGGATCGTCAACGACGACGACGCCGTCAGGCCGCGGCTCGAAGCTGGCGGCGCTCGCCGACCCCGCAGGCGAGGGCGTCACGCGAACGGCTGGCGTCGATGCTCGGCCTGACCGACTCGAGCCGTTCCCGGTCGAGGAGCTGTTCTGGGCCGTCCGCGCGCCTGCTCGAGCACCTCGCGACCGACCGGCCCGTGGTCCTCGTGGTCGAGGACATCCACTGGGCCGAGCCGACGCTGCTCGAGCTGATCGAGCACCTCGTCCAGGCCGTGGACGACGTCCGGTGCTGCTCCTCTGCCCCACCCGGCCGGAGCTGCTCGACGAGAGCCCGGACTGGAGAACCGGCGAGCGCTCGACGCCGCGATCGTGCTCGAGCCGCTCGACGCGGACGCGAGTCGAAGCGCATGATCGAGAGCCTGCTCGGCGGCGGCGTCCCTCGACCCAGACGTGCTCGACCGAGTCGTCACCGCGGCCGAGGGCAACCCGCTCTTCGCCGAGCAGCTTCTGCGGATGCTCGTCGACGAGGGCGTCGCTCGAGGACGTCGGACGGCAGCTGGCGCGTTCACGGCCGAGCTGTCCGAGGTCCACGTCCCGCCCGACGATCCAGGCGCTGCTCGCCGCGCGGCTCGACACGCTGGCGGCCGAGCGAGCGGGCGGTGATCGAGCCGGCCTCGGTCGTCGGGTACGTGTTTCCCGAGGCGGCCGTGGCGGCGCTCACGCCGCCCGAGGTGTCGCCCCGCGTGCGGCACCGAGCTGACGACGCTCGCTCACAAGCACCTCGTCCGACCGCTCGACGACGGCGCGGAGGGCGCCCACCGGTTCCAGCACATCATGATCCGCGATACGGCCTACGACGGGATCCTGAAGCGTGCGCGGGCCGACCTGCACGAGCGGTTCGTGGACTGGGCCGACCACGCGAACCGCGATCGCGGCGCCGAGTTCGAGGAGATCCTCGGCTACCACCTCGAGCAGGCGTGGAGGTACCTCTCGGAGCTCGGCCCGCTCGACGACCACGGGCGCGAGATCGGCGAGGACGGCGCCCGGCGGCTCGCGTCGGCGGGTCGCCGCGCGTTCGCGCGGGGCGACATCCCGGGGGCGGCGAGCCTCCTCGGTACGGGCGGCTGCGCTTCTTGCCGGAGGACGATCCCGAACGGCTACGCCTGCTGCCCGAGCACGGCGAGGCGCTGCTCATGACCGGCCGGTACGACGAAGCCGCAGCGGTCCTCGACGAGGCGATGCCGGGTACGCCGGCACAATGCCCGCCGCGGCGGCCCGTGCGTCGCTCGTGCGGATGCTCGTCCGGCTCCGCACGGGGGACTCGGAGGGCTGGCGACACGACACCGTCGAACGCGAGATCGCTGAGGCGAGAGAGGTCTTCGAGGCAGAGGGGGACGAGTCCGGTCTCGCGATGGCGTACCGGCTTCTCGCCTGGTCGGCGGGCACGGCGTGCCGTTTCGGCGATGCCGCCGATGCATCGGCTCGCGCGATCGAGCACTGCGCAGCGCGCGGGCGACGTCCGCCAGGAGCGCCGCGCCGCGACCGCGTATGCAGGCGCCGCGCTGCTCGGGCCGACAAACGTGGACGACGCGATCGCCCGCTGCGAGGCCTCGCTCGCACAGACGGCCGGCAACCGCCAGTCGGAAGGGAACATCCTCGCGATCCTCGCGACGCTCTACGCGATGCAGGGCGCCTTCGACCACGCTCGCACCCTCGTCGACCGCGCCCGTGCACTGCTTCGGGAGCTCGGTCTCGACAGCGACGTCGCGCGCGCCGACCTCGAGGCGTGGCGCGTGGAGATGCTCGCGGGCGACCTCGACGGAGCCGAGGTCAAGCTCCGCCGAGCGCACGACGCACTCGTCGCGCTCGGCGAGAAGTACCTCCTCTCGAGCGTGGCGGGCCTGCTGGCCCAGACGCTGCTCGATCGCGACGCGCCGCTTGCCGAGGTCGAGGCGCTCGGCGAGCAGAGCCGCGTGCTCGCGACCCCCGACGATGTCGACTCTCAGTCGCTCTGGCGGTGCGTCCGCGCGCGCGTTCTCGCCCGCCACGGGTCGTTCGCCGAGGCGGAGGCACTCGTCCGCGAGGCGCTCGACAGCCTCGGGACGACGGACGCGACGCTGTTCCAGCTCCGCGCGCAGCTGGACTACGCCGAGATCCTCACGGTAGCGGGGCGCCGCGACGAGGCGCGCGTCGTCTACGACGCCGCGCGCGAGCTGGCGGAGCGAAAGGGCGGCGTCGTCATGCTCGGCACCGTGTTCCGGCGCCTCGAGCAGCTCGACGCCGCCCCGCGTAGTCCCTAGCGGCTCACCAGTCCCACTGTCCGTTCGTCGACGCCTTGGCGACGACCGTCCAGATCTTCGTCGTCTTGTCGAACGTGATCGAGTCGACGCAGCCCTCCGCGAACGTCGGGTTCGCCGAGCACGTCGGCAGAAGGACGTTGTTGTGGAAGACCTGCGTGATCGCCGGGCTCGGCGGTGGCGGCGGTTTCGGCCCGCCGTGCTGGACGGAGAGCGTGCTGACGCTCGACGTCGTGAGCGCCTCGTTGCGAATCCGGAAGATGAACGTCACGACGCTCGGGGAGAAGTCCTGCGGCGTGTACGTGCCACCGCAGTTCTGGCCCAGCGCCGCGATGCACACGTCGGACTGACCCAGCTGCGGGTGCCCGCCGGGGTGCTGGTGCAGCGAGCTCTCCGCGATCGACGAGGCGAAGCCGGAGTCGAGGCTCTGGGGCGGGATCGTGAACGCCGGGAAGCAGACCGTCGTCGAGACCGGGTTGACCGCGCTGAGCGTCTGGTTCGTGTGCAGGTTGCCGGTCGCGGCCGTGCAGCCCGCCGCCTCGGTCTCGTACCCGCCGGCCAGCTTGGTCTCGGTCGACCCGTCGCCGCCGAGGAGCGAGGCAGAGACGGGGTCGGTCAGGAACTCCTCGTTGCTGTTGGTCGGCTTGCCTTCCTTGATCAGCCAGCGCGCGTCCGTCGTCAGAGTCGTTCCGGCGGGGGCGCTCGGCGCGCGCCACACCAGCGTCGCCGCAATCGTGCGGCCCGAGCCCAGCTTGCCGACGTCGCAGACGGCCTCACCTGATTGCAGGACCGCGCCGCACGACGACGAGACGAGCATGGCGGGATACGTAACGCCGCCGGACGTGACGACCGGCTGCCGCTGGCGGAGCTGGACGTGGGTGAACATGCTGGAGCCGTCGTTCGTGATCGTCGAGCGGTACCTGATGTTCTCCTGGGACGTGACGGCGGGACCCGACGACTCCAGGGTCACCGTCGCGTCGCGATTTCCCGCGCTCCCGCCGGCGGCGCCGATCGCAGCCCCGACGATCGCAAGACACACAAGCGCCAGACGCAAGCGCGTGCTACCCATGATCTGTTCTCTCCCTCCCTGTCGTGCCGCAGTGGCGCGTGACGCGCCGCGCCGTATCGTGTCAGAAGCGGCTGATCGTGCGCAACCAGGTTGCGCCCGGCGTTCACCGTCCGGCACCGGGTGCCCGGCTACGATGCCTCTCCCGGGCGACGTGGCCGAGTGGTTAGGCAGAGGCCTGCAAAGCCTCGTACAGCGGTTCGAATCCGCTCGTCGCCTTTTTAGGCTTATTTGCAGGGGTTTCACGCATCGTCGATAAGGAGGTTTTCGCGGGAGCCCTGTTTGCGGTACTCGCCGAGGGCCTCGACGGCGGCCTGCATATGCGTCCTTGAGGAGTGCAGATACGTCTCTGTTACGCGTGTCGACGAGTGCCCGAGGAGTCCCTGCACTGCGTAAAGGTTCCCGTCGGTCGCGTCAAGCACGTCGGTCGCGAACGTGTGACGCATCATGTGCGGCTTGCGGTGACGGACACCCGCCGCGCTTTCGACCCTCTTCCACCAGGCCCCCCACTCAACGGTCCAGGGGATCCTGTTCGGCCCACGAATGGCCCATTTCACCGGCTGTGCGGCATACCGCGGCCTCGTCCCGGCCGAGCGCCTGAGCCATCTCGATCTCGAGGTCACGTGCGATGTGTGGATAGGCCCCGGTCGGCACTTCGTCCACTACTTCGTGCGCAACGAACAACTGCTCAACTTCGTCGCGATCGTCGAGCAGGACACCTGGACGGCCGAGTCATGAACGGACAAGGGTGACGTCGCGACTGCGCTTGCCGAGTACGAAGGCTGGCATCAACAGGTATGCGGGATCCTCGCAGCGGTCGACGAGACGTTCATCTGGGCATTGTTCGACCGGCCTTCGCTCAAACGCTGGTCGGTCGGGCGCACGACCCTCCTCGGCGATGCCTGCCATCCGATGCTGCCGTTCATGGCCCAAGGCGCTGCACAAGCGATCGAGGACGGCGCAACGCTCACGGCCTGCCTCGCGCGCACCAGCCGCGCAGACATCCCGACGGCACTCCATCGGTACGAGCAGCTGCGGCTACCCCGCGCCTCACGTGTGCAAGCGATGTCCGCTGCGAACAAGACGCGCTTCCATCTGGCCGACGCTCCCGAGCAGGAGGAACGCGACGCAGAGATGGCGACCGGATCAACCGACTGGTCGAAAACGGCGATCGCATGGATCTACGAACACGACGCCACCAAGCTCGAACCGTAGGAACGGCGCACCGCGGGACGTGTTGCTGTCGACGATCAGATCTCGTCGGGCGACATTCGTGCACGCTGGGGCAGGCAGCGGTCATCTCCCGCGAACGGGTCCACGCGCATGAGCGCGAATACGGCAACGGCGAGAGGTACGGCAATCCAGAACTGCTGCAACCCAGCATGGCGCAACTCACTGCGCACGTCGACTGCGGCGAGTTCGGCCTCGAGCACACCGGGCCGCGAGAGTGACTGCGCGTGTATCGCCAGTGGGACGTAGTTAACTCCTGCGCCGACGAGCCAGATTCCAAGAACGACCATCCAGCCGCTGCCGCGCCCGGTCGCAAGCAAGCCGAGGCTCGTGCACCCAACCACCCCGATCACGAACTCCGCTCGGATGATCCTCCGGCGTCGCATGGATCCTGCGCTGCCCCACATGTCGAGTGCAGCCAAACGCCGCACATCCAGCATCGCGCTGGACGGTAGCCCAACCTGCCGCGACCCGAAGCCTCCCGCTCGAGGGCGTGCCCGGACACTCGGGCACGTCGCCGGTGGCACTCGGACGTATCCGTCGGCGCGATCGTGACCAATGCCGGGCCTGGGAAGCGCCAATAGCCTGATTTGCAGGACTTTCCTTACCCGAGACGGACACGCGGCCACACCGGGACCTCACCACGACGACGCTCCTCCTTCTTCCACAGCGGCGCAGCGCGTCGGGGGGAGACCCGTGCCTCGTCGGCGAGCTTCTGTCGCACGGGATACACCCGCTCCGTCGCGGCCGTGGTGGTTTGGCCGACCTAACCGTTCGAAAGTGACGGATCGGCCGCACCCGGCGACCGCGGACAGCAAAAGGAGACCACCATGTTCCGCCTCATCTCGCTCGTGTTCGTACTAGCAGCGTGCGCGTGCCTCGCCCCGACGCTCGCGCCGGCCCGGTCGCTCCCCGCGAACGCCCACCTGATGGGAGCCGCCGAAACGGCGACGCTCGGCGCCAAGACGGAAGCCAAGGGCTTCCTCAACCTCGCGGGCTACGCCCGCCAGAGCAACGCTGCCCAGATGGTGCAGCTCGGCGCCAAGACGGAAGCCAAGGGCTTCCTCAACCTCGCGGGCTACGCCCGCCAGAGCAACGCTGCCCAGATGGTGCAGCTCGGCGCCAAGACGGAAGCCAAGGGCTTCCTCAACCTCGCGCGCTATGCCCGCCAGCGCAACGCTGCCCAGGTGGCGCTCGTCAACGTCGGTCCCCCACACCCCTCGCGGGGATGACAAACGTTGAGGCGTCCGGGGGTGTTCTTGCAGTCAAGATCCTAGTCACGCGTCATCACGTGCCCAGCAGGTGTCGAGTGTCAGAGACTTGCGTGAGTGCCCGAGCTGTGCAGCTACCTGCGTCAACCGGGACGCCCCGGCTGATCTGGACCGAGGCGTAACGGTGGCGCAGGTCGTGCTGGTGTCGATGCGCAATCCCGGCCGTCTTGCAGGCGCGCGCCATCACATTCTTCGCGCCGTGACCCTCGTCTCGACGTGGAGTAGTTGTAAGGTGCATCAATGAGCGAGCCAGCACCCGACAAACAGCAGGGGGTCGCCCGACATGCTGTCAGCGCGGTTGCGTCGGGAATGGAGACGGTCGGCTACGAGCTGCTTGCCGGCGCGACCTTGGCCACTGCAGCCGCCACGGCTGGGATGGGCGCTGGGCACCACGTAGCGGGCAGCGCGTTCGACACCGCCGGGGCAACGGCTGTGGGATCGGGCTTCCACCAGACTGGCGACGCGTTGTACGCCGTGGCACGAAAAAGCTTCGGCCTTGCGGGGGAGGCAGCTCGCACTGCGCTCGATAGCTTCGTCGGGCCGCCGCGGACGCAAGTCGACGTTGGTGCTTCGCACCCGCTGAACCCGCCGGGGCAACAACCTCCGAACTAGCCGGGCGAGCCGAGCGTCGGTGATGTGACCCCGCCCTTTGGCGGCGCCAACCTAGCCCCACGGCCGCCTGCACGGCCGGGGACGTTCCTAGCGTCGCCCGGCCTTTTTGATTACCAATAACGAGGTATCAACGCCGAGGTCGAGGGCGACGAGGCTCCAGCCGCGCCTGCGTCCCCGCTCCATCAGTGACGCGAAGTCGAGCAGCGAACGTGAGAGCCGATCGAGCTTCGCGACGACCAGAGCCTGCGCATCGCCGTGCTCGACGGCGTGGAGCGCGTCCTGTAGCCCTGGGCGGCCGGTCATGGACTTCCCGCTTGCCCCGGCGTCCTCGAACGTTCTCAGGAGCGTCCAGCCGCGACGCAGGGCCTCCGCCTGGATCGCTGCACGCTGGGCCTCGAGCCCTGCGCCTGAGTCCGCCTGCTCGGCCGTCGAGACTCTGATGTACCCGACGACTGAGTACGCTTGATCCGACATGGAGCTAACCCTCCTTGTCCCGGGGAGATGATGGCCAGTGTTCTCGCGACGTTCGCGCAGTTCGAGCGCCGGCTGATCGGTCAGCGAACCCGGGACGCACTCGCCGTCAAACGGGCGCAAGGAGTCCAGCTCGGACGGCCACGGGAGATCAGCGAACAAGTCGTCGAACGGATCGGGAATCTCCATGCCACAGGGCTCACAGTTGCCGCGATCGCACGCAAACTGAACGACGAGAACGTCCCCACCCCACGCGGAGGACGCTGGCACTCCCCCGGCGTCAAACGGGCGCTCTCATGGGTTCGTGCGTGAAGAACGACGGCGACTCTGAGACGACTTCGGGTGGCCCAAATCCCGCTCGCTGCCGTCCTAGAAGTCATAGCAGGTATCTATGCGCGGGCTCGAGGTGCTCGCGTCTCCCGCCATGATCTCGAGCGCATATGGCCGCTCTACGAGTTCGGCCAGCGGAGCGTCGATCAAAGTGGACGTCACCCACGGGTCAAAAACGATCTCGTGGCCTATCTCGATGTGCCCGCAGGTCCCAGGGCGCAGACGCCCCCACCGGCCTGAACTGCCGTACTGCAAAGTCCCCCCGACCCAGGTAAAGCTGGTGCGACGACCCGCCTCGACGGAGTCCAGACGTACGAGACCTTTGACGACGTAGCCACCCGCGATATGCGTCAGCTTCTCGATCCGCCGCTGACCTAGGAACCACCGGGATGGCGGGAGAGGCAACTTGCCCTTGTGGAATCCACACGCAT
The DNA here is from genome assembly GCA_963821335.1 of uncultured Actinomycetes bacterium. Lineage (GTDB taxonomy): Bacteria > Actinomycetota > Thermoleophilia > Gaiellales > Gaiellaceae > Gaiella. Next base: position 652,883 of record CAWGDJ010000002.1, read on the forward strand.
ACGGCGCCACCGCGCCCGCGCGTGTCAACTCTATGACGAAGCTCGAACGGCTGAGTCGCGTCGCGGTTACGGACGGATTTGAATAGCCACTACTCCCCCGACTCCTCGGCATCGGCCTCGGCCGCTCACACGTGCCACCATGAAGCAGCAGAAAGTCGTCAACGGTGAGTTTGGGACGACCGCGCGTCGACTCGATCCTGAGAATGCTGGACTGAGGGCCGCACGGCGTGACCCTCATCGTCGCAACAACCCGGCCCCGGCCGTCATACAGGTTGACCGTGGTCGTCGGCCCCTTCGCGCCGCGGATGCACAAGGCGCGCGCCGCCGATGGCGAGGCCATCACCGCACCGACCACGGCACAGAGCACCGCCACCATGACTGCAGTCCATCCGAGAACGCCGATCCGCCTCAAGTGTGTCTACTCCGATTCGATCCCTGGAGACCCGACCATGGCTCCGGGCACTAACAGTCAACTAACCGCGGTGGATGGAGCCTCGGTTTCCCATGGTGGGACTCCGCACGCGCGACTCGCCGCTCGCGGGTTCAACGAGGCGGAACCATCTGGCCCGAACGGCCTTTCCCGTGCAGCGGGGCACGCTCGTCCAGCGCACTACTAAGCCGCGACTCGACTATCCCACTTTGTGCTGTCTATAACAAGGGCGCTTGGGAGCACGACCCGACCGGCGCGTCCTCAAGCGGATCGCGGCGAACGTGCCTGACCGGTTACGGCCGTTGTTCCTGGGACCACCCGCGAGAAGTACGCAGTCGGGGGTTCGCGGCTGAGGGGAGGGGATTGCCCGGGGTTACCTGGCGGTATGGACGAACAGGCCCCCGGAGCCCTCACAGTGTGGGCTCGACGCGGACTCCCGTCAAGTCACTCCGTCGAGTCCGCGCCCCCGAATCCGCCTGCAAATAGCCGAAAAGGAGCTAACAGCGGTTCGAATCCGCTCGTCGCCTTCGCCCGTGTGTTCATACGGGTTCGCGGGGACGCGCTCGCGGTGAGGGGTGCCCAAGGGGTCCAGCTCGGACGGCCGCGGAGATCGGCGAAGAAGTCGTAGAACGGATCGGCAATGTCGATAAGACAGGGCTCAGCTCGCCGCGATCGCACGCAGGCTGAACGACGGGAACGTCCCGACTCCCACGCGGAGGGCGCCCCGGCGTCAAGCGAGCGCTCTCCTTGGTTCGCGCGTGAGGAACGAGGAGAACTCGGAGAGAGATCCCCTTAGCGGAGGGAACGGCTCGGCTAGGCGCGTGCGCCCACGGGCGCGTCAACTGGCTCCTCGCGCAGCCGAAGCATGGCGACGCCCGTCGCGACGACCCACGCCGCGCCGACGACGAGCGCGAGGAAGTAGAAGATCCCGAGCGGGCTGTCGGAGTGGTGTCCGAGCACTGCTAGCGGCGCCAGAAACAGGGCGATCCCGTCGGCCAGCCCGACGTACCCGAGCCACCTCCGCATCGCGCCCGTGGCGACGATCACCAGCGATCCGGCCGCAACGAACACCGCGAACGGGAATACCCCGATGTAGAAGGCGGCGGCGTCGAGGTACATCAGCGTCCGCATCCCGTCGTCGGTGATCTCATCGGCTCCGAGTGCCAGCGCCGTCCAGATCGAGTTGATCGCGATCGTGATGGCAACAAAGCACACACCGCCCGCAAGCGACACGTTGGACCACAGCCGCGCGCCTTTCTCGGCGCGACCGAGCAGGGTGGTGAGGGCGACCATGTAGGGGAGCAGGAAGATCACCATGGAGAGCAACCCGAAGTACTGGACGACGAGGTACCGCCGGCCGTCGTCCTCCCAGTAGTCCCGGATCTCGCCGATCGGGTCGTCGTACGGCGGCGTGACGCCCGTGCCCACCATCTTGAGCAGCCAGACGACGACGAACGCGATGCCGAGCATCCCTCCGAGCCGCCACCAGCTCCCGACCATTCGCCCACGCTCCGTGATCCGAAGGCGCCGCTGCAGACGGGATGCTAGACGGTCGAGCAGGCAAGCGGTGGGGCGCAGGTGTGCGCCGACTCAGGCGCCCCGCGATCACTCGTTCACGAGAGTGATTCCAGGAGAGGCGTTCCAGCAGCGCGACCGTGCAGTTGGTCGACGACATCGTTCATGGTGGCGCGGTGACGAACTCCGCCGGTCTGCTGCTCGAGGCTGAGGGCATCGTCTGGGTGTCGAAGAACATTGCGTTCGCGCTTCTCTACTGGGAGCTCGACGGCGGCGGCGCCGCAGCGCGCGCCCCATCATCTCCTGCCCCATCCCGACCGCGTTCCCCCAGCAGCTGAACCCCGGGATCTCGCCTCCCGGCTGGCGGCCGCGATTCATCGACTAGCTCTATCTGGGCTTCACCATCGCGACCGCTTGAGTCCGACTGACGTCATGCCGCTCACGCCAGGGGCGAAGATCGCGATGGCGCTGCAGTCGGTCGTCTCGCTCTTGATCATCGGGCTCGTCATCGCGCGGGCCGTGAACGTGTTCCAGTAGGCGGTCGCCACGGCCGAGGTGGTCCAGACACTCGACGCGTCGTACAGGTTGAAGCCGCGAACGCCCGTACCAAGCCGACGCTGACGAGAGTCCACCTTGGTGTCGCTCACCAGCCTCGTCCGCCACGGCTGCGCACCGACGCGACGTAGGATCGATGCATGTTCGACCATGCGGAGCGTCGCAGGCGCCTGTCCGATCGAATGCGGGCCGAGGGCGTCGAGATCCTCTTCCTCGGCCTCTCCGCCGACCTCGAGTACCTCTCGGGCGTCGAGCGTGGGATCCCGTTCTTCGGTCAGAGCTCGTACGCCCATGGCTGGGTCGCGGGCGGGTTCTTCCGTCCCGACGCGGACCCGGTCTTCGTGCTGCCGCGCATGGTGGCCGCATTCGATCTCCCCGTGCGCCCCGACGGCGAGATCGTCGTCGTCGACGAGAACGACGACGGGTACGCCGTCTTCGAGCGGGTCGCGAAGGGGCTCGGACGACCTTCCACGGTCGCCGTCGGCGACCGGGTATGGGCCGAGACGACCCTCAACCTCGGCCGCGTCTTTGGCTTCGACCGGCTGCGCACGGGATCGGCGCTCGTGAACGAGCTGCGCCGGATCAAGACGCCCGAGGAGCTCGAGGCGATGGGCCGGGCCTGCCGCTCCGTCGAACGGGCGATGGATGCTGTCGCGCCACAAGTCCAGCCGGGCGTCAGCATGGCTGAACTCGTCGAGGAGGTCGAGCGGCAGCTCCGGACGGCGGGCTCGATGACACCCTCGTTTGCGACGCACATCTTCACCGGGCTCGACCCGGACAGCCTCGACTCCTCGACGCACACGGCGCGCGTTCCGATGCCCGAGGGAACAAGCGTGATGTTCGACTTCGGCGGCGTCGTCGACGGCTACTGCTCCGACTTCGGCCGCACCGTCGTCGCTGGAGAGCCCTCCCAGGAGCTCCTCGACGCATACGACGTCATGCTCACCGCCTACGAGGCCGGCCGTGCGGCTTGCCGCCCCGGGGCCCTCGCGCGCGAGGTCAACGCGGCCTGCCGTGCCCCGATCGAGGAGGCCGGGCTCGGGCCGCACTTCCGTCATCGTATGGGGCACGGCATCGGACTCGACGTGCACGAGCGCCCTTTCGTCTCCTCCGAGGACGCGACGCCGCTCGAAGCCGGCATGACCTTCACCGACGAGCCCTCGATCATCATCCCGAACGCATTCAGCGTCCGGATCGAGAACATCATCGTCTGCGAGGAGAACGGCGGCCGCGTACTCAACGACTACGCCGACACCCTCGTCTTCAACACCTGAGGACGTGATTCCCGAGGGGACCCGGCGTCTGCCGGGGCCCCCCTTCGCCGAGATCAGCCCTTCGGCTTCGTCTGGGTGACGTCGATCGAATAGACCGCGTTGAACTTCGCCGTTGCGAGATCCTTCGTGGCGACGAAGACCTGCGTCGGCTGCAACAGCGGGAAGAAGGGCCCGTAGGCGTTCAGCCGCCGCTGGATCGTCTGGTACAGCTTCTCGCGGGCCGCGTCGTTCGTCGTCACGCGCACCTTCGCCGCGAGAGCCTCGACCGTCTTCTCCGAGCCGGCCGGCCAGCCCGCACGGACACCGACCAGCTCGCCCGGCATGAAGGCGAGGTAGTCGGCAGGATCCGGATAGTCCGGACCCCACAGCGAAAGACCGAACGCCATGTTGCCGTCGCGGTAGCGCTGGAGCCAGGTGCCGACCGGGGCGCCCGCGAGCTCGACGTTCAGGCCAGCGTCCTGCAGGTTCGCCTGCACCTTCTGGGCGAGGCTGTCGAAGAGCACGCCGTTGATCGTGAAGTTGCTCGGGTACTCGATCGTGATCTTCTGGTTCGCCACGCCCGAAGCCGCGAGGAGGGCCTTCGCCTTCGTGAGGTTCTGCTTGACAGCCGCGCTCTGCGGCAACGCGCCGAGGAACATGGACGGGATCACGCCGGGGGCCTGGATCGCTCCAGGCCCGGCGACGCCGGCGATCGCCTTGTAGTCGAGCGCGTAGCGAACGCCCTGCTGGAAGTTCTTGTTCGCCGCGTAGGACGAGATCTTCGGGTCGTTGTTCGCGAACAGCCAGAACACCCACGTGGACGGTGTCGTCAGCGTGCTCACGTTCTTGTTGCCCCGGAGCGACAGCGCCTGCTGCGAGGACAGGTCGATCGCCACCTCGTACTTGCCACGCTGCACGTTGATCAGCTGTGTCGGCGCGATCATGTTTCGCACGACCACGCTCGAGAAGGCCGGCTTCGTCGGGCCCCAGTACTTCGCATTCGGGGTGAGGACGATCTGCGAGGTGGTGCTGTACTGCTTGAGAACGTACGGGCCGCTGCCGGCGCCCGCGGAGCTGGACGAGTTGAACCACTGCTCGGCCTTGTCCGTCTTGTCGGCGTCCGCCGCGTCCGTGCCGCCGTGCTGCTTGACGAGCTTCGAGTTGACGATCGCGGTTGAGGTGTTGGCGAGGATCGCCGGGAGTGCCGTGTTGGACGTCTTCGCGCGCATCACGACCGTGAACTTGCCCGCAGGCGCGACCGTGACTCCGTCGAGCAAGAACGCCGGGTTGCCCTTCAGGTTCACGAGCCTACGGAGCGAGAAGGCCACGTCGGCCGAGGTGAGCGGAGTGCCGTCTGCGAAACGCACGTTCTTGCGCAGCTGGAACGTGAACGTCTTCGCGTCGCTGCTGGCCTTCCACGACTGCACCAGCAGCGGGATGGGGTGGGCGACGTCACTGCCCTTGTAGGTGAACAACGTGTCGAACACACCGCGGTTGACGATCGACGCGGTCGGCTCGAACGCGCGCTGCGGATCAGCCGTCTTGATCTCGAACGACTTGTCGACGACGAGCGTCGGCGCCGCCTTGCTCGCGCTGGAGGCGGCGAAGGCGGCCGTGGTAGCGGCGAGCGACACGACGAGTGCGATGAGCACTTTCATCGTGACGCGGGTCGAATGTCGAAACATGCGAGTCCTCCGTTCTCGATGGATGGATCAGGCTCGTGGGTGGGCGGGGGCACGGGGCATCGATCTCTCGTTCCTGGCTTCGGGTGCGTGCAGCCAGCACGCCGCGAGCCTGCTCTCGCCCACCGGCTCGAGCGGAGGCTCGTCCGCCCTGCAGACGTCCATCACGTGAGGGCAGCGTGGATGAAACCGGCATCCTCGCGGCGGCGTCGCCGGGTCGGGCACCTCGCCGGGAAGGACCTCGGGCATGGTGCCCATCCCATCCGGATGCGGAACGGCGCCGATCAGCGCTTCCGTGTAGGGATGCTGGGGGTCGGCCCACAGCGCCTCCGTCGGGCCCGACTCCACGATCTTGCCCAGGTACATGACAGATACGACGTCGGCGACGTGGTGAACGATTGCAAGGTCGTGCGAGATCAGGAGGAGGCTCAGCGAGAGCCGCTGTGAGAGATCGAGCAGGAGGTTGGCGACCTGCGCCTGGGCGGATGCGTCGAGCGACGCAAGCGGCTCGTCGAGCACGATCAAGGACGGGTCCGCCGCGAGCGCCCGCGCGATCGCGATCCGCTGCCTCTGGCCGCCGCTGAACTCGTGCGGGTACCGCGACCGCGCGTTCGAGGGGAGCCCCACGAGCTCGAGCAGCTCGACCACGCGCGCCGTCTTGCCCGACCGACCGGTGCCGCCGACCGCAATGCCGTCCCCGACCTGATCGCCGACCCTGCGGCGGGGGTTGAGCGACGAGTACGGGTTCTGAAAGACGAGCTGCAGACGAGTCAGGTCGGCGGATCGGGCTCGGCGCGTGAGCGGTACGACCGGGCGGCCCTCGAACCTGACCGTGCCCGCAGTCGGTGCGATCAGCCCCACAGCGGCGCGGGCGAGGCTCGACTTTCCGCAACCGGACTCTCCGACGAGTCCCACGATCTCGCCCTGCCCGATGGCGAGGCTTGCGCCGGCGACGGCCCGGAACCTCGCGCGGTCGCGGCGCTCGTAGGTGACCTCGAGGCTGTCTATCTCGAGGACGCTCACACGCGGACGAAGGGGTCGACGGGACAGGCGAACGCGCGGGAACCCTCGCGCACGAGCTCCGGCACGACGACCGAGCACGACTCGAGGCGATGAGCGCAGCGCGGGTGAAAGGCACACCCTTCGGGAACCGCGGCGGGCGCCGGAGGCGCGCCGGCGATCGGGACGAGGGGGTGGTCAGCGGGGAGCTCGGGATGGGGAAGGGCATCGAGGAGAGCCTTGGTGTACGGGTGCCGCGGATGCCGGAGGAGCACCGTCGCGCGGGCCGGTCTCCACCACTCGGCCCGCGTAGAAGACGGCGATACGGTCGGCGATGGCCGACATCACGCCGAGGTCGTGCGTGATGAGCACCACGGACAGGCCGCGCTCGCGCCGCAGGGCGTCGAGGAGCCGGATGATCCCCGCCTGCACCGTGACGTCGAGAGCCGTCGTCGGCTCGTCGGCGATGAGGAGCTCCGGCTCCGCTGCGAGAGCGATCGCGATCGCAACACGCTGGCGCATGCCTCCCGAGAACTGATGCGGATACGCGCGGAGGGCGCGCTCGGGATCTGGCAGCCGAACGGCCTCCAGGAGCTCCGCTGCACGCTGTCGCGCACCGGCACGTCGGACACCGAGGTGCTGGCGGATCGGCTCCTCGATCTGCTGGCCGATCGAGAGCATGGGGTGGAGAGACGTCATCGGATCCTGGAACACCATCCCGATCCCGCCTCCACGGATGTCCCGCAGCGCACGGCCGCGGAGCGCCAGCAGGTCGAGGCCACGGAAGCTCGCCCGACCCGATGCCGTCGCCCCTGACGGGAGGAGGCCGATCAGGGCAAGCACCGACATCGTCTTGCCACTGCCGCTCTCGCCCGCGACACCGAAGACCTCGCTCTCCGCAACGGCGTAGTCGACGCCGTCGACGACGCTGATCGAGCCGCCGCGGACCGGCAGCCGCGACACGAAGCTCCTCGACCTCGAGCAGGGGCGTGCTCATCGGACGCGACGGCCTTCCTGCGCGGTTCGCGGGTCGAACACGTCGCGGAGGCTGTCACCGAGGAAGTTGAACGCCATCACGGCAGTGAAGATCGCAAGCCCCGGGAACGTGCCCATCCACCAGTACTGGAAGTACTGGGTGCCCGTCGCGACCATGGCGCCCCACTCGGGGTGAGGCGGCTGCGCGCCGAGCCCGAGAAACGAGAGGCCGGAGAGGAGAAGGATCGCCGTGCCGAGATCGAGGGTCGCGAGGACGAGCACGGGGCCGGCGACGTTTGGCAGCACTTCGCGACGGAGCGCCGACCGCGACGACACTCCGAGCAGACGCGAGGACTGGACGTACTCGGAGTCGCCGATCGAGAGCACGAGACCACGCACGACGCGCGCGTAGGACGGCCACGACACGATCACGATCGCGAGGACGGCGTTGCGGACGCCTCGGCCGAGTACGGCGGTGACGACCATCGCGAGGATGATCGCCGGAAAGGCGAAGACGAGGTCGGAGACGCGCATGACGACTCCGTCCGTGATGCCGCGGAAGTAGCCGGCGACCGCTCCGACCAGCCCGCCGATCGTCGCGGCGACGGTCACGAGCAGCAGCGCCAGCGGGATCGACAGTCGCGCGCCGTAGATGACGCGGCTGAGCACGTCGCGTCCGAGCTCGTCGGTGCCGAACGGGTGTGCGCCGGATGGGCGACTGGAACGCGGTGAAGTCCTGTGCGAGCGGGTCGTACGGCGCGATCAGCGGGGCGAAGACGGCGATGAGCAGCCACGAGACGCGCGATCACCGCGCCGACGATGGCGAGCGGCTGCCGCCAGGCGGGCCGTGTCGCGCGCGCGGCTGCCGCCCGGCGATCGGATCGCGGAGACGGCGATCTCGCTCACGTGAGCCGGATCCTCGGGTCGATGATCCCGTAGAGGACGTCGACGATGAAGTTGATCGTCACGTAGACGATCGCGACGAAGAGGCTGACGCCGGCGATCGCCTGCACGTCGAGGTTGATGGCACTGATGTACGCGTACTGGCCGACGCCGGGCCAGGAGAAGATGTTCTCGACGAGGACGGCCCCGGTGAGGATGTTCGCGAAGAGCAGTCCGATGACGGTGACGACGGCAGGCAGTGCCGCGCGAAGGACGTAGCGCGTGACGACGATCGAACTCGGGCAGGCCCTTCGCCCGTCGCGGCGCGCACGTAGTCGTTCCCCACCACCTCGAGCACCGACGAGCGCGTGTAGCGGGTGAGCAGGCTCACGTTGAAGGCGGCCAGCACGAGGGCGGGGAGGACGATGTGGTCGAGCGCGTCGGTGAACGTCGACCACTGCCCGGCGAGCAGCGCGTCCACCGTGTAGAGGCCGGTCACGCCGCGGAGGCGGTTCGACGCCGATCCCGAGCCGGCCGCCGCCGGGGAACCAGCCGAGCCGGAAGAAGAAGATGTAGAGGGCCAGGAGCGCGATCCAGAACGTCGGCATCGAGATGCCTCCGAGCGAGACGACGCGAAGGGTGTGGTCGATCGGATGGTTGCGTCGCATCGCGGCGATGACGCCGAAGATGACGCCGACGACGATCGCGACGATGATCGAGTAGAACGCGAGCTCTGCAGTCGCGGGGACGAACGTCGCGAGGTCCTTGCGCACCGGGTTGTGCGGTCTGGGTCGACTCGCCGAGGTCGCCCTGGACGAGATGGCCGAGGTAGATCGCGTAGCGCTCGGGCAGCGGCTTGTCGAGGCCGTAGTGCTCCTTGAAGGCCGCCACGGCGGCCGGGTCGCCGGCCGCCTGCTCGCCCAGGCTGGCGAGTCGCCGGGTCGGCCGGAACGGCCTGGGTGAGGAGGAAGACGACGAACGTGATCCCGATCGCGAGCAAGACGAGCGCCGCCGCACGGCGGCCGACGAAGCGGACGAAAGCCACTCGACGGCAGCAGGTGCGGCGGTTCTGGCGTGGGAGTCTGGCGTTCGGCTGCTCCGGGAGGCGCTTCGTCGCTCATGACCCGCTCCCATCTGATCCGGAGGCACGGAGGCGTGTGCGTTATTTTGCACTGCGGGATCGTATTGTGCCGCTCCGCGCGGCCGCAACCGACGCCCATTTGCGGGCAGGAGGCTAGACATGGCGTGCGCCGGACGAGACGAGCTGCCGGAGCAGGAGATCGCTCCCGGGCTACAGCAGCCGCTTCGCGGACTGGGGCGGGATGACGGTCGGATTCGAGTTCGCACCGGCCGGCATGGACGCGTCGACGATGCTCGAGGGGCTCCCCGACCGGCCGTTGCCAGGCGCCGCACTGGGGCGATGCTGCTCTCGGGTCGGATCCTCGTCGACTACGGCGACCGGCAGGAAGAGATCGTCGGCGGCCAGGCCTACTACGTCGAGCCCGGCCATCGCATCTCGTTCCTCGAGGACAGCGAGGCGGTCGAGTTCACGCCGACCGACGAGCTGGAGAAGACGCTCGAGGTCGTGCGGCGGAACGCCGCCGCGGCAGCCGACGCCGCTTCGTGACGGACGTCGTCGTCGTCGGCGCCGGCGTCACCGGCGTCTCGATCGCGCTCGCGCTGCAGGAGCGTGGCCACGATGCCGTCGTCCTGGAGCGGAGTGGCGTCGCGTCGGGCCAGTCCGGGGTTCAGCCTGGCGGCGTCCGTCAGCAGTGGGGGACGACGACCGCATGCCGGCTGGCCCGGGAGTCGGCCGTGTGGTGGCAGCGAGGCCGAGGAGCGGCTGGCGAGCCCGGTTCCGCTCGGCTTCAGGGCTTGCGGCTATCTCTTCGTCGCGCACAGCGAGGACGCTCTCGCGCGCTTGGTCGGAAACGTCGCGGTGCAGAACGCGGAGGGGATCGCATCGCGGATCGTCTCGCCCGCCGAGGCCGCCGAGCTCGTTCCCGGGTCTCGCGTGGAGGAGCTGACGCGGGAGCCGCCTGGTGTGCAGGACGACGGCTACTTCGACCAGCCGCAGGCCGCGGTCGAGGCCGATCGCCCGACACGTCGACGTCCGGATGGCAGAGGTCGACGCCGTGACACCCACCGGCAGACGGCTGGGAGGCGTCCGGCCCGTTCGGCCGAGTGCGGCCGACGCGGTCGTCGTCGCGACCGGCGTCGACGCCAACCAGCTGCTCGGCCCACTCGGCTGTCGGCTTGCCGATCGAGCCCGAGGATGCGACATCTCTTCCTCAGCGAGCCGGTGCCCGAGCGCCTGCTCGAGCCGCTCGTCGTTGCGTCGGAGCTCCACTTCGCCGCGAAGCAGCTCGGCAGCGGCCGCGTCCTCGCCAGCGACCTCGGCGGCGGTCGGCGATCCCGACGAGGACGCGCCGCGCTGGCGCGCCACGGTACGCGAGGGCATTCGCAGGCTCGTGCCCCGACTCGAGTACGTCGACTTCACCGTTCTCGCGAGCGGCACCTACGACGTGACACCGGACCGCCAGCCGGTGCTCGGCCCGGTCCCGGGCCACGACGGGCTCCACGTCGCGGCCGGCTTCAGCGGCCACGGGTTCATGATCGCCCCGGCCGTCGCCCGCATCGTCGCAGCCGGTGTCCTCGGCGAGCCGGACGCCGTCCTCGGCATCCTGGACGCGGGTCGGTTCGCCGACGGACGGCTCGTCCCCGAGTCACAGATCGTGTGAGGCGCTCAGGCGGGATCGGACACGAGCGCGTCGAGCTCGAACTCGACGAGCACGTCCGGGATGAATCCCGCGACGAAGTAGGTCGTGTTCGCCGGATTGACGTCGACGAACGCCTCTCCATGTGCGCGCACCGCGTCTTCCCAGACGGCCTCCGGGGCGAGCAGCAGGCGGGTGCGGATCACGTCGTCTCGCTCGGCGCCGAGCGCGGCGGCGGCGTCGAGGGCCTTCGTGATCGCCGCGGAGGTCTGTCGATAGCTGTCGCCGGGATGGAGCGTTCCGTCCGGCCCGATCGGCGCAGTGCCGCTCACCGCGACGTGGCTCCCGATCCGCACGGCACGGGCGTACGATCCCTCGCTTTCGAAAACGGTGCCGTCGGTATGTGTCGTCCGCGTCGCCTGCATCGGTCGGTGGCTGCGGGCGCTCGCAGCCGGAATGTCGTCACTCTGACCGAAATTTCGTCCAGACGCAACAGCGTTCTATGCTCCCCGGGATGAGCGAGACGGCCGCAGGAAACGGAGACGTGGCAACCGTGCCGCGCGTCGGCGAAGGCATTCGCCAGCTCCGACAGCAGCGTGGTCTATCGCTTCGTGACCTCGCGGCGCAGTCCGGCCTCTCGCAGTCGTTCCTCGGAGCCGTCGAGCGCGGCCGGTCGGACATCGCGGTCGGGCGGCTGGCGCAGGTCGCCGCGGTGCTCGGGCACGACGTCGCTTCGCTGCTCGGCCACTCCCTGAGGCAGACGACGCCCGTCTTCGTCCAGCCGGAGGAGCACGTCACGGTCGATCGCGGCGAGGGCACGGAGCTTCGCGCCTTCCGGATCCCGAGCACCAACCTCGAATTCATGGTCGCGAGCTTCGCACCCAGGGCGCAGTTCGCGGACGCCGTCACCCATGCCGGGCTCGACGTGATGTACGTCGCCGAAGGCGACCTCGTCCTCGTCGTGGACGGAGTGGACTACCCCCTGCGGGAGGGCGAGTGCGCCGTCTGGCCGTCGTCGCAGGCCCACACCGTGCGCAACGACGCGGACGAGCCGGCCCGCGCGATCGGCTTCACGACGGCAACGGTGTACTGAGTGACCGAGATGCGCCTCTACGACCTCCGGGTCACAGTCGACCGGATCGAAGGACGCTCCGTCTGCGGGCTCGCAGTGGGCGACTGGTTCGAAGTGACCGAGTCGAGCCGGGTGCGGCTGCCGGAAGCCCAGCACTTTTGCCTCTTCGCGATCCAGGCGGTGCTGCCGCTGCTTCCGGCCAAGATGCGTCGGCTTCCCGAGGAGGACTGGCTCGAGCAGGACAGTCTCGTCTGCTGCCCCGATCCCGATGAGCGTCTCGTGATGCGAATCGAACGGATCGGCGAGCGGACACTCGTGACCGAGGATCTGACGTAGCGCGCGAACTCGGCATCGGGCTCCTGACCGACCGGCAACCGCTCGAGTACGAGGCGATCGCGCGCCGGGCCGACGAGACCGGCATCGACGTCGTCTCGGTGTTCCACGACCTCCTCTACCAGCCGGCGATCGGCCCGCTTGTGCTCATGGCGCGTGTGACAGAACGCATTCGCCTCGGACCCGCCGCGCTGAACCCCTTCACGCTTCACCCCTACGAGATCGCCGGCCAGATCGCGATGCTCGATGCCGTCTCCGGAGGGCGTGCCTTTCTCGGGTTGGCAAAGGGGGCCTGGCTCGATCGGCTCGGTCTCGCGGAGAGGAGACCGCTCGCGGCCTTGCGCGAGGCCGTAGCGATCGTGCGTGCGCTGCTCGCCGGGGACGACAACGGCTTCGACGGAGACCAATACACCCTCGCGCCCGGGACGACGCTCGCCTATCCGCGCGTGCGGGACGCGGTGCCCCTGATGATCGGTACGTGGGGACAAGCAACCGCGGCGTGGGCCGGGACGGTCGCCGACGAGGTAAAGGTCGGCGGCACCGCGAATCCGGAACTCCTGCCGGTCGTGCGCGAATGGATCGCCACCCGCAGTGAAGCTCGTCGTCGGCTGCGTGACGGTGGTCGAAGAGGACGGCGCCTGGGCCCGAGAACGTGCGCGGACAGCCGTCGAGCCCTACCTCGAGGTGGTCGCCGGTCGCGACCCGACCATCGAGGCTCGAGGCAGCGCACCGCCGCTCGAGCGATTCTGCATCGCAAGCACACCCGAGGAGGTCGCCGTCCACGTCGTCGAGCTCTGGGACGCGGGCGCTGCGCGCGTCGAGCTCGGGACTCCCCAGGGGCGGACGACAACAAGCGGGATCGACCTCATTTGCTCTCGGGTGCTGCCACTGCTGCGCCTTTGATCGATGTCCCCCACACTCCAGCGGACGCGAAGGCGGCGGTCATCCCCGACTGTCGTTTCGGCGGTCCGAGAGAGCGGCAGGCCCAGGCGGGATCTCGAAGAGATTCCGAAGGATCGGGGTCGTGAACTGCAACGCCCGTCGGGCCGTCTTCTCATCGACGTGGGACGCCCGCGCTCCCACGGCTTCGAGGACACGGATCGCGTCCTCGTAGTGCGGGCGTACCGCATCGGGCACCCGCTCGTCGGTCATGTACGCAAGCCTGAGGCACCCCCACGAGCAGACCTCGACGCGGCGACCCTCCTGCCACTCGGTGTCGCCCACAAGCGAGTAGTCGACGACGGCATGCCACGTATCGAGCCCGTCGCTACTCCGCCCGCACATCGCGCACACCCGGCCGGCCACGTTCGAACCCTACGCCGAAGCCGAGCCCACCGAGGTGGGCGTACCTGATGCTGCAGACGGATCCGACGCAGCTACGTCGACGTCGGCCAACCCGTGTACGCCTCGGCCAAATACGCCTGGGCGTGGCGAGAGGAGACCACCATGTTCAGCTCGCCGAGCTGGCGGCCGCGCTCGAAGTCGTCTGAGCCCGGGACGGTGTGCAGCATGGAGGTCATCCAGTAGGAGAAGTGCTGGGCCTTCCACACTCGTTCCAGGGCGCGGTCGCTGTACGAGTCGAGCAGCGTGGTGGAACCGGTGGAGTAGAAGGGTTCGAGGCCTTCGAACAGCAGGTGGACGTCGTGGATGGCCAGGTTCAGGCCCTTGGCCCCCGTGGGCGGAACGTTGTGGGCCGCGTCGCCGGCGAGGAACAGGTTCCCGTAGCGCATGGGGGTGTGGACCAAGCTGCGGAATGGAAGGACGAGCTTCTCGATGACCTCGCCCTCTCGGAGCTCGAAGCCGTTGCCGTTGACGCGCTTGCGGAACTCGGTCCAGATCCTCTCGTCGTCCCAGTCGGCGACATCTTCCTTGGGGTCGCACTGGAAGTACATGCGCTGCACGGTCTCGGTCCGCTGGCTGACCAGCGCGAAGCCGTGCTCGGAGTTGGCGTAGATGAGCACGTCCAGGCTGCGCGGCGCCTCGGCCAGGATGCCGAACCAGGCGAACGGGTACTCGTGGAAGTACCACGTGCGGTGGGCCTCCGGGATCTGGAAGCGGCAGTGGCTCCGGGAGCCGTCGGCCCCGACCAGGAAGTCGGCCTGGATCTCGAATTCCCGACCGTCCGCGTCGGTGAACCAGACCTTCGGCTTTTCCTCCAGGTCGTGGACGGTGGTCTCGCTGACGCTGTAGCGGACGTCGCCGCCGTCGGCCTCGCGGCGCGCGGCGAGATCCATGAAGACGTCGGTCTGCGGGTACAGCCACACGGACTCGCCCACGAGCTGCTCGAAGTCGATGCGGTGGCTCTCGCCGTTGAAGCGCAAGACGATCCCATCGTGGCGGTGGCCCTCGCGCAGCACCCGGTCGGAGACGCCGGAATCCACCAGCATGTTCACGGTGCCGTGCTCCAGGATGCCTGCGCGGACCGTTTCCTGGATCTCTTTCCGGCTGCGTATCTCCACGACCGTGGACTCGATGCCCTGCGTCGCCAACAGGTGGGAGAGCATGAGGCCCGCAGGACCCGCGCCCATGATGGCGACCTGGGTGGTGATGGTCTTGCGTGCCAACGTGGTTCCTTGCTTGTCGCGGGTCGCTAGTAGATGTGCAGTTTCTCGAGGAGCGCGAGTGGGTCGTCGAGGGACTCGAACAGGTCCTTGTTGTGCTTGATCATCTTGCTGCGCATGTAGACGCGAAGCCACTGCTTGTAGATGTGCAGCTCATAGCGATCGAGCATTTCGCGTAGCGGCAGGTCGCGTTGTGCGATGAGCCCCGCCAGGAAGATCGCGCACTCGAAGCCGAGCGAGATCGACTGAAAGTAGGGCGAGCCGATGGCCGAGTCGCCGGCGAGGAACACCGGCGAGGAAGCGAAGGGATGGTCGATCGGTCCCCATGTGAGCAGCTGGCGACTGGTCGCGTTGCGCGCGCGGTACAGATCGAGTGGTATCCGGACGATCTCCAGATCGCCGAGTATCTCCCCGTGCGTTTCCTGCTTGATCTTGTCGATGAATCTGTCCATCGACTGAGCGACACCAGGAACGTTGCTGCGAAGCCACTCACCGTCGAACCGGGAGGGCATCGCCTCGTAGTCGTCGGCGCTGATGTTGACGATGCCCGTGACGTGGCTGACGCTGCCGTCGTAGTGCGTTCGGTGCACCATCGGGATGAACTTGTAGTGCGCGTTTTCGATGTTCTTGTAGTACTTGCAGTACTCGTTGCAGTCGTAGGGCTGTCCATACAAGAAGGTGATGACGAGGGCGTACTCGAGCCGGACATTGAGCGTGTTCGCCCCCTCATCCACGTCGCCGGAACCG
The DNA here is from genome assembly GCA_963821335.1 of uncultured Actinomycetes bacterium. Taxonomy (GTDB): domain Bacteria; phylum Actinomycetota; class Thermoleophilia; order Gaiellales; family Gaiellaceae; genus Gaiella. The sequence goes on from CAWGDJ010000002.1 coordinate 668,604, forward strand.
GGAACCAGGTGATCTCGGAGCAGTGACCTGTTGCCCGTGGAGTCGATGAGGATGTCTCCCGGTTGGAGCATCGCCATCGCGTCCTCAGCGGTCACAACCCCCGCGGTGCGCTCCACCCCGTTCGGCCCGCGCTCATCGATCAGATCGCTGATGGATTGCTCGATGGAGTTGAGCGGGCAGAACCCGACCACCCAGCTCTTGAGGAGTGCGCTCAGGTCCGACGGAATGGCCTGCCTGAACGCGAGCCCCTGGTCGAGCTCCAGTGGATCGAAGATGGCCTCGACGCTATCTCCGTCGATGGAATCAGCTTGGTAGCTCTCGACTGAATCCGCCACGAGATACGGCGCGAGCTGGACCATCCGCGTTCGCGTGTACTCGCGCCGCTTCTCATAGAGGCGCACCGAGGAGCCCTCGACCGACTGGAGCAACGCGGTGAGCAAGAGACCCACGGGCCCCGCGCCGACCACGTGTACTCGGGTCGTGGAGGGCGGTCTCTCCAGCGCCGTAGAGTCAGATGGAGGGGGCGGCATCCGCCTCGTTGCTCGCCCTCAGACCGGACCCTCGAGGATACGCAGGACACCGCCCGACATGCAACGCGGCCGTTGGCCGCTCCGATGACGCGCCAACCGGCGCGCCGCTCTCGACGCTGCCGACGTACAGGATCTCACGGCCCGCACACTTGCACAGCCGAGACCACTCGTCCACGACGACCATGGCATCCCAGGCGTGCGCGGATGGATTCAGCGGCCGCAGGACGCGCCCCTCACATTCGGGTTTCCGATCGCACCCGTCCTGTCGCCGTGTAAGGAAACGGTGAGGTTCGCTCCTGGCCCGATTCGGCCTCGTCGGCGGCGGGTAGCCGAACGGCGTCCAGCTTCGGAGAGCCGAAGGGAGCACACCATGAACCGAACCGCACGCACATTGACACCGATCGTCGCGCTCGCGCTCGCCGCGGGCGTTGTCGGAATCGTCATCGGCGGCACGGGGACGGGGTTTGCGGCCTCGACCGCCCGGCCGACCACTCAGAGCCCACCGACGATCGCGGGCACGCCGCAGGTGGGCTCGACGCTCACGGCCCGCGAAGGGACGTGGACCGGCAACCCGACCGACTACGACTACGCCTGGCGCCGCTGCGACGCCGACGGCGGCAGCTGCGCCTTCATCAGCGGCGCCGATCAGAAGACGTACGTGCTGAAGACGGTCGACCAGGGAAATACGCTCCGCGTTCGAGTCACTGCTCAGAACGCGGACGGGCGCACTGCCGTCACCTCGGTGCCGACCGCGGTGATCCGCGAAATCGCCACGCCTCCTCCGGCGAACCCGTGCGACAAGACACCGGTCGCCGCAAGTGAGCTGAAGCCACCCGAGCGGCTCTCGATCGGGGCGAGCAGGTTTCGCCCAGCGTGATGGGCGGCTCGACGCAGGAGATCGTGGCGCGGTTCCGGGTCACGGCCTGTAGCGGCAAGCCGGTGCAGGGCGCGCTCGTCTACGTGACGGCGGTCCCGTACAACATGTTCTCGATCCCGCCCGAGGCGACGACGGGCGGCGACGGGTGGGCGGAGCTCCGCATGAATCGTCAGTCCGGGTTCCCTGCGACGCCTCGACAGCAGCTCCTCGTGATGTTCGTGCGTGGACGGGAGCCGGGCGGGAACCTCCTCGGCGGCATCTCGTCACGGCGACTCGTGTCGTTCCCGGTCAACCTGAGCCGCTGAGCAGAGCCGGGCGACGGCCTCAGCCGGCCGTCGCTCGCGCAGTGGAGGACGGGCGAAGGGGACGCCCGTCCTCCATCCGTCGGCCGACGTACCCTCGGGCGGTGACGACGCCTGCGTCCCAACCTCGTCCCGCGCCCCCACCGCCGGTCGGGCCCGCTACCGAGCTCTGCCTGCGTTGCGGTGCGTCGATGGAGTGGCGGCACGGCACCTACCAGTGCCCGCGCTGCCGTTTCAAGATCGGGTGCTGCGAGGGTCTCACGGGCGAGTGCCAGACCTGACGGAGAGGCCTGCCGGCGAGGTCGGTTAGCCTCGCCTCATCGAGATCCGCCGGATACGCGCTGAGGAATGGCGCCTGTGGCGCGAGGCGCGCCTGCGCATGCTCCGCGAGGAGGCGGCGTACTTCTCGACGCGTTACGAGGACGTCGTCCGCGAGCCGGACGAGGTCTGGCGGACGTGGACCGCCGAGGCGGCGACCGGCGAGGAGAAGGTCTTGTTCGTGGCCGAGGAGCGCGACCGAGTGCTCGGCGTCGTCGGGGGATTCCGCCGCCTCGATCCGGCCGAGGCGCAGCTCGTCTCGCTGTGGGTCGACCCGGATGCGCGAGGCCGTGGCGTCGCCGGTGCGCTGATATACGCGGTCGCCGCCTGGGCGCGGGAGCGCGGCGCGCGGACGGTCGTCCTGTTCGTGCAGGAGGCGAACGCCCCCGGCCGGGCGCTCTACCTCCGTGCGGGCTTCCGGCCGACCGGCGCCCGCGAGCCCGTCGGCCGAGGCCGTCCGGGGTTCAAGGTCGTCGTCTCGGCGACGGTCGACGAGCTCCTCGGCGAGTAGCGACGAGTTATCGCCCACCTCCACGCCTACGTCACTGACGAAGACTCGGCGGCGACGTCGGTACGGGGTCTGCGCTCGCCTCGAGCGCCTCGAGCGTTGCCCTGACAACGCTTGTGGTGATTCAACACAAGCGTTGTCTCACCGCACCCATGACGCCGTCCGCGCCGCCCGGTGCTTGCCCGCGCCGAAGCGAGGGTAGGACAATGGGGGCCAGTCCCCGACAGAGGAGGCAGCGATGAGCGTCGCCAAGGTGATCGAGATCACGGCATCGTCCCCGACGAGCTTCGCCGAGGCGGCGAAGGCGGGGATCGCGAAGGCGGCCGAGACCGTCCACGGGATCAAGGGCGCCTCGGTCTCGGAGGAGAGCCTCGTCGTCGAGAACGACCAGGTGACGGAGTTCCGCGTCACGAGTGCGCGTCAGCTTCGTGCTCGACTGAGTTTGTTCGCAAGGCGGGATCCGCAGGAAGCGGATTCCGGCCGCTCGGATCCCCGCCTCCGGCGGGGGCGGATCCTCTAAAGGCGTCGCCTGCGGCGACGCAACCCCCTCGTTCGGAAGAGCGGAATCCGCCGAAGAGGGCTTTCCGCCCGTCGGTGGGTCGCTCGCCTGCGACAAGAGACGGGTGAACGC
>CAWGDJ010000003.1:0-12072 GCA_963821335.1 uncultured Actinomycetes bacterium
AACCCGAGCAACAGGAACGGCACGATCGCGACGACCGCGATCGTCTTGTACTGCTTCCGGAGGTACGCGGCGGCGCCCTCCTGAACGGCACGCGAGATCTCCTGCATGCGCGCGTTCCCAGCCGGCTGGGCGAGCAGCCACCAGGTCAGGTACAGGCCGAACGCAACCGCGACGCCGGCACAGGCGAGCGCGAACAGAACGGCGTGGTCAACGAAGAAGTCCATCAGCCCTCCGGGAAGAAATCCTCACAAAGAAGCGCCGGATCCCTGTCGGCGCGGCCGATTATGTAGCACAAGCTCCGCCTCTGCGGGGCTGTGTGCCGTCACATCGACGGTCCTAGACCCTGGTTGCTGCGCCCACCTGCGACCGAAACACGGCCTCGATCGTCTCACCGCGGGCGATCGCCGCGAGCTGCCGTTCGGCGGCGTTCTGCAGCGGGACGGCGAGCTGGTCGGTGGCGCCGATCTCATCCGCGACAGGCCCGACCCAGTCGAGCAGCCGCTCCAGCCGGGCCTTGGCCGGCAATACCTCGCCACGCTCGAGGTCGAGGAGCCCACCGGAGAGCCCGTAGCGGATCGCCCGCCACATGTTCTCCTCGATCAGCCGATGCGGTTGCGTCGGCAGCGGCTCACCCTCGTCGAGCGCGCGCAAGATTCGGGCTACGAGCGCCACGGTGAACGAGACGAGCGCCTGCGCCTCCTCGACCTCGGGCTGCGCGTCGCAGATCCGCACCTCGACCGTCGGGAACGCGAGGTGCGGCCGCACGCTCCACCAGAGCTGGGTGTGCTCGTCGATCGAGCCTGTCTCGTAGAGGAACCGGACGTACGCCTCGTACTCGTCCCAGTCGGCGAACGCGTCCGGGACGCCGCAGCGCGGGAAATACCGGGTGAAGATCTGCGTCCGGGTCGAATGGAGCCCCGTCACGACCCCTTCGGCGAACGGTGAGCTGGCCGAGAGCGCGAGCAGCTCGGGCAGCCAGTTGCGAAGCGCGGTCGCAGCGCGGATCGCGCGGTCGGCACCCATCACTCCGACGTGGACGTGAAGGCCGAAGGTCGTGTTCTTGCGGACGACGTACTCGAGGATCTCGACGTTGCGCCGGTAGTGCGGCGTGTCGATGATCCGTTGCTCCTTCCAATCCGCCCAGGGGTGCGAGCCGGTCGCGCCGAGCAGAAGGCCATGCGCGCCTGCGAGCTCGGCGAGCGCGCGCCGACGGAGTGGCAACACGTCGAGCGCGGCCCCGAGCCCGTCCTGCCGTCCGGTCTTGACCTCGATCTCGGACGCGATCAGCTCCCCGGCGAGATCGGCTGCGAGAGGCGTTCCGGCGGCGGCGGCCTGGAGCTCCTCGAACCGGCTGACGAGGTCGAGCGTCTCGGGATCGAGGAGCGCGAACTCCTCCTCGACCGCGACGGTCAGGTCATCGCCGGCGTCGAACCGCTCGCGCGCCTCGCGCAGGAGTTGCTGGTAGGGAACGGTCTGCGCCTCGCCCATCGGTCCGCGAAGGCTAGACGATGCTTTCCGTTCGAAAGCTCCGAGACGCTGCAAGTTGCAACGTTGCAACTAATGGTCTTCCGCCCCAACGCTCGAGTCGAGCAGCCGCCGTGCGATCCCGGCCCAGCTCCAGTGCTGCTCGGCGACCGCGCGCACCGCTGTCCGAAGCGCCGCGCGGTCGGCAGTCGAGAGTGCGAAGACGCGTGCGAGTCGGTCCTTCAGCGCGGCCACATCGCCGTTCGGGAAGGAGACGAGCGGCTGCAGCCGTGCCGGGAGCGCCGACTCCAGCTCTGCCGCGACTTCGGCGAGCCCCGAGTGACGCGCGACGATCGGTGGGCAGCCAGCCGCTGCGGCCTCGGCGGCGACCATTCCGAACGCCTCGGGAAAGACAGACGGGACGACACAAACGTCCGCGAGCGCGAGCAGGTGGCGGAGGTGGCGGTGCTCGAGCGGGCCCGTGAACAGCGCTTGCACGCCGCGCTCGATCGCGCGGGCCTCGAGGGCCGCTCGCTCGGGCCCGAAGCCGACCACGACGAGCCGTGCGTCGACCCCGGCAAGCGCGTCGAGCAGGACATGGACACCCTTCTGCTCGATGAGCTTCCCGAAGTAGACGACGGTGGCACGGTCGCCGGCGAGAAACGTCTCCAACCGGGCACGGTTGCCGTCGTCGGGCCGACGCTCGTCGGCGTTGCCGGAATTCGGACGGTCGGCGCCCGCTTCGGCGAGGAGCGCGGACAGCGCCTCGTCGCGCGGTGCGGGACGCCAGAGCTCGACGTCGACCCCGGGTGGCACCTCGTGGACCTGGTCGACGTGACCGCAGACCTCGGCCAGGACCCGGCGGATGTGCTCCGAGCCGACGAACGTCGCCGCTGCACCCGCGAGCGACTCGGCGCCCCAACGCCCCAGCTCGGGGTTGCCGCGCATGGCGTACTCGAGCTCCGACCCGTGGGCCTTGACCGCGTATCGCGCGCCGCTCGCGGCTCCAACCGGGCCACCGAGCAGAACGTGGTTCGCGAACAGAAGGTCGGCGGGCAGCAGCGACCTGACCGACGACGCGTTTGCCTCGACCCATTGCTCGAGCTCGGCGCGGGAGCAGTCCTGCACGCGCTTCACCACGTAGCCCTCGTAGTGGTCGAGGACGAACACGGGCAACAGGCCCTCGACATCCGGACGCACGACCACCGCGGAGCCGAGCTCGAACCGCTCCGGGTGCGGCTCCTGACACAGCACCGTCACGTCGTGCCCCGCTCGCGACCATTCGAGCGCCAGCTGCCGCGTGTAGACGTTCGAGCCGGTGCCGCCCAGGAGGTAGCCGTGCCAGAGGAGGATGCGCACGGGCGACATCCTGCACCGTGCGTCGGCGCCTACGTCAGGTGGAAGTACAGCGCGTAGAGAAGCTCGACGGCCGGGTTGGAGGTGTGCACCTGCACGTCGGCCGGGCTGTCGATGAGGGCCGGCGAGTAGTTGAAGATGATCTTCACGCCCGAGCCGACGAGCAGGTCCGCCGAGCTCTGCGCCGCCTCGGCGGGGACGGCGAGGACGCCGACGACGATGCTCCGCTCGTGCACGATCGCGTCGAGCTCGTCGAGCGGGCTGACGGCGACGCCACCGAGCGACGACCCGACCTTCTCGGCGTCGTTGTCGAAGACCGCTGCGATCGTGATCCCGTGCTCGGCGAAGATCGGTGAGCTCGCGATCGCACCACCCAACCGGCCGGCACCGACGAGCGCGATGTTGTGCTGCCCCTGGGTGCGGAGGATCTTGCGGATCTCGCCGAGCAGCGAGTCGATGCTGTAGCCGACACCGCGCTTGCCGAACTTCCCGAACGACGACAGGTCGCGGCGGATCTGCGTCGCATTGATGTTCGTGTACTCCGCGATCTCCTGGGAGGAGATCCGGTCCTTGCCCATCTTCTTGGCCTGCGCGAGGACCTGGAGGTACCTGCTCAACCGTGCTGCGACACCGACCGTCAACCGTTCCGCCACCTGCGCTCCTTCTGCACCCGAGTTTGTGACACCGGCGCACATTCTGCCCACGGCCCCTCGACTCCGGTTGCGGGAACCGTCAACCGGGTGCGGTGGGCGCCTGGAGGAGCGCGCGCAATGCGTCCGGCTGGACGAAGTACGTGAAGTGCTCGACGCCTTCGACCTCGACGACGGGGATGCGCGCCCGATAGGCGGACTCGAGCGCAGGGTCACCGGTGATGTCGACGAGCTCGAACGCGTCTCCGCACACCTCGCGAACCACGTCCGTCGCTGCATCGCAGAGGTGACAGCCGGTTGCCACGAAGATCACAACCCGCGTCACGACCGTCGAGCCTACGGGTACAGGCCTCTCGTCGTCGTCGCCTCCGCCACCCGCTGCACCGCGAGCCCGTAGGCAGCCATCCGCATGCTGGTCTGGAATCGCTCGCGGGCCGACCAGGTCTCCTCGAACGCCCGCACGACGATGTCGTTGAGCTTCGCGTTGACCTCGTACTCCTTCCAGAAGTACTCCTGGAGCCCCTGCACCCACTCGAAGTAGGAGACCACCACGCCACCGGCGTTGGCGAGCACGTCGGGGAGCACGAGGATCCCCCGGTCCTCGAGGATCTCGTCGGCCTGCGGGGTGGTCGGCCCGTTGGCGCCCTCGCAGATCATGGGCGCCCTGATGCGGGACGCGTTGTCGGCGTTGATCACCTGCTCGAGCGCGCACGGCACGAGCACGTCGCAATCGAGCTCGATCAGCTCGTCGTTCGTGATCTCCTCGCCGCCGGGCAGACCCTGGAGCGTGGCGTGCTCGGCCTTGTAGGTGATCGCCGAGGCGATGTCGATCCCGTACGGGTTCGAGACGCCGCCCCTCGAATCGGAGATCGCGACGACCCGTGCTCCCTCGTCGGCGAGGAGGCGGGCGAGGTTGCGCCCGACGTTCCCAAAGCCCTGGATCGCAACCCGCGTGTCGGGGAAGCGCCTACCGGCCTTCTGTAGCGCGGTTCGGATGCAGTAGAGCGCGCCACGGGCGGTGGCTCCGTCACGACCGACCGACCCACCGAGCGCCAGCGGCTTGCCCGTGACGACACCCGAGCACGGAGTGACCGACGTTCATCGAGTACGTGTCGAAGATCCACGCCATCGTCTGGGCGTCGGTTCCGACGTCGGGTGCAGGGATGTCCTTCTCCGGGCCGATCTCGTTGATGATCTCGGTCGTGTAACGGCGGGTGAGTCGCTCGCGCTCGCCGACGGAGAGCAGCTTTGGATCACAGATCACGCCCCCCTTGGCGCCGCCGAACGGGAGCGCCATGAGCGCGCACTTCCACGTCATCCACATCGCGAGGGCCTTGATCTCGTCCTGTGTCACCCCCGGGTGGTAACGGATCCCGCCCTTGGCCGGGCCACGCGTCATGTTGTGGATCACCCGGTAGCCGTCGAACGGCTGCACGGTGCCGTCGTCCATCACGACCGGGATCGAGACCTCCACGGTCTTCTTGCACTGCGAGAGGACGCGCACGAGGTTGGGATCGACACCGAAGGTCTCAGCCACACGCCGGAGCTGGACACGTGCCAACTCGAACGGGTTCTCGCGGAGGTGAGTGGGCGTCTCGGTGGCGCTCATGGGATCCGGCGCTGCGGCGCCTCGACTATAGCGGCGCTCAACGGATCTGGAACGGCGTGTCGACGACCGTGGCGTCGCCTCCCCCGACGGGGGTCCCGATCACCCGCAGGACGTAGTCGCCCTTGGGGAGCCGGGCGCCACCCGGCCCGCGTCCGGTCAGCCCGAAGCCGTAGCGACCGGGGAGCACATCGCGCAGGCGGATGAGCAGGCCGATCCGGCGCTTGCCGCGGAGCACCTCGAGCTCGAGCTTCTGGAGCGGGAGCAGCTGCGGCTGCTCGCGGGTGCCGTCGACCCGCCCCGCGACGAGCACGAGGACGGGTGGCCGCCGGTCGCTCGGCGCGAAGCTCGTGTGTGAGATCGCGACGTGGCTCACCACGGGCTTGCCGACGACCGGGAGGCCGACCGACCACGGGATCCGGAGCGTGCCTCCACGAACCACCTTCGCACGCACGGCGCCCGCCAGGCCTCCGGGGCGGTGGGGCAACGCGCTGGCGGTGATGGTGACCTGCACCTCCCTCGAGGCACCCGGGGGAAGCGTGAGGCGCTCCTTCGACATCGCGACATCGACGCCGGCCGGGTTCCCCGTCGCGCGCCCGAGCACGACGACGACCGGCCGCTTGGAGACGTTCCGCAACCGCACCGTGCCGGATCCGCTCGTCGTGTCCTCGGGGAACGCGCCGAGCGCGATCGTCGGGGGATCCGCCACGAGCTCGACGGCCGTCGCAGCAGTGGGGTCGACCGATCCGACTGGGAGCCCGACGCGGCCCGGCAGTCGGCGGGCGGACGCAACGAGCGCTCCGCGGAGCCCGGCCGCGTCGAGGTCGGGACGGGCCCCGAGCACGAGCGCGGCGGCCCCGGCGACGAGCGCAGCGGCCGCGCTCGAACCGCTGATCGACCCGTACCGGGCGGCTCCACCCTGGGTCCGGCCCGGCTCCGAGGTCGCCAAACCGACTCCCGCCGCGGCGAGCTCCGGCTTTACCCGCCCGTCGTAGGCGAGCCCCGTCGAGGAGAAGGCGGCCACGCCACCGAGCTCCGGGTTCGACTCGAGCGCCGCCGCCCCAACGGAGAGCTCGACCGGGACCCGTGCCGCGATCGCAGCCCTGACCGCGGTCGCTGCCTCGGACGGGATCCCGACGATCGGTACCTCGATCGGCTCGTCGACGCCGAGTGAGCCCGCCGGGACGGGCCCGTCGACGACGATCGCGCGCACACCAGCCGCCGCGAGCTCCCGCACCGACTCGGGGGTGGTCGGCCCGGACGGGAGCAGCGCCGCACTCCCGGCCACCCGGCTGTAGCCGTTGCGATCGAACAGGCGCGCGAGCGCGTTCTCCTGACTGACCGCATTCGAGCCCCGGCCCGCGATCGCGACGACGGGCGCGGTGACCGCACTGGTGGGTCCAACCGCTCCGCCGAGCGGTTGCTGGCCGAACACGAGCGGCTGGAGACCGGCGCGAAGGAGGACGTGGACCGTCGGGCTGAGCCGGCGAGCGTCCGCCGCCGCAACCCCCAGCGCGCCCTCCGCCGCGGCGGGGGCACCGACGCTGCCGAACCCGGGACCGCCAGGCCCGTCGTTCCCCGATGGAGCGACGACGAGCATCCCGAGCGTGAGCGCACCTCTCGCCGCCCGCGCGAGCGGGGCATCGGGAAACGAGGAATAGGGCTCGACGAGCCCGACGAGCCCGACCCGCGCACTGTCGTGCGTGTCGCCGTCCGTATCCGGGTCGATGGCGGCTTCGAGCCCTGCGAGCAGCTGGTCGGTGCGACCGTAGATCGAGACTCCGCCGTCCGCGTCCGGCTGCCAGCCAGCGACGCGGATCGGCAACAGCGTCGCTCCTGGGGCAACGCCGTGCAGCCCGGCGGGGCCGTGGTCGCCTACCACGAGGCCTGCGAGCTCGGTTCCGTGGCGCTCCGGACGCCCGGCCTGCGTGGGATTCTGCTGCGCGCTGGCATCGCTCGTCGGGTCGAGGATGTCGATCCCGGGGGCCAGTGCGCCCTGGAGGTACGGGTGTTGCCGGTCGACACCCGTGTCGAGGAGGGCGACGGTGATCCCGCGGCCGTCGTCTCCGGGAATCGCGAGGTCGGGTCGCCGGCCGCTCCCGGCGCCGAAGGCGGGAGTCTCGAGGATCGACTGCGTCATCGCCGCCGGGTACGCGGCACGGACGGGGTAGACGCCTGCCACGAGCCTGCTCCGCTCGAGCGTCGGGAGCAACCGTGGGTCGAACGATGCGGCGATCCCGTTGAGCACGCGAACGTACGACTGCTCCGGGGCGATCGGCGCTCCCTGGTAGGCGAGCCGCGCGACAGCCCGTTGCTGCGCCGCGAGCGCAGTCTGGGTCCAGCGCCGCATCTGCGTCTCCGTGGCGCGTCCACCTGCCGCAGCGACGCGGTCGGCGAGCGAAGGAGCGTTGAGCACGACGATCCAGCGGCCGCCGAGCTGTGGCTCGGGTCGCGCACCGAGCAGTCCCTGCCATCCGATCGCGCCCGAGGCCGGGTCGTCGTCGGCACCGGCGGCGCCCCCGACCCCGAGGCAGAGTGCCGCGGCGGCCGCCGCGGCGAGGAGGAGCCGGTCAGCTCGCACTGGCGTACGCATCGAGATCGAGGTAGTCAGGGACGGCCAGGGCCGTCCTGTAGCGAGCCGCGGAGGCGATCATCGCGGCGTTGTCGGTGCACAGCGACAGCGGCGCGAAGCGCGCCTCGGGCAACAACGCCCGCAGCTCGGAGTTCGCGGCCACGCCACCGACGACCGCGACGGTCTCGTGACCGGTCGCCGCTTGCGCCTGCCGCACGCGGTCGACGAGCGCGCGGACGAGGGCGTGCTGGTACGACGCGGCGAGATCGGCGCGCCGACGCTCGAGCTCGTCGGGCGGGAGCTCGCGCACGGCGTAGAGCAACGCCGTCTTGACGCCCGAGAACGAGAAGTCGAGCCCCGGGACGCGCGCGACGGGAAAGGAGTGCGCGTCGGGGTCGCCTGCGCGTGCGAGGCGGTCGATCGCGGCGCCACCTGGATAGCCGAGCCCGAGCAACCGTGCGCCCTTGTCGAACGCCTCCCCGGCCGCGTCGTCGAGGGTCGAGCCGAGCACCTCGTAGCGATCGTGGGCACGGACGTCGAGGACGAGCGTGTGGCCGCCGCTCGCGAGCAGGCAGGCGAACGGCGGCTCGACCGGGTCCTCGCCGAGGAACAGCGACGCGACGTGGCCGTGGAGATGATCGACGGGAACGAGTGGAAGACCGTGCGACCAGGCGAGCGCCTTCGCGACGGAGAGCCCGACGAGCAGCGCACCAATGAGCCCCGGCCCCTGGGTAACCGCCACTGCGCGGACCTCGGCGAGCGAGGTCCCACCCTCGGCGAGCGCCTCTCGGACGACGGGGATCACGAGCTCGAGGTGCCGGCGCGATGCGATCTCGGGCACGACGCCTCCATACCGCGCGTGGAGATCGACCTGCGAGGCGACGATCGACGAGCGGATCCGCCCGTCGTCGGTCACGATCGCCGCAGCGGTCTCGTCACACGAGGTCTCGATCCCCAGGAGCATGACTACGGCTCCCCGGTCCCGGGCGCCGAGTCGCGCCACATGATGAGCGCGTCCTCCCGATTGTCGGTGTAGTAGCCCGACCTGATCCCGCGCCGCTCGAAGCCCATCCGCTCGTAGAGCGCGATCGCGCCGGTGTTCGAGGTACGCACCTCGAGCGTGTAGCCCCGCTGCCCGTCGCCGCGTGTCTGTTCGAACAGGTGCTCGAGCAGCCTGACGGCAATCCCTCGCCGCCGGTGCTCGGGGTCGACCGCCAGGTTCATCACGTGCCAGGCGTCGACGTACCGGGAGAGGATCAGGTAGCCGAGGAGCCGCCCGGTGTCGTCGACCGCCCCCGTGGAGAGAGCGCTTGGCTTGGCGAGCTCGCTCGCGAACATGGAGCGTGACCACGGCGTCGGGTAGGAGAGACGCTCGATCCGCTCGACCTCGTCGAGGTCGAACAGCTCGAGGGGTCGGAGCTGGATTGTCATCGCGCCTGCACGGCGTCGGGAGCCCGCACGTAGACGGGCTCGAGCGCCTCGGCCGGCTCGAACCTCTCCGCGAGCCGTGCGTGGACAGAGGCACGCGGGCGGTGACGCGGATCCTCGTCGGGCGGGACACGCAGACCTGCTGCGACGAGAACCGACCGGTAGCGGACGGCGCCGTCGCCCACGCAGGTGGTTCCGGTCTCGAGGCGAAGCGCTTCCGGGGCGATCGCCGATGGGCCGGGGACGAACACCTCACCGCGCTTCGCATCGATCACGGGGACTGCTCCGCTCGCGGCGAGCGCGTCGAGCGTCGACACGCCGGCGACCGGGAGGTCCCTGGAGAACGCGAGGCCGCGAGCTGTCGCGACCCCCATGCGGGCCCCGGTGAAGCTCCCCGGGCCGACGCCCACCACGAGCCTGTCGACGTCGCCGAGCTCGTGACCGGCGTCATCGAGGAGCGCCTCGAGATCGCGGAGGAGCGTTCGCGTCGACCCGACCCGCTCGCCCAGGACGTCGCCGTCCAGGAGCAGCGCGGAGGTCGCCTGGCTCGTCGCGGTGTCGAACGCGAGTGTCAGCACGGGCTCACCCCTTGTAGCAGCGCGGCGCTTGCCGCCTCGATGCGGATCCTGCGCGTCGTCTCCGCCGCGGTGCTCGAGCCAGACCTCGACCGAGGGGGCCGGCAGCCAGGCGACGGCCGACGTCGGGCCACTCGACGAACACGGTGGAGCCGTCGAAATACGGCTCGAGGTCGCCCCATTCCGCGTCCGACAACCCTTCGAATCGGTAGAGGTCGAGGTGGGAGATCGGCCCGCGGCGTCCCTCGTACCGGTGGCCGATCGTGAACGTCGGGCTCGTGACCCGCCCGGTGACGCCGAGCGCGCAACAGGCCGCCCGGACGACCGTGGTCTTGCCCGAGCCGATCTCGCCGCGGACGAACACGACGTCGCCCGGGTGCAGCCGGTGAGCGAGCGCAGTCGCGATGTCTTCGGTCGCGGTGACCGAGCGCGAGACGAGGTCGAGCACCTAGTGGTCTCTCCGGACCACTAGAACAGCCCGAGCTGAACCGTCTCGGCGCGGACGAGCTCGGGCTCCGCGAACACGAGCGGGGGTGCCGGGGTGGGCTCGGGCTTCGGAGCGGGCTCGCGGCCCAGGAGCTCGGGCAGCCGGGCGACGTCGCGCTCGAGGACCTCGAGCATCGCCGGGGTGTAGAGCGCGGCCGCAGGGTGGTAGAGCGGGTAGACGAGACAGCGGTGATCGCCGACCGTGACCTCGCGCTCCTGCGCCCGCACCTGCGTGATCCCCTGCGGGCGGCCCGAGAGGAGCCGGGTCGCGACGTTGCCGAGCGTCGCGATCACGCGCGGTCGCACCAGCCCGATCTGCCGGAACAGGATCGGCTCGCACGCAGCGAGCTCGTCCTCGCGCGGGTCGCGGTTCTGGGGTGGTCGGCACTTGAGCACCGTGGTGAGGTAGACGTCCTCCAGCGGGATGCCGTTCGCCGCGAGCAGGCGCTCGATCAGCTCGCGGGCCTGCCCGGCAAAGGGCGCTCCCACCTGTTCCTCGGCGTAGCCGGGCGCCTCGCCGACGATCATCAGGTCGGCGTCGGCACCACCGCCACCGACCACCACCTGGGCCCGTCCCTCGACGAGCCCGCAGCGCTCGCAACCGGCGCTCTGCGCCTCGTGCGCACGCAACGCATCGGCCCGTTCGGCGGCGTCCACGAGGGGAGTGTAGGACGGGTGTCGGCCGAGCCGGCCCTATGCGCTCGACGAACGCTCGGCGTCAGTGCCCACAACCACAACCGCCGCCGCAACAGCCGCCACTCGATGGCCCGCTGAAGCTCGGCGACTTCGAGGCGCCGTGGACAGCGAACGCCGACATCTGCTTCACGACCTTCGCGGCACCGCAGCTCGGGCACGTGACGACCTGCTCGGCGTTGCGGACGAGCTCGTCGAAGTGCTGCTCGCACTCCATGCAGGCGTACTCGTAGATCGGCATGGTTCCCAGTCTAGTGATCGCGCCGTGGACGACCCCCACCCTCGTGGGACAGCTGGTGTGCCTGGAGCCGCTCACCGCAGCGCACGGGGATGGGCTCTGGGCCGCGTCGCGGGATCCTCGAACGTGGCGCTGGCTACCGGTCGTGCAGCCGGCGACGCGTGCAGCGTTCGACAGCTGGCTGGACGACGCGCTCGCGCTGTACGAAGCCGGCGCCGAACTGCCGCTCGTGACGGTCTGCCGCAAGCCCCTGCCCGACTCGCAGCTCGTGGCTCGCGCCGACGGCGGGGTCGTCGTCGGCTCGACACGGTTCCTCGTGCTCACTCCCGAGCACCGGACGGTCGAGATCGGCTGGACGTGGCTCCACCCGGACGCGTGGAGCACCGGCGTGAACGTCGAGGCGAAGCTGCTGATGCTCGAACACGCATTCGGGGTGTGGGGGTGCCGCCGGGTGGAGCTGAAGACCGACGCGCTCAACGAGGGGTCGCGCGGCGCGATGGAGGCGATGGGCGCGACCTTCGAAGGCATCCACCGACAGCATCGACTCGTGCGGGGTGGCGAGAATCGCGACAGCGCCTGGTACTCGGTACTCGACCACGAGTGGCCCGTCGTTCGCGTCGGGCTCACCGAGCGACTCCGGGCAATCGCTACGCGAGCAGTGCCAGGTGGGAGTCCTTCACGGTAGAATCGCCCGTGCCCGGCATCCGAGCGGAGCTGGAGCAGTGGAGATGGTCGAGAACGTCGCCGTGATCGGCAGGGGCCGCGTCGGAGCGGCCCTGCGTCGCCGCGCGCCTCGAGGCCCGCGGTCTGCTCGGCTACCTCCGCGGGACGCCGAGGCCGTCCTCCTGTGCGTCCCCGACCGCGCGATCGCCGACGTCGCGCGGCACCGCTCCCCGAGGTCCATGGGTCGGTCACGTCAGCGGCGCGACACCGCTGGACGGCACTCGCGCCACACCGGCGTCGATTTGGCGTGCACCCGTTGCAGACGTTCACCCTCGATCGCG